>NZ_CM137735.1:7500-2897500 GCF_054611515.1 Methylobacterium sp. CM6257
CCACGCCGGATGAGCTGCGCGCCGCCCTCGAAGCGGTGATCGAGGAGGGCGACGGGTTGATCCGGGTGTTCAACGCCCTCCTGATGATCGCCAGGCTGGAGGCCGGCAGCGCCCGGGAGATCCTGATGCCGCTGGATATCGGCCTGGCGGTGCGGGGCGTCGGCGAGCTCTACGAGGCGGTCGCCGAGGATCAGGGTCTCGTCCTCGACGTGCGCGCCGAGGACGGCCTGATCATCGCGGGCAATCGCGAGCTGATCGGGCAGGCCCTGGCCAACCTCATCGACAACGCCCTGAAATATGGCGCGGCGTCCAAAGGAAAGGAGGCCCGCGTAGCCCTGGAGGCCTGGCGTGCGGGCGACTCGGTCCGGCTCGCCGTCTCCGATCACGGGCCTGGCATTCCGGAGGCGGAGCGCGCCCACGTGCTCGACCGCTTCGTCCGGCTGGAGGAGGCCCGCTCGCGGCCGGGCTTCGGGCTGGGTCTCAGTCTCGTCAACGCCGTGGTGCGCCTGCACCAAGGGACGCTGCACCTCTCCGACAACGCTCCGGGCCTGCGGGTGGAGATTGCCTTCCCGGCTCAGGCGCGGGCCGGGCAAGAGGCCGGTGACATCCGGCACGCCCCGCAACCGGGCGGCCCTGTGCCGGCGCCGCCTCCGCGCGCTAGTTAGGTCCTCGACCCGTCCCACCGCGACCGCGGTGCCCGAACCCCGATCGACGGCGCGCCCGCGTCCCAGGAGGCTCCATGACGCTCAAGACCAAGACCGCCCTCGTCACCGGCTCCACCAGCGGCATCGGTCTTGCCATCGCCCGCGCTCTGGCGGCCGAGGGGGCCAACGTCGTGCTGAACGGTTTCGGGGACGCGAAGGCTATCGAGGAGACGCGGGCCGGAATCGAGAGCACCTACGGCGTCAAAGCCCGCTACTCGGCCGCCGATATGAGTAAGCCCGAGGCGATCACCGCCATGGTGCGCGAGGCGGAAGCGGCGCTCGGATCCGTCGACGTGCTGGTCAACAATGCCGGCATCCAGTTCGTCTCGCCGATCGAGGATTTTCCGTCGGATAAGTGGGAGCAGATCATCGCGATCAACCTGTCCTCGGCCTTCTACGCGATGCACGCCGCGATCCCCGGCATGAAGGCGCGAGGCTGGGGCCGGATCATCAACACGGCCTCAGCACATTCGCTGGTGGCCTCGCCGTTCAAGTCGGCCTACGTGGCCGCCAAGCACGGGATCGCGGGTTTGTGCAAGACGGCGGCGCTCGAACTCGCGCCCCATAAGATCACGGTGAACTGCATCTCGCCGGGCTACGTCTGGACGCCCCTGGTGGAGGCGCAGATCCCCGATACCATGAAGGCGCGCGGGCTCACCAAGGAGCAGGTGATCGAGGACGTGCTGCTCAAGGCTCAGCCGACCAAAGAGTTCGTCACCGTCGAACAGGTCGCCGCCCTCGCCGTGTTCCTGTGCTCCGATGCGGCGAGCCAGATCACCGGCGCCAACATCAGCATGGATGGCGGCTGGACGGCGCAGTAGCGGCGGACGGGCACGCTCTTAGCCGAACCCGGCGGCATGATGAGCGGCCCCGTCCAAGCCAGGACGGGGCCGCCCTGAATCAGCGGCGGCCGTGGATCAGCAGAGCCAGCCCGTAGCCCACCGCACCCGCGATCAGCAGCGCGACCAGCGGGTTCTCCTCCACGCGCGCACCGACCGCGGCGCGCCCGTCGCGCAGATAGGCGCGGCCATCGCGCAGGTAAGAGCCGCTCTGTTCGTAGACATCGCCGGCGCGATCATAGGCCTCGCTCGCGTAGTCGCTTGCCCGGTCGGCGAGGTCACGCGCCTTGTCCTTCACCTGCCCGTAGACGTTCTGGGCTTGGCCCTGGGCCTCGCGAAAGCGCCCCTCGACCGAGTCGCGGTTCGAGCCGACGAAATCGCCGGCCGCGCCCTGAACCTTGCCGGCAGCCTCCTTGGCACCGCCGACGATCCGATCCGTATCAACCATGGCACTCTCCTGGACGTGAGCGCGGCGCCGAGACAGGGGCGCCGCTCGATACGCCGTCGTCCACCGAACGCGCGAGATCGCGTTTGTGCCCCGTGCCATCACGATTTTATGCGCACCGGCCCGCAGCCGAGCCATCATGGCGAATCGGCGCGCGTCAGAGGCCGATCAGCTCGGCGATGGCGGCGGCGCCGGCGGCCGGCGAGGTCTCGCCCCGGGCGACGCCCGCCTCAGCCTCGGCGGTGCGGCGCCGGACCTCCGGAGAGCCGACGAGGCGCTGATGCAGCCGTTCGTCCACCAGAGCCCACATCCATTTCACGTCCTGCGCCCGACGCTTCGCCTGGATCTCGCCGGTGGCGGTGAGCTTCGCCCGGTGATCGACGATCTTCGCCCACATCCTATCGAGGCGCAGGTTGTGGAAGCCCGAGATCGTCACCACGGGTGGCGTCCAGGTCGCGGAGGCGGGCGTGAGGATGTGCAAAGCGGCCCGGTACTCCGAGGCCGCGGCGTTGGCCCGCTGCTCGGCCTCGCCCGCATCGGCCTTATTGACCGCGATCATATCGGCGAGTTCGAGGATCCCCTTCTTGATGCCCTGCAGTTCGTCGCCGGCCCCGGGCAGCATCAGCACGAGGAAGAAGTCGGTCAGGTCGGCCACCGCAGTCTCGGACTGACCGACGCCCACTGTCTCCACCAGAATCACATCAAAGCCCGCCGCCTCGCAGAGCAGCATGGTCTCGCGCGTCTTGGCTGCGACCCCGCCCAGTGTGCCGGAGGAGGGGGAGGGACGGATGAAGGCGTTCGGATCGTGCGACAGCCGCGCCATGCGGGTCTTGTCGCCGAGGATGGAGCCGCCGGTGCGGGAGGAGGACGGGTCGACCGCGAGCACCGCCACCTTGTGGCCGGCCTCCGTCAGGTTCGACCCGAGGGCGTCGATCGTGGTCGACTTGCCGACGCCCGGCACGCCGGTGATCCCGACCCGAATCGCCTTGCCGGTCTGCGGAAGCACCGAGTCGATGAGATCCGCGGCCAGGGCCCGGTGATCGGCCCGCTTCGACTCGGCCAGCGTGATGGCCCGGGCCAGGGCGGCGCGGTCGCCGCGCAGCAGGCGCTCGCGCAGGCTCTCGATGTCGATGGGTGGCGTCATGTGTCCTTCATGGCGGCGGCGAGGGCCGCCGTCGAGAGGCCACCGGTCGAGCGTTGGGGGCGGAGGCGCTGTGTCCCGCGCACAACAAACCGCGCCTTGCCCGCACTCCACAGCGGCCGACGACCGGCATGCCCCGCCATGGTCATGATCCTGCGCGACGGAAGGGGCCCCGCCCGAGCGCACCCGGATCATGTCGAGCCAGATCGTCTCACGCCGCATCCTTCTCCGGTTCGGCGCCCTCGCGGGCGCCGCGGGTCTTGCACCGTCCCTCGGGGCCTGCGTCACCGACGATCTCGGCACCGGGCCGGCGCTGCCCGAGAAGCAGTCGGCGCTCGACGTCATGCCGGTGCTGCTGGTCGCCACCACCCGAAAGCCTGTCGGCAGCCCGCCGCGCCCGCCGTATTTCAGCAGCGATCGCGGTCGCGGCCTGAGCTTCGCCGAGGTGCGTCTGTCGCCCCCCGACCGCTCCCTGCTCGGCAAGGTCTCGTCCGTCATCACCGGCGACTGGACGATCGGGGCGGTGCCGAAATCCGAGACCGGACCGGGCGCCGCCGAGGCCTTCGCGCAGGCGGCGCTGGGCCGCGACGTGCTGATCTACGTGCATGGCTATCGCGAATCGTTCGAATCGGCCGCCGTCAGTGCCGCCCGGCTCTCCGACGGGATCCGCTTTCGCGGCGTCTCGGGCCTGTTCACGTGGCCGTCGGCCGCCGCGACCCTCGATTACAATTACGACCGCGAGAGCGCCCTGTGGTCGCGCGATGCGTTCGAGGACCTGCTCAAGGCCCTTGCCGTCTCGCCGAGCGGCGGCCGGATCAACATCGTCGCGCACTCGATGGGCACGCTTCTGACGCTCGAGACCCTGCGCATGCTGCGCGCCGAGGCGGGCGAGCCCGCGATGTCTCGCATCGGCGCGGTCGTGCTGGCGGCGCCCGACATCGATTTCGACCTGTTCTCCAACGGCGTCGCCCGTTTGGGGCCAGATGTCTCGAAGATCACCGTGATTTCCGCCACCAACGACCGCGCCCTCGAACTCTCGGCCGCCCTCGCGGGCGGTGTCCGCGCCGGCGCCGCCGATCGCGCCAAGCTCGAAGCGCTGGGCGTGCGCGTCGCGGACGCTTCGGATTACGCCGGCGGCCTGATCAACCACGACCTGTTCCTGTCGAATCCGGAGGTGCAGGGCGTGGTCAAGCGCGCCATCGCGCGCGGCGCGGGCGTGTGAGCCGCCGGCCCGGCAGGGTCTGGGCCGTTTATTCATGTCTGGCGGGCTTGGCGGGCGTCCGGTTCGTCCCTACAGCATCGGCGCGGCGCGATCCTCCGACCAGGCGCGCCAGGGGACGGTTGCGAGAAGGATGCCGGCCATGTTCACGCTCGAGATCGACGGCACCGCCGTTGCGGTGATCAACAGCGACGAGGCGTCCGCCAAGGACCTCTTCACCTGCGAGGGCTTCAAGGAAGACATCCGCACGATGACCAGCGACGGCAAGCCGCTCTGGAACGGCACCTCCGCGCTCAAGGTCCGTGCGGCCACCGAGGACGAGATCGAGATCTTCGAGGATGCCCTGGCGGAGGATGACGGCGAGGGCGATTTCACCGACGATCCCCGTCATGCCGACGCCGATGCGGACGAAGAGGACGAGGCCGACATCGTCTTTCTGGTGGACATCGACGAGGACGAGGACGAGGCCGACGCCTGAGCGCGGCTGAACCCGAGCGCCTCCCGGATGGTTTCCGATCGGATTCGGAGATCACGACCGGGAGGACGGCATGGCGGACAGCAGGCGAATCGTCGACGCGCTGGTGCGCGCCAGGCGCGGCGGGCTCGCTGCGGGCGCCGCGCTCGGCGGCCTCGCTCTGATCGGCGGCCTCGCCTTCCGGGCCCTGCGCGGGACGGCACCCCTTGAGACGGGCGGCCCGGATTTCACCGATGTCGGCGAGGACGAGGCCCGGCTGATGCTCCGGGCCATGGTGGCCGCCACCACGGCGGACGGGATGATCGACGCCGCGGAGCGCAAGCGGCTCGACACGGCCGTCGCCGAAGCCGGGATCGACGCGGATGGGCAGTCCTGGCTGGAGCGCGAACTTGCCAGCCCAGCCGAGATCGACGAGCTCGCGGAGCGGGTCGCGGGCCCCGACGCAGCGGCGCGGATCTACGCGGCGGCCCGGCTCGCCATCGATCCCGACACGCTTCAGGAGCGGCAGTTCCTGAAAATGCTCGCCGAAGCCCTGGATCTGCCGGCCGATGCGACCGATCGGGTCGAGCGCGAGATCGCGGCCTGAGCAATATTCAGCCCGGCCTTCAGGCCTCCCATCACCGTCGAGCTTCGTGCTAGGTCTATCCGGCGATGGCGGGGCTCAGCTGGCCCGAAGATGGAGGGGCCGGGTCATTTCATGTCAGGGATGTCAGTGCCCGCGCTGTCACGCGCCCGCCGAGCCGTCTACGCGGCAGCTACGGCCATGCTGATCCTCGGTAGCGGCGCCAGCGCCGCCGAGCCGTCCGCCGGGCCGCTTACTATAGCCGAGCAGGGCAGCTTCTTCGTCGGCGGCCGCGATGTCGCGTCCGACACGCTCTCGACGCTGCCGGCCTACGCGCCCTCCGGTACGATCAGCGTCGATCAGGTCTATGTGCGCTACCAGATCCCGGTCGCGGCCGCCCGGCCACCCCTGGTCCTGATCCATGGCTGCTGCCTGACCGGCAAGACCTGGGAGACCACGCCCGACGGCCGCATGGGCTGGGACGAATTCTTCCTGCGCCGCGGCTTCCCGACCTACGTGATCGATCAGGCTTGGCGCGGCCGTTCGGCGGCAAGCCCCGCGCAGATCAACGCGGTCAAGACCGGCCGGGCCGATCCGAACTCACTGCCGGCGGTCTTCTCGGCCGGGCGGGAGCCGGCCTGGGCGATCTTCCGGTTCGGGCCCGAATACCCCAAGGTCTTTCCGGGCATGCAGTTCCCCCTGGAGGCCCAGGCCGAGTTCTGGAAGCAGATGGTCCCGGACTGGTCGGCCGCGCTTCCAGTGCCGAATCCGACCGTGCCGGCCCTGTCGGAGCTCGCCAAGCGCCTCAAGGGCGCGGTGCTGATCTCGCACTCGCAGTCGGGAATTTACCCGTTCCAGACCGCCGCCCTCGACCGCGCCGGGATCCGCGCGATCGTGGCCATCGAGCCCGCGGCCTGCCCGGATCCGGCCAAGGACGACTTGGCTCCGTACAAGGATCTGCCGATCCTGGTCCTGTTCGGCGACTATGTCGACGCCTCACCCCGCTGGGCCCCCCGGCTCAAGCAGTGCCGCAGCTTCGTGGCGGCGGCGAATGCGGCCGGCGGCCGGGCCGAGCTGATCCTGCTGCCGGAGATCGGCATCCACGGCAATTCACACATGCTGATGCAGGACAAGAACAGCCTCGACATCGCCGAGTGGCTCTCAGGCTGGATCGACAAGCGGGTGGCGGGCAAGTCGTGAGGCGAAGCGCGGTCGACCGTTCTTGTCGCAGTCTTCACCTCATCCTGAGGCGTCGGAGCGCAGCGGAGGCCTCGAAGAGGACCTCCAGATGTCGCCGTGATCCCCAGAGACCTCCTTCGAGGTCCGCTGACGCGGGCACTTCAGGCTAAGGTGGAGGCGGCGATGAGTGCCCGGGCGGACTCAGCCCGGCTTACGCTCGCTGAGGAACGTGCCCATCCGCGCCAGCGCCCGCCGGATGTTCTCCGCCGAGTTGGCATAGGAGAGGCGTATGTAGCCCTCGCCGTGGACGCCGAAATCCGGGCCGCCGATCACCGCCACCCCCGCTTCCTCCAGCAGGGTCGAGGCGAGCGCCTTCGCCTTCCATCCGGTCCGGGAGATGTTCGGGAAAGCGTAGAACGCGCCCTTCGGGGCGATGCAGGACACGTTCGGCAAAGCATTCAGGCCGTCCACCACGATCGCCCGGCGCCGGTCGAACTCGGCGACCATATCGGCCACGCAATCCTGCGGACCATCGAGCGCCGCGATACCGGCCCACTGGGTCGCCGCGTTGACGCAGGAATGCGCATTGACCGCGAGTTTGCGCGCGGCGTCGTAGAGCGGCTTCGGCCAGACCGACCAGCCGAGGCGCCAGCCGGTCATCGCGTAGGTCTTGGACGCGCCGTCGAGATAGACCAGCCGGTCGCGGATTTCGGGATATTTCAGCAGCGAGTGGTGCCGCTCGCCATCGTAGGTCATCGTGCCGTAGATCTCGTCCGACAGCACTGCCACGTCCGGGTGATCGGCGAGCCCCGTCACCAAGGCGTCGATCTCGGCCTTCGGCGTGACGCCGCCG
Organism: Methylobacterium sp. CM6257; assembly: GCF_054611515.1. NCBI lineage: Bacteria > Pseudomonadati > Pseudomonadota > Alphaproteobacteria > Hyphomicrobiales > Methylobacteriaceae > Methylobacterium > Methylobacterium sp. CM6257. The sequence continues at coordinate 14,918 of NZ_CM137735.1, forward strand.
GTGGGATTGGCCGGCGAGTTGACGATCAGGAGTCGGGTCTTCGGCGTGATCAGCGCCAGCGTCTCGGTCGCCGAGAAGGCGAAGCCGTTCTCCTCGCGGATCGGCACCGGCACCGGCGTCGCGCCGGTGAACTCGATCATCGAGCGGTAGATCGGAAAGCCGGGATCCGGATACAGGATCTCGGCGCCGGGCTCGCCGAACATCAGGATCGCCATGAACATGGTGACCTTGCCGCCCGGCACGATCATCACGGAATCGGGCGAGACCTCCACGCCGTGGCGGCGATGGATGTCGCGGGCCACGGCTTCGCGGAGTGGCGGAATGCCAACCGCCGGCGTGTAGCCGTGGTGGCCGTCGCGCAGGGCCTTGATGCCAGCCTCCACCACGTGGGCGGGCGTCGGCATGTCCGGCTGGCCGATGCCGAGATTGATCACGTCCCGGCCCTGAGAGGCCAGGGCCTGGGCGCGGGCGAGCACCGCGAAGGCGTTCTCCTCGCCGATGCGCGAGAAAGCCGGGACCACGTGCAGCATCGCGCCCTCCGGGACGTGGAGACTCAGTGCTTGGTGCGCTCGGCGAGCTTCATCGCGCCGAACGACATCGCCACCGCGATCGCGCCCAGGATCACGAAGGTCTTCACCGAGGCGTAGAACAGGTCCGGATTGATGCCCTCGTCGGTGTAGAGCACCAGCCCGATGGCGGCGAGCGGCAGGGAGATGAGGATGAACAGGGGGACGAGCGGGTTCATGTTCGGCACTCGGATCCGGCGCGCGGTTGGCCGCGGCTCATGGGAAGCGGACCTGCATATCACCCTGCCGCGAAGGTTGGGACCCCGCAGGCGGCAGTTTTTCGCCGGTCCGGCCGGACACACACCGATGCGCAATCATTTGGCTCGATACTGGCGTTTCAGGAGGACGGACCAGTATGAGCCGATCATCGGTCACATGGAGGGGCGGTGGGCCTGAGATATCCAATGTCGATATTCTCACGCTCCACATCGGCAAGCTGCTGCGTCATCCCGCCTACCGGCGCGAGAGCGTCGTGAGTCCCCTGCTGCGGCGTCACCTGCCGTACGATTCAGGGTATGCCTGGGCCGGTGAGGCCGACCTGCGTGAGCGGCTCGCCCGCGCCGCCCTCGACGAGGCGAGCCTCGATCATCTCATCCGGAACGTTCAGGCGGAGTTCCTGCGCCTGCGCCGGCCCGCCGACGCCTGACCCGGCCTCAGGCCGGGACCCGGACGGTGGCCCGCAGGCCGCCCAGCGGGCTGTCGTGCAGGGCGATGTCGCCCCCGTGGGCCCGCGCGATGTCCCGGGCGATGGCCAATCCCAGCCCGGAGCCGCCGGCATCCTGGCGGGCGTCATCGAGCCGCACGAACGGTTTGAAGACTTCCTCGCGGCTTTCGGGTGGGATTCCCGGCCCGTCGTCGTCGATGGAGACGAAGAAGGCCCGGGCTTCGAGCCGGCCGGAGATCGCTACCGTCTCGCCGTGGCGTGCGGCATTGGCCGCGAGGTTGAACAGGCAACGCCGGAAGGCGCCCGGGCGCACGGTGACCTCCGGCGCGCCGACGAGTTCGACCTCCGAGACATGGGCGCCGAGCCGCTCCACGTCGGTGCGCAGATCTTCCAGGAGCGCCCGCATGTCGGTCGGGGTGGCGGGCTCCGCCGAATCGCCGCGCGCGAAGGCGAGGTAGCCCTCCAGCATCCGGCTCATCTCGTCGACGTCGCGGCTGAGATCCTCGATCTCGCTGGTCTGCTCGACCAGCGCCAGGGAGAGGCGGAAGCGGGTGAGGATCGTGCGCAGGTCGTGGCTGACGCCGTTCAGCATCGTGGTGCGCTGCTCCATCGCCCGCTCGATCCGTCGCTTCATCTCGATGAAGGCGTGGCCGGCCTGGCGCACCTCGCGGGCGCCGCGGGGCCGGAACTCGATCTCGCGGCCCTTGCCGAATCCCTCCGCCACGGCGGCGAGCCGCAGGATCGGCTTGATCTGGTTGCGCAGGAACAGGATCGCGACGCCGAGCAGGACCAGCGATGAACCGATCATCCAGACCAGGAAGATATGCGAGTTCGACGCGTAGGCCTGGCTGCGCCGCGCGGTGATGCGCATCACCCCGTCGGGGATCGCCACCCGGATCTCGATCAGGTTCGACCTTCCCACCGTGTCGATCCAGAAGGGCCGCCGGATCTGACGCCGGATCTCGTCCGAGAGGGCCTCGTCCAGGATCGAGAAGAACGGCCGCGGCCCCGGCGGTGGCAGCTTGGCGCCCTTCAGGATGTCGAGATCGAGGTTCAGCCGCTCGCCGGCGATGCGCGAGAGCGTCTCGGCATCCTTGTCCTGCGGATAGCTCTCGTAGATGTCGATCAGCGCGGCGACGTCGGCCGTCACCGCGGCGGACAGGCGCTTCGTGACGAGCTGCCAGTGCCGCTCCATGAAGGTGTAGGCGATCACCGACTGGAGCAGGACGACGGGGGCGATGATGATGATCAGCGAGCGCGCGTAGAGACCCTTCGGCAGGGCGTCGCCGATCGGCCGGGTGACGCGCTTCCACAGCCGGTGCGCCGCAGACCGCGGCGGGTCCGTCCGGAGGGCCCGTGCGAGTGCAGGATCGGGGGCGTTCATGTGGTCAGGGGACCAAGCCGGGCCCATGAAGAGCGGCGAGCTGCTCTCCTCTCGGGGCCTCCGCCGCGCTCCGGCACCTCAGGATGAGGATGTGGATTGGACATGCCGGACACTTCCCAGGGCGTCGTCTCCGCGAAAGGTTGCGGTGACAGACTATTGCCGCGCGCCGTCTTCCGCCATCGTTTCGTAATATGCGCCCCCTGCTCACAGGCGCAGGGGGCGCCTTGCACGGCGACGCCCGGACCATACCTGAGGGTTGCGGGGGGCGCCCGCCGGCCGAAAGTCCTCGAGGCCATGCTCAGCACCGATACAGATATTCTTGCCGCCGCCGAGTCCTGGCGGCGCGACGGTCGCGCCGTGGCGCTGGCCACCGTGATCGAGACCTGGGGCTCCGCCCCGCGGCCGGTGGGCAGCCACCTCGTCGTGGACGGCGAGGGCAATTTCCTGGGCTCCGTCTCGGGGGGCTGCGTCGAGGGCGCGGTGATCACCGAGGCGATCGAGGTGATCGAGGCGGGCGCGCCGCGCGTCCTCGAATTCGGCGTCGCAGACGAGACCGCGTGGCGGGCCGGATTGTCCTGCGGCGGCCGGATCCGCGTCTTCGTCGAGCGGGTCGACTGATGCGGGCCGACATCCTGGCGGAACTCAATGGCGAGCGGGCGGCGCGCCGGGCCGCGATCCTCGTCACCGACATTGCCGACGGCACTCAGCGCCTCGTGCGCGAGGCGGAGATCGCCGCCGATCCGCTCGGCGAGCGGCTGGGCAGGCATCTCGCCTCCGGCAAGAGCGGCCTCGTGGAGGCCGACGGGCGGACGCTGTTCCTCACCGTGCAGGTGCCGCCGGTGCGTCTGGTCGTGATCGGCGCCGTCCACATCTCGCAGGCGATGGCGCCGATGGCGGCGGGGCTCGACCTCGCGCTCACGGTGATCGACCCCCGCACCGCCTTCGCGACGCCCGAGCGCTTCCCGGGGATCGAACTGGTGGCCGAATGGCCGGACGCGGCGCTCGGGACACGGGTCCCGCCGCTCGACCGGTACTGCGCGCTCGCTGCCCTGACCCACGACCCTAAGATCGACGATCCCGCGCTCAAGGCGGCGCTCACGGCGGGGTGCTTCTACGTGGGTGCGCTGGGCTCCCGGAAGACCCATGCGGCCCGTGTCGCGCGGCTTAACGAGGCCGGCTTCCCGGCCGAGCAGATCGGTCGGATCCGCGCGCCGATCGGGCTTCCCATCGGGGCGGTGAGCCCCGCCGAGATCGCGCTCGCCGTGCTGGCCGAGATCGTGGCGGACCTGCGCCGCGCACCCCGTCCGGAGGTCGCGTGAGGTTCGGCCCCGTGCCGGTCGCGGAGGCGGCCGGCCTGATCAGCGCGCACACCGTCCGGCGCGAGGGCATCACCCTGCGCAAGGGCGCGGTGATCGCGCACGATACGGCACGCGATCTGGCGCGTTCCGGCCTCTCCGAGATCGTCGCGGCCGCCCTGGAACCGGGCGACGTCGGCGAGAACGACGCTGCCGCGCAACTCGCCGGTCATCTCCGTGGGGTGAACCTGCGCGTGGAGGCGCCCTTCACCGGCCGGTGCAACCTCTTCGCCGAGCGTGCGGGCGTCCTGACCCTGGACCCCACCGGGATCGATGCGGTCAACGCCGTCGACGAGGCGGTGACCGTGGCGACGTTGCCGCGCTTCAAGCCTGTGGTCGCCGGCGAGATGGTCGCCACCGTGAAGATCATCCCGTACGCGGTGCCCGGGGCCGTGCTTGCCCACGCCTGCGCGGCGACCGAGGGCGGCGTCCTCGCGGTAGCTCCGTATCGCCGCCGGCGCGTGGGCGTGATCTCGACCCGGCTTCCCAGTCTCAAGGAGGCGACCATCGACAAGACGCTCCGGGTGCTCGCCGAGCGTCTCGTCCCGGCGGGTGCCGAGATCGTCGCCGAGATCCGGGTTCCGCACGCCGACGCCGCCGTGGCCGCGGCCCTGGCGCGGGCAATCGACGGCGCCGGTGCGGATCTCGTGGTGGTGTTCGGCGCTTCGGCCATCGCCGACCGGCGCGATGTCATCCCGGCCGGCATCGAGGCCGCGGGCGGCCGTGTCGCGCATCTCGGGATGCCGGTCGATCCGGGCAACCTGCTCCTCGTCGGGACACGCGGGGACGTGCCGGTGATCGGCGCGCCAGGCTGCGCGCGCTCGCCCAAGGAGAACGGCTTCGACTGGATCCTGCACCGCCTGCTTGCGGATCTGCCGGTGACCCGGGCCGACATCGTCGCGCTGGGGGTCGGCGGTCTGCTGATGGAGATCGTCTCCCGGCCGCAGCCCCGCGCCGGGGGCGAGACCGCCGGAGAGGAGTCCGACGCGGATGCCTGAGGTCGGCACGGTTCTGCTCGCCGCGGGCCTCGGACGCCGCTTCGGCCCGGAACCCAAGCTTCTCGCGCTCCTCGATGGCAAGCCGCTGGTGCGCCACGCCGCCGAGGCGGCCCTGGGCGCTAGGCCGCGCCCGGTCGTGGCCGTGTTCGGGGCGCATGCGGAAGCGGTCCGCACGGCGCTCGACGGGCTCGACCTGATCCGCGTCGAGAATCCGGATTTCCGGTCCGGCCTCGCGACGTCCTTGCAGGCCGGCCTCGCGGCGCTGCCGCGCTCCTGCACGGCAGCCGTGGTGATGCTGGGCGACATGCCGCGCGTGACGGCCGCCCATATCGACCGCCTTGCCGAAGCCTTCGCGGGCTCCGAGCCGGAGCCGGCCGCCGTAGTCCCCGTGCAGGACGGACGGCGCGGAAACCCGGTCCTGCTCAACCTGCGCCGCCTCGCCCCCGACATCGCGCGCCTCACCGGCGACCACGGCGCCGGGCCGGTCCTCAAGGGGCGGGCCGACGTGCTGGAGATCCCAGGTGATCCGGCCACCGCCCTCGATGTCGACACGCCGTCCGGGCTCGCCGCCCTGCACGCCGACGAGACGTGACGGGCCGGCTCAGGCCTGCCCGTCGCTGCGCCTGCGCGCCGTCCTGGCCTCGTCCCGGCATCGGTCCGAACAGTAGCGCACCGCGTCCCAGACGCGCTCCCACTTCCTGCGCCACGCGAAGGGGCGGCCGCACTGGGCGCAGATCTTCTCCGGAAGGTCGCCCTTGCGGCGCATCCGCGGCATCCTGTCCCCTCCGTCCTCTGGCCGATCAGGGGCGGACGCGCACCGGAGCCGGCGCCCTCTTGAGGCGGGCGTCACGGACGTGGGCGAGCCCGAGCATGACCGCGAGCCCCCCGAGATTGACCGCGACCTGAAGCGGCCATGTAGCGTCGAAGGTGCGATAGAGGATGCGGCCGATGAGCGCCGCCAGGCATCCGGCCGCGAAGACCTCCAGCGAGTGCCGGCCGCAGGCATCGATCAGCCGGAGCGAAGGCCGCCGGCAGAAGCGCGCCGCCGCCGGCGCACTGAACAGCAGGTAGGTCAGGGCCAGGATGTCCAGCAGGCGCAGGGGCGCGACGTGGCTCTTGTCCGGGACACCGATGGCGAGCGGCCTGAGATCCGGCAGGCCCCACTCCGCCCAGGATCCCCCCTGGAACAGCGCGAAGGCCAGGTAGGCCCAGGCGGCCGCCACGGCCCAGCCCCGCCGCGGCAGCAGGCCGTCCCCGGCGCGGATCGCCAGCGCCAGGGCCGCGCCGATCACGAACAGGAACTGCCACGCGAAGGGGTTGAAGTACCACCCGTCATCCACCGCCGCGGCGTTCGGCAGGTTCAGGTGATAGTCGAGGTTGGCGGCGAGCCACACGGTGCCCGACAGGGCCAGCACGCCCCAGACCCCGCGCCGCATGCCGAAATAGACCAGCGGAAACAGAGCCAGCAGCAGAATGTAGAGCGGTAGGATGTCGAGATAATTGGGCAGCGCGTTCAGCGCGAGCCCGCGCAGGAGACCCGGCAGAAGCCCCATCTGGAGCAGCGGGGCGACCCCGAAGCGCGGCGTCAGGCCGGTGAGATCCATCCAGATCCGGACGATGACCAGGGTGGCGAGCAGCAGGCCCGCCTGAAACAGGTAGATCCGCAGGCAGCGCCGGGCGATGCGGACGAGCGCCGTCCGGATTCCGGCACGGCGAAACAGGCCGCCATAGGCCATCATCGACGAATAGCCCGCCAGCAGCACGAAGATCTCGGCCGCGTCCGAGAACCCGAAATTGTGCAGCGTGAACAGGGCCGGCGCGTTGCGGGGGATGTGGTCGACGAAGATCGTCAGCAGCGCGAAGCCGCGCAGCACGTCGACCCGCGCGTCGCGGACCGGCTTGGCAGGCCTCTGTCCTGCGGGCGGGCGGGAGACCGGCTGCCGCCGGTTCGCGTCCGTGGGCCGCTCGAGATCGTCGATGCTCTTCACGCAATCCATCACCGGCAGGGCCGCAGGTCTGGCGCGGCCTGCAGCCATTCCACAATGATACCGCACTGCAGCGCGAACGCCGCCGGAGAGTGCACCGATCACGCGCCTTTGTTCAGACGTCGACAAAGGCGCCACTACGCGGCCGGGCGACACCACTCGCGTCGCGGCCGGGCCCGGTATAGACGCGGCGGATCAATCCCGGCGTTCCGCCGACCAAGCCGGGGAGGGGCTGGGTTCATGCGCGTCCTCGTCACCGGAGCCGGAGACTACCTCGGCCGCCGCCTGCTCGAGGCGCTCCGACAGGGGCTTCCCCCCGGCAGCCGCATCCTCGGCATCGATCGGAGCGCACAGCCGCCTCTCGACGGCGTGACCTTCCTCGACGTCGACCCTTTCGATGCCGGCAAGCTCGCCGAGGCGGTCGCCGCCTTCCGCCCGACCCTCGTCTTCCATCTCGCGGCCCTGGCCTCGGTGGCCCAGTCGAGCGAGACGCCGTCCTATGCGTGGCGGGCCGACCTGCTCGGGACCCTGAACCTCGCCGAGGCGGTGGCCAAGACCCGCGCGGCCCTCGTGTTCCTGAGCGCGTCCGTGGTCTACGGCGAGGCCTTCCGGGACCGGGCGTGTCCCGACGAGAGCGTGACACCGCGGCCCGACACCATCGCCGGGCGGACCAAGACCGCCTGCGAGTACATCCTGCGCGACGTGCTGGCCAATGCCCGCGTGAAGCATCTCGTGCTGCGGCCGTCGAACTATATCGGGCCCGGGCAGAGCGAGACCTTCGTGGTCGCCTCCTTCGCCGGGCAGATCGCCCGCATCGAGCGCGGCCTTGCGCCGCCGGTTCTGGAGGTGGGCGATCTCTCGGCGGGGCGCGATTTCTTCGACGTGGCCGATTTCACGGCGGCGTGCCTGCGCGTGATCGAGCGGATCGACGACCTGCCCGATGGCGGCATCTACAACGTCGGGTCCGGCGTCGTGACGCCGGTCTCGGAGATCCTCGACGCGCTCCGGGCCATGACGGATGCGGCCTTCTCGGTCCGGGTGGCGGCCGACCGAGTCCGGCCGGCGGGCGTGCGCAGCGAGGGCTGCGACCCGGCTGCCTTCGCGGCCGCCACAGGGTGGACGCCGGCGATCCCGCTCGCGCAGAGCCTGTCGGCGATCCTCGCCGAGGCGCGGGTGCGTCTCGGCTGACCGGTTCCCCGGGGATGGCGAGCATCCCCGGTGCCGTGGCGCTCAGCGCGAGAACTTCTTGTACTTGATCTTCTTCGGCATGATCGAATCCGCCCCGAGCCGGCGCATCTTGTCGGCCTCGTAGTCGGAGAAGTTGCCCTCGAACCACTCCACATGGCTGTCGCCCTCGAAGGCGAGGATGTGGGTGGCGATGCGGTTCAGGAACCAGCGGTCGTGGCTGATGATGACCGCGCAGCCGGCATAATCTTCCAGGCCCTCCTCGAGCGCCCGCAAGGTCTCCATGTCGAGATCGTTGGTCGGCTCGTCGAGGAGCAGGACGTTGCCGCCCTTCCGGAGCGTGGCCGCGAGATGGACGCGGTTGCGCTCGCCGCCCGAGAGCACGCCGACCTTCTTCTGCTGGTCCGGACCCTTGAACGCGAAGGCCGCGCAATAGGCGCGCGAATTGATCTCGCGCTTGTTGAAGTAGAGGATGTCGTTGCCGCCAGAGATTTCCTGCCAGACGGTGGCGTTCGGATCGAGGGCGTCGCGGCTCTGGTCGACATAGCCGAGGTGCACGCTCTCGCCGATCTTGATCTCGCCGGCGTCGGGCTTCTCCTGGCCGGTGATCATCTTGAACAGGGTGGTCTTGCCGGCGCCGTTCGGGCCGATCACGCCGACGATGCCGCCCGGCGGCAGCTTGAACGACAGGTCCTCGATCAGGAGCTTGTCGCCGAAGGCCTTCGACAGGTGGTTGAACTCGATGACGTTCTGGCCGAGCCGCTCAGTGATCGGGATGACGATCTGCGCGGTGGCGTCGACCTTCTGCGCCTGCTTGGCGACCAGTTCCTCGTAGCGGGTGATACGGGCCTTCGACTTGGTCTGGCGGGCCTTCGGTGAGGCCGCGATCCACTCCTGCTCGCGGGCGATGGAGCGCTGGCGGGCCATGTCCTCGCGGCCCTCCTGCTCCAGGCGCTTCTGCTTCTGCACGAGCCACGACGAGTAGTTGCCCTCGTACGGGATGCCCTTGCCGCGATCGAGCTCCAGGATCCAGCTCGTGACGTTGTCGAGGAAGTAGCGGTCGTGGGTCACGATCAGGATGGCGCCCGGGTACTGGCGCAGGTGGCCTTCGAGCCAGTTCACCGTCTCGGCGTCGAGGTGGTTGGTCGGCTCGTCGAGGAGGAGCAGCTCTGGCTCCCACAGGAGCAGACGACAGAGCGCGATGCGGCGGCGCTCGCCGCCCGACAGGGTGGCGACCGGCTGCTCGTCGCTGGGGCAGCCCAGCGCCTCCATGGCCTGGTCGACCTTCGAGTCGAGTTCCCACAGACCGAGCGACTCGATCCGGTCCTGGAGCTCGGTCATCTCGTCGGCCGTCTCCTCCGAGTAGTTCATGGCGAGCTCGTTGTAGCGGTCGAGCATGGCCTGCTTCTCGGCCACGCCCTCCATCACGTTCTCGCGGACGGACTTGTTCGGATCGAGCTGGGGCTCCTGCGGCAGGTAGCCGACGCGCGCGCCCTGGGCCACCCAGCCGTCGCCGGTGAAATCCTTGTCGATGCCCGCCATGATCTTGAGCAGCGTCGACTTGCCGGCGCCGTTGATGCCGAGCACGCCGATCTTGGCATCAGGGTAGAAGGACAGGTTGACGTTATCCAGAACCTTCTTGCCGCCGGTATAGGCCTTCGTCAGGCCCCGCATGTGGTAGATGAATTCGCGAGCCATCGCGGGTCGTCCTCGACGCGTTGTTCAGGAATGCGCGGTGCGTGCCAGCGGCACGGGTCAGGCGCGGGGCCACTGGACCCGTCCTGTACGCGTGTTCCCGAGATATAGGAATGACGCCGACCGAGTATCAGGCCCGCCGGTCAGCGGCAAGATTGGCGGGGTGTTTCGCTGCGGCCGGACGGCTCAGGCGAAGGGGTTGGGAACGGATTTCGGCGCCTCGTCCGGCGGTTCGGCAACCGTGTCGGGCAGGTCGCCGGCCTGCATCGCCTTCACGATGGCATCGAGCGTCCGCCTGAGCAGCTGCGCCTGCGCGAGGCCGGTCTTGTCGCGGGTGAGGTCGAGGGATCCATGGAGGGTGATTCGGTCGGTGCCGTTCTCAAAGCAGAGGGCACCGATCGTGCGGACGGAGGCGTCGTCGGCAAAGGGTTCGAAGGGATCCGGACCCTTCCGCGCTGCGTCCGTCCGGCTTCGATGCGTGTCCTCGGTCATGGTTCCTCTCAGAAGATCGAGCGGAGAACGTCGCGGACAAGCTTGCGCACCGCCCGGGTCAACTCGCGGCTGAGCCAGTCCTGCCAGGCTTCCTGCCAGGTCTGCTCCCGGCGGTGGCGGGTGTCGTCCGTGCGCGCGGAGGCATGGGGGTCCGGCAGGCTCATGGCCGATGCCCGTGCGGCGGCCGGCAGGCCGGGAAACACGTCGATCCCCGCTTCGCGAGTCAGGTCGTCGATGGAGACCGCGCGCCAATCCCGTGTGTCGTCGTTGCGGGTGAGGTAGGCACCGGCCTCGCCGCTTGCGGGATCGTAGAGCGCCTTGAACAGCTGCGTCGGCACCAGAACGCCGCCCTTGATCTGCTGCACCGCGTCTCCGGAGAAGATCACCCCGGTGACCACGAAGAGCGAACCGCGCCGGCTCGCGAACCGCCGGGTGCTCTCCTCGATATCGGCCCAGAGGCCACGATTCAGGACCCGGTTCTGGGGCACGATGTTGGCGAGGCTGAAGGATTCGGCCTGGGCGCTCACCGTCGGCATATCGCCCGCCGGAGCCAGGTGGCCGCGGTCGAAGCCGCTGCGGACGTAATCCTCCAGCGAAGCGCGCTGGTCCTCCGGCAGCCGCGTCTCCTCGTGGAAGGCATCGTCGCGCGCGACCTTGCGGGCCTCGGCGACGCTGGCCCGGGTCAGGTGTTCGGCGGAATAGAGGGGGGTCCGCGTCACCCCGGAATGGAGGACCGAGAACGCCTCGAAGCACAGCGGCACCGTCCGCACCGCGAGCTTCGGATTGGTGAGGACGGGCACCTGTCCGTTGGCGAACAGGGCCGGGCAGGCCTCCTCGGCTCGGGCCGGCGCCGATCCGAGCGCGACGAGAGCCAGCGCCGCGGCCAGGAGACCCCGGTGCAGCCTCACCAGCATACGCGTACCCGCCGCACGCCCTCCGGCGTCGGACGGTCCCGCCACGCACAGGGACGCCCCAGGCTGCCGGTGAAGGGCCGCGCGTCGCGGTCGGGACCGCCGGGGGCGAGCCGCGCCGGGCAATCGCCCAGGAAGTTGCAGAGGAAGTCGAGGTTGCCGTCCGGCGGCCGCGGCTCGGCGTAAGCTTGGCCGCTTGCGGTAATCGCGAACGTGAGCAGGATTGTGCACAGACGAGCCGAACTCAAAGGCGAACCTCTTGTGGCGGTAAGGGCACGTAACTGAAAAAAACGCCGGCCCGACATTGATCGCGCCGCCGATCGTCCGTAACTGGCATTATCATGACAGCGACGGACGGGCGGGTTCTAGCATGAACGCGTGCTCCCGGGTGCTGGCGTCGCGGTGGCCGGGGGCTCGCGACGGGCCCGTCGCCACACTCGAACGAGCGGATGCGATCATTGGCAATATCACCTGAGCAATCGGCGTTGCTGGACCGTGTCCCGACTCCTGCGGCGCTGCGTGCGCTTCCGGAATCCGAGCTTCAGGCTGTGGCGGACGCGGTGCGCGCCGAGATGATCGACGCGGTGTCGGTCACCGGCGGCCATCTCGGCTCGGGTCTGGGCGTGGTCGAGCTGACGGTGGCGCTGCACCACGTGTTCGACACCCCCGACGACCGCATCGTCTGGGACGTCGGCCACCAGTGCTACCCGCACAAGATCCTCACCGAGCGGCGCGACCGCATCCGCACCCTGCGCCAGGGCGGCGGCCTGTCGGGCTTCACCAAGCGGGCCGAGAGCGTCTACGATCCCTTCGGCGCCGCCCACTCCTCCACCTCGATCTCGGCCGCGCTCGGCATGGCGGTCGCGCGCGACCTCGACACCGCCGCCGCCAAGGCGAAGGGCCGCACATCCAAGCGCCGCAACGCCATCGCGGTGATCGGCGACGGCTCGATGTCGGCCGGCATGGCGTATGAAGCCATGAACAATGCCGGCGCCCTGCACTCGCGCCTGATCGTCATCCTCAACGACAACGACATGTCGATCGCGCCCCCCGTGGGCGCCATGTCGGCCTATCTGGCCCGGCTCGCCTCGGGGGGCACCTACCAGTCCCTGCGCGAGACCGCCAAGCAGCTCGGCAAGCTCCTGCCCAAGGCCCTCTACCAGCGCGCCGCCGCGGCCGAGGAATACGCCCGCTCGCTGGTGGTCGGCGGCGGCACCATGTTCGAGGAGATGGGCTTCCACTACGTCGGTCCGGTGGACGGGCACAATCTCGACCACCTGCTGCCGGTGCTCAAGAACGTGCGCGACGCCGAGCACGGCCCGATCCTGCTGCACGTCGTCACCCAGAAGGGCAAGGGCTACGCGCCCGCCGAGGCGAGTGCCGACCGCTACCACGGCGTGGTCAAGTTCGACGTGGTCTCAGGGGTCCAGGCCAAGGCCAAGCCGAACGCGCCGGCCTACACGCGGGTGTTCGGCGAGAGCCTGATCAAGGCGGCGGATGCCGACGACAAGGTGGTGGCGATCACCGCCGCCATGCCGGGGGGCACCGGCATCGACCTGTTCGGCAAGGCGCATCCGGACAAGACCTTCGACGTCGGCATCGCCGAGCAGCACGCGGTGACGTTCGCGGGCGGGCTGGCCACGGAAGGCTACCGGCCGTTCGTGGCGATCTACTCGACCTTCCTGCAGCGGGCCTACGACCAGGTGGTGCACGATGTGGCGCTGCAGAACCTGCCGGTGCGGTTCTGCCTGGACCGGGCGGGTCTGGTCGGCGCCGACGGGGCGACGCACGCGGGCGCGTTCGATCTGGCCTACCTGTGCTGCCTGCCGAACATGACCGTGATGGCGGCCTCCGACGAGGCCGAGCTGGTGCACATGGTGGCGACCGCCCACGCGCATGATGCGGGCCCGATCGCGCTGCGCTACCCGCGCGGCGAGGGTGTGGGCGTGGAGCTGCCGGAGCGGGGCGAGGTTCTCGCGATCGGCAAGGGCCGGGTGGTGCGCCGCGACGCGGAGGCGCGGGTGGCGCTCCTGAGCCTGGGCACGCGCCTGGCGGAGGCCTTGAAGGCGGCGGATGCGCTCTCCGAGCAGGGCGTGGCGGTGACGGTGGCGGACGCGCGCTTTGCCAAGCCGCTGGACGAGGCGCTGGTGCTGGAGCTTGCCCGCGAGCACGAGGTTCTGATCACCGTGGAGGAGGGCTCGCGGGGCGGGTTCGGCGCGATGGTGCTGCATCTTCTCGCCGAGACGGGCGCGCTGGATGCGGGCCGGGTGCGGGTGCGGACGCTGACGCTGCCGGACGCCTACCAGGACCAGGACAGCCCGGAGAAGATGTACGCCGAGGCCGGGCTCGACGCCAAAGCCATCGTCAAATCAGCCCTCGATGCCCTGCCGGAGCGCAAGGAAGGCCGGTCGCGCCTGCGCCTGGCCTGATGCGGGCTTACGGCCCGCGGCTTGCCGCCCGGGCGGTTCGATGACACAAGCGCGGCGCGGCTGGGGAGCCCCGGCCGCGCTGGTTTTCGGTAATCCTCCAGATCCGTGATGGCAGAGGCCACATCCTCCGGCCCCTCCGAGGTCGGTCCCGTGCTGATCACCGGCGCGAGCGGCTTCCTCGGCTCCGCCCTGGTCGACGTGTTCCGCCGGGCCGGCTTCCCGGTGCGCATCCTCGTGCGCGCCTCCAGCCCCCGCCGGAACCTGACCTGGACCGATGTCGAGATCGCCGAAGGCGACATGCGCGACCCGGCCGCCGTGGCGGCGGCGATGCGCGGCCAGCGCTATCTGATCCACGCCGCGGCCGATTACCGGCTCTGGGCGCCGGATATGGAGGAGATCGTCCGCACCAACCGCGACGGTACGCGCCTGATCATGCGTGCCGCCCTGGACGCCGGCGTCGAGCGGGTCGTCTACACGTCGAGTGTCGCGACGATCAAACCGCCGGCCGACGGTGTGACGCCTTCCGACGAGACCATGCCGCTGACGCCCGAGACCGCCATCGGCGCCTACAAGCGCAGCAAGGTCGTGGCCGAGCGCGTGGTCGAGGAGATGGTCGCCCGGGACGGGCTCCAAGCGGTCATCGTCAATCCCTCCACGCCGATCGGCCCCCGCGACGTCAAGCCGACGCCGACCGGCCGGATCATCCAGGAGGCGGCGCTCGGCAAGATGCCGGCCTTCGTCGACACCGGCCTCAATCTCGCGCACGTGGACGACGTGGCCCACGGCCACCTGCTCGCCCTGCGCAAGGGCCGGATCGGTGAGCGTTACATCCTCGGCGGCGAGGACGTGTTCCTGTCGCAGATGCTCGCCGACATCTCCGGCATGGTCGGGCGCAAGCCGCCCACCGTGAACCTGCCGCGCGCCGCGGTCTATCCTGTGGCGTTCTTCGCCCAGCTCGCCGCCCGGGTCACCGGCAAGCAGCCCTTCGCGACGATCGACGGCATCCGCATGTCCCGCTACCGGATGTTCTTCTCGGACAGGAAGGCCCGTGCGGAGCTCGGCTACACGGCCCGGCCCTATCGCGAGGGCCTGTCCGACGCGATCGCGTGGTTCCGCGAGACGGGGTATCTCACATGAGCACCCTCGATTCGGCGACGGCGACGCGTTCCGGCAAGGGCCACCGGGACGAGAACTTCCCCGTCGCCTCGCACCTGATCCACCCGCGCCACCGCGGCGCGATCCTGGCCTTCTACAATTTCGTCCGCGCCGGCGACGACGTGGCCGACCACACCGCGCTGTCGCCCGAGCGCAAGATCGAGCTGCTCGACCGGCTGGCCGATTCGCTCACCGGTGCCGGCCCGTCCGATCCGGAGGCCGAGCCGCTCAAGCGGGAACTCGCCGCCCGGGGACTGCCGCCGCGCCACGCCCTGGAGCTGCTCGACGCCTTTCGGATGGATGCCCGCAAGAGCCGCTACGCGAACTGGGACGAGTTGATCCACTATTGCCGTTACTCGGCCATGCCGGTGGGACGCTTCGTCCTCGACGTGCACGGCGAGGATCCCGCCCGGGTCTGGGAGCCGTCCGACGCGATCTGCGCCGCGCTCCAGGTGATCAACCATCTCCAGGATTGCGGCAAGGACTTCTCGGCACTCGACCGGGTCTACCTGCCGCAGGACGCCCTCGACCGGCACGGCGCCAATGTGGCGATGCTCGGCGAGGCGAAAGCGCCGCCGCAGCTCCGCGCCGTGATCCGAGAGCTGGCGCAGAAGTGCCTCGACCTCCTCGACCAGGGCGCCGTCCTGCCGGACCTGATCGACGACCTGCGCCTGTCCCTGGAGATCGCCGCGATCCACCGGCTCGCCGTGGTGCTGAGCCGGGGCCTGCTGGAGCGCGACCCGCTCTCCGAGAAAGTCCATCACGGCAAGGCCGCCTTCGCCCTGACGGCGCTGGGCGGGGTCGCCGCCACCCTGGCCCGCCGGCCCTTCCGGGGTCGGACCGTACGGGCCGCCGCTCAAGGGATCCGTTCGTGAGCGCCACCGCGTCACCCGCGCCCGCCGAGCAGGGCGCGGCCCCGGCACTGCCGGCCGCCGGCTCCTCCTTCTACACGGCCATGCGTCTGCTGCCGAAGGAGCGGCGCGAGGCGATGTATGCGGTCTACGCGTTCTGCCGGGCGGTGGACGACGTCGCCGATGACGGCGGCACCCGGGCCGTCCGGCAGGCCGAGCTCGACCGTTGGCGCGCCGATATCGACGCCCTTTACGCCGGCCGGCCGGCCCCGCGCGTGCGCGACCTCGTCGAGCCCGTGCGCCGCTTCGGCCTGAAGCGCGAGGATTTCCAGGCGGTCATCGACGGCATGGCGATGGACGCGGTCGAAGACATCGTCGCACCGGATGCCGAGACCCTCGACCTCTACTGCGACCGGGTCGCCAGCGCGGTGGGCCGCCTGTCGGTGCGGATCTTCGGCATGCCGGAGGCCGACGGCATCCGGCTCGCCTGGCACCAGGGCCGGGCGCTGCAGCTCACCAACATCCTCCGGGACATCGACGAGGATGCCGAGCGCGGCCGCCTCTACCTGCCCCGCGAGAAACTCTACGCGATCGGGCTCACGGATCCGACGCCCGCCGCGGTGATCGCCCATCCCCGCATCGGCGAGGTCTGCATGTCGCTCGCCCGCGAGGCGGAGGAGCACTATCAGGCGACCTGGGAGATCATCCGGCGCAGCCCCCGCAAGGCGACCAAAGCCGCCCGGCTGATGGCGGCGGCCTATCACCTCTACCTCAAGGCGGTGCTCGAACGCGGCTGGGCCATGCCCCGGGCCCGGGTCAAACCCGGCAAGCTCGCGCTGCTCGGCGTCGTCCTCCGGCACGGGCTGTTCTGATGGGAGCCGTCCACGTCGTCGGGGCCGGTCTCGCCGGCCTCTCCGCCGCTGTCGCGCTCGCCGAGTCGGGCGCCCGGGTGGTGCTGCACGAGGCCGCCAAGCAGGCGGGCGGGCGCTGCCGCTCCTACTACGACCCGGCGCTGGGCCTGACCATCGACAACGGCAACCACCTGCTGCTGTCCGGCAATGCCGATGCCCTGAGCTTCCTCAAGACGATCGGCGCGCCGGCCGATGCGCTCGTCGGGCCGGCCGAAGCGGTGTTCGACTTCGCCGACCTGAAGTCCGGCGAGCGCTGGCGCCTGCGTCCGAACGCCGGGCGGCTGCCCTGGTGGGTGATGAGCCCGGCGCGCCGCGTCCCCGGAACCCGGGCGCGCGACTACCTCGCTCCGCTCGGCATCCTGCGCGCGGCCTCCGGCAAGCCGGAGGGGGCGGGCGGTACGATCGGCGCCCACATGGCCTGCGAGGGCGACCTCTACCGTCGCCTGTGGCATCCGGTGCTGCTCGCCGCGCTCAACACCGAGCCCCGCGACAGCGATGTCGGGCTCGCCGCCCGGATCCTGCGGGAGACCCTCGGGGCCGGCGGCAAGGCCTGCCGTCCGTTGGTTGCGGTGGAGGGGCTGTCCTACGCCTTCGTCGACCCGGCTCTGCGCTACCTCACGGCGCGCGGCTGCGACATCCGCCTCGGGCGGCGCCTGCGCAGCCTCGATCTCGCGAACGGCCGGGTGAAGCAACTCCTGTTCTCGGACGGCGCCGAGACCCTCGGCCCCGATGACGGCGTCGTGCTCGCGCTACCGCCCTGGGTCGCCCGAGAAGTGTTGCCCGGTCTCCTCGCTCCGGTGGAATTCCGCTCCATCGTGAACGCGCATTTCGCGCGCGCGCCGAAGCCCGGCAGCCCGCTCGTGCTCGGCGTCGTCAACGGCCTCACAGAGTGGCTTTTTGCCTATCCAGACCGCTATTCGGTCACGATCAGCGGTGCCGACAGGCTGCTCGATGTGCCCCGGGAAGACCTCGCGCGGCAGATCTGGTCCGAGATTGCACAGCTGGACAACCTTGCACCCGAACTGCCTGGCTGGCAGATCGTAAAGGAGAAGCGTGCGACCTTTGCGGCGACGCCGGTGGAAGCCGCGCGGCGCCCGGGGGCCGAAACCGCCTACGACAATCTCGTCCTGGCAGGCGATTGGACCGCTACCGGCCTGCCGTCGACGATTGAGGGAGCGATTCGCTCGGGCAAGACTGCCGCGCGTGCCCTGCGCGCGGGATCTGTCGTGCGTGCCGGAACCCGGGCGCGCGGCGCAGCTTGAGGCATGGCGCCCGCCGCGAGGCGGCCGTTCGAGGCGAGGACTATGAGAGAGGCCGTAAGCAAAGTCGAGGCGCTGCAGCGCTCGAAGACGCAGGGGATCTCGCTCGACGATGTCGAGCGCGGTGTGGCGCAGGCGACGCGCGCGCTGACCGCCCTGGCACATGACGACGGGCATATCTGCTTCGAGCTCGAGGCGGATGCCACGATTCCGTCCGAGTATGTCCTGTTCCACCATTTCCGCGGCACGCAGGTCCGCGACGGCCTTGAGGCCAAGATCGGCAATTACCTGCGCCGCACCCAAGGTCCGCACGGCGGCTGGGCCCTCGTCCACGAGGGGCCGTTCGACATGAGTTGCACGGTCAAGGCATATTTCGCCCTCAAGATGATCGGCGACGACATCGAGGCGCCGCACATGCGCCGGGCGCGGGAGGCGATCTTGGCGCGCGGCGGCGCCGCCAACGCCAACGTGTTCACCCGCTTCCTGCTGGCCCTTTACGGCGAGGTGCCGTGGCGCGCCGTGCCGGTGATGCCCGTCGAGGTGATGTTCCTGCCGAAGTGGTTCCCGTTCCACCTCGACAAGATCAGCTACTGGGCCCGCACCACCGTGGTGCCGCTGTTCGTGCTCCAGGCGACCAAACCCCGGGCGCGCAACCCGCGCGGCATCAGCGTGCAGGAACTGTTCGTGACGCCGCCCGAGAGCGTGCGCTCCTGGCCCGGCTCCCCGCACGCCACTTGGCCCTGGACGCCGATCTTCGGCTTCATCGACCGGATCCTCCAGCTCGTGGAGGATCGCATGCCGCGCAAGAGCCGCCAGCGCGCCATGGAGAAGGCCCGTGCCTGGGTCAGCGAGCGCCTGAACGGCGAGGATGGCCTCGGGGCGATCTTCCCCGCCATGGTCAACTCGGTGCTGATGTACGAGGTGATGGGCTACCGCCCCGATCACCCGCAGGTCCGCGTCGCCTGCGACGCGATCGAGAAGCTCGTCGTCGAGAAGACCGGCGAGGCCTATGTCCAGCCCTGCGTCTCACCGGTCTGGGACACGGCGCTCGCGAGCCACGCCCTGCTGGAAGCCGGCGGCCCCGAGGCCGAGGCCCAGGCCCGCGCCGGCCTCGACTGGCTGAAGCCCCGCCAGGTGCTCGACATCGTCGGCGACTGGGCGGCGCGCAAGCCGAAGGTCCGTCCCGGTGGCTGGGCCTTCCAGTACGCCAATGCCCACTATCCCGACCTCGACGACACCGCCGTCGTGGTGATGGCCATGGACCGGGCCATGCGCCAGCACGGGCTGGTCGCTGGCATGCCGGACTACAAGGCCTCCATCGCCCGTGCCCGGGAATGGGTCGAGGGCCTGCAGTCCGAGGATGGCGGCTGGGCGGCGTTCGACGCCGACAACAACCACATGTACCTCAACCACATCCCGTTCTCGGATCACGGCGCGCTGCTCGATCCGCCGACCGCGGATGTGACCGCCCGCGTGGTCGGCATGCTGGCTCAGCTCGGCGAGACCCGTGAGACCTCCCGTGCCCTCGACCGCGGCGTGAACTACCTCCTGAACGACCAGGAGGAGGACGGCTCCTGGTACGGCCGCTGGGGCATGAACTTCATCTACGGCACGTGGTCGGTGCTCTGCGCCCTCAACGCAGCCGGGGTCGATCCGGCCGATCCGCGTATCCAGCGGGCCGTCTCCTGGCTGATCCGCATCCAGAATCCGGATGGCGGCTGGGGCGAGGACGCCTCTTCGTACAAGATCGATCCGGCCTTCGAGCCCGGTTCGTCCACGGCCTCCCAGACCGCCTGGGCGCTGCTCGCCCTGATGGCGGCCGGCGCGGTCGACGATCCGGCCGTGACCCGGGGCATCAACTTCCTGACCCGCACGCAGGGCGCGGACGGGTTCTGGAAAGAGGAGCGCTACACCGCCACGGGCTTCCCGCGGGTGTTCTACCTGCGGTACCATGGCTACCCGAAGTTCTTCCCGCTCTGGGCAATGGCGCGCTTCCGCAACCTGAAGCGCGGCAACAGCCGGCGCGTCCAGTTCGGCATGTGATGCGACGGGGTCGGCTCAACGGGCCGGCCCCTCTCTCCACCGGATCGCAGCGCGTCCAACCGTCCCGGTGACCGACCCGCGAACCCCGGTATCCGACACGTGGCCTCTTCAGACAACGATCCCGCGGAGCCGGGAACGTCCCGGGCCGTTCGGGATCAGGTCGGCGCGCGGCGCCCGCGCCTCCTTGCGGACTTGGCCGGACTGGTCCACCAGCGCGCCATGATCGATCCCGCCGCCCCCGTCCTCGCCGTCACCGGCCTTGCCCGCGAGCGCCGCATGGCCGCCGGTGAGGGCATCGAGGCGGTCGGAGCGGGCGGCAATCCCCACCGGCTGCGCCAGCTGCTCGAGGCGCGCGTGCCGCCCGGCTGCCGGGCGGTGGTGAGCTTCGGCATCGCGGGCGGCCTCGACCCGTCCTTGAAGCCCGGGGATGTGGTGGTCGGCACCGGTGTGGTCAGCGAAGAGGGCCGACGCGCCGCCGACCTCGATCTCTCGGCCGCCCTGCTCAATGCCCTTTCGGGCGTCGGCCCCCGGGTGATCCCGGCAGATCTGGCGGGAGTCGATGCGGCCGTGCTCGGGGTCGAGGGCAAGGCGGACCTGCGGGCCGCGACGGGGGCGGCTGCGGTCGACATGGAATCGCACGTGGCCGCTTCCTTCGCGGGGCGCCACGGTCTGCCCTTCGCGGCCGTTCGGGTGATCTGCGACCCCGCCGGCCAGGCGCTGCCGGCCTTCGCCGCAGAGGCGCTTACCCCCGAGGGCGAGCCCGACATCGCCGCAGTGTTCTTCGCCTTCGCGCGCGGACGGGCGCGTTTGGGCGACCTGATGCGTCTCGCCAAGGACTCAAACGCGGCCTTCGCGGCGCTCGGCCGGTGCCGCACCCGGCTCGGGCCGGGGCTCGGCATTCCGGTGCCGGGAGCCTGAGACCGGCTGACCCTGGGCGGCCCCTGCGATGTGCGACTTCGTCCTGAGGCGCCCGCGCCATCGGGCCTCGGAGGCCTCGAAATCTTGCTGCGATCCATAAAGGCCTCCTTCGAGGCGGCTTCGCCGCACCTCAGGATGAGGGTGCGGGTTGGATCAACAGCCGTGGATCAAGAAGATCCTGTACTCCTGCTTGGGACCCGACCCTGGGACCCGAAATTGGCGCCGGCCTGCTCGGCCGGCGCCAGTCGGAGGTCATCACCACGAGACGGCGCGGGAGGGAGAACCCGCGCCGGGAGAAGCCGGCCTCAGCCGGCGTTCTTGCTGAGCGAGACCGCCACGAAGCGGGTCTGGCCCTTGCTGCTCTTCACCCGCATCAGCACGGCCTTGCGCCCGTTCGATTCGGCCGCCCGGATCTGCGCCGCCACATCCGCGGGACGCGACACGCTCTGGCCGCCGACGTCGAGGATCACGTCGCCCGTCTCGATGCCCTTGGCGGCCGCCGGGCCATCGGGATCGACCTGAACCACCGCGACGCCCTGATCGGACAGGCCGACATCACCGGCCGGAGCGAGCTGGAGGCCGAGCCGCGGCTGGCCGTTGCCCGAATCCTCGTCGCGGCTGGCCATCTTGGTGCCGTCGCTGGGCATGGTGCCCAGCGTCACCGTGGCAGTGTCGGACTTGCCGCCGCGCAGGTAGCTCAGCTCGACCTTGGCCCCGGGCTTCATGCTGGCGATCCGACGCGAGAGCTCGCGGGCGCTGTCGACCGTGTCGCCGTTCACCTTCTGGATCACGTCGCCTGCCTTCAGGCCGGCCTTGGCCGCCGGGGTGCCGTTCTCCGCGTGATCGACCAGAGCGCCCTTGGCTTTGTCGAGGCCGAGACCCTCGGCGATGTCCTGCGTCACCGGCTGGATCTGCACGCCCAGATAACCGCGGGCGACCTTGCCGTCGGTGCGGAGCTGGTCGACCACCGCCTGAACGGTCTCCGCCGGGATCGCGAAGGCGAGGCCGACGCTGCCGCCCGACGGGGACGCGATGGCGGTGTTCATGCCGACCACCTCGCCGTTGACGTTGAAGGTCGGGCCGCCCGAGTTGCCCTTGTTGATCGGCGCGTCGATCTGCAGGAAGTCGTCGTAGGGGCCGGCGCCGATGTCGCGGCCGCGGGCCGAGACGATGCCGGCGGTCACGGTGCCGCCGAGGCCGAACGGGTTGCCGATCGCCACCACCCAGTCGCCCACCTGCGGCGCGGCCTTGCCGAACTGCACGTACGGGAAGTTCGAGCCCTCATTGATCTTCAGGAGCGCCACGTCGGTCTTGGGATCCTTGCCGATGACCTTCGCGTCGAGCGTGCGCCCGTCATCCAGCGTCACTTGAACGGTCTTGGCGTGGTCCACCACGTGGTTGTTGGTCACCACGTAGCCGTCGGCCGAGATGATGAAGCCGGAGCCCACCGCGCCGCGCGGACCCTGGTGCTGGGGCTGCATGCCGCTGGGGCCGTTCTCGCCGAAGCGGCGGAAGAACTCGCGCAGCTGCGGCGGCACGTTCTGGAGATTGCGGCCCTGGCTCGGACCCTCATCGTCGTCGCTGCTCGCCGATCCATCGAGCTTCACCTTCACGGAGACGACGCCCGGCTTCACCTTGTTGACGATGCCCGCGAAGGAGCCCGGCGGGTGCTCGGGAGCCTCGATCGGGGACTTGGGCAGCGCTTGCGCGTAGGCCGGCGTGGCGGATGGCAGGTAGCCGCTGCCGAGGGCGCCGCCGGCGATGAGTGCAGCGGCGGCCACCGAGGCGAGGGCGCGGCGCGACGTGCGGCGGGAGCTCAGGCCTTGGGGACGGGTCTCGGTCATGGATCTCAACCTCTCGGGACTGATCGGGACGCCGCCGGCTGACGCGGCGGTCGATGCGATCGGTTTAGAGGCCGGCCCCTGACCCGGGCGTGGCGGTCAAATTACGGTTTGGACAGGTTGACCGGCGAGCCGCAGATCGGCTCGATTGCACCCGACCCAGGCAGCGAAGCCCTTGAGAGGGCTGCGGCACCTGCGCGGCGTGTGCAGGTCTCTAAAGAAGCGTCGTGGGCCTAGAGTGTCTGACGGTGGGGCAAGGAGCGGTTGCCCCTCCGTGGCGATTTCGTGGCAGGGTCCCGTTCCCCGATCCAATATATCGGCCGATCAGAATGCTGTGCGCGCAAATATGGATCATGCCTCGTCCGCACCGTAGTCGCGATCCGCTGATCCGAGGCGGTAGTATCGCGACGTCGTCAGCGCCCAGCCCCGATCGACCGCCATCGCCCAGACCCGTCCCGTGTAGATCAGCCCGTCGCCCAGGCGCGCGTGGCCATGCACGCGCCCCCACAGGACGGGCACACCGTAGATCGGATGTGGCGTCCAGGACCAATCCGCGAGGTAAGGGGCACGCGCGAGCGTTCGATCGTCTGGCGCCAAACCTCTCCCGATGCTGTCGAGCTCGGCTCTAACCGCCTCTTCGCGCCGGGCATGCCCGTGGCCCCTCTCGACCTTCGGCCCGCTCCCACCGCCATCGATGTCTGTCACCGTGGATCCCTCTCGTCTGAACCACTGGGCCGGCCCTGGCCTGCGATGAACGACCTGGGCCGGTCCGGAGCCATACAAGCCTCGTCGGCTACTGGCGCACAGCGAGCGCCTCGCGCGCCGTCACCAAAGCCTCGACCAGCCGGGTCAGCCGCCGGATCGAGCCGCCCCGCCACCCCCGGCGGACCAGCGCGACCGCGTCGCCGTCGAGCGGCGGCAGGAAGGCCGCATCCACCCCGCGAGCGGCCGCGATTCCCGCCAGGACCGGCCCGAGCAGCGCCTCGAGATCCGCCGCGCCGGGCGCCGGCATCTCCAGCACGCGCAGCCGGTCGAGCAGCGGTCCGGGCAGGCTCCCCACGCTGTTGGCCGTGGCCAGCCACGACACGTGGCTGAGGTCGACCTCCGCCTGGAAGGCCGGGTCCTGGTAGTGCCGCGCCGTCTCCGGCTCGAGCATCGGCAACAGGGCATCCCAGAGCCGGCCGTGGTCGGCGCGCGTCGCGGCCTTCTCCAGTTCATCGACCAGCATCAGCGGGTTGGCGCGGCCGTCCCGCGCCACGGCCATGACCGCGTGCGCCGGCTCGGAGCTCGCCCAGCGCCGATCGAGCCCGCCCAGCGACGCGCCCGCGTCCCTCGTCGCATCCACCCGCCACAGCCCGAGCCCGAGATGATGGGCCAGTCGGGCCGCCAAGCGGCTCTTGCCGGCACCGGGCGGGCCGACCAGGAGCGTCGGGCGCAGCGTCGCGTGCACCCGTCCGACCAGATCGGCGAGCAGGCGGTCGACGGTGACGTGTGCGTACGGGAACTCGAAGAGCAGCCGGGCACGCACCGCCGCGAGATCCGGCACCGGCACGAGCGGCAGCGGCTTGCCGACGATGTGCTCGTAGCCGCGGATCACGCTCTTGCCGCGGTCGCTCCCGGTCTCCTGGACCGCCGGGACGACGAGGACGTGGCCCTCCGGCACCTCCTCGGGTGGGGCGTCCACGTCCGGCGCCCCCGCCGCGACGCTCCCCGCCTTCTCGCGCCGGCGCGCCTCGCTCTGGGCGAGCAGGGCCTCGACGGCCTTGCGCCTGCGCCGCTCCCGCGTCGCGGCACCGTCCGCGACCGGCCGCGTCAGGCGCTCCCCGGCCGGCACCAGCGCGTGGACCAGCGCCACGTCACCGGCGAACGCGTCATGGACGCCGGCGGCCAGCACGGCGGCCGCCGCGGCGGCGGTGCTCGCCTCCCCGGCGAGCACCGACAGGGCATCCGCCAACGCGTCGCGCCAAGCCCCCAGCAGCGCCGTGGCGAGATCGGTCGCCCCGATCGCGTCCGCATCGGCCTCCGGCTCAGGGACCCGGCCGAGGGCGAGGTGCGTCTGCGCCTCGGCCAAGAGGGTCAGCTGCGGCGTGAGGCCGGGGATCATCGCGCATTCCTGCCAGAGCGGCTGCGCGAGGCGCGCGGCCGCCTCACGGTCGTCGCCACCGCAGGAGAGCAGCGTCACGACGTCGGCCAGCGCCCGGGCGGCCGGCCGGTCCCCCTCGACCGCTCGCGCGTCGAGGAACCGGGTCAGGGCGGAGCGTTGGGCGATCCAGCGCCGGTCGTGCCACAGATCGCCGTCCGCCGAAGTGCAGGCCGCGATCCAGGCCGAGACCAGCGCCGCGGCGTCCGGGACGAGGGTGGTGATCTCGGCGGCGAGCTCGCTGCAGGCGGCGGCAACGCACAAGCTCTGGTCCAGGCAGGCGCGCAGGCGGCGCGGCAGCATCGGCAGGAGCAGGCGCCGCGCTGCCTCGGGATCGATGTGCAGAGCCGGCGGGGTCGAGGAGAAAGCCATCGTCGTCTCCCCTCAGCGCGCGGCGTCGGTGCGGTCGGGACCGCGGCGCGCGGCGGAGCGCCGAGCCTGGACGGAGCGCCAAGCCTGGGCGAGGCACAGGGCCTCGAGGTCGGCCCGGCGCCGGGCCCGACGTCCGAGCACGTGCACGAGCAGGTCGATGCAGGCCGCGTCCCCCCGTGCGGCGCACAGGCAGACCGCCGACATCGCCGGGTCGAGGCGCCGGGGCAGGGCGACGGCTTCGGCGAGGGCCGCGACCGCGATCCCGGCCGCCGCGGTCGGATCACCGCGGCAGGCGGCGGCCCAGTCGGGCGCGGGCAGGGGCGGTGCGGCGAGGAGGGCGGCGCGCAGGCGGCGCCGCGTGCTCAGGTCGAACGCCCCGGGCGGGAGGAGCCGCCACCAGGACAGGGGCGGCGTGCCGAGCGAGGGCTCGGCCGACGTGAGAGGGCGACCGGCATCGGGATCGAGAGCGGGGTTCATGCGGACAGGCCTGGAGAGCGCACCGGCGCGCAGGCGCGCGGCACGAAGGGATCGGGAGGGGTTGCACGGCGCGTCGGGTCGCGGTCGCGGCCCGACGCGATCAGCGGAGGG
Source organism: Methylobacterium sp. CM6257 (assembly GCF_054611515.1). Classification (NCBI taxonomy): domain Bacteria; kingdom Pseudomonadati; phylum Pseudomonadota; class Alphaproteobacteria; order Hyphomicrobiales; family Methylobacteriaceae; genus Methylobacterium; species Methylobacterium sp. CM6257. The sequence goes on from NZ_CM137735.1 coordinate 40,660, forward strand.
TCAGGGCGTGCGCGACCCGGACCGGGGCGGGCGCGCGGCGTCCTCGGCGCTGCCCAGGCTTGCCAGGGCCACTGTCAGGAGGTCCGGGACGGCCGCGCGCAGGCGGGTCTGGAGCACCGCGGTCACGGCCTCGACCGCGGCCGTGACCGGCACCGCGAACAGGCGGTCGATGGCCGGACCGCTGACCGTCAGGTCATCGCCGTAGCCGGCCCGTCCGTAGACGTCGATCAGGACCGCGCGGGCGGCGGCGACCTCGTAGCCGAGGCTGGCCAGGAACGCGCGTGCCTGGACCTGGGCGCAGCGCAGGACCCACTCGATCTGATGGACCTTGCGGGCCTCGTTCTTGCCGGAGCCACGTTTGACCTCGGCGATGACGGCGCGGCTCTCCTGCCGGTCGACGACGACGAGGTCGAGGAACACGGTCTGCGCCACGGCTCCGGCGAGCGCGATCGAGGTCTGGCCGAGCTGCGCGACGGTGCTGGCGCGCACGAGCTCCTGGGCGGGGACGGTGATCGGCATCGCGACGTTGCGCAGCACGATGTAGCGGCCGTTGCGCTCGAGGGCGTCGGTGATGGCCGCCTCGATCAGGGCCCCGTGCCGCTTGACCAGGGAGGCCAGCACCGAGCCGAGTTGCGACAGGCCGGGTCCGAGCAGGGGATCGGGCACGAAGGTCGCCCGGAAGGCGCCCTCGAGCGCGGCCTCGGCCGCCGCGAGCAAGTCGGGCGCGCAGACCTGCGGGAGGGTGGGCTGGGGTCCGCCGCAGCCGAGGGCGGCGGCGCTGCCGAGCGGGACCGTGACGCGGGCCTGGGGCAGGGAGCCCGACGGACCGCGCTCGGACAGCCGGTGTCGGCCGCCGCGCTGGGCGGCGGGGTGGGGAACGACGATGGTCATGGATGGTGTCCGTCCAAGCGACGCCGGCCCGCGGCCCCCGCCGAGTGGGCGGGAGACCGGCAGGTTCGTGCCGCGGCCTCCGGCCTGCGGCGACGTTCGGGCGTCAGGGTTGCAGGATGACGAGAGACGTGCGGGCGCGGCGGGTGTGCGCGCCAGCGCGGCTCAGGCGATCAGGCGGCTTGCCGGGACGGGGAGGGGGGCTGCCCGCGTTTCGTGCGGCGGGGCGGTTTCGCCGGCGATTGAACGCCGGTAGGGAAGGTCTCAGCCATGGTCGGTATCCTCTTACGATACGGATCGTGGTCAGGCCGGCGCTGGTGCTGGTAACACCGGGGTCGGCCGCCCCTGGTAAAGGCGGCACGGTCCATGCGGCGGTCTGCCACCTACGAACCTGGTCCGGGCAGAGGCCTTTGGGAAGAGGTGAGGACGGCAATCCTCGCGGGTGTGCGCCGTTTCTGCCGGAAGCGTTAACGCAAGCCTGGCTCGTCCAAAGCTAGGAGCGCGTCCGAGTAAGTGTCTCGACGGCGAGGCTGCGGGGTGATTCACTCGGCTCATGGCCAAGGTGTTTCACTCCTGGAACGTCGATCAGGGCTGGCTACTGCCGCCCTCGCTGCACGAGTTCGTGCCACCCGGGCACATGGCGCACTTCGTACGCGACACGGTGCGGGAGGCGCTCGACCTCTCGGCCATCCTCGACTCCTACACGGAGGAGCGCGGCTACCCGCCCTACCATCCGGGCATGATGGTGGCCCCGCTGCTCTACGGCTCTAGCTGCGGCCCGTACTCCTCGCGCCAGCTCGCCCGTGCCTGCGAAGAGCGGGTCGACGTCATGGCCGTCACCGGCCTGAACCGGCCCGACTTCCGCACCATCGCCGAGTTCCGCAAGCGCCACCTCGTGGCCCTGTCGGACCTGTTCGTGCAGGTGCTGCGCCTGTGTCGGGCGGCCGGTCTGGTCGAGTTCGCCCACGTGGCGGTGGACGGGACCAAGCAAGGCCAAGGCCTCGCGCCACAAGGCGATGAGCTACGGCCGGATGAAGACGGCCGAGCCGGCCCTGGCCGCTGAGGTGGACACTTGGCTGGACCGGGCGCGCGAGGCCGACGCTTCCGAAGATCGAGCTCACGGCGTGGACCGGCGCGGCGACGAGACGCCGGACTGGATGGCCGACAAGCAGCGACGGCTGGAAACGATCCGCGCCGCCAAGGCCGCGCTGGAAGCGGGGGCGGCTGACCCGCCCGATCCGGAGGACGAGAGCGGGCCGGGTGCCTCGTCGGGCATGCGTTGGCAGGGACGGCCACTGCGCGGGGAAAATGGCAGTCCGCCCGACCGGGCACAGCGCAACTTCACCGACCCGGACAGCCGGATCCTGCCCACGCGTGATGGCTTCGTGCAGGGCTACAACGGCCAGATCGCAGTCGGCGCGGCGCGTCAGATCATCGTCGCCCATCACCTCGTGACCAACGCGGCCGACTACCGCGCTGGTGCCGCTTGTGGACGGGGTCCGCGCTCATCTCGGGCGCAAGCCGCGGGAGGTCTCAGGGGATGCCGGCTTTGCCAACGAGGCGAACCTCGTCGCGCTAAGAGAGCGGGGCATCACGGGCTACCTTGCTCCGGGCCGGGCGCGTCACGGCGAGGCGGACGCGACCGGCCGCCGGAGGCTGATCAAGATGCCGTTGATGAGCGCGATGGCAGCCCGCCTAAAACGGGCTGGGCGCCGCAGCCGCCATCGTCTCAGGAAGCAGGTGGTCGAGCCGGTGTTCGGGCAGATCAAGCAGGCCCGAGGCTTCCGACAGTTCCTGATGAGAGGGCTCGATCAGGTCCGAGGCGAGTGGGCGATGATCTGCACGGCCCACAAACTCCTGAAGCTGGCATAGGACGGACGTTGAGCCCGCCGGGCCACATCGTCCGCTCAAGTCTCGCCGTTCCACCCCAGCTCCAAACCCCGTTACTCGGACGCGCTCCTAGACCGAGCCGGCCCCGATGCCGCCGATCACCGCGCCGAGATACAGCAGGAACAGGCTGTCGGCGTAGGCGTCGATGGTTCACTTGGCGAGTACAGATCGTAGCCAAGACCTGCACTGGCAGTTTAAATGGACTGTTAGATTGGCTTATGTAGCAATGATGATTTCCGAGCCAAAGGGGCTCTCTCATCATCGAGCTATGGCTCCGCGCCCCTACTCGCAGACGCAGCATGCCGTCGGACCACCGATAACAGGCTGGTCCTTCCCGAAACACATGACGAGGAAAGCTACAACCGAGTCGGAAACACGAGATGCGGGCTGCCCCAGGTTGGAGCAGCCCACATTCGAACCTCATGCTGCCGGAGCCAATTGGGCCGGCTCAACCGTCTCCAAATGCCGACTGACCTTCAACGTCATCGCAACCAGCCCGCCGGCAAGAGCGCATCCAGCTAAGACAAGCAGACCGGCCGAAAAGTTACCGGTCGCGTCCTTGAGGTAGCCCATGGCATAGGGGCCCGCAAAACCAGACAGGTTGCCGATCGCATTGATCGCAGCAATCCCTGCTGCAGCCGAGCTGCCGGTTAGAAAAGCGCTCGGGATCGGCCACAGCAGCGGCGGTGTGGCTGAAACTCCGATCTGGCTCAAGCAGAGCAGTCCAAGCACCAGGATTGGCTCCGAGACAAGCGCAGCTCCGGCTATGCCGGCTGCGGCCAGAATCATGGCGAAGCAGACGTGCTCTCGGCGCTTCAGCGTGCGATCAGAGTTGCGGCCCAGGAGGATCATGCCGACGGCCCCGAACACAAACGGCAAAGCGGATAACAGACCTGTCTGGAAGTTGCTGACGCCGAAGCCCTTCACGATGGTTGGGAGGAAAAACGCCACGCCGTAACTCGCTGCGTTCAGGCAGAAGTACACGAAGGAACAAGCGAGCACCCGTGGGTCGGACATCGCCTTGGTAATGCTGAGGTGCCCGGCTTTCGTTTTTTGCTGCTGCTCCGCCGCGAGACGACCCTCAAGCCAAGCCTTCTCGTCATCGGCGAGCCACGCCGCGAGGGCAGGGCGGTCCGTGAGGTAAAAGATGACCCCCAGAGCCATAAGGACCGACGGCACCGCCTCGAGAATGAAGAGCCATTGCCAGCCGTCGAGACCCGCCCCAGTGAGATTCAAGAGCGCCCCCGAGACCGGCGCGCCGATGATCGAGGAGAAAGGAATGGCCAGCATGAACAGAGCGACCACACGGGCGCGGTAAACCGAAGGGAACCACAGAGTCAGGTAGAAGATAATGCCGGGGAAGAAGCCCGCCTCTGCGATGCCAAGTAGAAAGCGCAGAGTGAAGAACACCCACTCGGTTGATATCCCGGTCGCGGACGCAATCGGACGGATGAAGGCGAATAAGCCGGAAATTACGCCCCAGCTCAGCATGATGCGGGCGATCCACAGTCGCGCACCGAAGCGGTCCAGGGCCAGGTTGGAGGGCACCTCGAGAAGGAAATAGGAGAGAAAGAACAGCCCGGCACCGAAGCCGTAGGCCGCCTCCGACAAGCCAAGAGTCGCATTCATCTGCAGTTTTGCAAACCCGACATTCACTCTGTCTAAGTAAGCTACAAAATAACAAACAAACAGAAATGGCATCAGTCGCCACATAACCTTGCGTATGGTGGTATATTCAACGTTCTTCATGGCGCCAATCTCTCCGTAGAATTGTCTGCATGTCATCGTTCCGGCACGAGGAACTTGCCATAAGTTCATCCGACGGCCGTCAAAGGGCGGACAACATGGGATACGCGTAATTACCCAGAGCGCCGGGAGACCGGCAAGGAACAGATGGTGGAAGTCCGTCACGATGAAGGCGTAGCGAGCCGCATCGGCCCCGAGCCGTGCGTGGGCGTCCGTGAGGCCGTCGGCGAAGCGTCGGTAGGGGAGCGTGCAGGCCAGGTATCGAGCCGCGACAGTTACATCTCCCGGGTGCCGACGGCGTTGGGTAGCCGGAAGGCAACACGGACAGGCGCGTCATCGCGAGTGCCTGCCCGACCCGGCGTGGTCGCAGACCCTGGCATGTGCGGACGTTCCTTGTTCGGGAACCGGGAGATCTCCCGATCGGCCGATGGCTGTCGTGGCGGATCGGTCCGTGGCGGGAAGGCGAGGAGCCGTAGCCGCCGATGAACGATCGGGAGAAGTCTGATCCCGGCATAGTAGCCGTGAAGCCGACGAACAAACTCGGGCAACCGGGGGCGGAGCCGGTGGAGCCAAGGCCGGGAACCGAGGGGAACGCGAACCGGCAAAGCACGCTCCGGACCCAGGGCCGGGCTGGCGTGACACAGGCGCTGGAGCGCGTACGGCAAGCAGCAAGGCTTGGGAGGACGGAACGGTTCACCGCGCTCCTGCACCACATCGACGTTGATCTGCTCCGAGCAGCGTTCCTGGCGCTCAAGCGCCGGGCCGCCGCGGGCGTGGATGGCGTGACGTGGGAGGACTACGAGGTGGGGATCGAGCTTCGGCTCGCGGACCTTCACGATCGGATCCATGGAGGACGCTACCGCCCGCAGCCGTCCCGCCGGACGTACATACCGAAGGCGGACGGGCGGCAGCGGCCGCTGGCGATCGCGGCCCTGGAGGACAAGATCGTCCAGGGCGCGACCGCCATGGTGCTAAGCGCCATCTACGAGGAGGACTTCCTCGGCTTCTCCTACGGGTTCCGGCCCGGACGGGGACCGCACGATGCGCTCGACGCCCTGGCGGTGGCGATCGACCAGTGCAAGGTGAACCACATCCTGGACGCCGACGTGGAGAACTTCTTCGGAGCGATCGACCAGAGATGGATGATCCGCTTCCTTGAACACCGCATCGGCGACCGACGCATCCTCCGCCTGATCCAGAGATGGATGAAGGCGGGGGTGCTGGAGGACGGGATCGTCACCGTCGACGACAGGGGGACGGGGCAAGGATCGGTGATCTCGCCGCTCCTGGGCAACGTCTACCTGCACTACGCCTTCGATCTCTGGGCCGAGCGCTGGCGACGGCGGGAGGCCCGGGGCGCGATGATCGTGGTGCGCTACGCCGACGACCAGATCGTCGGCTTCGAACGGGAGGACGACGCCCGCCGCTTCCGGGACGCGATGCAGGCGCGGTTGGAGGCGTTCGCCCTGAGGCTCAATCCGGACAAGACCCGACTGATCGAGTTCGGCCGCCACGTGGCCGCTCGCCGATCGAGCCGGGGTCTGGGCAAACCGGAGACCTTCGACTTCCTCGGGTTCACGCACATCTGCGCCCGGTCGCGCAAGGGACGGTACCTCCTCAAGAGGATCACCCGGGCCGACCGCAGGCGTGCCAAACTCCAGGAGCTGAAGGAGGAGCTTCGGCGGCGCATGCATCAGCCGATCCCGGTCCAGGGAGCGTGGCTGAAGCAGGTCGTGACCGGTCACTTCGCCTACTATGCGGTGCCGACCAACAGCCGGGCGCTCGCGGCGTTCCGGCATTGGGTGGGGGACCTCTGGCGGCGCACGCTCCGGCGGCGCAGCCAGAAGGACGCCCTCACCTGGGACCGCATGGCGAGGTTGGTCGGCGACTGGCTCCCACCGCCCCGCATCCGTCATCCCTGGCCCAGCGTCCGCTTCGCCGTCAGACACCCGAGGTAGGAGCCGTATGCGGGAATCCCGCTCGTACGGATCTGTCCGGGGGGCGCTCCGAAAGGAGCGTCCCTACCGGGAACGGGGTGGATTGGTCGGCGGTTGAACGCCCGCGGCTGCGCCGCTTGCCGGGACGAGCTTGCCTCTTGCCGGGAGCCAATTTCGCTGATTCTCTCGTGAGATGGGCCGCAGCGAACTGGAACGGCTGAGCCGCGAGGAGCTGATCGAGTTGGTGCTGCGGCTGCAGCGGCCAGAGAAGACCTCGCGCACCTCGTCCAAGCCGCCCGCGACCGATCGCAAGGAGCAGCGCGCGCAGTCCAAGCCCGGCGGCGCCAAGCCCGGTCACGAGGGTCACAGCCGGGCGTTGAGCGACGATCCCGATACGCTCGTCGAGCATCGTCCCGAGGCTTGCACGCGCTGCGGCGGCAGCCTGCATGCCGCTCTTCCGGCAGAGATCGTCAGCGTCTCTGAGCAAATCGAGCTGCCCGCGGTGGCGCCGATCGTGACGCAGCACCAGCGCCTCGCCGTTTGTTGTCCGAGCTGCGGAGAGCGGGTCGTCGCACCGGTGCCGGAGGCGGCGCGCGGCACCCCGTTCGGTCCGCGGCTGCACGCGGTGGCGACGTACCTGAAGACCTTCCAGGCGCTCTCCTACGAACGGCTGCAGGCGGCGCTCTCCGACCTGTTCGGTCTGACGCTGAGCCAGGGCGGTCTGATGAACCTGCTCCGCCGCGCGCAAGGCTGCTTCCGTCCGGGTCGTGACGCGGCCATCGCAGCTCTGCGCAAGGCCGAGGTTGTCGCCTGCGACGAGACCGGCGTGCGCATCGAGGGCTCCACCGCCTACCACTGGCTGTTCCACTCGGCGCAAGCCGTGGTGCACGCGGCCTCGCCGACGCGCGGCGCTGTCGTGGTGCACGAGATGATGGACGGGCATCGGCCCGCGGTGTGGATCTCCGACCGCTACACCGCCCAGCAAGGCCATGCGGATGAGCACCAGACCTGCCTGGCGCATCTGGCACGCGACGTCGCCTATGTCGTCGAGGCCAGCGACGATCCCGTGCCCTGGCGTCTGCAACTCTGGCTGCAGCGCGTGTTCGCCCTGGCCGGGCGCGTCACCGACTTGGCCGCCGCGACGCTCTCGGCCAAGCGCCGCAGCCTGGATCGGCAACTGGGTGCCATCCTCGCCACGTCGAGCCGCTGTGATCTGAGCCGCGACCTACAGGCCAAGATCAGCCGCGCCCGCGATCAGCTCCTGGTCTTCCTCGCCTATCCCGGAAAGGTCGAGCCGACGAACAACGGCTCCGAGCGGCTGCTGCGTCCGGCTGTCGTGCAGCGGAAGGTCACCAACGGCTACCGGGCCATGTGGGCGGCCGAGGGCGAGGCCGCCATTCGCACCGTCGTCGACACCGCGCGCCTCACAGGCAGCAGTCCCTTCGGCGCCATCCTCAAAACCGTCGGCGCCTGAGCCCAGCCATCACAGGCCTGGGTAATTACGGATACGCCAACCAAGTCGAGGCATGACACCTGCCATGAGGGTCCCATTGACATCATCAACGGGGAGTTGCGTGCGGGAGCCCTCAGAGCCTGTTTGACTACACGGCGTAGTTTTCGATCCGGTGATAGGCGCGCAGAAGCCCGTGGCAGTTTGTGATATCGATGGCATCTTCAGCCGCGGTCGGACTGTGTTCCAGATTTCGGGTGAGGCGGCGGTAGCGGTTGGTCATCGTGCCAAAGGTCGCCTCGATGCGCCAGCGCAGCGGCAGGGGCGTAAAGCCCTTGGCGTCGCGCTCACGGGTTGTGACCTGGACGTCCAGGCCATGGCGTGCGGCGGCCTCGCTCATGCGCGCACCGGTATAGATGCCGTCGACCTTGATCCGCTCCAGCTGCCAGCCGGCCTGCGCCGCCCGGTCCAGCAGCCAGCCAGCCGCCTTCGTGTCGTGCACGTTGGCCGCCGTGACCAGGCTGGCCAGCACGAAGCCGAGCGAGCAGGTCAGGACATGGCGTTTGATCCCACGGACCTTCTTGCCGCCATCGGTGCCGCGCTCGCCCGCCTGCGGCCCGCACGCAACGCTCTGCGAGTCGAGAAGGCCCGTGGACGGCTCGGGCCTGCGCCCGCGCTTCTGCCGCACGGCCCGCGTCAGCAGCCCAGCCATCTCCGACCACAGTCCGTCCGCCCGGAACCGATCGGACCAAGTGCGCACCGTCGGGCGCGGACCGAAATCGGTCGGCGGGTAGCGCCAGGGACAGCCGGTCTTCTCAAGGTACAGACAGGCGTTGACCATCTCGCGCAGGTCCGCCGTCAGCGGATCGTAGCCCGACAGAAGCGGGGCGATCGTCGCCCGTTCCGCGTCAGTGAGATCACTCGGGTGGCGCCGACCATCGGCTTTGTAGGTCTCGCGATCTACCTCGGTCCACATCGGCTGATCCTCCCCAAAAGGTCAACGCGCCAACTCAAACCGAGGTCAAACAGGCTCTCAGAGCCATGGCTGCCTTCCATTTAGTCGCGGAGAGTGCGCTTGTTGATGATAGATGTCACCGGAGGTTTTTGAAGCTCGAAATTGTAAGGCTTGCTTTTCTGGAGAGCCGAGTGCGGTAATCGGCGCCCGCCGAAGAAAGCCTCCAAGCAGTAGTCTCAGGCTGAGACCGGTCCCATAAATGAGTCAAAACCTGTACCGTAATACGCGTCCGAGTCCGCGGAATGCGGGAGCCGGCTGCATTAGCTGGACGATCTGACGCGCCGGTGAGGCGAGTTGAGCAATTTGCGCGGCATCATAATCTGTTCGATGTTCTGTAAGTGTCAGGCCTGAAACCTGAGCATCAATCTCCTTCGGATCGTCGATAATGCTGCGGAATTTTGCCCTTGTCGCGCGTATCGAAGGCAACCTGCTCAGAATACACAGACCGGGCCTGCTGTAGCCATCGAATATAATTTTTCCACTCCGGAAATGTTCAGTCAGAACGGTGAGCAACTACGATGCTTCTCCTGGTGAAAGGTACGGCAGTAGACTTTCTGCGACTATGAGCGCCGAGCGATCTTGTGGGATATTGTGTAGCCATCCCGGATGTATGGCCGATGTTCCAATGATTCTGCACCCGTCGCGCTCCGGATAGAGACGCCGCCTCAAGTCGGCGACTTCGGGATATTCGACGTCAAACCATTTGATTTTGCTTAGTGGATTTAGCCTGAATACGCGGCTATCGAGGCCGCCCCCGAGATGTAGCACTGTCACATCTGGATGCTCATCGATTAAGCGAGTGCACCATCCGTCCAGGAGGTTTGCGCGAGAGGTGAGGCCGATTATGCCAAAGCTCCCGACATTGAGTTTGTTGAATGGATATCATATGTGAGTCCTTGCTTCGGCTGCAAAATGATCCTTGAGGAGTGTGTCTGGCAGCTTGCCCTCCTAACCCTTTGTATACAATGTGATCAGGAGGGTTCCCTTCTCTTCAGCAAAATTCACGACTTCCCTGGTCATTGCGAGTATCTCCAGGTAGGAAGGTCGCCTCAATCGACAATACACGTTCCGCAGAGCCCCGTCTCTGATCTCAATCATGCCGAATTGGCGGACGCGCTGAACCGGATTGTTCCAAATGCGGCCGTTTTTGCGGAATTTGTTTCGTTAAAATTTTGCATATCGTCGCAAGACGGCTCCATTGAAGTGGTTCGACGAATTGAAGCGTAAATTTTACGGTACTTCGCGTAGGAGTGAACTACGCTTTCGCCTCGCGAGCGCCGGTACATCTGTTGGAGTGTGCCTTGGTGGGCGGAGGCTCGCCCCGCAGGTTGGCTAACCCCCTTCTTGGCCCCGATCTCCGCCCGGTTTACCCCGTGAGAGACCATGCCCATCGTGAGGTGCGCCATGCTGGAGTGGGATTCAGTCCTGGGCCAGAGCGCCTCAACCGGCGATGCTTTGTTCGCACCGGCTGTGGCTCGGAACAAGGATGTGATTTTAGATGTCCTGCGTCGCTTGCTGCCGCCCACTGGCTCGATTTTGGAGGTCGCCAGCGGGTCAGGTGAGCACGCTGTGCATTTCGCGACCGCACTCCCCGATCTGCGATGGCAGCCGAGCGATGTTGATACCGGGGCACTGAGAAGCGTCGCCGCGCACGCGAAAGCCTCCGGATTGCCGAACATCCTGCCGCCTGTTTCACTCGACGTCGGCGTGTGGCCATGGCCGATAGTTCGTGCTGATGCGGTGCTCGCCATCAACATGGCTCACATCGCACCCTGGTCAGCCTCAGAGGGGCTCATGGCGGGAGCTGGGCGCACCATATCCGACGGCGGCCTGCTGTACCTCTATGGCCAGTTCAGAGTGGCGGGAGGGCATACAGCTTCAAGCAATGCGGCCTTTGATGAGGACCTGAGGGCGCGCAACCCGGCTTGGGGTGTGCGGGATCTGGAAGCGGTCTCCAGTGTGGCCGTGGCGCATGACTTGAGCCTTGTCGAATGCATCCCGATGCGAGCCAACAACTTCAGCTTGGTCTGTCGACGTGCTGGTCACGCCAGCCCCTGAGGTCGTTCACAGATAGTCCGTCACGTGCTCGGGCGGTCAGGATCGCCGAATAGATGGCAAGCTTGGACCTGACGGGCGCTCCTCGTCCATTCAGGCGGGGGCACGACGGTCTCTCAGCCGCTGACGCCCAGAGATCGTGGCCAACGGTAACAGGAGCTCACGCTGATAGGCCGTGGTTGCAATCTGGGTGCGAGAAGCCGGCCCGCCTCCACATCGCCGACGCCGGGCGAACGCAGCTTCGTGGGTACAGATCGTATGTAAGTACCGACCCCATCCCTTGTCCAACCTGTACCCTCGGAGCGCCTTTGCTGATTGATGGGCGCAAACCCACCCGAGGCCGAGGCTGAAAAAGAAAAGCGCATGTCTGCGGTTGAGGCGGGCATGCGCGGGGCAATCAGAAGGGGTGTACAGGCATGCTCAGAATTACGCACACGGTGAGCACAGCTACCTGCGCGAGCCGGTTCAGCATATGGTTCTCTCGTCATTGATGAGTGTAGGCATTATACATGCTCGCGCAGGTGTGTGCTATGCCCGAATCCCGGCTCAGACGCGGAGCAAACCGCCGCATCCTGCATAAAGCTTGGGCTTAAACGACCAGTTAGTCGATTGCCGCAGTGTGTCTCGGCTGATTCGAAGCATATACCTTAGCCGTATAAACGGTCGGCTGCATCTTCAGCGCCGTCAACTGCAAATTAGGGCGCCTGCCGGTATCACGCATGTCGTTCCTCCCCGCTGCCCGCCCGACCGATGACCGCTGTAGATCGACCCTTTGTCTCTACGTATCGGTAGAGCCTGAGAGGACGGATCCGGTGAGGATGATGCCGGCCAACGCGATGATGACGCAGGTCTCGAGCGGCTTCTGAGAACCGGGTGCGCAGTGGGTTAGTGCTTTCGCCTGCGATGCAGAGACCAACCCCATAGCCCTGCGCGGCAGTTTCTGGTATACCATATGCCAATCGGCCGCTCGGCGAGCGAGCGACCGAAGAACAACAACGTGGGGCCGCCAAAGTAGCTGCTCCCTGACAGGGAGAGGCTTTCAATGCCAGAGAACCTCGACGTGAACGGGAACAGGCCGCCGCAGATCCAGAAGGCCCTGGCCGAGTGCAGAGACGGCGCTAAGATAGCTGAGCGAAAAGCGGACATTTACCTGAAGCTATCCCAAGGCGAGACGGTCGACTCTGTCTTTGAGGCGTACCGCTCGATGCATCGCTTCTACAGCTCGATGCATGAGTTCTTTCTAGAGGAACAAAGGGCTCTCGCTGATCTCCTGAGAACCGAAAATCACGCCTGACCACCTGCAGTACGTGCAAATTTCTCAGTACCCGAAGCCCGTAGAAGTGCTCGGATAACGCGCGGAACGGCGGAACGAGCAAGGTCGCTCGCGGGGGGCGAAAATAGGCGTGCTGCCTTCCTCCCAGGTGGATAAGGAGCAACCACCAACGCTCCGACCCAGCCCTGGTTGAAGGTAGTCCAATGCCCAGCCTCCGCCGAAGCGGCGCGGAAAACGGGTACGTCGGGCTCGTAGTGCAGATACAATCACTCCCCCGTCCAAATGCGTTGGCGAGCGATCGGAGCGGGAGCCGACGCGCAGCAACTCGGCCCCGACACCACGTCCTCGGCGCCAGCGTCATTGGGCGAGCGGATCAGGACGCACCTGCAGCCGGAACACCTTGGGCGAGGCGTCAGTGCCGCCCTCGCCGTGAAAGTTCGCCCGCGTGCCGGAGGTCGTCCACAGGCCGCGTCCCTTCCAGCCGGCCACTGAGTCGTCGACCCTGCCGTCCACGTTCTTGGTAAAGAAGCCCAGCGGGTACGGGATCCGAAGACTCACGAACCCCCCATTCACAAGAGCCAGCAGCCGCTCGCCGCCGTTGGCCGAAGCGATCGGCACGTTCGCGCCGAGCCCGAGTACGTTGTAGCGATCGACCCAGACGTAGTAGGCGTGCTCGGCGCTGCCGGAGGGATCAAGATCCCGAAACTGCGGGCCCGGAAAACGGTAAAGGCGCCAGCCCTCCGGACAGAGGCCGCCCTCCGCCGCTTCCGGGCCGTTGAGGGGGCCCTTGCACTTGGTGCGATCGAAGCTGGCAAGATGCCCGCTCGACAACGCGGTCCACACCACACCGTCGAGGCCGATATCGAGCCCGCGTGGACCAAAGCTGCCCTTGGGCGGGCGATAAATCTCGGCCAGCGCAGTGCGCGCCGGGTCGGTCCCGGGGTTGAGGCGGATTATGTAGCCGGGTTGATCGATGCGCGAGAAGCCACGGTCCATCGACTGGCCCCAGACCGTATCGTCGACTGGGCTTGGCATAATGCCATAGAAGGCCGCCATCACCCGCTTGTCTTTGGTCGGATCGACAGGTTGATCGGCCGCCACGAAGTCGTCGCGCCGGCCGTTGCCGTTGGTGTCGACAACGATCGGGGTCCAGCCCTGCGCCCTGGCGGCGTCGTGCGTCTCCAGGAACAGGCGCGTGTTCAGCCATCCCACCACGCCGCTCGCCGGACCGCCAGCGCTGGTCCAGAGGGTGTCGTCCCGATCATGCCCGAAGTAGAGGTGGTGTGTGGTGAAGCAGGTGTCGATCAACTCCCAGTGCTCCGTGGCAGGGTCGTACATCGAGAGCTGGCGGGCTGACTGCTTGAGCGGTGCCACTGCCGCGGACGGGTGGGTTTGACAGAAGCCCGGGTTCTCCGGCGGCCTCAGCCGGGCTGTGAACCACACCTTCCCAGTGCCATCCATCATCACATTGTGAATGCTCGTGTGCCCGTCCCAGATCGGCTCCTCGCCCCAGTAGGCGGAGGGGCCCCGGGCGGCATCAAGCGATGAGGGTGTGTTCGGGTCGAGGTAAGGGTGCCTCACCTCGCCGGCCACGTTGCGGACCGGATCGAGTGTCGGCACGAGATCCGTGCTCTCTTCCGGCGAGCCCCAGATCAGTCCGTTGGCATTGATCCGGGGATCACGCTTGTCGGTCGAGATCGCATCGTGCTGGTAGTGCTTCGGCGACGCCCAGTCCCACATCGTGACGACGAGGTTGCGCTCGACGCCCTGCGGACGCTCGGGCTTGGCGAACGGTAGCTCGCCCGCAGCGATGCGGTCGGTCCAGTCGGCGAACATGGCGTAAGCCTTCTCGGGGCCGAGGCTGCCCAGAGCGACAGCCATGTACTCCATGGCCTGACCGGCCTGCGTGCGCAGCGCCCAAGCGGTGTGCGAGTCGTTCTGCGCCCTGAAGAAGGCCGGGATCTCCCGTACCCCGCGCGAGCCCAACGCGTGACAGGACTGGCACATGTTCTTGATGGTATCGACCCATGCCTCCTGGGATACCATTGTGGTTGGGATGCCGTTGCCCTGGTCTCCCGTGCCCGGAAATTCGGATTTCGGGGGGATGTCGAGCAGGGAGTACCAGTACATACCTGGATAGTACTGCGCTGCTTCGGCCTCTGAGGGGGCCGATACTGCCGTGAGTGCGAGGGTCTCGCCGGGCCGAGCATCTCTTCTGGCTGAATCGACCAAGCCGTAGCCGCGTACCCAGACCTGATAGGTTGCGCCGGGTAGGTCGGGGAGGACGAAGCGGCCCTCCTCATCCGTGACGACGACCTTGGCGTATTTGGTGGGCAGGTCCCGCGTCTCGGCAATGACCCACACGCCGACCTCAGGGCCGTTCGGACTCCGAACCGTGCCGGCGATCGCAGACGGGGCGGTGTCCGTGCCGGCAGCTTGCGCATAGCCCCATGCGGCGAGAAGCAGCGCGAACCCGGCAGCTGTGCGAACGACCACGGCACCCTCCTGAATTCCGGCGGACGCACTCCGCCAGCCGCACCTCGGCTGCGGCGACTGCCGCCAGTTTCCACGCATTTCCGTTGCCTCGTAGGGCGTGTCACCGTCGGCCTCAACGCCGCATTGAAAGAGGCAGAAAAGTCATCCAACGTGTGTGAATCGGGAAGGCGCCCGTTCCTGGTTGGTTCCAATTCGCTTCCGCGTGGTTGATGTGCGTCCGGGCGTACTCGTCCTCGGGCTACTGGCCGCCCGCGCCCGTCATGGGGCCGGATCCGGCCTTCCAGCTACCCATGGCCGCCACCATGCAGTAGCCTCCAATCAGCCCGGTCCAAAATACCGGTCCGTTCACGCGAAGCCCCAATCATCGTTGAGCTGTCTTCGCCGAGGGCAAGGAGGGGCTATGAACCGTCGGGAACTTCTGCGGAGCGGGCTAGCACTTGGCGCAGGGGCGACGGTTCAATCGTGGCAAGCTATGGCAGAGCCGATCAATCTCTCGTTCCCACCGGACTTTAGATGGGGCTGCGCGACCGCGGCTTATCAGATCGAGGGCGCCGTGAAGGAGGATGGGCGTGGCCTCACCAACTGGGATGTGTTCTCACACACGGCGGGCAGGGTTGCCAACAACGATACCGGCGACATCGCCTGCGACAGCTATCATCGCTACGCGGAGGACACGGCCCATTTAAAAGCGTTAGGCATCAAAAACTACCGAATGTCGATCGCTTGGGCGCGCATCTTTCCGAATGGCCGTGGCCAACCCAACCAGAAGGGGATCGACCACTACAACCGGGTCATCGACGGTTTGCTTGAAGCTGGCATTCGCCCGTACGTCACAATGTTCCATTGGGATCTGCCGAAGGCGTTGCCGGGAGGATGGCAAAACCGCGATACAGCTTATGCCTTCGCCGATTACGCTGGCTTCATGGCTGGTAAGCTCTCGGGCCGTGTTAACGACTTCATGTCAGTGAACGAACTCGCTTGCTTCACTGATCTTGGCCACCGTGAGGGTACGCACGCGCCAGGGCTACGACTGGGCCCGATGGAAGTAAACCAAGTGCGTCATCATGGTATATTGGCTCACGGTCTCGGTGTCCAGGCAATCCGAGCTTACACCGAGGTCGGCACAAAAGTAGGAATCGCGGATAACACCGCCTTTTATGTACCAGCCATCGAAACGCCCGAGCACATTGCGGCCGCAAAGAAAGCGACGCGGGAAAAGAATGCGATGTTTCTCACGGCGATTATGGAAGGCCGGTATATCGACGAGTATCTTGCGGAGCAGGGTGCGAACGCACCCAAGATCGAGGCGGGCGACATGGCCGCTATCGGCAGCTCGCTCGACTTCGTCGCTCTCAACATCTACGTCCCGAAATGGGTGCGCGCCGATGCGGGACCAAAAGGTTATGCAACGATCCCACACATCTCCTCGTCACCACGCATGGCCTCGCCCTGGCTTGTGGTGGGTCCAGAGGTCGCCTACTGGGGCGTGCGCCTAGTCAGTGAGCTGTGGCAACCCAAAGCTCTCTACATCTCGGAGAACGGAGCTTCCGCCGACGATCCAGTCATTAACGGCCGTATCGACGATGCAGACCGGATCATGTACCTCCGCAACTACCTCAGCCAGTTCCGTCGCGCAGCAGCAGATGGATACCCGTTGAAGGGATATTTTCTCTGGAGCCTGATGGACAATTTTGAATGGGCTGATGGCTATAGCAAGCGCTTCGGCATTATTTACGTCGACTTCTCGACTCAGGAACGGATCCCGAAGCTCAGTGCGACTTGGTACAAGGAAGTGATTCGCAGAAACGCTGTCGTATAATAAAGGGCACTCGAGAAACACGCTTTCGCACGTCGAAGCGGATTCCGACCGGTCTGCCGTGAGGCGGGAAGGCGTCGCGTTTCCTGTTCGTCGTCCCCGGGCAGCCGACGCTGGCCCAGGCTGACCCCGCAATAATCCCGCGGAACCGAAATCCGGCCTCCAGCGTATTGGCGGGAACGCAAACACCGGACCCTCGTGGGCCAGCGAAAGTACCACGGAACGACTTAATATCGTCCCGTGAAAGCTTCCGCGCAATGAACCTGAACGGAGCAGAGCCGTGAGCATCTCGACCAAGATCGTCACCTTCGCTGCAGCCGCCTTGCTCGGGCTCGGAACTCTCATGAGGGCGCCTGCCTAGGCTCGCGGTAAGGGTGCCATCGCGGCCGGCGTCGTCGGCGGCCTTGCGGCTGGGGCCCTCGCCTCCCACGCCTACCGTCATCACGGCTACGGCTACGGCCGACCCTACGGCTATGGCTACTGACGTCGCCTAGCTGGGGCCAGCCCGGCAAACCGGGCCGACCCCTATCACGACCACCATCGAGCAGCGCGCTCCGAGTTCGTGGACTGCGAGGCCGTGGGCAACATGGACGCCTGTGTCCAGGCGTGTCGCGCCGGCGAAGCGACCTGCCGGAAGATGGCTGCCTGAGCAGCCGAAGAACATCTGCAAAGCTTGCTGAGATAGGAGACCGAGGGATGGATCACCCGCACGAGCCTGATCGCTTGGAGTGGAAAATCGTCAGCCTAATCTTTGCTGGCGGATTAGCGCTTTTGGGAGGACTCATTCTTTCCGCCTTAGAGGATGCGCCAACCTACGTGCCGCTCGGCGGAGCAGCGCTCTTGGTTCTTTGCTACTGCGCAGCCGGGTTTCTTTTCTACCGCCACGCGCAGGCTGGTTGAGCGAGCGAACGCCGAGGAGCCCGTTGCCGCGCCTGGTCGCGGTCTCCCTCGGAAATCCGCCGTGCCCGAGTCCCTGCTGGACGGCGCGTTGGACGAATAACCGATTCATGCAGCGGAGCGGCGTGGCCCCGGCTGCATGACGGCGAGGGCAACTCCTGGGGACGCGCGAACGACTGCTTTCCCCCTGCTTTTGCCCGGAAACGGATAGGCCGTTTCCGGCCAAGCTACGCCACGCCGGATCGCCGCCGCTTGCAGGACCGGACGTTCGGCTTCGCGCCCATCTCGGCCGCTCATCCGCCTCTCGCTGCTTCTCCGAAGCGGACGTTGCAGCAAGTCAGCTTGTGGATCTGAGTCGCGCCGGGAGCCGACATTTAGCTGCCGCAGCCTCAAGGACCGGTTGCGACTGAGGCTGTCGTCTAATCGCCTCGCATAAAGCAAGTCCTTTTTGGTTTGTCGGGCTGTCGTTTGCCGGGAGCACGGTCGTCTTCGCGGTCGGCATGAGCCGCCGCATGATGGAGCTTCGCAGGATGAACCTTCCGATGTGTGAAGCGCACTCGATAGACCGCTGAGGATCTCAGGGTGCAACAGCCTAGGCGGAATGGTTCGCCCACGTCCCGGCAGGGACGCCTCGACGCGCTTTGACGCGCGGCAAGCTTGGGTGTTCTGGGGTCAGGCGGTGGCAGCCTTCGCGGGGTAGGGTTGGCCGGACCTCAGCATGGCGTGCATGACGACGGCCAGCTTGCGCGCGACTGCCACGGCGGCGCGCTTGAAGCCGAGCCGCTCGCGCAGCTTCAGCCCCCAGGTGCGCAGGTCGCTGTCCAACCGGCTACGGGTCAGGAGAACGGTTGCTGCCTCGTAGAGGAGCCCCCGCATGTGCGCGTCTCCTCTCCGGGAGATATGCCCATCATAGTCGACCTCGCCCGACTGATAGCGTCGCGGCGTCAGTCCGAACCAGGCGGCGACGGAGCGTGACGATCTGAAGTTCGCAGGATCCTCGATGGCGGTCACGAAGGCGGCCGCGGTGAGCGCCCCGATCCCGGGGATCGCCATCAGACGCTGACAGGCTTGGCTTTGCCGGGCGCCGGCCAGGAGCTGGCGTCCGAGTTCCGCCGCTCGTCGGCGAACCGTGCCCCAAGCTTCCAGCAGCGGAAGAATGACGCGAGCCAAACCGTCTTCGTCCGACAGGAGGCGTCGAACCTCCGCCTCGAACGATCCGCCCTTTGCGCCCGGCACGATCAGGCCGAACGTCTTCATCAGGCCGCGGATCTGATTGGACAGCTCGATCGCCATCCGCACGAGCTTGCTGCGCGCGGCGACAAGCGTTCGCACAAGCATGCTGTCGTATCCCTTCACGCGCACCTCGCGGAAGAAGCCGACCTCGGCCAGGTGAGCCAGCCCCTCGGCATCGTTGGCGTCGGTCTTGTTGGCGGCCATGTCGAGGGCGGCCTTGGCATGACGCGCGTCGATACAGATCGCCGGGAGGCCTTCAGCCGTGAGGGCATGGAAGAACCAAATCGACAAGGGACCCGTCTCGAACACGATCCGTTGAGCTTCGGGCGCATGCTTGCGCAGAACACTGGCAATGGCGGCAGGATCGGAAGCGCACTTGCCGCGCCAAACCCGCTTGCCGTCCCGCCGCACACAGATCGTCGTGGCTTTCAAGGACACGTCGAGACCGATAGACTCACCCATGGTTGTTCTCCGCGCGATGCATGGGCCCGGCGTCCAGTCGTGAGCCCGCAACTTCATCCTGTCGGGGAACAACCACCTCTTCCATTGTAGGCCAGCTCAATCCGGCCCTGAGGGGAACGCTCCCGCGATTACCTCATGTGTGAAAACGACCTGACCTGCTAAGCTTGTCGCCGATCGGAGGAGATCGGGATGGCCCGCTTCATCGCCGGTGAGGATCGTCGCCAGGGCACGCTCCTGCCCGACTGCCTCGACGATTATGTGGCGGCGGACAACCCGGTCCGGCTCGTCGAGGTCTTCGTCGACGAACTCGATCTAGCCCATCTTATTCACGAGGGCAGTGGATCTGAGGTGGCGTGCGTAGCGTAAGACATTGATGTGGCTTAGGGATTGGGTGCTGACGCCAAGACCTGTGACCCCATCGAGCCCGCCACGCCCGCCATGTCCAATCTTGACGCGCTTCCGTTCGGGTTTCCATCCGTCCGGGGCAAGAAGCTCACAGCCGCCTTCGACGGCGGACGCCTGACCTCGGACGGTGGCATCCTGCTGTTGGCTCAGGCCGCACGACGGCTCGGCATCGCCGAGAAGCTCGCCGCCGTGATCCCGGATCGACGCGATCCGAGCCGGGTGCTGCACCCGCTTTCCGAGATCCTTCTGGCCCGCATCCTGGCCATCGCCTGCGGGTATGAGGATGCCGACGACCTCGACCACCTGCGCGCCGATCCGGCGTTCAAGCTCGCCTGCGGACGCCTGCCCGAGAGCGGCGCGGACCTGATGAGCCAGCCCACCGTCTCCCGGCTGGAGAACACGCCGGGCCTGCGTGACCTGATCCGGCTCGGGCGGGTGCTGGTCGATCTGTACTGCGCCAGCTACGCCAAGCCGCCAGCCGCCGTCACCCTGGACATCGACGATACCTGCGACGTGGTCCACGGCCAGCAGCAGCTGTCGCTGTTCAACGCCCATCACGATGACCGCTGCTTCCTGCCGATCCACGTCTACGACACCGCCACCTCGCGCCCGGTGGCGGTGATCCTGCGGCCGGGCAAGACGCCGTCGGGCCGCGAGGTGCGCTCTCATCTGCGCCGCCTGATCCGGGCGATCCGCCGCCACTGGCCGACGACCGCGATCACCATCCGCGGCGATGGCCATTACGGGCGGCCCGAGGTCATGGACTGGTGCGAGGACAACGGCGTGGCTTACGTCTTCGGGCTGACCGGCACCAAGGCGTTGGCGGCCAAGGTCGAGACGACGGCCGATCACATCCGGGTGGTGCGAGCCGTCGACGACATGGATGCGGTGCGCGGCTTTGCCGAGACCACGCATGCGGCCAAGTCTTGGCGGCAGCAGCGCCGCGTCGCCGCCCGCATCGAGGCGACCCGGCTCGGCCTCGACATCCGCTACGTGGTCACCAACATCACGACCGGCACGCCCGAATGGCTCTACGCCGAGCTGTACTGCGCCCGCGGACAGGCCGAGAACCTGATCAAGCTGCACAAGAGCCAGCTCGCCTCGGACCGCACCTCCTGCCGGCACCCCGCCGCCAACCAGATGCGGCTGGTTCTGCACACCGCCGCCTACTGGCTGATGCTCACCGTGCGAGACGTCATCCCGAAGGCGCACCGCCTGGCACGGGCCGAGTTCGCCACGATCCGGCTGCGGCTCCTGAAGCCCGGCGCTCGTATCCGAGAGAGCGCTGCCCGCGTCCGCCTCGCCTTCGCCGCCGCCTGCCCGGAGGCTGACCTGCTGCGCCACCTCGCAGGGGCTCTGGGACCGGCACCGGCTTGAGCCACGGGGCTGAGACGCCCCGACGAGCCCGCTCTCGTTCCTCCAGCCCTGCCGAAACAACCCGGATCCACAGCGTCGAAGGCGCAGCGATCACGCGCGGCCACATCGCAAAAACTCGATCCGTCGCCTGCCGGGTGAATAAGAGGGGCTAGCAACCCTTGGCTTCACCAGAGCCGTCCCTGAGGCAACCGGCCGTCCAGCCTACGACCCGGCGACACTTCTCAAGATTTACCTCTACGGCTACCTCAACCGCGTCCCGTCGAGCCGCCGTCTCGAACGCGAGACCCAGTGCAACATCGAGTTGATGTGGCTGACCGGTCGGCGGATGCCCGACTTCAAGACCCTGGCCGACTTCCGCAAGAACAATGGGCCTGCGATCCAGGCCACCTGCGCACAGTTCGTCATTCTCTGTCGTCGGCTGAATCTGTTCAGCAAGGCGGTCGTTGCGATCGACGGCAGCAAGTTCAAGGCGGTCAACAATCGCGACAAGAATTATACTGTGGCCAAGGTCGAGGCGCGTCTGGCTCAGGTCGAGGCGAGCGTCGCCCGCTATCTCGCCGCCCTGGACCGGGCCGACCGCCAGCCGAGTGACATCGCCGAGGCACGAACGGCGCGGCTCACCGAGAAGATCACAGCTCTGCGCGAGCAGATGAAAGACCTGCAAGCAATGCGTCAGCAGGTCGAGGAAGCACCCGACCAGCAGATCTCGTTGACCGACCCCGATGCGCGCGCGATGGCGACCCGCGGCAAGGGAACCGGGATCGTCGGCTACAACGTTCAGGCGGCCGTTGATGCCGAGCATCATCTGATCGTCGCCCATGCCGTGACCAACATCGGCAACGACCGCGCCCAGCTCGTCCCGATGGGGCTCCTGGCCCAAGAGGCGACGGGATGCGCCACACTCACGGTGCTGGCCGACCGGGGCTACCTCAACGGCGATCAAGTTCTGGCGTGTGAAGGCACTGGCCTCCTGCCGTGCGTGCCCAAGACCCTCACATCAAACCACGCCAAGCGAGGTCTCTTCACCGGACACTTGCCGACGGTCAGGACGTCGTTGCCATCATGGGTGCGCTGGACGCGGACTACAGCCCTGTGCGCTGCTCGATCCGGATACAGCCACGATCCTCATGGGCAACCGAAGATAGACGCTCCTCATCATATGTTATAGAAACTTTGCTCATTTCCGGGGTTCAAAGCGGCACAATAACGATACCAGCTCACGGTTGCGCCTCGGGCGATCCGCCCGGAAAAGTGCGTGATACAGAGTTGGTACGCATCTTGGAAACGCAACCGAGAGCGCGAGCAAGCAGATGGCACGGTTCTATTTTGATATTTGCAACCAAGGCGAGAAACTCGCCGACATGGTCGGCGTTGAGTGTGACACCCTAGCATCAGCCTTCCAGCAGGCGAAGGCGATAATCTCAAACGTCCGCGATGCGTATGGGGCGGCGGCCGCCGATTGGTCGTCGTGGATCTTGGAAGTTCGGTATTGTGACCAATCCGAATTATTCAGCCTTCCGTTTAGTCTGGCGTGCGGCAGTACTTAATCGGCCAATAGAGACCGACTTCCTGAGCAGCTACGTAGATGCTTGCGCAGCCTTTTTGCTTGTGCAGATGTCGGCGCGACCCAGCGTTGGGCGCCCGCGAACCATGAAACTACGCAGCGCGCGACCAGCGGGAAGATTCGTTCCGGCGTCGCACTGACCATCGCATCTCCGCCCGCCTCGAAGCAGTCGGTCCCAAGCTTACTGGAGCCATCGCTGCGGGATCACGGCTCTGAGGCTCCCTGCCCCGGAAGGGCCTGGCGTAAGCCAGACGGGCGAAAGATGCGGCGGCTCGAGCTCGACACGCGGCCGCGGCACCGGCGGGCGACTGGGCAATCTGAAGATCGGGGCGCAAGGCAAACGCGGGCTTGCCGATGAGTACGACGGCGCGCAGGAGGTAGGCGAACTGACGGGGCAGCGGGCCCCGACGGATGAAGTTGTCCACCGCGCTTTCTCTGATCATCGCTGATCAGAGGCCGCTGGCGCATAGCCTTGCGTCGAACGCATCCCGCATTCGGACGCTTTCGCCTACGGACCTGAAGTTAATCTAGCATTTAGAAGAAAACTTTCATTATCTGAAGTCGGCAATTTGCCTTCACACAGCATCAACGTAGAGCAGAAACTGCTCAAGCGACAGCAAGCGAGTGAGCACATTGCCCTTGAAAAGTCTTCCCGCCTGTGCGAAAGAGAGGCGTCCGTACAAGGCGATGCGGGAGAGCCCAGGCTGGCGTGAGCCGGCTATGGCGTCGAGGAGCGACCGCCCCCGGAAGCTTTGAGGCACAATCTCATATCGTCGGACGATCTGGAGTGCGACGCATCCTGCGTCACCGACAAGCCGAGACGGCCATCATGATGGTGGGATCGGCTTGCAGGCACCCGCGACAGAGGGGGGCGACCGGAATGCTTCGACGGGCATTTCCTGGCCCGTCTGTTGGGGGAGAGCAGCATGTTTCCGGACGACGACGAATTCGAATTTGTGGGTCCCGACCGCGGCTGGAACGATGAGCCGTCGCGCGCCGATCTCTTTCGCGAGTTCAGGTCGCCGGTCTACACCACCGACGCGGATGGCTGGCTGACCTACTACAACGATGCGGCAGCCGACCTGTGGGGCTACCGCCCCGAACTCGGCAAGACGCGCTGGTGCGGATGCTGGCGCATTTACACCTCTGACGGAACGCCCTTGCCACTCGACCAATGCCCCATGGCCATAGCCGTCAGGGAGGAGCGGCCCGTGCGCGGCGTGCAGGCCGTGTTGGAGCGGCCGGACGGAACGCTGATTCCATTCATGCCCTACCCAACGCCGCTGCGAGATGCGTCCGGCACTCTGGTCGCCGCGTCCAACGTTCTTCTCAAGATCACGAAACTGAACGGGTCTGACCCAATCGACCTTACGGCCGAGCAATGGGCCGAGCCGATACCGGAGAGGCGGGGAGCAGCTCTGGACCTCGACCGTCTGACAGGCGCGCTCCAGGCGACGCTCGCCACGTTGGCGGATGCCGAGTTCGGCTACCAAGCAGATTGCGAGCGCCTGGACGACTGGTCCGGCCCCGCAGACGAGAAGCAGCACATCCTCGGCCAGCTTGAGCAAAAGCGGCAGCGTCAGCGCGCGGCCCTGAACGAGCGCTTGCAGCAGCTAAAGCGGCGCGCCATGCAGGCCATGGCCGATCAACGATGCGAGAGCGGCCCGCCCATGAGCACGGCTCACACGCACTCTCCTGTGCCGCACTGACACGCATACGATGGGCTCCGGGCGGTTCTGCTGCCCCGCTCCAAGCCACGCGACGCCATCCCCTATGACCGCTTCTTTGAAGCGCCCATCCGGTTCGATCAAGAGGTCGCTGCCTTGGTGTTCTCGGCCGAACTTCTTGAGCACCGCATCACCGATGCAGACGTGACTGTCCGCCAGCGGACCAAGGACCACCTCTGCCAGCTTGAGGGCACTCAGTCGTCCAGTTTGTCAGACTCATGCGTCCTCGGTGGGCCCGGGAGCGAGTCTTAGCCCAAGAATTGGGTCGTCTGGACACGGATTGTGCATTGCGGCATGCACGTGGTGCGCCGCACAAAGTGATTCGGCGTGAATGTTGAGTTTTGAGGGGCATCATGACCACTACCCAGCCGAGCTTCGAAGTTCCGGCCGAGATGCGCGACTTTGCCGAGAAGAGTGTCGAGCAAGCCCGCGCTGCGCTCATCGCCTTCGTGCAGAATGCGCGCAAGGCCACCCAGAGCGCGCAGGCGCAAACCAAGACGGCTGAGCTGCCCGCCAGCGTCGCGTATGTCCGTGGTTTCGAGATGTTCGAGCAGAACCTCGCCAGCACCTTCGATCTCGCGCAGAAGCTGGTGCGGGCCAACAGCTTGCAGGACGCGCTGCAGCTGCAGTCCGACTACGTCCGCACGCAGTTCGCTGCTCTGCAGAGCCCGACCAAGGAACTCGCCAGCGTGACCCAGCCCGCCAAGACGGCCTGATCGGATCTGTCATCTCCGCCCTCTGCACCTCGGAATGAGGAGCAGGGGGCCTCTGCGACTTGGGGAGTAGCGCGATGGTGCGTCGACGTAGCGGCCAGACTTCGGTGCCGATGAAGGAAGCAGCCTCTGGCGCGGTGCAGCCGAGCGGAGACAGTGAGCCGCTCATGTCATCCGGCATACCTGAGATGCCGCCGCTCGAAGATTCGGCAACACACCCGGCCGAAGCTCCAGTCCTGCTGGAGGCTTTGGATTCCGTCCACCACGAAGCCCCGGTCGATCTGACGACCGATCTGCTTGAGACGACCTCTGCCACTGCTCTCGAGCTGCCGCTGGCTGATACCGCTGAAGACGTGCCGATGATCTTTCCGGACGTTGCAGGCGATGAGGCCGCCAGTGTTGATGACGCCCAGTCCGGGTCTCTCTTGGCTGAGGCGCCCACCGCGATGAGCGACGTCAGCAGTGTCGCTCAACCCGCAGTTGAAGATGCGGATCAGACGTCACCAGTGACAACACAGCCTGCGAGCTCGCGCGGTCAGCAGCTTCGACCGGCCGAGACACCACAGGGGCGTCCCGTGAGCCACACGTTGTGGCCGGCTTCGCCGAACCTTGCGCGAACCGTGTTCCAGATGAACGTGACGGCCTGGGCGTATGCCCGCAGAGAGAGGGAGGCCATGCTTGCTTATCTGCAGGCTCTGAGCGGCGCGCGGACGCCCTCTCAGGTTATAGATCTGCAAACGCGTGAGATGACGCGCGCGCTGGAGGCAGCTGTCCGGTTCGGCGAGGCACTCGCTGCACCGGGCCACCAGCTGCTGACTGGCTGGAAACTTCGGCGGAACGCCGCAGCGTAACGCTTCGAGGAGTAGGCGGCGTCGGCGTGTGCCACTTCCCCCTGCAGCTGAGGTGAGGCGAATGTTTCCGTTCTACACGGCCGCTCTTCTCGGGCTCGTGACCCTGACCCAGCAAACTGGTCCGCGTCGAGCGCAAGTTTTTCGGGCATCCTGAACCCTGAAGGAGGGTGGATGCCATGCCTCGCAAACGCTTCACGAACGAGCAGATCGCCTTTGCCCTGCGGCAGGCGGAGAACGGTGCGACGGTGGACGAGGTCTGCCGGAAGATGGGTGTGTCCGAGCCGACGTTTTATCGGTGGAAGAAGCAGTTCGTCGGCATGGGCGTGCCGGAGATCCGGCGGCTGAAGCAGCTGGAGGACGAGAACAGCAAGCTTAAGCGGCTGGTCGCCGACCTGACACTGGACCGCTCCATGCTGCAGGACGTGCTCAAGCGAAAGTGGTGAGGCCCGCTGCTCGCCGCGAGGTCGCCGGTCACCTGCAGGTGGCCTACGGCATCAGCGAGCGTCGGGCCTGTCAGGCCACCGGCTTCGGCCGCTCGTCCCAGCGCTACCGCAAGCGCGCCGATCCGCAGGTAGCTCTGCGCATGCGGCTGAAGGAGTTAGCGGCTGCACGGGTGCGCTACGGCTATCGGCGGCTGCACATCCTGTTGCGACGAGAGGGCTGGGAGGTGAATCACAAGCGCACCTACCGGATCTACCGGGACGAGGGGCTGTCGATCCGGCCCAAGCTGCCCAAGCGCAAACGGGCTTGTCGCTACCGGCAAGGGCGGCCGGCCATCGGCGGACCCAACGAGGTCTGGGCCATGGACTTCATGTCCGACCGCCTGTTCGACGGGCGTCCGTTCCGGATCCTGACGGTGGTCGATTGCCATACGCGAGAGGCGCTCTCGCTCACACCGAGAGCCAACTTCCGCGCCTTCCAAGTGACCGAGGCCCTGGACGCCTTGGTCCGGCTGCGCGGGCGGCCCAAGAGCCTGCGGGTCGACAATGGACCGGAGTTTGCCGGGCGCATGCTCGACCAGTGGGCGTACCTGAACGGGGTCGAGATCGACTTCTCACGACCGGGCAAGCCGACCGACAACGCCTACATCGAGTCGTTCAACGGCCGCCTACGGGCAGAGTGCTTGAACGCTTCGTGGTTCCTATCGCTGGCCGATGCCCGTGAACGCATCGAGGACTGGAGGTGCCACTACAACGAAGATCGACCCCATACGGCCCTGGGCGGCTTGACGCCCCGAGCCTTCGCCAACCAAGCTGTCACAGCCCGAGAACTTGCATAGGTCGTGGACCACAAACCGGGTCAACTCCATGAGATCCGGAGGCTCACCTTTCGGCCGGACCAAGATCCGGGGGACCCTCAGATCGCAGCCGAAACTGTGCACCGCATGCCGAGGATGCCGCCTCGGTCTCGGGGCAGAGCCTCAAGGCCCGACCAGGACCCGCGTTACGGAAGCCCGACATTGAGAAACGGGCCATAAGAGGCGTGGCGATGCCAAAGAACAAAGCGCCGCCGCCAGCGCGGCGCCGAGCCCGGACCAGGATGGAGCGCCCACGAGGCCTAACCCCCCGGGGGGAAGAGCGCCACTCCGCCGGAGGAGCTCGACCCGTCCAGCCAAATCAGATCGCCGCTTCAAACGCCGAAGCGGGTCCCATATTCCGCGGCCCTATAGGTCCGAATACCCAATTCGGGTGAGCCGCGTCCGAAACCGTGTTTTCCACATCAAACCGGTTCGCGAAATTATTGCGAAATCCGCATCCAGTGGCATTGTGACGGCTGGGAATGTAGCGGGATATGCCATGCGCGCGTCGCGCGAACGCCATACTCTGTACTTGATGTTCGTCATGGCCGCCGCCTGCACGACATCGGCGCGGGCTGACATGCGTATAGAGGCGGCAAAGATCACGGGCGGCGATCTCTGGATCATCGGGTATGCCGACGACCCGGACACGGACATTACTCTCGACGGCCAGTTTCCGCGGAAGACTGATGGGCGCGGCTATTTTGAATTTCGCGTCGTCTATCATCCGGCCACCTGCGTCGCGACGCTGCGGACCCCAAAACAGGCACGCAGCATCGTGGTCGGCGAATGCGGCCAGCAGGGACCGCAGGCGCCCGGTCTCCCGGGACCTGCCGGCCCGCCGGGGCCGCGCGGAGAGGCCGGCCCGAGAGGGGAGGCCGGCCTCAAGGGCGAGCAGGGCGCGATGGGCCCTCCCGGGCCGCCCGGGCCGCCCGGGCCCCAGGGGGCGCCCGGTGCGCCGGGTGAGCGCGGCCCGGCTGGTCCGGCCGGCGCTCCCGGCATGGCCGGGCCGATCGGTCCGGCAGGTCCGGCCGGCCCTCGTGGTCCGCAAGGTCCTCCCGGTCCCCCGGGACCTCCCGGAAAGATGGGACCGCCCGGCCCGGCACCGAAGCCGAAGGCGCCCCCTGCTCTCACGGGCTCAGTCGCCAAACCACGCCCAGCGCGCCCGGCGCGCCCGGCCCGGGAGCCCGAGGCGGCCCCCTATCCGACGACGGAACCCGAGCCCGGGTCAGGGATCGCACCCGAGGACCGCTATTAGCGTGGCCTAACGGGAACGCCTCTCCCGCCGGTCGGCGAGAACATGAGGCGTGCCCGCTTCGACACGCGCGCATCCCGCGGGCGATCGAAATGCGCCGCTGATCGGCAGGCATGCGGGATAGCCGGCGGCGAAGCGGATGCCGCGGACAGGAGGCGGCGCCGCGCCTTTGAACACCCCACCCAGGATGTGTCACCTTAATGCCCCAACGCCGCACATTCCGACGCTCACGGCCGATCAAGCCGAGCCAAAGCGACGGTTTTGCGCTAAGCGTGACAGTGGGGCGGACTTGATCGGATACCAGCGTAACGCCGTACCTTGGCCGTTTTCGTCTCGGACATCCGGACCGAAAGAGACCGCAAGGGCTTGTTCATCGTGACACGACGTCCACAAGCGAGTTGCTCGACGTTCCGCATGGTCGGGATGGTTTCTGGTCTAGCCATCTTGGCAGCGACCCCGTCCGCTGCCGAGACGTTGGAGAGCGCTCTCGCGAAGGCCTATCAGGGCAATCCGACCCTGAATGCGGGCCGCGCCGGCGTGCGCGCGGTCGACGAGAATGTGGCGATCGCCCAGTCCGGCTACCGGCCGCAGGTGAACGTCGGCGCGCAGATCGGCGTCCAGTACATTCAGACCCAGGGATCCAGTACTGCCGCGGTCGCGGTGGGCTCGGCAAGCACCGGCACGACGGCCGGAACCGGAGCCGCGCTCGGCGGAGCCGGCGGGGTTGGCACCACGGTGGGAATCGGCGCCGACACGGGAACGGGCACGACGACGGGTATCGGGACGACGGCCACCTCGGCGACATCGGGCCTCACCGCAGGGCAGCCGTCGCTCACCGGCGCGGGGGCGACCTCCGCTGCGTCTCAGGTCGGCGCCACCCAGATCATCACGTCGCGACGGACGATCCGGGAGACCTTTCTGCCGAGCAGTGCCAGCCTCACCGTCTCGCAGACGCTGTTCAACGGCTTCCAGACGGACAACCTGACCCGACGCGCCGAATCGACCGTCTACAGTCAGCGCGAGACCCTGCGCTTTACGGAGCTCACGGTCCTCTTTAACGCCGTCCAAGCGTACATGAACGTCCTGAGCAACACAGCGACGCTGGAGCTGAACCGCAACAACGTCGAGGTTCTCGAGGAGCAGCTTCGGCAGACGCGGGACCGCTTCAACGTCGGCGAGGTGACGCGGACAGACGTCGCCCAGGCCGAGGCCCGGCTCGCGGGCGCGCGCTCTCAGGTCAGCGCCGCCGAATCAGCCCTGCGCACCAGCATCGGCATCTACAGGCAGAATATCGGCGTCGAGCCGCGCCAGCTCGCGCCAGGCCGGCCGCTAGACCGCTTCGTGCCGCGCAGCCTGGATGCCGCCATCGCCATCGGCTTGCGCGAGCACCCGCAGATCGTGTCGGCCATGCACGCTGTCGATGCCGCCGAAGCGCAGGTGAAGGTGCTGGAGGGCCAGCTGGCACCGAACCTGAGCCTGCAGGGCTCCCTCAGTCAACTCTACGACCAGATCGGCCCGAACACGAGTTCCTTCGTCGGATTCGTGGGAGGCCGGCTCAATATTCCGATCTACGAAGGCGGCCAGACCTACGCCCAGATCCGCCAGGCGAAGGAGACGGTCGGCCAGGCGCGCATCCAGGTCGATCAGGTCCGCGATCAGATCCGGGCGCAGATCGTCGACTTCTGGGGTCGCCTTGAGGCCGCCAAGGCGCAGGTCATCGCGGCTCAAGCCCAGGTCCAGGCCAACGAGGTGGCGCTGAACGGCGTGCGCGAGGAAGCCCGCGTCGGCCAGCGCACTACCCTCGACGTGCTCAACGCGCAGCAGGAACTGCTGAACTCCCGCGTGCTCCTGATCGTCGCCCAGCGCGACCGGGTGATCTTTTCCTACGGCGTCGTTCAGGCGATCGGGCAGCTCACCGCGCGCTTCACCGCGCTGCCGGTCGAGTACTACAGCGCCAAGATCCACTACGATCAGGTCAAGGACCTGTGGTTCGGCCTTCGCACGCCGGACGGGCGCTGAGGTCTTTTCCACGGGGAGTGTGTTGCAGGCGCGCTTGCCGCACCGAAACGGACTGGAATACTGATTGAAGGCCGGCCCGATCGGGCCGCATTCCAGTTCCGATGCCCGAGCGCGCCTGGCGATGAGTGCAGCAAGCCCCAAGATCCCAGACGCTAAATTCGAGGATAAGGCGGCCGATAAGGCGCACGAGCCTTCGATGGAGGAGATCCTCGCCTCCATCCGCAGGATCATCGCCGACGATCAGGCGGCCAAGCCCGCCGAGGCGGTCGCGGCGTCCGAGCCGGACGA
This sequence comes from Methylobacterium sp. CM6257, assembly GCF_054611515.1. Classification (NCBI taxonomy): domain Bacteria; kingdom Pseudomonadati; phylum Pseudomonadota; class Alphaproteobacteria; order Hyphomicrobiales; family Methylobacteriaceae; genus Methylobacterium; species Methylobacterium sp. CM6257. The sequence continues at coordinate 71,314 of NZ_CM137735.1, forward strand.
CGTGCTCGACCTCGCCGAGGTCGCCGAACCGGTGGTGCGTCCGCGGGCCGTGATGCCGGAGCCGACGCCCTCGGCCGCGCTGCTCGATTTCGACGCGATCGACTTCGAGGATCCGACCCCGGCCGAACCGGAGCCTGAGCCCGAGACGGTACCGGAGCCGCCGCCCGCTCGGCCTGCTCCCCCGCGGCAGCCGGTCTTCCAGGCCGCGCGGCCGGAGCCGGAGCCGGAGCCCCTGGTATCCCCGGCCACGGATGCCAGCGTCAGCGGCGCCTTCAACCTGCTGGCCCACACCGTGCTGACGCAGAATGCCCGGACGCTCGAGGACCTCGTCAAGGAGATGCTCCGGCCGATGCTGAAATCCTGGCTGGACGACAATCTGCCGGCGGTGGTCGAGCGCCTCGTGCGCGCCGAGATCGAGCGGGTGTCGCGCGGCCGCTGAGCCGCGCCCCTGGGTATGGCGGCCGCTCTCGGGCGGCCGCGTGTTGACGGGAGCGGTCCGACGGTCGAAAGCGGGTCCAACCCTATTGGACAAGCGCCGGCCTTTAACCGCGATGATGGATAAGACCTTCGAGCCCGCCTCCGTCGAGGCGCGGATCTCCGCCGCCTGGGATGAGGCGGGTGCCTTCCGTGCCGGCCGGCCCGAGCGCGCCGGGGCGAGCCCCTACTGCATCGTGATCCCCCCGCCGAACGTGACGGGCTCGCTGCACATGGGCCATGCGCTCAACAACACATTGCAGGACGTCCTCTGCCGCTTCGAGCGCATGCGCGGCAAGGACGTGCTGTGGCAGCCCGGCACCGATCATGCCGGCATCGCCACCCAGATGGTCGTCGAGCGCCGCATGGCGCAGGTCGGCGAGCCAGGCCGCCGGGAGATTGGTCGCGCGGCCTTCGTCGAGAAGGTCTGGGCCTGGAAGGCGGAATCCGGCGGGGCGATCGTCAATCAGCTGAAGCGCCTCGGCGCTTCCTGCGACTGGTCCCGCGAGCGCTTCACCATGGACGAGGGCCTGAGCCGCGCCGTGCTCAAGACCTTCGTGGACCTGCATCGGCAGGGCCTGATCTACCGCGACAAGCGGCTGGTGAACTGGGACCCGAAGTTCCAGACCGCGATCTCGGACCTCGAGGTCCAGCAGGTCGAGGTGAAGGGCCATCTCTGGCACTTCGACTACCCGGTCGTGGACGAGAACGGGGCCGAGACTGGCGACGTCATTACGGTGGCGACCACCCGCCCCGAGACGATGCTGGGCGATACCGGTATCGCGGTCCATCCCGAGGACGAGCGGTACAAGGCGCTAGTCGGCAAGCGCGTGCGCCTGCCGCTGGTCGGCCGTCTGATCCCGATCGTGGCCGACGAGTACTCGGATCCGGAGAAGGGCACCGGTGCGGTCAAGATCACCCCGGCCCACGACTTCAACGACTTCGATGTCGGCCGGCGCCACGGGCTCGGCCTGATCAACGTCCTCGACCCCGAGGGCCGGATGCTGCTCGACGGAAACGCGGCGTTCCTCTCCGACGCTTCGCCGGAGCCGGACGCCTTGGCGCTGCACGGCCTCGACCGCGCGCAGGCGCGCAAGGAGGTCGTGGCGCTCATGGAGGCGCGCGGGCGCCTGCGCACGATCGAGCCGAACACCCATGCGGTCCCGCACGGCGACCGCTCCGGCGTCGTCATCGAGCCGTATCTGACCGACCAATGGTACGTGAACGTCAAGCCTTTGGCCGAGCGCGCGCTCCAGGCGGTGCGCGATGGCCAGACGAAGTTCGTTCCCGAGAACTACGAGAAGATCTTCTTCCAGTGGCTCACCAACATCGAGCCCTGGTGCATCTCGCGCCAGCTCTGGTGGGGCCACCAGATCCCTGTCTGGTACGATGAGGAGGGCGGCATCTTCGTGGCCGAGAGCGAAGCCGAGGCGCTCGCCCAGGCCGAGGCGAAACACGGCCGGGCCGTCGCGCTGACCCGCGACGAGGACGTCCTCGACACGTGGTTCTCCTCCGCCCTCTGGCCGTTTTCCACATTGGGCTGGCCGGACTCGACCCCGGAACTCGCGCGTTTCTACCCGACCAACACCCTGGTGACCGGTAAGGACATCCTGTTCTTCTGGGTCGCCCGGATGATGATGATGGGACTCCATCTCACCGATCGGGCCCCCTTCGACACGGTCTACCTGCACACCCTGGTGCGGGACGCCTCCGGGGCGAAGATGTCGAAGTCGAAGGGCAACGTCGTCGATCCCCTCGACCTGATCGATCAGGTCGGGGCGGATGCCCTGCGCTTCACCCTCTGCGCACTGGCAGTCCAGGGTCGGGACATCAAGCTGTCGACGGACCGGGTCCAGGGCTACCGCAACTTCGCGACCAAGCTCTGGAACGCGGCCCGCTTCGCCGAACTGAACGGCTGCCGCCTCGACCCGGCCTTCGACCCGCGTTCGGTCACTGGCGCGATCAACCGCTGGGCGCTGACCGAGGTCGCGCGCGCCGTGGACGAGGTGACGGCGGCGCTCGAAGCCTACCGGTTCAACGATGCGGCGGCGGCTGCCTACCGCTTCGTTTGGAATATCTTCTGCGACTGGTACCTCGAACTCGCCAAGCCCGTGCTCCAGGGCGAGGGTGTCGAGCCCGCGATACGGACGGAGACCCAAGCCACGGTCGCGTTCCTGATCGATCAGGTCGCCAAGCTGCTGCACCCGTTCATGCCCTTCCTCACGGAGGAGCTGTGGGCAATCAAGGGTGCGGCGCTTCCCGAGCGCGGGCTCCTCACCCTCGCCTCCTGGCCGGAGCTGTCCGGCCTCGCGGATGCGGGTGTTGAGGCCGAGGTCGGCTTCGTGGTGGACCTCGTCAGCCAGATCCGGTCGGCCCGCTCCGAGACCAATGTCCCGGCCGCCGCACAGATCCCGCTGGTGATGGTCGGGGCGACCCCGGAAGTCCGGATCCGCGTCGAGGCGTGGCGGGACACGCTGCTGCGCCTCGCCCGGCTCTCCGATATCGCCTTCTCGGACGCGCCGCCGACGAAGTCCGTGCAATTGCTCGTGCGGGGCAGCGTTGCCGCTCTGCCGCTGGAAGGCGTCGTCGATCTCGCCGCCGAGGTCGCACGCCTGAAGAAGGAGCAGGGCAAGGCGCAGGGCGAAATCAAGAAGATCGACGCCAAACTCGGCAATGCCGACTTCGTCGCCCGCGCTCCGGAAGAGATCATCGAGGAGAATCGCGAGCGCCGGGAAGTCGAGACTGCCCGGCTGATGAAGATCGAAGAGGCGCTGGCCCGTCTCAGTGCGGAGTAGAGCGCTCTCGCCGGACTGAAAATCGATCCGGCGGAGACCGCATTGCGCCATGACTCAGGGTTCATTTCAGCCGGTGGCCGGTGGGGGGCAGGTATATATGGATGGGGCGGGGCGACGGGCCAGCGCCGTCCCGCATGGCGTCGTAGCATTCTCCGCGTCGGCCTGCCTCGCAGAGGCCGGCCTCGCGCGTTTGCGCCCCTGCTCGCCCGTCATGGCTGAGATCGGGCTCGGCTTCGGCCGACCGGGACGGTGATCGGCACCCGGTCAGTGCAAACCGACCGACCGGCTCCCACATGCCAGCCGCACTCGTGATCGGCGGTTCGTCGGCTTATGTCGCATGAATAGCCGCGACGCCTCCTCGCGGGGCGACCACGGCGGCCTGCGAAGTGCTGCCTCGGCGTCGCGCAGCCCCGTGCCCCTGCTGCGCGACAACGCAATCATTAGCCGGCGTAGCGAGCTCCTCATAGGAGAAGACTACCCAAGCACAACGGAACCGGTAATTACCCACGGGGTGGATTGGTCGGCGGTTGAACGCCCGCGGCTGCGCCGCTTGCCGGGACGAGCTTGCCTCTTGCCGGGAGCCAATTTCGCTGATTCTCTCGTGAGATGGGCCGCAGCGAACTGGAACGGCTGAGCCGCGAGGAGCTGATCGAGTTGGTGCTGCGGCTGCAGCGGCCAGAGAAGACCTCGCGCACCTCGTCCAAGCCGCCCGCGACCGATCGCAAGGAGCAGCGCGCGCAGTCCAAGCCCGGCGGCGCCAAGCCCGGTCACGAGGGTCACAGCCGGGCGTTGAGCGACGATCCCGATACGCTCGTCGAGCATCGTCCCGAGGCTTGCACGCGCTGCGGCGGCAGCCTGCATGCCGCTCTTCCGGCAGAGATCGTCAGCGTCTCTGAGCAAATCGAGCTGCCCGCGGTGGCGCCGATCGTGACGCAGCACCAGCGCCTCGCCGTTTGTTGTCCGAGCTGCGGAGAGCGGGTCGTCGCACCGGTGCCGGAGGCGGCGCGCGGCACCCCGTTCGGTCCGCGGCTGCACGCGGTGGCGACGTACCTGAAGACCTTCCAGGCGCTCTCCTACGAACGGCTGCAGGCGGCGCTCTCCGACCTGTTCGGTCTGACGCTGAGCCAGGGCGGTCTGATGAACCTGCTCCGCCGCGCGCAAGGCCGCTTCCGTGCCGGTCGTGACACTGCCATCGCCGCCCTGCGCAAGGCCGAGGTTGTCGCCTGCGACGAGACCGGCGTGCGGATCGAGGGCTCGAACGCTTACCACTGGCTGTTCCACTCGGCGCAAGCCGTGGTGCACGCGGCCTCGCCGACGCGCGGCGCTGTCGTGGTGCACGAGATGATGGACGGGCATCGGCCCGCGGTGTGGATCTCCGACCGCTACACCGCCCAGCAAGGCCATGCGGATGAGCACCAGACCTGCCTGGCGCATCTGGCACGCGACGTCGCCTATGTCGTCGAGGCCAGCGACGATCCCGTGCCCTGGCGTCTGCAACTCTGGCTGCAGCGCGTGTTCGCCCTGGCCGGGCGCGTCACCGACTTGGCCGCCGCGACGCTCTCGGCCAAGCGCCGCAGCCTGGATCGGCAACTGGGTGCCATCCTCGCCACGTCGAGCCGCTGTGATCTGAGCCGCGACCTACAGGCCAAGATCAGCCGCGCCCGCGATCAGCTCCTGGTCTTCCTCGCCTATCCCGGAAAGGTCGAGCCGACGAACAACGGCTCCGAGCGGCTGCTGCGTCCGGCTGTCGTGCAGCGGAAGGTCACCAACGGCTACCGGGCCATGTGGGCGGCCGAGGGCGAGGCCGCCATTCGCACCGTCGTCGACACCGCGCGCCTCACAGGCAGCAGTCCCTTCGGCGCCATCCTCAAAACCGTCGGCGCCTGAGCCCAGCCATCACAGGCCTGGGTAATTACCGGAACCGCTGTCATCTGAGCAGATGGCAACGCGCGAGTAGCCAAGGTTCCGGCCCATGCCCGACCTCGAGCCCAGCACTTCAGAGCAGCCGGAATTTTTAGACCGCCTCAACCCTCTCGACAACGATCGAAGGTTGACGACGGCATACCGGCGCGGTGGTGGACCTTCGGAGATATCCGGGTCGGCCGAAAATACCCGCCCGGCCGCCCTTGCCGCGCGCCGTTGATGCGGGAAAGGCTCATCACCCCTGTTGCACATCGTTCATGGTACCGCAGGACTAAATACGTGATTGCCCCGAAATAGAATCTATTTTTTAGATGTTAATCGGTGAATGATACCAGATCTGTTGATCCGTTCCGCCTCTCCTTGCCCGGTCAGCTTCTGCTTGAATATATTCGAGCACTGTCGTCAGGCCGGCGGGGAGGGCTGGACCAAGCGCTGCCCACAGCGCGTACCGTTCGGCATCATCCAAGTCTTGATTCGGGATCAGAAGGAGCTCGCCGCTTTCCGCGTCCGGCTCGACAGCGGTGATCCGCCCATCCGTGAACGCCTCGATGCCGAGTGCGACAGCGCTCATGGCCGCTTCGACGTGCCGTTGAGCCTCTATCCCCACCCGCTCTCTCGCGGCCAACAGCTCAGCCCTGAGCCGAGCGACCCTCGCCTCCGCGACATTCAGATCGCGCTTCCCGGCGGCGAGTTCCGCCCACTGATCCGCTAGATTTAGATTGGCCTCGGTCTCCGCATCAGCGCGAGCTTCGTCCACCAGCCGGCCATACCGGGCGGGGTCGAGATACTTCGCCTTATCTTCGTCTCTGCGCACACCGCGACGAAGCGTGCAATCCAGAGTTGTCGCGGCGTGCACCGCCCACGACGTCTGGAGCGCGCCGAAGGCCGTCCGGTCGTCGCGGTGAAGACTGTGGAGTGCTTTCAGCGCCCCGGCCACCGAGACGATCCGCTCGTCGCACCAGCGGTTCAGACGGGCTGCGCGCGTCGGCGCGGCCACTACGTCCACGACAGCCCCGCCCCTTTCATCGAGATCGTAGCGCCACGCGACAACGCACGGCTCGCCCCCGCCGAGCGCGGCTTGCACCCAGGCGACCGCCTGTTCGGCCAGCTGAACGTTCCGGGGATTTTTCGGGTCATGCAATTCACCGGTTTGCTTAACCCACGCCGGGCTGACGCTCACGAGCAGATGGAGCCCGATCGGCGCGCGTCCGTATAGTCGGGCCCCGGTCGCTTTGAGAGAATTTTCGAGCGCCGTCAAAAGATTTAGGGGTTCGTCGGTGTAGGCGGATCCGGCAAGGCTCCACGAGGCGCGCGCCGGGTCTACCCGCTCCTTGCTGGACGGGTCGCACCTCCGACCGTGCAGCGCGATGCGGGCCAGTTCGCAACGGTCGCGGATGCGTTCGGCGCGGATACACGTGAAAAATGCCCCCATGACGGCCCCTCTCTCTCGCTCGTTCGACGAGCCTGGCCGCGTTTGACGAAAATCGCGATGGCGCGTCCGCGGAAGCGGGGGTCGTCCCCTGCCTGCAGAAGATCCTGGCGGCCGGTCCTACCGCTTCATCTTGGGTCCGCTACAAGGCGCCCGACAAAATTTCTTGGCAGGCACTCCTGCAGGTCCAGAATAGGTCGAGGACAGGATAGGTCCAAGACAGGATAGGTCCAGGACAGGATAGGTCCAGGACCCACTAGGGCACCTAGTTGAGTGCTGCGCCCGGGTTCGACCTCCGCGCATTTTTCATTTCCGATTTTCATGGTCCTCAGGATCTATCCTCCCGGTACACCGCGAGGTCTGACAATGTCCGACAGCCATCTCGACGTGAAACGCCGGTTCATCGCGAAAAGCGCGGCGTTGACAGAAATCTCCGAGATACTGCCCCCCCGGGGAGACGGCGCGTGCGCCTCGGTCACCATTCTCGGTGATCCGGTCGGGTACGCCGCAGACCTCTGTGCCCGGATCGATGTAGCCCGAATCGTGACCAAGGCTGGAGTGATAAAAATCCTACCCGCACACATGAAGATCGCAGCCGTAGATGCGGGGCTGGCGGTCGAGCCGCGAACGGGGGCCGTCCTCTCGCCGGCAACGATCCGCGAGACGATCCTGGCACGGTACGGAGCCGCCGCTCGAGCGGCCATACTCCATCGTGACGGTCCGGTCCCGAACTTCGTGGTGATTCTCGAGCCCGAGGATCAGCAGTTTCGTGCGCGCGCGGCCTTCGATCCTCGGTGGCGTCCGGCCTCCGCTGCAACCGAGATGGCCAGGGACGCAACGCAGCAGGATGACGATGATGCAGAGCATGCGCCCCGCGAGAGGCGAGATGCCACCCGGACACATAGCCTTCCCACTGTCACCATCACATTACCCGTCGTGTACGCCGACGACGTTGCTGCGCCGGAGTACACGACGGACGATCACCGAACAGCTGCAGCGGTACACGATGGTAGGCTGGCGGGGTGGAACGCTGCGACCATTCAGAGCCTCGGAGCGGCCCTTTCCTTGCAGTCGAGGAGGCAGATGCCCCCCGCACGGTTGCTCAGCTTCCGGGATTTGCGGTCTGCAATCTTAGATCCAGCGCGAACGGCGCGCGACACTCAGAGATCGCTTATCCTCATCGCGCGGACACGCGCGCGAACGTCGGCGGCTGGGACCAGTCCGGCTGAGTCTGAGACGACGAACGCAAGGTGGCCGTTCGAGAGGAGTTCCGACTGGGCTGAAACCGGGTCCGATACTGTCGAGCCTCGTCGCTATAGCCGGATCGCAAGGCACCTCGCCGTGTCCGGCGACAACCCGGCACGCCCCTCAATTGCCAGACGCACTTGGTCCCGACGACGCTCCGCAACCAAACAGCTAGTCGCGCCCGCCCTCGCCCACAACCTCCAGCACGGTACAGCTCCGGATCGGGCGCCCGTACTCGTCCGTGCCCTCGACCGCGACCCGGTGAGCGCCGGTCACGAGATCGTCCGGGAGCCGCGCCGTCCAGATATGGGTCGAGGGCGTGGCCTTCACCCAGCTCTTCTTCGCCTCCGGGTAGCGCTCGAACAACTCGGCGACGAACGGATCGAGCCGCCGCGTCCGCGCCATCGCCACGGGAGCCCGCTCGCCGATCCGGACGACCAGGCTCGTACGCGGGCCGCCATCGAACACGTTGACCACCAAGCTCGTATCGGCCAGCGCCTCCTGCGGCACGGGCGGCCGCATGCCCTGCACCGGTCGGGTCCAGCGGACCACCTCGGACGCGCCCGCCCGCAGCTCGCTCTCGAACAGGATGCGCATCGTCTCGTCGGGCTGGCCCTGCGCGGCGACGTAGCGGGTCGTGTAGTCGGCGCCGCGGATCGAGAGCACGTGGAAGCCATTCGGTGTGCCGTCGCGGCTGTCGGCCGAGGGGATGCCGGTGCGAGTATCCGGCCCGCTCCACCACGAGCCCGAGACGGCGGTCAGCACGTGGTGATGGTGTCCCTCCGAGAGGTAGTGGTGCTCGGTGGTGTGGGTGTGGCCTGCGAGGCTCAGCACCTTGCGGCCCGCGAGCAGGTCCAGCAGCGCGGCGCGATCGGTGGTCGTGTTGTGCGGATCGTCCGGTGCGGTGTCGGTGTGAAGCGGGATGTGCATGGCCAGCACGATCAGATCGTCCCGCGGGATTTCGGCCAGAAGGTTGCGCAGGAAGGTCAGGCTGCGCTCGCCGATATGGCCGCGGTAGGTGTTGGCGCCCACCGGGACCGGCGGGCCGAGCCACTCGACATTGTCGAGCATCACGAACGACGCCCGCCCGTGCCGGAACGCGTAGGTCGGCGCCCCGAACACCCGCTTCCAGGTCTCGCGGCTGTAGCGGGCATCCGGCGCCTGCACGTTAAGGTCGTGATTGCCGGGCAGGTTGTGCCAGGGCAGTCCGATCCGGCCGACTATGCGGTTGGAACGGCCGTAGAGCGACAGGTCGTCGAACAGCACGTCGCCGGTGGTCAGGCCGAAGGCCGCGGGGATCGTCATGGCCCGGGCGACCGCGGTGTCGCGGACGTGGTCGAGCTCGAACCGGCTCTCGGGCTGCGGATCGGTAAACAGGATGACGTCGAAATCCGCCGGCTCGTCCACGCGGGCCAGGGTGAAGTCGATCGAGGCCGGCAGCGGCCCGGTGGGCGCGAGGCCGCGATAGCGCAGACCCAGCGCGGCGGGCGTGCCGCCGGGCTGGTGGATGTAGGTGTGCCGTGGCAGGTGGTCGGCGTCACGCGGCAGAGCATAGCCCGGCGGCTTGATGACGAAAACGACGCCGTCCCCGGGCATGGGCAGACGGTATCGTCCGTCGCCATCGGTGCGGGCGATCTCCCGCCCGTTGGAGACCAGCACGCCCGGCAGGGGCGTGCGGCCCATGCCCGTTGTCTCTGTCGCATACACGAGGCCGGTCGCTTCCGCGGTTTCCTGCGCTCCGGCACTGCCGGCCGCGAGCCCGAGGGCGGCAGCACCGGCTAGGGTTTCCCGGCGGGTGAGGCGTCCGTCTCCGGAGATGGGGGCATTCGACATGGGCGGCTCCTGCACGGCTTCCTGGGCCATCGTCGACCGAGGCTTCGGGGATCGGCTCCCCTGCCATCACTCCAGCGGCCAAGCAGACGCGCTTGACCGCCGGATGACAGGAGCGGCCCCGACTGCACGAAGCCCGCACCTCGGGTGAGATGCGGGCTTCGGATGCGCCGGTCCAGACGGATCGGCCGGCGGGTCGCCTGCTCCTCGTCGCCGGCCTCGAAGGTCCGCGACATCGGCTCGGCGCTGGCCACCGGGGTCGGCGCGCCGATCGTCGAGGTCACGTTCACGCCGTCGCGCTTGTAGATGTCGTCGCGGAACTACCCGTTGCCGTCCGGGGCCGACCAAGCGGTGATGTAGGTCCAATAGACCGGCACCGGCTGGGCGGCGGAACTGGCGCCAGAGCATCTCGATCGGGTTCAGCCATGGGCTGTCGGTCGGAAGGTACAGCAGAACGAGGCGGCCAGCGGCGCCGCGCAACACGGCTTCGACCTCGTCGTCCTCGTGCGTGCTGGCCTTGTCCCAGGCAATGGACACGGTCTCTGTCGGATGCCTGGCCAGGATCGCTTGAGGCAGTTCGGCAACTTCGCGTCGCCGCTCTTGGCGGCGGGTGGCTATCGCCGTGGGGCGATTCAAGATGGGGCTCTGGGCGGTTGCCGCGCCGAATCCCTTTGCGCCTGCCGTCGGCGCAGGGCGCGGCGCGTGAGAGCACCTGTGCCCCTTGCCGGATCAGGCCCTCAGAACGCGAACCCCGCTTCAGCCGCGAAGGCGTCCAGGACCGGGAGGGAGGCATCGAAGAGCGGGCGCGACCCGAAGGCGTTCCCTGCGCGCACGAACAGCGTCACCTGGGCATTGCGGTGGGGACCCATCACGCAGACGAGTCGGCCGTCGTCTTTCAGCTGGTCCAGCAGGGCCTGCGGTCTCACTTCCACGCGACCGTTGATCAGGATCGCGTCGAAGGGCGCCTGCTTGGGGGCGCCCGCCGCGATCGGACCCTCTACGACCCGGGCGGCGGTCCCGAGCCGGGCGCGCGCGGTCTCGACGAGTTCCGGAACCGATTCGAGCGCCGTCACCTCGGCGCCGAGATGGGCCATGATCGCCGCCCCGTAGCCGGAGCCGCTGGCGACATCGAGGGCCGTGATGCCCGGGCGGATCTTCAGGGCCTGGATCATCCGGGCCAGGACCATAGGTGCCGGCAGGCAGCGGGTTTCGTCACCCGCCTCTCCGAGCCTGAGAGTCTGATCGATATACGCGAAGGGCTCGCGGCCCTTGGGTACGAAGGTCTCCCGCGGCACGGTGTCGAACGCTTCGAGCACCGCCGTGTCATTCACGTCGAATGTCCGCAACTGGCAGTCGACCATCATCCGCCGCGCCTGCGCGTAATCGATCATCGATACGTGTCCCCGAACCGGATCGGAACGCCGCGCCGGCCGGGACCCGGCGCTTGGCCGGAAGCCCCGGCCAAGCCTAAGCTTTCCGGACGGGGGCGTTTTCGGAGATCGGTCGCCAAAACGCAAGGTGACGACGACCGACAACCTCCGTCCGCAATTCTCGCCCCTGCGAGCCGGCGGACCACGGTTCGATCCCCGGCGCCGGCCGGTTCCGCCGGCGGGCTGTGTCACTGGAGGCGAAGCGGGGCACGTCCTTGCTGAGGGTGGTCGTATCGGGCCGAACAGGCGCGGATGGCCGCGCCGCTCGCAGGAGAGATCGGGCCGGCTCATGGAGCGCGACGGCACGGCGTCGCCGCTTCCGTAATCCGGCGCCGCGTTACGCTGGCCCCGCGCTGTTGCCACCGTCCCGAACAAATAGGTCGCGCGCGGCGCCGGATCGTTGAATAATGAGTTCAGAACAAGCGGGTGGCCCGACGCGCCGTCCGCATCGGGAGAGACCATGACGCCAGCCATCAAGCCGTCCCTGTCGCGCGGGCTCGCTGCCGCGCTCGCCTGCCTGGGCCTCGGGGCCATCGGCCCACGAGTGTCCCTCGCCCAGGAGACGCCGGCCTCTGCGGCGCCGCCGCCCACCGTGCAAGTCGATCGCGGATCGGCGCTGTACGGCCGCCCCGAAGGCGGCGCGGCGGCCAAACTCGCGCCTGTCGCAGGACCGCCCCTCGCCACCTCCGCTGCCAAGCTGCCGCTCGACCAGCTGAAGGTTCCTGAGGGCTTCAAGATAGAGGTCTATGCCAGCGGCTTGGCCAATGCCCGCTCGATGACCCAGGCGCCGGACGGCACGCTGTTCGTCGGCACCCGGACCGTGGGCAAGGTCTACGCGGTGCTCCCGAAGGCCGACGCGAATGGCAAACGCGAGGTCAAGACCATCGCATCGGGCCTCCATCGGCCGAACGGCGTCGCGTTCCACGACGGCGCGCTCTACGTCGCCGAACTGTCCAAGATCTGGCGCTACGACGATATCGCGAAGCATCTCGACAGCCCGGAGAAGCCGACCCTCGTCTACGACGACCTGCCCAAGGACGAGGCCCATGGCTGGAAATTCATCGCCATCGGTCCGGACAAAAAGCTCTACGTGCCGGTCGGCTCGCCCGGCAACATCCTGATGCCGCCGGACACCCACGCGCAGATCCGCCGGATCGACCTCGACGGAAAGAACGCCGAGGTCATCGCCCGGGGCGTGCGCAACACGGTCGGCTTCGACTGGAACCCGAAGACCAAGCAGCTCTGGTTCACCGACAACGGCCGCGACTGGGTCTCGGAGGACATCCCGAACGACGAGCTCAACGTGCTCTCGGAGCCGGGCAAGCAGCATTTCGGCTACCCGTTCTGCCATCAGGGCACGTTCACCGATCCGGAATACGGCTGGGGCCATTCCTGCGCGGAATTCACCGCACCGGCCGCCTTGCTCGGACCGCATACGGCCTCGCTCGGCATGCGGTTCTACACCGGCACGCAGTTCCCGGAGGCCTACAGGAATGCGATCTTCATCGCCCAGCATGGCTCCTGGAACCGCACGCACAAACTCGGTGGTGACGTAGCGGTGGCCAAGGCCGGTCCGGACGGGAAGATCACCTCGGTGGAGCCGTTCCTGACCGGGTTTCTGCAGGACAACAAGTATGTCGGGCGCCCGGTCGACGTGCTGGTCGCACAGGATGGATCGCTCCTCGTCTCGGACGACTACAACGGCGCGATCTATCGCGTCAGCTACGGCAAGTGATGCGCCGTCCGTCGCGGACACGCGTGATCCGGGGGCTCGCGCTGACCCTCGGCGCGCTTCTGGCGGGTGCGGCTCTCGCCGCGCCCGATGCTGCGATGCAGGAGCGGATCGCACCCTGCATCGGCTGTCACGGGAAGGGAACCTCGCAGAGCGAGGGCGTCCCCTCGCTCGGCGGCCAGCTCCCGGATTACATCGTCACGCAGCTGTTCCAGTTCCGGGAGAAGCAGCGCGAAGCGCCGCCCATGAACGAGGTCGCCGCGGGGTTCTCCGACGACGATCTGCGCGCCTATGCCGACGCGGTTGCGGCGCTGCCGGCGCCCGCTTCGTCAGGGCCGCCCGCCGACCCCGCCGTCGCGTCGCGGGCGCAGGCACTCGTCGCCAAGCACCAGTGCACCTCCTGCCACGGTCCGGACCTCGCCGGTCGGGACGCGATCCCGCGGATCCGGGCGCAGCGCGAGGAGTACCTCGCCAAGGCGCTCGCCGGCTACAAATCGAACAGCCGGCCCGGCTACGATCCCGCCATGAACGAGGTGGCGCAGGAGCTGAGCGAGGCCGACATCAAGGACTTGGCGGCCTACGTATCGCGGCTCTGAGGATCGTTGGCGGCTTCTCCCATCTTCGCCCACATCCTGAGGTGCGGTCGCGAAGCGGCCGTCGCGAAGAATGGCTCCAGCTGGTCGCGCGCTCCCCGGAGCCCTCCTCGAGGCTCGCTGCCCTCGCACCTCAGGATGACGGGATTGGGTTGGAGTGACCCGCCCGTCAGCCCACCACCCGCAGCGCGTCGCCCTTCGCGAGCGCCCCACCGGCGATCACCTCGGCATAGACGCCGAGGTCGCGGTGGCCGAGCCGCGCGTCGAGAGTCCAGGGGATGTCGCAGTCGCGAATTCCGCTCGCCGGGTCGACATTGGTGGCGGCGCAGCGCACCGTGCGCTTGGTGATCTTGAGCCGCAGGCCGCTCGGCGCCTCGATGACCCGTCCCACCATCTCCAGCTCGGCGAAGGGCGTGAGCCCGTCGACCAGCAGGTTGCCGCGGAAGCGCAGCGGATCGACGGGCGCACCGAGGTAATCCTCCACGGCCGCCACGCTCGCCCGGTTGATCAGCGAGACGTAGCCGGTGGGTGAATCCGTGAACCGGTATTGCGGCGGCGCCGCGAGCACCTTCGGCTCCCCCCGGAGGCTCTCGGGAATGAACCGCCGCATCAGGTCCGCCAGCCCGGCGCGCCCGGCCTCAGTGTCGAGGCGGAAGCCCGCCGGCTCGCCATGGCCCTCCACCGTGAGCGTCGCCGTGGCGTCGTCGTAGCGGGTGCGCAGGCGGGCCAGCGCCTCGTCGCGCATGAGCATCAGGTACTTGGTCTTGGGCTGATGCCGGGGCGCCACGGCGTTGAAGCCCGACGGGCCGTTCTCGATGGCGTAGAGCCGGTCGCCCGGAAAAAAGCCGCTGGTCTCGAGCTCCGCCCGCTCGACGGGTTCGGGGCTCAAGCCCTTCACCGGATAGCGATAGAGGGCGCTGACATGAATCAATGCGGTCATGCGCGGAGCGTGGCCCTGAATTGATCCGTCGCGCAAGAGCTTCGCCGCCCCTTGTGGTGCTCAATTGCAACACCACATCGGGTCTACCGGCGGCCGTCAACGGCGCCGGGGCCCTCGCGCGGCGGAGTGCCGGAGGGCGACGTTTCGGTGGCGCCGCGCCTCTCATCGGGCGGCGGATGCCGGTACGGGAGGGTTGTGCATGAATTTCGAAAAATACACCGAGCGCGCCCGCGGCTTCGTGCAGGCGGCTCAGAACCTCGCGATGCGCGAGGGACATCCCCAGCTCCAGCCGGGGCACCTGCTCAAGGTGCTGCTCGACGATCCGGAGGGCCTCTGCGCCGGCCTGATCGACCGCGCGGGCGGTCAGTCGCGCGTGGCGCTGGCCCAGACGGAGCAGTGGCTCGCCAAGCAGCCCAAGGTCTCCGGCAACGCGGCCGCCCCGCAGGCGACGCGCGAGCTGATGCGCCTGTTCGACACCGCCGAGAAGGCCGCCGAGAAGGCGGGCGATTCCTACGTGACGGTCGAGCGCCTGCTCCTAGCCCTCGCGGTCGAGAAGGATTCCGAAGCCGGCCGCGCACTTCAGGCCGCGGGTGTAACCCCCGCCTCGCTGAACGCCGCCATCAACGCGCTCCGCAAGGGGCGCACCGCCGACAACGCCTCGGCCGAGAACGCCTACGACGCGCTGAAGAAGTATGCCCGCGACCTCACCGAGGCCGCCCGGGACGGCAAGCTCGACCCGGTGATCGGCCGCGACGAGGAGATCCGGCGGACCATCCAGGTCCTGTCCCGGCGCACCAAGAACAATCCGGTGCTCATCGGCGAGCCTGGCGTCGGCAAGACCGCGATCGTCGAGGGTCTGGCGCTGCGCATCGTCAATGGCGACGTGCCGGAGAGCCTTCGGGATAAGAGCCTGCTCGCCCTCGACATGGGCGCGCTGATCGCCGGCGCGAAGTATCGGGGCGAATTCGAGGAGCGGCTGAAGGGCGTCCTCTCCGAGGTCACCGCGGCTGAGGGTGGCATCATCCTGTTCATCGACGAGATGCACACGCTGGTCGGCGCCGGGAAGGCCGACGGGGCCATGGACGCCTCGAACCTCCTGAAGCCCGCGCTTGCCCGGGGTGAGCTGCACTGCGTCGGCGCGACGACGCTGGACGAGTACCGCAAGCACGTCGAGAAGGACGCGGCTCTGGCCCGGCGCTTCCAGCCGGTCTTCGTGTCGGAGCCGACCGTGGAGGACACGGTCTCGATCCTGCGCGGCCTGAAGGAGAAGTACGAGCAGCACCACGGCGTGCGCATCCAGGACTCCGCCCTGGTGGCGGCCGCGACGCTCTCGAACCGCTACATCACCGACCGCTTCCTGCCCGACAAGGCGATCGATTTGGTGGATGAAGCCGGCTCGCGCCTGCGCATGCAGGTTGATTCGAAGCCCGAGGAGCTCGACAACATCGACCGGGAGATCGTCCGGCTGAAGATCGAGGCCGAGGCGCTCAAGAAGGAAACCGACTCCGCATCCCGCGACCGGCTGGTCCGGCTGGAGAAGGAGCTCGGCGACTTGGAGGAGCGCTCGGCGGCGATCACCGCGCGGTGGAAGGCCGAGAAGGACAAGCTCGGCACGGCTGCCGGCCTCAAGAAGAAGCTCGACGAGGCCCGCAACGAGCTGGCCGCGGCGCAGCGCCAGGGCCAGTACCAGCGCGCCGGCGAGCTCGCCTACGGCGTCATCCCGGGCCTGGAGAAGCAGCTCGCCGAGATCGAGGCGAAGGCGGAGAACGGTCGCGACGCGATGATGGAGGAGGCGGTCACGCCCGCCCACGTCGCCGCGGTGGTCTCCCGCTGGACCGGCGTGCCAGTCGACAAGATGCTGGAGGGTGAGCGCGAGAAGCTGCTGGCCATGGAGGAGGCGCTGTCGAAGCGCGTCGTCGGCCAGCGCGAGGCGGTGGAGGCGGTCTCGACCGCGGTTCGGCGCGCCCGCGCCGGACTGCAGGACCCGAACCGGCCGATCGGCTCGTTCATGTTCCTCGGGCCCACGGGCGTCGGCAAGACCGAGCTGACCAAGGCGCTCGCCGGCTTCCTGTTCGACGACGACACGGCGCTCGTGCGCATCGACATGTCCGAGTACATGGAGAAGCACGCGGTCGCCCGCCTCATCGGCGCGCCTCCGGGCTATGTCGGCTACGAGGAGGGCGGCGCCCTCACCGAAGCCGTGCGGCGGCGGCCCTACCAGGTCGTGCTGTTCGACGAGGTCGAGAAGGCGCATCCGGACGTGTTCAACGTCCTTCTGCAGGTGCTCGACGACGGGCGGCTCACGGACGGGCAGGGGCGGACGGTGGACTTCCGCAACACGCTGCTGATCATGACCTCGAATCTCGGGGCCGAGTATCTGGTGAACCAGCCCGCGGGTCAGGACACCGACGCGGTCCGCGACGAGGTGATGGGCGTGGTGCGGAGCCACTTCCGGCCGGAATTCCTGAACCGGGTCGACGAGATCATCCTGTTCCACCGCCTCGCGCGGTCGGAGATGGGGGCAATCGTGGAGATCCAGCTCGGACGCCTGCAGAAGCTGCTGGATGATCGCAAGATCACCCTCGACGTGGACGAGGACGCCAAGAACTGGCTCGCCGACAAGGGCTACGACCCGGCCTACGGGGCGCGGCCACTGAAGCGGGTGATCCAGAAGAACGTCCAGGATCCGCTGGCCGAGCTGGTCCTGTCCGGCAAGATCCACGACGGCGAGACGGTGCCGGTCCGTTTGGGTCCGATGGGCCTGATGATCGGCGACGTCACGGTCGGGGCCGAGCGCCGTCCGGTCAACGCGACCCTGAACTGATCGATCCGACGGACACGCAAAGGGGCGGCGCACCGCGAGGCGGTGCGCCGCCCCTTCCGTTTCGGGTCATCACGACATCACAGGTCAGGCCGACGGCAATGGGGCTTTTCGGTCGCTCGAACCCACCGCCTCATCCTGAGGCGCCGCGACAGCGGGCCTCGAAGAATCCCTCCAGACAGCGCAGTGATAGCCGGAACTGTCCTTCGCGGCGTCCGCTGCGCGAACGCACCTCAGGATAAGGACGCGGGTGGGACGAGCTGGCCGTGATCACGCCCCGGAATGCGCCGCCGAGCCACAGGGGTGGATCGCGGCCGCGAGGTCGGCCGCCTGATCGCGGTCCCGGCACACCAGCCAGAGATCGTCGTGGGCCGACAGTTCCGCATCGAACAGGTCGACGAAGGCGGCCGGCGGATCGCCGAGGTCCGGCCAATGGAACAGGCGGAAGCCGAGCGCCTCGAATAGAGGAAGGATCGGACCCAGGTCCCAGAGCCTGTTGTTGCTCAGGGTCGCGTCGATGCGGCCGGTGGCTAGGAGGGCCGCGTCCGAGATCGCTCCGCCCTCGCTCCAGGGGAACCAGCCCCGCCCGTAATCCAGGGTGTAGCGCTGCGCCGTGACGGAGAGCCAGCCGACATGGCCGGTGCGCCGTGCAGGCCGTTCGAGCCGCCGCAGCGCCTGCGTGCGACGGCCACCCCGTGTCGGCGCCCAGAAGGCCCGGCCCTTGCACGCCGCCAACAGGATCCCCGCGGCCGCCTCCGCGGTTTCGATGCGGGCCGGCCCGGAACGATCCTCGTTCCAGGCGGGCAGGCTCATGACGCAGGCCCGGGGCCAGCCCGACCGACAGGCCGCCACCATCACGCCCCAGCCGGACAGGCCGCCCGCGAAGGGTCGGGTCCCGTCGATCGGGTCGGCCACGAAGGTCCAGGCGTCCCGGGCGAGCATCGCCCCGGCCGCCGCGTGACCCAGGTCTTCCGCCGTTTCCTCCTCGATCAGGTCCGGGCCGAACCGGTCGTGCAGAAGTCGGCTGATGGCCAGGTCGGCTTCCGTGAGCGCTTGGCCGAGGTCGGGCCCCTTGTTGGTCATGTCCAGGCCGAACGCGCGCATCCGGAGCGCGAGCGGCGCCGCCTCCTCGGCGAAGGCGAGCATGCGTGTGAGGACATCCTGCGCGGACGCTTCGGGCGTTACGGACATGCGGAGAACAGATCCGGACGACGCAGCATCAGCGCCTGCACCAGCGCCAGGGTCTTGAGATCGGGCAGCCGGCCGGACCGGGCCGCGTCGGCCAGCTCGGCGAGCGGGACTTCCAGGACCAACACCTGCTCGCCCTCCTCGTGAAGCCCACCGCCGGGACCGATCCGATCGACCTGCCGGTAGGGGGCGAGATAGAGCCAGAGGCGCTCGGAGGAGACGCTGGGCATACTGTAGGCGTGCGCCACGGACTCCAGCCGCTCCAGGCGCACGCCCGTCTCCTCCAGGGCCTCGCGGATCGCGGTCGCCTCGGGCTCGCCGCCGTCGAGGCCACCGGCCGGAGCCTCGTCGAACGCGGCCGGCTCGCCCCAGAAGGCCGGGCCGACCCGTGCCTGCCGCACGAGCAGCGCCACGCGCCGCTCGGGGTCGTAGGGCAGCACGCAGACTGCGCCGCCGTGATCCTCCAGCGCCCGCTCCACCGTGCCGCCGTCCGGCAGCGTCAGCGTAGCGATGCCGAACGTGTTCCAGCCCCGGTGGATCACCCGCAGGGGCAGGGCAGCCGGTGTCTCGGACATCGGCAGATCAGCGCTTGGTGTTGGCGGCGGTCTGGCCGAACATCACCTTCTTGGCGTCCTCGCTCATGGTCTTGCCGTAGTCGGGGTTGACCTCGGGGGCGCGGGCATAGGCAGCCTTGGTGGCGGGCCGCTCGGCGATCGCCGTGAACCAGCGCTTCAGGTTCGGGTGATCGTCGAGGTTCTGGCCCTGCTTCTCCCACGGCACGATCCAGGGATAGCAGGCCATGTCGGCGATGGAGTAGTCCGAGCCGGCGACGAAGGCGCGGTCGGCCAGCCGCCGGTCGAGGACGCCGTAGAGCCGGTTGGTCTCGTTGACGTAGCGCTTGATCGCGTAGTCGATCTTCTCCGGCGCATATTGCGAGAAGTGGTGGTTCTGGCCGAGCATCGGCCCGAGACCGCCCATCTGCCAGAACAGCCATTGCAGCACTTCGGCCCGGCCGCGCAGGTCCGCCGGGATGAAGCGCCCGGTCTTCTCGGCGAGATAGAGCAGGATCGCGCCCGATTCGAACAGCGAGACTGGTGCGCCGCCGCCCGTCGGCTCGTCGTCCACGATCGCCGGCATGCGGTTGTTCGGAGCGATCTTGAGAAAATCCGGGTTGAATTGTTCACCCTTGCCAATATTAACCGGATGTATCCGGTAGGGAAGGCCGGCTTCCTCAAGGAACATCGTGATCTTGTGGCCATTCGGTGTCGGCCAGTAGTAAAGATCGATCATCGGCTGGTGTCCCGCTATGCCCCCGGCGGACGGGAAGTGGGTCGGCGCGACGCTCCGGTCAAGCGCGAATCCCGCCGCGATGCTCCGGCGGGCGACGAGGGCCAGGATTCCCCAGCGCAGCGTCCCGATTCGCTTCACGCTCCACCCCCCGATGGCGGAAAGCGTTGGTGCACGTGCTGGAGACCCGGCCCCCGTCCCGGGCCCATCGTTAGCGTCGGCATATTTGTCTGACAAATGTTGGCGAAGCGGCGGCGTTCCGATGTGGATCCGGCTGGCGGGTGCGCGGCGGGCCCGTGCTGTACGGCCGGTACCGATGCGGCGCGCGCGGCCGTGCCGCCTTGCGGCGGAACGGCGGAAACGCTACGGCATTGTTGCCGTCAGGGCAGTCGGGGTGTGGCGCAGTCTGGTAGCGCACCTGGTTTGGGACCCGCCGGTCCGACACCCTCTAAGCTTCTGCCGCTGTTAGGCTTTTGCCTCTTTCGAAATAGCCTCGTTGGGATTTTCGTCGGGACTTTTTGTCACCGACCCTGTTTTTGCTGCCTTTTCCATCGCGTCAAGCACGTCCTCGTGCATCACGTGCGCGTACTTGGCAGTCGTCGAGATGTCGGCGTGCCGAAGCATCTTCTGCGCGACCTTCAGGTTGCCGCAGGCCCGTAGCACCCGCGTCGCGGCCGTGTGCCGGTTGTCGTGGAACCGATAGCCAGGGACCACGGGCTTCACGTCGCGCCGGAACGCGGTCTTCAGACCCTCGTATGTGATCGGGTAGCGCTGCCCGTGGCGCCGACCGCCGCGCGTGCGCTCAGCCACGTAGGTGAACACGAATTCCTCGTGCTCGCTCTGAAGCGGCCAGAGCAATTCTCGTACAGTTGGCGGCAGCGGAATCGGGGCCAGCTTGTTGCCCTTGCCGAGGATCCAGATCTGACGGCCGCCCCAGTCGACGTCCTTCCATCGGAGGGTCACGCACTCGTTCAGCCGGCAGCCGGTGAGAAGCGCGAACCTAACGATCGCGTGATAGTCCGGACGCAGCGCCTCGAACATGGCCGCCTCTTCGTCGGCCCGCAGCTCGCGGACGCGCTCCTCCGGCTCCTTCATCATGTGCCGCCGCCAGTCGATTGGCGCGACTGGTTCCTGCCAGAGCTTGCCGGCCCGGGCAATGATGCTGCGCAGAACCTCAAGGGTGCGGTTCACGGTTGCGGGGCTGACCGTCTTGCCCTGCCTCGTCGTCTCCTGCCGGCGCGCGGTCTTCAGCCGAATCACGATGCTGTCGTTGATGGTCGCCAGCTTGCGCGTGCTGCTGATTTCCTGCTGCAGCCAAGCGAGGGTTCGCCAGATGTCGTCTTGTGTCGCCGCGAACTGACCGACCTCGTCCCAATAACGCGTCGCCGCGACACCGAACGTCATGGGCTGCCGGCCGAGCGCCGCGGCGGCCTTAAGCTCGTCGGCGGCCTCTTTCCTTTTGGCTTTCTCGAAGAGGTCGGCATCACGCTTCGAGGCGCACTTCGTGGTGCCGTGAAATCGATGACCCTGCAGCCAGAAATCGTAGAGGTAGAACGGTCGACCTGTTGGCTTGTGGGTGGACATTCATGCTTCCTCCGAGCCTCGACGAACGCCGCGAGGTCGTCAGGGTGAAACATCCGGTGTTGGCGCTGCAAGCCGCGGCCGGTCACGATGAAGGGCAGGGCGCCGTCGGATACGAGAGCGCGCAGGGTCCGGGTGCAGATGCCCAGGCGCTCGGCCGCCTGGGCCGGCGTCAGCAGGTGCTCACTCACTGCCCCCTCCCTGCGCCTTCAGCCCAGCGTCGCGCGCTGGGACAAGTCCGCCGTGCTTCCAATCATACCCCGAGCTCATGCCGACCCCGCGATCTCGAGCGCGTCGCCCGCGTCGGAAACAGTCCCGAAAACAAATCCGGGCCTATTACCTTGGCCGTTAGTCTGATTTCGGGCGCTCCGGAGGCGAACAGTGGCCGAAGACCGCAGAAGTGAGCCGCGCGGGCACGCCCTAAAGGAAGGGCGGTTAGCTTTTGGCGATCCGCAAGAATGCTGCGACTGCCTCGTTTGGGATATCGCTAGATCCGGAGCGATGATCGAGGTGGAGCCCGGCACTAACCCTCCGGAAGAATTTCGTTTGATCTCGACGGGACTATCGCTCAACCAGCTCTGCGAGGTGGTCTGGCGCGAGGACCGGAAGATTGGGGTGAAGTTCGTCATCTGAGCGCTGCGGTCACCCATGGCGCACCTCCATCGCAGCGATGTCGAGCGCGTCGGCCGGGGCGGGAGGGAGCTGGTGGTAAAGGCCGTCGTCGAAGGGAGTAGCGAACGGAGGCGCCAAGAAAGGAGTTTTCGATGACGGTGTAGCGTGTGGAGTTTCGCCGTGGATGCCGAAAGCAGCAATGCCGTGGTGGTGGAGCGACTCACGGCCTACCTGATGGGGGAAACCCTCATCGAGTTCGCTGCCGCAGTACAGCGCGGCGGCGCGACCGAAGCGAAGAAGTTCCTCGCCACCCTGGAGCAACGCTTTGCATGGGCGTTGTTCCAGGTCTGGCTGGAAACCGAGGCCGGTCGAACCCGCCCCGATCTCATCGCCGCCATAGCTTTGCGGGTGAGGGAGCTGATCCGCGAGGAAGGCAAATTTGATCCGCGAATGGCGGACGCAGCTTGAGAGCAGGCCCCGCCCTGCCGTTTCACCTCTGTTCGGTGCATCCGGAGCCGGCGCCGCGGTGCTCTGGTCAGCGGTGCTCATAGGCGGGGCTCCGGGAGCTTGCGTAGGTCTCGGAGCGGCCGGACGACCCTGGTGCCGTCCTGGCGTTCGATGAGGACGTTGTGCGGTGCGCGGCGCTGGCCCCAGGCAAATCCGTCGAGTTTGCTGATGGGCGCGGTGGACCCGGCGCCGGTCTTGCCCCAGCGGATCAGGATGCGCACGGGCGAGCCCGCTTCGAGGTAGGTGCGTCCGATCATGGCTTCCCCACTTCCTCGAGGAGAGCCGGCGCGGAGTAGTCGACAGCGACCAAGCGGCTGCCCAACTTCCCCCAGTCGGAAGCTTTGTATTCGAACGGGCATTCCTCCCCGCCCGGCAGGTAATCCCAGTCCGGGAAGGTGTCGTCCTGCCGATGCTTCTCCGCTTCCTCTTCGCTGAGCGGCTTAGCGGCCAGCATCAGGAGGAACAGTCCGTTGGCCCAGCAGGCCAGTACCGGGCAGAGCATCGCCTTCCGCTCCCACGTCGCCTCGGCCCAGATCCGAGCTTCGAAACGGTTGCAGCGCAGCCCGCGATGATGGCGTGCGATCTTCAGCGCATAGCCGCCTATGATGAGGACGAGGCGCGTCGTGCCGGCAGTCTTGAGGATCACGACCGTGCCTTTCATCCAAACAGATCCCCCTTCGCGCGCTCGGCATCGGCCTCCGCACGGAGCTTGCGCGCGATCGCCTGCACGAGCGCGGTCTGGCCGTCGGCCAGTTGCTGGGTCATGCGGCCAGCCTCAATCCATCCTGGGTACGCGCGCTGCCGTTGGCGGACCTCGCGCTCGGCGCAGTCGGCGAGGTCGGCGGCGGTGAAGGTCTGGTCAGCCACGGGCAGCCTCCCGTCGCGAAGGCAGTTGTTTTGCGTAGCTCAAATGGACGCAAGCAATTCGCTCTTTGCCGTAGGCAATACCCCGCCGCGACCGCCCTAGAGCGAGAGGAGTGTGGCATGCGGAGACTGGTCGATGTCGGACGAGGTCGCGGACGGCGATGAACCCGACAGCGACCCGTATTCCGATCCTGCGCAAGAGGCGAATGGGATCGCCTTCCTCCTCGTCAGCGCAGCCTATCTGATGCTTGCGGACGCCCATTTGGGTCGCGAGGGTCCGGCCGGCCTCGCTGTGATGGATGAGATCGAAAACCGGATCGAGGAAGCGCTGGAGAGCTTTATTGCCGAGCACTCCTTCGCGGACGCGCCCCCCGACATCGTGCTGTGTGCGGCTGAAAAGCTGCGGGCTTTGTTTGAAGCAGCGCGCTCGATAGCACCGCGCAACGTTCAATAACGCCGATCGTGCGTGGTCGCACTCCGCTGCGGCGTCGGCGCCCTCGCGCGTGATGGTGCTGGACTTGGCCATGCCCCTACTCCGCGGCGAAAAGGGTGATTGTGACCGCTTGACCGGCGGACGGAGCGGCGCGATGCAGATGCTCATAGATTGGACGAGCTTCATGCCGCTGGAGAGCTACCAGGCGGGCCAGCCGGTCATCGACCAGGAGACCCTCGCGCACGTGCGCTTTGGGATGGTGACTGACCGCTTTGGGATGGTGACCGACGGCAAGGTCATCCCGTGCCGCGTCTCGATCGACGGGCTGCGCGACATCTTCCACCCGGGCGCTGGCGCATTCGACCCACTCGACCTCTTCCTGAAAAATCGGACCGAGATCGAAGAGGCTGCGAGCTTGAAGTACGATCTCGATGGGGCGCCCGGAGACGTCGTTGAGCTGGACGACACGGATTTCGGCTGAGAACGCGGCCGGGCTCTGAGCAGCGCCTCCAGACCAGACGTGGCCGGGCCAATCGCAGCGCCCTAAGTCCGGGGGACATCCCACGAGAGAGCGGACATGGCCTTCACCGACACGAACGAATCCGGCAGCGAACCGTGCGGCGACATGGCGATGGTCAACAGCCTCATCGCACGCAAAGAAGCCGGCGAGCCGGTCGACGGGGACATCCTGGCGCTCCTGACCGATATGGAGAGGGTCGGCCTGACCGATACGGAGGCCTACGTGGCGCTTGATGCCTACCGTCCAGGACCGGCGGTCGGTGCGTCCGGCGGGGTGGACGACGAGGTGCCCGGCGGCGCGGATGAGGTCGCGCCTCCACCGCGCATGTAGGCGGGCCCCATGGCATAGAGGGCGCGACTGATCTGAGCGCATCGCCCTACTCCGCCGCAATTGGTGCGGGCTCGGCGGCGAGGCGGTATCGGTAAGAAGCGCGCTCATACTCCGCACGTCGCCGCGCATCACGCCGCTGAAGTCGACCGCCTCGGCGTCCTCGCTCCAACAGTCCGGCTCGAAGCAGCCGTCGTAGCCGCAGCGGTCGGTCTCGCCGGATGCGCAGCAATGGTTGAGGCAGGCCATGCACATGGTCAGGCGGCCTCCTCGGTGGCCGGCGCGAAGCCGGGGAAGTCGTCGTCCAGGGGTGGGCCGTCGTCGCGCGTGTCGGCTTCGTCCATCAGCCGGTCGAGCTCACCCTCGATCTCCCGGAGCGCCTGAACCTGTTGCGGTTTGAGGCGATCGTGCCACGCCTCAAAAGTGTCCCGGCCGGCCTTCGCCTTCTCGCGCGCCACGCCAAGCAGCGTCGGCTTGGGGGGCGCAGACTTATCCGCCCCCTGATCGCGCCCCTCAGGCAGCGGCTTGACCGTGAAAGGCTTGCGGCTCGCCCGGGTGACCGTGAGCGGCATCGTGACGGCTTGGGTGATGTGGGAGACGTGGCTAATCCGGATCCCGCCGACCGCCGCGCCGCCGAACTGGACGGCATCGTCGCGGTAGAGCGTCATCCGCCGGCCGGCGTAGGCGGCGCCGTCGATGCCCCACACGCGCACGAGCACGCGGCGCATAGACTTGCACGGCTTGTAGGGCTTGCCACCGTCGCCCTCGAAGTAGACCGCGATCGGCTGGTCAGGCTCCTTCATCGCGGACACCCGCGTGACCTTGATGGTGCGCGGGCCGCCGATCAGGTCGTCCGCGTTGAGCTGATCGCTTTTGGGCGCGATGGTCTGCGAAAGGTCCGTCACAGCTGGATCTCCCGGGGAATACGCTTGGTCGGGATGGCGCGGGAGGTCGCGACAGCGGCGCGGTAGCGGTCCATCGCCTCCCGGATGCGCCGCTCGAAGTCGCCGGCCGCCTCGACGATTGCCCTCTGGACAGTCTCGTCCGGGTAGGCGCGGATCACGGCCAGCGGCAGCCCGCCGGAATAAGAGACGAGGTCACACCACCGTCGCTCGGAGACGAGGAGGCCGGTCTGGATCTGGAGCAGGTAATCGCTCGGGATCGTGCCCTCGATGACGTGCACCAGGAAGGTCTCGACCTGGTACTTCTGCCGGCGCGACTTGCACTCGACGAGCCCGTCGCGACCGACGAGCGCGTCCGGCGAGTAGCCGAGCGTGAAGCCCCAGCGGTCGTTGGTGATGAATCCGACGTGCTCGGTGGGCGTGTAGTGCTTGGCGTAGAGCGCGAGGGCCTCGACCTCGTCATCCTGGCCGCGGAGCATGTCGTCGCTGACGAAGCGGGGCTCGACAAAGCCGGTGATCCGCTGGGCGAGCAGCTCGTAGAGGTGCGAGCGCTCCTTCTCGTTCTTGGCCGCCTTGAAGGTCGGCGTGAGGATCAGTGACATCTCACTGGCGGTCAGCATCCCGCAGCGGGCCGCGATCCACTCGTCCGTGCCCTGGTAGAGATCGGCGTGGAGGCGCACCGTGGACGGGCGCTCGATGGTGTCGGGGGCGAGCAGGGCCATCGCGCTTACTCCGCCGCCTGCTGCCCGGCCTGCGCGGCGAACCGCGCGCTCTCGGTCCGCACCGCCGCGATGTGCGCGGGGTCGAGCTGGTCCTCGAGGGCCGGGAATCCGCAGAGCCGGTTCAGCGCCAGCGCGGTGATCTCGGCCGCGT
Organism: Methylobacterium sp. CM6257; assembly: GCF_054611515.1. Classification (NCBI taxonomy): domain Bacteria; kingdom Pseudomonadati; phylum Pseudomonadota; class Alphaproteobacteria; order Hyphomicrobiales; family Methylobacteriaceae; genus Methylobacterium; species Methylobacterium sp. CM6257. The sequence continues at coordinate 97,620 of NZ_CM137735.1, forward strand.
CGCAACGGGTGGCGGCGCCCGGGATGTCGGGACAGATGATCTCGACGATGTGGTCGGCGCGGTCGACGATGGCGCCCGGATTGGAGTAGCTCGCCCGGTACGGCCCGGGCTTGCCAAGGAGCGCCATGCGGCGCGCGAAGTTGTTGGCGATCTGCATGGTCAGACCCGTCGTAAGAAGGCGCGGGCCATGACGACCTCGGCCTCGGAGAAGGGCGGGAAGGTCACCGATCAGAACTCCGGCTGGAGGTCGGCGAGGATGGAGGCGCGCTCCTTCGCGTCCGGCTCGGTTCGATGCAGGTGAAGCTCGGTGACCGCCTTCGGCAGGACGGCCAGGAAGGCGCGGGCGGTTGCCGCGTCCGGGCACAGCGCGACGCGCACGGGCTGCGCGAGGCCGTTCGAGTTACCGCTGCCGTCGCGGCGGACGGCAATCACCACCGCATCGACCAAGTCGTCAGCCTCGATGTCCCGCGGCAGGTAGATGCCGGCGACGTAGATGCGCTTCGAGTGGCCGCGCCACTTGGTCAGAGAGAGTGGCAAGCAACCGACGCGCGCGCCGCCAAGCAGCAGCTCCTCGCGCGGAAGGGACTGAGCGGCCGACATCACGCAGCCTCCAGGAAGCGCTGGGCCTCGAAGTCGGCGAGCGAAGCCACCTCGTCGGCGTCCTCGGCCTGGCGCTCCTCGATCCAGTGGCGAGCAGCGGCGCGGCAGTCGAAGCCCTCGGCCTCCATCCCGCGAGCGCTACGGACGGCCAGGTAGCCGTCGAGCGGGACGATCCAGTAGTCGGCGGCGGAGCAGGCCATCAGCGTGCCTCCTCGGCAGAGAGGCAGCGGCCAGTCCGGGCGAAGTGCGCGCCGGCGGCGAGGTGCGCCGCTGCTGCCTCGTCAGCTGTCAGCTCGCGCGCCGAAGCGCCGGGACGCGGAAATAGGTCAGGTCGGAGGTCGTGCTTGGCGACCCCGGATGCCGCCGCGACGCCATCGACGTGCTGCGCTGGGCAGAACGTCCAGGCCGGAATCGCGGTGATCCGGATGCCAAGGCGTGGGGCGAGCCGAGCAGCGCCGCCGGCGGAAGCGATGGCGCGATGCAGGGCTGCCGAGGCGCGCATGGCCTGGGCGGTCGAGGCAAAGCGAGGGCGAGGACGAGCGGCCATCAGCGCGCACCCCGCGAGGCGGCGCGAACAGCCCACGCGTGCTCGAGCAGATCTGCAGCGAACCAGGGTCCGAGGCCGACGGTCAGGATGCCGAGCGAGGCGTAGGCGACCAGCTCAGCGCAGCCGGCGGTCGAGAGGTAGAGGTCGACGGCGTTGAGCACGGGGCGCTCCATCGCGGCGGTAGCGATGGGCGCATACTACGCATCGTGCGTAGCTATTGTCAACGCATATTGCGTAGCCACGGCAATTGGTGGTCTACGGCTTCGCGAAATGCGTTGTCCACACCCCCACACAGCCCAACCCACGGTGGAGTCGTGTGATTTTCGAAACCGGCGGTGAGGCGTAGATTCGTTCTTGTTATGTTCTATTTTTCGGACGACGCTTTGGTCATCGGAGCGCTAACAAGGTAAGCGATGGCTCACATGCAGTATCACGCTGTACAGCCGTTCATGCGCGGAGGACGCGGCACGTTATCCGCGGGTCCAATCAGGCAGTGTCCAAGCGCAGAAGCGGCAAAGCGCTTGGCTGAACGTCTCGTCTGCGAAAATAAAGCGGTTGGCGCGCTCGCATATTCCCGACCAGGGCCTAGCAGTGCCGATGAATACGCGGAACCTACATTCCTGGCGCGGATCGGCGAGGTGCCGGATACGGACGATTATTAGCGCGGCTTGATCCACGCCACCTTGGCGGACCACTCGATCTCATCGACCTCCATCGGCGGCAATCCTCCTGTCGAGACAAGGAGATACGATCTGCCGTCGCGGCCCCGGTAGACCTTTTTCACGTAGACTCGGTCTTCGGATACCCAGACGACGCAGAGCTGGCCGATCCACTCATCGGGCAGCCCTCTGACACGCTCGTCGTAGTAGATCAGCCAGTCGTCCTCGGCGAGGCCTGGCATCGAGTCCCCTCTCACGCGGGCTGCGACCGTGTTGGGAGAGGAGCCGGGCGGCCGCGGCGCTCGATCATATCCACCCTGCGGCTCGCCGCTGAAGATGATCTGCGCACCAGCGCCGACATCGCCCACGATTGGCACCGTGTCATCCTTTGGGGCGTCCAAACGGGGGCCGCCTTCCAGGATCCACTCCCAGCGCGTCTTGAAGGCGGTAGCATACCGCTTCGCTGTCTCGCGACTTGGGTTCCGATCGCCGTTCTCATGGCCCAGATAGGTCGGGACAGCCCAGCCGAAAGCTCTCGCAGCCTCGGTTGCCGTGGTGAACCCAGCCTTCTTGCGCAGATACTGCAGGCGCTCAGCGATCGAATCCATGTTCGGCGCTTCGCATATTGCATTACGCATCGTGCGTTGACATCTGCTACGCATAGGGCGTAGCGTGCCGACCGCCATGGAATCCGTGATTGCAATCATTGATGCGCTGGGTGGCTCGACTGCCTTCGGTCGTATCTGCGGATTCACGAAGAACCCTGGGGCCCGCGGTAGCGACATGCGCCAGCGCGGATCGATCCCTCTCGTCTATTGGCCGCGGATCGTGGAGCACGCGCGTGCGCACGGCATCGCGATTGACAACGATGTTCTGGTGCAGGCGCACATTCCGCAGGAGCGCCTGACGCCAGTTGAGCCGGAAGCCGCCTGATGCCGGCCGCACTCGCAACGCTCCTTCATCTGATGCTCGGCTGCTCTGCGGCCGTGGGGCTGGCCGCGGTGCTCTGGTGCCGCGGGCTGGTCCCGCTCATCGCCACGACGTTCGGCGTCGCGCTCGTCCTGGTGCTCGTATGAGCGCCGCCAACCTCTTCCCCGATCCGCGGCGGGCGCCGAAGCGCCACTTCAGTCCGTCGCAGGTGGGCACCCGGCTGACCAGCAGCCCCCCGATGGGGGCGGGTGTCTCCCTTTCGCGCTGCGGCGCATCCGACCTCGACCGGGACCGGCGCGGGAATGAGCCTGCCAACCGCCCGAGCGGAAACCGTCAGCCGGGCATGGGCCGAGGTAGCCCCGGCACCCTTTCAGCTCACCTCGGCCCCGGGCGGTCCGTCGAGGTTCGAGCGCCCCGCGACGCATCCCTGACTCGGACCCATCGCGGGGTCGCCCTTTGCGCGCACACGTCGCTCTTCCGCCAAGTCGATGACGTGCGCGCGCCTGTAAATGCGGATGATTGTTTTGCGTACCGCATCCCTCTGCATCTGCTGATCCCTTCGGCTGGATGCCGCTTGTTCCACCATGGAGCCTGCTGATGTCGGCTGCCACCTCCATGTCGATCGCTTCCTCGGCGCCTTCCCCGATGCACACAGCATCGGGGAAGAGCATGCGAACGTCTGGGTCTGTTCTGCGAAACATTGGGGTACTCGAACCCAAGATTTTCGGGGCCCGTATCGCCGGGTTCCTGCGGTCGATCCATCCGCAGAAGACGGCCGCCTGCGTCGAGGCCGAAACCACGATCTCGGCGCGCACGGTGGCAAAGTGGCTGGAGGGCGCCTCGTCACCGGCCGGCAATGCCTACCACCGCCTGATCGAGGTCTACGGGCCTGAGCTCTTCGTGTTCGTGAACCCGGATGCCTCGCCGGACAGCCTGCGCGAGGCCGCGCTGGTGTGTCGGCAGGCGCGCCTGGAGCGCCAGGTCGAAGAGAAGCAGCGCGAGATCGCCGAATTGCGGGCCGGCCGATGATAATTGCCGCCACGCTCGCTCGCGGCCTCGCATCGGCGCTGCACGACATCGCTCAGGGCCTGCTCTGGATCGCCGACATCTTCACGGCTGGCGCCCGTGCGGTGCTGCGCGCCTCGCGCACCTGTCAGGACCGTGCCCGCGAGTGGGATCCGCGCCTCTGGGACCGCGACCACGATCCGCGCAGCGACACCCGGGAGCGCCGGCCGTGATGCTCCTCATCATTCTCTTCCCCGGCTGAAAAGCCCGCCCACGCGGGGCGTCCCCGCGCGACTCGGAGGCCCGCGATGGCCGAGAAGCTCAAGAACGCCAAGCAGAAGCCCGGCATCCATCCTGAGGTGCTGAAGTCGCTCATCGCGAAGTGCGACGGCATGAAGGCCGACATGGACGAGGCTCGGGGCGAGCTCGGCGCCGCGGTCAAGGATGCCGAGGATGTCCATGGCATCAACCGCAAGGCGTTTAAGCTGGTCCTGTCGCTGAAGCACATGGAGGACGACAAGCGGGCCGACTTCCTGCGGTCGCTCAACGACTACGTGGAGAAGCTCGACCTCGGGCCGCAGGCGGACCTGTTCGACGAGGGCGACGAGGCTGCCCGCCGCACTGCGCAGGGTGCAGCCGCTCAAGCCGACGACCAGGCTGCCGAGAACAGCCGGCGCCTGAAGGGCGGCGTCAAGCAGCTGGCGCACTGAGCCATGCCGCTGCCGACGATCCTCGCTCTCGATCTCGCCACCCGTCTGGGCTGGGCCGTCGGCTCGCCTGATGGGGAGCCGCGTTACGGCACCAAGGTGCTGCCCTCGACGGGCGAGGACATCGGCCGCTTCGCCGACGCCTACAACGAGTGGCTCCTCGACATGATCACGCTGGAGAACCCGGCGCTGGTCGTGTTCGAGGCGCCGATCCTGGCCGGGGCCACGACGCCGGCCACTGCCCGCAAGCTCATGGGGCTCGCGTGGCACACCGAGTTCGTCTGCCGGCTTCGCGAGGTCCGCTGCGCCGAGCACCACCTCCAGAGCGTCAAGAAGTTCTTCGGCGGCAGCGGCCGCGCAGACAAAGCCGCGATGATCGAGGCGGCCCGCCGTCACGGCTGGACGCCGAAGGATGACAACGCGGCTGATGCGCTCGGCCTCTGGGCCTGCGCCGTCCACGAGAAAGCGCCGCAGCACGGTAAGCGGTTCGCCCTCGGCGCGCTGGGCGGGAGGGCTGCGTGACCTGGCCCTTCAGTCGCCTGCAGCCCTTCGGCTTCGACATGATCATGGCGGACCCGCCGTGGGCCTTCGCGCTTCGGTCTGTGAAGGGCGAGGTGAAGAGCGCGCAGGCGCAGTACGCCTGCATGCCGCTCGATGAGATCAAGGCGCTCCCAGTCGCGCAGCTCGCCCGCGGTGACGCATTTCTGTGGCTCTGGGCCACGAACCCGATGCTGCCTCAGGCGCTCGACGTCATGGCCGCGTGGGGCTTCACGTTCACCACTGCCGGGACGTGGGTGAAGACCACCTCGGGCGGGAAGCTCGCCTTCGGCACTGGCTACGTGCTGCGCAGCGCCTCCGAGCCATTCCTGATCGGCAAGTTCGGTCGGCCGCGTTCTGGCCGGGCGGTGCGCAGCGTGATCATGGCCCCAGCCCGCGAGCACAGCCGCAAGCCTGACGAGGCCTACGCCGCCGCCGAAGCGCTGATGCCGGGCGCGCTCCGCCGCGCTGACCTGTTCTCGCGCGAGTCCCGCCTGGGCTGGGAAGCTTGGGGTCTGGAGACCGGCAAGTTCGACACCGCTCCCGTCCTCCTGCCCGCCGAGTAGCCCGCATGCGCGCCGATTCCGACAACATCTATCCGCTGCGCCAACCCGAGGCCTCCGGCGTCTCGCCTCACAACACCGAGGCTGAGCAGGCCCTGCTCGGCATCCTGATGATGAAGCCGGAGCATGTGCCGGCCGTCTCGCAGATCCTCCAACCGGAGCACTTCTACTTCGCTGATCATCGGGAGGTGTTCGCGATCATCGAGGCGCTCATCGCCGCCGGCAGCTCGCCGACGCCGATCGCGATCAAGAGCTACCTGAAGCATCCCAACATCGGCGACCGGCCTGCGATCGCCTATCTCACCGCCTGCACCGCCGAGCTGCTGAACTGGGATGCGGTTGGTTACGCGCAGGTCGTGCGCGATCTGGCCAGCCGCCGCGCGCTCCTCGCCATTGCCGACACGCTTGCGGAGAAGGCCCGGACCTCGATCCCGGGCACGCTGGCCCAGTCTATCATCGACGACACCGAGCAGGCGCTGCTCGACGTCCGCGCCATCGTCCCGCAGGCCCATCTCGCCGGGCAGACGGCCGCGCAGGGCACCGCCTGGATGCTGGAGCGCATCGCCGGGCTTCGGTCAGGGCTCCTCGAATCCACGGCCGTCCCGTCTGGCATCCCGGATCTCGACCGGGCCACGAACGGCGGCTTCCAGCGCGGGCAGCTCTACCTCCTGGCAGCTCGGCCAGGCATGGGAAAGACGATCGCGCTCACGTCGCTGTCGCGCCTCGCCGCCCGGGATGCCGGGGTGATCGTCTTCCAGTGCGAGGTGACCCGGGATCAGCAGTGGGCCCGGTACCTCGCCGACCTCTCCTACGTGCACAACCGGCCGCTGCCGTTCGGCAAGATCATGGCCGGCGTCGATCTCGACGACGAGGAGGTCTGGCGGCTGGAGGACGCTGCGAAGCGCCTCGACCGGCTGCACCTCAAGGTCGAGTGCGAGCCCTCGGTGAGCGTCGCGCAGATCGCCTTTGCGGTGAAGCAGGAGAAACGCCGCCTGGAGAAGCTCGGCGTGCGCCTCGGCGTCGTGTTCATCGACTACCTGAAATACATCAAGGCATCGGACCGCTACCAGGGCAATCGCGTGCTGGAGATCGGCGAAATCTCCGGCTCGCTCAAGCAACTCGCGAAGGCCGAGGACGTCTGCGTCGTCCTGCTGACCCAGCTCAACCGCCAGGTCGAGGCTGAGGGCCGCAGCGATCGCCGTCCGGCGCTCGCGGACCTGCGCGACTCCGGCGAGCTGGAGCAGGACGCCGACACGGTGATCTTCCTCTACCGCGAGGCCTACTACCTCGAACGCAAGTTCAAGGCGACTGGTGATGCCGAGATCGGGGCGCGCCTGATCACCTGTCAGAACAGCCTTGAGATGATCCTCGGCAAGAACCGCTCGGGGCCCGCCACCACGCTCAATCTGTGGTGCGACGCGGCCTCCTCCTGCATCGCTCAGTCCGCACGGGGGCCCGTCTGATGGCTCGGATTCGCACGATCAAGCCGGAGTTCTGGACGGACGAGAAGATCGTCCAACTGCCCTTCACGGCGAGGCTCGTCTTCATTGGCCTTTGGAACTTCGCGGACGACGACGGCCGCGTGAAGGATGAGCCTGATCGCTTGCGCATGCAGATCATGCCAGGCGACCCGGTCGACATGGAGCTTGCCCTAGACGTGCTGGTAGCGGCGGAGCTCGTCGAACGCTGGTACGGCGACGATGGGTCGGTGGTGCTGGTGATCCCGGGGTTCGGTCGGCACCAAGTCATCTCGCACAAGGCGAAGTCTAAGCTTCCTCTGGATCGATACCGGAAGTCGAGCATCCCTGTCGCTGCGAGGCGTCAGGTGGCGCAGAAATACGGGTGCATCCCAGGCGACGAGAACCATCCGGCGGAGTGCTACTTCTGCGGTGCGCCAGGCTCGATCTACTGGCCGAAGCGGTCGGACGGGAAGCCCAGCTATTGGGTGGCGTTCTCCGGCCTTGAGTTAGATCATTTTACTCCGGAGGCCTCCGGAGGATCCACGGAGGGAAAAAACCTCGTCCTTTCATGCAGATCCTGCAATCGCTCGCGCGGCGATGGAGATCCGCACGACTTCTTTCCCGGGAACTCCGGAAAGCTCCGGAACACTCCGTCTGGAAAGGAAGGGAATGGAAAGGAAGGGAATGGAGATAAACCCGGCGGCGGCAGCTCACACCCGCGCGTACCCGCGCACGAGGCGCCGACCCGCCATCAGGCCGGGGCCGCTCCGATTGCGGAAATCGTCGCCGCCGCGCCGCCGCCGGCCTGGAACAGCCGGGAGAACTTCGACCGGGTCGAGCGCCGATGCCGCGAGGTGCTGCCCAAGAACTGGGTCCAGGACCTCGTCGTCAGCCCGATGGCCCGGCTGGAGGCCGATGGCGTCGACCTCGAACGCGAGATCATCCCAGCCCTGCTCGATCTCGGGACACGCCGGACGCCCATCCGGACGTGGTCGCTGCTGGCCAACACCGTCGCCGAGCGGGTCGCCGCGCAGCGCAGCGCCAGGACGGCGGAGGGCCTGTCAGCCGTGCCCGCCGCACCGGTGCCGGACGAGGAGAAGATCGACCTCGGCTCGCCCTTCGGCGCCTACACCGAGACGGTGCTGCGGATGGCGCTCGCCAAGCAGCGCGAGACCGGGGCTTGGGTCGAGCACCTGTTCGGGCCGGCCCCGGGGCGCCCGGGCTGCAAGATCCCGTCCCGGCTGATCATCGGCGAGGCCGCCTGATGGGCCGCTCCGCAACCCGTCCTGCGCCGAAGTCCGGCGCCGCACTGCTCTGGGACCAACGGCATCGCGAGGCGACCAAGGCTCTGGCTGCCAGGGCTGCGGAGGTGCTGCGCTCCTGCGCCGCGACAAACGGCCCCTCTCCTGCGGCGGGAGAGGGGGGGGGCGAGCCGGCGCGGGCCGGGTGCGGATCGAGAGGGACGTAGCGTGGGCAAGAAGCGCGGGACGAACGGATCTCGAATTCGGAGCGAGCACGTGGTGATCGATCAAAGCCTGACGTGGTTCGTCGTGCATACCCTGCCGCTCCACGAGGCCATGGCCGCCGAGGAGTTCAAGGATCTGGCCATGGACTGGTGGTTGCCCCGGTACCGGGTCACGGTGGTCCGCCGCGGCCGCAAGGTCGATACCCAAGCGATCTTCTTCGCCTCGTACCTGTTCGTCGGCCTCGACAAGCAGCGGCATGCCGTGCGCTGGACCGAGCCACTGTTTGACAGCCGGCACGTGATCGACGTGCTCGGTTCACGTGAGCCGCTGGAGATTCCTGGGCATGTCCTGCAGGCGCTGGCGGATCGGATCGCCGGCATCGACGAGACTGAGCGGGCAAGGCGCCGGAAGGAAGCTGCGCTGTTTGAGGCCGGTGAGATGCGCCGGGTCTTGAATGGCCCCTTCATGTCGTTCTTTGCCGAGGTGCAGGAAGTGCTCAGCAACGGAATCGTGCGTGCCGACGTCAGCATTTTCGGCCGCAAGACGCCCGTGGAATTCACACCTGATCAGCTCGACAAACCGCAGGCCGCTTGACTCGGCGAATCGGCTCTGAATCTATCCTGCCCGTGGACGGCCGGATTGTGAGCTGCGCTCGTTTGAGGGTGCGCCTGCCGGAGCTACCGGGTCACGTGTCAGCGTCGGGACCAATTGCCCACGCGAGACATGGCCAGCCTGGAATCTGCCCCAACGTCAGCTGAGCTTCTGTCCATGCCCGTTCAGTTCGACATGGGCGGCTTTGAGCGGGCGGCCTCGAGCATCGGCGCTCTACAGGATCAGATCCCGTTCGCCCTGAGCCAGTCGCTGAACGACGGGTTGTTGGCCGCCCGAGACCATCTGATCACCCACACGTGGCCTGCCCACGTCTCGGTGCGTGACACGAACTTCCTCCGCAATGCGCTCAGGGTAGAGCGAGCCAACAAGGGCAGGCTCACCGGTGCGGTCACCAGCGAGGGCACACGGGCCGGCAACCGGGGACACCTCGTCCTTCACGAGAAGGGCGGCGTGAAGCGGCCGAGCAAGTCCAAGATCGCGATCCCAGATCGCAAGGTGCTGGCCCGTCGTTCCGGCCGGGGCGTCCCGAAGATCCTGAGGCCCGGCACCGCACCCAACACCTTCCGCAAGGGCGACGTGATCTACCAAGTCACGGGTGGGAAGAAGCACCGGAAGCTGAAGCTGCTCTACACGCTGAAGCCCAGCGCCCCGATCAAGGGCGTGGTGCCGTTCCATCCCGACTTCGACATGGTCATGCGGCGCGAGGTGGCGCGGGCCTTCCCGAACCGGATCAAGGCCGCGATGGCGTCGAGGCGGTGGTAGGCGCGGATGATCCTGGTGTGTCGGCCCACTGCAGCGTTCAACGCAGCCGCAGCAGGCCTGCTTGAGCGTCAGCCAGAGAACGACCCAAAGCCCTCGAAGGCATTGGTTGGCTTCGCAAGTGGTGTTGGCTTCTCAGAAGTCTTTGCTTCGCACTCGTATGTCTTACCGGGAGACGGTTCTAGTTGTTCTGATTGTGTCTGGTCTGAGACAGCGGCGATTGACGCAACAAAGCGATCCGGCTGCATGTCTAACGTCATCCAAACTCCTCAGGTAGTGGCCGAATCAGCGGCCACGCCGAGGGATAAATGATACGGCCCAGATTTCAAAATCTGGCTGTTGGCCGCCCAAGCTGTGAGTGTCCTGTGATCCGGCCAACGAACTGCGCCGTCAGCGAAAGTTCGGCTTCGGCTTCATGTCGGCCTCGATCGCCCGCATGGCGTTCTCGAAGGCCTTCTCCTCCGTCAGGAATGACCGGTCCGAGCGTTCGGCCAACTTGCCGTGCTTCCGCAGTGCCCAGCCAAACTGGCCGTCTGGCTTCTTCAGGGGCTCGATAGTGATCGAATAGGGGTGCGGCACGTCAGTCGTCATGGCCGAGCTATGCCGGCGCGGCGCTCCGGCCGCAACTACATGGCTCAATCGCGCGCCGCCTCAGACGCGCTCGACGAGCAGCAGGGCACCTCACTCCATCTGCTGACGGTCTTCGTGGTCGTCGCCGTATTGCTGATCCATCGCTCGTCTCCGTCGCTGCGAAGCTGTCGATTCGAATCGCCTCTCCAGAGGAGACCGGCTTGGTTAACGAAACCTTGCCGCGGGAGTGGGATCGCGTCTGTGACGCGCTTCACGCTAGCCGTGCGGGAAGCTTCAGGATGGCCGCGGCCGCGCATGGCAGTTTCGGCTCGACCTCTTGCGCCGAGACGCGGGAGATCGTCGCGGTGATGACCCAATCGCTCGCGTATGGTGTTAGCCCTGGACCAAGGCACGCGCTTTTAAGAGGCGCTGATGTTCGTCCCGCCCGAGGATCGATCCATCCCCCCTCGCTCGGAGCCGCCGCGGCGGCCCAACCCGGATGCCAAGCGGCGGGAGAACGCCGCCATCACGCTCATCGTCCTGATCTCGATCCTGGCGCTGTTCACGCCGCTCGCTGGCGGCATGCTGGTCGCGGTCGTCTTCGCCCTGTTCGGGCACTGAGCGGTCGGGCGACCGGCTGGTTTTTCAGCCCGTTGAGGTTGGCGCCGCGGCCCGATCTCACGCTCTCCGGATCTGGGGAATCCGGGGCAGCAGCCTCACCACATTTCCTCGCTGATGAGCGCACCGCTCTGGTCGAAGGTGCCGCGCCAGCCTCGGTTGAGCAGGTGGACGGTCACGCGGGTGAAATCCGTGCCCTCATCGCTGCCGGATTTGATTCGAGCGTGAAGGCACCCGTCCCGTTCCATGCGCTTGAGGTCGTCGGCGCTCACACCGAGCCGCGAGGCCAACTCGCGGGGGTCGACGATCCAATCGCCCAGATGTCCAAAGATGAGCCTCATGGAGCAGGCCTCCATCAGCTCGGCAGCAGGTGCGGGGCTGAGATCGACGGTAGCACGGAGCGGGTGAAGATCCGAGCGGGAGGGCCCAGGCACTCGCATGCGCGCCATGCTCGCCGCCCAGGAAGCCTCAGGACGGCCGCTGATGCCGAGGGGTGGTTCAGGTCGGAGAGGGCCTACGCCGGTAATCGAGTTCAACTCGGCTTGTTGGAAACCATGGTCGTTCTGACACGCTCTAACTCTTCGATCAGCTTAGTGAGCTCGTCGACGCTCAGGTTCATCGACCGGCTGCCCGCCGGAATCCCCGGGAATATAAGGCGCACCGAATTATGATCCTCCGCGATGTGCGCTTTGATCAGAGGCTTCTCTTCGGCCACGATTCCGCCTCCGGTTGAGGGGCGCACCGTAGCCTATTCGGTCTGAGCGAACCATTTGTCGGCACGCTCGAAAGGCAAAGGCGCGGGCTCACAAGCAGACAGGAGCGCCCCCAACCCCCTCTCCCGTGAAGGGATAGGGAGGTCCGATTAAAAATCGCGATCAGGGGAGCAGCAACCGCATGGGAAACCAAATTCCGAGAAACGCCGCGAAAAAAAATTGGCTAAGCGGATTTCGAGTGGTCGGATTGACGCTTGGTACTTACTTGCGGGGTCCGCAACGGGTGGTGAGCGGGCTTCTGCGCTGTGGCCGGAACCAGACGTTAAAGCCAGCAGCGGTTGGTCTGGTTTGGGTATCCGAATGGATACCCGCACAGTCAGTTCGATACGGGTAAGCTCCATTGGAGCGCCAGATTAGGCCCCAGCGCCTTAGCGGCGTCAGTGCTTTGCGTCCGTCCGGCCGCCGTTGACGCTGGAGAGGTCTGCCTCCGATGCGGCAGGCGCCTCGCCGTCGAAGATGGTCTTGATGACCCGGGCGACGCTGGCCCCCACCTCCGGCGGTTGGATCGATCGAGCCCGCTGAACAGCGTCTTCCCTCAGGGCATCGTGATCCACGAGGCCGAGACGTTCCAGCTCGTGCAGCAAAAGCGCGTTCATCACCAATCCCGCAATGGCCTGATGTGCCGTCGCCGTCAGGGCCTGTCCGGTTTGCGCTGCGCTCTCCGCCTGCATCAGAGCCAACTCGGTAAGCTGCTCGTTGGTGAAGGGGTCGTCGGTACCGCTCATACCGTACTGAACCACGGAAACGTCAGAGAGTTCAGCGTGTTGGCCGGCAGCGGATCAACGATTGGCCGCCGAGGGAATGGGAATGCAGCAGCCGAAACGCCACGCCCGCCTCGTGTCTGTCGCCTCGAAGGCCAGGCCTGACCGGGTCTATGTCGTCCTGACCGGCACACCTGATGAAGCCTTAGAGGCTGTGGCCCTCGTGGTAGAGCCAGAGGCTGAAGTGGGCATCGTCGGCGGCCTGTCGCGCGAGATGGCGAAGCGGATGCAGCTCAAGCCAGGAGAGCCGCAGTTGGTGTGATCTTAATGGTCCAGTTTGGGTATGCGGATGAAGACCAGTACCGCCGGTTCGCTACGAGTGCGCCTTTAGCAGACCGCTGTTTGTGGCTGCTTCGAACTGGAGCGTTCCGCAAGGGCAAGCCCTATTGGAACGTCAGCCCCACGGCGCATTTAGGCCCGAGGCGGTCCACTTACGTTGTCCCAAATGATCAAGCTGCTTTGCAGCAGCAGGGTACCGTAGCGACGGTCGTGATTCGGTTTAGTGCCCTCGATGTCGCTGGGCCAACAACCCGCGGAGGGCTCGTCATGAAGCACGTTCTGGTCGCTCTCGGCTTCTTCGCCGGCCTGCTCGCATACATCCCAACCGAGGCGAATGCCGTCGTCTGCGCTCGCGGTGTCTACCGGGCCGGCTGCGTCGGTCCCCGTGGCGCAGTTGGTGTTCGGCGCGGGATCTATGGCCCGCGGGCGGTAGGAGTCGTCCGGCGCGGGTACTACGGGCCGCGGGCAGTCGGCGTTCGGCGCTACCGCCGCTGGTGATGTCATAGCAACCCGTATCGGCTGGACACCCACGGAGGCGGTCATGAATGTCACCAGACGCGTCTTCGCCGCAGGCGCCGCTACGATCCCGTTCGTCGGCCCTGGCCTATCCCTCGCCCGGGCGCAGAGCACCGCCCAGGACGCGCCGATCATCGGCAACGGCGCGGTGGCCGATCCGCTGGAGCTGGCGACCGACGCCTACATCTACGGCTACCCGCTCGTCACCATGGAGATGACCCGTCGCGTGCTCACCAACGTCGCCGCGCCCGAGGGCAAGAACGCCCCGATGGGTCAGTTCGCCAACCTGCGGGAGTATCCCGACGCGAAGTTCCGGGCCGTCACGGCCCCCAACGCGGACACGCTGTACTCCAGCGCCTTCGTCGATGTCGGCCGGGAGCCTCACATCCTCAGCATCCCGGAGGAGAATGGGCGCTACTACCTCATGCCGATGCTCAGCGCCTGGACGAACGTTTTCGCCGTGCCGGGCAAGCGCACGACCGGAACCGGGCCGCAGACCTATTTCCTCGCCGGACCCGGCTGGAGCGGCAGCGTGCCCTCCGGGGCCAAGCTCATCCAGGCGCCGACCAACCTGATCTGGATCCTCGGCCGGACCTACTGCACGGGCACGCCCGAGGACTACAAGGCCGTGCACGCGCTTCAGGACCAGTACCGACTCATCCCGGCGAGTGCGGCCGGCAAGCCGTACACGCCGCCGGCCGGGCGGGTCGATCCGAACATCGACACGAAGACGGCCGTGCGCGAGCAGGTCAACCGCATGGATGCGGCGGCCTACTTCAACCTGCTGGCCGCTCTGATGAGGGACAACCCGCCCGCGCTCGCGGACGGGGTGGCGGTCGCCAAGATGGCCTCGCTCGGCATCGTCCCCGGCCAGCCCTTCGATCCGGCAAGCCAGCCGTCCGCCATCCGGGCGGCCATCGAGCAGGCGCCGAAGGAGGCCATTCCCCGCATCATGGGGCACCTGAAGTCGGCCGGCGAGCATGTGAACGGCTGGACCTTCACGACCAATGGCGGCGATTACGGCAAGGACTACCTGCAGCGCGCCCTCGTCACCGCCGTGGGGCTCGGCTGCAACCTGCCGCAGGACGCGGTCTACCCACTGACCACAGTCGACGCCGCGGGCCAGCGGTTGAACGGCACCTCGAAATACGTGATGCGCTTCCCGGACGGTGAGCTGCCGCCCGTCAACGGTTTCTGGTCGTTGACGATGTACGACGCGGATTATTTCTTCGTCGAGAACTCGATCAACCGCTACTCCGTCAGCCCGCGCGACAACCTCAAGGCCAACCCGGACGGCTCGATCGACCTCTTCATCCAGGCCGAGAGCCCCGGTGCGCAACACGAGTCCAACTGGCTACCGGCCCCGAAAGGACCGTTCGTTTTGATGCTGCGCACCTACTGGCCGAAAGCCGCCCTGCTGAACGGCTCCTGGACGCTGCCGCCGGTCACGCGCAGCACGAGCGCCACGCTCTAAGCCGCCTGGCTGGAACCGTCCGGGTCGGTTGCTGGGTCTCAGTTCTTCGCCACGATCACCTTGGGCTCGGGCGCGGGCTTCGGCGGCGCGACGCAGAGGGGCGCGGCGACGGTCAGCCAAGTGGCGGTGCCCTCGAAGCGGTTCTTCGTGTCGAACTCGCGCAGCACCCGCACGCTCGCCGAGACCGGGATAGAGAAAAGCGCCCACCGGCTCCATAACGCCCAGGTCGCGAACGTCCGCCTTCGACGGTGATGCAGTCCGTTGTGACCGCCTCGCCGAAGGTCGGCTCCTCACCCGTTGCAGCCCCCTACCAGCCGATGCGCATGGTTCGGTTTGGGTATGCGGACAAAGACCGGCGCGGGCGGCTCGCTATGGGTGTGATATCAATGCACCAGTTCAGCTATGAGAACCCATCCGATACTTTCATCTCGCAATACGCCATGTCAGAGTCGCCCTGTTGAGGACAAGAGGGGCGACGTATGGACTGGGTTACTGGTATCATCGTGGGTGCGATCGTCTTGATCGTAGTTGGTTTCTATCTTTGGGGGCGCAACAAGCCCTACACATTCAAGCACGATGGAATTACTTATCTTCGCCATAAAGATAATAGTTTTACAAACGTAGATGGCTCGCGTGTTGTAGACCCTATACTTATTTCTGCGCTTACTGTCAGCTATAAGAAAGATAAGGCAGATTTAGGCGATTGGGAGAAGATGGCCAATGCCCCCAGCGCAGACTGACTGAGGTAGCAGCTAAAGCGATTTTCAGCATGAAGCCGAACGAGGGGGACGGCACTGGCAACCCAAAGCAGCCGGTCTATGCGGTACGCTTTGGGTATGCGGATGAAGACCGGCACCGGCGGTTCGCTATGGGTGCGCCTTTAGCGGACCGCTGTTTGCGGCCGCTCTCGATCCATGTCGGGCACCTAAGATCGGCTCAGCGTTGGGAGCCGCTGTCAGAGCTGGCTTGTTAGATGCTCAGCAAACCGCACCGGCTGCACTCGGCTCTTTCGGTCGTAGCCAAATTTCGCTGTAAGCTTGTGGCCGAATGTCCCCGTCGCCGATGATCTCTGATCGTTGGCACTAGACGTAGGACGGATTTTGTGGATCTTTACACTCGCTGTTTTGCTGATGATTGGGAGTTTTTGATGAAACTTGCAAATCTTCTTCTTGTCTTGGCCCTGATCGGATTTTCATTTCCTGCTAACGCACAGCAATGTGGGCCAGCCTGGTAATTACCCAGGCGTTTGATGGCAGGGTTCAGGCGCCGACAGTTTTGAGGATGGTGCCGAATGGATTGGCACCGCTCAGGCGCGCGGTGTCGACGACGGTGCGAATGGCGGCCTCGCCCTCAGCCGCCCACATGGCGCGATAGCCGTTGGTGACCTTCCGCTGCACGACGGCCGGACGCAGGAGCCGCTCGGAGCCGTTGTTGGTTGGCTCGACCTTTCCAGGGTAGGCGAGGAAGACCAGGAGCTGATCGCGGGCGCGGCTGATCTTGGCCTGGAGATCGCGGGTCAGGTCACAGCGGCTCGACGTGGCGAGGATGGCACCGAGCTGCCGATCCAAGGTCCTGCGCTTGGCCGAGAGCGTCGCGGCGGCCAAGTCGGTGACGCGCTCGGCCAGGGCGAACACGCTCTGCAACCAGAGTTGCAGGCGCCAGGGGACGGGATCGTCGCTGACCTCGACGACGTAGGCGACGTCGCGGGCCAGATGCGCCAGGCAGGTCTGGTGCTCATCCGCATGGCCCTGTTGGGCGGTGTAGCGGTCGGAGATCCACACCGCGGGCCGATGCCCGTCCATCATCTCGTGCACCACGACGGCGCCGCGCGTCGGGGAGGCGGTGTGCACCACGGCTTGCGCCGAGTGGAACAGCCAGTGGTAGGCGGTGGAGCCCTCGATGCGCACGCCGGTCTCGTCGCAGGCGACAACCTCGGCCTTGCGCAGAGCTGCGATGGCCGCGTCACGACCCGGACGGAAGCAGCCTTGCGCGCGGCGGAGCAGGTTCATCAGCCCGCCCTGGCTGAGCGTCAGGCCAAACAGGTCGGAGAGTGCCGCCTGCAGCCGTTCGTAGGAGAGCGCCTGAAAGGTCTTCAGGTACGTCGCCACCGCATGCAGCCGCGGACCGAACGGCGTGCCGCGCGCCGCTTCCGGCACCGGTGCGACGACCCGCTCCCCACAGCTCGGGCAACGGACCGCGAGCCGGCGGTGCTGCGTCACGATCGGCGCCACCTCAGGCAGCTCGATCTGCTCGCAGACGCTGACGATCTCTGCCGGAAGTGCGTCGTGCAGGCGGCCACCGCAGCACGCGCACGCCAAGGGACGATGCTCGACGATCGTATCGGGATCGGTGCTCAGCACCCGGCTGTGACCCTCGTGACCGGGCTTGGCGCCGCCGGGCTTGGACTGCGCGCGCTGCTCCTTGCGATCGGTCGCGGGCGGCTTGGACGAGGTGCGCGAGGTCTTCTCTGGCCGCTGCAGCCGCAGCACCAGCTCGATCAGCTCCTCGCGGCTCAGCCGCTCCAGTTCGCTGCGGCCCATCTCACAAGGGAATCAGCGAAATCCCACCCGCGCAAGGGCCTGGGTAATTACCCAGCCTGCCAAAAATGCGCAAGTGAATTAGGTATTCCGATTGACTCTCAGGGAAGACTGATACGCTCGAATAACAATGCGGGTGGCAACATGGCTTTTATACGTTGTGTTGAGGAAAAACGACAAGCAATGCGCTCCAATAAACGATAAATTACCGAAATAATACATAGAAGCGGCTTGAGAATTTCTCTCAAGGCAGCTATCAGGCCGCCTTCACGTCTCGCTTCAGAAGTTCACATTCGAACTGGCCAGATTGGTTGCCTAAGTCGCCAGCGGACCCGACAGCAGCGTCTGCTCGTCTTACCCCCACTGGCATGCAGACCGTCGCAAAACCACCGATAGCAGCCGATCAGTATGGCTCGGTTTGGCTATGGTACGGGCGAACCATAGCCATCGGTCTGTTTTGGGTGTTCGCTAAGACCATCCAAAACGAACTTTCTCGACCGAACCAATCATAGCAGACCGGAAAGCCGGAATGCCATGCTGCAGACATCGTGAGGCTCTGCTTAGTGTCGCAAGAAGCCCTTCACCACGGGTATCAAGCGCCGGAATTGGACTACTAGGTGCCCCAGCCTCTGCGCGGTCGCGGCTCTCGCCCGACTAAGATCCTGTCGAAGCGTTATGAGCGCACGTCGGCGACGGAGCGGGGCTACGATCACCGCTGGCGCAGGATCTCGGCGGAGCATAGGCGCCGCTATCCGTTCTGTGCCTGGTGCGAACAGAACGGCCAGCTGACCTTCGCGAAGCTCGTTGATCATAAGCACCCCATCGTGGACGGCGGCGCGATGTTCGAGCCGGACAATCGGTGGGGACTGTGTGTGATGCACCACGGTGTGAAGGGCGAGATGGAGCGGTTCGCCCGGCAGATTGGCGCGATCGACAAACTCCCGCTCTGGTGTGATGATCCGACGGCTCGCCCGGCGCGTTTCCGGTAGCCTGAAGGCTCTCTGCCTTCCACGCCGTGATGGGAGGATCGTATGTCGATCCTGATGCCATGCCGAAGCCATCACTCGCGCAGGTAGGCCAGGGCGATCCCGCGGTTCTGGCGCATCCGGGCTTCCATGCTTTCCCGCCGTGCGCACTGCCGCTCCAGACCGATGCGGCCCGGGCGGAATACGACAGCACCGGACGACTGATCTGGAACGCGGGGCGGCTGTCGAAGGACATGCACATCGCGCTCTCCGCCTACGCGAGCTGCTTCGATCAGATCCAGCGGATCTCCGCCGAGGGCCTGACCCCGCGGGCGTCCTGGTACACGAACCTCCAGAAGGCGCTCGCCCGGCTGAAGCTCGATGACATCGACAAGCCGATCAGCGCGCCGAAAGAGGCGCCCGTCAACCGGTTCGCGCGCTTCGGTTTCTCGGGCCGTCGCTGACGAGCGGTTCGCACGGGTCGATCTCAAGGGAGAATTGATCCCCGACTACGTCGGCATGGCGGAATGGTACGCCCAGGCCGTCGTACAGGGAGCGGTGGTGGCCTGCCGCTGGGAACGGCTCGGCTGCCACCGCTTCCTCCACATGCTGCAGGAGGCGAAGAAGCCGAGCAGCGCGTTCATCTTCGACGCGGATCGGGCCAACGACCCCTGCGCATTCATCGAGACGCTGCCGCACATCAAAGGGTTCGCCGGCACGATCACGCTGGAGCCGGTGCAATGCTGGTGGTTGGTTGCGACCTTCGGATTCCGCGAGCGGGACACGGGCCGGCGCTGGGTCCGCGAGGTGGCCTTCTGGGTCCCGCGGAAGAACGCCAAGACGGCGCTCTCGGTCGGGATCGTGCTCTACTGCCTCAATTACGAGGACGAGCCGGGCGCTGAGGGGTGTGTGGCTGCCGGGTCTGAGAAGCAGGCCGATATCCCGTACCTCGCGATCCGGCAGACGTTGGAGAAGGAGCCGGAGCTCAAGTCGTGGCTGATGGCCAAGGACACGACGGAGACGATCAAGTTCCGGCGCACCGGCGCCGAGCTGAAGCTGCTTGCGGGTCGAGCGCCCAATCTCGACGGACTGAACCCGCACGTGGTGTTGGCGGAAGAGGTGCACGCGCAAAACCAAGACGTGATTGGCGTGCTGAAGAGCGCACAGGGCGCCCGCCAGCAGCCGCTGTGGCTCGGCATCTCGACGGCCGGCCGCGATGCCACGGGCCCGGCCTTCGACGGCTGGAAGTCGGACCAGCAGGTGCTCGAAGGCAAGCTGCGGGCGGATCGCGTGTTCGTTGCCATGTACGCGGGCGACAAGGAGGACGAGGAGCGTCGCTTCGATCCGGCCGTCGTCGAGAAGCTCAACCCGCTCTACGGGATCTCGCTGAACCCGACCTCCATCGAGACCGAGGAGCGCGAGGCTCGCAAGAGCGAGGCGAAGCTTCAGGAGTACAAGCGGACCCGGCTGAACCTCTGGTCGCGGGCCGCCGGCAACCTGTTCTCGACCGAGCGTTGGGACGCCTGCGGAGACCCGCGGCTGACGCTCAATGCGCTGAAGGGCTACCCGATGTTCGTCGGGGTCGATCTCGCCAGCGCCTCGGATCTGAACGCGGCCGCCTTCATCATCGAGGTTGGCGACACGCTCTATGCGGTGTTTCGGTACTGGCTGCCGGAGCGCTCCCCGCGGTTCAAGGACGACCGGTACGCTGATCAGTTCATGGCCTGGGAACGGGCCGGCTACCTAACGACGACGCGCGGGAGCCACGTCCACCACCCGACCATCCTGGCCGACATCCTGGCCCTGATCGAGGGCCACAACGTTGCGGCGTTCGGGGTCGATCGCTTCCAAGCGGACTTTCTGGCGGGCGCCATCGAGGAGCGCGGACACACCGTCTACTCGGTCTCGAAGACGGCCTCGCACATCACCCGGTCGACCGACGATCTCGTGACCCGTCACGAGGATCCGGCCCGGCTTCAGCACGACGCCAACCCGGTCACCTCCTGGATGGCCGGCAACGTCGTCGGACACTGGGATGCGAACGACAACGTGCTGCCCAAGAAGGCTAAGCCCGGCTCGAAGGCATCGATCGACGGCTTCGACGCGGCGATCAACGCGAACGCGGCCCGTCTGGCGCACGAAAGCGGCAGCGTCCCGGCCGGCGTGAAGGTCGAAAAGCCGTCGATCTACATGGAACGTGGGCTGATCGGATTCTGAACATGGCGCAGACCGAAGCCGAGATGTGGGCGGTCATCGCCAAATCGGATGAGGCGGGGCAGCTCGTCTACTCCGGACCGGCGAAGGATCCGCGTGAGGCCATTGCCCGCGAGATGTACGATCGCGGCTGGGACGATCTCGGCTTCCTCGGCGTCGGCGCTGGTTATTATCACGGTAGCGCGCTCGGCTTGGCCCTGCTGATTCAGTGCGCCGACGTGAAGGCCCGGGACATCTCGAAGGCCGAGCTGCTGCAGTGGCGGCGCAACGGCCGCGGCTGGCAGATGGTCGAGCCGGTGAAGGGCGAGCTCGCCTATCACCTGATGACCAAGCCGAACGACACGGCAATGACGTGGCCGGAGTTCTGGCGGATGGTCGTGCTCCACCTGGAGGTCGCGCAGAACGCCTACGTCTACACCCCGCGCGACCGTGAGGACACGATCGAGGAGTACATCCCGATCATGCCGGGCCGGGCCCGGATGCGCGTCAGCGACAAGGGCAACATCTTCTACGAGATCGTGGCTGCCACGGAATACGAGCGCGCGGCCCTCGGTGAGACCTATCTGATCGTGCCCGAGCACGAGATGATCCACCTGCGCGGTCGGCTCCTCGACGGCGTCAACGGTCTGTCGAACGTGCTGCTCGGGTCGCCGAACCTCGATCTGCTGTCCGCCATCGGCCGCTATCAGACCAAGCTTTTCGGCAACGACGGCAAGCAGCCGCTGGTCTTTGAGACCAAGGAGGGTTTTCCGAATTCCGATCAGGGCGAAGCGGCTTTCCGCCGGCTGAAGGATCAACTTCGCGAGGCTGCCCGCAAGGCGAACAGCAGCGGTGAAGCAATTTTGCTGGAGGCGGGTCTCACAGCGAAGCCGGTTGCGATCAACTCGGTGGACGCCCAGAGCAAGGACAGCTTCACCCAGGCGGTGATGCGGATCTGCGGCCTGATGGATGTGCCGCCGCACCGGATCTACGCGCTCGAGGCTGTCGCCTACAACAACATGTCGGCGATGAACCGGCAGTACGTGAACGACTGCCTGATGCCGCTGGCCGTCAACGTCGAAACCAAGTTCCGGAATCACTCGCTGCCGCGGGACGAGTGGCCTCGCTTCAGCCTGCAGTTTGATCGCTCTGCGCTGATGTCGAACGATCCGGACACGATCGAGAAGCTGGTCAAGGCGGGCATGGGCACTGGCCTGATGACCTTCGACGAGGGTCGCGAGGTGATGCCGTTCCGGCTCAACCCGCTGAAGAAGGGCGGCGACCAGCGCACGGTGCCGGTCAACATGAGCCTGGTCGACGCCAACGGGGAAGTCGTCCGGGCTGGGACGGGACAGAACCCGACGCAACCCGGCGCCGGTGAGAGCGAGAGCCCCGACAACAACGCTGGCAAGACGGGCCCGCGGCTCGTCCATTCCGCAGGAGTAGCCTGATGGCCACCAAGCGCGTCTCAATCGACGAATATCTCGGCTCGCGCGGCTACGGCGGCGTGGAGCGCAAGCACTTCGCCCGGGATTCCGGAGTGATCATCAAGGCGGCCAGGGTGCCGGAGGAGAAGCGCGCCAAGTTCGACAAGGACGCCGGCACGATGCGCTTCGTCATGTCGGCCGAGGTCGAGGATCGCGACCGGGACATCGTGATCCAGGCCGGGCTCGACACCGCCGAATTCGAGAAGAACCCGGTCGCACCGTGGGCTCACCGCGCCGGAGATCCGCCGATCGGCAAGTGGTCAGACCTGACCAAGACCCTGACCGGACGGCCGAAGCGGACCGAGGGCACGCTGACCCTCACCATGTCTGACCCGATGGCGCAGCGCGTCGCGGGTCACTTCGATGCCGGTAGCCTGTGCGCCTGCTCCATCGGCTTCATGCCGAAAGAGATCGAGCGCCGTGAGGTGGATGACAGCGCGGACTACTACTACCCGGGCTACATCATCCACGCGGCCGACCTATACGAGTGCTCCCCGTGCACGATCCCGGCGAACCCGGCGGCGCTCGCGAAGGCGGCGGAAGGTGGTGATGTCCTGTCTCGCGAGATGATCGAGGAGGTGCTCGACACCTGGTCGATCGAGAAGGGCGTACTGGTGCCACGCAAGGCCTTCGAGGACGCGCATCGGCAGGCCACCGCCGAGCGCACCACAGTTGTGTTCGGCGGCAAAACCTTCGAGGCCAAGGCTGGCCCCGACGGCGCCCCGATCCTGGCGCCGGTCGACCCGAGCGAGGCAGAGCGCATCACCGCGGCGATCGAGAAGGAGCCGGGCGTGCTGGCGCGCCTCGCCCACGCGCTCGGTCTGAAGGGCAAAACTGGCGAGGCCGATCCCGAGCCGGGTGGTGGCGGCAAGAAGCCCGCCCCCGAGCCGACGCCTGAGCAGAAGCTCAAGGACGACATCACCAAGGATCTGCCGGCGCTCGCCGCGCTGCACGACCGCATCGAGCGCCGCAACGCGGCTGCCGAGCGGCACGCCGACGTCGAGGCGCGCCTGAGCGCCTGAGCGCTCAACCCCATCCCCGCAGCCAGCATCTGAAACCTGGAGGCCCGCGGCTGCGGGGCTGCTCTCCAGGCATGTCTTACGGAGCGAAGTGATGAAGACTCTGCAGGAACTGCGTGAAGAGCGGAAGGCCAAGCGCATCGCTCTCCAGGCGCTCAAGACGGCCGCTTTCGCTGCTGATGCGACGGACGAGGCGGTGAACGCCTACGAGGCCGGTGTGAACGCCCTGAAGGCTCTGGACCGGCTGATCACGATTGCCGAGGCGGACGAGGCCATCGAGGGCTCGACCTCGAAGGCAGCCGATGCCCCCGCCGGCGGCGGTCAGGGCGGCGAGCGTCTTCCCTATGCGGCCCCGGCCAAGCAGGTGAAGGACGCCCAGAAGCCACTGCTGCCGATCGCCGCCCAGGTGAAGGCCGCCATCCTCAACAAGCAGTCGCAGGAGAGCGGCTCCGGCGAGCGGGTCAGCGCGGTCGACCTGCTTAAGCAGGAAGGCTATGGCGAGGTGCTCAAGGAATTCGACGCCAAGGCGCGCGAGCAGCGTTTCAAGGCCGGGCTCGCCTCCAACGTGTCGAGCAGGGTGCTGCTACCGCAGCCGGTCGCCGAAGAGATCATTCCGATCCTCTATCCGGCGGCGACCTTCCTCCAGGGCAACCCGCGTCGCGTGCAGCTGATCGGCGGCGTATACCGGCAGGCGCGTGGCGTCGGCTCGGCGACCGCAGCCTACGTCGGTGAGGGCGCGAAGAAGCCGGTCGGTGCGCCGACCTTCGACGACATCGACATGCGGAGCCATAAGCTGGCCGGCATCGTCTACATGACCAACGAAGCGGCCAAGTGGACCATCGGCCGGCTGGAGGACTACGTCCGCAGCGACCTGCAGCGGGTCATGGGCCTGAAGATGGACTCGGCCATGTACTTCGGTACCGGAGCCGGAGCCACGCCGACCGGCATCTTCAATCAGGACGGCATCACCGTCCTTGACGGCTCGGGCACGGGGCTCTTCGCCAACAACCGGGCGCCGACCGTCGCTGAACTCGACCGGGTCGCCTCGCGCATGATGCTGGCGCTCACCGGCGCGAACATCGTCCGGTCCGACACGTGGCGGTGGACCATGGGGTACCGCTTCATGCAGTACCTCGCCGACCTCCGCGACGGGAACGGCAACCAGATCTATCCCGGCGTGGACGATCCGGTGAACCCGCGCTGGAAGGGGATCCGCATCCTGGTGTCCAACCAGTTCGCCGAGAACGGTGGCACCAACACCGACGAGGGCGATCTAGGCCTCGTCGACTTCGGCCATGTCCTCTTCGCCGAGGAGGAGGGCATGACGATGAAGACCTCCACCGAGGCGACCATCGACGACGGCGGCACGCTCGTCCTGCTCTGGCAGCAGAACATGAGCGCCATCCTCTGCGAGATGCAGCACGACGTGGCTCTGGACCAGCCCAAGGCTGCCGTCCGGCTGACCCACGTCCGCGCGGGCTCGCCGTCCACCGTCGCCGGCTGAACGCCGACCGCATAGCCGCGCGCCGGTTCCGGCTGGCGCGCGGCACGCCGCGGCGACGTCTTCGCCGACCATCGCATCATCACGAGGACGACGGACATGGCGAAGAACGTGGCCACGGTCGAGGATTTCGAGAAGCTCAAGAACGCGGACACCGGCCTCGTGCCGATGTCGTTCCTGGTGCCGACCATCACCGAGCGCGTCGGCGACATCCGCGGCGCCGAGCCCTACACAGCGCTCCGCTGGTATAGCGAGGGCTTGGCCGAGCCGACCGCGAAGCTCAACGCCAGGCCGGCGCAGCAGCAAGCGCAGATCGATCCCGAGGTCGAGCGCAAGGGTGCTATCGAGATCCCGGAGACCTGGGAGGACGATCATCACCTCCAGCGCATCGCTCTCGCCAAGAAAATCACCGGCAGTGATGCCAGCCTGACTGCCGATCAGGCGGACAAGGTGATCCAGGACGAGCTCGCTCGGCGCGCGGCGGCGGCCGGGATCGGCGGCGCTGGTCCGAACGGGCTCACCTCGCAGCAGACCGTCACCCGCTGATGGCTGGCGATCGCAAGGATGGCGCGGAAACCCCGCGCCAGACCGGCTCGTCCGATGCGGAGATCACCCGCTACCGCGCCGAGCGCCAGCGGCCGAAGACCATCACGCGGCCGCCGGCCGACAAGATGGCGCGGCCAGGCGCTGCGCGTGGCTACGAGACGAAGTGAGGCGGCCTCGTGGACCTGCGCCTGATCTCAGCCCCGCTGACGCTCGAGCAGAAGCTGGCGGTCGTGTCGCTCGAAGAGGCGAAGGCGCAGGCGCGCGTGCGGCACAACGACGAGGATCAGCTCTTCACGGGCTACATCGCCGCCGCCTTCGACTTCCTGCACGGCCCTGATGGCTGGCTGAACGGCTACTGCCTCCTTGAGGAGAGCTTCGAGCTCTGCACAAGCCGCGTTGATGCCGTGCTTGAGTTGCCGGTTCGGCCAGTGGTCGACGACACGAGCGTGTCGTTCGAGGGGCGGGCGGCCGGTGCTGACTATGTCGCCATCGCGGCCGGCGACTTCACGATCGCACAGATCAACGGCTTCGCCACCGTGGCACGGCTCACGACGGCTGGGTTTGCCCCGCAGCCCGGCGTGATTGATCCGCGCCGGTACCGGATCCGCTTTTCCGCCGGATGGAGCGACTCGGACTTGGTGCCAAGCCCGCTGAAGCAGGCGATCAAGATGCTGGCGGCGCACTTCTACGCCTCGCGCGAGGTGGCCGAGCCTGCGGGTCGCGGCGGTCCACTGTCCCGCGAGGTCGAATACGGACTGAGAGCGCTCGCGGGCCGGTACCGCGTGAGCCCGGATCATTCGTGACCGCCCCTCTTCTGCTGCGACCGGAGCGACGTGGCGCCGATGAGCTCTCCCGCCGACATCACGATCCGCCGCGGCACGAACAAGCCGGATCGGGCGTGGCGCTTCCAGAACAAGGACGGCACGGTCTTCGACGGCACGGGCTCCGAGTTCGTGCTCACCATCAGCCGTGGCTCGAAGGTGCTCATCCGCAAGGACACCAGCGCGGGCGGCGGCCTCAGCTACGACGTGGATGCCGGCCGGCTGCTGTGGGTCCGTACCCTGGCGGAGAGCCGCCTGATCCCGCTCGGCCGCGTCGCGCAATACGAGATCGAGCGGCGGATCGCCAGCAACCAGTCCACGATCCTCAGCGGCTTCGTCATCGGCGAGGGTAGCATCAGCGATGACTGATCCAGAGGTCATTGTCGCCGAGATCGAGGCTGATCCCGCCGTCATCATCGTCGAGGTGCCGGGCGAGCAGGGGCCTCGGGGGGCTTCAGGCGACACCGCCCGCGCACAGGTCTTCACGCAGGCCACGCCGGCCGCGACTTGGACGATCCCGCATGCCTTCGGCCGCCTGCCGATCACGTCGGTCTTCGACTCTGACGGGGGCGAACTCCTCGCCGACATCGCGGCGAGCGCCTCCTCGGTCACCGTGACCTTCGCCCAACCTACCGCCGGCTCGGCTGTGCTTGCCTGAGGACTAGACCATGACGAAGAAGGTCACGAACGGCCTGGATCTCCAGAGCCAGCGCATTCAGAACGTCGGCGACCCGTCGGCCTCGACCGATGCGGCCAACCGCAACTACGTCGATAACGTCGCCCGCGGCCTCTCGTGGAAGATGCCGGTGCGCGCCGCCTCGACGGGCAACGTCTCGCTGTCCGCGCCCGGCAGTTCGCTCGACGGCGTGACCCTGGCCGTCAACGACCGGATCCTGCTGAAGAACCAGACCGCCGGCGCCGAGAACGGCATCTATGTCTGGTCCGGCGCCAGTTCGGCGCTTGCGCGCGCCAACGATGCCGACAACGGCACCGAGCTGAACCCGGGCACCTCGGTCACCGTCACCGAGGGCACGGCCAATGGCGACAAGGTCTTCCAGATCATCTCGGACGCCGCGGTCACGATCGGCACCACCTCCACCACCTGGGGGCAGCTCGGTGGCGGTGGTCAGACCTACACCGGCTCGAATGGTGTCTCCGTCTCCGGCGCGAACATCACAGGCGTGGCAGCCTCAGGCGGCGGCCTCACGGTTGGTGCGTCGGGCTTCTCAATCGACACCAGCGTGGTCGCCCGCAAGGTCTCCGGCAATGTCGGCAATGGAACGCTGACCTCCATCGACTTCGTGCACTCCCTCGGCGTCACCAACGACCTCGTGGTGTCGCTGAAGATCGCCAGCACGGGCGAGGAGGTGATCCCCGACTACGTGGTCAAGGACGCCAACACGATCACGCTGAGCTTCCCGAGCGCGCCGGCTGCGGGCTTCTACCGCTGCACCGTGATCGGCTAATCCCATGTCGCGCAAGATCGTCGGCGGCATCGACAACCAGGGCCAGCGCCTGCGCGGCGTTGGCACGCCCACCGCGACTGACGATGGCGTGCCGCGCTCGTTCATCCGCTACGACCTCAGCCTCGCGTGCGTCGGTAAGCCGGATGCGGCCGAGATCGTCGGGGCCTTCGTGGCGCCGGTGGCTTTCACGCTCCCGGCCAACCTCGCCGGCAGCATCGCCCGGGCGCTAACTGCTGCGGCAGCCAGTGCGACCTGGACCCTGACGCGGATCCCATCCGGATCCTCGACCGAGACCACGATCGCGACGCTGACCTTCGCGGCCGGCGCCACCGCGGCGACCTTCTCGACTCAGGCGGCGGTCAGCGTCGCGGCTGGCGACATCCTCCGGCTCAAGGCGCCAGCGACCCAGGACAGCGCCCTGTCTGACATCTCCTTCACCCTTGCAGGGACCCGCTAGCAATGCCGCTCCCCACCTCTGTCCCCGAGACAGCCGCAGAGGCCTTCAACCGCGTCCTCTCGACCGCCTTCAGCGTCAAGACCAACCTCACCGGGGTCCGGGACCTGATCGCAGGCGGCACGATCTACATGGACAACCTGATCGGGCTGTATCAGGCGCTCAACGCCTCGCAGGGCGTGGGCCTCTCGATCCAGGGCGTGGAGGGCCTGTCGGACTACGCCAAGCAGGCGGTCGGAAACCCCGACTACGACATCGATGCTGAGTTCATGGCCTCCGTGATCGCGTGCAAAGCAGTCACCGACTGGCTGCTCGCGAACATGCCGAGCGACGGAAACGGCGGCTTCCTTGGCTGGCGGCTTCAGCAGGACAGCACGGTTCAGCGGGTCATCGTCGACCGCAACACCCTCGGCGACCTTGCTGCGCTGATCGACACCGCGCTCGCCACTTTCGCATAAGGCCCGGCCATGGCCACCCGCCTCTGGCTTCCGACCGACGCGAAGAGCATCAATCTCGTTGGGTGGTACTTTTGCCGCGACGCGACCGGCGTGTTGCCGAACGGTGCTCAGGTCGGCGCGAGCGGGGCCAGCAGCGGCGGGCCGAGCGGTCCTGGCGCAGGTACTCCTGTGTCCAGATGGACGGATGCATCGGGCAAGAACAACACTATGCCGGCTATGGCGCCGCCGAGCTATTCAGCGAACGGCCTGTCGACCGGCTACCCCGGGGTGATCTTTACCCGTCCCTCCGGACTCAAGGGCTCCGCACAGCTCCCGCCCAATGCCATCTACTCGGCGATGGTGGTCGGATCGGTCTCAGCGGCCAGCAGCATCAACGACCGCCTCGCGTCGCTGGCCGTCCCCGGGCAGCCCGACTATGGCCCGAACGCCCTGGTCCAGATCTTCCGCAACGGCCTCAACAGCATCGCGCACTTCGACAACGGGGCCTCGGCGACCGTCGCCGTGACCACGGGCGTGCCGGCCATCTTCGCGCAGATCGCTCAGACGCCGACCACGACGGCGATGTACTTCAACGACACGGCCGGCGCCACGGCCGCGATCTCGCCGAAATCGCCGACCCTGATGGGCATCGGCTGTCACGCGGATGACGGATCCGAGCAGCTGCTGGGCGTCATCGCCGAGCAGATCATCTGGACCGGGATCATCTCGCCGACCGACCTTGCCAAGATGCAGGGCTACGCGGCCTGGAACAACGGCACTCAGGGCAGCCTGAGTGCCAACCACCCTTATAAGTCCGCCGCCCCGACCGTCACCCCGCTGCCGGCGGGCACGCGCCTCTGGTCACGGGCTACCAACCTGGGCGCCAAGCTCCTGGCCGGCTACCGCGCTGACGATCCCAACATGGTCCTGCAGCAGACCAACGTCGCGACGCTGCCGGATTACGGGCCGGCCGGCGTTACCATGTCCCAGAGCATCGTCGGCAAGCAGCCGCCGGTCATCGAATACGGGCTGAACGGCCGGCGTTACCTCAAGCCGAACAACGGCGCCCCGCATGGGCTTGAGGGATCGAAGTCGCTGAAGCTGATGAACAAGCGGCCGGGCTACACGGTCATCGGCCTGTTCAGGCGTCTCGACGGTGGCCTGTACGGCGAGAGTGACGCGAACGGCGCCAGCTACTCGGGCGTCCGCTACTACAACCCGAACGTGAACGTCTATCTGCGCGGCGACAATTACGGCGCCAGCAACGGCTACAGCTTCAACGGCGGCGACTGGACCAATTGGCACATCATCGCGTTCCGGGACACGGTGACCCACGCCGAGGTGTCGGTGGACGGCGGCCCGTGGCAGGGGGGCGACTACACCCGCCCGGACACCACCTTCGACCTGCAGACCGACTTCCGGCTGTTCTCGATCTGGCAGTACGATTACGGCGGCATGGACTGGGCCGAGATGCTGTTCCTCGACAGCATCGCCGCCGACGACATCGACCGCACAGTTGGTGCCCTGGCCTGGGATTGGGGACCGCCCGACGCTCCAGTGAATCTGGTCGGCCAGCTCCCGGCGGGCCACCCCTACAAGGCGGCAGCCCCGACCGTCTCAACGGCTTCGAGCAAGAAGCGGCGGCGCCCTTTGGCGCTCATCGCGAGCTGATCTTTCAGGAGCACCTTGATGACCACTGATCTCCAGTTCCTGACCGGAACGGGCGGCGCCTCGCGCGCCTATACCCCCGCTGCGCGCAAGAGCGACAACACCCTGGCCGCGGCGACGGACACGCCGATCGTCGAGGTGACCGGCCCGATCCTCGGCGCGCTGACGGACACCGCGACCCCGGACATCACCGCCACCAACGCCTCCTTCAGCCTCGTCTCGCTGATGAAGGGCATGGTGGCGAACCTCGTGACGCTGTCCGGCAAGCTGCCGACGGCGCTCGGCGCGAGGACGGCGGCCAGTTCCCTGTCCGTGACCCCGGCCACCGACGCGGTCTTCCCGGCGCCGCTGGATCAGTCTGTCTACGATCACACGAACGGCAAGAAGGTCTCGATCACAGACTCGGCCCTGGTGATCACCCCGCCGGCTGCATGCAAATACCTCCGCATCTCCTGCGACGCGGACGTAGTCGTGAATACGGCGGGTGTCGCTGCTGTCGACGACGGCACCTCCGTGCGCATCATCGCCAATAGGCCCGAGGTCATTCCTGTCGTGCCGGGAACAGCGGTCTACGCCTTGTCCCTCGGCAGTTCGGCGGCCGTCGTGCGGGCCACTCCCATGAAGGCGCGCTCCTAACATGGCGTTGGGTCTTCGCGCTTTCGCGGCGACGACAACCTGTAAGGGCGCCTCATGCTGACCGTCCTCACAGCGGGCGCGAGGGTGATCTGATGCCGATCGCTGCCGGCAGCATGAACCAGCAGGTGCAGTTCCTGCGCCGTGCCGCGGGGTCGTACCAGCCGCTCGGACCGATGCAATGGGGCCGCCTGCAGTACGAGCGGGCCGCCATCATCACCGTCGTCGGTGTGCCGTTCCAGGGGCGGGGCGGTCGGCTTACCGTGCGAGGCTGCGACCTGACCCGCGGCCTCACCATTGGCGACCGGCTGCGCATGGACGGTGAGGAGTTCGCAATCACCATCCGCAAGGCTGAGGAGGTGTCGACCGACGATGTTCACCTGGAGATCGAGTCGGCGCCAACGCCAGCCCTCTACGCGCGGGAGGTCGACCGCCGAGGCGAGATCGTCACCGTTCGTCGCATCCAGGCCGGCTCTGCGCCTCAGATAGACGTGCCTGTCAGGGCGATCATCACCGGCTACACACCAGAAGAACTGAGCGGTGGCGTTCAGCAGGGCGACAGCCGCGTGATTTTGCTAGCCGCCGATCTCCTCTCGTCGGCGTTGTCGCTGCCGCTGCGAGCGGGAAGTTCGGACCGCGTGGTTTTCGGCGGCCGGGTCCGCATGCTGCAGAAGGTAGACGACAACACGCACCGCATCGCCGGCGTGCAGTTGGCGTACGATTGCACGGTGCGCGGCTGATGGCCCGGGTCCGGCTCCACGCCTTCTCCCGCGATCTCAAGGTGATCGTGGAGCGCACGCTGTCGACGCAGGCGCGGCAGAAGCTGGCCGCTGACGCCGGCCGCCGCGTTCTCGCTGAGGCGCAGGCGCAGAACGCCCGGGCGCTCGGGGCGATCCCGCCGCACGAGACCTTCGTGGACGGCCGGCCCGGGGCAGCTCTGGAGTCGGTGAACCCGGACCGCGGCGAGATCCTATTCCGGTTCAACCTCGCGACCGACGTGTTCGCGTGGATCGACGAGCAGCTCATCATCCACTCGCCGGTCGGCGATACCCCGAAGTCTCCCGAGTACAACCGCTCGCACATCTTCTTCGTCGACGGGGAGCAGTCGGATCCGAGCGGGGGCGTCTCGGGCGAGACCTTCATCTACCTCAACACGGTGCCGTACGCGCGGAAGATCGAGCGCGGACTGTCGAAGCAGACTCCGGATGGCGTCTACGAGGTGGTGGCGACCCTGGCGGCCCGGCGCTTCGGCAACATCGCCAGCATCAAGTTCGGCTATCGTTCCTTCCAGGCCGGCGCGCTGGTCTACAACCCGGGCAAGTTCGACCTCCGGCGCGGCTTCCGGGAACAGGGTCTCAGCGAGGCGGCGGCGAAGGCTGCGGCCAGCAAGATCATCAAGGCCGAGCGCGACACGCGCCAGCCCGCGATCATCATCACGATCAGGTAGCACCGTGGCGAAGCTGGCCGTCATCACCACCGTCGAGGGGGTTCTCTCCGCTTGGGCGGACTGCCCGCCGCGGATGCCGGTGAACGAGGACGGAGAGACCGACGGGACCGGCGACCTCTTCATCCTCGTCCAATACCCGGTCGCGAACAGCAGCCGCACGACGCACAGCCTCAGCTTCGTCGAGGAGGGCGCGGCCCGGATCGTCATCCATGAGGCCCGCGGGGCCGGGCTGGAGGACAGCATCAAGGTCGGCGAGGACATCGGCGCGCTGTTCCGCGCCAAGAAGATCAACGGCATCGAGTTCAAAGTACCGACCTCGCCGTTGGTGCACGATGACAATGATGACGGCATGTACTTCAAGACCTCCGTCGTCATTCCCTACGTCTACCACTTCGACGGCAACGAGGACTAAGACAGGAGAGCGTCATGAAGATCACGAACATTTCCAGAGGCGTGCTGACCTTCGGCCATGGTGAGCATGCCGAGAGCGTGCGCCCCGGCGAAACGTCTTCGGACATGCGGCTGAAGGCCGATGATCCGACTCTCGTGGCCGCCCTCAACGCGAAGCTCATCACCGTGAGCGGCCGTGGCGTGCCGAAGGGCGAAGAGGCCGCGGGCGGCGCACCCGCCTCCTGAAATTCTGCCGAGCACGCCCGGCCCAGAATAGCCGCGTCGCCCAGCGCGCGCTTGAACCGATTCACATGCGGCATGGGCAGCCGTGACATCGAAAGAGGAACCCTGTCATGGCGATTATCACCGCCTCAGGAACCAAGATCGCGATCGGTCCCGTGGCGACCGACGCAATGGACACCGCCGCGGAATACGCGGCTGCGACGCCCTACACCGAGATCGCGAAAGTCGAGAGCTACGGCGATTTCGGCGACGAGTCCGCGGCCGTCACCCTCAACACCGTCGGTGAGGGCCGCATCGAGAAGGCGAAGGGCTCGCGCGACGCTGGCACCCTGGCGCTGACCGTCGCCTACGTGCCGGACGATCCGGGCCAGATCGCCCTGGAGGCGGCCGAGAAGAGCATCGAGAACTTCGCTTTTCGCGTCACCTTCCCGGACGGCGGAATCCAGTATTTCCGCGGCCTGGTGATGTCGCGGCGTCGCAGCGTCGGCTCGGCCGACAACGTGATCAAGCGCGTGTTCAACATCGGCATCAACTCCGAGATCATCGACGTCGCCCCGACGACCTGATCTCGAGCCTGATCACTCGCGGTCGCTGTCCCCCTCCGGCGCCACGCGGGTGAGGGGCGTGGCGCTGTTCCGGGGCGCCACGCCCCACCACTAAATCCCGGAAAAACCGGAAAGCAGGAAATCCCGAAATGGACCTCTCGAATCTCGACACGACTGCTACCGCCGAGGCCGGCGCCACGATGGAGGTGGTGCACCCGGCAACCGGCGCTCCGCTGACCCAGGATGGCGGCGCTGTGGTCTCGATCACCCTGGCCGGCCAGGACAGCGAGCGCTACCGCAAGGCGGACCGCAGGATCGCCAACAAGCGGCTCCAGGCCAGCTCCAACGGCCAGCGCGTGAAGCTCACCGCCGAGGGCATCGAGTCCGACAACCTCGAGCGGCTGGTCGCCTGCACGATCGCCTGGAACGGCATCGGCTGGGGCGGCGCCGATAAGGAGTGCACGCCGGAGAATGCCCGCGAGGCCTACAAGCGCCTGCCCTGGCTGCGGGAGCAGGCGGAGGCGTTCACCGCGGACCGCGCAAATTTTTTGAAGGCCTAGCCGAGGGGCTGATCAAGCACGCAGAGAGGAGCGCGGGGGACCGGAATTTCCGGGACGCTCCGCCCCTGGCCCTCGACCACGTGTGGCGATGGTACTGCGAACTCGGCGGAGCCCGGACCAGCAATGGCTTCGGGCTCAACCCGATCTCCTACACCGAGATCAGGGCATGGGCGGATCTCACCGGGGTCGAGCCCACGCCATGGGAGGTCAGCCTGCTGAAGCGCCTCGATGCTGTGACACTGGCCAGCCAGAAGACCAGCGGGACGCCACCCGAGGGCGAGCCGGAGATCGAGGCCGCAGCGGACGACACGGATGCTGTGAGGATGGTCTTCGCCAGCCTCAGATCCCGGGCCGCAGCGGTGCACGGGAAGCGCTAACAACAGCCCGGTCCTTCGCCACAAGGTTGAGGGCTATGGCCAGGATTTGCCGGATCGCCTCCGGTCAGGAAGGGGCGGCTCTAGGGCCGCCCCGCTACCTCCGGCTCAGTTCAAATCGATACCGTCCGCCAAGCAGAGTTCACGCTGAGTGGCCTGGGCGCTGCGCGAGATGTCAATCGACAGCGGCATGAAAACGGTGTTGTTTTTCATCATCATGCCGCCGAAAATGATGTCGCCACTGAAGCCGCCGTAGCCATTCTTGCTGTTTACGTAGCCGCAAACGTTCACGAGGCCGCGGCTGTTTTTCGTGGCAACGAAGGGCCGACTAAAACGGGCGCTATCAGGATCCTTGAGCTGAGACCTGACGCCATTCTTTACCGCATCGATCTGCTTCGCCGTCAGGCGGAACGGAATCGGCGCGCCATCCTGGGCTGCCGCTGATCCGCAGGCCAGCAGGCACAATCCCAACACTCGAACCACAATCATTCCCGTCTCCCTGTCGACGGCGCGCAGATAGCGCGACGGGCCGGGCGCGCAACTGAGGCAGGCTGATGAACGATCTGGACCTGATCAGCGAAGCCAAGATCGAGGTCACCTCATCCGGGGTCAATGAGACCCTGGCGAAGGTGGATCAGCTCGCCGGCAGCGTGGAAAGCCTCGTTGTCGCTCAAGACAAGCTCACGCCCGCTCAGATCCGGGTGAACAATGCTCTTGAGACGACCGCTAAGAAGTACGACCAAGAGTATCGCGCGATCACCGAACTCCAGCGGGCGCTCAACCTGCTGGAGCGTGCGCGCTCGCAGGGACTGTCCGGCACCGAGGCCTACGCGCGGATTCAGGACAACGTCACCCTGAAATTGCAGGCGCAGGCGAACGCCGCGCGGGTAGCGAACGAGGCGCAGCAGAAGCTCGCCGCTACTATCCGCAGTCAGGCTCAGACCTCGATCAACTCCGTCACGGGCGTGAAAAGCGACTTCGACACCGAGTCCAGGGCTGCCGACATCGCGGCTTATGGCGCCGAGCTGGACCGGGTCCGCGAGAAGCTGGTCCCGATGTTCGCCTTGTCGCAGCAGCTCGCGCGCGCGCAGGAGGAGGTGGCCGACGCGCTGAAGGTCGGCGCGATCTCGACGAATGAGGCCGCTGCCGCGAGTCTGCGGCTGACGCGCGCCTATGAGGATCAGACTCAGAAGCTGGAGAGGTTGGCGCAGGCCCAGAAGGAGTCCGCGCAGCGCTCCGTCAATTCGCAGTTGATCGTGCCGGATCGCGCGGGCGACATCGAGGCCTATGGGCGCTCTCTGAGCCAGTTGCAGGCGAAGTACGACCCTCTGTATCGCGCGCAACAGAGCTACATCGCTGGCCTTCGCGACCTTCGCGACACCCTTGCCGTCGGAGCCATTAGCCAGGACGTCTACACCAAGCGCCTAGAGGAACAGAAGGCCGCGTTCGCCGAGCAGGTCAACGCACTCGGCAACTACAGCCGGGCTCAGCGTGAGGCCGCCGCAGCCGCTGCTGAGAGCGCCAGGATCCAGCAGGATGCGGCGAATAAGGCCCGGGCGCAGGGTATGGTCAATACCCAGACGATCGTGCCTGACAGGGGCGCCGACATCGCGGCCTATGCCAAGAGCCTCGATGATCTGCAGGCGAAGTACGATCCACTATTCGCTGCTGAGCGCGAGTATAAGGCTGCGCTTCTTGAGATCAACGAGGCCGAGAAGGTAGGGGCTCTCACCCAGGAGCAGGCTGCGAAAGCTGCTGCGGCTGTGACCACCCGGTTCAACAACCAGACGATCGAGATCGGAAAGGCTGAACGCGCGCATGCCAGCCTGAACAAAGGCCTCGGTCTCAACGCCTACGCAATGCAGAACCTGAGTTTTCAGGTGAACGACGTCGTCACGTCCCTGGCCGCCGGCATCTCTCCGATGCAGACGTTCGCCCAGCAGGGCGGCCAGATCGTACAGATCTTCCAGACGAGCCAGGGCGGGCTGAGCGGGTTCGTCAGCCGCTTCGTGACGCCCATGACTGTCGGGCTCACGGCTCTCGGTGCCGCGGCGATTTATGGCTACACGGCCTGGAGCCGGTACGACGATCTCACCCGAAAGGTAGGCGTCACTCTCCAGGGCCTTGGCCGGGAGACCGGGCTCACCAAGGGTGCATTTGAGCAGCTTGCCATTTCCGCGGCAGCCGCCGGAAACATCACCGTGCGGCAGGCTACGGATCTCGGTGCTGCGCTGGCTGCTACTGGGCGGATCGGGCCGGAGAACATCTCGAAGCTGATCGGGGTGTCGAAGGATTTCGCGGCGACGTTCTCGACCGACCTCGATGGCATCAAGGACAAGCTGGCGGCGTTCGGCACGGCAGAGGGCATCACGCGGCTGAATGATCAGCTGCAATTCCTCGATGCGCGCACCCTGCGGGTCATTCAGAGCCTGTTCCAGGCGGGCAAGGAGCAGGACGCCATCAGGATGGCCGTGGAGCGGCTCCCCGCGGCCCTGGCGAAGTCCGAGACGGCACAGGGCGCCGTGGCGAAGGCCTGGGAGGCGATCAAGAATGCCGCCTCGGATGCCGACACCGCGATGGGGCGGTTCATCGACCGGATCACCAAGGGGCCGTCACCGGCGGATCGGCTGAAGGAGCTTCAGGATCGAGTCGCGTCGCTGAAGGCGGCCGACGCCGAGAACCTTGTGCAACCGGGCGGCACGAAGCGCACCTACGTCCCGCCAACCTCCCCGACGGTGAGCAGCACCACCACCGTGCCGCTCCCGCCCTCGCGCCCGTCCGAACTTGAGGCGGCGAAATCCGAACTTCAGAAGTACATGGAGAAGCTCGCCGAGACGAAGCGGGCCGAGCTGGAGATGGCGGAGCACAAGGAGCTGGAGGCCAGCCTGAACCGCAAGTCCGTCGAGCTGAAGAAGCTCACGGAGGAAGCCGTCCCCGGGTCCGACACGTGGCGGAAGTACAAGGACATGGAGATCGCGGCTACCGACGCGCTCAAGTCCGGCAACCCCGAACTGATGAAGCGCGTCGACAACGTGAAGGATCTCTCCGAAGCGTCATCCGTCTTCGAGCACGTGGTCAAATCGATGTCGACGGCCGAGGGCGAGCGCCTCACCGCCGGCGACAGGGCCGCGGAACAGCGCCGGATCGACATCGCCAGCACCCGGGCCGTCAGCGTGGAGGAGCGCGCCCGCGTCGCGCAGATGCAGGCCGAGTCGCGCCAGCGCGGCCAGCTCATCACCGTGCAGCAGGCCCAGGCGGACGCCGAGCACGCCGCGCAGGTCATCCGGGAGCAGGCGGACCAGCAGCTCCGCAACATCATCCGGGATCAGGGCCTTGAGGCGGAGGAGATCAAGAAGCGCATCGCCCTGCTCGACCAAGACACAGAGTCCCGTGCTGTCGCCATCGCGCGTCAACGGGCGCAGCAGGACCTCACCCGGCAGGGCTTCAGCCTGAATAGCGACTTGGCGCGCAGCGTGATCGCGGGCGCCGAGGCCAACGCCCGGCTCGGCCTGTCCTACGACAGGGCTCTTGAGGCGCAACAGCGGATGCGGGATGGCCAGAAGGAGCTAGCCAACGAATTCGAGACCTTCGTGGAAGGTTTTCTAGTCGGTGGACAGAAAATGTCCGAGGCATTCTCGTCCTTCGCTAAGAGCCTGAGCGGCAACGCGCTGAAGGCGATCATCTCGGGCGACGGACCGCTTGCCGGGATCCTCGGCACCGCTCCTAAAGAGAAGGGACAGCTCGGCGGTCTGCTCGGCGGGAATAGTGGCCTGTCGAGCCTCTTCAACTTCGAGGGGATCAGCAAGGCTCTCGGAGACGGCGCGGAGGACGGGATCGGCAAAGCCCTTGGAGACGCGCTGAAGCCTTCGACGCCCGGCGGCGGGGTGATGTCGTCTCCGCTTGGCCGAGGGCTGGCCTCCGCAGGAGCCGGCTTCGCTATCGGCTACTCCAGCCAGAGCCCACTGATCGGCGCGGTCGGCGGCGGTCTTTCGGGGCTGGCAGCCGGCGCGGCGCTGGGAGGCTCAGCGGGTCCGATCGGCGCGGTGATCGGCGCCGGCGCGGGCCTCCTCGGCGGCCTGCTCGGCGAGAGCCAAGCCAAGAAGCAGGCGAAGAAGCAACTCCAGCAGGAGCTTCAGGCCCGGCGCGAAGCCTACGAGCAGGCCAAGCCCCAGATCGAGGCCCTCGACAAGACCTTCCTCGGCGAGTCGATCGGCGTCGTCGGCGCGAAGATCACGGACGCAGAGACCCAGCTCAAGCAGGCCGCCAAGACCGCGAGTGACGCGGGTGACAGCGCGAAGGCCAACCAGCTCGTGCAGGACTACCTGTCCTACATGGCCCGCGTGACCGCGATGTTCTCGGACAGCTACGAGGGCATTCTGGGCGACATTCAGAAGGGCTTCGGCCCCGACGGGCCGTTCGCGAGCGCGGTCAACACGGTGCAGACGCTGGGCGAGAGCCTGAAGGCCTTCGTCACCGACGCCGCCCGGCTTCCGGATCCGGCGAATGCTCAGCGCGCCCGCGCCGCCGCTGTCCAGAATGCGCTCGGGACCCTCGACGGGCCGAAGACGCTCTCTGAGACCCAGACCGAGATTGAGCGGATCCAGGGCACGGCCGCGGGCCTGAATCAGGTGCTCAAGGATCTCGGCCTGACAGCGGATCAGGCTGCCCAGGCGATCAACGACGGTGTGACGAAGGCGCTCGCGAACCTCGCCGACAAGTTCAACACCGATCTCGACCGCAAGATCAACGAGGCGAAGGGCAAGAGCTATCTCAACGACGCGGCGGACCTGATCAAGGAGGTCGCGAGCCTCAGCGAGGATGCTGCCTCCCTTGGCCAGAACGGCAGCAAGGTCAGCGATTACTTCTCGGCTGCGGCTCAGAAGATCGTCGACGATTCGCAGCTCGTCGGCGACACCTTCAACGGGCTCGTGGCGGCGTTCCCGCAGCTCGCCGGTGTCGTGCACGAGTTCAGCGCCGACAGCACGAAGTCGGTGCAGCAGTTGGCGGACGAGGCGAAGAAGCTGGCCGATCAGATCGAGCAGCGCGCCCGGGGCTACGAGGATCGTTACTTCGCCGCGGCGTTCCCCGACACCACGCTGCCGCAGAAGCTGGAGCACTTCGACCGCAATGCCTGGGAGGAGCAGTACGCGGAATGGCAGCAGGGCGGGCAGGCGATCAACAACCTGCTGCAAGCCCAGGAAGCGGAGCGGGCGAAGCTGATCGCCGACTACCAAGCCGCGATTCAGGAGCGGCGCCAGTCCTTCGCAGACCGGCAGTTCGCCGCGCAAGTCGACACCACGACGCTCGCCGGCCAGCTCGCCGCGTTCGACCGCAAGGCGCAGCAGGAGCGCCTTGAGGAGATGAAGGCCGGAGGCGAGGCGATCCGCGATCTGGAGGCGGCCCAAGCGGCCGAGCGCCTGAAGATCATTCAGGACTTCCAGAAGCAGGCTCAAACCGCGTTTGACAACTTCTCCAACACCATCAAGAAATTCTTGGACAGCTTGGCCGCCGGCAGCAACTCGCTGCTGTCCCCGCAGGACCGGCTGGCGGAGGCCCAGAGGCAGTACAATGAGCAGCTCGCCCTGGCGCGCAGCGGCAACAGCGATGCCATGGGCAGCATCACCACCTACGCTCAGCAGCTCCTCGACGCGGGTAAGGCCTTCTACGCCTCCAGCCAGTCCTTCCAAGACATCTTCGCCAGCGTGAAGCAGACCCTGAGTGCGCTGCCGGGGCAGATCGGCCTCAACGGCTTCATGAAGCAGTATGCTGCTGGCGGCTGGGTCCAGGGCCCGGGCACCGGCACGTCGGACAGCATCATCGCGCGGGTCTCTGCCGGTGAGTACGTCATGTCGGCCGAGGCGGCACGGCGGTACGGTCCCCTCCTTGAGGCCATGAACGATGATCGGCCGATGGCAACCGTGGCGGCCCCGCCGCGACCGCCGACGGCGAGCGGCAACCAGGGCAATGCGGCGCTGCTGGCCGAACTCCGGGCTCTCCGGGCGCGGGTCGAGGCGCTACATGCCACCGCTGAGGAAGGCAACGCGATCAACGAGGAGGGCCACCTCCAGAACATCGCCGCCACAAAGGACGTCGGCGCCGGCATCGCCAAGGGCAACCGCGTCGCCTCGCGTCGTGAGGTGGCCGCATGACCATCTACACGATCGAGCTGCAGGCCCACACGGGCGCTGGCGGCGTCCAGACGTTCTACGCCGCTTCGGCCGGGTTCAACACCGGCCCGGGCGATACGCCCGCCAACCAGCACTTCCATCCCTCGCTGGAGACGCCGGCCAACTTCGAGCGGCACCTCTTCCAAGATGGGACCACCTCCGGCGCCTCCAGTATCGCCTTCGGAGAAGTCGTGCTGGCGAATGCGCACGGCCGCTACGACGCCTGGGCGGACTACGCCTTCGACGGCCGGCCGATCACCGTCCGGGCGATCCCGCAGGACATCTTCGGGGCGCCCAAGGGGCTCTACCGCGATGCGCCGATCATGCTCCGCGGCACCATCGAGTCCATCGACATCACGGACGCCTTCAAGACCATCCGGCTCCGGATCCATGACCGGCTGGCCGACCTCGACGCGAAGCCCCTGCTGACCACCCGGTATGCCGGGACCACGACGGCGGCTGGCTACACGTGGGAGGGACCGGCCACCCTGAAGGACACGATCAAGCCCCGCGCCTATGGGCTGATCCGCAACGTCACGCCGATCGACGTGAACCCGTTCAACTTGGTCCGGCAGGTTTCCGACAAGCCGTGCGACTCGATCACGGTCTATGACGGCGGACAGCCGCTGACGCTGAAGGCCAACTACAGCGACGTCCCATCTATGATCGAACAGCCCGTTCCGGCGGGGCAATACTCGACCTGCCTCTCGCGGGGGATGATCAAGCTCGGTGGCACGCCCGCGTTCGCCATCACGGCCGATGTTGTTGCCTCAGGCGCGCGGGATGCGGCGAGCCTCGCAAAGCAGATCCTGATCGACTTCGGCATCTCGACGGCCGACATCGACACCGCCTCGTTTTTGGCCCTCACGTCGAAGAACGGCGCGAGCTGCGGGCTCTGGATCAACGATGAGCGGACGGCGCTGGCCGCGATCACATCCATCCTGCAGTCGGTCGGCGGCTGGATCGTATCGAACAACCAGAGCACCTTCTCGGTGGGCCGCCTGGAGCTGCCGTCCGGGACGCCGGTCGCGGCCTTCACCGAATGGCAGCTTCGGGGCGACGTGACGCGCGTAGCGCCGTCTGATCAGGGCGCTGGCGTGCCAGCGTACCGGGTCACGGTTCGCTATGGGCGCCTCGCCACGGCCTTCAGCGAGGATCAGATCGCCGGCGCCGTCACGGGCGCGCGCCGGGCCGCCCTGCAGCAGGAGTGGCAGGAGGCGAAGGCGGAAGACACGTCCGTGCAGGCCGTGCACCTCCTGGCGCAGGAGCTGATCTTCGACACGTGCCTCACCGAGGCGGCCGATGCTGCGACGGAAGCGGCGCGGTTGCTCACCATCTACAGCGCCCGGCGTGACATCTGGAAATTCCGGGTGAACGTGACCGGGCCTCAGTATCGTCCGCAGCAGGGCTCCGCCGACGTGTTCGCGCCCGGCCTGCAGATGGGGAGCGTCGTCTCCCTCCAGATGTCCCGATTCCTGAAGACGCCCAAGCCGCTCGTGATCATCAGCCGCGTGGATGACGCGGTCGCGGATGCGCTCGAGTTCAGCGCCTGGGGCTGACACATGCGTGAGGGTCGCTCGCAATGAGCTTCTGGCCGAACTTCGCTGCTGGCCTCGATGGTAGCGCGCCCGGCATCGGCGGCGATGCCGGGGATACCAGGCTGCAGTCGAACCTCGCTCTGCTGTACGAGAACCGGGTCGACTACGACGGCGTGACGTTCTCGGGCGGGTCCTGGCAGACCGGGTCGCTCGGACTGGCGAATCTGCGCACGCCGTACCTCGCCGAGGTGGCGCGGTCGATGAGCGTCGCGGCGGCCGACACGCAATTTATCTGCGCTTTGCCGCAGCCCTACTCCATCGGCGGCATCGCGCTCGGTCCGACCAATCTCACGCCGAACGCGGTTGTCCGCTTCCGCTCGTACCTCGATGCCGGTCTGACGCAGTTGATCGACGACAGCGGGCTGATGGCTCTGCCGTCGAACCGCGTCGACAGCCTGACGCTTCCTTGGGAGTCCCCTGGCTTCTGGGAAGGCATCGGCCAGGAGTTCGACGACACCGGCAAGGGGCCGACCGTCATCTACGTGGCGCCGGTCCGCTTCGTCGCGGCGTACATCAAGGTGGAGATCTTCGATACGGCGAACCCGGCCGGCTTCATAGACATCGGCCGCATGTTCGCCAGCCGCACGTGGCGCCCGACGCGCAATTACGAAGAGAACGGCAACTCGCTCGACTTCGAGGCGATCACGGACGTGGAGGAGGGCCGGGGCGGCACCTCCTTCTTCAATCCTCGCGCCATCCGGCGGACGTTCAAGTTCGGCTTCTCCTACCTGCCGGACAGCGAATTCCGAGAGATCTTCCAGATCGTGGTGCGCTCCGGAATCCACAATCAGGTGCTGGTCGTGCCCAACCCGGCGGATCCCAGCACCTACCTGCGCGAGGCATTCATCGGGACGCTGAGCCAGCCGCCGAGCCTTCGGCGCATGGCTATGCCCAATGTCGCCACTGACTTTGTCGTGAAGGAATCGCTGTAATGGCTTTCACCGAGGCTCAACAAGCGGCCCTCAATCGCCTCCTGAACTTCTATGAGGGGCTGAAGGCCTATAACGCTGCCACGAACCCCGGCGGACTGCGCCAGGGCGGTCACCTCATCAACTTCGTCCCGGCGCTGCAAGACCTCGCCACGGTGGTGAATGCCGTCGCGCCGATGGTCGACGCTGCCCAGGCTGCCTCAGCGGCCTCGCCAAAGGCGCTTCGGGCCGACAATGCGCAGAGCTTCGTGACGGCGGAGATCGTCACCCTCCTCACGAACATCGGGCTGCTGGCCAACAACCTCCCGCTGACCGACGCCCAGAAAACCAAGATCCTCTCCAATCTTGGCGCCGCAGCTATCCTCGCCGCCGCTGTCCAGAAGACCGGCGACACGATGACGGGCAAGCTGACGATGAGCAGCGCCCCGATAGAGGTCTCAGGCACGAACCCGTATATCGATCTGACCTACGGCGGTGTTCTTCGCGCCCGAGTGCAGGTCGACGGATCTGGAAACATCATTTTCAGGAACGGCGATAACAACGACAACTTTTTCTATGTGGCGCCTAGCGGGGCATTCTGGACCAAGCAGCTTGGCGACCTCAACAGCCGCATCGAGAGCCGCGGTTCTGCCTGGGCAGACAATGCGGTGAACCGCTGCGTCACCAGTACCCGACTGTCGTACGTTGCCGACGAGAATGTCGCCGCGCAGTTCGGCGGCGGCATGCGCGAGGTCTACGGTGCCTCTATGGTGACTGGTCGGACGACTAACTTGGCGAATGACCAGCAGGACATCATCGTCACAGTGCTTCGCTACCGGCAGCTCCAGCAATACATTCCAAATCAGGGCTGGGTCGCCAGCTACTT
This sequence comes from Methylobacterium sp. CM6257, assembly GCF_054611515.1. Classification (NCBI taxonomy): domain Bacteria; kingdom Pseudomonadati; phylum Pseudomonadota; class Alphaproteobacteria; order Hyphomicrobiales; family Methylobacteriaceae; genus Methylobacterium; species Methylobacterium sp. CM6257. The sequence continues at coordinate 141,301 of NZ_CM137735.1, forward strand.
CGCTTAGTTCGCGGCTGTTGGAGAAGGTAATATGGCCCCCCAGATCATCGACCTTGGACTCTGGAACCCATACGTCCCGGACAAGCTCCCGCCGTGGACCTCTGCGGCCGCGCCGGGCCAGCAATTCATCTTTGTCCGCCGAGATAGCGACGGGGTGGATTGGTATGACTTCAGGGCAAAGAAGGGCTCATTCAAGGACAAGTTCCTGCTGGCCACTACGAGCAAGGAGACCAATACCGGGCACGAAATCGTTCAAGGTGTCCATCGGGATCGGAACACCATCGCAGTGCCCATTGGCATGCGAGTGATCCAGATCGAAGACGTGAGCCCCGCCGACCCTACTCCGTGGAAGACATACGAGCAGCGGATTTATGACCCGGCCGCTCGGACGATCGGAGACCTTTGGGCACCGCCAGTCATGTCCGTGAGGGACTATCAGTTCGCCGGACAGGCCGCGGCTGAGGGCATCATCAGCGACGAAGACGCGCTGAACTGGATCACCGTCGGTACGACGCCTCAGAAGCTCATCGACACGGTGAAGGAGAAGGTGACCGATCCGGAGCGCCAGAAGCGCGTGCTCCTGTTCATGGCCGGCACGACGGTGTTCCCGCGCTTCCACGAACTGACCCCGATCCTGGCCGCTTCGTTCGGCAAGGCCACGCCCGAGAAGGTCGACGCCTTCTTCCTCGCCGCCAGCCAGCGCTGAGCCGGGCGAGCCCACACACCCCCGACAATCGAGGCCTTCCATGACGCGCACCATCGCGGCGCTGGCGCTTGCCTGCGTGCTTGTCTGGCCGGCCTCGGCGGGCGCCCACAACCGGCCCCGTCACGGGACGTTCTGCGCGCCCGTGATCGCCAAGGGCGTCGGCCTCGTCCGGATCTGCGGCATCCCGCACCGCGTGCTCGGCCGACCACCATTCCCGATTCCCGGAGACCATCATGGCTGAGGCCAACCTGAAACCGTGGTTCAAGGTCGAGCTGACCTTCGAGGGCGGCCGAGTCGACGACAAGGCGGATCCGGGCGGGCGCACCGCCTACGGTGTGACCCAGCGCGTCTACAACGGCTGGCGCAAGGCCCGGAGGTTGCCGGTCCGCGACGTGTGGCTGATCGAGACCGCCGAGATCGTCGACATCTACAAGACCGGCTACTGGGACAAGGTCTGGGGCGATCGACTGCCCGAAGGCCTCGACATCGTGGTGGCCGACGGTGCGATCAACAGCGGCGTCTCGCAATCGGTGAAGTGGCTGCAGCGCGCGCTAGGCGTCCGGATCGACGGCGTCATGGGCGATGCGACCCTGACCGCGGCGAACCTCGTGAACGACGTGGATACGCTGATCGCCAAGGTGATCGCCGCGCGCGAGTCCTTCCTGCGGGCGCTGAAGACCTTCAAGCGCTTCGGCAAGGGCTGGCTCCGCCGGACGCAGCAGCTCAAGGATCTCGGCCAGCACTACGCCCGCGGCTTGGTCGGCCCGGCGCCGGCTGTGGCCTTCTTCAGCGGCATGAACGCGAAGGCGCTGCTGGAGAGCGCCAAGCCGAGTCCGCCGAAGCTCGATGCGGTGTGGAGCGCCAGCACCAGCACCGGCATCCTGGCGCAGATCACACAGACCCTGGAGCCGCTCCAGAACATCGAGCGGATCGCCCATCTGCTGACCGCAATCACGGTGATCGGCGTGCTGCTCGGCATCGCTGGCGGCCTCTACTCGTGGTGGGCCCGGCAGCGCTCCGCGAAGCTCGCCCAGGCGCTCGATCTCCGACCGAGTCTCCCGAGCAACGACAACGACGAAGCGCCGCCCGAGGGGCTGCATGACGCGATGGAGGCTGCCTGATGCTCCGCCTGCTCGGAACGCTCTCACCTACGGCGCTGATGGTAGTCGGCGCCGTCGTCGCCGGCCTGCCGCTCGCCAGCGGCGGCTACTTCATCGGCAAGTTCGTCGCTAGGCACGACGGCAACGCGGCCGGCCGGGCCGCCATCGTCGAGACCGTGAACAAGCGGAACGCCGAGGCCGCCCAGGTCGCCCGCGGCGCTCAGAACGACATCGAAGCCTGCTTCAACGCGGGCGGGGAATGGCTGCAGGAGGTGGGCAAATGCGCAAAGTGATCATGGTGGCGCTGCTCGGTGCAGCGCTCGGCGGGTGCGTCACCAGCAACGAGCCGGCGACGATCCAAGGCGCGTGTGATGCGTTTGAATCGCCGAAGGTCGCGGTGCGTGGTGTCGACCGAGAGGATCGGCGCTGGATCGCCGGGCAGATCGAGACTGGCGTGCGCGTGTGCGGCTGGAGCCGGCCGAAGGCACGGGAGATTGCCAGACAGATCGGGTCGTAAGATGAGGCTGCCGCTGTCACAGACGAAGCCGCTGATCCAGCCTCATCCCGCCGGCCCCTACAGCACCTATCGCCTCTTCGAGTGGTGCATGGCGGTGATGATGCTGCTCATCGCGATCACCCTGGTGCTGCCCGGGGACACGATGGAACGGGCTGCACTCAAGCCGATCGCCGAGATGGGCTTCAGCGAGGAGAACATGGCCCTGTTCTTCGGAGCGGTCGGCGTGCTCCGGTCGCTGGCGCTCTACCTGAACGGCCACATCAACAACTACGTCGTGGGTCCGAAGGGCGCCTACATCCGTGCGCTCGGTGCCGGTGCGGGCTGCTTCATCATGGGCCAGTTCTGCGGTGCCCTGATCTTCGACGCCTTCAAGGCTGATGCCCCCAGCTTCGTGATCCCGGTGTTCGGTACGCTGGCGATGTTCGAGGCGCTCTCCGTCTACATCGCGGTCCTGGACGGAGTGACCCGCAAGAGCCGCATCGGGAAGGCTTTGGACCAGTTGGAGAGGGTGGTTGGCTGATGGATGTGCTGATGGCCCTGTTCAAGGGGATCCTCGAGAACCAACCACTCTTCCAAGTCTTCGTGGGCGGCAGCACGTTCCTGCTGATCGCCTGGATGGTTACGCGGGGAAGGAACGACAAGGAGGCTCTACCACCGCCGGCACCGGGCACGATCTCCGATCCACCCATGATCCCGTTCGCGCAGGGGCCGGCAATGTTGCTCGACATCCTGCGAGAGCAGCGGGACATGGACCGCCGCCGCACCGAGGACTCGACGCACATCCGCGAGTGCGTGCGCATTATCCGGGAGGAGGTGAAGAGGCACACTGAGATCCTGGACGAGATCCGAGACGATCAGCGGCTCGAGCACCGCCTCAACTCGGAGCGCGAGCGGCGGCACACGTGACATGCGCGCCTGTCGAGCAGGATCTCAGCAGCGTCTACGCCCTGATCGCGCTCATGATCGGCCTGATCATCGGCAACCTGACCGCCTCGCGAGATCCGCCGGACTGAGCCCGGCCGCCAGCCCCGAACCTACCAGCCCGCCCGGTCCAACCCCGGGGCGGTCTTCGTCATATGCCACTGCTTCCGCCGGAAAGGCATTCCGGCCCTCGGAAGCTCGCAGGTGCTGCCCGAAAATCGACCGTCTACGCACTGTGCCGCGTGGATTTACCGCCGAGTACTCCATTCGGGCGTATACCGGGCCGCCATTACAGCTACGGTCGTACCGACGAGGATTGAAGCCCCTCGTCAGCGATGAAGGACTCAGCCCGCCCGGCTCATGCCGCGGCGGGCTCTTTCATTCTGGAGCGCTATGGTGAGTGGTGGGCCGGATCCCGTTGCTACGTGGTTCGGCCCGGTGCCGTTCGGCCAAGATCAGGTCGGAGCGACGCTGGATCGTCTGTGGCATGCCACATCAACGCAAGAACGGAGTCCTACGCCAAACGGCTAAGGTCCACCCGTAAAAGCCGCGGCGGGCTTTTTGCCGCGCGTCCGAAGGCGCGGTTGTGGCGCAGTGATCGGGGGTGTCTCGTGTGCCTCGGACTTCGATCCTGATTTGCGACAGCCTCAGCCCGCCCGGCCCAGCGCCGCGGCGGGATTTTTTTATTCTACAAAGGTACAATAGCCGCCGAAGGGCGCAGGTAACTATGTCTCCGTTCGCCGCGTCCAAGCGGCTCATTCAATGAGACTAAAAACTAGCCCGCCCGGTCCTCCGCGGCGGGTTTTTCGTGTGCTGCGTCGGCCTCGCCAACGTGCTCAATGATGTGGTGCTGCGCGCGGTAAGGAGAGGGAAGACGCAACAGGATGTTGGCCGCTTAAATCAAATGCGCGAATTCCCGTTAAAATGCATTAACCATCGTGCAGCACTGTCGTGAACATTCTTGCGCCGCTGAGCATGTCTAGCAATGGAAGCTCAGTGAATGGTTCTGCGTAATGAGCACATATTCCATATTTGTCCGAAATCTCACGAACGGCGATGGATCTAGACCGCAGCTGCTGGCATACGACATTCGCGATGGACGAGAAGCGCAGTCTCTCGTTTCTGGCATCGCGAGGTCGTATCCAGATCACGGGCGAAGGCCCGGTACTGGCGTGCATTGGTTCAGATACGAAGGTAGTCTGCACGAGATCTACGCATGGCCTCATGCGTGATGGCCGAGCGTTAAGGTCTTCACATCCTCGAAGAGCGGCCAGTCCGCCGTAAACTCAGGCCCGCCCGACCCGGATGAGGCGTAATCGGAGGAGCGCCGTCGGATGGGTCTAACGGCATCCGGGGTCCGGGCCGGGCGGGTGACCGCTCGGTTGAGCGATGCGGTCGGCGACGTATTTGGAACGGCGGCTCCCGCCGCCAACGGCTTCTCGTCCGCTACCGTACCGCGCATGCCGCCTCCGACGTAACGTGGATGAGCAAGTGACTTGCCGCTGGCCCTACAGGAGCGCTACGCCGGAGCTGTCGTGCGTGAAGGCAAACCTCAGCCCGCCCGGCTCGCCGGAGCGGGCTTTTTCATGCGCGGTGCTCCGGGTGTCGGAGTGACGGCAGGCCGCAAACCAAGGTATCGTCGCATACGTTGGAGAGCAGACTCACTGAAGTGCCACCGGCAGCACCACCGGCTGGAACGGATTTGTGAGGGGCTTACCCGGTGGAGCACTCTCACTTTGCGGTAGTATGCGGATGAGCAACCTCGACGCGCTGCCAGGCCACGATCCCACGACACCCGTTTATCGGTTGCTGTTTATTGGCGCTTCCAACGAGGTCCTCAGGGTTGAACGGCTGAATGCAAGTAGCGATGACGTTGCCTTAGCCGTTGCGCAGCAGTTGGCTGAAGCCCATCCGGTGGAGCTCTGGGATGGCATACGTTTTATCGAGCGGTTTGACCCGAGTTTGGCAGCCCCACTCTGACGCTCGGAAGGGCCCGCTCAGCAGCTGTCGCGGTGGGCTTAAGGAGCGAGGCTATAGGCTTCGCCTACACGATCGTTGCCTGTACCCGGCGCCTCATTGGCTTCTTCGCGTTCCTGGGACACGTCATCCCCGTAGCCAATGACGTGCGCGGTCGCCACGCTGGCCTCGATCGCTGCGGCTTGCGCGTCGAACTCTGCAGCCATGGCGTTCAGCGACGCCTGCGTTGGGTCGTTTCTCGACAGGATCGAGCGGGCCAAACGGCGGCACTGCTCGGCTTTCTCGCGGAAGTATGCTGCGTTGTGTCCCATCCTTATGCCGATAGTCCGCGAGCGAACTGCCCACCATTAGACCTATGACTACCTGGCTCGTTCATCGCGGTGAGATCGGCCGCTCCCCCGCGTGTATACGGTGAGACGCTTCAATCAGGGTCTTCGTGTTGGAGCCTAGCTTTGTGGGAACGGCCGAAAGCCGTAGGCATGGGCGATTTACGGGGCAAACCATCATCTCCAATTCCCCTGGTCCGGGCTGATCCTCTCTATCAGCCTCGTTCGAAGCCAGCCGATCAAATCGCCATTCTGAGCGACTCTGAGTACTCATCGTGGTAGGTCAGAACGCGCTCAAAAATGCCGAGCCATTAAGATTTGTTGGCTATGACCTATGGGGATCAGTGGGGGATACCGCGGGGGCGGAGCTGATCCGGTGGTCGGTTTATGTACCCGTTTCATCCGAACGAGGCGAAACGCCTGGCGGCGCTGCACGATCTGATGGTGTTAGGCTCGCCCCCAGAGCCGCAGTACGACACGCTTTGCCGAACCGCCCAGGCGCTCTTTAGTGTACCCATCGCGCTCGTGTCGCTCGTCAGCGAGACAGAGCAACTCTTTAAGGGCAGGTGTGGGCTGAATGTGAGCGGGACCTCACGGGAGATCTCGTTCTGCACGCACGCGATCCTCTCAGACAAGGTGTTGGTAGTCGAGGATGCCACTCAGGATGAGCGGTTTTCCGCCAATCCCTTAGTCACAGGCGAGCCGCACATCCGCTTCTACGCAGGTGCACCGCTCATCCTCAGCCCCGGCATCCATCTTGGCTCCCTCTGCGTAATCGACCGCGTGCCGCGCCCCTTTCCGGCTGAGAAGCAGCAACAGCTTCGCGATCTCGCGCAAGCTGTCGTCGCTCAACTTCGCCTGAGCAAGGCCGAGCAGACGGCTCGCGCTGGGGAAGCTCGCCTTAGAGCAAGTGAGGCCAACTACCGCCTCTTGGCCGACAACAGCACCGACATGATCGTCCGCTGTGCTGCCGATGGCGTTCGCCTCTATGTCTCGCCGGCTGCCAAGCGCCTCCTCGGCTACGAACCGGACGAGCTTGTCGGCACCACCTCTCTTGACTTCGTCCATCCAGACGATGCGGCTGACTTCGCTCAGGTGCTGAACAAAGTGGGCCAGGGCTGCGCAGACTACGCCGTGAGCCAGCAGCGCTACCGGCACAAGAACGGCACCTGGGTATGGGTCGAAGCAACCTTCAGCGTCACATGTGATCCAGTAGGCGCGGCTTCCGGCTTCGTTGCGGTGGTGCGGGACATCTCTGAGCGGAAGAAGGTTGAGCACGCAATGGCGCATATGGCGCGCCATGATCCACTTACCGGCTTGCCCAACCGGCTCCACTTTCGCGAATGTCTTGAGCAGGAGATCGCGCTAAGTAAGCGCAACGGCAGCGGCTTCGCCCTGTTTTGCCTGGACCTCGACCGTTTCAAGCTCGTCAACGACACGCTCGGGCACCAAGCCGGTGACACCTTGCTGAAGGTCGTGGCGCAGCGGATCAGGGCTGTTGTGCGCACCGAGGACACGGTTGCGCGGCTCGGGGGCGACGAGTTCGTGATCATTCAGACCGGCCGCGTTGGACCTGCGGACGCAACACGATTGGCCGAGCGGCTGATCCAGGCGATGTCCTCGCCCGTCGATCTCGATGGCTACCCAGCCGGAATAGGCCTCAGCGTTGGCATCGCGCTCTGCCCAGCCGACGCAGCCGATGCCGACAAGCTGATCGGTCACGCGGATCGGGCGCTCTACCGCGCCAAAGCCGCTGGACGGAATACCTTCCGCTTCCACAAAGCGGCCGAAGCCACCTCAGACAGGAATGGTGCTGAGCAGGCCGGTGCCCTCCAAAACCGCGGCATCGATCCCATCGCGTCTCACCCCAAGCTCTTTGACGAAGTACTGTCCGGCTTGCTCGAAGGCAGCACAGACTGCGTGAAGCTCCTCGATGAGCAAGGCCGGCTGCTGTTCATGAGTTCGGGCGGTCAGCGGCTAATGGACATCGAGAACGCTGCCTCTGTTCTGGGGCAGTGCTGGCTCAACTTCTGGCAAGGCGAGCACCACGACGTGGCGCAGCAGGCGTTTGAGGCAGCTAAGACAGGTGAGCCCGCCCGCTTCCGAGGCTTCTGTCCAACAGCCAAGGGGCAGCCACGGTGGTGGGATGTGAGCCTGAGCCCCATGCGGGGGCTGAGCGGCTCGCCGCAGCGCATCCTGTCCGTGTCCCGCGATGTGACTGAACAAGTTGAACTTGAGGTGAGGCTCAGGACGACAGCCCAGCGCTATAAGGCGCTGATCGAGGCGAGCGCGACCATGGTCTGGCGGGCAGAGCCAGACGGCTCCGTCATCGAGATCAGCGGATGGGAGGACTACTCCGGGCAGCCGGAGAGCGCCTACAAGGGCTTCGGCTGGCTGACCGCTGTCCATCCCGGCGACCGTCCGCGTGTGATCTCCACATGGCGCGACATCATCGCCTCACAATCGGCCGGCTCGTGCGAGTTCCGAGTTCTGCATCGGGACGCGGTGTTCCGCTGGACCCTGGCCAGGGTCGCGCCCCTGAAAGGCGCGGCCGGTGAATTACAGGAGTGGGTCGGCACCACAGCCGACATTCACGAGACCAAGCAAGCTCACGAGGCGATCCGCATTCAGGAAGAGCGCTATCGTTTGGCCGTACTGGCCAGCGAGGATGGGATCTGGGATTGGGACTTGACCACGGGCGAGGTCGAGTGGGCTCCTGCCACGTCCGGGGTGCTCCAGCACAGGGATGACGAGGAGCAGCCCTCCCTGGCACGTTGGACAGCCCGATTACATCCTGATGACCGTAAGCGGGTCACCACGTCGATCCGCGGCGTCATCGACAGCGGCGAGACTCGCTGGTCCGAGGAGTACCGCTACGAGCGTGATGACGGCACCTACGCCGAGGTGACCGACTGCGGGTTCGTACTGCGCGACGGGCAAGGCCGTCCGTTGCGCATGGTCGGAGCCGTACGCGACGTGACCGAGCAACGGCAGTTCACATCCGCACTGCGCGCCAGCGAGGAGCGCCTGCGGCTTGCCCTCCACGTCGGACGGATGGTTGCTTGGGAACACAACTTGAGCACCGGTTACAGCACCCGGTCCGAGAACGCGCCGGAACTTCTGGGGCTTGCCACGGAAGCACGTTCCGAGTTCTTCACCCGTGTCCATCCGGAGGACCGGGCGGAGATGGCGAAGTTCCTCCAATCGGCTGGGACCCGGGAGGAACGCGAGTTCCGGTACTTTCCACCGGCCGGTCCGATGATGTGGCTCCGTTCCTCGGTGGAGCGGGCCGATGCGGATCGGATCGTCGGCATCACGTTCGACATCACCGAGCGTAAGCTTGCAGAAGAACAGGCGTGGCGGGCCGCCAATCACGACACGCTGACGGGTCTGCCCAATCGCCGGCTGTTTGATCAGCGGCTGGAACAAGCCATTGCCGCTGCGGAGCAGAGTGGGACGAGTGCGAGCCTGCTGCTCGTTGACTTCGACCACCTGCGGGACGTGAACGACACGCTCGGGCATGACGTGGGCGACGCATTGCTGGTGGAGGCTGCTCAGCGGCTTAGCGAGGGCCTGCGCGCGATGGACACGGTCGCGCGTCTGGGCGGCGACGAGTTCGCTCTGCTGCTCGTGGAGCCGCTGCGCCTGGAGCACGCCCTCAGACACGCACAGAGGCTCGTTGAGAGGCTGGGCCAGCCGTTCAGCCATCGCGGTCACACTCTGACCTGCAAGGCCAGCATCGGTGTTGCAGCCTACCCTGACCACCACCGCGAGCCACGCGAACTGATGAAGGACGCGGACATCGCGCTCCACAGCGCCAAGATACAGGGCCGAAACCGTGCCGTCGTGTTCGCGCCGGAGATGCGCGCTGAGACGGAGCGGCGTGTGAGCATCGCAGCCGAGATCAGGGCTGCGCTCGATGCGGGGCAGATCGTGCCCTACTATCAGCCCAAGGTGTGCTTCACGACCGGAGCGGTCGTCGGCTTCGAGGCGCTGGCACGCTGGCAGCATCCTGAGAAGGGCCTGCTCACGCCCGGCTACTTCAGCTCAGCCTTTGATGACCCAGAGCTTGCGACAGCCATCGGTGACAGAATGCTCCGGCAAGTCGCAGCCGATCTGCGCAACTGGTGTGTGCGCGGCGTCAAGCCGGGCCGTGTGGCCGTGAACTTCGCCTCGGCCGAATTTCGTAAGCCGGATCTCGCTGGCAACATCCTGACGGTGCTGAGCGAGTACGGCGTTCAGGCGAAGCAATTCGAATTGGAGGTGACCGAGACCGTCTTCTTCGGCCACGGCATGGAGAACGTCGCCGCCACCCTCCAGCAGTTGCACGATGCAGGCGTTCTGATCACGCTCGATGACTTCGGCACCGGGTTCGCCTCGCTGACGCACTTGAAGCAGTTCCCGGTCGGCCACCTGAAGGTGGAACAGAGCTTCGTGCGCAACATGGAGCAGGACCGGAATGATGCGGCTATCGTCGCGGCGGTAGTCGGCCTCGGCCGCAGCATGGGTGTGCAGGTCACGGCCGAGGGCGTCGAAACTGCCGGGCAGGCACAACGGCTCAGCGCGATGGGCTGCGACTACGCTCAGGGCTACCGCTACGCTAAACCGATGCCCGGCTCGCGCGTGCCATGGCTCCTGCATAACTGGGCCGCTGCTGCGGAAGTAGACGAGAGCGACATACTGCGGCTCGCCTGACGGAATTCTTCCCGTCCAAGCTCAGAATTGGCGCAGGAAGAGGAGATCTATACCTGACCTGATCGCGAGGTTCGCACGATAGACGACACTCAGCCCGCCGGCACCGCCGCACGGGGCTTTTCTGTGTCCGGCGCCCCAGTATCGGCCGGGGCGCCTTTCGTCATTTCAGAGGCCGGCCGGATTAGAACACCACCAACAACGTTTAATGGTCGAGGCCCAAAGTCTCAGCCACCTCAGCCCCGCCGGCACCGCCGTGCGGGGCTTTTTCGTGGCTGCCACTACCCGCCCGTGTTGCGCTATGTCGCCACCCAGACGCGCTGGAGCGGACCTACCGTTACGGTGCGTCGAGGTAAGCGGCAGTACGCGGCGCGCGATCGGAGATCACGGTGGCACACGAGCAGAACGAAATGCAGAAGCAGATTGCCGAGCTGTCCAAGCTCATTCGGGAGCATTTGGACGGCCTTGAGAACGGACCGGGGACCAAGACGCTGCGCCTCGCCACTAATGAGGAGCCTCTGTTGGTGGCGCTCTCCCAGATGGTTCTGCTCCTTGCGGAAAAGCACGGCAGCTAGCGACGCAGGGATCCCAGTTTCAGGCCCGCCCGGTTCGCCGGCGCGGGCTTTTTCGTGGGCGCAGATCAGCGCCATAAGGATGCTGCTGCGTGAGGTTCGGCTACGACTCAGGACTGCCGGGTGGAGGCGGCGCTGGTTGCTGCGATGGTACATTGAAAAACATACCAATTTCTGCGTCGCTTGCCTTGCGAATATTAATGATCCCGAGTTTTGTGATATAATCACCGCAAGTCATCCGGACCTTAATGGATCCTTGCTCCATAATTTGGAGGGGCGAAAATATTACGGGCGCTCGTATTATATTTACTCTTTCGGCCTCTGCCTGATCTTGCTGGACAACCTGCTCCGGGATCGCCGGGCGTGGGATGTTGACCTGAAAGGCCGGGTTGGCATAATCGGCTGGGAAAAAAATATTTAGCTGAAGCTCTTCTTTAAGTCGTCCTGCTATTTCGTAATACGACACGTATAGACAGAATTTTGGTATCATTAAAGGAAAGTCTGCATTTACAATAAAATCAGATTGATAAATGCCTATTATGCTCAATTTGTTGCCGAGCTCGTGCCGGATATCGTCACAAAATAGGGTTTGGCCCCAGGCGATTCGTTCTGCGCACATTATAGAAACGCCTGCTCGATTTTATATTGACCATGGCTCGAAGAACTATCATTTGTGATAGTCTGCAGCTCGCGGCTGATGTTTCCCGTCGGGGCTTCTTCGGGGATGAGAAGGATCTGAGGCTTGCGCTTCATTGCCCAGGCAAGCTCAGCAACGCGGCCCAACGTTATATCTTTATGGCCGCGCAATTCACGGTGGATTACCGATCTATTGACGCCAATGGATCGAGCAATGTCTGATTGTGTCAGTCCGTTTGCAGCTTCTTCCTGAGCCAAAGCGGTCAGCAGAGCGCGACGAACCTTCTCGATGAAACGTCCGGCAGTACGCTTGCTAGGGGTAAGCGTAATTCGAAACGACATCTCTCGGGTCCTCTCCAACCACAAACTTCGGATTATCCAGCGGTAGAACCTTCCGCTGTCTGACTACCTGCCCTGCGTAACCTGCATATAAATTATAAGTTTTAACTTTCGTCGCGGTATCGATACACGATAGAATAAAAATGTCCCTAAACGGAAACCATCCAAATAATCTCAGATCGGCAGTTTTGAGTTCCCAAACTCCCTCGCCGAGATGGTTAAGAGGCTTGAATCTTCTATTAAATATTAGAGATTCTCCTGAGCAATATACCTCCAAGAGAGCGTCTAGTTGCTGTATTGGATCCTGCTCTACTTCCCATACCGATGTCCAAGAAGGCAGGTCATCCGAAAGCCGTGGGATCACCGTTGGAAGAGCGTACACAAGGCGATGTTCCTGCTCGTTCGGCTCTAGCTGGGGGTCAATTTTGACAAGCTCGTCGCGCCCTACCAGAGATGAGATTGTTGCCATAAAAGTCAACACGGGGTGCCAGCGAGGCGCCTGAAAAAGGCGCGTTGGTGTTACCAGCGACACACATGAACCGCCAGTCGGGAGCGGCTTGGCAGGCGACGCACTGACCGAGCTGTTCGGGGTCCATCCATCGTGCGGCACCCTGCGCCTGGGTTCCTGCGGCGGGCTGATGCTCGGCACCGGTGCAGTCCAGGCGGTCCATGCCGATCGCGTCACGTTCGCGCAGACCGCCGGCTACCGCTTCCTCAAGGGTCAGATGCCGGGCGTCCCGATCTGGGAGTTTGCCAGGAAGGGCTAGGAGCGAATCAAGCCAGTAGCTTGTGCACATCCTCCGAATGGGGGATGCGGCTGAGTTTATGGCGACGCTACGAATAGTGTCCTAGATCCCTTTCGGGAGCCTTATCTAATGTCTCCGGCTAAGCGCGACAGCTGCCGCCTGTTCCGGGGTGGGACCAGGCCTGAGAAATTTCCGGCATCCCGTCGCGGGCGAGAGCACTGGACCGTGCGCTGGATCGGCGCCGCTAAGCGCCGGGCCAAGAAATTGGTCGCCGTCGCTGGAAGCGCGCCCACGAGCGCGCAAATCATCCGGCTGAGCTGTGCCGACACCTTCAGCCGACCGGTTCGATCGGGAGCTGCCGGCACGGTCGCGCAGGTGCTGCCATTTCAGGCCCGCGCTTTGTGAGGCGAGCGGCAAGCCGCTCCGCAACGCGCCGCCGATTAGCCGTCTGTACCGGTCCTGCGCTGAACGCTCCGCGCCCCGGGTACGCCGAGGCCGATGGATTTGGCCAGAGCGGAGCGCTTCTCGGCGTAGCTCGGCGCCACCATCGGGTAATCGGCCGGCAGGCCGTAGCGCTCGCGGTAGGAGTGCGGATCGAGGCCGTGAGCAGTCAGATGACGCTTCAACGTCTTGTATGTCTTGCCGTCGATGAAACTCACAATGCCGTCGTCACGGAGCGACCTTCGGATCTCAGCTGGTGTGGGCTTCTCGACCCTAGCTTCTGGAGTCCTGTTGCTGGCAGCGCCCGAACCTAAACCGACAATTACGTCGTGCACCTTCCCAATCAGCGCTGGTAGTTCGGGGACCGGTATAGGGTTGTTGGAGACGTAGGCGGCGACGATCTCAGCCGCCAGTTCCATCGAGTTCCGCACACTGCAGTTTGCAACTTCGGTCACGTCGCCAATCCCTGCGAAGACGAATCATCGGCGGGATGTACAGTGAAGTGTTAACCCCGGTCAACGCCTTGGTTTGTGCGTTGGGCGCAGCGGCTGGTCATTGTCATGCGGTCTGAGTGCTACTGATACTCTGTCTGATGTTCCAAATTCCGGAACAGACCAACGTAGGGTTGGGCTCACCAATCTGGAAATGCGCTGAGAGTGGTTAAGCTAGGACAGCGTCAGCCCGGTCCGCGCGCTCCAGGTCTTCGCCCGGACCCAGGCTGCGGCCAGCGCCTCAATCGCCTCGTCCCGGGTCGCTGCCATACCGTTGAGCGGGCGCACGCCCTCAGCCTCGTGCCCGCGCTGGCACCCGGTGCAGCTCCAAGTCCAGGTCCCGTTCTGCGGACCGCCGTCGATGCGCTTGATCCGGCCGACGTGCCGCCCGGCATCCTCAGCCACGAAATCGTGGTGCGTGTCGGGGAAGGTGCGGCGCCAGGTGAAGGTCACGGCCTTAAGCCTATGGCGATCAGCATCCGGCGCCGTGCCTCGGCCATACGATCGAAATCGTCGGCGTCCGGCATGTCGGCGATCACGCGTTCCACGATCTGACGGGTCGCGGCTTCGTTCAGGCCGAGCCCCTGCGCGTATCCGTGCAGGCGCTGCATCAAGCATGCGAGCACGATCTCGTATTTCGGGTGTGGCTCCTCGCTCATCCCTTCGCCGGGTGCGCCAGCAGGATCGCAGATCTGACCGCCAATCGCTTGCTGCCGGCCTTGGCAGTCGGCTCCTTGATAATTGCCGAAGCATGCCGGTCTGCCATCACGGCTTTCGTGAGGTCGATCGTCCAGCCGGAGGCTAGCTCGAATGGGCCGACCTTGGGGTTGGCGAGCACCGCGCTGATCGCGGCCTCGATCTCCTGATCGGTGATCTCGGCGGCCTTGCGAAGCTCGGAGACGGTGGGGTTGGTGGCCATGGCAGCGGCCTATTGCAGCGTCCCCGGCGAGTCCATGAGGCCGAGGCGCACGGCCAGCGCGAGCAGCTCTCCGCTCGTCAGCGACTGCCCGTCTACCAGCCAGAGCATGAAGTCGTCGCCCCATGGCTCAACGGTGTGGCCGCGCAGCTTCAGCGCCTCAACGGCTTCAAGAACCGGATCATGGCCTTCGCTCATAAGGTGACGCTACCGTAGCCGGGCGCGTCGGGAAAGCGTTGGGACTTTCGTTGGGACTCCCGGTCCCGACGAGTGCCATTCGTTTCCCTTGCGTTCCGGGATGGCCGCTTGGTCGTGGTTGCGCCGGATCGGGCAAAACGTTAGAGCCAGAGGCCCCTAGTGGGGTGTCGGGGTGTGGCGCAGTCTGGTAGCGCACCTGGTTTGGGACCAGGGGGTCGTAGGTTCGAATCCTATCGCCCCGACCATTCGTTCAGGAGCTTGTCGACTCAGATGCCGAGCGCCCGCATCTTCCGTCCGTCACGGGATGCCACGCAGTCGGGCCTCGCCCGGACCAAGCAGTGGATCCTGGAGTTCGACCGGACCAGTCCGCGCGAGATCGATCCGCTGATGGGCTGGAACAGCTCCTCCGACATGATGCAGCAGGTGCGGCTGGAATTCGACACGGAGGAGGAGGCGGTGGCCTACGCGAAGCGCGAGGGAATCGCCTACCGGGTCGAGCAGCCGGCGAAGCCCGCCCTGCGGAAGGGCCTGTCTTACTCGGACAATTTCAAATTCAACCGGACTGCGCCCTGGACCCACTGATTGGTCAGCCGTTCCGCCGCGCGCGCCATGCCGCGTAGGGCGATTCCCCCGCGGGACGGATCTGGCTGAGCTTCATCGGTTGCGCGTCGAGGGGCTGGCACAACTCGGCATAGATCGTCGCGCTGCCGGCCCCGTGCCGCTCGGCCTCCTCGGCCGAGAAGGCGAAGTAGCCCTCCTTGAACCCGGCGAGCCGCATCGCCGCGTGGCACATGGGGCAGGGGCGCCCGCTCGCGTACATCACGCAGTCGGAGAGGTCGCGGCGACTGAGGATGCGGCTCGCCTCGCGCAGGGCCACCATCTCGGCATGGGCGCTCGGGTCGTTGGTCGCGTGCACGGTATTGGCTGCACGGACCAGAACGGCGCCGTCGCGCACGATCACCGCTCCGTAGGGTGCTCCGCCGGCCTCGACATTCGCCGCCGCGAGGGCGACCGCCTCGCCAAGGTAGATTTCGTGCGTGGACATGGATCCGATCCCCTCCGCCGGCGCTCCAACGCGGCGCGCAGGCGAGGGTTCAAAACGCGTAGCGCACCGTGCAGTAGGGCAGGGACTCGGCGAGCAGGGCCTTGAACCGGGCGAGCCACGTTCCTTTCCAGCCGGCGCGGTAGCGCAGGTTGGTGCCTCCGCCCTCCGAGACCTTCGCCTCCTGGATGTCCGGACGCCAGAGAAGGTCCTCGGCTCGGGGATGCCAGCCGAGATTGACCTCATGCAGATCCGCATTGTGGGTCAGCATGATGATCTCGCATTTGAGCTGTGCCTTGGCGGCGGCCGACAGCGTGCCGTCAATCTCGGCGAAGAGCGCGCGCCAGTCGTTCTCCCAGCCTTCGTAGAGGATGACGGGTGAGAAATTGGCGTGGACCTCGTAGCCGGCGGCCACGAAGTCGTTGATCGCGGCGATCCGCTCCGGGATTGGCGCAGTGCGCACATCGACGATTTTGGCGATCCGCGCGGGCATGAGCGAGAAGCGGATCCGCGTCTTCCCCTGTGGGTCGTAGGCGAGGAGGTCGCGGTTCACGGCCTTGGTGGCGAAGGAGGCCTTCGCGTTCGGCACGGTGCGGAACGTCTCGATCAGGGTGCGCACGCCGCCGCTCACGGCCGCATCCACCGAGAGATCGCCGTTCTCACCGATATCGTAGACCCAGTAATCCGGATCGATCAGGTCGGGCTCCGGCAGGCGCCCCTGGCGTGCGGCGTGCCGGCTGATCGCCGCGCAGGCCTGCTCGACATTCACGAACAGCGAGATCGGGTTCGCGAAGCCCTTGCGGCGCGGCACGTAGCAGTAGGCACAGGCCATGGCGCAGCCGTTGGACGTCGAAGGTGCGATGAAATGGGCGCTGCGTCCGTTGGGACGCAGGGCAAGGCCCTTCTTTACGCCGAGGACCAGAGTCGAGCGCTTGATCCGCACCCAATCGTCCACGGAGCCCGCATTTCCATGCAGGTCCGGGATGTTCCAATGCGAGGGCACGGTGATGCGCCGGGCATCGGGAAACCGCGCGAGGATCTCTCGCCCGAGGGGGAAATCACCTGCGGCAGGCTCGTGGTAGATCGTCCGGATATCGACGAGATCGCGGGTGAGGGCCATGGCAGATCCGCGGCCCGGCGGCGGGCCAGGAGCCGATATGGTGTTGAACGGTGCGCCGGGAATGGCTTGCGACCGGTCGCCTCGGCCGATCAGGACGTGGACAGACATCGGATAGACTCCGTCCGTCGTGCCTGCTTCAACGATGTCTTACGAATCTCTGCCGATCATCATCCGCCTCTGAGTGGACGTGCGATGATCGTTGGAGACCTGGAGAGATCCGTTCCGGAGACATCGGGCCTCGCCTGTTCCGACGATCGACCGGGTCCGAGATGGGACGCATCGGTCCGGCGGGACCAACTGGAAGCCGTGCGCGGCACCGTGCTCGCCGCGATACCCATCAACATGCTGCTCGGGCTCGCGAGCGTGCTGGTCGCGATCCACGGCGGGGAGGGGTGGACCGGAGCCGTGTGGTACGCGGCCTCGACTGGCATCAATCTCCTGCGCATCGGCCTCTGCCATGCACCTTGTCCCAGGCTGGCGCTCACGGCCGATATGCCGCCGGGCATGGCGGTCGCGGCCTCGCTCTCGGTCGACCGCCACCTGCGCGCCTGCACGATAGCAACGTTCCTGTCGGGCCTCGTCTGGGCCTGCCAGCCGCTTCTGTGCGCGGGCTACACCTCCCCCCAGACGCTGTTCTATCTCGTCGTTACGTGCGGCATCACCGTGGGGGCGGTAACGCACGGCTTCGCCTATGCCCGCATCCCCGTCAGCTTCAACCTGCCTCCGCTTCTGTCGGTGACCATCTGCCTGATCAGCCCGGGCGGCCTCGACCGCGTCAGCCTTGCGGCCTGCGTGCTGCTCCATCTCATGACCCTGACCCGCACGGCGTTTCACAGCGAGGCCGGCTGCCTGGAAGGCGTGCCGCATCAAGAACGAGACTACCGCGCTGGTCCGCTCGCAGGCGCAGGCGCAGGCGCATGCCAGCGCCACCGACCTCGTGGACGAGATGCGGTGGCGTGCCACGCATGACGACCTCACCGGGCTGATGAACCGAGCCGGCTTCATTCAGCAGGCGGAGCATCGTCTCCTCACCGGCACGCCCTGCCTGCTGCTCCTCGACCTCGATGGTTTCAAGTTCATCGGAAATCCTTGAACCCTTGGCCTTCAGGCCGGGGAGAACGCGCGTCTGCGCGCTGCGAATGGACGTACTCAGCCACGACCGACAAAGGGGCAGCGCCGCTCGAGGCGACGAAGTACGAAGGAGTCCAGAGCACGCCCTGGTGGTAGCGGCCGGTGATCTCGCGGCGCCTGTCGCGCAGCTTGCGGCTCGACAGGCCCTTGAGGCTGTTGACGAGCTTCGACAGGCTGATCTTGGGCGGAGAGGTGACGAGCAGGTGGACGTGATCGTCCTCGCCCGAGCACTCGATAAGCTGCGCCTCGAAGTCGCGGCACACCTTGGCGAAGATCGCCGTCAGATCGTGGATCGCCAGCGCCGAGAGCACGTCGCGGCGGAATTTGGTGACGAAGACCAAGTGGGCATGTAGCGCTGATCCATGTTGCGGCTTTTGAGACCAACCTGTAGCCTCTCAGGGTGATCGCCCGCGGCTTCCGCTACAAGCTGGAACCCCAGCCCGAGCAGGAGACCCTGTTCCGGCAGTTCGCGGGCGTGTGCCGCCTCGTCTACAACCTCGCCCTGGAGCAGCGGGCGACCTGGGGCCGGAAGCACCGGCTCGGTTACGTCGCTCAAGCCGCCGACCTGACGAAGCTCCGCGCCGAGTTCGACTGGCTGCGTGCCGTCTACGTCTCGTGCCAGCAGCAGGCCCTGCGCGACCTCGACCGGGCGTTCCAGAACTTCTTCGCAGGCCGCGCGAGCTTCCCTCAGCCCCGCCGTCGCGGTGTTGACGACAGGTTCCGGTTCCCTGGTCGCGAAGTCGCGGTGAAGCGGCTCAACGGTAAGTGGAGCGCCGTGCGCCTGCCGAAGATCGGCTGGGTCAAGTTCCGCGACACGCGGCCGATGCGCGGCGACCTGAGGAACGTGACCGTCCGCCTTGATGCCTCGGGCTGGCACATCGCCTTCACCCGCGCGATCGCGCACGACGCGCCCGCGCCAAGCCCGGAAGTGGTCGGCATCGACCGCGGGGTCGCCACGACGTTGACCCTGTCCACGAGCGAGAGGCTGACGCTGCCCGCGAGCCTGGAGCGGATCGAGGTCCAGAAGCGGAAGGCACAGCGCATCCTCGCCCGGCGCAAGCGCGGCTCGAACCGCAGGCGCAGGGCTCAGGCCCGTGTCGCGCGCCTCCAAGCCCGGCAGGCGCGCATCCGACGCGACTTCCACCACCGCGCCGCTCTCGACATCGCGCGCAGGTGCGGCGTGGCGGCCTTGGAGGACCTGAACACGCGTGGCATGACGGCCAGCGCGCGGGGCACGGTGGCCGAGCCCGGCCGCAACGTCCGGCAGAAGACTGGGCTGAACAGGGGCATTCTCAACGCGGGCTGGCACGTCTTCGCGACGCTCCTGACCTACAAGATGGAGGAGCGCGGCGGTCAGGTGGTCACCGTGCCCGCGCGATTCACGTCGCAGACCTGCACGGCGTGCGGTGTGGTCGATGCGAGGAGCCGCGAGAGCCAAGCGCGCTTCACCTGCATCGGTTGCGGTCACGAGGACCATGCCGACGTCAACGCGGCGATCAACATCAAACGGCGGTGGAGCACACCGTTGCTGGACGTGGAGGGTGTGCATCAGCAGCCCTGTGAAGCGTCAACTGGACGAGGCCTCACGGTCTCCGAAAATCCCCGTCCTTCAGGTCGGGGAAGGTGCTAACAATGACGTCTATGGCCACAAGGCTGGCGACCGCGTGCTGGTCGAGGTGGCCCGCCGGCTGCGTACCACGCTGCCGGAGCAGGGCCTCGCCGCGCGGCTCGGGGGCGACGAATTCGCTGTCCTGTACGATCCCGCGCCGTCCGGCCCGGGCCACGCGGTCCTGGCGGCGAGCCTGATCGCCGCGGTCGCGCAGCCGTTCGACGGCTTCGACGCCGGCAGGCTCGGGGTCAGCATCGGCGTTCATGCCGGCCCGGAGCCCAGCCTGACCGAGATGCTGAGCTGCGCCGACGAGGCACTCTACGCCTCGAAGGCCGCTGGTCGGAACCGCTACCGGTTGTTCGATTTGGGTCTGCGCGAGCGCCTGCAGATGCGGCGCGACCTTGAGCGCGACCTGTCCCAGGCGCTGGCGGAGAATGCCCTGGAGGTCTGGTTCCAGCCGATCTACGCCGGCGATGCCCGGATGTTGGCGGGTCTGGAAGCGCTGGTGCGCTGGCGGCACCCGCGGCTCGGCTGGATAGCGCCCCCTGACCTGATCGCCGCGGCCGCGACGGCCGGTCTCACCGAGTCGCTGCTCCGCTACATCCTGGAGCAGGTCTGCGGCATGATGCAGATCCTGCGCACGCGTGGTCTCCCGATGGTCCGCGTGTCGATCAATGTCTCGCCCCGGGAGATGGCGCAGGTGCCGGTAGACGAGATCGTGATCGAGCGCCTCGGCGCCCTCGGCCTGCCCTCCGCCATGCTGGAGGTCGAGATCACCGAGGAGACCGCCCTCGACATCGGCGCGGTGCAGGGCAAGCTCCAAGCGCTCTCGCGCGCCGGGATCCGGGTGGCGCTCGACGATTTCGGCATCGGCTACTCCTCGCTCTCGTCCCTGCGGCAGCTCAGGGCCGACCGGATCAAGATCGACCGGAGCTTCGTCACCGGGCTCAGTACCTGCGACGACAAGCGCGGGCTGGTGCTCGCGGTCCTCGGTCTCGGCCGGCTTCTCGGCCTCGAGGTGGTCGCCGAGGGCGTCGAATCCGCCGAGGATCTCCAGTCGCTGCAGGCGATGGGCTGCCCGTTCCTCCAAGGCTACCATCTCGGACGTCCGATGCCCGTCCGCACCCTGGAGGCCACCGTGTTCAACGCCCGGGACGAGGCTGCCTGAACGCGGCCCGGCGCCGGTACCCTGAGGCTCACGCGGTGAGGGAGGTCCTGATCTCCCGGATGGGCGTCGGCGAATGCCACAGCCGGGCGACATTCGCACCGATCAGGCCCACCGCGGAGAGATCCGTGGACGACCTGAGCCGCACGCTGCCGGGGTACAGAAGCGATTCCGATCCGAACCGGTCGATGGCGCGCTGGATCTGCAGGTAGGAGAGCCCGCGCCGATAATGCTGATGCAGGATGTCCGAACGCTCCAGCCGGCGGTCGAGGGCGCCGAGGAACTTGTAATGCGCCAGCGCGGTGACGGTGTCGGCCAAGCGCGTGTTCGAGTTGCCGTGCGGGTTATGATAGGTGAAGCCCGCGCGAACATAGTTGAGGGGACGCTTCTGCTGCGCAGGCAATTCGATCGGCCAGATCGCCGCGAGCGCAGGCAGCGCGCTTGCGGGGAGCCGATCGACGAAACGGTCCACCTGATTGCAGATTGTCTGGTGCCATGCGCCCCGCCGGCTTTCCGCGTCGAGGCTGGACTGGAGCCTGAGCCTCGGCCCGCCGATGACCTGCAGGAAGAACGGAACCGGCGTCGGGTCCCAGGGGCGTTGAGGCCAGGGGCGAAACAGGTAATCCGCGTCGAAATAGGGCATCTGCTCGATCACCGACGCCGCACCCGTCTCCGCCGCCTTCCGGAAGCTGCCGGACGGGTACATGTCGATCATGCTGGCATAAACAGTATCGGCACCTTGCTGGCCGATTCGTTCACAGAATTCCGGAAGCGGGACGCGCTCACAATCTTCGTAATACAGAAATTCGTCGCAATCCACGACCAGGCACCAGCGCCCGGTACAATGGGCATTCAGGATCTCGTTCATCCAATCGGCGCCATACCGCGCCTGACGGAAGCCGCCGTCCGACTGGAAGACATGGCAGTCCGGCTGATCGAGGAGGTAGTCGAGACTTCCGTCGTCGGAATGGTCGTCGATGATGAAGAAGGCCGCGACGCCGAGCCCACGGTAATGGCGCAGAAAGTCGGGCAGGATGGTCTTCTCGTTCTTCATCGGCGCGATCAGGGGCACGGCGCTGCCCTCGAGCTTGATCGGTCGGTGATCGAGCCGGCGTAACTGCGTGCTGGACATCCGCGCTGCGATCCTGATTCGACGAGTTACAGTATAGGGCGTCGGATATGTGCGCCGTCGGGCGGCAACCGAGACGGTTCTTGGAAGCCGAGACGCGTCGAGATTGCCCCCTCGGCCCTTGAAGTGGGCTATTTTTTGCAGCCGCCGCCCCCGGCGACATCGACCCGCAGGAGGAGCGGTGCACCGCTCAGACTGAAGGACATGCGATCCGTTCCTTTAGCGATCGCCTTTGAGGCCGAACCCGCGACGGGATCGAACAGGGTCAGCGTGGCATTCTTCTGCGGAAGGACCAAGGTCACAGGCGTTTCGAAGGCCGCGACGGGACGATGGGTCGTGTTGTCCCACAATCTGCGATTGTCCCAGACGGCGACGATCCAGGAGCGATCATTCAGTTGATAGACTGCGTGGGCGGCGGTTTCGGGCAGGCCGTCGAGGCGATACGACAGATCCGCCCGGGAGGTGGAGGCGGCACCCCCGTCGCGCGAGACGATCGTGATCAGGTTGCGAATCGCCTCGTAAGCGGGCTTCGGCCGCCAGTCGAGGGACACGACCCCGAAGTAGCCCTGTTGGTCGGCTCGATCCGTGTACTGATCCAGGAATTGGTAGATGAAGACCTTGCCGATGTCGCGCGTGCTGGCATTCAAGAGGAGGTCGAGCAGCAGATTGGCCTGAAGATCTTCCGAGACGCCTTCGAAGTAACCCGGGCCAGCCAGCGTCGGGTAGCCGGCCTCCGTAATCCAGATTTTCTTTCGATCGGGATTGTGGTCGATCTCATCTTTGGAACCGCTGTCGATCTCGCCCAGCAGGCCGTCGCCAGAGCGTGAGTAGACATGAATATTGCCGATATCCGCCACGTTAGTGAATGTTGGATATGAGGTCATGGCGACGATCGGAATGTGCTTCAGGATCGGGCTGGCCTTGACGCCGCTGTAGAGCGCGTCCTGAAACTTCTTCGCCGCCGGGATGCCGTCCAGGCCGTCGAACTTGACCGGCCAATTGTTCACTTCGTTCGGCCCCTCGATCGAAAGAATGGAGCCGGGGAATCGTTTCTCCCAGTATTCCAGCTTTTCGATCAGGAGGTTGTCCCATTTTCGGTCGATGACGAAATTGAACTTGATGCCGGAGCGCGCTGCCACCTCCAGCGGCACGCGTCCCGGTCCGGCAAACCCTTCCCGGATCTGGTTGACCCCCAGATCCTTCAGCATCGCGATGACGCGCTTGAAATCGGTGTACTGCCAGCCCTGCATGAAGTGCGTGTTCATCCCGATCGACTCGACCAGAGCATTGCCGGGTTTCGCTGGCGGACAGGAGAACGATTCGGCAGAAGAGGCCGCCGTGCTCCCGCAGAGGGACAGCAGCAGGAGGCTCAAACCGAGGGGTCGTCGCATTGTTGCCTCTCTCGACTGAACGATCATGGGCACAGGGATCGGATCGATGATGGGCTCAACTTTTCTGAATGCGCCAGTGCGCGATCCCGATTCGGTCGCGGCCTCGGGCTGCCGGCCCTGAAGGCCCGAGCCGACGCGTGTCGGGTGATTTGGAGCGCCCGCATCGTTTGGGAAACCGTTCCGTGTCGCGGAGCGGTGACTCCCACGTGAGCTGAACGAAGACCACGGTGTTCATCCGCGTGGGGCAGGCGCGACACTTCCGCTTCGTGGCGTGCGGGAATGGCCAGTTCGATAAAAGCGGTGGGGCCGGACGACCTCAATCCGTTGGTCGCCGGATCGAGATCGCGGTGCGCCCTCCGCGTGCCGGTCCGTTTGGCCTGTGAACGGCCTCGATGATCAGGGACGATCCGTCCTTTCGGAATAGCGGCGCCTGATCCGAAGCGAGGCCGCGCACCAGAGGCGATCCGGGAGCCGGTAAAACCGAAACCCGGCGACAATCGCTGCCGCGATAAATGGGAACAGGTACGCCAAGCCACTGAGGAGCGGGCCCGGCGGCAGGTCGACTTCCGCCTGATCGTACCAGAGCGGATCGGAGTCCCGACCTGGATCGTTCTCGTCCAAGATTGGACCCTCCGCCGTGGAACCTGAGCGCGGCGCCGGGGAATTAGCAAATCGTTTACCACCCATTCTGTCGGTGCCGATAGGCCGGCGAGTGTGGATAGGACCTCGGAATGGCGCGGGGTCAGTCCTAGGTTTCGCCGCGCATGGGGCGCATGAGGGCGCCGAGGAGGAAGCCGAGCTGGCCGCAGACCAGGAGGGCGGCGCCGCGCCGGACGAAGCCGGCGCTCAGGCCGAGGTGGTGGACATAGACGCCGTAGGCCAGTTCGGCGGCCACGAGCGGCAGGAACAGCAGAAGCCACCAGACCGAGCCGAAGCGCCCCAGTCCCAGCCCGAGCAGCGCGTTCAGCAGCAGCCCCTTCATCGCAGCCCGCCCCCACACCCGCCTGGGTCAGGTCCGGGTGGTAGACCGATCCCGCCCCGCGCGCCATCGTGGCGGTCCGGTGGGGGCGGGGTTTGCTAGCGGCTTCCGCGCTGGGCGAGGACGGCCGGGACGGTGCGCAGCAGGATCGCCAGATCCCGGCGCAGGCTCCAGCGGCTGGCATAATCCAGATCCAGCGCCACGCGCTCGGCATAGCTGGTGTCGGAGCGGCCCGAGACCTGCCACAGGCCCGTCACGCCGGGCGGCACCGCAAAGCAGGTGGCAAAGGCCCGCCCGTAGCGGGCCACCTCGGCGGGCACGATCGGGCGCGGGCCGACCAGGCTCATCTCGCCACGCAGCACGTTCCACAACTGCGGCAGCTCATCGAGCGAGGTCTTGCGCAGCACCTGCCCGATGGCCGTCACCCGCGGGTCGTCGCTGAGCTTGTGGCTGGCCTCCCACTCGGCCCGGGCCTGCGGGTTGGCGCGCAGATAGGCGGCCAGCACCGCCTCGCCGTCCACAACCATGGAGCGGAACTTCAGGCAGCCGAAGCGCCGCCCGTCCCGGCCCAGCCGCATGTGCCGGAAGATCGGCGCCTTGCGGTCGCCGGCATAAACCAGCGCGGCGATCAGCAGCAGCAGCGGCAACAGCAAGAGCAGCGCCGTGGCCGCCACCGCAATGTCGAGCCCGCGCTTGGCCGCCCAGTCCAGCCGCAGGCCCCGGGCCACGAACGGCGCCGGCGGCAGAACCGCCTCCGCCACCGCCTCCGCCGCCTCGACAGATCCCGCAAGGGCACCCGTCACAGGCTCCGATCCCTCACCACAATGGTGCGGTGCAAAGGCGGGCGACTGAAGCGGCAGGCCCGTGCGGTGCAGCATGGTCTCGGCTCCTGGAATGCGACGTCGGCCAATCAGTGAATTAATCGTTAACAGCCCTGGTAACAAATGAATCGCCCTGTTACAAGCTTGGCCATAGCGTCCTGTGCAGTCTAGATTGTGTTCATGCGGCCATGTCGAGCGCTGTACATTTTACGAGGAGGCCTACATCCGCCGAGGTCCATTTGAGTGGGCGATGGCACGGGCCGTCCATTGCCGCGAGACATCCTAGTGTCGCCACGCGGCAGAGTTGCGCGATTGCTCGCGCAGCTTGTGCGGCGCACGCGCGTGCGTTGCGGGGTACCTCGATTCCCACCGTGGGGCGAACCGGGGCCCGGCTTCAGCTGCCGCTGGCCTGCCGAGGATGTTCGATAGGAAGGCCGGAACGACGTTGGCGTCGTACAGGTGGAAACGACGGCGACTGGGCGCGCATGATCGGGCAGGACGAGGTTCACCGGCGGGGGTGTCGCCCCGCCGATGGGCCGTTCGCTCGACGTATGGCCGCGTATCGAAGGTTCGGTACGCTCCCGGACGCCCGACATGGATCGACAAGGTGCCGGATCGGCACTCGGGCATGGGAGCGGTGAGGCTGGATGGTGCCCGTCAGGGGTGGCGCAAGTGCCTGTCGCAAATCGAAAACGCGCGATTTGCGCGCGTAAATGTGGGCTCAATAGAGCGACCTTTTCAATCCTCGGCACACGGTAGCCATGACAAGGCCGTCATGGCGCCCTATGTTTGGCTCGCTGCCAATCGGGCCGGAGAGCTCGGCCTACCGGTCCGACGTGTGGGCTTGGAAGGGGCAGGTTGCCGCCGCTTC
Organism: Methylobacterium sp. CM6257; assembly: GCF_054611515.1. Classification (NCBI taxonomy): domain Bacteria; kingdom Pseudomonadati; phylum Pseudomonadota; class Alphaproteobacteria; order Hyphomicrobiales; family Methylobacteriaceae; genus Methylobacterium; species Methylobacterium sp. CM6257. The sequence goes on from NZ_CM137735.1 coordinate 167,137, forward strand.
GGCTCGGATGCAAGCGGATGCTCGTGTTCCGCGCCGGAGAGTCGCTCCGACCTCTTGCGGTGGCGCGCGGGCTGTGTCCCGGGCGGGCGCGGCAGGACTTCGATGTTCGGCTGAGGCCGCCCAACGACACGCGACATGCATGAGCCTGTGCGAATGTGGAGCTTCTGATGTTTCTGACGCCTGAAGCGGTGCTTGTGCCGGATGCATGCGCGGTCGAGCGGCCCTTGCCGGTCGAATTCGTGGGCCTCCGCGCAGGCGGGGCGCTGCAGCTGTCCTCGTACCGGACAGCCCGATCGGGAGCCCAGGCGTTGAATGGGCCTCCGGCATTCGGAGAGCTCCGTGGGGGCGGACGAGGGATGCCGTTCGCTGTCGATGACACCAGATTGAGAGGGGGGCCTTGAGGAAGCCGCGCCCCCGGCCAGTGCCTCCCCGAACCGCCCGGCAACGGATGGCAGCCCGCTGCTCTGAAGGTCTGGCGTCAGGTCAGGCTGGACGAAACGGGCCTGCGCCCGGCGCGATCGAGCGCTCTGCGCAGGGTCGATGTCCGGCATGGCCGTGTAAGCTGCGTCTTCCGGCGATTGTATCTGCTAGGGCATAATTTATGAAAGTTGCAATCGTCCATTACTGGCTTGTCGGGATGCGAGGCGGAGAGAAAGTCGTCGAGGCGCTGTGCAATCTCTATCCGGGAGCCGACATCTTCACGCATGTCTATGCTCCGCAATCCATGTCGCCGGTCATCAATGCTCACCGGGTCCAAACGTCGTTCATAGACCGGCTTCCGTTTTCCGCCACGAAATACAAATCCTATCTGCCGCTGATGCCGATGGCCCTCGAGCAGCTCGATCTGAGGGGATATGATTTGATCATCAGCAGCGAGTCCGGGCCGGCGAAGGGTATTATCCCGCCGTCTGACGCGATTCATATCTGTTACTGTCACTCGCCGATGCGTTACGTCTGGAACATGTACCACGACTATCGCGAGCGGACAGGTCTTTTCACGCGCTTGCTGATGCCGCCGGCCGCTCATTACGTCAGGAACTGGGACGCGATTTCGGCAGGACGTGTCCACGAATTCATCGCCAATTCAGCCACCGTCGCTCGCCGTATCGAGACATATTACCGTCGCCAAGCGGCGGTCATTCATCCACCCGTCGATACGTCCGCGTTCGAGACCGTTCCGGAGAGCGAGATCGGCGATTACCACCTCATGGTCGGGGAACTGGTGCGATACAAACGGCCGGAACTGGCAATCCAGGCGTTCAATCGGCTGCAGAAGCCGCTCATCGTGATCGGGGGCGGGGAAATGCTCCGCGAGCTTCAAGGGATGGCGGGCCCCCACGTCAAGCTTCTCGGTCCCCAGCCCTTTGACGTGCTGAAGTACCACTACGCACGATGCCAAGCTCTGATCTTCCCGGGAGAAGAGGATTTCGGCATCGTTCCCGTCGAGGCCATGGCGAGCGGGCGGCCCGTGATCGCCTACGGAAAGGGGGGCGTCACGGAAACCGTCATCGACGGGGTGACCGGAACCTTCTTCCACGAACAATCCGTCGACGCGCTGATCGACGCCATCCATCGCTGCAAGGCCATCGCGCTGGATCCCGGCCGGATCGCACGCCGGGCGTCCGAATTCAACGTCGGCCGCTTCTCGGACGAGATCGAGCGCTTCGTCGACACGGTCTTGAAGCGCAGGGGGGGAGTCTCCTCTAGGAGCCACCGTGAGCAGAGCCGGGCTTATCTGGTTCAATAGTTCCTAGCATGCGGCTAATTTTTCAAGATTGAATTGAAAACGTCAGTTTGTGAGAGGTCCGATTGGATGTCTGAGAATGCCGAGCCGGTCTATCCCATGATCCTGTGCGGTGGGACGGGGACGCGGTTGTGGCCGGCGTCGCGGGAGAGCATGCCCAAGCAGTTCGCCCGGCTGGTGGACGCGCGGGTCTCGACCTTCCAGGCCAGCCTGGAGCGGGTGGCGGACGCGGCCGTGTTCGCCCGCCCGACCGTGATCGCCTCGGCGGAGGCGCGCTTCATCGTCGCCGAGCAGCGCGACCAGCTCGGGCTTGCCGCCGACATCCTGCTCGAGCCGCAGGGGCGCGACTCGGCCGCGGCCGTGGCGGTGGCGGCGCTGCACGCGGCGCGCACCGATCCGCAGGCCGTGGTGCTGGTCATGGCCGCCGACCACGTCGTGCCCGACACAGCCGCCTTCGTGGACGCGGTCCAGCGCGCGGCCGCCGGGGCGCGGGCCGGCTACACCATGACGCTGGGCATCGAGCCCGACCGGCCGGCCACCGAGTACGGCTACATCCGCCGCGGCGAGCCGATCGCGCAGGTGCCCGGCGCCGCCCGCGTCGCCCGCTTCGTCGAGAAGCCCGACCGATCCGGCGCCGAGGCGCTGATCGCCGAGGGCGCGCTGTGGAACTCGGGCTACTTCCTGTTCCGCGCCGACCTGATGCTCTCTGAGCTGGAGGCGTTCGTGCCGGAGGTGCTGTCCGCCGCGCGCGCGGCCCTGGAGGCGGCGGTGACCGATCTCGACTTCGTGCGGCTGGATGCGGCGGCGTTCGCGCAGGCGCCCAAGATCTCGATCGACTACGCGGTGATGGAGCGCACCGCGCAGGCCGGGGTGCTGCCGGTGGCGTTTGCCTGGTCGGATGTCGGCACCTGGGACGCGGTCTGGCAGGTGCTGGAGCACGACGAGGCCGGCAACGCCGTGCGGGGCCGGGTGTCGCTGATCGGGACGAAGAACAGCCTGGTGCACAGCCAGGGCGAGGGCCTGACCGCGGTGGTCGGCTTGGAGGACGTGGTGGTGGTCTCCACCCCCGACGCGGTGCTGGTGGCGTCCAAGGCGCAGTCGGGGCAGGTCAAGGAGCTGGTCCATGCGCTGCGGGCCTCGGGCGCGCCGGAGGCGGACGCGCATCTGCGGATGTACCGGCCGTGGGGCTGGTACCAGCGGATCGACCTGGGCGAGCGGTTCCAGGTGAAGCGGATCCAGGTGGTGCCGGGCGGGCGGCTGTCGCTGCAGAAGCACTACCACCGGGCCGAGCACTGGGTGGTGGTGCGCGGCACGGCCGAGGTGACCATCGACGAGCGCGTGGTGCTGGTCCACGAGAACGAGGCGGTCTACCTGCCGATCGGCTCGATGCATCGCCTCTCCAACCCCGGCAAGATCCCGCTGGAGCTGATCGAGGTCCAGGTCGGCTCCTACACCGGCGAGGACGACATCATCCGCGTCGAGGATATCTACGGACGCTGAACGAGACCGCCGGCCCTGCCGCCGAAGGTCACTCGGGTTCGTTCGAGGGCTGGATCCGAGCGCAATCCCGCCGGATCCGGCGTCTGAGCCCTGATCTGACGGATTCTGTCACGTGAGAGCTGTATCGACCGCGCCGAGAGCGGTTCAGGACGGGAGCTTGAACTCTGTGGCCCACGCGGCCCATGATCCGGGAGGCCCAGTGCGGCCTTCTCCCAAGAACTGCAACCCAACGACGCTTTTTCCCGATAGACAACCGCCGGTTGTTTGCCGAAATGCCCTTCATCGACTGATCGGAACAACCATTCTGCAAACGCCCAGCCAGAATTCACTCTGCAGCGCCGCCCCGAACGCGCGACAACCTGTCTCGCCGAGGGTTAGGCACTATGTATGTGTAAATGCCCGGCTGCGAAATTGACGGAAGGTTCTCGATCAGTTCTGCCCTTACACCTATAGCCGTGCTAAATAGGAGTGTTTCCATTATAATGTCGCAAATGTGCGATCTACCGTGAGCCGCTCAGGAAGGCGGCAACTCGGTGAACCACGCGGCATGACCGGGCTAGCACGATTCGTGCAAAAGGGTCATTATTACTTTCTGGCGGTCGTAATCCGGCGTCGTGCGGTAAGCATCGGGAGTTATCATGTACAATCAGAGCTTCCGGCCGAATGTTCTGCCGACGCTCGACGCTGAAGATCGCAAGAGCGCCATCGGTTTCGGTGATGTCCTGCGCTTCCTGCGGTCCGCATTGCCCGTGGTCGCTGCTTCGGTTGCCGTATTCGTCGGGCTCGCGATCGTCTTCTGTATGGTGGCGAAGCCGAGTTATACGAGCACAGGCCAGATTCTGCTGGAGGCCAACCAGGCCTCGGCAGTGCTCATGGAGTCCAGCCGCAACGCTGGCGTCACCGAAACCGAGGCTGGGCGCATCGAGAGCCAGATTCAAGTCATCAAGACGAGCCGGATCACCGAGGCGGTCATCCAGAAGCTCAATCTGCTGAACGATCCGGAATTCGCGCTTCCGGAACCGAAGCCGCCCTTCTACGCTCCGCTGCTCGCGGCACTCGGCAAGGAGAAGGCCCCGGCGCAGGATCTCGCCGCCGCGCGGATGACCTACGCGGTCGATGCCTTCTCCAACCGGGTCGCGGTGCGGCGCGTCGGTCAGTCCTCGGTGCTGGACGTCCAGTTCAGCTCCGTGGATCCGGCCAAGGCCACCCGGATCCTGGATGCGCTCCTCGAAGCCTACATCGAGGCGGATATCGCGGCCAAAGCCGACAATGCGCGGCGGGCGAGCCAATGGCTGAACGAGCGCCTCGACGAACTGCGCGATCAGATGTCCGAGTCGCGCGGGGCGCTTGAGCGCTTCAAGGCGACGAGCGATCTGCAGAACGCCGCGGATCGGAGCGTGAAATTCGCCCAGCTGGAGAGCATGGCGCAGACCCAGAGCCGCCTGTACGACGCGTTTTTGATGCGCTCGCTGGAGACGGTCCAGAAGATCACGTACCCGGTTCCGGATGCCCGCATCATCGGTGCCGCCACGAAGCCGCAGGGGCGTAGCTTCCCGAAGGTCGGTTTGACCGTCGCCTTCGCGGGCTTGATCGGTGCCGCGGCCGGCGTCGGCATTTCGATGGCCCTGCGCGGCGCCGACCAGCGGATCCAGTCGGTCCGCAACGTCACGGACCTGACACATGTGCCGGTGCTCGGCACCGTCGCCAGCGCGCCCGGGCGTCGCTCCGCTCGGCGCGGCGGCGCGAGCCAGTATCTCCAGGACGTCAGTCGCCTCAAGGTGATCGGACAGGAGCCACGGGTCGCCAACGACCTGCGGGCCCTGAAAGTCGCCGTGAACGCGGCGCTGCTCGGCCGTCCGATGAAGCGGCTCGGCATCACGTCCCCGGGGCACAACGAGGGAAAGACCACGATCGCGTTCCATCTCAGCAGGCTGCTCGCCTCGTCCGGCATGCGGGTGCTGCTCGTGGATCTGTGCGGCGAGGATCAGACCCTGAGCCGCAGTCTCGCGCCCGAGGCCCGGCTCGGCGTCTCCGACTATCTCTGCAATCCTGTGATCCTGCCGCAAGCGGTCATCCCGTACGGGGCTGACAAGAACCTGTACTTCCTGGCCTTCGGAAACGCCGAGACGCCTGTTTCACCCGCCGAGATGTTCGCGGCCAAGCAGCATCTCGCCGAACTCGATGTCCTGAACCAGACGTTCGATCTCATCGTTTTCGATCTGCCCGGCACGGAGGTTTCTCCGGAAGCCTTCGCCCTCGCACCGCTCCTGAACGCCATGGTCGTGGTCGTCGAGCATAAGAAGTCCAGGCTGCCGGACCTTGCGACCAGTCTCGAGAATCTGCGGGTTGCCCGCACCGAGGTTCTCGGCATCGTGATCAACAAGACCACATGAGAGTGTGTCCGGTGACCGTATCGTCGTCCATCGCTGGGATTGCCCGTATGACCCTCTCTGCCGCCCGTTTGGTGCTGCGGCATCGCGCACGCCATCTGGCCGGCCTCTCGGCCCTCGTTCTGGCCTGCCTCATCGGTCTGGGGGCTTCCCTGGCGCAGGCGGACGATTACCGCCTCGGACCTCAGGACAAGGTCCGGATCAAGGTCGTCGAGTGGCGACCGGGCAATGGCGAAGCGGTCGAGTGGGAGGCGCTGTCCGACAGCTATGCGGTGACGGCGTCGGGCAGGATCTCGATGCCGATGCTCGGCGAGTTCGATGTCGACGGCCGGACCTCGTCGGAGGTGGCGGCGGCCATCGGTGCCGAGATGCAGAAGAGGGTCGGCCTCGCCACGCGCCCCGAGATCTCGGTCGAGGTCGAAACCTACCGGCCGATCTACATCCTCGGATCGGTGGAGAAGCCCGGCGATTATCCCTACCGGCCCAACATCACGACGCTCCAGGCCGTCGGTATCGCCGGCGGCTTCTATCGGGCCGGTGGTCTGCAGCGCGACCGCATCTCGGCCGAGGGTCTGCTGGAATCGAGCCAACTGGCCCTCCAGAGAGGACTCATCCGCGAGGCGCGGCTGAAGAGCGAGCTCGCCGACCGGGTGGACGTCAAGGTGCCGAAGGAACTTGAGGGGCGCGACGTGCAGGGCCTGGTCGCCGACGAGGAAGCGGCTGCCCGTGCCCGGGCCGAGGCGTTCACGTCCCGGATCAAGGCCGCCGACTCGTTGAAGGCGCTTCTCGACGAGCAGATCAAGACGCTCGACTGGAAGATCGCCTCCCAGAACAAGCAGGTCGAGCTTTCGAAGCGCGAACTGCAGACCTACGCCTCCCTGACCAGCCAGGGTCTCGCTCTCTCGACCCGCCAATTCGCTCTGGAGCGCAGCGTCGCCGAGGCGGAGGCGCGCAAGCTGGACTTCGAGATGGCCGCGTTGAACGCCCGGCAGGATCGCCAGAAGGCGGATCAGACCCAGAACGATGTTCGGAACGAGCGCCGCACCAAGATCCTCGCCGAGTTGACGGAAATCCGCGGCGAAATCGAGCAGAACCGTTCGAAGGTCGGGCTGCAGGAAAGCCTGATGGCCGAGGCCAACGTCACAGGGCCGACGGTGGTCGGAAATCCCGACCGGGAGGTCCAGGAAGCGCAGCCGATCTTCATCCTGACCCGGCGGGATCCGAAGCGCGACACGACATCGACAACCGTCGTGTCCGCCGCGACCGCCCTGGAGCCGGGGGACGTCCTGCAAGTCCAGATTCCGAACGCCAACGCCAATGCCCGCCGCAATGGTGACAGCCGCAGGAATGCGCCGGACCGGCGGTCCTCAGTGCAGGCCGATTGAGGGCGCTGCGGGTCGGATCGGACCGCGGGATCGTCACCCGTGCCCGGTTGGAGCGGCACCCATGATGCGCGGAGAAGTCCGATGTTGCAGCAGAGGTCCGCGCGAACCGAGGCCGAGCCGGAGAGCATAGGTGCTTTCCGGCGGCTTGCATTTGGGATTCGTCCGTCGTGATCGTTGAGCCGGTCGGCTTCGTCGCCCTCCTTCTGGGTCTGACCTGTTTCTGGTTCGGGCCTGCATTCACCATCTACACGCTCCTGGCCACCTCATTGTTAGGGGCCGCGGCGGCCGCGATTCTGACCAGTGTCGGCGGTTCCAGTATACCTCCGTCGCACGTATTGCTGATTTTTGTTCTTCTTGAGTTTTCGCGTCACCGCTGGATTCGCGAAGGGATGTTCTCGGCGATCGCGCCGCCGCGCGCCGGATTCTTCCTTATCCTGATGCTCATCTATGTAGTGATCTCAGGTCTGTTTCTGCCGCGCTTGTTCGCCGGCATGACTTATACCTTCGGCAATCGCGAGGGCACGGGTATTCTGATGCCACTCATGCCGAATTCCGGCAATTTTACGCAGATGGTCTACTTCATCGGCGACTGTATCTGCTTCATGATCGTTGCCGCCTACACGCGGCGTCGAGAGACCGCTTTCATCACGGCTAATGCCATTCTGTTCTGCTGTGTCGTCGACCTGTTCTTCGCGGTCCTGGACCAAGTCACGTACCTGACCGGAACCGCTGATCTGATCATGGGGCCGATCAGGAACGCGAGTTACGCGATGCTGAACGACAACGTGGCCCTCGGCATCAAGCGTCTGGTCGGCAGCTTTCCGGAGGCATCCGCCTACGCCTTCGTGACGCTCGGATTGTTCGGCGCCAGCTTCAGCCTGTGGCTACGCCATTACCGCAGCCGCTATTCCGGAATTTTATCGTTCCTGTTGATGTTCAGCCTGTTCATCTCGACGTCGAGCACAGCCTATGCGGGCGCGATCGCGTACTTGGCCGTTGCCTATGCGGAATGTCTGTACAAACTGCAGCGGGGGCGTGCCACGTACAACATGTCGTTGTTCATTTTCGTCGCACCGTTCGCCGCCCTGTTCCTGGCCATTCTGCTCCAATTCTTCGATTCCGTGCTGATCGCGTTGTCGGAAATGGCCGACGACGTGCTCTTCAATAAGATGAGCTCGGCATCGGGCATCGAGCGGGGTATGTGGAACCAACAGGCCATAACCAATTTCTTCGACACTTATGGCCTCGGAGCGGGGATCGGCAGCGTGCGAGCTTCCAGCTTCGCGACCTCTCTGCTCGGAAATATCGGCGTCTTCGGCGCCGTGGCCTTCGTTGGCTTCATATTCCTGATGGTGTTCGACAAGCGCGATCGCGATCCCGAAGTCGCGCGTGTGCGGGAGGCCGCCGCCTCAGGGGCCATCGCCTATGTTCTGGCGGGCTCGGTCTCCGGCGGGTCGGTCGATCTCGGCCTGGTGTTCTGCGTCCTCTCCGGGCTCGCCTGCGGGCGGACAGCCGCGCAATCCGTTCCGCAGCACAGCCGGGTCTCGGCGGGCAAGCCTCCTGCCGACGCAGACGCGAGCTGGCCGGTGATCAATTCAGAAGTCGAGCACGCGCATCGGGCTTAGGCGACCGCTCACGAGATCCGCGATGGCCCGGACATTTCCGCGAACTCGACCGCGGCGATCGACATAGTGCTCCGGCCATAAGGATTTCGCGAGGTTCGCGAGCACATTGCGCGTGATCTGCGCCGAGGCGCGCAGCGGCGTGCACGTCCCTTTCCGCAGCAGGTAGACGGGATTGGCGATCTGGGAATATCCGAGCCGCACGCCCGACTGGCGCCCCGACTTCGTGCCGAGATGCACGCCCTTCGCTTGGCGGACGCGGACGATTCGCCCGAAACGCGCCATGCGACGGCTGAAATCGACGTCTTCCCACCACGCGTAGAGAGGCAGGGTCTGATCGAACCGCACCGCGTGCTGACGGGCGACGACGAGATTGATCCCCATGTTGCAACCATAGGAGTTGTAGACTTCGCTCATCCGCGACACATCTGCCGGCGGGAGTATCGGCTCCCGCCCGATCAGAGTCTCGGCATCGTCGAATGGCAATCCAGGACCGAGGATCCCGTCCTTGAGAACGAGCCCCGTCGTCATCACCACATCGGGGGCAGATTGGAAGACGTGTTCCGTCTGCGCCAAGTAATCCGCATGCGGGACAAAATCATCATCGAAAAAGACGATACGGTCACACTCCCGCACGGCGTCCAGCACCGCGTTGCGCTGGATCGGCAGGCCCCGAGGTCCCACGATCAGCGTCAGATCCGGATACGCCTCCAGGCCCATGACATCGGCATCCTGCGGAGCACAGATGACGATCCGGTCCGGCCGCCGCGTCTGGAGCCGGATGAAATCGAGTGTGCGGCGGAGCGTCTCTGCGCGACCGACGGTGGCGATCCCGACAGCCAAAGCACCGCCGGCGGTCGATTGTGAGCCTGCCGGCGGCTTCACACTGTCAAACTCCTTGAACATACGTCCGATATCCAGAAGCTGCGCTACTCTGTGGGCGGGCTGAACGTCCGTCGGATCGGGCGGCAATCAAGCTACACACCTCCGGCATTCCTGGCGCTCTTCACCCTCTACCGGCACGCGGCCAGTTCGAGGTACTGGCGTGCGCCCGCCGTCCAAGAGAACTTGCGGGACTGACTGACGCCCGCATCGACGAGCTGCCGCCGGAGGCCCGGTTCCTGAGCCAAGCGCCTGATCTGCGTGAACCACATCCGGGCATCGTTGGGATCCGCGTAGAGCGCCGCGTCGCCGCAGACCTCCGGCATGCTGGCAACGTTGGCCGATACGACCGGGCAGCCAAGTGCCATCGCTTCGAGGGCCGGCAGCCCAAAGCCCTCCGTGGTGGAGGGAAAAGCCAGACACAGGGCCCGGGCGTACAGGAAGGCCAGGTCGTCGTCGGAGACCGGGCCGAGCATGATGACGTTGCTCCGAGCCCTCTGTTCGATGCCCTGGAAATAACCGCCGGACCGGCCGGCGATCACAAGGTCGATCCCAAGTTGATCGAGATCCGAAGCGATCGCTTCGACGATTTGCGTGTTCTTGTGACGAGCACGACTTCCGATCATGAAGACGAACGGGCGCTTCAGATTGTTCTGAGCGATCAGACGGGATTTGCCGGCATCCCAGCGGAGGGCGTGCTCGTGGCCGTTCGGGATGACGTGGACCTCACGGTTCCCGGAGACGCCGTACTTCTGCAGCATCATGCGTGAGAAGTTCGACACCGTGACCAGATGCTTTACGCGACGAGCCAGGATCGGCAGCATGAGTCTATAATATGTTCTGAAGCTGAAAGTGTAACTGTCAGGGACGATATAGATATTGGCGTCGTGGACGCAGAGGATCTGGTTGCCGTAACCGACGGGCCCGATGTTGCCGAGCGACAGCAGGGGGCCCCGGGCAAAGAACGGCAGGACGATCTGGGCCCAGATCGGTCTCGGAATCCTAGGCGTAGAAATCGGACTCGCCGGCTGCGTAATCGATTCACTTTCGAGGGGGCCGATCCCGATCACCCGGATCTGTTCGTGCGTCCAGCCTTCCACGGTGGCGATCTCAGTGATGGCCGTCAGGATCTCCGAGGCATAGCGTTGCACTCCGGTGACCTCTTGGGTCAATATTCCGCCGTTCACAGAAATCATTGTGTCTCGACCTTGGGCCTTGCTCCCGCGTCCTGCAGGTAAATGTGCGGCGTTGCTTTGCTGGTACAGCGGATTATCCTGTGAATATTGATGTGAGTGGGGATGTGGATTGTGTTCTCGGCTGGCGAATCCGGCGGATATCTGCAATGGTCAGTGCGCTAAAAGGGTGCCGGCGAACCTCTCGATCCACTCGGCATCGCCGCCATAACGCTCGATGCGATCTCAATTGAAGTTTCGCTGAAAGTCCCCTAAAATGCAATCCTGTCCGCGATGCGTAGGGAGCTTTATTTCCCTCGTTTCTTCTGTGTCGAGGCCCTTCGTTGATTGAGATGCGCGTGAGAATCGGCCTCTCGGCATGGCTATTTCTCAAGTTTGTGGGCGTGATGTCTCAGTGGCTTGAGGGGGCTTTGCGTGTTGATGCAGGTCGCTTCGGACGCGCGGATGTGGGCCGTTTGCCGGCGCCTCCTGATATTTCGAAAGCGTGCGTTTGATTTCGAGAGCGTCGAATGCATAGAGCTACGAGAACAGTCGTCTTTTGGCAGCGCGAGCCGTACGACGCCTTCGCGGGAGGAGACGGCCTCTATCTCGATCAACTGAAGAAGTTCATGATCCGGTCCGGATGGGACGTGATCACGTTGACGTCCAATTTTGGCCGGCCAAGAATTTACCTGGAGCCGAAATATACTTACGAAAACTATAGGCGGATCGTTCGCGGGACGGTTCGGCTCGGCAAGCGCCATTATTTCGGGCCCGAGGCCCTTGCGGTGGCAGGCTTCAATTTCCTCACCCGCTCGCGCCACAACGGTATGATCGAACGGCTCGCCCGCCGCCTGAGGTCCAGGGAGCTCAGATGGACGAAGGCGCATCTGCAGGCCTTGGCACCAAGCTTGATCGTGAAATGCTTCGACGTGGAGGGCGCCGGCGAGTTCCGGTCGGCGTTTAAGGGCGTGCGGCTTCACCTGATCGGTTTTCTCAACCATGATGAATACAGCCTGTCCCAGAATCGGCTCGTTGCCAATCACGCGAACTTCGGTTCGAACGCGCGCGAGAGGGCAGTGATCAGCTCGGATCCCATATCGGGAACCCTGGGCCTCGGGTTCAGCAGCCGGTTCGATCGGGACCGGTTCGCCCGCACATCCGTCAATGCGAGCCCTCTCTACATCGGCATCGGCTTCGAGCCGCGGTTCTCAGGACGTTCGCCGGATACGAAGACCGTTCTGTTCGTCGGGAACAAGACGGCGCCGAACCGTCAATCCATCGAGTATTTCCTGGCTGAGATCTGGCCGACCGTGCGGAGGCAGGTTCCCGATGCCCGGCTGCGCATCGTCGGCCGCGTCTGCCAATATCTGTCGGCGGCGCAGCCGGGTGTGCACCTCGTCGGTGAAGTCGCGGACTTGGGAGACGAGTATAGCCGGGCCCAGGTCGTCGTCGCTCCGCTCGTCACCGGCAGTGCCGGCGTCAAGACGAAGGTGGCCGAGGGGTTTCGGTACGGGCGGGTGGTCGTGACGACCTCGCTCGGGGTCGATCCGTCGCTTCCGGACCAGTTCGACGGTGCCGCGTTGATCGCCGATACGCCGCAGGATTACGCCACCGCGACGATCCGTGTGCTGACGGACGCTTCGCTTCGGACCGCCATGGAGGTGCGCAGCGAGGAGATCTTCATGAGGAACTTCTCGTCGGAGCACGCATATTCCGACTTCTCCCGCTGGATCCAGCTATGCTTTCCGCCGGATCTCGAGCGCGTCGATGCGCGATGAGTCCGCGTTCTGAGATTGCCGGCCGCCCGGCGGGCACGAGACACGGGGCGCGAACTCAGGTGAGGCGGTAATCCGTCAGCCGGGCACGGCGGGCGCTGCGGCGATAGGCCATCACCGAGTCTGGCCAAAGCGTCGTATTGCGCCCCTGCGCGTCGAGATACCAGCTGCGACATCCGCCGGCTTGCCAGATGCTGTCGGCCATCCGGGTCCGGATCCGGTCAAGGAAGCGTGCCTGCGCCTCGGGGCGCACTTCGATCGCTCGGGTGCCTCGGTGCAGGGCCCTCAGGCAATCGAGCACGTGCTGTACCTGGACCTCGATCATCGACACGACCGAGTTGTGCCCGAGGCCGGTATTCGGCCCGAGAAGCATGAAGTAGTTGGGGAATCCGGCAATCGTGATGCCCTGATAGGCGCCCATGCCGCCGGCCCAGGCTTCCGTCAGGCGCAGGCCGCCGCGGCCGACGAGGTCCATGCGGGCGAAGGTCGCGGTCACGTCGAAGCCGGTGGCGTAGACGATCACGTCGAGAGCGTGCGTGCGGCCGGCCTCGGTGGTGACACCGGTTGCGGTGATCCGCGCGATGCCGTCGGTTTCCAGGGTGACGTTCGGTCGCTGAAGCGTCGGGTAGTAGTCGTCGGAGATCAGCACGCGTTTGCAGCCGAGCCGGTAGCGCGGCGTCAGCTTTTCCCGCAGCGCCGGATCTCGGATCGCCTTGGCCAAGTGGCGGCGCGCCAGGCCCTCGGCCTGGCCGGTCAGCTTCGAGACCTTGGTGAAGCCCAGGAGCGCGCGCACCTCGTGGAGCCAGAACAGCCGCGCCCGCTCGAGGCGCCGGGCGAAGGGGAGGTTCCGATAACGGGCCTTGGCGCCCGCCGCGATGGCGCGATCATTCTTGGGCATGATCCAGGGCGGCGTGCGCTGGAACAGGGTGAGATGTGCGGCGATCTCGGCGATCTCCGGCACCACCTGGATCGCGCTCGCCCCCGTGCCGATCACACCGACGCGTTTGCCGGCGAAGTCGACCTTGTGGTCCCAGGCCGCCGTGTGGAAGGCCGGACCCGCAAAGGCGTCGCGGCCGGGAAGGTCCGGATAGGCCGGGTGATGCAGGCCGCCCATACCCGAGACGATCGCCCGTGCGATGATCGGGCCGCGATCCGTCTCCACGCGCCAGAGCGCCCGCGCCTCGTCCCAGATCGCCCCTTTGAAGTTCGTCCCGAGCCGGATCAGGGGCAGAAGGCCGTGACGCTCGGCCGTCTCGCGCAGGTAGGCCAGGATCTCCGGCTGCGGGGCGTACATCCGGGTCCAGTCGGCCTTCGGGGCGAAGGACAGGGAGTAGAGGTGCGAGGGCACGTCGCAGGCCGCCCCCGGATAGGTGTTGTCGTGCCACGTGCCGCCGATGCCGTCGCTCTTCTCGACCACCAGAAACGGACCGATTCCCGCCTGCCGGCAGCGGATCGCCATGGCGAGGCCGGAGAAGCCGGCGCCGACGATGAGAACCGCCAGCGTCCCCGGCTCGGCGGCTTGGCGTGCAGTCTCGGTCATCGCACGGGGCTCCCGGGTGCTTCGTGCGGCCTCGGTGCACGGGCCTTCAGGAAGGCGGCGGCCTCATCGAGCGAGGTTCGCGCCTCCGGCAGCATTCCGGCGGCGAATTGCCAAGCGTGCGCAACGACGGGGAAGATCTTCAACTCCGTCTCGACCCCGGCCGCGCGGGTGCGCTCGGCCATGCGGACGGAGTCGTCGCGCAGGACCTCCCGCTCGCCGACATGGAACAGCAGCGGCGGGAAACCCGTGGGATCTCCGTAGAGCGGCGAGATGCGCGGATCGCGCGGGTCCGCGTGGCCGAGATACATCGGCCGGATGGCGGCGAGCGCCTGCGGGTCGAACATCGCGTCGCGCCACGCATTCGTAACCCGCGAGCCGTCCTCGGAGACGAAGTCGGTGGCGGGGGAGAACAGGGCCGCGGCCCAGGGCATCGGCAGGCCGCGGGCGCGGGCCTCGCCCATCATCACCAGGGCGAGGTTGCCGCCAGCCGATTCGCCCGCCACGCAGGCCGCGCCCTCGGCGCTGAACGCCGCCCAGACGGCCGACACATCGTCGACTGCGGCCGGGAAGGGATACTCCGGGGCGAGGCGATAGTCGGGAGCGAAGATCGTGAAGCCGCGGCTTGCCAGTGCCCCCGTCACGGGTCGATGCGTGCGCGGCGAGCAGGCGATGAAGCCGCCGCCGTGAATGTAGAGCATCCGTCGCCCCGGCCCCGTCTTCGGCCGGATCCATTCGCCGCGCACGCCGCCCACCGTGCCGGCCTCGTAGGTGACGCCCTTGGGATCCGGGAAGGCCGGGGCCTCGAAGATGCGGCGGAAGGCGGCGGCGTCCCGCGCCCTGGCGAGGGGGCCGCGGACACGGCTGCGGACCATGTAGGTGCCGATATAGGCGCGCAGGCTGGCCATCTCAGAGCTTCCCGCCGGACAGGCGCACGATCGCCCTCCAGTATCCCACCGGCATCAGCCTCTGGATCAGCGCTGCGTTCCGGGCATCCTTGCCGATGACGATCCGCGGTGCCCGGGCCTCGATGCCGCGGATGATCGCGGCCGCCGCGTCCTCTGGGGGGAGGGTCAGGAGCTTGCCGAAGGCCTCGCGGGCCTTCTCGTCCTCGACCCGCGCGAGCTCGGCCGCTTCCGGATCGCCGGGCGGCCGCCGGCCGCGGGCGTTGCGCGAGATGGCCGTGGCGACGCCGCCCGGATGGACCACCGTGACGCCCAGTCCCGTGCCGGCATATTCGTGCCGCAGGGCCTCGGAGAAGCCCCGGACTCCGAACTTGCTGGTGCAGTAGGCGACCTGGCCCGGAGGCGCGATCAGGCCGAACAGGCTCGACATGTTGACGATCTGCGCCGCCGGGCGGGCTCGCAGCATCGGCAGGAAGGCGTGGCACATCCGCACGACGGCGCGCAGATTGATATCCATCAGCCACTCGAAATCATCGAGATGCGTCTCGTCGAAGCGCCCGCCGAGCGCCACGCCGGCGTTGTTGATCAGGATGTCGAGGCGCCCGGACCGGTCCTGGACCCATGCGGGGAGCGCACGGATCCCGTCCGCGTCCACAAGATCGAGAATCCGGGTCTCGACCGCGCCGCCACGCCCGCGGATCGCGCGGGCCGTTTCCTCGAGGCCCACGGCGTCGCGGTCGACCAAGAGGAGGCGACAGCCCCTGACAGCGAGCCCGTCGGCCAGTGCGGCACCGATACCGCTCGCCGCGCCGGTAACCAGCGCGACCGCGCCCGCGAGCTGGAATCTCTGTGCCAAACCTCGCCTCCCGGCTGGCCGGTTGGTCCGTGCCTTAACGGGGGGATAGTCCCGGCTGCGCATCATGTCTAGGGTGAACACCCTAAAGCCAGGGCGGGAGATGATCGTGCAAAGCCGCAGCCGCAGGCTGCCAGCGGACGACGGTGAGGCCGCCCGGGACAGGGCGCCGAGAACGCGCGACCGTATCCTCGCCGAGAGCCTCGCGCTGTTCAACGCCCGCGGGCTCGGCCGGGTGACCACGGCCGAGATCGCCGTCGCCGCAGGCATTCGGGAAGGCAATCTCCAATACCATTTCCCGCGCAAGAGCGACCTGATGGAGGCGCTGTTCGCGGCCTTCGAGTCCGAGGCCGTGGCGGTGGCTGGGCAGATGCCCGCGGACCCCGCCGCCCGGGATGCCCTGCTCGCCTACCAGCGCGCGTGGTTCGACCTGATATGGCGCTATCGCTGCGTGTATCGCGACGGCATCGCCATGGTGGAGATCGCCCCGGCTCTGCGCCCTCGCGTCCATGCCCTCCGGGCGCGGACACAGGACTTGGCGCGGGTCGTCTTCGAGGCGGCGGTACAGGCCGGGCGGCTGCACATCGGGCCGGACGCTCTCGGCCGGCTCATCGACAACGCCTGGATCGTCTCGAGCCACTGGATGAGCCACCGCCCCCAGGGCGGCACCGAGCTGACGGCGACCGACCTCGACTGGGGTTTCGCGCAGGTCCGCGATCTGTTCGCGCCGTATCTCGTGGCCGACCGCCCGGATTGACGCGGGCTGGTCCGAACCTTCCATGATCGGCTGCGGCCAAGCTTGAAGCCGAAGGACACGATGCTCGACCGCCTGATCCATGCCGGCCTCAGCCTCCTCCTGCTGCTCACCGTCGCCGTCCTGTTCTCCACGAAGCGGCGAGCGATCCGCCCCCGGGTCGTGCTCACGGCGCTGGCGCTGCAGGTGGGGCTCGGGGCGTCGATCCTGTTCCTGCCGGCCGGACAGGTGGCGCTGAAGGCCGCCGCCGACGTGGTGGCGACCGTGCTGTCCTACGGGGATCGCGGCACCGCCTTCCTGTTCGGCGGTCTCGTCGAGCCGAGGATGTTCGAGCTGTTCGGCGGCTCGGGCTTCGTCCTTGCGCTGCGGGTGCTGCCGCAGATCCTCTACGTCTCGGCCCTGATCGCAGTGCTGTATCATATCGGCCTGATGCAGGCGCTGGCCCGCGGCATGGGTGCAGGGCTCCGGCGGATTCTCGGTACCTCGCCGATCGAGTCGTTCGCCGCGGTGATCACCATCGCCATCGGGCAGAGCGAGATCGCGGTGGCGCTCCGTCCGTTCCTCGCCCTCCTCACCGGCGCCGAACTCTTCGCGGTGATGTCGAGCGGTGCCTCGTCTACGGCGGGCTCGATCCTGGCCGGTTACGCGGCACTCGGCGTCCCGATGACCTACCTGCTCGCGGCCTCGGTCATGGCGATCCCCGGCGGCCTGCTCTACGCCAAGATCCTGATGCCTTCCACGGAGCCGGCCCGGATCGCCACCACCCGCGTGGAATTCGGGGACGCGCGGGCGGCCAACGTCATCGAGGCCGCCGCGGAGGGGACGCAGAAGGGCCTCGCGGTGGCTGTCTCGGTCGGCGCGATGCTGATCGCCTTCGTGGGCCTGATCGCGCTGGCGGATGGCCTCTTCGGCTACGCGGGCAGCCTGCTCGGCTATCCGGCCGCCTCGTTCGAGGGCGTGCTCGGCTGGGCGCTCAGCCCATTGGCCTGGCTGCTCGGCGTGCCCTGGGAACACGCGTCCCTCGTCGGCGGCGCGATCGGCCAGAAGCTCGCCTTCAACGAGTTCCTGGCCTACGCCAACCTGTCGCCGACCCTGAAAGCCGGAACGCTCGACCCACGCTCGCAGGCGATCGTCTGTTTCGCGCTGTGCGGCTTCGCCAATTTCGCGTCGATCGCGATCCAGCTCGCGAGCTTCTCAAGCCTCGTGCCTGAGCGGCGCTCGGAGGTCGCGCGCTATGGGCTCCGGGCGATCCTGGCGGGAACGCTCTCGAATCTCACGAGCGCGGCGATCGCGGGGTTGTTCGTGGGGTGAGACTTTGGCGCCGCCCTCACAGGGATCCGGAGAGGCATTCGGCCGGGCTCGTTTCGCACGGAGCAGCAGGTCGTCGTGTGTCCACGCTCCGATCTCGACGGCCCACAAAAGAAAAGCGCCGCTTCGGATGAAGCGGCGCCGAAAACCGTGCTGTCGACGACTTAGTTGAACGTGTCGATCTCGGCCGACTCGTAGCTGGTGACTTCCATGCCGACGCAGATCTCGGACACGACGGGGGCGGACCAAGCCATGATTTCCTCCACTTGAGTTTCAGGTACTGCGATCGAAGGCCATGAGACCGGGGCTGCATGCGCCCCGAACCACGGGCGACTTAGTTGAACGTGTCGATCTCGGCCGACTCGTAGCTGGTGACTTCCATGCCGACGCAGATCTCGGACACGACGGGGGCGGACCAGGCCATGGCGTTTCTCCTCGGTGTTGGTGAGTTTCATATAGGCAATATCTTGGACGCAATACAAGCGAGCACAACACTTATATTTCTCATAGGGAGCCCCGTGGAGGCCAGCCATGGCCAGCCGTGGCCGCTCGGCCACCACGGGGCACGCCGTTCGGCCTCGGCTGCGGATGGGAACGGTTTCGGCTTGACGGACAATCCGCGCGGGCGCACGACGCACCCGCGCGACGTCGTCCCCGGTGGCGGCGCGCTCCCTTTCAGCAGCGACCCGCGAAGCGACGTGCCCGACCGATCGTGCCTGCCGTGCCCGGCTACGTGCCGTCGACCCGCCTGAGCCGCTGAGAGGCCCGGCCGCGGGGCGACCGACGCGGCGGCCGGCCACGGCCCTGACCCAGGATGACCGGCGACGCGTCGCCTCGTAACCCACGAGGCGAGGCCATGAACGAGATCGCGCCCTTCGACACGCGAATCGATCCCTCCGTGCTGGCCGCGCGCCTCTCGGACGAGCGCGCGCCCGACATCGTCGAGAAGCTCAACGACGAGGCCCCCGAGGTCGCCGCCGCCATCCTGCTGGGCCTGCCGATGGAGCGAGCGATCGAGGTGCTCGATCAGCCGGAGCTCGACTGCGCCGCCGACATCATCGAGATGCTGCCGCGCGACCGGGTGGCGGGCTACCTGTCGGGCATGTCGGCCGACCGGGTGACGGACGTGTTCCGCGAGATCGAGGAGCCCGGCCGCTCCGACCTGCGCGCCCGCCTCGACGCCGAGACCCGCGGCGCCGTGGACCGGCTCTCGGCCTACGGGGAGGAGACGGTTGGCTCGCTGATGACAACCGAGTTCGTCACGGTGCCCGGCACCTGGACGGTGGGCCAGACGCTGGAGCACATCCGCCACGTGGAGAAGACCCGCGAGACCATCTACGCGATCTTCGTGCTCGACCCGCGGACGCGGGCGCTCACCAAGGCGGTGCCCCTGCGCCGACTGATCTCGGGCAACCCGAACGACAACGTGCTCAGCGTCGCGCCGGGACGGCGGCCGCTCGCCGTCTCGCCAACCGCGAGCCGCGAGGAGGCGGCCCGGCTGATCTCCAAATACGACCTGCTGGCCCTGCCGGTGGTCGACGCGGTCGGCCACGTCATCGGGATCGTCACGGTCGACGACATGATCGACGCGATGATCGAGAAGCAGACGCAGGACGTGCAGCGCTTCGGCGGCATGGAGGCGCTGCCCGAGCCCTACATGGATATCGGCTTCTTCACGATGATCCGGAAACGCGCCGGCTGGCTCTGCGCGCTGTTCCTCTCGGAGATGCTCACCGCCTCGGCCATGCAGGGCTTCGAGGGCGAGCTGGAGAAGGCAATCGTCCTGACGCTGTTCATCCCGCTGATCATGAGCTCGGGCGGCAATTCCGGCTCGCAGGCGACCTCGCTGCTGATCCGGGCGCTCGCCCTGCACCAGATCCGCCTGCGCGACTGGTGGCGGGTGGCGCTACGGGAACTGCCGACCGGCATCGTCCTCGGCGGCATCCTCGGGGTGATCGCGATCATCCGGATCGTGGCGTGGCAGAAGCTCGGCCTCTACGATTACGGCGAGCACTGGTTTCTGGTCGCGGCCACCGTCGGCGCGGCGCTGATCGGGATCGTGACCTTCGGTTCCCTGGCCGGCTCGATGCTGCCGTTCCTCCTGCAGCGGGTGGGCTTCGATCCGGCCACCGCCTCGGCGCCGTTCGTGGCGACGCTGGTCGATGTGACCGGGCTCGTTATCTACTTCTCGGTGGCGCTCCTGATCCTGCGCGGGACGCTGCTGTAGGGGCGGGGCCCGCGCCTCAGTTCGCCACCGCCTCGGCGAGCCGCTTCCGCTGCACCTTGCCGTTCGCCGTGCGCGGCAGGGCGTCGAGGAAGCGGATCTCCCGCGGGCGCTTGTAGGCGGCGAGCCGCTCCGCGCACCACGCGAGCAGGGCCTCCGCGTCGGGCTCTGCGTCGGGCTGGAGCACCACGAAGCCGCAGATCACCGAGACGTCCGCCCGCACCGGCAGCTCGGCCACCCCGACCTCCGCCACCGACGGGTGGGCGGACAGCACCACCTCCACCTCGTTGGGCGAGACCCGATAGCCCATCGCCTTCATCAGGTCGTTGTTGCGGCCCTCGAACCAGAGGTAGCCGTCGGCATCGAGCCGGGCGAGGTCGCCGCCGACAAACCACTCGCCGCGCATCACCTCCGCTTCCTCCTCGGGGCGGTTCCAGTAGCCGAGCATCAGCGCCGGTTCGGACCGGTGGACGGCGAGCAGCCCGCTCTCGCCCGCCGGGAGCGGCACCGGTTCGCCCTCCACGGGCAGGATCGCCACCTGCCGTCCGGGCTGCGGCTTGCCGGGCGAGCCCGGCCGCACCGGAATCGTCGGGCCGCTGGAGATGTAGGTCGAGATCTCGCTCATCCCGAGCGCCTCGTAGAGGGGCTTGGCCGTCGCCCGCGTCCAGGCATCGAGCAGCTCCACCGGGAGCGGCTCGCCCGCCGTGCAGCCGTGGCGCAGACTCGACAGGTCGTGGGCGCCGAGATCGCCGTATTTGAGGATCTGCCGATAGAGGGTCGGGACGGCGGCGAACAGCGTGGCGCGGTACCGCGCGATCAGCCGCGGCCAGACGGCGGGGTCGCGAGGCCCGTTGTAGAGCACCGCGGTCGCGCCCACCGACCAGGGATCACTCAGGCCCACACCCAGCGTGTAGGTCCAGTTCATGGTACCGGCATGCAGCATCACGTCGGATTCGCTGAGCCCGAGCCAGTGGTCGAGCATCGGCCGGCGGCCGTAGGCGGCGCGATGGGCGTGGAGCACGCCCTTCGGCCGGCTGGTCGTGCCGGAGGTGTAGATCAGCATCGCCGGGTCGTCGGCGGCGGTGTCGGCGTAGTCGGGCAGGGGCGGCCCGGCCTTCATCTGCGCGACGGTCGCGGCATCAAGCAGGAGGCGGCCGCCGAGCGCCTCCGGGGAGACCGTGCAGCCGCTCCCGATGACCACAGCGGCGGCGCCGGAATTCTCCATCAGGAAGGCCGCCTCGCCCTCGGTGAGCTGCGGCGAGGAGGGCAGCGCCACGAGACCCGCCGCCAGGGCGCCGAAATAGACGAGGACGTAGTCGGCCTCGTTGCCCATCCGGATCATCACCCGGTCGCCGGGCTTGAGGCCGAGCCCGAGCAGCCCCGCCGCGATGCCGCGCACCGCCCGCTCGACCGCGCCGAAGGTGAGGCGGTCGGCGGTGCCGTCGCCAACCATGACCAGCGCGGTCTTGTCAGGGCGCAGGCGCGCATTCTCGGCCAAGCAATACCGCGCGGCATTGAACCGCGCGGGCGGACGGCGGTCGTTGGCAAGGCTATCGGGCACCGGGCGTTCCCCCGCATTCGGGCTTTTGGCCGGATGTCCCGCCTGCGCGCGTCGGCGTCAACCTCGGGTGCGGAGCCGTTGAGCGGCGAGTCTCATGCTGGGTCCCGGGTCGCATTCCGCTTTGGCTGCATGCGCCCGGGACAGGACCTCGTGTTTCATCCTAACGCCGCCCCTTTCCCGGACCGGGGGGAGCGCAGCGGAGCCTGATCCGGGATCCTGCACAGGACCTGCCGCGCACCGGCTCCGACCTCACGTCCGACGCTGCGCCTGTCCTTCCTGCTCCTCGAAGCCCTTGAGCATCTTGTCGAGCGTCAGCGGGTACTCGCGAACGCGAATCGCGGTGGCGTTGTAGATGGCATTGGCGAGGGCCGCGCCCGCACCGCAAATGCCGAGCTCGCCGAGCCCTTTGCTCTTCAGCGGGTTCGCCTTGTCGTCGAGCTCCGGCAGGAACACCGCGTCGATCTCCGGGAGGTCGGCGTGAACCGGGACGTGGTACTCGGCCATGTCGTGGTTGACGAAGTAGCTGTAGCGCGGATCGACCACCGCATCCTCCATCAGCGCCGCACCGACCCCGAAGGTCATGCCGCCGATCGCCTGACTGCGCGCGGTCTTGGCGTTGAGGATGCGCCCGCCGGTGAACACGCCGAGCATCCGCCGCAGGCGGATCTCCCCGGTATCGACGTCGACGCCGACCTCGGCGAAGTGCGCCCCGTACGAGTACTGCGAGAACTTCTGCTTCATCTCGCCGGGCTTGATCTCGCCGGAGGCCTCCAGCCCCGACTGGGCGAGGTCGGTGAGTGACTCCGTGCGGTTGCCCGACGTGACCGCGCCGTCGCGGAAGACGGCGCCCTCCGGGTTGAGATCGCCGGCCTTGAGCAGGGCCTGCCGGAGGTTGTCGCAGGCGACGTAGAGCGCCGAGCCCGCCGAGCCGGCGCCGAAGGATCCCCCCGAGCCGGCCGCGAACGGGAAGTCGGTGTCGCCCATCTCGACGCGCACGCGCTCCGGCGGCAGCCCCAGCATCTCGCCGGCGATCTGCGTGAGGATCGTGTAGGTGCCGGTGCCGGGATCGGTCATGGCCATCCGCACCACCAGCACGCCGTCCGGCCCGAGCCGCACCTTGGCGGAGGACGGCATCAGCGGGTTGAGGCGGGCGGCGGCCGACATCCCCATGCCGACGAACCAGTTGCCCTCGCGCCGGCTGCCCGGTGCCTGGCGCTTGTCCCAGCCGAACAGGCGCGCGCCCTCACGCATGCAGGGAACGAGCTGGCGGGTCGAGAACGGGACCTTCTTCTCGGGATCCTCGGCCGGCTCGTTGCGCACCCGCAGCTCGATCGGGTCGATCTTCAGCTCCTCGGCGAGCTCGTCCATGGCGCACTCGAAGGCGAGCTGGCCCACGGCCTCCCCGGGGGCGCGCATCGCCGAGGCGATGGGCATGTTGAGGTTCACCAGCCTGTGGCGCGTCACGCGGTTCTGCGCCGCGTAGAGCGACCGGGTGACGTTGGCGGCGGTCTCGAAGAAGCCGTCGCCCTCGGCGGTGTCAGACCAGGATTCGTGGCTGATCGCCGAGAGGCGGCCCTCCGGGTCGGCGCCGAGCCGGATCCGCTGGATCGTGTCGGTTCGGTGGGTTCCGACGTGGAATTCCTGCTGGCGGGTGAGCGTGACCTTCACGGGGCGCTGGATCAGCCTCGAGGCCAGGATCGCGAGCGTCGCCTCCGGCTGGACCTGCAGCTTCGAGCCGAAGCCGCCGCCGATATAGGGGCTGACGATCCGCACCTTCTCGGGCGGCAGCTTGAGCACGGAGCCGAGGGATTTCTGGCCCCGGTTCGGCATCTGGTTGGCCGTGTAGAGGACCACCCCGTCGCCCTCCCAGGACGCGATGGTGGCGTGCGGCTCCATCTGCACGTGGATCTGGTTCGGTGTGACGTATTCCACGTCGAGCTTCACCGGCGCGGCCGCGAAGGCGGCGTCGAAGTCGCCGAGCTTGGAATCCGGCGGCGAGTTGACCGGCTTCGGCTCGTAGGCCGCCGCCAGGCTGTCCTTGAGCACCCCCTTGGGCTTGGCCGCGTCGTACCGGACCTTGACCAGCATCGCGGCGGCGCGGGCCTGCTCGAAGGTCTCGGCGACCACGAAGGCGACCGGCTGCCCGTAGAACCTGACCTCCGTCCCCTGGAGCTGCGGCCAGACCTGCTCCTTCTTCTCGCCCTGCTCGGGCACGTTCTCGTGGGTCATCACGAGGATGGCGCCGGGCGCCTTGCGGGCGGCCTCCGCGTCGATCGCCCGGATCGTGCCGGCCGCGATCGTGGCCGGCACGATGAAGCCGTAGGCGGGGTTCTTGAGGGCCCGGGTCTCGTACGCGTAGGGCGCGTGGCCCGTGACCTTGAGCTTGCCCTCGACTCGGTCGAGGGGCTTGCCGACGAGGCCGTCGGGCCGGTCGTCGAGGGGCGTCCGGCCGATCGGCTGGTTCATCTCCATGGGAACGGTCCTTGCCGGGATTTAAGCGCGGGTCGCCTGCGCCATGACGGCCCGGAGGGTCCGGCGCGTCAGCGGGATCTTGAAGTCGTTGCTGCCGTAGCCGCGGGCACCCTTCAGCGCCGCGTCGGCGGCGGCGTCGGCGGAGCCGGTCTGCACCAGCGCCGTCTCGGCCTCGGCCACGCGCCAGGGCTTGTGCGCGAGGCCGCCGAAGGCGAGCCGCGCGACCTGAGGCTTGCCGCCCTCGGCGCCGGCGATCACGGCGGCCACCGACACGGTCGCGAACGCGTAGGACGCACGGTCGCGGACCTTCCGGTAGATGTGGGTGCCGGCCACCGGCTTCGGCAGCGTCACGGCCGTGATGATCTCGCCCTTGCGCAGCTCGGTCTCGATCTGCGGCGTGTCGCCCGGCAGCCGGTGGAAGTCGGCGATCGGGATGCTGCGCGCCTGCCCGTCGTGATTCACGGTCTCGACGGTGGCGTCGAGGGCGCGCATGGCGACGTTCATGTCGGACGGGTTGGTGGCGATGCAGGCCTCGCTCGCCCCGACCACCGCCATGATGCGGTTGAACCCGCCGATCGCCGAGCAGCCCGAGCCGGGCGCGCGCTTATTGCAGGGCATCGCCGTGTCGTAGAAGTAGTAGCACCGCGTCCGCTGGAGCAGGTTGCCGGCGGTCGTCGCCTTGTTGCGCAGCTGCCCCGAGGCGCCGGCGAGCAGCGCCTTCGCCAGCACGGCGTAGTCCTTCCGGATCCGCGGGTCGGCGGCGAGGTCGGAGTTGCGGATCAGCGCGCCGATGCGCAGGCCACCGTCCTGCGTGGCCTCGACCTTGTCGAGCGGCAGCCGGTTGACGTCGATCAGGGTGGCCGGGGTCTCGACCTGCAGCTTCATCAGGTCGAGGAGGTTGGTGCCGCCGGCGATGAACTTGGCGTTCGGCCGCTCGGCCGCGAGCCTGGCGGCGTCCTGCACGGCGGCGGGACGCTCGTAGGTAAAAGCCTTCATCTCCGCCTCCTCAGAGGTTGCTGGCGGCGGTGTCGCGGATCGCCGCGACGATGTTCGGGTAGGCGCTGCAGCGGCAGATGTTGCCGCTCATCCGCTCGCGGATCTCGGCGTCGCTGAGCGTCGGAGTCGACGCGACGTCCTCGGTGACGTGACTCGGCCAGCCGGCCTTGGCCTCGCTCAGCATGCCCACCGAGGAGCAGATCTGGCCCGGCGTGCAGTAGCCGCACTGAAAGCCGTCATGCTCCAGGAAGGCGGCCTGCATCGGGTGCAGCGTGTCGCCGTCCGCAAGGCCCTCGATCGTGGTGACCTCATCGCCCTCGTGCATCGCCGCCAGCGTCAGGCAGGAATTGATCCGGCGTCCGTCGACCAGCACCGTGCAGGCGCCGCACTGGCCGTGGTCGCAGCCCTTCTTGGTGCCGGTCAACGCCAGATGCTCGCGTAGGGCGTCGAGGAGCGTCGTGCGCGTGTCGAGGACGAGGTTGTGCGGCTGGCCGTTGATGGTCAGCCGCACCGGCATGGTCTGCGGGGCCGGATCGCCCGGCGCTGCCGCGGCGGGCGCGGGCCGGAACCCGAAGGCGCCGAGGGCGCCGGCCGCAGCGCAGCCCTCCACCACGGCGCGCCGCGTCAGGGCGAACGGCTTCTTCGGAGTCGCGTCTGTCATGCTGCCATCCCGTCCATGCGCGGCGCTCGGCAGCGCGGCGCAACCTGGAATCGGTGCGCCAACGTGCAGTCGTGCGGTTTCGATCCGGTCCAGACTGCGCCCGTTCACCGCGGCTGGACCGTATTCGGGAAGCCGCACCGATCCAGCGGTACGGCTCCGGTGTCGCGCCGCACGCCGCGCGCCGGCATAATTTCGGCTGACCAGACCACGCCCTCGGAGGCTCACTGCATGGCCGCGACCGTCCCGACCCTGGCCCTCAACGACGGGCGCCGCATCCCGCAGATCGGCTACGGATGCTGGCAGCTCGCGGATGCGCAGGCCCATAATCTCGTCGGGCGAGCGCTGGAGGCTGGCTATCGCCTGATCGACACCGCGGCCGTCTATGGCAATGAGGCCGGCGTCGGCCGCGCGGTGCGGGACACGAAGGTCCCGCGCAACGAGATCTTTCTCACCACCAAGCTCTGGAACGACCGCCAGGGCCGCGACGAGGCGCGGCGCGCTTTCGACGAGAGCCTCGCGCGTCTCAGTCTATCTTACGTTGATCTCTATCTGATCCACTGGCCCTGTCCCCAGAGGCGCCTGTTCGTCGAGACCTGGAAGGCGCTGATCCAGCTTCGCGAGGAAGGGCGGGCCAAGTCGATCGGCGTCTCGAACTTCACGGCGGAGCACATCGCCACGCTGCTGGCTGAGACCGGCGTCGCGCCCGCCGTGAACCAGATCGAGCTGCACCCGCATTTCCAGCGCAAGGCGCCCCGGGCCGAGGATGCCCGTCACGGTATCGTGACCGAATCCTGGAGTCCGCTGGGTCAGGGCAAGGAGCTGAACGACCCGGCGGTTCTCGCAATCGCGAAGGCGCATGGGAAGAGTCCAGCCCAGGTGGTGCTGCGCTGGCAGATCCAGATCGGCTGCGTGGCGATCCCCAAGTCGGCCCGGCCCGAGCGTATCGTCGAGAACATTGCCCTGTTCAACTTCGAACTCAGCCCCGACGAGATGGCACGGATCGCCGCCTTGGACCGGCTCGATGGACGGATCGGACCCGACCCGGCGACCTACTGCTGAGCGCGCCGCTCTTCGGCGGCGCAGCATAACACCGCGGCGCAAAAGATTTATGCTCACAGCTAGCATATCTGGACAGGCGCGTCCGGCCCTCATAAGTTAGACGGCACAATGCTCAAACTGAGCATAATGGAGGACGCCATGGCGGCGACCGTGTCACCCGTCTCCCGCACGCTCATCCCGAGCCTGCCGCTGCCCGATCTCTACGCGCGTGTCAGCCGACATGTTCCCGCGATCGAGTGGCCGGCGCTCGCACCGGACATCGAGGCGATCCTACGCCTCAAACGGGAGCGCAACGCCGTGATCCTCGCGCACAACTATCAGGCGCCGGAGATCTTCCACACGGTGGCGGATATCGTGGGCGACAGCCTCGCGCTTGCCCGCGAGGCGGTGAACGTCGACGCCGATGTGATCGTACTGGCGGGCGTCCACTTCATGGCCGAGACTGCCAAGCTCCTGAATCCGGCCAAGACCGTGCTGATCCCCGACATGGGCGCGGGCTGCTCGCTGGCCGATTCAATCACCGCCGCGGACGTGCGCGCCCTGCGTGCCAAGTACCCGGGCGTGCCTGTGGTGACCTACGTCAACACTTCGGCGGCCGTGAAGGCCGAGTCGGACCTGTGCTGCACCTCCGGCAATGCCGTCGCGGTGGTGAAGTCGCTGAACGTCCCCCGCGTGCTGATGATCCCGGACGAGTTCCTGGCCCAGAACGTCCAGGCGGAACTGCCTGATATCGAGATCCTGACCTGGGCCGGCCATTGCGAGGTGCACGAGCGCTTCACCCCGGCCGATATCCGCGACGTCCGCGAGAGCTATCCCGGCGTCACGGTCATCGCGCACCCCGAATGCCCGCCGGACGTGGTGGCCGAATCGGACTTCTCCGGCTCCACCGCCATGATGATGGATTTCGTCGTCGAGAAGCGGCCGAAGCAGGTGGTGCTCGTCACCGAGTGCTCCATGGCCGACAACATCGCCGCGCAGAACCCGGATATCGAGTTCATCAAGCCCTGCAACATGTGCCCACACATGAAACGGATGAGCCTGCGCAACATCCGCCGCTCGCTTGAGACGATGACCCACGAGGTCACGGTCGATCCGGCGCTGGCCGACCGCGCCCGGGCGGCGGTGGAGCGCATGCTCCAGGTGCGCACGCGATGAACGCCGTCTCCCCCAACACGGCCGACCGCGTCGTCGTGGTCGGCGGCGGCGTCGCGGGCCTCAGCGTCGCGCTGCGCCTCGCACCCCGTCCGGTGACGCTGGTCACCGCCTCGGCGCTGGGCCTCGGCACCGCCACCGGCTGGGCGCAGGGCGGCATCGCCGCGGCCGTCGGCTCCGACGATGCGGCGGAGCTTCACGCTGCCGATACCGAGGCCGCCGGCGCGGGGCTGACCGAGCCCGACGTCGCGCTTCGGGTCGCCCAGGAAGGGCCCGCGCTGATCGACTGGCTGGTGCGGACCGGCGTCTCGTTCGACCGCACCGATGACGGGGCGCTGGCCCTTGGGCTGGAGGCGGCCCATGGCCGCCGCCGCATCGTCCGCGCGGGCGGCGACGCCACCGGAGCCCGCGTCCTCGAAGGGCTGGTGCGGGCCGTGCTCGCCGCGCCGTCCATCGAGATCGTCACCGCACGCGCCTGCGACTTGCTGCGGGACGTGCGGGGTGCGGTGGCCGGGATCGTCGCCGAGCGCGACGGCGCCCGGTTCCGCATCACGGCCCGCGCCGTGGTGCTCGCCACCGGCGGCGTCGGCGCGCTCTACGCGGCGACCACGAACCCGGCCGGCGCCGTCGGCCGCGGGCTGGCGCTTGCCGCTCGGGCCGGTGCGGTGATGCGCGACATGGAGTTCGTGCAGTTCCACCCGACCGCGATCGCGGCCGGTGCCGACCCGATGCCCCTGGCCACCGAGGCCCTGCGGGGAGAAGGGGCCCGACTGATCGATGAGACCGGCGCGGCCGTCATGGCCGGGATCAGCGGCGGCGATCTCGCCCCCCGCGACGTGGTCGCCCGCGGCATCTTCCAGACCCTGCAGCGGGGCCGCACGGTCTATCTCGACGCCCGCGGCGCACTCGGGGCCGCGATGCCGCGGCGCTTCCCGACGGTGGCGGGCCTCTGTGCCGCCGCCGGCATCGACCCGGCCGTGCAGCCGATCCCGGTCCGCCCGGCGGCGCATTACCACATGGGCGGCGTGAAGGTGGACGCGCACGGCGCCACCTCGATCCCGGGCCTCTATGCCTGCGGCGAGGTCTCGTCGACCGGGCTGCACGGCGCGAACCGGCTCGCCAGCAATTCCCTGCTGGAGGGCCTCGCCTATGCCGGCTTCATCGCCGACGGATTCGACGCGCTGCCCCCGGGTGCGATCATTCCGGAGACCGTGGCCGCCCGCCCGACCACCGACCTGTCGGCGATCCGCACGCTGATGGAGACGCAGGTCGGCGTCGTGCGCGACGCCACCGGACTCGCGGGCGCGGTAGCCGAACTGGCTCCGCTCGCCGAGGGCTGTGACGCCGCCCTCGTCGCCCTGATGATCGCCCGCGGCGCTCTGGATCGTCAGGAGAGTCGGGGCGCCCATTGGCGCAGCGACTTTCCCCACGCGGCGGCCGCGATCCACACCGAGACGACGCTCGCGGATCTGCGCGCTGCACAACCTGGACGGACGGCCGCCGAGGAGATGCTGACGCCATGACGCAATCCGTTCTGCCGGAGGAGATTCTGCCTCTGCCGCGGCTCCTGGTGGAGCCGGTGGTGCGCGCGGCCCTGGTCGAGGATCTCGGCCGGGCCGGAGACATCACCACCGACGCGATCGTTCCGCCGGGCGCCCGGATGCAGGGTGTGATTGCCTCCCGCCAAGACGGGGTGATCTCAGGCACCGATGCGGCCGCCATCGCCTTCGCGCTGGTGGACCCGACCGTGACCGTCACGGTCGAGCGCGGGGATGGGGCGCGGGTTGCGCCCGGCGACGTGGTGCTGCGGCTCGAAGGGCCCGCCCGGGCCATCCTGACGGCCGAGCGCGTCGCCCTGAACCTGCTCTGCCGGATGTCGGGCGTCGCCACGGCGACCCACGGCCTCGTGGAGGCGGCGCGCCCGTACGGCAAGGCGTCCATCGTGTGCACGCGCAAGACGACGCCGGGGCTGCGTGCCCTGGAGAAGCACGCGGTGCGGGCGGGCGGCGGCTCGAACCACCGCTTCGGTCTCGATGACGCCGTGCTGATCAAGGACAACCACGTGGCGGTGGCTGGCGGCATCGTTCCCGCCATCGAGCGCGCCCGGGCCCGGGCCGGCCACCTCGTGAAGATCGAGTGCGAAGTCGACAGTCTGGACCAGCTCGCCGAAGCACTCTCGGTCGGAGTCGATGCTGTGCTGCTCGACAATATGGGCCCCGAGATGCTCACCCGCGCCGTGGCGATGATCGACGGTCGCGCACTCTCGGAGGCGTCGGGCCGGATCACTCGCGAGACGGTGGGTGCGGTGGCGGCCTCCGGCGTCGACTTGATTTCCTGCGGCTGGATCACCCATTCCGCGGCGATCATCGATCTGGGCCTGGACGCCGCCTGATCGGGAGTTCCCGATCCGATCGGGACGCCGGACTGTCGGGCCGGCGATAGTCTTGCCATCACGTTCAGGTGACAAGTGTTGGCCGAATCCATGTCGGGAGACCGCGAAGTCTTCCGCCGCGCATTCGGCTTGCTAAGGTCTCGTCCAACAGCGACGCCATCGACCGGACGTGCCCGTGAGCCAAGCCCTCCACACCGCGGCCGCCTCGGCAGTCAATCTTCCAGCGGCGCCGGTCGCACGCAAGCCCGGTGCGGCCGGGCATGGAGCCGGCCGGACCCTGATCCTCGGCGCGCTGGGTGTGGTCTACGGGGACATCGGCACGAGCCCGCTCTACGCGTTCAAGGAGGCGGTGAAGGCCGCGACTGCGGGCGGGGCGGCGGTGCCGGCGGCGGCCATTGGGGCGGTGTCGCTGATCCTGTGGTCGCTGATCCTGATCGTCTCGCTCAAATACGCCGTGCTGATCCTGCGGGCCGACAACCGCGGCGAGGGCGGCATCGTCGCCATGCTGGCGCTGCTCGGCGCCCGGCAGGCGCGGCCGGGGACCTGGAAGGCGCTGCTCCTGGTGGTCGGGCTGGTCGGGGCGGCGCTGCTCTACGGCGACGGGGCGATCACGCCGGCCATCTCGGTGCTCTCGGCCATCGAGGGCCTGAAGGTCGATGCCCCGGCGCTCGGGCCCTACGTGGTGCCGATCACCATCGCGATCCTGCTGGCGCTGTTCCTGGTCCAGCACAAGGGCGTGGCCGCCATCGGCCGCGTCTTCGGACCCGTCATGCTCGTCTGGTTCGTGGCCTTGGTCGTGCTCGCGATCCCGAGTATCCTGCGCGCCCCGGAAATCCTGGCGGCGGTCAATCCCTGGCGCGCCGTCGACTTCCTCGTCCACGCGGGCTGGCACGTGAGCTTCCTGATGCTGGGTGCCGCCTTCCTGGCGGTGACCGGCGGCGAGGCCATGTACGCCGATCTCGGCCATTTCGGCGCCCCGGCGATCCGCGTGGCGTGGTTCGGCCTCGTGCTGCCCGCGCTTGTGCTCAACTATTTCGGTCAGGGTGCGCTGCTGCTCTCCGCGCCGGACGCGATCGAGAACCCGTTCTACCGGCTCGCCCCGGACTGGGCGCATTACCCGCTGGTCGGCCTTGCCACGGCAGCCACGGTCATCGCCTCTCAGGCGATCATCTCGGGCGTCTACTCGCTGACCCAGCAGTCGATCCAGCTCGGCTTCCTGCCATTGATGCGGGTGGTCCACACCGACCGGGAGGAGCGCGGCCAGATCTACGTGCCGATGGTGAACTGGCTGCTGGCGGCCGCCACGCTGACCGCCGTCCTGGTGTTCGGCTCGTCCGATGCGCTGGCCGGCGCCTACGGCATCGCGGTCTCCATGCTCATGGGCGTCACCACGATCCTGGCGGCGCTGATCGCCCTGCGCTGGGGCTACAACCCGCTCCTGGTCTGTGCAGTCAACGGCTTCTTCCTCGTCATCGACACCGTGTTCTTCGCAGCCAACAGCGTGAAGATCTTGGAGGGCGGATGGTTTCCGCTGCTGCTCGCCGGCGCGCTCGCCTTCCTGATGCTGACCTGGATGAAGGGCAACCGGCTCATGGAAACCGTGCGCGAGACCATGCGCCAGTCCGAGGCGACGTTCCTCGCCCGCCTCGCCACGCATCCGCCGGTGACGCTGCCCGGCACGGCGGCCTTTCTGACCGTCGCCACGCACGGCATCCCGATGGCCCTGAGCCGGCTGGTGGAGCGCAGCCGGTGCCTGCACGAGCGGATCCTGCTGATCACCGTGATCTACGAGGAGGAGCCGGTGATTCCGGCGAGCGAACGGGCACAGGTCACCCTGGTCGCTCAGGGCATCCGCAAGGCGATCTCCCACCACATTCCCGGCATGGAGCGCGTCGTCCTGCGCTACGGTTTCATGCAGACGGCCTCGATCCCCGAGGGCCTGCAATGCGCCGTCGCGAGCGGTCTGCTGCCGCCGGAATACCTTGAGGACATGACCTACTTCGTCGGACACGAGGTGGTCATCCCCTCGCAGAAGCCCGGTATGGCCGTGTGGCGCGAGAGCCTGTTCGCCTTCATGAAGCGCAACGCCGAGCGCACCGGCGCGCATTTCTGCCTGCCGACCCGGCAGATCGTGGAGGTTGGGACCGAGATCGAGATCTGATCCGTTCGGCTCATGTCCATCCGGTGCGGAACCGGCGCCCGCCGGATTGAAAACGGCCGCGTTCGCCAGCATATCGCCACCGCAATTTCCCCCGACAGCGGAGGCACCACCCGTGAGCGAGACGATTGAGCGGCACGAGTTCGGGGCGGAGGTAGGCCGACTCCTCGACCTCGTCGTGCACGCGCTCTATTCCGACCGCGAGATCTTCCTGCGCGAGCTCGTCGCCAACGCGGCCGACGCCATGGACCGGCGCCGGTTCGAGGCCCTGACCTCGGCGGCGAGCGCCCTGCCGCCGGACGCCAAGGTTCGCATCGTGCCCGACAAGGCAGCGCGGACCCTGACTGTCTCCGATGCCGGCATCGGCATGACCAAGGAGGACCTCGCCACCAACCTCGGCACCATCGCGCGCTCCGGCACGCGGGCCTTCTCGCAGACGCTGGAAGCCGCCAAGGCCGAGGACCGGCCGAGCCTGATCGGTCAGTTCGGCGTCGGCTTCTACTCGGCCTTCATGGTGGCCGACCGGGTCACCGTCACGTCGCGCCGCGCCGGCAGCGACGAGGCCTGGAGCTGGGCCTCCGACGGGCAGGGCAGCTACACCCTGGAGCCCGCCACGCGCGCCGAGCCCGGCACCGACATCGTCCTGCACCTCAAGGAAGACGCCGACGAGTACCTGGAGCCCTACCGCCTCGACCATCTCGTGCGGAAATGGGCCGACTTCATCACCGTGCCGATCGCCGTCGTGCGCGACGGCAAGGACGAATCGGCCAACCAGGGCACCGCGCTCTGGCGCAAGGCGAAATCCGAGGTCACCGAGGAGCAGTACGAGGAATTCTACCGCTCCATCGGCATGAACTTCGACAAGCCCTGGGCGACGCTGCACTGGCGCGCCGAGGGGCAGCTCGAATTCTCCGCGCTGCTTTTCGTCCCCGGCGCCAAGCCCTTCCAGGCGCTCGACAACGACCGGCAGAGCAAGGTCCGCCTGCATGTCCGGCGGATGTTCATCACCGACGAGGCCGAACTGCTGCCGCCGTGGCTGCGCTTCGTCCAGGGCGTCGTCGACACCGAGGACCTGCCGCTCAACGTCTCGCGCGAGATGCTCCAGTCGACGCCGGCCCTGGCGCGGATCCGTCGGGCCGTGACCGGCCGCGTGATGTCGGAGCTCGCCACCCGCGCCAAGGACGCGGAGGGTTATCAGTCCTTCTGGGAGAATTTCGGCGCCGTCCTGAAGGAGGGCATCTACGAGGATTTCGAGCGCCGGGGTGAGATCGCGCCGCTCCTGCGCTTCCGCTCCTCGGCGGTCGACGGCTGGACCTCGCTGCCCGACTACGTGTCCCGGATGAAGGACGGCCAGGACGCGATCTACTACCTCGTCGCCGACGATGCCGAGGCGCTGAAATCCTCGCCGCAGCTCGAGGGCTTCAAGGCGCGTGGCCTGGAGGTGCTGCTGCTCTCCGACCACGTCGACGCCTTCTGGCCCGACCAGCTCGGCACCTTCGAGGAGAAGCCGCTCCGCTCGATCACCAAGGGCGGCCTCGACCTGTCGAAATTTGCCCTGGAGGGCGAGCAGCCGGAAGCGCCCGAGGGCATCGACACCTTCGTGGCGGCGGTGAAGACCGCGCTGGGCGCCGAGGTTTCGGACGTGCGGACCACGGACCGGCTGGTCGATTCGGCGGTGGTGCTCTCCGCCGGCACCGGCGGTCCCGACCTGCAGAT
This sequence comes from Methylobacterium sp. CM6257, assembly GCF_054611515.1. Classification (NCBI taxonomy): domain Bacteria; kingdom Pseudomonadati; phylum Pseudomonadota; class Alphaproteobacteria; order Hyphomicrobiales; family Methylobacteriaceae; genus Methylobacterium; species Methylobacterium sp. CM6257. The sequence goes on from NZ_CM137735.1 coordinate 201,358, forward strand.
GCAGCGGCTGATGCGCCGCGCGGGACGGGCCGGCGCCGGTCAGCCGGTGTTGGAGATCAACCCGCGTCACCCGCTGATTCGGGCGCTCGCCGCGGCGCCCGGATCCGAGGTGCCGCAGGCCGCCGGCACGCTGCTCGACCTCGCCCGCATCCAGGACGGCGACAGCCCGCGCGACCCGGCGGCCTTCGCCCGCACGGTCGCGGCGGCCCTGACGGCAGCGCGCGGCGCGTAGAAGTACTGAGAGACGCGCCGTGCGCCGCGGAAATGCTGCGCGCGGCGTGTGTCTCCACACACTTCCTCGCTCCACGATTGCAAGTTCGGTTGATCATTCGGAAATGGTCAAGCCATAACTTCGCCACCGGTCGGGAGCATTGCCCGTCCTGTGGCGCGGGCGCGGTGGGGGCCGCAGGCGTCTGAGCCGATCCCTCTCGCGCGCGCTCGTTGCGCGCCTCACGGACGCTGCATGAACCCGGTCGAGGCTGAAGCCGGCAACGGACAGGCGGTCGCGGCAGCGCGGACCCGGGCCCATGCCCGGGCGTACCGCCACAGTGGCCGCGTGCGCGCCATGCGCCGCCTGATTCCCGTGGCCGCTGGCGGCTCGGTAACGCTGCTGCTCGCTTACCTGTTCAATCCCTTCGCGGCGAGCCTGCCGGGTGTCTCGGTCGGCCCGGTGACGCTGGCGGGCTCGAAGGTCCGCATGGAGAACCCGCGGCTCTCCGGCTTCCGCCAGGGCACGCGCGGCTACGAGGTGACGGCGGATGCCGCCCTCCAGGACGTGCGCAAGCCGAGCCAGATCGAGCTGCAGCAGATGCGCGGCCACATCGCCACCGACGACCAGGGCGGCATCGCCCGGCTCTCGGCCGCGTCGGGCCTGTTCGACACCGCCCGGGAGGCCCTCGACCTCAAGGACGACATCCGGATCTGGACCGACAAGGGCGAGGAGGCGCGGCTGCGCTCGGCCGCCGTGGCGTTCAAGACCGGTTCCATCAGCTCGCAGGAGCCCGTCACCGTGTCGAGCCCGCGGGCCACTGTGAACGCCGACGCCCTCGACGTGGTCGAGAACGGTAAGCGGATCTCCTTCGTGGGCAACGTGCACGTAGTCATCGTCAACGAGGACCAGGCGGAGAAGCCGCCCGCCCGGATCCTGACCTCGGATGCCGAAGCCGCGGACGGTGCCCGATGAGTCTCGCCCGCATCTTCTGCGCCGCCCTGGCGGCCGGGCTGGTACTCGGCGGCCCGGCCCTGGCCGAGAAGCCGGCGGCGCGCAAGGACTCGCCCTTCGGCAATATCGGCGGCAGCGGCAAGGACCCGATCAAGATCGATGCCGACCGGCTCGACGTGTTCGACCGGGAGAACAAGGCAGTCTTCGCCGGCAACGTCGTGGCCGTGCAGGGCGACAGCACGATCCGGTGCTCGACCATGACAGTCACCTACAAGCGCGGCAAGGACGGACCCGGCAAGGGCGCCAAGGGCGAGGCGAAGGATGAGGGCGCGGAGGCCTCGCCCGCCCGCAATCCGGCGGAGAACGGCATTCAGAAGGTCGATTGCGCCGGCCCGGTGACGGTGGTGCAGAAGGATCAGGTCGCCACCGGCGACCACGCGGTGTTCGATCAGGACGCCAAGCGGATCGTGCTCACCGGCAACGTCGTGCTGAGCCAGTGCCAGAACGTCACCCGCGGCCAGCGGCTGGTCTACGACATGAACACCGGCCGGGCGAACATGGACCCGGTGGCGGGCGGGCGAGTCTCGGCGCTGTTCGTGCCCGGCGAGAAGGCCGACGCCAAGGACGGCAAGGCGAAGGGCTGCGCGCAGCCCCCCAAACCGAAGGCGCAGGTCGATTGAGCGGCGCCGTGGCGTTTCAGGCTGGTCCGCAGGAGACGGCGGGCCGCGCGAGTTGGCTCGGCCGCCTGTTCGGTCGGCGCGCGCGGCAGCCGGACGGCACCGTCGCTGAGGCGGATGCGTGGCTCGCCGCCGAGGAGGGTGGCCCCGGCATCCTCAGCGTGCGCGGCCTGCGCAAGAGCTACGGCGCCCGCACGGTGGTGCACGAGGCCGGGCTCACCGTCCGCACGGGCGAGGCCGTCGGGCTTCTGGGACCGAACGGCGCTGGCAAGACCACGATCTTCTACATGATCACCGGGCTGGTGGCGGCCGACCGCGGCCACATCACCCTGGACGGCCTGCCGATCACGCATCTGCCCATGTACCAGCGGGCCCGGCTCGGGATCGGCTACCTGCCGCAGGAGGCCTCGATCTTTCGCGGGCTCTCCGTGGAGGACAACATCCGCGCCGTCCTCGAAGTGGTCGAGCCCGATCGCAAGGAACGGGCGCGCAAGCTGGATTCCCTGCTGGAGGAGTTCGACATCGCCCGCCTGCGCAAATCGCCCTCGATCGCCCTCTCGGGCGGCGAGCGGCGGCGCTGCGAGATTGCCCGGGCGCTCGCCTCCTCGCCGACCTTCATGCTTCTCGACGAGCCCTTCGCGGGCATCGACCCGATCGCGGTGGGCGACATCCAGGATCTGGTGAAGCACCTGAAGCAGCGCGGCATCGGCGTGCTGATCACCGACCACAACGTGCGCGAGACGCTGGGCCTGATCGACCGCGCCTACATCGCCCATTCCGGCCGCATCCTCACCGAGGGCACGCCCGAAGAGATCGTGGCGAATCCCGAGGCGCGACGGTTGTATCTCGGCGAGGATTTCAGGCTCTGAAGGCCGGTCGAGGCCCCGTCCCGAAGGGCCGTGCCTGAGACTGGCGGATGTCCGGAACTCATCCACATCCTGAGGTCATGGATCGGAGAAGCCGCCCAACAGACTGCGAAGCCGAGGGCCTCATCCCTTCCAGTTCTTCAGCGCCGCAAACGGGCTGTCGGCCTCCGGGGGCTTCTCCGGGTTGAGGACCGGCTCGACCTGCGCCATCGCGTCCGCGATCGAGAAGGCCGAGCCGCTTTGGAGCCGGCCGCCGGCCGCGTCACGGTGACCGCCGCCGCGGAACAGGCGGGCGCCGTCCAGCGCCGTGCCGTTGTTCGAGCGGAACGACAGCGTGCCCATTCGCTGGACGTTGACCACCCGCGTGGCGCGGCCCGCATCCATGATCAGGTCGGAGACCCGCTGGAACGTGCCCGAATCGAGGGCGAAGGACAGGAGCGTGCCGTCCTTGAGCGGGCGGAACAGCGCGTCCGAGCGGGCGAGCGCCCGGGCGAGCCGCATGCGGGTGGTGAGCGTCGGTTCGTCGCCGGGCACCTCCCGCAGCAGGGCACCGACAACGTCCGTGCGGATGGCGATCGCGCGCCGCTCGAGCTCCGCCGGGCTCGCCCCGTCCCGCAGCGCTGCTGCGGCGGCGAGCAGGATGTCGGAAACGAACCGGTCGTGCCAGGGGTGGCCCACAGGCACGAAGCTCGACACGATGTCCCAGAACAGCTCGTCGAGCGCCAAGCCCCCTGGGAAGGCCGGGCTCTCCTTGCGCCAGAGGTCGAGGGCGTCCACCGCCGCCAGCAGGCTCGACAGGTCGGCCTCGGGCTCCCGGGTCGCGAAGAGAGCCCGGTGGTCGAAGGCCATCCGGGTGGCGCAGATGTCCTCCTCGATCAGCACCGCGATCTCGGGATCGCCGAGGTCGATCCGGTTGAGGCCGCTTCGCTCCGGGTCGGCGACCGGCTCCAGCCCGAGGCGGCGCAGCTGGTCGAGCGACGAGGCGTGGTGGTCGAGGACGACCAAGCGGTGCTTCCGGCCCTCGTCGCGGCGCCGGTTCATTGCAGCGAACTTCTTGAGGCCCGCGATGGTCTGCTCCTCCAGACCGAGGTCGGTCATCAGCAGGATCTCGCTCTCGCCCGCGCGGCCGAGGCGCTTGATTTCGTCCTCGAAGACCGGGCCGACATCGCTGTAGCGCGGCACATGGACGACGCGCTCCACCGTCGCGCAGGCGGCAGCGACCGTGGAGGCGCCGTAGCCGTCGAGGTCGTGGTGGGTGATCTGGATCAGGCGCACGCGGGGCGGTCTCGAATTGTGAGAAAGGAGGGCGGTCTACGACGTCGGGGGCCGGGACGCGAGGGGCGGACCTCCTCTTCCGCCCACCCGCATTCGATGCAGAATGCGGGTGGGACGTCATGAGTCGCAAACGGCCGGTCGGACCCGGAGCACCCCAAGGGTGCCCGTCATCCCGGGAGGAGCACCATGGACTTGGCCGCGTCGCCGCGCGTGACCGGCGCGTTACCTGGAGCGCATGGAAGCGGCTGTTCCGTTTCCGGACGAGCTGGGGGATGATCGCCGGCTATTTCGGCTGCATCTACATGACTTGGCTCTACACGGCGTGGCTGCCGAGCTATCTGGAGATCGAACGGCACTTCACCCTGCAGAAGACCGGGCTTATCGGCTCGATCCCCTTTGCCTTCGGGGTGGCGGGTGGAATCCTCGGCGGTCGGGTGGTCGACGTGCTGGTCCGGCGCGGTGTCGACCCGATCCGCAGCCGCAAGATCCCGATGGTCGCGTCCCTGGTGGCGACCGCGGTCTTCACCGTGGTGGCGGCCCTGACGCCGAGCGACACGCTGGCCATCGCCTGCATCTCCGCCTCCCTGTTCCTGGTCTATCTGAGTTCCTCGTCGGCCTGGGCGATGGCCTCGGTGGCGGCGCCGGCCAGCTGCACCGCGTCGCTCGGCGCCATGCAGAATTTCGGCGGTTACATTGGCGGTGCCCTGGCCCCGACCGTGACGGGGTTCATCGTCGGCGGAACGGGCCATTTCTCGATGGCCTTCATCACGGGAGCGGTGATCGCGCTGGTGGCGGCGCTCGGCTACTGGACGCTGATCCAGGACCCGATCGCCGACGAGACGCCGGCCGGCCATCTCGTCGGGGCCCTCAGCGCCGCAGAGTGACGGGCGAGTTGCGGGTCGCTTGCCGCGCCGTCAGGTCGCCTGATGGTGGGGCGGTCAGCTAGGGGAGATCAGGACCCCTGAGGCCGGGCCGCCACGGTGCGGGAAAATCCGCTCCAAATACTCGGCTTGGTCGAAATCTGTATAGAGCCGCAGACTTGCTCCGGATCGACGGATCGACCTATGGTTGATTCACGTGGCGGCGCGCGAAATCCGGATGAGAGCTGGGCGGCTCAGTGTTGGTCGGCGAGGCTCGGCGCGGGGGCGCGTCTGATGGCCGGCCGGAGCCACGATCCCTTCCCCGGCTTGCGCGACGATCTCGAGGCGAGTTTCCGGGAGGACCTCGAAGAAGCGGTGATCGATCCGGGCCGCTGGCCGGACCTGATCGACCGAGTCTCGCGCGCCTCCGGCAGCGAGGGCGCGCTGCTCCTGCGCTCCGACAAGAGAGCGCTCGACGCGCTCTGCACGCCGTCCATCGCGGATGCCTCGCGCCGTTACTTCGACGAGGGCTGGCACCATGAGGATCACCGGCTCCGCGGCATCCCCATCATCCGCACACGCGGCATCGCCGTCGACCAGGACTTCACATCGCCTGAGGAGATCGAGCGGCTGCCCTATTACCAGGACCTGCTGGCATCCCGCGGCCTGCGCTGGTTCGCCGGGATCGGCTTCGAGGTGAAGGGACGATTGTGGTGCCTGTCGCTGCAGCGGACGGTGGCACAGGGGCCGTACGAGCCGCACGAGCAGATGCACCTCGCCACGCTCTCGCCGCTTCTCCGGCGCGCCGGCCTGCTCACCGCAATGGTCGAGAAGGCGAGGCTCGCCGGCCTGACGCAGGCCTTCGATCTCATCGAACGCGCGGCGCTCATTCTCGACTCCGCGGGCCGGGCGCTCCGCTGGAACGACGCGTTCGGTGCGCTGCTCGGCCGGGACCTGAAGCTCGCCTGCGGACGTCTCACCGCGGAGGATCCGGAGGCGGGGCGGCAGCTCGAGGCCCTGTCGCGGCCGTCCGGCCGGGCGCCGCTCTCCGCCGTGGTGGTGCCGCGTCGGGATGGGCCGCCGATCGTCATCCACGTCATCCCGCTGGTCGGACCGAGCCGCGGAATCTTCGCGGGCGCGAGCACGCTGCTCCTGTGCAGCATTCCGGGCGCCGCCCCCTTGCCGGCATCGGCGATCCTCCAGGCTGCCTACCGCCTCACCCCCGCGGAGGCGCGCCTCGCCCAGGCCCTGTCCGGCGGCACCTCGCTGACCGAGGCGTCGTCCCGCTTCGCCATCACTGCCGCGACCGCGCGCTCGCAGCTGAAGGCGATCTTCGCCAAGACGGGCGCCACCCGACAGTCGGACCTCGTTCGGCTGGTGACGGGGCTCGCGCGCTGACCCTTCGGGCACCGCCGCGAACGCGCGGACATGCAGGCAGCTTCGCGTGGTCCATCCCCGACCGACCCACCCGCTCGGCGGCCGGAATGCGGAACGGGTCTGCCCGCAGAGCCGTTTCGACGGGGACAACGGGAGAAACTTGATGACCAATCGGATCGCACTCATCGCCGCCGTGACCATCGGTGCCCTGCTCGCCGGCGCGCCGGCCGAGGCGAAGGGCTGCCTCAAGGGGGCGGTGATCGGTGGCGTCGCCGGGCACGTGGCCGGTCACGGGAAGATGGGGGCCGCCGCGGGCTGCGCCATCGGCCACCACAACGCCAACAAGAAGGCCAAGCAGGGCTGAGTCGGACCGAAGACGTCCCGCAGAAACCCCAGTCTACCCTGCCGCACATCCAGGGCTTCTGCGAGCCCGCTCAAAGCCGGACCCCCATGCGGGTCCGGCTTCGTCGCGTTCGGAGCCCGGTTGCACGGCGATGAACCAGCACTTCGGTATCCCGATCCGAACAGCGCCGGCTGCCGCCGCGCCCGGTGCGGGGCTGCTATTGCCGTGGAACCCGTCGGAACATCTCGCGCCAGCCGGTATGTTGATCCATCTTTAGAGCTGTTCTAATTAAGGACTGCCGGTGCGCCGACGGATTCGATCCCGCCCTTCGGCCCCGATGATGGAGAGATCCGATGGCCGGTACCGCGAACGCCGCTTGCGAGAGCTGCCGCTTCTTCGACGATCACAAGCTCAACGGTGCGCGGGCGAAGGGCGATGAGGGCCTGTGCCGCTTCAATCCGCCGGTGAGCCAGCCGGCGCCCGAGTCGAAGGGCCTCTGGCCGGTGGTCGCGTCGAAGGATTGGTGCGGTCACTACACCGCCGAGATGTCCGCTGCCTAGTAAACGGCCCATGTTTCGCGGCGCGCTCCTGCGCGCCGGCCTGTTGCGGCTGGGCGAGGCCCGTTGCCGGCCTCGTCCGGAGCCGCGTATCCTGTCGCCGTGACGCACGCGATACGCCCGGCGACCGAGGCCGACCTTCCGATCATCACGGCGATCTACGGCGATGCCGTGAGCACCAGCACGGCGAGCTTCGAGACGGAGCCGCCGACGGTCGCCGAGATGGCCCGGCGCTTCACAGACCTGCGTGACGGCGGCTTCCCCTACCTCGTGGCCCTCCGCGACGGATCGGTCGTGGGCTATGCCTATGCCGGCCCCTATCACCGGCGGGCGGCCTACCGCTCCACTGTCGAGGATTCGATCTACGTCGCGCGGGACTTTCGGGGCGGCAGGATCGGCCACGGCCTGCTCGCGGCCCTGATCGCGGCCTGCGAGCGGATCGATTGCCGTGCGATGGTGGCCGTCATCGCCGAGAGCGACTCCCCCGCCTCCCTCGCCCTGCATGCGAGCCTCGGCTTCGTGCCGGTCGGCACCCTGGCCGGGGTCGGCTTCAAGCACGGGCGCTGGCTCGACGTCGCCTTGATGCAGCGCGCCCTCGGACCCGCGCGAACCACGCCGCCGACCCGACTCTGAACCCGCTGCAGCGCGGCGTGCGAGCTCCGCACCCCAGCAGCCACAAGCTGCGTTGTCATGATGCGGACAACTTCGCGCGAGAAGGGGCGGGCAGGAAGCGCGTGCCGTCCGGTTCTCGGCCTGGCCAGAGCGCGATCACGCGAGGGAAGGGGGCTTTCTGCGCGCATGAGCGGTTTACGCGAAGGCGAGCGGTCGGGTCCCCATCACGGCTCGCGAGGCATGGGAGTTCGGGTATGAGGTTTACTTCGATCGGGCGTCGGGTTGCGCCGCTGGCGATCCTGGCGCTCTCGGCGCTGGCGAGTCCGGCACATGCCGCCACGCCGACCGATCCCAGCGGGACTTATCTCACCGAGGATGGCCGCGCCCGCGTGCGCCTTGAGAAGTGTGGCGCCGCCAACGACCGGCTGTGCGGCTACGTGGTCTGGCTGAAGGTCCCGCTGAACGACAAGGGCGAGCCGCGGGTCGACTTCAAGAACCCCGATCCCAAGAAGCAGTCGCGTCCCTCGCTCGGCCACCAGCTCATCATGGGCCTCAAGCCGAATGCGGACGCCCACTACGAGGGCAAGATCTACAATTCCGAGGACGGCAAGTCCTACGATGTCACCATCTGGACGGACACGCCCGGCGAACTGACGGTCCGTGGCTGCCTCATCGCGTTCCTGTGCAAGTCGCAGACTTGGAACAAGGTGACCGATCTTGCGCCGGGGCAGCTCGCCGGCCCGACCAACGGCCCGAACGGCCCGCGTAGCGATCCGGAATTCGTCACTGCGCCGAAGCCCACCGCAAAGGCGGGTGCGAAGCCGGCGGCGAAGCCCGCCGCCACCGAGACACCCGCCAAACAGTGAGCGGCGCGGCCGCTCAATCGTTGAGCGCGGCGTAGGTCAGGACACGCAGCTCCCGCCGGATCGGCAGCGCCGAGGACGGCACGAGCTGCGTCATGAGCACCACCGAGAGATCCTCGGCGGGGTCGATCCAGAACGCGGTCGAGGCCATGCCACCCCAGGCGACTTCGCCGGGCGTGCCGACAATCTGGGCGCGGGCCGGGTCGAGCATCACCGAGAAGCCGAGGCCGAAGCCGATACCGGTGTAGGAGGTCTCGGCGAAGCGGGGTGTGCCCATCGCGGCGAGATCTCCCGACAGATGGTTGGCCAGCATCAGGTCGACGGTCTTCCGGCCGAGGAGCTGCTGACCGTCGATCGTGCCGCGCGCGAGGATCATCCGGCAGAAGCGGTGGTAATCGGCGGCCGTCGAGACGAGGCCTCCCCCGCCTGAGGCGATGGCGGGAGGCTGCGCGAAGGCGGTCTCCACCGAGTCGTCGAACAGCCTGAGCCGGCGCTCGGAATCGTACGCGTAGCTCGCGCAGAACCGCGGCATCAGCTCTGGGCGGACATGAAAGTCCGTATCGACCATGCCGAGCGGGCCGATCACCTCCTCCCGGAGGTAGTCGGCGAAAGGCCGGCCGCTGAGCGCCGCGACGTACTGGCCGAGAACGTCGGTGGCGACGCTGTAATTCCAGGCGCTGCCCGGCTGCGCCAGCAGCGGCATCGTGGCGACGCGGGCGGTCATCTCGGCGAGCGTGCCCTCGCGCGCCAGGAAATCGATCCCGTGGGCGCGGTATTGCGCATCGACGAGGGTCGCCTCCATGAAACCGTAGGTCAGCCCGGCCGTATGCGTGAGCAGGTCGCGCACGGTGATCGGCCGGCGCGCCGGCTCGGTCTCAAGCTTCGCCCGATTGCCGCCCACGGCGACCCGCATCTCTGTGAAGTCCGGCAGCACCCGCGCCACCGGGTCGTCGAGCTGGAACAGACCCTGCTCGTAGAGCTGCATCACCGCCACCGAGGTGAGCGGCTTGGTCATCGAGTAGATCCGCGCCACCGTGTCGAGGGTGAACGGCGTGTTTCGGGCGAGATCGGCCTGCCCGCAGGCACGCGAAAAGGCCACGCGGCCCCGACGCGCCACCGTGACCGACAGGCCGGCAAGCCGCCCGTCCGCGACGAGCCGATCCATCCACGGAACGATCCGGTCGAGTCGGCCCGGGCTGAAGCCTGCGCCTTTCGGGTCGGTGTCGGTCAGCGCGCTCATGCCGTCTCCGTCGCTACGGAATTGTCGGGAATGGTTAGGGGGCTGGATGCGGAAAATCACCAGCCCATCGTGCCCGGTCCGCCCTTGAACGGCCCGACGATGCCCGGAGTGATCCAGCCGCCGTAGAAGCGCCCCGGCTGCGGCGTCACCCGTTCCGCACCCACGAAGCAGGCATCCATCGGGCCTGCATAGAATGCGACGTAGCCCGCGATCCTGCTGAAACCCGCGGTCGGCTCGGGATAGGCCCAGGCGGCGGCCGACACCACCCGGTCGCCCCCGTGCACGTCGAACAGGACCGCCGGCCCCTTCCACTCGCAGATCCCGCCGCGCCGCGGGTTGGCGAGTGCGCCCGCCGCGACGTCGCCCGGCGGCAGGTAGTAGGTCGGCGGGTGAGAGGTCTCGAGCACGCGGAAACCGGCTTCCGTCTCGGCGATCACGGCGCCGCCGAGCACCACCCGCAATCGGGCCGTGACCGGCTCCAGCCTGGGCGGGCGCGGATAGTGCCAGACGCTCTCCTCGCCGGGCTTGACCGGATCCGGAACGGGTCGTGCCATGCGGAACCTCGTGCAGATCGCTCGCGGCGCCATATAGGGCGCCACGCCCGCCGTTTGTCAGTGGGCCGGCCCGTGTTAGCCGATGGCCGACGCTCACGCTTTGGGACCGCCCGCGATGGACATCGCCCTCTTCCTCGACTTCGATGGTACCCTCGCCGAGATCGCGCCGCGGCCGGACGCCGTGCAGGTGGAGCCCGGTCTGGTGCAGACCCTCGAGCGGCTGCGCACGCGCCTCGACGGCGCGCTTGCGATCGTGACCGGCCGGCCGGTCTCGGTGATCGACGCGTTCCTCGATCCGGCGCGCCTCGACGCGGCCGGGCTGCACGGCGTCGAGCGCCGGATCGCCGGGATGGTCGCGGGTGGCCGCGCGGAGGATCACCCGGATCTGCGCCGGCAGGTCGAGCGGCTCCAGGCGGAAAGCGCCGCGCTGGCGAACGTGCTGATCGAGGACAAGGGCGCCTCGGTGGCGGTGCATTGGCGGCTCGCGAGCCCCGACGACGCCGGTCAGGCCGAGGCGCTGGTCCGGGAAGTGGCCGGCGCCCTGGGAGGCGCCTACCGGTTGCAGCTCGGCAAGGCGGTTGGCGAGATCGTGCCGGCGCAGGCGACCAAGGCCCACGCGATCCGGGCCTTCATGGAGCAGGCCCCCTATGCCGGGCGCCGGCCGGTCTTCTTCGGCGACGACCGCACCGACGAGATCGCCTTCGCGTCGGTCAAGGAGGATGGCGGCATCGCCGTCCGGGTCGGTGACGGCGAGACCGTGGCAGGCCACCGTCTGCCCGACCCGTCCGCCGTCCGCGCGCTGCTCCGGGATTGGGCCGAGCGCGGAACCATCGACCCCGCGGCGCTGCCGCCGGCCTGACACGCGATCCTGGCCGGGGCCGCCGGGCCGGCCTGGAGGAGCCCGGCGCTGCGGGAGCGGCCCTGATCTGGCTCGCTTATGCCGGGCTGGATCGCATGCTCGGTTACGGTCTCGAATACGGGAGCGGTTTCGGCGACACCCATCTTCGCGATCGGCCGGAGACGTGAGAAGGCGGACGGACCGCGATGAGGGGACTTGCCCGCCCGGCGGGTGTCGGGTGTATCGCCGGAGCTGCGGGCAGGCACCTGTCCTGTCTGCGTCCGGCCAGCTGAAAGGGGACACTCATTCGATGTTCGAGTTTCCGGTCCTGGTCGGCGACATCGGCGGCACGAACGCGCGCTTCGGCCTCATCGAGACGCAGGGCGGGCAGCCCCGTCTCCTGTCGCACGAGGCCACCGCGCATCATCCCGATCCGTCGAGTGCCATCAAGGCGTCTTTGGCCCAGGGCGGCGAGCGCACGCCCGCGCCGCGCTCGGCCATCCTGGCGATCGCCGGTCGGGTCGACGGGCCGGAGATCCAGCTGACGAATGCCTCCTGGAAGATCGCAGGCCAGCGGATCGCCGCGGATTTCGGTCTCTCCTCCGCGGTCGTGGTCAACGACTACGTGCCGGTCGCGGCCGGCGCCGCCGATATCGAGCCGCACGACCTCACGCCGGTCGGGCCGTGTCCGCCGGTTCCGGGCGGGGCCCGCGTGGTGCTCGGACCCGGGACCGGCTTCGGCGCCGCCGCCCTGGTGCCGTACGCCGCCCATCTCGCCATCGTGTCCACCGAGGCCGGGCATACCGATCTCGGTCCGACGGACGCGTTCGAGGAGAAGGTCTGGCATGCCCTCGAGCGGGTGGAGGATCGCATCACCGTGGAGACGGTGTTGTCGGGGCCCGGGCTCTCGCGGTTGCACGCGGCCGTGGCGCATGTCCGCACCGGGAAGCCGCACGAGAAGATCGATCCGGCGGCCGTCACCGAAGCGGGGCTCAATGCCTCCGATCCCCACGCCGCAGAGACGCTGGAGCTGTTCGGCCGCCTGCTCGGCCGGGTCTGCGGCGACCTCGCACTGACCTTCCTGGCCACCAGCGGCGTCTATATCGGCGGCGGGATCGCGCCGCGGATCCTGAAAGTGCTCCAGGAGAGCGGGTTCCGCACGGCCTTCGAGCGGAAGGCGCCCTTCGCCGGGATGATGCGCAAGATCCCGACGAGCGTGATCACCGTCCAGGACCCCGCCTTCCGGGGGCTCGCCGCCCTCGCGAACGAGGGCGCCAAGTTCGTCTACCATGGGCAGGTGTGGCGGAAGGGAGCATGACCGCGGCCGTCCGGTGCCCGAGGAGGAGTCTTGACGGCCCGCGGATCTAAGCCGCCGCCAGCGGCTTCGAGACCTCCTCCAGCGACTTGCCTTCCGCGGCCGTCCCCCAGATTCCGCCGACCACCGCGGCGACCAGCATCAGCACCGCGCCGAGGCCGTATCCGACCAGCACCCAGTCCCGGGAGCCGGTCTCCACCAGGGTTCCGAACAGGAGCGGACCGGAGACGCCGCCGATGCCCGTGCCGACCGCGTAGAAGGCCGCGATGGCGAGTGCACGGATCTCCAGCGGGAAGGTCTCGGAGACGGTGAGATAGGCCGAGCTCGCCGCCGCCGAGGCGAAGAAGAACACCACCATCCAGGCCCCCGTCTGGCCCATCGGCCCGAGGATATCGAGCCGGAACAGCAGGCCGACGCCGGCGAGCAGCAGCGCCGAGATGCCGTACGTGAAGGCGATCATCGCGCGCCGGCCGATGGTGTCGAACAGGCGCCCGAGCAGCAGCGGCCCGAGGAACGAGCCCAGTGCGAAGGGAAGAAGATACCAGCCGACGCTGTTGCCGGGCACCTCGTAGAAGCGCTCCAGCACCAGCGCGTAGGTGAAGAACAGCGCGTTGTAGAAGAAGGCCTGCGCGATCATCAGCGCAAGGCCGACCATCGTCTCCTTGCGGCTCGTGACGAACAGGGCCTTGAACACCTCCGACAGGGGGGTGTGGTCGCGGGTGCGCACCTTCATGCGCTTGCTCTCGTCCACCGGCGGCAGCCTGACGCCCTCGTCGGTGAAGCGCTTCTCGATGCCGGTGACGACCCGGTCGGCTTCCGCGGCGTAGCCGTGGGTGGCGAGCCAGCGCGGGCTCTCGGGGATCCAAGTGCGCAGCAGCAGGATCACGAGGCCGATGGCGCCGCCCGTGAAGAACGCGACGCGCCAGCCCCAGGCCGGATCGATCACCTCCGGCCTCAGCAGCACGATCGACATGAACGAGCCGAGCGCGGCCCCGATCCAGAACGAGCCGTTGATGACGAGGTTGGTCCAGCCCCGGACCCGGGCCGGGACGAGTTCCTGGATGGTCGAGTTGATCGCCGTGTACTCGCCGCCGATCCCCGCGCCCGTGAGGAAGCGGAACAGGCAGAAGCTCCACACGCTCCAGGACAGGCCCGTTGCCGCCGTGGCGCAGAGATAGAGGGCCAGAGTGATGAAGAAGAGCTTCTTGCGCCCGATCCGGTCGGTGAGCCATCCGAAGCCGATCGCGCCGGTGACCGCGCCCACGAGGTAGCAGGAGGCAGCGAGGCCCACGTCGAACTCGGAGAAGGACATCGGCGGCTTGCGCAGGGCGCCCACCAGCGAGCCCGCCAGCGTCACCTCGAGCCCGTCGAGCACCCAGGTGATGCCGAGCGCCACGATGACGAGGACGTGGAAACGGCCCCAGGGTAGCCGGTCGAGCCGTGCGGAGATGTCGGTGTCGATCACGCGGCCGATCTCCGCCCGCTCCGGAGTCCCGGAGCCCCCCTCGACCTTGCTCGCCATCCCCGCACGCCCTCCCGAACTGTCGTTTACCGTGCCTCGACAGCCTGCATTTACCGCGACTGGAGGCAGGTGTTGGCAACGACTTGGGAATCGATTCGGTTCGATCGCGTCTTCACTTGCCGCGCGCAGAACAGGGGGCGTCCACGCGGTGCCTCCTCATGCTCTCCCGTCTCCCCCGGTTCCGGCGTCAGCCTGTGATCCGCTTCGCCATGCTCGCGGCGATGACGCTCGCGGGGCTGGCCACCGTTCCGACAGAAGGCGCGGACGTCCATCTCGAACGCCCCAGACCCCGCGTCGCGCTACCGGCCGCCGAACGCTGGCGCCTGCGTCCGACGGAGCCGGTGATGCCGAACACGACCGGCAGCATCCGTAGGCGCCCAGAGACCGCGATTCCCGAGGGCCGCCGAAACGTCCGCCTGGTCTACCCGGCGCTGATCGAGGCGCGCTGACCAACTGTCCGACGAGGCTTGGCGATCTGCGCCCGCTCGGGCACATCGGCTGCTTCGTCCGCCAAGGACGAAGGGTTCAGATCGGTACGGAGTTCTCGGATGGCGGAGGCAGTCGCCCTGGTCGGGTGCAAAAACCCGGAGCAGGAGGCGGAGTACCTGCAGATCCTATCGGCGGCGATGCCGGAGGAGCGGCTCGTGCCGTTCCGGGCGATGGACGCTGCGGCACGGGAGGCGGCACGGATCGCCATCGTGGCCAATCCCGATCCGGCGGAGGTCGCGGCGCTGCCGGGCCTGGTCTGGGTGCAGAGCCTCTGGGCCGGGGTCGAGAAGCTCGTCGGCGCCTTCGACCGGCCGCTCCCGATCGTCCGGCTGGTCGACCGCGAGATGGCGCGCACGATGGCGGAGGCCGTGCTCGCCTGGACCTACTATCTCCAGCGCGACATGCCGGCCTATGCGCGCCAGCAGCGCGATCGCGTCTGGCGTCCGCACCCCTACAGCAAGCCGGCCGACACGACCGTCGGGCTGCTCGGGCTCGGGGCGCTCGGCACCGAGGCGGCGGGCAGGCTCGTCGGCGCAGGGTTCCGCGTCATTGGGTGGAGCCGCACGCCGAAGACGGTCGCGGGCATCGACACGTTCCATGGGGCGGAGAGCCTTCCGGCGATGCTCAGCCGCTGCGACATCCTCGTCTGCCTGGTGCCGCTGACGCCGGAGACCCGCGGCCTCGTGAACGCCGCGCGTCTCGCGGCGCTGAAGCCCGGGGCGGCGCTGATCAACTTCGCCCGCGGGCCGATCGTCGTCATCGAGGACCTGATCGCGGCCCTCGATGCCGGGCACCTCGCGCACGCGGTCCTCGATGTGTTCGAGGTCGAGCCGCTGCCGGCGGAATCCGCCCTGTGGTCCCATCCCGGCGTGACCGTGCTGCCGCATGTCTCCGGCCCGACCGACATGGACTCGGCGGCCGCCACGGTGGCGGCCAACCTGCGGGCGTACCGCCGGACCGGACGACCGCCGCAGGGCGTCGATACCGCGCGGGGCTATTAGTGGCCGCCCGTCCCCGCAGCTCCGCAGGGTGGAATCGGGGAGGATCGCTACCGACCATGGGTTGGCCGCGCCGTATCTTGATCGCTGCCGGCATCGCGGCCGGCGTCACCCTGATCGTCGGCCGCTTCAGCGACGCGCCGATGCCCGACCGGTCGGACCTGCTTAATCCGGACCGCTACCCGAGCCAGACGGCCTTCGCCATCCTCGGGCGCCGGATCTCGCGCGACGAGGTCGACCGGCTGAAGGGCACCGAGGCCGGCCGGACGGAGCTCTCGGCGGATCCTGCGGACAAGCTGCGGGCGCTCGTCGACCGCGATCTGCGCGCGAAGGTCGTCGCCGCGAACGAAGCCTCGGATACGGCGCGGATCGCCCGCGTTACCGGCAAGGGGCACGCCTTCTGGGCGGATGCCGGCTCGGGCATCGCGCGCGAGGACCAGACGGCCCTGATTGCCTACCATCTCTCGATCGACCGGCTCGCCGAGCCGGCCGCGACGCCCTGACCAGGATACACCATGCCGCAGAACACGAACCCGGTCTGGTTCATCACCGGCTGCTCCACCGGCTTTGGCCGGGAACTCGCCCAACTCGTCGTCGCGCGGGGCTGGCGCGTCGTGGTCACGGCGCGGGACCGGTCCAAAGTGGCCGATCTCGCGCAGGGCGCCGGGGAACGCGTCCTCGCCCTGCCGCTCGACGTCACCGAGGCCGACCAGATCGCGGAGGCGGTGCGCGCCACGAAGGACACGTTCGGGCGGATCGACGTGCTCGTGAACAACGCGGGCTACGGCTACCAGTCCTCCATCGAGGAGGGCGAAGAGGACAAGATCCGCGCGCAGTTCGACGCCAACGTGTTCGGCCTGTTCGCGCTGACCCGGGCGGTGCTGCCGATCATGCGGGAGCAGCGCTCGGGCCACATCCTCAACATCACCTCGGTGGCGGGATTCGTGGGCTTCCCGGCCTCCGGCTACTACGCCGCCACCAAGCACGCCGTGGAGGGGTTCTCGGACTCGCTCGCCGCCGAGGCCGGGCCGCTGGGCATCCACGTCAGCTGCATCGAGCCGGGGCCGTTCCGCACCGATTGGGCCGGGCGCTCCCTGGTCCAGACGCCCAGTACCATCGCCGACTACGCCGAGACCGCAGGCGCGCGGCTGAAAGCCACGTCGGAAAAGAGCGGCACCCAGGCCGGCGATCCGGTGCGGGCCGGCGAGGCGATGATCCGGGTGACCGAAATCGAGAACCCGCCGCGCCACCTCGTGCTCGGTGCCTGGGGATACGACGCGGTCACGAGCCGTCTGAAGCAGCGTCTCGCCGAGATCGAGGCGTGGCGCGACACCAGCCTCGGGGCCGATTACCCGGAGGGCTGAGCGTCAGATCACCGCCTCGATCAGGCCTCGTCGCTTGGCCTCCTCGGCCTCGAGATACCAGTTGGCAGAGGCCTTCTCGAGCACCTCGTCGAGGGTGACGTCCGAACCCGCGATCAGGTTGGAAAAGCCCTCGTTCTGGATCTCGATCGAGCACAGGATCTCGTTGAGGGCCGCCTTCACGGAGGCGATGCAGGTGGTGAGCGGCCCCTCAACCTGGAGCTGCTTGTTCATCTTGCGCTCGTGGATCATCAGACGCGTGCCGCAGGTCAGGTAGCGGTTCGGCCGGGCGAAGAAGCTCATGAAGGTCGTGCCGGCCGAGTAGATGGCCGCCTTGCCGAGGAAGACGAAGCGCCGGTGCGGATCCATCGCGCTGTTGAAGCGGATATCCTCTCCCATCATCCGGGCGACCTCCGGATCACCGCCGAGCGTCGTCAGCTCGACGACCACGATCTCGCGGTCGCCCGCCGCGTCGAGCTGACCCCGGAAATCGCGGTACATGGCGTAATCGACCGGGCCTGAGAGCAGGACGGCCGGAGCTCGGAACGCGGTCGGGTCGAGGGGGGTGGCGTCCATGGTTCTCCCGGTGGTTCAGCGCGGCCGTTTCGTCCCAACGGAGGCGAGCCCGGAGATGTTCAGCGCACCGGGTCGGACGAACCCTGACCCTTGCCCACGAAGGGGATACCCTCGATCGGCCATTCCTCCGTGCCGACGCTCTGACGGGTAATGGCCCGGACGACGTCGCGGGTTCCGTCGGGATCCTCGATCCAGGGCCGGTAGACGTCGTAAGGGCATTCCGACATCCCGTGCCGGTTCTCCTTCGCGTTGATCATGCCGGTGTAGCCGCGGTGTAGTTGCTTGAAGAGGTAGTCCTCCGACTGGCCATGGGCGCGGACATCCCGGATCAGGAACTTCGACAGGGCGGCGTACAGGATCCCCATCTCCTCCTCGCCGCACTGGCCGAGCGTCCGGCCGTCGAAGCCGATGATCGCCGAGTGGCCGAAATACGTGGAGACGCCGTCGAACCCGGCGGTGTCGGCCACCGCCACGTAGGCGTTGTTGGCGAACGCCATCGCCTTCGAGGTGACGATCTGCTGCTCCTGGCCGGGTACATGCAGCCCTGGCAGCGGATGATCCGCTCGGCGCCCCGCATGGCGCAGTCGCGCCGGATCTCGGGATATCTGCCGTCGTCGCAGATGATCTGGCTGGCCTTACAGGCCGTCTGGCCCGTCCGACACGTCCCATCTTGTCCACAGGCGCGGCGCGCTAGCGCAACGCCTTGGTAAGCGCCGGCACTCCACGGTCCCGGCCCAGACCGATAATCCGAGCCCGGATGCGATGATGACCAGCCAGCAGCTCGCCGACGAACTGAAGCGGATCGCCACCACGCAGGTCAGCGACATCACGCGGGCGGTGAAGGAAGGCCAGAAGTCGATCGCGCTGAACGAGGTACGGGACATGGCGCGCCGCCTCGGCCTCCTGGCGGACGCCTTCGACCCCAAATCGGCGGCCGAGAAGGCCGAGCCGGTCGACGACGCGCAGGCCGCCTGACGCCCAGAGCCGGCCCCGCCGAGGAGCGCCCGATGGTCCGCGCCCACTTCAACATCCGCCTCGACGGCGCCTGCCTGCCTGCATCGGCGGCCCAATGGGTCGCCGATGCTGACGCCGCCCGGGCGACCGCGCGCACGATCGTCCAGGGTCTGATGCGCCAGCACAACGGTGACCCCCGGCTGCTCGACGCCGCCATGGTGATCACCGACGAGACCGGCGCGACGCTCCTGGAGATGACCTTCTTCGACGCGCTCTACATGCCCGTGGAACCAGTGGCCGATCCGGATCGCCGGCGGCCACGCCCGCCGCGCAAGGCGTCGCCGGTGCGCCTGGGCGCCGCTCTCGGCCCGGTCCGGCGGCTCGCGGGGGCGCTCGGCGCGAAGGTGCCGCCGCTGCTCGGGCCCTGAGCCCGACCGCGCCTCAGCCGTAGAGGTCGCTGACCGCAAAGCCCCGCTGCGCGAGGCGCTCCGCCAGCACGCGGCGATGGCAGAGCGCCGGATCGCGCTCGAAGCAGAGCAGGCAGACGGGCGCGGCCTCGGCCATGGCAGCCAGGCCGTCGAGGGCCTCCTGCCCGGCGGCGGTGTCCAGCACCTCCTCGCAGTAGATCCGGCGCATCAGTGCAGCATCGCCAGCCCGCGCCGCTTGGCGACCCGCTTTCGGCGTCCCGAGGCTGCGCAGGTGCGCGTAGCCCAGCCCGGCCTCCTGCAGGGAGGCCCCGAGCGCCCCTTTCGAGAAGCCGCGCTTGCGCGAGTTGGCCACCGCTCGGACATCGGCCAGCAGGGCGACTCCGGCAGAGCGCAGGACGCCCCCCAGGCGCTCCGAATCCAGGCCTTCGTAGCCTATGGTAAAGATTTGCTTGCTCACGACGGCGTGACCGGACTCGCGTTTCGGAACCGGCACTTAGCCGTATCCCATCCTGTGAAACAGCCGGGGATGTGCGGCGTATGTCGCGGCTTTGCAACGCATCTCGGAATTCCGCCGCAATGATCGCAAAGCTCCGTTAACCGCGCCGGGGCCATCGAATACGCCTGTCTGAGGCGCTTCTCGGTGGCGGGCTGAGCACTGATGTCGCGGATCCACAAGCTTTCGCGGTCGCCTTTCGAGGACTTCGCGCAGGGTCTGACCGGGCACCTGAAGGCCGCCCGGCGCATCGCCGGCCGGGTTGCCGCCGCCGCCGCTCTCGCCGGCCTCGCAGCCTGTGCGTCGAACAACGACTTCTATCCGACCAAGGGCGATACCAAGCCCCACCCGGGCGTGGCCAAGGCCAAGCTCCATCCGATTCAGGGTATCGACATCTCGAAGTGGCAGGGCAACGTCGACTGGGCCTCGGTCCGGGCCGCGGGGACCCAGTTCGCCTTCATCAAGGCGACCGAGGGCGGCGACCACGTCGACGAGCGCTTCCGCACCAACTGGGACGGCGCCGCACGGGCCGGCGTGCCGCGGGGCGCCTATCACTTCGTGTTCTGGTGCCGCTCCGCCAAGGAGCAGATGGACTGGTTCAAGAAGAACGTCCCCAACGATCCGACCGCGCTCCCGCCGGTGCTCGACGTCGAGTGGAATGGCCACTCGCAGACCTGCCCGAAGAAGTTGCCGAAGGCGCAGGCGCTGGCGATGGTCACCGAGATGCTGGAGGAGATGGAGCGCTACACGGGCAAGCGCCCGATCATCTACACCGACATCACCTTCCACAAGGATGTGCTCGAAGGAGAGCTGCCCGACTACCCGCACTGGTTGCGCTCCACCGCGGCCGAGCCGGAGCAGCGCTTCGTCGGCCGTCGTTGGATGCTGTGGCAGTTCACCTCGACCGGCCGCGTTCCCGGCGTAAGGGGTGATGTCGACCGCAACGCCTTCTACGGCACCCCCTCCGAATGGGCCTCATTCCTGTCCACCGATTGCGACCCGCGCGACCACAAGCGGCTCTCGGAACAAGGTCTTTGCACCGACAAGTAGTGATGCGGTATGCGAAGAAACACAGGTTAGTTCAGCAGCGGAGCCCGCGGAGTATGCCTGCCGGGTCCGGCCGCCGACGGGCGCGCCTGTGAGGATCCTGTCGGGAGCCTCTGTCCCCGCACTCCTCCGCTCGCAATGCCTATCGATCACGCCGCCCCGACGGGCAACCTGCTCCTCGACGCCCTTTCCGCCCCGGACCGTGCGCTGATCGCCTCCTATCTGGAGCCGGTCTCCTATGCCAAAGGCGAGACCGTGTTCGAGGCGGGCTCCGAGGTGACGCACATCACTTTCCCGTGCGATCAGGCCGTGGTGGCTCTGGTCATCGCCACCCGGGACGGGCGAACCGCCGAGACCGCCACCGTCGGCCGCGACGGCGCGATCGGCGGGATCGTCAGCCAGGGTCGGGTTCCGGCCTCCGCCAACGCGATGGTGCAGATCGGCGGACCCATGCTCCGGCTCGAGACGGAACGGCTGCAGGAGGCCGGCGAACGATCCGCCCAGCTCCGTGACCTGTTCGCGCGCTATGCCGATTGCCTGGTGGCGCAGCTTCTCCAGACCGCGGCCTGCAATGCCCTGCATCCGATCGAGCAGCGTTGCCTCCGGTGGCTCCTGACGCTTCAGGACCGGATCGGCGGCGATACGCTCCCCATCACCCACGAGCTCCTGGCGGCGATGCTCGGGGTCCAGCGCACCTACCTGACGCGCATCCTGCGGATTCTGCAGGGTCAGGGTCTCATCCGGGTCGGGCGTGGCCGCATCACGATCCTCGATCGGGAGGCCGTTTCGGCGGCGGCCTGCGAGTGCCATGCCCGTGTGCGGGCGCATGGTGAGGCCGTGCTCGGTTCGGTTTACGGCCCGGCGAACGGTCACAGGACCGAACAGCCGGCGACCGCAAGCCGTGCGCTGACCTGAACGCGAAGAGATCAGGCCCGGGGGGTTCGGCACGCGCGCTCAGTCGATGACCGGCGCGCAGATCGGCGCGGCGACCCCTGGTACCGGCGTCACCACCACGTCGATCCCGTAAATCAGGCGCAGCAGCGCCGGGGTGACCGTCGCGGCTGGCGGCCCGCAGGCGGCGAGGCGGCCGTCATGCAGGGCGATCACCCGGTCCGCGCAGAGCAGGGCGTGATCGGGATCGTGGGTCGAGAACAGGACGGCGATGCCGGCCCGCGCCAGACGGCGGATCTGCCCGAGGACGCGGGCCTGATTGCCGAAGTCGAGGCTGGCGGTCGGCTCGTCCATGATCAGGAGCCGGGGCTCGCCGCTCAGCGCCCGCGCGATCAGGGCGAGCTGCCGCTCGCCGCCGCTGATCTCGGTGTAGACCCTGTCGGCCAGATGCCCGATCCCCAGCGTGGCGAGGGCCCGCTCGGCCGCCGCCGCGTCGGACGGGCCCGGGGAGGCGAATGGCCCGAGCCGGCTGGCGCGTCCCATCACCACCACCTCGCGCACCGTGAACGGGAAATAGGCCGCATGCGCTTGCGGCACGGAGGCGACGGTCCGGGCGATCTCCCTGCGCGACCGGCGGAACAGGTCCGCACCGTCGAGCTCGACCCGCCCGGCCCGCACCGGGAGCAGGCCGAGCAGCGTCTTGAACAAGGTGGTCTTGCCGCCTCCGTTCGGCCCGAGGAGGCACAGCACCTCGCCCGCGTCGAGGCCGAACGACACGCCCGCGCCGACGTTCCGCCTGCCATAGCCGAAGGCGAGGTCCTCGACCCGCAGCATCAGGTGAACCCCCGGCGCCCGGCCGCCAGCAGCCACAGGAAGAACGGCGCGCCGACCAGAGCCGTGAGGATGCCGAGCGGCACCTCGACCGTCCCGGCCGTGCGCGCGATCAGGTCCACGGCCAGCAGGTAGCCGGCCCCGAGGGCCAGGGACGCCGGCAGCAGGCGGCGGTAATCCGGCCCGACGAGCAGCCGGGCGATATGCGGCACGATCAATCCGATCCAGCCGATGACGCCGCTCATCGAGACGGCGGCCGCCGTGATCAGCGTCGCGCCGGCGATCAGCACCGGGCGGAGTGCCTGCGTCTCGACACCGAGCGCGCGGGCCTCCTCGTCGCCCAGGCTCATCAGGTTCATGCGCCAGCGCAGCAGCACCAGCGGTGCGAGGCCGAGGAGCATCATCGGCAGGACGGCACCGACATCGCCGAGGGTGACCGAGGACAGGCTGCCGAGCAGCCAGAAGGTGATCGCCGGCAGCTGATTGTAGGGATCGGCGAGAACCTTCAGGAGCGAGATGCCCGCCCCGAGAACCGCGCCCACCGCGACGCCCGCCAGCACCAGGGTCAGGACCGGATCGTGGCGCCGCACCGCGAGCCCGACGCCGTACACCGCTGCCACGGCGCCGAGGCCGCCCAGGAAAGCGAGTGCCTGGATCGGGGCGACTGGCAGGCCGAGATAGATTCCCAGCACGGCCCCAAGCCCGGCCCCGGCCGAGACGCCGAGGATGTCGGGCGAGACCAGCGGGTTGCGGAACAGGCCCTGGTAGGTCGCTCCCGCCGCCGACAGCGCCGCGCCGACGACGAGGGCCGCCACGACCCGCGGGAGGCGCACCTGCATCACCACCGTCTCGGCCGCCGCCGGAGCCCGCGCCGGCAGGCCGAGCAGCCGGTGGCCGAGCACGCCAGCCAGGTCCGCGAGTGAAACCGGGTACTTGCCGACCGCGAGCGCGAACAGGCTCAGCCCCAGAAGCGCGAGCCCGGACAGCACCGTCGTCGAAAGCGCCGGGAGGCGGCGCGCCGATGCCCGTCCCGCGGCGGCCGCGTTCCGGCTCACTGCGCCGAACCCGGGGCCGCCGGGGCGAGGAGGGAGGCGGCCTGCGCGGCGTCAAGGTCGACGTGGTAGAAACGGCGGTAGTAGGCCCTCACGACGTCCGGCATCGGCTCCGGGAACAGGTCCGGATGGAGCAGCCCGGCCAGCCAGCGCAGGCCGATCAGCCGGTTGACCCCCGGCGGCGCATCGAACCACGGGAACGGCTGGAGCGGTGCGACGTAGATCCGGCCCGATTGCACGGCCCTCACGTCCCGCCAGAGCGGATCGGTGTGCAGGGAGGCCGCGAAGGCCGGGTCGAGGGTCACGATCACGTCCGGATTCCAGGCCAGCACCTGCTCCGGGGAGACGCGCCCGAGCCGACCGTCGCCGCCCTGCGCGACGTTGCGACCGCCGGCCGCGTCCACCAGTTCGGTGTTGATCGAGCCGGCAAACCCGGTCTCAAGCCCGCGCGGGCCGCGGGCGTAATAGACCCGCGGCCGCTTCTCCTCGGGCAGGGACCCGACCGCCTTCGCCACCGTGTCGGTCAGATCCCGCGAAGAGGCTGCCAGGGCATCCGCGTCGGCCTGTCGGCCCAGAGCCGCTCCGAGCTGCCGGTAGGTTTCGGGTGTCCGCGCGAAGCTGCCGTCGAGCAGGATGTAGGGGATGCCCGTCTGTGCCTGGACCCGGTCGGCGAGCGAGGCGTAGGTCGGCCCGAGGCTGCCCGCATCGACGATCAGATCGGGCTTGGCGGCCAGCACGGCCTCGACATTGGCGGTGCCGCCGCGCCCGGTCAGGCGCCCAAAGGCCGGGAGCGTCCGGGTGCGGGGCTCCAGATACGGGAGCGCCTCGGGCCGCGGGGCGCTCACCCAGCCGGCCAACAGGTCGGGCGCCAGAGTGTAGAGCAGCACCGAGGCGGGAGGGCCGGCAGCCAGCACCCGCTCGACCCGGTCGGGAAGCTCGACCGTGCGGCCCGCCGCATCGGTGAAGGGCCGTGCCGCGGCTCCGCCGGCGAGCGCGAGGAGCAGGGTCAGCACGCCGGCGAGCGAGGCGCCGCGGCCGCGTCCGGGCGCGAACAGCATCAGGCGGACTTGCGCTCCAGGATCTCGATCAGCGCTCCGTCCGGCCCCTCCACGAAGGCGATCCGCAGGCCCGGCCCGCGCTCGGTGATGCCGGTCCGCACCGGAACATTCCGGGCGGTGAGATCGGCCATCGCCGCCTCGATATCGGCGACGCGCAGCCCGATATGCTCGATCCCGAGGCAGGGGGTGCGGGTCGCGGGCGCGGTCTCGGCGGGTGCCTGTTCGATGAACAGGGTGAGTCCGCCGAGGTCGAGGACGACGCGCTGCACCGGGGCGTCGCCGACGCGCTTCACCTCCCGCGCCCCGAAGGCCTCGACGTAGAAGGTGGCGGCCCGCACGGCGTCGCGGCTGCGCAGATGGACGTGGTCACAGGCGTATTGCATCGGGTCCCCGGTCTTCCGCGATTTGACTTCGGCGCAGGCTGGCGCAGGACGCGCATCTCGATCGCCGTCTCACACTAAGGCCCTGTGCGCCTCGGGACGAGATCCGCCGCTTGACGCAACGCACGAACCCGCAGAGTTTTGCCGCTGAGACCGTTGCAGGGATGCAACATCCTTCCCACATCGGGGTGGAGACCCCACACCGCACAGCCAAGAGATCCATGCGCAATCCCTACGACGTGCTGGGCGTGGCCAAGGGGGCGAGCGAGGCCGAGATCAAGAAGGCCTATCGCAAGCTCGCCAAGGACTTCCACCCCGACCGCAACAAGAACGACGTGAAGGCCAAGGACCGGTTCGCCGAGGCAAATGCGGCCTACGAGATCCTGGGCGACGCCGAGAAGCGCAAGCAGTTCGACCGCGGCGAGATCGACGCCGAGGGCAGGCCGCGCGCCACTGGCTTCGAAGGATTTGGCGGCTTCGGCGGCGGGCGGGCAGGCGGCTTCGACTTCGAGAACATGGCCCGTAGCCGGCAGGGCGGAATGGGCGGCGGGATGGGCGAGGACATCTTCTCGCACATCTTCGGCGAGGCGTTCCGCGCGGGCGGCGCCGGCCCTGGCGGTCACCGCCAGGCGGCCAAGGGCGAGGACGTGGCCGCCGAGCTGTCGGTCACCCTGGAACAGGTCGCCAGCGAGGAGAAGCTGCGCCTCTACCTGCCCACCGGGCGGGAGGTCGACGTGGTCATCCCCCGCGGCGTGGTCGACGGCCAGACGATCCGGCTCCGCGGCCTCGGCCAGAGCGGCGGCCCGCGCGGCGAGCCCGGTGACGCGCTGCTCACCATCAAGATCCGGCCGCATCCCCGGTTCACTGTGGACGGCTCCGACCTGCGCACCACCGTCGATGTGCCCCTGGAGGATGCCGTCCTTGGCGGGACGATTCGCGTGCCGACACTCACCGGCGCCGTCGAGATGAAGATCCCGGCGATGACGAGTTCCGGCCGCACCTTCCGCCTGCGCGGAAAGGGGCTGCCGAAGAAGGACGGCACGCCCGGCGACCTGTTCGCCACCACGGCGATCGTTCTGCCTCAGGGTGAGGATGCGGCGCTGATGGAGTTCGCCCGCGGGCGCCGGGCCGCCAAGGCAGCGTAAGCCTGTCAGCGCGTAGAGGCGCCCCGGACTTCCGTCGCCGGGCCGCCTCCGCTAAGGAGGCCCCCCGGCCCTGAGAAGGGCCGCGCGGCTTCGGGATCGATCATGGCGGAACACGGGCAGGGCCTTCTGGCGGGCAAGCGGGGCATTGTTCTCGGGGTCGCCAACAACCGCTCGATCGCCTGGGGCATCGCCCGCAGCGCCCGCGCCCACGGAGCGGAGCTCGCCTTCACCTACCAGGGCGACGCCCTGCGCAAGCGGGTCGAGCCCCTGGCCAGGGAACTCGACGCCCACGTCATCGGCCATTGCGACGTGACCGAGGCGGCCACGATTGACGCCGTGTTCGAGGAGGCCGCCCGGGTCTTCCCCGAGGGCATCGACTTCGTCGTCCACTGCGTCGCCTTCTCCGACAAGGACGAGCTGACGGGCCGCTACATCGAGACGTCGGAGGAGAACTTCACCAAGTCGCTCCTGGTCTCGTGCTACTCGTTCACCGCGGTGGCCCAGCGCGCCGAGAAGATCATGCGCCCGGGCGGCTCCCTCGTGACGCTGACCTATTACGGCGCCGAGAAGTGGATGCCGCATTACAATGTGATGGGCGTGGCCAAGGCGGCGCTTGAAGCCTCGGTCCGCTACCTCGCGGCCGATCTCGGCCCGAAGAACATCCGTGTCAACGCGATCTCGGCCGGTCCGATCAAGACGCTGGCCGCCTCGGGGATCGGCGATTTCCGCTACATTCTGAAGTGGAACGAGTACAACGCGCCCCTGCGTCGGACCGTGACCATCGGCGAGGTCGGCGAGACCGCGGCCTACCTGGTCTCCGACATGGCCGCCGGCATGACCGGCGAGATCCTGCACGTGGATGCGGGCTACCACGTCGTCGGCATGAAGAACCCCGAAGCGCCGGATCTGACCCTCGACAAGGAATAGGCTCCCGTCCGAGAGGCCGGGAGCGTTCACGACTGGCCGGGGAAGTCCGGAAACGTCGCGTCGAAGCGCGCCGCCCGCCTCAATCCGGGATCGTCAGATCCGAGATCCCTTTGGGGGCCTCGGGGTATCGCGGGTCCATCGCCTCCAGCGTATCCGCCACCGTCTTGGCGATCACGTAGTTGCGGAACCACTTGTGGTTGGCCGGCACCACCAGCCACGGGGCGTGCGGCGTCGAGCAGCGGGAGAGCGCGTCGGCAAAGGCCCGCTGGTAGGAATCCCAGGATTTCCGCTCGACCAGATCGGCCGGGTCGAACTTCCAGTGCTTCTCCGGCTTCGCGATCCGGGCCTCCAGGCGCTTCTTCTGCTCCGCCTTCGAGATGTGCAGGAAGAACTTCAGGACGGTCGTGCCCGACTCCGTGAGGAGCTGCTCGAAATCGTTGATCCGGCCGTAGCGGCTCTGCCAGACCGCATCCGGGACCAGACCCTTCACCCGCACCACCAGCACATCCTCGTAATGGCTGCGGTTGAACACCCCGATCATGCCGCGTCCCGGCGTCCGGGCATGGTAGCGCCACAGGAAGTCGTGATCGAGTTCGTCGCTCGACGGCACCTTGAACGAGGTCACGGTGCAGCCCTGGGGGTTCACGCCCTTGAGCACCGTCCGGATCGTTCCGTCCTTGCCGCCGGTGTCGATCGCCTGGAAGACCAGCAGCAGGCTACGGGCGCGCTCGGCATAGAGCCGCTCCTGAAGCGCGCTGATGCGCGCGCGCTCCGTTTCCAGCGCGGTTTTCGCCCAGTCCTTGTCGAGACCGCCATCGGCATCGGCATCCACCACGGCGAGGTCGAAGCGCGTCCCCGGCTCCACCGCAACGATGCCCGCGGCGGCGAGGATCGGGATCTGGCGGTGCGCGCCGATCGCCGCCGGCACGGTGCCGGCGATTGTGTCGATCATCCCGGCCCAGCGGGCCGTGGAGGGCAGGTGCGCGGGCGGCGTCCCGTGCCGGTCCTCCCGGTCTGTCACGTCTTCGTCGCGCTTCTGGCCGCGATGATGCTTGCCGTGCTTCTTCGACATAGGGCAGGACCTGTTTCCGGACGGAGCCGACCGACGGCGAGAACGGCCGGCAATCCTGGCCGTTCCGAATACCTGCGCAGGACGGGGTTTGAGACCGTTGGTCACGATCTACTTCATCCGCCACGGCCAGACCGACTGGAACGCCGAAGGACGCCTCCAGGGCGGCCGCGACACCGACCTGAATGCCCAGGGCGAGGCGCAGGCCGCCGCCGTCGCCGAGCGCCTCGCCGCCCTGGCCGGCCCGAAGCTGAGCGATGCGGATTTCGTCGCCAGCCCGCTCAAGCGCACCCGGCGCACCATGGAGATCCTGCGGACGACGCTCGGCCTACCCTCGGAGGCCTACCGCACCGACCCGCGACTGCGCGAGATCGGCTTCGGAAGCTGGGAAGGCTCGACCTGGGCGGAGATCCGCCGCCGCGACCCGGCCGGTGCCGCGGGGCGCGACCGGGATCGCTGGCACTACCGTCCACCCGGTCTCGGCGCCGAGAGCTATGCCGCTCTGGTCGAGCGCGTCGGTCCGGTGCTCGCCGGCCTGAAGCGGGACACGGTCGTCGTCGCCCATGGCGGCGTCGCGCGGGCAGCCCTGGTGGCGCTGGGACATCTCGACGTCTACGCGGCGCCCCGCCTCGGGATCCGGCAGGGCGAGGTCCTGATCCTGGAGCCGGACGGATGGCACTGGGGTTGATCACGTGCACGGGCGCAGTGCAAAGCCGCCTCGATAACGGCACGATCGGCGGGCTATAGGGCGGACGCCACGGAAGGCACCGGCCCGAGCGGCCGGCCAGCGGAGCAGCGGATGAGCGACGTCGCCGAGAAGACCCGGCCCGGACCGGCTGCCGGGGAGCGCGAGCGTCCCGGCACCGGGGCGGCTGTCCTGCGCGGCGAGCACCGTCCTGACCTGATCCGCGACGAGGTGCTGTCCGAGATCTTCCTGCATTCGGCGACGGGGCGGCCCGACCATCCGTGCCTGATCGATGGCGCGCGCGTGGAAGCGGGCGGCGTGCACCCGCACCTCACCTACAGCGAGGTCGCCGCCCGGGCCGGGCGGGTCGCCGCTGGCCTCGCCCATCGCGGGATTGGCCCCGGAGATGTCGTCGGCCTCTGGATGGCCCGCGGCCCGGATCTCCTCGTGGCACAGATCGGGATCACGCTGTCGGGGGCCGCGTGGCTCCCCTTCGACGCCGAGGCCCCGGCGGACCGGGTCGGGGTCTGTCTGACGGATGCCGCCGCCAAGGCGTTGCTGGTCTCCCCGGCGCTGGCCCCGTCCGCGCCGGACGCGGCGCCGACCCTGACCCCGGCGGATCTCGATGCCGCCACCCCGGCCGACGCGCCGGTCCCGGATCCGCGCGCCGCCGGCCTGACGCCGGATCACCCCGCCTACCTGATCTACACCTCGGGCTCGACCGGCGTGCCGAAGGGCATCGTCATCAGCCACGCCAACATCTGTCACTTCCTCCGGTCGGGGAACGCGCTCTACGGGATGCGCGCCGACGACGTGGTGTTCCAGGGCGCCTCGGTGGCCTTCGACCTCTCCATGGAGGAGATCTGGGTCCCGTACCTCGTGGGTGCGACCCTGTTCGTGGCGAGCCCGGCCATGATGGGCGACGTGGAAGCGCTCCCCGGCATCCTGGAGGCCGAGCGCATCACGGTGCTCGACACCGTACCGACCCTGCTGGCGATGATCTCCGGCGACCTGCCGACGGTGCGCTTGGTGCTCCTGGGCGGCGAGGCGCTCCCGGAGCCGCTGGTCGCCCGCTGGGCGACGGCCTCGCGCCAGCTCTTCAACACCTACGGGCCCACGGAGGCCACCGTGGTGGCCACCGCCGCCGAGATGCGGCCCGGCGAGCCGGTCACCATCGGCGGCCCGATCCCGAACTACTCGGTCTACGTCGCCGGCGAGGATCTGAGCCTGCTCGGTCGCGATCAGCAGGGCGAGCTTCTAATCGGCGGCCCCGGCGTAGCCCGCGGCTATCTTGCGCGGCCCGAGCTGACGGCGGAAAAATTCATCGCCAACCCCTTCGCGTCGGACGGGACCGATCCGGTCCTCTACCGCTCGGGCGACGCGGTCTCGCTGGATGCGGCGGGGCGGATCGTCTTCCACGGCCGCATCGACGATCAGGTGAAGATCCGCGGCTTCCGCGTCGAGCTCGGCGAGATCGAGGCGCGGATCCGGAGCGTCCCGGACATCAACCAAGCCGCCGTCGTGCTGCGGCAGGACGACGGCGTCGACCGCCTCGTCGCCTTCCTGATCCCGGAACGGGGCCGGTCGATCGACACCGCCGCCCTGCGCCGGACACTCGCCGGGCAGATGCCGCCCTACATGGTTCCCGGCCATTTCGAGGTGGCCGAGACGCTGCCGCGGCTGACCTCCGGCAAGGTCGACCGCAAGGCCCTCAGGATCGCTCCGCTCACGGTGGCCGCCCCGGACGGCGAGCAGGAGCCTCCCGCCAACGAGACCGAGGCGGCCCTCGTGGCCGCCGCCAAGCAGGTCTTCGGCAACCAGCCGATCCCGCTGGAGGGCGACTTCTTCGCCGATCTCGGCGGCCATTCGCTGCTCGCTGCCCGGTTCGTCTCGGCGGTGCGCGAGAACCCGGCGCTCGCCGGCATCACCCTGCCGGACGTCTATGCCCTGCGGACCGTGCGGGCGATGGCCGATGCGCTGATCGCCCGCACCGGCGGCATGGGCGCTTCGGCCGCGATCCGCGACCTGAGCTTCGACCCGCCGCCGCTCCTGCGCCGGGCCCTGTGTGGGCTGGCGCAACTCGTGGCTCTGCCCTTCGTGATCGCGCTGGCCACCGCGCAGTGGCTCGGCATGTTCGTCACCTACCTGCTGCTCACCGGCGGGGGCTTGAGCTTCTTCGCCGAACTCGGGGTGCTGCTGCTTGTCTACGTGGCGATCAACGCCGTGACGGCGGTGGCGGCGGTGGCCGGCAAGTGGCTCGTCCTCGGCCGAACCAAGCCGGGCCGCTACCCGCTCTGGGGAGCCTATTATTACCGCTGGTGGCTCGCGCAGCGGCTGGCCCCCCTGGTCCACGTGAAATGGCTCCAGGGCTCCCCGGCCATCGCCTTCTATCTGCGGATGATGGGCGCCAGGGTCGGCCGCGACGCCCTGATCTCCGATATCGAGATCGGCGCCCCCGATCTCCTCACCATCGGGGATGGCGCCTCGCTCGGCGGCCGCCTCGTCATCGCCAACGCCGAGATCGTCGGCAACGAGCTGGTGATCGGCCCCGTGGAGATCGGCGCCGACGCCGCGATCGGGACCTCGTGCGTGATCAGCCACGACACCGTGATCGGACCCCACGCCGAGATCGGTGACCTGACCACCATCCCGGCCGGCTCGCGGGTCGGACGCGCGGAGCGCTGGGACGGCTCGCCCGGGCGGAAGGTCGGGATGGCCGATCCGGCCGCATTGCCCGAATCTGCCGATGCCTCATGGGGACGGCGTACCGCCTTCCTGGCCGCCTATCTCGTGCTGCTCGGCGCGATCCCGGCGGTCGGCTTGCTGCCGATCTTCCCGGCCTTCTTCATCTTCGACCAGATCTCGGACTCGCTCTCCGACATCACGGACGTGGATTACCACTGGTACCTGCCGATCCTCACCTGGCCCACCGCCATGCTGATGACCGCCGGCACGGTGCTGCTGATCGCCGGCATCCGCTGGATCGTGCTGCCCCGGACACGGTCGGGCACGTACTCGGTCCATTCGCTATTCTACCTGCGCAAGTGGTCGCTCGCCCTGGCCGTCGAAGTGACCCTGGAAACGCTCTCGTCGCTGTTCGCCACCGTCTACATGCGGGCCTGGTACCGGCTGATGGGGGCCCAGATGGGCCAGGGCGCCGAGATCTCGACCAACCTGGCGGGCCGCTACGATCTCGCGGTGGTCGGCGCGAAGAACTTCATCGCCGACGAGGTGGTCTACGGCGAGGAGGAGATCCGGCGCGGCTGGATGCACCTGGAGCCGGTGCGCACAGGGGCGCGGGTCTTCGTGGGCAACGACGCCGTGGTGCCGCCCGGCGCGGTCATCCCGGATGACGTGCTGATCGGCATCAAGTCGAAGCCCCCGGCGAACGACGCCATGAGCCCCGGCGAGACGTGGTTCGGCTCGCCGCCGATCCGGCTGCCGGCCCGGCAGAAGGTCGATCTCGGATCGACCGCCCACACCTACGAGCCGGGGCTCTGGCCGAAGGTCCGGCGCGGCGTGTTCGAGGCCTTCGCGACCTCGTTCTCGCCCATGCTCTACATCACCCTCGCGATCACGGCGATCGACTGGTACTTCTACCCGGCCATCCTCGAGGAGGACTGGGTGGGGCTGGCTGTCAGCTTCGTCGCCGTCAGCGTCGCCATCGCGCTGATCCAGTCGTCGGCAGTCATCGCCATGAAGTGGCTGCTCATGGGCGTCTACAAGCCCGGTATGCGGCCGATGTGGTCGTGGTGGGCGATGCGCACCGAGGCTATCGCGGTGGCCTATTGGGGACTCGCCGGCAAGGTGCTGCTCGAGCACCTCCAGGGCACACCGTTCCTGCCCTGGGTGCTGCGCCTGTTCGGCGTGAAGGTCGGCAAGGGCGTGTGCATGCTCACCACCGACATCACCGAGTTCGACTGCGTCACCATCGGTGATTACGCCACCATCAACCGCGTCTCTGCGCTGCAGACCCACCTGTACGAGGACCGGATCATGAAGATCGGCCGCGTCGTCGTCGGGCGCGGCGTATCGGTCGGCGCGTTCGCGACGGTGCTGTACGATACCAAGGTCGGCGACTACGCGCGGCTGCGCCCTCTCACCATCGTGATGAAGGGCGAATCGATCCCGGCCAACACCGAATGGGAGGGCGCGCCCGCGGTCCCGGTGATCCACGCCGCCCAAATCTGAGGCGCACCCGGGCGCGCGTTGAACAGTCGGATCCCAACTCTCAGCCTCGCGTGGCCCGACGAACCTAACGTGGCTCGGGGCGATCCGGCTATCCTCACGCGAAGCCCGTATTCCAGGCCTGTCTTCGGGACGGCGGCTGATTATTTACATTTTACGATCATCGCAGGTATGCTGTCTTAGTCACGCCATGTCAGACTGATATTTGTCTTTCTCAGCTGTCGGACGGGCTTGTTCGGCGGCGAGAGGAGGAGGGTGGACGTTGGTACGTCCGGGCTGGAGATCGATGGACCGCCGTGCACCTTGACCCGGCCACCTTGCTGATCGTCAGTTCCGCGACGACCTTTCTGGTCGGCGCGCTGTTCCTAGCCTCCTGGCGACAGGCGCCGGAATCGAGCGCTCTGGCCCTCTGGGGAACGGCGCATCTGATGGGCGCCTTCGGCTCCGCCGGCCTCGCCCTGCGCGGCCAGATCCCCGATCTGCTCTCGGTCGGGCTGGCCAACGCAGTGGTTCTGGCGGCCTACGGGCTGATCTGGAGCGGAGTCCGCTCGTTCGAGGGTCGGCCGGCCCGCCTGGGCGGTGCGCTCGCGGGCGCATTCATCTGGTGCGGGCTCTGCCTGATTCCGGCCTTCTACGAGTCGATCGCGACGCGGATCATCTACGCCTCGGCGGCGGCGACATTCTACTGCGGCGCGGCCGCCCTGGAGATCTGGCGCGGCCGCGCTGAACGCCTCGCCTCCCGCATCTCGGCCGTCGCGGTATTGGGGCTGCAGGGCCTGTTCTACCTCGTTCGGATCCCGTCGACCGTCTTGGCGCCGCCCAATCTCGGGCCGAACCCGCTCACCTCGCCCTGGGTTGCGATCCTGTGCTTCGTCACCATGCTGTTCGCTATCGCCTCGGCCTTCACCTTCATGGCACTGGTCAAGGAGCGGGCCGAGCGCGAGCAGCGCATCGCCGCCTCCACCGATGCGCTGACGGGCGTGCCCAACCGACGCGCCTTCGCGCAGACCACGCAAGCTGTTCTGGCCGGACATCGGGAGGCGGCCCTGCTGCTGTTCGATCTCGATCGGTTCAAGACCGTCAACGACGTTTATGGCCACGCGGTGGGCGACGCGGTGCTGGTGGGGTTCTGCGCCATGGCCACCTCCCTGCTGCCGCGCGATGCGCTGCTCGGGCGCCTGGGCGGAGAGGAATTTGCCTGCCTCTTGCCGGACGTCTCCCCCACGGAGGCGCTGGCCCGGGCCGAGGAGCTGCGCCGGACCTTCGCGCGGATCTCCGTGCCCGAGCTTCCCGACCTGCGCGTCAGCGTCAGCATCGGGATCGCACAGGCGCGCGAGGGGATCGGGTTCGAGACGTTGATGCGGCGTGCCGACGCCGCGCTATACGCCGCTAAGAACGGGGGACGCGACCGGGTCGCCGTGGCCGAGATCGTCGCGCAGGCCGCCTGAATCCGGCGCGGCGGTCTCGGCCCCGTAGGGATGTCAGGCGCGGGCGGGAGGAGGCCGACGCCGATCCATGGCCGTCGTGCCCTTCATCGTGACGGTTCCCCGCGCGATGAGACGACGTCACGGCCTCGACGCCTGGCAGCCGTGGACTGAAGGCTCGGCTGGGGCTATCGCGCGCAGGCAGCCGGGCTCGGCTTCCGCGGAACCGTCTCCTTGCTCCGAGCCGGCGGCCCTCCGCCTCCCGTCCGGACACGCGCCCTGCCGAGCCGAGGTCAGTCCCGCCAGCGAAGGCGCTGGGGCGGGTCTGACCGGAGATCGAACATGGACGAATCGACCCGCATCGATCGCCTGGAGATGCGCCTGACCGAGCAGGACGCTGTGATCGAGGATCTGAATCGGATCGTCACCGAGCAATGGCGGCTGATCGACCGGCTCGTCCGTCAGGTCGAGGCTCTGCGGGATCAGATCGAGGAGGCGGCCGCGCGGGCTGCCCCGCGCGGTCCGGAACCGCCGCCGCCACATTATTGATGGCGCCGGCCCGGCGCCTCGGTGACCCGAAGCGCCGGACGGATCTTCAGAAATTGGCCTGCGTGACGAATTTCGTCACCAGATAGGCGTCGAGTGCCTCAGGGCCGCCCTCGCTGCCGTAGCCGGAATCCTTGACGCCGCCGAAGGGCGTCTCCGGAAGGGCGAGGCCGTGATGGTTGATCGAGATCATCCCGCTCTCGACCGAATTCGACACCCGCGCCGCCCGCTCGGCCGAGCGGGTATAGGCGTAGGCCGCCAGCCCGTAGGGCAGGCGATTGGCTTCGCTGAGGGCTTCCTCGTCGTCCGAGAACCGGTTGATCGCAGCGACCGGACCGAACGGCTCCTCGTTCATGATCCGCGCCGTCAGCGGCACCTCGGTGAAGACCGTCGGCTCGAAGAAGTTGCCGCGGTTGCCGATGCGCTTGCCCCCGGTGCGCAGGCTGGCGCCGCTCGCCTCGGCCTCGGCCGTAAGGGCCGCGATGGCATCGAGACGCCGCCCGTGGACCAATGGACCCATCCTGGTCTCGGGATCGAGCCCGTCGCCGACCTTCAGGGTCTTGGCGAAATTGGTGAAGCCCTCCACGAAGCGATCGAACACCGAATCGTGCACCAGGAAGCGAGTCGGCGAGACGCAGACCTGGCCGGCATTGCGGAACTTCGACGGGGCGAGGACGGCGACCGCCTTCTCGACGTCGGCATCGCCGAACACGATCGCCGGCGCGTGGCCGCCGAGCTCCATCGTGGCCCGCTTCATGTGCTCGCCCGCGAGCGCCGCCAGCTTCTTGCCGACCACGGTGGAGCCGGTGAAGGAGATCTTCCGGATCACCGGGTGCGGGATCAGGTAGGCGGAGATCGTCCCCGGGTCACCGTAGACCAGCGAGAGCGCGTCGCCCGGGATGCCGGCATCCAGGAAGGCGCGGACCAGGGCGGCGCAGCTCGCCGGCGTATCCTCCGGGCCCTTCAGGATCACCGTGCAGCCGGTGCAGAGCGCCGCCGAGATCTTGCGGACCGCCTGGTTGATCGGGAAGTTCCAGGGCGTGAAGCAGGCGACCGGGCCGACAGGCTCGCGCACCACCGCCTGCAGCACGCCGTCGGCACGGGCCGGGATGACACGGCCATAGGCGCGCTTCCCCTCCTCGGCAAACCAGTCGATGATGTCGGCCGCCGCCAGCGTCTCGACCCGCGACTCGGCGAGCGGCTTGCCCTGCTCCAAAGTCATGATCCGGGCGATGTCGTCGACCCGGGCACGCAGCAGGTCGGCCGCCTTGCGCATCACCTTGGCGCGCTCGAACGGCGCCACCTTCCGCCAGGCCGGGAAGGCACGGGACGCGGCCGCCAGGGCCTCGTCGAGATCGGCCGTGGTCGCGACGGCGCACTGGCCGATCGTCTCGCCCGTGGCGGGGTTCAGGACCCCCAGGGTCTCCCGGTCGGCGCCCGCGCGCCAGCGCCCGGCGATGTGAAGCTCGGTATCCGGATACATCGGTCGTTTCCCGCCCAGCCGCATGTTCGGCCGCAGGCGGAATGTGGCAGGCCGAGGCGTGCCCGCAATGCCTTTTCCGGCATGGCTGCCGTCAGAGTGGACGGATTCAGGCCGCCGCGCGGGAGCGAGCGACGCCGGGACCCTCCACGATCACCGGACTGCCGTGGCGGGCACGGAGCGTGCCGCCCTTCGGCACGACCTGCCATCCCTCGCGGCAGCCGTCGATCGGCTCCGAGACGACGACGATACCACCCGGTCCCTCGCGAAAGTACAGGCTCGGTGGGCGGCCGTCGCAGGCCCAGCGATAGGCGGTCAGCGTGTCGCCGTCGGTGAGGAGCGCGGTGAAGCGCAGCGGCTCGGAGATGCCGGCCGACTTCATCAGGTCGCGGACCGTCTCGAGGGTCCGCGCCATGGCGCCGACCGGATCCTCCTCGAGTCCGTTGGCCAGAGCCAGCAGGAAGATCGCCTCGGAATCGGTGCTGCCGCGGCGATGGTCGTAGAACGCGTCCGGGATCAGAGCCTCGAGCCTGCGCTTGATCCGATGATAGCCGCCGATCTGGCCGTTATGCATGAACAGGTGCCGCCCGTGGACGAACGGATGGCAGTTCGCCCGGGCGGTGGCGGTGCCCGTCGAGGCGCGGACATGCGCGAAGAACGTCCGTGCCCGCACCTGTCCACACAGGTTGACCAGGTTCTCGTCCGACCAAGCTGGCGAGATGTCGCGATAGACACCCGGTTCGGGGCGCTCGGCGTACCAGCCGATGCCGAACCCATCGCCGTTGGTCTCGGTTTTCCCCTCGTCGGCGTGCAGCGACTGGTGCACCAGCGAGTGGGTCGGCGCGCAAACGAGGTCGGAGAGGAAGACCGGCTCACCGCTATAGGCGAGGAAACGGCACATGTCGGACGGTGATCCTTCAGCTCTGGTCCGCGTTAGGTCTATTGGTGCGGCCGGCTCGCCGGAATGGGAGCGGTCCGCCGCAGCAGGTTAACAGTCGGTCCACTCCGGTGAACAGTTTCTTAACCGCGGGCCGACTGCGCCAATTTCGGGCGTTTCGCACGAAATTGGCGCCGGCTGACTGCAGGGCAGGCATACGCCGTTCGTTTCGCACAAACTCTTGTGAGCCGGCTCTTGACAGGCCAGCATGGCCGAATCGGGGAATCAGAAGCCCGTTCAAGGGGCCATGACCCGTAGAGGGGCAACGCACCGACATCAGGAGACTTTCATGGATCGCGCTCTGCCCGATAGTTCCGCTCCCGTGGCCCTCGTCGTCGAGGACGACGCAGCGGTGCGTGACCTTGCAACTGCGGTGCTGGAGGAGACGGATCTCGGCGTGATCGCGTGTGAGAGTGCCGAGGCCGCCCTCTCTGTGCTGGAACGGCCCGACGTGACCGTGGCGCTGCTCTTTGCCGACGTGCGCCTCCCGGGCGCCATGGACGGTGTTTCCCTCGCCCAGGCGGTGCGGCGTCGTTGGCCGGATGTGCGCGTGGTCGTCACGTCCGGGGCGAGCCGCGACGCGCGTCTTCCCGATCAGACGGTCTACATGCAGAAGCCCTGGCGGGCACTCGACGTGCTGGTCCAGGCCGAGCACGCCACGATGGCGGCGCGGGCGGCCTGACGTGGGGCGCTAGAAGGCACATCTCTGTCTGAGAAGACGTGCGGCGCGCGCCGCCTCACGCCTTCCTTCCCCCTTTGCGGGGGAGGGAGACTGCGCGTCAGGTCTTGACCGCCTGCAAAGAAAAAGCCCGGCCGCTCGCGCGGGCCGGGCTTTCTCGAAACAGAGGCGATGTCGCCTCAGGCGGCGGGCGCCGGGCTGACCGGGGTCTGACCCGAGGCGTTGCCGCCCTGCGCCTGCGCGGTGGACGGGGACGGGAAACCGGGACGACGGCCACCGGCGGGGAAGCGCGGCTTCGGCTTCGGCGCGGCGATCAGGCCCTCGCGGATCGCGGTCTTGCGGGCCTGCTTGCGGGCGCGGCGGACGGCCTCGGCCTTCTCGCGGGCCTTGCGCACGGACGGCTTCTCATAAGCCTTGCGCTGCTTCATCTCGCGGAAGATGCCCTCGCGCTGCATCTTCTTCTTGAGGACGCGGAGCGCTTGATCGACGTTGTTGTCGCGAACGAGTACCTGCAACGGACTTGATCCTCTGGACCTGGATTTGCGGTTGCGCGGCCCGCCGCCGATCTGGAAACCGGCAACGTCCCTCGCCCGGGATGAACCCGGGAGGGACGGGAACGTCGGTTTCCGAATCGGCGTGGAGCTCACGCCTTGGCGGGGCTTCTACACCAAGCGCGCAGCAGTTCCAACCTTCTCGCGCGATCCATCTTCAAGGCCGGCGTGCTAGGTTGCCGGGATGATACACGACGACTCGCAGCAATTTGCCAGCGACAACTATTCCGGCATCTGCCCCGAGGCCTGGGCGGCCATGGAGACGGCCAACCGTGGCCACGCGCCGGCCTACGGCGAGGACGCCTGGACGGCCCGGGCCGCGGACGCGTTCCGCGCCCTGTTCGAGACCCCGTGCGAGGTGTTCTTCGCGTTCAACGGCACAGCGGCCAACGCGCTGGCGCTGGCGGCGCTCTGTCAGTCCTACCACAGCGTGATCTGCGCCGACTCGGCCCATGTCGAGACCGACGAGTGCGGCGCGCCGGAATTCTTCTCCAACGGCTCGAAGCTGCTGACCGTCCGGACCGAGGGCGGCAAGCTCACGCCGGAGGCGATCCGCGGTCTCGCGCAGAACCGCAGTGACATCCACTTTCCCCGCCCGCGGGTGGTGACGATCACCCAGCCCACCGAGACGGGACAGGTCTACTCCCTCGCCGAGCTGCGGGCGTTGTCGGCGACCTGCCGCGAACTGGGGCTCGCCCTGCACATGGACGGGTCGCGCTTCGCCAATGCCTGCGCGAGCCTCGGCTGCAGCCCCGCCGACATGACGTGGCGCTCCGGGATCGACGTGCTGTGCTTCGGTGGCACCAAGAATGGCATGCATGCCGGCGAGGCGGTGGTGTTCTTCGATGCCAAGCTTGCCGAGGATTTCGGCTACCGCTGCAAGCAGGCCGGGCAGCTCGCCTCGAAGATGCGCTTCCTCGCGGCCCCCTGGGTTGGCATGCTGGAGAGCGGCGCGTGGCTGCGGAACGCGGCGCACGGCAATGCCTGCGCCCGGCGCTTCGCCGAGGCGGTGGCCGGGCTTCCGGGCGTGCGGGCACTGTTTCCCGTGGAGGCCAACGCCGTTTTCCTGACGATGCCCACCGCCACGATGGAGGGCCTGCGCGCCCGGGGCTGGCGGTTCTACACCTTCATCGGCGGCGGGGCGCGCTTCATGTTCGCTTGGGACGCCCGACCCGAGCGGGTGGACGAGCTGGTCGCCGACCTGCGTGCGCTGGCGGCCGCGGCAGCCTGAGCACCGCGTTCACAGCAGCGGCAGCTCCGCCGGATCCGCGCGCAGATCCGGCGCAGGCTCGCCTGGTCGAGTCCGTAGAGGCGCCGGAACGGGCCGCCCAGCAGCCCGCGATAGTCGGTGAGCACCGGATGGTCCCGGTTCTGGAACACGTGTGCCTCGTCGGCCCGAATCTGTGGCCCGGCGATCCGCCGGCCGCGGACGCCACCGAGGATTCAGTAGACGCTGCCGTGGCCGTGATCGGTGCCGCGGTTGCCGTTCTCCCGGAAGGTTATCGGCCCGAAGGAGCCTGGTGCCGGGTCCCAGGAGCCTCAAGGACGGCCCGATGATGCCGCGTCTTTGCCAATATCGGGGCTTGCCGCTACACGATCCCGAGACCGCGCGAGCGCCGCGCACCACCACGTTCCGACCCAGAGCGTTCGCTCCATGCTGATGCAGACCAAGACCGAGGCGAGGCCGGCAGATCCGGTGTCGCGGCGGCGCACCTTCGCGATCATCTCCCACCCGGACGCGGGCAAGACCACGCTGACCGAGAAGCTGCTGCTGTTCGGGGGCGCGATCCAGCTCGCCGGCGAGGTGAAGGCCAAGCGCAACCGGGTCTCGACCCGCTCCGACTGGATGGGGATCGAGAAGGAGCGCGGCATTTCGGTGGTCACCTCGGTGATGACCTTCGAGTACGGCGACTGCGTCTTCAACCTGCTCGACACGCCCGGCCACGAGGACTTCTCGGAGGATACCTACCGGACGCTCACCGCGGTCGATTCGGCCGTGATGGTGATCGACGCCGCGAAGGGCATCGAGGCGCGCACCCGTAAGCTGTTCGAGGTCTGCCGCCTGCGTGACATCCCGATCGTCACCTTCGTCAACAAGCTCGACCGCGAGGCCCGCGACCCGTTCGAGCTGCTGGACGAGATCGAGAAGACGCTCGCCCTCGATGTCGCCCCGGTCACGTGGCCGATCGGCACGGGCCGCAACTTCTCCGGCACTTACGAGCTCGGCGGCAACCGCGTGCGTCGGCTCGACGCCGCCGAGGATGCCGGGATGGTGCCGGTGTCCGGACCGGACGACCCGCTGTTCGACGAACTGCTCACCGAGGACGGCGCGGCGGACGCGTGGCGCGAGGAGGTGGAACTCGCCGAGGGTGGGCTGAAGCCGTTCGACCTCGACGCCTTCCGCGAGGGTCACCTGACGCCGGTC
This sequence comes from Methylobacterium sp. CM6257, assembly GCF_054611515.1. Taxonomy (NCBI): domain Bacteria; kingdom Pseudomonadati; phylum Pseudomonadota; class Alphaproteobacteria; order Hyphomicrobiales; family Methylobacteriaceae; genus Methylobacterium; species Methylobacterium sp. CM6257. The sequence goes on from NZ_CM137735.1 coordinate 242,033, forward strand.
TTCTTCGGCTCGGCGCTGCGTAATTTCGGCGTGCGCGACCTCATCGACGGCCTCGCCAAGGTGGCGCCGCCGCCCCGCGGCCAGGATGCCGACAAGCGCCTCGTCGAGCCCACCGAGCCGCGCATGACCGGCTTCGTGTTCAAGATCCAGGCGAACATGGACCCGAACCACCGGGACCGCATCGCCTTCATGCGGGTCTGTTCGGGCAAGCTCAGCCGCGGCATGAAGGCGCGCCTCGTGCGGACCGGCAAGCCGATCTCGCTCTCGGCGCCGCAATTCTTCTTCGCGCAGGACCGCGCCATCGCCGACGAGGCCTATGCCGGCGACGTGGTCGGCATCCCGAACCACGGCACGCTGCGGATCGGCGATACGCTGACCGAGGGCGAGGACATCCTGTTCCGGGGCGTCCCGAGCTTCGCCCCCGAGATCCTGCGCCGGATCAAGCTCACCGACGCCATGAAGGCCAAGAAGCTGCGCGAGGCGCTCCAGCAGATGGGCGAGGAGGGCGTCGTTCAAGTCTTCGTGCCGCAGGACGGCAGCCAGGCGATCGTGGGCGTGGTCGGTGCGCTCCAGCTCGACGTGCTCAAGGAGCGGCTTCAGGCCGAATACGGGCTGCCGGTGGATTACGAGACCTCGCGATTCTCGGTCTGCCGCTGGGTGTCCTCGGATTCCGAGTCGGAGCTCGACAAGTTCATCGACTCGCACGGCTCGGCCATGGCCAAGGACCTCGACGGGGCCCCGGTCTTCATGGCGACCACGGCGTTCTCGCTCCGCTACGAGGAGGAGCGCTACCCGGCGGTGCGCTTCACCGACGTGAAGGATTACCAGAAGCGGGCGGCGTGAGCTGTCCGAACCCGCTTGTCCTACCCACGCTCTCATCCTGAGGTGCCGGAGCGCAGTGGAGGCCTCGAAGGCGTCGTCCAGGGATCGCGGCGCCTTCTGGAGCCCTCCTTCGAGGCCCGCTGATGCGGGCACCTCAGGATGAAGGGGGATGGGTGGCAGTGCCGGGTTACGCAGGTCGTCCGCGGAAAATGTCGGGCTGGACCGAGCTTCAGAACTTCCCCAGCATCGGGAATTCGACGCTCAAGCTCGACTCAGCCGCCATCGGCGCCTCGCGCTTGCGCGGCTTCCGGTTGAGGACCTGCTTCAGCTTCGTCTTCAGCACCGCCATGTCGAACGGCTTGAGAATGAAGGCGTCCGCGCCCGCTTGGTGGGCGAGGTTGATGTCCTCGAAATCGAAGGACGATTCGGTGAGCATGAAGGGCGTGTTCATCAGCGCGTCGTCGGCGCGGATCTCGCGCAGGAGGCTGATTCCGTCCATCGGCTCCATGTCGAGGTCGGAGATCACCAGGGCGTAGCGGCGCTGGCGCAGCCGCTCCAACGCCTCGGTGGCACTGGTGACGCCCTCCACGTCAGGGAAGCCGATGCGGGTCATCAGCATCACGATGAGACGCAGCAGCTTCTCCTGATCGTCGACGATGAGGATCGGGGGCGTATCGCTCTCGGACATCGCTCGGCTCAGATGAACAGGTGGTCGATGCCCTGACGGGACATCGTATCGGATTGAAGGGCCAGGCACAGCCCGTGGATCGCCGAAGCCTTCGGCGTGCCGCGCTGGAGCATCGGCAGCAGGTTGGCCTTGGCGAAGAGGGTGTCATTGCCCGCCGTGCGCTGAGCAATCTTGAAGGAATGCACGAACTCGCGCTTGGCGATCTCCCGCCATTCGCTGATCTGGACGTCCCGGTGCCGGCTGTCGGCGTTGATCCGGTCGAAGGTCTCGTGCACCGAGGAGCGCTCGCCCTCGACCACTTGGCAGGCGAAGTTTCCTTCGATGATCAGGAAGCTCGTAATCACGGCGAACTCGTTCTTCTTCTGGGCGATGCGACCGATCTCGTTGATCTGCTCGGACCGCTTCGCCGCGTCCGACGACAGGTTCAGCCGCGAGAAGTAGATGATGTGGACGAGGCTCGTCCGTTTCGCCCGCATGATCCCGAGATCCGAAATCCGTGCCCGTTCAGCGCTTCCGGGCAGGACGCTCCCCGCCCAGTCTCGCCCGGCGGCGATCTTCGCGCGTGCCGGATAACACCCCGTAAACATCGGCGGCTCGTTCCGGGCGGCCCGGGCGGTCCCGGACCCGGCAGGATCTGCCGGGTCGACCTCCGCGGTCGGCCAACCCTGCCGGGTCGAGCCCGTCCGGACGCTGACAGATCAAGCACTTAGTCGTGGCACGGCGGTTGCCCCTCAGGGGGCCGGCGGGCTGTCGCGCCCCGCATCGGGATCGCTTGCCATGGATCTTTTCACCGCCCTGCAGACGTCGGTCTCCGGACTGCAGGCGCAATCCTACGCCATCAGCAACATCTCCGGGAACATCGCGAACTCGCAGACGACCGGCTACAAGCGGGTCGACACCAGCTTCGTCGACATGATGTCCGAGACGACGCCGAAGCGCGAGGTCGCCGGCTCGGTGCTGGCCCAGTCGCAGCTGACGAACACGATCGCCGGCAACGTCGTATCGACGAGCGTGCCGACCAACATGTCGATCAGCGGGACAGGCTTCTTCACGGTGGTGCAGAAGACCGGCGACGCGAACGGAGCCGCGACGTTCAGCGGGACGAACGCCTACACGCGACGGGGCGACTTCTCCGAGACGGCGGATGGTTACCTGATGAACGGCGCGGGCGGCTACCTGACCGGTAACAACCTCGATCCACTCACGGGTCAGGTCACCAGTTCGGGGCCGATCGTGATCGGGAACCCCACGCTCCCCGCACAGCCCACCACCACCATCACCTACGCGGCCAACCTCCCGGCGACGCCGGCCACGAGCGCGTCGACCACGCCGCCGAACAGCATCGCCGGCCCTTCGATCACGGCCTACACGGCGAGCGGCGCGCCCGTGGCGATCAACATGCGCTGGACCCAGGTCTCCACGAGCACGACCGGGTCGACGTGGAAGCTGTCCTACGCCAGCACCACCGGCAGCAATCCGACCTGGACGGATGTGGGGACGCAATTCTCCTTCGACGCGACCGGCAAGCTCACAGCCCCCGCCAGTACCGGGACCCCGAGCACCACCACCGTGGATCTGAGTAACCTCACGTTTTCCGGCTACCAGTTCCCGAACCTGACCTTGGACATCTCCGGCGGCCTGACTCAATACGCCGATGCCAGCGGCGCGGTGACCACCGGCGCGTTGAGCCAGGACGGCAGCACCTCCGGCACGCTGACGAGCGTCGCGGTCGGCACCGACGGCAAGATCAACGGCACGTTCTCGAACGGGGCCGTGAAGGCGCTCGCCACCGTGGGGATCGCCCAGTTCGCCAACCCGGACGGGCTGAAGGCCGACTCGAAGGGCAATTACCTGCAGACCGCCGATTCGGGCCCTCCGCTGGCGGGCCTCGATGGCAGCACGATCACGGGTGCCAGCATCGAGCAGTCGAATACCGACATTGCCACCGAGTTCTCTAAGATGATCGTAACGCAGCAGGCCTACTCTGCGAACACGCGTGTCATGTCGACGGCTCAGACGATGATGTCGGACCTGCTGAACGTGATCCGCTGAGTGAGGGTGCGCACCGGGACGCGGAGGCCGTGAGATGTCGCTGAATGCGCTTTCCACCTCGACCGCGGGGCTCGCCGCAACGCAGGCGGCGATCAACATCGTCTCGCAGAACGTCGCCAATGCCGGCACGGCGGGCTACGTCAAGCGGACGATCACGTCGGTCGCCACCGGTCCCAACAACGCGGGGGTCGCCACCGGCACGATCGCCCGCAGCTTCGACGCGGCGGCTCTGAAGCAGCTACGCCTGGAGACCTCCGGCGCCGCCTACACCAGCACGAAGGCGGGGATCATCTCCCAGCTCGACGCCCTGTACGGCACGCCCGGCAGTTCGTCGTCGCTCGACGGCACGCTCAACACCTTCACCGAGTCCCTCCAGGAACTTGCCGCCAACCCGACCTCTGCGGCCGCCCGGACGACGGTCCTGGGCAACGCCTCGGCGCTGGCCAGCCAGATCAACAGCGCCGCCAGCACGGTGCAGAACCTGCGCACCGGGATCGAGTCCCAGCTCGGCGCCGACACGAATGCGGCGAGCTCGCTGCTGTCCAGCATCGCGAGCCTCAACGCCAAGATCCAGAACACGACCGACGACAGCTCCCTGGCCGACTTCCAGGACCAGCGCGATCAGGCGATCAACAGCCTATCGAGCTACATGGACGTCAAGGCGACCCCGCAGAGCGACGGGACGGTCTCGGTCATGACCCAGTCGGGCGTGACGCTGGTGGATCGCGGCAATGCGGCGACCCTGACCTTCGACGGGCACGGCACCCTCAACGCCAGCTCGACCTACTCCACGGATCCGAGCCAGCGTTCGGTCGGGACCGTCACCGCAACGCTGGCGGGCGGCGGCACGATCGACCTCGGCGAGCCCGGCGTGCTGCGCTCCGGCAGCATGGCTGCCGAATTCGAGCTGCGCGACCAGATCCTGCCGCAGGCCCAGCGCCAGCTCGACGACTTGGCGGCCGGCCTCGCCACAGCGCTGACCAACACCAGCACGACCGGCACCCTCAGCGGCGGCGCCACTACGATCAGCGTCGGGAGCATGCAGCCCGGCAACACCCTCACGGTCCCGGTGACCGACAACACCGGGACCGTGCGCAACGTGACCCTGGTGGCTTCAGCGACCACGAGCGGCACGATCGTGCCTGCCGGGCAGACCAGCGACGCGAACGGCCTCACCCTGACCTTCAACGCGAGCGGCGGCCCGGCCAGCTACGTGACGGCGATCCAGGCGGCGTTCGCCGCCTTCAGCGCCAATCCGGCCGCGGCCAGCTACAAGCTCCCGTCCCTGGGCGTCACCGGCACCGCAACCGGCACGAGCGCGACCCTGACGCTGACGGCGGGCGGCAAGGTCGCCGCCGCGGCCTCCGCCAGCGTTTCGGCGGTCTCGGCCTCCGACCTGAATACGGGCAATCCCTCGATCGCCCTGTTCGTCGACGGCACGGCCAACACGCTCTTCACCGGGTCCTTCGATACCGGTTCGCAGCTCACCGGCTTCGCCCAGCGCATCACCGTCAACAGCGCGGCGACGGCCAATCCCGCGGCCCTCACCGCGACGAGTGCGACCGACACGAGCACTTCGGGCGCGCGCGCGCAGAAGCTGTTCACCGCCCTGACCGCCACGCCGCAGACCTTCTCGTCGTCGAGCGGCATCGGCGGCGTCGCGGCGCCCTACCGCACCACCGTGGTCGGGTTTGCACAGGACGTGATCGCGGCTCAGGGGGCCGCCTCGGCCAACGCCTCGGCCCTCAACGACACCCAGCAGACCGCTCTGTCCACAGCCCAGAGTCGGTTTGCGGCGGGGGCCGGGGTCAACATCGACCAGGAAATGTCGAACCTGATCGCCCTGCAGAACGCCTACGGCGCCAACGCCCGGGTGCTGAGCGCGGCCCGCGACATGCTCAACCAGCTGCTGCAGATCTGATCATGACGACGATCACGCCCTTTGCGGCCGGCGCCTACGTCACGAACCGGACCGCCTCTCACCTCCTGACGCTGAAGAACCAGCTCAACGATCTGTCGAACCAGCTCTCGAGCGGGCAGGTGGCGCAGACCTACGGCGGCCTCGGCTCCGGGCGGTCCACGGCGCTGGGCGCCCAGGCGACGCTGAGCGCGCTCTCCGGCTATGCCGCCGGCATCACTGCCGCCCAGACCCGGACGAACCTCGCGGTCACCAGCCTGACCCAGGTCGCGACCCTCGGCACGAGCGCCAGCGCGACGCTGAACAACGGCCTGCAGAGTGTGGCGGCGAGTTCCGTCGCCGGGCGGTCGACCGCGCTGGGCAACCTCCAGTCGGCGCTCGACGCCCTCAACCAGTCGGCGGCGGGCAACTACCTGTTCGGCGGCAGCGACACCACCACCCAGCCGGTGGCCGACACGGACGCGATCCTGAACGGGGCCACGAACAGCGACGGCTCGCGGAAGGCCGGCCTGACGCAGATGATCGCCGAGCAGGTCGGCGCGGACCAGGGACCCGGCCAGAACGGCTGGCTGTCGGTGGACCCGTCGCCCACGACGCCAACGCAGGTCACGATCAACGAACCGTCTAACGACAGCGTCCGCGCGAATTTCGGCTTCGCGCTCGCCGGCACGCCGACCTCGACCACGTCGGCGATCCAGGCGACCTACACGGCCGGTACCGCGACCACCGCGGGCTCGCTGCAACTGAACGTCAACGCGCAGCCGTCCGTCGGGGACAGCATCACCGTGACGCTGACGATGCACGACGGCGTCTCCACGTCGTTCACGCTCACAGCCGTCGCCGCCGGCACGTCGCCGCCCGCGTCCGCCACGACCTTCGCGCTCGGCGCCAACGGCGACACCACGGCCACGACGAACAACCTCAGCGCCGCGCTCACCCGCGCCATCGGGGCGGCCGCGGCCGGTCCGCTGACCGCCAGCTCGGCGGCGACGGCCGCGTCGCATTTCTTCACGGGCTCGGTGAAGGGCGGACCGTCGGGCACCGGCGTGATGCCCCAGCGCGTCCTGTACGATACCAGCACCGGCACCCCGGGCACCCCGATCGGCTACCGGTCGGCGAGCCCGCAGGACACGGTGCTCTGGTACCAGGGCGAGAACACCTACTCCACATCGACAACGCCCGCGACGCAGACATCGGCCCTCGACACGCAATCGGTCCAGGTCAGCGCCACCTCCAGCATCGGCACCGGCGCCCGCGCCATCGATCCCGCGGTCCAGAACGTCCTCGCCGGACTCGCCACGATGGCCTTCGGCCTGCCCACGTCCAGCAGCACCAGCCCCAACGCCACCTACCAAGCAGTGATCGACGCGGCCGGACCGCTTCTCGCCTCCGCCAACGGCAGCTCCAGCGTCCAGGACACCGTCACCCAGCTCTCCCTCGCCTCGGCGCGCCTGTCCAACGCCAGCACGACCAACAAGGCGACCCAGAACACCGTGCAGAACACCCTGGACGGGATCGAGCAGGCGTCCACCGAGGAGGTCGTCGCCAAGCTGCTCGACGTGCAGAACCGGCTTCAGGCGAGTTATCAAGTGACCGCCACGCTCTCGAAGCTCTCGCTGGTCAACTACATCGGCTGAGTCCGGGCCGCCGAGACCCGGATCCAGGCCGGCGAAGGTCACTTCCGCTCGTTTGTAGTGAACCGGATCTTAATCGGACCCCGCCATCATAGTCTCGCCGCTTTCTCGCATTGAACCACGATTTGCGGACGCGCAGTCGCCCCGTCGTTCATCCGAGGAGAGGTCCGCATGTCGCTGTCCGAACCCGTCGAACTCGTCCGCCGCCTCGGAGCCGCCCCGCGGGTCGGCGCCATCGTCATGGCCGAACAGGCGATCGACACGTACTGCGCCGGATATCTGTGTCCCGATGACCGAACCATCGCGCTGGACATTCTGCTGCGCGACCTCGCGCGGCTGCGCGTCCAAGAGCCGGACCTCGACCAGTTCATCGGCGAGGTCGAGACCTATATCGACCTGCTCCACCGGGACATCGCGCGCCAGGCGGCCTGAGATGCGCCTGCTGGTCGTCGCGGGGGCGGTGCTGTCCCTGGCCGTCCCGGCCCTGGCGGTCGACCTGCAGAAGATGCCGGCGACGCCCGGGCCGGTGCCGTGCCCCTCAAAGGGGCCGGGCTTCGTCCGCATGCCGGGCACCGACAGCTGCATTCGCGTCTCCGGCCGCGTCGCCGCCGGGATGGACCTGCGCACCGGATACGGCGCGGCGGCGGCCCCGACGGTCGCGGGCCGGATCGCCATCGATAGCCGTGCCGATACGGCTCTCGGCGAGGTGCGGACCTACGTGCGGATCGGCAACGGGCGCCGCTGAGGCGGAGCCTACAGGCTCCGCGACAGGACCAGCGGCCCGCTGCGCACGCCGCGACCGTACGGGGAGGGGGCTGGCGCCTGACGGCCATAGCCTGTCGGTATCTGTGCCCGGCCGATCTCCTCCGCGAGCGACTTGATCAGTCCCTCCGAGACGGTCCTGGCGCTGTCCAGCACCGTCTGGTTCGCCTCGACGGCCGCGGTGAAGCGGCGGTGCGCCGCCCGCAGGGTCTCCACGCCCTCCGGATGGAATCGCTTGAGCGCGACGGCGTTCGCCTTGGCGACCTCCAGCCCCTGCATGTAGGCCGCGGCGAGCGCCGCCTTCGGCTCCGCCGCCGCGATCCCCTCGCGCAGCCGGCCGGCCCGGACATGGGCGGCCTCGTCGGCGAGCACCGCTTCCAGGGCTGCCATGTTGCCGAGCACACCCGCGACCAGCGCCTCGGCCGTCACCCGGTCCGCGACCCGCAGCGGTTCAGCCCCTTGCATTGCCCGCTCCATCGCTCGCCGCACCCTGCATCTTCATGATCTCACGGAACACCGAATCGGCGATGCCGACGCCGCCGCTCCTCACGATCTGTCCCGCGTATTCCTTGGTCAGCATCGACCGGTAGACGCCGCCGCCGGTGCCGTTCTCGCCCAGGGGGCCGTCGGTCCCTTCCGACTGGGTCAGCCGGTCGAGGCTGCTCTCAAGGAACATCGACTCGAACTCGGTCGCGGTCTTCCAGGCCTTGGCCTTGTTGGCGGTCTTGATGATGCCATCGACGGCGCTTCCGGCAACCGACGTCCCGACGCCGGCGGCGGCACTGGCCGCGAAAGTGGCGAGCGGCAGCATGGTTCGAGCCTCCCCTTCCGGTTGGTCACATCAGCTCGATATCGGCCTGCAGCGCGCCGGCCGTCTTGATCGCCTGGAGGATCGAGATCAGGTCGCGCGGGCCGACGCCGAGCGCGTTGAGGCCGTCCACGAGCTCGCGCAGGCTGACGCCCTCCTTGACCAGGGCGAGCTTGTTGCCGTCGCCGGTATCGACCTTCAGGCCGGTGCGCGGCACCACGACGGTGCGTCCGTTCGAGAGCGGCGCCGGCTGGCTGACCTGCGGTTGCTCGGTGATGGTGACGGTGAGGTTACCCTGCGCGATGGCCACCGTGGAGACGCGTACGTCCCGGCCCATCACGATGATGCCGGAGCGCTCGTCCACCACCACGCGGGCCGTCTGGTCGGGTTCGACCTTCAGCTGCTCCACCTCGGTGATCAGCCGTATCATGTTGCCGTTGTAGCGGGCCGGGATCTGGATCGTGACGGTGGCCGGGTCGGTGGGCTCTGCAGTGTCCGCGCCCATGAAGTCGTTGATCGCCGCCGCGATCCGCTTCGAGGTGGTGAAATCCGGATTGCGCAGGGACAGGCGCAGCGAGCGCGCATCGTTCAGCTTGAACGCGATCTCACGCTCGATATTGGCGCCGTTGGAGATCCGGCCGTTGGTCGGTACGCCCCGGGTGATCTTGGCGGCGTCGCCCTCGGCCGAGAAGCCCGCGATGGCCACGGACCCCTGCGCCAGGGCGTAGACCTCGCCGTCGGCGCCGAGCAGCGGGGTGACCAGCAGCGTACCGCCCTGGAGAGACTTGGCGTCGCCGAGCGACGAGACCGTCACGTCGATGCGCGTGCCCTGGGCGGCGAAGGGCGGCAGGTTCGCCGTCACCATCACGGCGGCGAGGTTCTGCGTGCGCATCGTGGCACCGCGGGTGTTGACGCCGAGGCGTTCCAGCATGGCCTGGAGCGACTGCTTGGTGAACGGGATGTTGTTCAGCGTGTCGCCGGTGCCGTTGAGGCCGACCACGATGCCGTAGCCCACGAGCTGGTTCTGGCGCACGCCCTCGATGGAGGCGAGGTCCTTCACCCGCGACAGGGCGAGCGCCGGGCCCGACAGGGCGGCGAGCAGCAGCGTTCCGGCGAGGAGGCCGAGCAGGGATCGGAGGAGTCTGAACGCGGGACTCGGGCGCATGCCGGGTTTTCAAGGGTGAACGGGCCTGCCGATACCCTGCCAGGGCCATGCCAGCCGGGCGTGCCGGTCAAGGTCTTGAAAATATTGCGCTTGTCTCGCAGATTCGGGCGCGCCGCGTCCGGACGCACCGGCACCGAAGCTGCCGACCCGGCAGCTTCTGCCGGCCTGTTTACCTGCGCTTAACCCTGCGGACCGAGTTTCCGGTCCCGCGCAGGGGCGCTTGGAGCAACGCGAACAGGATCATGCGCGTCGAGACTCGCCAGCCGATCCAGAGCGCGGGAAGCGTCGCCACCACCCGGCGTCCCGAAGGCGCGGGCCGATTCAGCCTTGATGCGACCCCGGGCTCCGCCGCGAATGCCGGCGCCCCCGCGGGCGCCGCCACGTTGGCGGGGCTCGACGCGGTCCTGCTGCTTCAGGCCGAGGCCGACACGCCCCAGGAGCGGCGCCGCCGCTCGGCCAAGCGCGGCCAGGATCTCCTCGACGGGCTCGATCGGCTGAAGGCCGCGCTGCTCGGCGGCCGGGTCGCTCCGCAGGAGCTGCGCGCCATCGCGGGCCGTCTGGCCGACCGCGCGGGTCCCTCGGGGGATCCGCGGCTCGATGGGCTGATGGCCGAGATCGAGCTGCGTGCGGCGGTGGAATTGGCGAAACTGGAAGCTCGCCGCGGCATCTGAGTGGATCGACGATCGGACGGCTGCCGATCGGCCGCCGAACTCGATTGTCGGCCCGATCAGCACCGATCCTCCGACCTGCACCTCAGGATGAGGGCGCGCCGTGGGGATCTCATGCGCCTTCGCCGACGGGACCCGCGGGCGGAGCTCCGATCCTGCTCTACCCCGCCCGTCGCTTCGGCCCGGACGGCAGCATCTGCGGCTCGCCCGGCCCGGTCTCCACGCCGAGATCCGGCACCGCGATGATCGGCGCGCCGCGCAGGTCCTTGCGGGTGACGATGGCGCCGCGCTCCTCCAGATAGGCCAGCATCCGCCGGGCGCGGCCCCCCGAGCTGGTTCCGTAGGCCTCGGCCAGCATCGCGTCGGTGGGGCAGGGGGCGCCCTCGATCGCCGCCCGGGCGACCACAAGGAACAGGCCGGCGAGATCGTCCGGCAGGCCGGCCGCGATCTCCTGCGCCCGCTCCCAGCCCGAATTGTCCGCGACCGCGCCGCCGGCCTCGGCCCGGGCCACCGCGAGCCGGCGCTTGAACTCGGGCAGGCCCATCGTGTCGCCGCGCAGGCGCCGGATTCGGCAGCGGACCGTGAAGTCCTGGTAGAGGGTGGCGGGCGTGCAGGCGGCCGCGTCGGCATCCGCCAGCACCGAGGCGAGCACCTCGGCGAGCGCCGCCTCGCGCGCCTCCGGATCCATGGGCTCCTCTTCCGGCTCCTCCGCGGGCGCCGGCGGCCGGTAGTTCGCCAGCTGGACGAGGACATCCGGGGCAGCCGTCGGGCGCGGCTTCGGCCGGGGCGCGAGCGGAACGGCGATCTCCTCCGGGCTCGCCGTGAGAATCAGCGCGCGGGCATCCTCGGTCGGGTCGGGCAGGGGGACAAGCACCGGCGAGGAGCTTCGGCTCACGGTCTGCGTCGGCCCTACCGCGATGGTCATGGGGCGCCGCGACAGGGCCGGGCCGAGCGCCACGAAATGCCCCCGGGGCAGGTCGCGAAACGTCTCGGCCTGGCGGCGCTCGAGGCCGAGGAGGTCGGCGGCGCGGGCCATGTCGATGTCGAGGAAGGTCCGGCCCATCAGGAAGTTCGACGCTTCGGCCGCGACGTTCTTGGCGAGCTTGGCGAGCCGCTGGGTGGCGATGATGCCGGCCAGCCCGCGCTTGCGCCCGCGGCACATGAGGTTGGTCATCGCCCCGAGCGACAGGCGCCGCGCCTCGTCCGAGACCTCGCCGGCGGCGGCCGGCGCGAAGAGCTGCGCCTCGTCCACCGCCACCAGCATCGGATACCAATGGTCGCGGTCGGCGTCGAACAGGCCGCCGAGGAAGGCGGCCGCCGCCCGCATCTGCCCGTCGGCGTCGAGATTCTCCAGCGACAGGACCACCGAGACCCGGTGGGTGCGCACCCGCGCGGCGATCCGCTGGAGGGCGACGTCGTCGCCGTCCGCCTCCACGACCACGTGACCGTAGCGATCGGCGAGGCTCGCGAAATCGCCCTCCGGATCGATGATCGCCTGCTGCACGAGGCCGGCGCTCTGTTCCAGAAGCCGCCGCAGCAGGTGCGACTTGCCGGAGCCGGAATTGCCCTGGACCAGGAGCCGCGTGGCGAGCAGTTCGGTGAGGTCGAGGAGCGCGGGGCGCTCGCCGGTCAGGCCGAGATCGATGTCGGAACGCATGGCGCCTCATACCACGCCGGGTGCGGGTGCGGGGCCCCCGCCAGCCGGCTGTCCACGCTTCCCGCCAGGGCCACCGCGTCGCAGCCACCCTGGACCCGGCCGCCGCGGCCCTGTAGGGCGACGGCCCTCCCAGACAGAACCCGGACCCACGACACGATGGCGGCCTGCGGCCTCGATTTCGGCACGTCGAACACAACCCTCGGACATAGCGGTCCGGCGGGACCCGCCCTGCTGCCCCTTGAGGGGGCGCACCGGACGATTCCGAGCGCGATCTTCTTCGAACTGGGCCGCGACCCGATCATCGGCCGGGCCGCCACCGCGGCCTATGTCGAGGGCCGGTCTGGGCGCCTGATGCGCGGCCTGAAATCGGTCCTCGGCACGCCGCTGATGGAGGAGGCCACCCCGGTCGGCCGGCAGCGGCTGCGCCTGCGCGACGTGATCGCCCGCTATCTCGCCGCCGTGAAGGCGCGGGCCGAGACGGCCTGCGGCGAGACCCTCGACAGCGTGGTCCACGGCCGCCCGGTGCACTTCGTGGACGGCGACCCCGAGGCCGACCGCCGCGCCGAGGACACACTCGCGGCCATCGCGCGGGACGTCGGGTTCCGTGAGGTCTCCTTCCAGTACGAGCCGATCGCCGCCGCCCTCGACTACGAGCGGCAGGTGCGCGCGGAGGAGATCGCGCTGGTCGCCGATATCGGCGGCGGCACCTCCGACTTCTCCATCGTGCGCCTGTCTCCCGAGCGGAGGGGCCGAGCGGATCGCGCCGAGGACATCCTGGCCAATGACGGCGTGCGCATCGGCGGCACCGATTTCGACCGGCAGCTCAGCCTCGGCACGGTGATGCCGCTCCTCGGGCTCGGCAGCCCGATGCGCCGGGGCGATCTCGCCGTTCCGAACGCCTACTATCACGATCTCGCAACCTGGTCGGCGATCAACCGGCTCTACACCCCGAAGACCCTGCGCGAGATCGACGAGGTGATTCGCGACAGCGCCTGTCCCGATCTCGTCGTACGGCTGCGGGAGGTGGTCGAGGGCGAGCGCGGGCATGCCCTGGCTGGGGCGGTCGAGGGCGCCAAGATCGCCGCCTCCGAGGCCGGCACGACGGAGCTCGATCTCGGTCTCGTGGAGCGCGGGCTCGCCGTTCCGGTGGATCGCGGGACGCTGTCCGGCCAGACGGGCGATCTGGCCCGGGCGGTTGCCGCGCGGGTCGACCGCTGCCTCGTGCAGGCGGAACTGGCGCCGGAGCGGATCGACGCTCTGTTCCTCACCGGCGGCTCCACCGGCCTGCCACATCTGCGCGCTGCGCTGACGGGGGCGTTGCCGGCCGCCCGCGTGGTCGAGGGCGACACGTTCGGTTCGGTGGGTCTCGGCCTCACCATCGAGGCGGCGCGACGCGCGGCGTGATCCGCCGCGATTGACGGACCGGCGTCGATCCCCGACAAGGCGGCGCCTCGTGATCGGAGACAACGGCGGCCAACCCGGCGTCCTCCTCGCCGCCTCGCCCGATGCTGTTCAACTCCTTCGTCTTTCTCCTCGCCTTCCTGCCGGCCGCCCTGATCCTGCACGGGCTGGTCGCGCGCGCCGCGCCGACGTGGCGGCTGCCGCTCCTCGTCGGCCTGTCCTTCGTGTTCTACGGCTGGTGGGACGTGCGCTTCGTGCCGCTGCTCGCCGGCTCGATTCTGGCGAACTGGTGCGTGGCCAGGACCCACCGCCGCTGGCCGGGGCGCTGGCTGATCCCGGCCGCCATCGCCGCCAACCTCGCGCTCCTTGGGGTGTTCAAGTACCTCGACTTCTTCGCCGATCTCGCCAACCTGATCCCAGGGCTCGGGGCGCCCCGGCTCGGGCTCGCTTTGCCGCTCGGCATCTCGTTCTTCACCTTTCACCACATCATGTACCTCGCCGACCTGCGGGCCGGCCGGGCACCGGCCTTCGGGCTCGTGAAGTACGCCCTCTACATCGCCTTCTTCCCGCAGGTTCTCGCCGGCCCGCTCGTGCGCTGGAGCGAGATCATGCACCAGTTCGACGAGGCGCCCTACGCGCGGCGCGACGCCGCCGAGCGCTTCGCTCGCGGGTTGATGCTGCTCACGGTGGGCCTCGCCAAGAAGGTGTTCCTCGGGGATCCGCTGGCCGAGTACGTCAACCCGGTGTTTCAGGCGGCCGCCGCCGGCAAGGCCGTCACGGTCGTGGAGGCGTGGCAGGCGACGCTCGGCTTCACCTTCCAGATCTATTTCGACTTCTCCGGCTACACCGACATGGCGCTCGGCATCGCGCTGCTATTCGGCCTCGTCCTGCCGCAGAATTTCGACGTGCCCTACCGCGCCACCTCGCTGCGCGACTTCTGGCGGCGCTGGCACATGACCCTCTCGCGCTTCCTGCGCGACTATCTCTACATCCCGATGGGCGGAAACCGCCGCGGTCTGCCGCGCCAGGTCGGGGCGCTCGCCGCCACCATGACGCTGGGCGGCCTCTGGCACGGGGCCGGCCTGACCTTCCTGGCCTGGGGCGCCCTGCACGGGCTCGGCCTCGGCGCCGGGGTGCTGGCGCGCCGCGCCCGGGTCTCGATCCCGGCACCGCTCGGCTGGGCGCTCACCAGCCTGTTCGTGGTTCTGACCTGGGTGCTGTTCCGGGCGACGAGCTTCGAGGCGGCGCTCATCGTGTTCAAGGGCTTGTTCGGGCTCGCGCCCAAGGGCTCGGGCTTCAAGTGGCGCACCATCGCGGTCGCAGCCCTCGTCGCCACGGTCGGGCCCACCGCCTGGGCGGCGGTGCACCGCCTGCCGCCCAGGCGCCTTCTCGCCTTCGGCTTCGCACTCCTGTTCGTGCTCGTCCTGCTGAAGATCGGCGACGATGCGAACTACGAGTTCATCTACTTCCAGTTTTGAGGATGGCGGCTCCCCGATTCACCACGGACCGGGACTGGCGGCGCTTCGCCCGCACCCTGTTCCTGTCGATGGCTGCCCTGTTCGCGGCCTATCTCGGCCTCGCGGCCCTGGTGGATCCCTACGACACCGGCCGCTCGACCCTGCTGTCCCGCGGCGCCGTCCGCCCGCAGGGACCGCGCACCGCCTCGGCCGTGCGCGGCCGCGACCCGGCCTATGCGGGCGCGGTGATCGGCAACTCGCATATCCAGCTCATCGAGCCCGCGGCGCTGAGCCGACTCACCGGCATCCCCTTCATCCAGCTCTCGGTGCCGGCCACCGGACCGACGGAGCAGTTCGCGCTGCTCGGCTGGTATTTGCGGCACCACGCGAAACCCGAGGCGATCGTGCTCTCAGCCGACGCGTTCTGGTGCGCGGACGATCCCGCCTTCCCGAGCGAGCACGGGTTTCCGTACTGGCTCTTGGGCGACTGGCCAGCCTATCTGCGCGGCCTCCTGCGCTTCACCGCCGCGCAGGAGACGATCAACCGCCTCGGCTGGCTCCTCAACCCGCACCGCAAGACGGCCGCCCGGGACGGCTGGTGGGACTACGAGCGCAACTACCTCAGCCAGGGTTTCGGTATCGACCCCGCCAAGAAGGCCGCGCTGGAGAAGCCGGTCGGGCCCGAGCCCGAGCGGCATCACGGCGGTCCGTTCCCGATCGCCGAGCGTCTGCGCGCCGAACTGGCGCGGATCCCTGCGGCGACCCCGGTGGTGGTGGTCTTCCCACCCGTCTATGCCCGCGCCGAGCCGCCGTCCGGCAGTCCCCGCGCCAAGGCCGAGACCGCCTGTCGGGCTGATGTCCGGTCCGTGCTCTCAACGCATGCGCTCAGCGCGGTGGTCGACTGGCGCGACGGACGGCCCGAGGCTGCGGATCCAAACCTGTTCTTCGACCAGACGCATTACCGGTTGCCCCTGGCCCGGACGCTGACGACCGAGATCGCCGCCACGATCGTACGCTTGCGGACACACCCGGCGGAGTAAAAGGTCTGTACCGTGACCTGATTGCCGCACGCTGCCATGCAATGACGGGCTGTAACAAGCCCTGCTTCCGTGTGCGTTGTCCCGCTAGAGCGCCTCGACTATACGGCACCTCACGTTATCGCCGCACACCGGCCATCCCCTGGTGGGCGGTTAGAATCCAGCGAGGGTGACGCATGGCGAAGGTGACGCTGGAGGACGGCTACGTCCCGTCCGACGACGAGCCCTTCATGAATGACCGGCAGCGCGAATATTTCCGGCGCAAGCTCCTGAGCTGGAAGAACGACATCCTGCGCGAGGCGCAGGACACTCTCGTGGCGCTCCAGAGCGAGAACGAGAACCATCCCGACCTCGCCGACCGGGCATCGTCGGAGACGGATCGGGCGATCGAGCTGCGAGCGCGGGATCGCCAGCGCAAGCTCACCGGTAAGATCGACGCGGCGCTCGCCCGGATCGAGGACGGCTCCTACGGCTATTGCGAGGAGACCGGAGAGCCGATCTCGCTGCGCCGACTCGACGCGAGGCCGATCGCCACCCTCTCCCTGGAGGCCCAGGAGCGGCACGAGCGGCGTGAGCGGGTCTACCGCGACGACTGATACCGTTTCCGCGGCGATCGCGGCGTCGCTTTGATCCGCGCCGTCATCGCGAGCGCGGCGACGGCGAGTGTGTCCCCGAGCGTCTCCGCCCGAGCCCGCCAGCCGATCGCCTACTGCGTCAGCCGCAGGGCGCCGATGCTCGCCTGGATCTGCCGGAAGGCCGCGATCAGGTCATCCGAACTGTTGGCGAGGTAGTACTGGTTCGGCGAGGCGCAATTCTTCAGGAGCGCCTGACCTGCCGAATCGATCGGATCCGATGGGATGCTGAAACCGATCGTGTAGATCGAGATGTTGACCGCCTTGGCGTTCGAGCAGGCCTGGGCCGTGAGCGTGTCCAGGGCGTTCCGGGCGCTGGTGGCGTCCGAGATGTTCTGGTTGTTCGGGGGCAGCCGCGGGTTCGGGTTCGTGCCGTTGGCATTCTGGAAGTAGCCGGACGAGAAATAGAGCGAACCGCTCGGCGCATACGGATTGGCGGTCCAGCTGTTGGTCCCGTCGGTCATCAGGATGATGATCTTGTTGATCGTGCTCGCGTTGGAGCTGTTCGAACTCGAGGAATAGGCGGACCGCGTTCTGTAAGGCGCGATCAAAATTCTGCGTGGCCCAGGTCTGGAACGCGATCTGGAAGATCGCGCCGCACAGCGCCAGGACGGGCAGCGCCACGAGGGCGAACTCCACCGCCGCGGCGCCATGGGCATCCCGACCCGGACGCGCAAGCTGATTACCTAGTGTTGCGTTTCTACGTGTGGGTATTTTTGCTCGGACAGTCATTCGCGACAAAAGATCTGCCTGTAATAAGAAACAAGCTCGATGTGTGATCAAGATTTTGCCAAAGCCTTGATCGGATCGCGCCAGCCGGTGCGAGTCCACCTCGGCCTCCGACCTTTGCAATCACATTTCTGCCAGTCGAACCCACGCCTCCGCGCGGTTGACGCCTCGGCTGTTCGCGCCACTTCGTCCGCGGCAGGCTTGGCCGGAGAACCGCATGAGATCCCCCCTGATCGCGATCGCGGCCGGCGCGGTCGCGACGCTCGCGCTCGCCGGCTGCGACGCGCCGAAGCCTGGACCGGCCGGACCGCCCGGGCCGAAAGGCGAACAGGGGCCGCCCGGGCCGCAGGGGCCAGCGGGCCTGAACGGTGCCACGGGTGAGCGGGGACCGGCGGGCGAGCGGGGACCGGCCGGGCCGCCCGGTCCGCCCGGCCCGGCGATGAACGGACAGGTGCGGCTCGACGTGGCCTGCCATCGGGACGAAACGTTGATCGGCGCCTATTGCCGGGGCATGGCCGTGGTGCCGTCCATCACCGTCACGGACGGCGTATCGACGGTGGGTTGCCTCGACATGACCGCGAAGACAGCCAAGGATGCGCAGCCCGTCGCGGTCTGCCTGAAGAACCCATGAGAGCCCTCGTCGTCGTCCTCCTGGGCGCCCTGTCCGCCTCTGCGGCCTGCGCCCGACCCTTCGTGCCGGCGGAGCGTGCGGCGATCGACCTCGTGCGGGATCGGCGCACCGCCGGCTTCACCACGGTCGCGCGCACATTGGCCTACGCCGAGCGCGTGACCCGCGGCGCCTTCAAGGTCAGCAATTTCCGGGTCGATTATCGCCCGGACGTCCCCTTCGCCCGGGTGCGGATCTGCTACCGGCTGGGCATCGATCCGCCGACCTGTGGTCTCGATTACCGCGTGGCCGTCAACCCGGCCCATGTCGAGCCGGCCGATCGGTACAACGGCCTGACCCGGGATCTCGAACACGGGCCGCAGGCCTTCCTGCGGGCGCTGGCCCGGGAGGTCGATCTCCAGGGGCAGCCGGAGATCCTGCGAAAGATCCAGGCGGCCCTGGACCCGTACAACCCCTACGACTGGCGCTGACGCTCAGAACAGCCGTGGCCAGCGCAGGAGGCGCTCCGGCGCAAAGGCCGCGATGGGGACCGCCGGATCCCGTCTGGTGGCGAGGTCGGCCACGATCTCGCCCGTGATCGGCCCGGTGGAGAGGCCGATATGGCCGTGGCCGAATGCGAAGAGCAGCCCCTCGTGCCGTGGGCCGCGGCCGATCACCGGCATCCCGTCGGGCGTGGACGGGCGCGAGCCGAGCCATGGTGCGTTGTCGAGCGGTCCGCCGAGGCGCAGTGTCCCGGCGGCTTCCCGAGAGGCCGCCTCGATCTGGGTATGGTCCGGAGCCGCGAGGCGTGCGTTGAGTTCCACCCCGGAGAGAACCCGGACCCGGTGTTGGCCCATCGGCGACAGGATGGAGCCGGCCCCCGTATCGAGGACGGGCCGCGTCAGCGGCGGGCTCTCCGGGTGCAGGGCGTAGTGGCGGTGATAGCCGCGCTCGGCCGCCACCGCGAACCGGTAGCCCAGGGTCTGGGCGATCGCCCCCGAAGCCGCGCCCGCCGCGAGCACCACCTGCCGGGCCCGCACCGTGCCCGTCTCGTGGTCGACGCGCCACCCGCCCGAGTCGGGTGCCAGCCGCGCGACGCTGCCGCGCAGGCGCCGGCCGCCGAGCCCCGCGAACAGCGTCTCGCAGGCCTCGACGAGTCGGCCGGGCTCGCGCACCGAGCCGGTCTCGGTGAGCAGCATCGCCCGTGCGTAGGGCCGCACCAGGGCCGGCTCGAGATCGCGCACGCCCGCCGTGTCGAGGATCTCGAACCCGACCCCGTGCCCGGCCAGGATCTCGCGCTCCAGCGCGGCGGCCGCGAAGGCGGCCTCCGTGCGGTAGGCCTTGAGCCAGCCCGTCCGCTGCAGCCGGTCGCTCGTCCCGGCGCGGGCGGCCAGGCGTTCATGCGCCGCATAGGCCGCGCTCGTCAGCGGCAGCAGCGCCTCGGCGGCCCGGCGCCAGCGCGAGGCGCGCGCGCTCGCCAGGAAATGCGCCGTGTAGGGGATGATCCGCGGAAGATGCGCATAGTTCAGGCGCAGGCCGCGATCGGCATTGCGCAGATAGGCCGGGAGCTTGCCCCACAGGGCCGGGCTCGACATCGGCAGGATCGAGCCCCGGCTGATCACGCCGGCATTGCCGTAGGAGGTCCGGGCCCGCGCCTCGCCGGGATCGCACAGGACGACGTCGAGGCCGCGATCCCTGAGCGCGATGGCGCTGGCGAGGCCGACCATCCCGCCGCCGACCACCACGATGTCGGCCGTCTCGTCCCTCGCCATTCCGCCCTGTCCCGCGCCGCGCCAAGCGCGCCCTTCTGACGGGTTTTCGCAGCTCTGGGTAGCTGGCCGAAGCGGGCGAGCCATGAGGCGGGGGAGGGGACCGTTCCCGTGCAAAGTCCCGCGCAAATCCGCCCCGAGATCGGCTACAGAGCGGATCATGACTCTCGTCCGCTTCGCCCCGTCGCCGACCGGCTACCTCCACATCGGCAATGCCCGTCCAGCCCTGCTCAACGCCCTGTTCGCGCGCAGGACGGGCGGACGGTTCCTGCTGCGCCTCGACGACACCGACGCGGAGCGCTCGACGGAGGTGTTCGCCAATGCGATCCGGGAGGATCTGTCCTGGCTCGGCATCGAGCCGGACCTCTTCGCCCGGCAGAGCGCCCGCAAGGCGCAGCACGACGCCGCCGCGGACCGCCTGCGCGCGGCAGGCCGTCTCTATCCCTGCTACGAGACACCGGAGGAGCTGGATCGGCGCCGCAAGCGCCAGCTCGGCCGCGGTCAGCCGCCGATCTACGACCGGGCCGCGCTCCGGCTCAGCGCCGAGGAGCGCGCGGCGCTGGAGGCGGAGGGCCGCCGGCCGCATTGGCGCTTCCTTTTGGAAGCCCGAACGGTGACCTGGGACGATCTCGTGCGCGGCCCGGCGCATGTCGATTGCGCGTCGCTGTCCGATCCGGTGCTGATCCGCGCCGATGGCAGCTATCTCTACACGCTGCCCTCCGTGGTCGACGATGCCGATCTCGGCGTCACCCATGTGATCCGCGGCGAGGATCACGTCACCAATACCGGCGTGCAGGTGCAGATCTTCGAGGCGCTGGGTGCCCCGGTCCCGATCTTCGGCCACCACAACCTGCTCACCACCGCGGACGGGGAGGGGCTGTCGAAGCGACTCGGCCATCTGTCGCTGCGCGGCCTGCGCGAGGCCGGCTACGAGCCCGCCGCGGTGCGCTCGCTGGCCGTACTCACCGGCTCGGCCGAATCCGTGCGGGCCGTGCCCGACCTCGACACGCTGGCGCAGCTGGTCGATCTGAGCGAGATCTCACGCGCGCCGGCCCGCTTCGACCCGGCGGAACTCGACGGCCTCAACGCCCGCCTCGTCCACGCCATGGACTTTGCGGAGGTCGCCGGCCGGCTCGCGGATCTCGGGATCCCCTCGCAGAACGCGGAGGCGTTCTGGCTCGCGGTGCGGGCCAATCTCGGCCGCGTCACGGAGGCGGCCCACTGGTGGCGGGTCACGGCCGGTCCGGTCGAACCCATCATCACGGAACCGGCCGTCATCGCCGCCGCCCGGGAGAGCCTGCCGCCCGGGCCCTTCGGACCGGAGACCTGGAAGGCCTGGACGGCCGCGATCAAGAACCGCACGGGCGCCAAGGGTCGTGGGCTGTTCATGCCCCTGCGCCTCGCGCTCACCGGGCTGGAGCACGGACCGGACCTCGCCGGCCTGTTGCCGCTGATCGGGCGCGAGCGCGCGGCGCGGCGACTCTCTGGCGAGACGGCCTGAGCTACTGATCCTGCGACGCGCGTGAGCGCGGATTGACCCGACATCCGTTCACGATAAGTTCTGCGCGATGGCTCCCGTCTACCGCCGCGTGACATACAAGCTCTATCCCGACGCCGCCCAGGCGGCGGCGCTAGAACGTGCCTGCGATCTGCACCGGGCGCTGTACAATGCCGCGCTGGAGGAGCGGATCGCGGCGTGGCGCAAGGCCAAGCGCTCAATCTCGTTTGCCGACCAGTGCAAGTCCGTCACCGCGATCCGGCTCGACGACCCGGCCTATCGTGGGCTCAACGCCCAGTCGTTGCAGGTCACGCTCAAGCGCCTCGACCGAACGTTCCAGAACTTCTTCCGGCGCGTGAAGGCCGGGCAGATACCGGGCTTCCCCCGCTTCAAGGGCCGCGACCGCTTCCCCGGTTTCGGGTTCAAGCACCACGGCGATGGCTTCCGGTTCACGCCCGGCGCTGGGTGGCGGCACGGCGTGCTGCGCGTGTCGGGCATCGGCGCGATGGACGCGCGCGGCCTCGCTCGCACGCCCGGCGAAGTCATCGGCTGCGACGTGCAGCGCAAGGCGGACGGGTGGTGGCTCTCGCTCGTGGTCGCGTGCGAGCCGCACCGCGAGGCGGGGATCGGCGTGGTCGGGATCGACTGGGGCGTGGAGACCTACGCCACGACCTGCACCGGGCCGATGCAGTTCGGCGAGGCGCTGAACGCGCGGTTCGAGCAGGCGGAGCGGGACGGGCTGCGCGCGGTGCAACGCTCGTTGGCGCGGGCGCTGCGCGGCAGGCGCTCGCAGCGGGCGCTCAAGGCCAAGCGGCTGCTGGCCAAGCGCTCGCGTCGCCTCGCCAACCGGCGCAGGGACCGGACGCATCAGGTCACGGCGCAGCTCGTGCACAAGCACGCGATCATCGTCACGGAGGACCTCGCGATCCGCACCCTGACCCGCTCCGCCCGCGGCACGGCGGAGGAGCCGGGCAGGCAGGTCCGTCAGAAGGCCGGTCTGAACCGGGCGATCCTCGACACGGCTCCCGGGTCGTTTCTCTCCCAGTTGGCTTGCAAAGCGGAAGAAGCTGGCAGCCGACTCGTTCTCGTCGATCCACGCAAGCACAGGCCCAGCCAGACATGCCCGGTCTCGGGCCTCGTCCGGAAGAAGAGCCTGGGCGAGCGCACCCATGTGCTGCCGGACGGGCGGGTGATCACCCGCGACCAAGCCTCGGCCTGGGTGCTGTGGACCATCGGTCAGGAACTGGCCGCGGCCGACAGGCCGGTAACTTCATCCAGAGCCGCATGAGCGGCTTGGATGGGGTCGTTCATTCCGCCTCGACCTGTTCCAGCCGGGTCGCCAGAAGCTTGTCGATGCGCCGTCCGTCGAGATCCACCACCTCAAAGCGCCAGCCGGCGATGTCGCAGCTCTCGCCCGTCTCGGGCAGCCGCTGAAACGCCGCGATGACGAGGCCGGCGGCCGTGGCGTAGTCCCGCGAGGGTGGAAGCCGCAGGCCGAGCTGCTCGGCCAGCTCGTCCGCCGGCATCGAGCCGGCGATCAGCCACGACCCGTCCGAACGTCGCACCGCGTCCGGCTCGACATTCTCGGAGCGGAAGGCGCCCGCGATGGCGTCGAGGATGTCGGCCGGCGTCACGAGACCGTCGAAATGGCCATACTCGTCATGCACCAGCGCCATCGGCAGGGGCGCCTTGCGCAGGGAGTCGAGCGCATCGAGGGCATCGAGGGTGTCGGGCAGCACCGGCGCTTGGCGCAGATGCGCGCGGATGTCGAGAGGTTCGCCCCGTGACAGGGGAGCGATCAGGTCGCGCACCTGCAGCACCCCGATCATCGCGTCGGGGCCGCCATCGGCGACGGGCAGCCGGGCATGGGGGCTCTCCAGGACCTGCGCCCGGATCGTCTCCGGGTCGTCGGCGAGATCGATCCAGACCACGTCGGTTCGCGGCGTCATGACACCACGCACGAGCCGATCGCCGAGCCGCAGCACGCCGGCGATCATCGCGCGCTCGTCGCCTTCGATCACGCCCGCGTTCTCCGCCTCGGCCACGAGGCTGCGGATCTCCTCCTCGGTGACCGCGCTGGCGCTCTCGGTCTCCTGCCCGATCAGCCGGAACACGGCCCGGGTGGAGGCGTCGAGGAGCCACACGGCCGGCAGCGCCACCCGGGAGACCACCCGCATGCCGGGTGCCACCGCGCAGGCGATTCGCTCGGGATCGCGCAGGGCGAGATGCTTCGGCACCAGCTCGCCGATGATCACCGACAGATAGGTGATCGCCGCGATGACGAGGCCGTAGCCCAGCGTGTCGGCCCAGCCCCGCGGAAGGCCGAAATCGATCAGCACCACGGCGAGCCGGTCGCCGAGCGCCGCGCCCGAGACCACACCGGACAGGATACCGATCAGCGTGATGCCGATCTGCACGGTGGACAGGAAGCGCCCCGGCTCCTCGGCGAGCGCCAGAGCCGCTTTCGCGCCGGGACGGCGACTCTCGGCCAGCGCCCGCAACCGGCTCTTGCGCGCCGAGACAACGGCCAGCTCCGAGAGGGAGAAGACGCCGTTCAGTGCGATCAGCAGGACGACGATGACGAGCTCGATCAGGCCGGATCGTAGAGCCGAAGAACCGGCCTGCGGGTTCGGCTTCCTCTGGTGGCGCGGGCCTCCAAGATGGGTGCCCGGTGCGGACGGTTCAACGGCCAAGCCTCGACCGATTCCGGCAGATCGCGTCTCAGCGCGGGCGCGCCTCGATCAGTACGGAATCGAGCAGGAAGCTGCCGTCGGTTTCGATGTCGAAATGGGCCGTCGCTTCCGCGGGCGCCGAGTCTTGAAGGGCGCGGATGGCCGCGAGGTTGACCGCGGGCGTGCGCATCCGCGCGATCCAGCTCGCGAAGTCCATACGCGGCCGGCTTGCCGTCACGGCACCGACCGCGAAGCCCGCCCTCTCCAGCATGGCACGCCACTCCGAAACCCGGTAGTCGCGCACGTGCGAGGGGTCGCGCAGAAGTTCGACGGCCTGGAGATGCGTGTCGAGGAGCGGATCCTCGGGCGCGACGATATCGCAGACGACGAGAAGGCCGCCCGGACGCAGCACCCGCCGCGCCTCCGCCAGTGCCGCCGGCACGTCGCGCCAATGGTGGGCGCTGTAGCGCGTCAGCACCGCGTCGAAGGCGGCGTCCGCGAAGGGCAGCGTTTCGGCGGCGCCCTGCCGGGTCTCGATCCGATCGAGGCCGCGTCGGTCCGCCTCGGCGGCGACGGCCGACAGCATCTCGGCCGAAAGATCGTAAGCGGTGACCGAGGCTCCGGCCGCAGCGGCCGCGAAAGCCACATGGCCGCCGCCGGAGCCGAGATCGAGAACACGCGATTCCGGTCTGCCTCTGATCAGCGCGCCGATCCGGTCGAGATCGGGGCCGGCGGCGTGCACGGCGCTCGTCACGTAGGCGGAGGCCTGCGCGCCGAACTGGTCGACGACGTGCTTGACGTGGCTGCGCTCGCTCATGGGCTTATCTCCGGTTCAAGCCGTCAGCGGCGCGAGCCGCGACAGACGTAGGGCGATGACCAGCGCCAAACCGTACAGGCCGCCCACGAACAGCACCACGCCGTTCCAGCCGGAATGGGCGAAGAACCAGCCGCCCGCGGTGCCGAGCACCGACGAGCCCAGGTAGTACAGGCAGAGATAGATCGAGGAGGCCTGCGCCCGGTCGCGCAGGGCCCGCCGACCGACCCAGCTGCTCGCCACCGAGTGAGCCCCGAAGAAGCCGACCGTCGTCACCACGATCCCCGCGATGATCAGCACGAGATGCTGCGACAGCGTCATCAGTATGCCGGTGAGGCCCAGGCCCGTGGCGAGCCACAGGACGCGCCGTCGGCCGAAGCGGCTCGCCAGCTCGCCGGTCACGGGGCTGCTGACCATGCCGGCGACGTAGACTGAGAAGATCAGGCCGATCACCGTCTGGCTCAGCGAGAAGGGCGGATCGAGCAGGCGGAAGCCGATGTAATTGTAGATGCAGACGAAGCCGCCCATCAGCAGGAAGGCCTCGGTGAACAGCCAGGGCAGTCCGGCATCGCGGAAGTGGTGGCCGAAGCTGCCCGGCACCTCGCGCCAGGCCATCCGGCGCGGCACGAAGTTGCGCGCGGGCGGCAGCCAGCGCCAGAACGCCAGCGCCGCGGCGAGCGCCAGCACGCCGATGGTGGCGAGGCCGACCCGCCAGCCGACATGGTCGGCCATGATGCCGCTGATCAGCCGGCCCGACATGCCGCCGAGCGCGTTGCCGCCGACGAGCAGGCCCATCGACAGGCCGATGGCCTGCGCGTCCATCTCCTCGGCGAGATAGGCCATCGCCACCGCGGGCAGTCCGCTCGCCGTGAGGCCGGTGAGGGCGCGGAGCACCAGGAACCCGTGCCAGCCCGGGACCAGGGCCGCCACGATGGTGAGCAGGGCGGAGGCGAACAGCGAGGCCAGCATCACCGGCTTGCGGCCCCAGACTTCCGACAGGGGGCTGACCGCCAGAAGCGCCACCGCCAGCAGGCCGCAGGGGAGCGAGAGGGCCAGGCTGCTCTCGGCCGGGGAGACCCCGAAATCATCCGCGTAGATCGGCAGCAGCGGCTGCACTGCGTAGAGGACCGCGAAGGTCGAGAATCCTGCGGCCGCGAGCGCCAGCGCCGTGCGGCGGAAGACCGGTGTGCCAGACCGGATCAGCCGCCCGTCCGCTTCGCTGTCCATACCCGTCCCGTGCTGCCGACCTTCGCCCGGTGGTGGGGCGTTGGGCAGGCACAGTCAACCGCCGCGCGGGCTTGACCCACGCGGGCCTGCCCTCAGCGCGGCGGGGCGGCCTGCCCCTGGCCCTGCTGGAGCAGGGGCGTGATCCGGCGGACCGTGACGCGGCGGTTCTCCCGCGACGGAGCCTGGGTGTTCACCTTCAGGTACTGCTCCCCGTAGCCCTGGGTCGTCAGGTTCTCGGGGGGCACCTGGAACTGCTGGGTCAGGACGGTGGCCACCGACTGAGCCCGGCGATCCGACAGGGACAGGTTGTCGATGTCGGAGCCGACGGCGTCGGTGTAGCCCTCGATCAGGAAGACCTCCTGCGGGTTGGCGCGGATCGCCTTGTTGATCGCCGCGGCGATGACCGACAGCCGCGCCGCCTGATCCGGCGTGACCGTGAACGAGCCGGTGTCGAAGTTGATCGTGTCGATATCGACCGAGCGCATGCGGGCGCGGAGATCCGGGCTGTAGCGCACCTGATCGAGCGTATAGCGCCGGTCGACGGCCACCACCGGCGGCGCCGTGAGCGCCTCGTAGACCGCGCCCTCGTCGGCCTGGTCGTATTCGACGACGTAACGGTCCCGCGGGATCCGGATGTCCGGCGGCGGCAGGACGACCACGTCCTCGTAGATCGGCCGGGGCGGCCCGGCGTAGCTGTTGTCGATGATCACCACCTCGCGGCCGTCGCGGAAGCGGCGATAGCGGCGCAGCAGGCGCCCGTCATCGTCCGTGACAGTGACGATCTGCTCGCCGCCGGGCCGGTCGATGGTGCTGTAGAAGTCGGCACCCCGCCGCTCGTAGCGGTAGCCGCGCGGGTCGAGATCGCGGAAGCGCTCGTTCTCGTCGTGGCGGATCAGGTAGCCGTCGCGGTCGCGGACAATGATGCGGCCGGGCTCCCGGTAGAAGGTGCGGCCGCCCTCGCTGTACTCGCGCCGATCCCGACGGACCTGCTCGTAGTCGCGCACGTCGTCGTCCTGGCGGAACCCGCCCGGCACGTAGCCCGGCTGCGCAGCGCCGGGGGCAGGCGGAGCTTGGCCGGGGACGGGAGCCTGTCCCGGTGGCTGGAACGGACGTCCGGGTACCCCGGGAGCCATGTTAGGCGGCACGGGCCGCCCCGGCTCCGCGCCGGCACCGGCGTTCGGCTGGGACCGCGTGTCGGGCTGGGTGTCCGGGCGCTGGATGTCCTGCCGCTGGATCTCTTGGCGCTGGATCTCTTGGCGCTGAACCGGCCGGCCGGGCACGCCCCGTGCCATGTTGGGCGCCTGGGGACCGGTGTCGGGTTGTGCTGCCCCCGGGCGCCGCCCGGGCGTCTCGCGATCCGGAGCGGCGTCGCGCGGGAGGGGGCGGTTCGGAGTCGTGTCCGGAGCGACACGCTCCGGTTCCGGGGCGCGGCGGTCCCGATCGGGCGCCAGCCGCTGCTGTGGCGGCGCCAGCGGCCGCTCCGATCCAGGCTTCGGTTGGCCGGCTGGCTCCCGGTCGCGATCCGGCGCCTGTTGGCGCTCGGGCTCTGGCCGCGCCGGGGCGGTTCGCTCCTGGCGGGGCCGCTCCTGTCGCTCCTGCTGCCGCTCCTGGCGCTCCTGCTGCCGCTCCTGGCGATCCGGTCGGTTCTCCTGGCGCTCCGGAGCCGGCGCGCGCGGCTCCGGCGGCTCGGGTCTGCGGTCCGGGGCGCGCTCCCGCGCGGCCGGGGGACCCGGCGGAAGGCCGGGGCGCTCCTGCGGCGGACGCTCCGGACGCGGGCCGCCATGCTGGGGCTCGCCGCCGCGGGGACCCCGCTCGTCCGGTCCGCCCTGGGCCATCAGCATCCGCTCCGGCGACGCCGCGGCGGTATGGATGAGCGCGAGGCTCGGCAGAACCGTGCCGGTGAGGAGGATCAGTCGAAGGAGCCGCATGGAAGTCTCGTGTCGGGTCAAGCCGAGCCGAACACGAGGCACCGGATTTTGTTCCCGCGCCGCAGCGCGGAAACGCCGCTCAGGGCGTGAGGCGCTGGGGCACCGCGATCACGTCCGGCGCGATGACCCGTACGGCAACGTGATCCGGCTTGGCATCGCCGGATTTCGCCGTCTCGAGCTTGGTCGGGTCCTCGGTCCCGCGGTCGTCGGGCGTCCCGGCGCCGCCTCTGGAATTGACTCCGGCGCGTCCGGCCGCGTCGGCGGCGAGCTCCGCGGCGGTCCGGTCGGCCCGACCCACCAGGGTCAGGCGCACCTTCGGGCGGGACAAAGCTTCGGCCTGCATCGGCGTCACGAAGATATCGCCCTTGTGCCGCACCAGCATGCTCTCGGCCTTGACCAGGGATTGCGCCCAGCTCTTGCCCTCCGGCTTGCAGGAGCAGTTCGGGACGAATTCCTTGCGGAACTTGAAGGCGTTGGCGAGGTTCGCGTAGGCGCGGCTGCCCTTCACCGAGGCAGCGTGCTTCAGCGCGTCGTCACCGTAGGGCATGGAATAGGCCTGTGCCTCGGTGCCGGGGCAGAGCGCCTGGCACATCTCGTCCGCGCCGCTGCGCCCTTCCGGCAGGTTCTTCATCGGGAAGAAGCCGCCGTCGCAGGTCCGCACGCACACCATCTGCGGGCCGCCCTTGGCGTAGGACTCGCCGGTCCCCGCATAGGTTTCCCGCGCCGGGCAGGTGGACACCACGAGCCCCTGGAGTTCGCGCCTGCGGGCGCCGCTGTCGTCGAGCACCGCGCCGCCATAGGTGGCCTTGAGGGCACGGATCCGCTGCTCGACGGCTGCGCATTGTGGCGGCCGCGTATCGAAGAACAGGAATTTTCCGCCCTCACAGTTCAGGCCGCGGAAATAGGCTTCGAGCCGGCCGATCTCGTCGTTGAGGGCCCGCGTGGTGCTGGCGCCGTTCTGCAGCGCCGCGAGTTCGGCCCGGTAGCGCCGGCACTGGGGCGAGGGCATCTGCGGTGCCGGCTTCACCTCGGCAGCGGGCGCGGGCGCCGCCGCGTCCTGCGCGCCGGCAGGGACCAGGAGAAAGCTGGACAGTCCGAGGACGAGGGCCGCGCTCAGGATGAGGCGGCCGAGCGAACGGACGGTCGGGCGGTGAGACATAGGCTGCATCGCGTTGATCGGGTGCGCGGCGCGCCGAAGAGACCGGGCGTCAGCGTATCCGCGCTTCGGGGCCGAAGCGAAGCCATTCTACGCCCCCTCGCCAGACCGCGACACCCCTCCTACATCCTGCCGGCAAGCTTGAGGGGGAATAGGCCGGCGATGTGGTTTCGGAGTCTCACCTATGTTGGGCTTTCGGTCCTTGGCCTGGCCGTGGCCGGACCGGCGGCGGCCCAGGAGCCGGACCGGATCTTCGACAAGTCGACGGTCTGGCGCCCGCTGACCCCAAACGACAAGCTGGTCGTCTACGGCATCGACGATCCGGCGGTCTCGGGTGTCGCCTGCTGGTACACCCAGCCCGAGAAGGGCGGGATCAAGGGCACGCTCGGCTTGGCCGAGGATGTGTCGGACATCTCGCTGGCCTGCCGCCAGACCGGCCCGGTCGCCTTCAAGGGCAAGCTGAGCCAGGGCGAGGTGGTGTTCAGCGAACGGCGCTCGCTGATCTTCAAGTCGATGCAGATCGTGCGCGGCTGCGACGCACGGCGCAACACGCTGATCTACATGGTCTACTCGGACAAGGTCATTCAGGGCTCGCCGAAGAACTCGACCTCGGCGGTGCCGCTGGCGCCCTGGGGCACGGAGCCGGCGCCGAAATGTGCGGATTTCGTGAAGTGACGGAGTGGCGCCGGGACAGGCCCGGGCCGGTCGTGCCCGTCGAGATCAGTCCTGGCAGGTGATGCGGATCGGGCGCTCCGAAGGCGCCGGGACAGGCTGGCTGATGGCGCCGGTATATTCGTCGGCCGCGGCGACTCCGTAGGAGTTGGCGGCGGCGTAGCCCTGCGCCTCGCACCACGCGTTGGCCACCACCTGACCGCACTCGCTGCCGGGGGTCGTCAGGCACTCGCCGACGCCGTAGCCGTCGCTCGACGGGATCAGGAAGGTCTTCTCGACATGGGTCGGCGCCTTCATGGGCGTCTCACCGTCGCTGCCCGCCGACGCCGCGTGCGCCAGGCAAGCGGTGGCCACGGCGGTGGCGAGGACGAGGAAACCGGCGGCCGAGCGTCGCATGGAATGTCCTTGGGGCACAGGGTCTGTGGCGTGGGGATCGTGGTCAGGACGGTCCGATGACGCGGTTAAGGAAGCCTTACCCGCATGGCGCGAGGGCCATCTCGAATTCCTCACGCTTTTGGGTTAGCCCCATCGGGCGGGCCGCGCCGTCGCGGCAATGCAACAGGACGCTGGGGCGGAGCTGTCGGAGCCGCCACGTTTCGGCCGTTCTTCGCCGCGCGACGCCCGCAGGTCATTGAAGGCAGAGCCGGTTTTCCGGCGACGGCGCGGCGCCGGAAAACAGCCGCGGCGCCGGAAGAGGGATGGGTTTCATGGCGCCGATGTTGCGGCTCTACAACACATTGACCGGCGCCAAGGAGGCTTTCGCGCCGATCGATCCCGAGCACGTCCGGATCTACGCCTGCGGCCCGACGGTGTATGACGCGGCCCATATCGGCAACGCCCGGCCGATCATCGTCTTCGACCTGCTGTTCCGGCTGCTGCGCCACCTCTACGGGCCGGCCCATGTCACCTACGCCCGCAACGTCACGGACGTCGACGACAAGATCAACGCCCGCGCCGCCGAGCGCGGCATCACCATCCGGGAACTCACCGACGAGACGTTGGCGCAATTCCATAAGGACGTGCGCGATCTCGGCGTGCTGATGCCCGAGGACGTGAACGTGCCGGGCGAGCGGCCCCGCTTCGTTGAGCCCCGCGCCACCGATCACATCGCCGAGATGGTGGCGATGATCGAGGCGCTGGTCGCCTCGGGCCATGCCTACGTGGCGGAGGGGCACGTCCTGTTCGACGTGCCGGCGATGCCGGATTACGGGCGCCTGTCGAAGCGCCCCCTCGACGAGATGGAGGCCGGTGCCCGGGTCGAGGTTGCGCCCTACAAGCGCTCGCCCCTGGACTTCGTCCTGTGGAAGCCTTCGAAGCCAGGGGAGCCGTCCTGGCCGTCGCCTGCCGGAATCACCGCGCCGGGGCGGCCGGGATGGCACATCGAGTGCTCGGCCATGTCGGCCAAGCACCTGGGCCAGGTCTTCGACATCCATGCAGGCGGCATCGACCTGATCTTCCCGCACCACGAGAACGAGGTGGCGCAATCCCGCTGCTGCTTCGGGACGCCCGTGATGGCCAATGTCTGGCTGCACAACGGCTTCCTGCAGGTGGAGGGCGAGAAGATGTCGAAGTCGCTCGGCAACTTCATCACGATCCGCGACGTGCTGAGGGATTGGCCGGGCGAGGTGGTGCGCCTCACCATGCTCAAGACTCATTATCGGCAGCCGATCGACTGGACCTTGCGCGGGCTCGAGGAATCGAGTCGCGTGCTCGACCGCTGGTACAACGCCGCCGGGGATGAAGCGGCCGCGCGTGAGGTACCCGGCGCGGTGGTCGACGCCCTGTGCGACGATCTCAACACCCCGGCGGCGATCAACGAACTGCACCGGCTCGGCAGCGGAGTTGAGGCGCTGCCCGGTGCCCTGCGGGCCGGCGCGAACCTCTTCGGTCTGCTCACCCGAACCCGGAGCGACCGCGAGCGGGATCAGGTCGCGGCCTCCGGCATCGACGTTGCGGCGGTCGAGGCGCTGATCGCCGAGCGCCGTGCGGCCCGGGCGGTCAAGGACTGGGCCGCTTCCGACCGGGCCCGCGACGCGCTCGCCGCCATGGGTGTCGTCGTGAAGGACAACAAGGACGGCACCACCACCTGGACGGTGGCGCGTTGACGGGGTGCCCGGTCGTCCGCCCAGGTCTGATGACGGAGACTTGACGGCGATCGCGGCCTCGCGCCTGCTTGCCCTCCGTTCCGCGGGCCGCGACTGTGATGCGGGGGGATTTCGGCGGGGAAGATCTGCACGTGACCATTTTCGGAATCGCCTGGGCGCGTCTCGCCCGTGCCGGATCGGCTTTGGCCCTCGGGCTCGGCTTGGCGGGGCCGGCCGCCGCCATCGACGGCGGGACGCCCGCAGGCCGTGACGCGCTGGCCCAGGCCACGGTCGCCATCGGTACGATCACCCAGCCCGAGGAGGCGCTGCGCCTGACCCGCTGCAGCGGTGTCCTGATCGCCCCGGACCTCGTCCTCACGGCCGCCCATTGCGTGAACGGCGACCCCCTCGGCGCGCTGGTGGTGTTCTTCCGCGGCACCGAGCCGGCGCGGCCGGTCTACGCAGCCCGGGTCGCCAGCCGCTACAGCCCGGATCCGGGGGAGATGCTGCCGAACGAGGCGCCCAACGTCAGCTTGGCAGACCTCTCTCTCGACCTCGCGGTGCTGCGCCTGTCCGAACCGGTGCGCGATCGGCGCCCGGTGCCACTCGCCGCCGAACTCGGCCGGGTCCCGAAGAGCCTGCGAATCGCCGGGGCCGGCCTCTCGGGTCGCACCGTCGGGCGGCTGCGCACTGCGAGCCTCACGCCGCTGGCGGCCAGCAACACCGGCCTGACCATCGCCCGGGCGAACGGCGCCCGGGTCTGCTTCGGCGATTCGGGCGGCCCGGTCGTCGCGCAGGATCGGCACGGAACCTACATCTGGGGTGTGGCGAGCGCGGTGATCAGCCAGGCCGCACCCTGCGGCGGCTACGTGGTGATCGCGCCTGCCGCACAGGTCTTCTCGGCGACCGGGACGCGCTGAACCCCGAAACGCGAAAACCCCGCGCGGCCGGACCGCACGGGGTTTTTCGGGATCAAGCGCGCAGGCGGATCAGACCGCCATGCGCTCCTCGCCGTCCATCGGCTCGCGCAGCACGTAGCCGCGGCCCCAGACGGTCTCGATGTAGTTCTTGCCCTGGCTGGCGTTGGCGAGCTTCTTGCGCAGCTTGCAGATGAAGACGTCGATGATCTTCAACTCGGGCTCGTCCATGCCGCCGTAGAGATGGTTGAGGAACATCTCCTTGGTGAGCGTCGTGCCCTTCCGGAGCGAGAGGAGCTCCAGCATCTGGTACTCCTTGCCGGTGAGGTGCACCCGGGCGCCACCGACCTCGACGGTCTTCTGGTCGAGGTTCACGATCAGGTCGCCGGTGGTGATCACCGACTGGGCGTGGCCCTTCGAGCGGCGTACGATGGCGTGGATGCGTGCCACCAGCTCGTCCTTGTGGAACGGCTTGGTGAGGTAGTCGTCGGCCCCGAAGCCCAGGCCCTTCACCTTGTCCTCGATGCCGGCCATGCCGGAGAGGATCAGGATCGGCGTCTTCACCTTCGCCACGCGCAGCGAGCGCAGCACCTCGTAGCCCGACATGTCGGGCAGATTCAGATCGAGGAGGATGATGTCGTAATCGTACAGCTTACCGAGATCGACACCCTCTTCCCCGAGGTCGGTGGTATAGGTGTTGAAGTTCTCGGACTTGAGCATCAGCTCGATGCTCTGCGCGGTCGCGCTGTCGTCCTCGATCAAAAGTACCCGCATCGTCGGTCCCCAGCCCCGCCGGCCGCATCAGCGCGCAGACACGTCCCTATCGTTCGCCCGCCACCGGCCTGTGGACGGGCGCTCCGTCACTCTTGACGTGGAACGCTATGGATTAATCGTTAACAAAACCTGATTCCTGCCCGCAAGCGTCTCGTTCGCAACCCCGCGAGCTTGACAGGAGGAATGGTGTCCCTCCGGTCCCGCCCGAGGGCGTGATTCCGATCCGATCGCGACCAAGTCGCCCGCCCCCTCCGGCGTAAGTACTTCCCGCGTAACGTTTCGATCCTGACTGTGGTCAATGGGACACAGCGGCCCGACTTCTTTGAGCTTGGCCGTGACCGCGGACTGGATCGAGCCGCTACGAGCCCGTGGACCGCAGTGTTAAGGAGGCCGGTAAACGAAGCGTTGAGAGCCAGGCCGATGACACAGGATCCGGCAAGATCCGTTTCTTCCCTCGCGGCGGCCCGCGCGGCGCTGGAGCGCGTCGAGGTGCTGGAGACCTTCGGCCGGGTGGTGGCGATCCGCGGCCTGCTGGTGGAGGTTGCCGGACCCGTGGCCGCGATGCGGCTCGGCGGCCGGATCGACGTCGAGGGTGCGAACGGCCACGGGCTGGTGCCGTGCGAGATCATCGGCTTCCAGGGGGACCGGGCCCTCGCCATGCCCTTCGGATCGCTGGAGGGAGTCCGGCGCGGCTGCCCGGCTTATGTGCGCGACGAATCGGCCGGGGCGATCCGCCCGTCGGATGGCTGGCTCGGGCGGGTCGTCGATGCTCTGGGCCGCCCGGTCGACGGGCTCGGGCCTCTGCCGCAAGGGTCCGACGTCTACCCCCTCCGGGCCGATCCGCCGCCGGCGCATGCCCGCACCCGGGTCGGCGGCCCGCTGGATCTCGGGGTCCGATGCATCAACACCTTCCTGACGATGTGCGCCGGCCAGAGGATGGGCATCTTCGCGGGATCCGGCGTCGGCAAGTCGGTGCTGCTCTCGATGCTCGCCCGCTACACCGCCGCCGACGTGGCGGTGATCGGGCTCGTGGGTGAGCGCGGCCGCGAGGTGCAGGAATTCCTGCAGGACGATCTCGGCGCAGCGGGCCTGGCGCGGTCGGTCGTGGTGGTGGCGACCTCCGATGAGCCCGCCCTCATGCGCCGCAACGCGGCCTACGTGACCCTCTCGGTGGCCGAGTACTTCCGCGATCAGGGCGCCAAGGTCCTGTGCATGATCGACTCGATCACGCGCTTTGCGATGGCGCAGCGCGACATCGGCCTCGCCGCCGGCGAGCCGCCCACCGCCAAAGGCTATACGCCGACGGTCTTCTCCGAGCTGCCGCGCCTTCTGGAGCGCGCCGGGCCGGGGGTGGGGCAGGGGACGATCTCGGCCCTGTTCACCGTGCTGGTCGAGGGTGACGATCACAACGAGCCTGTGGCCGACGCGGTGCGGGGCATCCTCGACGGCCACATCGTCATGGAGCGTGCCATCGCGGAGCGCGGACGCTATCCGGCGATCAACGTGCTGCGCTCGGTCTCGCGGACGATGCCGCGCTCCTGCGATCCGGCCTTTCTGCCGGTGGTCCGCCGGGCACGCCGCGTCCTGTCCACCTACGCCGACATGGAGGAGCTGATCCGGCTCGGCGCCTACCGCGCGGGCTCGTCCCAGGAGGTCGACGAGGCCGTGGCGCTCATGCCCGATCTTGAGGCTTTTCTGGGGCAGGGTAAGGAAGAAGCAACGTCCATCGGCGATGGTTACGCACGGCTCAGCCAGATCGTCGGCGGGGCCTGAGCATCCCGCGCCAAAGCGGTAACGCCGAGGCGGATAGGATGCCCGACCAAGAATCTGAGCGGAGCTGTCTCGGGCAGACTTCCTCAGGGGCGCGAGCCGGGCCTGGTCCCAGACGCGGCCTCAAGCGTTGCGTGGAGTGAGCGTCCTGATGAAATCGCGTGACACGCTGATCCGCCTGCGTCGCTTCCAGGTTGACGAGAAGCGCCGCCGCGTCACCCAGATCGAGATGATGATGGCCGACTTCCAGCGCATGGCGGTGGAGCTCGACCGGGAGGTCGCGGTCGAGGAAGCCCGCGCCGGCATCACCGATGTCGGCCATTTCGCCTATCCGACCTATGCCCGCGCGGCGGCCACCCGCCGGGACAACATGCGCCAATCCGCCCAGGCGCTGGAGGGACAGCTCGCGGAGGCGAAGGCCGAACTGGGCGAGGCCTTCGAGGAGCTGAAGAAGGTCGAGATCCTGAACGACCGTGAGCGTTCCGCGGAGCGCGCCGCCGATTCGGCCCGCGATCAGGCCGCCATGGACGGGATCGGGCTGAACCGCGCCCGCGGCTGACGCGGTCCGGCCCTCTCTGCAGACCGCGACGCGCGGCGTCCGGCCCGGGCTGCACGGCAGGGACGGGCCTTGCGGCACGAAACCGTCACGATCACCTGACAAGGGGGCCGGGATGGCCGTCAGGCCGCTTGCAGCGCGTCGCTTGCCGGCGCATCAGGGGCTGTCCCCAGGGCGTCGGTGTACATGAAGAAGCTCAGCGAGTTCATCTGGCCGATGATCGGCCTCGCCGCCGTCGTCGTATCGGGCTACTTCCTCTACCAGGAGCTGAAGACGACCTCGCTGGCGGCGATCTGGTCGGCGATCCTGGCGATTCCCCCGCACCGGATCCTGCTCGCGGCTCTCTCGACGCTGGTCGCCTACGCGGCGCTCGCCTGGTACGACCGGATCGCACTGCTGCATCTCGGCGTGCGCCATATCTCGTGGCTGTTCGTCTCCCTCTGTTCCTTCACGACCTACGCGCTCTCCCACAATATCGGTGCTTCGGTCTTCTCCGGGGCGCTGGTCCGCTACCGGGCCTACACCGCCAAGGGCCTGACGGCGGCCCAGGTCGCCGTTCTGGTGGCCCTGTGCTCGTTCACGTTCTTCCTCGGTACCGTGCTGCTCGGCGGGTTCACCCTGGTGGTCGATCCACACCTGCTGACGCGGCTGGAGGGCAAGCTCCCCGGCTTCCTCACCGATCCCAAGACGGCGCTGGTCGTCGGCATCGGCATGCTGGCTTTCGTTGGCCTGTACGTGGTCGGCTCGATCCTGCGCCTGCGTCCCCTGCACATCCGTTCGTTCAAGCTCGAATATCCGCGGCCCGGTATCATGGGCCGCCAACTGCTGGCGGCTCCGCTGGAGCTGCTCGGAGCCGCGGGGATCATCTACTTCGCGCTCCCCGAGGCGATGAATCCCGGCTTCATCCCGGTTCTGGCGATCTTCCTCGCGTCCTTCTCGGTGGCGCTCGCGTCGCACGCCCCGGGCGGCCTCGGGGTGTTCGAGATCGTGTTTATCACTGCGATGCACATCACTGACGAAGCGCAGAAGGATGCGATCATCGCGGCGGTGATCATCTTCCGGATCTTCTACTTCTGGATTCCGGCGCTCATCTCGGTAATCGTCGTGGTAGCCTTCGAGCGCTCGCGCCTCGCCGCTGCGATCGGCTCGGCCACGAACGGGTCCAAGCCGACAGCCGTGCCGGAGCCGCCCGTGATCGTGCCCGGCCTCGACGCGCACGAGATGGAGCGGGAACTGAAGCAGAAGGCGGTCTGAGCCGGCTTCCGCTCGATGTCTTCTTCGATGCCGCCGTTACGCCGAGCCGAGCGCAGCAACTCAGCCTGCGCCATGGTCTCAGAGGTCGCGCTGCGTTCAGCCTGAGCCGGCATGAGACGGCTCGCGCGGCGCGTTCGCCGTGGGACGTGCTGCTCTCGAGGAAGGTCGCGACGGCCTCGCTCTCTCGAGCGGTCGCCCGTCCCCTCGGAGCCGGAAAGGCAGCCCGGCGCAATTCGCAGGCCCTCGGGCTTCGATGACGCGCCGAGCCATCGAGATCCTCAGATCGAGTTCACCGTCCGCAGCCGCGCTCGCGGGTGGATCTCGGCTTGGCTCATTACCGGCGTCTCGCGGCGGAAGCGCTCGATGATGGAGCGCACGAAGGGCCGGGTCTGCGCGGAGGTCACCAGGACCGGCATCTCGCCCTGTCGGGCCGCCGCCTCGAAGCGATCGCGCACCACGTTGACGAATTCGCTCAGTTTCGAGGGCTGCATCGCCAGATAGCGCTCCTCGCGCTCGCCGACGATCGATTCCATGAAGGCCTGCTCCCAGGCCGGGGACAGGGTGATGATCGGCAGAGTGCCGTTCTGGTCCTGGTACTGGGCGCAGATCTGCCGGCCGAGCCGGGCACGGACATGCTCGACCACGTCGCGGGGGTTCTTCACCCCGCCCGCGACTTCCGCGATCGCCTCCACGATCGCCCCGAGGTCGCGGATCGAGACGCGCTCGGCGAGCAGGAATTGCAGCACCCGCTGGATGCCGGTGGTGGAGATCTGCGAGGGCACGATCTCCTTGAGCAGGTCGGCGTGATCCTTGGGCAGCTCGCGCAGCAGTTTCGACACCTCGACGTGGTTGAGGAGCTCCGAGACATGGGCCTTGATCACCTCGGTGAGGTGGGTCGAGACCACCGTGGCGGCGTCGACCACCGTGTAGCCCTTGAGCTGCGCCTGATCGCGCAGGGCGGCGTCGATCCACGTCGCCGGCAGGCCGAAGGTCGGCTCCAGCATGTGCTGCCCCGGGAGCTGCACCTGTCCGCCCATCGGGTCCATTGCCATGAACTGGCCCGGGAAGATCCGGCCCGAGCCGGCCTCGATCTCCTTCACCCGCACCACATAGGTGTTGGCGTCGAGCTGGACGTTGTCGAGGATGCGCACGGACGGCATCACGAAGCCCAGTTCCGCCGCGAGCTGGCGGCGCAGGGCCTTGATCTGGTCGGTGAGCCGGTCCTGGCCCTCGCCGTTGACGAGCGCGAGGAGCGCATAGCCCATCTCGAGCTTGAGGTCGTCGAGCTTCAGGAGATCGGTGACCGTCTCCTCCTTGGCGGCTGCCGCGGCGACCGCGGCCGCGTCCATCGGGGCGCCCTGTGCGTCGACGGGCGGGGTCGCCTTGGCGGCCTTGTTGATGCGCCACGCCGCGTAGCCTGCTCCGCCGCCCAGCAGCAGGAACGGCAGCATCGGCATGCCGGGCAGCAGAGCGATCAGCAGCATCACGGCCGCCGACATGCCGAGCGCCTTCGGGTAATGCGCCAGCTGCTTGCCCAGCGCCTTGTCGGCCGCCCCGCGCACGCCGGCCTTCGAGACCAGCAGGCCCGCGGCCGTCGAGACGATCAGCGCCGGAACCTGGCTCGCCAAGCCGTCGCCGATGGTGAGCAGCGTGTAGCTCTTGGCCGCCTCGCCGAAGCTCAGGCCCTGCTGCGCCACCCCGATGATGATGCCGCCGACCACGTTGATGAACGTGATCAGCAGCGCGGCCACCGCGTCGCCGCGGACGAATTTCGAGGCGCCGTCCATGGCGCCGAAGAAGGACGATTCCTCCTCAAGTGCCGCACGCCGGGCCTTGGCGGCCTTCTCGTCGATGAGGCCCGCCGAGAGGTCGGCGTCGATGGCCATCTGCTTGCCGGGCATCGCGTCGAGGGTGAAGCGCGCAGCGACCTCGGCGATGCGGCCCGAGCCCTTCGTGATCACCACGAAGTTCACGATGATCAGGATCGCGAAGACGATGATCCCGATGACGAAGTTGCCGCCCATGACGAAGTGGCCGAAGGCCTCGATAACGTGGCCGGCCGCCGCCGTACCCTCGTGGCCATGGCCGAGGATGAGGCGCGTCGAGGCGAGGTTGAGGGCGAGCCGCAGCATCGTGGCGATGAGCAGCAGCGTCGGAAAGACGGTGAATTCCAGGGGGTTGTCGATCGACAGACCGGTCATCATGATCAGCACCGAGGTGATGATCGAGACTGCCAGCAGCAGGTCGAGCAGCATCGCGGGCAGCGGGAAGATCAGGACCGCCAGGATCCCCAGCACGCCGGTGGCGAACAGCAGGTCCGAGCGCTTGGACAGCGCCTGGAGGTCGCCCCGCGTGGGCAGCGCGAGCTGCCCCAGCACCGCCGCAGCTCCAACCCGTGCCGGCGCGCTCGCCGTCTCCGCCATCGATCCCACCCGTCGTCGCCCGGCCGAAGAATATCCCGGGGGCGCACCCGGCAAGATCTGCCGGGCGGATGGTTAGCGGTGCGTTAAGAGACGCGCCAAGTCGGAAGGAACCCGCTCCGCCGCCGCCACTTGACCGGTCGGCGGCTCCCCTGCCCGGGGCGGGCCATCCTGTCTCCGCCCCGCTCGGCCCGGCGCCGCCATCGCCGGGCATTCCAACGGGGCCCGATCATCGGAGGGTTCCCATGACCGCACGCGCCCTGACCGCCTTGTTCGACGATTACGAGGCCGCGGCCAGCGCGGTGGATCAGCTCGAGGCTGCCGGCATCCCCCATGCCGACATCAGCATCATCAGCAACAGGGCCGAGCCCACCCCGGCTGCACCGAAGCCCTCCACCAGCGCCGCGCCGGAAACGATGGACGCGGCCGATGCCGCCGGCACCGGCGCGACCGTCGGCACTGTCCTGGGCGGCGGTGCCGGGCTGCTCGCCGGACTCGGGCTGCTGGCGATTCCCGGTCTCGGTCCGGTGGTGGCGGCCGGCTGGCTGGTGGCCGCGGTGACGGGCGCCGGCGTCGGCGCCGCGGCCGGAGGGCTGATCGGAGGCCTCACGGGTGCCGGCCTGAGCGAGGGTGAGGCCGAGACCTATGCCGAAGGTATCCGCCGGGGCGGTACGCTGGTCACCGTGCGGGCCGACGAGACCCGGGCCGATCGCGTGCTGGCCATCCTCGACCGTGCGGGCTCGATCGACCTCGACGAACGCGCCGAGGACTGGCGGGCTCAGGGCTGGACCGGCGGCACCGTCGGCCCCGCCGCCGATCGGCTGTAAGCCCCTGTCCGAACGCGCTCTCCGCCGGATCGGCGTTCGGTTCGGCGGAGAGCGCCCCGGGCAGCCCCCGCCTCAGGCCATCATCTTCCGCGCGAACATCGACGCGGCGAACAGCACTGCGGCGCCCGCGGTGATCAGGCTGATCATCAGGATCCGCCGCGGCTCGATGGAGGATTGCGCCTGCACCGGCTCCACGATCGGGCTGAAGAACTCGATTTGCCGGGCTGCGATGATGCGGGCCCGCTCGTACGCGGTCAGCACCTGCTGGTAGTACTTCTCCGCGTTTTTGCGCTCGTTCTCGAACGCCTCGAACCGTGTCAGCGCGTCGGACAGCAAGCGCTTCTGCTCCGGATCCTGGCTGGCCGATTGCCGCTCGATCTTGGCGATGTTGTCGTCGAGATCCTTGATCTGCTGCTTGATGTCCATGATGCGGCGGGAATCCGGGCCGAGATCACGCTGACCGATCGCGAGCTGTAC
Organism: Methylobacterium sp. CM6257; assembly: GCF_054611515.1. NCBI lineage: Bacteria > Pseudomonadati > Pseudomonadota > Alphaproteobacteria > Hyphomicrobiales > Methylobacteriaceae > Methylobacterium > Methylobacterium sp. CM6257. Next base: position 282,885 of record NZ_CM137735.1, read on the forward strand.
CGCGAGGTTGACGCGGGATGCGCGCATCTCGGAGATCATCTTGAGGTTGGCTTCATTCGATTTCTGCGCGTCGAGTATGCCCTCCTGATTGCGCAGATCCCGCATCGCGAGGCGGATCTTGATCATCCGATCCTCGGCGAGCTTCAGCTCGCGGGAACTCTCGGCCAACGCATCGGCGCGTAGCTTCACGGTGAGGTTATTCACCATCCGCTCGGCCTCCTTCATCACGGCCTTGGCGATGGCGAGAGACTCGTCTGGAGTGAAGGCTTCGACGGAGACCGACATGATCCCGGATCCACCCTCAACTTCGATGCCGACGCGCCGCTTCCAGTAGCGGAGAAACTTCTCGATCGGCTTTTCCGGGTCGAAGCGCGAGAAGTAGTCGATGCTGTCACGGCTGAACCACTCACGGAGCGGCAACTGCGCTTCCAAGATCTCCAGCATCGGTCGGCTGAGGATGTATTCCCGGGTGATCTGTATGTCCTGCGAGACCATCTGGCTCTGCCCGCTCGAACTGGTCCCGCCTGACTCCGAGCCCCCCTTCTCGGATGCGCCGATCGCCGGCCGGATCGCGAACCGCGCTTCCGTCACGAAGCGGTCGGAGGCGATCAGCCCGTAATAGATGGCCCCAGCCAGAGTCGGCAGCACGAAGCAGACCACGAACAGAATCGGGATCCAGGGATCATTCTTGACGTTGGTCTGATAGGAGCGAATGCCCTTCTTGCGGTCGGCGAAGCGCGACATGCGGGCGATCTGCCGCAGCGACTCGGTGATCGCCTGCTGGCGATCGGCGGTCGTGACCGGCTGCCCCTCGGCCTTCCGGATCTCCATGTTCATGGCCTGATTTCCGGCCTCCCCGGCCCCGAAGGTCGACCCGTCACCGGGCTCTCGACCGCGCCGCAGCGCACGCGGCGGATGTCTCTCGCACGCGGAGGCGGCAAAAGCATGTCTTTACGGCCCTGCGCCGGGCCGCAGGCTCAGGCGTTGAGGCGCCGATAGACCTCAATGGCGTCGTTGACATCCTCGTAGATGATCGCGCGTCCGTTGAGCAGGACGAGACCCTGCGAGCACCACTGGCGGATCGTCTCCATCGAGTGCGAGACCATGATGATATCCGCATTCTTGCGGCGCTGGGAGAAGACCTCGTCGCAGCGCTTGGAGAAGCGGGCGTCGCCCACCGAGGTGATCTCATCGATCAGGTAGCAGTCGAACGGGATCGCCATGCTCATCCCGAAGGCGAGCCGCGCGCCCATGCCGGATGAGTAGGTGTAGATCGGCACGTCGAGATAGCTGCCGAGTTCCGAGAAATCCTCGACGAAATCGAGAACCTTCCGCGGATCTTCGCCGTAGATCCGGGCAACGAAGGTGACGTTGTCGCGGCCGGTCATCTTCGGATGGAAGCCACCGGCGAAGCCGAGAGGCCAGGAAACCCGGAGGCCGCGGTGGATCTTGCCCCGCGTTGGATCCTCGGTCCCGGCAATGAGCCGCATCGTGGTCGACTTGCCGGCACCATTGATGCCGAGGATCCCGTAGGAGATGCCCGGCTTCAGCGTGAACGAGGCCTGTTCCAGGATGGTCCGCCGGTGGCCCTCAGTGCGGTAAACCTTGCTGACTTTCTCGAAGCGGATCACCGGGATGGTCTCCAGGACGGATCGTCGAACCGCCGGTCCGAGCTGTCGGGTGGCCGAGCAACTGCCCGCGGAAAGCGGCAAATCTGAGAAGACGATAGGCACCCGCGACGTCGGATCGGACGCGCGACTACGGCTGGGAAAGATACAGAACGATCCCGCATGAAAGTGCAGCTTGTGGCGGGGGCGTTGACGGAATCAGGTGTATGGCATACCAAATACCACTCGGAGCGGCGATACGACCGGAGTGCGGGGCCGGTGAGCCGGAACTTTAGCTCCACCTGTGGAGAGAAGGACCGCCCATGACAGCTGCAATGGCCCGCGCGACAGTCGAACCGCAAACCGATCTCGCAGGCCTCGTCGAGGCCATGGGGGATGCGGTGGTGGTGTCCGATCCGGACGGTGCGATCACCGTCTGGAATCCGGCCGCCGAGCGGATCTTCGGCTTTACCGCCCGAGAGGCGCTCGGACAGACACTCGACCTGATCACGCCCGAACGGCACCGGCGCCGCCACTGGGATGGCTATGCCAAGACGATGCGAACCGGCGTGACCCGTTACGGTGCGGAGACCCTGAGGGTGCCGGCGCTCCACAAGAACGGAAGCCAGCTCTCCATCGCCTTCACGGTGGGGATGGTGCGGGATGCCTCCGACCGAGTGACCGGAATTGTCGCGGTGATCCGCGACGAGACGGAGCGCTGGGCCGAGGAGAAGCGCCTGCGCCAGCGCGTGACCGAACTCGAAGCTTCGTCGGAGCCGTCACGCCGGGCCTCCTGAGCCCGTCGGATTGTCCGAAGAATCCGATCAGCAAACCGGAAAGGGAAAACGCCCAATGAGTAAGCCGCTGGAAGGGATCAAGATCATCGACTTCACGCACGTTCAGGCTGGGCCTGCCTGCACGCAGCTGCTGGCGTGGTTCGGCGCCGACGTGATCAAGGTCGAGCGCCCCGGCGCCGGTGATGTGACCCGCACCCAGCTGCGTCACGTCGAGGACGCGGACGCGCTCTACTTCACGATGCTGAACTCCAACAAGCGCTCCCTCACCCTCGACACCAAGACCCAGGCCGGCAAGGAGGTTCTGGAGAAGCTGATCCGCAACTCCGACGTCATGGTCGAGAATTTCGGCCCCGGCGCGCTCGACCGGATGGGCTTCTCCTGGGCGCGCATTCAGGAGCTGAACCCGGGCATGATCCTCGCCTCGGTGAAGGGGTTCTCCGACGGTCACCATTACGAGGACCTGAAGGTCTACGAGAACGTCGCGCAGTGCGCCGGCGGCGCCGCCTCGACCACGGGTTTCTGGGACGGGCCGCCCACCGTCAGCGCCGCCGCGCTCGGCGATTCCAACACCGGCATGCACCTTGCCATCGGCATCCTCACGGCGCTCCACCAGAAGAACAAGACCGGCAAGGGCCAGAAGGTCGCCGTGTCGATGCAGGACTCGGTGATCAACCTGTGCCGGGTGAAGCTGCGCGACCAGCAGCGCCTCGATGCGCTGGGCTACCTCGAGGAGTACCCGCAGTACCCGCACGGCGAGTTCTCGGACGTGGTGCCGCGCGGCGGCAACGCGGGCGGCGGCGGCCAGCCGGGCTGGGTGCTCAAGTGCAAGGGCTGGGAGACCGACCCGAACGCCTACATCTACTTCACCATCCAGGGTCATGCCTGGGCGCCGATCTGCAAGGCGCTCGGCAAGGAGGAGTGGATCACCGATCCGGCCTACAACACCCCCCGCGCCCGCCAGGACAAGATCTTCGACATCTTCGCGACGATCGAGGAGTGGCTCGCCGACAAGACCAAGTTCGAGGCGGTGGACATCCTGCGCACCTACGACATCCCCTGCGCGCCGGTGCTGTCGATGAAGGAGATCGCCGAGGACAAGTCCCTGCGCGAGAGCGGCACCGTGGTCGAGGTGGCGCACCCGAAGCTCGGCAAGTACCTGACCGTCGGGAGCCCGATCAAGTTCTCCGACATGAAGGTGGAGGTGAAGGCCTCGCCGCTGCTCGGCGAGCACACCGACGAGGTGCTGGCCGGCCTCGGCTACACGCAGGAGCAGATCCAGGCCATGCACGCGGCCCGCGCAGTCTGATCGGTCGCCGCCAGAGCCTCTGCAATCCGTGAACAGGACGGCGCCCCCCGGGCGCCGTCCTTTTTCATGTGCGGGTTCTGGCGAGGCTGGCTTCGTCTGCCGCGCATCGCTCGGCGGCGACAGGGGAGGGCGCTGCCGGCCCTGATCGGTCCGGCCGGATCGTTCCGCGGCGTGTCGGCACCCCGCGGGAGCGGACCAATCCGCTTGCTAGGCTGCGGCTGTAGCGCCAGCCATGAAGAACGCCACGGCCTGCGCCACCACGGGCGGCTGATGCGCGTGGGGACCGTCATACTCGACGTAAGTCACGTCGTAGCCCGCCTCCCGCAGCTTGGGGACGTGGACACGCGCGCTCCGCTCGATCGGGATCTGTTCGTCGCGGACCCCGTGCGACAGGAAGATGCGCGGTGCGCCGACCTGCAGATGCACGGAGAGGAACCCGGCCGACGAGACGATCAGGTGGCGCGCCACGTCCCCGTTCGCGAGGCCGAGGGAAAGCGTGTAGCTGCCGCCATCCGAGTGGCCAGCGAAGCAGAGGTATTCGGGGTCGAGGAGGAAGCGATCCGCCACCGCGGCGAGCGCCGCCGCGACCCTCTCCCTGTCCGGACCGTGTCCGGCGATGACGATGTCCCAGGTCGGAAACAGGGATTGCGGCGCCAGGAGCAGGAACCGCTCGGCCCGGGCGTGTCCCTCCAGCATCGGGAGGATGCGCTCGGCGCTACCGCCGCCGCCGTGGAATAGCACGACGAGCCGGCAGGGGCGCCGGGGGTCGAGCCCCTCCGGGACCACCAGAACCGCGTCGCGCTCGGCGAACAGGCCGAGTGGGTGGCGCCCCGGCGGCAGCGGCTCGCGGGTGGGCAGCCGGTGACGGAACTGGAGGCGCCCGGCGAGCTCGGGATCGATCATAACCGGATCTCTCATCAGGTCGGGATGTTGTGGTCGGACGACGTCTTTCGCGGACCGCGACACGTTCCCTCGCCTGGCGGGGCTACGATGTTCAGACGTCGCCTCGCCGGCGCGCGCTCCTCCCGACAAGGGGGAGGGGAAAGGCGCTCTCATTTTCAGAAGATTGGCGACCGGGAGGGAGGTGCGGATCTGCTTGCCCGGCGGGAAGAGAGCTGGGGCGAGGGCTGTGCCTTCTCAGAACGATCTGTCCCACTCCCACACGGGGAGAGGACGCGCGCCAGGAACCGGAACCGCATCGACGCGGTCTGCGTGCGAGCCCGGCTGCCGGGAGCGGAAACGGCCGGATCGCTGTGCGACCCGGCCGGCGTGAAGACTTCGCGGTCAGGGGCCTCTTGTGGCCCCCGCCCTCACTTCTTCTTCTTGATGCCGCTCTGCGGGTTGAGGCTGCCGATGTTGCCGCTCTCGCTGCCGGCGGCCGGGTCGATCACGGCGTTGACCAGCGCGGGCCGGCCGGAGTTCATCGCCTCGTTGACCGCGCGGGTCAGCTCGTCCGGCGTGGTGACGTGGTAGCCGACGCCGCCAAAGGCCTCCATCATCTTGTCGTAGCGGGAGTCCTTCACGAACACCGTCGTGGCCGGGTCACGCCCGGTCGGGTCGGCGTCCGTGCCGCGGTAGATGCCGTTGTTGTTGAACACCACGATGCAGACCGGCAGCTCGTACCGGCAGATCGTCTCGATCTCCATGCCGGAGAAGCCGAAGGCGCTGTCGCCTTCCACCGCCAGGACCGGCTTGCCGGTCTCGATCGCGGCCGCGACGGCAAAGCCCATGCCGATGCCCATGATGCCCCAGGTGCCCACGTCCAGGCGCTTGCGCGGCTGGTACATGTCGATGATGCCCCGGGCGAGGTCGAGGGTGTTGGCGCCCTCGTTGACCAGGATCGCGTCCGGCCGCTCCTTGATGATCGTGCGCAGCGCCCCCAGAGCGGCATGGAAGTTCATGGGCGAGGCATTGTTCATGAGCTTGGGCGCCATCTTGGCGATGTTCGCCTCACGCTTGGCCTTCAGCGTGTCGATCCAGTCGGCCGGCGGCTGCTGCCAGCCCTGGCCCATCCCGTCGAGCAGCGCCTGCACGCAGGAGCCGATATCGCCGACCACCGGAGCGACGATCTCGACGTTCGAGTCCATCTCGCGGGGCTCGATGTCGATCTGGATGAACTTGGTCGAGCCGGGCTCGCCCCAGGTCTTGCCCTTGCCGTGGGACAGCAGCCAGTTCAGCCGGGCGCCGATCAGCAGCACCACGTCCGAGTCCTTCAGCGCCGTGGAGCGTGCCGCGCCGGCCGAGAGCGGGTGGGTGTCGGGCAGGAGGCCCTTGGCCATGCTCATCGGCACGTAGGGGATGCCGCTCGTCTCCACCAGCGCCCGGATCGCCGCATCGGCCTGCGCGTAGGCGGCTCCCTTGCCCAGCACGATCAGCGGCCGGCGGGCGGATTTCAGCACCTCCAGGGCCCGGGCGATCGCCTCGGGGGCAGGGTGCTGGGCCGGGGCCGGATCGATCACCTTGACGAGCGACTTGCGGCCCGCCTCGGCGTCCATCACCTGGGAGAACAGCTTGGCGGGCAGGTCGAGATAGACGCCGCCCGGGCGGCCCGAGCAGGCCGCGCGGATCGCGCGGGCCACGCCGATGCCGATATCGGCCGCATGCAGCACCCGGAAGGCCGCCTTGCAGAGGGGCTTGGCGATGGCGAGCTGATCCATCTCCTCGTAGTCGCCCTGCTGCAGGTCGACGATCTCCCGCTCGGAGGAGCCCGAGATCAGGATCATCGGGAAGCAGTTGGTGGTGGCGTTGGCCAGCGCCGTCAGGCCGTTCAGGAAGCCCGGGGCCGAGACGGTGAGGCAGATGCCGGGCTTCTTGGTGAGGAAGCCCGCGATCGCCGCGGCGTTGCCGGCGTGCTGCTCGTGCCGGAACGAGATGACCCGCATCCCCTCGGCCTGCGCCATCCGGCCGAGGTCGGTGATCGGGATGCCCGGGACACCGTAGATGGTCTCGATGCCGTTGAGCTTGAGCGCGTCGATGACGAGGTGGAAGCCGTCGGTCAGGTCCGGCTCGGCCTCGATTTCGGGTGTGTTGTGAACGATCTTGGCCAGTGCGGTCATCGGGGTATCTCCGGGAATTCCGTAGCGATGTAGGGATTTCGGGGGCGGTTCTCAGGCCGCCCGGATCGGTTGGGCGGGCAGGGCCGCGGGCTGCTCGGCCTCGGCGAGGTAGCGGGCCCGCATCGGGCGCAGGACGAACATCGCCAGCGCCGCCGCTGTGACGTTCAGGCCGATGCTGATGGCAAACACCGCCGACCACCCGTATTGAGCGGAGATGATGCTCGCCACTGGCACGAGAAAGGATGCCGTACCCTTGGCCGTGTAGAGAAGGCCATTATTGGTGGTTGCGAACTTCGAGCCGAACGTGTCGCCGCAGGTCGCCGGGAAGAGCGAGTAGATTTCTCCGAAGACGCCGAAGTAAACTGCCGTCGAGAAGACAAAAACCAGCGGATTGGTTCCGTAAGTTGTGAGCGCGATGAGCGCCGCGGCTGCCGTCGAGAAGGCGATGAACATCGTGTTCTCGCGGCCAATGTTATCGGAGACGAAGCCGAAGAAGGGCCGGCCGAAACCGTCGAAGACGCGGTCAAGCGAGATCGCAAAGGTCAGGGCCGCCATCTGCAGGCCGAACAGGCTCACCGGAACACCTGCGACTTTGTAGTCGTGGGCGATCGGGGCGATCTGCGCCGCCGCCATCAGGCCGCCGGAGGCGACCATCACGAACATCGCGTACATCACCCAGAAGACGGGCGCGCGCACGGCCTCGCGCGGCGTGCGGTCGACCTTGGTCTGAGGCAGACGCAGGCTCTTACGCTGCACCGGCACGGCAACAGACGGCTTGCGCAGCAGGAAGCTGAGGGCGAAAACCACGGCGCCCTGGCCGAGGCCGAAATACAGGAAGGCATCCTGGTAGCCGCTGGAGGCAATCATCTTGGCGATCGGCACCACCGTGATGGCCGCACCCGCTCCGAAACCGGCCGCGGTGGCACCGGCGGCCAGGCCGCGGCGATGCGGGAACCACTTCAGTGCGTTGCCCACGCAGGTGCCGTAGACCGAGCCGGCCCCGATGCCGCCGATCACCGCGCCGAGATAGAGCAGGAACAGGCTGTCGGCGTAGGCGTCGATGGTCCAGGCCAGGGCGATCATCACACCGCCGAACGCGACCACGATCTTCGGGCCGTACCGGTCGACGAACCAAGCCTCGACCGGAACGAGCCAGGTCTCGGTGGCAACAAACAGCGTGAAGGCGAGCTGGATCGCCGCCCGGCCCCAATGATATTTCTGATCGATCGGATCGACGAACAGCGTCCAGCCGTATTGCAGATTGGCGATCATGGCCATGCAGATCACGCCAAAGGCGAGCTGCCACCATTTCGCCGAGGGTGAATCCTGGCGTTCCATCCCTGAGCCTCTCCCTAAGGCGGCGCGACCTCACCGGGGCGCGTCTTTCGTGGAGCGCCGATCATGCATATCCGTTCCAGGTATGCAATATACCAGCGTGAGACGGTCGGGATGAACTGTCAGGGCAGCGATATTATTCCGCCCGGCCGTCGGAACGGAACCCGCCGACGGGCCCCCACGCCCCCAGCGTCGGCTCATCGGCCGGCTTCAACGTCTCGTCCAGCGCCGGGATACCCGAGAGATCGTCCGGGATGCCGATCAGGGCACAGGCGGCGGCCCATTCGGCCCCTCCGCCATTCCCTGCCAGCCCCTCGCGGTCGAGGCCCGTGATCCGGCCGCGGTCCAGGCGCAGGATCACCCGCCCCGTATCCGCGCGCGCAAAACGGACCGTTGCCATTCGGCTCAGACAGGCGCGCAGGAAAGCGGTATTGGCGCCCGCTGCAAGGTCCACGCCGCGAAAGACCTCGTCGGGGCTGCGCGCGAAGATGTCGACCTTGCGGAAGCGATCGATGTCGATCAGCCCTTTCACGTCGAGGATATTCAGGATCCCGCCGGTGCAGAACGCGATCGTGCGCGGGCGCTCACCCAGCGGGACGCTGTTGTCCAGGAATTCGCAGACCACCTGCTTGTCCCGGGCGAGCGCCCAGTTGAAGAACAGGCGCGGCATGCCCGTATAGGCCTCCACGTTGTGCGCCAGCAGGTCCTCGACCGCCTTGTAGCGTCCGAAGAGTTCGCCCCGCTTCCAGGCCCGTTCTACCGTGTCGGCCGGAGGCGTGACCATGAACTGCATGTAGACCCGGTCGCCGAACCGGGTCAGCAACTGACCACCTCCGTCGGAACCGGCCTCCGCCTTGAAGCTGTCGAACCGGAACCGGTCGATGAGCAGGTTCGAGATCCGTCGCTCGGCCGCCTTGCGGGTGACGTAGCGGTCGAGCTTCATATCGATGATCTCGACCTCGTAGCCGGTCAGGGTGCCGGCATAGCGGAAGGCCTCGCCGAGGCTGCCGTAATCCAGCAGGAACTTGCGCCAAACGTCCGGCGTGATCACGGCGAAGTCGGACCAAGCCATCCCGAGACGCTTCGCCAAACCGAGCTGGTAGGGCCGGATCGTGCTCTTCCCGGACGCCGAGGCGCCCTTGACGTTCATCACCACCGGATAAGCCTGCGGGGCGAGCCTGCGATAGCCGTGGGCATCGACCACGGCGGCCATCCAGGGCTCGATCAGCTCACCGACGCGGCGGCTTCCATACCCGTTCGAGACGAGGGTTCCGGCGATGCCGCGCAGCAGTGCCGGGTTGCGGATCAGCGTGTTCTGCCGGGCGATAAGGCCGGATACCACGCTGCGCAGGGACTCGCAGGCGGCAATCTCCAGGCCGTCGCCGGATTCGGTCGCCCGTCGATGCCAGGATTCGAGGTGGCGCAGCGCCCGGGTCGCGAGATCCTCGCGGGGGCGCGGCGCCTCGGGGGGACGCCGCCCGAGGAGCCGGTCGAGCCAGTTCGGCGCAGGCGGCGGAGTCGCCGGACGGTCATCGAGGATCGCGGCGATCTCGCGGTCGAGAACCGCGTCGGCCTCGGCGCGGATCTGCGTCAAGGCGGTCTCGACCTCTCCGAGCCGCGGCTCGATCCCCTCCCGCAGGATGGTGGCGACGATCGCCCGGAAATTCACGCCGAGATCGGCGTAGACCGCGCCCACCGGGACGGAGAGGTCCGACATGACCCGGATCAGGACCTCGTGGACGACGAGGCGGCGCGCCCTGAACCGCGTGAGCTGCCGGGCCGGCAGCCCGCACAGATCGCTCGTCTCCAGCGCATCGCGGAGCGGCGTCTCGACGTGCTCGGGCCGGTAAACGGTGACGAGGGGCAGAAAGGCGGGCGGCAGATCGGATCGGACGCCCGGATTCCACGGGCCGGCGGCCGGCTCGCACGCGATCTCGGCCGCCGCTTCCGTCATGGGTGCGTCCACATGGATCGGACGGTCCTAGAAGAGCTTCTGGAACCAGCCATGCGTGTCCTTCACGGTGCCCCGCTGGATGTCGACCAGCATGCCGCGCAGCCGCTGCGCCACGGGACCGGCCTTTCCGTTCCCGATGGTGAAGGAGTCTTCCCGGCTCTTCACGGTGCCGATCGGCGTGATCACCGCGGCGGTGCCGCAGGCGAAGGCCTCGGTGAGGCGGCCTTCCCGGACGTCGGTCCGCCAAGCGTCGATCGTGTAAGGCTCCTCCCTGACGGTGAGGCCGGCCTCGCGCGCCAGCGTGATCACCGAATCGCGGGTGATCCCGGGCAGGATGCTGTCCGAGAGCGGCGGCGTCACCAGCGTCCCGTCCTCGAAGACGAAGAACACATTCATGCCGCCGAGCTCCTCGATGTAGCGGCGCTCGGCCGCGTCGAGGAACACGACCTGCTCGCAGCCCTGGCCCGTGGCCTCGGCCTGCGCGGCGAGGCTCGCCGCGTAGTTGCCGCCGCACTTGGCCGCGCCGGTGCCGCCCGGGGCCGCCCGGGTGAAGTGCTCCGAGACCCAGACCGTGACGGTACCGGCCGGATCCTTGAAGTAAGAGCCCACCGCTGAGGCGATCGTCACGAACAGGTATTCCGAGGCCGGCCTCACGCCGAGGAATGCCTCGGACGCGATCATGAACGGCCGGAGATAGAGGCTGCCGTCGGGCGTGTCGGGGATCCAGGCGCGGTCGATCTCGACCAGTTTGCGGACCGCCTCCACGAACGCATCCTCGGGAAACGGCGCCATCGCCATGCGCTCGGCCGAGCGGCGGAACCGGCGCGCATTGGCGTCCGGCCGGAACAGGGCGGCGCCGCCATCGGCGGTGCGATAGGCTTTGAGGCCCTCGAAGATCTCCTGCGCGTAGTGCAGCACCGCGGCGGCGGGATCGAGCGGGATCGCCTCGCGGGCTTGGATCCGTGCATCGTGCCAGCCGCGCCCGGCGGAGTAGCGCGCCACCACCATGTGGTCTGTGAACACCTTGCCGAAGCCCGGATTCGCCATTTGGGCGGCCCGCTCCTCGGCGGTCCTGGGCGCGGGATGGGCTATCGTCTTGAACGTCAGGTCGCTCACGGTGTGGTCCTCGTCGGCTGAGGCTCTTATGGCGCGCTCCGCCGCGCGAATCTACGGACCCCGCGCATGACGGCATCGCCGCACATGCGTTGCGTGGTGCCGGCGGATCGTCTGCCTCGGGCGCGCTACTCCGCGGTCGTGGGCTCCGAGAGTTGCAACCGGTGCAGGCGGGCATAGACGCCGCCGACCGCGATCAGGTCGTCGTGCCGCCCGGTCTCGACCACGCGGCCGGATTCCATCACGACGATCTGGTCGGCCTCGCGCACGGTCGAGAGCCGGTGTGCGATCACCAGGGTGGTGCGCCCGCGCATGAGTCGGGTCAGCGCCTCCTGGACCAGGCGCTCGGATTCCGAATCCAGCGCCGAGGTCGCCTCGTCGAGGAGCAGGATCGGGGCGTCCTTGAGAAAGGCGCGGGCGAGCGCCACCCGCTGCCGCTCGCCGCCCGAGAGCCTGCCGCCGCCGGGGCCGACCCGGAAGTCGTAGCCCTCCGGAAGGGCCGAGACGAAGCCGTGGGCCGCCGCGGCCTGGGCCGCCGTCTCGATCTCGGCGCGGCTCGCCCGCGGCCGGCCGAAGCCGATATTCGCCGCGATCGTATCATCGAACAGGACGACCTCCTGCGAGACGACCGCCACCGCATCGCGCAGCGAGGCCAGGGTCACGGCGCGCACGTCCTGGCCGTCGATGGTCACGTGGCCGGCGGTCACGTCGTAGAGCCGCGGGACCAGGTTGAGCAGCGAGGATTTGCCCGAGCCCGAACGCCCCACCAGCGCCGTCACCGAGCCTGCGGGAACCGCGAGGTCGATTCCCTCGAGCGCCGGCGCGTCCGGCCGGTAACGGAAGCGCACGCCCTCGAAGCGGATTGCCCCGGCGGTCACCGTCAGCGGCCGGGCGTCGGGCGCCTCACGGATGCCGGGCGCCTCGTCCATCACGTCGAAATAGCGCCGGAGCGCGGCTGCCGCCTCCTGCAGGATCGCGTTGAGATTCCCCAGGGCGCGGGCGGGCTGGGCGGCGAGCAGCAAAGCCGCCACGTAGCCGGTGAAATCGCCCACCGTCTTCTCGCCCGCCAGCACGCGTTGGCCGACCAGCACCAGCACGCCGGCCACCGCAATCCCGCCGCCGATCTCCAGAAGCGGGTCGAGCCGACCGCGGGCATTGGCGGCCTTCATCTTAAGGCGGCGCACCTCGTCCAGCGCCTGCACGGCCCGGCCCTTCAGATAGGTCTCCATCGCGTAGGTCTTGGCGACGCGCGCACCCTGAAGGCTCTCGGAGATCAGACTCGCGGTCGCGCCCATCTGCTCCTGCGTGGAGGTCGAGACCCGCCGGAGCTTCTTGCCGATCCGTCCGATCGGCCCGGCCACGAACGGCACCGTAACGCCCGCCACCAGGGTCAGCACCGGATCCATCCAGATCAGGGCCGCCACGAGGCCGATCAGCATGGCGATGTCGCGCAGGAGAACCGTGGAGATGCGGGTCAGCGCTTCCTTGATGAAGGCGAAGTCGGTGGTGAAACGCTGGGTCAGCGCTGCCGGGCTCTCGCGACCGAGCTGGGCGAGATCCGAGTCGATCAGGTGGCCGTAGAGCGCCGCCTGCATGTCGGCCTCGACCCGGGTCACAACCCGGTTGGTCAGGACCGTCTGGCCGTAGAGCGCGAAGCCGCGCAGGGCGGTGACGGCGATCACCACCAGCGGCCCGTAGGCGATTGCCGCCGCATCCTTGCGGTCGAAGGCGTCGAAGGCGGCCTTGATCAGCGCCGGGTAGAGCCCGGTCGAAGCGCCCACCAACGCGATCAGGACCAGCACCACCGCGAGGGTGCCCCGGTGCGGGAACAACCAGGTGCGCCAGAGCCGGGCGAGAAGGGGAGCCGTGTCGCCGGGAAGGCGCGCCATGAAACCTACCGGGTCGGACCTGTCGCCAGCCGTCCACGGGTGAGACGCACGGCGGCAGCGGTTTGCCGCCGCCGCCGTCGCGGATCAAGCCTGTCGAGCTCCAGCTTCCAGGCCGCGGTGCGCTCAGCGGTTGTCGCCGCCGGGTCTGTGGTCGTCATCGTGGCCGTGATGCCAGCCGCCCATGCGACCGTGGCCGCCCATCGGACCCATGGGCCGGGCGAGGATCATGGCGCGCCGCTTCTGGTCCTGGTCGAGGCTGGCGTAGAGCGGCTGCGACGCGTCGGCGAGCTTTCGCAGCGCCTCGCCGCGCGCGGTCGCGGCATCCGCCATCGCCCGCAGGGCGGCCGGAGCGTCGTCGCTGAACCTGGGCCGATCGCGCATCGCCTCGCGGCGCTGCTGGCGCAGTTTGGCCAGGTTGCGGATCGCGTCCTCCACGGGCGGCCAGAGCTTCTCTTGGTCGGGATTGAGCTTCAGACCGGCATGCAGGGCGGCAATGCGGGCATCCGTGAAGGCCGCCCGATCCTCGGGGCTGAGTGCGCTCCAGCGCCCGTGCTCCCGGTATCCATCCGGTCCGTGCTCGCCCGCGGCGGCCGCACCCGCCAGCCCCAGGCCGAGGGCACCGGTGAGGAGGATGGCGGTTCTCAAACGTCGGGACATGGAAATCTCCGTCTCACGCTCGGGATGCCGGCGGTGCGAGACGCGTCCGCGGCAGCAGCCCTCACGCCTATGAGGCGCCCACCATGTATCCCGCTTGTGTATGTAATACTGTTACATTATGGACCGCTCACGCGATCTGGCGGGAGTAGGGCGGTGCGGCGAGCGTCGGGAACGGTCGGGATGGCATGGCTCGCGATGCTTGCCCTGTGGTTCGGTCTCGCCGGCCCGGCGGCAGCCGAGAATGGAGCGCCGATCAAGGCCGTCGCGAGCTTCTCGATCTTGGGGGATCTGGTCCGACAGGTCGGCGGCCCGCATGTGACGGTGGTGACGCTGGTCGGGCCGGATGCGGACGTCCACGGCTTCAGCCCGTCTCCGGGCGATGCACGCAAGCTCGCGGAAGCCGACAGCGTGTTCGTCAACGGCCTCGGCTTGGAAGGCTGGCTCGACAGGCTGATCCGGGCCTCCGGCACGCGCGCGCCGGTCGTGGTCGCCTCCGCGGGGGTGAAGCCGATCCCAGCCCAGGACGAGCATACGCAAGACGCGCACGCCCATGGCGAGGGCGGCCACGGTGACCACGCCCCCGACCCGCATGCCTGGCAGAACGTCGCCAACGTGCGGACCTACGTGGCCAACATCCGGGATGGGCTTGCGAAGGCCGATCCGGCCAACGCCACCGCTTACCGGCAAGCCGCCGACAGCTACATCGCCAAGCTCGACGTCCTTGAGCGCGACGTGCGGGCCGCGATCGACGGCATCCCGCCGGAGCGGCGCCGGATCATCACGACCCACGACGCCTTCGGGTACTTCGCGGCGGCCTACGGCCTGCACTTCGTCGCTCCGCAGGGCGTCTCCACCGACAGCGAGGCGAGCCCCCGCGATGTTGCGGCGATCATCCGGCAGATCCGCCGGGACCGCGTGCCCGCGGTGTTCCTGGAGAACATCAGCGATCCGCGCCAGATGGAGCAGATCGCCCGCGAAAGCGGCGCCCGCATCGGCGGCAAGGTCTATTCCGACGCTCTCTCGGGACCGGATGGCCCGGCATCCACCTATCTCGACCTGATGCGGTCGAATCTGCGGGCGTTCGTCGGGGCTCTCATGCCTGGCTGACGAGCGACCTTCGCTTGCACCGGGTTGGACATGACATAGCGTAAACTGACGGTTAAGAGGCCCCCACTAGCCTAACGGAACGGGTGCCAGCCGATCCTCGTGCGCGAGGGCTCAAGGCCTTGGGGCCTTGTGAGGACGCGTGGCTCGGAGATCGCGTGGCTTGGGGGCCTGACCGCTGGCGCTTCTATCGACTTGCCGCTCGCGAGGCTGCGCGCGCGGCGCGTGCGGCCGCTGCCAGCCTCACCGCACCGCCCGACATCCTCTCCCGGATGCGAGTCACGGGGCTCGTGATCGCGCCCCAGGATCTGCGCACCTCGGACGCGACCTTCGCGGACGACATCTATGCCGGGCTGTTCGTCTTCGCCGGCCGCTCACTGGTGGCGAGCGGAGGCTCGCCGTTCGACCACGCGGCGCCCTCGCCGGAATGGGCGGACGAACTCTACGGATTCGGCTGGCTGCGCCACCTGCGCGCCGCCGACACGGCGCTGGCCCGAGCGAATGCCCGCGCCTTCGTGGCCGATTTCATCGCCGGCCGGGGTGATCCGGCGCTCGCCCGGCAGACGCCGGTCGCGGCCCGCCGGCTGATCTCGTTCCTGTGCCAGTCGCCCCTTGTGCTGGAGGGCGCCGACCACGGCTTCTACCAGACCTTCCTCAAGGCCATCGCCCGCAACGCGCAGCAGCTCGAGCGCGATCTGCGGCGGGGCGTGCCGCCGCAATGGCGCCTGAACGCCGCGGTGGCGCTCTGCTATGCCGGCCTGTGCTGCGACGGGATCCAGCCGATCCTGCGCCGGGCGACCCGGATCCTCTCGCGGGAACTCGACCGTCAGATCCTCACGGACGGCGGTCACCGCTCCCGCGACCCGCGTTTCGCCATGGAGCTGCTCCTCGACCTGCTGCCGCTGCGCCAGAGCTATCTCAGCCGCAGCGTCGAGCCGCCGATGGCACTGTTGCGGGCCATCGACCGCATGCTGCCGCTGCTGCGGCTCCTGCGCCATCCCGATGCCTCGCTCAGCCATTTCAACGGCATGGGCGCGACCGATGCGGACCACCTCGCGACGCTGCTGGTCTACGACGGCGCGCTCGCCCGACCGCTGATGCATGCGCCCAATTCCGGCTACGAGCGCCTGGAGGGCGGCCGGGTCGTGATCGTCGCCGATGTCGGCGCGAGCCCGCCGCTGCCGTACTCGATCAATGCCGGTGCGGGTTGTCTCGCCTTCGAGATGTCGAGCGGTCCCCAGCGCATCGTGGTCAATTGCGGGCTGCCGGCGAGCGGGCCGGACCTGCGCCTCCTCGCCCGCTCCACGCCTGCGCATTCCACCGCCTCCGTCGCCGACGCCTCCTCATGCCGGTTCCTCACGGAGACCGGGTGGTGGGGCGAACGCCGGCTGGCCGATTGGCTGATCCGCCGGCGCGGCTCCGTCATCCTGCGCGGCCCAGCGTCGGTCGCGTCGGAGCGGGCCGAGGATGCCGAGAGTGTCATTCTCGCCGCCCGGCACAACGGCTACGGGCCGGAGTTCGGCATCGTGCACGAGCGCCGCTGGCAGCTCTTCCCAGCGACGGCGCGCCTGGAGGGGCGTGACGCCTTCCTGCGCCAGGGGCGGGGGCGCCTGCGCCGCCAGGAGGTGGCCATCCGCTTCCACCTGCATCCCGGCATCGCCGTGCGCGGCGTCCCGGAGGGCCTGGAACTCGCCTCGGCGCTGGGCGAGATCTGGGTGTTTCGGGCAGAAAACGCCGACATCGCCCTTGAGGAGAGCGTGTACTTCTCGGGCCTTACCGGGCCGCGGCGCACCGACCAGATCGTGCTCCACCTGCGGGTCTCCGAGGACGTGGAGGTGCGCTGGAGCTTCGAGCGGCTGGCCTCCGCACCGCTGCGGGGCGCCACGACCGCCTGACGGGCGGCTGGCCCGGTTCCCCGTTTCCGTGCTACCGCGCGCCAGAATTTCGAACGGCGGCACGAAGCTATGGCGCACGATCAGGTGCGGGTCTCCCGCGCGCTCCTCTCGGTCTCCGACAAGACCGGCCTCGTCGACTTCGCCCGGGCGCTCGACGCCCACGGCATCGCGCTGGTCTCGACGGGGGGCACCCACCGTGCCCTGCAGGAGGCCGGCCTGCCGGTGACGGAAGTCGCCGACCTGACGGGCTTCCCCGAGATGATGGACGGCCGGGTGAAGACCCTGCATCCGGCGGTGCATGGCGGCCTGCTCGCCATCCGCGACAATCCCGAGCACCAGGCCGCGCTGGCCGCCCACGGGATCGGCGCGATCGACCTTCTCGTGGTCAATCTCTACCCGTTCGAGGCGACCATCGCGGCCGACAAGCCGGATGCCGACTGCATCGAGAACATCGATGTCGGTGGCCCGGCGATGATCCGCGCGGCGGCCAAGAACCACGCGGACGTGGCCGTCGTCACCGACGTGTCGGACTATGCCGGCGTGCTCGCCGCGCTGGAGGCGCATGACGGCGCCCTCGGGGCGGATCTGCGCCGCCGCCTCGCGCAGAAGGCCTTCGCCCGCACCGCTGCCTACGACGCGGCCATCGCCAACTGGATGGCCGGCCGCTTCGGCGCCGACGAGCCGGCGCAGTTCCGCGCCTTCGGTGGCACCCTGGCGCAGGAGCTGCGCTACGGCGAGAATCCGCACCAGAGTGCCGCCTTCTACCGGTCTCCGGGCAAGGCCCGGGCGGGCGTGGCGACCGCCCGCCAGCTCCAGGGCAAGGAGCTGTCCTACAACAACTTCAACGACACGGATGCCGCCTACGAGTGCGTCGCCGAGTTCGACCCCGCGCGGACGGCTGCGGTGGCCATCATCAAGCACGCTAATCCCTGCGGTGTCGCCGAGGGCGCGAGCCTGCTCGAAGCCTACGAGCGGGCGCTGAGCTGCGACCCGACCTCCGCCTTCGGCGGTATCGTGGCGCTGAATCGGACGCTGGATGCCGAGGCGGCGCGCAAGATCGTCGAGATCTTCACCGAGGTGATCATCGCCCCGGACGCCACACCCGAGGCGGCGGCGATCATCGCCGGCAAGAAGAACCTGCGGCTGCTTCTGGCCGGCGGCCTGCCCGATCCGCGCGCGGCCGGCGAGATGGTGCGGTCGCTCTCGGGCGGCCTGCTGGTCCAGGGCCGTGACGCGGCGGTCGTCGACGAGATGGACCTCAAGGTCGTCACGCGGCGCGCGCCGAGCGAGGCGGAACTCGCCGATCTCCGATTCGCCTACCGGGTCGCCAAGCACGTGAAATCCAACGCCATCGTGTACGCGAAGGGCGGTGCCACGGTGGGGATCGGCGCGGGACAGATGTCCAGGGTCGATTCCTCGCGCATCGCCGCCTGGAAGGCTGCCGAGGGCGCCAAGCGCCTCGGTCTGCCCGAGAGCCTCGCGGTTGGGTCCGTGGTGGCGTCGGACGCATTCTTCCCGTTCGCCGACGGCCTCCTGGCGGCGGCGGAGGCGGGCGCCACGGCCGTGATCCAGCCCGGCGGCTCGATGCGCGATGCGGACGTCATCGCGGCCGCCGACGAGGCGGGCCTCGCGATGGTCTTCACCGGCCACCGCCATTTCCGGCACTGATTGCGAATCGCGCGGGTGAAGCGCCCGCGCGACGCGATCGGTGCCTTCGGCCCCGCTGCGGAGCGAGTCCGTGCACCGGATGGCGCGTTGCCGTGCCGCTGAGGCCGCGCGCGGAGCAGCCTGTTAACGATGCGCCGAATTCGGCCTGCGCATGACCGCCGCGCGACCCGGATCGCTCGCGGATCTGACGCCGCGGATAATGTTTCTATCGTTGAGCTAAGTAAATTTAACGACCATTTCGGCAATCGGATGCGCTAGTTTGCCGAATATTTCCGGTAAATCGGTCGAATCATATGGAAATTTTATCAATATATTTTGAAGAGTTGATAGTTTGACGGTGTTGCGTCACCATGATCGAGATGTTGTCCGAGACATTGCGCATGGCAATGTTTGGAACGGTTCCCTATCAGGTCACAGAATGCTGGTCGCTGCGATGTTGTTCACGGTTGGATGGCTTGTCGGCCGATCCTACACCATGCTGATTCTGCTCCTTACGTCGCCCGTCATCTTGTTTACGGCCCTGATCGTCTTCGCGACGGTCCACGGGCTCGACCGGCTGCATGTCATCATCACGCTGGGTTATCTGGCTGCTCACCAATCCGGCTACTTGCTGGGTGCCTATTGCGGTGGCTACCAAGAAAACAGCCGACACGGCGGGCGCCCGTCACCACCACCAGATTAATCGTCCAGAGAGGTTGTTGATCAAGATCCATAGCGCGACGGTTGCAACAAGCCAGACAATCACAAGTAAAAGTGGCGGCCTCGTGGCAGTTCTGCGTCTCAGGCGAGCCAACACGTCGTTCACGTCCGATATCCCAGATGCCCGATGTCGAAGGAGACCCTATACGGTCGAGAACCGCTCCTGGTTCCGCCGCGTCGAGCTCATATCCTTCAAGAAATTGTCAATGCCGTATGACCTCGCGTCAATTCCGAGGTCCTTGTCAGGAGGCCGCTTGGAAGCGGTGACGCTTCAGCCGTATTCTTGAATTTGACGGGGGTAGGAGCGGAAATGGCCGCCATTGACTGTCTTGCATTGTAGATAATTTCGGAACGACTGTTCCGGATCCTTCGTATATAGACCAATTTTCGAGTTTGACGGCGTGATCGAACGCGCGTGGCATGATGCCGCGACTGCCGCCGAGACCGGCCACCGGCGTGAAGACCGGGACCTCGGATCTTCACCCGGCCGCTATATGGTCGCTCAACGGCTGGTCTTGGGAGCGTCGAACACCGGCATCGCAATCGGGCGGACTCAAAGACAGCCCGGACTGTCCGCGCGAAAAATGGGCCCAGGCCGCCCGAACGGCCTGGGCCTCTGCCACCGGCAATGTCCGCCCGGGTGCGGGGCTCTCAGGTGTCCGCGAAGATGTCGCGGTCCTTGGTCTCCGGTACGAAGAGAACGCCGATGATCACCGTCGCGACCGCGATCACGATCGGGTACCAGAGTCCGAAATAGATATCACCGGTCTGCGCCACCATGGCGAAGGCGGTGGCCGGCAGCAGGCCGCCGAACCAGCCGTTGCCGATGTGATAGGGCAGCGACATCGAGGTGTAGCGGATCCGGGTCGGGAACAGCTCCACCAGCATCGCGGCGATCGGGCCGTAGACCATCGTGACGAACAGCACGAGGATGAACAGCAGACCGATCACCTGAGCGACCTGCGGCCGGAAGATGTCGAACGGGTTCGCCATCTTCACGATCTCGGGGTCGCCGGCCTTCGGATAGCCGGCCGCCTGGAGTGCGGCCGTCGTCGCCTTGTTGGCCTCGGCCGTGCCGCCCTGCGGGTACGGGATCTCGGTGTCGTTGATCCGGATCGTGGTGGGCTGTCCGACGGCGCCGGGAACGGTGGTGTACCGCACCGACGATTTCGACAGGA
This sequence comes from Methylobacterium sp. CM6257, assembly GCF_054611515.1. NCBI lineage: Bacteria > Pseudomonadati > Pseudomonadota > Alphaproteobacteria > Hyphomicrobiales > Methylobacteriaceae > Methylobacterium > Methylobacterium sp. CM6257. The sequence goes on from NZ_CM137735.1 coordinate 303,143, forward strand.
AGTCGCGGGCGAGGTCGCAGGGCGCCGAGAAGACCCGGGTGCCGACCGGGTTGAACAGGTTTCCGCAGCCGGCCGGATCAGCCGTGACAGTCACCTTCACGTTCTCGATCGCCGCCTCGAGCTTCGGATTGGCCGCGGAGGTGATGCTCTTGAAGATCGGGAAGAACGTCGCCGCCGCGATGGCGCAGCCTGCCAGGATGATGACCTTGCGGCCGATCTTGTCGGACAGCCAGCCGAAAACCACGAAGAAGCCGGTGCCCAGGAGAAGCGACCACGCGATCAAAAGGTTGGCGGTGTAGCCGTCGACCTTGAGGATCGATTGCAGGAAGAACAGCGCGTAGAACTGCCCCGTGTACCAGACGACGCCCTGGCCCGCGACGAGGCCGAACAGGGCGATCACCGCGAACTTCGCGTTGCGCCACTGGCCGAACGCCTCGGTGAGGGGTGCTTTGGAGGTCTTGCCCTCCTCCTTCATCCTCTTGAAGGCTGGCGACTCGGACAGTTGCAGGCGGATCCAGACGGACACGCCGAGTAGCAGCACCGAGACCAGGAACGGGATGCGCCAGCCCCATTCGGCGAAGGCCGCCTCGCCCGTGAAGGTCCGGGTCGCCAGGATCACCAGCAGCGACAGGAACAGGCCCAGCGTCGCGGTGGTCTGGATCCAGCTCGTGTAGAATCCGCGCCGGCCGTTGGGGGCGTGCTCGGCCACATAGGTCGCCGCGCCGCCGTACTCGCCGCCGAGCGCGAGGCCCTGGGCAAGCCGCAGGACGATCAGGATGATCGGCGCCGCGATCCCGATCGTGGCGGCGTTGGGCAGCACGCCGACGATGAAGGTCGACAGACCCATGATCAGGATCGTGACCAGGAAGGTGTATTTGCGCCCGACGAGATCGCCGATGCGGCCGAAGACCAGCGCGCCGAACGGCCGGACGATGAACCCGGCCGCGAAGGCGAGTAACGCGAAGATGTCGCGCGTGGCCGGCGGATAGGCCGAGAAGAACTGCGCCCCGATGATCGCCGCCAGGGATCCGTAGAGATAGAAATCGTACCACTCGAACACGGTGCCGAGCGAGGACGCGAAGATCACCCGCTTCTCGGCGGAGCTCATCGGCCTTGCGGCCTCGCCCGCGCGCGGGACTGCACTTGCCACGGCCATTATCCGGTTCTCCCCAGGCGACGCTCGCAATCAGTCCGTTGATCGGACGAACCCTGCGCACAGCGCAGATCACCTATGCGTGATCGCAAGGGCGCGCCGGGTCAATCGGTAAAGCGATTGTGAAGCGCCTCATCAACATGGGGGATTGGGCTCAGCCGCGTTCAGGCGCGGCCTCGATCGCGCCGGTTGACTCGGCCCTGAATCTCGTCCTGAGGACGCTGCAGCGAGCTTCGAAGCGGTCCTCCAGGGACGACGCGGCCGGCTAGCGCCCTCTTTCGAGGCGAACACCTCTCGTCCGCTCTCAGGATGAGGAGGGCGGGTTGGAAATGGATGCCTGGAAGTCGCGATCCTGCAGCGCTGCAGGCCGTCGTTCGAAGCGCGCGAGAGCCCCTTTGGAGGACCAGAACGACGAAGGGCGCGGCTCCCGCCGCGCCCCTCATCCTCGTGCTTTGTCGGACTGTCAGTGGGCGTGTGCGGCCGCCGCCCCGATTCCGGTCTCGGAGCGCACGTACTGCGCTTCGAAGGCCGCGCGCTCACGCTGGGCCCGACGGGAATTGTCCATCAGCGACACGACCCAGATCGTCGCGAAGGCCAGCGGCATCGAGAACAGGGCCGGGTTGTCGTAGGGGAACAGGGGGGCCGGATTGCCCAGCGTCGTCACCCACACGGCCTTCGACAGCACCACCATGATCACCGCCGCGAGCAGGCCGACGAGGCCGCCGGCCAGCGCACCCCAGGTGGTGGTGCCCCGCCACAGGATCGACATGGCCAGCACCGGGAAGTTGCAGCTTGCGGCGACCGCGAAGGCGAGGCCGACCATGAAGGCGACGTTCTGGTTCTCGAACACGTAACCGAGGTAGATCGCCACGATGCCGATCACCACCGCCGAGATCTTCGACAGGTTGACCTCATGCTTCTCGGTGGTGCGCCCGCGGGCGATCACCTGGGCGTAGAGATCGTGGCTGATGGCCGAGGCACCCGCGAGCGTCAGGCCCGCCACCACCGCCAGGATGGTCGCAAACGCCACCGCGGAGATGAATCCGAGGAAGTACGGGCCGCCCACCGCGTTGGCGAGGTTGACCGCCACCATGTTGGTCCCGCCGATCATGTCCTTGAGCTTGTCGAAGGTGCCGGCGGCGCCGAGCTTGAAGTAGCTGGGATCCGACATCAGCAGGGCGATGCCGCCGAAGCCGATGATGAAGGTCAGGATGTAGAAGTAGCCGATCAGGCCGGTGGCGTAGAACACCGACTTGCGCGCGGCTTGCGCATCCGAGACCGTGAAGAAGCGCATCAGGATGTGCGGCAGGCCGGCCGTTCCGAACATCAGGCCGACGCCCAGCGAGATCGCCTCGACCGGGTTCGACACGAGACCGCCCGGCGCCATGATGGCGTCGCCTTTCGGATGGACCTGCACGGAGGCCGCGAACAGCGTCTCCGGGTTGAAGCCGTACTTGAACAGCACCGCGCCGGCCATGAAGGTCGCGCCGCCGAGGAGCAGGCAGGCCTTGATCACCTGCACCCAGGTGGTCGCCTTCATGCCGCCGAAGGCGACGTAGACGATCATCAGGACGCCGACGATGATCACCGCGTAAAGGTAGGGCAGTCCGAACAGGAGCTGGATCAGCTTACCCGCGCCGACCATCTGGGCGATCAGGTAGAAGGCCACCACCACGAGGGTGCCCACCGCCGAGATGATGCGGATCGCGGTCTGATCGAGGCGGAAACTCGCCACGTCCGCGAAGGTGAACTTGCCGAGGTTGCGCAGGCGCTCCGCGATCAGGAACAGCACGATCGGCCAGCCGACCAGGAAGCCCGTGGAATAGATCAGCCCGTCGAAGCCCGAGGTGTAGACGAGGCCGGAGATGCCCAGGAACGAGGCCGCCGACATGTAGTCGCCGGCGATCGCCAGCGAGTTGGTTCCGGCCGAGATGCCGCCGCCCGCCGCATAGAAGTCGGAGGCCGACTTGGTGCCCTTCGCGGCCCGGTAGGTGATGCCGAGCGTGAGCAGCACGAAGAACAGGAACATGAGGATCGCCGGCCAGTTCGTGGCCGATTGCTGCACGGCGCCGAGATCCGGGCCGGCGGCATAGGCCGCGCTCGCGACGATGGTGGCGAGCGTCAGGCCGAGGAGGAGGCGGTTCATCAGGCCACGCTCCGCTTGAGGGCGGCGCTCAGCGCGTCGAAGCGCGTGTTGGCGCGGGCCACGTAGATGCCGGTCAACGCGAAGGCGAACAGGATCACGAACACGCCCACGAACAGTCCAAGGGAGGCGGTGCCGCCGACCTTCACGGCGAGCAGCGACTTGTCGAAGGCGATCAGGCCGATGAAGCCGAAATAGACCACCAGCATCAGGAACGTGAGGGTCCAGGCGAACCGGGTGCGCTCGCCGACGAGCTGCTGGAATTCCGGAGTCCGGGCGATCCGCTCGGCCTGCGGATCGAGGTCCGTGCCGGTCGTGCGTGTTCCCGGGGGCGTTGCGCCCCTTCGAAGGCCGAGTGTCGTGCCGCTCATGGCGTCTTCCTCCCGCGAGGGCTCTCCGGCCCTCCGGTTCATCGTGTTGGGGCTTGTGGTTCTTGTTGGGGGCGGGCACCGCACCGGCATCCGCCTCGTCAGGATCCGTCCCGGGGTCGCCGGTACGGCGACCCCGTGCCGATCAGGCCCGGTTCTGCCGGTTCTCGATCAGGTCGTCGACGACGGCCGGCTCGGCCAACGTCGAGGTATCGCCGAGCGAGCTGAAATCGTCCTCGGCGATCTTGCGCAGGATGCGGCGCATGATCTTGCCGGACCGGGTCTTGGGCAGACCGGGCGCGAACTGGATCAGGTCGGGCGAGGCGATCGGACCGATATCCTTGCGGACCCAGGTCACGAGCTCCTTGCGCAGCGCGTCGGTGCCCTCTTCGCCTTCGTTGAGGGTGACGTAGGCGTAAATGCCCTGTCCCTTCACGTTGTGCGGGTAACCCACCACCGCGGCCTCGGCCACCTTCGGATGCGCCACCAGCGAGGATTCCACCTCCGCGGTGCCCATGCGGTGACCGGAGACGTTGATCACGTCGTCGACGCGGCCGGTGATCCAGTAATAGCCGTCCGCGTCCCGCCGGGCGCCGTCGCCGGTGAAGTACTTGCCCGGATAGGTCGAGAAGTAGGTCTGCTCGAAGCGCTCGTGGTCGCCGTAGACCGTGCGCATCTGCCCGGGCCAGGAATCCGCGATACAGAGATTGCCCTCGCAGGGGCCCTGCAGCACCTTGCCCTCGGCATCGACCATCTCGGGCTTCACGCCGAAGAACGGCCGGGTCGCCGAGCCCGGCTTCAACGCGGTGGCGCCCGGGAGCGGGGTGATCAGGATGCCGCCGGTCTCGGTCTGCCACCACGTGTCGACGATGGAGCAGCGCTGCTCGCCGACCACGTTGTAGTACCATTCCCAGGCTTCCGGGTTGATCGGCTCGCCCACCGACCCGAGCACCCGCAGCGACTGCCGCGAGGTCTTCTTCACAGGCCCTTCGCCACCGCCCATCAGCGAGCGGATCGCGGTCGGCGCGGTGTAGAAGATGTTCACTTTGTGCTTGTCGATCACCTCCCAGAACCGGGAGCTCGACGGGTAGGTCGGGATGCCCTCGAACATCAGGGTCGTCGCGCCGTTGGCGAGCGGCCCGTAGACGATGTAGCTGTGGCCCGTGACCCAGCCGACATCGGCCGTGCACCAGTAGACGTCGCCCTCGCGGTAGTCGAACACGTACTGGTGGGTCATCGACGCATAGACGAGGTAGCCGCCCGTGGTGTGCACCACGCCCTTCGGCTGGCCGGTAGAGCCCGAAGTGTAGAGGATGAACAGCGGGTGCTCGGCCTCGACGGCCTCGGCGGGGCAATCGTCGGTCACCTGCTCGGCGGCTTCGTCGTAGTAGACGTCGCGGCCCGCCTCCATGTCGACGGTCCCGCCCGTGCGGCGGACCACGATGACGTGGTCGACGAGATCCGTGCCGATGCGCTTGATCGCCTCGTCGACATTGGCCTTCAGCGGAACCTTGCGGCCGCCGCGCAGGCCCTCGTCGGCGGTGATCACCACCTTCGAGCCGCAGCCCTGGATGCGCGAAGCGAGGGAGTCGGGCGAGAAGCCGCCGAACACGATCGCGTGGATCGCGCCGAGCCGGGCGCAGGCGAGCATCGCGTAGGCCGCCTCGGGGATCATCGGCATGTAGAGGGTCACGCGATCGCCCTTGCCGACGCCGCGGTTGCGCAGGACGTTGGCCATCCGGCACACCTGCGCGTGCAGCTCACGGTAGCTGATGTGCTTCGACTCGTCCGGGTTGTCGCCTTCCCAGATGATCGCGGTCTGGTCTCCGCGCGTCTCCAAGTGCCGATCAATGCAGTTGTAGGCGACGTTGGTCTTGCCGTCCTCGAACCACTTGATCGAGACCTTGCCGGGCTCGAAACTTGTGTTCTTGACCTTGGAGTACGGCGTCATCCAATCGATGCGCTTGCCGTGCTCGCCCCAGAAGGCGTTCGGATCGGCGACCGAAGCCTCGTACATCTCCCGATACTTGGCGTCGTCGACGTGAGCGCCCTCACGCCACGCAGCCTGCACCTCGATGACTTTGCCTTCCATGGCGTTCCATCCCTGCTTGGTGCCCGATCGTATCGCGGCGTGCGCCGCGCAGCCAGGACTTCCAAAGTAACGTAGCCTACATCTTACGATGACGATATCATCGCGTGCCCGCAGCCGCGGAAGCCAGATTCCCTGAATAAATTGGGCACAATGTAAGGAGGTGATTGAAGCCTCGGCGGTGCCCTGTCAAGCCGAGCTTGTCGAGCGGGAAGCCGGCAGAGGCATCCTGCTTATGAATACTTGAGGCGGCTGCGTGGGGCAGCATCGGTCGACGACGGTATGCAGCCTCTCGATGACCTCCGGCCTCACCCGCTCGCCGCGCGTCGCGTCGGCATGATGATCTCCACCAGCGTGCCGTCCTCCGCGCGCGCCGACAACTGGAGGCGCCCGCCATTGGCTTCCACGAGGGCGCGGGGCAGCGCAAGACCATCCTCGACGTTGCCCTGGGGGGCGTCCGCCCGCACCGCCGCCCCGGCTCCCGTGTCGCGCACCCTCAAGGCGACGGCGGCGCTGTCGGCTGAGCCGGTCGAGACGATGATCTGACCGCCGGCGACCGAGCGCCGGATCGCGTTCTCGATGACCAGGGAGGCGGCGCGGCTGACGGAGCGCTCGTCGGCCTCCAGCTCCGCGAGATCGGAGGAAAAACTCGTGCGCACGACGATCCGGCTGCGCGCCGCCTCGGCCTGAAGCCGCTCGACACATCCGGCCGCAACATCGTTGAGGGCGAGGGTTCGCGGCTCGAGCTGCAGGGAACCGGCCTCCACGGCGGCGAGGTCGAGGAGTTCTCCTACGCGCTCCAGCATCGTCTCGCCGGAGGATTTGATCTCGGCGATGCAGCCGCGATAGCGCGGGTCGCCCAGCGCCCCGAACGGCTCCTTCAGCATCGCGTCGGCCAGATGGATCATCCCGGTCAGGGGCTCGCGGAACGCGCGGTCCAGGCGCGCCAGGGCCATGCCGGCCGGGGAGGTCCGGCCCGCATCAGCCGGGGGCGCGGTTGCGACCTCGGTGGGCGCCGGATTCATGATCGCGACCCGGCGTCCGTCGGTTCGCGCCGCCGTCACGACGAGGGTCAGAGCCTTGCCGGCGAGGGAAACGGCGCGCGGCGCCTTGGCGGTCCCGCGCAGGATATCGGCGACCGCCAGCACGCTCTCCCGATCGAAGAGTGCGACGAAGCTGCCTCCGACGATCTCGCGGGGATCACACCCGAACAGACCGGCCGCGGCCCGGTTGAGCGCCACGATCCGACCGGCACCGTCGAGGGTGACGACCCCGGTCTCCAGGGCGTCGAGGGCCGCTTCGGCGCTGACCGCGCGTTCCGCCTGTGCCTCGCGGGCGAGGCGCTCCGCGGTGAGTGCGCCTGCAGAATCGTCCTCCAGGAGCGGGCGTACGAGCAGGCACACGGCGGGTTCACCCGCAAAGGTGAGGCGACCGCTCAGCGCCTCGACCGGTCGGGCGCGACCGTCGGCCGCTTCGACCGCGGTCCGCCGCGAGCCCGTGTCCTGCCCGGACGCATCCTGAAGGCCCCGGAACACCCGGCCTAGCCCGGCCTCGGCCAGGGCGGACAGGTCGGCATAGCCCGTCAGGTCCAGCAGGCCGCGATTCGCCGCCAGGATGGCGTCACCGCGGTGTATCAGCGCCGGCAAAGGCAGCCCGTCGAGGAATTCCGGAGAGGGCCGCGGAGCCGCTGCGGCTTCCGCCTCGCCCGGGTCCTGAGGCCCGGATTGCGGTCCGGGGAACGGCATGATGGCACCGCTCTCTGACCGCACCGCCGGCGCTTCGGGTTCCGTCTCGTCGCCGGCGTAGCGCGCTCCGAGGGCCCGAGCGATCTCACGGAAGGCGGCGTGCTCGTCGTTGGACAGCGAGGTCGCGGCCGGTTCCGGTTCGACGGGGTGCGGCTCGGCAGGCTCGGGAACGGCCGGGGTCGGCACCACCGAGACGACCGGCTCCGCGGGCGCATGCGGGCGGATTGGCGGCCAGCTTCGAATCAGGCCGAAGCCGCCGAAGCCCGAGAAGGCGGCCTCGCCCCGTCCGAGGGGGGCACCGGACAGTTCGACCTGAAATGGCCCGGTGCCGAAGTCGAGGGTCGCCGGCTCGCCGCGGAAGGTGCGCCGCTCGCGCAGCGCAGCCAGCATGGCGTCGGCCACGTGCCCGGACGCGGCGAGATCCTGCCAGCGCCGGCCGACGAGACCCGCAAGGACGTCCGGACCGGTGAGCGCGGTAAGCGTCCCGGCGGCATCGATGCGCCAGACAAATCGATCGTCTCTGTCCGAGGCTGCCGGGACAGGGGCCGGGTCCGGCGTCGGCAATTCCGTGGACGGCGCGGCAGAAGGCGCGGCCTTTACCCGGCGCAGCGTCACCGGCCCGGTGGGCATCACGAGGATGGCCGGCTCTCCCCCCTTCTGCCTTCCGCGGGCCAGCCAGCAGAGCACGGGCGGCGCGAGCCGGTGCGAGTCGAGGCGCAGGCGGGCGAGTCGCGGGGCGCCGTCGTTCGGAAGAGCGGACGCGATCTGCCGGCACAGGTCGGCGAGCCCGGAATCGGTCAAAGTGTCCGAGAGCGCGCGCGCCCTCGGGGAGGCATGAAGGATCCGCGCCTCCGCAGGGTCGACGACCAAGTGGATGGAAGTGGGATCGGACAGCGCGGCCGTGAGGCTCGGGTGCCGTGCCCAGCCCGCGAAGGCTGTGGCGAGCCCGGTCTCGGCGGCTCCGGCGGTCGATGTCAGTGTCGTCTCCAAAGCCCGCGACCTCGAACGCACGCGCGATCTCTCGTTTCCCGACCCGTTTGCCTGAGAAACGCGCGCGACCGTAGCCCTATTGTAAACTCCTGCGCACCGCGACGCTGGACTCTGGCGGCAACCGTCACACGTTTACGCTATGTCAACCTTAACGCCGGTGGCGCGGGTGGCATATGGCGGCGAATCGGTTATTTTGCACCGCACAAAGCGCCATCCACAGATCAAAATGAGAGGAGACGATACATGAGTAACACCCCGAACTACGAAGTTCCGGCCGAGATGCGCGATCTCGCCGAGAAGAGTGTCGAGCAGGCCCGCAAGGCGTTCGACAGCTTCATCGGCGCGGCCCGCCGCACCGCCGATACCGTTCAGGGCTCGGCCGAGCTGGCGCGCTCCAACGCGCTCGACGTCTCCTCGCGCGGCTTCGAATATGCCGAGCAGAACGTGAACGCCGCCTTCGACCTCGCGCAGAAGCTCGTCCGTTCGAAGGACATGCAGGAGGCGATGCAGCATCAGGCTGAGTTCGTGCGCAGCCAGTTCGCCGCGATCCAGGCGCAGGCGAAGGAGTTCAGCGGCCTCGCCCAGAGCGCGATGCAGCAGGGGGCCGAGCGGGCCAAGTCGGCCATGCAGCAGGGTGCCGATGAGGCGCGCAAGGCGATGGAGCAGGGCCAGGATGCGGCTAAGCAGGCGGCGCAGAACGCGCAGGATGCCGCCGAGCGCGCGACGCACTGAAGCATTCCGTCACGCGTCGGGTTGCGGCCCGCTCCCGGACCCGGGGGCGGGCCGTCTCGTTTTCGCCCCCATTGCCGCTAAGAGCCGCCGGGTGGGCGGAATTTGTCCGCGCCGAGCGAAGGGTTCAGCGATGCGCCTCACTGTCCATGGCCGATCCGGCCTGTGTGCTCCACTCCGTCTGACGGTCGCGGTGCTGGCGCTGGCGACCGTGCTGCCGGGGACGGCGGCCCGGGCGCAGTATGTCGACGGTCCGGCTTACGGCGCGCCGCCGCCGGGCTACGAGGATCCGGGCTACGAGCGCGGCTACCGCCGGGCGCCGCGCCGGGTGGAGCGCACACCCGTCGGCTACAACTGCGACGCCGTGCAGCAGGGCATCACCGGGCCGAAGCCGTTCTCGTGCCCGCTTCCCGGTCCGCGCCCGCTCGGCGTCCGCTGCTTCTGCGATCTCCCGATCGCCTCCTTCAGCCCGCCGCAGACCGCAATCGGCCGCGTCGTGCCGTGATCTGAGCGCGGCCCGACACCGCGCGCGGCCGCGCCGCCCGGGAGGGACGACGCGGCCGGATACGTTCACACGGGCTCAGGACCGTGAAAGCCTGGCGGGCCGATCGAGCGCGCTCAGTTGAGGACCACGACCTTGGCGCCGACCTTCACGCGCTCGTAGAGGTCGGTGACATCCTCGTTGGTCATCCGGATGCAGCCCGAGGACACCGCCTGGCCGATCGTGTCCGGCTCGTTGGAACCGTGGATGCGGTACTCAGTGTGCCCGATATACATGGCGCGGGCGCCGAGCGGGTTCTCGATGCCGCCGGCCATGTAGCGCGGCAGGTCGGGACGGCGGGCGATCATGGCCTTCGGCGGAGTCCACGACGGCCACTCGCGCTTGGCGGTGATCGTGTTGGTGCCGCTCCAGCTGAAGCCCGGTCGGCCGACGCCGACGCCGTAGCGGAGCGCCTGGCCGTTGCCCAGCACGTAATACAAGCGGCGCTCCGAGGTCGAGACCACGATCGTGCCCGGAGCGTAGCGCCCATTGAACGCCACGACCTCGCGGGGGATCGGCTGGACCTGAGCCTGCGGGGCGGCCTGGACGCCTTGGCCGTAACCGGGGGCGTAAGTGCCCTGGTAACCGTACTGCCCCTGATCGGAGTAGTATTCGTCGGCGCTGTCTGAGCCAAAGGGATCGTACGACGAAGCTGCGAGCGCCGGTGTGGCGGCAAGAACAGCCACGCCGAGGAGCGCGGCGAGTGCGGTGACCCTGGTCTTCATGAGTGGCCTACCTGTGCAATAACCTTTGCCATTACAAGCGTGAGCATAGGCAGGCAGTTCCACGCGCCGTCAGACATTTTGTTGTACGGCGGAATACGCAGGCCGGTTCGTCCGTGCCGAGGGGCGGCCGGTCGTCCCCGGCCGAGAACATCAGCTGATCTCGTCGTTGTGGACGTCGAATCGCGCAAGATGCGCGTAGCCGAAGTTCGTCGCGATCGCGCAGTCGGTTGCATCGCGGCCGCGGGCCATGACGATGCGGCCGATGCGCGGCCGGTTGTGCCGAGCGTCGAACGTGTACCAGCGCGCCCCCTCCGGCCCGTCGAGATAGACCTCGAACCACGCGGAAAAATCCATCGGCGCCGGGTCCTTCGGCACGCCGATATCGCCGAGATAACCGGTGGCGTAGCGGGCCGGAATGTTCATGCAGCGGCAGAACGTGATCGCCAGATGCGCAAAGTCCCGGCACACGCCTTCGCGCTGCATGAACGCGTCGTGCGCGGTGCGGGTGGCATCGGCCCGCTGGTAGTCGAACCGGATCCGCTCGTGCGTGTAGTCGACGATCGCCTGGACCCGCGCCCAGCCCTCCGGCGTGCCGCCAAACAGCGACCAGGCCGTCGGCGAGAGCTTGTCGGTGTCGCAATAGCGCGAGCCCAGCAGGTAGACCATCGCGGCGTCGGGCAGGTCTTGGACCGGGATCTGGCCGGCGTCCGGATCGGTCGTGTCCGGCAGGCCGCTATCGGCGACCGTGAAATCGGCCGAGATCGCGAGCCGGCCCGGCGGCGCGACGATGCGGTGGCAGATGTTGTCGTACACGTCGCGGTATTCGCGCACCGGGACCGGCGGATCGAAGCCGAGCACGTGCGGCGTCAGCACGTCGTCCAGCCGGGAGGGATGAACGCTCAGCATCAGGACCATCGGGGTCGGCTGGGAGAGCGTGAAGGCAATGTCGAAACCTGTCTTGATCTTCATCGCGGCCACCTCACTCTGTCGCCACTCGCGCGGGGTCGCCACGCACGCTCGCATCGGGTCCGGGGCTCACCGCTCCGGGGATGGCGGGCGGCCCTGAGAGTCCCGTGTGATGATCCCATTCACGGGCAACTCGACCACGTCGACCTCGACGCGCATGCCGAGGTCGTCACTGGCCAGGCCGAAAAAGGAGCCGTGCAGCGGCACGGCCTGCGCGGGATCGCGTGTGACGGCCACGCGGATCAGGTCGCGGTTGCCGACGATCCCGTTGGTCGGATCGAACTCGACCCAGCCGGCGCCCGGCAGGTAGACTTGCAGCCAGGCATGGGTGGATCCGCCACCCACATGGCGGGCGCGGTCGTTCCGGGGATTGTAGAGGTAGCCGGAGACGAACCGGGCGGCCATGCCCAGGGCCCGCACACCCTCCATCATCAGGACCGCGAAGTCGCGGCAGGAGCCGAGCTTGCTGCGCAGGGTGGTCAGCGGATCCTGCACCCCCTTCTCGGAGCGGGCCAAATAGGTGAAGTTGGCGCGCACGCTGCGCGTCATGTCGGCGAGCAGGTCCTGCGTCGGAATGCGCCCGTGCGCCGGCAGGAAGCCGCGCGCCCAGGTATCGACCTCATGCCGCGGGTCCGGCCATTGGCGCTCGATGGAGCGGGCGAGGTCCGGCGTGTCCTCGGCGCCGTAGCCGAACGGGTAATGGGTCGCGTGCGGGGCTAGGGGGAAGACGGGTGCATGCTCGGGCGTGTGCTCGAGCGTGATGCCGCAGGCGAAGGTGAGGGCTTCCGCCCGGGTGTCGAAGGTCGTCACCGCGACGCAGTTGCCGAAGACATCGAACATCCAGCGCAGGGAGGCCGGCTCGGGCGCGATGTCGAGCGTCGCCTCGATCAGGCGCTGGTCGTAGCTGTCCCGCGGCCGAAACATGATCCGGTGCTCGCCGAAGGCGACCGGACGCCGGTACCGGTAAACCGTACGGTGGCGGACGGACAGGATCGGCAAATGCTGGGGCTCCGGGCTCGCACCGACGCGCGCATCGGTGATGCAAGGGCCGGGCCCTTCGTGATCCGATGCTGCACGCCTGCGGCGCCCCGGAATAACGGCGGCGATTGTTCGAGTAGACGTGGACCGCCGTCAGAGAACCGGCGGCGGCGGTTCGGCGGCGGCACGCTCGGCCTCGACCAACACGTCGAGGGGGCGCCACGGCTTGGCGATGAAAACCGCCTCCCGCGGAAGGTCGGGGCGGGGCAGACCGTGGCCCGACGTGACCACGAGCCGGGCCCGCGGCCACAGGGTCGCCACTGCCCGGGCGAGCTGGAGCCCGTCCATCTGGCCGGCGAGCCGGACATCGGCGAAGACCAGAGCGACATCGCCGCCCCGCGCCTGCAGAACCGACAGGGCAGCCTCGGCGCTATCGCACCCCATGACGTCGAGTTCGGTCTCTTCGAGCAGGGTCTCCGCCAGGGCGCGGACCTCGGGATCGTCCTCGACCACGAGCGCGAGCCGCGGCTGCTCCTGGCCGGTCGCCGCGACGGCCGGCTCCCGCCGTGCCGGCGCTTCTGTCTCGGTCTGGCGAACGCGGCGTACCAGGGAAGCGAGGTGCTCCGGCACCCCCTCGGAGACAAGATCATCGTAGAACGACGCGAGTGTCCGACCGATCTGATCGAGCGGAATCCCCGGCGACAGCGTATCGGTGAGCGGCAAGGGTGCGCTCGTCTGGTGCTTTCTCAAGGACTCCCCCCGAAGTCGTCATGCGCGCCGGGCGAGGATGCGGCGCTTGGGGAGGAAAGTCGGCAACCCGCCGCTGGTTGCGCACCGGGTCGTCGATCGGGCGCGGCCTCGCCGACGCGTTACTGCGTCGCGGTCCCGGCGTCGGCGTCCGCGTAGGCCATGATGCCCGACACGGCGCGGACGTTCTGATAGCGCGATCCGCGCGTGCTCATCATCGCCTCGAACTTCTCGTGGACCTGGGCCACCGACAGGCTGAGGGGCTTGCGATGACGGCCCCGCCCGACGAAGCGTCCGGCCGCGAAGAAGATCGAGCGGTTGGCCCGGGCCGGGCCGGGCAGCAGGGCCGCGGCAGCGGCGGCCGGCTTGTTCACGACGTTGGCGAGGAACTCCTCGGCGTCGTCCGGACCGAGGAAGTGCGCGAGGTAGACCTCGCCGAGGGTCAGCTCGCGGCCGATGCGCAGGGCGATGCGGGCCGCATCGCGCTTGAGCATCTCGCCGGCCATCAGCGCCGAGAGATAGGGGTCGCGGCGCAGTTCCAGGACGCGCGCGCGCTCGGTCGGGTCGGTGATCACCGGCCGGTCGTTCGCGTCCGACGTGATCAGCGCGGCCTCCTTCTCCAGCCCGTACTTCGCGCCGAAGTCGCGCACCACACCGAGCCAGGTCCGCTCGATGAACTGGTAGAGGCCGGTGGCCGAGGAGGTCTTGGCCTGAACGGCGGTGACGAAGCTCGATTCCTTGTCGGCCACCGCCATCAGCAGCACCGGATCAGTCTGCACCGCCTGCGCGGCGCGCACGATCGTCTGGACGATGTGGCGCCGGATCTTCATCGGGCCGAATTCGAGGATGTCGTTCGGATCGCCGACCGCGCTCTCGGAGAGGAGGTAATCGTAGGACACCCGGTCGACCGTGTTGGAGCCGAGCTCGGTGTCGAGGTCGTGGACGGGGGCGAAGCTGGCCGCGGCGCGCAGAGGCGTCTGTTCCGGGGAATCGGCGAGAGCGACGGTATGGATGCGCGGGCGCGGCATCGGCATTTCGGTCGCGGCCTCCGCGGGGGACACCGCCGGCGACAATCCCACCTTGCCGAGGTCGACCCCGGACCCGATCAGCGTCGCGCTGATTCCGCCGGCGATCAGCGAGACGGTGAGCAGCGAGCGGAAGAGCGCCGGGCGGCTGCCATGGGTGCGGCCGAGCATGGGCTGGGCGGCGATGACATCGGCGTTGCCGGAGCCGAAATGGCCCGGCCGGGAGCCGGCCTTGCCCGTGATGGTCCTCGACGATCCGACCGTGCGGCCCTGCATCGTGTATCCGAATCCTCACGCGCCCTTGACGGCGCCACCTGTTCACCATCGCTTGACAGATGTGGCGACAACACGGCCGCGCTTGTGGCCGAGTTGCGGCATCCCGGGGAGATTTCAGGGCAGGCCGCCCGTGACTCGCGCGGGATCCCTCCTTAAGAGGGCGCCATGCGGGTGCTGCGCGGAAGACGCGCGGCGGCCCGGTCCCCGTGTGTCCTGCCAGAGTCAGCCCCGATGAGCGGCGTCAACGAGATCCGGTCGACCTTCCTCGACTACTTCGCCAAGGCGGGGCACGAGGTCGTGCCTTCCTCGAGCCTTGTGCCGAAGAACGATCCCACGCTGATGTTCACGAACGCCGGCATGGTGCAGTTCAAGAACGTCTTCACCGGCGTCGAGAAGCGCGCCTATGACCGGGCGACGACCGCGCAGAAATGCGTGCGGGCCGGCGGCAAGCACAACGACCTCGACAATGTCGGGTACACGGCGCGCCACCACACCTTCTTCGAGATGCTCGGCAACTTCTCGTTCGGCGACTACTTCAAGGACCGCGCGATCGAGCTGGCCTGGACGCTGATCACCAAGGAGTTCGGCCTCAAGCCCGACCGGCTCCTCGTCACCGTCTACGCCGACGACGACGAGGCCGCCGGCCTGTGGAAGAAGATCGCCGGCTTCCCGGACGAGAAGATCATCCGGATCGGGACCTCCGACAATTTCTGGCAGATGGGCGATACCGGCCCCTGCGGCCCGTGCTCGGAGATCTTCATCGACCAGGGCCCGGCGCTCCAGGGCGGCCCGCCCGGCTCCCCGGACGAGGACGGCGACCGGTTCCTGGAATTCTGGAACCTCGTGTTCATGCAGTACGAGCAGCTGGAGCCGGGTGTCCGCAACCCGCTGCCGCGGCCGTCGATCGATACCGGCATGGGCCTGGAGCGCATGGCGGCGATCCTCCAGGGCGTGCACTCGAACTACGACACCGACCTGTTCCGGGCGCTCATCGACGCCGTGGCGCACGCGGTATCGCGGGCCCCCGAGCCCGCCACGATGGCTTCCTACCGGGTGATCGCCGACCACCTGCGGGCCTCGTCGTTCCTGGTGGCCGACGGCGTACTGCCGGGCAACGAGGGCCGCGGCTACGTGCTGCGCCGGATCATGCGTCGCGCCATGCGCCACGCCGAGATCCTCGGCGCCCGCGAGCCTACCATGTACCGCCTCGTGCCGACCCTGGTGCGCGAGATGGGCCAGGCCTACCCGGAGCTGATGCGGGCCGAGAGCCTGATCGCCGAGACCCTGAAGCTGGAGGAGACTCGCTTCCGGCGCACCCTCGAGCGCGGCCTGTCGATCCTCGACGCCGAGAGTCGCGAGCTCAAGGAAGGCGACAAGCTGTCCGGAGAGACCGCCTTCACGCTGTACGACACCTACGGCTTCCCCCTCGACCTCACGCAGGACGCGCTGAAGGCCCGAGGCATCGGCGTCGACACCGACGCCTTCGCGGCGGCGATGCAGCGCCAGAAGCAGGCGGCCCGCGAAGCCTGGAAGGGCTCGGGCGAGGCGGCCACCGAGACGGTGTGGTTCGGCCTGCGCGAGCGCGTCGGCGCCACCGAGTTCCTGGGCTACGAGACCGAGACCGCCGAGGGCATCGTCACCGCGCTGCTGTGCGACGGCGCCGAGGTGCGGAGCCTGGAAGCCGGCCAGACCGGACTGGTTCTGGTCAACCAGACGCCGTTCTACGGGGAATCGGGCGGCCAGGTCGGCGATACCGGCCTGATCCTGGCGTCGGGCTTGCGGGCCCGGGTCACCGACACCCAGAAGAAGCTCGGCGACGTCTTCGTCCACCACGTGACCGTGGAGGAGGGGGTGCTGAGCCTCGACCAGCCGGTGGAGCTGAAGGTCGACCACGCGCGCCGCAAGGCGATCCGGGCCAATCACTCGGCCACCCACCTTCTGCACGAGGCCCTGCGGCAGGTGCTCGGCGATCACGTTGCCCAGAAGGGCTCGCTGGTGAGCCCCGATCGCCTGCGCTTCGATATCAGCCATCCGAAGCCGATCGAGGCGGGCGAACTGGCCCGGGTTGAGGACATCGCCAACGCGGTGCTGCTCCAGAACGCGCCGGTGGTGACCAAGCTCATGGCGGTGGACGACGCCATCGCGTCGGGCGCCCGGGCGCTTTTCGGCGAGAAGTACGGCGACGAGGTGCGGGTCGTCTCCATGGGGCTGCCGGTCGACGCCGGGGCCGAGCAGGGCCGGCTCAAGAACTTCTCGGTGGAGCTCTGCGGCGGCACCCATGCGGCGCGCACCGGCGATATCGGGGCGATCACCATCGTGGCTGAGAGCGCGGTGGGCGCCGGGGTCCGCCGGATCGAGGCGCTGACCGCCGATGCGGCCCGCCACCACCGCGCCGAGGAGGCCCGGACGCTGGCGGCGCTCGCCGGCATCCTCAAGGCCCCGGTCTCCGAAGCCCCCGACCGCCTCACGGCGCTGATGGAGGATCGGCGGCGGCTGGAACGCGAGCTGGCAGAGACGCGCCGCAAGCTCGCCATGGGCGGCGAGGGCGGCCCGGGTTCCGGCGGTCGCCAGACCGAGATCGCCGGAATCGCCTTCCGCCGCTCGGTGGTCGAGGGGCTCGACATGCGCGACCTCAAGCCGATCGTCGACGAGGAGAAGAAGCGCCTGGGCTCCGGTATCGTGGCGGTCGTCGGCGTGGGGCCGGACGGTAAGGCGGGCTTGGTCGTGGGTGTCACCGACGATCTGACGGCCCGTTACGACGCGGTCGGCCTTGTCCGGGCCGGCGCCGGTGCGCTCGGCGGGAAGGGCGGCGGCGGCCGCCGCGACATGGCGCAGGCCGGCGGGCCGAACGGTGCCGGAGCGGAAGCGGCCCTCGACGCCGTCGAGCAGGCCCTGACCGAGGCGGCCTGACGCGCTTTAGGGCCGCACCGTCGTCGGTGCGGCCTCATTCCGGGCTGTGTAGCCGCGACCGTCGTGATCGGGCGCCGTGGCTTACTTGTTGCCGCCGCCACCACCGCCGCCCTGCGGCGCGACCCGCGAGGGCTGGTTGGCGTTGCCGGCCGAGGCCGAGTCGTTGGAGATCGTGTCGGACGCCCGTCCCGTGGGCGAATAGGTGATCGCGGCATCGCCGCCGGTCGCGTTCGACTGCTGGCTCACCACGCCCGGAGCCCCCGGCGCCGCGACGACCGCGGTGCTGGTCGGCGTCTCGATGACCTGGGCTGTGGCGGGCGCGAGAGAGGCGAGGGCGAAGGTGGCGACGAGAAACGTACGAGTCATGACAATCCTTGTCGGTTGCTGACCCAGGCAACTTCGATGGTACACGATCGATCCTGCGATGTTGCGACGCAGCAATCGCGGTCGGCTTTTGCGGGCGCGTTCGGGTGTGCAGACTGAGCCCCGGTTCCGCTCAGTTGGCTCGCGTCCAAGTCTGCCGCTTGCAGAAGACACTCATCACGCAGCCGGAGACTTCGAGCGTGTTCGGACCCGTGAGGCGCATCGATCCGGAATAGGTCTTGCCGTCGTTGGGGTTGTAGAGCGAACCCGAATAGCTCGACCCATCGGGTTGGCGCGCATCGAGGATCTGCACACCCACGACGCTGCGGCTCCGCAGGGCCGGATCCGGGTTCTTCGCATCCAGTCCCTTGCCGGGCGCACTGACGATCGTCCCGCAGAAGCCGCCGCCGCAGGGCGCGATTCGGATGCGGGAGCTGCCCGTTTCCGTGATCCAGAGCCCTGCCGGATCGGCTGCCCGGGCGGCGCCGCCGAGAGCGCTCGCCGCGAGCACAGCAAGAACCATACGGCCGAGCCTGGAACGCATCCCTGATCCTCCTACCGATCGTGTCCGGTTTCACTTACCGCGACGCTTGAGGCAATGCGCTGCTCAAATAGGTTTCGGCCACCTCGCAGAAGGGCTGACCGGCCCCGGTCGACAGCACCGCGTCGACCTCGAACAGCGGATCGTCGGGACCGGGCTCCGCGCGTGGGATGCGGGAGCGGACCTCGACCGTGTTCCGCACCGGAGCGAGGGGGCGTACGACGCGGCCGAACGGCGTGCGGGTCCCGTCCAGCGTGGCGTTCATCTCGGCGGTGAGACGGGCCGGGACATACCAATTGTCCGCTTCCGACAGGACGCGGTTCCCGCAGGCGAGGCGGACCCGGCGATAGCGCACCGGCTCGTCCGGGCCGATCATCAGGCGCGCGCGCTGCGCGGCCGTCAAGGGCTTGTCGGCGACAGGCAGGCGCTCGGCGGAGAGGTGGGGATCGCCCGCGAGCTTGTGATCGGCGCACCAGCTCTCGAGGGCGAGTGTCGCGCTGTGCGAGGCCAGGATCCGGCTCCGAAGCGAGACGATCAGGGCCTGCCGCCCGTCGTTCTGTGGCGGCTCAGAGGCGGTTCCGTCTGCGAGGGAAGGCTCGGCCGCGAGGCCTCGCGACGCGCTCAAGGGATGCGCCACGAGGAACGCCGCCACACCGAGGCGGATCGCCCATCGGCCGGCCGCTCGGCCTGCGGCGCATTCTGAGGCTGATGATCGGCGTCCAAACAATAAATGCGAGATGATGTCGGCATGGCGAAAAGACCTTCCGGTGCGACACAGCATCTCGGACATGTCCTCCCGAATGAGGTTCCAGATTATCGTCGGCTACCGACGCGTCGAGGCTCGATAGAACGTGCCGGACGGGATGAGTCTTGCCTCGCCGGCCACGCGAGTCGGGGTCTATACAAGAAGCCTGGGCCGGTCGAGATGCTCTTGGCGCGTCAGCGGCCGTAGCGCGCTCTCCGCCGAAGCGGACGCCGGTTCGGCGAAAGAGAGCGCGTCAAAACAAGGGCTTCGAGCCACGCCCGACCGGCGGCAGGTCGGTGCAGATGCCGAGCGCGGCTTCCGCCGCCAGGCCGACCGTCTCGCCGAGCGTCGGGTGCGGATGGATCGTGCGGCCGATATCGGCGGCATCCGCCCCCATCTCGATGGCCAGCGCGATCTCGCCGAGCATATTGCCGGCGCTCGGGCCGACGATGGCACCCCCGACGATGCGCCTCGTCCCGGCATCGAAGAGCAGCTTGGTCAGGCCGTACTCGGCGCCATTGGCGATGGCCCGGCCCGAGGCGGCCCAGGGGAAGCGCGCCACCTCCACAGCCCGGCCGTCTGCCTTGGCGGCAGCCTCGGTCAGGCCGACCCAGGCAATCTCCGGATCGGTGTAGGCCACCGAGGGGATCACGGCGGCGTCAAAGCCGGCCCGGTGGCCGGCGGCCACCTCGGCGGCGACGTGGCCCTGGTGCACCGCCTTGTGAGCCAGCATCGGCTGCCCGACCAGATCGCCGATGGCGAGGATGTGTGGGACGTTCGAGCGCATCTGCGCGTCGACCGGCACGATGCCGCGCTCCACCATGACCCCAGCGGCCTCTAGCCCGAGATCCGCGCCGTTCGGGCGCCGGCCGGCCGCCTGGAGCACGAGGTCGTAGCTCCGCGGCTCTGCCTCACCCGCCAGGGTCACGGCGATGCCCTCCGGCGTGGCCGTCGCGGAGACGACTTCGGCCCCGGTCAGCAGGTGGTCGAAACGGTGGGCGTTGCGCTTGGTCCAGATCGCGACCAAGTCGCGGTCCACGCCCTCCAGCAGGTGCGGCAGGCGCTCGACCACGTCGACCCGGGCGCCGAGCGCACTGTATACAGTGGCCATTTCCAGGCCGATGA
Source organism: Methylobacterium sp. CM6257 (assembly GCF_054611515.1). Taxonomy (NCBI): domain Bacteria; kingdom Pseudomonadati; phylum Pseudomonadota; class Alphaproteobacteria; order Hyphomicrobiales; family Methylobacteriaceae; genus Methylobacterium; species Methylobacterium sp. CM6257. The sequence continues at coordinate 323,302 of NZ_CM137735.1, forward strand.
TGCCGCCCCCGATCACCAGAAAGCGACCCGGCACGAAAGGCAGCTCCAGCGCGCCTGTCGAGTTCACGATGCGCGGATCCTCCGGCAGCATCGGCAACGCGACCGGAGAGGATCCGGCAGCCACGATGGCGCTGGTGAAGGTGACCGCCCGCTCGCCGCCTTCGTGGAGCTGTACCGAGACCGCATGCGCGCCGGTGAACCGCGCCGTGCCCCTCACGACCTCGACCTTGCGCTGACGCGCCATCTGGCCGAGCCCATCGGTGAGGCGGCGCACGGTTCCGGCCTTGAACGCCCGCAGCTTCTCGAGATCGACGGTCGGAGTGCCGAAGCTGATGCCATGGGCGGCCAGGCGGGTCGCCTCCTCGGTGACTGCGGCGACGTGGAGCAGCGCCTTGGACGGGATGCAGCCGACATTCAAGCACACGCCGCCCAGCGTGGCGTCGCGCTCGACCAGGATCACCCGCTGCCCGAGATCGGCAGCCCGGAACGCAGCCGAGTACCCGCCGGGGCCGCCGCCGATCACCAGCACGTCGCAGACCGCCTCCGCGCTCTCGCCGGTCGCGGGGAGAGCTGGCGCCCGAACCGGCGCGGCCACCGGTTCCTCGGTGGCCAGCCGGGCAACGAGCGTGCCGGCCGAGACGGTGTCGCCGAGGCCGACCAGCATCTCCACGAGACGTCCTGCAACCGGAGATGGGATGTCCAGGGTTGCCTTGTCGGATTCGACCACCAGCAGGGTCTGGTCGCGGGCGATCGCCTGGCCGGGGGTCACCGGGATCTCGATCACCGGTACGTCCAGATAATCCCCCAGGTCGGGAACGCGAATTTCGTGGGTCTCGGACATGTCTGGGGCCGTCACAGGAGGGCGCGGCGCAGGTCGGACAGGACCGAGGCCACGTGGCCGAGGAAGCGGGCTGCAGCGACGCCGTCCACCACACGGTGATCCCAGGACAGGCTCAGCGGCAGGATCAGACGCGGCTGGAAGGCCTTCCCGTCCCAGACCGCTTCCGTCCGCGACCGCGCCGCTCCCAGGATCGCCACCTCGGGCGCGTTGATGATGGGCGTGAAGCCGTCGCCGCCGATGCCGCCCAGTGACGAAACCGAGAAGCAGCCGCCCTGCATGTCGGAGCCCGGAAGAGTGCCGGCGCGGGCCTTCTCGGCCATCGCGGCCATATCGGTGGCGATCTCGATGAGGCCCTTGCGGTCGCAGTCGCGCACCACCGGCACCATCAGGCCCTTCGGCGTGTCCACCGCGAAGCCGATATGCACGTAATCCTTGAGGATGAGGTCGCCGCCGTCCAGGGAAGAATTGAACCGCGGATAGGCGCGGAGCGCCGAGGCCGCCGCCTTGATCAGGAAGGCCACCATGGTGACCTTCGCGGGCGGCGTGCGCACCTCCGTGTTGAGCCCGACGCGAAACGACTCGATCTCGGTGACGTCGGCCCGGTCGAAGTTCGTGACGTGCGGGATCATCAGCCAGTTGCGGCTGAGATTGGCCCCCGACATGGTCTGGATCCGCGAGAGCGGCTCGCGCCGGACCGGGCCGAATTTGGCGAAATCCACCTCCGGCCAGGGTGGCAGGTTGGCGCCGAAGCTGGAGGCGGCAGACGGCTGCCCAGCCGGCGCGCTGAGGGCCGCCTTCACGAAGGCATGCACGTCCTCGCGCAGGATCCGCCCCTTGGGGCCGGTGGCCGGAACCCGGTCCAGCGCCACGCCGAGCTCGCGTGCGAGCTGGCGGACGGAGGGACTGGCATGCACGTCGCTCCGGGTCGCAGGGAGCGGATCGGCCTGTGTCGGCTCCGACGGGACGCGACCGGCCCCCTCTCCCGAGCGGGAGAGGGTTGGGGTGAGGGGCGTGCCCTCTCCGGATGGTTCTCTGCCCTCAGCCTGTCCCTCCCCTGCTCGGGAGAGGGGACCTGCGCTCTGTTCGAAATCCGACGGCGCTGTGGCCGCGGTAGAAGCTTCCGTCGCCGGTGTGGTCCCGCCGCCCTCCGTTGGCTCCACCGTCAGGATCGGCGTCCCCTCCGACACCTTCGAACCCACCGAGACCAGCAGCTCCCGCACGATGCCGGCGATCGGGGAGGGGACCTCCATGGTCGCCTTGTCGGACTCGATGCTCAGGATCAGGTCGTCGACTGCGAGACGGTCGCCCGGCTTCACCAGGAGCTCGATGACCGGGACATCCCGGTAATCGCCGATATCCGGGAGGGCGATCTGCAGCGCGGCGCTCATGCGGGCGTGTTTCCGTGGTCGGGCGTTCGGAGTTCGAGCGGGGCAGAGAGGCGACGCTGGGCGGGCACTGGACCTCAGATGGTCCAGGGCGCCGGAGCGTCCGCCGCGATGCCGTACCGGCGGATCGCCTCGGCGACCGTGGCACGCGGCACCGTGCCAGCCTCGGCCAGGGCATGCAGGGCGGCGATCACCACGTGCTGCCGGTCCACCTCGAAGAAGCGCCGGAGCGCGCTGCGGGTGTCGCTGCGGCCGAACCCGTCCGTGCCGAGCGTAACGAAGCGTGCGCCGACATAGGAGGCGATCAGCTGCGGATACGCCCGGACGTAGTCGCTCGCCGCGACGACGGGCGCCGTGCCCGGCAGCAGCGCCGCCACGTGGCTGACCGGGGCCTCGGCCTCCGGATGGAGCATCGCTTGTCGCTCGGCCTCGCGGGCATCGCGGGCCAGCTCGCTGAAGCTCGTGACGCTGAACACCTCGGCCGAGACGCCCCAATCCTGCGCCAGCAGGTCGGCGGCGGCGATCACCTCCGGCAGGATCGCGCCCGAGCCGAGAAGGCGTACGGCGCCCGATCCGGCGTCCGGTCCCGGTAGGCGGTACATGCCCTTCAGGATCCCTGTCTCCGCTCCCTCCGGCATGGAGGGCTGGGCGTAGTTCTCGTTCATCGCGGTGAGATAGTAGAAGGCGTCCTCGCCCTCTTCCATCATCGCGCGGGCGCCGCGGTCGACGATCACCGCCATCTCGTACGCTAAGGCCGGATCGTAGGCCCGGCAGTTCGGGATCGCGGCCGCCGCGAGGTGGCTCGACCCGTCCTGGTGCTGCAGCCCCTCGCCGCCGAGCGTCGTGCGCCCGGCCGTGGCACCGATCAGGAAGCCGCGGGCGCGCTGGTCGGCCGCCGCCCAGATCAGATCGCCGACCCGCTGGAAGCCGAACATCGAGTAGTAGATGTAGAATGGCAGCATCGACAGGCCGTGCACGCTGTAGGCCGTGGCGGCCGCCGTCCAGGACGAGATAGCTCCGGCCTCGGTAATCCCCTCCTCGAGCAACTGCCCGTCCCGGGCCTCCCGGTAGTAGAGCATCGAGCCGGCGTCCTCCGGCTCGTAAAGCTGGCCTTGCGGCGCGTAGATCCCGACCTGCCGGAACAGGTTGGCCATGCCGAAGGTCCGCGCCTCGTCGGCGACGATCGGGACGATGCGCGGCCCGAGATCCTTGTGCTTCAGGAGGTTGCCGAACAGGCGCACCACAGCGGTGGTGGTGGACATCTCCTTGCCGCCGGCTTCCAGGGCGAAGCCCGCATAGGTCGAGAGCGGCGGCACCGCCACGGTCGGTGCCGTGCGGCGGCGGGCCGGCAGGACCCCGCCCAGCGCCGCGCGGCGTTCGCGCAGGTAGCGCATCTCGGCGCCGTCCTCGGCGGGCTTGTAGAAGGCCAGCCCCTCCACCTGCGCGTCCGTGAGCGGCAGGGCGAAGCGGTCCCGGAAGGCCCGAAGGGCGTCGGTGTCGAGCTTCTTGGCTTGGTGGGCGGTCATGCGCGATTCGCCCGCCCCGCCCATGCCGTAGCCCTTCTTGGTCTTGGCCAGGATCACCGTGGGGCGGCCCTTGGTGGCCTTTGCGGCGGCGAAGGCCGCGTAGAGCTTGCGGAAGTCGTGGCCGCCGCGCTTCAGTCGATCCACGTCGGCGTCCGACATGTGGGCGACGAGATCGCGCACCTCCGGATCCTCGCCGAAGAAGTGGGCGAGGTTGTAGGCGCCATCCTTGGCGCCCAGCGTCTGGTACTTGCCGTCAACCGTCTCGGCGAAGCGCCGCAGCAGGGCATGATTGGTGTCGCGAGCGAAGATCCCGTCCCACTCCGAGCCCCACAGCACCTTGATGACGTTCCAGCCGGCGCCGCGAAACAGACTCTCCAGCTCTTGGATGATCTGGCCGTTGCCGCGCACCGGACCGTCGAGCCGCTGCAGGTTGCAGTTGATCACGAAGGTGAGGTTGTCGAGGTTCTCGCGCGCGGCGAGCGCCAGGCCGCCGATCGATTCCGGCTCGTCCATCTCGCCGTCGCCGAACACGCCCCAGACATGCCGCCCGGACGTGTCGGCCAGACCCCGGTCGCCGAGATAGCGCATGAACCGCGCTTGGTAGACCGCGTGGATCGGGCCGATGCCCATCGACCCGGTGGGAACCTGCCAGAAATCCGGCATCAGCCAGGGATGCGGGTAGGAGCACAGGCCGTCGCCGGCGATTTCCTGGCGGTAGTGCTTCAGCTGCTCCTCGGACAGCCGACCCTCGAGGAAGGCCCGCGCGTAGACGCCGGGGGCCGAGTGTGGCTGGAAATAGATGAGGTCGCCGTCCGCCCCGCCCTTGAAGAAGTGATTGAAACCGACCTCGAACAGTTCGGCCGCCGAGGCGTAGCTCGCCACGTGCCCGCCGAGCTCGCCGTAGGCCATGTTGGCGCGCACCACCATGGCAAGGGCATTCCAGCGCATGATCGAGGTCAGGCGCTCCTCGATTTCGAGGTCGCCGGGGTAGCGCGGCTGCTTCTCCAGCGGGATCGTGTTCCGGTAGGGCGAGTAGGGCAGCGCCTCGTCGAGGATGCCGATCTCCTTCGAGCGCCGCTCCAGCCGGTCGAGGATGAAGCGGGCCCGGGCCGCCCCCTCCGTGCGAAACAGCGATTCCAGGGCCGACAGCCAGTCCTGGGTCTCCGCCGGATCGTGATCGACCTCGGCGGACCGCGCGATGGTGGCTTTCGGCGGTATGGCGTTCATCGGCGCGGCCTCCCCTTATGAGCTGGATCATACGGGTATCGCGGCGGCGGGATATGCCGAAGATTTGCTCTCGAGGGGTATTTGTGGGATCGGCCGACCGATAAGCTGGGAGAGAGCGGAAAATTTTGCCTCACCGTCTGGCTGCCGCGACATTCGCGTGTCTGCCCTCCAGCCGTATGTCGGCGCGGCCCCAAACCGGAGACCGAACCCATGCCCTCGCGACCGGCCCAGCTCGATGCCGCCAGCCTGCGCATCCTTGAACGCCTGCAGCAGGACAGTGAGATCAGCATCGCGGATCTGGCCGAGCAGGTCGGTCTCTCCACCTCGCCATGCTGGCGCCGGGTCAACGATCTGAAGGAGGCTGGGGTCATCCGCGGCTGCGTGGCGGTGGTCGATCCGCTGAGCCTGGGGCTGGCGGTCAACGTCTTCGTCCATGTCTCGCTGGAGAAGCAGACGCAGGCCGCGCTCCAGGCGTTCGACGAGGCGGTTCGAAGCCGGCCGGAGGTGATGGAATGCTACCTGATGAGCGGCGAGGCCGACTACATGCTGCGTGTGGTGGTAGAGGATCTTGGTCAGTACCAGAAACTCGTCCTCGACCACCTGACCCGGATCCCCGGCGTGGCCAACATCCGCTCCAGCTTCGCCCTGGGTCAGGTGAAGTATACGACCGCGCTGCCGCTTGGGCATCTGACCCGCTGAGCGGCGCTTGCCGGTGCTAGTGCACCGTAGCGGGTCGCGGGCCGCCCTGATCGTCTGGGATCGGAAGTTCTCGGTTCCAAGCGCGGAGGCCAGAAACGGCCGCGTCACGCGAGAGGGAGATGGTGGAGCCTAACGGGATCGAACCGATGACCTCTTCCATGCCATGGAAGCGCTCTCCCAGCTGAGCTAAGGCCCCAATTTTAATGGCCGCGGTTCGCGTCCCGACATGGCCGCGTCACGCGAGAAGGGGATGGTGGAGCCTAACGGGATCGAACCGATGACCTCTTCCATGCCATGGAAGCGCTCTCCCAGCTGAGCTAAGGCCCCACTTTCATCCGCCGCGGTTTGGGTCCCGCGGGGTCTCGCCGATCCGGCTTGCGTCCGGCGAGGCCGGTTCTATAGGCGGCTCGCGCCGCGGACTCAACCCCTTTTTTTCGCTCTCGCCGGGGGTTTTAGGGAGGGGAGGCGGAGACCGCCTCAGCTCTCTTCGTCGTTCTCGATGTCGCCGTCGATCAGGTCGGACACATCGTCGTCGCCGGTATCTTCCTCCTCGAGGAAGGTGTCGTCCTCGGCCGAATCCCCGTCCTCGACCGTGTCGTCTTCGGGCGTCGGATCCGCCTCGTCCTCGGCGGCTTCGACTTCGTCGAGGGAGACGAGTTCCGGACCCTTCTCGTCCGTCTCGTCCTCATCGTCGTTCGAGGCCCGCGACAGGGCCGGTGCCGCCACGCGGCTGGTCGCGGCCGCCTGATAGACCGCCCCGCATTTCGGGCAGACGGCGGGGTCGCGGGCGAGGTCATAGAACTTCGCGCCGCAGCTCATGCACTGGCGCTTCAAGCCAAGTTCCGGTCGGGCCACGGGCGGACACCTCGTCGTCACTACAGTTCTGGGGGGAGGGGCCCCGTTAGTCGCGGGCGTCGCCCCTGTCAATCGAGCTGGCGCGCGGTTTTCCGGTCGGCCGATCCCGAGGGCCGCCATGGATGACGTGAGACGGTGCGCGTGTTAACCGCGCGGCGATTTCACGGTCCGATTGCAGCACCGCGGCGATACCGCGCGACGCGCCGGATCCAGGCCCACCGATAGAGCCCGAACGGACATCCCGTGTCGCACGATTCGCCTCCCCAGCCCCTCACCGCCGCACCGGGCACGCCCCTGACAGGACGCCTGCGTCCGCCGGGCGACAAGTCGATCTCCCACCGGGCGATGATCCTCGGCCTGCTGAGCGAGGGCGAGACCCGGGTCGAGGGCCTGCTGGAGGGGGACGACGTGCTGCGCACGGCCGCTGCCGCGAAGGCGCTCGGTGCCGGTGTGGAGCGCCTCGGCGAGGGGCGCTGGCGTGTGCGGGGCGTCGGCATCGGCGGCCTTACCGACCCGGCCGAGGTGCTGGATTTCGGCAACGCCGGCACCGGCTCCCGGCTGATGATGGGCGTGGTCGGGGGCCAGCCGGTCACCGCGACGTTCGACGGCGACGCCTCCCTGCGCTCGCGGCCGATGCGGCGCATCCTGGATCCGCTCATCCGCATGGGCACGCAGGTGTTGGCCGAGGCGCCAGGCGGGCGCGTGCCGCTGACCCTGCGTGGCCCCCGCGAGGCGATCCCGATCACCTACGAGACCCCGGCGGCTTCCGCGCAGATCAAGTCCGCGGTTCTGCTCGCCGGCCTCAACGCCCCCGGCATCACCACGGTGATCGAGGCGGCCGCAACCCGCGATCACACCGAGCGGATGCTGCGCCTGTTCGGTGCCACGGTCAGCGTCGAGCCCCACGGGCCGGGCGGACATGGCCGCACGATCGCGCTGACTGGCCAGCCCACCTTGCGCGGGACGGACGTGGTCGTGCCGGCCGACCCCTCCTCGGCGGCCTTCCCGCTGGTGGCGGCGCTGATCGTGCCGGGCTCCGATGTGGTGATCGAGGGCGTGATGATGAACCCGCTGCGCACCGGGCTCATCACCACGCTTCTTGAAATGGGCGCGCAGATCGAGCGCGTTGCCGAGCGGGAAGAGGGCGGCGAGACCGTGGCGGACCTGCGCGTGCGCGCGAGTCGTCTCACCGGCGTCGACGTCCCGGCCGAGCGGGCGCCCGCGATGATCGACGAGTACCCGGTGCTGGCGGTGGCGGCGAGCTTCGCCGAGGGCCGGACCCGGATGAACGGCCTCCATGAGCTGCGCGTCAAGGAATCCGACCGGCTCGCCGCCGTGGCAGCAGGTCTGGCAGCCAACGGCGTGCGGCACATAGTGGAAGGCGACGACCTTGTGGTCGAGGGCGACGGCAGCGCGGCCTCCGGCGGCGGCACGGTGGCGACTCATCTCGATCACCGCATCGCCATGGCGTTCTTGGTGATGGGCCTCGCCACGCGGAATCCCGTAACGGTGGATGACGGCGCGATGATCGCCACCAGCTTCCCGAGCTTCCTGCCCACCATGCAGGCCCTCGGCGGCCGGATCGGAGCGTGAACCGGATGCCGCTCGTCATCGCAATCGACGGTCCGGCCGCCTCCGGCAAGGGCACTCTCGCCAAGAGGCTGGCCGACCATTACGGCCTGCCGCATCTCGATACGGGGCTCCTCTACCGAGCCGTTGCGCTGGCGCTCATCGATGCCGGCCTGTCGCTGGACGATCACGCGGCTGCGGCCCGAGCGGCTCAGGCCCTTGAGGCGGACAAGCTCGACGATCCGCGCCTGCGCGAGCGGGCGATGGGCGAGGCGGCCTCCCGGATCTCGGCTGTGCCGGAGGTCCGCGCAGGACTGCTGGCATGGCAGCGCCGCTTCGCCGCTGATCCGGAGGGGGCCGTCCTCGACGGGCGGGACATCGGCACGGTCGTCTGCCCTGGGGCTCAGGTAAAGCTGTTCATCACCGCCTCCGCGGAGGAGCGCGCCCGTCGCCGGCACCGGGAGCTTGCCGGCCGCGGCGAGGCCGCGACCTTCGCGGCGATCCTGGCCGACATTGAGGCTCGGGATGCCCGGGATGCCTCCCGGGCCGCCGCGCCGCTGCGCATGGCCGACGACGCTGTGCGGCTCGATACCACGGCGCTCGATGCGGACGCCGCCTTCGACGAGGCCCGCGGGATCGTCGAGCGGGTTCGTGGGGAGGTGCCCTGAAGCGGCGCCGGCGGCGCCGTGTGTTGACCCTCCGGCCCCGCTCACCTATTGCGGACACGCCGTTCGAGAGGAGCCGCTGCAGGCGGGCCGCGGACGCGAGCGCGTAGCTCAGCTGGTAGAGCAACGGACTTTTAATCTGTAGGTCCTGGGTTCGAGTCCCAGCGCGCTCACCACCTAACCCTCTGAAACATTTTCTGCTTCCGGATCTGCTGGCCTGCTGCGGCCGGTGCCGGTTGCCAATTTCAGACGAATGGTTGCCAAACTCACGCAGGGCCGTGCGCCGCTGAGCCCGTCCCGAACAGGTTTTTCCGGGTCTCAGCCCAGCCCTCCTCAAGCTTGCGCATGGCAGAGCGCGCGAGGCGGCGCTTGTTCACATCTCGGGCGTAGTGGCGGACCATCTGCTCGGACATCTCGACGATCGCCGAGACCTCGGCCTCGGTGCAGCCCGCCTCTAAGAGCATGTTCACAGCATTCTTCCGCAGGCCATGAAAGACGAAGCCGGCCGCCTTCAGGCGCGCCATGCCAGCAGCCTTCTCCGACGTAACGTCGGCTGCCGTGCCCTTGCTCGTGCGCGACGTCATCTCGCGCTGCCAGGCGGTACGGTAGGCCGCGAGCGTCCAGGGCTCACCATCCTCGCGCAGGTGCAGCGCCGAGTGCTCGATGTGCGTGCGGGTTAGGATCTCCCGGTACTCCGAGTGGATCGGCACGTAGACTTCCTTACTCGTCTTGCGAGCGATCAGTTCAATGGCATTGGCGCCGGGGCCTGGCCGGAGCATCGGGAGTACGTCGATCGAGCGCTGACCCGTATAAAGGGCCGAGTAGACCGGCAGGTGCAGTCCGACTCGGGCATGTTCGAAGAAGATCTCGAAGGCCCAGTCTGTCCAGGGCTGGTGCGGATCGGCCTCGTGCTCGATCTTTTCGGTGGCCTCGACGACGTTGTGCGTCGAGAAGCCGCGTGGGATGCCAAAAGCGACCAAGCGCGAGAGCACCGCCCGAAAATAGCGGGCAACGGCGGGCGTGCCTTGAAAGCTGTCGATCGCCTTCTGGGCATCTACCGTGGTCAATGCCTCAACCGGGTCATCGCCCCAGAATTCAGCAATTATGCGCAGGTGGCGGTCATAGTCTCGACGGGTGAGCGCGGCGAGATCGGTGTAGGCGGTGTGCGCCTTGTACGCCTCGACGAGGGATGAGAACGTCCGGCGCTCAGAGGCGTCGCCATGGCGCTCTTTCGCCTCGGCCGCATCGAGCGCTTGCCAGAACGCGGCAATTCCGCCTGCCGAGCGCGGGTCGGGCAGGGGATAGCGTCGGCCGCTTGCGGGCGCGTAGTGCCACGACCAGGATCCGCCGTCGCGACTTGCATCGAGGTCCGCATACTGTGCGCAGCGCCGCCAGAATTCGGGATCCTTCGGGCCGAAGGGGAGGGCGAGCCGAGGCCATTCTCGCGGCGTGCTGCGGTACCGCTCGTAATGGAAGAACACGCGGCCCGACGGCTTCGCCCGCGCCTTCACGTAGCGGGGTAGGTCAACCATGCCCGCGGCGTTCCTTGGCCTCGACAAAGCGGTCTCCCATACTCTTGCGAGGAGCGTGATGGTCGGCTGCGGCATGGGGCGCCGTCAACTCGGGATAGAGATCCGGACGCTGGCGCTTGCGCCAGCGGTCGACAGCTTCCAGGTCGTACATGCCGGTGGTCTCGTCCGGCGTTGGAAAGCCTCGGGCAAACAGGCGCGGGCGGCAGGCCTCGAACTGCGCCTCAGTGAGGTGGAGCCGTCGTGCGATCTTGTCAGCCGGCACGTAGGCCGGGTCGATCCTGAACCGGATTGCAGGTGCCTGGAGGTGCACCGAGGGCTGGCTGCGTTCGCGTTCGGGTCCAAATGAAGCGGGCAGCATGGCGGCAGGGCGGCGCTCGCGAATCATTGCGGCGAACCCTTCAGCTGAGGGCGCGCGAGATGAGCGCGGCGGGTCAGCCGGAACTCCGGATAGGGGTTTAAGGGGTTTGAGGGGTCTGCTTCGATGGCCGCGCGTACACAGTCACGAGGGCGATCCCATGCGTGTGCGGACACAGAGCTACGACGGTCGACGACAGTTTGCCGCTTCGGGCCGTAACAAACCCCTGAAACCCTTGAAACCCCTAACTTAGGCATCAGCGCCTGCGCGCTTGTGCCTAGCCTGGCACCATGGCGCGTCATTCATTGAAATCCGTTTGAGTAGGGGGTCCATCTACCTGGTTGAGCGAGAACCGGTTTCCATTGCTGCTGTCGGCCTTCATCTCCAGCCGATAGCCACCGACGACGCGGCCCTTAATACGAGACAACCACTTGCCAAGGCGCCGGCTGTTGACCGCGCCGCCCTCACCGGCTTGCCGCAGCAGCAGATCTCGGAACTCGGGTGCGCGGAACTCCTGCGCTATGTAGTCGAAGCTCGCGCCGGGACCCTTTTCACAGGCAGCTCTAATGATAGCGCTGGTGGTGTAGCCACTCGACGGGCTCAGATGCTCGCGCCAATGCTCGAATAGCTCTCGAATCGCGGAGAGCTCCGGATCCTCGTCACGGGCGATTTCCATACTCGACACTGGATCGGCTTGGCCCAGCCAAACGAGCGGAGAGCGAACCATCTCGGTCCACTCCTCATAAGAACCGAGTGGACCGCAGACAGACGGTGCTCCCGCGACGCGATAGGCGCGGATCACAGTAAGTGCCGCGGCGACATAGGCGCCGCGATCAGTCAAGGCCTGCAAGATCGGGTCGAATTTGAAGGTCCGCTGCTCCGGATTGTCTATCTTAGCGTCCAGCGAGCAGACGAGTGCGCGCCGGGTCATGTCGCCCACCAGGACAAGGTTGTTGCCGGTGGCGAAGACGGCCGAGCGGCATTCCAGCTCCGGCGCTTCAGACTTCCCAAGGATGCGGACTCGAACCAGTGGCCGCTCAGTGAGCTGACAGAGCATATCCCCGCCGAGCTCGCCGTTTACGTTGTCGATTGAGATCACCGACACGCCATCTCGCAGCAGCGCTCCGAGGCGTTTCTCGGTTTCCTCCGCGCTCTTGCCGGCCGTGATCACTGGGCAGCGCCGGCCCGCGGCGATGATGGAAATGAGGTCGATCAGATAGCTTTTTCCGGTGCCCGGGGTGTACGCACGGATCGCGTGCATGGGTGCGGTTGGGATCACAGAACGCACTAGTGCCGTCAGGACACCGGACAATGCCACCGAGCGGTCAATGTGGCTGACGAAGGGAAAGTCGATTAGGAGTTCTTCGATCAAAGCCAGAGCGCGTAATGCCTCGGTCTTGTCTGGTCGCTTCGAGAGCGATGGCAATCTGAAGTCGGGGGCCGCAGCATAATATAGCTGTGTTGCAGGATCGTAGCCGGGCAGGTCGAGGATAGTGCCGTCTGGGCGCACAGTCGGCGCGGTGATGACACCAACTACCGGCGGCACGCGCCATTGGCCCTCGCGAGCAAGAAGCGTCGCCGTTATTTCGTCTGGTGGATTGATATCCAGCCAATCTTCAGCTCGCACGTCGTAGCGCTGGAAGCGCATTTTCTGGGCGGCTATATCCGCAAGACCGATTGTGCTGAGCGCGCGCATCCGCGCCACCGAAGTCATTCGACCCTTGGCGGCCGGTACGGCCTGGATCACCGGTCGCACCAGGGTGCCGGCGCGAGAGTAGATCTGCACCCCAGCGTTCAGTAGGATCGCCTCCATGCGGTCGACGCCCTTGGGCACCTTGCCGGCAACGAAGCGCACAATTGGCCGGCCGTCCTCATCCTCAGGCGGAGCCTCAGGGTCTACATTCGCCCTATAATCGGCCCTGTTGCGTTTTGGCGCGCCCGACTGACCTGATCCCGAGCGCTTCCAGCCGTTCTCGGAGGCGTGCCAGAACAGGGTCGCCACCGTGACGGTATGCCCGCGCGCAAACGTTGACCACTTCCGCGAGGTTAATGAGGGATCGTTGCGAGGCGAGGTTGCAGACCAGGCTTCCCACAATCCCCGTCCAGCCTCCCCTAGACCATCGTAGAGAGCGAAACCAATCCGGACCCAGCCGTCGTAGTCGAAATTATTGGGCACGTACTTGAGTGCGCTCGCGATGGTTTCAACATCCGGAGCTTCGCCAGACCTTATGGCGGCGGCGAGTCGGCCTTTGGTCTCCTGTCTTCGGCGCGTTTGCCGACGGTCCTGACTAGTCGCGGCGCCGGAGTCGCGGACTAGAGTCTCGGCCTCGGCTATGAAACGTCGCAGCTCGGCCTCACTAGTCTCGGGCACATCGGCGAAGTTGATGCTCAAGGGTGAAGCATCCGACCAGCTGTAGGGAGCGGCGGTTTCGGGATGGATGCCGAAGGCGACAAATTGGTGCCCGCGCAGCAGCACCTCGACTTTTGTGGGCTTCTCTAGCGGATCGTCAGTATAATAGAACGGTGCAGTCTGAATCTTGTTGCCAGAGATTGGTAGTCTATACGCGAGGAGCAGCTTCGGCTGCCGGCCGGTGCGCTCGAGCGGCGTCGGGCCGAGGATCTTACGCGCGCGGTTGGCGATGGAAGCAGAGAGGGCCGGATCGAGCACGTCGATATCAACGCCAGCTAAGTGGCCGCAGAGGAGGCCAGTGTTTACGCTATCGGGATAGAGTCTGCTCCAGCTCATGATCTCCTCGGGCGAAGCATCGAGGCACCGGTGCTGAAAGGCCGGCATCATTGGCCGCTTGCCGGCAGATTTCACGTTCATTGTCGGCCCGGAGACCGGCACTGGATGAAAGCCGCGCGAGCGAAGTGCAAGGCGCAGCTCGGTCGGCTCGAGATGTGGATTTGTGGTCATAGAGCCAAAGATCCGTTACCATGAAAGGTGTGCACGGCGATGCAGCACCGCGATTTGCGGTATATTGTCGAGGACAACATGGCGCCGTGATTTGCTCAGGTCGTCTTGAAGCAAGCTTAGTGCTGCGACGGATTACGTTAGACTACGCGCGGTACGTACGCGTCCGCGAGTGCAGGCGCAGGGCTTCCCGCGCGTTGCAGACCTCTTATGGTCGTGTTACCTATCTCCGTCGGAGCACCCGGTGGTGCTTCTCGCACACAGCATGGTGCTTTGCAAGGCGCGAAATATGACGGGTGAGGAATTTGCTCGCTGGCGGGCACGGCTCGGCTTGACGCAGAGCGCCGCGGCAGATCGGTTGGGGTTAACTAGAGGAACTATTATAGACTACGAGAGTGGGGTCCGAAGATCGAGCGGGAAAGAAGCGGTAATACCTCTTGTGGTTGAGCTCGCTTGTCAGGCCATCGAGTGGGGTGCTGTCAAGTATGAAAATAAAAATACCATCTCTAATGCGGATGATAGGCCATATGCCAGCTGGATTATGGAAATTAGCAAGTTGCGAGATCCTGAGCTTGAGCTTCAAGGAAGGAGACTGTTTCCGGAAGAATGGCGTCCTTACCCATATGTCTTGATTGCTGAACCTGAATGGGACGATCCTGCGGCGGCAGAGGAGGTGGAAAGGCAATTTTACCATGGAGATGTGTCTTTTGATTGGAAATCTCTCCCGGTCGCCAAATGTGATAAATATGCACGGCCAATGCGAGTTCGAGTGGCCGTTTTCCCAGATCCGATCAGTCAATCCGCATTCATGATTGCAGCCAAAGGGAAAGGCTAAATCTACTGGCATAAATGATGTGTGAGACTGTGTCGCAGTTTGCTGCGACGGAAGGCAATGTGTCTGATAAATAGACGCAGATTTCGCTCGGGTTACTTGTAAATAATCCGCGATTACTTGCGGGCAGTTTAACGAAGCGCGAAAGTCTGCGCACGTTGTTGCCGAGCGCGCGCAACCCAGGCTGTGCCACGAGCTTGCCGCTCACCGCGGGTGAGGAGTGAACGCCTAGGAGCCTTCTGATTGGGGTCACTGAGGCAAGCAGCTCCTGATCCTGCTTGGTTCCGGACCTATCGCGCCCGCAAGTCACGCGCTTATCTTCGCGATCGGCGCTGAAGGCCGCCGCATGATGGGGTCAGAAGAGCAAGGTGTCTCAATCTGTCCGACGAGCTTACGGCGGGGCCGCAGGCTCTCGGCTCTCAATGAGATCGCCTCAGCCATCGTCCCCGCGGGGACGATCCGGTCTTCCTTGCGGGCGAAGTCTGGCCTGCTCCAGCAGGCGTGTCTCCTTCATGTGGCAGTTGGTTCCGGCGCTTGGCCGAAGCGGAATGAGGACTCTTCCCGCTACATCGTGTGCAGGACAACAGCGAGCCTGCGCGCGACCGCCACGCGAGTAAGGGCCATATCGTGATGCTTGGCCATCCGCATGCCCCAGACGCGCAGGCTCGACCATTTGCGCGAGTGCACCAGCAGGGAATGGGCGGCCACGTAGAGAGCGGTGCGGGCGAGCTCATCGCCGCAGCGGCTGATCTTGCCCTGGATGTTGGTCTCGCCTGGCTGGTAGAGGGCCGGGGTGAGACCGAGATGCACGCCCACGTCCCGCGAGCGGCGGAAGCGTTCGGGTCGGTCGATGGTGGCGCGGAACGCGAGTGCCGTGATCGGGCCGACACCCGGCACACCCGTCAGCCGTCGGCAGACCGCCTCACCGCGTACGATGACGAGAACCTGTCGGCTCAGGCGATCGAGCTGCCCCAGCATGGTACCCAGCACCGTCAGCAGCGGCTCGACGAGGGCATGACCTCGGGATCCTTGCCGGCAAGGTCCCGCACGCGTCTGGCGAGGGCTGTCCGAGCTGGCGTGCCGAGCTTGATCCTGCCCTCGCGCAGGATGGCCCGCACGACGTTCTCGATCGCTCGCATCTCGTTGAGCAGTGTGCGGCCCGCCACCAGGAGCGAGCGCCAGAGGCGGGGACTGGCGCGACTTGACGTGGACTTGCCGGTGCCAGCCGGTGCGCTTGATTTGGGCCAGGGCGCGAGCGTCGTTGCGGTCAGTCTTGTCCGGCGTCGTCCTCATGGCCGCGTTGGCGGACCGCGTCTCGATGCAGACCGCCGGCAGGCCGGCGACCCGGAGGTCATCCTGCAGCCAGGCCGTGCATGAGCAGGCCTCCAGGCCAAGGGGCGAAACAACTTGGCCATGGGCCGAGTGAAGCAGCCTCCGCCCCTGCCGTCGAGAGGATTTCTCGGAGGGGCTCCTGGATATGGCTGCGCAGCAGACCGCCAATCCCGCTGCGCTTACGCGGCAATCGCAACCTCGGCGATCGAGGACTGGAACGCCTTCAGAGCAGCCCGCAGGCCCCGCATCTCCTCCTGACTGACCGCGATAACCTGCTTCAACCGCTCGATCTCGTTCACCGCAGCGTGAAGCGCGCCGTTCTCGGCCCTAATTGCCTGCAAGGCGGCCATCTCATCGCGAATGGCGGACACCTCGTCCTGCACGGCCGTGAGCATCGCGAGCTTCACGGTCGCCGACCGCGCGCGCTTCTCACGCGGCGGCGTGTCCACCACCGGCGGGGTCTCCTGTTCACGCTTGCGGAGGTCGAGCAGCACACGCCGGCCCGTCGTGGTGGACTGCTTCGACCTCATCGGATCAAGCGTGCCAGCGGGCTCGTGCGTGCCGGCCCTGGCCACAGCAGGGAGCATGAGACGTCCACCATCCAGAGCGCCGATCAACTGCTCGGTCAGCGCCGTGGGCGCGACCTTGACCGTTCCAGCCGGCTCAAGCGGCATCAGGCGCGCCGACTTCGTGGCGTCATAGATCACATCACGGTCGATCTGCCGGTTCACCTCCGCCGCCTTGCTTTCGATGACAAGCGAGCGATCGCGGTCGTCCATATCCTCCAACGCGGTGCGAATGCGGGCCCGCTCCTCGGCCTTGGGCTGCCCCTTCAGGACGGTGTAGCTGTCGCTGTGACCCTCGCGCAGGTGGAGAGGGTCGTAGCCCTTGCGGTTCAGGATCGAGTTGATCAGCATCAGCGACTTGTCGGCCAGCATGCAGCCCTCGCTGAAGTACATCCGCTCGAACTCCCGAAAACGGCTGTCGTAGTTCGGCACAAAAGGCTTGATCAGCAGATACGCATCGATAAACAGGTAATCCTCGGCCTTGGTCAGCGCCCAGAGACGGAAGCCGCTGCCCGTCACAATCAACTTAGCCACAAAGCTCTCCTGAAAATTCTAACCGCGCCCAAACGGCGCATACGGTGTCGCAATCCCCGCCGGACCATCGTTCTACGGTCGTTCCGGGTCAGGGCAGTAAGTCCGCCCTCGCGTCTGATCGCGTCAGCAGGCGCTTCGTTGTGCCTGCCGTTTGTCGATGTCGGCCCTTCTTCCGGGGTCCTGGGCCGAAGCAATCCGCGGCGACGAATTCACCGTCGCACACAGCCCTCGGCGCTGACAATTTCTCATTTGATCGACGGGGCTCGAGCAAGCACTGCCGTGCTGAAAATCAGGATCAGCACCAATTCAACTTGAACTCGAGCGCGTGATGCCAGTCACGGAACACGAGCCGGTGCGAGGCGAAGCGCATGTCGGGGTCGAGCAGGTACCTCGTCACCTCATCCCCGCCGTGACGCTGCTCCCAATCGCACAGGGTCTGGGCGAGGCGATCGTTCATCTCCCCTTCGACACACCGCAGCCGCACACCCATGCGGCGCTCAGCGCACCACCGCAGCGCCTCATCCAGCTCCGGGACAGACTTCTTGACGTTGGCCAGACGCGCGTAGGTCACCAGCTTGTACCCGCTGTGCCAGCCGCCGCACTCGCTCAGGGCGAGCTGCAGCGTCAGCTCGTCGAGCCAGAGCGGCATCATCTCGACGATAGTGCCGTCGCAGGGCGCGTCGATATAGGTGCCGTCGTAAGTCCGCGCGGTCCGCGTCAGGCCGGTCATAGTACCTCCTCGGTCTCAGTGATGATGACCCACTCTGCCCGCTCCCATTTTGCGCGATCAATATTTTCGTCACGGCCCGGCGCTGCCCCGGCCGACGCACTGAGCTCAAACAGGCGAAGAGAAATTTTGACCTTCACTTCGGCGGCTCGCTACGGTCGGGGTATTGCTGAACCCAAGAGCTATTGCCCATGCCCAACTATGCCGATAACCGCCTCACCCTGACCGGCCCCGCCGACGAGATCGCCCGCTTCGTGCGCGAGTGCATTCGCGTCCGCCGGGATGATGGTCCGGACGACGCGCCAAGCCTCGACCTCGATGCGCTCGTGCCGATGCCGCCCGAGATCCTGGCAACCTGCGATGGCGCCACCGACGAGCTGCGCGCGATCGCCCGGGCCGCGACCGGCTTCGAGAGCTGGTACGACTGGAGCTGCCGGAATTGGGGCACGAAATGGAACGTGACCGAGTTCCGCGGTCGGCTGATCGGAGACATGATCTACGACTGCAGCTTCCTTACGGCTTGGTCCTGCCCCACTGCGGCTGTCCGCGCGCTCGCCAAGCGGTATCCGTTGCTCCGGGGCGCCGTGGTGGCCAGTGACGCGGCCATGGACTGGTGCGTCGTCGCGGCGTTCCGGCAGGGCGAGTACGTCGAGGCAGGCGGCGCCTTCGATCCGCAGTGCCAGCTGCTCATCAGCAGCGGCTACTGCCCTGACCCGATCGCCGCCAGGTCCGCCGAGGCGCTCCTCTTGATCTCGGATGACGAGGCGTTGCTCACCGCCCCGGATCCGGCTGATCGCCTGTGGACGCGTGCGGCCCTGGCGATCAGGCACTTTGGCCAGCTTGTGGGCGGTGATCTGCCTCGGCATCTCACGTTCGAACGCACTGTTTCCGCCGTGTGCGACCTGCTCGACGCCGGGAGCAAGGAGGCCGTCCTCGACAGCGACTTGGCGCGGGCGGCGGAGAGCCAGGAGGATGTCGAGTTCCTGCTCAGCTTCGATCGGGCGCGCACGGAGATCGACCGTGGGCTGTTGCGGGTCCTGGCGAGGTACCTGCGCGACGATGCGGTCTGGGCCGATGGTGAGAGCAACGATTTTCGTGACTGGGTCGAGTATGAGCTCCTCGACAGCTGCGAGGCGGAGGCTCTGCACGACTGGGCGTGTTTGGCGATGTATCGCCCTGACACGCTGCTCGACTGGACGAGCGACGAGGCGCTGCGAGAGGGTTTTCTGACCTACGCCGACCATCTCCGGCGCGATGTTCTGGATCACCTGCGCTGCTCCGCAGCGGGGGATGGCGGTCAGCTGCCGGCTGCCGCCTGACCCTGAAGGCCGTTTCGAACAACCAGCTTTGGGCCGCTCATTCGCCGAGCGAAGCAACCTTTGCGAACTGGGCGGGACCGGCCGCACGCAGGATCTCCGCGGCTGCGGCCTGCCCGAGCAGATCGTAGCCACGATCGGCCATATGCAGACCGTCCGGGGCAAACAGCTGCTCGTGGGTCAGCGTCCCCTCGGCGATCCAAGCCTGCATCATCTCCGAGCGGCGGATCACCGGCAGGCCGAGCGCAGTGCCGATCTCGCGCACCGCGTCGCGGAACCGGTAGGCGCCAGGCGTCGCGTCGAGTTTAGGGCACCACTGCGGCTCCATCAGCACCACGTCGACGCCGGCCTCACGAATCCGCTGTACCGCGGCGATCGTGGCCGCGCGGAAGTGGTCGAGCGATACACCGCGCAGCGGATCATTGCTGCCCGTCTGCCAGATCACGAGATCGGGCCGGGGTGCGATCACATCGCGGTCGAGGCGACCGAGCATGTCGTCAACGGCCTCGCCGCCGATGCCGCGATTGATCACGGTGATGCGGTCTGCACTCTGCGGCTGCGCCTGCTTGAGCGCGGCTGCCAGGCGGGCCGGGTACGCCGCTGCGGGCGAACTGGCGCCGATCCCCTCCGTCGAAGACGAGCCGAAGGCGACGATCCGCAACGGGTCGCCTGCGGCGAGGCTGTGTGCCACGTGCGGGAGAGCGGCTGTCCCAGCCGGCATGAAGCCGACGGCCCGTTCCACGGCCTCCGGCAAGAGATCATGATAGGCGGGCACTGCTGTCGAGGGCAGGCTCAGGCCGAGAAGTAGGATGGCGCTTCGCGTGAGTTCGCGCCAGCAACGCTCAAGGACGGGCGAAACCCTCGACGAGCCTTCGCTGAACCGGCGTACCAACATCTCTGCTCCGGAGCATGCGCCGACAGAGTGAGGCTCAGGCGCGCGGCGTCGGCTGAGCACGCGCTGAGACGAGGAGCTCAATCGGCGAGCATGCACGAGCGCGCAGCTTGAGCCGGTCGAGGCCGCTTTGGGGTACAAGGTTGCTGCTTCGCAGGAGACCTGCTCCGGCCCCGATCAGCCTAAGTGGCTGGCCGTTTCGACGTCGTTGTCGAATCGCTGTGAGAATGGAATTTTGAATACCAGAAGGTTCGCCGCAACGCAACAGAGATCCCAAGAAGAACTGTATTCATGCGTTAATCTGCCAAGCTTGCAGGCAACAATTCCGCTCTCCTGCTGCAAGGGTTCGTCGGCCTAGCTTGGCCATAGAGCTCACGAGGCCTAGTCAGCGACTCGAAATTCCCGACGCTTGAACCTGATCAGTACTGAGATGAAGTGAATTCGCGTTCAGACGTTCTGTGTTTCGAGCGCAATCGGCTTCACCGTTTATAGAACCGACAAGGGTGGTGAGCCATCATCAGGTCGCCGCTCGAAAGCCGACATTCGGCTTTGCGCTCATTGCCGCCGTCCAGCCAAACTCGGCGACGTCCCGGAAGCGGACGCTCCGACAGCAAACCTCCCGGGTCTAGATCGCGCTACTACCAGACCTACAGTCTTGCGCGCCTTGAGCTCTACGCATCTGGTAGGAGAAGACAAAGCGGGGGCGCTCTACGTTGCCCGCCTCGTAAGGCTGGTGTGGCTGTTCCATACCTCGCCCGTCATGGACGAGAGCTGACAGGCGCAGGGTGCGGTTGCGTAAGGGCGATTAGGATGCCTGGGCTTCTGCCCGCCGGACCTGGGTAGCCGTCCACGCACAGCCCGGGGCCGCTGATATCCCGCGCGTGTTCAGCGCCACCGCGGTGCTGCCCAGATCCAGCTATCGACAAATCGGCCAGGAAGACTGACTGACGGAAGCGTGACATATGGGGCACCGACCGCCAGCGTTTGCGGGATGAACGTGTGCGGCCGGTGCCTGCCACTCTGGCTGCTTCGACCCAGGGCGCCGGCTGATGCTGCGCTCCGAAAAGTGTGGTGGCAAGCGTTCAAAGCCGACCAGAGCAATCGTGAGGCCTGGAAGCTGGCAGGCCTATAGGTCAGTGCGCCTCGTGGAATAGCGTCTGAATGAGGCGCCAGAGTTCGCGGTGCCCAGATGTTTGACCTGCCTGCATGAGGTACTCCGGGATCTCGATTTGCTCCTTTCCATGGGCTGAGCGACCGGTCTCTCGTACGCTTGTGTGCTGCCACTCGTGCTCGATGTAGAGGCGCTTCGTGTCCGTATTAAAGACCAAGCGCCACCAATCCTCGTCGTTTGCGACAGGACCTTTGGCGGATCGTTGAAGCTCGCGGATGAGTAAGGCCATCTGGAACACTCCTGCCCTGCGGCGAAGCTAGCCTAACGGGTCGCCATCTGCGAGGGATCAGTAGCCCCTCCGAAGGCACTCAGACTGCATCGAGCACCCTCTGAACCTGCGTCGCCGACCACTTGCCACCCTGCGCGGTCGGGATCTCGCGACCGTTCAACTCGGCGACAATGCCGCGGAGCGAGGTGACTCCCTTCGCCCGAAGGTCTGCGATGATCGGCGCCAGATCGGCGGTCCGGCGTTTCGCTCGGTCCTGGCGTACAGCGAGGCCGGCGATTAGGGCAGCATCGGATCGGTCCCTCGCAGGTATTGACCGTGTGAGACGACCAACTCAGCCGCCTCCAGGACGCATGCCGGCCTATCTTGCGCCGAAGCGAATGCGTATCAATCCATAATTTATCTTATAGTTGCGCTGACACCAGGCGAATATATATTGACGAAGCAGGGTTGCGCCCGCCACTATGTCGAGTCCCGTTTCGTGAGCGTCGATTCATGAGTACCGAAACCGACAGAGGCCCTGCGACGGTCCCCCCGCCGGCCTGCCCTCCCATCATCGGAGACGCGGCGCCGAACTTCCGCGCTCGCACCACCATGGGCGCGCGCACGCTCTCGTCCTACCGGGGCCGTTGGCTGGTGTTCTTCTCGCATCCGGCGGACTTCACCCCCGTCTGCACCAGCGAGTTCGTCGCCTTCGCGCAGGCCCATGCGGCGTTCCAGGCAGTCGATTGCGACCTGCTCGCTTTGTCCGTGGACAGCCTGTCGTCGCATCTGGCGTGGCAGCACAGTATCGAGCAGCGTTTCGGCGTCCGGGTGCCGTTCCCCATCGTGGAGGACCCGGCCATGGGCATCGCGCGGGCCTACGGCATGCTGCCGGCCGGCGCGACGTCCAGCGCCACAGTGCGCACCACCTTCGTGATCGACCCGGAGGGGATCGTGCGCGCCCTTGTCGCCTACCCGCTGACGGTCGGACGCAGCGTCGCCGAGATCCTACGCCTCGTGCAGGCGCTCCAGGCCAGCGATGCTGCCGACATCTCGACGCCTGAGGGTTGGCAACCGGGCGAGCCTGTGCTCGCGAACCCGCCACTGACCGCCGACGAACTCGCCCAGGTCGGCGCCTGCGGGACCGACTGGTATTACCGCCTGGAAAGCGCCTGATGGCCCCGGGCACCGACGAGGCAACCGCGGCACGGCTCGCCGACCTGCTCAAGGTGACCGCCAATCCCAACCGCCTACGCATTCTCTATCTTCTGACGCAGGGTGAATGCTCAGTCTCGGAAATCGAGCAGCGCCTCGGCATCCGCCAGCCGACGCTGTCACAGCAGCTCGGCGAGTTGCGCAATGCTGAGGTCGTCGTGACGCGGCGCGAGCACAAGGCAGTGTTCTACAGCTTGGCCGACCCGCGGATGCGCGCGCTCCTAGAGGCGTTCGACGATATCCTGATCGCCGGCCGTCCGCAGCGACGGCTGCCGACGCCTCGTCCGGACGCACGGGCGCGGGCGCTCGGCCAAGCCGCGATGTTCGGGCAGATCGAAGACCACTCGTGAACGCCCCTCTCGCCTGAGGGCTGGAGGATCCTACCCCTCCTTGACCTCGGTCAGGCGCAGGTAGGGCTTGAGGGTGTCCCATCCCTGCGGAAACTTCGCCCGTGCTGCTTCGTCGGAGAGCGAGGGGCGGATGATCACCCGGTTGCCTGGGTTCCAGTCGGCCGGCGTCGCCACTTCCATTCGGTCGGTGAGTTGCAGCGCGTCGATGGCCCGCAGGATCTCGGAGAAGTTGCGCCCGACGGTCATCGGGTAGGCCATCGTCAGACGGATCTTCAAGTTCGGATCGATGAGGAACACCGTTCGCACGGCCTCGGTGTCATTCACGTTCGGGTGGATCATGTCGTAGAGCCGGGCCACCGACAGATCAGTGTCGGCCACGATGGGGAAGGAGACGGACGTCCTCTGCGTCTCGTCGACGTCCTTCACCCAGCCGTGGTGCTCCTCGACCGAGTCCGTCGAGAGACCCAACGGTTTCACGCCGCGGCGCTGAAACTCGGCCGCGAGCTGCGCGGTCCGTCCCATTTCTGTCGTGCAGACCGGTGTGTAGTCGGCCGGGTGCGAGAAGAAGAACACCCAGGAGCCGCGCGCCCAGTCGTGGAAGCGGATGCGGCCTACCGTGGTGTCGGCCGCGAAGTCCGGGGCGGTATCGCCGAGGTGAAGGGACATGGCCTCACTCCAGTGTCGGGTGGCTTGTAGCTGGCGCCGAACGAAAGGGAGCCAGTCGTTCAATCATGTGTTTTCAGGTGGCCATCTGATCGACGGCCTCGAGGGCCTTGGCGGCGTACATCACTGCGGGACCGGCCCCCATGTAGACGGCCATGGCGAGCGTCTCGGCCACTGCTTCGCGTGATGCGCCGGCCTTGAGGGCGCCCTCGGCGTGGTAGGCAATGCAGGGCGTACAACGCACCGCCACGCCAATTGCGAGTGCGATCAGCTCCTTGGTCTGTGTGTCGAGTGCCCCGTCCGCATGGGCAGCTCGGGACATAGCTCCGAACGCCTTCATCACCTCGGGCGAGGCTTGCCGCAGATTGCCCACCGCCGAGTTCATTCCGGCGATCATCGCGGACCAGTCTTCCGTCATGGCTAGTGCCCTTTCTCGGTTCGGCTCCGGCGCGTCAGTGCCGGGCGATGAGAGCGCGGCAGATCTCGGCCC
This sequence comes from Methylobacterium sp. CM6257, assembly GCF_054611515.1. Taxonomy (NCBI): domain Bacteria; kingdom Pseudomonadati; phylum Pseudomonadota; class Alphaproteobacteria; order Hyphomicrobiales; family Methylobacteriaceae; genus Methylobacterium; species Methylobacterium sp. CM6257. Next base: position 347,166 of record NZ_CM137735.1, read on the forward strand.
GCGATCTGCCCGCGAAATTGCCCGCCAGCAGGAATGGGCTCATCGTCGACTCTCCTCTCGGTCTCGACACCCATGGGCTCGATCAGGCGGCCTTCTCGGCCTCTTGGGGCTTGGCCATCCACTCGCGGCCCTTGAGCATCGCCTTCCAGTAGATCGGCGGCAGCATGCGCTCCTTCAGAAGCCATGCCGCGCGGCTGGGCTTCGTTCCGTCGATGAACCAGGAGGGAAAGCTCGGCAGCAGCTTCCCCCCGTAACCGAACTCGGCAAGCAGGATTTTGCCGCGCTCGACCGTTAACGGGCAGGAGCCGTAGCCGTCATAGGCGACCTCGGCTCCGCGCAGGTGGCCCATGTCGATGAGCAGATTGTGGGCGACCACTGGCGCCTGCTTGCGCGCGGCGGCTGCCGTCTTGGCGTTGGGGGCGCTGCACGCGTCGCCCAGGCCGTAGATTTCGGGAAAACGCTTGTGGCGCAGGCTCGCCGGATCGACCTCGACCCAGCCGGATGCGTTGGCGAGCGGCGAGACCCGGACGAAATCCGGCGCTTTCTGGGGCGGCACGACGTGGATCATGTCGAAGCTGGTCTCGACCATCTTGGTCGCGCCATCCTCGCCGTTGCGGGCGAACCACGCCCGTTTGGCCGGGCCGTCGATCCGGGCCAGGGTGTGGTTGAAGTGTAGCTGGGCGTTGTAGCGCCTCACGTACTCCATCAGCGGTGGTACATACTCTTTCACGCCGAACAGTCCGGGCGTCGCCGTGAAGAACTCGACTGCAATATCCTTGAGCCGCCCCTGGCGCAGCCAATGGTCGGCGGATAGATACATCGCCTTCTGCGGCGCGCCCGCACACTTGATCGGCATCGGCGGCTGCGTGAAGACGGCGCGGCCGCCACGCAGGTTCTCCACGAGTTCCCAGGTGTAGGGCGCCAAGTCGAGGCGATAGTTCGAGGTGACGCCGTTGCGTCCGAGCGTCTCGACGAGCCCTTCGATGCCGGCCCAGTCGAGCTTCAGCCCCGGCGCCACCACGAGGCGGTCGTAGCGCACCACCCGGCAGCCCTCCAGGATGACCGCCCGACGCTCCGGCTCGAAAGCCGCCACCGCCGCCTTGATCCAGGTCACGCCGTCCGGGATCAGCGAGGCCATCGTCCTAGCCGTGGCGGCTGGCTCAAAGATGCCGCCGCCGACCATGGTCCAGCCGGGCTGGTAGTAATGCACGTCGGCCGGGTCGATCAGCGCGATGTCGAGGTCAGGCTTGCGCGCCTTGAGGCTCGCCGCCGCGGCGATGCCGCCGGCCCCGCCGCCGACGATCACGACGCTGTGGAAGAGATCGGCAGACTCGGTCGGCACGCGTCCGCCCGCGGCGATGCGGCGGAGCACACCGCTCATGTCGTAGCCGGCAGCCTTCGTGGCGGACAGGATCTCCGGCAGCGGCCGGCCGCGGGCACCTTCGGATAGCGACCACAGCGTGACCGAGCGGGTACCGGTGCGGCAGTAGGCCAGCACTGGCTTGGGCAACGCCGCTAGCGCCTCGCCAAAGGCGGCGGCGTCCTCAGCCGAAACTTTGCCGGACATGACAGGCAAGTAGCGTGCCTCCATTCCAGCGGCGCGGGCGGCGACCTGAACCTCGGGGAAATTCGGCTGATCCGCCCCCTCCCCATCGGGGCGATTGCAGATCACGGCCTTGAAGCCGGCGCGGGCAGCGTCCGCGAGATCGGCAGAGTCGATCTGGCCCATGACCGACAGGTCGGGCGTGAGGCGTTTGGCTTCCACTGGTGCTTTCATCGGTTCACAAATGTGTAGTTTGATGGATGCGATGCACGAAATCACATATTGACAGCGCATACAAGGCAAATCACATGAATTTCGCGGAGGAGCAGGAGGTTCATTATATGAATTCGTTAAACGACGCGGCGATGCAACGGCCGGCCCTGGTAAGCCCCCCTGAGGCCCGCTCGTCCCGGCATTCGCAGGAACACCACCGATGAGCGCTTTTCCCGCTCTTCTGTCCGGCTCCGGGGTCGGCTTCACGCTCGGCCTGATCGGCGGTGGCGGCTCGATCCTTGCCACGCCGCTGCTACTCTACGTCGTCGGCATGGCCCAACCACACCTCGCTATCGGCACCGGCGCACTGGCAGTCGCAGCAAACGCCTTCCTGACGCTCGTTGGACATGCCAGGGCTGGCAACGTGCGATGGCGCTGCGCTGCGGTATTCGCCGGGGTCGGAATCGTCGGCGCCTTCGTTGGCTCCTCCCTCGGCAAGGCGGTCGACGGGCAGCGCCTACTGTTCCTGTTCGCTCTCCTGATGGTCGTCGTCGGCGTGCACATGCTGCGCCGCCGACGGGTCCAGGGCGGCACGGCCGAGCCGGTCGGCTGTGGGCCGGTGCCGAGCTGGAAGGTCGTGGGCGTCGCTCTCGCGGTCGGCGTGCTGTCGGGCTTCTTCGGTATCGGCGGAGGCTTCCTGATCGTACCGGGCCTCGTCTTTGCCACCGGCATGCCGCTCCTTCAGGCGGTCGGCACCTCGCTGCTGGCTGTCGGTGCCCTCGGGCTCGCCACGGCGCTCAATTACGCTCTCTCCGGGATGGTCGACTGGCTCGTGGCAGGCCAGTTCATCGCGGGCGGGCTCGTCGGCGGCTTCCTCGGCATGCTGCTCGCCACCCGGCTGGGCGCCTACAAGGGCGCCCTCAACACGGTGTTCGCCGCCGTCATATTCGTGGTCGCCGGCTACATGATCTACCGCAATGCCGGCGCCTGGGCCGCGACGTCATGACGGTGTCCGGAGCCGTGCGCTCGGTGCCGCGCCTGCTCCGTTCCCCGCTCCGGCACTGTTCGGGAGAACCATCATGATCGCCAACGTCGGCAGCATTGACCGCGTGCTGCGCTTGGTCGCCGGCCTGCTCCTCGCCGGGTTCGGCTACGCGATGCTGTCGGACATTTGGACCTACGTCGCCATCGGCGCCGGCGCCGTGCTGGCGCTGACCGCCCTCGTCGGCTTTTGCCCCGCCTACAGGCTGCTCGGCATCAGCACCTGTCGGCGCCAGCTACGCGGCACCTGATCGCACGCGCTGGGGAGACTGAAAGGAGAACCGCTGTGCCCGAACCCATCATCCGTGCCTTCTTCGACGAGCCGACCAACACGGTCAGTTACATCGTGGCCGACCCCGACACGAAGCAGGCCGCCTTCATCGATCCCGTCCTCGACTACGACCACAACGGCGGCAGCGTCGACACCCGCTCGGTCGAGGCGATGCTCAAGGCCGCTGCCGAGGCCGGCTACACGGTGGTTTGGACGCTGGAGACCCATGCCCATGCCGACCACCTCTCCGGCTCGCCGTACGTGAAAGCCAAGACCGGCGCGAAGATTGGCATCGGTGAGCACATCAAGGAGGTGCAGAAGATCTTCCGGCCGGTCTTCAACGCGACGGATCTGCGCACGGACGGCAGCGATTTCGACCGTCTCTTCGCCGACAGCGAGACCTTCGCCATAGGCGACCTCTCGGTCGAGGTGCTCTACACGCCGGGCCACACCCCTGCCGATATCTGCTACAAGATCGGTGGCAACGTCTTCGTCGGCGATACACTGTTCATGCCGGATTATGGCACGGCGCGGGCGGACTTCCCGGGCGGGGATGTGCACAAGCTCTACCGCTCGATCCGCCGCCTGCTGGCGTTGCCGCCGCAGACGCGGCTCTTCATGTGCCACGACTACAAGGCCCCCGGGCGTGACGTCTACGCATGGGAGACGACGGTGGGGGAGCAGCGTGCGAACAACATCCACGTGAAGGAGGGCGTGACCGAGGAGGACTTTGCGGCGATGCGCACGGCGCGCGACGCCACCCTCGCCGCGCCGCGCTTGTTGTTGCCCTCGATCCAGGTGAACATCCGCGCCGGCAAGTTCCCGCCGGCGGAGGCCAATGGGGTGCATTACCTGACTATTCCCGTGAAGCTCAGAGGCGGTGCCGAGGCGGCAGTCTGAGGCGCGATCTTGAGGATGGCCGCGGCGGATCCGCGCCGCGGCTCCCGATCAGGTACGGTCCGGAGGTTGACCCACCCTCCATGCTTCAGGGAGTTGGCGATGGGCTCGGATGGGGCGCGGCACGTCGTGTGCCCACATTGCACGAAGACGAATCGGGTCCCCGACGACCGCCCCGCGCTGGTGGCGCGATGCGGGGCTTGCCATCGGCAGCTTTTCGAGGGGCGGCCGATCGCGGTCGACGAGGCTGCCTTCGAGAAGCACCGCAGCCGTGATGATATCCCGCTCCTGATCGATGTTTGGGCTCCATGGTGCGGGCCCTGCCAAGCCATGGCACCAGCCTTCGAGCGCGCCGCAAGCCTGCTTGAACCCGAGGTCCGGCTGCTCAAGCTGAACTCGGACACGGTGCCGGGCGTGGCCTCGCGCCTTGGAGTGCGCGGCATCCCGGCCTTGTTCCTGATTCAGCGGGGCCGCATCCTGGCGCGCACCACGGGCGCTATGGACACCACGCGTATCGTCGCCTGGACCCGTACCCAGATGGGTGGCTCGACGAGCAGCCGAGCCGCTGATGGCGCCCGATAGGTGCGGGATCGGAACGGGCAGGGTCTCGTCACGGGCCGATTTCCCGGGCGGCGACGCGCACGTGCTCTGGCGCAGCATCCAGCGCATCCTCGCGCTGCCGGACGAGACGCGGCTGTTCACCGGACACGACTATCGCCCGGGCGGGCGCGCGGCGGCGTGGGAGAGCACCGTCGCGCGGCAGCGGGACGAGAACAAGCACCTGACGGAGACCGGGACCGAGGAGGCGTTCGTGCGGATGCGCGAGGCGCGCGACCGTGAGCTGCCGATGCCGAAGCTCATCCTGCCTTCGCTGCAGGTCAACATAAGGGGCGGCCGCCTGCCCGAACCCGAGCCGAGCAGGGTTCCACGCGGACTGACAGGCCGTCGGTCTGTTCGGCTAGCATCGCTGTCCCTCCGTCGCCTCCGCCCGAGTGCATCGGGATCCGCCTGCAGACAGGACGTGAGGAAGCCCAAGTCAAAGACTGATCGCCTAGGACCGGCCACCAAGCGAGGCTTGGGATGATCGGCTCATATGGGCCCGGGTTCTACTGGACGGCGGCTTGCCGGCCCGGGCTTGCAGTCGATGACAATGACCTTTCGGCCATCATGAACTGCCCGCGGTCACCAACCGTAAATCGGTTGGAGACCGGATGCAGTTCAACGTCGCCCCTGCCGCTTTCCCTCAAGCTAAAGCCAAGCGGTCTTCGACGACCGTGACTCCCGGCGCAGCCCAGGCGGCGCGTTCGACGACTTCACGCTCGTGCCATGCATGCACACGGCCTTCAAGCGTAACCCTCGTTCCATCGACTTTGACGTTTATTCCGTCTGCCTCAAGTTCGGCGTCACGCTTCAAGGCGGCCAGGATCTTCTCGCGAATGGCGGGAGCTGTCGCCGTCGGTTGAATCGCGATCAGGTTGATGAGCCCGGTAACGCCGGAGAGTCGTCGAACGGCGGCTTCGGCTGCGCTTTTCTGGAAATGCCATTCGACCTTGCCGCTGAGTGTGACTTGGCCCGCATCGACTTTGACCTGGATAGCGTCTCTTGGCACCTGTACGTTCCAGTCCAAGATCTGGATAGCTCGGTGAGCGAGGTCTTCGTCTTTCGGTCGTGGTGCGGAGGGAGTACGGATATCGAGGTGCAAGACCACTGCCCGCACACCCTTCACCCTTTTCGCGGCCTGTTCGGCATTGTAGCGTTCCGAGTAGCTATCCACGTGCCCACTGAGTGTGACTACGCCATCGTCCACGGTCACGCCTATGTTCGCCGCATCAATTCTGGGATCGAAGGCCAGCTCGTCTATAACGTGCTGCTGAATTGTTTTATCGCTCACGTTGACCTCCCGTTGTTGACCTGACAGCCAAGCTACATAAGTGGCCGCCTCACTATAATCCCGACCATAGTCGCCGCGGGACTGACTAGCACATTGATCTGGCGCAAACACGTGCATCTGTCGCATTACGGAGACGTGAGCGTCGCATTTCGTGCCGAAGAGCTAAATATCTGTGCTGACTAATACCTTTGTAGCCAAAATCAATAATGATCTACCTCTTAAAAGTGCTTTTATAATATTTAGAAATGTTAGGGTCTGTCGTCACCTAAGGTGATCGAGGGCTGCGGCGAGGCAGAGGACGCCGGTGAAGCTGGCGGCGGTTTTCTCGTACCGCGTGGTAACCGCCTGATCGGCCCCCACTGAGTGGTTCTCCGTCAGGTTTGGTGGAAGGGGTCACCGGGCTGTCACAGGCCGGCATCTGCCCGGGCGTGACCGCGAATAGCGGATGCTGACCATGGGCCTGCATCAGCCCGTAGGCGCCGGTGAGGCCAAGCGTGATGAGGCCGCCGAGGGCGAGCCCCTTGCGGCCTTTGCTGAGAACCTCTCGCGCGATGACACCGATCGCCTTGCACCCCATCATGACCTACTCCGCGGCTGCCCATGAGACAGCTTCGCGGCGGGGGCGAGAAGTTTAGCGACGTCGCTCAGATCTCTGGCGGGCTGTCGAAGATGAACCGTGGCTTGAGGCTGCGAGCCACGAGGAGCCGCCAAGTCCGGACCATTAGGGTGTCGGCGCACAAGGTGATCTTTGGCGCCTGGAATGACGCGCTGCCGTTACGGACTTGGTGCGAGCCGCGGAAGGATGACACGCGGAACTCAACAGCTAAGTTGCGTCAAAGCGCGCCTTGGCTCAACGTTCGGAAGCGGACGTGCCGCTTTGCGCCCATCTCGGCCGCTCAGCCGGTCCTCGCGGCTTCTCCGAAGCGGACGTCACAGTAGCTCAGCTTATAGGGGCGACCTATGTCATCGCAGACCTTCGGCCTGGTGCAACAGGCCGACACGCCTTCGCCCGTTCGACGGATGAAGCGCCGCGGTCACAGCCCCGGGATCAGGCCGGTGCCGCTTGCGGCTCGGTTTGGACCGCTCGGGTGCTGGCCAGGCCATGATACAGCTCATCCTCCTGAGCGAAGTGCAGGCGCAGGATCGCGTCGAGGCCGTAGAGCACGCGCCGGAATTCGTTCATCGTCGTGGGGTCGAGGCCGTCCGGCGGCAGGTCCGCTACCATACGGCTCAACAGGATGCCCAATTCCTGCACCTCGCGATGGGTTCGGTGCATGGCTGCGATTGGATCATCACCGCCGAGGGCCCGCTCGATCCTTGGGTAGAGCTGCGCGTCATCCTCCTGCTCATGCCGCAGCAACTGTTCCCGCACGAGGTTTTCAACTGTCCCGAGCGCCACGACCGCCTCGGCGGGCGGAAGGGTCGCCAGCTGATCTGCAACCGCACGCACGCGCGCGAGAGGTCCCGCGAGACGCTCGTGCTCCTCTCTCAGTCGCGCAACCTCGGCGATGGGCAGGCTGACACGCGGATGTCCGGGGATGCGCACCCGCAGCACCCGCAGCGCGTTCAGGATGGCGGCAACGTCGATGAGTTCCTGTAGCAGCGCCCCAGCGACAGGAGGCAGGAAGCCGAGCGCTGCCACGACCATGGCGGCGATGGACAGTCCCATCCCGATCCAGACGCTCTGAAGGGCGATACGCCGTGCGCCCTGGGCGATGGCGAGTGCATCCGCAAGGCGGTCGAGGCGGTCGACCAGCAGGACAACGGAAGCCGCCTCCGAAGAGGCCCCCGAGCCGCGCGCTCCCATGGCGATCCCGACATCCGCGGCGGCCAGAGCAGGGGCGTCGTTCACCCCGTCGCCGACCATTGCGCAGACACCCTCCGCCTTCGCCTCAGCGATGGCGAGGAGCTTGTCCTGCGGTTGCAGCTCGGCCCGGACCTCGTCCACGCCAAGTGCCGCGCCGATCCGCTCGGCGACGTCGCGCCGGTCCCCCGTGAGCATCACGGTGCGCTCGATCCCGGCCCGGCGCAGAAGGCGCAGGGCGCGCGCAGAATCCGCGCGGATCTCGTCGGCGAGCAGGATGGCGCCCAGCATCTGCCCATCTGCCGCGACGAAGGCCCCCGTTGCCCCTTCATAGCCCATCCGCTTCAGGAACTGCGTGCTCCAGTCGGAGCGCTCGGCCCGGGCCGACACATACGCGTAGCTCCCCACCGAGACGCGGCGGCCCTCCAGAACACCCGTTAGCCCCGCTCCGGGCTCCTCCTCCACGTGAGACGGAAGACCGAGCGGCAAGGTCCGGCCGCGAGCGGCTTCCACGATCGCGTCGGCGATGACGTGCTGCGAGAGTTGGTCGAGGCTTGCGGCCAGGCGCAGAACCTCATCGCTCCCCACGCCCGCCTCGGTCTCGATGGCGGCGACGCGCGCCCGGCCGCCGGTCAGCGTCCCGGTCTTGTCGAGGAACAGCGTCCGCAGCCGCGCCAGCTGCTCCAGGGCGCCACCACCCTTGACCAAGACGCCACGCCCGGCGCAGCGCGACAGACCCGAGACGATGGCGACCGGAACGGCCAGGATCAGCGGACAGGGCGTCGCGACGACCAGGACCGCGAGGCCGCGCACAGGATCGTTGCTCCAGGCCCAGGCGGCCCCGGCGAGCGCGACCGTGAGCGGCGTGAACACGAAGGCCGCCCGGTCGGCGAGCCGGGCCGACGGCGCCTTGGCTTCCTGGGCCGCTCGGACCAAACGGACGATCCCCGCAAACGTACTGTCGGCCGCGGTCGCCGTTGCGGTCAGGTCGAAAGGGCCGCCGGCATTGACGCTGCCGCTGCGCAGGTGCTCGCCCTGAAGTCGTCGTGCCGGCAGAGGCTCCCCCGTGAGCGCGGCCTCGTCGAGCACGGCCGTGCCCGCCGCAAGATATCCGTCGACGGGCACCGCCTCGCCGGCTCGCACGAGGAGGCGATCGCCGACGCGCACGGCGTCGAGCGGCACGCTCGCGATCTGCCCGTCGTCGTAGCGGCTGGCGGTGCGCGGAACGCGGGACAGGAGCGCGGACATCTCGCGGCGCGCCCGCACGTCCGCGAAGTCCTCCAGTGCCCTGCCGCCCGACAGCATCAGTCCGATGACGGCGGCCGCGACATATTCCTGGAGCAGGAGCGCACCGCCGATGGAGAGAAGGGCGATGATGTCGAGCCCGACCTCCCGACGCACCAGACTCGCGACGCTGTCGGCGAGGACGGCGACGAGCACAGGGCCGGTACCGGCTAGAAATATCCAGGCCGCCCACTCGTCACGATCAAAGCTCCGGGCGACCAACCCACCGATCAATCCGGCAAGGGCCAGACCAAGAAGTGCCAGATTGAGCGCGCGCTTGTATTCGGCCATGCCCGGGTCAGCCTCCGTTCGGTGACGTCGTCGAACCGCCTCGTCCCGCGCCGCTCCGCAAGATCCTCGCGACGGCCGTCCGCAGCATCATCGCACGCCTATCCTGTCGTCCCGACAGGGCATTGATCCAGAGCAAGAGGGTATCGGCACCTGATGGGAGGTGACGGTGTCGAACATGATCGCGGCAAGTGAAGCGTCCCGAGCAGCCGAGAGCAGCTTCTGGCCAGAGGCCGGGAACCACCACTGCGTTTGATCGGCCTCAATGCGCTCGGGACGGCAGATCCGAGAATGTCCGCTCGAAAAGCGGGGCACCATGATCTCGAATCTCAGGAACATCCTGATCTGCGTGACGGAGCAGCTCGGGACCGAGGCGTCCTCGGACGCTCTCGCCTACGGCCTCTCGCTCGCCGAGCAGGCCGGCGCGCGCGTCACCCTGCAAGCGGCTTCCGTCAAGCTCGTCCTGCCGCATGCCTGGATCAGCAGCTTGGTCAGGGAACTGGTTGCCGACGAGAACCGAAGGCTGCGCGTCTTGGCCGAACGAACGGCTGAACAGGCCCGGGGCAACGCCGCCTCGGGGGGCGTCGTCTGCACCACAGAGACACCGCATCTCGCTTACTCCGATCTCCTGGGAAGTTTTCGCTGGCAGTCGCGTCTGCATGATCTCGCCGTGATCGATGCCGAGCCAGACGCTATGACCGGCGACCGCGGGCTGATCGAAGCGCTCCTGTTCGATAGCGGCCGGCCCTTGATCGTCGTTCCGCGCGCCAGCGGCACCTTTACGGCACGGCGGATCCTCGTGGCCTGGGACGGCAGCGCGCAGGCGACCCGGGCCCTGCATGACGCCCTGCCGTTCCTCAGGCAGGCGGATGCCGTCGAGATCGTCTCGGTTATGGGGGAGAAGGATTTGTCCGAGTCCCTGCCGGGCGTCGAGATCGCGCCGTCGCTGGCGCATCACGATGTTCCGGTCACGGTCGTGGACCTCGTGGCCGAGGACGGGGACGTGGCCGAGACGCTGCGCAAGCACGCAACGCTGTCGTGCGCCGACATGATCGTGATGGGCGCTTTCGTCCATTCGCGCCTGCGCGAACTGGTCTGGGGCGGAGTCACACAGGCCCTGCTCCGATCCTGTCCCGTGCCCCTCTTCCTGTCCCGCTAAGAGGCTCTCATAAAGCCCGTGTCGCGCTGCCTTGTGCAGGGATAAAGTTCAAGGCAATCGGGAGCCTTAAGAAGTGCTCTCGAATCGAACGCGATGAATGATCCTGTGACCTCCTGACTGCTGGACATGGGCCGCGCACAGAGGATCTCAACTTCGGTCCAGCGGCCCTCTGCGCTTGATCAACATCAAGGTGCGATCACCCGGGCCGGGTCAGTCTAAGTTTAGCTGAACCGACGGCCGACCTCATCGCTGGCGGCGCTCGTAATGAGGGCAGCTAACCTTCCTCAAACACCGGCACTGAGACCACGCTCGCGCGTGCGCCGCCGCCCATGACACAGACATGCTCAAGCATCTTCCCATCGTGCTGCTGGCCGTCGTCGGCGGCTTCCTCGTCGCGACGTGGTGGCCCGCCGCCCCCGACGCACTGCGGGCCCTGCTGACCGGCCCGCAGCACGAGCCCACGATCGCACATCCCGAGGTCTCGCCGGCGGCCGGTCCTGAGCCGGAACGGCCCAGGCTGGTTCGCCTGACCGCCGATCAGGTCACGACGGCCAGGATCCGCGTGTCCCCGGTCGGCGAGGGGCGCCTCTCGCGTCACCTGCATGTCCCGGGCACCATCGTCCCGAGCGCCGACGGCACCGCCCGGATCGCGGTGAAGACGACCGGCACGGTGGTCGAGCTGCGCAAAGGGCTCGGCGACAAGGTCGCCAAGGGCGAGGTGGTCGCCCTGCTCGACAGCCGCGAGATTGCCGATGCCAAGGGCGAGTACCTGGCGGCGCGGGTGACGGCCGCGCTGCAGAAGACCCTGTACGAGCGCGACAAGGAGCTCTGGGACAAGCGCGTCTCGTCCGAGCAGCAGTACCTGCGCTCGCAGGCGAGCTATCAGGACTTGAAGGTCAAGGAGGACGCGGCCCGCCGCAAGCTGACCTTTCTCGGCCTCAGCCAAGCCGAGATCCAGGCGTTGCCGAACCAGCCGGAGGCTCAATTCGAGCGCCAGGAGATTCGCTCGCCGCTCAGCGGCAAAGTGGTGGAACGGCGCGTCGACCTCGGGGCGGCTGTCGGCCGGGACAACCTGGAGACCGAGCTCTACAGCGTCGTCGACCTGTCGACCGTCTGGATCGATCTCGCGGTGAGCCCCAGCGACCTGCCGCTGGTCCGCGAGGGCCAGACCGTGGTGGTGCGGGCGGACGCCACCGGCGAAGCGGCTCGCGGTCGCATCGTCATCATCGTGCCCGTCCTCGATCAGACGACGCGCGCGGCGCGGGTCGTCGCGGCGCTGCCCAATCCGGACGAGATCTGGCGGCCCGGCTCCTTCGTGGCCGCCGAGATCGCGATCTCAGACAAGCCCATTCGGGTCCTCATCCCCGCGACAGCCATCCAGACCCTGGAGGGCAAGCCGAGCGTCTTCGTGCGGGTGGCGGAGGGCTTCGAGACGCGGCCGGTCAGGCTCGGCCGGTCGGACGATGACGGCGTCGAGGTGACGGCGGGGCTGGAGCCGGGAGAGGTCATCGCGGTGGCCAACACCTTCACGCTCAAATCCGAGCTCGGCAAGGTCGCGGCGGAGGACTGAGCCATGATCCGCTCGGTCCTCGCCTTCTCTGTCGCCAATCGCTACGCGGTCATTTTGGTCACGCTCATCGCGGCCGCCTTCGGCGCCTGGTCGCTCACACGGCTGCCCATCGACGCGGTCCCAGACGTCACGAACAACCAGGTGCAGATCAACGTCATCGCGCCGGCGCTGACGCCGGTCGAAGTCGAGAAGCAGGTCACGGTCCTGGTCGAGCGGGCGCTCGCCGGCACGCCGGGCCTGGAGAGTATGCGCAGCTTCTCGCGCAATGGGTTTGCCCAGCTCACCGCCGTCTTCAGCGACCGGGTCGATGTCTACTTCGCCCGGAGCCAAGTGAACGAGCGGCTGGTCGAGGTGCGCGGCACACTGCCCCCCGGGGTCGAGGTTCGGCTCGGGCCGATCTCGACCGGCCTCGGCGAGATCTACTGGTGGGCCGTCGAATACCGACCGCCCGGCGAGGGATCGCCCGTCCGGGAAGGCCAGCCCGGCTGGCAGCCGGACGGCAGCTATCTGACGCCTGAGGGCGAGCGGCTGAATTCGGACTTCGAACGCGCGGTCTATCTGCGCACGGTCCAGGATTGGATCGTCCGGCCGCAGATGAAGAGCGTGCTGGGGGTGGCGGGGGCCGACGCCGTTGGCGGTTTCGTGAAGGAGTATCAAGTCCAACCCGACCCGATGAAGCTCGTCGGCTACGGCCTGTCCTTCGCCGACCTCACGCGGGCCATCGCAGCCAACAATGTGACCCGCGGGGCGAACTACGTCGAGCGTAACGGCGAGGGCTATGTCGTCCGGGCCGGCGGGCTGATCGAGACCATCGACCAGATCCGCGAGATCGTGGTGGCCACCCGCAACGGCGTGCCCATCCTGGTCCGGGATGTCGCGGCGGTCGGACTCGGACGGGAGCTCCGGACCGGCTCGGCCAGCGAGAACGGGCACGAGGTGGTGCTGGGCACCGCGCTCATGCTGATCGGCGAGAACAGCCGCACGGTCGCGGCGGCAGCCGCCGCAAAGATCAAGGAGATCAATCGGCTGCTCCCGCCAGGCATCCAGGCCCAGACACTGCTCAGCCGCACGGACCTTGTCGATGCAACGGTCAAGACGGTGGCCAAGAACCTCGCGGAAGGGGCGCTGCTGGTCGTCGCGGTGCTGTTCTTGGCCCTCGGCAACATTCGCGCGGCGATCATCACGGCGCTGGTCATTCCAGTGGCCATGATGCTGACGGCCACCGGCATGCTGGCGGGGCGCATCAGCGCCAATCTGATGTCGCTTGGCGCCCTTGACTTCGGCCTCATCGTCGACGGCGCCGTCATCATCTCCGAGAACAGCTTGCGGCACCTCGCAGAGCGCCAGCACAAGTTCGGGAGGCAGCTGACCCCGGACGAGCGGCTGGAGACCGTCCGCGTCTCGGCCGAGGAGATGATCAAACCGAGCGTTTACGGGCAGGCCATCATCATCCTGGTCTACGTGCCGCTGCTGACCTTCACCGGGGTCGAGGGCAAGACGTTCGCGCCGATGGCGCTGACAGTGCTGATCGCGCTGGGGGCGGCCTTCGTTCTATCGCTGACCTTCGTACCCGCCATGATCGCGGCCGTGATCACCGGCCGGGTCAGCGAGGGCGACAATGCCCTCATTCGGGTGCTGAAGAGTGCCTATCGGCCGCTGCTCGCCGGCGCGATCCGGGCGCCCCTGACTTACGTGGCTGGCGCGATCGCCATCCTCTGCCTGGCAGGGGTCCTGGCGACGCGGCTGGGCCAGGAGTTCACCCCGACTCTCGACGAGAAGAACATCGTTCTGGAGGCGCGGCGCATCCCCTCGACGGCCATCTCGCAGTCGCAGGCCATGCAGCTCGGCGTCGAGGAGGCGATGAGCCAGTTCCCCGAGGTGGCCTTCGTCTACTCGCGGTGCGGCACGCCAGACATCGCGGCGGACCCTATGCCGCCGAACGCCTGCGATGCCTACCTCATCCTGAAACCCCAGATTGCTTGGCCCGATCCGGAGGAAACCAAGGAGTCCCTCATCGGCCGGATGGAGGCGGAAGCGAAGCTGATCCCGGGCACGCTGTTGGGCTTCTCGCAGCCGATCCAGATGCGCTTCAACGAGCTCATCGCCGGCGTGCGCGACGACCTCGCGGTGAAGGTGTTCGGCGAGGAGTTCGAGCCGATGGTCGAGGGCGCCCGCAAGATCGCCGGCATCCTGCGGAGCCTGGACGGGGCAGCCGACGTGAAGGTCGAGGAGGCGGTCGGTCTTCCGTTCCTGGAGATCAAGATCGACCGGCGGGAGATCGCCCGGCGCGGGTTGAGCATGGCCGATGTGCAGGACGTGATCGGGACCGCGGTCGGCGGCAAGGATGCCGGGCTGGTCTACCAAGGTGACCGTCGGTTCAACATCGTGGTGCGCCTCGCCGACACCGTCCGCGGCGACGTCGAGGCGCTGAAGAACCTTCCGGTGCCGCTCCCGGCCTCGCAGGTCGCGCAGGGCCGGACGGGCACGGGCGTTTCGGCGGCACCCGGGCCGGTTACCGGGTTGAGCGTGCCCCTGCGGCAGCTGGCGAGCTTCACCTTCACGGAGGGACCGAACCAGGTCAGCCGCGAGAACGGCCGGCGCAGGGTCGTGGTGACGGCCAATGTGCGCGGCCGCGACATCGGCTCGCTGGTGGCCGAGGCGCAGGCGCGCATCGCCGCCGCGGTGAAGCTGCCGGCCGGCTACGAGGTGCGTTGGGGCGGGCAGTTCGAGAACCTGACGGCCGCGCGCCAGCGCCTGACGATCGTGGTGCCGGCCTGCTTCGCGCTGATCTTCATCCTGCTGCTCGGCGCCCTGGGCTCTGCCCGGGATGCGTCCATCGTGTTCAGTGCGGTGCCGATGGCCTTGACCGGCGGGGTGGCGGCCCTGTGGCTGCGGGACATGCCCTTCTCGGTTTCGGCGGCCGTCGGCTTCATCGCCCTTTCGGGCGTGGCGGTTCTGAACGGCTTGGTGCTGCTCAACCACATCCGCACGCTGGTGGCGAACGGGATGGGCATTCCGGAAGCCGTGCAGGAGGGGGCCCTGACCCGCCTCCGGCCCGTGGTCATGACCGCGCTGGTCGCCGCCCTGGGTTTCGTGCCGATGGCGCTCGCGACGGGCACGGGCGCGGAGGTGCAGCGTCCGCTGGCCACCGTCGTCATCGGCGGCCTCGTCAGTGCGACGCTGCTGACGCTCCTGGTCCTGCCGGCTCTGTACACGCGGTTCGGCAGGGTGACAGCCAAGCCGGCCGAGGACGTACCGAGCGCGGCATCAGGGCGCCTGAGACCGGCGGCATAAGGATGCGCTCGAAGAGCCCACGCCAGGGACGAACTCGGCATCTCGCCTTGATCCAGCGTCCCGCTCGGCCGTCTGCGGGACGCACACGATCACGCTCCGGCTCACCGGAGCGGAGTCGGGCAGCGGGACACGTCGGCGCGCGCTCGGACTGGTCACGACTTCCGGAAGCGAGACAGGAACCGCTCGCCCGCCTGAGCCGCCATTTCGAGCTGCGGCTTCAGTGCCGGGATGTCCTCACTCAGGAGCGCGAGGCCGAGAGGCAGCATCCAGAGGCCGAGGATGGGCAGGAACGAGAGCACCCCGCCTGCGATGAGGGCGAGCGCCGCGGCCAATCGCACCGGCCGCCGCGACGGCACTCTCAGCCACGCGACCGCGTTGCGCAGGCGCCCGGGAAGACGACCGGTCAGGCGGTCGACCCGCGCATCCCAATCCGCGGCGGTCGGGCTCATGCTACCCCGCTCCAGATCGAACGCCTCCGGAGGCCGATCGCGTCGTTCGTGCGCGAAACCTTCGCCTCTGACCGCGCTCCCTTCATCCCTGCTGCGCCAGAGGTCCGGCGGCTTCATCGGCCGGCGCCCGACTTGGCATCGGCAGGTAGCCGGACGACCAAGGGTCTGTCCATCACGATGACGAAGGCTGCGCCTCCGGCGAACACCGTCATGGGATCTCCCCGGTCGAGGGTGACGCGAAGCTCACGGCTCTTCTCGTCCAAGGCGACAGCGAGTTCCCGCCCGCGCCACTGGATCCGGAACTCGAGGCTGTGCCAAGCCTCGGGCAGACGCGGATCGAAGGCGATGCCGTCGGCCCGCAGCGACACGCCGGCGAAGCCGAGGATCGCCATCTGCCACAGGCCCCCGAGGGCCGCGATGTGGATGCCGCCGCCGATCGCCACGTGGGTGTCGGCGAGATCGATCGCCGCGCTGCGATGAAAGTAGCCCAGCGCCGCCTCCGAACGGCCCAGCCGTGCGGCCGCGAGGCCGTGCATGGCCCGGCTCAGCGAGCTTCCGTGCCCGCACCGGGGCTCGTAATGGTCGAAGTTGGTTCCGCCGCTGGTGCCGGGGAAGGCGTCGGGCAAGAGTGCCAGGAGCGCGACGACGTCAGCCTGCTTGATGACCTGGGCCCGCTGCGTCCGTTCGCGCCCCAGAACCACGTCCATCGGGACCGAGCGCCCGGCGTAGGTGTTCAAGTCGATCACCTCCAGGGTCGAGAAGCCCACGAATTGCTCGTACAGCCCTGTTGCCGAATCGCGACCAGTGGCGATGGTCTCCGCCGCCTCGCGCCAGTGCGCCAGTTCCGGCTCGCCGAGGTCGAGGCTCCGCGCGAGCCGCTCCCACGTATCCGGCCAGCGCTCCCGCAGGAGGTCCGCGACCTCTAGGCCGCGCGCGATGTTCCACCGGGCCATGACGTTGGTGAAGGCGTTGTCGTCCACGCGCTCATGGTATTCGTCAGGTCCGATGACGCCGCGGATGTGGCGCAGGCCGTCCGCCTCCAGGACGGCACGGCTCGCCCAGAACCGGGCGGTCTCCAGGACGATCTCGGCACCGGCCTCGTGCAGGAAGGCTTCGTCCTCGGTCGCCTGCCAGTATTGCCAGACCGCGTAGGCGACGTCGGCGCTGATATGCTGCTCCTGGCTGCCGCAGAGGATGTCCAGGATCTTGCGGTCCGGACCGACCGTCTGAGGCGGCGTGACCTCGGCTCCGGTATCGGCCGATTCCCAGGCGTAGAGGGCGCCCCGCCAGCCCATCCGGGCGGCCTTGGCGCGGGCCGCGTCCAGGGTGCGGAAGCGGTACATCAGGAGCGTGCGCGCGGCCTCGGGCCAGGTCAGCGCGTAGAAGGGCACGAGGAAGATCTCGGTGTCCCAGAAGACGTGGCCGCGGTAATCGTCCCCCGTGAGGGCGCGGGCGGCGACGGAGACGTGCGGGTCGTCCGGGTTGGCCGCCCCGATGAGGTGGAAGACGGCGAAGCGCAGGGCCGCCTGCGCGGCCGGGTCGCCCGTCACCCGGATGTCGCTGCAGCGCCAGCGCTCGGCCCAGGCCGCCTCGTGGCGCGCCAGGATGCCGCGCCAGCCGAGGGTGCGCGCGGCGGCCAGTTCCCTGCGGGCCCGGGCCCCCGCATGGACGTCGGTGGCGTGGTGGCGCGTCACCGCGACGATGCGCCGGAAGGTCACGACTTGGCCCGGCTCGGCGGTCCAGCGCCAAGCCCAGGTCAGGTCGCCCCGCGCCACGGGCTGGCGCTCGATACCGTCCACCTCCAGCGAAGCCGCCGACGCGATCGCGAGGCTCCGGCCGGACCGCCAGGTTCGCCACGCCTTGAGATCGAGATCCGCCCGTTCCGGGGCGAGTTCGAAATCCGTCGGTCCCAGCGCGGCCTCGAAGGTGAGGTCGCTGACGCCGCTCTCGATCCGCAGCTCGATCACCTGCATTCCGATCGCGCGCGCGTGGAGCGACACCAGCCGCAGGGAGCGCAGTCGGACTTCGAGCGGGGCATTGCAGGTCTGGCGGGCCTCCATGAACAGGGCACCCCGTCGCATGTCGAGGGTCAGCGCCCGCGAGGACCGGTCCGGACAGCGCATGAGCGGGCCGTCCGGCAGGAGGATGCTGATCTGCGTCCAGTCGGGCGCCGGCACCAGTTCCGGAACGAGGCTGTCGGGCGTCGGCGTGTCGAACAACCCGGCCACGTAGAACCGCGGCGGAATGGCCCGGCAGGCTCCGAGATGGGCGGCCAATCCGCCGCGCACGCCGAGGAAGCCGTTGCTGATGGCGAAGCGGGTTTCGAAGGTGCTCTCCCGCATCAACTCGTATCCGGTCTCGCGCAGCAGCCAGGACGGATCACCTTCGGAAACCATGTCCTCGGCCAAGGTGCCAGCCACATTCATGCGGCATCTCCCGACGAGGAGGGCGGCGCGAGATCGTCGACGCGGATCTCGTCGAAACTCGTCACCACGCGGTCGGCTCCCGCCGCCCGCAATCCGTCGGCGTCGCCGAGGCGGGCGATGCCGATGGCGGTCATGCCGCCGGCCCTGGCTGCCCGGATGCCCATAGGGGCGTCCTCGGCCACGAAGCAGCGAGCCGGAGCGACCCGCAATCCGGCGGCAGCCAGCAGAAAGATCTCGGGGTCCGGCTTGCTGTGGCGGAGCGCGCGACCGCAGACCCGGGCCGCGAACGCATCGAGCAGCGTCCGGTCCGCGCGCATCATGGCCTCCGCGTTCTTCGAGGACGAGGCCGCCGCGAGGGCCCAATCGCGGTCGGCGAGGGCCCGGACGAACCGGAGGGCGTCGGGGAAGGCCGTCACACCTTCGGCCGCGACGATCCGCTCGAGGCAAAGCTGCTTCGCATCGGCATAGGCTGGCGCGGGGCGCTCGGCATCCGGCAGACCCAGCGCGGCGAGGGCGGCACGGGTCCCGTCCAGCCGGGGCTTGCCGGCGACCTGCGCCGGATACAGCACGATGGTGAAGGACCGGGGATCCGCGGAGCCGGCGAGCGCCGCGCGCCAGGTACGTTCATGTGGAGAGGCCAGCAGGACACCGTCGACGTCGAAGATGAAGGCGGGCGCACTCGGCCGGCGCGTGATCGGCGTCATCCGGTCGCCCTCCCGCCGGCCGAGGGGCGCGTCGCGCGCAGCAGCCATTTCCGGATCTCGCCGAAGACCAGCACCGAGCTGGCGACGGCGAGGCAGACCACCCAGTCGCCGAGGCTCAGGCTCACGGTGGCGAAGGCGCGCTGCAGGACGGGGAGGTGGACCGCAGCGGCTTGGAGCAGGAGCGACAGGATCACCGCGGCCCAGAGCCAGGGGTTTCGAAACAGGCCATCGAGAACACTTCCGTCCTCGGAGCGGGCGTTGAACGCGTTGAAGAGCTGGAAGAGGACCAGCGTCGTGAACGTCATGGTCTGTGCGTAGATCAGGGTGCCGTTCCCTTCGACGAGGCCCCCAGGCAGGGAGGCATCGAGCACGAACAGGCTTCCGCACGCGGTCACGAGCCCGACCAGGGCGATGTCCCACCACATCCGGCGCGACAGGACACCTTCGCCGCGGGGCCGGGGCGGGCGCTGCATCACCGCCGGGTCCGCCGGATCCATCCCGAGGGCGAGAGCCGGCGCTCCGTCGGTGACGAAGTTGATCCAGAGGATCTGGGTCGCCTGCAGGGGCAGCACGACCTCGCCGGCCCGCGAACCGGCGAGCCCGAGGGTCCCGGCCAGCACCAGACCCAGGACCATGGTCGCGACTTCACCGATGTTCGACGAAAGCAGATAGCGCAGGAACTTGCGGATGTTGTCGAAGATCGCGCGTCCTTCCTCGACCGCCGCCACGATCGTGGCGAAGTTGTCGTCGGCGAGCACGATGTCGGCGGCTTCCCGCGACACATCCGTGCCGGTCAGGCCCATGGCGACGCCGATATCGGCGGCCTTCAGGGCGGGCGCGTCGTTCACGCCGTCGCCCGTCATGGCCACGGTCAGGCCGTTGCGCTGGAGCGCCCGCACGATCCTCAGCTTGTGCTCGGGACTGACGCGCGCGTAGACCGATACGGTGCGCACGGTCGCATCCAGGGCCTCGTCCGAGAGGGTCTCGAGCTCGGCGCCCGTGACGGCGCGCGCTCCGGTGGCGAGTCCGAGTTCGGCGGCGATCGCCGACGCGGTCCCCGGGTGGTCGCCCGTGATCATGATCGGGCGGATCCCGGCCGCCCGGGCCTGCGCGACCGCCGCGCGCGCCTCGGGGCGCGGCGGGTCGGCCATGCCGATCAGGCCGAGGAAGACGAGATCCTGCTCGATGCGCCCGTCCAGCGCCGCAGGGTCGACGCCGTCCCGCGACAGGCGCCGGGAGGCGACCCCGAGGCTCCGCAGACCTTCGCCGGCCAGAACCTCGTTCTCCGCCAAGATGGCGCTCCGGCGCGCGGGCGTCAGCGCGCGGACGCGGCCGTCGGCGAACTCCTCCGAACAGCGCGCCAGGACGCTGTCCGGTGCGCCCTTCGTCCACACGAACAGGTGCGCGTCCCGCTCGCCATCGCGGGACACGGTGCTCATCAGTCTGCGCTCCGACGAGAACGGGATCTCGGCGATGCGTGTGGAGCGGCGCGCCGTCGCGCCGTCCTCAAGCCCCGCCTTGCGGGCGACCACGACGAGCGCCCCTTCGGTCGGATCGCCCTGAACGGTCCAGCGCCCGTCGCGCTCCTGCAGGACGGCGTTGTTGGCCAGCAGACCGGCGAGGAGGGCCTGCTCCACCTCGGACCGCTGCGCTGCGCCGAGATCGCCGCCGGCCCGGCTGAACCGTCCGACAGGGACGTAGCCGCTGCCGCCGACCTCGGCGCGCCCGGCCGCCGTCACGATCGCGCGCACGGTCATCTCGTTCCTGGTCAGCGTCCCGGTCTTGTCGGACGCGATCACATCGGCCGAACCGAGTGTCTCCACCGCCGACAGGCGCCGCACGATCGCGTTCCGCGCCGCCATGCGCTGCACGCCGTGGGACAGAGCGGCGGTGACGATCGTCGGGAGACCTTCCGGAACCGCCGCGACCGCCAGAGCCACGCCCAGGATGAGCACACCGAGGAGGGCGTGGACGCCTCGGACATCCGCGACGATGAGGATGACCGCGATCAGGACGACCGCGACGCCGATGACCGCGAGCCCGAGGCGCTTGCCGACGCGATCCAGTTCGACCTGCAGCGGGGTGCTCTCGTCCGGCGCATCCTGCAGCATCGCGGCGACGCGTCCGATCTCAGACCGCATGCCGGTCGCCGTCACGACCGCCAGCCCCCGGCCGTAGGTGATCGCGGTCCCGCTGAAGACCATGTTGCGGCGGCTGCCCAGGTCGGCCGGACCCGCGAGGGCCGCGACGTCCTTGAACACCGGCAGGCTCTCGCCCGTCAGGACGGCTTCCGCCGTCTGCAGCAGACTTGTCTGGATCAGCCGTGCATCGGCCGGGACCGTATCGCCCTCCTCGAGGTGGATCATGTCGCCCGGGACGAGTTCCGCCGCCGGGACGGTCCGGAGCGTCCCGTCTCGAATGACCCGTGCCTGCGCGGCCGACATCTGCCGCAGGGCCGCGACCGCCCGGTCGGCGCGCGCCTGCTGGACATAGCCCATCGCGGCGTTGAGGAGCACGATGGCGACGATCGCGAGCGCGTCGTAGGGCAGGGCGGCGTCGCGCTCGTAAAGCCACAGGCCGAGGGAGACGAGCGCTGCGGCGAGGAGCAGGAGGACGAGGACATCCGTGAACGGGGCGAGGAGTTTGCGCCACAGCGGCACGGGCTCCGCGGCGCGCAGCTCGTTCCGACCCCAGCGCCCAAGGCGCGAGCGCGCTTCGCTCATGCTCAGTCCGGACTCGACCTCGACGCGCAGAGACGCGAGGACCTCTTCGGCAGCGAGACGGTAAGGCTCGGCCGGTCTCTGCATGTCACCCGCGCTACTGATCTCCGATGACCGCATTCCAATCATAGCCCCGTCCGACGCGATGCTCAGGTGACCAGTCGGCTCAGCCCTCAGCAAGAACTTTCCCTAGTTGGTCCGGCCGAGATCACGAACTTCCTGTTCCAGTCCTACGTTATCTCAGGCCCAGCCGAGCGGGTACGGCGGCACCGCCGCCACAGCGGGAGGCGCACTCTCCTACAAGGCAGCAGTCGGCCGTCGGCCCGAGTTCGTCCTCTGAGCCGTCAACCGCCTCACCCGAATACGGCTGGCCAAGCCCAGTCCTTGATTTCTGGAAGATCATCGAAATTGGCGCGCGTATATTGATCGTGGGCGGAGAGCAGTTGATCGCATTTTTGGATCAACGGAGCAGCGTCCGTCAGTATGGAAGGCACATAACGCAGGACGTCGAGACACAGATGGAGCCGGCTCATCTTGTTTAATACCACCATATCGAATGGCGTGGTTGTGGTACCCTCCTCGATGTAACCCCGCACGTGGAAACGTTCGTGCGCCACGCGACCATGCAGCAGGTCGTGAACTACGCCCGGATAACCATGGAACGCGAACACGACATCTGCGGACTCTGTGAAGAGTTCGGTGAATTCCTCATCACTCATGCCGTGCGGGTGCCGATCGATCGGGCAGAGCCGCATGAGATCAACCACGTTGACGACGCGAACTTTCAGGTTGGGCAGGTATTGCCGCAGCATGGCGGCAGCCGCAATGGTTTCCTGTGTAGGGATGTCGCCCGCGCACGCGAGGACGATGTCAGGGTTCTCGGGCCCGTTGCTGTACATCTCCCAAACGCCCGCGCCTCTTGCGCAATGGCCCTTTGCTTCCTCCATGGTCAGCCACTGGAATTGTGGCTGTTTGTCGATGACAATGAGGTTCAGGTAGTTGACGCTCCTGAAGCAATGGTCGGCTACGGATAGGAGGCAGTTCGCATCGGCCGGCAAGTAGACCCGCGCGACCGTCGGCTTACGGTGGATGATGGTATCGATAAAGCCTGGGCCCTGGTGGCTGAAGCCGTTGTGATCGTTGCGCCAGCACGTCGAGGTGAGCAGATAGTTGAGAGAGGGAATGTCAGCCCTCCATGAGACGCGTTTCGCGTGCTCGATCCACTTGCCGTGCTGCATCGCCATCGAGTCGATAATCATCGCGAAAGCTTCGTAGGTCGCGAACAGACCGTGGCGGCCCGTCAGTGTGTAACCTTCAAGCCAGCCGTGGCAGCAATGCTCGCTCAGCACTTCGACCACGCGGCCGTCGCGCGAGACGTGATCGTCGCCTGGCATAGTCTCGCTGACGAGGCACCGGTCGGAGACGTCGAACACGGCACCAAGGCGATTGGAATTGGTTTCGTCTGGGCAGAACAGGCGAAAATTATTAGGGTTCTTCCTATAGATGTCGCGCAGATACCGACCTAGGACAGCCGTTGAGCCGACTCGCTCGCGCGCTCGCCTCTCAAATTTAACTTCGTAGGTCGTGAAATCCGGGAGATTCAGCGGCACGGTCAGCTTGCCACCGTTAGCGTGGGGATTGGAGCCCATGCGTCTTGCGCCCTCAGGGGCGAGCTGTGCAAACTCGGCGCGGAAGCGACCCTGTGTGTCGAATAATTCCTCGGGTTTATAGCTACGCATCCAGCTTTCGAGGATCTGCAGGTGCTCGGGATTTGTCTTGACCTCGGAGACCGGCACCTGGTGTGCACGAAACGTCCCCTCCACCGGAACGCCGTCCACCATCTTCGGGCCCGTCCAGCCTTTAGGAGTGCGGAGCACGATAACCGGCCAGATCGGCCGGTCTGTCATGCTGCCCTTTCTGGCAGACTGCTGAATGGCGCGGATCCTCAGAACGGCGCTTTCGAGCACTGCTGCGAAGGTCTGATGAACCATCGCGGGCTGATCACCCTCGACAAAATATGGCTCGTAACCCTGGCCCTCAAAGAATTTGCCGAGCTGTTCGTCGCTGTGCCGAGCTAAGACGGTCGGCCCGGAGATCTTGTAGCCGTTCAAATGCAGGATCGGCAGAACGGCACCGTCGCGGGCGGGGTTGATGAAATCGATGCTCTTCCAGCTCCCAGCAAGCGGGCCGGTCTCGGCTTCTCCGTCGCCGACTACGGCCGTGACCAGCAGATCCGGATTGTCCATTACGGCCCCGAAGGCGTGCAGCAGAACATAGCCGAGTTCCCCGCCCTCATGGATGGAGCCCGGCGTCGGCACACTGACGTGGCTCGGCACGCCGCCCGGTGTGGAGAACTGCCGGAACAGGCGCAGCATGCCCGCCTCGTCCTGGGTGACCTGAGGGAAGTGCTCGCTGTAGCTGCCCTCAAGCCAGACGTTGGCGATCAGCGCAGGCCCGCCATGCCCGGGGCCGGCCATATAAAGCGCATCGAGGTCGTACTTCTTGATCAACCGATTCAGGTGAACATAGATTAGATTCAGGCCCGGCGAGGTGCCCCAGTGGCCGAGAAGACGTGGCTTGATGTGACTGGCCGTGAGCCTTTCGCGAAGCAGCGGATTGGCACTGAGATAGATCTGTCCAACATTGAGATAATTTGCGGCCCTCCACCAAGCGTCAATCCGACGGAGCTCATCGGAGTCAAGGGGATTCCTGACTTTAGTGTTCTGGCTGGTCATTGTACCCGCTTATGAAGAGTGGCGTTTCGTTGCTGCTAGGTCGTGACGCCGGAGCGGTCATTGACCGAGGTCAAGCGCAAGCTCAGTCCGACAGAAGGTTGGGCTGAACCGGCTGGTTCTGAACACGTGCTGGCAGCAGTCCGCGACCATTCTCGCATACAGGATGGAGGAATGCGGTGGGCAGGTAGTTGCGGCGCCTGCCCGAACCCGAGGCGAACGGAAAGCGCTACCTGGAGATCCCGCTGAACGCGCTCGACGGCGCGGCTTGGAGCGGGTGACGGAGGCAATCATGACCACGAAGAGCGCGAAGGACCTGGTGGCTGAGGCGAGCCGCGCGGTGGAGACGCTGTCGGCCGAGGAGGCGCTGGCGCGTCTCGGGCAGCCGGACACGGTGTTCGTTGATGTCCGCGAGGGGGAGGAACTGACCAAAACCGGCAAGATCGCCGGCGCGGTCCACGTGCCGCGCGGTTTCCTGGAGTTCCAGGCTGACCCGGCGAGCCCGACCTACAAGGCCGAGCTCGCGAGCGATAAGAGGTTGGTCCTCTACTGCGCCTCCGGCAACCGTTCGGCTCTGGCTGCCAAGACGCTCAAGGATATGGGGTTGGGACCGGTCGCTCACGTCGCCGGGGGCTTCCCGGCGCTGGCGCAGGCAGGCGGGGCAGTGGAGCGGAGCTGACGGCGGGCGAACTGTATCCGGCGCCTGGCCCCTACAACGGTTATCCTCGGCGTTTGAGCCCCCACCTGGGGACAAGCGTCGGAAACGAAGGTCCGCTTCTGCGGTCTGAACGCCGGAAGCGGACGAGCCGCTTTCGGCCAGACTACGTCACGCCGGATCGCCAGCGCGCGCAGGACCGGCCGTTCGGCTTTGCGCCGATTGTGTTCTCTAATGGGTCAATGGGCGGCAGCTCGATCCAGAGCGTTCGACGCTTTCGGGTGCCTGCGTTCTCTACGTGCTCGTGCGGCACTTGATGGGGTCAGCTGGGTGCAGAGCGGCTCGGTTGAAAACGCAGTCGGCGCAAGGCCGCACGCTACAAAATCGGCGCCGTCTTCCACTCCCTCCCTCGAGCGTCGCTCCCGCTCGGGAGCTCGGTTCGGCCTCCTGTCCCGCGATGTCGGCCCTTACGCGGGCTTGAACTCGGTGCCCTGCCGCAGCATCGCGTGCATGATGATCGCCAGCCGGCGCGCGAGTGCGATGCGAGCCTTGCGCATCGTCGAGCGCTTTGCGATGGCCAGAGCCCAAGCCTTCAGCTTCAGAGGCCGTCTGCAGCGCGTCAGCATCACGTTGGCAGCCTCGTAGAGCAGCGTTCTGACCCGTCGGTCGCCGCACTTCGAGATGCTGCCGGTGTAGTCGACCTCGCCCGACTGGTAACGCCGTGGGACGAGACCGAGATACGGCCCGACGTCGCGGGAACGCCTAAAGCGCTCAGGATCGTCGACGGCTGCCGCGAAGGCGAGCGCGGTGAGCTGACCGACGCCGGGGATCGTCATCAACCGCCGGCAGGCATCTGAGGCGTTCCAAAAATCAATACCACTCTACCGGAACGATCGGGCAGAGCGTAGCCGTTCCAGGCATCACCGTTCCGCTAGGGCAACCCCTATTGGAATGCTTCGCTGCGTCACGGCCTAGCTCACCAAGCCCTATTTCTTCGGGTATCCGACATAATAGACCCCGATGACGCCGCTGCTGGCATCGCGGATCGGCTCGTAGCCCGTCGTATAGGGCTTGCCCAGAATGTCGGCGTCACCGAAATAGGCCTCGCCCTTCGTGATCGCCGCGAAGGCTTTTCCCTTCGGGTCGAGGACGGTGCCGATCGCGCGCGAGCCGTCGTCCTTCTTGACGTTCGTGGCGACGCGCACGAACTCGCCGCCGCTCTTGACGAACAGCGTCGCGGTCCCGCCCACGTCTTTCTGCACGGCGTCCACCACGGCGAAATTGTTGTTCATCTTGGTCTGGCCGAAATAGAGGGCCGGGACGGTCTTTCCGGCGACGGCATCCTCCCCCTTCACGCTCGGAGCACCGAGTTCGGCGGTCTTCGCCTTCAGGCGCTGCATGGCCGTCTGGACATCCTCGGCGGCGGCGGCGACGCGTGCGGACATCGGAACGGCCGCGCCGGCGAGGGCGGCCAAAAGTGACAGAGTGAGTAGAGATGCCTTCATGACCGTTTCCCTCCGCCTTCGCCACATCGATGTGACGACAATTCGGATTGCGCTGTGAACCGAAGCGCGGATTCTAATCACTCCTGTTCGCATTGCTTGATAAGACGAGACACCGCCATCAGTTAGACGTGTGCGGCAGGGCTGATAGGGTTGTGTGTCCTCGTGTTCTTGGTCATCGAAGCAGATTGTAACGCACCATAACGCCCAATCGGCGAGCGCCGTGATGCTGCGTGCCTACAGCGGAATGTCCGCTGAGGTTGCACTCTATCGTACGCCGTCGGACACCCTCTACCCGCCTCGAAGTGGGGTAGCTCATCGGCTGCTATCGACCCTGAGCAGTCGTCTTGTGTGTTAGCAACGAGGGACCGCTTACGAGAGCATGTCAGACCTTCGAAGAGGTTGCATCGGCGCCGATGGGCTGGCCTTGTGTCGTCGCCGTTCCGTCCGAGACCAAGGCGGTGTTAATTGACATAGACGCCAGCGCCCACGAGCGCGTCAATGCCGTCAACTCGCGTCGCGCAGACGTAGCTCCACTTCACGCTGGCGTGGGACTGGCCGGGCTTGGGAAACATGTAATCGACCCATCCAGCCCCGTACTTGCTGACGACTTCGATGAAGTCCCTGTGGAACCGCTTCCCGTCAGCGTCGCGGTCGTCGAGGAAGTCGCGTTCCTCGCGGTCCGGGCGGGCGGCATTGAACAACACGACACCGTGCATATCGACCACGAACAGGTAGACATCAGCGTAGCGCCAGGGGGTGCCCTTCTTCCGGAAATCCGCGAATGCTTTGCTGCCCCGTTCCTCCAGAACGTCGGATGCCTTGTTGACGAGTGCCTCGATCTCCGCCGCTTCATGTGCTGGTGGGAACCTCCTCTGCGCGAGAGCAGGAGATGTTGCGGTCAGGACCAGCAACACAGGCCATGTCAGCAGCATCTTGAACATGCCGCTGCCCCTTCGCGCCACCTCGATGTAGTGACGATGTGAGTTCAGCGCCCGTACGGCCATAGCAACCTCCCGCCGCTGGTCGAGCTTCTGACCGAAAGCAGGGGCGCGGGATGAGACGATTGTGCGTCATCGTCCTATCGGGCGTCCGAGTATATGACCATCGCATGTGGTCCGATGGTCAGCAAGTCAGCGGGATTGCCGCAGGATGATGTCCACGCGCTCAGGACTGCATTCCAGGGCGTCCGATCGGCGAAGGTCCGCATCCGGTAGCAGACCAGACATCCGAGACACGCCGCCTGAGCTTCTGCTTCCCACCCGGTCCGATCGCTACGGGCTGCTCCGTCACGCGCCCGGAAGCGGACCCTTCCAGGGCCTGCTATGGGTCGTGAGCAGGCATCACAGCAACGGCCGCTTTTCCGATTTCCTGTTCGGAAGCGGACGGGCCGCAATCGGCCAGACTACGTCACGCCGGATCGCCATCGCGCGCAAGACCGGACGTTCAGCATTGCGCCCATAGCGGCCGTATAGCCGCCTCCGACGGCATCCCGAAAGCAGATGGGCTGGATGGCTCCCGCTCCCGGCGCTGCGGCGCCAAGAAGGTGCTGTCATGCAGCAGGAGCTTGGAGCCACGACGATGGAGATCACGACCGTCGGCATCGACTTGGCCAAGAATGTCTTCCAAGTGCACGCCATCAGTTGCACGGGCGAGGTTCTCGTCCGGCGCGCGCTCAGGCGGGCGCAGGTGATGCCCTTCTTCCGCAAGCTCCCGCCCTGTCTGATCGGCATGGAAGCTTGCGGCACGAGCCATCATTGGGCGCGCGAACTCACGGCCCTCGGTCACGAGGTGCGGCTGATGCCGCCGGCCTACGTCAAGCCGTACGTAAAGCGGAGGTCAAGACTGATGCGGCGGACGCCGAGGCGCTTCTCGCGAGGCTGTCACGCGCCCGACCATGCGCTTCGTGCCGATCAAATCGGTCGAGCAGCAATCAGCCTTGTCTCTGCATCGGACGCGCGATCTCCTGGTCCGGCAGCGCACGCAGTTGGTCAACATGGTCCGCGGGCTGCTGGCCGAGTTCGGCATCGATATCCCGAAGGGTCTCACGCACGCCCTAGCCTTCGTACGGCGTGCGATCGCCGGTGAGGCGCACGAGGTCCCGA
This sequence comes from Methylobacterium sp. CM6257, assembly GCF_054611515.1. NCBI lineage: Bacteria > Pseudomonadati > Pseudomonadota > Alphaproteobacteria > Hyphomicrobiales > Methylobacteriaceae > Methylobacterium > Methylobacterium sp. CM6257. Next base: position 375,714 of record NZ_CM137735.1, read on the forward strand.
AGCTGGCCGCCAAGGTGATCGGCGCCCTGGCCGAGCAGGCGATCGCGGTGCAGGACAGCATCCACCGGCTCGAACGCGACCTGCTGGCCTGGTACCGCTCGAACGATCTCGCCCGACGCATCGCCACCGTGCCCGGCGTCGGCTTGCTCGGCGCGACCGCGCTGGCCGCCACCGTCACTGATCCGAGCCACTTCCGCTCCGGGCGTCAGTTTGCGGCCTGGCTGGGTTTGACACCGCTCAACAACTCCAGCGGCGGCAAGGAACGGCTCGGCCGGATCTCGAAGATGGGCGACCAGTACCTGCGCCGGCTTCTCGTCACCGGCATGACCTCGCTCGTCCGGCGCAACAAGCACCATCCCAGCGCGGCCGACCCGCGCCTGAACGCACTGCTCGCTCGCAAGCCGGTCCGCCTCGCCACGGTCGCGATGGCCAACCGCGCGGCGCGGGCGATCTGGGCCATCATGATCCGGGGCGAGGTCTACCGGACGCCCCCACTCGGCACCGCGGCGGTCTGAGGAGGAGCTTACCGATCAGCGCGGTACCGCGCGAAGGAGGTTGCGAGGACCCTGTGAAGTGATGGCGCACTGGTCAGACCGGGGACGAGGACAACCCGCTAAATGTCGAGGGCGTCGAAGCCCGCCAAGCAGAATGGGACCTCATCCGCGGAAACCATCAAGGCCAGCGGTCGATGACCGCGCGAACAGATCCCATGAGGGCGGCTCCAGGTGGTTAGTCTGGTTGCCGGAGCATGACCTTGAGGGGTTCAGCCATGACACAGATACCCAGCCCGTCTTTCCCGACGCCCGACTACGAGCGCACGCTCGTTCTCGCGATCGAGTTGAGCAATGTGAGTTGGGTATTGGCCGCCCAGATCCCTGGCCTGCCGGGCGCGAAGGCCAGGCGCAGCATCGAGCCGACTCCTGAGGCCCTGATGGCGGCCATCGAAGGCTACCGTGAGCGCGCCCGAACGGCAGGAAGCGAGGTCGAACGCGTGATCGCGATCTACGAAGCCGGCTGGTCCGGGTTCTGGCTGGCGCGTTGGCTGAGCCTGCGGGCGATCGAGACCCATGTCGTTCAGCCCGCGAGCGTCCCAGTGGACCGCCGGACGCGGCGCGCCAAGTCCGATGGGATCGATGCCGAGTTGCTGCTGCGGACGCTGCTTGCCTGGCTGCGCGGTGAGCCGCGCGTGTGCTCGATGGTGCCCATCGCGAGCGAGGCTGACGAGGACGCCCGACGCTGTGTGCGGGAGCGGGCGGAACTCGTGACTGAGCGGGTCGCCCTGGGGAACCGCATCGGCGCTGTGCTGGCGACGTTGGGCGTGTGCGACTACAACCCCTTGCTGCGGAACCGGCGCGAGCGACTCGACGCCCTGCGCACCGCGCTCGGGACGCCGCTGCCCCCGCATGCCTGCGCTAAGATCGGGCGCCTGCTCGACCGCCTAGATCTCGTGTGCGCGCAGATCACGGCCCTGGAGCGGGAGCGCGACGCTGTTCTCGAACAGGAGGCGCCGGACAGAGCTGGCGCGATGATCCAGCAATTGAGCGCGCTGCGCGGCATCGGTGTGCAGAGCGCCACCTTCCTGGTGCGCGAGGCGTTCGTGCGCGGGTTCGCTAACGCCAAGGCACTCGGCTCCTACGCCGGCTTGACCGCGACCCCCTATAGCAGCGGCGGCACGGAGCGTGAGCAGGGCATCGGAAAGGCTGGGAACCGGCGGCTACGGACCGTCATGGTCGAACTCGCCTGGCTCTGGCAACGCTATCAGCCTGGCTCCGTGCAGGTGAACTGGTTCCGCACGCGCGCCAGCGGCGCGGGCGCGCGAGGCCGCAAGGTGATGGTGGTGGCCCTGGCGCGGAAACTGCTCATCGCCTTGTGGCGGTTCGCCACCCAGGGCGTTCTGCCGGAAGGCGCGGTTATGAAGCCCGCATCCTGATCCGCTACGAGATCGGGTCTGAGCCGTCGGTCGGCTCGACCCTCAGGATCCAAGAGGGCGTCGCCGTTGTTCGGCTTGGCGCATGAGCGCCGTTTTATAGAGTGGTGCCGCCTTCCTGGAGCTCTCCCGTCCCGAATGCGGGACAGTGGTGGGACAGGTCCCGCCGGATGTGAGGTTGGCAGGAGATCCTGCCCTCAAGAGAGCTCCATCTTGGACACGAACTCCGCTGTGCCGCACGAGGATCGGAAAGACCTGCCATGATCCAGCTTGACGCCTGCGCCCTCATGTGAGGCCGAACACAAGACGGCACCCGACCGAAACGCCAAACCGTCACAGAGATCCCCTTGCAACGCGGGAGCCATCCACACAGGACGTTTCGGCGAGGAGGGCTGGGAGACTGGATTGCGCCGCTCACGGAGCTTCATCTGGACACTGGTCACCGGCAAATGGCGCTGACGGCCATCGCCGTCTTGCACCTGCAGGGACCAGCCGAACGGCCGACGTCTCGTTCTCCCATGTCGTTGGTGAACGCTATGGTGTGCGCCGTGGGCGGACACCATGCCTCACCGGCCCACGATCACTACCCCCTCCAACTCGCCGGTCTCGTCGTCGGCGACAATCTTGAGCGCCGCTCGATTGACGGCCATGTGCCCTGCGGCGCACGCCGACCAAACAAGAAGCCCCGCAGCGTGTCCGCTGCGGGGCTTCTGATCGAGCACAATATCGCGGGGATGCGTCTATGGGCAGGGATGGCGCCGACCATCATAGCCGAGGTACGTCCCGGAGCGCGGATCGTACGACCGAAAGCGCTGGGCGCAGTAGTCGGTGGAGTTGCCGGACGGCGTGACGTCCGTTTCGATGCGGCGGCTTGGTTTGAAATTCGCGCAACTTGCGATCTTTGTGAGAAGCTCTCAAGGTTTTCATTCCAGGGTCGACCACCCCGAACCAGAGAGCAATAGTCGAGCGGTTAAGGACTTTAATTGTCTATGGCTTTTCTCATGGTTTCTACTCATACCATCTGAAGCCGCCTGAACAGCTCGACCTTGGTCACGTCGAGCAGGAGGGCGAGCGCCAAGGCGGACCCGAACAAACCGCCGATCCATGAGAGCGGCAGGGGCGCCATGAGGATACCGCGCCAAGCCATGAACGGAATCACCAGGATGTCGGCGGCCGAGGACGCGACCACAATCCCGCTCGGTCGCGATGCCCACATGCGGCGCCGCTCGCGCGCAACGTAGAATACGGCTTGGCCATTGAACACCAGCATCATCAGTGTCAGCGCCTGCAGTTCCGGTAAGCTCGCGCCGAGCCAGTATTTACCGGCAGCCAGCGCGGCCGCAGAATAGACAAGGTCAACCAGGCCCAGCACGATGGCGGCCATCGTCAGGTTTCCGATCCGCCAGCTATTGGGCTCGGGCGAGGGCTCGACATTGTCCGTGGTCGCCGACATCGCCAAGAAGTCGCCGACCACCAGGGATAGAACCATGAGCATCGGCGTCAGGACGGCGTGGCCGGTCATCACGAGGCCGATTGCCAGGAACAGCACCTGACGAACCTTCTGGACGAGTGAGCGCAGTGTATAGGTCAGGATGCGCTGGAAGGTGACGCGCCCCTCCCGAACGGCCGTCACGATGCCGCTGAGCCCCGGATTGATCAGCACGATGCCCGCCGCAGACTTGGCCGCGTCCGTCGCGCTCGAGACGGCGATGCCGATCTGGGCCTGCCGCAAGGCCGGCGCATCGTTGGCGCCGTCACCACACATGCCGACCGTATGGCCCTCGCTTTGCAGGGCCTGGACCAAGTGGAATTTGTCTTCCGGGAGCACGCCCGCAAAGACGGCGAAGTCGTCCGGCCGCACGTCCTTGCGGATGGCGCCTCCGGCGTAGATCGGACCCGTCAATCCGACCGCTTCGGCGACCACCCCGGTCGTGGCGGGCGCGTCGCCGCTGACGATCACCACCCGGACACCGAGACGCTTGAGCTCGGTAATCGCCGGGTGGGCATCGTCCCTTGGTGGATCGCTCAGGGCGAGAAGCCCGGCCATCTGCAGAGGCCCGTCGGAGCCGGCTGCGACGCCGAGCACGCGGTAGCCATCCCGTTCCAACGACTGCGCAATCTGAGCGGCGTCGGGGATCGGTGCGCACAAGTCCGCCACCGTGGCGAACGCGCCTTTCACGATGCGCAAGCGGGAACCGGAGGGCTCCGATGCGACGGCTTCGGACATCTTCACGGCCGGATCGAACGGCGTGAAGGCGACAAGCGTCAGGCTGCCCGGCTCGACTGCCGAAGCGGCGGTCCGCACTGCGCTGTCGACGGGATCCTGTCCCCCGTCCGAGCTGGCAAGCGCCGCGAGCGCGAGCACGCGTGCCTCACTGAAGCCCGGCATGGGGCGTACGGCCGTGACTGCGAGGGCGTTGCGGGTCAGCGTGCCGGTCTTGTCGGAGCAGAGGATGTCCATGCTGGCCGCCTCATCGACGGCGGACAGACGGGTGGGCAGCACCCCCGAGCGCGCCAATGCCCGCGCGCCGAGCGCGGTGGCGAGCGTGAATGTGGCCGGCAGTGCCACGGGTACGGTGCCTAGGACGGCGATCAGCAGGAGCGGCAGCAGCTCGGGCATCGGCATCCCGATCGCCAGCGCGTAGACCAGCAGCCCGAGCGTGACCACGCCGTTCACCAGGGCGAGATTGCGCACCACCCGGAGCACGGCTTTCTGCTGGGCACTTTCGACATGCGCCGTGCGGACGAGCTCTGCCGCCTTGCCGAACTTGGTGCGGGCGCCGGTCGCCGTGACGAGTCCAGCGGCCTCGCCGCGGCGGACGAGCGCGCCGGCATAGGTCTCGTAGCCGGGACCCGCCTCGATCGGCAGGGACTCGCCGGTGAGCGTGGATTGATCCAGCAGCACGTGCCCCCCGGTGATGCGGACGTCGGCGCCGACCACCGTGCCGAGCGAGAGCTTGACGACATCGCCCGGCACCAGTTCTGCGGCCGGCACCGTCATCCAGCGCCCGTCGCGATGAACGCTGGTCACAAGCGCGAGGCGTGCCTTGAGTGCGGCAACGGTGGCCTGAGCCCGACTTTCGTGCAGGAAGCCGAGTCCGGCATTGAAGATGAGCAGGATCGCGACAACCGACGCCTCGACGTACTCGCCGAGGACGAGCTGCAGCACGATTGCCGCTTCCAGCAGGCATGGCACCGGCGCAACGAACTTGCTGACGATGAGACGCAGCGGATGAACCGTTTCGTTCGGCGTGGCATTCGGCCCATAGGTCGCGAGGCGGCGGCCCGCTTCCGCGGCGGTGAGGCCTTCGGCTCCGCCGTCCCCGGATGCAGCAGCGCCTCTAGGGAGGGTGCTCCATCGCGGCGATTTCGGGAGGTGGCCGCCACTCACGTCCGTTCGCGCGACGCCGTGCATGCGAAGCTCCAACGCTCAACCGGGTGACCTCTGCTGCAGACCGACCTGGCTGGGGGGAAATCGTCAATCGGACCTATGCTGCCCGCAGGCCACAGAGGGTTTGATGCAGATCAGCTGCCCGCGCGGTTTGTTTGATCGTCGCCCATCCGGCAGCAAACATGTCCTGCCTTACTCGTGAAATATTCGGCGTTCAGGCCCAGTGACGCTCGCCCTGCTTGAGCAGCGTCACCGGCACATGGACGCGGTGGAGCACCTCGGCTGCGGTCGATCCGAGCACAGCCGCTCCAAGGCGGCTGCGCCCATGCGTGCCCATGATGACCAGATCCACCTTCGCCTTGCGGCTTACCTGGGCGATGGTCGCTGCTATGGGACCGAACGCGGCTCGGCTCTCGGCGTGCACCCCCGCTGCTAGGCAGCGCTCACGTGCTGGGTGCAGCACCTCTGCGGAGGCCGCGGCCGCGCTGAGGGACTGCTCGTCATCGGTGAGTGGCAAAATGTCGGAGAGCTGAAGGGTATCGCGGTTTTGGACGTTGAGCAGGAGAATCGAGACGTTCGACATCGCTCCGGCACACCAGATTGCATAGTCGACCGCTTGGTTGGCAGCCGCCGAACCGTCTACAGGAACCAGCACCTTGACTTGGTCGTTGTGCTGCCGTCTTTGCGTCTGCATGGATTGAGTTCTCCGCAAGCCGAATGGCTCAACGACCGGCCAGCCACTCTGCGATCGGCGGCCAGTCGTCGCGCAGCACGTCATGTCCCATGAACAGCCCGATGTGGCCGCCCTTGGTGAGGGACTTGCGCACTTCCGCCGAACCCACGCGATGCTCAGCGGCAAACACTTGAGCCGCGGGCGTGATGTCGTCGCCCTCACCCGCCAACAGGTAGAGCGGGCACTCAATAACCTTCAGATTCAGCGTCTTGCCTAGTCCGACAAAGCTCCCGTTCGCCAGCCGGTTCTCTTTGAAGAGCTGGCGCACGACCTGCAGATACCAGGCGCCGGGAAGGTTCAGCGTGTACTCGTACCAGCGCTCAAACGCGTTGAAGCGTTCAACGTAGCTCGGATCTTCGATGTGCTCGTAGAGGTCGACAAATTTCTCCACGTACTGTGCAGCCGGATGCATGTTCTTGAATCCTTCGAGCATGTAGCTGCCCATCAGGAGACCACCGGAGGATCGAACAAGGGCCTCATAGAAGCGCATCGGCAGCGTGTGGACCATCGTGCGGATCGCCCCATCGCCGGCGTCTGTGTCGATGGGCGAGCCTGCGAGCACGAGACGATGGACCTTGTGCGGAAAGCGCGCCGCGTACATCGCCGCGCACCAGCCGCCTTGGCAGAGGCCAACCAGCGAGACCTCGCCGCCGAGCTCGTCGACACAGACGTTGATCTCGGACAGGTAGTTATCGATGTCGTAGTCGCGCATAGCCGGCGTGGCGCTGCGCCAGTCGGCGCACACCACACGTGGACAGCCGTGGTTCAGCAGCGTCGCCACCAAGCTCTGGTCCGCGTGGAAGTCGGCGATGACCGAGGTGTGGCCGGCATAGGGAGGCAGGATGAGGACCGGGCGGCCCTCACCACGCGAGAAATCGCGCAGCTTCATGGTGTGGAGGTCGATGAGGATGTGGTTCGGGGTCGTCCAGTCTGGCGGCGGCCGCGTGAACTGGGTCTTTTCGACCTCCGCAAGATAGTCGAAGTTGCGCTGCCCGAGCTTCAGTGCAGCCGTTTCGAATTCGAGCGCAAGGCCGAAGGGCCAGAACAGCGGCACGCCAACTTCGGGGTAGTGATGGGCCTCGGAGACGGTTTTGGCCATGGCGATCATCACGAAGAGAGTAGGGACGGCGAGCGATCAATGCTCGGCGCAGGTGGAAATGGCTGCGTCCGTCATCGCGACGCCGACTTGACCGTGCGGATGTCTTCCCGCGACATTAGCACGGCCACTGCATAAGAAGCACAAGAGACGATACGAGTGCGCTCGGCGTCGGCGCGGCTGGTCAGGATGATTGGGACCCGCGCGCCCAGGACTACGCCGGCCGCGTCGGCATGGGCGATGAAGGTGAGTTCCTTGGCCATGATGTTGCCCGAGATCAGATCGGGCGCGACCAGATTGTCAGCTCGTCCCGCAACCGACGAGTTGATGCCTTTCTCGCGGGCAGCATCGACACTGATCGCACTGTCGAATGCGAGCGGACCATCCAGCAGTCCACCGATGATCTGGCCGCGGTCGGCCATTTCGCAGAGTGCGGCTGCGTCGACGGTCGACTGAAGCTTCGGGTCGGCCGTCTCGACTGCCGAGAGGATCGCTCCCTTCGGCCTCTCGATCTGCATTCCGTGAGCGAGATCGATGGCGTTCTGGACGATGTCCCGCTCGGCCTCCAAGTTGGGGGCAATGTTGATCGCGGCGTCGGTGATCAACAGCGGTCAGCCGAAACCCGGCACGTCCCTGAGAAAGACTTGGCTGATCCGACGCTCTGTTCGTAATCCTGTTTCGCTGGCCACGACTTCGTGCATCAGCTCGTCGATGTGCAGAGCACCTTTCATCAACAGGCTTGCCCGGCCGCGGTGCACAAGTTCGACTGCGCATGCCTCGGCCGCGTGGCTGTGGGGTGTCGCCTCGATGCAATAGCACGAGATATCAAGACCCCGCCCAAGCGCAAGTTCGGCGACTTCCGCGACGGAACACCGTCTCAGGCGGCCTGACGCGACATGGTATCCAGAGCTTGCCGAAGCAGGCCATACTTCGCCTGGGTGACACGCAACTCGCGGAACCAGTCGACCAGGCCGCCCCAGGGATCGTTGAGTTGCTTCAGGCCAGCCACGAACGCCACGACGGTCCCGATCTCCGCCTCGCCCAGGACCACCAGGTAGCCGCCCAGCCCCAGCGTGCCCGCCACGCCGGCATGGTGGATCAGGTTCATCAGGAAGTTCATCGAGAACTTCAGCTTGAAGATGCCCATGTTGAGGTCGAACACCCGGTCGATGCGCGCGTCCTGGTGCCTTGAAGACTTGTAGCGATGCTGGCCGATGACGCCGCCGCTGATACGGCGCAACGTGCCCGTCCTCGTGACCACACGCCGATTGATCGCCTGCTGCATCAGCGGCACGAAGACCGCCTGGGGCGAGAAGACCGCCAGCGCCAGCACCGCCATCGGCGGGTTGAGATACAGCATGTACCCGAACGTGCCCGCCACGATGCCGCCCTGCAGGACGGGTTCCGACACGCTCATCCCGACGAAGGCCCCGACGGGTTCGACCTCCGCCAGAACGAGCGAGACCTCCACGCCCTCGACCTCGGCGCGGTCTCCGGGAGCGAGCTTGCCGAGGTCGTCCAGCAGCGTCTTGCGGAGCCGGCGCACGGCGCTCTCGCTGACGTAGCTGCGGTACACGTTGAGCCCGAGCTTCAGGGCGCCCATCGCGACGGCGGCCGCGATGTACAGCGCCGCGAGCGAGGCGATGGTCCGGGCGCTCCCGCCGGGTAGCGCTTCGTTGACGATGCGGCGCTGCAGCTCAAGGGGCGCGAGGTCCGCCACGAAGAGGACCGTCGCCATAAGCACCAGGGTAGGCTGATGGGACCCACTCGCACCCTTGATGAACGCGAGGAGCGTCTGCGGCGTGACGAGCCTATCGCGTCGCTGCCCGAGGCCGATTGATCCTGAGGCCTGGATCGCGAGTGCGGGTGGCATGGCACCTCCATGCCGAATCTCATGTCCTCAGCCGGCAAAGGGCGGCATTGCGTTCGATCAACCGTCCCGGACCCAGCTCCCTTTCGCAGCCGGAGATGTATTCGCCTGCTGGCGCTGGGAACTGATCCCGTTGAGCTGGATCAAGGTCCGGGCGGTGCGCGCGAGCAAGGGTGCCTTCCGCTGAGCCGGCAAGCCGGAGCGCGGGAGGTGTTCGTGCGGATCTCCAACATCATGGTGTCAGTCGATCTCGGGGCCGCGACGGCAGACCGGGTCCAACTGGCGGCCGGCCTCGCAGAGCGGTTCGGGTCCAAGCTGACCGGCGTCGCCGCACGCCCAGTCCTGGGCCCCATGCTGGTCGGCGACATGCGGGAGGTCGAGCGCGTCTGGGCCATCGAGGAGCGCCTGACGGACGAGCGACTCGCCGAGGCCAAAGCCCTCTTCGAGCGCGAGGCCGGGCAGGCGCCCAGAACGGATTGGCGCTCCGCACCCACCGATCCGTTGACTTTCCTCGGTGCGCAGGCGCGCACCGCCGACCTCGTGGTTGTCGGCCGGCAGGGTCCTGCGGACGGTGACCCTGGTCCGATGGCGGCACCCACCGGCGCCGTCCTGATGGAGGTGGGACGTCCCGTGCTCGTGGTCCCGCCAGGCATCGAGCACCTCGCGGCCAAGCGGGTTGTGGTGGCTTGGAAGGACGCGCCTGAGGCACGCCGCGCCCTCCATGACGCCTTACCGTTCCTGGGACATCCCGAGCATGTTTGCGTGGTGGCCGTGGGACCGGACGCGCAAGACGTGGGCGCCGAGGGCGCGGCCGAGTACCTGTCAGGGCACGGGATAAAAGCCACGACCCACCTGCTGCGCAAGCCAGAGATCGACACCGCGGACGAGATCCTCCAGTTCGCCGGACGCGAGGTTGCAGACCTCATCGTGATGGGCGCCTACGGCCACAGCCGCCTGCGCGAGTGGGTCTTCGGCGGTGTCACGCGTGACGTACTGCAAACGACCCCCGTTTGCTGCCTGATGAGCCACTGATGCGCCCGGCGGCCGTCCTCCTCGCCGGCATCCTGGCACCCTTGCCGTTCCTTCCCGCCGCACCCGCGACGGCCTGGGACCGGCAGGTGCGGCAAGGCGAGACCCTCGCCCGAACCAACTGAGCCCGGTGCCACGCGGTCGGGCGTGTCGGGGAGAGCCCGTTGCGCGCGGCACCACCCTTCCGCGAACTTCATACGCGCTACCCCGTCGAGGATCTCGGCGAGGCGCTCGCCGAGGGCATCCGCACGGGCCACCCCAGCATGCCCGAATTCCGGTTCGATCCGGACCAGGCGCAGGCCCTCATCGCCTACCTGAAATCCCTGGAGCGCTGAGCGAGGAGAACCCCGATGTACCTGCGCTGCCTGCTCGTCCCCACCGGCCCGGGGATCGACCCGACCCGCCGGCTGGACGCCGCCCTGCGTCTCGGCCGGCGCCTCCAGGCCCATATCGGCGTCTGCTTCATGGCGCCCGGGCCGGAACACGTGCTGGCCGGCATGGCGAGCATCGTGCCCGTCGATGGCCGGACCATCGCGGCGCTCGAGCAGGGCGTGCGCGCGGCGGCGGCCGACGGCAGGGCGGCGTTGCAGGCTTGGTGCGCGCGCACGGGCGTGCCGTTGACCGGCAAGGCCGAGCGCCTCGACGCCACCTTCGCGACCTGGACCGAACTCTCCGGCGAGGTTGAGCCCCTTCTGACGCTGGCGGGCCGCGTCCACGACCTCGTCATCGTCGACCGGCCCGATCCCGAGAGGCCCTTCACTGGACGCGCGCTCGACACCGCGCTGTTCTCGGTCGGCCGGCCGGTGCTGATGATCGGGGAGAGCGTCCCGCACGATCTGCTGGACCACGTTGTGATCGCCTGGAACGGCAGCCTGGAGGCGACGCGCCTGATCGGGCAGTCCATCGCCCTCCTGCACGAGGCGACCCGCGTCACGGTGGTGCATGCCAGGACCGAGCGCTTCGACGAGGCGCGGGCCGCGGACCTGTGCGGCTACCTGCGCTGGCACGGGATCATGGCCGAGGCCGTCACCTTGCACATGGAGGAGCCACTCCCGGTCGGCATGGCGATCCTGGCCGAGGCCGAGCGGCGGGGCGCCTCGCTGCTCGCGCTGGGCGCCTACACCCACAGCCGCGTGCGCGAGTTCCTGCTCGGCGGGGTCACCCGGTACGTGATCGAGAACGCCAGCGTCCCGGTGCTCATGGCCCACTGAAGGGTGGTGAGCCCCCTGCAGTGAACCCGCCCCCGCCTATCTGCGTCTGTGACTTCCGGTAGGTCCGGCCAAAAGTGTGGTCAAGCGAGGGGAAGCAAGTCTCTGAAGAGACGGTGCACATCGAGTGAGGGCCGTTTCGTCGAGTGGGGGCTGTTTTATCGCGCTCTCCTCAGGCGGCCAGCTCGGCGAGTTCGATGACCTTGCAGGTGTCGGCCCGCAGCCGCCAGTTGATGATCCCGGCAGCCTCGCAGAAGAGCGCCTTGGCCGAATCGGCGGCTGCGTCCTCGGAGCAGGCGGGGACGACGAACTGCTGCTGCAGCACGCGGTGGTCGTGACCGCGATCATCCGGAACAACTTTGTGAAAGGTGACGAGGAACGTGCGCATGGTGCGACCGACGATTTCAAGGATCAGCCCATATGGGAGCCCGCTGCGGACGACGCCTTGATCCTGCGCAAGGACCTGGGCGAGGACCGCCGCGTCGGTCAGGTGCCCGGCGCCGAGGGAACAGGCGCTTCCGGCCCGGCTCGCCGCCCAGGCCGGCCTTGGCGGCATGATGCGCGCCTTCCCGTGCAGCGGCCGGTATCGTTCCATGGCGAGGTAGGTGAACGAGGCCGACCAGCCGATCAGCAGCAGACCGTTGAGCGCCTCGACGCCGGCGAGCAGGCGGGGCGGAATCGGCAGCCGGAGCAGGTGCTCCGAGGTCAGCCGGAGCGTCTCGTAGAGCACCAGGATCGTGGAGACGACGAGGATGACGCTGGTCGTCATGGCGAGGAACATGGTGCTGTCCCGGGTGAGTGTTGCGGGCCGCGCCTGCCCAGCGGAGCGGATGCCTCATTGACTTGGCCCAAGGTCTCCCGGCGCCGCGTGGTGATCCAGATCAAAGCGATCCCCCTTCCGATGGCCCCACCTTCTCAATGCGCCCCGCGACGGGTGCCTGGACACGGGAGGCGACCATGGCGGATGTGCGTGTTGCCGAGGATCTCTGGTCCACGGGCATGCTGCCCGAGGGCATCCTGGAGCGGTGGTTCGTGGCGGACGGAGCACGGGTGCGGGCCGGAGAGGCCGTAGCCGCCGTGCGCATCGGCGAGGCCTTGCATGACATCGCCTCGCCCGCCGAGGGCCGCCTGACGGTCCTCGCACCCATCAAAGAGGTGGTCGACCCCGGCTGCATCATCGCAGAGGTCCATGCCTGACGTCTCGCCGCGGTGACCAGCTCGACACCGGTCGTGGTGCGGCCCCAAGCTGGGCTCAACGGAGGCAGATTATGTCCCGCGCAGGCACGACCATCCCCTCGCCACCGCGGTGGCGGGCGGACGAGATCCTGTTCGGCTTCCTGCAGCACGCGGCCGGCATCACGGTGGTGCTAACGGCGTCGGCGCTTGTCCTCACCGATCATACCCGTGCGGCAGCGTCGGCGCTTCTGCCGGGGCTGCTGATCGTCGCGCTCTACGGCACTAACCAGATCCGCTTCGAGGCCGTGCTCGAATGAGCGGTCCTGCTCGTCAGCGCCTGGACGCTCGTCGCACCGTGGGTACTCGGGTTCGTCGCGAATGACGGCGCGACTTGGGCGCAGTCGCGCTCGGAAGCGTGGCCGTGGCGTCCGCGGCGACTTGGCTCAAGATCGTGAGGCAGTCATGACTTTCCCGTCTTCCGCCGTCCGCGCGGTGGCCCTTGCCGGCCTGCTGGCGGCAAGCGCAGGCGTTCCCGCCAGTTCTGCGGAGGACTACCGCGTGGGGGGGCGGACTGTGGCCGAGCAGCTCTGCAGCCAATGCCACGTCATTGGTCGCGAGCCGCAGGCGGGCGAGTTCGTCGGGCCCGCCTTCCTCCGGGTCGCCAACATGCCCTCGACGACCGCCCTGTCCCTCAACGTCTTCCTACAGAGCCATCACCAACAAATGCCGAGCCTGCGGCTGGACCGGGACGAGATGGACGCGGTCATCGACTACATCCTCAGCCTCAAGGGTGATGGCGTCGCACTTCCCTGAGGCGGTACAAATCTCGGAACGGCCACGATGAACGAGATGACGGTTCTGCCCACCGACACGCTTCCCGCTCTCCAGGCCGCCCTGGACGGCCTCGGGACCGGGCAGGCCCTGCGCCTGACGGGCGCGGATTGCGACCGCCTCTTCGGTGTCAACGATGCCCTCGTCGGGCGGGTCGCGAACTTCGCGCGCGGTCACGGCTGCAGCGTGGTCTGGGACGATGCCGGTCTGACCTTCCGCCGGCAACCGCGGGCCACCGGTGCGACGACTGCCACCGCCGGCGAGCTCAGTGCCTAGGCTTCCTTCGACCAGGCTGGATCAACCCTGGCCATGCTGCCCAATCCTGTGCTCCTGGCCGGCCTCGGCTGCATCTACGCTCGCTTCTCCCTCCTCCCAGAGTCTGGGGCACGGCCGGGTGCGATTCGGAGGATGCCGACGGTGGGCTTCCCCGGCCCGGTCGCCGCGATCCAGGTCTCTCCCGACCGGGCAGCGCGGCCTGACCGAGCCCGCCTTCCTCGCCCTAGAGCCGGTCCCGGGCGGATTGCGACGGGTTAGCGGCTGGCGCGTTGACGGGTGAAGGAGCATGCCGATGCCTTCACCTCTGTCGGTCGACTTACGCGAGCGTGTCGTGGCTGCCGTGGCGGCAGGGGCCTCGTGCCACCGAGCCGCAGCTCGCTTTGGGGTCAGCGTGTCGAGCGCCAGCCGCTGGTCGCAGCGCTCGCACCAAGAGGGCCATGTCGCGCCCAAGCCGATGGGCGGCGATCACACCTCGCAGCGCATCGAGGCGCATGCCGCACTGATCCTGGCGACCTCCGAGCAGGAGCCGCGTCTCTTCCTGCGCGAGTTGCGCGACCGACTGGCTGAGCAGGGCGTCCAGACCAGCACAAGCGGCCTGTCGCGCTTCTTCCAGCGACACGCGATCACCTGGAAAAGGGGGCGACGTTCGCAGCTGAGCAGGAGCGTGAAGACGTAAGAGCGGCCCGCGAGGCGTGGTTTGAGGCACAGCCCGAGCTCGATCCGGACCGGCTGGTGTTCCTGGACGAGACAGCGGCGGCCACCAACATGGCGCGGCGCTCCGGCTGGGCCCCACGCGGCGAGCGCTGCCGGCTCGCAGCCCCACTGGGCCATTACAAAACCACGACCATCACCGCCGCCCTGCGCACGAGCGGGCTGTGTGCCACCGCGCTGCTGGACGGCCCCACGAACGGCACGCGCTTTTGCAGCTATGTCACCGACACCTTGGTCCCGGTGCTGCAGCCGGGCGACATCGTCGTCATGGACAATCTGCCAGCCCACAAGGTCGCCGGCGTGCAGGATGCGATCGAGGCCGCAGGAGCGCGGCTGCTCTACCTTCCGTCCTACAGCCCTGATTTCAACCCGATTGAACAGGCCTTCGCAAAGCTGAAGGCGCTGTTGCGCAGCGCGGCAGCCCGCACGATCCCGGATCTGTGGGCGGCGATCCGGCAGGCCTTCACCCGTTTCACGCCGCAAGAGTGCCGCAACTACCTCGCCGCAGCCGGCTACGAGAACGACTTGGCCGTCGCTACCTGACCGGGAACAGCTCTAGCAGGGCGCACCGACGGCGGGGTCACGCGCCTGACCACCGTGCCCTGGCGGTTCGACCTCACCGAGATCGGCATCGCTTTGGGTACTCAGCGCGCCAGGGGGGCGGAACGCTCTTGGCCGTTCACGCCTGGAGTGTTGCAATGAGGATCTTCCTGGGCACTCTCTACAGGCGGGTCTGGAATGAAAGCAGCTCAAAGAGAACAGCGTGCTCTTCCGCATCAGGTCAAAGTGAGATCCCGCTCGTCCGAGTTGATGTTCGCCGCATGTGAAACTTGCCTCTGTCGCGCCACCAAGACCGCGCGCTGGGCTGTCCGGACGGACGAGTGGGAATTTCGTGAGCTAGACGCAAGCGCATGATTGGGATTTACTTTCGAGGTTCTGCTGCCGCTCGGATACCTCATGAGAGGAAATGGATTCAACAAGATTATGTCTGCTCAGCCACCAGTCCCTTCCCTGCGTGTGGGCGACCGGTGCTCTGTCGGGGGCACGGGGCATCGCGCTCTCGCTCCATACATCCCGTACCTGTACGCAGTCGGCCTGGTGCTGATCGGGGGGGCCTTCGGATTCTGCTGGACCGTTACCTCGGCGATCGCGTCGTCTTTCTTTTCCTCGTGCCGGCTGTTCTGGTGGCTGCTGCCGGCGGGGGCCTCCTCCCCGGCCTCTTTGCGACGGCGGCTGGCGTCATCATGGGGTCGGCCATCCTGTTCCGGCAGGGGGTCATCTTTGGCAACGAGGTCGATGCCGTTCTCTTCGCAGGTTTGGGAGGCTACATCGCAATCGGCGCTGAGCGCCTTCGCCAAGCTCAGCGCCGCGCTCTGGAGGTGACCGAGGCGCTGCTGCAGCAGCAGGCCCATCTCAAGTCCGTTCTTGAGACTGTCCCAGATGCCATGATCGTCATCGACGAACATGGTCTCGTACAGTCCTTCAGCGCCGCAGCTGAACGGACGTTCGGTTGGTCGGCGGCCGAAGTCGAAGCACGGAATGTAAAGATGTTAATGCCCGCCCCGGACCGGGACGCACACGATGGCTATCTCGAACGCTATGCGCGGACAGGCGAGCGACGCATCATAGGCAAGGGACGCGTGGTGGCCGGTCAGCGAAAAGATGGGACAATCTTTCCGATGGAACTCGCGATCGGCGAGATGACCTCCGGCGGGCGTAAGTACTATACTGGATTCGTGCGCGACCTGACTGAGCGGCAGCAGACCGAGCGCCGTCTTCAGCAGATGCAGGCTGAACTGCTCCACATGTCGCGCCTGTCCGCCATGGGCGAGATGGCAGCGACCCTGGCCCACGAATTGAACCAACCCCTCGCGGCCATCACCAACTACCTGAAGGCGGGCCGCCGCCTGATCGTTGCCCAGCATCCGGATAGCCCGGCGGTCGAGGCCATGACCAAGGCGGCCGATCAGGCTCTGCGAGCCGGGCAGATCATCCGTCGCCTGCGCGAGTTCGTCTCTCGCGGGGATAGCGAACGTCGGGTTGAAAGCTTGCCCGAGCTTCTGCAGGAGGCCAGCGCACTCGCTCTCGTCGGGGCCGAAGAGCGCGGGGTGCGGGTGCGGATCGAACGAGATGCAGCGGTGACGCGCGTGCTCGTCGACAAGGTTCAGATCCAGCAGGTTCTGCTTAATCTCATGCGCAACGCGTTGGAGGCGATGGAGACGTCGACCGAGCGGGAGCTGACAGTGGATGTGGCCGCCCTCTCGCCCGACGTCGCCCGGGTTTCTGTCGCAGATACCGGCTCCGGCATCGGTCCGGAGGTTGCCGATCAGCTGTTCCAGCCCTTCGTGACCACGAAGGGCGCCCGCGGCATGGGCGTCGGCCTCTCCGTCTGCCGGACGATCGTCGAGGCGCACGGCGGCCGCATCTGGGCGGAGCCGAACCGAGCTGGCGGTACTGTCTTCCACCTCACCTTGCCCCGTGCGGGCACAAGCAGCGGGGTTCCCGCCTGATGCCGGATGCACGCTTGGTTCACGTGATCGACGACGACGACGCCGTCCGCGATTCCCTCCGGATGCTGCTGGACACTTGCGGCTTCACCGTGCGGACCTACGAGACTGCAACAACCTTTCTCGAGCAGCAGCCGCTCGCGCACAAGGGCTGCGTCGTGGCGGATATCCGGATGCCTGGCATGTCGGGTCTGGAGCTTGCCGTGAGGCTGAAGGAACTCGGCTCACCACTACCGATCATCGTCATCACGGGTCATGGCGATGTGCCGCTCGCGGTTGAGGCTATGAGGGCGGGCGTAAGCGACTTTCTTGAGAAGCCGTTCGAGGATGAGGATTTGCTTCGGGCCGTTGAGACTGCATTGGCGCCTCGAGAGGAACAGGCCGATCGCGCTGTACTGCGTGCAGCCGTTACTGAGCGGAGGCGCAGTCTCTCAGAGCGGGAGCAGCAGGTTCTGGACGGCCTCGTCGCGGGCAAAGCCAATAAGGTCATTGCTGAGGAGCTGGGCATCAGTCACCGGACGGTCGAGATCTACCGAGCTCACGTCATGAGCAAAATGCAGGCGGGAAGCCTATCTGAATTGGTCCGCATGATCATGATGTCGCAGCAGGAGTGCTGAGCCTCTGCTTGGTCGAGCAAGCGCCACGCTTAAGCGCCGCCCTCATCGTCCCAGCTGGCTGAAGCGGCTGAACGGAGTTGGCGAGCTTGCCGCCCCTAAAGGGCTGCCGCCGCGATGGCACCGATCCGCTCGCCGGGAGAACCTTGCGCAGTATCGCAAGGTCTTCGGCTTCGTCGTCGAGCAGCGAGGCATCGGGGAAGATCATGGTCGGCGTTCTCTGCAGCTCAGCGCGCGTAGGGTGAAGCGAGGACCACCCGGACACCATGGTGAACGTCATGGCTGCTGATGCCCGGTCCGGCATCAGGGGCTAGTCGCCTTGCGGCTGTCTCCGCCCGCACGCCGGTCTTCGCATCTACTTGCCGGGTGGCGCTTCCTGTCCGCGCATCGGGCACGGGGCCGGAGTAGACAAATCGGGCGCTGGCCTCGGTGGCCAGGATAGCTGACACACAAAGCGCAGCTCTCATCGCGCTGGTCAGCAGGCCAGATCGCTTGCGAGGAACCATGAAAACTCCTTGCCCGAATAACGGTCGAGCCTCCGGGCACGAGGCACAAGAAGCGCACCAGCTGGGCAGGTGAATGGTCTCCGAATTCGGAGGGGAAGGATATTCCGGCCGCTCGCTTAAGGGTTTCTACATACCTCCTCGCACGCCATCCGGTTGTGGCACGCTCGGGTGGTTTCACGTCCATCCGCGGCGGCGCGATCTCCTCCATGCGCCTGAACAGGGCCCTCCGGCCTTGCGCCGGATCGAGATCGACACCCTGACGGGGATGGGGATGTCGAACCTCGTGGCGCTCGCGATCCTGGGCACTGGGGCGGCCGCGCTCCATGCACACGGCACCCTGAACATCCAGACCTCCGCAGAGGCAGCTGCGGCCCTGCGGCCGGTGGCGGGGCGGTTTGCCGAGGCGGTCTTCGCCCTGGGCGTGATCGGTGTCGGGTTGCTCGCCGTGCCAGTGCTCGCCGGTTCATCCGCCTATGCCGTCGGCGAGGCGCGGCGTTGGCCGGTCGGCTTCTCGCGCCGGGTGCAGGAGGAAGGCCTTCTACGGCGTGGTGGGGCTGGCGACCCTTGTCGGTATGCTGATCAGTCTCATGCCGAACGTCGATCCGGTTCAGGCGCTCTTCTGGAGCGCGGTTCTGAACGGCGTCGTGGCGGTGCCGGTGATGGCCGTGATGATGCGTCTCGCCGCTCGGACCGATGTGATGGGCTCCTTCGCGGTGACGGGCTGGCTGAAGGGGCTGGGCTGGCTCGCCACCCTGGTCATGGCGCTCGCCGCCGTCGGGATGATCATCACCCTGGTCGGCTGAGGCTTGTCCTTCCGTAAGGACTCAGAGAACTTGGCCGTATTCCATCAATCTGCAGGAGGCCTGTATGCGCGTTTCCACCTCCGCCCTGGCTGGAGCGGGACTCTTCACGATCCTGACCCTGTGCACGGGGACCGCCGAGGCGGCCGAGGATCCCCATGTCCAGCGAGGGCGTATCTTCGTGCAGACCCATTGTGCCCGCTGCCACGCGGTCGGCCGCACGGGCGAGAGCCCGCTGGCAGAAGCGCCCCGCTTCCGTGATCTGCACACGCGCTATCCCGTCACCGACCTCGCCGAGGCGCTGGCCGAGGGTATTCGGACGGGCCATCCGAGCATGCCAGAGTTCCAGCTTGACCCAGGCCAAGTGGAGGATGTGATCCGCTATCTTTCCAGCTTGGAGCGATGAGCATTGCAATGACACGGCAGCCATCCCGGTAGGGCAAAGGGCGTCGTCTGTAACTTGATGGTGCGCCGCGAAGACTATCACAGACGTCCCGCAGCGGGATCGCTCCTGCCACTGTTGGTTCTTGCTGTTCAGCAGGCGGGCGGCGGGCAGTGGCCGCAGCGGTTATCCGGCTGCGCGCCGCCGTGAGCATCTTGGCCGCCAGCCGGAGGGCCGCCGAGTTTGAGAAAGTTACGTGGAAGCAGACGGGGCTTTGCTGCTGCGATATGGCAGCTATGCGCCACGTTGACGTTTGGGTTGTCATCTGGGCACAACTCCGGATTGTTACGGGCGGCTGCCGATGCGCTGGGTGAACCTGATTGCTTCACCCATTCTCTTCTGGGAGCAGGTTGTTCGATCTATGTCGCTTCGCGCGAACCTGAACGAACCGAGTGGCCGCGATGCCGCCTACGGTTGATCCGACCGGCACGCCTCCTGTCACGGCACCGGCCCTGTCCGCCGAAGAGCTGCGCGAGACGCTCGAGGCGGCCGGGATCTGCACGTGGTCGCTGGAGCCGGCCACAGGCACAGTCACCCTGTCCCAGACGTGTGTTCGCCTGCTCGGTGTGCCACCCGAGCAGCTGACCAGCCTTGCCGCCCTGCAGGAGATCATTCACCCCGACGATCGGGAGAAACGCACGCAGGCGATCCAGCACGCGCTTGAGAAGGGTGGGACCTACGAGGTCGACCTGCGCATCCTGCGCCCCGACGGACAGACGGGCTGGATCCGCTCGCGCGGGCAGGTAGAGCTCGACGCGGCCGGTCATCCGGTCCGGCATCGGGGCGTGATGTTCAGCATCGACGTCCAGAAGCGGGCGCAAGCGGAGCAGAAGCGGACCGAGGCGGAGCTGCGGGCCCGCGAGGCACATCTGCAATCCATCCTCGACACCGTCCCGGAGGCGATGATCGTCATCGACGAGGCAGGGGTCATTCAGTCCTTCAGCGCGGCCGCCGTGCGCCTGTTCGGCTACACGGCGGATGAGGCGGTCGGCCGCAACGTCAAGCTGCTCATGCCCGAGCCGATGCGGAGCGAGCATGACGGCTACCTTGAGCGCTACCGGCGGACCCGAGAACGCCGCATCATCGGCATCGGACGGGTGGTCACCGGCCAGCGGCGGGACGGCTCGACCTTCCCGATGGACCTAGCCATTGGCGAGATGCGCTCGGGCGAGCAGGTCTTCTTCACCGGCTTCATCAATGATCTGACTGAGCAGCACCAGACCCAGGCACAGCTGCAGGAACTCCAGTCCGAGCTCGCCCAGGTTTCACGTCTGAGTGCCATGGGCGAGATGGCCTCCACCCTCGCGCACGAGCTGAACCAGCCACTTGTGGCAATCAGCAGCTACGCCAAGGGCTGCCGCCGCTTGTTGGACCGGGAAGGTGTGACCGTTCCACCGGGAACGAAGGAGGCGCTCGACCAAGTGGCCGAGCAGGCGCTCAGGGCCGGCCAGATCATCCGGCGGCTCCGTGAGTTCATCTCGCGGGGCGAGGCGGAGAAGCGGATCGAGCCTGTCTCCAGACTAATCGAGGAGGCCAGCGCCTTGGCGCTGGTGGGAGCGCGCGAGCAGGGCGTGTCGGCTCACGTCAGGCTCGACCCGCGGGTCCAGTCCGTCTTGGCCGACCGCGTGCAGATCCAGCAGATCCTGGTCAACCTGATGCGCAACGCGCGCGAGGCCATGCAGGAGAGCCAACAGCGCGAGCTCATCGTCGAGGCAAAGCCCGTCACCCAGGAGATGATCCAGATCATGGTCTCGGACACTGGACCGGGCATTTCGGAGGCCGTAGCCGACAAGCTGTTCCAGCCCTTCGTGACCACGAAGCCGACCGGGATGGGCGTGGGATTGTCAATCTGCCGGACCATCGCGGAGGCGCATGGCGGGCAACTCACGGTCGAGCGCAACCGACTCGGGGGGGCGACATTCCGCCTGACGCTCCCGGCCGTGCATGAGCGGGAGTTGGGCGATGGTTGACCTCGTGCATGTCGTCGATGACGACGCGGCGGTCCGAGGCGCCGTCGGATTCCTGCTGGCCAGCACGGGGTTCGAGGTCAGGCTCTACGACAGCCCAAAGGCGCTGCTGGCCGCCCTACCGAATCTGGGAGGTGGCTGCATACTGTCGGATATACGCATGTTCGGCATGGACGGCCTGGAGCTCCTGCGTCATCTGCGGACGGTGGGAAACCCGCTCCCGGTGGTCCTGATGACGGGATACGGCGATGTGCCGCTGGCGGTCGAGGCGATGAAGCTCGGGGCCTGCGACTTCATCGAGAAGATCCCATGAGGAGGTGGCGATCAGGCGGCGCTTCAGCAGGATGGACGGCCTGACGCTCTTCATGGAGGTGAACGTGAGCCTTTCTCCTGATGTTGGCGGTGCGCCCGAGCCTATCCGGGTCGATCTCGCGGCGATCTTCGTCTCGCTCGAACTCAGCCGCGCAACGTGGTTGGTGACGTCGCTCTCTCCTGGAGCCGGCCAGAAGATGTCCCGGCACGTGGTGCGCGGTGGTGATGCCGCGGGCCTGCTCAGCCGACTGGCTGACCTACGGGCGCGAGCTCGGGCGCGCACCGGCAAGCTGTTCCCCGTCGTGGTGATCCAGGAGGCCGGGCTCGACGGCTTCTGGCTGCACCGCGTGCTCGAGGGCAAGGGCATCGAGAGCCACGTTGTTGACGCCGCCTCCGTCGCCACCTCAAGGCGCAGGCGACGGGCCAAGACCGACCGGATCGATGGCGAAGCCCTGGTCCGTACGCTGCTGGCCTACAAGCGCGGAGAGCCGCGCGTGTGCGCGATGGTCCGGGCGCCCACGCCTGAGGAGGAGGATCGCCGCCGGCTGTGCCGCGAACTTCGAACGCTCATCAGCGAGCGTGTCCGGCACGTCAACCGGCTCCGAGGCGTGCTGTTTGCGCAGGGTATCACCGACTACGATCCCCGTCGGTCGGACAGGCGCGAACGGCTTGAGGCGTTGCGGACCGGCGATGGCCGGCCGCTCCCGCGGTACCTCAAGGCGATGATCGAACGCGAACTCGGTCTTATCGAGCTGCTGATCGAGCAGATCGATGACGTGCGCGCCGCGCGCGACGCACTCGTGGCGGCCGAGCGTGCGGCCACACCACAGCGTGCGGCAGCGGCCATGCTTCTCGACTTGAAAGGTGTCGGTCCCGGCTTTGCCGGTGTGCTCTGGTCTGAAGGGTTGTTCCGGCGCTTTGAGAATCGTCGCCAGCTTGCCGCCTACGCGGGCTTGGCGCCAACGCCTTGGCAGAGTGGCTCGATTGATCACGAGCAAGGCGTGTCGAAGGCCGGCAATCCACGCCTGCGCGCGACACTTGTCGAACTGGCCTGGCTCTGGCTCCGCCATCAGCCAGGTTCGGCCCTGTCGCGCTGGTACCACGACCGGGTCAAGCGCACCGGCGGGCGCATGAAAAAGATCGCCATCGTGGCTCTCGCCCGCAAGCTTCTCGTCGCGCTCTGGAAGTATGTGACGGCAGGTGTGGTCATCGAGGGCGCTGCGATGAAGAGCGTCTGACCGAGAGCGACTGCAATCCCTCTCAATCCACCGAGGCACGAGAAGCCTTGGCGGATCCAGGTGGACGAACCGACGAACGGTATGGCCTCAGCCGCCGCAGTTAAGAATGGTCTCGTCCTCCTGAGCTCGGCCCGCCGGATGCGGGATCATGGTGCAGCCGAGATCGATCGGCGACCGCATGTGAGCTTGAGCGCGTCCGCTGCGGCCGCTTCACCCATCGGGCTCGGACCTGCGATCTGGAACACGCCAGGAGATCACTCATGACCGGATGAGATCCCTTGCACATCGACTCCTCATGTGAGCCGTTCGGCGATGAGGCGCTCCTTCAGACGCTTCGTTCGGCTCTCGAACAAGGGCAGCCGTCTCCATCCGCAGATCCTGCCATTCGGGAGTTCGTCCGCCGGGTGGGTACCTTGAGCGAGCGCGAGCGGCAGGTTCTGGACCATCTGGTCGCGGGCGGCACCAGCAAGGAGATCGGCCGCGCGCTCGAGATCAGCCCGCGCACCGTCGAGATCTACCGGGCCAAGCTCATGGCGAAGACCCAGGCGAGCAGCCTGTCCGAACTGGTGCGCTGGTCGGTGTTGGCCGGCCTTGGACCCGCTTGAGTGAGATCAAGGCTGCTGGCCGGCCTTCGGCCTAGATTGGCGATCGAAGATGACGCTCGCGCGGTGACGGAGCCCGCGTGCGCAGCGAGCCCGTTCAAGGACGACGACCGTGCCGATCTACATCGCCGATGATGATCCAGCTGTGCTGGACGCGCTTCGTTTCCTGCTGGAGGGCGAAGGCTACACGGTCTCGGCGTTCCGAAGCGGAGCAGAACTGCTCTCAGCCTTCCCGGGCCCTGAGCCAAGCTGCGTGGTGCTCGACTATGTGATGCCGGGCCTGAACGGAGTGGAGGTGTTCCGCCGGTTGCGCGAGCTCGACGTCGAGGCTCCTGTCGTGCTGACCACGGGGCATCCCGATCCGCTGATCCGCAAGCGCGCGAAAGCAGCAGGCTTGCCGCTGGTCGAGAAGCCGCTGTCGCCGGATCTGCTCTGTGCCATCGAGACCGCCCGCACAGGGCCGGCCGCGGATCGTGCTGGCCCGCAACACTGATCGCGGCAGCTCCGCGGCTCGATCAGGCACAGACGTCCTGGAAGAGGTAGAAGCCAAGCCGGCCTGTCGCATCGCGGGCAGCACCACGCTGGAAGCCGACCGGCAGATCCGCCTTGCTCCGAGCCGTGTAGCCGTAGGACCAGTTCTCCGGGTTGAGAAAGGTCGGAATCGGCATGTCTTCACGCACGGCACAACACAGGCCGGGTTTGTGCTTGCGCAGGAACACATTGTAGGGGTCGAATAACTGGGTCTGTGCCAACGTGGCTGCCTCCTCGAGCTTGGCTATTCAAGCAGCCAGGAGCGTGATTCTCGTTGATCCAGCGCAAATTGCTAGAGTTGGGTCAGCACACCCTCTGCGCGGCGCACCCGGAGCGCTCCGGCGAGCGCATCGAACACCTACCTCCTGCGCGACCAAACCGGAGCAGAACCCGGCAAGCGGGACGGCCACCTGCCAGTAGGGCAGCCTGCCGCGCCACCCGGTGCCGGTCCGACGCGCTCGCCCGTGACAGTGTCAGACAGGCAATGGGGCGACCTCGATTAGGGCGGGTGTGGCTGCGATGACAAACCGCCGCCGGATCCAAGCGGCATGGACCGGTCGTTCCGCGGACGAAGTAAAGGCTGCCGGGCCAAGGGACAGGCCGCCGTCCAGGGCGTCATGCGTCGCGGATCCGCATGGTACGGCTCGGCACCACAATCGGTGCGTAGGACGGGAGGTGTCCTCGCGGGAGCGGGGGGGTTGGTGTCCTATGAGGGACACACTCTCACGGGCCAGCCGCGAACCGCTGATGCGGACGCGGGTAAACGATGCGTGGCTCCTCTCGGGTGGCGAGCGCCATGTCATCATTGGCACGGCTGACGGCAGCCTCGACCTGCGCCGCGACGACCGCATCCGAGTAGGCAAGCCGCGATGTCAAATCCGCCGTGGCCAAAATGGCTGCGGCGCCGAGGATGCTCCGCCAAGCCCGTCGCTGCCCTGCCGTCATACGTGCCTCGCTGCCACCAGCTGTCATTAGCGATCAACTCAGTCCTCGACCGCGCGACGCATCCGGCCGCGGCGGAGGCTGACCTGCCGACCACCGATGCTGCTGCGTAGCAGCGCGCCGTCCCCTTCGAGTTGCGTGATGGTGCGCGACACGGTCTCGATGGTCAGGCCGAGGTAGTCGGCGATATCGCGTCGGGTCATCGGCAGGGTGAAGGTGCCGGTGCCGCCGAGGCGCTCGTCCACCTCCATCAGGAAAGAGGCGACGCGCTCCGTGGCCGACCGGCGCCCGAGCAGCAGCATATGATCCTGGGCGTGGCGCAGATTGTTCGTTGCCATGCTCCAGAGCTGGCAAGCGACCTCGGCGCGATGGGTCGCGGCACGCTCGATCTGGCGGCGCTTGAAGATCAGCACCTTTGTTTCGGACAGAGCCTCGGCGGTGTGCCGGTGGGTTTCCTCCTGCTCGAAGCCGAACAGGTCACCCGGCAGGTGGAAGCCGGTGATCTGCCGGCGGCCGTCGCTCAGGACCTTGTAGGTGCGCACCGCGCCCTCGACGACCTTGTAGACGAACTCGGCGTCCTCGCCCTCGCCGTAGATCTCCTCCTCGCGGGTGTAGGCGAACGGCGTCCCGATGAGCTCCGGGCAGCCCGCGAAGTGAGCGCTTCCGCGGATGTCGCCGACCGGCGCATCGAAGCTCACGGCTGCCTGCGAGGGCTGGGGCAGGGAGATCGCGCTCGGCATCGGTTTGCTCCTCATCCGTGTTGGATGACAGCTTGAATGCCTGAGGTATGGCGGCGACGAAATTCCGGACGGCATCTTAAGCGGGGCCGCTTAAGGGCCATTACGTAGGCGCGGCGCCTGGATGACCGCGCAGCTGGCGTATTGCCTGCCTACGCGTGCCTGTTTGCTGCGGCGAAGCTCAAGGTCTGTGAGGGGTCACTCTGAGGCATTCATCTAAGCCGCGCAGAATGTCCGCCTCACCGCCTTGCCAACTCCGAAACGGACCGGCAGCTTTCGGCCAGCCTCGGTCGAGACGACGACCACATCCCGCGCAAATCTGTGATCATGGTGGCGGTGCGAGCCAAC
Organism: Methylobacterium sp. CM6257; assembly: GCF_054611515.1. Classification (NCBI taxonomy): domain Bacteria; kingdom Pseudomonadati; phylum Pseudomonadota; class Alphaproteobacteria; order Hyphomicrobiales; family Methylobacteriaceae; genus Methylobacterium; species Methylobacterium sp. CM6257. Next base: position 401,508 of record NZ_CM137735.1, read on the forward strand.
CGACGGGGTCAGACCAACGACCAAGCTTCACGGCCGCATGTTCACCTTCACGCAGAGGGCCGCACGCGGGGCACGAGGGGCGGTCGCCTCTCAGGGCGCGCAGACAGCACCATCATCATCTCGCCGACGTTCTCAGGCGTGATCAGACCGACAAGCCGACCTGCTCCATCGGTAACACCGACAGCGGGCAGCTGCTTCTGCTGCATCAACTGTAGTGCGTCCTCCAGCAGCTGACGGTCGCGCACCACCGGGATGTCGGAACGCATCACCTCCAGAACCGGCGTCTCCGGACCACGCTCACGAAGGGCGCGGATCATGTCGTCTCGGGTGAGCACACCACGTAATCGCCCGGTGTCATCCACGACGGGGAATTCATGCTGCGTCGTGGCGATGAGGCAGCGCACCGCGTCCTCCACCACGCTGGCCGGCCCCAGGCTCTCGAAGCGCGTGATCATCGCGTCCGCCGCCAGCAGACCCCGGGAGACTTGCCGCATCTGAACGGCATGGGCCTCTGAGGCGGCCCCCAGGTAGACGAACAGCGCGATAAACATCAGCAGCGCATTGCCGCCGAGCAGCCCTGCCAAGCCGAACGCGAAGGCAAGCGCCTGCCCCACGCGTGAGGCGATCTGAGTGCCTCGGGCATAGCCGAGACGGTAAGCGAGGATGGCGCGCAGCACGCGACCCCCGTCCATCGGGAAGGCCGGGATCAGGTTGAACACCACAAGGAACAGATTCACCCAGAGCAGGCGCTCCAGGAGGCTGACGCCGGGGTTGGCAACCTCGGTTCCGGCGTCCGAGGCCAGCCCGCCGAGGATGAGGAAAAGCGCGGCTGCGATGGCAACGTTCACCACGGGCCCGGCGAGCGCCACGACGAGTTCCTGCGCGGGCTTCTCGGGGATGCGCTCCAAGCGAGCAACGCCGCCGATGGGCAGGAGCGTGATGTCCGGCGTCTGAATGCCGTAGCGTCGGGCTGCGAAGACGTGCCCGAATTCGTGCAGCAACACGCAAAGGAACAAAAGCACGATGTAGACGATGCTCTGCAGGGCGGCATCCTGGCCGCCCCGGGCGAAGGCCGCCATGCCGATCCAGACAAGGAAGAGCAGGAAGGTGATGTGGACCCGAATAACGGTGCCCTTCACCACACCGATCGGAAGCGACCATCCCATTTCGAATCGTCCTTCTGACACCGCGTCTCAGGGGCGGCAGCTGTGCGGGCCAGCTTACGCCTCGCGCCTGCAGCGCCGCATACTCAAAATGCTAAATTGAGGGTGGCTTCGCCCACAGGTCCCGTGGAGCCTATCGGCCCGAAACGCGGCTCTTGGCCAGGCTTGGTCGCTTGCGCCTGATCCGACTGTCGGTAAGCAGACCTGGCGAAGGCCCGAAAAGGGGTCGATTTTTGTCGTTAAGCCAGTGCCGCGCGAACGGCCGCTTTCCGGCCTGGACCGCGTCGAAGCGGACCAGCGGCTTTCGGCCAGACTACGTCACGGGGGAGCGCCATCGCACGCCGGACCGGTCGTTCGGCTTCGCGTCCGAAGCGGTCACCTGACTGATCAGGACAGTCACTTGCAAGCAGACACAGCAACTGCCGGGAATTCATGTGCGGGGGCGTTGACCGCATTTCGCGACCGCCCGCATCATCGGAGGACGGCCCTCTGGTCCTATGGATCCGCGGCTGAGTGTTCCTCCTAAGCAGCCTCATAAGCTTCCCTTAAGCCGAGCCTTCAAGCTTCCTGAGCTCAATGAGACCCGAGCCGATCGAGTTCGGCGAGGCGATAGGAGGAAGGATGGAGCCGCATCTCATTCGTGCGGTCCTAGGTTTCGGCATCGGATTTGCGCTCGGTTTTGCAGCGCGGCGCGGCCGCTTCTGCACGCTCGGTGCGCTGGAGGATGCCGTCTATGGCCGGGATACACGGCGTCTGCGCGCCTGGGCGCTGGCCATCGCCGTGGCAATGGTCGGGGTCCATGGCCTTCAATTGAACGGGCTAGCACTCCACCGAACGCTGTACGCCTCATCCCAACTCGAACTCGGCCCCTTGGTCTTCGGCGGCCTCACCTTCGGGTTTGGCATGGCACTCGTCGGCAATTGCGCCTTCGGGAATCTCCTGCGGCTCGGCGGCGGGGATCTGAAAGCTTTGGTCGCTCTCCTCGTCGCGGCCGTCTCGGCGGTGATGGCGATGCGCGGGCTCACCGCCGTCGTGCGGGTGATGGCGATTGATCCTCTCTACGTGGCGATACCCGGCGGGCGGTTGCAACTCCTTCCGGACCTGCTCGGCGTCGGGCAACCCGCATCGATGCTCCTCGCGGTCGCCTGCGCCGTCTTCCTCACCGGTTACGCCCTCGCGGATAAAGCCTTCCGGAAGGACCGGAAGCTCGCCGCGGCGGCGGTCGTGATCGGATTGTGTGTGACCGCGGGCTGGTGGGCGACAGGATTCGCCGGGTTCGATGCCTTTGGGACCGAGCGGCCGATGTCGCTGAGCTTCGCCCGGCCGGTCGGCGACACCGTGCTCTTCGCGATGCTGGCCTCCGGGATGCAGGTGGATTTCGGGATCGCCTCGGTCCTGGGCGTGCTCATGGGGGCGTTCATCGAGGCGCGGCAGGCGCGGCGCTTCCGCTGGGAGGCGCCGGACGATGTGGGCGAGTTGCGGCGGCACATCGTCGGCGCGTTCCTGATGGGCACCGGCGGCATCACGGCGCTGGGCTGCACCATCGGCCAGGGCGTCACCGGGATCGCGACGCTGTCGACCGGGTCGGCCATCGCCCTGGCGTCGATCGCCCTCGGGGGACGTGCCGGCCTCTACTACTTGGTGGAGCGGCAGGTATGACCGCCTAGGGTTCGGGCTTCTTGCCGTCGCCGAAATTCGCGCCTTCGAGTTCCAGGAAGATCCGGTAGGCGTTGCCACGGTTGTTGGCGGTGAAGGCCGGGAGCGCATCGTAGGCCGACCAGTCGGCGGCCCGATATGCGACGTCGAAATCGGTCCAAGTGTCGACCGCCGCCTTCATGACCCGCCGGACATCAGCGATGTAGCCCGCCGTGAAGGCGATAGCCTTCGCCGCCTCGGTCGAAGGCTCGCCGTGACCGGGGATGATGAAGCGCGGCTTCAAACTCTCGACCTGCTTCAGGGCCGCCAGCCAGCGGCCGGTATCGACGTCGTCGCTGTTCATGTGCGGGATGCGGCCGTTCTGGACGATGTCGCCCGCGAACAGGACGCCGTCCGGCTCGACCATCATCATCATGTCGCTCGCCGAATGGGCGGGCCCGGCATAGAGCAGCACGAAGCGCTTGCCGCCGAGCGTGAGGGTCAGCCGCTCGGCGAAGGTGACGTCGGGCGGGACGATCCGCGTGTGCTCGTCGACCCAGGGAGAAAGCGCTCCCTGCCGCTGGCGCAGGCGGGCGTCGGCCCGTTCGTCGGCGGTCTCGTCGTTCTCGCGGTACTCCGCAGCCCGCTCCTGAGCGATGACGACGGCGCCTGTATGGTCCTTGAAGGCCTGCAACCCATAGATGTGGTCGGCGTGATAATGGCTCACCACGACGTAGCGCACCGGCTTGTCCGTGACCTTCCGGATCTGCTCGAGGAGCGCCCAGCCGAGGCTCGGCGTACCGAGGGCATCATAAACCACCACCCCCTCGTCTGTGACCACGAAGCCGCCATTCGAGGTGTTGCCCTCGTTGGCTTGGCTCGGCACGCCGGTATTTCCGAGGCTGTAATAGACCGGTTCGCCAGGCACCTGCGCGACGGTGAGCGGCCTGCTGATCGGCGCGTAATTAGAAGCCGACGCCGACCCTGTGAGCAGGACAGCCAGGATCAACGCGGCCCGCCGGATCATCCTCACAAGTCCTTGCAGTAGAGCTGCTTCAGGAGCCCGATCACCGCGACGGCGTTCGGGTCCTTGACGCTGTAGTAGAGCGTCTGGGCCTCCCGCCGAAATGTCAGCACCCCATCCTCCCGCATCCGCGCAAGATGCTGCGACAGGGCCGACTGGCTGAGCCGAAGCTCCTCGACCAATTGGCCGACAGACAGTTCCCCGTGCACGATCAGCAAACAGGCGATCATCAGCCGGTGCTCGTTGCCGAGCAGGCGCAACAGGCGCACCGCCTCAGCGGCCTGCTCCGCGAAGGCATCCAGGGTCGTCTCGTCGATCGTAGTCGCCTGCATGGTCTCGCAAAACCGGCTTGGCCCAATCGCGTTGGGCAGGGGAAGGTGTCACCATGGTTGCCCGAACGCGGCGCCGTGGCCAGTCAGCACAGCGCCACAACACCGCGATGACCCGTATATCAGGTTTTTCTAACTTTAGTATTGACTGATAGAAGGCGGCTGGATAGCCCTAGTGAAACGGCAGAAGCCGGTCAATTCGGGAGGAAGCCGGTGACGAACCGGGCTGACGGGCGCACGCCGCGGGGCGGAGCGTCGACGCGATCTCTTGCCCATTCCCTTGGCCGCCGGAGTTTCCTGCGCCTCGCAGCAGCCGGGGCCGGCGGGGCAGCGCTGCCCACTCTGGTCAGCGCCGGGGACGCCGGGCCGCCGGCTGAATACCCCTGGTCGCAGAGCCTCGGGGCCGGCGTCGTGGACAGGCCCTACGGCCAGCCTGCCGCGCAGGAAGCGGGCGTGATACGCCGCAACGTGCCCTGGCTGACGGCAGGCACCGAATCCTCAATCAGCTTCTCGCCGATCCAGGATCTAAAGGGCATTCTCACGCCCAACGGCCTGTTCTTCGAGCGCTACCATGCCGGCCGGGTCGACGTAGACGCGGAGCAGCACCGCCTGATGATCCACGGCCTCGTGGAGCGTCCGCTGCTGCTCTCCATGAGCGACATCGTCCGCTACCCGTCCGTCTCGCGCATCCACTTCATCGAGTGCCCGGCCAATGGCGGCATGGAGTGGCGCGCGGCGCAGCTCAACTCCCTCCAGTTCACCCACGGTATGATCTCCTGCGCCGAATGGACCGGTGTGCCGCTCTCGACGCTGCTCGCGGAGGTCGGCGTGAAGCCCGAGGGCAAGTGGGTGATGTTCGAGGGCGCGGACGGCGCCCACATGAACCGGTCTCTGCCGCTGTCCAAGTGCCTGGACGATTGCCTCATCGCCTACGGCCAGAACGGCGAGGCGCTGCGGCCCGAGCAAGGCTATCCGCTGCGCCTCGTGGTGCCGGGCTGGGAGGGGAACGTCAGCGTCAAGTGGCTTCGCCGTATCAAGATCGGCGACCAGCCGTGGTACACCCGCGAGGAGACCTCCAAGTACACCGACCTGATGCCCGACGGAACATCCCGGGGCTTTACGTGGAGCATCGACGCCAAGTCGGTCATCACTTTTCCCTGCCCCGAGAAACCGCTCGGCAAGCCGGGCCTCTACGAGGTGCGCGGCCTCGCCTGGACCGGCAACGGCAAGGTCAAGCGGGTCGACCTGTCGTTCGACGGCGGTGTCAACTGGCAGGCCGCCAGCCTGCATGAGCCAGTCCTGTCGAAGGCCCTGACCCGGTTCTCCCTGCCCTGGCAGTGGGACGGCAAGCCAGCCCTGCTGGAATCCCGGGTCATCGACGAGACCGGCTACGTGCAGCCGACCATCGCGGATCTGCGCAAGATCCGCGGCGTGAATTCCGTCTACCACAACAACTCGATCCAGACCTGGCAGGTGAAGCCGGATGGCAGCGTGTTCGATGTCCAGACCGCTTGAAGCCCTTCTCGCCGTCAGCGCGCTCCTCGCGCTCGCAGGCCCCGCCCTGGCCGGGGACAAGCCTCTCTACGGCTACGGCACGCGCCCGACCCAGGCGCAGATTGACGCCTGGAACATCGACGTGCGCGGGCAGGACGGCCTCGGTCTTCCGGCCGGCAAGGGCAGCGTCGATCAGGGCAGCGAGGTTTTCGCCGAGAAATGCGCAGCCTGTCACGGCACCTTCGGCGAGGGTGTCGACCGTTGGCCGAAGCTCGCGGGCGGCGAAGGCACCCTGAAGGCGGATCGTCCGGAGCCGACAGTGGGCAGCTACTGGCCCTTCGCGGCGACCCTCTACGACTACATCGGCCGGGCGATGCCGTTCCCGAACCCGCGCAGCCTCACGCCGGACGAGGTCTACGCGCTCACCGCCTACATCCTGAACCTCAACAACCTCGTTCCCGGCGACTTCGTGGCCGACAAGGACAGTCTGCCCAAGGTCAGGATGCCCAACCACGACAACTTCACCTGGGAGGATCCGCGGCCCGACACCCGCGCCGAGCCGTGCATGACCAATTGCCGCGATCCGAAGGCGGTCACCATCACCTCGACCGCCGAGGGCAAGACCCTGACCCCGCGCACCACGGGGCCCCTCGACGACATGCAGCCGAAATGACGTTCCCGAAGGAGGCCTCCATGCGCCGGCATCCCGTCACGGCACTCCTGGCCGCCGCCCTGATCCTCGCCCCAGCGGGAGCCGCCCTGGCGCAGGGCGATGCGGCCGAGGGGAAGGCCATCGCGTTCGACCGCGGCCGGGGCAACTGCCTGTCCTGCCACGCGATTCCCGGCGGCGACCTGCCGGGCAATATCGGCCCGTCCCTGGCGGGCCTGAAGGAGCGCTACCCGAACCGCGAGGACGTTGTCGCGATCATCCGCGATGAGACCCTGCGCAATCCGGCGACGGTGATGCCGCCGTTCGGGCGGAACCTGCTCCTCTCCGACCGGGAGATCCGGTCCGTCGTCGAGTACCTGTATTCGTACTGAAAGGGAGGCCGTCATGGCTGCCTATGACAGCAAGATGTTCGACCGTCGCTTCGTCCTCCGGGCGGCGGGTCTCGGGAGCGTTCTGGCGGTGACCGGCTTCGGTTTCCCGCTCCGGGCTTCGGCCAGTACCGCGGCCGCCTATCCCGCCGATGCCTTCAAGCAGAAGGGCGAGGCGGACGCCGTGAAGACGCTGTTCGGGCAGGCGGCGACGGCTTCCGACAAGGTGAAGCTCGACGCTCCCGAGATCGCCGAGAACGGCGCCGTTGTACCGGTGTCGGTCAGCACCGACCTGCCGGACGTGACCGCGATCGCGATCCTCGTCGCCGAGAACCCGAGCGCGCTGGCCGCCCTGTACAAGTTCGCACCCGGCACGCCGCCCACCGTGGCGAGCCGCCTGAAGATGGCCAAGACAACGCCGGTCATCGCCGTCGTGGAGGCCGGCGGCAAGCTCTACAGCGCGACCAGGGAAGTGAAGGTCACGGTCGGCGGCTGCGGCGGCTGACGACGATCACACGACGGGAGGAACACAGATGCCATCGACCATCCGCGTGCGCGCGACCGCCAGCGGCGACCAGACCGATGTCCAGTCGCTCATCCAGCATCCCATGGATTCCGGCTACGTGAAGGATGCGAAGGGGGAGCTGATCCCCCCGCACTACATCGAGACCGTCACCTTCGAGCATGACGGCAAGGTGGTGCTCACCGCCTTCTGGGGGCCGGCGGTCTCCAAGGACCCATACCTGAAGTTCAAGTTCTCCGGGGCCAAGAAGGGCGACGAGCTCAAGGTCACCTGGACCGATAACATGGGCAAGACGGATTCGTCCGTCGCCAAGATCGGATGAGTGCCCGCCACGCTCCGGCGGCTGGGCTCGCCCTGGTCCTCGGCCTCGCCGTCTGCGGCATCGCCGGGGCGCGTGCCGCCGACGCCGTCGATCCGAAGGCCGATATGAAGGCGTTCCAGGCCTATTTCTACGAGAAATTCCCGAACGTGAAGCACGAGGACTTCGTGAACGGGCCGTATTCGATGGACGAAGGCATGCGCAAGCAATGGGAGGAGAAAGAAGAATTTCCTCCTTATGACTTCGCCGTCGAAAAGGGCAAGGAACTGTTCGAGACACGGTTCAAGAACGGCAAGACCTTCGCCGACTGCTTTGAGAATGGCGGGATCGGTGTGCGCCAGACCTATCCGCGCTTCGACGCCAAGCTCGGCGAGGTCGTGACGCTCGAATACGCGGTCAACCGCTGTCTCACCGAGAACGGTGAGACGCCCTATTCCTACGTGAAGGACGACATGGCCGCCGTGACCGCCTACATGGCGTTCACCTCGCGCGGAAAACCCTTCGCCATCACGGTGCCGGACGATCCGCGGGCGCTCGCGGCCTACGAGGCCGGCAAGCAGTACTTCTACACCCGCCGGGGGCAGCTCAACTTCTCCTGCGCGAGCTGCCACGTCCAGAATCCCGGCCGCCGCATCCGCGCCGAGGTTCTGGCGCCGGCGCTCGGCATCACCGCGGCCCTGCCGATCTACCGCTCCGAATGGGGCGGCATGGGCACGGCGACCCGCCGCTACATGTCCTGCAACAGCCAGGTCCGCGGCACGCCGCTGGCGCCCGACGACGCGCTCTATCGCGACGTCGACTATTTTCTCTCCTTCATGAGCAACGGGCTGCCGATCTCCGGCCCCGGTGCGCGTCCGTGAGGTCCGGCATGATCTCGGCATTCGCGCGCGCCGCCCTCGTGTTCCTTCTGCTCCCAGGCTCGGCCGCCCTGGCGGCGAGCGCGCAGGAGGCGAACGACGCCTATGCAGCGGCCAAGGCGCTCTCCGACAAGGCCGCCGCCAACAAGAACCAGTGGCCCGCCACGGCGACGGCACTCGCCGCCGCCAAGGCCGCGAGCGAGGCGGGCCGCTACGACGAGGCCCTCGCCAATGCGAAGGAAGCCGAGGCGCTGGCCCGCGCCTCTATCGACCAGACCGAGCGGGAGAAGACCGCCTGGAAGGATGCGGTGATCCGATGACGCGCGACCTCGACGCATCGAGCCCCGGCCTGCACCGGCGGCAACTCCTCCAGGCCGGCGGCGCCGCCCTGGCACTGCCGTTCCTGTGGCGCCGCGCCCTGGCGCAGGACACGGGCGCCGGCCTCTACGAGCTGCAGCCGTTCGGCAATGCCCGCCTCCTGCACATGACCGACACCCATGCCCAGCTGCGGCCGGTCCTGTTCAGGGAGCCGAGCGTCAATATCGGCATCGGTGCGATGCGCGGCCGACCGCCCCACCTCGTCGGCGAGGCGTTCCTGAAGCGGTTCGGCATCGCCCCCGGCAGCCGCGAGGCCTACGCCTTCACCTATCTCGACTTCGAGGAGGGCGCGAAGCGCTACGGCCGGCTCGGCGGCTTCGCGCATCTGCGGAGCCTCGTCGGCCGGCTGCGCGCCGAGGCGCCCGGCGGCCATGCCATGCTCGTGGACGGCGGCGACCTCTGGCAGGGCAGCGGCCTCTCGAATGCCCGCAAGGGCGCCGACATGGTCGAGGCTGCCAATCTCCTGGGCATCGAGGCCATGACCGGCCACTGGGAGTTCACCTACGGGCAGGACGGGCTTCGGGCCAATCTCGACCGGTTCAAGGGCGAGTTCCTGGCGCAGAACGTGTTCCTCACGGAGGAGGCGGCCTTCAACGAGGCGCCGGCCTTCGATTCCGCGTCCGGCCGGGTGTTCAAGCCGGCGGCCGTGAAGGCGTTCGGCGACCGCCGCGTGGCGATCATCGGTCAGGCCTTCCCCTACGTGCCGATCGCCCATCCGAAGCGGTTCACGCCGGACTGGACCTTCGGCATCCGCGACCACGAACTCCAGGCCCTGGTGGACGACCTCCGGGCGAAGGAGAAGGTCGACGCCGTGGTGCTGCTCTCCCACAACGGCATGGATGTCGATCTGAAGCTCGCGAGCCGCGTCTCCGGTATCGACCTCATCCTCGGGGGCCACACCCACGACGCGGTGCCCGAGCCGGTCGCGGTGGAGAATTCCGGCGGCAAGACGCTGGTCTCGAATGCCGGCTCGAACGGCAAGTTCCTGGCGGTGGTCGATCTCGATCTCGCCCCGGGCTCCCTGCGGGGCATCCGCTACCGTCTGCTCCCGGTCTTCGCCGACCTCCTGAAGCCCGATGCCGAGATGGAGGCGTTGATCGCCTCCCTCGAAGCCCCGCACGCGGCCGCGTTCGGGCGGCGCGTCGCAAGCGCGGAAGGCCTGCTCTACCGCCGGGGCAACTTCACCGGCACGATGGACCACCTGCTCTGCGACGCCCTGCGCGGGCAGCTCGACGCGGAGATCTCCCTGTCGCCGGGCTTCCGCTGGGGCACAACGACGCTCGCCGGCGGCGAGATCACGGCCGCCGACGTGCTGGCCCAAACCGCGACGACCTATTCGGAGGTCTACGTTCAGCCGATGACCGGCGCCCAGATCCGCTCGATCCTGGAGGATGTCTGCGACAACCTCTTCAATCCGGATCCGTATTATCAGCAGGGCGGTGACATGGTCCGCGTCGGCGGCCTGAGCTATCGCTGCGAGCCCGGGGCCGAGAGCGGCAAGCGCCTCTCGAACCTCACCCTCACGGGCGGCGGCCCCCTCGATCCGGCCAAAACCTACAAGGTGGCGGGCTGGGCCTCGGTGAACACGCAGGAGGGCAAGCCGGTCTGGGAGGTGCTGGAGGCCCATCTCGGACGCTCGGGCAGGGCCACCCTGTCTGCCGACAAGCCGGTCGAGGTCGGTGGCGTCGCGGGCAATCCCGGCTATGGCGGAGCGGCGTGAGCCGGTCCGGCCTCCCGCGCAGGCTGCTGCTCGGCGCAGCTCTGGCTCCGGTCGCCGCACAAGCGGCCGGGACCGTCGGCGGCGGCCCGGCGCCGGAGGTATCGGCCTTCGCCGAGCATCGCCTCGCCCTGCAGCTCTCCGAGCGCGAGCCGCACCGGCAGGACCTCGTGCTCAGCGTCGCCAACAACGTGCTCAAGGCCTACGGACCGGACAAGGTCGCCATCGAGGTGGTCGCCTTCGGCTCCGGCATCGACCTCCTGCGGGCGGAGAGCCCCCGGAGGAGCGAGGTCGACAGTCTCGTGTCGCAGGGCGTGCGCTTCGACCTGTGCCTGAACACCGTCGAGACCATCGCCCGCGAGACCGGGCAACGGCCGGCGCTCAACCCGCACGCCATCCCGGTCGAGGCTGGGGTGGTGCAACTCATGACGCTCGCCGAGGCCGGGTATATCCTGGTCCGGCCCTGACCGGGGATCCGCCATGCGACAGCCCGCCCGACGCCTGATCCTGCTCCTGTTGGCCGGGCTCGCCGCCACCCCGGTCTCAGCCGTCGAGGCGGGCAAGCAGCACCGCGTGGTGTTCCAGGTAGACACGGCCGACCCGGCCACGATGAACCTGACGCTCAACAACGCCACCAACGTCGTCGATCACTACCGCGCCAAGAACGAGGAGGTGGAGATCGACATCGTCGCCTTCGGGCCGGGCCTCGCCATGTACCGGGCCGACAAGTCCACCGTGGCCGACCGGATCGCGCACTTCGCCGATTACGGCTTTCCGTCGAAGATCCAGTTCTCGGCCTGCAACAACACGAAGACCGCCATGGAGAGGGCCGAGGGCCATCCGATCACGCTGCTGCCGCAGGCGACGATCGTCCCATCCGGTGTGGTGCAGATCATGGAGCGGCAGGAGCAGGGGTGGAGCTATGTACGGCCGTAAGGTGATCAGCCGGCGCGCGGTCTTCGTCGCGTTCGCGAGCCTGTTCCTCGTCCGCCCGGCTGCGGCAGAGGAGGCCCTCGTCACCTACAAGTCGGTCTCGCCCGACATCGCCTTCGAGATCGCCCAAGCTGCCTTGAAGCGGTGCCGGGAGGACGGGCTTCAGGTGGCGGTCGTAGTCATGGACCGGTTCGGCGCGCCGCTCGTGCTGCTGCGCGACCGCTTCGCCGGCCTGCCCTCGGCGACCACGGCCTCGTCCAAGGCCTACACGGCCTTGAGCTTCCGCAGCACCACCGCCGAATTCGCCAAGGGCATCGAGACGAAGCGCCTCGATGCCGGCCTCGGCCGGTTGCCGAACGTGGTAGCCATGGCCGGCGGCCTGCCCATAGAGGCGGGCGGGGGCATTGTCGGCGCGGTCGGCGTCTCGGGCGCGCCGGGGGGCGACAAGGACGACGCCTGCGCCGCTGCGGGCATCGAAGCGGTGAGAGACCGCTTGGATTTCTGATGTGTCCGGACCTTGTGGCCGTCATCGACTTCCGAAGACTTCATCCCTTCAGGGAGTCCAATGGCAAAGTCCCGGGGGCATCTTGCAGCGCTCCACCCTGCACCCGCCGAAGGACTTTTCCGTTCGGATCCTGATCGTCCCGTCGTCTTGAGGCGTGGCAAGGCATCGACGTTCGTTTGACGCTGGCGGCGCGAAGCCGCCAACGGAGGAACCAATGCTCTCAGCAGGACGGCGGACCCTGATTGCGATGGCGTGCGCGACGAGCGTCCAAGTGATGCCGGGCCACGCTTCAGAACTCCCGGTCGACCGGTTACCGCCCTGGCAGAATGGCGCCAACAACCCCGCCCAGGACAAGGGACTAGAATTCACGGTCAAGGAAGCCGACAACCTCGCCGATTTCCACGGCGATGTTACGAATGCTCGCCTCGTGCTCTATGTCGGCGGCAATTACTTCTTTGCCATGGCACCGCTGGTGGCGGCCTTCGAGACGAAACATACTGATCTCAAGGGCCGCATCTATTACGAGACCATCCCGCCTGGGCTCCTCGCGCGGCAGATGAAGGCCGGCGGGCGCATTACTGTCGGCAACATGACCTGGACGGCTAAGCCCGATGTCTATTTCTCGGGGCTTATGGCCGTGAAGCGTCTGATCGAGGCCGGCGAGCTCGTCGGCCCTCCGACGATCTACGCCACGAACCAGCTCGCAATCATGGTTCCCAAGGGCAACCCGGCCGGGGTGAAGGGTCTGGCCGATCTCGCCCGGCCGGACCTCAAGCTCGCCATGCCGAACCCAGAATTCGAAGGCGTGGCCCGCCAGATCAAGGCCGCTTTAGCCAAGGCGGGCGGTGACGCACTGGTAAAGGCGGTCTACGAGACCAAGGTCGCCGGCGGCACGACCCTGCTGACCCGAATGCATCACCGGCAGACGCCCGTCTGGCTGATGCAGGGGCGCGCCGAGGCTGGCATGACGTGGCGCTCCGAAACAATCTTCCAGGAACAGGCTGGATTGCCGACTGGGCGCGTCGACATTCCGGCCGACCAGAATGCCACGGGAATCTATGCCGGCGCGGTGGTCAAGGACGCCATCCATCCGGCCGAGGCGAAGCTCTGGCTCGACTTCCTCATGGGCGACGAGGCCAAGGCGATCTTTGCCCGCTACGGCTTCGGCGAATATCGACCCTGAGCTGCCCTGGGTCGGGCGCCGCGCGCCAGAGCGCGGTTGAGCGCATTCAAGCTCCGGTCGTCCCTGGAACAAAGTTCGTGGGCGAAGGCGTTTTCCAAGTATACCGCCTCCGACGAGCGTATCGGCCGCCTGGTCGCCGATGCCTCCGTGGCCCAGGCAAGGGTGAGCACTCCGACGAGCGCCAGCACGGCTGTCCCGGGCATCGCGCGCCTCACTTCGCGTAATGGAAGCCAGCCTGCTGCAATTCGGGCAGCGTGCCGACGGCCCCGGGGGTGAGCACCACGCCCGGGATCAGGTGGTTCGTGAGTTCTGCCGCCAGTGCGTCGTGCGAGAGCTTGTCGGGGTTGAGGTCGCGCTTGATGAGCGCGGCCGCCTGCTCCCAGATCGCGTTGTGGCAGGAAAGGAACACGACGCCCCGGGCCATCAGCGCGGGGATGGAATTGTTTTCCGGCGAGAACACGCCCGTCGGATCCTCGAAACTGGCGGCATCTGCCTGCGCCGCCTTCTTGGCCACGATCAGCGTGTTGATCGCGAAGGCCTCGCCAGCGAGCTTCGTCAGCTGATACTTGTCCCACATCGCCTGGTCGTAGAGGGCAATGTTGGCCGAGCCGTGCGTTGCCGAAGCCGCCAGGAAATCGGGGTGTCGGAACGACCAGACCTGATTGTTCAGGGCGTTGCGCATCAGGTTGAGCCAGGGCCCGCCGATCTCGGTGTTGTCCCAGACCTGCCGCGGGCCGCCCCGGTAGGCAATCACCGCCGACAGGGCCTCGTGATCCCAGAGGTTGGGCCGGTCGAGGATTATCGGAACGGACTTGAAGTCGCGACGCCGGGGCGCCTTCGCTAAGCACTCCGAGAGCGCGCCCAAGGTCTGCGCCCCCTCCGGCGATTCGGCGGCGCCGGCTGTCGTGGCGGAACGGGCTTCGGCAAGCCCCGCCGCGAGACCGGCACCGAGTGCAAAAAGTGTGCGGCGTTCAGGATTCATCTTAGTCCCTCCTGTCTGCCCCCGACGACGGATCAGCGCGCCACCGTCCCGGCGGGCGAGGATTGGGCTCCGAGCGTCACGCCGTCCACAGTCTGACCGTAGAAGTCGTAAGGGCTTTCGTGATGGGCGGCGCGGGTCGCAGCAAGGTCGCCGTTGAAGCGCGGATCCTGTGGGCGCTCGCGACTGTCGATGTAGGCCGCCACGTCCCAGGCTTCGGCATCGGTCAGGCTGTTGCCCTGGCTGAGGGGCATGTTGGCCTTGATGAAGCCCGCTGCGTTGACGACGGAACTCATCCCCGCACCCCAGTTGTAGGACCTGCCGCCCCAGAGCGGCGGGAAGACGATCGTCCCGTCAGAACTCGCTTGGCCCGCGCCGTTCTCCCCGTGGCACAGTGCGCATTTCGCGGCGTAGACCTCCCGGCCGTGGGGGATGTCGAGGCCCTTCGGCTTGGTCAGCTTCGGATAGCCTTGGCCTGGGAGCTTCACCCCCACGGGAGCGCTGTGGGCGAGGAAGGCGGCGTAGCTTTCCAGCGCGACCAGAACGGGATCGCCGAGCGGCGGCGCCTTGCCGTTCATGCTGTAGCGGAAGCAGCCCTGAAGCCGCTCGGCGAAGGTGTTCACGTGCCGGTTCTTGGCTCGATAGGCCGGATACGTCACGTAGGCGGCCCAGAGTGGGGCCGAGTTGCTGAGACGGCCTCGATCAAGGTGGCAGTTCGTGCACCGCAGATCGTTGCCGACGAAGGTTAGAGCTTGGTTGGGCGTATCGTGGAAAATGCGCTCGCCAAGGCGGATGACCTCGCCGAAGGCGTCATCGGGGATTGCCGAAGCCGGCGGCGATATGAATGGGGGGACGGCCGCCTCTCGCTCGGCCCCTGTCGCACCGACCTGCGGCAAGGCCAAGGTAAGCCCGAGGGCCAGGATAGTCGTCAGCGGCGCGGCGCCATGTTTCGTGAGGCTCATTGCTTACCCCCGACCTGTGTAGCCGGCAGGGCTCCGTAATGGGCGGACACGGCCGCTACGTCTTGATCGCTGAGCTTATCGGCAATCCCCTTCATTAGCCCGAGCGGATCGTTATGGCGTGTTCCGGCCTTCCAGGCGGAGAGTTGCGACGAAAGATATGCGGCCGGCTGGCCGGCAAGCGCAGGGAAGGCGGCGCCAACGCCTTGTCCTGCCGGGCCATGGCATTGTCCGCAAGAGGGCAGCCCTCTCGACCAATCTCCCTCCTCCGCCAGACTTCGGCCACGGGAAGATATGGCCCCGTCCGGGGCAGAGGCCTCGGCCGTCCTCGGTGCGGAGAGCCCGGCGTAATAGGCGGCAACTGCTCGTCGCTCGTCGGACGTCAGAAGCTGGGCGATAGGACCCATGGTCTCGTTCTCCCGGCTGCCGTCCCCGAAACTGTCGAGTTCGTGTGTGAGATAACCGACCGTAAGGCCGGCGAGACGGGGAAAGCCATCGTTGACGCTCCCGCCCCCGTCATCCCCGTGACACGCGGCACAGGCCGGTGCGCCAGTCTGGGTGCCGCTTCGCGCGATCTCGCCACCGTCGCTGGCGCAGGCTGGACAGGCAAGAAGAACCATCAGCCCTCCAAGAGCCATGCGGGTGTTCCTGCCTTTCCGCCCCATGGCCCCCTCCCGCATGGTGATTTACTTCCCGGTTGAACCGGCACTCATCCCGCCAGCCTCACCATCTCGCTTAAGCCGAACTTAAGGCAGCGTCCTTACGTCGCCGCCAGCCGATACCCGTGTGCTCCTCGTTGCGGGAGACGATCCAATCCTGGAAATCGGGCTGACCTACGGCGGAACGCCCGCCGACAGCATGGGCGGCTGCGCGGAAGCGCCCGCCGCTTCGGCAAATTGCGGCCGTCAACCACCTTCGCCGACGGCCAGTGACACTCGGCCAGTTGCTCGGCAGAGCGTGGCCCGTCGCTTCCCGGTGCGACCAGCCCGTCGAGGATATTGCTTGAAGAACCCCAGGACCGAATTGCCCACACGCGCCTAGCGATGGTCGAATCCTGACGCGCACGGCGCACGAGGGCGATGGTTGGGTCATCCCCGTCCCTCTCCTGACTTAAGCGTCACTTAAGCTTGCAGGCCGAGCCCCGTTCGACGTTTCGGCGCTTCGGCAACCAGCCCTCCCGGTGACCCGGCTGAGCGGTGGCTGTCGCGACCCGATGACAGGCGTTCCAGGGGTGAATTCCATGCTGCCTCCGAACCGGCGACAGACTTTGCGGCTGGCCCTCGGTGCCGTGGCGGGGTCCCTCATCGTCGATGCCTCTGCCTCGGCAGACGACTTCTGGTACGACCTGCATGGCGACGATGGCAGTCCGGTCCGGAACACCAGATTGCCGGGCGAGCTAACCGGTGAGCTCGCCAGCCTTCCGAGTATCATCTGGGCCGGCTCGCACGACGACGCGCTGACGCTCTATGAATTCTATGACGACAACTGTCCTTATTGCCGCGGCGCCGTCAAAGACATCGAGCGAATTCTAAGTCGGACGCCCGACCTTCGTCTGGGATTGATCAACAACGCTGTCCTCTCGCCCCGCTCAGTCGAGTCGGCGAAGGTCGAGCTGGCGATGCTCAGCCTGAAGGGATCGAGCCTGGCATACACGCTCCAGCAACGGCTGATGGCGATGTCGGGACCTGCCGACGGCGAACGCGCGCTGCGGATCGGCGTCGAGCTCGGCGTGGATCGCGAGCTGCTTCGTCAGCGGGCGGAGAGCGCCGAGGTCAAGGCGATGCTCAACAGGCAGATGCAGTCCGCCGCCAATCTGGGCTTGTCGGCGACCCCGGCCTTCGTGCTCGGGAACAGTGGGATCACCGGCTATCCGGGACCGGAATCGTTTTCCAAGATCATCGCCGCGGGGCGCGTCTGCGGTGAGCCCATTTGCTGAACTATTCCTCGCCTACAACGCCCCGACTTGCGACACCCGCACACCCGCCGAAGGACCTGATCATGAAACGCAACTTAGCAGTCTGCGCAATGGCCTGCATTCATCTTGCCATCACAGTCCCGCTTTCTACCCCAGCCCTTGCACAGGATCTCAACACCAGCGGGCTTCATATCGACGTTCCCGTGAAGGTCAGGGACAGCCGCGTGGCCTTCAACATGGACCATCTGGCGTTCAACGGCGATCAGTCGATTGGACTAACATACATGCAGCTGATGCTGAAAAACTATCGAGCATCCGGGGCGAAACTGGAGATCATAGCCGTCTTCCACGGGGCAATCGGGTATCTCTTGCTGGATGATGCGGCCTACAACAAGGCTCGGAAGACCAACCGGGGCAACCCTTACAAGGAAGAGATCCTGAATCTGCAGAAGCAGGGCGTTCAATTCGAGGAATGCGGCCAGACGGCCCGGAACAATGGGTGGGTAAATGCCGACCTTATCCCCGGCGTGCTGGTCAATTCTGGCGCCAACCTGCGGCTGGTGCAGCTGCAGCAAGACGGCTTCGCCGAAATCCATCCTTGATCAGTGAGCTTCACGCAACGTGAACGCGATCTCACTCGGCCCTTTGGTCCTTGACCCTGAACGTCTCGCGGTCGTGGCCGGCATCGGCGCGTACCTGGCTGCCACGTCAGTCTTCGCACCGCGGTTCGGCCGGGGATTGTATGCGTGGGCGACGTGGACCGTGATCGCGACCCTGGTGACCGCGCGGCTCGGCTATGTTTGGGAGAACTGGCCGTCCTTCGCGCCCGCGCCCTGGCGTGCGCTGGCGGTCTGGCAAGGCGGCTTTCAGCCCGGCGCCGGGCTTCTCGGGCTCGCGCCAGTCAGCGCCATCTACCTGCGTTCGTTGCGTTCTGTGGCGGCCGGCACAGCGGCCGCCGGTGGCGGACTGCTCGTCTGGCGGGTGGTCAGCCTTCTCACCGCGGCGACGCTCGGCCAAGCCGCGCCCGACACGCTGTTCGAGCAGCTCGAAGGGGAGCCGCTCGCCATCAGCGACCTGCACGGCCGTCCTGCGGTCGTCAACATCTGGGCGACGTGGTGCCCCCCGTGCCGGAGCGAGATGCCGTCGCTCGCTCAGGCCGCCGCCGCCGAGTCGGCGGTCGCCTTCGCCTTCGTCAACCAGGGCGAAAGCGCCGACCGGGTTCGCGCATACCTCTCCGCGAGCAAGCTCTCGCTCGTGCATGTGCCTCTGGACAGGGGCATGGAGGTTCCTCGCCATTACGGCACCCGCGGCATCCCGCTGACCCTGTTCCTGCGTGCCGACGGGTCCCTCGCGGATATGCATACGGGGGCGATCTCCGAGGACGTGCTCGCGGCGGGAATCGCGCGGCTGCTGAAAAGGCCCCGATAGCGTGGCCGTACCAAAGCGCGCATTCGAGATAAGCCGGATGTGGGGACGAGACGCCATGCTGCGTTGGGTTGGCGCGATCCTCCTGACCGCCGCCCCGCCTGTGCCGGCGACACCCTGACCGGAGCCGCGAAGGTTCTGGATGGGGACACGCTTGAGCTGCAGGGCCGCCTCATCGATCTGTATGGCATCGATGCCCCCGAGGCCGAACAGGTCTGCGCGCGGGCCGATGGTAGCCAATACCGGTGCGGGCAGACAGCGGCCGGCGCGCTTCGGCAGCGGATCGGAGCGACACCGGTGTCCTGCACCCCGAAGGGCGGTACTACGCAGGACCGACTGACGGCCGTCTGCCACGTTGGGGAGACCGACCTCTCGGCGTGGATGGTGGCGCAGGGGCATGCGCTCGCGCTCCGCGACGTCACCGGCGTTTATTCGGCGACAGAAGACGTCGCGTGGGGCCTGCGGGTCGGCCTGTGGGCCGGCGTCTTCGACGAGCCAGCCAGTTGGCGGCGGGCCCACCGTCGAGCGGAGCCGATGTAAGGTGGCGAGCGATAAGGTGGTTGCGCGCCTCAACCCTGGTCGCCCGCCGAACGGGTCCTGCGCCTGGCGAGATCGGGGCTCGCGGGCTCCGGCAGGTCGAGAAGGCGCCGCAGGGTAAGGGGCCTGACCCTCAGCAAGCGCGCGGCCGCGGGTAGGTTGTTCTCGACGCCCCGCAAGGTCGCGTGCGCGTGCAGGCGGGCCGCTTCCGCTAGGCTCGTCACGCTAGGCAGCGGCGCCGAGTCATACCCTGTCCGTACCAGGGCATCGATCTCGTCGGCCGAAACCGGTTGAGTCAGAAATTCGTCGGCACCTGCCTTGATGCAGGCGACGGCGCCGGACAACGAGGCGATATGCGAGAGGAGGATGATCCGAATGTCCGGACTGAGTGCGCGAAGAGCGCGAACTGCGCAGGCAGCCCCTCCCGCGAGACTGCCATAGTCCAGGACCGCCGCGGAGGGGACCGGGGCCGACAAGTTGTCGAAGGCCTCGGGAAGCCTCTCGGAGATCGTGACAGAGTGCCCGCGCGATCGGAGAGCCTCGGAGAGGATCATTGCCCCTTGTCTGTCGGCATTGACGAGAAGCAGGGCTCCGGGGAGTACCGCGTTACATCTTGTTCCGGCATGACCCATCGGCGCCATTTTCGTTCTCTGTCGGTCGGAGAGCGTGATGTCCCTGCGCGTGAGCCTCCGGTCGGGAGCATCGACGGGTATGCGAGGCACCGGACGCCGTTCCCTCGCGTCGCCGCTCAGGCCGCGCACGGCGACACATTCCCTCTATGCCCTTCATCGGGACTCTCTCCGCCGCGAGCGAGGGAAACGCGAGGCCCCCAGTAACGTGGGCCCTGCAGCCCGGGGCACCGCTCTGGATTGCCGGGCCTGCAAAGGAGAGCGGCTTCAGGCAGCTTCTTCGGCCTCGCGGGGCTTCGCCATCCACTCGCGGCCCTTCAGCATGGCCTTCCAGTAGATCGGCGGTAGCATCCGCTCCTTCAGGAGCCACGCCAAATGGCTCGGCTTCGTCCCGTCGATCAGCCACGCGGGGAAGCTCGGCATTAGCTTGCCACCGTAGCCGAACTCGGCGAGCACTACCCGCCCGCGCTCAACAGTGAGAGGGCAGGATCCATAGCCGTCATAGATGGCGGCAGGAGCGCGACCGTCGATGGCGGCGAGCAGGTTCTCTGCCACGACCGGCGCCTGCTTGCGCACCGCGGCCGCCGTCTTCGCGTTCGGAGCCGAGCAGGCGTCGCCCAAGCCGAAGATATTGCCAAACCGACGGTGACGGAGAGTGCCGGGATCGACCTCGACCCAGCCGGCCGAATCCGCCAGTTCGCTCTCCCGAATGACGGCCGGCGCCCGCTGAGGCGGACAGACGTGCAGCATCTCGAAATCGCGCTCGACGGTACGGAGAGTGCCGTCGGCAACCTTTGTGGAGAACCGGGCCCGCTTGGTTTGACCATCCACCGCCGTCAGGGTCGATGTCAGCTTCAGATCGATCCCGTAGCGCTCGATGTAGCGCATGAGGGACGGCACGAAGTGTTCAACCCCGAACAGGTTGGCGCCGGCAGAATGGAACTCCACATCGATGTCCCCGAGGCGGCCAGCTCGGCGCCAGCGGTCGCAGGACAGATACATGGCCTTCTGGGGAGCGCCAGCGCACTTGATCGGCATCGGCGGCTGCGTGAACAAGGCCCGGCCTCCACGAAGGTCTCGCACTAGCCGGTCGGTATAGGGAGCCAAATCAAACGCATAGTTCGACGTGACACCGTTCTGGCCCAAGGTGTCCCGCAGGCCCTCAATCCCATCCCAGTTGAGTTCGATGCCTGGCGCGACCACGAGGGCGTCATAGCCAATGCGCGTGCCGCCCTTCAGGCTGAGCCGGTTCAGCGCCGGCTCAAACCCGGTAACCGCCGCTTGATGCCACTTCGCGCCGGGAGGAAGGGCCGAGGCCATCGGCCGGGCAGTCTTGGCTTGGTCGAAGATGCCGCCGCCAACAAAGGTCCAGCCAGGCTGATAGTAGTGGGTGTCACGCGGCTCGATCACGGTGACGTTGAGATTGGGCCGGCGCCGGAGCAGGCTCGCGGCAGTCGCAAGGCCGCCAGCACCACCGCCAACGATGACGACAGTGGCATTGGTGACGGGCAGGGTCATAGGAAGTGATCCATTTGGATGAACGAAGCACCGCTCACGCTTGGGTGCGCTTCGGCTCGACGCAGATGGGCGAGTGACTGACGCTATTCCTCTTCACGCAGCTAGAGGCGGCCCGGCTTGCCCGAGCGGTCACCTGGTTTGAGGACAGCAGGCTCTTAGGGCGGCGAGAGTTTCCTTCGCGAGGTTCAGGTGGTTGGCTCGCCGTGAAGGGCACTCGTCGAGGGGCGTTTGTTCTCCTTTCGAGCTACCAGGGGCAATAGAGCGTCGCTGGCCTTATATGTTAGATTATTCTAAATAAGTCAATTCTAATTTATGGGAAATGCCCGCGTGGATGCCGTGACGCCCTCCGACCTGCTGCGCCTCCAAGACAAGACGGCCGATGCGGCGCGGCTGCTGCGCCTGCTCGCCAACGAGAAGCGCCTCCTCATCCTGTGCCTGCTGATCGCGCGCGGCGAGATGGACGTGACCAGTCTCGCCGAGGCCGTTGAACTCAGCCAGTCGGCCCTGTCGCAGCATCTCGCCAAGCTTCGTGAGGACGGGCTCGTGGCGTTCCGGCGAGAGAGCCAGACGCTCTACTACCGATTGGAGGACCCGCGGGCGGCGCGCGTGCTCGCGACCTTAAAGGATATCTTCTGTCCGAACCTCGGCTGAGCGCACGAGCCCGATCAGCCTCGGAGGATCTCCGCTTCAAGCCCCGGCCGGTCAGACCGGTTGCGGAGCTGCAGGCTCAATCCACTCCGGCGCGACGCCAGTTCCGCGATGGCCAGCCCGAGACCGCTCCCCGTCGCACTCTTATGGCGTCCCCGGAAGAAACGCTTCGTCACGTGCGGCAATTCCTCGTCTGGAATGCCTGGACCCTCATCGCGCACGAAGACGCCCCCGCCCTCCGGTCGCCGTCCCCACTCGATCGTCCCGGTCTCCATGTGCTGCACGGCATTCTCGTGCAGGTTCCTGACAGCGAGGCGCAGGCTGTCCGGGTCCCCGCGGATCGTGAAGCCCCGCAGCCCGGGATCGATGGTGGTTCGGATGCCAGGCGGCGTCCGCATGCCCCTCACAGTTTCGGTGACGAGCGCGCCCAGGTCGACTTCCGTCAACGGCCGGGCTTCCGTGGCGGCGTCGAGCCGGGCGGCGTCGAGGAGCTGGCGCACGAGGTGCGTGCTCCGGTCCACCGCTGCCATGATCTGGCGGAGTGCGGCCTTCGTGACGTCCGGGTCCGTGGCGGCCAGAGCCACCTGAGCCTGGGTCTTCAGGCCAGTCAGCGGCGTGCGCAGTTCGTGCGCGGCGAAGGCTGTCACGTCCCGCTCGTGACGGCGGGCCGCTTCGACTTTGAGGAACAACCCGTTGAGGGCGGCCGCCAGGGGGCGCACCTCGGCCGGCGCCCGTGCGGCGTCGATGGGGCTCATGTCGTCGGCGTCCCGTGCCGCCAGGTTTCGGGCCATCAGCCGCAAGGGGCGGAGGCCACGCCCCAGGCTCACCCAGATCAGCATGCCGAGCAGCGGGACGATGAGGAGGGCCGGCGCGAGCAGGCCCATGATGAGGTCCGTGACGAGGCGCTCACGCAAGCCGAGGCGGTCGCCGACCATGACGCGGACCTTCTTCTCGGGTTCCTCGACGGTGAAGACCCGCCAGGTCTCGCCATCCACCTCGCGCTCCGAGAAGCCGGCCGGCGCATCGCTCAGGCGCTGCTCGGGGGCGCCGCTCGAGCGCGCGACCATGCGCCCGTCGATGGACCAGATTTGGCAGGAGAGCTGCCGCTCGTAGGACATCGGGGCCTGGATCGTGTGCGGTGTCCCGTCCGGATCCGTTCCGCCGACCGCACCCACAAGGGAGCTGACCATGCGCGCGGCTTCCTGGAGGCGGTTGTCGAGGACCCGTTCCACCTCGCGCCTGGAGCCCAGGTAGATCCACGCCATGGCGCTCAGCCAGATCAGGCCGGTCGCGAGCAGGAGGATGGCGAAGAGCCTGATGCGCAGCGACCTCATGCGAGCGCCCTCATGCGATAGCCAAGGCCCCGAACCGTCTCGATGGCGTGCTTGCCGATCTTGGCGCGCAGGTTGTGGATATGGACCTCGATTGCGTTGCTCTCGACCTCCTCCTGCCAGCCGTAGAGCCGATCCTCCAGCTCGGACTTCGAGCGCAGCACGCTCGGCCGTTCCATGAGGGCCGCCAGCACCATGTACTCGCGCCGGGACACGGTGACCGGTGCCCCGTCGACCGTGACGGTCGAGGTGCCAGGGTCGAGTCTGATGCCGCCGTGCTCCAGGCTGGCCGCGGCCCGTCCCGAGGCCCGCCGGACGACGGCGCGGATTCGGGCGGAGAGCTCGTCGAGATCGAAGGGCTTGCTGAGGTAGTCGTCGGCTCCGCCATCGAGCCCCGCGATCCGATCCGCCACGGCGTCGCGGGCCGTCAGCAGGACGACGGGTGTTCGATCACCCCGGCCGCGCAGGCTGCGCAAGACATCCAAGCCGGAACCGTCCGGCAGCATTAGGTCCAGGACAACGGCACCGAACCGGCTCGCCGCGAGCGCGGCGTCCGCATCGGCACAATTGGCGACGCAGTCGACCGTCGCGCCGCTCATGGCGAGGCCGGCCCGGAGGCCGTCCGAGATGATGTGGTCGTCCTCGACGACGAGAATGCGCATGCATGTCTCCCTGGCTGTCCGGCACCCTCCGAGCTTGGCTTAAGCCTGGCTTAAGCTGCGCTTCCGACCCGCGGCGGACCGATCCGATTCCGGACCCCGCCCGTTCATGCCGAACCTTCTCATCCACATCGTCCTTGCCATCCTCGTCTGGGCGGGCGCGGCGCTCTGGTCGCCGGGGCAGTGTCAGGAAGGGTCCGCCCGGCGGACGCCGTTCACCCTCACCGCCACCCGCGAAGCCGACCTCTCGCTCCGCCTGCATTGGACCATTCCTCCCGGCACCTACCTCTACCGGGACAAGATCGGGGCAGAAGCCAGGGCCGGCCTTGAGCTGCCCCTCAGAACCGCGCCAGGCGAGACCAAAGACGATCCGAATTTCGGGCCAACGGAAGTCTATCACGGCTCGGCCGAGGCCATCGTGCCCGGCGCGGCGCTCGCCAGCCTGCGGGAGGTTCGGGTCACCTTCCAGGGCTGCGCCGAGCGGGGCATCTGCTACCCGCCGGTCACAAAGCGAGTTGACCTCGCCGCCCTGGCAAACGCCGATGCACGCTCAGGCGGCGAAGCCGTCCGTGCCGCCGAGCGTCCCGGCGGGATGGCCACGACGGCCTCGCGCCCGGGCGTCTTTCCCGCCGGACCTGCCATCTTCCTCTTCGGCAACCTGACCGGCGTCCTAATGGGGATGTTCGGGCTCGGCCTCCTCCTGGCGTTCACCCCCTGCGTGCTGCCGATGGTGCCGATCCTGTCGGGCATGCTGGTCCGCTCCGGCCAAGCGCTCACGCCAGGGCGGGGGCTCGTGTTGTCCGGGAGCTACGTCCTCGCGATGGCGGTAGCCTATGCCAGCCTCGGCGTCGCGGCGGCATGGCTGGGTCGCAACCTGCAGGTCGCCCTCCAGACACCCCCGGCCCTCGGCCTCATGGCCGCCGCTTTCGCCGCACTTGCCCTATCGATGTTCGGTCTGTTCGACCTCCAGGCACCGCGCTGGTGGCGGGACCGGTTCGGCGCCGCCCCGGCGGCGGAGGGAGGATCGGTCGTGGGCGCCGCGCTGCTCGGCTTCAGCTCGGCCCTCGTCGTCGGGCCTTGCGTGACGCCGCCTCTTGCCGCCGCGCTCCTGTACGTCGCCCAGACCGGCGACGTCCTGCGCGGCGCGCTGGCCCTGTTCGCGCTCGGCCTTGGGATGGGCGCACCGCTCGTGCTGGTCGGCACGTTCGGCGCCGGCATACTGCCGCGGTCCGGCCCGTGGCTGGTGCGGGCGAAACAGGCGTTCGGCTTCGTCTTCCTGGCGCTCGCGGTCTCGCTGATCACCCGCCTGCTGCCGGACGGGCTGTCACTCCTGATCTGGGCCGCGCTCGCCATCGGCTTCGGGCTGTCGGTCGCGGCGATGGCTACGAACGGCCAGCCGTCGCGTGCAGGTCGGGCGGCGGGCATGGTGGCCGTTGCCTATGGCGGCGTCCTCCTGATCGGAGCCGCCACTGGCGCGAGCGACCCTCTCCGGCCACTCGCCGGCCTCGTCACCTCGCAAGCGGATCGCGGTGCCGAGGCCCACACGGTCTCCTCGGTCACTGCCTTCGAGGCCGCCCTCCAGGCCGCACGTGCCGAGGGGAAGCCGGTGCTCATCGAGTTTGCCGCCGACTGGTGCACCGTCTGCAGGACGAACGAGCGGACGGTCCTGGCCGACGCCGGCATCCGTGAGAGGCTCAAGGCCGTCTCGGTCATCCGGGCCGACGTCACCCGCGACGACGCCGACGCGCGTGCCCTGATGCGGCGCTTCGAAGTCGTCGGACCGCCGACCCTCATCCTGATGCGCACCGACGGGGGCGAGATACGGGAGGGTCGCACCGAGGGCGAGCTCACGGTCGAGGCCCTGACCCGCCGCCTCGCCCTGGTCGGCGCCTGAGCCAGCCCCCTTCGACAACCCCACGGAGACCGTCATGGACCGCAGGACCCTGCTCGCCCTTCTGCCTGCCGCCGCGCTCGCGCCGGCCCTGCTGGCACCGCCGGGAGCTGGCCAAGCCTTCGCCGAAGGCATCGACGCGAATGCCATCCTCAACGACCCCGAGGCGCCGGTCTCCGGCAACGCGAAGGGCGACCTGACCATCGTCGCCTTCCTCGATTACAACTGCCCCTTCTGCAAGAAGTCCGAGCCCGACCTCCTCCGGCTGGTGAAATCGGACGGGCGCATCCGCCTCGTCCACAAGGACTGGCCGATCCTCGGAGACGCCTCCGTCTACGGTGCCCAGCTCGCCCTCGCGGCGAAGTACCAGGGCCGCTACGACGCGGTGCACCGGGCGCTCATGGCCATTCCGGGCCGCAGGATCTCGAAGGAGCGGATGCTGGAGGCCGTGTCCGCCGCGGGCGCGGACATGGCCCGCTTGGAGGAAGATGGGAAGGCCCATCAGGGTGAGATCGCCGCTCTGCTCCAGCGCAACCTGGACCAGGCCGATGCTCTCGGCCTGCAGGGCACGCCCGTCTTCCTGATTGGCCCGCTGAAGGTGGCCGCGGCGCTCGACTACGACGGCTTCAAGCAGGCGGCGGCCCAGGCGCGCGCCAGGGGGCGCTCGTGATGCGGCGGGTCCTGCGCCTCTCGGCGTTGATCGCGCTCGCCTCGGCGCTCGGCGCCTGCACGGCCTCAATGGGGGCACCGGCTCCGGTCGCGGAAGCCCGGCCACGCATCGCACCGGATGCCCTGCGCCGGTACGCGGCGATCACAGACGAGCCGTTTCTGGTGGAGGCGGTCGATCCGCGCGACCTCAAGGCCCGCAACGTCCGCCAGGTGGTCGACTACCCGACGAATGAGTCGCCCGGCACACTCGTGGTCGACCCCTACAAGCGCTTCCTCTACCTCGTCATGGAGGGTGGCAAGGCGATGCGCTACGGGGTTGGCGTCGGCAAGGCGGGCTTCGAGTTCACCGGTGAGGCGACGGTCGCCCGCAAGGCCGCGTGGCCGCGCTGGACGCCGACGCCCGACATGATCCGGCGAGACCCGGAACGGAATGGGCGCTGGGCGGGCGGCATGCCGGGCGGGGAGAGGAACCCCCTCGGTGCGCGGGCGCTCTACCTGTTCAAGGACGGCAAGGACACGCTCTACCGCATACACGGCACCACGGAGCCGTGGAGCATCGGCGAGGCGGTCTCCTCAGGGTGCATCCGCATGATGAACCAGGATGTGATCGACCTGCACCGGCGGGTGCCGACCGGCACGAAGGTCGTGGTGCTCGGATCACGAGGTACGGCCCACGCCGCACGGCAGGTCAGGCCGGAGACGACGGGCAGCCTCCGGAGCGGCGCGTCCGCCGGACCGGAGCTGGAGGATGGGCTCGACCATGCGCGGCTCGACAGCCTGTCTGCCCAGGCCCCGGAGCCCCTGACCGACGACGGAGAGCCCGGTGACGATCGTCTTTAGAAGCCTGCTGCTCGCGGTCCTACTCGCAACCCTTGGCGCGGGAGTCGCCCGGTCCGGCTCGGCAGCGCCGGCCGGCTACTACGCGGACCAGAAGGTGGTCTACCGCAACGGTGGGAGAGGCCCCGACGATACCGCCTACTTCAAGCGCCTGCTCGGCAATCTGCGCAACCATGTCGAGGCCGTAGGCAAGGAGCACGTCGACATACGCGTGGTGAGCCTCGGCGACGGGGTCGCGCTCCTCCAGTCTGCCGTGGACAACACGGATCTTGCCGGACGCATCGATGCCCTCCGGGCCGCGGGCGTCAGGTTCCTGGTCTGCGCCAACACGTTGCGGGAACGGAAGATCGACCGCGGCGCTCTCTACGGCGTGAGCGCGGACGATATCGTGCCGAGCGGCGTCGCCGAGTTGGCGCGCCTGCAGGGCATGGGGTTCGCCTACATCCACCCTTAGCCCGGCGAGATGGCGAGGCCGTTCTGGCGTCCTAGCATCAGAGCCTGGCCGCCATGAGCGCGTGGCTCGCCCGGGTGTCGTGGTCGCCCGAGCCCGGTCCGATGGGGCCGAAATCGCCCCGGAGCGCCTTCAGAGCGTTGCGCTCCACCTCAATCTCGCGGGCCGTGCGGAAGCCGAGCCGCCGAAGCACCGACAAGGGCGGGCACCAGCCCTGAACGGCATGCTGGAGCAGGAACGCTGTCACTGCCAGCGGCAGGGCGAGCCAGCGCCGGTCGGCGGTCATGCCCAGCACGGTTCCGGTGAGCGCCAGCGTCGCGGCATTGGCCTCCAGTGTCCGCTCGATGTCCCACTCCGCGTCGAGCTCGCGTATCCGGCGACCGATGGCCTGCGGGTGCTCGGCATGCCAGCGGACACTGGCATCAAGGTCGGCGGCGATGCGCCGGTTGTCGTGCGCGCCCGTGTGGAGCGGGACCCGCTCCGCCGTTCCGGGGATCATCGGCCATCTCCCTCTTGACGTTGGATTAGATCTTACTAATTAAGTATCACCTAATGTTTCTGCGGCCGAGCGCGGGGGCACTTGGTCAACGACAACCCCGGAGATGGCCTGAGGATCATGCGGTGCCCACGGGTTTGCCGCTGCCGCGGCTCGGGAGAGATCACCATGGACGGTTTCACGCCACTCAGCGCTACCCTCGGCGGCCTCATGATCGGCGCCTCCGCGGCCCTGTTCCTGCTCCTCAACGGACGCATCGCCGGCATCAGCGGCATCTTCGGCGGGCTGCTCGCCTGGCCGTCACGAGAGACCGGCTGGCGGATCGCCTTTCTGGCCGGCTTGGTCCTGGCGCCGCTGGTCTATGCCGGCCTGGGTGGCAGCCTGCCGCCGGTGACGGTCGCCACCTCGTTCCCGCTCCTGGTGTTCGCGGGCCTGCTCGTCGGGTTCGGAGCGCGCCTCGGGGCCGGCTGCACCAGCGGCCATGGCGTCTGCGGCATCGGTCGCGGCTCGCCCCGCTCCATCGTCGCGACGGGCACCTTCATGGCCGTCGCGATCGCCACCGTCTTCGTCGCGCGTCACCTGCTCGGAGCCTGAGTCATGGCCAAGATCGCCTCCGCCTTTGCCGTCGGCCTGCTGTTCGGGCTCGGCCTGCTCGTTTCCGGCATGGCTAACCCGGCCAAGGTCCTCGCCTTCCTCGACGTGACCGGACGTTGGGACCCGAGCCTCGCCCTCGTCATGGCGGGCGCCGTCGCGGTCTCGGCCGCTGGCTACTTGATCGCGAGGCGCAGGCGCCGGCCGCTGCTTGCGCCGCGGTTGGAGCTCCCGACCCGGCGCGAGCTCGACCCGCGCCTGATCGCGGGAGCGGCGATCTTCGGCCTCGGCTGGGGTCTTGCCGGCCTCTGCCCCGGGCCGGCGCTGACCATCCTCACGGTCGTTCCAGCCCAGGCCGCCACTTTCGTGGCCGCCATGGTCGTCGGCATGCTGCTGTTTCGCCTCGTGTCCTCGGCGGCCACGAAGCCCTCGGCGGCGCAGGGAGCGGACGCGTGATGCCCAACTTGCTGACGTCCGGCCTCGCGACCGGCTCGGGCGGGGTCGTCGGCGTGATCCTCGGCCTCGTTGGCGGAGGGGGCTCGATCCTGGCAGTTCCGCTCCTGACCTACGTGGTCGGGGTGAGCTCGCCGCACGTGGCCATCGGCACGAGCGCCCTGGCGGTTTCGGCCAGTGCGGCGGGCAACCTCGTCCCGCATTGGCGCGCCGGGATGGTGAAGTGGCGGTGCGCGGCGGTCTTCTCGGCTGCCGGAGTCCTCGGCGCGCTCGCCGGCGCCGCCGCGGCCAAAGCGATCGACGGACAGAGCCTGTTGGCCCTGTTCGGGGTCGTGATGCTCGTCGTCGGGGGCCTGATGCTGCGCAAGCGGCGCGGCGCGGGCGATCCGGACGTGCGCCTGACCAAACAGAGCGCCCCGGTGCTCCTGCCCTGGCTGCTCGGTATCGGGTTCGCCGTGGGCCTGTTCTCCGGCTTCTTCGGGATCGGCGGGGGCTTTCTGATCGTGCCGGGCCTGATGCTAGCGACCGGTATGCCGCTGCCGATGGCCATCGGCACCTCGCTGGTGGCGGTCAGCGCCTTCGGCGCCGCCACCGCGGCCAGCTACGCTGCCTCCGGTCTGATCGACTGGCCGCTGGCCGGCCTGTTCATCCTCGGCGGCGTGCTCGGCGGCCTCGCGGGCGCCCGCCTCGGCAAACGCCTCGCCGAGCACAAGCGTGCCCTGACCATCACCTTCGCCGGCCTCGTCATTTCGGTCGGCCTCTATGTCGTCGCCCGCGGAGCCCTACCGCTCCTCGGCGCGACGACCTGAACCCGGAAGGAGGAGATCCATGTCGGACCAGACCACCGCGCCCTTGCGCGGACGGCCCATCGTGACGGGCTTCTACGACGAGCCGACCGGCAGCATCCAGTACGTCGTCGCGGATCCCGAGACGAAGCGCTGCGCCATCATCGACCCGGTGCTCGACTTCGACCCGAGGTCCGGCGCGACCGCCACCCGGTCCGCCGACGCCCTGCTCGCCCATATCGAACGTGAGGGCTACGCGTTGGACTGGATCCTCGACACGCACCCGCACGCCGACCATTTCTCGGCGGCGGGCTACCTGCACGACAGGACCGGCGTCCCGACCGCCATCGGCGAGAAGGTCGTCGCGGTGCAGCGGCTCTGGAAGGGGCTCTACAACCTGCCCGACACGTTCCGGACGGACGGCTCGCAGTGGTCGCGCCTGTTGGCCGACGGCGAGCGCTTCCGGATCGGCACCCTGGACGTCGAGGTGATGTTCACGCCGGGTCACACCCTGGCCTCCGTCGCCTACCGGGTGGGGGACGCCGCCTTCATCCACGACACCTTGTTCATGCCAGATAGCGGCACGGCGCGGGCGGACTTCCCGGGCGGCAGCGCGCACGT
This sequence comes from Methylobacterium sp. CM6257, assembly GCF_054611515.1. Taxonomy (NCBI): domain Bacteria; kingdom Pseudomonadati; phylum Pseudomonadota; class Alphaproteobacteria; order Hyphomicrobiales; family Methylobacteriaceae; genus Methylobacterium; species Methylobacterium sp. CM6257. The sequence goes on from NZ_CM137735.1 coordinate 432,000, forward strand.
GCTCTGGCGCAGCATCGAGCGCATCATGGCGTTGCCAGACGAGACGCGGCTGTTCACCGGGCACGACTACCGCCCGGGTGGGCGCGAGGCCGCTTGGGAGAGCACGGTCGCCCGGCAACGGGCCGAAAACAAGCACCTGACGGAGACTGGGAGCGAGGAGGCGTTCGTGCGGATGCGCGAGGCGCGCGACCGTGAGCTGCCGATGCCGAAGCTCATCCTGCCTTCGCTGCAGGTGAACATCAGGGGCGGCCGCCTGCCCGAGCCCGAGGCGAACGGAAGACGCTACCTGAAGATCCCGCTGAACGCGCTCGACGGCGCGGCTTGGGGCGAGTGACGGAGGTGATCATGACGACGAAGAGCGCGAAGGACCTGGTGGCTGAGGCGAGCCGCGCGGTGGAGACCCTGTCGGCCGAGGAGGCGCTGGCGCGTCTCGGGCAGCCCGACACGGTGCTCGTTGACGTGCGCGAGGGGGAGGAACTGGCCAAGACCGGCAAGATCGCCGGCGCGGTGCACGTGCCGCGGGGCTTTCTGGAGTTCCAGGCTGACCCGGCGAGCCCGACCCACAAGGCCGAGCTCGCGGGCGACAAGAGGTTGGTCCTCTACTGCGCCTCGGGCAACCGCTCGGCCCTGGCCGCCAAGGCGCTCAGGGATATGGGGCTCACGTCCGTCGCTCACGTAGCCGGCGGCTTCTCCGCGCTAGAGAAAGCGGGTGGGTCAGTAGAGCGGATGTGACCGCAGGCGAACTGTATCCGGCGCTTGGCCCCTACAGCGGTTATCCTCGGCGTTTGAGTCCCCGCCTGGCGACAAGCGTCGGAAACGAAGGTCCGCTTCTGCGGTCTGAACGCCGGAAGCGGACGAGCCGCTTTCGGCCAGACTACGTCACGCCGGATCGCCATCGCGCGCAGGAACGGACGTTCGGCTTGGCGCCCATCCCGGTCATCCAAGGAGCCGCGGATGCTCCTCCATAGCGGACATTCACCGTGACGGCCGCGGCGGCGGCCCATTCGCATAAGGGCGGCTTTCGGAACGCAGACGTTCACGACGCTCGCCACCAGCGCGGCGAACCCGCATGTGGCGTTAACGTGGTTGAACCCGGACGCCGAGAGCGCCGCCAGAGGCCCGGTGATCACCAAGACAATGCCGAGGACCAACAACCAGCGGTAAGCCAGTTCATGATCATGGCTCGGCCCGGATCTTCGAGGCAGAGACGCTCTCGGTCGGCCGGCGCGGCACAATCCGGCTGCTGTAGGGCAAAGGGGATCTGTTCATTCGTGAAGCGTTTGCGAGGCATGGCACCCACCCTCCTTCAGGGTTCAGGATGCCCGAAAAAACTTGCGCTCGGCGTGGACCATTTTGATGGATCTGGGTCAGCCGCTTCATTGCGGAAGCGCTTCGTATAATTCGAGCTGATACGGCTGCCACTAAGCGGCGTCGGCAAGCTCTGACTTTCTTGTCCTCTGTCCCCGCGAGAGGAACCGCATCACAACCACGAAGAAAATCGGAACCATGAACACGGCGAGCACAGTCGCGGTAATCATGCCGCCTAGTACACCTGTGCCAAGGGCCTGTTGACTCTTAGCGCTCGCGCCGGAGGCGATCACCAGCGGCACCACGCCGAGGATGAAGGCCAGCGACGTCATCACGATCGGCCGGAAGCGTAGTTCCGCCGCCTCGAGCGTCGCCGCGATCAACGGCTTGCCTTGCGCGCGCAGGTCCTTGGCGAACTCGATGATCAGGATCGCGTTCTTGGCTGACAGACCGATGATGGTGATCAGGCCCACCGTGAAGTAGACGTCGTTCGGCAGCCCGCGCAGGTAGGCGGCCGCCACAGAGCCGACGATGCCGAGCGGCACCACCAGCATGACGGCGAACGGGATCGACCAGCTCTCGTAGAGTGCGGCGAGACACAGGAACACGAACAGGATCGAGAGCCCGAGCAGGAATGCGGCCTGGGAGCCGGCAAGCTTCTCCTGCAGCGACTGACCCGTCCACTCGTAGCCGAAGCCGCCCGGCAGTTCGCTCGTCAACCGTTCCATCTCGGCGAGCGCGTCGCCGCTGGTGTAGCCCTGTGCCGGGCTGCCAGTAATCCGAACGGCCGGGTAGCCATTGAAGCCGATCACCTGGGTTGGACCGACAACCCAGGTGACCCGAGCAAACGAGGCGAACGGCACCATGGCACCGCTGCTGTTGCGGGCGCTATACGTCAGCAGATCCTCCGGCCTGACCCGCTTATCCTCACGTGCCTGGACGACCACGCGCTGCATACGGCCGCGATTGAGGAAGTCGTTGACGTAGCTGGATCCGAGCTGTGCCGAGAGCGTGGTGTTGATATCGGCAAACGTCACACCGAGGGCTGCTGCCTTCTCGCGGTCGATGTCGAGCCGGATCTGTGGGGCTGGCGGCAGACCCTCGACTGTCACCTCGCGCAGGATCGGCGAGCGGCTAGCGGCCGCCAAAAGCTGATCCTTGGCAGCCATCAGCGCCTCGTAGCCACGCTGCGAGCGGTCCTGCAGACGGAAGCTGAAGCCGCTCGTCGTGCCGAGATTGGCGATCGGCGGTGGGGCGAGCGCCGACACCCCCGCGTCACGCAAGCCTACGAAAGTCTCATTGCTCCGGTCGATGATGGCCGCGGAACTCTGATCGGCATCGCGCTCCGACCAGTCCTTCAGGGTGACGAAGGCCTGTGCCGTCATCGCGCCTTGACCGAAAAAGCTGAAGCCCGTGATGAACGTGATCTTGTCGACGCCCGGCGTTCCGGCGAGCTGTTCCTCCACCGAGCGGACGACATCGAGCGTCCGATTCGCACTCGCGTCCGAAGGTGCCAGAACGTCGGCCATGACGAAGCCCTGGTCGTCGATTGGCACGAAGCCCGCAGGCAGCCGCCAAAGGGCGTAGCCGAGGCCGCCCAGCAATGCCAAGTAGAGCAGCATGAAGCGGCCCGAGCGCGCCACCATCCAGCGCGTCGTGGTGCCATAGCGGCGCGTCAGCCAGTCCAGGCCGCGGTTGAACCAGCCGAAAACGCCGCCCTTGGCGTGACCGTGCTCCTTGGCGATCGGCTTCAGCATCGTGGCGCACAGAGCCGGGGTGAGCGACAGCGCCAAGAATGCGGAGAAGCCGATCGACACGACCATGGCGGCCGAGAACTGCTGGTACATGATGCCGACCGAGCCGGGAAAGAACGCCATCGGCACGAACACCGCCATCAAGACAAGCGTGATGCCGATCACGGCGCCCGTGATCTGACCCATGGCCTTCTCGGTGGCCGCTCTCGGCGAGAGGCCCTCCTCGGCCATGATGCGCTCGACGTTCTCGACCACCACGATGGCGTCATCCACGAGGATGCCGATGGCCAGCACCATGCCGAACATGGTGAGCACGTTGATCGAGAAGCCCATCAGGAGAAGGGAGACGCAGGTGCCGAGCAGCGCGATCGGCACCACGATGGTCGGGATCAGCGTGTAGCGGAAGTTCTGCAGGAACAGGAACATGACGACGAAGACGAGTACCACCGCCTCGGCGAGCGTCAGCAGCACCTTCTTGACCGACGCCGTGATCACCGGCGTGACATCGTAGGAGATCTCGTACTTGATGCCCGGCGGGAAGAAGCGGGCGAGCTGCTCCATCTTGGCCTTCACCGCCTTGCCGGTGGCGAGCGCATTGCCGGTCGGCGCGAGCTGCACGGCGATGGCGGCCGCGGGCTTGCCGTTCAGGCGGGTTGAGAAGGCGTAGGATAGGCCGCCGACTTCCAGTCGTGCGACGTCGCGCAAGCGCACGGTGGAGCCGTTCGGGTTGGCGCGCAGCACGATTGAGCCGAAATCCTCGGGCGACTCGAGCTGGCCCTTCACCAGCACCATGTTCTGCGTGCGCTGAGCTCTCGGGCTCGGTTGCACGCCGAGCAAGCCCGAGGCGACCTGCGCGTTCTGCGCCTTGATCGCGTCCTCGACATCCTGCGCGGTCAGGTTGACGCCGAGCATCTTGTCCGGATCGAGCCAGACCCGCATCGCACGTTCGGTCGAGAACAGGCGCGCCCGGCCGACACCAGGGAGGCGCCGCAGCTCCGGAAGCACGTTGCGGGTGGCGACATCGCCTAGGCCGACCTCGTCGAGGCTGCCGTCGCTGGAGGTGAGCGTCACGAACTGTAGGATGGCGCTGCTCGCCTCGACGATTAGGATGCCTTGCTCGCGGACCGCCTCCGGCAGGCGTGGTTCGATGCGCTTGATACGGTTCTGGACATCGACGGCGGCCAGCGCGATGTCGGTTCCGGGCTGGAAGTTGACGATGATCTCGACCTCGCCGGTGGTGTCGCTCGTCGACTCGTAGTTGAGGACGTTGGCGGCCCCATTCAGCTCCTCCTCGATCAGCCGGGTGACACTGAAGTAGAGGTTCTGGGTCGAGGCTCCGGGGTAGACGGTCGAGATCGAGATCGAGGGTGGCGCGATCACCGGATACTGCGCGACCGGTAGGAACGGCAGCGCGAGCAGTCCGCCCAGGCAGATGAAGATCGCCACCACCCAGGCGAAGATCGGACGCGCGATGAAGAAGCCGGGCATGGCGGCAGGTCTCCGGAGGGAGCGGGGCGCTTGGAAAGGGATCAGTTCGGTCGGGCTTGCGCCGCCGCCTGCTTGGCTGGCACCCACGGCACGGGTTGCACCACACTGCCGGGCGTGAACTTCTGGAAGCCCTCGACGACGACGCGATAGCCGGGCTTCAGCCCGTCCTCGACCACGATCTCGTTGCCGAGCGTGCGGCCGACACGCACCGGCTGCAGTACGGCGCGGCCCTCGTCGTTGACGACGTAGACCTCGCTGCCGCCGGCATTGTTGCGCTGGATCGCCTGCTGCGGCAGCACGACGGCATCGGCGTCGATACCCTCCTCGATTTGCACGCGCATGTAGGTGCCCGGCAAGAGTTCCGCGTTTGGGTTCGGGAATTCGCCGCGCAGGATTACTTGGCCAGTGCCGGGGTCGACCGTGACATCGGAGAAGAGAAGCCGCCCGGAATGTGGGTAGAGAGTGCCATCGTCGAATACGAGGCGCACCTTGGCGGCGTTGGGCGACACCTTCTGCAGCCGGCCGTCGCTGAGATCGCGCTTGAGCTGGTTCAGCTCGGTCACGGACTGCGTGAAGTCGGCGTAGATGGGATCGAGCTGCTGGATGGTAGCGAGGTGTGTGGCCTCGTTCTGGCCGACGAGGGCGCCCTCTGTCACGAGCGCCCGCCCGATCCGCCCGGTGATCGGCGCCCGCAGGGTTGCGAAGTCAAGGTTGAGCTGGGCACGCTGGACGGCGGCCTTCTGAGCTGCGACGTCCGCTTCGGCCTGCTTTTCTGCCGCCAGTGCTAGATCGTACTGCGCCTGGGTTGTGGTCTGCCCGCTGAGGAGCTGCCGCAGGCGGTCCTCCTGACGATTTGCCTGGAACAGTGTCGCGTCGGCCCTGGCCAGCGCCGCCTTGGCGGCGTCGAGTTCGACCTCAAATGGCTTGGGATCGATGTGATATAGGACGGTCCCTTCCTTGACGAGACTACCCTGCTCGAAGGTTTGCTTGACGATGATACCGGACACGCGCGGCCGTACCTCGGCGATGCGCATCGGCGTGATCCGACCCGGCAATTCCTTGACCAGGGTTACGGCCTTCGGCTCCGCGACGATGATGCTGACTGCGGGAGCCGTCGCTGCTGTGTGAGCGGAGGAGGCGGCCTGTTTGTCCTGGCAGCCTATCAATGCGATGAACAGAACCAGGATCGCCGCAGTGCCCGTAAGTTGACTCCGCGTGCGCGCACCTACGCGTTCATGCCCAGGTATCGGCTCGCTTCCAATGCGGAACAGCATCGGACAATCCTCTGGTCTGGCACTGATGAGGCGCGCTCCGAGAGCATCCGACATCGCACTCTCACATGAGACTACCAGAGGAGCCCGGATCTCCGTATAAATAGGTTCGTGATCTACACTCGCCGTTTCAAGCGCGCGGATGAGAAAAGTCGATTGACTTCCTCAATGAGCCGCATTGGCGAAACGCGCCTTGCTCGTATTAGGTCCGTCACTTAACTGCACAGCATCCCCGGTCCGCGCCCCTCTGGCGAGAGCTGCCGGCGATCTCGCGATGTCGGACCATCTTCGACAGCGTAGGCCGACCGCAGCCGACTACCTTGAGCTACATCAACAGGTCTGGGCAGACGTCCTCATACAGTCAGGTTCCGTTGCAGACCGCGACCAGACTTTGAGTGGGGTGAAATGCTGCACGAGGATCTGCGCTCACCCTGTACCGAGGAAGTCGCCGTATTCCACGCCTTCTCGCGCATCGTCGCGGAGGCGCGCAGTGCATTCGTCGTTCTCGACGCCGCACCCACTGGACGCACACTGCCCCTACTCGATGCGACCGGGGCCTATCGCCGCCAGATGACGCGCGATCTCATCGCCGCACCCGGCACGCACGCCTCGGGTAGGAGCGTCACCCCTCTCATGCGTCTGCGGGATCCCGCCTACACCCATGTCATTGTCGTAACCCTGCCCGAGACCACGCCCGTCTCGGAGGCGGCCGCGCTCCGGGAGGATCTGCGCCGGGCACAGATCGAACCGTATGCTTGAGTGATCAACCGAAGCCTCCTGGCAATCGGCACGCATGATCCGCTGCTGCGCATGCGCTTGGCCGGCGAAGCGAAGCAGGTCAACCGAATCCGCGGTGGGCTATCCCGAAAGGTCTTCGTCATTCCGTGGTTGGCCGGCGTGCCGACCGGCGTACCGGCGCTCATGCAGCTCGCGGCGCCGGACGATGAGGTGCGGAAGGATCAATACGAGAATAGGCCGGCTTCGCCGGAGAGGCGATGACTCTTCTATCCCGGTTGGTTTGGACGTGTGGCGAAGCGGCCTGAAGGGGTGGCGCCAAGGCCGCGTACGTGCTGACGCGGGATTCCTGATTCTGTCCCCCTTCCGGCCCGACGACCGATGACGACAGCCACCGCCACGCTGCGCGAGCTCTACGAGGGGGACACGGGACGCGCGCACCGCTTCCGCTACGCCCTGCTCGTATTCGACGTGGCGACCGTCGCCTTTGTCATCGTCACCTCATTCCTGCCGCTGATGCCCTGGATCGTCGCCTGCGACGTGGCGGTGGGCCTGTGCGTCCTCCTCGACTTCGCCGCCCGCCTCGGCATCAGCCGTGCCCCGCTGCGCGAATTCCGGCACCTGAGTACCTGGACGGACCTCGTGGCGGTCGCCTCGTTCCTCGCCCCCGTGCTCGTCGAGGGTGTCGGCTTCCTGCGCATCCTGCGGACGCTGCGCCTGCTGCGCACCTACCACCTGCTAGAGCGCCTGCGGCGGGACAGCGGGCTGTTCCGCCGCAACGAGGACGCGATCCTGGCCGCGACCAACCTCGTGGTGTTCGTGTTCACGATGACGGGCATCGTCTACGCCACGCAGCACGACCACAACCCGGCCATCCAGACGCCGGTCGACGCGCTGTACTTCACCGTTACCTCGCTCACAACGACGGGCTATGGCGACATCACACTGCCGGGCTCCTCGGGACGATTGCTCTCGGTCTTCGTGATGATCTGCGGCGTGACGCTGTTCTTCCGCCTCGCCCAGGTGGTGTTCCGACCCTACAAGGTGCGCTTCCCCTGCGACGCCTGCGGGCTGCAGCGCCACGAGCCAGACGCCGTGCACTGCAAGGCTTGCGGCAACCTCCTGAATATCCCCGACGAGGGGGCGGACTGACGGCGCGAGCGCGGCAAACCTTCGAGTCGGGTGCAGGCCCCAATGTCGTCAAGGGACGATAGCCATAGGGGCCACGACGCGTCGCTCCAGCGCCGCGACGATCGTCGACGACAATAACTCCGCCGCCGCCGACACGTGGCCCGGCGCTTGGTAGAGGACGATCTCCGTATCGGGGAGCTTAGGCAGTTGAAGGCGGCCCGAAACCGACACCATGTCCGCAGGGACCATTTCCGTCGGCAACACCGTCACCCCGAGCCCGGCTTGCACGGCGGCCTGCAATCCGGCCAAGCTCGGGCTGGCGTAGACGATGCGCCAATCGCGTCCGGCGACATCGAGGGCCGACAGCGCGCGCTTGCGATAGACGTCCGGCGCCGGCGAGAGGACGAGCGGGATCGGGTCACCGGCTTCCGCAACGAGACGCGGTGACGCGACCCAATCGAGCACCTCCCGCCAGACCCGCGTCCCGCCGCTCGGACCCTGTGGCTCGCGCTTGAACAGGATCAGGTCGTACTTCCCCTTCGAGAAGTCGTCGAGCAGGTTGACGGTGAAGTCGCAATTCACCTGGAGCGCGACCTGCGGATGGGAGCGAGCGAAACACGCCAGAACCTCCGACAGGTGCGTGGTCGCGAAATCCTCGGGCGTGCCCAGCCTGACGAGGCCCGTCAATTCCGGCGTGACGATCCGGGAAAGGGCCTCTGCACTGAGCTTGAGCATCTGCCGTGCATAGGTGAGCAGAACCTCGCCTTCGGGCGTCAGCTTGAGCTCCCGGCCGTCCCGGTCGAACAGGCGACGGGAGATGCCGTCCTCCAGACGCTTGATCTGCAGCGACACGGTCGACTGCGTCAGGCCCAGTCTACTGGCCGCGCGCGTGAAGCTCCCGTTGTCGACGATGGCGATGAACGTGCGCAGCAGGTCGAGGTCGAAAGGCAATGGCGGGACGGGCATCGCCGTCACATCAGCTCTCCTGGGTCGAATCTCAAGCTCCGGCCTCAAGCCTCCGCGAAATCCTTACTGATCGTAATGGCGCGATGTGACGGAACACACATTGCTCTTTGACCAGATGTCTATTTCGGGGATTAAATTTCGATCTGCATACGCGAAGCATTCATCCTCATTTGTTTTCGCAATGATTGTCATTGAAACCGCGAAATTGTACTGCGAACCAAGTGTCTCAAAATCATTTGCGTGGATGAAGCGGACCTGTCTGGAAAACTGTGGTGGCCAGGCCGACCTCGATCCACGGACAGGTCGTCACGACCGTAAATCTGATTGGAGACAAGCGATGAAGGCGTCAAAGAAGCTATCCATCGTGACGGTCGCGGCCGCGCTCTGTGTCGCGCCGCTCTCCGCCGCATTCGCCGACCTGCGTGTAGGCTCTCCGACGCGGCCCCTCCCGCAGACGACCTGGGATGGGCTCTCGACCGGCTCGATCCTCTCGGGGGAGATGCTGACCCGCACGGTCGGCGGCTGCCGCAGAAGCTCAGCCCAGGAAGGCAACGCCGACCAGCAGCACTTCCCGGTGCAGCAGTACGGGCAGACGTCGGGCGGCTATCGCTGCTGAAGCGGGCGCATCACCTCGACGCGACAGCCGTCCGGCTGTCCAGCAATCGCCGACATCAACATGGTCCGCCGTGCCACCCGGGCATGGCTGACCGCGCGTGCGATCCTCGCCCTGGAGGGCATCTCACCGGCATCCGCCAAACGCCCTCCGGTGGACCGCCAGTCGCTTCGATCTGACCCCATGAGGTTCGAGCCCGGCATGAGCCGGGTGTTCCGGGTCGGCTCCGCGCTCCCGCATGACGACGGTTTTTCCGTTTCTCCACGGCCGTGCCCGGCAACATGGCGGCGCCATGGCCTCCCTGCACGCACTCGATCCGATCTGGAAGGTCCTCGACCCGTGGATGCGATCAAACACACGCCCCTGACGTTCGCGGAAGCCTGCAGGCTCATCGCGCGCCTCCTGAAACCGGAGGCGGGCTTCGTCTGGACAGCGGTTGTCTACGGAATTGCCGTGTCGCTCCTGGGCCTCGCCGTGCCGGTGTCGGTGCAGCTCCTGATCAACTCGGTGGCCAACACGGCGCTGCCGGCGCCTTTGTTCGTCCTGTCCGGGCTTCTGCTCGGGCTTCTGCTCGCCGCCGCCATGCTCAGCGCCGCGCGGATATACGTCCTTGCGCTGTTCGAGCGGCGCGTGTTCGCGAGGTTTGTCGCGGAAATCACCCTGCGTGCCCTCCACGCCAGAAACCCGCACTTCGACGACGCAGGGCGCCGCGACCTGTTCAACCGCTTCTTCGATCTTATGACGGTCCAGAAAGCGGTCCCGCATCTTCTGGTCGGCGGCTTGGCGATCCTTCTACAAGCCGGGATCGGCCTCGTCCTGACAAGTTTCTATCATCCGTTCTTTCTCGCCTTCAATCTTGTCGCCGCCGCCGTCCTGCTCGGCATCGGGTTCCTCTGGGCGGGGCCGGCGGTCCGGTCCGGCGCGGCGCTGAGCCATGCGAAGCACGAGACGGCGCGTTGGCTGGAGAGCGTCGGCACCTCGAACGGCTTTTACAAGAACGGTGGTCGGCTCTCGGCCGCGATGGCGCGCTCCGACGCGATGACCGCCGCCTACCTGCGAGCGCATCGCCGCCACTTCCGCCACACCTTCGCGCAGACCATCGGATTCCTCGTGGTCTACGCGGTCGCCAGTGCCGCCCTGCTGGCCATGGGCGGATGGCTCATCCTGCAGGGGCAATTGTCGCTCGGGCAACTCGTGGCGGCGGAACTCGTCCTGTCAGGGGCTTTCTACGGCATCTCGCAACTGGGCTCGCATGCGAGGACCTTCTACGACCTCGTCGCGGCGCTCCACGAACTGTCGCTGTTCGACGGGATCGAGCAAGCGGACGGGGATGGGTGGACCGGCCCTGGCCCCGCCAATGGCAGCCTGCGCCTGCGCGATGTTGAGCTCGAAGGCTGCCGCTTCGACTTTGCGGTCGAGAGCGGTGAGATCCTCGCCGTGGCTGCCGACGAGGGGATCGAGCGGACGGTCGCGGCGCTCCTCGCGCGGAGGGTTCGGCCGCAGCGCGGGTGGGTGATGGTCGGCGGAGCCGACATCGCGGCTTTCGGTCCAGAGAGGCTGCGGTCGGAGATCCTTGTCCTGGATCGGCCGACGCTCGCCGAGACGACCATCCGCGAATACCTGTCGCCGGACGATGGGCCGTGCCCTGCTCGGATCCACGAATGCTTGGAGCGTGTTGGGTTAGTCGAGCGCATCCGGCGCCTGTCCTCCGGCCTCGACACGCCGCTGTCCGCGTCCGGCTCGCCGCTTTCGGCGGGTGAGGCCGTCGCGCTGAAGCTGGCCGCCACCCTTCTGCAACCGCCGAAGCTCGTCGTCCTGTCGACGCTGTTCGACCTGCTTCCACCGGATCGCGTCGCGGCGGCGCTCGCAAGGTTCCGGGAGGCGGGCACGACGGTGCTGCATGTCACCCGGCGCCCCCCACAACCGATCCACGATGACCAGATCCGGCTGGGCTCGCGCGGCTATGTGCGCGCCACCGAGCGTGAGGACCGGCTCGACAAAGCGATGCCGAGGGAGACGACCCATGCTGTCGCGGCCTGAACACCTCCATCGCTTTCCGACCCTGACCGCGATCCGGCCTCCGCGTGCGGCGGTCGTCCTCGGCTGGATCATCGGCATCGGGATCTGCCTCGCGGTCCTGGTCCTTCTGTATGTTCCCTGGGTGCAGACCTCGGCCGGGACGGGGCGCGTTATCGCCCCGAACCCCGCCGACCGCGTGCAGACGGTTACGGCCCTGGTCCAGGGTCGTGTGGAGCATTGGTACGTCGAGGATGGCCAGCGGGTTCGCGCGGGGGATCCTATCGCCCGTCTCGTCGACAACGATCCGCTTCTGCTGAAGCGGCTCGCGGCCGAGCGGGAGCAGATCGAGGCCGAGATCGCTGCGGCGGAGCAGGCGGTGAAGGTTGCGGAGAGCCAGGTCAGCCAGACGCGCGAGGCCGCAGAGAAGGGTTTCGTAATCCGGCGCAACTTCGAGGCCGCGCAGATCCGTGTTGCGGAGCAGCGCGCGAAGCTGGCCGAGGCCAAGGCCAAGCTCAGCCGACTCGAAGTGACCGTGAACCGCCAATCGGCGCAGCTCGTTCGCGCGCCGCGGGACGGCCGGATCCTGCACATCAACGCGGCAGCCGCCGGCACGCTGGTCAACGCGGGGGACACTCTGGCCACCCTCGCGCCGCTCGCGCCGGCCCGCGTCGTCGAACTGATGGTCGACGGCCGGGATGTCGCCCTGATCCGGCCCGGCCAGAGCGTGCGCCTTGCCTTCGAGGGATGGCCGGCCATCCAGTTTAGCGGCTGGCCCTCGGTAGCCCATGGCATGTTCGATGGGCGGGTGCGTGCGGTCGACCCCTCGGCGCAACAGAGCGGCCTGTTTCGCGTGCTGGTCGAGCAGGACCCCGACCGGTCCGCGTGGCCCGACGCCGATTTCATCCCACTGGGGGCAAAGGTGCGGGGCTGGATCCGGATGGAGACCGTCTCTATCGGCTACGAGCTCTGGCGCGTGCTCAACGACCTCCCGCTGGAGTTTCCGAAAAAACGCTCAGATCCAATCTGAAAGATCGAGTGGGGGGCGACGATCGAGAGGAAGACGACCGCCTTTCCGGTTCTCTTCTCTGAAGCAGACCGGCGGCTTTCGGCCAGCTTCGGTCAGTCCGGGCCGCTCAGACTGCCAGCAAGCGGACGCTCCAAAGGCCCGAGAAGGAGCGATTTTTGCCGTTCAGCAGTGGCGCGGGAGCGACCTCTCCGACCTTCCGCGGAAGCGCCGCAAGCAGGCGGTATCACACCTCAGATCCCGGTCAGTAGAGGCCATGGCGCTCTGAAGCTGCCCTCGATCGAGGGCAGCTTCAGGGCTGCATCAGTACCAAGCCATGCGAAACTCGAAAGCGCGCTGCCAAGTCTTGAACTTCAGCTGGTGCGACGCGAGCGGGTAGTCGGGGGCGAGCAGAGCTTCCGCCGAATGGAGCCCATAAGGACCCTTCCAATCCCGCAAGGTAGCGGCGAGCTGGTCGTTCATCGACCCCGGGACACAGACGACGCGCGTGCCCATGCGGCGCTCGGCGCACCAGCGAAGAGCCTCCGCGAGCTCGGGGACAGCCCGGCGCACACCGACCAACCGAGCCAGCGTCGTGTGCGTGTGGATCTTGTAATAGCGGCCATGGTCGCTCAAGGCGACCTGCAGGGTGAGGTCATCGAGCCAGCGCGGCGTCATCTCGACGATCGGGCCGTATCCGGGCGCGTCGATGTAGCAGTCCCAAGGGCTGCGTTTGGTGTTCTTGAAGCAGGTCACGTTGATGTCCGGTTTTTTGTTAACGGACTCAGCTTGCCCGACACAACATCGACATCTCAATATTTCATTCAGTGCCCTTATCTCGCCCATGCGGATGGGTTGATCCAACGCCTCGGTGTCGACAGAGCTCATAGCCAAACGCCGGTGGCAACGCTTCGTGCTCAGCGGAACACGTCGAACTCGGCGTGCGGGACGGAGAGCTCCCTGCAAGCTCGACATCCATGACGGGCTGATTGCCCGCCTCCTCTCGAACACCTCGCAGGAGGTGTCCCTTGTCACCCGTAGATGTGAGGCGCCCGGGCTCGCTGCGCGTCGCCCGTGCGCTCGGCTTCGTGATCGCCTTCTCGTCTCGCATGCGCTCGACGATCGGCGATCCCTTTGCCGAGTGGTTGGTAGGTAGATCGATGCTCATCAGGAGGTGATCGTGGATCTTCAGGTTGCGCCCGTCCGGCGCCGGACCCACGCAGATCGAGGCACGCGTCTATCCCCCGCCCTCCCCAGAAGCGGATAGCCGGGCGGTCCAATGCCGGGCGTCTTCTGAGGAGGGCGGGGTAGAGGTTGCTGAGATCCCACTCGAGTCTCGGCAGCAGACCGCCGGGCGGCGTACCCGTCTTACCGGGGCCGGGCGGCTCCCTGGCGGGACCCGGCATTGCTCGCCCACTACGGCCCGAGGGCCAGCGGGTGCCTTGCGGCGCGCCCCTCGCGAGCCCGATCTGCATGACAGGCGAGAGGTGATGGTTGAGGCGTGCTCATTGCCATCGCTTGTGGAGGATTTCAGCAGTCGAACTGCAGACGACCCTCCTGCGTCCCGGCTGTCGTGCCGATTTCTCCCCCGGTCTGAGTCCCGGTCTGAGAGTTTCGGGCCGGGCCAGCCACCGAGATCCCCTGCGAGATCGCCCTCGACGTGATCCTCTATTTAGCCACGTGGGGCCGTCGCCGGTCTATTTCTTCTTGCAGCTGCCCGCTCGGCTCCTGGCGCGCCGCTGCTCTCGCCTGCGCCGCTCATGCTCGCGCACCTCGGCGGGCATGTCCGGGTACTCGTCCCTCTGGGCCCGCATCTGTTCGTAGGTCGGTCGTGTTGAGGTCTCGGCGATTTTCTCGTGGGTCTCGGCGTCGTGTGAACGGTTTGCCGCCGGGATCAGGCGCGTCCCGGCCTCGAACGGCTGACGAGCCTCACTGGCCGCGTAGCTCGGCCGGCAACGCATCTCGATCATCCGGCGCCGCTCGGCAGTCTCGGCCACGGCGTCGCGGGCGAGCGCCCGACGGTCCCTGCGCGCCTGCACGCCGAGGCCCTCGGCGGCAAGACGGGTATTGAGCTGGCGTGCCAGCAACTCGGCGCGGGCGTTGTGGTCGGGGTTCTTGTTCATCGGTTCCTCGGCAATGCGGCCGGCACCCCTCGAAATCCGCGTGGGCGCTGACACCCGGTCTGCCAGACCGGACCCGCGGAAGTCGAAATTCTCGTAAAGGGTCGCGCGCGCGGGCGCGCCTTGGCGCGCAGGTGCTACGACATGTCGGGTCCGGAAGCCCCGCCTTGCTGGGTGGCCGGGCGCGATCACCACGTGTGATTTCATCCGGATAGGGTGCGTCGGCCCGCCAGACAAAGTCGGCGCGAGATGAATTTCGACTTCTTGTCGCGGACCCTGCTACCCAGAGATCACCGCGCCGTTTGGGAGCGGACCACCCACCATTTTCACCAGCAGCTCCTTTTCAGAGACCCGTTATGTCCATCGATAATCTTCCTGCGTGCTCCGTCGATTCTGACGGCGCCACCGGCAACTCGCGCGCCGCCTACTATATCTTGGAGGCGTATACCGAGTTCGGTGACCACTACCTGCTCGCCACGCTGGAGGACGCCGAGAACGAGGGCGGATACGCCCTCCACATCGGCCTGCCTGATCGGCCGGATGATCGCCGCGCCGAGATCTTCATGACCTTCGAGGAGGGGGTGGCTCGTCTCGCGGAGCTTCGGGAGAGGCAACCTCACGCGGACCTGTACCTGAGCACCCAGCAGATCATCGCGAAGATCGAAGCCGACGATGTCTGGGAGGGCGTCGTCTTCGTGCAGGCCGAGATCGATGACACCGACTACGACAACGAGTGGAACCAGCTCGCGTCCGTCATCACGCGGGCGGACACCGATGGCGTTTCGCTCCGCCGCCCCCTCAAGGACTGGCTGATCGGCCACGGCGACGACCTGTCCGACGTGATCTGGAGCGTCATCGACCACCTCTGATCAGCACCAGGGCGGGCCGACCCAGTGCCTCATCACGATCTCGGTCGGTCGCCCCTTCCAGCCATACCGCGCCCCGGCGCGCCGTTTGGGCGCGCTTCGACCTCGATTTCAATCAAGACATTTCAGGACATCAATTCATGATCAACGGTTACATCAACCTGGACCGCCTTCCTCCGCGAGTTCGCGAGGATCTGCCGAGCGCGACCGGCTTCGTGCTGGAGTGCTGCTGCGAGGGACCCGACGGCTACGTGCGAGCCTCTGTCGAGGCGGCCGAAGACGAGGGCGGTTTCGCCTTGCACGTCGGACCGGCTGACGCCTCCCCCCACATGTACGTGATGGGGTTCGCGAGCCTCGCGGAGGGTCTGGATGCGTTGGCGGCGCTCAAGCGGATGCGCCCTGGCGCTGAGCTGTGGCTCGCCTGTTCCGAGACCTTCGCGAGGATCGAAGGCGATGATCTCTGGCGCGGCGCGGTCAATGCGCGGGCCGAGGCCACCTTGGACGACCTCGACGACCCGTGGACCCGGTTCGCCGACGCCATCGCCACGGCCGACGCTGCGGGCGAGTTCGTCAAGGTTGATGCCTACGCGCCCCCGGTGATTGCTGACATCGCCGCTCGCCTCTGACCGCCCTCTGATCGTGACGCTGCGGTTGCTCGCGCACGACCGGACCATCTGGCCCACACCCCAAAATTCATCCTCTTACGATCACGAGACACCATGCCTTTGAAATCCACCACCGCGCGGAGCACGACCGCGCTTAACCGGATCTTGCGCGCCAAGGGCGCGCCCATCACCCACACGGTCCGGACCCCGGTGACGAACGAGACCTTCGTGAGCACCGGGGGCAATCCTTATGACCGCACGTGCGCCTGGGCGCATACCGACGCGAGCGGTCTCCCCATCCGCGATCCGGGCAGCCTTGATCCGGTGGCCTCCGCGGCCGTCCTGCGCGACTCCACTCGCAAGGCGGCCCACTCTGCCGCGGTGCAGGAGATGCTCCTGCAACTCGTCGAGCACTACCGGCCGGATCTGATGCGCCACCCGCACATCCGGCAGGCCGCGGAGATCGTCACCGCGACGATCGAGCCGAACCGGGAGCGGTTCACCCGTTATCGCAGTATCTACCTTCGCTGGGACGCGATCGTGACGAGCTTCATCTGGTCGATGGACGAGCTGCCGGCAGGACCTTGCAAGTAGCACGACCTCCGATGCGGCCCTCCGGGATCGGCGGCATCGCGACCCCTGCGGCGCCGTCCGCCGGCCCGACCTCAACATCCGGAGCTCGAGCGAAGGGTATCACTCCCGGATCCCGCGTTCGCGGAAGATGCGAGCGAACACCTCTTCCGCTTCTACGAAACGCTCGTGCGCCTGCTCGCGATATCGTGGGTGCCGATCCGGGTGTAGCCGGGCCCTGAACGCCTTTCTGGCTGCTTGGATCAGAAAGGTCGGACTACCCTCGTGGAGTCCAACGCGGTGATAGAGCGGGTTCGGGGTTTGCGCTGGCCGAACTGCGGCACGGGCCGCGGCCAGATCACGTTCCAGCTCGGCTATGCGCTCGCACGCCTCGTCGAGGGCTGTCCTGGCCTCAGCAGCGGCTGACTGAGCGGCTCGAACAGCTGCCCGTAAACCATCGTGCTCTCGTGCGGCCCTGATTGCCCGCGGCGCGTAGCGAAGCACACCACACCAGCCCAGCACGGGGGCGACCCAGATGGGGCAGATGGAGAGCATCGCCGCAGCGCCGATGCCAGCCACAAGGCGCAGCCCGATCTCATCCAGGGCCGCCAACCGTTGCTCGATGGCCGCGAGGCCATTGCCGACGAGAGTCAGCATGGCTGATCACCACCGCGGCGTGGGCGGATGGAACGCGACGCTGAGCATCAGGTAGCTCCTGTCACGCGCTGCAGCATCGCCTGGACACCCTCGGACGGCTCGATCCCGCTCACCCCGTCATCGGAGGCGGTCTCGGTGTCCTCGATGATGTCGGGGAGCGCATCGCCGAGGCGGAAGTAGCAGTGCTGCCCGAGCAGGTTGGCCAGATCCCGATCGTAGCTCCCGCCCGGCGCTGGTCCCGCCACGCGCAGGCCGATGCCCATCAGGCGCTGCAGCGCGGCCCGCAGCACGGGCTTTGGTGGCCGGACGTTGGCCTTGGCGGCGATCTGGTCGATCTCCCAGCCTCCATCTGCCATCGGCGCAAGGAGCACGGCCAGAGGGACCGCCACGCCGGCCTCGTCGATGTGGGTGTATGAGCACACCAGCTTGAGCCCGAGGGCAATCTCCGTGATGTAGCTGGCGGCGCAGTTCTTCATCTCCGCGGCGAACGTCTCGATCTCAGCCGTGCTGGCGAAGAAGCGGAGCCCCTCCAGCGGAGGGAGATCCGGAACGGGCAGGCGGTCGGCGCGCTGGAGCACCCGCTCCGCGAACTTGCGCAGCGGTTCGGTGCCGCCGAGCGACTGGCGCAAGGCGAGCCTTAGGCTGTCGTCATCGGCGGTAGAGACACAGGCGCGCAGCAGCGCCACGAGGCGGTTAGCCGCCCGGATCGTGTCCGGCCCATGCAGGACCCGCAGCACCTCGGGCAAGACCAACAGCGGATCCAGCTCAGCGACGGCGCGGAGGTGCAGCGCATGCAGCGGTCCCGCATAGCGGAGGGCGTGTGCAGCTGGGCTGTGCTTGCGCTGAACGAAGATCTCGAACAGGCGCGCGTAGGCGACGGGTTCAGCGAACGGATCAAGTCCGGACGTCACCGAGCGGACCTCTTGGACACGCAGAAGGGCACGCAAGAACCCGCCCGGCACGGCGGCTGGCCGGATCCCGTAGATGGCCGCAATGACCTCGCGGGCGCGCTGGCGACGCAGGATGACGCCGACCGCCTCCGCACCCGTTTGGGCGAGGTCGAAGGGTGCGATCAGAGCGTCGATCGCGGCTTCACCGCGCTCCAGCATGGCGGCAGCGACAGAGAAGGCCGCCTGCCGCGTCAAGCATCCCGCGACGGTGAGATCGGCCACGAGGCCGCGCGCACCGGCTCGGTCGAGACGCATCAGGGGTTCGCACGCCCAGCCGGAAATTGGCGCAGGCGCCCGAGCCGTCTCTGGATCACTCGCGATTGCGAGATCGTTCAAGCGCAGGGCCAAGGGCGAGCTCCAAGAGCATCGCCGTGGTCACGCCAGCCTGCGCATCACCCGTCTCGATAGAAGCATCATCATAGCACAAGGCACATCGGGTGCAATGGTTCTGTAGAGGTTGGTACCTACGGTTAGGATTAATCGTCAACGATGATGGACGGAGCAACGCTCAAAGCATTACACTCTGAGTTCATGGCGGACGAAACCTCTGCAACTACGCAAGTAGATGCTGCTGCGATCCTGGCCTCAATCTGGGCACGCAATGCTCTGCGACGTGAGGCGCAGCTGCCGCTGCTGCCGGTCCGTGCCACGTTCGAGCGAGAGTGGCGCCAAGCGCGCTGGAGTGTTCACGTTGAGCAGCACTATGCGGCAACCCGGGAGCGCGTTCTTGCCGAGAAGCGCCCGAAGCACGGTCAGGGTTGGGAGCTCAGCGTGAGGGGAGGGTGGGGCGCCCACCTGCTCACGATGAAGATCTTGCGAGCGAGCTTCCCAAAAACTACCGCAACGATCTGAGTCGCGCGGTTTAGGTCGCGGACTCATAAAGTTCGCAGCCAGACCCGCATGGCCGCGAGTTTGACGCTGGCGAGGAAGTTGTCGGGATCCTTGTCGTAGCGCGTGGCAACAGCTCGGAAGTGCTTGATCTTGCTGAAGAAGCGCTCGACAAGGTTGCGGTATTTGTACAAGAACGGGCTGAAGGCCAGCACCTGTTTGCGGTTGGGCATCGGCTTCACGTTTGCCCATGTGTGAGGTTCGGCGACATCGTTTCTACCTCGCCGTCCGCGCTCCCGGCCGATCTGGCATCCTGATTGCTGCTTCTGCTGTGGAGCTGTGGGCAGCGCGGCACGCGCTGTCCATCAGATCCCCAGCCCGCGCGAGACACGGCCATGGATCTGACGAAGGCGCGTCTGGGATGGGTTGAACTCTATGCTCGGACCGGCGACGCCGGCCTCGTTTGCCGCCGCTGCGGCATCTCACGCCCGACGTTGCGCAAATGGTGGCGAAGGTATCAGGCCGCTGGTCCAGCTGGGCTGGTGGAACAGAGCCGCCGTCCGCGCCGCTTGGCAGCTCAGAAGGTGTTTGCAGAGCACGAGACGCTGATCCTCAGCCTCCGGCGCGACCGCAAGCTCGGGATCAAGCAGCTCCGCAATGAGCTCGTCCGTCAACACGATCTGACGCTGTCGCTCGACACCATCCATCGCGTGCTCGTCCGTCACGGCGAGCAGGTGCTCAAGCGGCCGCGGCGGCGCGTCAGAGGAAAGCTCCGCTATAGTCGACCCGTGCCGGGCGATCGGGTGCAGATGGACGTCTGCAAAATCTGCCCGGGCGTGTACCAGTACACAGCCATAGACGACTGCTCGCGCTACGCCGTGTTTGGGATCTATCCACGCCGGACCGCCGCGAACACTCTCGATTTTCTCGACCGGGTGATCGAGGAGATGCCGTTTGCCATTCAGCGGATCCAGACCGACCGCGGACGCGAATTCTTTGCCGAGGCTGTGCAGCAGCGGCTGATCGACTGGGGCATCAAGTTCCGCCCGATCCTTCCACGATCGCCCCATCTGAATGGCAAGGTCGAGCGGAGCCATCGCGCCGTTCTCGAAGAGTTCTGGACCACAATGGATCCGAAATCCGCCGACATCGCCGACTGAACCGCCCCGGGATTTTCGGAGGCTCCAACATTTGAGAGACTGGAGCCATGACGAAGCATACCCCACCCTTCTCCCCCGAGGTCCGCGAGCGCGCGGTGCGGATGGTGCTGGAGCACCAAGGCGAGCACGAGTCGCAGTACGGAGCGATCCGCTCGATCGCCGCCAAGATTGGCTGCTCGGGTGAGACGCTGCGCAATTGGGTGCGCCAGGCCGAGCGCGACCGGGGTGTACGAGCCGGACCGACGACGGATGAGCGCGAGCGGATCAAGGCGCTGGAGCGGGAGAACCGCGAGCTCCGGCAGGCCAACGAGATCTTGAGGAAGGCGAGCGCGTATTTTGCCCAGGCGGAGCTCGACCGCCGGTTCCGGTCATGATCGCCTTCATCGACGATCATCGCGCCACCTACGGGGTCGAGCCGATCTGCAGGGTCCTGCCGATCGCCCCGTCGACGTACCACGCCCATGCCGCGCGGCGTTCCGAGCCCGAGAGGCTGCCGGCCCGGGCCAGGCGCGACGCGGTGCTCTCGGCCGAGATCCGGCGCGTGTACGAGGCGAACTTCCGGGTCTACGGCGTGCGCAAGGTCTGGCGGCAACTCGCCCGCGAGGGGATCGTGGTGGCGCGCTGCACAGTGGCCCGACTGATGCGGATGATGGGCTTAGCCGGCGTCGTCCGGGGGCGCAGGGTCCGCACCACCGTTCCCGATCCGGCGGCGGCCTATCCGCGCGACCGAGTCAATCGGCAGTTCAGGGCCGACTGCCCGAACAGGCTGTGGGTGGCGGATTTCACCTACGTGGCCACCTGGACCGGCTTCGTCTACGCGGCCTTCGTGATCGACGTCTTCGCCCGCCGGATCGTGGGCTGGCGTGTCTCACGCTCGGCCCGGGCAGACTTCGTGCTCGATGCTCTGGAGCAGGCCCTGCACGAGCGCCGCCCCTTCGCCGGCAGCGGCCTCGTCTGCCATTCCGACCGCGGGTCGCAATATGTGAGCATCCGCTACACCGAGCGCCTGGCCGAGGCGGGCATCGAACCGTCCGTCGGCAGCGTCGGCGACTCGTACGATAACGCTCTCGCCGAGACGGTGATCGGCCTGTTCAAGGCGGAGGTGATCCATCGGCGCGGGCCGTGGCGCTCGTTCGAGGCAGTCGAGTACGCCACGCTCGAATGGGTGGATTGGTTCATGTCTGGATGCCCCCTGACGCGCAAGAGGGTGTCGAGCGGCTCTGACGGGGGATCGGGTGCGGTCATGTCTCAGGCCTCATGATGCGGCCATGTCCATGCCGCGGGCCAGTATGGAGATGCGCGGATCAGGTGCAGATCAACACACGCGAGTTCGTAGCTCGTCAACCAGTCTTGCTTTTCCTGATCCCGATCTGACCGATCGTTCCGTCCTTACCTCTCTTCGACCTTCCTGCCCGCCACACCGGTGCGACGGCGGCTTGATGTCTTGATCAAGCCACCGGCACCGGAGCCTTGTAACTCTCGTTCTTCATCAGCATCGCCCAGGCTGCACGGGCCATCTTGTTCGCCAACGCAATGGCCAGGACCAGACGCGGCTTGTGTGGCAGCATCCTCGCCAGCCAGGAGCCTGCCGGTGCTCCCTTGCGGATCGACCAGCGGATGACCGTCATGGCGCCGATGATCAGGAGACGCCGGATGTCGCGCTGGCCCATCTTGGAGACGCGACCCAGGACCTGCTTTCCGCCTGAAGAGAACTGCCGCGGCACGAGGCCGAGCCAGGCTGCAAAGTCGCGTCCGCGCTTGAACGTCGCCATCGGCGGCGCGAACGTCTCGATCGCCATCGCGGTGATTGGTCCAATGCCCGGCATCGTCATGAGGCGGGACGGCGTGCCAGATCGCTTGGCTTCCCGCGCGACCCGCTTCTCCAACTCCGAGATCCGAGCGTCGAGATCCTTGATCTGGTCGAGGTAGAGACGGCTCAGATCAGCGACGAGCGGATCGAGCGAAGTCGTGACGTCGTCAAGCGCCAGGGCGAGCTGGCGCACGTTGGTCGCTCCCTGCGGTGCCACGATGCCGTGCTCGGCGAGATGGCCGCGCAACGCATTGATGAGCTGGGTGCGCTGCCGGACCAGAAGGTCGCGCGTCCGAAAGATCATGGCTCGCGCCTGCTGAGCCTCGCTCTTGATCGCAACGAAGCGCATCGTCGGGCGCGAGGCGGCCTCGGCGATCGCCTCCGCGTCGGCGGCATCGTTCTTCTGCCGCTTGATGAACGGCTCACATGAGGAGTCGATGTGCAAGGGATCTCATCCGGTCATGAGTGATCTCCTGGCGTGTTCCAGATCGCAGGTCCGAGCCCGATGGGTGAAGCGGCCGCAGCGGACGCGCTCAAGCTCACATGCGGTCGCCGATCGATCTCGGCTGCACCATGATCCCGCATCCGGCGGGCCGAGCTCAGGAGGACGAGACCATTCTTAACTGCGGCGGCTGAGGCCATACCGTTCGTCGGTTCGTCCACCTGGATCCGCCAAGGCTTCTCGTGCCTCGGTGGATTGAGAGGGATTGCAGTCGCTCTCGGTCAGACGCTCTTCATCGCAGCGCCCTCGATGACCACACCTGCCGTCACATACTTCCAGAGCGCGACGAGAAGCTTGCGGGCGAGAGCCACGATGGCGATCTTTTTCATGCGCCCGCCGGTGCGCTTGACCCGGTCGTGGTACCAGCGCGACAGGGCCGAACCTGGCTGATGGCGGAGCCAGAGCCAGGCCAGTTCGACAAGTGTCGCGCGCAGGCGTGGATTGCCGGCCTTCGACACGCCTTGCTCGTGATCAATCGAGCCACTCTGCCAAGGCGTTGGCGCCAAGCCCGCGTAGGCGGCAAGCTGGCGACGATTCTCAAAGCGCCGGAACAACCCTTCAGACCAGAGCACACCGGCAAAGCCGGGACCGACACCTTTCAAGTCGAGAAGCATGGCCGCTGCCGCACGCTGTGGTGTGGCCGCACGCTCGGCCGCCACGAGTGCGTCGCGCGCGGCGCGCACGTCATCGATCTGCTCGATCAGCAGCTCGATAAGACCGAGTTCGCGTTCGATCATCGCCTTGAGGTACCGCGGGAGCGGCCGGCCATCGCCGGTCCGCAACGCCTCAAGCCGTTCGCGCCTGTCCGACCGACGGGGATCGTAGTCGGTGATACCCTGCGCAAACAGCACGCCTCGGAGCCGGTTGACGTGCCGGACACGCTCGCTGATGAGCGTTCGAAGTTCGCGGCACAGCCGGCGGCGATCCTCCTCCTCAGGCGTGGGCGCCCGGACCATCGCGCACACGCGCGGCTCTCCGCGCTTGTAGGCCAGCAGCGTACGGACCAGGGCTTCGCCATCGATCCGGTCGGTCTTGGCCCGTCGCCTGCGCCTTGAGGTGGCGACGGAGGCGGCGTCAACAACGTGGCTCTCGATGCCCTTGCCCTCGAGCACGCGGTGCAGCCAGAAGCCGTCGAGCCCGGCCTCCTGGATCACCACGACGGGGAACAGCTTGCCGGTGCGCGCCCGAGCTCGCGCCCGTAGGTCAGCCAGTCGGCTGAGCAGGCCCGCGGCATCACCACCGCGCACCACGTGCCGGGACATCTTCTGGCCGGCTCCAGGAGAGAGCGACGTCACCAACCACGTTGCGCGGCTGAGTTCGAGCGAGACGAAGATCGCCGCGAGATCGACCCGGATAGGCTCGGGCGCACCGCCAACATCAGGAGAAAGGCTCACGTTCACCTCCATGAAGAGCGTCAGGCCGTCCATCCTGCTGAAGCGCCGCCTGATCGCCACCTCCTCATGGGATCTTGACATAGATCGGTGGGATCAGTCGGACCTCGTGACCCAGTTCACGGATCGCACGTCCCCACTCGTGTGCCGAAGCGCAGGCCTCCATGGCGACGATGCAGGCCGGCAGCTGGGCGAAAAACGTGAGGACCTGCGGTCGCGACAGCTTTTTGCGTAGCGCGACGCTGCCATCGGCGCATGCGCCGTGAACTTGGAAGATGCGCTTGGCCAGATCGAGGCCGACGATGGCGATCGGATCCATGGACTGCTCCGGCAGATGTGAAAGGTCCGGGCCCAGAGTACCGGCTTCCGCCGGAGTGGGGGCATCCAGTCCATCAACCACCGCAGGCTGCTCGAACCGATCGGCCACATCCCTCCCGCCGAGGCGGAGGCACGCTATTATGCCCAGGCCGAGGTCCAAGCCTTGGCCGCCTGACCCAAACCAAACGGCCTCCGGGAAACCCGGCGCGGTTCAAACCGCGCCATCCAGGCCCCCCCCGCTCAGAGGCCTAACGATGCCGCGGCTCAACCGTGCCAGCCGTTATGGTGTCGCGACCTAGCTCATGGGTCATAGCCGGATGAGTCAGTTTGGCGGGCAAGGACCGGTGGCGAACTGGTCGTGCGGTCGGCAGCGAACCCCTGCGACAAGCGCCAAGTCCGGCAGAGTTGGGGAGGGGAGAGGTGGCTCGGATCGTGGGAGCCGCCGTCAGTCCAGCGGTTGCCAAACTGGCATCGATAGCGCCACGGTTTGGACCGTTAGCCTGCCCACGTTTGGCAACCAGCTCTCTTGATATCGTTGAGCTTTTTGCCTGGACGCGGTTTCTTTTAATCTGTAGGTCCTGGGTTCGAGTCCCAGCGCGCTCACCAATAAATTCAGCAACTTGCCAGCATGGCCGGAGTGACGGCGGGCGCTCCGGGTAACATTTCGGGTAACGGCAGCCCTAACCGCCTTAGCCAGAAGGCGGCCGCTGTGACGTTGCGACCCTGTTGCCACCGTCGATGCCCGAAGCGATCGCCCTACGTTTCTCGACCGCAATTTAGGAGGAGCGCTTATGTCCGAACTGCCGAGCCACAATCGCGCGCAAAGAGGGACGATGGCGGCACGAGGCGCCGCACGCTAGGAAGCTGCGGAGAAGGCCGCGCAGCGCGGGGTGGCTAAGACGTGGCGAGAGCCGGGTGATCGGCTGTGGCGCTACTCCAAGGCTGGGATCGTCACGAACAACTTCGTGTCGCTGTCGCACAGCCCACGGGCGCTGATCGGTACAATGGACCGGGAGCGGTCGAGTCCCTTGATGGCGGCGATGGACGCCTGCAACGCGCGCTGGGGTTGGGGCGCCGTTGTGCCGGCTGAAACGGGTTTGATGAACCGCCGCGACTGGAGCACCAAGTTCGAGATGCGCACGCCGCGCTACACCACACAGATCGGTGAATTGCCGGTAGCCTGTGCTTAGCGAGCCAGCCTCAAGTGCGGACCGTGGCCGGAGGGTCTGCTTGAGGTCGTGAGCCATCATTGGGCCGCTGCTGCCCGAAAGCCGACATTCTGCTTTGCGCCCGATCCGGACATCCTGCCGCAATGAAGTGCTTCCCGGAAGCGGACGTCTCGCTCGTCCGCGTGCACTCGCGCGTCAGCGTACCAGGCCGGCGCTCGACGACGCGCAGGCCGTCGAGGACGTCGGCACCACCTTCCTCTGCAGAGCCAGGCCGACGCCGCTCAGCGTCAGGACAAAGGCGAGCATCTGTCGAGATCCGATCGTCTCATGTAGCGCCAGCGCAGCCGCGGCCGTGCCGATGATCGGCACCGACAGCATGCCCGTGGTCGCCATGCCGGTCGGCAGCCGGCGTAGGGCAGCCTGCCAGCTGAGGTAGCAGAGCGCGAGCGGGCCGATCGCCATGTAGCTGATGCCGGCCAGGCTCGGCAGGCTCAGGCCCTTGATGTCGGAAGCCTCGGTGAACAGGCTGACCAGCGTCATCGCTAGGCAGCCGAGCCCGACCTGCCACGCGGTGAGGGCGATCGGTGGCAAGCCGATCGGCCTTCGCTCAAGGATCGTTCCCAGCGCGAACAGGATGGCAGCGGCCAGGGCAAGGGCGATGCCGGGCGCCTTCCGGAGGATCAGACCGGTTCCGGTGCCGTCGACGAGGACGCAGATACCGAGGATGCCGAGTGCGAGGGCCGCGAACCCGCGCTGGTCCGGACGCTCGCCGCGCAGAACCCAGGCGAGAAGCACGGCCCAGACCGGCATCGAGTACGCCAGGAGTGCCCCCTCCGGCACGATGAGCCATTTCAGGGACAGACCGGTGAAACCCATCCAGGCGAAGACGTTGATTGCGGCGGCGAGACCGAGTCGTCCGAGAAGTGCGCGCGGCACCGTCAGGCGTTCGCCGCGCCCGTAGGCGAGAAGTCCGAGCCCGAAGGCCGCGACGAGACCGGCGACGCCGCGCGCGAACAGCGGTGGCCAGTCCTGAAGGACCAGCTTGAGTACCGGCCAGTTGAGGCCCCAGCCCGTCGCGGTGGCGAGGAGGAAGAGCCGTCCGGCCTGCGTGCGTGTCACGCGAGGGAGTCGCACGAGGTCCGGGCTCCCTACTTCTCCACGAAGGCCTTCTCGATCACGTAGTGACCGGCCTCGCCGTGGTTGCCCTCCCCGTAGCCGCTGGAGGTCAGGAGCTCCCGGGTGTCGCGGATCATGTCGGGGCTGCCGCACAGCATGAAGCGGTCGTTCTCGGTCGACATCTCCGGCAGGCCGACATCCTCGAACAGCTTGCCCGAGACCATCAGGTCGGTGATCCGGCCGCGGTTGCGGAACGGCTCGCGGGTCACGGTCGGGTAGTAGATGAGCTGGTTCGAGATCATCTCGCCTAGGAACTCGTGCTTGGGCAGCGTCTCGGTGATGGTCTCGCCGTAGGCGAGTTCCTGCACCTGCCGGCAGCCATGGACCAGCACGACCTTTTCGAACCGGTCGTAGGTCTCCGGATCCTTGATGATCGACAGGAACGGCGCGAGCCCCGTGCCGGTGCCGAGCAGGTAGAGGTGCCGGCCCGGGAGCAGATTGTCGAGCACCAGCGTGCCGGTGGGCTTCTTGCCGACGATGATCGGGTCGCCGACCTTGAGGTGCTGGAGCTTGGAGGTCAGCGGGCCGTCCTGGACCTTGATCGAGAAGAACTCTAGCTCCTCCTCGTAATTGGCCGAGACCACCGAGTAGGCGCGCAGCAGCGGCCGCCCGTCGACCTCGAGGCCGATCATGGTGAACTCGCCGTTGCGGAACCGGAACGCCGGATCGCGGGTCGTGCGGAACGAGAACAGGTTGTCGGTCCAGTGGTGGACCGACAGGACGCGCTCCTCGTGAAACTTGCTCATGACTCTTTGTTCCTCACTCAGGCGACCGCCGGATCCGCATTTCCGAACGCTTCGAGCAGCTTGCCGTCGCGGCCGTCCCACGCCGCCGCGTCGTCGGCCGGCTCGGTCTTCTCGGTGATGTTGGGCCAGAGGTCGGCGTACTTGGCGTTGAAGGCCTTCCAGCCTGCCGTTCCCGGCTCCGTATCGGCCTTGATGGCGTCGGCCGGGCACTCCGGCTCGCACACGCCGCAGTCGATACACTCGTCCGGTTTGATCACCAGCATGGTGTCACCGACATAGAAGCAGTCGACCGGACAGACCTCGACGCAGTCGGTGTACTTACAGCGGATGCAGTTCTCGGTGACGACGTAGGTCATGGCTTCACCCGTTGGCGCGGAGCTCAGAGCAGCGCGGCGAGATCCTGGCCCTCAAGATCGATGGCCAGGCCCTTCATCGCCTCGGCGCTGACCTCCCCGCCCATCGCGCGGATGCTCTCCTCGCGGATCAGCGACATCAGCCCCCGGCGTAGGCCAAGGAACTCGGACGACAGGGTCAGGGCCGGCTGTCGCGGGCGGGGCAGCGGCACCACGATCTCGGCCTTGATGCTCCCGGGACGAGCGGTCATCACGTAGACCCGGTCGGAGAGGAAGATCGCCTCGTCGATGTCGTGGGTCACGAACAGCACCGAGATCTTGAGGCGCTGCCACATGTTGGTGAGGATCTGCTGCATGATCAGCCGGGTCTGCGCGTCGAGGGCGCCGAACGGCTCGTCGAGCAGGAGGATGCGCGGACCGGTGGCCAGTGCGCGCACGATGCCGACCCGCTGTTTCATCCCGCCGGACAGCCGGTCGGGATAGTGGTTCTCGAACGGCGTAAGGCCGGCGAGGCCGAGGAGTGTGCGGGCCTGACGCTCGCGCTCGCCCCGCCGGAGCCCCTTCATCTTCAGGCCGAACTCGACGTTCTCCCGGACCGTCTTCCATGGGAAGAGCGAGTACTGCTGGAAGATCATGCCGCGGTCCGCGCTCGGCCCCGAGATCGCCTCGCTGTCGACGGTGACCCGCCCCGACGACGGTGTGAGGAAACCAGCCAGGGCGTTGAGCAAAGTCGACTTCCCGCAACCGGACGGGCCGATGATCGATACAAACTCGCCGGGCTGTACCGTGAGCGACGCGTTCGAGACGGCCTCGACGGCGCCCTCCATCGTCTCGTACCGCAGGCAGAAGTCGCGGACCTCGATCAGGCCCCGGCTCGGCTCGGCCATGGCAGGCTCCTCGGTTGCTGGTGTGCGTTGCGCGGGCATCCGTCCCGTGGGGCGGCGCACCACGGAGAGGAAGGGACCGTCGGGCTCGTCAGGTGTCCTACCGGGCGGCGGCCCAGGGCATGACGAGGCGGCCGACGAGCCGGATCGCGAAGCTCGAGCCAAGCCCCAGCAACCCGATCGTGATCATGCCGAGCGCGATGTCGGGGTACTGGACCAGGGAGTAGGCCTCCCAGGTGAAGTAGCCGATGCCGAACTGGCCGGAGATCATCTCGGCGGCGATCAGAGAGACCCAGGCCACTCCCATGCCGACCGTCAGGCCGGTGAAGATCTGCGGCAACGAGGCTGGCAGGTAGACTTCGCGGAACACCGCCGCCTCCCTGGCCCCGAGGCACTTGGCGGCACGCACCAGCACCGGGTCGACCTGCACCATGCCCTGGAGGGTGTTGATCAGGATCGGGAAGAACGAGCCGAGGAAGGTGATGAAGATGATCGAGCCCTCGTTCGTCGGCCAGAGCATGATCGCCATCGGCACCCAGGCGATCGCCGGGATCGGCCGCAGCACCTCGCAGATCGGGAAGGCGATCTCGCGCAGGAGGCGATAGCGGCCCATGAGGAGGCCAAGCGGGACGGCGACGCCGCCGGCCAGGAGGAAGCCGAACAGGATCCGGCGGCAGGAGATGAGCACGTGATCGCCGAAGACCGGGTTGTGCAGGGCAATCACCGCACGGCCCACGACGTCCATCGGCGTGGGTATGTTCAGGAACCGCACGTAGAGGGTGACGCGGTTGGCAGTCAGATACTGCCAGAGGGCGACAAACAGGATGAGCGACGCGAGCCCGATCAGCGCGGCGCGGAACTCGCAGCGGTGCAGGCGAAGCCAGCGGCGGGTGCGGCCTGTCGTGGGGTGGTCCGACGCGGCCGGCGGCGTGAGGATCGCCGTTCGCGGCGGCTCGGGCTCGGCGGTGGACTGCAGGGCGACAGCTTCCATGAGAGTCTAGCCTCCCGTCACAGCGGCCTTAAGGGCCTCGTCGTAGGGCATCACTTTGCCGCCGCCCTGAGCCGCGGTTTCGGCATCCTGCTTCAGCAGGAAGGGTGCGATGCCGCCCTTGCCGTCGACGACGTAGAAGGCCTCGCGGGCGAACAGCTTGATGCCGCGGGCGCTGTCGAAGACGTAGGCGACGTCAACGGCCTGTCCCTTGGACTTCATCTCGTTGAGCGCGCCGAGCGTGCAGGCGGCGCTGGAATAGGGCTTGATCGCGCCGCCTTTCACCCAGATCTCGCCGGCCTTGCGCGGCTCGGCGATCGGCTTCTTGCAGAACGTGTCCTCGCCGCTCACCTCGTAGTTGGCGGTGCTCGCGCGCTGCTGGTCGTAGTCGAGACCGCGCTCGGCGAAGACCTTGCGCAAATACGCTTCGTCGACCCACGGGCCGACGTCGAACTCCTTGATCCGGTCGAGCTTCTGCAGGACCTTCACGTCCTCGCGCCCTGCGTCGATCAGCTGCGGCTTGATCGTGGGATCTAGGGTCATGATCCCGCCGGGCCCGAGGAAGATGTAGACCACTTCCTTGTCGGTACCGGTCCACGCCGCGATCTGCTCGGCGGCGCGCTTCGGGTCCGCCTTGACCCAGGCGTCCGCGTCGAGCACCGCCTTGACGTAGGCCTCGACGATCTCGGGGTACTGCTTCGCGAAGTCGGTTCGCACGACGACACCGTGCCAGGTCGGCAGCTTGGTCTCGACGCCGTCGAACACCTTGCGGGCGAAGCCGCGGAACGGCAGCAGCTCGGCGAAGGGGACGAAATCGGCGTGCGCGTCGATCTTTTTCTCCTGAAGGTTGGTCGAACCGACCTCCGGGCTCTGGCTGACGAGGCGGAAGTAGGTTGCCGGGTAGCCCTTGTCCTGCAGCGCCTTTAGGACCATGCCGTGGGCGGCCGAACCGAAGGGCACGCTGACGACCTTGCCCTTCAGGTCCTCGAAGGAGAAGTATTCGGAGTCCTTGTTGACGACGATGCCGTTGCCGGAACCGGAGAGGTTGTACGCCGCGACCGAGATGAGCTGCGACTTGCTCTCGGGATTGTTCTGGAAGGTGGCGCCGTTGACGACCAACGGGTAATCGCCCATCGCGCCGAACTGGAGCTTGCCGGCCATCATGCCGTTCGTGACCGGCGGCCCGGAGGTGAAGTTCTGCCAGTCGAGCTGGATGGTCTTATCGGCATACTTGCCGGTCTTGGGAAGGTACTTCTCGAGCAGCTTGAGCTGTCGGATCACCACGCCGACGGTCGCGGTGTTGGTCGTCGTATCCTGAGTGCCGATGCCGACGGTGAGGGTCTCGGCGCGGGCCGATGTACCGATCCCGGTGCCGGTGAGTGCGAGGAGCGCGAGGGCGGATACCGATCCGAGCCTGGGGAACCGTCTTGCCATCGCCCGCTCCGTCATTTCGGTCCGATGTCGCAACGACATCCGAGGGCATGATCGGACTTGTCGGCGAGTTCGATCAAACACCGAGAGAGCTCGCGCGTCGATTAGTTGCGCAAAAAGGCCGTGCCGACCCGGATATGCTGCGGATTTAAGCGAGAAGCTTCGGATTTAGGCGCATTCCTCGCCGCCACGCATCTGCGCGAGGACCTCGGGGCGCAGCACGACGATCTGCGTGCGACGAGTCGCGACGACGCCCTGCTCCGAGAGTCGCTTCAGGCTGATCGTCACCCATTGCCGGGTGGCGCCGACCATGTGGGCGAGGTCGGCGTGGGTGAAGGTCGCCGCGATCACCGTCCCGTCCTCCTCCGGCACGCCGTAGAGATCGCACAGGTGCAGGAGGAGGTGAGCGAGACGCTCCGTGATCGAGCGGGTCCCGAGCATCTGGGCCAGGGTCGAGTAGCAGCGGCCCTTGAAGGTTAGGCCGTCGATGACCCCGATTGCCAGTGCGGGGATTTGCGTCACGAGCTGTTTGAGGGCCTTCCCCGGCAGGTGCAGCACGCTGGAATTGCTCGCCGCCATGCCCGACCACTTGTGAAGGCCGGTGCCGAACACGTCGGGACCGCCGACGAAGTTGCCGGGATACCAGTAGGCCAGTGTGATCTCGCGACCGGAGGGTGCCGCGTAGAAGACCCGGATGCGGCCGCTCTCGACGATCCAGATCCCGTCGTTCGGCGTCTCCTGCGTGAACAGGGTCGCGCCGCGATAGAGCACACGGCGTCGGCCCTTCTCCATGACGAGGGCGAGCTCGCGTTCGGTCAATCCGTCGAGCAACGGGCGCTGGCCGGCCCCGGCTTTGGGTGCAGCCTCGGACAGCAGAAGGGCGTTTGCCTGAGTGTGCAGCCCCGCCGGGGCTTGGGACGGGCGTATTGGCGCCGTGGTCTGCATTGCCATCTCCTGCGCTTTGCACGAAGTGGCGCCGCAAAGCCTGTACCAGCTCTAAACTGTCCCTGATCGCATCTGGCCTCACGCTGTCACCGCGCCGCCCATGAACGCGATGCGGCGCCCACCGGAGGGGAGGGCGCCGCATCAAACGTCGCGTCGGCTGAACCGGTCAGGGGCGTCCCTGGCAGCGCCCGATCGCCCATAGAATGAGCTTGCGCACGTCGGGATCGGGATCGTTGGAGGACGCCTCCAGGGCAGCGAGACCGCGTGGGTCGGCGATTTCACCGAGCGCCGCGGCGGCCTCCTTGCGCAGGTTACTCACCTCCGAGGTTAGTGCTCGTCCCAGAACGTCGACCGCGGCCGGGGCCCTGATCCGGCCCAGTGCGTTGGCGGCTTTGGTGCGGACCTGCCAGACAGAGTCCTCCATCGCCGCAATTAGGGGGGACGTCGCCTCAGGCAGCCGGATCTTGGCGCACGAGACCGCGGCCTCCTCGCGCACCTGCCAGTTCTCGTCAGACAGCCCGGTGATCAGCGTGGAGATGCCCGGGCCGCCGGGCCGCAGGAAGACCAGCGCCGACATCGTCGCGCGTCGGACGGTCGGGTTGGGATCGCCCGCGGTGGCGATCAGCGCGGGTAGCGCCTCCTCGGCCTTGAGGTAGCCGATGACGCCAAGACCCTCGCGGCGAACCTCGGGCGCCGTGCTCTGGAGCGCCTTCAGCGCGGCCGACAGGGCGTCCGGCAGGACGAGCTCGCGAAGCGCCCGCAGGGCGGACGCCTGCACGAAGGGGTCGGCGTGCTCGGCGCGCTCGATCAGCAGCGGGCCGCAGGTCGGCTCCTTCTTCTCGGCCAGGGTGTCGGCGGCGGTGCGGCGCACGGCCTCGTCGGCATCCTCCAGGGAGCGCACCAAGCCCTCGACGACGTCCGCGCCGTCGTGCTCGTCCAGGGCCTTGGCGGCGGCCGCACGGACGGTGGCGTCCGGGTCGCCGAGGCCCTTCAGGAGCAGGACCTTCGCCTCGGGGCCGACGGCCTCGGCGAGCTCCATCATCGCGACGCGCCGGACGCCCGCGTCGGCGCTGGCGCAACGCTCGGCCAGGTCGTCGAGATCTTCGTCGAAGGAATCGAACACGGGGCTCATGGTCGGCCTCAGCGCAGCAGGTACGGGATGTTGACCTTGACCGCGTTCGTCGGGCAGTCGACCTCGCACGGCATGCAGTACCAGCACTCGTCGTACTTCATGTAGGCCTTCTGCCGCGTCTCATCGATCGCGAGGATGTCGAGCGGGCAGACGTCGACGCAGACGCGGCAGCCCTTCTCGGCGATGCACTTCTCGTCGTCGATGACGACCGCAGCGCTGCTGGCCTGATTGATGATCGGCATGGATCGATCTCCGGTTCTTGGGAGGGCTACTCGGCGGCGGCCGGCGTCTTGATGCGGAGCTGGTGGTAGGCGTTCATCTCCTCGGCGCCGACCGGCACGATGAACGGGTCAACCGCGCGCTTGGCGTGGGCCATCCGGCCCTGGGCGTCCTTGAACAGCACGGTGTGGCAGTTCCAGTTCGCATCGTCGGTCTCGGGGTGATCGACACGCAGGTGATAGAAGCCCCAGCGGCTCTCGGTGCGATAGAGCGAGGCCGCGGCCGCCATGTCGGCGCAGTCGAGGATCGTCTGCATCTCCAGAGCTCGATGCAACTCGTGCGGGTCGCGGGCGCAGAGTAGGTCGAGGTCCTCGCGGATCTCGGCGAAGCGGCGCTGTCCGAGTTCCATCTTGGCCGTCACCTTCGGCGGCTCGAGGTAGTCGTTAACTAGGCGGCGCGTCTTGAACTCCATCTCGTGCGGGGTGAGGCCGTCCGCGCGGCGGGTCGGCGCCAGGACCCGCTCGCGCTCGGCGGCGATGTCGGCCTCATCGTGGTCCGCCAGCGCGTTGGCCGAGCAGTAGGCGGCAGCGTCGGCGCCGGCGATGCCGCCGTTCACGAAGGCACCGAGCATGTAGTTGTGCGGCACGCTCGCCATGTCGCCGACGGCGTAGAGGCCCGGGACCGTGGTGCGGGCAAACTCGTCGACGAAGACACCAGAGGCCGAGTGGCCGGAGCAGAAGCCGATCTCGGAGATATGCATCTCAACCGGCCGGCGGCGATAGTTGGTGCCGCGCCGTTCGTGGAAGCGCCCGCGCGAGGGCCGCTCGTTCGAGTGCAGGATAGTTTCGATCTCCGAGATCGTCTCCTCGCGCAGATGGTCCATCTTGAGGAAGACCGGGCCGTTGCCCCCCTGCAGCTCGCGCCAGAACTCCAGCATCATCTGGCCCGACCAGTAGTCGCACTCGATGAAGCGCTCACCGCGATTGTTCGCCGTGTATCCGCCGAACGGACCGGTGACGTAGGCGCAGGAGGGTCCGTTGTAGTCCTTGATCAGCGGGTTGATCTGATAGCATTCGAGGTTCGCGAGCTGCGCGCCGGCGTGGTAGGCCATCGCGTAACCGTCGCCGCAATTGGCCGCGTTCTCGTAGGTGCCGAAGAGGTAGCCCGAGGCGGGCAGGCCCAGACGTCCGGCCGCGCCGCAGGCGAGGATCACAGCCTTGGCCTTCACCACCAGGAACTCGGAGGTGCGGGTGTTGACCCCGATGGCGCCGACGATCCGACCGTCCGGACCCTTGAGCAGGCGGGTCGCCATGTAGCGGTTGGTCACACCGACCTGAAGGCGGCGCAACTGCCGGTAGAGGACCTTCTTGACGTTGTGCCCCTCGGGCATCGGCAGGACGTAGGTCCCCATGTGGTGGACCTTGCGCATGTTGTACTCGCCCGAGCCATCCTTCTCGAACTTGACCCCGAGCTTGTCGAGGTACTGGATCATAGGGAAGGAGCCCTGCGCGTAGGCCATCACCGCCTTCTGGTTGACGATGCCGTCGTTGGCGACCGTGATCTCCTTCACGTACTGCTCGGGCGTGGCGTAGCCCGGCACGACGGCGTTGTTCAGCCCGTCCATGCCCATGCTGATCGCGCCCGAGCGCTTGACATTCGCCTTCTCCATCAGGACGACGCGGAGCTTTGGGTCTGCCTCCTTGGCCTTGATGGCGGCCATCGGGCCGCCGGTGCCGCCGCCAATCACCAGGATATCGGTCTCGATGATCTCGGTCTTCGTCGCGGATTCGAAGGCGTTCATGGCAAGGTCTCGCGTCGATGGATTGGCGGCGCTGGTGAGATCGCCGAGGAATTGAATCGGGGGTCAGGCGGCCTGTGCCGCGGCGGATGGGCTGTCGACGGCCTCTGCCGCGAGGGCGCGCAGGTAAGCCCAGGGGAAGATCCCGCGGGCATGGCCGTCGGTGAACCTGATATGGACAGCATAGCCGCCCATGTGTTCGACGTGGGTGACCGCGATGTCGGCGAAGGCCTCTGGGAAGCAGTCTACGACCCGATCGCGGGTGCACCACGCGCACCGGCAACGAAGGCGCAGCCGCTCGGCGGGCAGCGTCGCGGACAGCCCATCGCGCCAATTCAGTCTGAGCGCGGTTCCGCCGCGCGAGAGGGTCGCGGTGTCGGGGATCGCGTCGGGGTCGAATGGAGGCGGGCTTGGAAGCTTGATCGCGCGGTTTGCCATACGCTCCTCCTCTGATGCCTTTGTCACAGAAGCTCAGGAGCGGTCGATCGGACAGCAATTAGTTGCCCGGAATGACAGTCGGGCAGCCAGCAAAGCGATCGATCCGTTCGTATAACTCGAGCCGCGCCTGCAGGACCGTCTGATTTGGTTGGGAACGACGAGGCGTGCGGCGAGTCTGAAAGGCTTGGCAGATGTCTGCACGTCGCTAGTGGCGCACAGGCGGTCGACGGAAGCGGTCAATCGGCTGAAGCGGTCGCCACACACGCGCTACCGGCAGTGATCATTCGGCCCCGGACAGCGCCTTTTGCGCGCCGGTCTCCTCGGCGAGACAGCGGCCTCAAAACGCCAGGCCCGATGGAATAATCGCCCGAACGCGGCGTCTGGCCTCGTGTGAGACACCTGCGCGATCGGCCATGTCGGCACCGCGCGATCGCGACACCGGCCGGAGGCATGCGGTGCAGCAGATGATGCTCCTCGTGGAGCCGCTGATCCCGGCGCTTCGGCGCTACGCCGCCGCGCTGACGCGGGATCGGTCGGACGCCGACGACCTCGTTCAGGACACGCTCGAGTTGGTGATCGCCCGTTGGCACCAGCGGCGGGACGACGGCAGCGTCAGATCGTGGCTTTTCGCCATCCTGCACAATCTGGCGATGAGCCGCTTGCGGCAGTCCCGTCGACGGGGCGGTGCTCATCTGCCGCTCGACGATGTTGACGAGGCTTCCCTAGCCGTTCCGCCCCACCAGGAAGCCGGCCTGCAGCGACATGACCTTCTATGCGCACTCAACGCCTTATCCGAGGAGCAGCGCAGCGTGCTGCTGCTCGTGACGGTGGAAGGCCTCTCGTACGCCGAGACGGCGGAGGTGCTCGGCGTGCCGAACGGCACCGTGATGTCGCGCCTGTCCCGCGCGAGGGATCGGATGATCCAGTTGATGGACGGCGAGGCCACTACCCGGCGCCCGGTCCTGAGGAGGCTGAAATGAACGAGCGGGTGATCAGCGAGAGCGATCTGCAGGCCTTCGTCGACGATCGGCTTGGCCCCGATAGCCGCGCCCAAGTCGAGGCCTATCTCGCCGAGGACGCTCAGGCCCGAGCTCGGGTGGCTCGGCTGAAGGCCCTGCGCGATGATCTGCGCGGCGCGTTCGCGCCGATCGCCGCCGAACCGGTGCCGCCCCAGCTCGATCTCGGCCGCCTCGTCGCTGCGCGACGGCGGCCGCGCATGTCAGCTTGGCAGGGGCTGGCCGCAGCCCTTCTCCTGACTGTCGGCGGCCTCAGCGGCTGGATCGCGAGAGGGGCGCTTCCAGATGGGTCGGGCGGCATCTCCGTGCTCGCCCAGGAGGCGAAGACGAACTATGTCGTCTACGCACCGGACCGCACACGGCCCATCGAGCTTGCCGCGACCGATCGCGATGAGATCGCACACTGGTTCTCCGCACGCTTGAAGCGGCCCGTCGACGTGCCCGATCTCAGCGAGGCGGGCTACCACCTGCTCGGCGGCCGCTTGGTCGCCACCGACCACGGACCGGCGGGCATGCTGATGTACGACGACGCGCAGGGCACGCGCGTGGTCATGCTGATCCGCTCCTTCGGCGAGGGCGGTGACGTGCCGATGGTTGAGCACATCTACGGCTCCATCGCGGGTTGCGCCTGGGCCCGGAAGGGGCTCGGCTACAGTCTCGTTGCGGCGGCCGATCCCGCGGTGCTGCAGCCACTGGTCAGGGAGATCCGGCGCCGAGAGGCTGCCGACACGCAGGGCTAGAGCGAGCCCACTCTCCTGACCTCACGGATGCCCGTGGTCCACATTCGGCCCGAACGCCACCTGAGCGGGTCGCAGTCCGCACGCGCCCCCGCGCGACGTATGGCCCGTTCTTATCGGCCATCGTAACACTCAGAGGATCAACACAATGGCAGGTCTGCTCAGCACGATACTCGCGAGCCGTCCCTTCCTCCTTCGCTGGGCGCCAGTCCCGCTGCGCCTGATCGTAGGATACGGCTTCCTGGCACATGGCCTAGCGAAAGCCGGCCGTGGCTTCGATGCCTTCCCCGCTATCGTCGAGGCGATGGGCTTGCCGCTGCCGCATCTGTTCGGATGGCTGACCATACTCGTGGAGATCTTGGGCGGATTGGCGATCCTGCTGGGTGCTCTCGTGCCGCTCGCCAGCCTTCCCATGGCGATCATCCTGCTGGTCGCAGCGTTCACCGTGCACCTTCCCTACGGCTTCAGCTCGATCAAGCTCCAGGCCGTGACCGCGGCCGGGGCGACCTTTGGACCACCCGGGTACGAGACAGATCTGCTCTATCTCGCGTGCCTCCTCACGCTCGTGATGGCCGGGGCGGGTCCGCTCTCGATCGACGAACTACTGCGCAAGCGTCTCGGCGCGGTGCCTGCAGATCAGACTCTCCGGCACGTGAGCAGAAGAAGCTGAACTATCGGCGGGCAACCTGAGCCCGCACGATGCTTGCCGTGCCAGGTGAAATCTCACCCGCGTCCCCGGCGTGAGGTCCGCGTGATGGATGATTGCCGTCGTGACGGCCGCGCCGCGCAACGGGTTTCGGCGCACGGGAAAGAGTCTCGCGCAGATGGCCGAAACTGTGCCGGTGCTCGTCCGACTGTTCCGACCGGCGCGCATCACCATCACTGCTGATCCTGCAGGTCCTGATCTCGAAGAGCAGAGGAAACCAAAATGCAAGAATGCACGCGTTCTATTCCCTCGACGCGACCGGCGGACTACCCTTTGTTGTCGCAAGCAATAAACAACAATACCACCCGCGACGCGTATCTCGAAAACCTTGTTACGAAAATTAAACTGCTCGTCCTGAGCGATGATCTGGCGACTGCCGTCGAGATCAGGTCGGCGCTGGCGGGATGCGGGTTCAAGGTCGACGCAGCGGCGAGCAGCGGCGTCGGACTGCGCGCGGCGATGGATGGCGATTTCGACGTGATCATCGCGGATCGCACGCTGCCTGGGATCGACGGCCTGTCGCTGCTGACGAAGCTGCGCGCGGCCAAGGTCTCCACGCCGGTCCTGATCCTCAGCGCCCTGTCGGCGGTCAACGAGCGCGTTGACGGCCTGCGGGCCGGGGGCGACGACTACCTGGCCAAGCCCTTCGAGTTCATCGAGC
The DNA here is from genome assembly GCF_054611515.1 of Methylobacterium sp. CM6257. Lineage (NCBI taxonomy): Bacteria > Pseudomonadati > Pseudomonadota > Alphaproteobacteria > Hyphomicrobiales > Methylobacteriaceae > Methylobacterium > Methylobacterium sp. CM6257. The sequence goes on from NZ_CM137735.1 coordinate 470,464, forward strand.
TGACCGCACGCGTCGACGCGCTGGCCCGGCGCAAACTGGCCGCCGAGGCGGTCAACGAGCTTCAGGTCGGCGATCTGCGCCTCGACCTGATCGAGCGGGTCCTGTACTGCGCCGGCCGTCCGGTCGAGCTGCTGCCCAAAGAGTTCGCCATCATCGAGTTCCTGATGCAGAACGCCGGCGTGCTGGTCAGCCGGACGATGATCTTCGAATCCGTCTGGGGCTACAGCTTCAACCACCAGTCGAGCGTCATCGACGTGCACATCGGCAAGATCCGCAGGAAGCTCGATCCCGACGGGTTGAACCCGCGCATTCACACGGTGCGCCACGCGGGCTTCATCCTTCATGCAACCTCTTGAACTCTCAGCATGTGACTGCGCCCGTTGCCAAGCCTATGACGCAGCAACCAGCGGCGGCTTGCGGCTGGCCATATGCGTCCGCTTCGGGGACCTATCATTCCTGAAGCGGACTGGCGGCTTTCGGCCATACTACGTCACGCCGGATCGCCAGCGCGCGCAGGACCGGACATTCGGCTTTGCGCCCATTCTCGCCGTTTACTTGAATTTAGCAATATCTCGGAAGCAGACGTTGCGGTAGCGATGTTTAAGGAAGGGTCGCGCTGTTTGCATACTGACAGGTTGGATGGCCGTTATGCATGCTCATCTTCTACGAGCAGACTTTGCGCAGTTCCCGCAGGTTGTACCTTCGGCCTACTTCATTTGTCCTAGTGGGTACGGTTCTTTCCGGCCAGACGTCGACGGTTGCGGATTATGACATTCGCTTGACCTACTGCGCGCGAAGCACCAGGCTCAAATGCATTAGTGAAGTACTGGGTCTCGCGCGCTACCTTGCCATCGGCGAACCCCATGATGCTGACGGTATAAGACGGACGCCCGTCGTAAGTTAAGACGTACTCGGTGATCCACAAATCGCCCGTTCCGATTATGCGGCGTATAGCGAAGCGCTTTTGGTTCAGCTGCACGGTGCGGGACAACCGGATGTTCTCTCGTCCACGAATGCGTTCGCCCGATTGCGGACACACAAGTACTGCGTCTTCCCGGTAGATCCGGTGCTCTTCTTCAAAATCATTGGCATCAGACGCGGCCGAATGACGATTAAGAGCCGCACGAATGTCTCGGTCTTCCATGGTGAGGCTCGCCAACCACCACTGGCATCAACGTGCCAATGTCGATGTGGATCAGGCCGCTCGCATTGGAAGCTGAGCTCGCTCCAGCAGATATAAGAGGTCAGCCCATTGTGCCACCCAATGAAATTCTGTCTTCCGCCTAGACCCGCTTATTGCGCAGAGCGAAAGGAGCTACCCCCCGGTCAGCGAAGTCGCTGCGGCCGCCGTGACCTAGGGGAGAGACTCGTGTACTGCACCAGCACTGAGAACTTGGAGGGTGTGCTTGTGATCGGCATCCAAAAGGAGTTTATCCGCACGTTCGGTGCTGGCGGGCGGTTCGGGCGTTGTTCTTCGTATGAACCGGGGCAGCGCCATGCCGATGTCATACCCGTCGCTGCCGTCGATCCCGGCCGGCCCTCACGCCGATGAGCTGCGGCTGGACGAAGCCGGGCTGCTGATCAGCGCCCGGACCACCGCGACCCAAGCCTCGTGCCGGGTCTGCGGGTGTCCTTCGCCGCGGGCGCACAGTCACGTGAGCATTGAGACTGCACCACCAAATGCTGGCATCAAACATCTACATCTCGAACGTGCTCGCTCGCACGGCCATTTCGGCCATCAACAAAGGAATCGATGTCGAAGAGCGCGAGGCGTGCACGGCGAAAAACTCGACCAACGGGCCCTCCGGCCGCGTCGCAAGCACCCGGAAGGCGCCCGAAGCGATCTCCGGCTGGTAGCACTGGACCGGTAGCAAGCTGACCCCAATTCCGGCCTGGGTCAGCGATGCGATTGCCCCCATGCTATTGCAGAGATCAACGGCCCTCACCTCATGTCCGCGCGCGCTAAGCCAGCCCTCGACGGTCCGATGATGGAAGCTGTTCTTGCCCAAAGAGAGAACACGGAGGTCGCGGAAGTCGGAGGGCTCGATCACTCGGTCCGGCAATGAAATCGCTTGGCCTGCCATCCAAGCAAAGCGAACACAGCCGAGCGATCGGGCCGAGAGGTGAGGTTCGGAATGCAAATACGGCATCAATGCGAGATCAATTTCGCCGTCCACAATCATTTTCTGAAGGTCGACCGTCAGGGCAACGTTCAGCTCCAGTGTCAACCGCGGGTAATTCTGGTGAATCAGCTCGACAAATTTCGGCAGCCATGTCACTGCCACCAGTTCTGCCACGCCGAGACGAACAAGCCCCGACAACGCCTCCCTTCTACCCACTCTCAAACGGATTTCAGAGCACGCTGCAATTACACGGTCCGCATAGATTTGCAGTTCACGCCCTTTTGCCGTCAAACGCGTCTTCCGGCCTATCCGATCGAACAACAGCACTCCGAGATCCTGCTCAAGCTCTTGAATCCGAGCCGACACAGTCGAGGGTGTCGCGTTCAGTCTTTCCGCTGCGCCAGTAAAGCTACCGCAGCGCGCTATCTCCGCAAAAGTCTCAAGCTGCTTGATGTTCACGCCCGTCTTTGCCTCGCCTGGAACTGAGGAGCCCGCCAGCGTGAGAGCCAGAGCATGTATTGACGCTAATCTGCGGAGCAAAAAACCAACTTGGCAGCTCCGCAGCATCGTCTCAAACCGTGAGCGGGCTGCCACTCGTGGATTCTAAGCGCAAAATGGTTTCAACTCCTAGTGCTCCGCACACCAAGTTCGTTTTTTTCGAACGAACACCTCCAAAATAATCCGCTTTTTATGTAGGACGATGCTGTTAGGATGATCTCGCCGGACACCGTCCGCGGCGCGAGGAGGTTGTGCAACTGGACAGTGGCATCACAGTGTCCAGCGGCTGCGTACCCATCAGCGCGACCTGACTGCTTCATACGTGCGGCACCTCAATAGTGGTCAGCTGCCATCTGGCCATTATCGCTCCGATAAGCTCTGTCTTCACCACGCTATTGAGTGAACAACTTCATGAGGACCATGCGGCAAACAAGGTAAATTCGGACGACGCAGAAGATCCGGCCCTCCGCCTATTGGCTTCAGTGCGCCTTATGAACTTTTTCTTGGATTGGGATTCAGACCATGCCGGACGACGCTGCCACACTAGACCGGTCAGCACGCGAGGAAGCTCGCACCCATGTCGAAACGCGATCGCCGCTTGATAGACTTCCCAAGAACAATCTCGTTCTCGGTCTCTTTCTGCCGATGCAGGAGGGCGCCTGGAGTCCATCTCGTGCTCCTCGGACGACCTCTTGGACTTTCGATTACCTATCGCAATGCACGCTGAAGGCGGAGGATCTCGGGTTCGACCTCGCATTCGGACTGGCGCAGTGGATGAGCAAGGGCGGCTATGGCGGCGAGATGCGCTTCCGCGAGCACGAGCTCGATCCGATCATCGTCAACACCGCGCTAGCGGCGACGACGAAGCGGATCATTCTCATCAACACGGTCCACATTCTCTACGCCTGGCACCCGCTGCACCTCGCGAAGTTCGGCGCCGCGCTCGACCACATCAGCGGCGGACGCTGGGGCGTGAACGTCGTCACGGGTTACAAGCCGAGCGAGTACCGCATGTTCGGCCTCGACATGATCGAGCACGATCTGCGCTATGACATGGCCGACGAGTTCACGACGATTATGGAACGCCTCTGGGCCGAGGACGAGGATCTGACCTTCAATGGGCGCTGGTGGAAGACGGAGAAGGCCTTCCTGGCGCCGCGGCCGGGCGCGCGCCGGCCGTTTCTCGTGAACGCGGCGTCGTCCGGCGCCGGGCTGGCCTACGCGGCGAAGCACTCGGACTTCATCTTCATCACCAGCCCCGGCGGCGCCGAGCCGGCCAAAGCCTACGAGACCCTGCCGCCGGTTAACGCCCGCATCAAAGACCTCGCCGCCTCCTACGGACGGCAGGTCAAGACGATCATCAACCCCCACGTGATCTGCCGCCCGACCGAGAAAGAGGCGCAGGACGCTTACCGCCGCATCCTGGAGCACGAAGACCCCGTAGCAGCGGACAACTTCGTGCAGACCTTCGTGGGCGGCGATACCAAATCTTGGCGCGGACACAGCCGCGCCCAGTGGGTGATTGGTGGGAACGTCCACCTTGTCGGCACACCCGAGCAGATCGTCGAGGGCTTTGTGAAGCTGCAGGCGGCCGGCTGCGACGGCGTCCAGGTGAACTTCTTCGACTACCTGCCGGATCTCGCCTATTTCGGCGAGTCGGTCATTCCTCTGATGAAGCAGGCAGGGCTCCGGGCATGAACGGTACGAGCAAGGGACCCCTTTCCGGTCTACGTGTCCTTGAGTTCGGCCAGATTGCAGCCGGTCCTTACGTCGGCATGCTCTTGGCCGACCTCGGTGCCGACGTGGTGAAGGTCGAGCGGCCGGACGGCGGCGATGGTATGCGTGACTGGCCGCCGCTGATGGCGCCGGAGGAGCCTGAGCACGCCAGCCGCTTCAGCGGCAACTTCGCCTCACTGAATCGCAATAAGCGCAGCATCACTGTCGATCTCAAGGCCCCGGATGAAGTCGCACATCTTCAGGAGCTCTGCCGGGCGGCCGATGTCATCATCGAGAATTTCCGGCCGGGCGTCCTGAAGCGTTTGGGCCTCGGCTATGAAGCTGTGGCTAAGGTGAACCCCCGGATCGTCTACTGCTCGATCTCCGGTTATGGCCAGGTTGGCCCCTATGCAAAGAAGGGAGCATTCGACGTTACTGTCCAAGCCATCAGCGGCCTGATGAGCGTGACAGGCGAGCCCGATGGCTCGCCCGTCAAGTGCGGCGTTCCTGTCGGGGACTTCTGCGCCGGCCTCTATGCTGCATACTGCATCTCGGCAGTACTGCGGAAGGTGGCGGAGACGGGTAAGGGCGCCTTTATCGACTGCTCGATGCTAGGCAGTCTCCTGGGAATCTCAGCACTCCAGACCAGCGAGTACTTCGGCACGGGTGTCGTTCCACGTCGCCTCGGCTCGGCACACCCGCGAAACGCCCCTTACCAGGGCTTCGACGCAGAGGATGCCCCGTTCGTCGTCGCAGCGGGCAACCAGGAGCTCTGGCGAAAGTTCTGCGGCGTCGTGGGAAGGGAGGAGTTCACTGCGGATCCGCGGTTCGAGACTCAAGAGCTGCGCGCGCGCCACCAGGCCGAGTTATTCGATCTCGTACAGCCGATCTTCAGCACCAAGCCACGCACGCACTGGCTCACGGAACTCGATGCCCAGGGTATTCCCTGCGCGCCGGTGAACAGCTTCGATTCCATTCTGGCTGATCCGCATGTCGAGGCCATGGGCTTGCTCCACAATCTCACGCTGCCCAACGGCGTCCGCACGACGACCGTCGGCTTTCCCATCGCAATCAGCGATTTCGAATTCAAGATTGAGCGGCCGCCGCCGATCTTAGGGGAACACACGAAGGAGGTCGCGCGCGATTGGATCAAGGAGAGCGACTGATGAACAGTCCGGTCATCGTCAGCAATCTCGGAGTCTGCGGTTTGCGCCTGACGCTTAATCGGCCCGATCAAGCGAACGCGGTCGATGACACGCTTTGCAACGCGTTGCTGTTGGCCCTCCAGGAGGCGGCTGAAACAGGCGTTCGTCTCGTGGTGCTTGATGCGAACGGGAAGAACTTCTGCGGCGGCTTCGACTTCACAGGCGTCGACGATCTGTCAGAGGGGGACCTGCTTCTGCGCTTCGTCCGGATCGAGCAGGTGCTTCAATTGCTCTGGCGCGCTCCCTTCGTGACGATAGCTTGTGCGCATGGAGCTGCTTTTGGCGCAGGTGCGGATCTGGTGGCCGCGTCCTCTTATCGGCTTGGCGCGCCCGGCTGCCGCTTCCGCTTTCCCGGCTACCGCTTCGGCATTGCTCTCGGCACCCGCAGGCTCGGGTGCCTTGTTGGGGAGCAGAAGGCGCGTGAAATTCTTCTTGCGAACTCTACACTCGCTGGTGTCGAAGCACGGGAGGTTGGCCTGTTGACCCACCTCGAAGAAGTTGAGGCCTGGGACGGCATCATCACGACAGTTAGGACAGGCATCGAGGACCTCACCTCTTCAGCGATGAGCGAACTCCTCGCCAACATTCGGCAGGATCAACTCGCAGACGACAGAGATTTAGCCAGCCTTGCGCGTTCGGCCGCACAGCCCGGTATTCACAGCCGGATCGCTACCTATCGCGCTGCCGCTGCTGAAAGCCGCAAAGGTTGAAACGAGCATTGGCCACTGTCGCCTCTTGTTTGCCTAGTCTGGCTTTCCGGCTACCGATGACCATAGCCATTCAGCTGCCTCTTACTCGAACCGATCCAAAATCCAGGTCAGGTTAAGCCGTCGCCGCCAATCTCACTGTCGTCGGTGTTACCGCACCTAACCCTCGAAAGGGAGTAAGATGGAACCGTCGTCCTCGGCCATCTCGGCCAGTCGCTTTCGCGAGGTCCTTGGACAATATCCAACCGGCGTCGCGGTAATCACGGCTTGCAGCGCGGATGGTGCCCCAGTCGGAATGGTCGTCGGAAGCTTCGGCTCGACTTCGCTCAATCCGCCGCTGATTTCCTTCATGCCCGATAAGAAATCGTCCAGCTGGCAGAAACTGCAGCAGCTCGACAGCTTTTGCGTGAACGTCCTCGGTGCACATCAGCTGGACGTCTGCCGCGATCTTGCCTCGAAGCGGCCCGACAAATTCGCCGACATCGACTGGAGCCGGTCCGAGCTCGGCAACCCGGTGATCGCCGGCGCCATTGCGCAGATAGAATGTGTGAAGGAAACTGAATACGAGGCTGGTGACCATCTGATCGTGCTGGGCCGCGTCTTGGATCTGGACCTCGGCGCGGCAGCTACGCCGCTTCTTTTCTACCGTGGTGGCTACGGCACGTTCACCGCCCAGTCGATGATCAGCGGCGAGGTAGAGATCCTCGACAAGTTGAGGTTGCTCGATCGCATTCGGCCCTCGCTCGAAAGGTTAGCGAGCGAGTTCGACACTGAGGTGACCGCGGTCGCTCGCGTGAAGAACGAGATTATTCTTGTCGGCTCATTTGGACGGTCGCGTACAGTAGATTTCCCCACACGTGTCGGGCAGCGGCTGCCGTTTATGCCGCCGGTCGGTGGCGTTTTCGCGGCTTGGGGGACGCCGGACGAGCAGTCAGAGTGGCTCTCTCATTGCGGCGGCGAATTCTGTCTCGACCGCCAATCGTGCATGCAAATGATTAAGAATATCCGCTCGCGTGGCTGCGCTATCGGCTTCGGCCATGAGGTGAGCCTCAAATGGGAGCGCGCAGCCTTCCTGACCAGCATCGGCGATGCCGCAATAACCGAGAAGGAACTCGGTAGATTGCTTGCGGACGCCGCAACCAGCTACAATCCCGGGCCGCTAAGAGCCGACGAAAATTATGAGTTTCACTTTGCGCAGGCCGCAGTTTTCGATGCATCCGGGAACGTTGCCTTGGGAGTTACTATTTGGGGCCCTGAAGGGGAGGTGCCCTGCGGCAAAGTTGATGCCATTTCTCGCCGGTTAATCCAAACTGCGGCGGACGCTACTCAGAGCATCGGGGGCAAGACGCGGTCCTGACGCGCAGTTCTACCCGCGAGCAATGCCATTTCCGAGAATATCCGAATACAAGGGAGGCCGTGACGAGCGACATTTATTCCGCGGCCGAAATCCATGGCTCGTCACCTCCCTGCATAAGTGGCGCGATCCGGTAGACGGTCGCGTCCGCGTCCCCATCACAAACAGTCCGACATCTTGAGTGGTGTCAAGTCATCGAAACTATCGGGCATTCCCAACGCGGCGGCTCGCTCGGTGATCTCCAGGTAAACGTGAAGCTCGGCTTCCGTTTGGAGCGGCCCTCGGGAGAAAATAAGTAGCGTAACGTAGCACTCGGTGAAGAGGCAACCTGTGGAGCAGCACGCCCATCCGAGCCATTGCTCTTTCTCCGGTCCAGTCAGTGCCGTCGGAGTTCGGTTTATTCGCCCTGCTCTCTCCGGCGCCTCAGCGACGCTTGTTGGGGTAGGTCTTGCCCGCTTTGCCTACTTGGCATTGTTCCCAGCCATGGTCACAGCCCAGTGGCTGGATGGAGGTGGCGCGGGTCTGCTGGGCGCTCTCAACTTGGTGGGCTATCTCATCGGAGTGTCCGGCGGCCGACTCTTAGCAAAGCGCATCGGTGTCCCGCGCTCACTCGATTGCGGCATGTTGCTGACAGCGCTTTCCTTCTTTGCCTGCGGCTGGAATGGCGGCGTGGTCTGGTTGGCGGTCTGGCGTAGCGCCGCCGGGGTTTCGGGCGGTGTCCTCATGTCCCTTGCTGGTCCAGCGGTGCAGGCCGTCGTGGAACCCTCCCGACGCGGAACTGCAGGTGGTATTGTCATAGCAGGTGTCGGAAGCGGTATCATTGTCACGGCGCTCGCGATCCCACCGCTACTTAACTGGGGACTGCCGGCCACTTGGATTGTCCTCGCAGTCTGCATGGTTGGTCTTTGGGCGCTCGCTCGGCCCGCCTGGCCGCAGACTCAAATTTTCGAGCCATCAGAGAGGGCTAACTTCGGCAGCGCGATCGTTCTGATAGTAGCTTACGGAATAGCGGGTGCCGGCATGGTTCCACACATGGTCTATCTCGCAGATCTTGCGGTCCGGGGCCAAAGCCACACGTTCAGCTTCGCTAGCTACGCATTGTTGCTCTTTGGCCTCGGTGCCCTTTCGGGAACTCTCGCGGTCGGGCGCGCAGTCGATCGTTGGGGCGGCGCAAGAACCATCCAGATGTGGTTCACCCTCCAGGCGTTCGCAGTCGCGCTCGTCCTGGCGCCCTCGTCCTTCTGCCTGCTCCTTGGTGCACTTCTAGGGGGATTCGGAGGAATCGGGGCAACAGCAGTGGCACTCAGCCGGGCACGCGAGATTGCAGGTGAGACTGCAGGGGTCGTCTGGCAATACGCGACAGCCAGCTTTGCAATCTTCCAGGCAGTGAGTTCCCTCGCTCTCGCATTTGTTTTCGCCCATACTGGCTCTCATAGCCAAGTTTTTGAAGTTGGCTTAGCTTGTTCCTTAGCTGCTGTTGGAGTGGTCAGATGGTTCGGGTGAGCTGCCGAATTAAGCCTGCCTATCCGCCGCGCACCATAACCCCGCTCCCGACGTAATCCTGACGCCTACCTCATCGCTCTCGGACACTAAGCCCAATAAGCGGTTCTGCTAGCTCACAAGATAATTAGATACAAATGAAAGGTATCTTGCCCATATCCGAGGCCTCAGGCCGGGATACTCGGCCGAAACTGGAGGACGATACCCAATGAAAATCTCAAATGAGCGGAACGCGCGGCCTCAACGAGCGGCTCGGCGTTGTCCGATGCTGAGAAGTTTCCATCCTCCTAATCCTGCGTACAGGGCCCGTCAGTAAACTTAGCCGACACGCCTTGGGCACTCAAGTTAAACTAAACGGGCGTCCTCCGATGCGGCGCTTACGAATCAGATTAGTTCATCTCGGGAGAGCTGGATGCCGAGAAAATGTGGAAACAAGATGCACCAGTCAGCTTGCGCTTGCTGGCAGCGGGCGGGCATCTTCACGCGCCCAGTCTAGCGACTCCGATCGTGGGATTACAAAGTTTGCCTACTTAAGCTGCGCGTTAACTATCAATATTTACAAACAATGGACAGGAGGAACGCCTTGAAAAGATGGAAATGCACACTCATCGCAGTGGCGACCTGCACGATGCTGGCTACCAATGCGTCCGCGCAGATCTCGGACGGCCTGGTCAAGATTGGCGTACTCGCAGACATGAGCGGACTCTATTCCGACCTGAGCGGCGTGGGTTCCGTTGCGGCCGCCCAGATGGCCGTTGAGGACTTCGGCGGGACCGTGCTCGGCAAGCGGATCGAGGTCGTTTCCGCCGACCACCAGAACAAGACCGACATTGGCGCTAGTATCGCTCGCCGATGGGTCGATCGCGAGCAGGTGGACGCGATCGTCGACGTGCCCGTCTCGTCAATCGCATTCGCGGTGCAAGAGATCACCCGGGAGAAGAACCGCGCCTTCCTTATCTCGTCCTCGGGCTCGTCCGACCTGACCGGAAAGGCCTGCTCCCCGGTCAGCGTGCATTGGACATACGATAGCTACGCGCTGGCTCACGCGACCGGCGGGGCGCTGCTTAAGCGTGGGGCTGACACCTGGTTTTTTATCACCGCGGACTATGCTTTCGGACATGCGCTCGAGCGCGACGCCATGGCGGTGGTGAAGGCGGCCGGCGGAAAAGTCCTCGGCGCCGTCCGACACCCACAGGATACCCAGGACTTCTCCTCCTTCTTGCTCCAGGCGCAAGCTTCGGGTGCAAAGGTGATAGCCCTCGCCAACGCTGGCGGCGACACGGTCAACTCAATCAAGCAGGCGAACGAATTCGGTATCACGCAGAACCAGCAGATCGTCGGGCTTCTCACCTACATTTCGGATGTTCACAGTATGGGTTTGCAGAACGCGCAGGGCCTACTTCTAGCCTCCGCATTCTATTGGGATATGAGTGACGAGACGCGGGCGTGGACGAAAAGATTCTTGGAACGCGTCAACAAGGTACCCACAATGCCGAACGCTGGCGTCTACGGCGCGGTGACACACTACTTAAAGGCCATTGAGGCGGCTGGGACTGACGACGCCACGAAGGTTGTCCAGAAAATGAAGGAATTGCCAATCAATGATTTTTTCACGAAGAACGGGTCGGTCCGCGAGGACGGTCGCGTAATGCGTAACATTTATCTCTTCCAAGTGAAGTCACCAACTGAGTCGAAGTACCGGTTCGACTACTATAAATTGATCTCTACGATTCCTGCAGAGCAGGCTTTTAGGCCTTTGTCGGAGGGGAACTGCCCGATGGTAGGAAAGATCACGGCTCATTGAGTAAAAGGATGAACCGTGGCCGTCATCCGAGCCCACCCGATAAGGCTGATTGGCACGGGCTGGGTGGTCGGGATGGGGTGACTCCAGGAAGGTGCTGAAGCCTGACCTAGACCAGCCGTATGGATCCCGGCCGCTCAGCGGCAGCATAGCCGCCCGGGCGTGGGCAATGAAACCGACCTAACAGATGCCGAGTGGCCCGTGATCGAGCCGCTGATGCCGGAACCCGTTTCATGGGGCTGGCGTCGGTCTGGACGCCGCGGGACATTGATCCACTCTCGTGGGAGCGGATCAGGGGCCACCTCGCCATTGAGACAGCGAACGCCATGCTCGATTGAGTAATGCCGACGCTCACTTCGAGGTGACGTCTGAACAGTATGTTGCAGTTTCGATTGCCGCTACATGGCCCCATGGCCGCTACCATGCAGTACCCTCTCATCTGGCCCGGTCCAAATTACCGGTCAGGGCAATGCGCACTCGACTGTTTCATAGCCTAATAGACATTTGTCTTCCGTCGGCGCGGGTCGCGCCGCAAGCTCGGTCCGGCCGTATCGCTGCGGCGCGTCGGCAAGGTGCGAGTTGTGGTAGCGGTCATCCGAAGTGACTTCCTGACCGACCCAATCGGGCAGGGTTACTGCCTGCGCAGGATGATCGAGTTCAACCTCGGCGAGGACGAGTCCGGCGTTGGCGCCGGCGAACTCGTCGACGTGCCACATCCTACCGGGGTGCAAGACCTCGTAACGCACCTTCTCGATCAACGTCCAATCGGCGAAGCTGCGCTGTCAGCGGAGGAGCAGCCCATTGCGGTGGCGTGGGTGAATGCGTGCTCCCTCGTCCTGATCCGGAACTTGATCGACAGTGGCTCGAATGTCCGGCTGGAGACATTTCAAGGCGGCGACGGAGCCGCATCGAACTTCCGCTTCCTCAGTTTGAACGCTGAAAGCGGTCAGGCCGCTTTCGGCCAGACTACGTCACGCCGGATTGCCAACGTGCGCAGAACCGGACGTTCGGCTTTGCCCCCATTGGAGCCGTTAAGCCGTACCCGTCGGCATCTTGGAAGCGGATGTTCCGTCAGCAAAGTTTTCGACGCTGGATCGCGTCCGCACCAGACTTCTAAGTTCAACCGCATCTCGGTCCGCCTTCATGACAGGAGATCGCCTTCGTTCGGACGCGCGACAGCGATGCTGCCAGAACAGCTTCGCCTACGTCTGCGCCGGCCCTGGGCATCCAAACTGCGGCGGTACTCACTGCCCTGTGGGCGGCCGAAGATTGTAGCCCGGCGGCTGCGCCCGCTCGATCGCCGCACACGCTCGAAGCACGTCGGCCTCGCTGAGGCTGCGGCCGACGATCTGGAGGCCGACCGGCATTCCGTCCGAGGTAAGTCCCGCGCAGACAGAGGCTGCAGGCTGGCCCGTCAGGTTGAAGGGGTACGTGTAGAAGACCCAGGAGACGAGGCTGCGATCGTCCAGTCCTTCAGGAATGTTCCGGCCTGCTTCCAAGGAGGAGATCGGCAGCGTCGGCGACAGGAGGACGTCGTAGTGGGTGAAGAAGCTGACCATCCGGTCCCGAAGCGCGTAGCGCGCGAAGACGGTCTCGTAGTAGGCGCGCATCTCCTGAGCGAGAGCACCGTCAAGCACGTCGGCGACTGCCGGGTCCAGCAGATCGCGGCGGTCTTCGAGGACGCCGCGCAGGCGTGTGCCGATGCCGGCGTAGAACTCGGCGGTCCAGAGATCAGCCGGATCGGCCTCTAAGACAGCCTCGACCTCCTCCACGATTGCCCCCTGGTCTGCCAGAGTCATGGCCGCAGCACGGGCAATGGCAACGACATCCGGGTTGGGCCGCGCGTAGCCGAGGGTCGCGCTCCAAGCGACCCGCAGGCCGTCGACGGAAGCCTCCGCCGCACCCAGAAGGTCGGGCACGGACCCCGCCACTGCAAAGGGATCGCGCGGATCGTGGCCGGCAACCGCCGTCGTCAGCAAAGCGGCGTCGGCCACATTGCGCGCGAGAGCGCCGACATGGGCCAAGGTCGGCGTTGCCGACGTCGGCCATACCGGGACGCGCCCGAATTGCGCCTTGAATCCGACGAGGCCGGTCAGCGCTGCCGGAATGCGCAGGGAGCCGCCGCCATCCGTGCCAAGTGCGAAGGGCGTGATTCCTGCCGCGACTGAGGCGGCCGCGCCGGCGCTCGACCCGCCCGGTGTCTTCGTCAGGTCCCAGGGATGTCGGGTGATGCCGGTGAGCGGCGAGTCGCCGACCGGCTTCGCCCCGAACTCGCTCGTCGTGGTCTTGCCGATGATGATCGCGCCGGCCGCCCGCAGGCGCTCGACCGAGGGCGCGTCGACGGCGGCGACGTTGCCCGCCATGGCGCGCGACCCCGAAGCGTAGGGGACTCCCGCCACCGCGATCAGGTCCTTCACCGAGACCGGCAGACCGTGGAGCAGCCCAAGAGGGGATCCTCGCATCACGGCTTCCTCGGCCTGCCATGCAGCGGCGCGGGCCTCCTCCGGCATCAGAAGGCAGAAGGCATTCAAGGAGGCTTGGTTCGCCTCGGCACGCGTGAGGGCGCGCTCCGTGAGCTCTGCCGGCGAGACCGCGCGGGCTGCGATCAGGCGCCGCAACTCAAGAGCAGTCATGAAGTCGAGGTGGCTCATCGTCGCTCCGCTCTCCGCAATCGAGGTGCACAGCCCCGTCGAGCACAACATCTCTACCACTTGCCGACGATGGCGAAGGCGCGCAGCGTTGGGTTGTTCTAATATGATACTTTACGAATTCAGCTAGGAACCGCATATGCCCTCTGTCAGGCGTCATTTCCAGGCTTGCTGGCCGCGCTCGAGATCTTATATCAACATACAATTAGTAGGATCGGTGTTGCGTCAGGAGATTTGCTGCTTCTTCCACCAGCGATTGCTTCAATTGGTTCGAAGCTCACGGAGCGGATCCTGATAAGCGCAACCGAAGGCAGGATCAATCGACGACTCTGGCGGCTCATATCCACGATCTGGTTCTCGGGCGGCCATCGATCAGGAGAGGCACCGCTGGCTCACTGCCGATCCAGGTTCTGACCAGCGATCAGGGCGAGTTGGGACTATTTCGCTGATCGTGACGCGGAAAATTCCGGATTGCAAATTTTTTCGTATCGGTCTCTGATGATCCCGGCTCGAACCAGAAAAATATTGCTGCCTGCCGCGCTTCGAACGCCGAGGGCGGCAGCTGACAAGTCGGATGCGGGCGGGCAGCCGAGCGCGCGTGCAGCGAGCCTGGGGAGTGGGAATGGGACGCGTGAGTGGACAGGCTGCAATCGTCACGGGCGGAGCGAAGGGGATCGGGCGCACCACCTGCGAGACCTTGCTGGCCGAAGGTGCCCGCGTATGCGCATTTGACATCGAAACGCCAGACTCGGCCGCAGTGGCCGAATTGCGAGCCGCTGTCACTTCATGGAGCGATCGGTTCGTTTACCGGCGCGTTGACGTCACCCGTGAGGCCGAGGTCACGGATGGTGTGGCCGCAGTAAAGGAAGCGTTCGAGACGATCGACATCCTCGTGAACAACGCTGGGAAGGGGCCTGATCCCAGGCCGCTCGAAGCGATGAGCCTGCTGGATTGGGAAGATACGCTCCGTCTCAATCTCACAAGCGTCTTCCTGTGCTCGCGGGCCGTGCTTCCACACATGAAGCGGCGCGGATCGGGTCGGATCATCAACATATCGTCGCAGGCCGGGCGCAGTAAAAGCGAGGTCTCGAACCTGCCCTATGCCAGCGCCAAGGCGGGCGTTCTCGGCTTCACCCGCAACTTGGCCCAAGAAGTCGGTCCGTTCGGGATCACGGTCAACGCGGTCGCGCCCGGCGTGACTCTGACGGACCGCATCGCCGACAAGCTCTCGCGGCGCACGGACCGCGAGGCTCTGACCGAGGTCATCCCGTTGCGGCGGTTCGGCGACGCGCGCGACATCGCGGGCGCAATCCTCTTCCTCGCTTCAGCGGACGCGGCCTACGTGACCGGCGCCACGATCGACGTGAACGGCGGCCGGACCATGATGTAGAAGGGGATTCTGCGCGTGCGAAATCTACGGATTATCCTCACATTTCCGCTTCTATTCTGCATCGCGACCGCGATGGGTCCGGCACGCGCAGAGCAGAACGAATTGCGGGTCGCGTACCAGTTCGGCCTCCTCTTCCTGCCAATCGTGGTGATGAACAAAGAAGGGATGGTCGAAGCTGCTGCGCGCGAGGCCGGAATTGCCGGGCTCAAGGTCGACTATGTGCAGATGGCGGGCGGCAGCGATATGAACGGCAGCCTCCTGTCGGGGGCGATCGATATCGGATCCGGCGGCGTTCCACCTTTCCTGATCATCTGGTCGCGCACCCGCGGCAACGCTGATGTCAAAGGCGTGGTCGCGATGTGCTCGATGCCGATCAATCTTAATAGTCGGGACCCGCAGCTGAAGTCGATCGCCGATCTCACGGATCGCAACAAGATCGCGATGCCGGCCGCACGGGTCTCGATCCAGGCGATCATGCTCCAGATGGCCGCTGAGAAGATGTTCGGTCGAGAGAATTTCGGGCGGCTCGACTCGCTCGGGGTCGGCCTCGCGCATCCGCTGGCGATGTCGATGCTGCTCTCGGGCCAAGGTGAGGTCGACCTGCATTTCGCCTCGCCGCCCTACAACTACCAGGAACTCGAAGACCCGCGGATACACTCGATCCTGAATTCCTACGATCTTCTCGGCAACGCCACGTTCGAGGTGCTCTGGGCAACGCGCCGGTTCGTCGAGAGCAATCCCAACCTCTACAAGGTGTTTGTCACAGCCTTCCAGCGCGCGACCGACCTGATCAATTCCGATCCGCAGCGCGCTGCCGAGATCTACTTGCGTGACTCTAAGGAGAAACTGACGGTCGAGCAGGTGGTGCGGATCCTCAAGGATCCGCAAGTCGAGTACACGACAACGCCTAAGCACATCGATCGTTACTCCGAATTCCTCTATCGCACGGGCCAGCTGAAAGTTCGGCCTGCCGGCCTCGACGAGTTGTTCTTCCCGCGCCCGGACAAAAACAGCCATCCGAGCGAGTGAGTCGTCCGTGTGGACCGAAGCCTCCAACGCGGAGGGGAGGGGAAGGATGGAGACGATGCGGATCGCAATTGTCGGATGCGGCACGATCGGGATGAGCTGGGCGAGCCTGTTCCTCGCGCACGGTTTCGAAGTTTACGCCTACGATCCGGCTCCCGGACGGGAGGCGTTGCTGAGAGCTTTTATCGCCACCGCGACGGCGAGCCTCGGCCATCCCGTCGCCGCGGACACCAGCGCCCTGCATTACCACACCGATCTGGCAGATGCCGTCAGCACTGCGCAATTCGTGCAGGAGAACGGTCCCGATTCGGAGGAGGTGAAGCGCGCTTTGCTCGCACAGATTGACCGGATGGTGCCTGATGACTGCGTTGTCGCGACGAGCACCTCATCGCAGCTGCGCAGCGCGATCGTTGCTGATTGCCAGTACCCGGATCGGCACATCGTCGCTCATCCGTTTAATCCGCCGCACCTCGTCCCCCTCGTGGAGCTCCTCGGGGGTGCCGAATGGGCGGTCGAGCGCGCCGTTGGCCTTTATCGCCGCCTCGGACGGCACCCGATCGTCATGCGACGCGAGATGCGCGGGCATATCGCGAACCGCCTGACCTCGGCGCTCTGGCGTGAGGCCCTGTTCATCCTCCAAGAGGGCGCCGCGAGCGTCTCTGACATCGACGACGCGGTGCGCTACGGCCCCGGGCTCCGGTGGGCCGTCGCCGGCCCGTACCTCACCTACCATATGGCCGGCGGTCCCGGTGGGATCCGGCATTTCCTCGATCATTTGGGTCCCGGCCACGTCAAGCGCTGGGCCGATCTCGGCACTCCGGTGCTGGATGCGGATCTGGAAGAGAAGGTGGTGCAAGGCGTGCGCGACGCCGTCGGCGTGCGGTCGATGGCGGAGTGCGTGGAGGCGCGCGACGCGATGCTCCTCGCCCTAGCCTCGCTCCGGTGCGGGCAGCCGTCCAACGGCGACGGCGACCCGCTCCAGAGCTCGCAGCCGACGTAACCGGGATCTCGACCGGAGGAACGGCCTGACCGGAGCGCGCGTCACTGCGGCCGCATGCCTGGAAGCGCCTGACTTATCTCGGAGCTACATCGTCAAAAGACCGCCATCGACGGGCAGGACTGCTCCGGTGATGAAGCCAGCCCGGTCCGATACGAGGAAGGCGATAGCTTCGGCGATGTCGCGGGGGGTCGCGAGACGCCGAAGCGGGATCCGCGACGTGATGCGCTCGATCGTCCCAGCGTCGAGGCTCGCATGGGTCATCGGTGTATCTGCGACGGCCGGCGCGACCGCGTTGACGCGGATCCCGAGCGGTCCGAGCTCGCGGGCCAGCCCAAGGGTGAGGGCGACGATGCCGGCCTTGCTCGTCCCGTAGAGGACGTTGCCGATGGAGCCGCCTCCACGCATGGCCGAGATCGATGCGACGTTGACGATGCACCCATCGCCCTGAGCGGCCATGATACGGGCCGCCTCCCTCAGGCAGCTCGCCGCGCCGAGAAGATTGACATCCAGGACGTCCCGCAGGTCCGCGGCGGACGATTCGAGAAACGGCTTCGTCTTCAGGAGCCCTGCGTTGCAGACCAGAATGTCGAGACGGCGGCTTGTCGCTTCGATCGTCCTGAACGCATCCCATACCGCGTCCTCCTGAGACACATCGACCGTCACAGCGTGCGCCCGGGCCCCCTGCTCGGCGAGCGATGCGGCCGCGCGCTGCGCACCGCCTCCGTCGCGGTCCGCGATCCAGACGCAGCACCCTTCCTGCGCCAGGGTCTTGGCGATCGCCAGCCCGATCCCCGCAGCCGCGCCTGTGACGAGAGCGACCCGCCCACTCAGCTCGAGCTCCATCGCGCGTCTCCCTTAGATGGAGCGAGCCCCACGAACGAGCCCGGCAGCCGGATCCGTCGCCTCATCGACGGACATGTCTCTCCGATGCGTCTCCGGCATCAGGGCGACGCAGGCCGCGCTGATCAGGGCAACCATAACAATGTAGGCCGCAAGGTACCACGGCGCCTTATCGCCGATTCGCAGTAATTCCGTTGCGACGAGGGGAGTCAATCCGCTCGCGAAGATGCCCGAGAATTGATAGACGAACGAGATGCCGGTGTAGCGGACGCGGGTGTCGAAGAGTTCCGAGAACAGGGCAGCCTGCGGACCATAGATGAGCGGGTAGATCACCCCGAGCAGGAGGGCGACCATCAGCCAGATCAGCCCGGTCTCACGGGTGTTCATCACGGCGAACGCTGGGACAACCAAGAGCGCGATCAGGATCGCGCCTCCGCCGAACACGAGCCGCCGGCCGAATCGGTCCGACAGCATGCCACAGATTGGCAGCATCGCGATCATGAGGGCTGAGGCCAGTATGACCGCCGTGAGGGCGGTTTGCCGCGGCAGGCCGAGGACGGTGGTGACGTAGGCGATCGAGAAGACGCCGAACGTGTTGAAGGTGACACCCTCGATGAAGCGGGCGCCGAGCCCCAAGAGGATGTTGCGGCGGTGGCCGCGCAGCAGCGCGAGGAAGGGCACCTTCGCCTCACTGCCGGCCTCCTTGATCTGCGCGAAGGCCGGCGTCTCGAGGATGGTCAGGCGGATATACAAGCCCACCGCGACGAGGATCGCGCTGAAGAGGAAAGCGATCCGCCACCCCCAATCCAGGAACGCCTGATCCGGCATCATCGAGAGAAGCGCCACGATACCGGAACTGAGGAGGAGACCGGCCGGTACGCCGATCTGCGGCCAGCTGCCGTAGAAGCCGCGCCTGCCCTCCGGCGAGTGCTCGACGGCCATGAGAACGGCCCCGCCCCACTCGCCCCCGATCCCGAGTCCCTGCAGCACCCGCAGCACGAGGAGCAGCACGGGAGCCCAGACGCCGACGGATTGATAGGTCGGCAGGATGCCGATCAGGAAGGTCGCGACCCCCATAATCAGCAGGGTCAGAACCAGGACGGCCTTGCGACCGATACGGTCGCCGTAATGGCCGAAGATGATGCCTCCGATGGGCCGGGAGACGAAGCCAACGAAGAAGGTGCCGTACGCTAGAAGCGTCCCGACGAGCGGGTCAAAGTTGGGGAAGAAGAGTTTGTTGAAAACCAGGGGCGTGACGACGCCGTAGAGGAAGAAATCGTACCATTCGATCGTCGCACCGATGCAGCTCGCGAAGGCAACCCTGCGGATAGAATTCGGATGCGTGGCTTCGACAGGTGTGATCATGATGTTCCTCCCCGTCGGGCTGGGCTCAGGTTTGGAGCGCTCTCCGCCGAAATGGACATTGGTTCAGCGCCACAGATCGCGTTGCAACCACGGTCTGGAACCCGGCACGCCTGCAGCGTCATCCGGCATGGCTCGAGGCGTCCGGGCAGCAGGTCGGACCATCAGGCCGCCGGTAGAGACAGGATCTGCCGCGCTTCCGCTGCGGTGGCGGCGCGACGTCCGTAGCGGCCGGCGATCTCCGCGACACGGGCCACGAGCTCGGCGTTGCTGCTGGCGAGGCGCGTCTTGTCGAAGCGCAGGTTGTCCTCGAGGCCGGTCCTGCAATGGCCGCCCAGCTCAAGGCACCATTCGTTCATCTGGAGCTGCGCCCGACCGATCCCCGCGCCGGTCCAGGTCGCGTCGGGCATGATCTCCCGCAGCTCGGAGACGAGGAATTCGAGGAGCGAGCGGCGCGGCGGCATGGCGTTGGGCACGCCCATCACGAACTGGACGTGTGCCGGCGCCTTGAGCAGGCCGCGATCGATGAGTGCCTTGGCATTGTAGAGCATCGCCGCGTCGAAGACTTCGATCTCCGGCTTCACGTCGTGCTCCAGCATGCTTCGCGCGAGTTCCTCGACCAGCTGCGGGGGATTCTCGTAGATCTGATGCGGGAAGTTAACCGAGCCCGTCGACAGCGAGGCCATGTCCGGCCGGAGCAGCACGCAACGCCCGCGCTCGGCTTGGCTGCGGCCGCGCCCGCCGGTCGAGTGCTGGACGATCATGTCCGGGCAGTACTTGCGCACGCCTTCTTGGACCTCGGCGAACAGCTCGGGGTCCGAACTCGGGCTCTCGTCGGGGTTGCGGACGTGGATATGGGCGATGGTGGCACCGGCCTCATAGGCCTCGTGGATCGACTCCACCTGTTCGGCCGGCCGCACCGGGACGGCGAGCGAGTCGGCCTTTCGGGGAAGTGCTCCGGTGATGGCCACCGTGATGATGACGGGCTGGGTCACGCTGAGTCCTCGACAGATCCGCCCGTCACCGGGCGCGGTGGACGAAATGGAAGCTGCGGATATCTGGTCGCGCCGCAACCTCCTTCAGAAGCGTCGCGAGCGGCGTATCGGAGAGGGGGTATTCGGTCCGGATCGGGCCGGCCTCACGCAGAGCGCGGCACTCGGAGTCTGGATAGAAGGCCGCGAGGAGGAGGTCGTCGTCGGAGGCAAAGGGCCCGCGCTCGCGGCGCAGAGTCGGGATGGCCGGGGCGAGCAATTCCCCGGGCCGCTCAGTCACGGGCGCAGCACCCCGGGTGACGCGGTCCAGCACCTCGGGATCGACTGGGCCGGCAATCTCGCCGTAATGGCCGAGGACGTATTTGCGCACCTCGTCCGGGACCGTCGCGTAGCGCTCCTCACCCATCACGTTCAGGACCGCCTGGGTCATCACGAATTGGGCGAAGGGGCTGACGATGATCGGATAGCCGAGATCCCGGCGCACGCGCGCTGCCTCTTCGAGCACCGCCGGCAGCTTATGCTCAAGACCGAGCGCCGCGAGCTGCGAGCGAATATTGGAAATCATCCCGCCCGGCATCTGGTGTTCAGCGTGAAACGCGTCAAACTCTGCGATCGCGCCGAGGGGCTTGTCCTCGCGCCGGGCGATATAGCGGAGGCGCTCGGCCACCTCCTCGACACAGGTCAGGTCGAGGGGCACGTCGAAACCCATGCGGCGGGCATTGGCCACGAACTGCTCGGTCGCGGGATGCGAGGCGCCATTCGCCAAGGTCGAGGTCGCCGTGTGGACAACGTCGACGCCGAGGCCGATGGCCTGCACGGCATTGTAGGGGGCCAAGCCCGTCAGGCAGTGCGAATGCAGCTGAAGCGGGAGCTGACCGCAGGCCCTCTTGATCGCCGGGATGAGGGTGGCGACGCGCTCCGGCGTCAGCAACCCGCTCGCGTCCTTCAGATAGATGGCGTCGACGCCGAGCGCGACCAGTTCGCGCGTCTTGCGGGCATAATACTCATCCGTATGGACCGGGCTCACTGTGAAGACCACGCCACCGGCCGTGTAGAGCCCGACCCGTTTCGCCGCCTGGACCGGGACCACCATGTTGCGCATGTCGTTCAGCGCGTCATAGGGCGTGTGATACCGGATGCCGTTGGCGAAAATACGCTCGGCGGTCAGTGCGACGATGTCGTCGGGGAAGAACTCGAAGGTAAAGAGACTTTGGCTCCGCGTCATCACGATGAGAGGCGTCCGCGTCACCCAATTGCTCAGGATCCGCATGCGCTCCCAGGGATCCTCGCGCAGGTAGCGGACGCAGACATCGAAGACAGCGCCGCCGGCGAGGTCGATGGCCTCGAAACCCGCTTCGTCGAGGCGGGGTGCGAGTTGCGCCATCATGGCGGTCGTCATGCGCGTCGCCCAGAGACACTGAGGGGCGTCCCGGAGCGTCACGTCGATCAGACGTATCGATCGTCCTGTCATCAGGCGGCCTCGCGCGGCAGGAACGTGTTTTCGACCCAGCGGGTATGGACGCGGCCATCGAGAAAATCGGGATCGTCGATGAGTGCCGCGTGAAAAGGGATCGTCGTCGGCACGCCTGCGACCTGGAAACGCCGCAGAGCGCCGCGCGCCGTTGCGATCACGTCCGCGCGAGAGGCACCGGCCACGATCAGCTTGGCCAGCATCGAATCGTAGTGAGGCGGGACGCGGTAACCCTCATAGACATGGCTGTCGAGGCGAATCTCGGGACCGACGGGAGGCGACCAGCGCGCGAGAGTGCCGGGCACCGGGCGGAAGTCCTGCCCGGGGTCTTCGGCGTTGATCCGGAATTCGATGACGCATCGCCCGTCGGGTTCGGGCGGAATACCGAACGATAGGGCCTCCCCACGCGCCACACGGAACTGTTCGGTCACGAGATCCGTCCCGGTGAGCATTTCGGTGACGGGATGCTCGACCTGGATGCGGGTGTTCATCTCGATGAAGAAGTAGGACCCACTCTCGACATCATAGATGAACTCGACCGTGCCAGCATTGCGGTAGCGCAGGCCTCGCACCAAAGCGAGGGCGGCCTCTGCCATCGCCCTGCGGGTGTCCGGCGGCAGCACGGGCGAGGGCGCCTCCTCGACCAGCTTCTGGTGACGGCGCTGGACGCTGCAATCACGCTCCCACAAATGCACGGCATTGCCGTGCCCGTCTCCGAACACCTGAATTTCGATGTGTCGGACGGCCGAGAAGAAGCGCTCGAGATAGATTTCAGGCTGCCCGAACGCCGCTTCCGCTTCCGCGGTCGCCTGCTCGAAGCGCGCCAGGAAGACGTCGTGACTTTCGGCGACGCGCATGCCGCGGCCGCCGCCGCCGCCGCTCGCCTTGAGGAGAAGCGGATAGCCGATCTCCCTTGCCTTCGCCTCAGCATCGGCCGCGCAGAGATATCCGCCCTCGGAGCCCGGCACGACCGGAATACCGAGCGCGGCCGCGGTGCGGCGGGCGGCGACCTTGTCGCCCATGAGGGCGATGGATTCCGCATCAGGCCCCACGAAGACCAAGCCCGCACGCGAGCATGCCTCGGCGAAGGCGCTCTTCTCTGACAGGAAGCCGTAGCCCGGATAGATCGAGTCGCAGCCAGTGTTCTCGGCCACCTCGATCAGCGCGTCACCAAGAAGATAACTCGCCTTGGCCGGCGGTGGGCCGATGCAGACTGCCCTGTCGGCTGCCCAGACATGGGATGCATTCCGGTCCGCCGAGGAATGGACGGCAACGGTTTCGAGCCCCAGTCCGCGACAGGCCCGGATCGCGCGCAGGGCAATTTCGCCGCGATTGGCGATCAGCACACGCCTCACGCACCCTCCTAGCAATTTAATGCCATATCTGATCGTTGCGGCAGAATGGCGCCCGAAAATTCCAGATTGCAAGATTTTTCGTATCGGGTTTTGATAGGGCATGCCGAAGAAAAGAAATATCATTCCGATTTCCGAAACGCCCGATGACGCGATGCTGGAGTCCGTCCAGTCGGGTGCGACGCGCCTGGACGGAGCCGCGAGCGCGATCTCGGCCCTCAAGCCGTTCACCTTTCTGGAGGCGATTGCGCAGGCCGGCAGGCCGCTCAGCGTCTCCGAGATGAGCGCCCTCCTGAACGTCCCGCAGCCGACGGCACACCGGATCGTCCACGGCTTGGAGAACGAGGGATTCTTGGAGCGGGAGGCTGGAAGCCGGCGCTACGCGCCCGGGGCGCGCCTCGTCCGCTTGAGTTTCGGCGTGGTGAGCACCTCGGCTCGGGCGGCTCCGCGCCGCGCAATCCTCGAAGCCCTGTCGAATACGATCGGCGAGACGTGCAATTTCGGCATCAGGGTCGGCAATCACCTCATGTATCTTGATCGCGTCGAGGCGGCGTGGCCCTTCGGCCTGCGGTTTGAGCCGGGCTCGCGCGTCCCTCTGCACTGTACGTCGATGGGTAAGCTGTTTCTGAGCGCGATGACGCCGATCCAGCGCAAGCGACTGCTCAACGTCGCTCCTCTTCAATACTACACAGAACAAACCATCACCGACCCTGTCCTGCTCGAAGCGGAACTGTCGACCATCCGGGAGGCTGGCTTCTCGATCGACAATCAAGAGTTCCTGGCCGGTGTGGTCTGCGTTGCGGTGCCGATCCTCGCCGCCAACGGCAGCGTCGCGGCGGCTCTGGCGATCTCAGCCCCCCTGGCGCGCATGTCGCTCACGCGGGCCAAACAATGTGTACCGCTCCTGCGGAAGGCCGCGGAGCAGATGGCGGAAACATTTGGCGACTCAGATCTCGACGGGCTCGCCATGCCGGGACAGCAGCGGGTGGGACAATGACTTTGCGCTACGATCAGGTCGCCGACCTCATCAAGATCGTCGATTCAAGCGCCTGCGAGGAACTCATCCTGGAGACGGCAGACCTGAAGCTTGTTGTGCGGCGCGGCCGGGCCGGCGGACCGGAACCCGCTCCACCAGTACAGACACCGACATCGAGCGGGCCGCATCAGGCCCCTGTCGCATCATCAGCACGTCCTGCGACGACAATCGCCGCGCCTCCGCCTTCGTCCCCTGCAGCGACCCGCGGGGCCGGCGGTCACGAAGTGCGCGCGCCCATGGTGGGCACCTTCTATCGCGCGCCCTCGCCCGACGCGCCCCCGTTCGTCGAGGTCGGCAGCGCCGTCGACGTCGGTCAGCCGCTCTGCGTCATCGAAGTGATGAAACTGTTTACAACGATCTATGCCGATCGCTCCGGAAAGATAGCTGAGATCCCGATCAGGAACGGGGATCTGGTTGAGTTTGACCAAGTAATTTTTGTGATTCAGGATTACTGATCTGCATGGATGATTTCCGGATCATTTGCGCTCAGACACCGTCCATCCGCATGCTCACCAGAATGACCGCAATCAGGAGAAGACGTCATGTTTGACCGGATGCGTCGAGCTTTTTGTGCAGCGGTTATCGTCTCAGGCGCAACCTTGGTGATGCCAGCATCGGCTCAGGAGCCGCGCACCTTCACGGCGTGGGGCTGGCCACAGCCCTATGAGCACGTGTCCGCCAAATCGGTGGACTGGTTGAAGCAGAAGGGATGGTGGCCGCTGGCTTTCGCTTGGCAGGCGCCGTTTTCGGGTCAAAATACAATCAACGTCGTCCTGTCGAAGACCGATTTCCTGGCCAAACGTGGCCTTGAGACGAAATTTCAGGCCTTCGCCTCGGGTCCGGACGTGAACGAGGCGATCGCAGCGGGCCGCATGCAGGTCGGCAACGGGGGGAATTTTCCTTTCACGTCCCTGCTTGACCGGGGCATCCCAGTCAAGGCCCTCGCCGTCGTGGCGCCCAACCTCAAGCATTCGACCGTTGCTCCGAAGGACAGTCCGCTCAAGAGCTTGGCCGATCTGAAGGGCAGCGATCCCGCGGCTACGATCGGGATCGTCACGGGTTCGTCGTCGGAATTCTACTTCACGCAGGCTGCCGAAGTGCTGGGCATCCAGATCGGCAAGGACGTTATCCTGAAGAACATGCCGCCATCCGAGCAGATCACGATGGCACGCGGCATCGCCGCGGTGGTTCCTTGGGAACCCTCGGTGACGATCATGACCGAGGAGCGCAAGAACGGAAAACAGATCGATACGATTTTTCCCTATAATTTCTACGAAGGCCGCTTCTACATTCGCCAGGAACTGATCGACAATGTTCCGGACGTCGTCCAGGCCATCAGCGACAGCTTCGTCGAGGCGACGTTATGGATACGCCTCTACCCCGAAAAGGCGACCGACCTGCTCGCGGCCGAGCCGCTGCTGCGCCACTACGGGCGCGACCTCCTGCTGCAGCAGACGAAGTTGTACAATAATCTTTACAAGCCCACCGCCAGCTTTCCCTTCGCCGCGTTCTGGGGTGAGGAGGATGCACGCATCGCCAAGTGGCTCAAAGATCGGAATCGCATCGTCCGTCCCCTCGACGGAAACACCTATGCGAAATCATTCGCGCCGGAATTCATGACGGCAACTTACGCGAAGATCGGCTGGGCCGTTCCGTCACGCCCACCCTTCATCCCCGCGAATTGGGACGGCAAAATTGGGCAGCTGCCCTATCCGGCTTATCCGAACGCGAGCACGCTCTCCGCGCCGCAGGCTTGGCCCGAGCCCGGAGACCTGACCCGGCCTTGGTCGTTTGGCGGCCAGGAATACAGACCATGAATGCCGGCGCAAGCCCAGCATGACGGCGGCACATCGGCCGCCCCCTTCCTTCATCCTGACGCCCCCGGGACAGCGCGGAGTTCGGCCGATGCATCTCCAAGACCCAACATCAACCCTACCGGGAGCCCTACCGGTGTCGGCTCGTTCGGGAGCGACCAGCGCGCTCAGTCCGGCCTCACGCCAACTCGGTGCTGTCGGGCGTGGCTTGATCTCGATTCTGCTGTTCCTTCCGAACCTGTCGACCATCGCGGTGCTGTTCGTGGCCTGGGAGCTGGTCGCACGGTTCTGGCTACCGCGTATCGACCCTTATCTCGCTGTGCTGATGCCCGCGCCGAGCCTCGTCCTGAAGACCGGTTGGACGATGATCGCCTCGGGGGAGCTGGGGTTTCATCTCCTCACCAGCCTGAAGCGCGAGGCCGTGGCCTTCGCTTTCGCCCTGTTGGCGATCCCGATCGGCCTGGCGATGGGCTGGTTCCGCCTCGCGCAGGCACAGCTCGATCCGCTCATCGAGATTCTCCGCCCGATTCCTCCGCTCGCCTGGATTCCGCTGAGCATCCTGTGGTTCGGCGTCGGGGACGAGCAGAACGAGTTCATCATTTTCCTCGGCATGTTCTTCCCGATTCTGATCAACACGATTGAGGGTGTGCGTACCATCGACCGGAACCTGATCCGCGCGGCGAGGAGCCTTGGCGCTCCTGAACGGAGCGTCCTCTGGCGGATCGTCCTGAGGGCCGCGACGCCACAGATCGTGACCGGCATCCGGGTCGGGCTCGGCTTCGGCTGGATGGCCCTCGTCGCGGCCGAACTGGTCGGCGCGAATTCCGGGCTGGGTTTCCTGATCAATGACGCACGGAGTGTTCTGCGGACCGACATCATCACGGTCGGCATGCTGACGATCGGCTTCACTGGGCTCGTGATCGACATCGCGATCCGTTTCGCCATGAAATGGTTCTTGCCCTGGTCCGTTTCATCGAAGTGAGAGGGGACGCGCGATGGGACATCTCTCGGTCAGGGGCGTGACGAAAATCTACGGCGCTGCGGGGACGCCGGAAGCCGTGATTGCCCTTAACGACGTCAGCCTCGAGATCGAGGACCACACCTTCTGCGCGATACTGGGCCATAGCGGCTGCGGGAAAACCACTCTTCTGAGCATGACGGCGGGGTTCGAGCAACCGACTTCGGGCGACCTGCTGATGGCCAGCCGCGCCATCACGCGACCCGGCTGGCAGAACACCATCGTCTTCCAAGACTATGCCCTGTTCCCATGGATGACGGTCGAGGAGAACATCACCTTCGGACCGCAGATGAAAGGCGTTCCCAAGGACGAAGCGCGCGAGGCCGTGCGCCGCCACATCGAGCTCGTCGGGCTCACGGGCTTTGAACGCAAACGCCCACATGAATTGTCCGGGGGCATGCGCCAGCGGGTGGCGATCGCCCGGGCCCTCGTCGTGCAACCGGAGATCTTGCTGATGGACGAGCCCTTCGGGGCGTTAGACGCACAGACCCGGAGCATGATGCAGAACGAACTGATCCGAATCTGGCAGCAGGAGCCCAAGACCGTGATGCTCGTCACGCACAGCATCGACGAGGCGATCCGGCTCGCGGACCAAGTGGTCGTGATGACGCGGCGACCGGGACGGGTGAAGGCCGTGATCAACGTGGAGTTGCCGCGTCCGCGCGACGAGGATGATCCCCGCTACCTGTCTCTCAAGCGCAAGCTGCGCGAACTGATCCACGACGAGCATGAGGCAGCCGCATGAGTGCAGGTGGACCAGCGGAGGAAGCCAGACCGTCCCGAACAGGACCAGATGAACAGCGCCCGCCACCCCGTCCGGATTCCATCCGCCACGACTGGAGCGTGGACGAGATCCGCGCGATCCACGACCTGCCGCTGATGGACCTGGTGTTCCGGGCCGCGCAGGTGCACCGCCGCTACAACGATCCGGCCGATATCCAGCGCGCCTCGCTCCTGTCGATCAAGACCGGCGGCTGTCCGGAGGATTGCGCCTACTGTCCCCAATCGGCCCATCACAAGGGTGCCGGCGTCGCGCGCGAGCGGCTGATGGCGGTGGAGACGGTCCTGGCCGAGGCCGCCGCCGCCAAGGCGGCCGGTGCCCAGCGCTTCTGTATGGGCGCGGCGTGGCGCCAACCCAAGGACGGCCCGGAATTCGACGCGGTGCTCGCCATGGTTCGCGGGGTGCGCGGGCTCGGCATGGAGGCCTGCGTCACGCTCGGCATGCTCACGCCCTCCCAGGCCGGGCGCCTCGCCGAGGCCGGGCTCACCGCCTACAACCACAACCTGGATACCGGCCCGGATTTCTACGGCGACATCATCTCCACCCGGACCTACGACGAGCGGCTCCGGACCCTCGAGAACGTCCGCTCGGCCGGGATCGGCGTGTGCTGCGGCGGCATCGTCGGCATGGGCGAGGGTGTCACCGACCGGGCCGCGATGCTCCAGGTCCTGGCTAACCATGCGCCGCATCCCGAGAGCGTGCCGATCAACGCGCTGGTGGCCGTGCCAGGAACGCCGCTGGAAGACCAGCCGGCCGTCGATCCGTTCGACCTCGTGCGTATGTGCGCCACCGCGCGGATCGTGATGCCGCGCGCCCGGGTCCGATTGAGCGCGGGCCGCAAGGGCCTCACCCGCGAGGCGCAGGTGCTGTGCTTCCTGGCCGGCGCCAACTCGATCTTCTACGGCGAGCGGCTGCTGACGACCGCCAATAACGGGCAGGACGACGACGCCGCGCTGCTGGCCGACCTCGGCATCACCCTCCCGAACGAAGATCAGAGATCCACATCCTTCTCGTCAGAACGATCCTGCTCGTCCTGATTGATTGGACAGGGATGCTGTCCTGCCGGGGACCCATCATGACACTAAGGTCCAGAACCGCGCTTATCACCGGATCAACGAGCGGCATCGGCCTGGCTCTCGCCCGGGGGCTTGCCGACGCCGGCGCAAACGTTGTCCTAAACGGGTTCGGAAGGCCGGATGATATTGAGGCGCTCCGGGCCAAACTCGCTGCCGAATGCGGTGTCGAGGTTCTTTACTCTGGGGCTGACGTGACCGTGCCCGGCGCGATCGCCGCAATGGTGCAGGATGTAGAGGACCGTTTCGGTGCTCTCGACATCTTGGTGAACAATGCCGGCCTTCAGTTCGTCTCTCCTATCGAGGCGTTTCCGACGGAGCAGTGGGACCGGATCCTCGCCGTAAATTTATCCGCCGTCTTCCATAAAATACGAGGCGTGATACCGGGCATGAAGCGCCGAGCCTGGGGCCGTATAATCAACACAGCCTCTGCGCATTCTCTCGTTGCCTCGCCTTTTAAGTCGGCTTATGTCGCGGCCAAGCACGGCGTTGCTGGCTTGACCAAGGCGGCTGCTCTCGAGCTTGCACCGCACAAGGTGACGGTGAACTGCATTTCGCCAGGCTTCGTCCTGACACCCCTCCTCGAAGCCCAGATCCAAGCCATCATGGCCGAGCGCGGTCTCGGACGGGACGCAGCGATCGAAGACCTGCTCTCGTCACGGCAGCCGACCCTAAAATTCGTCACGCCCGAGCAGATCGCCGCGTTCGCTGTGTTCCTCTGCTCGCCGGCGGCGGACCAGATCACCGGCGCGAATCTGTCGATCGACGGGGGCTGGACAGCTCAGTAGCACGGGACTGAATAAGAGAGCTCATGAGCATGGAGCGGCGAGCCTCCACGCAAGTGCCCCATCTCAGCATTGCCACACGTGCTATGGAATGATCAGCGAACCGATCGATGCTGCCCGTCGAGATGCGCCACGTGATCCTCGCGGCTCTCGCTGCTCGCAGCCGCTGACTGTGCGCCCGGCTTAGGGGAGTAGCCGGTAAAGAGGAATCAGTGATCGCGTCGGTCAGGCAGGGCGGGGCGCCGATCAGGCTGCGCGCTTGACGGAGATCGGAGCGTTCTCATTGCCAGCGCTAATCAGGCGAGCAGGAGTATCAGCCTCTAGGTTCTTAAAGTACGACACAAAGTACACCATCGAGCCAAGCGCGGCCCCAGCGGTGATGACGGTCCAGTAGGGGAGCAGTTCGGACATCAGAGTAGTCCCGTGTGGCGTTTGCGGTGCACCATATGTGGCATCGCACAATGCCTATGACCACGATGTATTTAGCAATTCCGATATGTGGCCTACGCATGAGGTTCCGGGTTCGGCTTGAGACCAGCGCTTGAGCAGCATCATTTCCGGGTTGGTTCGGCCATCACGTGCCATCCGGCAGCTATGCGGAAGGGCGTCTTTCAGCCTTTTCAAACTGCACATTCGGTCAGGCGCCTTTGCTGACGCCGGGACACTTGATGCCAAGGTGGGTGGTCGGACACCTGAACCGCAGGATTCACAGGAGTTCCACTCCGTACATTCGCGACAAAAGTGCGTGTGAGATAGCCCCGGTGAAAACGCAAACCGGCGCTCCGTTCAAGAACGGCCCCTATAGCCAACACGAATGATGCTAGAGTGAGGTGCTGCCTGCGAAACGCCGGGAACTGGTATTCGCCCTCATCAGCTCTGACAGCGACGAGCCTTCTACGCCTTTGCGGTTACGCCCCTCTCGCCCGCAACGGCGGGTCAGGCTAGCTTCTTTTAGGTCAAGACTGCTGCGTTGTTCAGGAGTGCGCGATGAAGACCCTGTTCGTTCCTGTTGCAGCTCGCGGGGGCCTCGAGGCGTTGATCGCGACGGCCTGCCTTGGCGCACAGTGCTTCGACAGCCTCATGGAAGGTGCACGCATCCTGGAACTCGCAGAATACATCGATCTCAGCGGCGACCTACCGGGAGCCGGCACCGAACAGACAAGCTGGGCCGATCTGCTGCGTTCCGAGGATCTCGCATTCCAGGAAGCGTTTGTAGACGCGATGAATGCGCGCGGCATCCGGAGAGAAGCAACTCCAGGCGCAGGCCCAAGCTATCAGTGGCACACAGGTACATTCCGAGATGATCGCGCTATGAGCCAGTATGCACGTCTGTTCAGTGCGACGGTAGTCGGACGACCCGCATCGAGCGAGGCCAGCCTGTCCACATCCAGCTTCCAGGCCGTGCTGTTCGAGAGCGGGCGGCCCATTCTGATCGCCCCGCCGACACCGCCAGTGTCACTCGGGGAATCGATTCTCATTGCCTGGAATGGTGCAACGGAAACGGCTCGAACCGTTGCGTTCGCCATGCCATTCCTGCAGCAAGCCAAGCATGTTGAAGTGCTCGACATCGAAGGATATCGCGTCCCAGGCCCATCGGCTCAGGAACTTGGACGAATGTTGAAGCGCGAAGGCATTCAGGCTGAGGCGCGCACACTGTCGTCGAGCAAGTTTACGTCGGGCGAAATTTTCCTTGCCGAGGCGAAGGCGCTCGGGTGTGATCTCCTTATCAAAGGCGCCTATACGCAAAGCCGTTTGCGCCAGATGATCTTCGGCGGTGCGACGAGCCACATTCTGCATCATGCAGAAGTCCCGGTGTTCATGGCTCACTGATGGCGGCAGCCATAGAGCCAAGCCCCACATTCCGGCGTGGAACGGATGCCGGAACGAAGCAGCGTTCAACCCGCTCGCATGTCGGTTTCGGCTCCACTCCTACTCACCACTGGCGCTTGGCATTTTCCCAGGGAGATACGATCCCGACGCCTAATGTGTACGCTTCACTGCACGGGTCAGCGCTGCCAGGGCGCAGGAGGCAATGCGCGTCTCTTTGGAATCAGCCCGGCTCGTGAGAATCACTGGAATATTCGCACCGAGCACCAGTCCCGCGCAGGCAGCCCCGCCGAGGTAAACGAGCGACTTGTACAGGCTGTTGCCAGCGTCGAGATTGGGCACCACCAGGATGTCCGGGTCGCCCGCAACCTGAGAGACGATGCCCTTCGTACTGGCCGAGGCCAGCGACACCGCATTGTCGAAGCCGAGCGGACCGTCAAGGGTCGCGCCGGCGATCTGACCGCGATCGGCCATCTTACAGAGTGACGCCGCATCGATCGTCGAGGGCAGCGACGGGTTCACCGTTTCGACGGGAGCAATGATTGCGACCTTGGGATTGGCGATACCGAGGTCGTGAGCGAGATCGACAGCATTGCGGATGATGTCAGCCTTCTCGACGAGGCCAGGGGCGAGGTTGACGACGGCATCCGTCAACATCAGGGGCTTGTGGTAGGCCGGGCAGTCAAACCAGAAGACGTGGCTCGCTCGTCTGTCCGTGCGCAAAGGGCTGTCGCGGCGAACGATCGCGCCCAGCATCTCGTCGGTGTGCAGGGAGCCTTTCATCAGAGCGCTGACCTCGCCAGCACCAGCAAGGGCCACAGCGCGCCGGGCGGCTGTGTGTGCATCCGCAGCCTCGACGATCTCGAGCCCAGTCAAGTCCAGATCGGCCTCGGTCGCGACCTTGCGGATCAGCCCGGCTGGACCGACCAGGACCGGCTCGATGAAACCCTGCCCTCGCGCTTCAAGGGTCGCTTCGAGGACACTTCTCTCGCACGGATAGGCGACGCCGACGCGAAGTGGCCCATAGCTTCGGGCCAGTTCCGTCATGGCCACAAGCCTCGGATAGGTAAAGGTTGTCTGCGGCATCGACATTGGGTGCAGTCTCCTGCCGAGGTTGAGCTCATTCCAGCGCGGCCGTTCGAGCTTCAGCCGCAGCCTGCGGGACACCCAGGCGCTCTGCTGCGCACTCCCTCGTCACCTAAGGGACTAGCCGGCTCGAGTGAGCGCAGCGGCTCGATCAAAAAGATATTTATTCTCGCTCAACACGGAAGCGCACGAGCTGAGTCGATCGTATCTCGAAATCCGGAATGATTGCAATCAAAAATTCGAATGCACGGCATGCACGGAAATTATTTTCCGCCAGTCGCGACGAGCAGTAGGCTTTTCTCAGGATCGGCTACCGAAGCCACCGGTTATCCACAGAGGCGCAGGCGCCAAGACCTGCGAATGCCGGTGGCCAAGTCGACGAGGAACGCTCAACGGACATCGAGGCGGGCCCTGGCTGTCGCGCAGATCGGCGCGTCTGACTGAGGTCGCCTACGATGCTCTCGACCAGGAGGGCTGCATGCTCCAGCTCAGTCGTTTCAAGGCAACCGATCGGGTTCTGCTGATTATCTGCCTAATGTACCTTATCACGTATATCGACCGGGTGAATATCGGCACCGCCGCGCCGGTCATGCAGAAGGAACTCGGCCTCTCGAACGTCGAGCTCGGCTTGGCCTTCTCGGCCTTCGCTTATCCCTACGCCTTCTTCCAGATCGCCGGCGGCTGGCTCGGAGATCGGCTCGGCCCCCGGATGACACTGCTGATCTGCGGCGCGATCTGGTCGGCCGCCACAGTGCTTGTCGGCTTCGTCGAAGGAGCGATCTCCCTGATCGCCGTGCGCTTTCTCCTCGGCATCGGCGAGGGCTCGGCCTTTCCGACGGCCACCCGAGCGCTGTCGAATTGGATGGCGGCGGACCGGCGCGGCTTCGCGCAGGGCATCACGCACGCCTGTGCGCGGCTCGGCAACGCGCTGACGCCGCCGCTCATCGCCTTCCTGGTCGTCGCTCTGTCCTGGCGCGATTCCTTCATCATCGTGGGGCTCATCAGCTTCGCCTGGGTCGCGCTCTGGTGGTTCTACTTCCGTGACGACCCGCGCACCCACCGGCACGTCACGGAAGCCGAGATCGCCGCGTTGCCGCCCATGAAGTTCGCCGGCGAGCGCAAGGCCGTGCCGTGGCGGCGCCTCCTCAAGCGAATGCTGCCGGTTACTCTGACCGACTTCTGCTACGGCTGGACGCTCTGGCTGTTTCTGAACTGGATCCCGTCTTACTTCCTTCACGAATTCAATCTCGACATCAAGAAGTCGGCCATCTTTGCCTCGGGCGTCTTCTTCGCCGGTGTGGTGGGCGACACGGTCGGGGGCGTCGTCAGCGACCGGATCCTGCGGCGCACCGGCAGCGCATCGAAGGGCCGGGTCCGCGTAATCGTGGTGGGCTTCCTCGGTGCCTTCCTGTTCATGCTACCGGTGCTGTTCGTGAAGGACCTCGTCACCATCACCCTGTGCCTCAGCGGTGCGTTCTTCTTCGCCGAACTCATCGTCGCCCCGATCTGGGCCGTCCCGATGGACATCGCCCCGCAATATTCCGGCACGGCAAGCGGTTTCATGAATTTCGGCTTCGGGCTCGCCGGCATGATCTCGCCGGTGGTGTTCGGCGCCGTAATTGACGCGACCGGGCGTTGGGACCTGCCGTTCGTGGCCTCGCTCGGCCTGCTCCTGGTCGGAGCCGTCCTGGCGCTGCGGATGCGGCCAGACGAGCCCTTTGTGGACAACCCTGAAACTGTCGGAAAGCCGGTCACGCGGACGCTGCCGCCTGAGCCGGTGGCCTGACCGGGATGCGTGGCGGCGGCGGCTGAGCCGACGCCGGTCTTTCAATCCTTCCCTCGAAACGTGAGGAGTCCGCTATGTCCGTTGCCGCTCCACAATCGCTCAGCCAGCCAGTAGCTGGATTAGCCTTCCCGAAGGCCTTCGATTCCGGTCCCGTCGATGCGGTGATGCAGCGCGCCCGCGCGGCGCAGCGGCTCTTTGCCAATGTCAGCCAGGAGGAGGCCGACGCGGCCGTCCGCGCGCTCGCCTGGTCTCTCTACAAGCCCGAGCATGCCCGCGAGGTCGCGGAACTCGCGGTCGCCGATACCGGCCTCGGCAATGTCGCGGACAAGATCGTCAAGAAGCAGCGCAAGACGTTCGGAACCCTGCGCGACCTCCTGCGCGGGCGTTCAGTCGGGATCATCGAGGAGGATCCCGCCAAGGGCATTGTCAAGTACGCCAAGCCCATGGGGGTGATCGGGGCGGTGACGCCCTCGACCAATCCCGGCGCCACGCCCGTCAACAAGGCGATGATGGCGATCAAGGGCCGAAACGCCATCGTCATCGCGCCCTCGCCGCTGGGCTATCGCACCACCGCCCGCGCGGTGGAGCTGATGCGGTCGGAGCTGGCGGCGATCGGCCTGCCCGCCGACCTCGTGCAGATCCTGCCCGCTCCGGTCACGAAGGAGTCCACGGAGGCCATGATGCGCGCCTGCGACCTCGTCGTGGTCACGGGCTCGCAGGACAATGTCCGCCGGGCCTATTCCAGCGGGACGCCCGCTATCGGCGTCGGCGCCGGCAACGTGCCGGTGATGATCGATGAGACCGCCGACCTCGACGCCGCCGCGGCCCGGATCCGCGACTCGAAGATCTTCGACAACGCCACCTCCTGCTCCTCGGAGAACGCGGTGGTCATCGTCGACGCGGTTTACGATCAGGCCATCGCCGCCCTGGAGCGGGCCGGCGCCTATCTTTGCAGCGGGGAGGAGAAGCAGCGCATCGCCGAGCGGCTCTGGGTCAAGGGCAAGCTCAACCGTGACCTCATCGCCCGCGACGCCGACGTCCTCGCCCGCGCCTTCGAGCTGCCGCCGGAGGCGCAGGGCAAGGCGTTCTTCCTCGTCGAGGAGGAGGGCGTCGGACGGGCCTACCCGTTCTCGGGTGAGAAGCTGGCGCTCGTCCTCACCGTCTACCGCGCCCGCGACTTCGCCGGCGCCAAGGCGCGCGTACGCGAGATCCTGGAGCATCAGGGCAAGGGTCATTCCTGTGGCATCCACACGAAGGATCTCGGCCGCGCCCGCGAGCTCGCCGAAGACCTCGACGTGGTCCGGGTGCTGGTGAACTTCGCCCACACCTTCGGCAACGGCGGCGGGTTCAATTCAGGTCTCGGCTTCACCCTGAGCATGGGCTGCGGCTCCTGGCAGAAGAACAGCATCTCCGAAAACCTGAGCTACCGCCACTTCCTCAACATCACTCACCTCGTCACCCCGATCCCCGAGGACCGCCCGAGCGAGCGCGATCTGTTCGGGCCGCACTGGGAGAAGATCGGCTACGGCGAGGAAACTGCAGCGGAGGCCGGCCGATGAACTTCCTCGAACACGTCGCCAAGGCGCGGGTGCTCGCACCCGCCGGCATTCCGGTACCTCGCGCAATCCTCTGCGAGACGCCTGAGGCCGCCGCGCAAGCTTTCGCGCAGCTCGGCCCCTGCATGGTGAAGGCGCAAGTGCCTACGGGTAAACGCGGCAAGGCTGGCGGTATCAAGTCCGCGCAGTCGGCGGAGCAGGCGCGCAGCGCCACTGAGACGATCCTCGGGATGACGATCGACGGTCACCCGGTTCGTTCGGTGCTCTTGGAGGAGCGGGCCGAGATCGCTCGGGAATTCTACGCCGCGATCCTGATCGACACCGCGAGCCGGCGCCCGCTTGTGCTGTTCTCCACGGAGGGCGGCATGGACATCGAGGAGGTCGCCGCCACCCGGCCGGAGGCCCTGCGTCGCCATCCGGTCGACCTCGACCGCGGCTTCAGCATCGAGGAGGCGCGTGCCCTCGTCTCGGGCCTCGACCTCGGGCCGGCAGCCGAGGCGATTCCTGGCATCCTCGCGGCCCTCTACCAAATCTCCGGCCATGTCGATGCGGAGCTGATCGAGATCAATCCGATTGCACTCCTCGCCGACGGGCGTGTCGTGGCGCTCGATTGCAAGTTGACCCTCGACGACGCCGCGGCCTTCCGCCAGGGCGAACTCGCCGGAGCCGCGGCTGCGGAGCCGATGACTGAACTGGAGCGAGAGGGGCTCGAGAACGGGCTCAAGTTCATCCAGCTCGACGGGGATGTCGGCGTTCTGGCCAACGGCGCCGGCCTGACCATGACCACCATGGATGTGATCAGCCATTCTGGCGGCCCCCCGGCCAACTTCCTGGAGATCGGCGGCGAGGCCTACACCAAGTCGGAGGCGGCCCTGCGGCTCGTCCTCGCCAATCCGGGCGTGAAGAGCCTCGTCGTCAACTTCTGCGGCGCGTTCGCCCGCACCGATGTGATGGCCGAGGGCGTCGTGACCGCCTGGAAGCGCCTCGCCCCGGAGGTGCCGGTGTTCTTCTCGATCCACGGGACCGGCGAGGACGAGGCCGTGCGCCTCGTGCGCGAGGGGCTCGGGGTCGAGCCCTACGACCTCATGGAGGACGCGGTGCAGGCCGCGGTGGAGGCAGCCCGATGATCATCTATCGCAAGAACGCCCGCGTCCTCGTCCAGGGCCTCACCGGCAAGCAGGGGAGTTTCTGGACCGAGAAGATGATGGCCTGCGGCACGCAGGTGGTGGCCGGCGTCAATCCGAAGCGCGCCGGGGAGCACCATCTCGGTGTCCCGGTCTACGCCACGGCCAAAGCCGCGATGGCCGAGACACCTTTCGATTGGGCGGTCATGTTCATCCCGCCCTCTGCTGCACGGGAGGCTGCCCTGGACGCCATCGAGGCGGGCGCCTCGACCGTGGTCATCCTGACCGAGCATATCCCAGCCCGCGACGTGATCGCGATTCATCACGCGGCCGCACGGCGCGGCACGCGGATCATTGGCCCGAACACCGCCGGGGTCGTCACACCCGGCGAGGGGTTTGTCGGAATCATGCCGGGGCACAACGGAAACATCTTCCAGCCGGGCGACGTTGGCGTGATCTCCCGCAGCGGCAGCCTCGGCACCCTGATCTGCCTCAACCTGACGCGCGCCGGCATCGGACAATCGGCGTTCCTGGGCATTGGCGGTGATCCGATGATTGGGACGACGACCCGGGATGCGCTGACGGCTCTCGACCAGGACGAGCGTACGCGCGCCGTGGTGATGGTGGGCGAAATCGGGGGTGCGATGGAGGAGGCCGCCGCGGAGTATGCGGCCGGAATGAACAAGCCCGTGGTCTCCTTTATCGCCGGGCGCGCCTCGCCGCCAGGCAAGAAGATGGGCCATGCCGGCGCGATCGTCTCGGGAAACGTCGGGAGTTATGAAGGCAAGCGCCGGGCGCTTGAGGCCGCAGGCGTGGCCGTGGCCGACACACCATCGGAGATCCCGCGGCTGCTCGGCCTGCCACGTTCGGGACAGGTCAATTCTGCCCACCTCGCCCTTCAACGTGGATGATCCGCGACGTCCCCGGCCATGACCGGGGACAGGCCAGTGCTTCAGGCGCTGAGAACGGCGTGAAGTTAGTTCGCGAGTGCGGCGTCTCTGCGGAAATCCACGGCGAACTCGGGAGCAAAGGGGTGGCACGCGCGACCACAATCCCAATCACGAGCATCCAGAACAGGCCGATGGCGCGAAGGATCCGACGAAAGGGAGAGAATACCATGAGAATGACCACCGAAGAGGCCTTCATCAAAGTCCTTCAGATGCACGGGATCGAACACGCCTTCGGCATCATCGGATCGGCCATGATGCCGGTGTCCGATCTATTCCCGAAGGCAGGAGTCACATTCTGGGATTGCGCACACGAGACGAATGCCGGGCTCATCTGCGACGGCTACACCCGCGCGACCGGCAAGATGGCCATGGCCATCGCCCAGAACGGACCCGGTGTCACTGGGTTCGTGACAGCGATGAAGACGGCTTACTGGAACCACACGCCGATGCTGCTGGTGACGCCGCAGGCCGCCAACAAGACCATCGGCCAGGGCGGGTTCCAGGAAGTGGAACAGATGGCCCTGTTCGAGGACATGGTCTGCTACCAGGAGGAGGTCCGTGATCCCTCCCGCATCGCCGAGGTGCTGAACCGCGTCATCGAGAAGGCGTGGCGCGGCTGCGCCCCGGCGCAGATCAACATCCCGCGGGATTTCTGGACCCAAGTCATTGACATCGAGCTTCCTCAGATCGTCAGGCTGGAGCGGCCGGCCGGAGGCAGGCAAGCGATCGCCCAGGCTGCGGAACTTCTGTCGAATGCGAAGTTTCCGGTGATCCTGAATGGTGCCGGTGTTGTGATTGGCGATGCCATTGCCGAATCGGCTGCGCTCGCTGAGCGGCTGGATGCGCCTGTGTGCTCCAACTATCAGCATAACGATGCCTTCCCCGGCAGTCACCGCTTGGCCGTCGGGCCTCTCGGATACAACGGCTCCAGAGCGGCCATGGAGCTGATCGCGCAGGCGGACGTTGTCCTGGCGCTCGGCACTCGCCTCAATCCATTCTCGACGCTGCCGGGCTATGGCATCGACTACTGGCCGAAAAACGCCAAGGTCATCCAGGTCGACATTAATCCCGATCGCATTGGCCTCACCAAGAAGATCACCGTCGGGATCTGCGGCGATGCCAAGCAGGTCGCGCGGCAGCTGTTCGAACAGCTGTCCCCATCGGCGGGTGATGCCGGTCGTAAGGAGCGACAGGCGCTGATCCACCAAACCAAGTCTGCTTGGCTCCAGACGCTCGCTTCCCTCGATCACGAGGAGGACGATCCAGGGACCAGCTGGAACATTGAAGCGCGGGAGCGCGACAAGGATCGCATGTCTCCACGCCAAGCTTGGCGCGCCATCCAGGCGGGTCTGCCGCGGAATGCCATCATTTCCACCGACATCGGCAACAACTGCGCTATCGGCAACGCCTACCCGACCTTCGAGCAGGGGCGTAAATACTTGGCGCCGGGCATGTTCGGCCCCTGCGGCTATGGCTTCCCGTCGATCATCGGAGCCAAGATCGGTTGCCCGGACACGCCAGTCTTCGGGTTCGCGGGAGACGGTGCCTTTGGCATTTCTATGAACGAGATGAGCTCGATCGGCCGAGACGAATGGCCGGCGATTACGATGGTGGTCTTCCGCAATTATCAATGGGGTGCTGAAAAGCGCAACACGACCCTCTGGTACGACAACAACTTTGTTGGCACCGAACTCGACCCGAAGCTCAGCTATGCGAAGATCGCCGAAGGCTGTGGCTTCAAGGGGGTCGCGGTAGAAACGCAGAGCGCGCTAACCGAGGCTGTGCGGAAAGCAGGCGAAGATCAGGGCCGTGGCATCACGACGTTCATCGAGGTCATCCTGAATCAGGAGCTTGGGGAGCCTTTCAGGAGAGACGCGATGAAGAAGCCCGTCAGCGTGGCCGGCATTGATCGTTCGGACATGCGACCGCAACAGCACGCCTAGTGCACAGACGCGGACGGACGATGCGGGGCGGTTCCGCTAAGCGACTGGAATTGCCACACGATTTTACCTTCGGCGTGTACGTTTCGAATGCGTCTTCGCACTAGCGCAATACGTGACTGAGCGGCGGTTGGCTTCGCCGCTCAGAACTGACGCGACACGTCACCCTGCGAGCGGCATGTTTTCGCCACCGAAGCTCCCGGCGCGTCGAATAACGGTGCTCGAACTCATGGTGTGACATTCGACCGGCGCGCCATTGTTCATAACAGCGGTCGAGAGGATACGCTTCATGACAAATGACGATGCAGATAGCGGTACGACCTGCGCGGACGGACTGACACGGCGAGGGTTCCTCGATCGTTCGGCCGCTGTCGGCGCTTCAGCATTTGCCGCGACAGTACTTCCTCAAGCTGTCTCTGCCGCGAAGGCGGATACTCCCATGCCCATGTCGATCAGCGAAGCCGGCAAACGCATGCGTGACGGCTCCCTCTCGTGCGTCGATCTGACGAAGGCGTACTACCACTACATAGAGCTGTATCAGCCGAAGCTGAACATGTTCATTTCACAACTAAAGGATCAGGCATTGAAGGCGGCGGCGGAACGCGACGCCGAGCTTAAGCATGGCAAGGATCGAGGTCCGCTGCACGGCATCCCTATCCTTGTGAAGGACCTTTATGAGATGGCGGGGACTACGACGACGGTAGGTTCGAAGGCGTTCGTCGATCGGCATACGACGGAAGATGCGACCTCAGTGCACCATCTGCTTGAAGCCGGGGTGATCGTGCTCGGCAAGACAAACATGAATGAATTTGCCGCCGGGGTTTCTGGCACAAACGCCTATTTCGGCGATTGCCATAATCCATGGGCGCTGGACCGCTCGCCTGGCGGATCGTCAAGCGGCAACGGTGCGGCTCTCGCGGCGGGCATCGGCTTCGGTGGAACATCCAGCGATACCGGCGGATCGATCCGTGTCCCGGCGAGCTGGTGCGGGATTGCCGGGATTCGTCCGACATACGGGCTTGTCAGCCTGCACGGCCTCTTCCCGCGTGCCTATAGTCTCGATGTCGCGGGGCCGTTGGCGCGCAACGTGTTTGATCTTGGCCTATTGCTCGACGCGATGGCGGGCTTTGATCCCAAAGATAAATTTTCATCGCTCGCGCAACGCCGGGAGTCTTATACCGCGGGCATTAAGGAAGGCGTTAAGGGAAAGACCTTTGCTACAATTAAGAACTACACCTACAAAGATGTCGAGAAGCCTGTCGCCGAGGCTATTGCAGAGGCGTCGGGCACGCTGAGGTCACTCGGTGCGAACATCACTGAGATCGAGATTGAGCCACTTGAAGGGCAGCTCGATTATAACAAGCTGTTCACGAACATCCTGCTTTATGAATTTTTTCAGATACTTGGAAAGAAATATCATGACACGCCGAACGCGGCCGAGGTATTTGGTCCGATCGTGACCAGCAATATCGAGGCTGGCGCCAAGGTGTCACAGCAGGATTACGAAAAGACCATGAATGAGCGGCCTGCGATCATCGCACAGGTGAAGAAGGTATTCGATCATGTCGACGCGCTGCTGACCCCGGCGCTGCCGACGACGGCGCCACTTCTGAAAGCTTCGGCACAGGATTACGGGCGAGGTCGACAGTTCACAATTCCATTCAGCTATGTGGCGTTGCCATCCGTGGTTGTGCCCTGCGGCTTTGATCCGGGCGGCTTGCCGATCGGGCTGCAGATCGTTGGAGATCATTTCGACGAAGCGCTGCTGCTGCGGATGGCCTATGCATTCGAGCAAGCGACGGGGTTTCATGAGCACCGCCCGCCGATCTTCGCCGAGACGGTTCCTACCTGAGGAACCGAGGCCCTGGAGGCCGCCCTCTGGCGCAACGCCGACCGGCTGCTCGGGCTGGGGCTGCGCGTTTGAACGGCGTGCGAACAGGGATGCAAGGAACGAGAACATGCTTAGACGTGATGTGCTGTTTGGGGTAGGCGCCCTAGCTCTTGCCGGCCACCGAGCGCTGGCGCGCGAAGTCGACCTGCCCTTCGGCAACGGCGAGCGGCCGCTGGTGGCCTACCCAGGCAAACGCCCGCTCCTGCAGATGACGGCGCGTCCGCCGCAGCTGGAGACGCCGTAGCGCTTGGCCAGCACGCCGGAACTCTCATGGGAGCGGGCGATCTCGGCGCGAACCGCCGGGGTGGTGCGAGCCTGGGGATGGATGGCGAGCATCAGCGGGCCCTCCGGCGGGAGCCACGGCCACGGCAGCCGTCAAAGCGCCAGGCATGCTCCTCGATGGCCCAACGCACCCGGTCCCAACAACGTCCCACTACCAAACAGGCTCTTTCGTGCGCGAGAACGTACCGCGTCTCGTCAGGATATACTGGTGTGACGCTGAGCACATTCGGGCTGTGACGGCTGGAATAGGGGTATCTCATGCCGTGAAACCAGACGCGCTCCCGAAGGACCATGCCATGCACCGGACGAGCCCCATCGCCGATATCGCCACCTTAGTAGTAGGCGCGGCGGCGGTGGCTGCAGCCAGTCAACTTCTACTGATGCCTCAGTTGCATGCATGGGAGGCCGAGATCGTCGCGGTGTTCATGCGCGAGCTACCGCGGTTGTGACGGGGCCTACCAAAAGCCCGCCCCGTTCGCTGCGGTGGGCTGGCGCCCGTCGCTAATGCTGCGGTTTGATGTTTGCCCTGATGGCGAAATAGGCTGCTTGGCGATGGCTCAGGCCTGTAGCCAACGCCTAATCGCCGAAGTAAATCGCGTACTTTCCATCGGGGTTTTGTAGCAGTCGGGGCATTTGACCTCTCATCCAATCCGATTACAGGAGAGGTTGGCGCCCCGAGAACTGATTACAAGGTGGCTCGCCGCGGCGGGACCTCTCATGTCTGCTCAGCCGACTCGGTCACCGCATCTATCCCGCGCAGGAGATCGGCGGAGTCCCGGGCCAGCCCGGAGCTGCGACGCTCCAGCTCGACCGTCAGGGCCCGCGCGATCACCTTGGCCGCCTCGATGCCCTCCTCGGGCGATAGGCGCTTGGTCTGCAAGCGCCGCTCGCGCTCGGCCGCCGTGTAGACGTAGGCCGCACATCGCCCGTCCGCGTCCATCACCTTCACCGACTCCTCCATGACGAAGATCCGGAGCGGGAGCTGCAAGCCGAGATCGGACATGCGGCCAAGCTAAAGCTCGCGGTGCGGGTAGGTAATGGGCGGCCTCTCAGCCCGGCCGGCACAACGACGGGCGCCACGGGCCAGCACAAGCAATCCTAGGGGCCATCCACGCCCCAGCCGCCACAGGTCCTCCTCAGACGGGGAGGGCCATGCGGGGCCGCGCGATCTCGATACCTCCGCAGGTGAGGCACTCGGAAAGGTGTCTGCAGCGTCCGCACTGTCCGCACGGAAGTCCGACCGGCTCGCCGCGGCGGGCTTTCCTCTGTAGCGCCCGGAGAAGTGCACTGCTGAGAGCCAGCCCGTTCTGCCATCGCGACAGCCTTCCCTTCGCTCCAGGCGCTGTTACTGTTCAGGCAGCCGCTTGGTGTAACGTGCCGAGCGTTCCCTTTCTTACTCCCGCCCGGTTCGCCGACGCGGGCTACTCCCACATGTGCGTAAGCAAATTTTTAAATAGAATGTAGGTGCGGCGATATGATCCGAAATGCGGCGTCTTTGGATAGGGCAACCTTTCGTGTCCAAAGTTCCGTTTGTGTGATTGGTGGTGGCATCGCTGGACTAGTAACGGCGAAAAGGCTCGCCGACGCTGGACGTCATGTTGTGGTACTTGAGAGCGGCAGCGCTACTGCCCGTAAGGACTTGCATCACTTAAATGAGGTCGACTTGTGTGACAGTCCCTACCGGCATGCCGCCGATGGACGAGCACGCGGTCTGGGCGGAACTTCGGCCATTTGGGGCGGAGGTCTCTTGCCGCTGGCAGAGTCCGATTTTGGCGCCCGCTCTCATCTTGGCATGGCTGGCTGGCCTTTGCAGCGGGCAGATCTCGACCGCTTCCTTGTCGAAGTCGAACAGCTGCTCGATCTGGACCATACCAGCTACGAGCAGGAACCGTCCGATCTGGTTGCTTCCACCAATGCTGACAGCGGGCTGGTTGGGCGCTGGATAAAATTTCCCGATCTGTGCAGGAGAAATTTCGCTTATCTTTTTCACGATCTTTTACTGCGGACCGAGAAGATAGATCTTTGGCTCGATGCGACCGCGGCCGGG
Source organism: Methylobacterium sp. CM6257 (assembly GCF_054611515.1). NCBI lineage: Bacteria > Pseudomonadati > Pseudomonadota > Alphaproteobacteria > Hyphomicrobiales > Methylobacteriaceae > Methylobacterium > Methylobacterium sp. CM6257. The sequence goes on from NZ_CM137735.1 coordinate 514,445, forward strand.
TTTACATGTGACCCCATTTCAGGGCGAGTTGTCGCCGTCCAAACAACATGCGCCGCAGGCCGCGGGCTGATTGTCGAGGCCGAAGAATTCATCATAGCATGTGGAACCCTGGAAACTACACGATTGCTCCTACTGCTTGATAGATCTACGAACGAGCGAGCATTTTCGGATTGTGGTGCGCTCGGTCGCTACTTCCACGATCATTTGATCGCCGAGATTGGCCGAGGTGTGACGGCTAACGCACAACTCTTCCGGCTACATATTCAGCATCGCACCAGACGTCGCCTTCGCCTCGAAACCACATTTTCATCTCAGCTCGCAGACCGGGCAGCCAGCGGCTATGTGTCGGCCAGTTATGTGTTTCCAGCAAATCACTGGGCGCCGCATGCTCGGCGACTTGCAATAGGCGGACATTCGCGAGTGCTGTCCTCAGTTAAGGCCTTGAGAAACCGGTTTGAGCAAGTTTGCCCAAGCCTTTACTGGTCCTGTCATTCAGCCGCCATGGAAAGAAGCAAAGGCGTCGAGCTGGCTTTGGAGGCTCGCATTGAGCAAGTTCCAGATAGAGCTTGCAGATTGAGTTTAAGCGGGCGCGCGGATGACTTCGGAATTCCCATCTTGCAAATGCACTGGCAGAAAGGAAGGACTGAGGAGAGGACCTTTCAAGCCGTTCTGAAGCGTGCAAAGGCTTTCTGGAAAGTCCACAAACTTGATAGCACGATGCCGGTACGTTGGGCCGCAGAAATTGATGAGAAACAAGGCCGGCCCTTGTGCGAGATGTCAGACGACGCTTGCCACCCGGCCGGCACGGCGCGGATGGGCTTACGTTCGTCGGCTTCTGTGGTGGGACCAGACCTGCGATGCCACGCCGTCTCAAATCTGCTAGTTGCGAGCGCTGCTGTCTTCCCGTCCTCCGGCAGCGCAAACCCAACGTTAACAATCATGCAGCTTGCCATGCTAGCGGCCGAGTCGGTACTTCGTGCCAAATATTAGAAGTCTCTTAATAGCACATTGTGCTAGTTAGCTTGACGGTGGTGGTTGATGCGGACCCAGCGCGCCGTCGAACGGGATCTTGTTGGAGCGGATCTCGGCCTACCGGAACCTACCCGGCGAGGAATGGGGTGTGCCGGTCTGGGAATTCGCGGCGAGGGGCAGCTGAAGCGCCTCCTGCTGTTCGCGACGACTACTGTGGCCGCGCAAGACCTTCCATCAGGCCGAGGCGGACTGCCAAGGCCAGCAACTCCGTGTCTGTGAGCCAAAGGCCGCCGTCGATCAGCCAGCGCTCAGACGCGCCATCCAGCTCGACGGTGTGGCCGTGGGCCCGAAGCGCCGCAGCCGCGTCGAGGATCTGATCCTGTCCCTCGCCCATCTCTTCACCAGATGCGCTAGCGGGATCGCAGAGAAACGCCGACAGGCAATTGTTGGTGCCCAGGTGCGGCCCGGGGGCAGCGCTACGCTTTCTTCACCCCGAATACCGCAGTGCGCCCTCATGCCGATCCGGCGCGAGCACCGCTTCTTCTACCTCATCGACTGGCCGCAGCTGTCGGCCGTGATCCGGTTCCGGCACGCTGGTGGACGCTGTGAGGGCTGCGGGCGGCCGCATGGGCAGCGCGTATTCCACCGGACCAACGGGCGCCGGTGGGACGCCGGCCGGAAATACCAGCGGCTGATCCGGATTATCGACTTGGTACGTAGGAACTACCGATGTCGGATGACCTCCCTCAAGGAAAGGTCACGTTCCGCGGCCGCGGACTGGCATACGTCCACGGCCCACGCATCGTCGTGAAGGTCTGCCCGGCCTGTTCGCAATGGAACGCCCCAAAAGCGGCCGATCAGGGGGTGTGCGGCTGGTGCGCCTACGTTCCTTCTCTCGAGGACGTGGAGCCGATAAGCAAGCAGATAGATCGGAACCCAGATCACAATCGCAAAAACGACCGATGCTACGACAAGCGATAGCGGCGGCTGGGCAGTAGACCGCTTCCTCAACCGCTCAGAAACAATCACGCCCATCACCGCCCGATACCCTGCAAGGACCACCTGATCGCGCCAGGGACCGTGCCCCTGATCAAGCATCAATCTGGGCGAAACGAGGCGGTTTCATTCGTCCAGGACACCGCAGCTATGCGAACACCGCCAAGGCCAACGACGATCGCGGCCGATCAATGAAGCAAGCGCACGCCAGCTGCTCCGCCGTGGACCGGTAAAGCGTCTGCCCCTGAACTATCCGGGACTCGGAGCTGGGACCGCACCGCGATCGCCGCCAGAATCCCGATGGCCGTCCGCCCTGGATCCACCTTCTGCCGCCACAAGCCCGAGCTTGGCGAGCCAACGAAATCTTGAGAGGCCGGAACCCGGATCCCTACATCGAGGGGCAGCTTCAGGTAGCCGGTGATTGGCCGCTGGTGTCGAAGAAGCCTAGTGGGCCAAACGCAGACCTTGATGCTTAAACTCCTGTCCCACCTGATCGCCTCGCTTGTGCTGACAGGCTCGGCACTGGCCCAGCCAGCCAAGCGTCCGCCCGCATGCTCTAAGCGCTTCGTAGACCAGTGGATGACCGATCGGTACGTCGCCTTCCGGAATCTTCCTAGGAAGCCATGCACCATGCGAGGTGAGACCGGGATCTACATCTGCGACCAGAATGGATGTCAGCGGCCGTAGCCGTTCCCTTTGCTGGAACCCCTCAGCAGGGCAGGGCGCCGGGGCAGGCAGAATGGCTCAGGGGCGGTTTCCAAACTGGCTCCTGCCCATAGGCGATCTCGCCAGATATGCTGGCCTAATTTGGAGACCGAGCGCATTGGAATTGCTTGCCTCTTTCCGGCGCATCAGTTTCTTTTAATCTGTAGGTCCTGGGTTCGAGTCCCAGCGCGCTCACCACAGAAATCACCCGCGGGGTCATTGGCTTGGCGGGTTTTTTATTGCCCCAAACGTGTTCTGCAGGGCCTGCAACACGCAGCAACACCTCGGGCCACTTCCACAAGCGCCATCCGACAAAACTGCGGATGATCGGACCGGCGGGCTGGGCTTCGCAAACGCCCCGCGCCGGCATGCCGCTGATGGAGGCCCAATAGCGGCGCGGAAGGCGGTGCGGCTGGAGCAGACGAGGCGCGAGCACGCGCGCGAGCTCCGCCGCGAAGTCTCCAATCAGCGCCGTCTCATCGCACTCCAGGCTCAATTGCTGAGGTTGCGATGCTCAGCAGTGGCTTCGTTTTGCCAAAGTCCGGGGCTGGGCAATGCCTCAATGCGACGTGAAGCAAACCGCTATACCGCCCGCGGATTGCGAGACGCCGATTTGAAGCCTACGCGGCCAAGATCGCGGGCGGAAGCGGAGCGGCGCGAATGGCGGTCGTCGTCGGCACCCGTGCCGCTCGGTCAACCACCTCTCATTGTAGAGCTCGCGAAACGCCACAAGGGCGCGGCGTAGGTCTTCGATCGTGTCGACGTGTTTCACCCGCAACAGGTTCGCCTTCAACGTACGGATGAAATGCTCGGCGCAACCGTTCCCTTTGGGGCGGGCACGAAGGGGCGGGCACGAAGGCGGGCGAACTCGCGGTGCCCAGGGCCGCCAGTTCCGCCTGGACAGCATCCGAAACGTACTGGCTGCCGTGGAGAACTTGGCCCATAGCGCATCCCTCGCAGCATGGTGGCCAAACGTACCACCACACCGCGGGATCAAACATCGCGCGCATTAGGCGCAGCACGCGGCGGCTGGGGGCGCGCAAGAGCGGCCGCTCGCGCCGCGAGGTCGCCGCCGATCTCGTGGCCGTCTCTCGACATTGCGCAACTGGATCGACGGCCAGCGCCATCGAGAGACGGACGCGCCGCCTTCTGACCGGCAGCTGAACATAGTCGCCGAGTTGAAGCGCCTGCCCCGCCAGAACGAGATGCTGCGTCAGGACCGCGAGATCCTGACGCCGGCCAAGGCTTTTTTCGTCAACGAGGGACGTCGATGAGGTTTCAGCAGCCCACCATCCGTTTCACCCCGCTCAGGTCGCGCTCCAAGCTTCGACATTACGGAAATTTGCGAACGATCAAAGTCTGCGTGATTCTCCGCTCGTAGCATGACTCTGCGCTTTTTTCGGCAGCGGGCGCTTATCACAGGATCCTACACGGTTTTGATCTATGGACAGAGTTTCAAACCATAAGCTGATCAGCCCATGGTTCGCGAGCTTTCCTACTCGCGCCATCGACGGACTGTGGCGCGAAGCAAAAAACATACTACCGAATATCAGACCTTTCAACTATGCTTGCGCTGCGCATGACTTCTGCAAATCGATTGGGAGAATGCCCAGAGACCCGCATAGTCCACACAGTAGTTTGAACGACTACTTTTTCTACCGAATGATATCAAATAAGTGGAGCGCACTGGAGATATCATCATCTGATAAAGAGCACGCAAAAATTATCGCAAAAGGTCTTGAGCCAAGGGTGCTAACACCTAAAAACGAAGACGTTATAGAATTATACGGCCTGACGAGCGCCGAAGACCTTCGATTACGCTTGACCAGACATTTCGGGGCGCCGGTTATCGCGAAACCAACGCACAATTCAGGCGGGATAACATTTCTCGAAGAAAGCCCGACAATTTCCAAAATCAGACTGCTTTACGATTCGGCAACCAAGAATTATTTTCAAGCATTTCGTGAAACTCAATATGCTAAGCTGACGCGCAAAATAATCGTGGAGGAATGCTTGAACTTTGAAGGTCGGTCACCGCCCGATTACAAATTTTTCTGCTGCAGAGGACGAGTACTCTTTTGCCAGATTGATCTAGATCGGTTCCTCAATCATAAGCGGGCTTTAGTGTCTGTTCCAGATTTCAGGCCGATGAATATAGAATACAAATATCCGATCCCGGATCAAATTCTGCGGAAGCCTCTCGAATTCGAGAGGATGGTGGAATTTTCATCTAATCTTTCCCAGCCTTTTGACTTCGTGCGGATCGATCTCTATCCGATTCAGGGGAAAATATATTTTGGAGAATTCACATTCACGCCCGAAGCGTCGGCCGGCAGATTTTCAGACGAACGTTTCAGCATAGAAGTTCTATCGGAGATCAAGAGCATCTTGGCGGCGGCGGGATCGGCGCTACTCCCGCGCTCCTGAAAAAAGCGATCAACCCATTTTGAGGCCGAATGGTCACGACGGGTTTTGATTCTCTGCTGAAGCCAACGATCTCTTCCCCTGACCATAACCTTGGAGGAAAACATGGGCGATCCGGAACGCGAGATTGAGGCAATAAAAGAACGCTACTCACGTCGCGACGACGGAGAGCGCTATAGTCTCAAGCGCCCGGAGATGATCAAGATTGTAGATGAAAGAAAGAGAGCTGTTAAATACTATTTGGCTAGACGAGGATGGCATGATTTATCGAAGCTTCGCCTTGTTGAAATCGGATGCGGTGAGGGCAACGTCTTATCGGAACTGCTAACTTTCGGATTTTCTCCGGAAAGATTGGTTGGTATCGAGCTTAATAGAGATTATATAGTTCGAGCTCGTCGGAAGTTACCAGAGACGATCGGATTGATAACTGGCGACGCCCGCACGGCACCCATCGAGCCATCTAGTCAGGATATTGTACTGCAATTCACCGTCTTTTCCTCGATCGCCGACAATGACTTCCAAAAGGATCTTGCTAGTGCAATGTGGCGATGGTTGAAGCCGTCAGGCGCAGTCTTGTGGTACGATTTGACGGTAAACAACCCGTACAATCCGGATGTCAGAGGAGTGCCGCTCAAGCAGATCCATTCGCTTTTCCCCTCAGGCCGGGTAGCGTTCAAAAGGATAACTCTCGCGCCGCCACTTGCGCGCGCAGTTTGCTGGCTGCACCCATCGGTCTATTCTATGCTGAACAGCATTCCGGCGCTTAGAACGCATGCTTTAGCCTGGATTGAAAAACCATCTCTTTAGGATCAAATATCAACACGGCCCGCATTGAGCTTGTCGTTGCAGTCTTCACCCATCTTCCCGTTTTGCAGCGCCGAACAGAGCCGTTTGATCTGTTTAAGCTTGACGAGGCTTGCAGCGGGGCTCGTGATCGCAACTACTTTCTTCTGGGTTGACTGAAGCGCTCGGCGAGTGGCCCTGGCAGCTAGGCGGCTTCGGTCGTGGTGGCGAGCATCCACTTCCAAAGCAGCAACTCTACCGGACACCCATAGGCATTGCGCGCCAACGAGCAGAGCCGCATTCACGAAGTCTCTGTCCGCGGTGTGAGTCTTCGGGAGCAGGCCCCGGGCATTGAGTGCTGCGTGGATGGTGGATGTCGTCGTGTCGTCCGAGACCCCGGCGGTCGTTGTCTCGATGTCGGTGACCAGGTTCGGGGTGCTCACGCCGCACGTCACGGTCTGGTGCACCTTGTAGCCACTCCACACCGTCGCGCCCTTCGCCGTGCCGTCGGATCCAGTCTGCCGGCGCCTGATGACCGCGCCTGGGATCGACCCCGTCACGGCTTTGACCTTCTGCTCGGCCGTTGACGATCAAAGCCGCTTCACCCGCTCACGCGCTGTCGGGGCACACTTCGGTCTGACTCCACGCCGCTATCAATCCGGCGAGACGGACGGAACCGGGCACATCAGCAAACGGGGTGATGGCCTGGCGCGCCAAGCCTTGTACGAGGCAGCCAACGTTCTGCTGACCCGCACCCAGAGATGGTCGGCGCTCAAGGCGTGGGGCATGGCCGAGGCCAAGCGCGCCGGCATGCGTCGCGCGAAGGTGGCGGTCGCCCGCAAACTGGCCGTCGTGCTGCATCGGATGTGGCGCGACGGCACCGAGTTCCGCTGGAGTCGAGGCGCGATAGCGGCCTGAGCGGCAACCCTCGCACCGATCCAGCGGCTGAGGTCCAGTCACGGGGACGAGGTTGGACAAGACCGCAACAGCGCCGGTGCCGACCTCGGTCGAGCCCGCTTCGTAGATTGGTCCGTCCTGCCTACCTGGCCGTATCCTGTGGCGGCACCTCGCCGACCACGAACAGAAGAGCGGACCCCGCGACGTGGCATCAAAGCCGGTCATTGACCAACCCGATTACAGAAGACGCGCACAGCCCCAGCGGTGCGCGCTGAGATTGCCCGCTCCCATAAGAGCTCCGGTGTGCTGACCAAGCGCTACGGTGTCTTCACCGAGATCATCCGCAAGTGGCGCATACGCCGTCCCGATGCTTGCCAGGATCGCTCGGCGCGACCCCACAAGCTGCCCTGGCGCGCCAGCGATGAGGAGTGCGCCATCGTGTGCGCGCTCCGCCGAAGCACCGGCTTTCCCCTCGACGCGCTGACTTTCGTCGTCGGCCACTTCTTGCCACACCTGAACCGGGATGCGGTCTACCGCATCCTCAAGGCCGAGGGCTCAACCGGCTGCCGCCTGCCGAGAAGGCCCGCAAGCCGCACGGCAGCTTCAAGGACTACGAGGTCGGCTTCATCCACATGGACGTGAAGCACCTGCCCAAGCTGTCAACGGGCACCGAAGTCTCCGCAATTATGGGCATCGAAAATTCCCTGATCGGCGGGTTTGGTGGTCGACGGTGATCAGCCGGCGCTGTGATCGAGGGTCGCGCTCTTTGGTGGCCGGCCACGGCGGCGTGGAGGGGGCGGTGGGGTGATGAGTGCCTTCGAGCGGACGTGCTCGGGCACAAGTTCGCCATGCTGGCGCAGCCGGTAGCTCGCTCCTTCGATCTGAACGACGACGGCGTGATGAAGCAGGCGGTCCAGCAGAGCCGTGGCCACCACGGGATCGCCAAATACCTCTCCCCATTCGGCAAAGCCGCGGTTCGAGGTCAGGATCATCGCGCCCTTCTCGTAGCGCGCGTTGACGAGCTGGAAGAACAGGTTGCCCCCACCCGGAACGACGGGAAGGTACCCGATCTCGTCCACCACCAAGAGGGAGGCCCGACTGAGGTAGCGGATCCGCTCGCGCAACGCGCCGTCGCGCTCAGCTTTGGCCAGCGAAGCGATCAGATCAGCCAGCGTCGAGAACACGACGCTGCGCCCGGCCTTTACCGCCTCGACGGCAAGCGCCGTGGCGAGATGGCTCTTGCCGGTGCCGGGCGGGCCGAGGAGATGGACGACCTCGGCCCGATCGATGAAGGTCAGTTCCGCCAGCGCCATGATCCGCTCCCGGTCGAGGGAGGGCTGGAAAGCGAAGTCGAAGCCCGACAGCGTCTTGATCGTGGTCAGGCGTGCCACGAGCAGGGCGGTCTTCACCCGGCGGTTCTCGCGCAACGTCAGTTCTTCGGTCAGGATCTCGTCGAGGGCAGAGATGCCGTCGATCTCACCCTGTTCGATGCGCCGGATCGCGGCGTCGAGGACTTCCAGGGCGCGCGGCATGCGCAGGCCGACCAAGCTGCGCTTGATGCTGTCCAGGGTCGTGGTGGCATGGGAGGGGGCGGCGCGGGTCATGACCGGCCCTCGATCCCGGCGGCGAGCCGCTCGCCGACGGCCTGGTAGACCGACAGCGAGCGCCGGGCGACGTGATCGCCCCGGCAACCGATCGTCAGGCTGTCGGGATGGCCGTGCCGCATGGCCCGAGCGGCCGCGCCTTGTCGATGGTCGGGATCGACGCGGTACTGTCGCCGGCCCTCCAGGATCGGGTGGCTCGCCACGAGCCGGCCGCCGTCGAGGATACGGATCGTGTCGGGCAGCTGGTGCACCTCGACGACCCGCCGCGTCCGGTCCGGCACGCTGTAGTAGTTGCCGCCGATCGAGACGAGGCCGTCATGGCTGACGCGCCGTTCCAGCTTGAGCAGGGCATTGAAGGGCACGGCCGGCAGCGGCTGCAACTCGGGCTTCTCGGCGGCGAAGGCCTCCGAGACGATCCGCTGCGTGGTGCCGTGCAGGCGAACGTTGGCGACGGTGTCGAGCCAGACCTTGAGCTGGAGGTTCAGGTCGTCAAGGTTGCGGAATGAGCGGGCCAGGAAGAAGTCCTGGCGGATGTAGGAGAACGGCCGCTCGACCTTACCCTTGGTTTTGGCCCTGTAGGGGCGGCAGGCACGCGGCAGGAAGCCGTAGTGTTTGGCCAGCGCCAGCAGGGATCGGTTGTAGACGATGTGGCCGTCCGCTTCCTCGCCGGTGACCGCGGTCTTCATGCGGTCGTAGAGGATCTCGATCGGCACGCCGCCCATCGCGGCAAACGCCTGGATGTGACAGCGCAGCAGGGTCTGCAGGTCCTGATGCAGGACAAAGCGTGCCTCGATATGCCGGGAATGGCCGAGCACGAGCGAGAACAGCCAGACGATGCAGGTCGCGCCCGGTGTGTCCGTGAAGGAGACCTCGAAGCGGGCGAAGTCGACCTGCGCCTGCTGGCCGGCGGGCGTCTCGAAGCGAACCTCGTAGGGCTGGGCCTCGGGCGGCCGGATCGCGGCCACGAACCGCTTTACGGCGGTGTAGTCCCCCGTATAGCCGCGCTCCCGCAGCTCGCGGGTCAGGCGCACGGCGCTGAGATCAGGAAAGGCGGCGACGCGCTCGCGCAGATAGACGAGGTAGGGGGCGAGCTTGCTCGGGCGTCCGGCTTGGCGTGGACCGTAGGCGGGCGGTTCGAGGCCGCGCGCGATGTACTTGCGGACGGTCTTTGGATCGCGCCCGGTCCGGCGGGCGATGGCGGTGATCGACAGACCCTGGCGGTGCAGGTCGAGGATCATGAGGAGTTCTCCCAGCAGGACCATCCTCGTCGCTCCCGGCCGATACGCATCGGCGGGCATGATGGCGGAGGATGGATAAGCCCGGGGACGCGGGGTGCCCGCCGCGCACTCAGGCCAGGGCACCAACCAGGGAATTTTCGGTCCCCACAATCAGGGAGTATTCAACGCCCACTGACACAAGCTGCAGGATCGCGATCGCGTCCTGCGCAAGCGCTACCTGTACGTCGCGATCGATCGCGCCTCGCGCTACGTGCATCTGGCTGTCAAGGACGACGAGACCACCGCCTCGGCCGTCGCCTTCCTCGACGAGGCGCTCGGCGCTTTTCCGTTCCGCGTCACGCACGTGCTGACTGACCGCGGTTCGTGCTTCACGGCCGACGCGTTCGAGCACGCCTGCAAGCGGCACGGTGTGCAGCATCGCATGACCAAACCCTACACGCCGCGCACCAACGGCATGGTCGAGCGGTTCAACGGCCGGGTGCAGCGCGAGGTGCTGGGCATCACCCTCTACAGCCACCAGGATCTTGAGATGCTGCTGGCTGGCTTCAATGTCGCCTACAACGGCCGCCATCAGCGTGTCCTGAAGGGCCGCTCACCCGATGTGGTCCTGCGCGAGCGGCTGACGGCCAAACCCGAACTCGCCAAGCCGGTCACCAAACCGCCGGACCCGGATGCGCTCCCAAAAGCGCTCAAGGTTGTCGCCGACGCCAAGGAGGTCTCGCATCCAGACAACTAAGCCAGTGCGATATGGCGCAACCCATGAGGGAGCCAGGAAAATCCGGCTCGCACAAACACGTGCGTAATTCCGGGTGCCCAGCTCTCACCAGCAGTCCCACTGGAAGTAACCTGTAGCAATTTCGCCGCCTCATTCCGAAACGCGGAAAAAGGAGATGCTGCGCCGACCTCTATTGCTGTTTGCCATTAGTACGCAGCGGATGGGCACAAAGATGCGGAGCTCTTAGCCGTCACGCGGCCTTGTGCTGAGCTGTCCAAGTATTTTCAACGCAGGTACGAAAGATTACAGATCCATCCGCTCTGGAAAATCAACTTTCGCGCGAATCGATCCGCGGCCCGATGGATCGTACTTGCCATAATGAAAAATGTATGCTGAATTCACGGATCTATGTGACCTAATAACCCTCGGATGGCTATTTATCCGAACTCGATCATAGTCTAGTGCGGGCGAAGAGCGCGGACGTTCTCGCTCCGACGTCCAAATGTGGACGTTCAATTCTTTGCCAATAAGCGTCTGCCGTAGCGGCGCTTAGCTTGGCAAACGGAGGAAAGTTAGATGATTGCGATGCGCCAGAGTGAAGACGTTTCCCGTGGATTAGGGCATCTGCAAGGCAACGATTTATTTGGTCTTGCGCGCGACGCCTCAGCAGCGACGCAGTCAGTCACCAAGCGGGACCGAGATAGTGTGATTTTTTGGCAGGGAGAGACGCAGGACCAGACGTACTGCGTGATCGAGGGCTGTATCCGTGCAGTCTGCCTGAAAAGAGACGGAGGCAGGCAGATTCTTGCCTTCTTTTGGCCCGGTGACGTCGTCGGGTCCTGTTTTCGCCACCCGTCGTTCTACACAGCTGAAGCCGTGACGCACTGCACCTTGCGGGGCGCGAAGGCGCTTCCGCTGGCGACGGGAGAACCGCTGATCATGGCCGATCCCGTTCTGCAAGAGACGCTAGCACTTCTCGATGCAATCAGTCACCGCTGCTCTCTCAGCCGTATCGCCTGGTGGCTTCTTCGGATGGAAAAGCACTTTCCGCCTTCTTTGACATTTGATGACGCAGTCCGATTTGTTGTTCCTAGACGCGACATCTCAGATCATATAGGTACGTCGCTGGAAACAGTATGCCGTGGCCTGAAAGAACTCGAGCACCGCGGCATCATCGACCTGCCCAATAGCAAGACCATCCGTTTTCGACGCCCCGAAGAACTGCGGCGTATCGCGGGCGGTGAGTAGATGCCACATGTCTCACGAACCGCCATGCCAATTAAGAATGGGCCGTGGGATCCGGTTCGATACTTGAACTCGGACGAAGATGCCGAAGACGAAGCGGTAACCTATAAGCCGACTTCCTTCGGCATAGTGGATTGCGCCTCGGATGCCTGTCCGCGGCGGGTGGTCCGCTACGCGCTTAGCCGTTCCATCGACGCCCGCCTGACCGTCGCGGCCCTGCGCGCGGCCATCGAACGTCGTCCAGCTCCTGGACTGACCCATCGCACGGACCGCGGCAGTCAATACGCTGCCGAGGCGTATCGGAAGATCTTGGCCGAGCACGGGCGCGTTGGCCCGATGGACCGGCGGGGCAATCCCTACCATAACGCCAAGGCTGAAAGCTCCATGAAGACGCTCAAGGTCGAAGCCGTATGCCCCATGACGTTCGAGGCCTTCGCCGATGTTGCCGGCGAGCTGCCACGCTTCATCGACGAGGTCTAAAGTGCCCGCCGTCTACACTCCGCACTCGGTTGCCTGAGCTCCGTGCGGTTCGAGGAGCAACACGCCCAATACACAGTCAAAACCGCCGCCTGACTGTGCCCACCCGAAGGGACCCACTCAACATAGCGCCACGGATACTAGACGATTGCCGGCCAACGATACCAAAAGCCATTGGGGTCGACGTCGGTTAGAACCGTAAAGTAGTCAACGTTAAACTCGCTGGAAAATTCAGCAACCCGGCGGAGCGCTAAGAGCGTCTCACTTATAGTCTCCCGCCGCGTGGCACCCCAGCGCAGTCCTAAAACAACGCCGTCGACCTTCGCCGCCAGAATGCGCGTGTTCATCGTAAGCAGGGCCGGTGGCGCGTCAATGATGATGTAATCATATGAAGCCTGAAGAATTTCAAAACGCTCGCCCGACCGGGAAAGGAGTCCGGTGATTTCCTGTGCCGCCGCGTGAACCGGGTCGAACCGATAATTGGGATTGCGCGTTGATGAACAGTCATCCCCACTTGCAGCAGCAGCTTGCACACTACACCGGGCGGAGCCGGACGCCGTCTGCCGGTCCTTTATTCGCATCACCATGACTCTGTATTCTGTACAAGCCAGATGGCTGCCGAGGTCAATCGCAAAGTCTTGCTTGTCATCGGCATCGCACCCAGACGTGATGAGTATGATCCGCAAGCCACGCCTGCCGTCGTAGAGCTGGGCAATCGACTGAGATACCGCTTCAAGCGCATCCGCGCGTAATTGCTCACGGCATTTGAGGCTTCTTGACCAGCGGAAATATGAGTGCGGCAACAGGCGCGGGATTAGTCCGAGGCAGGGAAATCCTGCAGCGTCCTCGGCCTCGCGCACACTTCTCACCGTATGGTCCATCCGGTCAATCAGCACCGCGAGTGCCACGCCAAGCACGCTGAAGGCCACGAATGCAGGCGGCACCAAGAGTAGCGGGTTCGTCGAACTCGGGCGCGAGGGGACGGTCGCCAGGGAAAAGACCCGCGCGTCGGCCGCGAAAGATTGCGTCGAATCTTTCGTGTCCTCCTGCCGGCGGACCATCATGTCATCGAGCAATTTGCGCGCCGAGGCGATCCGGAGCTCGAGTGCCTGCTGATCCATTCGCTCCCGGAACGCAAGTCTGCTTTTGTCCTGGAGGTTCCGAAGCCTAAATTCCAGTTGGCCGACCCGGCGGCTCTCGGACGAAGCGTTCGACTCGTCATCATTGGCCGGTACGTTGGCGCGGTTTTGCGCCAGCTCGCGCAGGCGTAGGTCCGCCCGCGCCTGCGCGAGCTGGCGTTGCACCTCCGCAATTAGGTCGGCGGTGTCGTCCGGGCCGACAGTGCCGTGGACAGCCTGAAACGCTGTTAAAGCGTCCTCTGCCTGCTTCAGTTCTCTGCGCGCGCCCTCGATGTCCGCATCCTGTAAAGAACGAAGCATCTCTGTATCGCGACGCTTCCGTTCTGCTAATTGCTCAACGTGCAGTGTCACGAGCTCGTTGACCGTCGCCGTCGCCTCGTAAGGGTTCTTGCTCATGGCGCTGACGGCCACGATACTCGAGAGTCGCTCTTGCCGCACCAAAAGAGAGTTCTTGAGCGCTGCAAGCTCCTGAGCCGATCCTTCCGCAACCGAACCATCCTGTGCCGGACGAGCCGGAAAGAGTGCCGCTTTGGCGGCGGCAGTCGCTGCCATCAACGCCTTGCGCAAACGATCACTCGTTGTCGGCGGCCCGCGCTCGGGGACAAATGCGGCGGAGCTATCCATCTTCGGCCGCCTCTTCAACACACGGCGCAAGCAGTCGACGGATGTCATCATGGCGATGTGCGTATCGATCACCGGACCGAGGAGCGAGGCAGCTATCTCGGAACTGGTCGGTCTGACCATAAGCTGCGCCGTCGCAGTGTAGGAGGGTGGAACGGCCAAAGCCGCAACGCCGATAAGCGCTGTGCCGGTCAGTGCGACTGCCGCAATGAAGCGGGCGCGTCGCCGTATGATATTGAGGATCGGCCGCCGGCCGCCGAAGGCCGGCTGTCCGTCCCGCGTCTCTGCAGCCGGTTCCGCTCGATCTGACATGACCGCGGACGAAAAGCGCAAACGACGATTGCGGATAAAGTCCCCAGCATCCTTGTTCACACTCCCCCCCTTCTAAGCAGCGAGCATACTCACCGAGAGCAACAGCGCTTCAGTCGTTGCCCGCCGGCCGGCTCACGACGCCGCACGCTAGGTTCGAAAAACAGCTAATGATTTGATGGATGTCAATTTCGAGAGCCGCCGGTGCGGTATGAGCAGCAGTCAGTCAACGTCATAACTATTGCCTCAATAAGGGACACAACGCGGAGGTATAATTAAGCCGACCGGTCTTGAAGAACCAATCTAGAAACCTGAGGTTAGATTTGCGGTATGCGATGGGCAGCCTTCTGAAACATACAGTATTCTGAAATCGATCTAGTATGGGATGCTCGGTACAACTGCACGGCGGCAAATCTGATAGGTTTGAGCCCTTTAAGATCGGCGGCTGTTCACGGGCTTGCGCAACCAGACCGAAGCAGCTCTTTGTTGGGGCGCGGCCCTAACAAGCCACGAATTAACGAGGCTGCATCTGCGGGCGCCCGATTCTGCGCTCGTGCGCGGACCTCACGATAATGCCGAGCGAACCCTGCAGAGCATGAGGAGGTCGCTATGAAGGCCGTCATTCAAGCAGGCGGACGCGGGATGCGTCTCAGACCATATACGTCCATTCTCCCCAAGCCGCTGATGCCGATTGGCGCAAGACCTGTGATTGAGCTCTTAATCAAATGGCTGCGGAGAAATGGCGTCGTCGAGCTCTATGTCACGACGGGGTACTTGGGCCACCTTATTCGTAGCTTCTGCGGAAATGGGCGTCAGTGGGGAACGAATATCGTTTACACCGAGGAGGCTGAGCCACTAGGCACAATCGGACCGCTAACTCTGCTAAAAAAACATCTTACGTCACCATTCTTCGTCCTGAATGGAGACGTTTTGACCGATCTTAATCTGCAGGGATTTCTCGGGCACCACCGCGACCGCGGCAGCTTGATGACAATTGCCACCACGACACGTCACAACAAACTGGACTTCGGGGTCATTGAAGACAAAGACTGCACTGTGACAGGCTTTATGGAAAAGCCGACGCTCTTCAATGACGTCAGTATGGGAGTATATTGCATGCAGCCCGAAATCCTGAAGCATATTCCGAGCGGTGTGCCGTTCGGCGTGGACGATCTGGTTCATTGTCTTTTGGAGAAGCGCATTCCTGTGACCACATACAAACACGGTGGTCTGTGGCTAGATATTGGCCGTGTAGACGACTTTCAGAAGGCGCAAGAAATTGACTGGGACGAGCAAACGCCCGCTCTGCTGAAGGCTGTTAGCTGATGGCTGCGAATGCTCCCTTATCCAGCAAAGCACGCTCGAGACGTACCGGGACGCTGCTCGTCTCCGAACCATCTTTTGGGCCGGAGGAGACGGCAGCCTTGTCTCAGGTCATCGACTCCGGCTGGATCACGATGGGAAAGCGCGTCGATGACTTCGAGCAAGCCTTCGCCGCGATGCACCAGGCCGAGGATGCCGTTGCGGTGAACTCCTGCACCGCGGCGCTGCACCTCATTCTTCAGGGGCTCGGACTCGGTCCCGGCGACGAAGTTCTCGTTCCGGCTCTGACCTTTGTAGCGACGGTGAATTGTATCCTCTATGTCGGTGCGAAGCCGGTATTTGTCGATATCAGCGCGCCGGATTTGCCAATTATGTGTGTTGATGACGCTGCCGCGAAGTGCACGACGCGGACTAAAGCCCTCATCCTGGTGCATTTCGCTGGCTACATGCCCGACCGCGAAGTATGGCGTGCCTTTGCGCGGAAATACCATCTGCGGCTGATTGAGGACGCCGCCCATGCGGCGGGGCTACCTGGCGTCGGCACCTTCGGCGAGGCCGCGGCTTTCAGCTTCTACGGCAACAAGAATATGACTACCGCCGAGGGAGGGATGATTCTGGCCGCGGATGTAGGTCTGCGTAAGTCGATCCGCCGAGCACGCGGACACGGGATGACCAGCGGGACGCACCAGCGCCTCACCAGTCGCGCGCCTACCTACGACGTGACTGCACTCGGCTTCAACTATCGGCTTGACGAGCTGCGGGCAGCTGTCGGACTGGTGCAGCTCACCCGTCTCCCGGCTTGGAACCACAAGCGGCAAATCTTGGCCGCGCTCTACCGCTCGAGCCTCGGGCGTGAACATCCGGACGTGACCATTCCGTTCGACGCTGGCCGTCCGTCAGTGAACCACATTATGCCGGTGCTGCTGCCGCCCGGAATCGACCGCCAGAAGGTGATCGACGCGTTATGGGCTGAGGACATTCAAACCACCATACATTATCCGCCGGTCCATCGGCTTTCATTTTACCGGTCTTTTGTTCCGGACCTCAGTTTACCTGCCACAGAGGATTTCGCCGCGCGAGAGCTGACCCTGCCATTGCACCCGGCCATGGAGGCAGACGATGTCGCCCGCGTGGTCGCAGCTCTTGGGGCGGCGCTCGCTTCACAGCGGCTCTCTTTGCACCACCCTACCGCTCCCTTCGATCAGGTTGCGCAGAACCTAAGATGATCAGAATCGCACCATGCTTTGCGCTCGCAGCATCAAGTCCAGAGGATCGCGCTCGTCGCATCTTCGATTTGCTTGTCGCAGTCTTAGCCCTCGCATTGATCCTCCCACTGCTGCTGCTGATCGCGGTCGCAATCCGTACAGAGTCGCGAGGTCCTGTGCTGTTCGGGCAAGTCCGCCTCGGACGGAACGGACGCCAGTTCGTAATGTACAAATTCAGAAAGTTCCGCGCTGATGCTGATCCAGATGGATCTCCGCTCACCCGGCGGGACGACGCGCGAATGACTGTCGTCGGAAGGCTTTTGATGCTGGCGAAGCTCGATGAGCTCCCGCAACTCTGGAACGTCCTTCGGGGCGAAATGGCCATCGTAGGGCCGCGCCCTGAAAGTCTGACCTTTGCCGATTGCTTCCAAGGCGAGTTCGAACGTCTTTTAGATCATAGGCCTGGTCTAGTGGGTCCCTGTCAGATCCTCTTCCGCAACGAGGCCGCCTTCTATGCGGGAACCGACGCAGATGCGGTGAATTTTTACCGCAGCGTTCTCTTCCCGATCAAGGCACTCATCGATCTCGACTATCTTCGGCGGCGAACTGTGCTAACCGACGCGCGGTTGATTTTCTACTGTGCTGCAGCCGTCTGTGGCGTCCCGATCTCGCGGATCGGCCCGGAGAGCGCCCCGTTAAGGCCGTTGTCCGATGTCTTTAGCGACGCAAGAGCAACGCTAATCGAATCAACCCCGTCTGACCACCTCGGAACGATTGACGCTGCGATCTCGGTCTCAACCGCCCGGACCCTATACCCCCTCGGCGCCGCAGCCATGCGGGAGTAGCTAGAATTACTTAATGAGGTCCGATCTTCGAAAGGTGTCCTGGCCTGATCAGGCGGATTTCGCCCGAATTCGGGTCGGCCTGGCATTCCACAAGAGAGACCTGAGATGGATTATCGGGATGCGAGAGTGTTTATTACCGGGGCCGAGGGTTTCATTGGCTCACATCTGACCGAGGCATTAGTGCGGGCCGGAGCCTCGGTCACCGCACTAGCCCTGTATAACTCGTTCGACAGCCATGGGTGGCTTGACGAGGTGCCACATCATATCCGCAGCGCGCTCGACGTGGTGCGCGGTGATGTGCGGGACCCGGGTTTCATCCAGCGGATCGTCCCCGGACACGACGTCATCTTTCATCTGGCGGCGCTGATCGCTATCCCGCACTCCTACGTGGCAGCGCAGTCCTATGTCGAGACGAACGTACTCGGGACTCTAAATGTCCTCGAAGCGGCCCGCCAGTGCGGCGTGTCCCGTGTGGTGCATACGTCGTCGAGCGAAGTCTACGGTACGGCGCTCACCATGCCGATCAGCGAACAGCATCCCCTACAGGGGCAATCGCCTTACTCGGCGTCGAAGATCGGTGCCGATATGCTCGCGCAATCCTTTGCTTTATCATTCGATCTCCCGGTAGCGATACTGCGCCCGTTCAACACCTTCGGTCCGCGCCAGAGTGAGCGCGCAATCGTGCCGACTCTGATCCGGCAGGCTCTTGACCCGAGCTGTCAGGTTCTGCGCGTAGGAGACCTGACACCCATACGTGACCTTACCTTCATCCAGGAAACCGTCGCGGCCTTCCTTGCGATCGGGTGTGCGCCGGGGATCCGGTACGGGCAGCCCTACAACGCGGGGAGCGGCCGGCAGACAGCGATCGCCGATCTCGTCACACTCATCTTCGAATTGACAGATTGCGGCAAGGATATTGCCCAAGATCCCGCCCGCTTGCGACCAGCCTCCTCAGAGGTGCGCGCGCTGCTCGCCGACAGCACGGCCCTTGAGGCCGCGACTGGCTGGCGGCCCCAAACGGACTTGCGCGACGGCCTGGTTCAGACGATCGCATGGTGGCGCTCCCGTTTAGCGGCTGGCCTTGTCCGACAACAGTGGGGCTACATGACATGAACCGATCCCATACAGGCCGGTTCTCCGCAGGGCACCGAAAACGGTTTGCTGCTCTCATCATCGTCTTGTGTTGCAGCGCGCCTAACCCGGCCCGTGCCGAGTATCGGCTTGCGTCCGGAGACACGCTCGAATTGTCGGTTGCTGGAATGCCTGACTTGCACCAGCGCACTGTGGTCCAGATAGACGGAACGATTTCAGTGCCAGTCGTCGGGACGGTGCAGGTCGCAGGACTGAGTCCGCGTCAAGTTCAATCGACCGTGGAGGGGATCCTTACGAATAAGGTCCTGCGGCAGCGTGGCTCCGACGGCCGAGAACGCCAAATCCTACTACAGCCAGGCGATACCGCGATCACGGTGATCGAGTACCGACCGATCGTGGTCAGCGGTGACGTCCAGACCCCGGGGCAGTACCCATTCCGTCCGATGATGACCGTCCGGCAAGCGCTGGCTCTCTCTGGAGGTCCGAGCCTCCTGCGCGGAAGTGCGGCGACCGCGGGCGTCGACGTGGCCGAGTACGACCGCCAACGCAAAACCATCCTGCTGGACTATGCGCGGGAGATTGCGCGCTTCTGGCGTCTTGAGGCAGAATTGCAGGGTGTCGAAGAGATCAAGCAGAAATCCCTCGACGGTGTTTCCGTACCACAGTCTGCACTGGCGGAATTTGTCCGGATCGAAACACGCACACTGAAGGTCGGCCTTTCGAACCTTGCGCGCGAACGAGCCTACCTGAGCGGGGCTATCGTTAAGGCGGATGAGCAGATCGCGTCGCTGACAACGCAGGAGCAGGAAGAGCGACGTGGTGCCGAGGCGGACTCGGAGGAACTCGACCGTTTGACCAGGCTTCTCGGATCGGGCAGCGTCGTCACTCAGCGCGTCACGGATACGCGGCGGGCCGTCCTACTCTCATCGACGCGCCGGCTGCAGACCTCCACACGGCTCGCTGAAGTCAAACAGCTGCGCGACGAGTTCGTGTGGCGGCAGTCGAAGCTCGACAGCCAGCATGAGCTTGAACTCCTGCGCGATTTGCGAGAGCAGCGCGGCAAACTCGACGAGCTTATAGTGAGGCTGGACGGCGCCAAGCAGAAGCTTGCCTTTCTCGGCGGAATACATGGCGTAATCATTCCAGGCACGGCCGCGACGGTCGTGGTGACAATTATCCGACGATCCGGCTCCGAATGGACGCGGATCGCGGGTAGCGAGGAGACGGAGCTTCAACCTGGCGACGCGCTGGAGGTCAAGCAGAAACAGGGTTTGGAGGCTGCCATTGAGACGCACTGATCCTGCCGACTTTCCGACCTTGGACGAAGCTCGGCTTCCTCTCTTCCTAGCGCAGGCTCCGTGCGACCGGCCGTCGCTGGGTCACCTTTATCCACCAGGGTAATGGTGCCGAAATGAAATGCCGTGACCACACCATCAGCGAGGGTAGAAGTCGCCGCGGAGGCTCATGCTATTTATGAGCGTCATTGTCGACGGACACGGCCTGGACTTGCAGCACAGGAGTAAGCCATCTAGAGGGCATGTCCGACCGACGGCCTCGGTTGGCAGGCTCCCGGGCTGGTGCTTCTTCTCGCCGGGACAGCGCACGTTCAAAGTGTTAACCGGCGATTCGAGAACTTCCGGCGGCGCTGAGGCCCAAATCGCCTATCTGGCCGCCGCCCTTGCAGCCTGTGGTCACGCCGTTAGCATCATCTACGGTGATGGGCGCGGCTCGAACCCGCCCGAGACTGTCTCGGGGGTCCTATGTATCGATGCAGCTCCGGATTGGCGCCGACCGAAAAGCTTCCTTGCCTTCTGGCGAGCTCTCCGCCGTTTTGCGCCCGACATTCTTTATGCACGCCTCCCGAGCGACTTTCTTGTGTTCATGGGGTTGGCTGCTCGGGTCCGGCCGAGGGCCTGCTTTGTTTACGCCTTGGCGCACGATCTGCATACGCGCGCGTGGTCGGCCTTCGATCACCGCCGGTGGTTTCACGCGCCGCTTTTTACGCTCGGGCTGTATAGCGCAAACCTGATCGCGGTTCAACATGAGCGCCAACGTGCAGCTCTTGCACCGACCCTACGGGCGAAGACCACTCTTCTCCCGAATATAGTGCGCGATATCCGTAGCAGGCCTCGCAATTACGATTCAGCACACTACGACGTAATCTGGATTGCGAAAATCCGCCTAGAGAAGCGTCTAGATCGGCTTCTCGATCTTGCGCAAGCCTGCCCGACCCTGACTTTCGCGGTCGTCGGCGGCTACGATCCCGTTCTGCCGAGCGACGTGCGCCTTCATCTTGCGCATCGCGCCGCATCGCTCAAAAACGTCTCTATGCTTGGAGAACTGCGCGCTGACGACGTTCAACACGCGTTGGCGCATAGTAAAGTCTTGGTCAACACGTCAGACGCCGAGGGTTTTCCGAACACGATGCTGGAGGCCTGGAGCCTTGGCGTGCCGGTTGTTTCGCTTTCAGTCGATCCCGGCGGAGTCATTGTCGAAGAGGCGCTTGGACTCGTAAGCAGTGATGTCCATGTGCTTATCAGCAATGTTATGACTTTGGTACACGATGCCGATCTGAATCAAGTTCTTGGTGCAAACGGATTGGATTACGTTGGCCGAAGGCACGCCCCGGACGTCGTGGTGTCGGAGCTAAAACGAATATATTGTCAGAGGTGAGATCAGCCATGATCCGAGGCGGATTTGTTTTGAGCTCACGGCACGCTAATCCGAAGACGCGGCATGATGTTGAATTGGCCCGTGAGTGCGGCTGCCGGGCCGACTGTACGACGAAACGGTCGGCGCGGCGCTGATCCTGCTGGGGGAGGCCTCCGACCGGATCTTCAGACGGTGGGAGGCGCTCATCCTCACGCTGGTGCCCGCGAGATGGAATGCCATGGCGACCTCACCCTCGCATCCGAGATCTGGGCGGCCCTGCTGTCGATCAGTGCCGCGACGATTGATCGGGCCCTGCGGCCGCAGTGTGAAAACGCGTCAGCGGGAGCCTACCAGCTTGGTGCCCGGTCCTCCGAGGGGGGCCGGGGTCCGCGACCGTGCCATCGGGAGCATCGGCGTACGGCAATGACCGTTCAGCCCGGGGGCATTCTGAGTGAGGCAATACGGAATCTCATCCAGATCGTCGCGCAAAAGTTGGCCGCCAAACATGAACGCGTCCACCTCTGCTACGAGGCAGGGTCGGCCGACCGGCACCCGGCGCTTGGCGGTAGAGTGGTCCTCCTGCAGCCCGCGCCGCAGCAGCATATCCTCGATGTCGCTGTAGCTCAATGGGCAACTTAGGCACCGGGATAGAGCCTGGATGATCAGCGTGACCTCGAAATTGCAGCCCTTAAAGTCGCCGTGAGCCTCCCGCTTCAGCTCGAGGGCAAGGGCGTCGAGGATCATCGGCTAGCTCCGAAACTCAGCGGGAAGCTGAGCCGGTATGGCTAATGAACCGTGAACCTCAGAGCATTGGCCTTTGCGACAGCCCTGGCTCGATAGCCCCTTGCCAGGCTACGGGTCTGTCTAGGTCACGGATAAATTGGCAGGCATCAACAAGTGCTGCTCCGAGGGAGACTAACCTTCCCGCAGTAGGGGAACGTCTGATGGCTTTCGGTGCCGGCCTCGGAGTGAACGCAAATGTTGTTCAACAGCTGGACGTTCTGGATTTTCTTCGCCGTCGTATTTCTCGTCTACTGGCGGCTGCCATTCCGCACGCAGACGTTCTTCATCCTTGCGGCCAGCTATATCTTCTACGGATGGTGGGACTGGCGCTTCGTGCCTCTGATCGCCTTCTCGACGGTTATGGACTTCTGCCTCGGCCTGCTCGTCGCCTCTGCTCCGTCCGACAAGGTCAAGCGGTGCTATATTTGGCTCTCCGTGATCACAAATCTATCGCTGTTGGGATTTTTCAAATACTACAATTTCTTCGCGAGCGAGTTCGTCGCAGCGCTGCACTGGGCGGGTATAAGTGTTTCGCTGCCGCTTGCACAAGTCATATTGCCGGTCGGCATCTCTTTCTACACCTTCCAAAGCATGAGCTACGTCTTTGACATCGCGCGGGGGGGCACCAAGCCGGCCACAAGCTTTTGGAATTTCGCGCTGTACGTCTCCTTCTTCCCCCATTTGGTCGCCGGGCCGATCATGCGCTCCGGCGCCAAGGGGCAGGATCCTCTTGGTCGGGGCCTCTTGAAGCAACTCGAATCGCCGCGGGTCCGCCGCTCTGATGATCTCGTGGTTGGCCTCTACTATGTCCTTCTCGGTCTGTTCAAAAAGGTCGTGATTGGAGACAATCTGGCGCTAGTGGTGAATTCTATCTTCGGCCGCGACCCAGCTCATCTTACCGGGCCTGAGTGTCTCGTCGGAATTTATGCATTTGCTTGGCAGATCTATGCGGATTTCTCAGGTTACAGTTCGATCGCTCAAGGTGTTGCCCGATGGCTCGGAATTGACCTTATTGACAACTTCAAGGTGCCCTACCTGGCCATCTCGCCAAGCGATTTCTGGCGGCGCTGGCACATTAGTCTGTCCACGTGGTTGCGCGATTACCTCTACGTAGCTCTCGGCGGTAATCGTGGGAATGAGTATTTCGTCATCCGCAATCTCATGATTACGATGCTTCTTGGCGGCGTCTGGCACGGGGCCAACTGGACCTTCGTGGCCTGGGGTATCTATCACGGCGTCTTGCTTTGCGTATACCGCCTCGCGGGGTGGGGGAATGAACGACCCATTACTGCCCTAGGGCGCAGTTGGCGCATCGTGCTAATGTTCCACCTCGTCTGCTTTGGCTGGCTCCTGTTCCGGGCCGAGAACATGCAGCAAGTCGGGACCTTCCTGTGCCTGATGGCCACAGACTTGAGCATAACCCCCGAGGCAGTGTCCATGCTGTTGCTGGTCGCCTTCTACGCTCTTCCACTTTATATTTTCGAGTGCTGGATTAGTGGCCAGGAAAACTCGTTGGCTCTTGTCCGGAGCGCTTGGCCTGCCCGCGCGGCGGTTTACTCATATATAGTGTTGATGCTGATCTTCTTTCAGTCTCCGAGCAGCCACGAGTTCGTCTATTTTCAATTCTGATAGCCGGTTGAGGGAGGCGCTCGTGCTTCGACGCGTGTTCCGTGGCAGATCCGAATGGAAGGTGATCTCCACCGTTGTGGCGATGCTTCTTCTCGGCGAATTCAGCCTTTCTTTTGCAGAATCGCGGCTCTCGTTGGACATGCAGCATGTGAAGGAAATCCCTGCCATCATGCGGAATTTTGAGGCGGCACCGGGGCCGGGTGTTCTCTTCCTCGGAAATTCGCTGACCCGTGCCGGAATACGGACCGACGTAATTGAGAGCATATGGTCGCTCCACGGCCTACCCCGCGCGAAGTTCGCTCTCATCTATCCCGATGACACGAGCGTACTGGACTGGTTCTACCTGTATCGGCGCTTTGTCGAACCGGCCCAACCTCGGCCGCGCGTGTTGGTGATCTGCTTCGCCCTGGACCAGCTCGCGGATAATCGACCAGTACATTCTGAGCGCCTCGGCAGCCTGTTCGCTGGGCTCCCTTTTCTTGCGGAAGCTTTCTCCAACGACGTCCTTTCCGTGAGCGACCGCGTCCGTTACTTGCTCGCCGCGGTCTCAAGAGTATGGGCCAATAGGGAAAGGGTGCAGACGCGCGTACTCGCGCTCATCCCAGGTTACGAGGCGCTGGCGCAGACGTTGAATGAGGCCGCTAACGCGCGTCGGAGCTCAGCCGTGGCCGGCCAGCCCGTCACCTATGCTCGGCTGGCGCGGTTCATCGAGACTGTCAGGAAGGACGGCACGGACATCATTTTCGTGGCGATCCCGCTTCCCAAGCATTACCCGCTGCCGGAGAAGCTTCGGAGAACCATCCACGGCGGCGGTGCGGAACTGCTCAATCTGCAAGGAATCCAGCCCGCACACCCTGGCGATTACCCGGATGGTTACCATATGTCCCCCGCCGCGGCCGTGCACTTCTCGGCATCCCTCGGCACCGCCACGGCGGCGAGTGCCTACTTTCGCTCCGCCCTTCTCGGAGAGCGACCGGTGAACGCTCCGGCCCCGACGGCGAGCCCGTCCCGCCTAGGATCCGCGGTGCCCTGAAACGATCGTTGGCGGCGCGCTGAACCGAGGGGCCGCACTACAGTCCATGGCTGAACCCGATCGAGATGCTCTGGCGCCGGTTCCGCCGCGAGTTCACCCACTGCGACCTGTTTGCGAGCATCAATGCTCTGGTCAGGGCCGCCGGAGGTAATTACCCAGGCCTGTGATGGCTGGGCTCAGGCGCCGACGGTTTTGAGGATGGCGCCGAAGGGACTGCTGCCTGTGAGGCGCGCGGTGTCGACGACGGTGCGAATGGCGGCCTCGCCCTCGGCCGCCCACATGGCCCGGTAGCCGTTGGTGACCTTCCGCTGCACGACAGCCGGACGCAGCAGCCGCTCGGAGCCGTTGTTCGTCGGCTCGACCTTTCCGGGATAGGCGAGGAAGACCAGGAGCTGATCGCGGGCGCGGCTGATCTTGGCCTGTAGGTCGCGGCTCAGATCACAGCGGCTCGACGTGGCGAGGATGGCACCCAGTTGCCGATCCAGGCTGCGGCGCTTGGCCGAGAGCGTCGCGGCGGCCAAGTCGGTGACGCGCCCGGCCAGGGCGAACACGCGCTGCAGCCAGAGTTGCAGACGCCAGGGCACGGGATCGTCGCTGGCCTCGACGACATAGGCGACGTCGCGTGCCAGATGCGCCAGGCAGGTCTGGTGCTCATCCGCATGGCCTTGCTGGGCGGTGTAGCGGTCGGAGATCCACACCGCGGGCCGATGCCCGTCCATCATCTCGTGCACCACGACAGCGCCGCGCGTCGGCGAGGCCGCGTGCACCACGGCTTGCGCCGAGTGGAACAGCCAGTGGTAAGCGTTCGAGCCCTCGATCCGCACGCCGGTCTCGTCGCAGGCGACAACCTCGGCCTTGCGCAGGGCGGCGATGGCAGTGTCACGACCGGCACGGAAGCGGCCTTGCGCGCGGCGGAGCAGGTTCATCAGACCGCCCTGGCTCAGCGTCAGACCGAACAGGTCGGAGAGCGCCGCCTGCAGCCGTTCGTAGGAGAGCGCCTGGAAGGTCTTCAGGTACGTCGCCACCGCGTGCAGCCGCGGACCGAACGGGGTGCCGCGCGCCGCCTCCGGCACCGGTGCGACGACCCGCTCTCCGCAGCTCGGACAACAAACGGCGAGGCGCTGGTGCTGCGTCACGATCGGCGCCACCGCGGGCAGCTCGATTTGCTCAGAGACGCTGACGATCTCTGCCGGAAGAGCGGCATGCAGGCTGCCGCCGCAGCGCGTGCAAGCCTCGGGACGATGCTCGACGAGCGTATCGGGATCGTCGCTCAACGCCCGGCTGTGACCCTCGTGACCGGGCTTGGCGCCGCCGGGCTTGGACTGCGCGCGCTGCTCCTTGCGATCGGTCGCGGGCGGCTTGGACGAGGTGCGCGAGGTCTTCTCTGGCCGCTGCAGCCGCAGCACCAACTCGATCAGCTCCTCGCGGCTCAGCCGTTCCAGTTCGCTGCGGCCCATCTCACGAGAGAATCAGCGAAATTGGCTCCCGGCAAGAGGCAAGCTCGTCCCGGCAAGCGGCGCAGCCGCGGGCGTTCAACCGCCGACCAATCCACCCCGTGGGTAATTACCGCCGGAGCTTTCTTCAGCCGCTACATCCGCAAGCCAGGCGGTATTCGCTCCATTATCGGAGCGCATGCCCGATGGTTTCCGAGGTTGTACTTTGTGCAAAGAGCCATTCTGCATCAGCCGTCCGCGTCTATGCACGAGCGGCTCTGAGCCTGCTCTAGTTTTAGGCCCGCTCCGCGCGGCCTGTCGTGACAATCATCTTCTGCGCGGTGATTTTAGGTCGATTCACAGTCGTGTGTCGCTGGAGCCATTTTACTGGTCGTCAGCGCCTGATCCGGCGATCGGCAGGGGCGCAAAATTGACTCCTGTCAATTCACTCCGCGCTACGTTCTATAACTGATACTCAGCACTCTCGATAGCTTGGCGGCCGTGGAGGATCGCTGGTCGCGTCAGCACACGTCATGCCGTATTTGATCTGAATAAAGCGTGATTAGATTTGAGTTTATCCAGATGTAACCCGAATGAAGATGGTATGAATCGTGTCGTGCACCGTCGAAAATGAGCAATCTCGACTCCATCCCTGGTCAGGCGGTCGAGACCTAGTATTGCGGCGGATCTATCCTTAGCCTGTGTGTATGGACGAGGTTAACTGGCGGGCTACTCCGGACGCGAAACGTGATGATGCGGCTGACCCTAAATGCCGCAGCCCTCGCATTGTCATTGTACTTCCTCGTCGTTGAGCGTTTCATGCTGTGCTTGAATGGGACCATAGCGCTTCTTCTGTTGCCACCCGGCCTCCGTTTCGAGCCGCTCTACACAATCGCTCTCAATGGCGCGCTCGTGACCGCGCTTGGGACATGGCTGGCGTGGCCTAGGGCCCCTAGCCAGTGGAGTGGGACCTGCATCTTGATGGCTCTGTTAATTGCCTGGGCGGCGATGAGCATGCTTTGGGCTGCTGATCTCAGCTTGAGCCGGCATGCTATGGTTGCCTGGCTCTTCGGTTTCACGGTGCTCTTCCTTACCGTCAATCGAATTCGTTCGATACAAACGGCCGACACTCTTATGCTCGTCTTAGGTTCAAACGGGTGGATCATCGTTATCTCATCATTTTATACTGTTATGTTCACAAGTTACGATTTCAACCACCGGCTTAAAGTGCTCGGAATAAATGAGAATATGCTCGGGACGTTGCTTATTCTGATGCTGCCTGGTGTAATCTGGCCTGTACTCCGCAGCTCCGGCAAGCGGCGTCTAGCATTGATGATGCTCAGTATCGTCTACATTCTAGGCACCATGGTCTTCGCGGCATTGAGTGGGTCGCGCGGCAGCACGATCTCCCTCGCGCTTACCCTGCTCGCGTTCTTATCCGCTCGCTCTACGCGGCCCTGGGGCATTTTCGGCTTGGTGCTCCTTACCGGTGTCCTCGTAGCCGCGCCGTTCCTGCTAAACGTTGTGTTGCAGCGTTTCGCCGAGGGGGAAGGCGGGGAGATGGGAGGGCGTGTCGATCTCTGGGAGGCCAGTGTCCTCTTCATTGTCGATCAACCATTCACTGGAGCGGGCGTCGGAAACGGTCCGCTCGCGCTGCACGACTACATCGCCTCCGTCACAAGCTCCTACAACAGACACACAGATTTGCCGAGCCACCAGCCGTTTCTGGAAGTGGGTGTCGATGTCGGCGTGGTTGGGATTGCGCTCTACACGGCCACGATCTTGACCGCGCTCTGGAGCTTTGTGCGCTCGCGCGCCGCCTGGGCGGCAGTCGAGGGCGCGCCGGAAGGATATCACATGGTCGTGGCGGGCGCGACGACTGGCTATCTCGTGTCGTGGTTCAAAGGGGGCGGACAGGGGAACCACCCGACCTTCTTTTTGCTCCTCGCCCTGCTGCTGCTTCCCGCGCATCTCGCGAGGGCACAGATGGTCTCGGGCGGGACCGGCCGACCTAGGGTGGTGCACAGGCCGGGGGCCGCAGAGCATGAATAAGGCTTTTTCTCCCGCGGTGCACGTTAGTAGATCTCGTTCGAGTGCGGCGCACAGATCCGCCGGACAGGCGCGATTCTTAGCAAATGCTACCTCGAGCTTTGCTTACTTCGCCCTGAGCACTGGGCTGATGATCTGGTATGTCCCTTATCTCATCCGCCATCTCGGGCCGGCATCCTACGGGATCGTTCCCCTGGCAAACTCCATAGTGATATATGCTGGCGTGATTTCGGAGGGCCTCAACACGTCGATCTATCGCTATCTGGCGATCGATCTCGGCCGAAGCGATGGGAGCGCTGCCCGGCAAACCTTCAACGGCGCAGCCGCCCTTACCCTGCTGGCCTGCGCGGGTCTGACGCTTCCCGCCGCAGTAATAACCTGGCTGTTTCCCAGCCTCTTCAACGTGCCGGCGGGCACCGAGTCACAG
Organism: Methylobacterium sp. CM6257; assembly: GCF_054611515.1. Lineage (NCBI taxonomy): Bacteria > Pseudomonadati > Pseudomonadota > Alphaproteobacteria > Hyphomicrobiales > Methylobacteriaceae > Methylobacterium > Methylobacterium sp. CM6257. The sequence continues at coordinate 543,041 of NZ_CM137735.1, forward strand.
GCCCGCTTCCTGTTCGCCAGCGTCTCGGCGACGATGGTAGCAGCCGTGATCGGCGGCTTGTTCGGCACTTCGAGCCAGATCGCCCACCGCTTCGACCTTCGCAATGCTGTGCGTGCCGCAACCCTGATTGTTCGGGTCGGGCTTGTGGTGCTCTGCTCAGCAATTTGGCCAGCAAACCTATGGCATGTCGGTGTCGGGTTTCTGGCCTCCGCCTTCATCGCGCTGCTGTGTGAGGTCCTAACTTGGCGCTATCTCACCCCGCAGCTCGTGTTCAGACCGCACGAGGCGCGTCTCGACGTCGCCCGAAGATTTCTTGGCTTGGGCGGTTGGTCAAGCGTAAATGTGATTGGAATATTTTTGCTCACGCAGATTGATCTCGTGATCGTTAATGCGGTATTCGGCGCCGAGATGACCGGGCGCTACGGCTCGTTACTGGTTCTTCCGGCCCTTATCGCGACGTTCGCGGAAATCGTCGTACCGATACTCAGTCCAGAGATTATGGCTCGCTACGCTGTCGAAGACTTCGCAGGAATTGAGCGACTTGCCCGACAAGCCGTACGGCTTATCAGCGTCGCGCTGGCATTGCCTGCCGGCCTTCTTTGCGGCTTTGGAGCCCCTCTCCTGTCCCTCTGGCTCGGCAGCGGCTTCGCGGAGCTGGACTGGGTTCTTGCGTTGCTCTGTGGCCATCTTGCGATAAACCTCGCAACGCGCCCACTCGCGTATATTTTGACGGCCTACAACAAAGTCCGGGCGCAGGCGATTGTTTCGCTCACTGCAGGCGTCGCCGACATTATCTTGGCGCTCGCGCTTGCCCGCTGGAGCGGCTGGGGCGTCGCTGGCGTGGCCGCTGCTACAGCGTTTATTTGGACGGCCAAGAATGTGCTTTTTCTAGCCCTCTACTGCGCTTCCATTGTCGGCGCACGCTGGTGGAGCTTTGTGCTGCCCCTCGTCCCGGGCTTGATCGGCGTTCTGAGCGTCACTCTCGCCGGGAAGATTCTGACCCATCTCTGCGCGCCTTCGACATGGCTATCGCTGGTCACCGTCGCCGGAACGGTCGCGCTCGCCTACTGCGTCATCAGTTACGGCTGCCTTGTGACCGGCCCTGACCGCCGGCTGATCCGCGGTCTAATACTCAGGAGGCTCTGATGTTTGGTCAGCGGGGACTGCAGAAATCATTCCACAGTATGCGCGCCGCCGACTCGGCCATACCGCCGTACCGAGTGCGCTGGGAAATCCTGCACGCGCATTGCGACGTGCCCAGACGAGGCGGCCTTTCCTTTCGGAGCTGGTGCACGAGCGGCTCAGGCGGCCGCACGCGATTGCCTGACACGACGGCACAGAATTACTTAGTCGCGCAGGCCTCCGCAGAGGAGCGCCGCCGTGTCTGAGCGTCCGGTGCTGCGCAAGGGGGCCGGCGCCTCCCTGCAGACGGGCGAACGTGCCCGGGCCGCCCCCCTGCCCGTAGCTGTGGTTATCGGTCAACTGGGGCAGGGTGGAAGCGAGCGACAGCTCTACCTGTTTCTCGCCCGCTGCGACCGCAGCGCCTGGGCTCCGGTCCTCTACGTCTCGGGGGAACTCGGCTTCTGGGAGGAGCCAATTCGCGCGCTCGGTGTCCCGATCGTCCTGCTGACCGGCAACCCCCTCGCCAAGCTCCTGCACTTCTGCTGGATCGTACGGCGGCAGAGGCCCATCGCGTTCTTCTCGTGGTCGTCCTACACGAATGTGTTTGCGGTCTGCCTGCTGGGGATGACAGCCCGGCGCATCGGTTCGTTCCGCAATAGCCTGTTCTCGGACCTCCCGGAGCGCGCACGCGCGGTCTGGGCTTGGGCGAGCGCGGCAGCCCTGTCCGTTGCGGTCTGCAACTCGTATGAGACGTTCGCGGCGCTTTCCGCACGGTCAGGCCTAGCCTGCAAAGCTGTCTACGTGCCGAATGGCGTCGAGCCGATACAGCCCGATCAGATTCAAGCGTGGCGCCGCGAGTGGCGCGCGCGGCTGAGATTAGCGACAGACGACATCCTCATCGTGGGGGTCGGGCGCCTGGTGCCGCAGAAGTGTTTCGCGCGCTTCGTCGACACCGTGGCACTGGTTGCTCAGAACATGCGCGTGCGGGCGGTGATCGCCGGAAGTGATAACGGAAGCTTGACCGCCCTCCAGGAACGGGTGGCGCAGCTCGATCTGGAGAAGCAGATTGAGTTCCTGGGCCAAGTGCCTGATGCGCAAAATCTGATCTGCGCCGCTGATCTCTTCCTACTAACCTCAGACTATGAAGGGATGCCCAACGTGGTGCTTGAGGCGATGGCGGTTGGTGTTCCCTGCGTCACAACTCGCGTCAACGCGGTGCCTGCTCTCATCCTGCATGGCGAGACTGGCTTTGTCGGCGGTTTCGACGCCGGTGAACTAGCGGTCTACGTTGAGAAGCTTGCACGCGACGTTGCCCTGCGCACCCGGATGGGTGCCGCTGCCCGCGCCCATATACAGCAGAACTATGACGCCGACAGGTTGGCCGAGGCGCTCTGGCGCCTATGCGACCACGGCGATGATGCGCGAGGTCAGAGTGCGTGGCCGAACAATGGAGTAGCCGCAGAAACTTGAGCGTTCTGGACCGAATTGGATCCCGGTTGAGCGTTAAAGAACGCGAAGACCCAAACGCCTAAAAACACATTTGCAATAATTCAGGACTGAAGGGAAATTTTGCCGAATTAAATGACAGGGAAGCGATCCGATGAGACTCGCAGTATTTGCAGATATGGTGCTGTGGAGGGACGGCGCTAAGCTCTTCACGAATGAATCATACGCCCTCTTCCTGGCGAGTTTTTCCAGTGCCGTGGAGCGCGTCGTACTTATAGGCCGCGAAGCACCGCAGCCGGGACGGGCGCCCTACGCCCTCGACTCGGACCTCTTCGAACTTTGCCCTCTTCCCTACTACCAAGACCTTTACCGATTGTGGCGTTCCAATCCCCGAATTTATCAGAGGATCCGCCGCGCAATCACCGGGCAAGTCAGAGATTGGGACGCCATTCTGATCTGTGGCCCGCACCCGATCGGGCAGATGATCGCTCGGATCTGCATTGCGCACGGCGTGCCAGTCGTTTTGGTAGTACGCCAGAACTTGGTCAAATGGCAAGTGAGCGCCCATTCTGGACTGAAGCGGCTCGCTGCGGTCGCCGCAGCAGCGGCCCTGGAATTGGATTTCCGGCGCTTGGCGCGGCGGCGGACCGTTCTGGCCGTCGGCGCTGAAATGGCCGACGCCTATCGCCATTGCTGCGAACGCGTGTACGATCATCACGTCTGCCTCATCAGCCGGGCTGAGTTCGAGGCGTCCTCTCGAATGGCTGTCGGCAACGATCCGACCCGGCTGATCTGTATCGGCCGTCTTTCCCCTGAAAAGGGTCATGCTTACTTGCTCGCGGCGCTGGTGGAGCTGCGACGCAGAGGTATGATCTGCCACGTTGACGTCGTAGGGACCGGCGCCCTGGACGCGGAGGTGCGCGCTCTGGCACGCCGCCTTAACCTAGTCGGGCAGGTCTCGTTCCATGGCTACATCGCCTATGGACCTCCGCTGTTCGCCCTCTACAGCCGAGCTGGGACCATGGTGCTGCCATCACTGACTGAGGGCTTCCCCCAGGTCGTTGACGAGGCCCTGTCCTTTGGGCTGCCCATCGTCGCGACAGCTGTAGGCGGAGTACCGGCGTTCCTGTCGAACGGCGACACAGCACTTTTGGTGCCGCCAAGGGATCCCAGCGCTCTCGCTGACGCGATTGAGCGCATCGTGCGCGAGCCGGTGCTGCGCGAGGGGTTAGCCCGACGAGGTCGAGCACTGATGGCTGCGAATACTTTGGAGGTGAACCGGGATCGGGTCCTTGACGGCATCCGCCACGCGATCACGATGTCAAGGGCGGTCGGAGATCGAGCTGGCCGCCCGGGGTTCGGATGCAGCGCGCCCACGCGATCGGCGCTTGAGGCTTGTCCGCTGTCACCCGCGCCAACGCAACCGCGGGTCAGCCTTGTCGTCCCTTTGCGCAACGAGATCGCCGCCCTGGACGGACTCGTCGCCGATATCCTGGCGCAGGACTACGCGGCAATAGACGAGATCTGGTTTGCCGACGGCGGCTCGACTGACGGCACGCGCGAGGCATTGCAGCGGTTGTCTGAGCGCGATCCGCGGTTTGCCGTCCTCGACAATCACTCCCAGAGCACGGCCGCCGGCCTCAACCTCGCGCTTTCGCGTGCGACTGGCAGTGTCGTGATGCGGCTCGACGCACATGCGTCTTACAGTGCAGATCTGGTCCGTGTTTGTGTGGCGGCCCTACTCCGGACGGGTGCAGCAGGCGTTGGAACCGTGGCACGGCCAGCACCGGCTCAAACCCTCGTCGGCCGGGCCATCGTCGCGGCTCACTGGAGCCCGTTCGGGATAGGCGTAGCGAAGTTCCGCCGGGACGGCGCGGAGGGGTGGGCAACGAGCGTATGGAACGGCTGCTACTGGCGCTTTGTCGTAGACCAGGTTGGTCCGATACGCGAGGATCTTCCGCGCGCGGAAGATAATGACTACAATCAGCGCGTCCGTGCCCTCGGTTATGGCCTGTACGTGACCTCGGAGGCGTGCGCCCTTTACCAGACCCGGCAGACACTGCGCGCGCTCGGGCGGCAATATCTCGGCAACGGCTTTGGCGTTGCACGAACCCTGTTCGAAAACCCCGGCGCGGTCGCACCGCATCATCTCGCGCCCTTGGTGCTCGTAAGCGTCCTGCTCGCCACGGCTGCTACTGGTGTCGTCTGGCCGCTGGCGCACGATGCAGCGGCAGTCAGTATCGCCCTGTACCTCAGTATTCTTCTGACCGCGACACTTCTCTCAGCTCGCACAGAGCGCGGCCTACACCTCCTCGCATTACCGATTACGCTCGCGACGCTACATGTCAGCTACGGGCTGGGATCTCTGCTCGGGATCGGTCGTCGAGTGGCTTCATGGCTGAGGCCGGCGATGAGGGGGGGCAACTGAGATGCTGACGCGCCGTCGACTGGTCGCGGGCACCAGCCTGCTCGCCGCAGTTAATGCTTTGTGCCTCGAAGGGTCGCCCGCATCCGAGGCCCTTCGAGGCGCCAGGACCCCTCACAATGGTCGAGTGTACCACGTCGCACCCGGTGGCTCCGATGAGCTCGGGTTCGGCAGCCCCGCGCGTCCGTTCGAGTCCCTACCCCGCGCCTACGCTGCTGCCGAGGCGGGAGACACGATCGTGCTGCGCGGCGGCACCTATAGCTTTAACGGAACCGCGTCCGGATGGCTTCTTGCGAATCGGGGCGGTAGGCCAGGCAACCCAATTCGGATCGAGAGCTATGCCGGCGAGAAGCCGGTCATCGACGGGAGCGGGATTCGCCCCCCAACCGGCCCCGACATGGCCTGGGCGTCGAGGAGGAGCGCAGGCGGGTTTCCGCTGGTGTTCTGGGACGCGCCCTACGTCGAGCTGCACGGCATCACCGTGTGCAACGGTCCGATGGGTGGGATCCACGTGAACGGTTCTCATGACGGATTCGTCATCGAGCGTTGCGTAACGCGTGACAACGGATGGCTCAACGACGAGCACGGCGTCGGCCTTGGGATTTATGGCGAGGGCGACGGCAACGCGGTGCGGAACTGCGATTCTTACGGTAATCACGGGGGAGGTCCGGGCGCAACGGGCGGGAATGCTGACGGATTCCAGATCGTGCTTCTCACGAGCATCGGGACCACGATCACCGGCAATCGCGCTTGGCGCAACACAGACGACGGCTTTGACTTCTATGTGACGTCACCACCGCAGGACAGCCGCTCCGCGACCGGCTACCTGGTGGACAATAACTGGGCCTTCGACAACGGCTGCTTCTCTGACGGAACACCAAACGCCCAGGGCGACGGCGTCGGGTTCAAATTGGGCGGACGGCGACTGGGGAGCAAAGCCCGACATGGCGGTCACACCGTCACGCGATGCATAGCGTGGAACAATAGAACCATCGGCTTCGACGACAATGACTACAATGGCGGAACTGAAGCACACACGGTGTTCAACAACACAGCCTTCAACAATGGGTGCAATTCCGAAGGGTGCGAAAGCACGCCCGGTTATGCCTTCGTATTCCAGGGCTGCGCACAAACGATACTTTGTAATAACGTTGCGTTTTCAACAGGAAAAGTTAATGAATTACTGATCAAACTCGCCTTGGAGAGTCACAACGTCAGAAACCGAATTCCATGGAACGTGTTCGAGCCTCCTTTGGCGCTCGACCAAACCGATTTTGAGACGCTCAATGACGCGGAGGCGCGTTCCGCGCGACTCGCTGACGGCTCGCTCCCGATCAGCGGCTTCCTTCGGCCGAGCCGCACAAGCCGCCTCTGTCGCCGCGGCACCATCGTCGGGCTGCCCGGGCATATCACCTATACGGGATCCGTTTTGGATCTTGGAGCGCTTCAATCGCTTTAGTGACACTCGTGGATCGAGTTCAGAACATTGCAATATCAGCGACGTGCATGTGTGCTCATTCGGATCCGAGTTGCCAAAGCCGTTGAACTGCGGGGCGCCACTTTCCGCTATGAACAAAACAAACGAATACTGGAGTGAGGAGATCCCATGTGTGGCATTTGCGGCTGGATTGAGCCCGAGCGGGAAGACACGGGTGCGATCACCGTCGCGATGACAGATCTGCTCCGTCACCGAGGTCCGGACGACTTTGGCGTCGAAGGCGGGATCGGGTGGTCGCTCGGTTTTCGCCGCCTCAGCATCCTGGATCTCAGCCCGTCGGGTCATCAGCCGATGCATGATGTGGACCGGCGCTTCTGGCTGGCATTCAACGGCGAGATCTATAACTATGTCGAACTGCGGCGCGAGCTGGAGCAGAGTGGCGAGCGCTTCCTCGGAACGTCAGACACCGAGGTGCTGCTGAAGATCCTCATACGTCACGGCGAAGCCGCGCTCGCCCGACTCAACGGCATGTTCGCTCTTGCGTTCATCGACACGCACGAGCGCAGATTTCTCCTCGCGCGTGACAGGTTGGGAGTGAAGCCCCTCTACTATCGAGCGTCGTCTTCGGGCATGCGTTTCGCATCCGAATTGAAGGCGCTCCTGGTGTGGCCAAATGAGGCGCGCGAGGTCGATCCTGACGCGGTCGCGCAATATCTCACCCTTGGTTATCTTCCAAGTGAGACCTGCATCTTCCGCGGCTATGCCAAGCTCCCACCGGGGCATGCTATGACTGGATCGCTGGATGATCCAAGTGCGGCCGAAGCGCGGCCCTACTGGACCATGACGCTTAACCAAGATCCGTCAGAGCGGCCGCTCTCAGCCGCCGAGCTTGACGAGTTGGAGAGTCTATTCGTCGACGCGGTCCGGATCCGATTGCGTAGCGACGTTCCGGTTGGCGTGTTCCTATCCGGCGGCATCGATAGCGGGCTTGTCGCAACGGTTGCCGCCAGGACGGGCGGCGTTCGTCCGCTTGCAATGACCGTCGGGTTTACCGAGTCCTGCTCGGACGAGTCGGTGTCGGCGGCAGCGACCGCGGCGCATGCGGGCCTGGAACATCGCGTCGTCCATCAGCCAATCGGTGGACTCGAAAAGCTTGACCGATTGGCGTGGTTTTTCGACGAACCGTTCGGCGACCCCTCTGCGCTTCCGACGTTCACACTTTGCGAGGCCGCAGCCGGGAACGCGACGGTGTTCCTTTCGGGCGATGGTGGTGACGAGGCCTTCGGCGGCTACCGCCGGTACGTGGAGAGCTTTAGGAGGCAGCGATTGATCTCTTTAGGGAGTCGTATCGGACCTTTGCTGCGACAGGTGGAACGCCTCGTCCCCGCCCTATCACTCACTCGTCACCGCCTCCATAAGATAGGGCTGGCCGACCATGGCTGTGCGGCGGCCTTCGACGAAGTGCCGAGTGACCCAGCACTGGTCCAGTTCGTTCATCCGCGGCTGCATTCTGCGCTTCGACATGGCGGAGCGCCGCTCCAAACTCGGTGGGCCCGGAGCCGGGGCGCGCCGTTGACAACACGTCAGCAAGATCTCGACTATCGCATGTATCTACCCGACGACGTACTCGTAAAGGTAGACCGGGCTTCAATGGCGCACTCGATCGAGGTGCGTTCTCCGTTGCTGGACGTTCGCCTTGTGGAATGGGCAGCCCGCCTGCCGCGCGGGTGTCTTTTGAACCACGATCAGGGAAAGTTGCCGCTCCGCACCCTGGCGACGCGCTTTCTTCCCGAGACCGTGCGCACCGGCAGGAAGCAAGGCTTCGGCGTACCGCACGATATCTGGTTCCAGTCGTCTGCCGGGCACCAGTTCACGCGCGAGCGACTTCTCGATGGGCGTGCCTTAGCAATGGGCTTTTGGACGGGCACGGGCGTCGAGCGAATTATCGAGCTCACACGATCAGCAAAGGGCCGTAGCTTCGGAACACTGCTCTGGCGCCTCCTTATGCTCGAGGCGTGGGGCCGGTTCTATGCCTAGTCTGCTGTTCGGCAGCCCGCTTCCATTTCAGACCAGGAGCTTCACCCGGTCGGCGCGCTTCGAGCGGAACACGTAGACCGTGCCGGAGAACGGATCCGCGCCCATCGCGTCGCGCACCAGAGCGGCCAGCCCGTCCATGCCCTTGCGGAAGTCCACCGGCCGTGTGGCCAGCATCACGCGCACCGCGCCGGAGGGCCCGATCATAGGGGAGCCTTCAGCGCCCGGATCACCGCGGCGATCTGAGCCGCGCTCGCGCCCTGAGCGATGCGGACCGTGGCGCCTGCGATCTCAACTTCGATGCCGTGACAGCCGCGTTGCTCACGCAGCCCGGAGCCCGTCTGCGCAGACACCGGCTCCTGCGGGCCCACACTCAGGACGGCCGGCACGAACCGTACTGTGCGGTCGTCGTGCCTCCCAGCCTGACGCGCCAAGCGCCGCCACGTGAACAGCTGCGAGGCGCTCAGTCCGTGTCGGCGTGCCACCGCGCTGATCGAGGTGCCCGGCCCATCACTCTCGGCGACGATGGCGGCCTTTTCCTCATCCGACCACGTCCGCCGCCGGCCGGCCCCGGTAAACAGCTCCAGGCGCCGGATCGGCTCCGACATAGCCATACGCCCTGGCATCGACATGTGACGGAGCTCCCATTCCGCTCCGTATGTCGCCTTCACACCGCTTGCCGGAAGGTGCCGCCCAGACAGTGCTTACGACCGATCACAGCCCACTCCGCATTTGTCAGGTGAAACCGCGCCATCCAAATCCCTCCGTGTCCAAAGGGCTAACGATGCGGCGGCTCAACCGTGCCACCTGTTACGGGTTCGCGACCTAGCCGCAATCGCCGCCTCTGGAAGGATGCTGAGGCCACGCTCACGTCCGCTAAAACCTTCTACGTCGCAGCCGTCCTGATCCTCGTCAGACGCCTTGCCCGCTCAGCCTGACTTCTCGGACGGAATCTCAGTCGTCGTAGCGTTTCCGCGGAGAAACTTGCCCCGAGCCGCGCCCCTCCATGCCGCACCAGTCGACCAATTCCGCTACCACGAGCAACTAGTACCGGCAATGATGACGCTCGCAAAAACCGCTGCGGCATATTCGCCCTTCAGATCATGTGTCTTTTGAGTTGGATGGACGCCATCATACGTAATATCATAGACGCCTATATTGTTTATCTTCATATAATTATTCAAATACGAAAATTGGTCAATCAAAAAAACCCCTTTCATGGCGGATATTTTTCTCACGACGGCAACGTACGGCCGCAGTATCGCCGAATATCTCGTCGGATTCGGCGTTTCCAGCACGACTATTTTTCCGTAAGATCTGGCGAGGTTGACAATACGTATCAAATATTCCTCGTATTCGGTCACATCATAGGAAGATTGGTCGTTAAGAGAATGATTGATGATCACGTACTTCGCTTGCGATTTCGCTAACCACTCGCGCCAGGGCGGATGTTTGCCGTCGGTGCCATCGAGGAGCATTTTCGCCGTTGCTCCTCCGACACCCTCATTAATTACGACAAACCCCGCGGGCAATTTTTCCTGAAATACTGCAGGTGCAGGCTTGTACCCTCTGCTCCCCTCAATAGTCGAGTCTCCATGATAAGCAACGATCAATGGCCATTGCGGGCACGACGCATTTGTGAACTTCTCTGGAAAGAGCGCCGCCGGCAGTGCTGAAGTCTTATCCGCCAGACCAACCTTCGCATCCATGTCAGAAGTTCTGGTCCTCTGAAGATGACCCGCGAAAGTATATTCAATGGGCGGCTTTTCAGATATCGATAATTTTCGCATACAACTGAGTGGACCTGTCTTCGATGTAGTACCTCGTGAAATATCGACATGCCAGAGGTCATGCTTCGGGCTGGCAGCGCCGCTGGCCTCAGCCAGAAGCCACGTTCCGCTCAAGCAAATCCTAATCAGAAAATATATCATCGAGCGCATATAGACTGTCTCTAGCATAACTAGAATTGATGTGTGAACCGTCCTTGAAAACTGGCCTCCCTAGCTCATTTAAAAATCGACACTCTTTGCTGTCGCACATGAAATTGGCAGGATCTATTGTTGTAGCACCTGCGCGCTGGGCAATATGCCGCAAGCGATCGTTGATAGCCGCCGTCCTTTTTACATGTTCAGACATCGTTATGGAAATATCATTGCTGCCCTTTGTTCTATATAGAAACTTCGGGTTTGCTTTTCGACTGCTCGGCCATTCAAGGATCAGCCTCACTTTCTTGCCGCTTCTCGTTAGCGATGCGATCTGCGACTCGAGTGCGTCGAATGCAAAATCGCCTTCAGATGACCAGAAATCAATTGGCCTTTTGGAATAATCAGATATTCTATAATAATCGCCTCTACTCATAAATCCAAGCCATGATCCTCCAATGATGACTAACGAAAACTCAGTTCCATGCGCGAGAGCGAAGCTTTTATCGACGAAATCTGCGCAATACTTGTCGGAAAGGCGGTTGATTGCAGGCACGGGAGCACAGCCGGGCATCGTTGAAAAAACTATAGTCCTGTGATCGCCCCTCGTTTCTTGGCTGCGCCTCAACATGCGCGGATATATCTGCTGAACGTAACTATCTCCAAAAAACAGGATTTTATCGGGCTTCGACCCACCGAGGACAGCCAAACTATCGAGATATGTCCAATCCTCCAGAGCATCTGAATACATTTTTGAATCAGACGAGAATTCAGGGATGAGACCCCTCCAAGAAATCAGAGCGAGGAGCATTAGAGCTGCCTGCGCAGCTAGAAGATTTCTTGTGACGAATTTGGGCCTCTTAGAAGCAGCGCGTCGCAAAGGCTGTTCGAGGAATCTAAAGGTAACGTCGGCGGCGAGAACGGTCAGGACCATCAAAGCGATTCCGATCAAATAAGATAAATTCTGGCCGGAATATGATTTGTAAAACACAATGACTGGCCAATGCCAAAGGTAAACTGCATAGCTCCGGCTGCCTAGCCAGACGGCGGAAGCGCTCGACAGTAAGTAACGATTGATAATGGACTTTGGACTGCTGATAATGGATACTGCTCCCAGAGTCGGCACCAGCGCGATGAGCGGCGCATAAGATCCGCCGGAAGAATACATTATACCGCACGCCAAGATTGAGGCAGTGCTTATCACGGGTATAGCCGAACTGGCAAGACAATTATCGGCATCACTAAAACTGAGGAATGAAGAACGTTGGCGATTAATTTGGGCGAGTAGTGCGCCCGCCATGAATTGCCACGCGCGCGTCGGCAATGCATAGAAAGCGAAATTTGTATGTTCTCCGCCGAGTGCGCAGAACGCAGCGAATGACGCCATCATTACGCATGCTGGAGCTATTATCCTAAGATTAGAGCGGTACACCGATGCCAAGACGAGAGGCCATAAAATGTAAAATTGCTCCTCAACTGCAAGCGACCACAAATGAAGAAATACTCGTGTGCTCGCTGACGGTTCGAAATAACCGGTTCCAGCAGAAAGTTGCATGTTGGTTAGATAAAGGAGTGCGACGAGACCGTCTTTCGCCGCGTGACGAAAATCCGAGCCTAAGTCGATCGCCCAACTTGCAGCAAGACTGAGAAAAATTGTTGCTAAAAGGGGCGGGTAAAGCCTTCTAATTCGCTTGCTATAGAAAATTGTTGCAGAAAAATGCTCGGAGTCCAGATCCTTTATAATGGATAGCGAAACGACATAGCCGGATATTACGAAAAATACATCGACACCAATAAATCCACCCGGGAAGGCACTGGGGAAAAAGTGGAACAGCAAAACGCAGCAAACTGCGACTGCTCTGAGGCCATCAATGTCTTCACGGCGCGTCGAGCCGGTATGCCTTCCGGCGCCCGCTGTTCTCAGCGTTGTGAAACTCGGGTTTTCGCGAACTGTTGCAGGCAATAGAAACCCCGTTGTTTTAGCGATAGGAAGTTGCAGTTGGGGAAACATTCGCCATCGTTGCTATTGTGTATGTGATCCCGCTCGGAACTAGTCGGCATGTTACGAGTTTCTGCTTTCGTACGATGAAAGTTTGCTGCATATCTTTCGCTGGCGTCCGTTCGAGTGGGCCTGCGAGCAGACGATGGTCGAGCATCGCGTGACCAAGCTGCATCGCCGCGTGAACGATTGATCAAGCGGCGCAGATGAACCGCATCATCAAGGACGCTGAGGCTAAGGGCTACCATTACACCAACCATGACGAGCTGCTGCAGCACCTCCAACTGTTCGTCGACAGCTACAACTACGGAAGGCAGCTCAAGACGCTGTGCAGACTCACACTCTACGAGGTCGTCTGCCAAACTTGGGAAGAAGCCGAATGCTTCAGGCTCGACCCAACACACCAAATGCTGGCGCCGAACATCTAGCGGTGCACTGACAGGAACTAAACGCGCGCCGCGCAGCACGTTTTTCGGAGCGGTTGCAACAAATTATTCTTCGAGCGAATGGCGCATCCGTTGGCCTCTGTGTGCTAGCGACTTCTATCAGGTCGTCATTTGCTCTTAGCGATCTAAGGGCAGCATTCTGCCTGATGATTCTGGTGGGTAGCAACGTGCCCGGCTAAACTTCCTTTGACGTATTCCGGACAGTGTAGAGGGGACGCCATCGTGCGGCTCATCATTTTCGTCCTTGCGCTGAACAGTGTCCTTCTCTCGTCGGGCTCGCAGATCATTTTAGAGTTCGGGATAGTGGCTCCTGTCATTCAGTACGTCTTGTCAGATGGAGCGTCCACTCAGACGAATCTGTTCGCCCGCGTCACGAATATTTGGGAACGCCGCAATCAATCGTCGCCGGATGACATTAGACTGCGATGGACGGCAGCGCGAAAATGCCGAGCGCAGCCGGCCACCGCAGTACATTTACTTGAGACCATGAGCGCCCGCTCCCAAAAAGCCCGGATCTGACTTATATGAAATCCGCTCGGGCAAATTGACTGATGTCAAGTTTCCGAGTCGTCCGGCGGCTTCAATTTTCACCGGAACCGATTTTTCAGAAGAATTCATGTTTAGAAGTCGCACCGGATCTTGCCGATGCGTCGATATTGTTCTGTGCTATAGATTTACAATCCGATGTAAATCATCAAAGTCGAACGATATGTCTCTGATACGGGACGCCGCTCAAGGATGCGTGAAGTGGTGGGGGTGCTGTAGTCGCCGTTTGCCCTCATTACAGGTTGCGGCGGTCACTATGTCTTTGCGCGTCATCAGTCGGCGACTCCCATGTGCCGCGACCGTGTGCCCCGGATGCCCTAGCCAACTATGCCGCCGGCTCATCGCCGACCCCTACACGCGGTCGGAACGCTTGACCGAGCAAGCGGCGCGCGCCGCCGCACTGGGAGCCCTCTCTGATTGGGGTCACCGAAGCAAGGTGCTCCTGATCCTCATAGGTCCCGGACGTATCCTGCCCGCAGGTCACGCGCTTCTTTTCGCGGTCGGCGCTGAAGGCCGCCGCATGATGGGGTCGGAAGAGCGAGGTGTCTCAATCTGTCCGACGACCTTACGGCGGGGCCGCAGGCTCTTGGCTCCTAACGAGATCGCCTCACCCATCGTCCCCGCGGGAACGATCCGGTTCACCCATGTGGGCGAAGTCCGGCCTGCTGCAGCACGCGTGTCTCCTTCATGCGGCAGTCGGTTCCGGCGCTTTGCCGAAGCGGAATGAGGTCTCTTTTCGCCACATCGTGTGCAGGACAACAGCGAGCTTGCGCGCGACCGCCACGCGAGTACGGGCCATGCCCCGATGCTTGGCCACCCGCATGCCCCAGGCGCGCAGGCTCGACCATTTGCGCGAGCGCACCAGCAGGGAATGGGCCGCCTCGTAGAGCGCGGTGCGGGCGAGCTCATCGTCGCAGCGGCTGATCTTGCGCCGGATGTCGGTCTCGCCTGACTAGTAGCGGGCCGGGGTGAGACCAAGATGCGCGCCCACGTCCCCAGGGTGTGAACCGAACCAAGGCGTTGCAGGGTTTGTCGTTTTGTGATTCCAGGCGGCCGTTTAGCGGCCTGGAGGTGGCGATGGCGGACCTGTTCTGGCTCTCGGATGAGCAGTGGGCGGTGATCGAACCGTTCATGCCCAAGGGTCAGTCCGGACCTGAGCGGAAGGACGACCGGCAGATCATCTCGGGCATCCTGCACGTCCTGACATCGGGCTGTCGCTGGCGCGATTGCCCGGTCGCCTACGGCCCGCGTACCACGGTCTACAACCGCTTCAACCGCTGGTCGCGCCGCGGCTTCTGGAAAGCCATGCTCGCCGCGCTGGCCAAGGCCGGATGGGCAGGCGATGCAGCTGCCCTCGACAGCAGCTACGTCCGGGCCCACCGCTCGGCCCATGGCGGCAAAGGAGGGCGACGGCGCAGGCCATCGGCCCGTCGCGCGGCGGCCAGACTACCAAGATCCACGCGCTCACCGATGTCCTCGGTCGCCCCGGCGTCCTGCTGCTGACGCCCGGCAACGCCAGCGACGTGACCACCGCCCCGACGGTGTTGGCCGAAGCGCCTGGCCGGATCCAGCGTCTGGCCGCCGACAGGGGCTACGATGCCGACTGGCTGCGCGCTGACCTGCGCAAGAGCGGCATCACGCCGGTCATCCCGGGCAAGCGCGGCCGCAAGCGGAAGATCTGCCATGACAGGCCACGCTATCGGGAGCGCTGGCGGATCGAGGCCACCTTCAACCGCCTCAAAGACTTCCGCCGCATTGCCACTCGCTACGACAAACTCGCCCGCAACTACGGCTCGGCCCTCGCTCTGGCCGCCGTCATCGCCTTCTGGTGCTGATCGAGTCCAAACCCTAATGCAAGTTCGAACCCTCATAGGGAAGTCGTCAGCCGTTTGATAAGCCGCAAAATCAGAATGCTTGAAGCAGAAAGGCTCATTTCTTTTGAAGAGCAACCGTTAAGGAGGGGAGCAGCTCGACGCCGGTCACCCAGTTGAGCGCCCTCGCGAAAACAGCGAATGCTCGCCGCCCTTGCCCTCCGCCGCTGACCTCTAGCCAAAGATCGATGCGGTCTCCCTTCCGGGGCTCAAGGAGGGCAGCGTCCGGAAGCAACCGCCGCAGTTCGCCGATCGATCCACCACGGATCCCGTTTCGTAACATTGTCGGCCAGTCTTGGTGCTTCAAATCACGGAACGGCGAATGTCTGGCAGTTGCCAGAGCTAGCTTCGGTGGCATGTAATTTATTAGGGGCAGGCCGCCCGTTGTGTGGGTTTCAACCGGAAACCATCGATTGGGCGTCTCGTAGATCAGCATGACGCCGCCTTTGCGAAGTGACGCCCACATCTGCGGGAAAATCCGTCTGCGCTCATCCGGGAGGATATGCTCGTAGACCGCGCTTAGGATGATGCAGTCGAATGAGCCGAGGCCATCTGGCAACACGTCGCCGCTCGGTGCTTGCACAAAATCGATGTTTCTCAGGCCATGAAAGTCGGCACGCGCTTCTGCAATTTTCAAATTATGGATATCTGTGGCGACGATTGCCGCATTGGGGAATCGACGAGCGATGATGACGGTTGAAGCGCCCCTGCCGCAGCCGAAATCCAGAATTCGGGCGTGATTCAAATGGTCAGGGTCAAAGTATCCAAGCACTGCGCTCGTGAAGATATCCTCAAGGTAATCGGATTTTTCGTCGCGAGCAATTTCCCCTGTGAACCAGATCGGTCCTTTGATCCTTAAAAACTCCTCTATGAGGCTGCGGGGATAGCGCGTCAGCAGCTCAGGAAAGGGATGATGTCTAGCCCGTGCATCGTGGACATTGATGCGGATGCGATCTCCACAGGGTTCAAGCGTGATGGTCCAGCCGTCCGAGTCAAAGATCGTATCTGTCTGCATCGCTGCCTCATTCCTAGTACGGCGCGTTCAGGGAACTTCCACGTCTGTGTCCATTCGCTTGCAAGCAACCCCACGCGATGGCAATGCCCCGGAATTATAAGCGATCTGGGACTCGCTAAGTTGACCGTAGTCAATATCGTGTCCGCCCCTGGCAGGGAACACCGCAGGGCGGATTCGCGACCCAAGCTGCGCAGCCGTCATAGGGGCCCGCCGCCTGCGGCAGCTGCTATCCCGATGATCCAATATGATCGGATGCCGCTCTACATCACCACCGCCACGGCCCGGCACGACGGGGGTGCAAACGCAGCGCCTGTTATAAGGCCAACAGCGCCGGCGACGTCTGGGCCAATACCGCCGACGGCTCGAAACAGAACGAGGTGCACCTGTCGGGCAACGGCTTCCGATGCCGCATCCATCGCGAGAACCGGCCGGGCAAGCAGATGCCGAAGAATATCGCCCGCTCTAGAGCGGGTCCCGGTCAGCTTGAAGCACAAGCGTCATCCTCGTAGCCGGCCGCCGTGAAGTAGTTGCGGCACTCCTCGGGCGAGAAGCGCGTGAAGGCTTTGTGGATCGCCGCCCAGAGATCGCTGACGGTGCGGGCCGCCGCGTTGCGCAGGAGCGTTTTGAGCTTCGCGAAGGCCAGCTCAATCGGGTTGAACTCAGGCGAGTACGGTGGGAGGTACAGGAGCCGGGCTCCGGCTGCTTCGATCGCCTCGCGCACGCCCGCCACCTTGTGAGCGCCGAGGTTGTCCAGGATGAGCGTGTCGCCGGGCCTCAGGGTCGGGACCAGCGTCTCGCCCACGTAGGCGCGGAAGCGTTCACCCGTGACAGGCCCGTCCAGCAGCGCGATCGCCTCGGGCCCGCTCGTCCTCAGCCCGGCGATGACGGTGGTGGTTTTCCAGTGGCCCGCCGGCGCCGCGATCCGGCAGCGGGCGCCGCGCTCTGCCCAGCCATAGCGGCGGACCATGCTGGTGGTCGCCGCCGTCTCGTCCAGGAACACGAGACGATCCGGATCGAGTTCGGGCTGGCTCTCAAACCAAGCCTCACGTGCCGCTCTTACGTCTTCCGGTGCCGGGCGAAGAAGCGCGACAGAGAGCTGGTGCTGACCGCAACCCCGTGCGCCTGGAGAGCTTCGCGCAACTCCCGCAGGAGGATCTGCGGGCGAGCCTCATAGGTCCGCCGGATCAGGTCGGCATGAGCCTCAATGTGACGGGAGCGCTGGTCGCCGCCCAGCGGCTTGGGTGCGACGTGCCCCACGCGCCGCTTCTGCTGTGACCAGCGGCTGGCGCTGGCCCGGCTCACGCCGAAGCGCTCGGCGGCTTGCCGGCAGGTCGCCCCGGCTGAGACTGCGGACGCCACGCGCTGGCGCAGATCAACGGACAAGGTTGTCGGCATGAGCGCCTCCTTGCTCCATCTACCCTCAGCCGCCCAGCATAGCTTCCGATCGGAGGGGCTCCGCTTTAGTCGCGATTTTGACAGATCGCAAATTGCGATTCCCTCTCAAGCTCTATCTTTTCTCCCAATGTACTTCGTTTCGGCAGCACGTGTCTACCCCTCTGCAGGTGCAGAGCACTAATTGAGAGAATTCCTTATGATTAAAAGTAGAATTTATTCCGCGTTACCCCCATCAATCGTAAGAATTAAAGATGAGGTACGGGGACGATTTGCATTATACCTCACCGATAAAAAAAGCTTTCCGTCAAAGAACCTTATGCAGTTGACGGCATTTGATCCGAAACAATTCTACGTAAATCCCGTATTCGCAGACGCATGGAATGCAGACAATGCATTGATCGGAAAAATCTTTGGGAGAGGGGAATTCGAACTGGCTGTAAGTCCGAGTTGCCGAAGGCACATTTATTTTATGATCATGGGTATGAAGCCATTGCACGTACTGGAAATCGGAACCAATGTTGGCGGGTCAACTCTATACATCGCGGCAGCCTTAAGAAGATTAGACGCAAGCGCCAATGTAACGACGGTCGACATCGTAGATGTAAACGCTCCCGATGGCCCGTGGCAAGTCTTTGGTCTGAAAAAATCACCGCTCGATTACGCCAAAGAACTGTCGCTCGATAATATTAATTTCGTTGTAGATGATAGTAGTAAGTTTATGAACCGTCAAGCGAGGAGCTTTGACCTGGTTTTTCTTGACGGTAATCATGCCGCATCAAAAGTATATGAAGAAATAAGCTTTGCGCTAAAAATAATAAAAAAGAACGGCGCAATACTATTACACGATTACTATCCCGAGAGAAAGAGGCTCCGTTCGGATCGCGCGGTTATCGGGGGGCCTTACCATGCGGTGGAGCGGATTAAACGTGAAAATCCTCACTTGGACGTATTTCCGCTTGGGTCCATTCCAGGCAGTGGCATCTACTCGACTCCAAGTAGTTTAGCTGTCCTTGGGCAGACCAGGTAATGCAGGCGACGCAGATATTTGTCTACCTCACTCTCGCCCTTTTCCACCAACTGTCAAATCCGAGCCGGTTCTCGTGAAAGAAGGATGATCGGTGTTGGTCAGACTACCCCACAGCGGCGCCGGGCGACTCGGATTAGCGACTCCACGTAGCGAATGTTTCTGAGGCCGACTCCTAGTACTTGCTTCATCTCGGAGCGGCCAGTTCGGTATAATTCGCACATTCCGAGGAATCGATGCCCCGCGCTGAAATACAATCTGGGCGAAGGTTGGACATCGACGGCCTCCGAGCTGTCGCCGTTGGTGCCGTGCTGGTTTTTCATTTTTTCCCGGAGATTTTACACGGCGGCTACATCGGCGTGGACGTCTTTTTTGTAATTTCGGGATACGTGGTTTCGCTGTCCATACGAAAAGACCTCAGTTGCGGGATGTTCAGCCTCTCGACCTTCTATGCTGCCCGAATAAGGCGGCTGTTTCCCAGTCTCCTAGTTGTAACCGCTCTTTCTCTTATTGTCGGATGGTTCATATATTTCCAAAATGAATTTCTCGAGCTCGGTCGCGACACTCTGTACTCACTCGTGTACGTAGTAAATTTTAAATTTGCTCGAGGCGCGGGATATTTCGACACATCAATGATTCCAAGTCCTCTGCTGCACATCTGGTCACTAGCTGTAGAGGAACAGTTCTATGCCATCTGGCCGCTCGTATTAACATTCATTTTGACGCCGGCAATCAGGCCTAGAGCGAAGCTGATAGTAGCCTGCGTGGGCCTGGCATCCATGGTGTTGAACTTAGCGCTTGTGGAACGACACCCTTTGTTGGCGTTCTATCTGTTGCCGATGCGAGCCTGGGAATTTGTGTTGGGTGCTTTGCTAGCGCTGTCCCGAACGGCTATTGAACGAAATGCGGTCAGGGCGCAGAACCTCCTTTCGGTTCTTGGTTTCTGCTTGCTAACGGCGGCAGCGATCCTCCTCGATGAGCATTCGACTTTTCCGGGCTGGCTGGCCCTTTTTCCTACATTCGGTACGATTCTGGTGATTTGCACACCCGGATCTGTACTTAATAGATGCGTTTTGTCATCTCCGACGTTCCTTTGGATAGGGCAACGCAGCTATCCGCTTTACCTGTGGCATTGGCCGCTCCTGATTTTTCCACGCGTGGCCATCGGAGAAGACTTGTCGGTCGAATTGCGCATATTCTTGCTTTTGCTGTCCATCGTTGCGGCGAATTTTTCATATAATTACATTGAATGGCCCTATAGAAGCCTCTTTGGAGCTGAGTCGAAAGCCGCCGCGTTGAAACTTCTGCTGTATAGCGGCGCATGTGCGTTCGCTGCGGCGCTGATTGCTATGAACGTCATTCCGGAGCGTCTGAATGAATATCGCCCGTTTCTGGAAGCGAGGAACGATTGGCAGAATATTGCTACCGTTGTTACTTTGCCCGGTAAATCGACAGACCGTGTGCTCTTTTTTGGGGACAGTTTCGTCCGGCAGTACTTTCCTCGCGCCGATTTTATCGCGCGTAATCACGAAAACCGCCGAACGATTCAATTCGTGACCCGCGGAGGGTGTGCCCCGGTACCCAATATCAATCGACGCTCCGACCGGGATTGTGCGTATTTTAGTAAGCTGGGATTCGAAATTGCTCATAGCGAAGCAGTTAAGACGGTAATCATCGGCGGGGCCTGGAGAGGCTTTGTCAACCGAGGTGACTATTTTGATCAGAGCACTGGCAGACCGCTAAATCTGCTAGGGGACGACCTTCATCAAGTTTTGGCAGATCTTTGCGGCGAAATCTCCAAGCTTGTTGCTTCGGGCAAACAGGTATTCCTAATTCTCAATCCGCCTGGCGGTCCGACCGCCGATCCAGTTTGGTTAATTAGAACAAATAGCGCGACGAAAGATGCGGGGATTGCGGTGTCGGATCACACCAGAAGGGTCGGCTATATCAATGAAGCGATCGCCAAGGTTGGGCAAGAAGGTGGTGCTTTTATAATAGACCCTTCGCAATGGTTATGCAATCGCGAAATCTGCAAGGTTCTAGACTCCGGTGGAAATGCTATATATATGGATCAAACCCATCTTCGAGCTTCCTTTGTGAGGCAAAAACTCACTTACTTGGACGACATAATGCGAAATTAGGGTCTTAATAAAGACTGGGCGGAAATTGCTACCCATAAGATCCTGCGGCATCTATACCGTCGCCGTCGGCGGCTCATCCGCCCGGCCGTACTCGATACGCGGGCCCGGCCTGCAATGGATCTGACCGCCGCGGCTCGACACCGCAGAGACTTATAATTGGTCACTCAGTCAGACCTGGTAGAAGGTGCGGTACCAGGCCACGAAAGCGGCGATACCCTTTTCAGCCGGCGTGCTGTCGATGGGGCCCACGAGCTGGTGCAGCAGCTTAGTGCTCGCGTGGGTGCGCGGCACGTCGCCCGGCGGCAAAGGCTTCAGGATCCGCTGCGCTCGTCGCCCGAGCGCCGCCTCCAGGGTGTCAATCATCGCGTCGAGGCGCAGCGGCTGACCCGCGCCGATGTTGACCAGTCGATATGGTGCGCAGTCGCTCAGGGTATCGCCCGGCACGCGGTCCACGCCCGCGCCCGGCAGCGGCGGGGGCCGATCGACGAGGCGGCGGACAGCCTCCACGAGATCCTCGACGTAGGTAAAATCCCGCTCAGCCGCGCCTCCTGCGAAGACCTCGATCGGCTCGCCGTTGAGGATCTTTCGCGTGAACAGGAAGAGCGCCATGTCCGGCCGGCCCCAGGGGCCGTAGACGGTGAAGAAGCGGAACGCTGTTGTGGGGATGGAGAAAAGATGCGCGTAGGAGTGGGCCATCGCCTCCATGGCGAGCTTCGTGGCGGCGTAGAAGGTCAGCGGGCTGACGGCGCGGTCGGTTTCGCGGAAGGGCAGGGTAGTGTTGCCGCCGTAGGCTGAGCTCGTCGAGGCGAGCAGCAGGTGCCGCACAGGGTGCGCGCGGACTGCCTCCAGGAGGTTGAAGCTGCCGACGAGGTTGGCATCGGCGTAGGCCTGCGGGTTCTCCAAGCTGTAGCGCACGCCGGCCTGAGCGGCGAGGTGGATGACGACCTCCGGGCCGGTGCGGCCGATGAGATCATGCAGCAGGCCGGGCGTCTCGATCCGTCCCTCCACCGCCTCAAACTCGGCCGACTGGGCAAGATCGCTGTGGCGCGCGCGCTTGAGATTTACGTCGTAGTAGGTCGAGAAGCCATCGAGGCCGGTGACGGCATGGCCCTCAGCCAGCAAGCGGCGGCAAAGGTGATAGCCAATAAACCCGGCGGACCCTGTTACCAAGACACGCATTTAGCCCTCCAATGAGAACGCACTCGACGCGCCTCGCTCTTCAAAATATTAAATCAGGCCGAACAGCCGTCGAGGGCTCCGAGCATGGCGCCCGCAGCGGCCGACTGTAAGCCGGAAGCGAAACGGCTGGGGCGCCTCGTCCCTCGCACTCTTTCGAAGTAATTACCCACGGGGTGGATTGGTCGGCGGTTGAACGCCCGCGGCTGCGCCGCTTGCCGGGACGAGCTTGCCTCTTGCCGGGAGCCAATTTCGCTGATTCTCTCGTGAGATGGGCCGCAGCGAACTGGAACGGCTGAGCCGCGAGGAGCTGATCGAGTTGGTGCTGTCAACGGGCACCGAAGTCTCCGCAATTATGGGCATCGAAAATTCCCTGATCGGCGGGTTTGGTGGTCGACGGTGATCAGCCGGCGCTGTGATCGAGGGTCGCGCTCTTTGGTGGCCGGCCACGGCGGCGTGGAGGGGGCGGTGGGGTGATGAGTGCCTTCGAGCGGACGTGCTCGGGCACAAGTTCGCCATGCTGGCGCAGCCGGTAGCTCGCTCCTTCGATCTGAACGACGACGGCGTGATGAAGCAGGCGGTCCAGCAGAGCCGTGGCCACCACGGGATCGCCAAATACCTCTCCCCATTCGGCAAAGCCGCGGTTCGAGGTCAGGATCATCGCGCCCTTCTCGTAGCGCGCGTTGACGAGCTGGAAGAACAGGTTGCCCCCACCCGGAACGACGGGAAGGTACCCGATCTCGTCCACCACCAAGAGGGAGGCCCGACTGAGGTAGCGGATCCGCTCGCGCAACGCGCCGTCGCGCTCAGCTTTGGCCAGCGAAGCGATCAGATCAGCCAGCGTCGAGAACACGACGCTGCGCCCGGCCTTTACCGCCTCGACGGCAAGCGCCGTGGCGAGATGGCTCTTGCCGGTGCCGGGCGGGCCGAGGAGATGGACGACCTCGGCCCGATCGATGAAGGTCAGTTCCGCCAGCGCCATGATCCGCTCCCGGTCGAGGGAGGGCTGGAAAGCGAAGTCGAAGCCCGACAGCGTCTTGATCGTGGTCAGGCGTGCCACGAGCAGGGCGGTCTTCACCCGGCGGTTCTCGCGCAACGTCAGTTCTTCGGTCAGGATCTCGTCGAGGGCAGAGATGCCGTCGATCTCACCCTGTTCGATGCGCCGGATCGCGGCGTCGAGGACTTCCAGGGCGCGCGGCATGCGCAGGCCGACCAAGCTGCGCTTGATGCTGTCCAGGGTCGTGGTGGCATGGGAGGGGGCGGCGCGGGTCATGACCGGCCCTCGATCCCGGCGGCGAGCCGCTCGCCGACGGCCTGGTAGACCGACAGCGAGCGCCGGGCGACGTGATCGCCCCGGCAACCGATCGTCAGGCTGTCGGGATGGCCGTGCCGCATGGCCCGAGCGGCCGCGCCTTGTCGATGGTCGGGATCGACGCGGTACTGTCGCCGGCCCTCCAGGATCGGGTGGCTCGCCACGAGCCGGCCGCCGTCGAGGATACGGATCGTGTCGGGCAGCTGGTGCACCTCGACGACCCGCCGCGTCCGGTCCGGCACGCTGTAGTAGTTGCCGCCGATCGAGACGAGGCCGTCATGGCTGACGCGCCGTTCCAGCTTGAGCAGGGCATTGAAGGGCACGGCCGGCAGCGGCTGCAACTCGGGCTTCTCGGCGGCGAAGGCCTCCGAGACGATCCGCTGCGTGGTGCCGTGCAGGCGAACGTTGGCGACGGTGTCGAGCCAGACCTTGAGCTGGAGGTTCAGGTCGTCAAGGTTGCGGAATGAGCGGGCCAGGAAGAAGTCCTGGCGGATGTAGGAGAACGGCCGCTCGACCTTACCCTTGGTTTTGGCCCTGTAGGGGCGGCAGGCACGCGGCAGGAAGCCGTAGTGTTTGGCCAGCGCCAGCAGGGATCGGTTGTAGACGATGTGGCCGTCCGCTTCCTCGCCGGTGACCGCGGTCTTCATGCGGTCGTAGAGGATCTCGATCGGCACGCCGCCCATCGCGGCAAACGCCTGGATGTGACAGCGCAGCAGGGTCTGCAGGTCCTGATGCAGGACAAAGCGTGCCTCGATATGCCGGGAATGGCCGAGCACGAGCGAGAACAGCCAGACGATGCAGGTCGCGCCCGGTGTGTCCGTGAAGGAGACCTCGAAGCGGGCGAAGTCGACCTGCGCCTGCTGGCCGGCGGGCGTCTCGAAGCGAACCTCGTAGGGCTGGGCCTCGGGCGGCCGGATCGCGGCCACGAACCGCTTTACGGCGGTGTAGTCCCCCGTATAGCCGCGCTCCCGCAGCTCGCGGGTCAGGCGCACGGCGCTGAGATCAGGAAAGGCGGCGACGCGCTCGCGCAGATAGACGAGGTAGGGGGCGAGCTTGCTCGGGCGTCCGGCTTGGCGTGGACCGTAGGCGGGCGGTTCGAGGCCGCGCGCGATGTACTTGCGGACGGTCTTTGGATCGCGCCCGGTCCGGCGGGCGATGGCGGTGATCGACAGACCCTGGCGGTGCAGGTCGAGGATCATGAGGAGTTCTCCCAGCAGGACCATCCTCGTCGCTCCCGGCCGATACGCATCGGCGGGCATGATGGCGGAGGATGGATAAGCCCGGGGACGCGGGGTGCCCGCCGCGCACTCAGGCCAGGGCACCAACCAGGGAATTTTCGGTCCCCACAATCAGGGAGTATTCAACGCCCACTGACAGGTGCTGCGGCTGCAGCGGCCAGAGAAGACCTCGCGCACCTCGTCCAAGCCGCCCGCGACCGATCGCAAGGAGCAGCGCGCGCAGTCCAAGCCCGGCGGCGCCAAGCCCGGTCACGAGGGTCACAGCCGGGCGTTGAGCGACGATCCCGATACGCTCGTCGAGCATCGTCCCGAGGCTTGCACGCGCTGCGGCGGCAGCCTGCATGCCGCTCTTCCGGCAGAGATCGTCAGCGTCTCTGAGCAAATCGAGCTGCCCGCGGTGGCGCCGATCGTGACGCAGCACCAGCGCCTCGCCGTTTGTTGTCCGAGCTGCGGAGAGCGGGTCGTCGCACCGGTGCCGGAGGCGGCGCGCGGCACCCCGTTCGGTCCGCGGCTGCACGCGGTGGCGACGTACCTGAAGACCTTCCAGGCGCTCTCCTACGAACGGCTGCAGGCGGCGCTCTCCGACCTGTTCGGTCTGACGCTGAGCCAGGGCGGTCTGATGAACCTGCTCCGCCGCGCGCAAGGCCGCTTCCGTGCCGGTCGTGACACTGCCATCGCCGCCCTGCGCAAGGCCGAGGTTGTCGCCTGCGACGAGACCGGCGTGCGGATCGAGGGCTCGAACGCTTACCACTGGCTGTTCCACTCGGCGCAAGCCGTGGTGCACGCGGCCTCGCCGACGCGCGGCGCTGTCGTGGTGCACGAGATGATGGACGGGCATCGGCCCGCGGTGTGGATCTCCGACCGCTACACCGCCCAGCAAGGCCATGCGGATGAGCACCAGACCTGCCTGGCGCATCTGGCACGCGACGTCGCCTATGTCGTCGAGGCCAGCGACGATCCCGTGCCCTGGCGTCTGCAACTCTGGCTGCAGCGCGTGTTCGCCCTGGCCGGGCGCGTCACCGACTTGGCCGCCGCGACGCTCTCGGCCAAGCGCCGCAGCCTGGATCGGCAACTGGGTGCCATCCTCGCCACGTCGAGCCGCTGTGATCTGAGCCGCGACCTACAGGCCAAGATCAGCCGCGCCCGCGATCAGCTCCTGGTCTTCCTCGCCTATCCCGGAAAGGTCGAGCCGACGAACAACGGCTCCGAGCGGCTGCTGCGTCCGGCTGTCGTGCAGCGGAAGGTCACCAACGGCTACCGGGCCATGTGGGCGGCCGAGGGCGAGGCCGCCATTCGCACCGTCGTCGACACCGCGCGCCTCACAGGCAGCAGTCCCTTCGGCGCCATCCTCAAAACCGTCGGCGCCTGAGCCCAGCCATCACAGGCCTGGGTAATTACCTTTCGAAGTTCCTGTAGGTGCCACAGCGCGGATACAACCAGAATTCGAAATAGGTGCCAACCCAGTATTCCTCGAAACAGTAAGCATTTGGGCTGAGTCCTTTACTGCTGGAGCCGCATACCAAGGCGGCTATCGCCATCGCGGTGTTGACGATAGCTTCCGCTTCGCTGGTCGCGAAGTCGCGGTGCAGCGGCTCAACGCGAACTGGTCGGCCGTGCGCCTGCCCAAGATCGGCTGGGTGAAGTTCCGCGACAGCCGATCGATCCGAGGTGTCGTGAAGAACGTCACCGTCAGCCTCGATGCGCTCGGCTGGCACGCCGCCTTCACCTGCGAGATCGAGCACGAAGCACCCGCGCCAAGCTCCGGGGTGGTCGGGATTGATCGGAGCGTCGCCACAACGCTGGCCTTGTCTACGGGCGACATGCTGACCATGCCGGGGAGCCTGGAGCAGATCGAGGCCCGCAAGCGCAAGGCACAGCGCATCCTCGCCCGACGCAAGCGCGAATCGAACCGCCGACGGCGGGCGCAGGCCCGCCTCGCCCGGCTTCAAGCGCGGCAGGCGCGCATCCGACGCGACTTCCACCACCGCGCCGCGCTCGACATCGCCAAGCGCTTCGGCGTGGCGGTGATCGAAGACCTGAACACGCGTGGCATGACTGCCAGCGCGCGGGGCACGGTGGCTGAGCCCGGCCGCAACGTCCGGCAGAAGGCCGGGCTCAACCGGGCGATCCTCAACGCGGGCTGGCACCTCTTCGCGACGATCCTGACCTACAAGATGGAGGAGCGCGGCGGTCAGATCGTGACTGTCCCCGCGCGGTTCACGTCGCAGACCTGTGCGGCGTGCGGTGTGGTCGATGCGAGAAGCCGCGAGAGCCAAGCGCGCTTCACCTGCATCAGCTGCGGCCACACCGATCACGCCGATACCAACGCAGCGATCAACATCGAACGGCGGTGGAACACACCGTTGCTGGACGTGGAGGGTGTGCATCGGCAGCCCGTCGAAGCGTCAACTGGACGGGACCTCACGGTCTCCGAAAATCCCCGCCGTTCACGGCGGGGAAGATGTTAATCTTTGCACTGGGTAGGCCGCCCAACAGCGGCGCTCGGGGCTCCGGCAGCAACAGCGTGTGGATCCGAAGCGAGGACCCAGGCCTTCTAAGCGGTACCCCGCCGTCTGCGCCTGGGCGCCGCTGACGTATAGACGCCCGTCGACGGAAGGGGGACGCTCAGGCCCTCTCACGGCGCCCAGCACGAGCGAGGCACTGTCCACTCGGGGCTGGCCGGCGCGAAGCTCGGGTGTTTGACGTGCTACCACCGCGGCATGGCGGCTGCCCGCGGATGCGGAATGGCCCCGGACCGCTTGAGCAACCGGGGCCGCCTCGCGACGGCTCGACGCAACGCGGCCGCCGCAGCCTTCTTCGATTTGCCGGACTTGGTCGGCTTCGCAGCCGGCACCGCCGCCTTCTTCCGGCTGCGGGCCTTGTTGGGGGCCTCAGTGACAGCCTCCGCGGCCTGGGCCGCCTTCGCAGCCACTTTCCGACGCTGCCGGCCGAGCCCATTGCTCCGGGCGAACTCGGCGCGCATCGCCGAGTAGCTGGCGGCCGTGGATGGGTAGTCCCGCGGCAGGCCGTAGCGGGCGCGGTATTCCTCGATGGTCATGCCGTGGCCGGTCAGGTGCCGTTTGAGAGTCTTGTAAGGCTTACCGCCGATGAAGCTGATCAGCGCGTCCGGCGTGATGGACTTGCGGATCTGCGCGGGTGTCGGCTTCTGCACGTCGGGTTCGGCTGGAGCAGAGGGGCCGCCCAACCCAGCAATCGCAGCGTGGACGCCAGAAAGGGGCGCCGGCAGTTCAGCGGCCGCCGCAGAGTTGTTCGCAACGTAGGCCGCGACAATGTCGGCCGTTATCTCGATAAAATCGCTCTTCTCGGCTACCGAAACAGGTATGTTGTCGTCCATTTGCGCCTCACTCGCTTGAAAGCCGAACGAACGCGCCGGTTCCGAAAGGTAGCCAAGAGTCCGCTTTCGGAAAAGAGGCATTTGGCGCCGGATATCTACCGGTTTCAAGACCAATTTCTACCGGACATCCGCGAGTAGCTGATCAAAGCCGAGATGAGCCCCGGTCACCCATGAGAGCCAGGCCCCCGTTTTGCGGCCGCGGGCTCTCAGGACGCGATCGCCGAAGTAGCGCCGTCCTCGAACGGTGCGTCGAGTAATGGCTCCGAGCGACTCCTGCGTCCATCTGTCATCCGGCGAAAGATGACCAACGGCTATCGCGCTATGTGGGCGGCTTCCGGCGAAGCTGATATCCGCACCGTCGTCGGCACCGCGCGCCTGAGCGGCGCCAGCCCGTTCGCCACCGTCCTCAAGACCGTCGGCGCCTGAACACCATCATCACAGGCCGGGGTAATTACAGCTGCTGGCCCACTGCTTCGTACTTCCTATCGCGAACAATTCGTGAAAGCGGGACGGCAAAGGCACGTCTGCGGCTCCAAAACGAAGTTTGCTATACTCCTGCCGCCGTACGTCCCGCGAGCCGCACGAGCCGGGATTGGTGATACACGGCGTGAGCAGGTGGTCGCGTGTTTCGGGAGATTTCAATCTCGCCGTGGGCGCCGCAGCGTGAACGTCTCGAAGGGGGCCAGCTCGCCGCCAAGGCCAACGACGTCGTAATAGGTGACCCTCATGGTGGTCTCGGCGCCAGGGCCCGCTCCCGGATCGACCCTGAATGCCGCGAAGCCGTAGGGGTGGGCGGTATTGCGCACCGCTGACCAGTGTGCGTCCTCCGTGACGCAGACCGATGGCCGCCGGCCCGTTGTCGGGTCGGGCGCGCCGACCGAGACTGTCACTTCGCACCGCGGCGGGTCGAAGAATCGCTCGTTCGTTGGCGCCGACGTTCCCCCGCCGCCGATCACCATGTGGACCGTGCCTCTCGTGGTGTCGATCACATCAATGGCGGACGCCTGCGGCTTGGGGGTCAGTGTCTGGTTGGCTTCTTGCCCCCTAATCGGGTGCGACCGCTCGTAGTGGTGCTCGTGCCCGCAGACCACGAGATCAACGTTATACTTGTCGAACAGCGGCACCCATTCCTCGCGAATGCCGAGGTCCGCGCCGTTGGACTTGTCGGCCGTGGAGATCGCAGCCTGGTGCATGCAAACGACGATCCAGTCGATGTCGCGATCGGCCCGCGTGGCGGCCAGCTCGCCCGCCAGCCACGTCTTCTGAGCGCCCGCCGAGTAACCTCGGACGTAGGAATCGCCTGCGTCCTGGTATGCGACGTCGTCGTTGGCGATACTGATCACGCGGACGGATCCCGCCGTGAAGGCGTACCAGAGCCCGCGCGTGACATCGGTCTGCCCCGTCGCTGGCGGCACGGCGAAGAAGGTCTGGTAGGCCTTGTAACCGATCAGCCCATTGCCAAGCTCGTTCTCATGATTTCCAGGCGAAGGCATCCAGGGCCGGTTGCGGGCGCTGCGGGTGTTGTTCTCCCAGAAATCCCACCACGTCCGGACGCGGTCGTGTGCGAGGTTGGCGTAGCACAGGTCGCCGTTGAAGAGGTGGAACAGCGGTCGCAGCCGCTCGACGCCAAGCGCCGTGTCGCCCGCCGCTGGCGAGCCGAGGTTGTCGTTGACGAACAGCGGCGCCCGCAGCGAGGACCCCGCCGGCACGTCGATCTGCCGACCCATCGTCGGCGTCCCCTGGTCGCCGAAGCTGGTGAACGTGAAGGCCGCGCGCCCGCGCGGCGCGGTCCGGAAGGTCCCGAACTCTGGATCGGCGCCATCGTGCACGGCGGCGTACATATAAGCGGTATCGGGCTTCAGTCTCCCGAGCTTCGCGTGGTAGGCGTGAACGGTTCGCCCCGACTTGCCGTCGACGTATTGGCTCGGCGCGGCCTCGGCGGTCTGCTCGAGCCGGCCGTCCAGGCGGCCGAGCAAGACGCATGGCCTGACGACCGGCAGCAATGTGTGCCACGACACGGTGACCTCGCTCGCAGCGTCGCCGCCGAACTGCAAATGCAGCCCCGAAATCGCCGGCATTCCTGCCTGCCCTGACGGCGCTCCCGGCAGCGCGGAGGCCTGGCTGCTGGGCGCGCCATCGATGCCCGACGACACGAGGAGACCGGGCGCGAGGCCTGCAGCGATCAGCAGCCTGCGGCGGCTCACCTCCATGTCCAACCCCATGTGGTCGCCGGTCATCATGGGTCCTGCCTGGTGTGGTGAGCTGAGGAAGCCAGACTATCGCACATCGGTGACGATCCGATGAGTTTACCTTGGACCTTGATTCCAGTGACTGATGGGCTGGCCTATGTCGGGATCCGCCTCTTACTGCCTTGCTGGATCTCGCTCAGACCGGCGGCTTCGGTGAGGCACATGGAGCCGCTGAGTGCGCAGCGCCGGATCAGCGTGGATCTGAGGTGTTCTGGCCGACGTCCCGCCTTTCACGGAAGCGAACGCCAGCTCCTCCACCATTTTCGGGGATCAATTCAACACCAGCCTTTTCGAAGGCATTGACGATTGCCTGAACATTCGCCGGCGTAGATGCGACAGGCCCATCATTAGCCTCGGCTCTTCTGATCGTGGCGACCCCTAGTCGAGATAAATCAGCCAGCTCATCTGCGCTCCAGCGAAGTAGGGCACGGGCCGCCCGGACCTGTGCTCCTGTGAGCATCACACTGCCAGTAGATGCCATGTTGCGCACGCGCCGATCACATGATATGAAAACTATCATTCGATATGAAAGCGATAGACGTAATGACCCGCTCTCGCTCGATCTCCTGGTCTGCTGCCTTACGCGACATCCGTGCAGATCGCATCCAGTTGCCTCCAGAGGAGCGGAAAGGCCGCTGCCGGCAGCGAGCGTTTGCGAAGCTCGCTGCCCAGCGTGCGAGCGCCATGATGCGCAGCTGTCCTTTGGTCAACGCTGGCGTTTATGATCGCCGAGCTATCATGTGCACAGCCACCGCGGCCGCGAAGGCTCGCCGTGCCGTCACTGGCGAAGCTTGGAGCCTCTGCATCTCTGCGGCTCTGACCGGAACGTGGCAGGCTGCCAAAGCTGCGCGCCTGTCGGCGACGCTACGTGAGCAGGATCGCTCCGAGCGAGCGCAGGAACCGGTGCGCCGCAGCAATCTTTCGGGGGTGAGGACAGCGGAAGCCGAGGGGAGGGCGTTGCAAGGCATTGAAGCCTCACCAGCGCAGATCCCTGTGGCGCGCTCACGGCCCAGCCCAAGCGCCCTGTGTCTGCCGGGCACGGCTGCCAGCTTGATCCCGGCCTCGCGCTGACACGACGGCCCGCGGCGGCAGGGGCGTATCGCCCTGAACGATCTTCTCATCCCGACCTAAGCGGAGAGGCGGACTATGCCCCAGAAGAGCCCGCGCAAGCGCGCGGCTGATCCCGCATACCCGACAGTGGCGTCGTTGAGCCTCCAGGTGAAGCTCGTGGCCCGCGAGGAGGATCCGGAGCTCAGGGCGTTGATCGAGCGCTATGAGCAGCTCCTGTGCGACTGGGAGCACCTGACCCACCGGGCGCTCAAGGCGCTTGCTGACCGACCGACTCCTCGGAATGAGCGCCCCGATGCCCTACGTCGCTCGTGAGGACGTGGGCACGACCCGCCGGCAATCCTTGTCGGGGCGGCGGCGCCTCCAAGCCTGGGAGCGGACGGGCGGCACCTGTGTCATCTGCGGTCAGCGCATCGACGGCGTGCGCGAGCGCTGGATCGTCGAGCACATCCGCGCCCTCGAACTCGGCGGAGCCGATGACCTCGAGAACATGGGACCGGCGCACGAAGCGTGCGGTCGGGAGAAGACGCGGGACGATCACGCCCGCACTGCCGAGGCCAAACGGCGGAAGATCCGTCATCTGAGGGCTGCTGTTGCCACCGCTCGTCCGCTGCCCGGCTCGCGGGTGGGCGCTCTCAAGCGAAAGGTCAACGGCACGGTCGTCTTTCGCGAAACCCGTGCTCGTCCGCTCGTCGATGTCGAGTCGGGAGCGGGGCAGGGGAGGGCGTGGAGGCTCAAACCAAAGCCATTCTCAGTGGATCCGGCCAAGGCGCCCGCGAACCAGCTTTGTGCCCAGCCTGGACCTTCCGACAAGGAGAGCAGGGCAGGAACGACGAACCATAGGGCGAACCGACCGACGGCCAAATCGGGGCGGGCTCACGGCGCCCGCGAGGATGGGGCCGCTTCAGGCGAGATCCTTCCGACGATCCCGGTTCATCTCAGCTTCCTATGCGGCGACCGTCCACTTCTCCCGGACGAGAACGGGGAGCAGTACGATGCGCTCCTGCGCAGCATCATCCAGCAGGTCAAACCCGCTGACGTGATCGAGGCGATCTGGGTCAAGGACGTCGTGGATCTCGTCTGGGAGGCCAAACGGCTGCGCCGCTGGCGCGGACAGATCCTAGAGCCGGTCCCGGGCGGATTGCGACGGGTTAGCGGCTGGCGCGTTGACGGGTGAAGGAGCATGCCGATGCCTTCACCTCTGTCGGTCGACTTACGCGAGCGTGTCGTGGCTGCCGTGGCGGCAGGGGCCTCGTGCCACCGAGCCGCAGCTCGCTTTGGGGTCAGCGTGTCGAGCGCCAGCCGCTGGTCGCAGCGCTCGCACCAAGAGGGCCATGTCGCGCCCAAGCCGATGGGCGGCGATCACACCTCGCAGCGCATCGAGGCGCATGCCGCACTGATCCTGGCGACCTCCGAGCAGGAGCCGCGTCTCTTCCTGCGCGAGTTGCGCGACCGACTGGCTGAGCAGGGCGTCCAGACCAGCACAAGCGGCCTGTCGCGCTTCTTCCAGCGACACGCGATCACCTGGAAAAGGGGGCGACGTTCGCAGCTGAGCAGGAGCGTGAAGACGTAAGAGCGGCCCGCGAGGCGTGGTTTGAGGCACAGCCCGAGCTCGATCCGGACCGGCTGGTGTTCCTGGACGAGACAGCGGCGGCCACCAACATGGCGCGGCGCTCCGGCTGGGCCCCACGCGGCGAGCGCTGCCGGCTCGCAGCCCCACTGGGCCATTACAAAACCACGACCATCACCGCCGCCCTGCGCACGAGCGGGCTGTGTGCCACCGCGCTGCTGGACGGCCCCACGAACGGCACGCGCTTTTGCAGCTATGTCACCGACACCTTGGTCCCGGTGCTGCAGCCGGGCGACATCGTCGTCATGGACAATCTGCCAGCCCACAAGGTCGCCGGCGTGCAGGATGCGATCGAGGCCGCAGGAGCGCGGCTGCTCTACCTTCCGTCCTACAGCCCTGATTTCAACCCGATTGAACAGGCCTTCGCAAAGCTGAAGGCGCTGTTGCGCAGCGCGGCAGCCCGCACGATCCCGGATCTGTGGGCGGCGATCCGGCAGGCCTTCACCCGTTTCACGCCGCAAGAGTGCCGCAACTACCTCGCCGCAGCCGGCTACGAGAACGACTTGGCCGTCGCTACCTGACCGGGAACAGCTCTAGTGCAAGCTCGGTTGAAGGCTGTTGAGGATTGGATCCGACCGGCTCTCCAAAATGTGGAAAGCGTCGATGTGCATATGGCCCCGGGTTCGAACCCGGTGTCCTCGCGGGCGGCTGGGTGACCGGAAGAAAGATCGAGAAGGGCCGCGTCGACAGATTGCTTCAGGAACGTGGTCTCACGGGGGCAGACATCATGGCACAGGGTTTCCTTCTGAGCCTGCCCGCCGGCGAGCGCATCGACCGGTTGGCCTCTCTGGCAGATCAGCGCCGGGATACACTCTTGCGGGAGATCGAACGAAAGCGGGCGAGCTTTGCCCAACGGGTGCGCACCGCAGCCGCAGAGATCCTCGACGTCGACCACTCAGAGGCCCGGTGAGCAGCTGTTCTGGATCGAGGACGCTCTCGCGATCGATCCGGAGTTCATCCCACGCCGTGGCTACGGGACGGAGTTGATCCAAGAGGCACTGGCCTACGCGCTGCAGGCCGAGGTCGACTAAACGCTTGACCGAGGCGGCGTGCGCTGCCGGATCGAGATGCCGGGCTCCTGATATGCGTGAACGCAAGGCTTGCGGGGGGCGTTTATCGTGAGGCGTTCCGACACGGCCTGCTCCGGAGAGCCGGTGTCCGACCATGCGCATCCCCTCGCTGGCTGCTGCATCTTGGTGGTCGAGGACGAGTACCTCATCGCCATGGAGGTGAAGCGCTGGCTGCAGGCGGCCGGTGCTGAGGTGCTCGGACCTGTGCCGGGTGTGGACCGAGCGCTCGACCTGATCGAGGGTCGCCGACCCGATGCGGCGGTGCGCGACGCCAACCTCGGCGACGGGGACAACGTGTACCGAGTCGCCGACAAGCTGTGCGTTCTGGGCGTGCCGTACCTGTTCGCCACAGGTGGCGTGAAGCTGGCGGATGCCTACGTCTATCGCCACCGGCCGCGGTTGGAGAAACCGTTCACGGAAGCGGAGTTGGTGCGCAGTCTGGCCAAGCTCGTCAAGCCGCCCCGGCAGGCTCCATAAGCCCGTCCTCCGCGGACATCACCCACATGGCATGGGGCGGCGCCCTGAACGGCCGACACGGGTGCTATCGGGTTGGTTCGCTTTCGGAGAACCACCCAATATCTGTTTTCCACCCCGAGGGATCTTTAGTCGGTGGCATCCCTCGGCATCGGCGCTGACGGCAAGGGCCGGAACCGCGCGCTGATTGCAGGCGGCCCTGGAACAGGCCTCTGGACCGGGCCGTTCAGCGCTCACGGCCTCCACGTTGGTGGGCCAGAGACGACCAGGGCATCTCCACATGGCTACCGGTACAGTGAAGTGGTTCAACGAGACCAAGGGCTACGGCTTCATCCAGCCCGACGACGGCGGCAAGGACGTGTTCGTGCACATCTCGGCCGTGGAGCGCGCCGGAATGCGCAACCTCATCGAAGGGCAGAAGATCTCCTACGACGTCGAGGCTGACCGGCGCAGCGGCAAGGAGAGTGCCGCCAACCTGAAGGCGGTCTAAAGCGTAGCAGGCCTACCCAGAGAATGATGACGCCGCCTCAGCTGTGGCGTCATCCGGTGTGGCCTGGCATAGCGTGCCGATGGCCGACGACGTCCCGCACCCCTACTCCATCAAGGTCTGGTCAGCCTTTCGGAACTACCGACCCCGCCATTACCCGGGGCCGCACTCGCCGCTGGCCGGCTGCATCTCCGGCAGGTGAAACCACGTGACCGGCCCGGCGCGTCGCTCTCGAATGCGTGGCTGGGGTGATCGGCCGGTACCTCCGCGAATGGGACCCCGCAAGCAGTTGCGCGTCGGATCCTTCTGGGGAACTAGTTCTCCCCGGCGAGAAGCAGGTATTCTGGACGATCCGGTCCGCTACCGCTGTTTGCTCTGCCTCAATGACGTCCCTGGCCGGGCATGTCCCGATCGGACGCGAGAAGCGAGGTTGAGATCGTCATGTCGGGCCGCCCCGTTCGGGAGCTGCCGGCCAGCTGGCCCGGGCGGCACCCGCTCGGTATCGCTGCTTCAAGCCTTGGTGGGCGCAGCGTGCCGATTGTACAGCGCGACGTTATTGCCCGCGACTTCGGCGTCATCACGGAGTTCGCCGGCGAAGTAAGAGAACGGCGCGTTCTCCTGATCGCCCCACTTGCGGGTGCTTATCCGATACTGCTGCGCGATCTCGTGATCGCACTTCTGCGCCATGCAACCGTCGCCGTAACCGACTGGCGGGATCCCTGGTACATTCCGGTCTGTTGCGGTTCTTTCGACCTCTCCGACAACATCGCCTACGTGGTCGACGTGATTCGAGGGCTCGGCCCCAATCTGCATGTCGTTGGCGTGTGCCAAGGCGTCATTCCGGCCCTCGCTGCGACAGCCCTGCTTTCCGCCCGGGGTGGCAAAGCTGCACCCTGCTCGCTAACCCTCGTCGCCGGCCCTGTCGACCCTCTGGCAAATCCAACACGCGTTGTCCTCGCCTGCCGCTCCCCTACGGCATCACGTATTCAGGAAGCCGCCATGGAAACTGTCCCCGACGGGGCGCCTGGCGCGGGCCGCCGAATCTACCCTGGCGCAGCGCAATTGGGCACCTTCTCGAGCTACCTGGCCCGGCATTGGTTATCGGGCGAAATATTCTGGAAGCTCGTGAACGACGACGGTGAGGATCCGCTGGGCTTCCCGTTCTGGTCCCTCGTATCGCAGTTTATGAACCTGCCGGCGGAGCTTGTCCGCGACATCGTACGCCAGGTTTTTATCGAGAAGGGTCTGTGGCGCGGCTTCCACCTGAGCGGAGGCGAACCTATCCTGCCGGCTGAAATCCGCCGCACCGGGTTGATGACTATCGAGGGCGAGAACGACGATATTGCCGGCCCTGGCCAGACCTCTGCGGCGCATGCGCTCTGCACCGGCCTCCCGGAGCATCTGCGCCGACACTTCCTCGTTCCAGGGTGCGGTCATTTCGCCCTGATCCACGGCGCGCGAATGAGATTCCTTGTGGTGCCTGCCATCGTGCGTTTTTTCGACGACATGGAGGCCGCCGGATGAGCTGAGCGAGCTCCCCGCGTGAGACTGGGATCTTGCGACCGCAGTAAGGCCACAGCTTAGCACGGCGGAGTTCGAGTTCGACTGCCCTCTCTGTCAGGCTTGCCCGGTGCGGCCCTTACACCTTTCCGGTCTCGGGTCTGTACGTCGTCACCTGCCCGTAGATCGGGAGCGAAGTTGGCCAAGCGGCTCACCCTCGGATCGGCGAGGCCGCCCGCCCGGGCGAGCCTCGTAAGCGCGAACGTGGTGATCAGCTCCGCCTCACGATCCTTGGTCTCGAGGCCGGGCAGGACGCTTACCGCGGTACGCACGCCTTCGACAGCTTCGCAAAAAGCCGGATCACTCTTTCGCTCATTCTTACGAGACATTGTAGCCCAAGATCTTATAAATATTGCAATTTAAACAGAATAGATCTAGATCTTACCACTTTCTGCAACACAAATTGATCTTTGTTCTGGAATTGAATTGAGATCGTTACTGTAACATGAGTGGATTTATAATGTAGGCTAACGTGAGCACTCGGTTTAGTCAGACTCGGCGCTCTCGGGGGCTGGCGAGATTGCTGGTGAGGCCAATGATGATCGAGGCGTCCATGCACCCGTCCTTCGAAGCGCGGGAGCGACCAATCGTCCCGACGCCGGGACCTTTCACGTCACGCGGACGCTTGGTCGGCAGGTCGAGTGCAAGGCGGTCGAGACCGACCACGTGATCGCGAGCCGAGGCTGGGTCGACCGTGATCTCGTACTTATCCATCTTAGGCCTGCTCGTATCTGAGCCTCAGTGGAAGCCGTGCTCGCGCAAGTGCCGGATCGAGGCGGATGCACTCCTATGGTGAATGAACATGCCCCCGGCGTTCTCCCAAAGGGACCGGTACTTGTCACGATCATCCACCAGAGCATCGCCGGGGCGGCAATGCTCGCGCTTCAAGGCTGCTGTCGTCGTGATCACCTCGACACCCGGGAAGTGCCGGGCTGACCAGCGGCGCTTCTGCGGCTCGGCCCAGTCGCCGCGCGGCAGCCCGGTCAGGATCACGGGGTTGAGGTGGTGGACCGCCTCGTAGAGTTCCGCTGCGTCCGGCAGAAGGTCGAGGCTGTCGAAAAAGTCTGGGGTGGAGGCCAGGATGCTCCAGAAGCGCTTCAGGCCGAAGCGTCTCTCGAACGCATCCGGCCGCATCCCGAGGACCCGGGCAGCGCCCGCGTCGAAGTCGGCCAAGACTCCGTCGCAGTCGAGGAACACCGTCGGCATCAGCGGGGCACCTCCGTGACTGAAATGCCTCGCCCCGTCCGGCCCCCGCCGAGCGGTTCCCAAATTTGCTCGCTCGCAATGGCCAGTGCACCTGCCGTCCCACCCAGGCCAAGCTCGACCACCTGCGCGGCCGCTTCCTCCTCGCAGCGTGATCCACCAAACTCGGCGATGAACCACCGCGTCGAGGTCGATCGGGGTCTACGACGGCGTGCCGCCCACATCCGGGTTCCGTCCCTGCGGAACTGCCAGTTTCCCTGCTCGGAGCATCCCTCGAACGATACTTACCCTATTTGGGGGATGCGACGATGCCGTTCATCGATTGTAACTAATCTAAAGTGCCTCGCTTGAGGTTTGGGTGGGAGTGGCGAAGGCTATCAACCATGCTGGTGGGCATGCCCCTGTTGCGCGTGTTCGACCGTATGGGATGCGGCGGCATCATCCTGTCCACCACCGGCCATATCCTGGCGACAAACATCAGCGCCCGGCTCACCCTGCAGCGGATGTTCGAGCTGGACGAGGCTGCAGTCGCCGCCCTGAATGGCTCTGGACGCGAAGTCATCAAGCAGCTGCTCGGTCGCGGCCGATCTCGCATCAGCCTTGATAACGAGAATTGGATCCTGATCGAGCGCAGCGGTCAGCGGCCGCTGATCATGAACTGCGTGCCGGTGCCCGTGCTGAGCGACGACGGCCCGCACTCGGTTCTGCTGCTGATCGACCTTGATGCGACACCGCTGCCCAGCACAGCCTGCCTGGAGCAGATCTTCGGCCTCACGCGCGCCGAGGCGCGGCTGACGCTGCTCTTGGTCAGCGGCAAGACGCTGACCGAGATAGCAGAGATGCTACATCTCAGTGTCGCGACGGTGCGGACCCAGCTCAAATCCGCGTTCGAGAAGACGCACACGCATCGCCAAGCTGAGCTTGTGGTGCTCGTCTCGCGCCTAGCGGCGCTGCCCTAAGCCCTGGCTGGCGGGCCGACCCTGTTAAGCGGCCCGGAACCGATGGCAGAGGCTGCTGCGGCGAAGCACTCCCGCACCCAATCGGCTGCGGACGAGAGCGTGTCGAATACCATGGCTTCGTGATCGCAGGGACCGAAGCCAGCCTGCAGGAACCAGCCCCGCTCGGCCGGCAGAAGGACCGCAGCAAGGCACTGATCGGCGAAGACGAGGTGCGCGTCC
Source organism: Methylobacterium sp. CM6257 (assembly GCF_054611515.1). Lineage (NCBI taxonomy): Bacteria > Pseudomonadati > Pseudomonadota > Alphaproteobacteria > Hyphomicrobiales > Methylobacteriaceae > Methylobacterium > Methylobacterium sp. CM6257. Next base: position 581,865 of record NZ_CM137735.1, read on the forward strand.
TCAGAAGCCCGTCGCGTCGCGGCGCAGACCTCCGTGAAGCTCACCTCAACGGACCTACGAGCGTCCAATCGGCACCCCGTTCACCGGGTGGATCCGGTGTCTCTGCATCAAAGCCGGACTTTAAGCAATCTACCATCCAGCGGAGCGAGCTGTCATCCACCGTTCGAGGTAAGGATTGTTTCTGATCCGAGTCGGGGCAGGCCAGCCCCGGATAGATTTTTCGGGTTCCGGGGCGACTTTGCGGTGAGCAAAGAGGGCCTGATCGCAACAAAATCTGCCGCAAACATCGTCCGCAGTGGCGGAAATCTCCGAGGACTATGTATTGGAGGCGGCGCAGAAGGGAATGACTGGGGCGACATGCAGAAGGAAGGCGATCACCGCTGTACGGATCGGGCGGTCACAAGCTGGTCGGTTGTCAAATCGCGCTCCGGATCACAGCGGTGGCCAACCTGAGCACTGGACTCCTGTGGTGCGTTGCGTCCCCATCGTCGCTTTCCGCCCGTCCTGCCGTCCGGCCGCCTGGGAGTACGGTATGGCTCAGCTCGCGCCACAACCCACGCGGTAGATAGGGCGTGTTTGCCGATCGATCTGGGCATCACTCGTCGCAGGCAAAAGGTGATCACCTTCGTGCAAAGCTCGCCTATGTCGCGGCCGGGCGCGTGGCTTTCCTTCTGGACTGCCTCAAGCACGTGAGCAGTACACGCAGCTCGTCGGGCAGCGTGCGGGCGCTCGGTGGCGGGCAGGCGCGCTCGATGGCGCGGGTGAGAGCAGCCAGCGCCGGCTCATGCGGGCTTGCCGCTCTGGGTTTGGGCCGGTCAGGAAACGAAACGACCATCTGATCCAGCCACCCCGATCGTCTTCAGGTACTGCTCGGCATCGGCTTCAGCGTGCAGTCGGAGTGCCAGGATGCGGTTGTGACGCGCCTGTTCGAGTAGCGCCTCAGCGGCTGCAACCTGCCCTTGTTCAGCAACGTGATGGGCTGCACGCGCCAGCTCTGTTGCGATCGCCCCAGCGAGAACGGCGGTTCGGACCCGATTGTTGTACGATGCGACCATCGCTGCCCCCGGTCACCGGAAGCCTCAACCGTCAACGCGATATCCTAACGGTTCGTTAACCGCCTCCGCAGCGGCAGATTTGTAATCCGTCGTACGATTTGAGAATTATCTTGGCGTTTGTCATCCGGCGTTGGAATTGGGATGCGTACGTTATCGAAATGTTTATCTGCGAACCGATCGTTTCTGCAGATGCTTAAAACCAGTATCGTTCTCTGATGGAGGGTCGAGACGGCTTATTAAGCGATAATTAAGCAGTCATATTGAATACGCATAGCTGACGTACTCTGTCGTTTGGCTGCATCATTCATGCGTCTGTCGATCAAATCTGCTCTCGCTGGCCTGTTCGGGCTTGCGGCCGTGATCTCCGCCGGTCAGGGTCTCCTCAGCATCCGGGATCTTTCCGAGATCCGGCAGAACGTCAGCGATGTCGGCGCAATACGGCTTCCCGCGGTCAACACCGTCAATCGCATCAACACCGCCATGCGCGACTACCGGGTCAAGCTCTACCGGTTCGTCGTCGCCTCCAACTCGCCTGCTGACCTGGCGGCCAACACGAAGACGCTCGCCGCTGCCGCAGATGCCCTCGCGCAGCTCCGGCGTGAGTACGAGCCGATGATCAGCTCCGCTGAAGAGAGGGCCGCCTATGGCCAGTTCTCAACCGCCTGGGCGCAGTACCTGCAGGAGCAGCAGCCCGTGCTCGACGCGATGGCGGGCGATCGCAAGGCCGAGGCTTTGGCCGTGTTGACCAAGCCCGAACTCGCGCAGTTGAACAAGGAAGCCGCGGATGCCCTTCAGCGGGGGGTAGGCCTCAACAAGCAGGCCGCCGAGGCTGCGGTGAGCGCCAGCATCGCGAGCGCCGACGCGGCCACCCGCACCGCCTATATCGCCATGGGCGTCGCCCTGCTCACCTCTCTCGGCGCAGCTCTCTTCAGCCTCTTCGGCATTGCGCGGCCCGTCGAGCGCATGACGTCCGCAATGGGCTTGCTGGCCTCCGGTGATGCGACCACCGCTGTTCCCGGTGTCGGCCGGCAGGATGAGATCGGCGCGATGGCGTCGGCCGTTCAGGTCTTCAAGGACAACCTGATCCGCACCCGTCGGCTGGAGGAGGAGACGGCGCTCGCCCGCGCCTCAGCCGAGGAGCAGCGCAAGGCCGGCATGCGCCAGATGGCCGACAGCTTCGAGGCGGCCGTTGGCGGCATCGTCGGCATGGTTTCCTCCTCGGCCACCGAGTTGCAGGCCACCGCTCAGCAGATGACCGCCACGGCCACCCAGACGGCCAGCCAATCCACGAGTGTGGCCGCGGCCGCCGAGGAGGCCGCCTCGAACGTCAACACCGTAGCGGCCGCTGCCGAGGAGCTGGGCTCGTCGGTTCAGGAGATCGGCCGGCAGGTGGCTGGCTCGGCGCATCTGGCCCGCACGGCCGTGGATGAGGCCAGCCAGACGGCCGCGCTCGTGCAGGAGCTGAACGGGGCCGTGTCGCGGATCGGCGACGTGGTGACGCTGATCTCGACGATTGCCGGTCAGACCAACCTGCTGGCGCTCAACGCCACCATCGAGGCCGCCCGCGCCGGTGCGGCCGGCAAGGGCTTCGCGGTGGTGGCGAGCGAGGTGAAGGCGCTCGCGGAGCAGACCGCGAAGGCCACGAGCGAGATCTCAGGCCAGATCGCGCGCATCCAGGGCTCGACCGGTCAGGCGGTGACCGCGATCGGCTCGATCAGCACGCGGATTCAAGAGATCAGCAGCGTGGCGACGAGCATCGCGGCGGCGGTGGAGCAGCAAGGTGCGGCCACACAGGAGATCGTGCGCAACGTCGCCCAGGCGGCGTGCGGCACGGGTGAGGTGACCAGCAACATCGCCGGCGTGGCGGGTGCGGCCGAGGAGACGGGGGCGGCCGCCTCCCAAGTGCTTGGCGCAGCCTCCGAGCTGTCGCGCCAGTCCGAGCAGCTCGCGTCCGAGATGAGCCGGTTCCTCGCCACCGTGCGCGCTGCCTGAGGACGCGATGGCCGAGATCCTCATCCTGCCCGTCCGCTATCCCAGCGCAGAGCAGACAACGCGCCTGATCGCCGGCTTAGCAGACGCGCAGGAGCAGGGCTTGGCTCTGGGTCCGCGCGGCCCACATCAGGTCCGTGCTGAACGCTTCTGGCGGTGAGCCGAAGGCAGGAGCAAGTTGGGTGGGCAGCGGAAGGCCGCTGCTCTCCGGACGAACGTCCGGATCGCCAGACGAAGCGGACAATCAGACCCCTGGACCAGCCGTCATCGTTCAGAGAACCCGAGTGCCAGCCGTCGTCAGCGCGATCTTCAAGGCGTGGATGAACTGAGCCACTCGTGCGGGCATGTGCTGGCGGGTTGGCAGCACCGCCCAGATGGCAAGTTGCTCCGGCTCGGCGTCGGCCAGGGTAACGGCAGCGAGGGTGCCATCGGCAAGCTCCTGCGCCACGTCCCAATAGGTCAGCAGCGCAAGCCCCGCCCCAGCAACGCAGGCGGCGTGCACCGTATCGACGCTGTTCGTAGCAAGCCGCCCCTTGGTGCGCTTGGCAATCGGTTGCCCCGCCTGCTGGAAGGACCACGCATCCATGGCATGGAGCGTGAGGCAGGCGTGTCCGTCGAGATCCCTCAACCGTTCAGGGCACCCATGCGCCGCGAGATAGCTCGGGGCCGCGCAGAGGATGCGCGGGTTGTCCACCAGCCGCACGGCGACGAGTTCCGAAGCCTGCAAGGTCGCGACCCTGAGTGCTACGTCGATCCCGGACGCCACGATATCGACGATCCCGTCCGTGAAGGTCAGGTCAACCTGTAGCAGCGGGTTTTCCGCCATCAGCCGGACCACCAGCGGCACGACGACAGCGCGGCCGATCCGATTAGGGGCTGTCACGCGCAGGACGCCGCTCAATCCTCCGCGCTGTTCGGAGAAGGCCGCCGTAGCAGCGTCTCTCGCCTCCAGCATCGTCCGAGCGAGCGGCAGGAACGTCTCACCATCCGCCGTCAGGGCTACCGACCGGGTGGTGCGGTGGAGTAGCCGCGCCCCGAGTTCCTGTTCCAGTGCCGTCAACCGGCGGCTGACCGCCATCGGTGACAAACCCGCCCGCCGTCCGGCGGCCGAAAGGCTGCCGGTCGCGACGATCGCGCAGAACAGGGCCACGTCCGAGAGGTTCATCGGCATAACACTGGGCGATAAGATCCTTATCGTCCACCTCGGCTACTGCAAGGCCGCTGCAACGGCTACCTGCCTGCCGACAGAGCCGCGACGGCGGCGTGGAGGCCGAACATGAGCACGGACGCGAAGGACCTTTTCTCCGGCATCGATATAAACGGCGTGAAGTTCAGGAACCGCCTCGCGGTCGCGCCGATGACGCGCGTGAGTGCTGCCGAGGACGGCACTGCCACGCAGACGATGGCGCGCTACTATGAGCGGTTCGCCCGTGGCGGTTTCGGCCTGCTGATCTCCGAGGGCATCTACACAGATCGGGCGTTCTCGCAGGGGTACATCCACCAGCCCGGCATCACCGACGAGACGCAGGCGCAGGCGTGGCGGCCGGTCGTGGACGCGGCCCACCGGCACGGGGCGCGCATCTTCGCGCAGTTGATGCACGCAGGTGCGATCCGCCAGGGCAACCGCTTCCGCGCTACCAGCGTCGGACCATCGGCCGTGCAGCCCAAGGGGCAGCAGATGGAGTTCTACTACGGCAGGGGCGCCTACCCGATGCCTGCGGCCATCACCGAGGAGCAGATCGCCGATGCGGTCCAGGGCTTCGCCGCATCGGCCGGACGTGCAGTCACGGCCGGGTTCGACGGCATCGAGATCCACGGCGCGAACGGCTACCTCATCGACCAGTTCCTGACCGATTACGCCAACCGACGCAGCGACCGGTGGGGCGGCGATACCCGCCAGCGCACCACATTCGTGCGCACCGTCCTCGAGGCAGTCCGGGCGAAGGTCGGTCCGAGCGTGCCGGTTGGGGTCCGGATCTCGCAGGGCAAGGTCAACGATTTCACCCATAAATGGGCAGGCCGTGAGCAGGATGCCGAGGCCATTTTCGGCACCCTCGCCGAGGCCGGGGCCACCTACATCCACGTCACCGAACACGCGGCCTGGGAGCCCGCGTTCGAGGACGGAGGAGACAGCCTCGTCTCGCTTGCCCGTCGCTACGCGCCGCATGTCTCGCTGATCGCCAATGGCGGCGTTCGGGACCGTGTGCGGGCGCAGGAGGTCCTGGCCGCAGGTGCTGACATCGTGGCGCTCGGCAAGGCCGCGCTCGCCAACCCCGATTTTCCGAGACGCATTCAGGCAGCCGAGGAATTGGCCGATTTCGACCACGCCATCCTCGGGCCGATTGCGAACATCAAACCGACGGAGCTTGCGGCCTGAAGGACCCGAGAAGCGGGGTGCCCCCTTGTTCCGGTGACCCCTTCCCGCCGCGCGACCATATGGATCGAAGGATGAGCCAGGACGCCAGCACCGCCGCAAAGACAGCCTCCCGAGCGACCGTTCGCGTGTGGATCGACTTTGTCTGCCCGTACTGCCTCTTAGGGGAGCACGTCATCCGAGCCGCTACCGAGGGGCTCGCGGTTGATGTCGTGTGGATGCCGTTCGAGTTGCGCCCTTACCCGATTCCGACGTTGCGGCCAGAGGACGAATATCTACCCACGGCATGGAGGCAGGGCGTCTACCCCGCAGCCGAGCGGATGGGCATCGCCATCCGCCTGCCGACCGTTTCGCCGCAACCGTACACCCGCAAGGCGTTCCTCGGGCTGCAGTATGCCGTCGAGCACGGCCGGGGCGACGCTTACGTCGATGCGGTTCTGCGCGCCTTCTTTCAGCAGGATTGCGACGTCGGCGACACCGACGTGCTCAAGGCGATCATGCAAGATCTTGGTCTTGATCCCGCCGGCCTTGATGGAGTGCTGGGATCGCCCCTCTACGGGGAGCGCCACGATGCGGCGCTGCGCGTGGCGCGAGAGGCGGGCATCCGTGCCGTCCCCTCTGTTGCTGTCGGCAATCGGCTGTTCTCGGGCACCCCGCAGCCCGAAGCATTGCGAGCCGAAATCCTGCGGCAAACGGCTTAGCGCGAACATTTCCCTCGGGCGCCTCAGGCGCGTGACAGTCACGCCTGAAGCTTGCATCAAACCGTATGCTTTCGCCGAATCCGGCCATCACATCGGGCATGATCGAAGGTCGGAGTCGGGTCGAGAGCAGAGTGTCCGGTTCACCGCGGTGGCCGCCCGAGCGCGGACCGACCGCCATCGGCCAGATGCTGCCCGGGGCCTCGCGCCCGATCCGGTCACCGCGGATGTGCAAAACGCGGCCTCAGAGCGGACATTTCCGCGCGTCAGGGTTCATCGACGCGTGAAGGGAACTGCGAAGGCGACCGCCGCATGATCCCAAGGCACGCGCTCCGTCTGGCAAAGCATCTTCGACTGCTGTCGGGTTGGCCGGAACGCTCCCACTTCAGGGGCATTCTCTCTCGGATCCTCCAGGAGTGAACACCATGCGCATCGTCGGGCACGCATCCACCGTCGCCATCGTAACCCTCGTGAGCATCGGTGCGGCCGAGGCGAAAGGCTGCATCAAGGGCGCAATCATCGGCGGCTTGGCCGGCCACTATCTGGCCGAGCGCGGCGTCGTCGGCGCCGTGGCGGGCTGCCTCGGCGGTCGCTACCTGGCCAACAGGCAGGCCCGGCGCAAGGAGATCGAGTACGGCTCGCGGGTGCAGCCGCGCGACACGGGATACGGCCCCCCGCAGGCTTACCCGCGCCGGTCCTACAGCTACTGAGAGGCCCGCTGGGCGGCCGGGAGGATCAGGGACCCGGCCGTTCGGTCGGCGCAGGCGGCACTCCAGCCGTCAAATCCGAAAGCTTTCTCTCGGGGAGCTCGTCAATGCCGAACGGCTTGGGCGGCGGTGCGTCCCGGGGTCGATCACGCCGTTATGGACAACCGCCTGAGGTCCAGCATCCCGGAGGCCATGCGGTTGGCGTCTATGGCCTCCGGCGCGAGAGGGTGATGGCGCGAGGCATCCCGCGCCGCGGCGACCGCCGGTCGTGCATCCCGGCACGATAAGGCCAGGTACAATCCGCGGCACCGGTGCTTTTGACCCATATCGGGGTTCGAGCCGAGCTGGTAACAGGACGGATGGGTCCGCCTGCGGACCCGGCCGGCAGCGGGACCCAGGCTTGTACCAGCGCAACGACGCGGCCCAGAACGACATCGACCTGACGGCCTGCGATCGCGAGCCCATCCACGTCGTTGGCAGCGTCCAGCCTCATGGCTTCCTGCTCGCCCTCGACTTGCCAGCCCTGCGCATCGTCCAGGCCAGCGCCAACGCCCCTGCGGCCGCCCCCGTCGGCGCCACGCTCGACCGCGCCTTTCCCGAGCTGGATGCCGTCGTTCGGCGCTACCTCGACGGCGGAAGATGGAACGACGGCGCGACCTACCTGCGCACGGTCACGCTCGGATCCGGGAGCGCGCGCCAGGCCTACGAGGTCGCCGCCCATCGGGTCGACGGTCTCGTCGTGCTGGAGCTTGAGGAGACCGCCGACCTCTCCGGCGGTTCCGGCCTCGACGCGCTCACGCCGCGGCTGCGCGCTTTCGTCGAGCGCCTCCACGCGGCCCGCTCCGTCGAGGATCTCTGCCAGCTCCTCGCGGAGGACATTCGCCACGTAACCGGTTTCGACCGGGCCCTGGTCTACCGGTTCGATCGGGACTGGCACGGCACGGTGCTGGCCGAGGATGGGAACGGCGTCCTGCCCTCCTACCTCGACCTGCGCTTCCCCGCCTCCGACATCCCGGCGCAGGCGCGCGAGCTCTACCGGCGCAACCGCCTGCGCATCATCCCCGACGCCGGCTACGACCCGGTGCCGATTCGGCCGGCCCTTACCCCGGCGGGCGAGCCTCTCGACCTGAGTCAGTCGGTGCTGCGCTCGGTCTCGCCGGTCCATATCGAGTACATGCGCAACATGGGCACGATGGCGTCCATGTCGGTTTCGATCCTGGTCGACGATGCGCTCTGGGGGCTTGTCTCCTGCCACAATCGGGGTCCGAAGCGCGTGCCGCTCCAGGCCCGCAACGCCTGCGACTTCCTCACGCAGATCTTTGCCTTACAACTCTCCGCGAAGGTCCGCGGCGAGCAGGCCGAGCAACGGCTGGCGCTCGGTGCCGTGCAGGCGAGGCTGCTCGGCTACATGGCCGAGGAGGAGAGCTTCGTCGACGGCCTGATGAACCATCCCGACGACGTGCTCGCGCTGGTGAATGCTTCGGGCGCAGCCGTGGTGACGACCGACCGCTGCCGGCTTCTCGGATCGACGCCCTCGGAGCGCGAGGTCCGTGCCCTGTACGATTGGCTGTCGACCCGCGGGGACGTCGACGACGTGTTCGCGACTGACAGCCTGGCGGAGGGCTTCCCGCGGGCCGAGGCGATCGCCGATTGCGCCAGCGGCGTGCTCGCCATCTCGGTCTCGAAGAAGTACGCGAGCTACATTCTCTGGTTCAGGCCGGAGGTGGTGCGCACCGTGAAGTGGGGCGGAAACCCCGTGAAGGCTGCGCAGCCGGATCCGGCGGGGGGGCCCGACCGGCTGCACCCACGCAAGTCGTTCGAGACCTGGAAGGAGACGGTGAAGGGCCGCTCCTTGCCGTGGTCGGTCCCGGAGGTGGAAGCGGCCAAGGACCTGCGCGCCTCGGTGCTCGGCATCGTGCTGCGCCGGGCGGAGGAACTCGCCGCGATGAGCGAGGAGCTGCAGCGCTCGAACAAGGAGCTGGAGGCGTTCTCATACTCGGTCAGCCACGACCTTCGTGCGCCTTTCCGGCACATCGTCGGCTACTCGAACCTGCTCAAGACCCGCGAGGGGGCGAACCTCTCGGAGAAGGGCCGACACTATGTCGAGACCATCATCGAGGCCGCCTTCTCGGCCGGCACCCTCGTCGACAACCTCCTGACCTTCTCGCAGATGGGTCGGCATTCCCTGAACAAGGTGTCCGGCGACCTGAACGCCCTGGTCGACGAGGTTCGGCGCAAGGTCGAGCGCGACGTCACGCCCGACCGAACCGTGCGCTGGGAGATCGGCTCTCTTGGCCGGGTCCATGCCGACCCGGTCATGCTGCGCCTCGTCATCGAGAACCTGCTCTCGAACGCTGTGAAGTATACCCGCGGCAAGCCAGAGGCGGTCATCGAGGTCGGCAGGCTGCCGCCGCAGGACGGCGAGGCGGTGTTCTTCGTGCGTGACAACGGCGTCGGCTTCGACATGGCCTACGTCGACAAGCTGTTCGGCGTGTTTCAGCGCCTGCACCGGGTCGAGGAGTTCGAGGGCACCGGCATCGGGCTTGCCAATGTCCGCCGCATCGTCGAGCGCCACGGCGGCCGGACCTGGGCCGAGGGCAGGCCCGGTGAGGGCGCCACCTTCCACTTCACCCTACCCATCCGGGAGGAGGTGCACTGACATGGCCGGACTGAAGCCGATCCTCCTCGTCGAGGACAACCCGAACGACGTCGAACTGACGCTCGCCGCCCTCGAATCGAGCCAGCTCGCCAACGAGATCGTCATCTGCCGGGACGGGGCCGAGGCGCTCGATTTCGTCTACCGGCGCGGGCCGCACGAGAAGCGCCAGGCCCAGGATCCGGCGGTGGTCCTGCTCGATCTCAAGCTGCCTAAGGTCGACGGTCTTGAGGTGCTCGCCAAGATCAAGGGCGACCGCGACACCCGCAGCATCCCGGTGGTCATGCTGACCTCGTCGCGCGAGGAGAGCGACGTCGTCCGCTCCTATAATCTCGGGGTCAACGCCTTCGTGGTGAAGCCGGTCGCGTTCGACGAGTTCTTCGCGGCGATCAAGGAGATCGGCGTGTTCTGGGCGCTCCTGAACGAGCCGCCGCCGCACCGGGGAGGCTGGCCATCGAACGCGTGATCGGAGCCGGCGCGGGCCCCCTGCGCATCCTCCACCTGGAGGACAGCGATCTCGATGCGGAACTCATCGAGGCCGAGTTGGAGAACCTCGGTCATCCCGTGACGATCGAGCGGGTCATTACGCGCGACGAGTTCGCCGCCGCGGCTGCCGCCCGACGGCACGATGTCATCCTGGCCGATTACGTGCTGCCGACCTTCGACGGCGTGAGCGCGCTCGGCATCGCCCGGCAGCATTGCCCCGACACGCCCTTCATCTTCTGCTCCGGGACGCTCGGTGAGGAGGTCGCCGTCGAGGCCCTGAAGAACGGCGCCACCGACTACGTGACCAAGCAGCGGCTCGACCGGATGTCCCGCACCATCGTGCGGGCGCTCGCCGAAGCGAGGGCGCGGGAGGACAAGCGCGCCGCCGAGACGGCCCTGCAGGCGCTCAACGAGACGCTTGAGGCGCGCATCGCGGAGCGCACCCGCGAACTCGCTGAGGCCAACGCGGCCCTTCAGGAGCAGATCGTCGAGCGCGAGCGGGCCGAGGACGCCCTTCGGCTCGCCCAGCGTCTGGACGCGGTCGGGCAGTTGACCAGCGGCGTCGCGCACGATTTCAACAACCTGCTCACGGTGATCGCCGGCAACATCGAGTTCCTGGAAGGCGCAGTCACCGACGAGCGCTCGAAGAGGCGGCTCGACATGATGCGTGGCGCGGCCGCGCGCGGCGCCAACCTGACGGCCCAACTCCTCGCCTTCTCGCGGAGGCAGCGCCTGGAACCGACCCCGGTCAGCCTCAACAAGACCGTCGTGTCGATGCGCGACCTGCTGCAGAGCTCCATCGGGGGCGCCATCCAGATCGAGACGACGCTGCAGGACGGGCTGTGGCCGGCCCTGGTCGACGCCACTCAGATCGAACTCGTCATCCTCAACCTCGCCATCAACGCCCGCGACGCGATGGCGGTCGGCGGGCGACTGACCGTCGAGACCGCCAACGTCACCGTCACCGCGGTTCCGACGCGGCCGGAGCAACCGCGGCCGGGCGAGTACGTGATGATCTCCGTCAGCGACACCGGGACGGGTATGCCGCCGGACGTGCTGGCGCGGGTCTTTGAGCCGTTCTTCACCACCAAGGAGACTGGAAAGGGCTCAGGCCTCGGGCTCGCCCAGGTCTACGGCTTCATCAAGCAATCCGGCGGCGGGATCCGGATCGACACCGCGCTCGGTGAGGGCACCTCGTTCAAGGTCTACCTGCCGCGCGTCGCGGAGAGCGATGCGACCACGCCGGCCGCGACCGCATCTATCGACTTCACGCGGGCCTGCTCGCCGGGCCTGTGGCCCGTGCTCCTGGTGGTGGACGACGACGTCGGGGTGCGCGAGGTCACGGCGACCCGGCTGGCGGAGGCTGGCTACTCCGTGCGGGAGGCGGCCTCCGGCCTGCAGGCGCTGGCGAGCCTCGAAGCCGATTCACGCGTCGACCTCGTGGTCCTCGACTTCGCGATGCCCGGCATGAACGGGGCCGAGGCGGCGACCGAAATCCGCAGGCGGTGGCCGGCGATGCCGGTCCTGTTCGTCACGGGCTTCGCCGATACGGCGGCGCTGGCCCTGGCCGGGGCAGCCGGGGCCGACGCCATCGTCCTGAAGCCGTACCGGGACGGCGAGCTCGAACGCAAGGTCGCGGCCGCCCTGACAGGCAGGGCCGCCCCTGGCCTTCGCCTGGTCTCGGACCGAAACCGAAGCGCTTAAGCACCTCTTCGGCCTGCGTGGACATTTGCGGCTATTCTACAGCGAGACGGGCCGGCCCTCGATCGATGCCGAGTCGATGATCCGCATGCTGAGCCCCGGCTAACGGTTAGGCGGCCGCTCCGGCTGCCTCGAGTGCCTGCTCTCGGCCCGGTGAGCCCCAACGGCCTGCAGGAAAAGGCGCGGCCTCGGCTCGGAGGTCGCCAGAATCAGCTCGGCATCGGCCTCGATGGCTTGCGAGGTGTGTCGCCACTCATCGGCTTAGGCGCCACTTGCCTGCACCGGCGGTTGACGCTCCACACGCTGACGAGAAGCGAGCGGCGGCGCGGTTGCGGGTGGCACCTGCCGCCACGGCAGCCACGACACGCCCGCGCAAGTCGACGGACAGAGTGAAGACATCGGTAAGCTCCCTCAACGTCCCCCGCTCGTCGCGGTGCTCCTCGTTGCGAAGCTCTCGACACCACTTCGAAACACCGAATTCGGAACCTTGGCCGTACGGTCCGATTATGTTGACACGGCCATGCGTGGTGTTCCCGCCGGAGACGAAAGATGCACGTTGTCAAGCTGCTGATTGCGTCGTGCATGCTCACGACAGCCGGCGCCAACATGGCTTCCGCCCAGTACGTCGACCCCTTCAAGGTTCTCGAAGAGGCAAAACGTGATCGCCTGGAGCTGGATAAACGGCTCGCACGAGAGGCAGCGGAACGGCGGCAAAAGGAGAAGGCAGAGCAGGCCGCGAAACTGGACGCGCAGCGGAAGCTCGATCAGCAAAGATCTGCGGCGGTGGACGCTTCTCCTCCCGTCGCGCCAGCAGAACAGGCCGTGACTTCCCAAAGCCCTGCACCCGGCCTCGAAGTGCGCAACCCGCCGGCTGTAGCCGACAACGCGGCAAGTGGAACCGTTGAAGCCGGCCCGATGGGGACCCCGGCGGCCCCTGGGACCGTCGCGGCAGCAGCTTCCTCGCCGGAGCCGTCGGACGGTACCACCAACAGAACGCCCATCCCGATTCCGATCACGGCTTCCCCGAACCCGGTAGGCGCTCCGGGAGCGCCGCTCTCGGCAACCCTGGCGCCCGGTTCCGTAAACGCCCCTCCTGCTGCCTCCGAGGCTCAGCCCGGAACGATGCCGGCTGGCGAGATTGCAAAGCCCGCTGTTGCGGCTCCTGCACGCGTGCTCATCACGGTCGACAAGGCGACGCAGCGCATGCGGGTGACGGTTGATGGGAAGCTGCGCTACTCGTGGGCGGTCTCAACGGCGCGAGCACCGTACAGGACACCGGCAGGCACGTTCCGTCCCTTGTGGCTGGCAAAGGTGCACTACTCCAAGGAGTGGGATGATGCCCCGATGCCCTATTCCATCTTCTTCACAGCTGCCGGGCACGCCATCCATAGCAGCAGAGCGACACGCCAGCTGGGGCGACCGGCGTCTCACGGATGCGTCCGACTCGCGCCGTCCCATGCTGCCGCGCTGTTCACGCTTGTTCGGGCAGAGGGTGCAGGCACGACCAAGGTTGTGGTCACCAATGGTGCGGTGGCAGGGAGAACTGGACGGGGCCGCTCGGCCGACATGCGCGCCCGCGTGCGTGCCCATCATGCGCAGCGCGCATCTTCTGAACTTTGGCAGGTTGGATCCGGCGACGGCTGGACCGAGTAGGGCGGTTCTCGGCATACCAGCCCGTCTGTAGAGCACGTCAACGCGCAACGGATCGCAAACCCGCCGGGACGCGTTACTGCCGCGTCCTGATCATGCTCAAGCTGCTCCTCACACCAGCGGCCGTGCTCGGCGTCGTCATTCTCGCGACGCCCGCCTGCGCCGCGCCCTCCGTGAACTCGACCGAGACCGTGGAGCAGGCGCTCTGCCGCCTCATCGAGGGCTCAGCCAGGGCCCGCAACCTGCCGGTGTCGTTCCTGACGCGGCTGATCTGGCGCGAGAGCAGCTTCCGCGCGGGTGCCGTGAGCCCGGCCGGCGCGCAAGGGGTGGCGCAGTTCATGCCCGGTACCGCGCAGGAGCGTGGTCTCCTCGATCCATTCGACCCCGAACAGGCGATCCCGCACGCGGCGCATCTCCTCGCGGATCTCAAGCGCCGGTTCGGCAATCTCGGGCTCGCCGCTGCGGCGTATAACGGTGGCGCGCAGCGCGTGACGAACTGGCTGGCGGGCAGCGGCGACCTGCCGGCCGAGACCCGCGCCTACGTGCTCTGGATCACCGGCAGCCCGGCCGAGGAATGGCGCGGCGGCACAAGCAATGAGGCTGCTCCAACAGAGACCACGCGCGCCGGCGAACAGAACAAGCTCAGCAAGCCTCCCGAAGAGTCTCGTAAGGCCATTCACCCGGAGGTCGCTGCTGCGGAGGCGAACACTGCAGAGCGCAAGGTCAAAGCTGCGGAGAAGCCGGGCGCCACGCAGCCGAAATCGCCTCAGACCTGTTTGCAAGTTACCGCGGCTCTGCAGATCCCGTCCCGGGCTGACCGCTTCGCCGAACGTGCGCCAGCACGCGACGGCCGACACGCCCGAGGTCACGATTTCAGTCCCGGCGAGAAGCCGGTCCCGCCGCCTTGGGGACCCTGGGGCATTCAGCTGGCCGCCAACTTCTCCAAGGCGCTCGCACTGCGGAGCTTCTCGCAAGCGCAGGCGACCTACGCCAGGGTCATCGGGCAGGCGCGACCGATGGTCATCGGCACGCGACTGCACAGCCGTGGGACGCAAGCGTTCTACCGGATCCGCATACCGGCGCAGAGCCGGGAGCAGGCCGATGCGCTATGCGCCAAAATCCACACCGTGGGTGGAGCCTGTATCGTTCTGAAGACCTGAGCGCTCGATTTCGGTGCGGCGCGCGTGTTTGACTCGGGCAAACCTTCTCGGGAACCGTCGTCGCGAGCATCGAGTGGTTTTGCTCGACGCTGTGGGGCGTCCCGTCCTCTGGACGATCAGTGCTTTGGGGTGAGCGAGGCGTTTAGATGGCCAGTGCATCACTCCTGCACTGACCTACCGGACAAGAATTGTCGTTTGCCGGACGTTGCTGGTGAGCCAACCGGAAGACGCGCCGCTGTGCGCTACCCGAGATGCTCAATTCGAGCCCGGCGCTGTCACCTCGGCGACGATGCCCTCGAGAACTCGGATCTGCGGCGCCTGCTTCGTGAGATAGCGCCCCTTGTCCGAGGATGTGTCGAGGTACCCCCACCAGTCCCAGCAACCGTTCGGATTCGGCTCGATCCATGCGGCGTCGGCCACGCCGTCGAGAGCTGGCAGACGGCAAATGGCCCCGGGCACCGCCTCACTCGGCGCGAGTGCCGGATAGACGACGATGGTTCTGTAGTGCTCTGCCCATTCGTTGTAGCCGGCCTGCAGCGAGAACTGGCGGGCGTCCTGCTTGCAGCCATGGAGCGCAATGTGCACGCGGCAGGAGCTGCCAATCGCACGACATGCGGGCGGCACGTAGATGTACCCTGCCGATGCCATATCGAGGTTGCGCCGTCGGGCACTCTTGTCGGGCCACCAGAGCCAGAGAGCATTGTAGTAGTCGTTCGCGAGGGCAGGGTGGCTGGCTTTTACCCGCGCGATGAGGTGCTGCTGATCGAACGCCCATACCTCGGACGCCGGGACCCGTGGGGCCCGCTGGCCCGGGTCATAGGGCGCCTGCACATCGAAGAGCGCGTGGAACATCTTCCCCGGGTTGTCCTCTGCGCCGCATCGCCGGATGAAGCTCCCCTCCATCCCGTCGAAGGCGCAGGCATCGGTGCCGTCGGGTGTGATGATGCCATGTCCGGCTCGGTCGCTCCCATCGGCGGCGTTGCCGCGGTCGAGTTCCGGCTCCGCACCGATAAAAGCTGTCAGGAAGGCTGCATCGGCTCTGCCCGATCCCGCTGTGACGGTCTCGTCGGCAGGGCTTTGGAACACCCATGACCGGCTCAGGGACTGCGGCTTGCCGGCGCGGAGATTGTCGATCGCTCCGCTGGCAGCCAAGCGATGGGCCGTATCGATTGTCGGCGTGAGCGCGCCGCGGCCACACATGCAGGCATTCACCGCCCGCGACAGGCTTCCATCAGCACAACCCCACTGCGGCCCCGCGACCGCGCCCACAGCCCTAACAGTGCTGGAATGGGCCACCGCGTATTGGACCGCCATCGCGGCGCCGGATGAGAGGCCAGAGATGCTGACCTGCATCGGGTCGCCGCCGCGCTGCAGACCGCGGCCGTCGTCGGCCAGAGTGGCTGTCGCGAATGCGCATGCGACGGCAGCGAGGTCGATGAGATGAAAGCAGCGGCGTGCGTTAACTCTCATGCCTGCGCTCCATTTCTTTACCAGCTGTTGGCAGCGTTGTTTTACACTCTCGCAACCGCGCAGCGGGAGGTTAGCGCATGCTCAATCTCCCGGCAGCCCGCGACTTGAACGTCCTAGCCCCTCTCGCGTTGATCGGGCCCGCTGCACCACCCTGTACGTGCGTGCCCCGACGATCGGGCTCGCGTTCGTGAAAACCTGGATCTGGTTCTTCGTCGGCGTCTGCGCCGTGCCGGCCCTCAAGGTTGATCTCGGAGAGATTGTGATTCTCTCAGCAACGCGTTGAACGATCCCCCTCGACAAGGATCGAGAGCATCCCATATGATGTTTTGGCTCGATCGGCGTCATCCGCGCCGCTGAACGTGATGTTCTCAGGATTTCCACACACATGAAGCGCCGCAGCGCGCGACCGTTCACGGTCGAAGTCAAGCACACCCGTACATCCCGCGCCTCCCTGCACGAGGCCACCTCACGATCCCGCAAGGGCCAAGACCTCTGGCGAGGCGTGCCGCTGGTTGGCGATGACGAGCCCGCCGAGGCGCAGCCGGTACAGCGCACGCCCGCAGCGCGGGCCGAGCTTGTCCGGGCCGAAGCGCAAGCACGCCGTGTCCTACCGAGCCTGGTGCCGACGTTCTCGATGCCCGTCGAGCCCGAGGTGCCGGAGGTGCGTGAGATACCTGCCGTTGACCGCCTGCCGCGCGTCCGCCGGGTTAAACCTCCGGCCGAGCCCGTGCAGAAGCCAGCCGCAAGGACCAGCGCAGGGCGAGGGCCTCGCGCCGGGTCGACGGCCCAGCCGCAGGTCACGCCTGCTGCCGTTCCTGCCCCGATCGCAACGCCTGTTGTGGCCGTTCAGCCTGTGCCACAGCCGCGTACGGCACGGCGCTCTCAACCGGTTGAAGCGCTGCGTGCTGGCGAGCGATGGAAGAGGCGGTTACCGCGCGTCCTCTGGTGATCTAGCCTTTTGCTGGCTCACGCCGAGGTCGGCGCCATGCGGCAGCCCGGCGAGAAAGCGGAAGGCCATCATCCAGGCTTGGTCGGAGCGGTCGCGGAGAGGCCGCTGCCGAGCGCAAACAGCACCATGAGGCCGACGAGGAGCGCCCGCCAGGCGACCCGCACCGCCAGGATCGTGATCGGGGGAGCGCCCACGAACACACCGAGTGCGCAGGCGCTGATCACGTGCCCCGTGGTCGGCGCGTCGATGCAGAGGTCCGGGGTGAAGGCCGGAAGCAGGCTCATCGCCGCGACCTCGGCATCGAGCCGGGTGCGCTCGGGCAGCTCCGTCAGGGTCATCGAGTCGCTCTGATAGACCGGTTAAGGCCGCGACAGACGGCGATCACGTCGCGGGCGGCAAAGCCAGGTCTCGGGACGCCGTCAGTTCTTCGGCACCTTTTCCTTCCCCTTGCCCGGGTTCGCGGTGTTGACGAGCTCGGGCGATTTCTGGGCCTTCAGCGTCTCGCGCTGAGATTTCGTGTCGATCCGCTCGGTGCGGGTGAACGGCTCCAGTTTCACGGCCGCGCCGGTCTTTATGGCCTGAACGATACCCTCCAGCACGCGCACGTCGGCGTAGCCCTCCTCCGCGTCCGGCTCCGGGTCCTTGTCGTTCAGGATGCAGTCGGAGAAGTACTTCAGCTCGCCGCCAAAATGGTCGGTGTTCTTGAAGCTCTCGTGGTTCTTGCTCTCGCCCACCGTGACGGTGCGCTCCAGTGGCTTGCCGTACATGAAGCCCGGATTCATCTCGACGCTGCCTTTCGTGCCCACCACCGCGTAGGTGTCGAGCGTGTTCCCCCAGTAGGAGAGCACGAACTGCGCGAGGCGGTTGCCGGGGAAGCGCAACGTCACCGCGACCGTATCGTCGAAATCGCCGAGGCCTGCCTCCGGGTGCCGGATGCCGACCGCCGAGACTACCTCGGTCGGCTCGTCCTCGAAAACGTAACGGGCCGCGTTCACCGGATACGGACCCATGTCGAAGATCGGCCCGGCCGCGACACCGTTCTTCGCCCGGTGGTTCTCGGGCGAGACCATCTGGGTGAAGGTCGACGTGAAGCTCACGAGATCGCCGAGCTGGCCCGAGCGGATCAGGTCGATGGTCGCGAGCGTCGCGGGCTCGAAATGCAGCCGGTAGGCCACCATCAGCTTCGCCGACGAGTTCTTTGCCACCTCCAGGATCCCGCGGCACTTCTCGGTCGAGATCTCCAGCGGCTTCTCCACCAGCACGTGAATGCCTGCCTTCAAGGCGGGGACCGCGAACTCGGCATGGCGCCAGTTGGGAGTGGCGAGGTAGATCGCGTCGATCTTGCCCGAAGCGAGGAGCTCGCCGAACTGCTCGTAGCTGTAGCTGTCGCTCACGCCGTACTGCTCGCCGACGCCGCGCGCCTTCTCGGGGTCGCCCGTAACAAACGCGACCACCTCCGAGTTGCCGGTGTGCTTGACGCCCGGCAGCATGGCCTCCTGGGTGATGTCGCCAAGCGCGACGAAGGCGTAGCGGACTTTCCTGCCGGAGGTGAGGCCGAGGGCTGACGCGATGCTCAATGGAGGTCTCCTGAAGCGGGACGGTCGATAGCGCGGAGAGTCGGGTTCGGGATCCGGAGACGACGGGGTCAGGGGCCGCCGACGGCGCCGAAGACCTGCCCCGTCGAGTAGCTCGCCTCGTTCGAGGCCAGCAGCACATAGATGCCGGCTGGCTCCGCCGACTGGCCCGGACGCCCTATCGGCGTATCGGCGCCGAATCGCGGGAGCGTATGGGGCAGCTTGCCGCCGCTGACCTGCAGGGGCGTCCAGAACGGGCCGGGTGCCACGGCGTTCGCCCGGATGCCCTTCGGCGCGCGTTGCTTGGCAAGGTGCTTCGGGAAGTTTGCGATGGCAGCCTTGGTGGCGGCGTAGTCGATCAGCGGCGCCCCGGGCTCGTAGGCTTTGATCGATGAGGTGTTGATGATGGCGGAGCCGGGCTGCAGGTGCGCCATCGCGGACTTCGTGGTCCAGAACATCGCGTAGACGTTGGTCTGGAACGTCTGATCGAGATTCTCGTCCGAGATCTCGTCGATCGACTTCGCCGTCTTCTGGTAGACGGCGTTGTTGGCCAGGATGTCGAGGCCGCCGACCAGAAGACGGCGGGACGGATCGGGGCGGTCCGGCATCTGCAGGCTCTCGACGCGAGGATCGAAATCGGCCGCCGAGGAGGACGGCGCGCGCATGCCGCCAACCATGCACCGCAGCAAATGTTGCAAGAGTCTGCCAGGAACGGACCGGCGGTGGCACCTTGAGGTTATGTGATCTCTCTTCGCTGCAGGCAGTGGACCGACGCCCCCGGAGCCTGCTCCCACCGGGACTGCCGGAGACGCGGGCACCGGCCTGGGATCAAGCCTAGCGGGATTCGGGCCGGTCCTACCCGATCGGGAGCGCTCGAGCGGGCGCGGGCGAACATCCGATGCGCTTAACGATGCGCGAACCATGTCGAAGAGGATGCCGACAACGTAAAGGAACTTTCGCGCCTCGTCCTGTAGGCTTCGAATCGAGGCGGTCAAAACTATGCAGATCGATCTTCAAACCCTCTGGTATCTGACGATCGGGACGCTGCTGGTCTCGGCGGCGGGTCTCCTTTGGGAGCGGCAGGCCCACCGCAGCCGCGCGGGCCTCCTCGGCACGCTTGCCGCGAGCCTCGTCGTCTTCGCCCTGGGATGCGTGGTCGCGATGACCCGCGCGCACTTCCCGGGTGCGGGTGGCCTGCTCCTGACCAACGCCCTGATGATGTGCGGCTACCTTCTGGTGCTCGATTGCGCCGCCCGTTTCGACGGGCGGCACCGGCTGGGATGGACGACCGCCATCCTCTCCGCTCTCGCCCTGCTCTGGGCAACCGTCGGCACGCGCTTCCCGCTGATCTTCTGGAATCACGTCTCGGCGCTGCCGATAGGGCTGACCTGCGGCCTCACGGCCTGGACCCTCCTGCGCAGCCGTACGGTTCTGCGCCTGCGCTCCAGACCTGTCGCTGCAGCCGTCTCGGCCATCCATGCCCTGTTCTATCTCGGCCGGGCGACCGTGACCCCCGTACTCGCCCTGCGCTACGGGGACGCCGTCCTGTCCGTCGTGGCCAAGGCGACGATGTACGAGGCCGTCCTGTACTCCGTCGCCATGCCGATGTCCTTCCTGGCGCTCGTCCGCGAGGAGGAGCAGGAGCTACTGCGTCGCGAATCCCGCACCGACCATCTTACCGGACTGACCAACCGTCTTGGCTTCTTCGAACAGGGTCGGCGCATCCTGGCGGCACACACTGGGAGTCCCATCTCGCTGCTCGCCTTCGATCTCGACCACTTCAAGTCGATCAACGACCGCTACGGACATGCGGTCGGCGACGAGGTCCTGAGGTTGTTCGCCGACACGGCTCGCGACGCGGCGGGGCCGAACGCACTCCTCGTCAGGTTGGGCGGCGAGGAGTTTGCTGCGCTTCTACCCGGTCTCGGGCATCAACAGGCACGAGAGGTCGGCCTGACCATCGCGCGCCGGTTCAAGGCGACTGCCGGACGCGCGGACGGCCTCGGGATCGAGGCGACGGTCAGCATCGGTCTTGCCGAACCGGTGCCTGGCCGAAACGATCTCGGGGAAGTCCTCGCCTGCGCCGACCGCGCCCTCTACCGGGCGAAGGTCCTCGGTCGTGATCGGCTTGAGGTCTCAGAGCCGGCCGCGGTCATGGCGGCCGCCTAACGTCGGAAGATCGTGCCACCCGTCCCGGCGGGGCGGTGTTCCGCCACGCGCAAGCTGTTGGCGGCCGTCCCGTCGCTCGAATCGCCGGTTCCGCGCGCCATCGCTCCCGGAGCCTCGGCCATCGCCGTCGAGGGACTCCGCAAGACCGACCGGTCGCGGGGGCCGCTGAGGGAAGCCCAGGCCGTCACGGCCGCGGATGGAGTCTCGTTCCAGATCCGACGCGGCGGACCTATGGGGCGCGCCATGTCGATGCCTGCGCTGACCGACGAGCGCCGGCTCCTCGTCTCAAAGCACGTTGGCGAGCGGTGCCGCCTTTACGGCGGGCTGCGAGTGAATTCTGTCCAGCTTTTCAGGTTGAACATTGAAGGCAGCCACTCCGCTTTGGGTCAAGAACGCCCGTGCGCCGCCGAGTGCCTGAGGCTCTCCGAACCCGTCGCAACGTTTTGAAGCGGGCGTGGCTATGCCATGCTTCTTCGTCCGGAAAACCGGATTCGAAGTGCAGCCGGATGACCCAGCCCCGGGCTGGAGCCGTGTCGGAGCGAGGCCAGCATGTCCGATGATCGCTACCACAAGAAGGTGCTCGGCGACCGCCCGCTCCATCCCGAAACTCTGATGCTCGGCTATGGCTACGATCCAGTCCTGTCCGAGGGCGCGGTGAAGCCGCCGGTCTTCCTCACATCGACCTTCGTCTTCACCTCGGCCGAGCACGGCAAGGCCTTCTTCGACTATGTCTCCGGGCGGCGCGAACCCCCGGTGGGCGAGGCGGCGGGGCTCGTCTACTCGCGCTTCAATCATCCAAACAGCGAGATCGTGGAGGATCGGCTGGCCGTGTTCGAGGGGGCCGAGACCGGACTGGTCTTCTCCTCCGGCATGTCGGCGATCGCGACCACCATCCTGGCCTTCGCGCGGCCCGGCGACGCGATCCTGCACTCGCAGCCACTCTATGGAGGCACCGAAACGCTCATCTCCAAGACCCTGGCCGGCTTCGGTATCGCGCCGTTCGGCTTCGCCGATGGGATCGATCCGGCGAGCGTGCGCGCCGCGGCCAACCAAGCCGCTGGGGCGGGCCGAGTCAGCGTCGTCATGATCGAGACACCCTCGAACCCGCTCAACACCCTCGTCGATCTCAGCCTGATCCGCGAGGTCGCCGACGAGATAGGCGCCCGGCAGGGCGGTGAGGCTCCGGTCGTCGTCTGCGACAACACCCTCCTCGGTCCTCTCTTCCAGCACCCGCTGCGTCACGGCGCCGACATCTCGGTTTACTCGCTGACAAAGTACGTCGGCGGCCACTCCGACCTGATCGCTGGCGCTGCCCTCGGCTCATCAGCGCGGATAAGGCCGGTGCGACTGCTGCGCTCGGCGATCGGGACCGGTCTCGATCCGCATTCCTGCTGGATGCTCGGGCGGTCGCTCGAAACCTTGGCGCTGCGGATGGGGGCCGCCAATCGCAACGGCGAGATCGTCGGCCACATGCTGGCCGCGCATCCGAAGGTGTCGCGCCTCCACCATCTCGCACATCTCGACCCTGGATCGAAGCAAGCTCATGTCTATGCCGAGCAATGTGCGGCGCCAGGCTCGACGTTCTCCTTCGACATCATCGGCGGCGAGGCGGAAGCGTTCCAGGTTCTCAACGCTCTTCAGTTGTTCAAGCTCGCGGTCAGCCTGGGGGGCACGGAGTCGCTCGCCAGCCATCCGGCCTCCACGACCCATTCGGGTGTGCCAAAGGCCGTGCGTGACCGCCTCGGCATAACGGACGCGACAATCAGGGTATCGATCGGGATCGAGCATCCTGACGATCTGGTCGCCGACCTTGCTGCGGCTCTCGCTGTCCTCGGCTGAGCGGCGCTCAACCCGCGTGGTACGCGAACGTCAGGCGACGCCATCCAGGCCGCCCGACCTGCGCCAGGAACCGACTTTGCGACTCCGTCGAAGGCGGACCTTCGGATTTGCGCCCGCCCCGGTCATTCGCCCGTCGGGCATCCGGCCAACGTTCCGGGGAACGACGCTCGATCCAACGCGAAGCGACCGGCGCCGCAAACCATGAGGGTGAGCATGCCGCCGGCGATCGCCAGATCCTTCTCGAAATGCAGCAACTCGTTGCGAGCGGCGAAGTTCGTATGGAAGAGTGTCGCTGTCGCGAGACAGAAGAGGCAGAGCGCCAGGGCGGCACCTCGCGTCTGCCAGCCCGTTGCGATCGCGAGCCCCGCGCCGAGCTGAAGGACGATCGTCCCGATTGCCAGAGCGCGCGGGATGCCGAGCTTGCCCATCGCCGCGATGGTGCCGTCGAGGTTCGCCGCCAGGGAGAGCCCCTCGCGGATGAAGATCCAGGCGAGCAGAAGCCGTGCGAGCAGGAGGAGGCCATCGAACACGGGGCTCGGTACGGCACGAAAGGTGAGGGCCATGGCAGAATCCTCGCTTGATGAGAGCCGAGCACGAGCCCGGTGGCGGCCCCGTGCCCGGGGCGTCAGCCGCCGGCCTTCGCGGCGATCGCCCGTTCGAGGTCCGCACGCTCCTCGCACCCGCCAGGACAGAGCTTGCCGAGCGCTGCGAGCTGGTCTTGCGCTTTCGCCATGTCGCCCATCTCCACGTACAGTTCGCCCAGATACTCGCGTGCCGCCCTATAGTCTGGCCGCAAGTCGAGTGCCTTCGTGTAGTAGGTGAGCGAGGTCTTGAGATCGCCGGCCTTGCGCAAGGTGAAGCCGAGGAGGTTGTAGACGTCCGCCTGCTGGTTATCCTCCGCCAAGTCGCGCAGCTCGGAAAGTGCGGCTGTGTAGTCCTTGGCGGCGATCTTGGCCCGCACAGACGTGAGGTCGACTGTCCCGTCCGACGAGTCGTCGTCGACCGCAGCGGCGGGAAGCGACGCGGTGAGCAGGGCCGCCATGAGGCCGGCAGCCGTCACGACGGCGCGCAGTGAGATGCTGTTGGTCATGTCCGGTTTCCTTGTGTCCCGAGGACGTTCAGGCTTCCACGGGCGTGAACGCGTAGGCGTTGCCGTCCCTGACGAAGGTGCCGAAGCCCGGGAACGGGAAGTGTGAGCCGCAGATCGCCACCTTGTCGGCGATGGTGCGGTCGACCAGCTTGCGGCGGCTGGCGATTGCCATCGGACCGTCTTGGTCGTAGCTCCCCTGCCAGTCGGGATGAGGCGCGAGCAAAGCGGGCACGTACATCGTGTCGGCCGAGATCATCAGCTGGTCCGTGCCGGAGGACAGGAGCAGCGCGGAGTGCCCGGGCGTGTGGCCGGGCGCGAGGACGAGCCGCACCCCGGGCGCGACTTCGGCCCCGTCCTCGACCAGATGCCAGTTCTTCCAGGTCGGGAATACGTCCGCGATCCGCTTGCCCGCGCCGCGCCGGCCCTCCGGCAACTGCCCGAGCCGATTCGGGTCGGTCCACCACCGGTACTCCGTGCTGCTCACGACGAGCTCGGCGTTCGGGAAGGTCGGCGCGTTGGTGCCCTTCTGCATCAGCCCCCAGACGTGGTCGGGGTGGAAGTGGGAGACGAGCACGGTGTCGATCTGGGTATGGTCGATCCCCGCTGCCGCCATGTTGCCGGGCAGGTGCGTGGCGTTGGCCTGCCACTGCCCAACGCCCGAGCCTGCGTCGCACATCACGTATCGATCGCCCAGTTTGAGCACGAAGACAGTCAGCGGGATCGGCATGAAGTCGGTCGTGAGGCCTGCCTTCGCGAGGGCCTCCTTCGTCTGATCGACGGTCACGTCCTTGATGAAGGCCGGATCGTGCGGTTTGCGCCAGATGCCGTCATAGACAGCCGTGACCTCGGCCGAGCCGACCTTGAACTTGTGAAACCCCACGGTCGGTTCGACCAGCGCGGCGCTCGCGGCGGGAATGAAGCGCAGCGGCCGGTTCAGGCCGTAGGCCGCCGAAGCACCCAAGGCCGCGCAGGCGGCCCGGCGAGACAGGGTCATCATGAATCTCCTCTCCTCTTTGCGGGTCGAGACTCGATCGGCAAGGTCACGCGCCTCGTCGGCGGGTGATCCGGGGAAGAAGCCCTTTTCCGGCGTGCAGCCTGGCAATGAGCCCTCCTGCCATTGAGAGAGACTGCGAGCGCCGGCGCTTTATTCTCAAAATCTGAGGCGTTCGACTCATTCGCACCGGTATCGGCGCCGGCCGCGAATAAAACGAGCGCGCGTACAGTCCCTCAATAAGAGACCTGCACTCGGACGTGCGATTTCATGAGCGGGTGACAGAGATGGCGAACAACCCGATACACTTCCGCGGTGAGCAGGGAGCGGCCGCAGCCTACCTCGTGAGCGTGCGGGGGATGTCGCTCGAAGGGCTCGTGAAGCGCGTGAGCCTGCTTGCCGTTGACGCGCGCCGTGCGTGGGTGCCGGCCTTCGCCCGCCACCGCCGTCGCCGAGCGGCGACAGCGGATCCATTCGCCCGAATCTTCGCCGCCGTGGCGTCCGCATCGCACGAGGACACGCACCCGGTGCTCGATGCTGATGCCGCTGACCGGTTCCAGCGCCTGATCCTTCCGCAACTGGATGCCGCCTACAGCTTCGCGCGGTTCCTCAGCCGCGATGCCGATGCCGCCCACGACATCGTGCAGGACGCATGCCTCAGAGCCTGCCGGCATTTCGGCAGCTTCCGGGACGGCAATGTCCGGGCGTGGCTGTTCGCGATCGTGCGCAATTGCCATCACGATTGGCGCACGGCTCGGGCTCGGACGGCGCGCTACGAGGCCGACGTCGAGGCCGGAGAGGGCGGTGATGACGAGGGCGGGTCAGCGCTCGACCGTGTCGTCTCCCAAGAGGATACACCCGAGGCGGCCTTGATCCGCAAGACTGAGGCGGAGCGGGTTCGAAGCGTCCTCCTCGGGCTTTCGCGGCCCTCGCGCGAGGTCCTCGTGCTGCGCGAGCTGGAGCATCTCTCCTACCGCGACATCGCCGTGGTGACGGAGATGCCGATTGGGACGGTGATGTCGCGCTTGGCACGGGCTCGAAGCGAATTTGCCCAGGCCTGGACACGGGACGCTCAGACCGGGAGGACGCGCTCGTGACACCCTGCGAAGCCGATCCTTGCGTACAATGGGCGGTGACACTGCACGGCTTCATCGACGGCGAGCTGGACGCCGTGAACGCCCTCGCGTTCGAGTCCCATCTCGCAGGCTGCCCGCATTGTCGTGCGGAAGTCGAGCGCTTCTCGACCTTGAGGCGGACCGTCGGGCAGGACGGCGTCGCGTGGCCGGTCCCGGAGCACGTGCGCGCACAGCTCGTTGACGCCGTCGCACGCGCGAGCGCGCGAGCGAGGCGCAATGCGGGTCAACAGACCATACAGATCCTCGCATTCGTTCGGCGCTGGAGCTTCATCCCGTCTGCCGCTGCCTTGGCCGCGAGCCTGTTTCTCGTGCTCGGGGTCCCGCGCCCGAGCCCGTCGCTTCAGGACGAGCTGGTGTCGAGCCACGTACGCTCGTTGCTGGTGGATCACCTCACCGACGTGCAGACCTCTGACCGGCACACGGTCAAACCCTGGTTCAACGGCAAGGCCGACGTCTCGCCGCCTGTCGTGGATCTTAGCCCGCAGGGGTTTCCGCTCGTAGGGGGGCGGCTCGACTACATCGCCGGCCGGCCGGTGCCCGTCATCGTTTACCGGCGCCGCGAGCACGTCATCAACGTCTTCGTATGGCCCGCGCGCGAGACTGGAGCGCAAACGTACAGCGAACACGGATACAATATGGTCTGGTGGACCTCGGATGGCCTCACGTTCTGCGCCGTATCAGACGTATCAGATTCAGATCTTTTGCAGCTCCGACGGGCTTTTTCGCAGTCCGATGCTCGATAGAGGCGCCTGCATCGCGTCAGATCTCTGGAAACCGACGCGCAATGAAGGCGCGCGCGTGCCGATGATCCGGTCGAATGCGGCTTGTCCGCATCTTCGCTTCAGTCGCTCCGACGCGGATCGGCAGCCATCGGTTGCTTCTGGTCGTTGCACGAGCGCGGCGTACGGAACTTGAACCCTGATAGCGCACGACCGGGTGCTAGTTCAGCCGCTTCGCCTGGCGGGCCGGGGATTCGGATGCGGTTGGCGGGAAGACGAGTCTGACCAGAAGCCCACGCCCACCCCGGCGACCGTCATGGAGAGACACGGCGGCCCCGAGCCGGTCGGCAAGGGCCCGGACCACGGCGAGACCGAGGCCGCTGCCCTCCGGGCCGCCGCTCCGCGCGACCCTGTAGAAGCGCGCGAACACCTTCTCCCGGTGCTCCGGCGCGATACCCGGCCCGTCGTCCTCGACCTCCGCACTGGCGCCGCCCGGCGCGTTGGCCACCCGCACGACCACCCGGGCGCCGCGCCCGGCATAGCGGATCGCGTTGTCGATGATGTTGCCGAGGATCTCGCCGATCAGGGTCGGATCACCGCGAACCGGGACGGGTTCGTCCGGCCGCTCGTACTCGACCTCGATGCCCGCCGCGATCGCCCGCGGCACCTGCTCCGTCAGGACGGAAGCCGCAAGGCCGGCGAGATCGAGATCCGTCATCGCCAGCCCACCGGGGCTCTCGTCGGCGCGGGCAAGCGCGAGGAGCTGGGCCAGCAGATGCTCGAGGCGGAGCGCCGCGCCCTCGATGTCGTCGAGGGCGGCACGGCCTTCGGGGCGTGCGTCGACGCCATGGCGGCGCGCGAGGTCGACATGCGTGCGCAGAACGGCCAGAGGCGTCCGCATCTGGTGCGAGGCGTCCGCGGTGAAGCGCCGGACGGCCGCCATGACCTCGTCCAGCCGCGCCAGGAGGATGTTGAAGGCCAGAACCGGGGCGGCCGCCTCGACGGGCACGTTTGAGGCGTCAAGCGGTTGCAGGCTGATCGCGCCGGGGGCCGCCCGCCGGTCGATCTCGGCGCTGAGCCGCTCCAGGGGCGCGAGACCGCGGCCGATCCCGATCCACGTCAACACTCCGACGAGGGCCAGAAGGACGGCTTCGAGCAGGAACAGGCCGCCGAGGAGTCGCGTCTCCAGGGCGCGGCGGGCGTCGCGCGTCTCGGCCACCTGGACCAGGACCGAGCCCGGCTTGCCGTAGAGGCGCCGAGCCTGGGCGGCGACGCGCACGGGCGCCCCGCGCATGACCGCGTCCCGGTGCTGGGTCGGGCCGGGCTCGATGTCCGGGACGGGGCGAGGCAGGTCACGGTATCCGGTGACGAGCTGCCCCTGATAGCTGACGCTGTAGTAGATCCGGTCCTGCGCTTGGCTCTCCAGCATGCCGAGCGCCACCCGCGGCAGGTCGACCGTGACCTCGTTGTCCTCGTCCACGGCGAGGCGCTCGGCGATCGCCAGGACGGAGCCGTCGAGGAGGCGGTCGTGCGTCGTCTCGACGACGTCCCGAATGACGAGGGCGCCGCCGAGGCCGAGCACGAGGGCGAGGACCGTCGCGGGCAGGAGCATGCGCACCATCAGCCCACGCCGCAGGGAGGGCGGGCGCCGGCTCATCCGGCGTCGAGCAGGTAGCCGAGCCCGCGGATCGTGCGGATCTCCGGCCCCTTTGGCAGCAGCTTCTTGCGCAGCCGCGCGACGTAGAGCTCGAGGGCGTTCGGCGCCACCTCGTCGTCGAACCCGAATACCTCGCCGCTCAGCCGCTCCTTCGGCACCACTTGGCCGGCCTTCGCCATCAGCACGGCGAGCACGGCGCGTTCCCGGCGACGCAGCGCCAGCGGCTCGCCGTCGAGCGTCACCGCGCCGGTGGCACGGTCGAGGGCGAGCGCCCCGCAGCACAGAACGGGGTTGGGCTGCCCCTGGCCCCGCCGGATCAGCGCCCGCACGCGCGCCTCGAATTCTGCGGGCGCGAAGGGCTTGAGCATGTAGTCGTCTGCGCCGCGATCGAGGCCGCGCACCCGGTCCGCCACAGCGTCGCGCGCGCTCAGGATCAGCACGGGCACGGAGACGCCCGCCGCACGGATGCGCTGCAGGACCTCGAAGCCGGACAGACCCGGCAGGCCGATGTCGAGCACGATCAGGCTGTAGGGTTCCGAGAGGGCAAGGTACGCGGCCGCCTCACCGTCCGGCTCATGATCCGCCGCGAAGCCGGCGAGCCGGAGCGACGCCAGGAGTCCCCGGGCCAGGGCGGCGTCGTCCTCCACGACGAGCACCCGCATCCGCTCGTCCTCCCCCGTCGAGGCTCCGCGTATCCGCGCTGCGGCGGCTTGGCATCGCGGCGCGAGCCTGTAGCCTTCGATTCTCGCGACTGGGGGCCCTGCTGGCAACCGAAAAGCCGCGCGACGGGAGAGGGAACGTGCGCATCCTCGCGGCTGGACTGATCGCCTTGGGCGTCCTCACCGTCTCCGCCCGAGCTCAGATCGACGCCCCCGTCGACGTGCAGCCCCAGGACGTCGCGCAGGCCCAGCGGGAAGGCGCGGTGGTGATCCGCGCCACGACCGACGAGGCGGAGGCCTCTGCGCTGCTGGAGGGCTTCCGGCAGCACTATCCGGCAATCGCCGTCTCCTACGCCAAGCTTAACTCGTCGAAGCTCTTCGAGGAGTTCCTTACCCAGGTCGGCGAGGGCAAGGGTACGGCGGACATCCTCTGGAGTTCGGCCATGGACCTCCAGGTCAAGCTCGTGAACGACGGCTTCGCCGAGCGCCACGTCTCCCGGGAGGCGGACGGGCTGCCGGCCTGGGCCGTGTGGCGCTACGAGGCCTACGGCGTCACTGCCGAGCCGGTCGCGATCGCCTATAACCGCACCCTGCTCCCCGACGACCGCGTGCCGCGCAGCCACGCGGACCTCGTGCGCAGCCTGACGCAGAACCCCGCGGACTGGCACGGCAAGATCGCCACCTACGACCCGGAACGCAGTGGCGTCGGGTTCCTGTTCCTCACCCAGAACCTCGCGGTAACGCCGCGGACCTGGGATCTCGAGCGCGCCCTCGGACAGGTGGGGGTGAAACTCTACACGGCCACCACGCCCATGCTCGACCGCGTCGCCTCGGGCGAAGCGCTGCTGGCCTACGACGTCTTCGGCTCCTACGCGCTGGAGCGTGCCAAGCGCGATCCGAAGATCGGCGTCGTCCTTCCCTCCGATTACGTGCTGGTCACCTCACGCATCGCGTTCATCCCCAAGGCCGCGCAGCACAAGGCGGCGGCCCGGCTCTTCCTCGATTACATGCTGTCGCGGGAGGGCCAGGCGGAGCTGGCCGCCCGCTCGGTGACGCCGGCCCGGCCCGACGCGCGCCGGCCCGACGATCCGGTCGCAGCGGCGCCCAACCCACGCCCCATCGAGGTCGGGCCCGAACTCCTCACATCACTCGACCAGATCAAGCGCAACCGCACGCTGAAGCAGTGGCGGCATGTCATCGAGGGGCGGTAAGCTGGACGGTTTGGCCAGTTTATGGCGCGACGTCTTGTCGTGACAGGTTGGTGACAGGTTCGATCCTTACAGTCCCTCCAAAATACAATCAGGAGGGAACGGATGCAGATCATGGACCTATCGCCCAGCGCGGCGCCCTTGCAGCCCCGCGGCTTCCCGACGGCCGAGAGGCTCAGTGCGACGGGGTGAAGCGCCCATCGACGCGCGGATCGCGCGCCGACGATCCGCGCGGCCGCGGCCGCGGGTTCTTCAATCCAGACAAGACGGCGGTCGGTTCGCGGCGCCGACCGAGGTTGCTCACCCCCTGCAGGGGACGAGGAGCGCCGCCGCGCGGTCTCCGGCGCGGAAGCGCGATGGATAATCCCGATCGCAGCCCGGCCGCTCGGCGGCGGGCTCATCCTGACAACGACGCCAAACACACCCTGGGAGGATATTATGGCGCACTTCGCCCCCGAAGACCGCTCGCGATCCAAGATCGCCACAGTGCTGCGCGTCACGAGCGGCAATTTTCTCGAAATGTTCGACTTCTTCCTGTTCGGGTTCTACGCTACCTCCATCTCGAAGGCGTTCTTTCCCGCCGGCAATGAATATGCCTCCCTGATGCTCACCTTCGTGACCTTCGGGGCGGGGTTCCTGATGCGGCCTCTCGGGGCCATTTTCCTCGGTGCCTACGTCGACCGGGTCGGGCGGCGGCAGGGCCTCATCGTCACGCTCGGTGTCATGGCGATGGGCACGATTCTCATCGCCTTCGTGCCGTCCTATGAGACCATCGGTCTGTTCGCGCCCTTCCTGGTGCTGATCGGCCGGCTGCTGCAGGGCTTCTCGGCGGGCGTCGAACTCGGCGGCGTGTCGGTCTACCTCGCCGAGATGGCGACGCCCGGCCGCAAGGGCTTCTACGTCAGCTGGCAATCGGGCAGCCAGCAGGTCGCCATCATGGCCTCAGCGCTCATCGGCTACGGCCTGAGCCGGACCCTCACGCCCGAGGCGGTGGGCTCCTGGGGGTGGCGCGTGCCGTTCGTCATCGGCTGCCTGATCGTGCCGTTCCTGTTCTACATCCGCCGCTCGCTGGAGGAGACCGAGGAATTCCTCAAGCGCAAACACCGTCCCAAGGCCCGGGAGATCTTCACCTCGCTCGGCCGCAACTGGCAGATCGTGGGGCTCGGGATGCTGCTCGTGGTGATGACCACGGTCTCGTTCTACACCATCACGGTCTACACGCCGACCTTCGGCAAGGCTGTGCTGAAGCTCTCAGCCGAGGACAGCCTCATCGTCACCTTCTGCGTCGCGGTGTCGAACTTCTTCTGGCTGCCTGTGATGGGCGCGCTCTCTGACCGGATCGGCCGCAAGCCCATCCTGCTCACGTTCTCGGCCCTGACCCTGCTCACCGCCTACCCGGCGCTCGCGTGGCTCGTCGCCAACCCGTCCTTCGGCAACATGCTGGTCGTGCTCCTGTGGCTGTCCTTCCTGTACGGGAGCTACAACGGCGCGATGGTGGTGGCGCTGACCGAGATCGTGCCGGCGCACGTGCGCACCGCGGGCTTCTCACTCGCCTATTCGCTGGCGACGGCTCTGTTCGGCGGCTTCACCCCGCTCATCT
The DNA here is from genome assembly GCF_054611515.1 of Methylobacterium sp. CM6257. Classification (NCBI taxonomy): domain Bacteria; kingdom Pseudomonadati; phylum Pseudomonadota; class Alphaproteobacteria; order Hyphomicrobiales; family Methylobacteriaceae; genus Methylobacterium; species Methylobacterium sp. CM6257. Next base: position 613,402 of record NZ_CM137735.1, read on the forward strand.
CGACCTGGCTCATCGAGGAGACCGGCAACCGCGCCGCCCCGGCCTTCTGGCTCGCGTTCGCGGGCGCCTGCGGCCTCGTCTCCACGCTCCTCATCTATCGGGAGCGGAGCCCCGCGCGGACGGAGTTCGCCAGGGACGCCGCGGCCGCTTGATAATCAGCGGATCGCTGCCAGCCGGCGCCGATCAACAAAGGCGCCGGCCACAGCTCGATCGACGCCGCTCCTCTATAGTCAGATCTCTCCCGATAAAGGCTCGAATCCCGCGCATCGCTCAAGATGCAACGCGCGGTCAACCGTATTCTGCGGCGCTGCGCCTGCAGCTGCGCTGCGGCGCACGATTGACGCCTGCCGGCGCTGATGATGTCATTATTTAAAAGGTGCCGGGAGGTGTAAATGGACCCAGTCGAGTCGCGTCGGCGCTGGCTGCAACTCCTGCTGGGCCTGATCGTCATGATGACGATTTCGAGCCCGCAATACGTCTGGACCCTGTTCGTCAAACCCTTTCAGGCGAGCACCGGTGCTTCGCTCGCCGCTGTGCAGGTCACCTTCACGCTGCTGATCGTGCTGCAGACCTTCTTCTCGCCAGTGCAGGGCTACCTGATCGACCGGTTCAGTCCGAAGCTGATGATCGCCGTGGGTGCCGCCCTGAGCGGGCTCGGTTGGATCATGGCGTCGAAAGCCGAGAGCCTGCTCGCCTTGTATGCCACCTACGGTTTGCTCTGCGGCCTCGGCACCGGCATCGTCTATGTCGGCATAGTCTGCCTGATGGTGCGCTGGTTCCCGGACCGCCGGGGCTTCGCCGCCGGCATCGTGGCGGCCGGCTACGGCATGGGCGCCATGATCACCACCTTTCCGATCGCCGACATGATCGCGGCCACCGACTTCCGGCACACGCTTTTGGTCTTCGGTTGCATCCTCGGTGCAGTCGGGGGGCTCGCCGCTCTCGGCCTGCGCGCGCCACAGGCTGGCGAGGTGCCGTCGATCGATCCGGAAAGAACCGCGAGCACGGCAGCCGACACCGGTCCGAGGGCGATGCTGCGCACGCCGCTGTTCTGGTTGATGTTCGCCATGATGACGATGATGTCGACGGGCGGCTTGATGGTCACAGCGAATTTCGCCAACTTCGCCCGCGAGTTCGGCGTCGCCGATGCCCTCGTGTTCGGCTTTGCGGCGCTCCCCTTCGCGCTGACCTTCGACCGTATCACCAACGGCCTGACGCGCCCCTTCTTTGGCTGGGTGTCGGACCATATCGGCCGCGAGAATACGATGGCGATCGCGTTCACGCTCGAGGCGTTTGCGATCGGCCTGCTGCTCTACAATCGGCAGAACGCCTACGCGTTCGCACTGCTGTCAGGCGTGGTGTTTTTCGCCTGGGGCGAGATCTTCTCGTTGTTCCCCTCAATCCTGACCGACACCTTCGGGACGAAGCACGCCACCACGAATTACGGCTTCCTCTACATGGCACAAGGCGTTGGCTCGCTCCTGGGCGGTCCTGTCGCGGCGCTCATCCACGACGCGGCCGGCCACTGGGAGCCGGTCTTCTCGATCGCGATCGTCCTCGACCTCGTCACCGCCGTGCTGGCCTACTTCGTACTGAAACCCATGCGGCGCAGCTGGCTTGGGCGCGAGCGGGCGCCTGAGCCCGCACTCGGCAGTGCCGCGACGATCTGAGAGGACGAGCACCCGTGGGCCGCGAAGCGGCAGTCGGTTTCGCGTCCATCGCCGCCGTTCAGCCGAACCCGGCAGCATCCAGGAAGCGCACGGTCCGGAAGGCAAAGCGGACAGGGCCTTGCGGGGCTTTATGCCTTAGCATGGCCGAAGTCAGAGCTCTGTCGTCCCGGCCCGGTCCGTGCTCCCCTGCGCAGCGCAGCCTGCACGCGGTCGATCAACTCGCTGCGCCGGTACGGCTTGCCCAGCACGTCCATGGCATGCGGCTGGGGGCCGTCGATCGCCATCTCGTCGTTGTAGCCGGTGGTGAGCAGGACCGGCACACTCGGGTCACGGCTGCTGACCTGCTCGGCCAGAACGAGGCCATTCGCGCCGCCGGGCATGATCACGTCTGAGAACACGAGCTTGAACCCGTCCCCGCCCGCCAGTGCTTCCTCGAACCGCTCCAGCGCCTCCTCGGCGCTATGGGCGATCACGACGCGATAACCGATGTCCTGCAGCGCCTCTCCTGCCAGCGCAGCTGCCTCGCGGCTGTCGTCGACGACGAGGACGAGCGGCGGTGCGGTCAGGTGGTCGAGGGGCCGCGCCTGATAGCCCGTCTGTACCGCGCCGTGGCCAGCGTCATCCGTCTTCTGCCTCAGCACGGGAAACAGCATGCGAATGGTCGTGCCGCGCCCGACCGCACTCTCGATCTCCAGCCGGCCCCCCGATTGCTGGACGAAGCCGTGTGCCATGGCGAGGCCAAGGCCCGTTCCCTCCCCGCGCGACTTGGTGGTGAAGAAGGGCTCTGTCGCCCGCGCCAGGATATGAGGTGCCATTCCGGTGCCCTCGTCGGAGACGCACAGCAGCACGTAGTCGCCCGGCTCCAAGTGCCGCGAGGCGGCATCGCCGTTGAGGTGGACCTGCCGTGTGGTGACCGTGATGGCGCCGCCGTTCGGAGACGCGTCGCGCGCGTTCACGACCACGTTCAGGAGCGCCATTTCCAAGTGAGTCGCGTCGACCCGCACCTGCGGCAGACGCCGCTGCAGATTCAGGTGCAGGGTGGCCTTGCTGCCAACCGAGGACTCCAGCAACTCGGCGACGGAGTTGACCAGTTCGCTCAGGTCGACGCCCTTCGGCTCCAGCCGGCCGCGGCGGGCGAAGGCGAGAAGTTGATGGGTCAGCTTCGCACCGCGGTCGGCCGCCGCGGTGGCTGCCGTATGATACCGCTCGAAGGCCTTGTCATCGTGACGCTTGGCTGCCAGCCGCTCCAGGCTGCCGTTGATGACATGCAGGAGGTTGTTGAAGTCATGGGCCAGCCCTGCGGTCAGCTGCCCGATGGCCTCCATCTTCTGCGCCTGCCGGAACTGCTGCTCCGACTCCCGCCGCAGGGTCACGTCGAGCTGGCTGGCGAAGAAGTAGATGATCTCGCCTTCGGGGTTATGCACCGGACCCATGAACACCGCGTTCCAGAACGGCGTGCCGTCCCGACGATAGTTCAGGATCTCAACGGCAGTGGCCTTGCCCGCAGCGACGGCCTCCCGGAGCTGGCGCACGTGCGCTGGGTCGGTGCCTGCGCCCTGCAGGAAGCGGCAGTTGCGCCCGAGTACCTCGCCTTCCTCATAGCCGGTCAGGTCGAGGAAGGCATTGTTGGCGAAGACGATGGGGATGTCGTCCTGGCGCGGATCGGCCAGGATCATCGGCATCCGGGTCATCTCGACGGCGGCGAAGAAGACGCTCCCGCGCTCGTTCAGGCCCGGGTCGGTGATGGTACTCTGTTGCCAGTGGCGCAATCCTGGCCGGCCGAGCGGTTCCAAGGCGCCCTGGTCCATGCGGCCACGGGCCGGCTCGCCCGCGCTGACATCGCCGTCACCTCCGGTGGGCTCTGGTGATCGTTGGTCATCATTCATGGGCGCCATGTAGCGGAGAATGCGGCTGCTCGCCGAATGCTCCCCGTCCGGGCGATCATGAGCTCATAGCCTGAAGGCTGAGGTCGGCCTTCGCATCGATAGAGGCAGCTTCCGCAAAAGGAGTTCTGGGGTCTCGACGGGCTTGAGGCTTCGCATGCGCGTTGCTCCGGACTTCTCCAGATCCGGCCGTCGGCTTCGCGTCCATTGTCGCCGCTCGGATGAACCCGGCATCATCTCGGACGCGGACGCTGCCGCAGCAGAGGTCCTGGACCTGAGTGGCGCCATCAGAGAACCGTCCAGGCCCGCGGTGGGGAGAGCTGGTTTGCTCCTCGAACCGGCATCTCCAAGGGGACTACCGAATGCTGTCTTGAGGGACGCGGCCTCGATGACCGATGACCTGCCTCAACACCCGCGAGAGCTCGTCGGCCGCATAGGGCTTGTGCAGCAACTCGAAGCCATGGCTACCCTCCTGGGCGAGCACGTGGCTGTAGCCCGAGGTCAGCACCACCGGCAGATCGGGTAGCCGCCGTCGCAGCTCATCGGCCAGCGCAAGCCCGCCCATGCCCGGCATCACCACATCCGAGAACACCACGTCGAACCCGTCGCCGTCCGAGCCAAGCCGCTCCAGGGCCGCCTCGGCGTTCGCCGCCCACTCCGGCGCATAGCCAAGGTCTTCCAGGATCTGGGTCGCGAAGCGGCCGACCTCGACGTTGTCCTCGACCACGAGAACCTTCCGGCCGGCTCCGTCGGTCGCCCCGGCTTCACCAGCCTGCTCGAAAACAGCCGCATCCGTCACGTCAACTTCGGGGAGGTACAGCGTGAAAGTGGTACCCGCACCCACTGCGCTCGCCACGTCGATGTCGCCGCCCGACTGCTTGGCGAAGCCAAACACCTGGGACAGCCCAAGCCCGGTGCCCTTGCCCACCTCCTTGGTGGTGAAGAACGGCTCGAAGATGCGGGTGAGATCGCTCGGTGTAATGCCCGTGCCGGTGTCCGTCAGCGAGACCGCGACGAAGGCTGAACGGGAGCCGGCGTGGCCGCGGATCGCCGGAAGCGGATGATGGCAGGCCAACCGCAGGGTCAGCGTGCCTGCGCCATCCATCGCGTCACGGGCGTTGACTGCCATGTTGACCAGAGCGGTCTCGAATTGGCTGCGATCGCAGCGGGCGTAGCAGGGGGTGTCCGGCGCCTCCAGGACAACCCGGATGCGGGCGCCGGTGACTGTGTCGAGCATATCGGCAATGCCGCGCAGACAGGCGCCGACCTCGAAGGTCTCAGGCTTGAGCGCCTGCCGCCGGGCGAAGGCGAGAAGCTGGCCGGTGAGCTTGGCGGCCCGGTCCACCGTGTCCGACACCGCGTCCATGTATCGCCGCCGCCGCTCCTCCGGCAGATTCGGCCGTTGCAGGAAATCCACCGACGAGCGGATGATGGTCAGCAGGTTGTTGAAGTCGTGCGCCACGCCACCGGTGAGCTGGCCCACCGCCTCCATCTTCTGGGCTTGGCGCAGAGCTTCCTGGGCCTTCAGGCGCTCGCCCAGCTCCTCGGAGATGCGCTGCTCAAGGCGATCATTCAGCGCCTGCAACCCCTGCTCAGCGCGCCGCCGCTCGGTAACGTCCATGATCACGCCGGCGAGCCGCCGTCCCCGGCCCGGTGATATCGAGTGCTGGCCCACCGCGAGCACGATCCGCTCGCCATCACCGCCAATAACGCGGTATTCGGCACGGTAGGGTGTCGAGGCGGCAATCGACTGCGAGATCACCTCCTGCACGCGTGATCGGTCCTGCGGGTGAATGCCGGCAATGAAGGATGCGAGCGGCAGGCCGGCGGCCTCAGAGTCCTCCCGGTTGACGCCGAACAGCGCAGCGATCGGCCCGAGCACCGCCACCTTGTCGGTGTCGATCTCCCACTCGAAGATGCCGACGCCTCCCGTCGAGAGCGCCATAGACAGCCGGTCCTGGCTGATGCGGAAACGTTGCTCGCTCGCCCAGATCGCCCGGTTGGCCTCGCGGCGCACTTCGGCCACCTGGATGGTCGCGTTGACGCGGGCCAGGAGTTCGCGGGCCGCGAAGGGCTTCACAAGATAGTCGTCGGCCCCGGCATTGAGGCCCTCGATCTTGGCCTCCTCGCCGGCTCGTGCGGAGAGCATGATCACCGGAACCCCGGCGATGCCAGGCTCTCGGCGAACCGCGCGCAGCAACCCGAAGCCGTCGAGCTTCGGCATCATCACGTCCGTCAGGAGCAGGTCCGGCGACGTGGTGCACGCGACCGCGAGAGCCTCCTCCCCATCGCCCACGGCTTTCACCCGGTAGCCCTGGCTCTCGAGCAGCCGCGCGACGTAGCTGCGCATGTCGGCGTTGTCGTCGGCGAGGAGCACGTATCTACCTGCCCCGACCCTCTGGGATCCGTCGGGCGCAATCGCCTCCAGTCCGGCGGTTGACAGCTCTCCGGCGGCCTCGAGCGGCGCAGCCTCTGGCAACCACCGCAGCGCCTCCTCCAGGTACTCGTGCGCGTTTGCCACAGGTGCCGCCGGATCGGCGGCGTGGTCGCGCACTTGCGCAGCCGGGAGGTGAAAGCGCCCGAGCGGAAGCGTAATCGTGAAGGTTGTGCCCTGACCGACGGTGCTCTCGACGGCGATCTCGCTTCCGTGCAGCCGGACGAGCTCCTGTACGAGAGCGAGCCCGATCCCGCTTCCCTCGAAACTGCGTCCCTGCACGCCCTCGACGCGGTAAAATCGCTCGAACAGCTTCGGGATCTCGGGGGCCTGGATGCCGATGCCCGTATCCGCGACCGCGACGCGGGCAGCGCGACCGTCCGCCGAGGGCTCAACGGTCACCGTGATCCCGCCACGCATCGTGAACTTGAAGGCGTTGGACAGGAGATTGAGAACGATTTTCTCCCACAGCTCCCGGTCGACGTACGACGGCAGAGGCAGCGGCTTGCAGCGGACCTCGAGAGAGAGGCCGGCCCGCTCGACGGCCGAGCGGAAGCTGGAGGCGATCTCGCCTGTGAGTTGGCACAGGTCCACCGGCTCGAAAACGGCGCTCACCCGCCCTGCTTCGAGGCGCGAGAAGTCGAGCAGGCTGTTGACCAAGCGCAGCAGGCGCGTGCCGTTCCGATGGGCGAGCTCCACCTGCGCGCGTACGGCATCGCTGCCCGAGCCGCTCTCCAGCACCTCCTCAAGAGGGCCGAGCATCAGGGTGAGAGGCGTGCGGAACTCATGGCTGACGTTGGAGAAGAAGGCGGTCTTGGCCCGATCGAGTTCGGCCAGAGCCTCGGCGCGGCGCCGCTCCTCCTCATGGGCATCGGCACTGGCGATGGCTGCCGAGATCTGCCCCGCCACGAGGCCGAGGAAGGCGCGATAGTCCTTGTCGAACAGCCGGTATGGGTTGAGGCCCACGACCAGCACGCCGCCGCGGCCGGTGTCACTGCTGGCCGGTACAGGCAGCACTGCGGCCCGATCGGGCGGACGCTTCCAGACGCCAGCGGTCCCGATCGGGGCGATCTCACCCAGGTTCCCGACGAGATGCACCTCCTGGGAGCGGGCCACGGACCCGATCGGCCAGGAACTGCCATCGTCGAGCCCGATACGGCTGCCGACACCGGCGGACGCGGGGTCCAGGCCCGTCACGGCGGCGAGTTCGGCCTCCTCTTGGCCAGGCTCGACGATGTAGAGCAGAGCGAACGTGATGTCGTGCGGATCACGCGCCAGTGCGGCCGCGCTACGCTCACAGGCTTCCCGCCAGGACCGCGCCGGCACGGTCTCGGCCGCCAGTTCACGCAGCAACGCGAGCTGACGGTCGCCGACGACCCTGTGCGTGTCCTCGCTGTTGGCGCAGATGATGCCGCCCGGCTGGCCGTCGTCGCCGGGGATCGGACTGTACGAGAAGGTGTAGTAGGTCTCTTCTGGGTATCCGTTGCGCTCCATGATCAGGAGCTGCTCTTCGACAAAGGTCCCCTCGATGCCGCCCATGGCAGTCGCGAGTAGGGGGCCGATATCGGCCCAGATTTCACGCCACACCTCCGCGGTTGGACGGCCGAGAGCCGAGGGGTGCTTTCCGCCGATGATCGATTTGTAGGCGTCGTTGTACAGGAAGGTGAGACCGGGCCCCCAGCCGATCCAGATCGGCTGCCGGGAGGTGAGCATGATCCGCACTGCGGTCTTGAGACTCTGAGGCCAGGCATGGGCCGAGCCGAGGGGTGTGGAGGCCCAATCTTGCGTGCGGATGAGCGCGCCGAGTTCGCCTCCCCCCGCGAGGAAACTGAGCTCCGGATGGCCTTCGGGGAGTGGGCGTTCGGCCACTGCGGTCTTCACTGGTCTGCGGGATTTGGCGATCTAGGCGTTTACGAGCGATTGCGCCCATGCGCCAGCGAGACCGGTAGCTCGGGCACCCCCTCAAGGCGCTTGGCCTCATCGGCTTCCCTCAGCCGGGACAATGCGAGCCGTGGGCCAGCCTCCGCATGGCAGCCGTGATCTCTGATCGTTCGACGACCGTACACGCTCTCAGCGAACCTTGGCTGATCCCCGACAGGCGGACGTTCGCCTAGCACTCATTGCCGCCGTCCAGCCGAACCCGGCAGCGGACGCTCCTACAGCGAAGGTTCCGGGTCAGGATCACGCCAGGAGCCGACATCGGGCCCGCTGGGCGGCTTGCCACCCGTTGCGGTCTCCCGGGGTGCCTGCTTCCGGGCAGCGCAGCGCGGTGAAACCGTGCATCACCTGAACCGCCAAGCTCCCCTCTTACAAGCGTTCCTGTGAGACCAGGACCGCAGGCTTCGTGCGTCCTCCGAGATACGCCGACCGGATTTCGTCGTTAGCCCATAGCGCATGCGGTTCGCCTTCCAAGACGAGCCGGCCGGTCTCCAGCACGTAGCCGCGATCGGCCACCGAGAGACCCATCCGGGCGTTCTGCTCGACCAGCAGCACTGTGGTCCCGCGGCGGCGCACCTCGGCGATGATCGCGAACACCGCCTGGACGATCACCGGAGCCAGGCCGAGCGAGGGCTCGTCGAGAAGCAGGATGCGGGGCTTGGCCATCAGGCCGCGGGCGAGCGCCACCATCTGGAGTTGGCCGCCGGACAGCGTCCAGCCCAGCGCATTGCCGAACCGGCGGATGTCCGGAAAGAGGTCGAACATCGCCTCGACCTCGTCGCGCAGGGCTCGCTTGGTGAGGCCTGTTCGGTTCGAGGCGCCCAGCATGATGTTCTCGCGCACGGTCAGGCCCGGGAAGATCCGGCGCCCCTCCGGCACGTGGGCAACGCCCAGGCGCACGATCGCCTCCGGCTTGAGGCCCTCCAAAGGCTGCCCCTCCAGCAGGATCGTGCCGGCGGCGGGTCTCACCACACCCGAGATCGCCTTCAGGGTCGTCGACTTGCCGGCGCCATTCGAGCCGAGCAGGGTCACGACCTCCCCGGCGCCCACGGAGAACGACAGCCCGCGCACGGCCTCGATCTCCCCGTAGCGGACGACGAGATCGCGGATCTCCAGAAGCGGTGTCGAGAGCGGCGCCATCGCGGGTCACACCGGAGCGAGGTCGGTCTTGAGGCTCGCCGCTGGGCCCGCGGAGGCGTCCTCGCCGAGATAGGCCTCGATCACCGCGGGCTCGCGCAGGACGCCCGCGGTGACGCCGTCGGCGATGCGGCGGCCGAAGTTCAGGACGGTGACGTGGCTCGCCACGTCGCTCACCAGCGTCATGTCGTGGTCGATGATCAGGATGGTCAGGCCCTTGGCCGCCATCCGCCGCAGCAGCCCCGTGAGGGCGATCTTCTCGCTGGAATTGAGCCCCGCGGCCGGCTCGTCGAGGAGGAGGAGCACGGGGTTGCCGGCGAGCGCCCGCGCGATCTCGATCAGGCGCTGGTGGCCGTACGAGAAGCCGGAGATCGGCTCCTGCGCCCGCGTTTCGAGCCCCACGAAGGCCAGGGCCGACCGCGCGCGGGCCTCCAGCGCCGCCCGGTCGCGGGCGGCCAGCGGGTTGTTGGGACGCTCGGCCCCAATGATGACGTTCTCTAGGGCGCTCATGGAGCGGAACAGGCGGATGTTCTGGAAGGTGCGCCCGATCCCGGCCGCCGCCCGCCGGTGCGGCGGCAGATGGGTGACGTCCCGGCCGGCCAGGCGCACGCTGCCGCCCGTCGGGCTGTAGAGGCCCGAGAGGACGTTGAGCGTCGTGGTCTTGCCGGAGCCGTTCGGACCTATCAGCGCGTGGATTCCGCCCCGCGCCACCGTGAAGCTCACCGCGTCCACGGCCTTGAGACCACCGAAGTGCTTGGCCAGCCCCGACACCTCCAGCATCGGCGCGGCGGAGGCCTCATCCTGGACCAGCGTCAGCTCGGCCGCCTGCGGCGGTGCCGGGCGGGCTCGGCGCAGGCGCCGGACCTGATCGCCGAGGAAGCCCCAGATCCCGTCGGGCATGAACACCACGATCAGGATCACCGCGAGCCCGTAGATCGCGAGGTAGAGCCCCGGGATCTCCTTGAGGAAGCGGAGCCATTCAGGGATCAGGATCAGCAGGGCGGTGCCGATCACGGCGCCCACCGGCGAGCCGACGCCGCCGAGCAGCGCCATCGTCAGGAAGACGATCGATTCGGCGAAGGAGAACTGGTCGGGGCTGATGTAGGTGAAGCTGCCGGCGAACAGGCCGCCGCCGAGGCCCGCGAGCAGCGCCCCGAGGGCGAAGGCGGCAACCTTGGTGCGGTAGATGTCGATGCCCGAGACGCCCGCGGCGAGTTCGTTGTCGCGCACCGCGCGCATGGCGCGCCCGAGCCGGGTCTGCGGCATGTGCCAGACGAGCCAACCGACCACGGCCAGCACGAGCACGCAGAGGGCGAGATAGCTCTGTCCGTCTGCGAAGAGGGCGGGGCGGCGGATGTTGGGTACCCCGTCCGGCCCGTGCGTCACCGGGATCCAGTTGGTCAGCACCAGCGTCAGGATCTGCTGGAACGAGATCGTCACCATGGCAAGATAGTGGCCGCCGAGCCGCAGGGTGGAGGCGCCGAGCGCAGCGCCGAGCACCACGGCGAGGCCGAGGCCGATGACCAAGCAGATCCAGAAGTTCAGCCCGCCGTCGACCGTGCCGAGGCCGACCGCGTAGGCGCCGATACCGAAAAACGCGGCCTGGGCCAGGTTGATCTGCCCGCACAGGCCCAGCACGACGGTGAGCCCGATCACCGCGATGGCGTAGGTCGCCGCCTGCATCAGGATGTTCAGGGCGTAGCCGCTGAGCGGCGTCGTCGCGGCAAGCGCCACGGTGGCGACCGCAAGAGCCGCATAGGCGAGGCTGCCGAGCGGCAGCCGGCGGCGTGCGGCGGGCGTGCGGACCGGAGCCGCGGCGGCCGGGCCGGCGATCGGGGAAGGGGGGGCGCTCATGCCTTCTCCGCCACGCGCTCGCCGAACAGGCCCTGCGGGCGCACGACGAGGAAGATCACGAGGACCAGGAAGGCGAAGGCGTCCTTGTAGGGCACCGAGATGTAGGCCGCCCCGAAGGTCTCGATGATGCCGAGCGCCAAGCCGCCGATGATCGCGCCGGTCACGTCGCCGAAGCCGCCGATGATGGTCGCCGCGAAGGCCTTGAGGGCGATCGTGGCGCCCATCTGGATCGACACGAATAGAACGGGCGCCACGAGGATGCCGGCGATCCCGCCGAGCACCGCGCTGTACACGAAGGTCAGCATGATCATCCCGGCCACGGGAATTCCGAGGAGCGCGGCCATCTCCTTGTCCTGCGAGGTCGCCTGAAGCTTCTTGCCGATCAGCGTGTGCTCGAAGAACCAGTACTGGAACGCCACCAGCGTCGCCGTAACGGCGATGATCAGCAGGTACTGGCTGTCGAGGAAGACCGGGCCGAGCAGAAAGCCTTGCGTCTCGAAGACGGGCGGCAGCACCTGCGGTTGCGGACCGTAGAGGGCGAGGGTGGTGTTGGCCAGGAAGATCGAGGCGCCGATGGTCGAGATGATCACCGGTAGGTAACTGCGGTGTCGCAGCGGATAGTAGACGCCCAGGTTAAACAGGGCACCGAGCAGCGCCATCCCGCCGATGGTGAGGAGGATCGACAACCAGTACGGCCATTGGAGGTCGACGGCGAAGACGACCATCAGGAAGGCCGCCACCATCGAGAACTCGCCCTGGGCGAAGTTCACCACGTTGGTGGCGCGGAAGATCAGCACGAAGCCGAGCGCCACCAGGGCGTAGACGGAGCCGATGCCGATCCCGGTGAAGAGGAGTTGCAGGATCAGGTCCATGCGGTCCGCACGCGTTGCCTCTCCGGGGGATGCCCCCGGGACCGTGCCGACCCTGCCGGATCGGTGCGGCCGCGGGGCCTGTCTCGATCCGGGCGTTTCAGCCCTGGTAGAAATCGATCCGCCGATCGAAGACGATGTTACCCTTGTCGTTGCGCACGACGTTGTAGCCGTGCAGACCGTCACCGTTTTTATCGAAGTTGTAGGTGCCCTCGGCGCCCTCGTGGCCGCGCACTGCAAGAAGAGCTTCGCGGATTGCCTGCGGATCGGTCTTGCCCGCCGCGTTGATCGCCTTGGCGAGCACCGTGACCGCGTCGAAGGTCCAGGACGACTGGTTGTCGGGCGCGATCTTCGTCGCCGCCCGGTAGGCCTTGCCGTAGGCGCGGGCGGCGTCGCTCGATTCCTCGGCGTAGTCGGCCACGCCGTAGGTGCCGTACAGGGACGGCCCGGCGAGCTTCAGGGCCGTCACGTTGGTGATCGACGGGGAGCCGACCCAGGGCGCGGTGACGCCGAGCTGGCGCAACTGCCTCGCAAAGATCCCGATGTCGTTCTCGAAGGTGAAGTACGAGCCGATGACGTCGGCGCCCGACTGGCGTATCGCCAGTACGACCGGCGTGAAGTCCTGGCTCTGGTTGGTGTAGCCCTGGTCGAGGGCGACCGTGGCGCCACTCTTGGCGAGGCTCTCGGCCAGCGCCTTGGCGCCGCTTGTGCCGAAGGCGTCGGTGGAGTGGATGATTGCCCACTTCTTCTTGCCGAGCCCGTTGACGCCGTGCTCGGCGATCACGCGGGCCGAGAAGCTGTCGTTGGGACGGAAGCGGAAGAGCCAGGGGTTGCCGAGCTGCGTCAGCACCGGGTCGGTGCCGCCGAAGCAGACGGGCTTGCCGGTCTTCAGGATGTCGGGGGCCATGGCATGGTTCTGGGTCGAGCGGATCGAGCCCAGGAAGCCGACGAGGTCGCTCTGCGAGGCGAGCTTGGAGAAGGCGAAGACCGCACCGGGATTGGTGGTCTGGTCGTCCTCAGTGACGATCTCAAGTGGCTTGCCGAGCACGCCGCCGGCTTTGTTGACCGCCTCTAGGGCGATCTTGGCGCCGCTCAGCGCGTAGCGGCCCGCATCTGCGCCCGGCCCCGTCACCGGCAGCACCATGCCAATCCGGATCGTCGAGCCGGCACCCTGGGCGCAGGCCGAGCGGATCACTCCCGGCGCCAGACCGCCCGCGACTGCGGATGCGGCACCCGTCAAGAAAACGCGACGCGTTGTCCTCATTGGCGTATCCGTCCCATCGCCGATGCTGAGGCCCGGCGTTGCTGACAATGGGCCATACTCCGCGTGTCGCTGTCTATCCTGCAGCACGTTCGGTGGTCTGCTTCGATGAGAGGAAGACTTAAGATCGTCACTCGACGGCGTCCGGCTGGGCGCGGCAGGAGGGAGGAGCGATCGCTGCGAAACGCTGACGCAATACAGTCTGTTAAGAGGTGCGGCCGAAGCGCCAGTGATGGAATGGGTGTGAAGCGGAACGTGTGCTCACTGGTAACAGGTCAATGGCGATTTGGCGTGCGTTCGGGGCTCAAGAGCTTTGTTGCACCAGGGGCCAGTTCCGGGACGCTGCAGGCCTCGGCGGAATGGGGAATTTTTCAGGCATTTACCTGAGCGGCATGGAACGTCCGCTTGCCTGCAGCTTGAGCCGGGAGGCGGAAAGCCATTATCGAACCTTTTCTGAGCTGCAGGCAAAATATTTGCGCGCATGATTTGGGTGAGATCGGGCGTTCGGAGTTGAAAAGTCATACACGACTTCTTTGACGGCCACGTGCCTGTTTAAGAATGGGGCCGAATCCAGATCAAAGACACTGCATTGAGAGCGGCAGCGGATTTTGTACGGACGCTCAGGCGTTGACGGTGCCACGGGGCAGCAATTTCATAAGTGACTGCAGCGGGGCACTAGCCTCGCCTGACCACACGAGATGGGTTCGGTTGACGCGGAGGTGCGGCGGCAACGAGTGGCGCTCAACCGCCGTACTCAGGACAGCGTGTTCGAGGACCTCCGCTGGTACAATCGCCACACCCGTGCCAGCCGCAACACAAGCCACGATGGCGTGGTACGAACTCATCTCCAAGATCCGGTCAGGCGATGTGCCGCTTTCGGCCAGCCACTCGGAAAGGCGCTGGCGATAGGAACAGCCATGCGGGAACGCCACCAGCGTCCGCCCACTCAACGCCATAGCGTCAGGGATGGCAGGGCCGTGCTGAGCGGTGATCAACACCAGCTCCTCGCTGAAGGCTGGAATTGATGAGAGACCGCCTCTTTCAAAGGGCTCGGATACGAAGGCGGCCTCGACTTCGAAGCGTTCCAACCGGCGCAGCAACGCGCGGGTTGTGCCGGTTTGCAGCTCGATCGTGACGTTGGGATGCTGCGCATGGAAGGCGGAAAGGATTGGCGGCAGCCGTGCGCCGGCCGTGCTTTCCAGCGCGCCGAGCCGCAGCACACCGCGCACGATACCGCTGCGCAACTCCTGCTCGGCTAAGTCAGCCATTTGCAGCAACTTCTCAGCATGACCGAGGAGGGTGCGTCCGGTTTCCGTCAGGGTCAGACTGCGGCCCTGACGGTGAAACAAGGCTACCCCCAGCCGCTCCTCAAGCTGCTTGATCCGAGTGGTGACATTGGAGGGCACCCGGTGCAGCTGCGCTGCCGCCCGCGTGATTCCGCCTTCCCGCACGACGCAGCGAAAGATGTGAAGGTCGTCGAGATCCATCGTTCTCATCTGAAGAACGATAGGTCACAATAATTCATTTTCCAAGATCGATCGGTCGGTGTTCAATCGGTTGCCGATGAGCACAAGCCAGCACACCCTCACCCTATCCAACCGCGCGACTTGGCCGATTGTCAGCAGCGGCACCGTTGCTCTCGCCATCGCCATGGGGATCGGCCGGTTCGCCTTCACGCCGCTCATGCCGCTGATGATTCGGGACGGCACCCTGAGCGCAGCAGCCGGTGCGGAGTGGGCGACCGCCAACTATGTCGGCTACTTCGTCGGCGCCCTGACGGCCTCATGGTTCGCCGGCAACCCGCGTTGCGGTCTGTTGCTGAGCCTGCTTGGCATCGCGCTGACAACGCTGGCGATGGCAGCGATCGATGCCGGCGCGCTCGCCCTTGTCGGCGCTGGGCTGCGCGCGGCAGCAGGCGTATTCAGTGCCTGGGCGCTGGTCTGCACGAGCGGCTGGTGCTTGGCTGAACTTGCTCGGCATCGGGCCGGCCATCTGGGCGCCTGGATCTACACCGGCGTTGGCCTCGGCATCGCGCTGGCTGGCGTGCTGACTTGGCTCGGCGGACGTCAACTGGCAGACGCGCTATGGCTCGAGCTGGGACTGGTCGCCGGCGCCGGAGCGCTGCTCGCGTGGGCGCAGTCACACGGGCAGAGTATGACCCCGCCAGGGATCATGGAGCGTGAGGCCGCCGCGGTCGCACCGATCCGCCTGAGCAGGCAGCTGGCCCTGGTGTTCTGCTACGGGACCTTCGGCTTCGGTTACATCGTCCCGGCGACATTCCTTCCGGCCATGGCGCGCGAGCTTGCCCCTGATCCTCTGGTGTTCGGATTGACCTGGCCGCTATTCGGCTTGGCCGCTGCCATGTCGGTGGCAGCCGTAGCGCTTTGGTTGCCTCGCGGGTCCCGCCAGCGCATCTGGGCTCTGGCACAAGGCATCATGGCGCTCGGCACCGCCCTCCCTCTATTCGTTCAGACCCTCTCGGCCATCGCTGCATCGGCGGTCTTCGTAGGCGGCACGTTCATGGTTGCCACCATGGCCGGCTTGCAGTTGGCGCGTGAAGCGCGGCCAGACAATCCGACGCCGCTGCTCGCTCAGATGACCGCCGCGTTTGCCGCTGGACAGATCGCCGGCCCGCTTATGGTGCGCGCTATCGGAGCCGGCCGCTGGGCCGGCTGGGATGCGCTGGGCTGGACCGGCGCGATCGCCACGCTGCTGCTGGTCCTAACGGCGCTGTGGCTGTGGCGCGCTGCGCCACCCTGCCCGGAAGCCAGAGATCGGCTTAACGGTCCCTGACCACTCTGCCACCGCCGGGCCGCCCGTCCTGGGTCCACGCAGGATCTTGCGATCGGCGTTGAGGGCCGCAAGCGGCTGGTCAGTCTTACTCTTCATGGTGCTCCGAAGCGGACCGGCGGCGTCCGGCCAAATCGACTTCTCAAGGAGCGGGGTTGTCCTACCGGGATGCGAGCTGCCTCGATCCGATTCCGAGTCCGCTCGAATCACTGGTTTGATGTGCGGCAAATGTCCGCCGTCGTTGTTCGGCGCGAGAGTAAAACCAGCGGCTCACAAAGCTGCCATTTCATCCAAAGCGCGAATTCGTTTCAGGGCGGCAATTCCGCCCATCACCCTGGAAAGGGACGCGAATGGCGCCCCGCATCCGAGGCCCGAGATCGACGCCAAGAAGTTTAGCGGCCGCTATGCGCTCCGCCTGATTACCGGCGGCAGCGGTCACAATCTCCCGCAGGAAGCGCCGCAGGCCTTCGCGCATGCGGTGATCGACGTCGATGGCCTCTGATCCCTGCATGCAGCGGCGACCGCTGGCGGCGGCAGCCTTCCTCACCGCCGGTCTCGCCCTTGGGGTAGCCGGTACCGCCCAGGACCTCGGAACGCCGACCGCACCGGTCTATGGTGTCACGGTTGCGGACGGCTATCGCACCTGGCCCCTCATCGCTCCGGCCTCGGAGGGCGAACCACGCAACGCACTGCGTGCCGTCCTGGGAAACGCGGTGTCGTGCATCGCGCTACCTTCGAGGCAGAGCACGTCGTTGCCGCGCGTGGTCTTCGGCGCGGGGTGAAATCCCGTGGATGACCGGGGAGTGTCCCCGCCTCAGGTGATCGGGGCGGGGTTGAAGAGGGTCAGGTCGTTGAACAGCCCCCACTGGTCGGACCAGGGGCGCTTGCGCCCGCTCGCCACGTCGAGGATCAGGTGGAACAGCTCCCAGCCCACGTCCTCGATCGTGGCCGCGCCGGTGGCGATGCGGCCGGCATCGAGGTCGATCAGGTCCGACCAGCGCTCGGCCAGCTCCGTGCGGGTGGCGACCTTGATCACCGGGGCCTGGGCAAGCCCGTAGGGCGTGCCGCGGCCGGTGGAGAACACCTGCAGGGTGATGCCGGAGGCGAGCTGCAGGGTGCCGCAGACGAAGTCGCTGGCCGGGGTCGCGGCGAAGATCAGCCCCGTCTCGCGCACGCGCTCGCCCGGGGCCAGAACCCCGGAGATCGCGCTCGTGCCGGACTTGGCCACCGAGCCCAGCGCCTTCTCGACGATGTTGTTGAGCCCGCCCTTCTTGTTGCCCGGCGAGGGGTTGGCGCGGCGGTCGGCCTCGCCCTTGGCGAGATAGGCGTCGTACCACGCCATCTCGCGGATCAGCGCCCGGGCGACCTCGGGGGTCTTCGCCCGCGGGGTCAGGAGGTGGATCGCGTCGCGCACCTCCGTCACCTCCGAGAACAGCACCGTGGCGCCGCAGCGCACGAGGAGATCGGCCGCGAAGCCGAGCGCCGGGTTGGCGGTCACCCCCGAGAAGGCGTCGCTGCCGCCGCATTGCAGGCCGACCACCAGCGCGGAGGCCGGGCAGGTCTCGCGGCGGCGGCGGTTCAGCACCGCCAGGCGCGCCTCCGCCATCGCCAGGATGCTGTCGATCATCGCCGAGAAACCGCGGTGGCGCTCGTCCTGCAGCCGCACCACGCCGTCGCCGGCCGCGCCGCTGTCGGGCAGGAGCCGCTCCGAGACGAGCTTCTCGCAGCCCAGCCCGACGACCATGACCGCGCCGCCGAAATTCGGGTTCTGCGCGAGGCTCTGGAGGGTGCGGATCGGCACCACCGCCTCGGGGGCGTTGATGGCGACGCCGCAGCCGTAGGCGTGGGTCAGGCCGACCACGTCGTCGACGTTGGGATAGCGCGGCAGCAGCTCCTGCTTGATCCGCCGGATCGCCACGTCGAGGGTGCCGGCGACGCATTGCACGCTGATCGAGATCGCCAGGATGTTCTTGGTGCCCACCGACCCGTCCGGGTTGCGGTAGCCCTCGAAGGTGTAGCCGTCCAGCGGGGGCAGGGGGGCCGGCACGCGGGTGGCGAGCTCCAGGGCGTCGAGGGCGGGGGCGAGCGGGGTCGCGACGCGGGATTCCTCCACCCAGGCGCCCCGCCGGATCGCCTGGGTGGCGATGCCCACCACCTCGCCGTAGCGGCGGACCTCGCCGCCCTCCGGGATGTCGGTGAGCGCGACCTTGTGGCCCTGCGGCACGAACTCGACGAGTTCCAGCCCGTCCGGGAAGACCGTGCCGGCCGGCAGCCCGAAGGCGTTGACCACGATCGCGACGTTGTCGCGCGCGCTCAGGCGGATCGTGCGCGGCTCGTCGCCTTGCGGCACCCGAACAGCATCGACATGGGCAGGAACGGGCGAAGCAGAGGAACTCGCCTGTGTGGGATATGGACCTGCGCTCATGAGCATTCTCGCGAATGGAAGCCGCTGGTTGCAGCGAAACCGGCTATCGTCTCGACGTTCTGATCGACCCTCGACGGGATAGCCTCCGTCCGGGCGGAGCGGAGGGGACGCGCCCCGACTCCGGAAGCAAGGCCACCTCGCGTCGGGCTCACGAGGTGCCCTCAGGCGCCGGCCTCGGCACCGTCGAGGCTTCTCGGCAGCTTCAGGGGGTTCGCGTCCGTCAGCGCCTCCGGCAGCAGCGCCTCCGGCACGTCCTGATAGCAGACCGGGCGCAGGAAGCGGTCGATGGCGAGGCTTCCGACCGAGGTTGTGCGCCCGTCCGAGGTCGCGGGGAAGGGGCCGCCGTGGACCATGGCGTGGCCGACTTCGACGCCGGTGCCGAAGCCGTTCACCAGGATGCGGCCGACCTTCCGCTCCAGGACAGGCATGATGCCGCGCGCTTCCGCGTGGTCGGCAGCGTCGATGTGCAGGGCGGCGGTGAGCTGGCCTTCGAGCGCGGTGATGACCGTGCGCAGCTCGGCTGTGTCCCGGCAGCGCACCACCAGGGAGGCCGCGCCGAAGACTTCCTCGGCGAGCCGATGATCGGCGCGGAAGGTGGCTCCGGTCGTAGCGAACAGGGCCGGCTGGCCCTGCTGCGCGGTGCCGGGCTTGCCCTGTGCCACCCGCACGACTCCGGGATTGCTCTCCAGGGCGGCAACGCTCTCGCAATAGGCCCTGTGGATACCGGGCGTCAGCATAGTCGCCGCGGCCACGCCTGTCAGGGCGTCGGTGGCCGCCGCCAGGAAGGTGTCGAGGCTGGGGCTCTCGACCGCGAGGACGAGGCCAGGATTCGTGCAGAACTGGCCCGAGCCGAGGGTGAGTGAGGCCACGAAGGCATGCCCGATCTCGGCTCCGCGCGCTTCGAGTGCCGCCGGCATCAGGATCACCGGATTGACGCTGCTCATCTCCGCATAGACCGGGATCGGCACCGAACGCGCGGCGGCGATCTGCATCAAGGCTGTGCCGCCGCGGCGCGAGCCGGTGAAGCCGATCGCGGCGACGCGGGGGTCAGAGGCGAGATGCTGGCCGATCGCGATGCCGCCTTCGAACAAGAGCGCGAACACACCGGCCGGCAGGGCGCATTCGGTCACCGCACGTCGGATCGCGTCGCCGACGAGCGCCGAGGTGCCGGGATGGGCCGGATGCGCCTTCACGATCACCGGGCAGCCGGCTGCCAGCGCCGAGGCGGTGTCCCCACCCGCTACCGAGAAGGCGAGCGGGAAGTTGCTGGCCCCGAACACCAGCACGGGGCCGACCGCGATCCGCCACAGGCGCAGGTCCGGCCGCGGCAGCGGCGTGCGCTCGGGTTGAGCTGTGTCGATGCGCGCACCGAGGAAGGCGCCGCGGCGGACGACCTCGGCGAACATCCGGAGCTGGCCGACCGTGCGGCCGCGCTCGCCCTCGATCCTCGGGCGCGGCAGGCCAGTCTCGGCCATGCAGCGGGTTACGAGGTTGTCCCCGAGATCGAGGATGTTGCGGGCGATCGCCTCCAGGAATTCGGCCCGGGCCTGGAGCGGCAACTCGCGGTAGGCGTCGAAGGCCTCCGCCGCGAGCGCGCAGGCGCACTCGGCCTGCCCGGCCGTCGCGCAGGCGAAGGCCGGCTCAAGGGCGGCGCCAGTGGCAGCCTCGACCGCGCGCCACGGCGTGCCGGTACCCGGCACGCGCTCGCCACCGATCAGGTTGTCGCTGCTGAAGGTCATGCTGTCGCTCCTGATCGAACGGCCGGCAGGGGCTCGCGCTTCAACGGACCAGGCAGGGCCTCTTGGTATCGAAGGTCCAGTTCGGGATCAGGAACTGCATCGCCGCGGCATCATCGCGGGCACCGAGGCCGTGGTCGCGGTAGAGCGCGTGCGCCTCCTCGACCGCCGACCAGTCGAGTTCGATCCCGAGGCCCGGCCGCTCCGGCACCCGCACGAGGCCGCCGCGGATCGCGAGGGGCTCTTTGGTCAGGCGCTCGCCGTCCTGCCAGATCCAGTGGGTGTCGATGGCCGTGACGCTGCCCGGCGCGGCCGCGGCCACGTGGGTGAACATGGCGAGCGACACGTCGAAGTGGTTGTTCGAATGCGAGCCCCAGGTGAGCCCATGATCGCGGCAGAGCTGGGCCACGCGCACTGAGCCGGCCAGCGTCCAGAAGTGCGGATCGGCGAGCGGGATGTCGACGGCGCCGAGCTGGATCGCGTGGTTCATCTGCCGCCAGTCGGTGGCGATCATGTTGGTGGCGGTGGGCAGGCCGGTGGCGCGGCGGAACTCGGCCATGATCTCGCGACCGGAGAAGCCGCCTTCCGCCCCGCACGGATCCTCGGCATAGGCGAGCACGTGGCCCTGTCCCTTGCACAGGCGGATCGCCTCGGCGAGCGACCAAGCGCCGTTCGGGTCTAGGGTGACGCGCGCCTTGGGGAAGCGATCGTGGATCGCAGTGACAGCGGCGATCTCCTCCTCGCCGCGGAGGACGCCACCCTTCAGCTTGAAGTCGTTGAAGCCGTACTGCTCGTAGGCCGCCTCCGCGAGCCGCACCACGGTCTCGGGGGTCAGGGCTTCCTCGTCGCGCAGACGAAACCAGCCGTCGCGGGCCGTCGGCTCACGGTAGCCGAGATCGGTCCTGCGACGGTCGCCGACGTAGAACAGATAGCCCAGCATCTCGACCGCGTCGCGCTGCTGGCCTTCGCCGAGGAGGGCGGCCACCGGCACGGCGAGGAACTGGCCGAGCAGATCGAGGAAGGCCGATTCGACCGCCGTCACCGCGTGGATGGTGATGCGCAGGTCGAAGGTCTGCAGGCCGCGCCCGCCGGCATCGCGGTCGGCGAAGCGGATGCGCATGGCGTTGAGCACCGCGTTCCAAGCGCCGAGTGGCCGGCCGACAACGAGGTCGCGAGCATCTTCCAGCGTCTTGCGGATGCCCTCGCCGCCGGGGACCTCGCCGAGACCGGTCGCGCCGGTCGAGTCGGTGAGGATCACGAGGTTGCGGGTGAAGAAGGGACCGTGCGCCCCCGAGAGATTGAGGAGCATGCTGTCGTGGCCGGCAACTGGCACGACCTTCATCTCGGTGACGATCGGCGTGTTGCGGGCGGCGTGACGGGACTCGGTCGGCGTGATCGGCGGCATGGCGTCCTCCTGCGAATGTTCGATGGCGGGCCGCGCGGCCGGGCTTGGCCGGATTCGCTGGGCAGGGTCATCGGAAAGGGAGGGCCAGCCCCTGAGAGCTGGCCCGGGCCGGGGCATCAGACGCCTTTCAGCTCGACGCGTCGGATCTCGCCGACCACCACAAGGTAGCAGAAGCAGGCCAACAGGGCGTTCAGGCCCACGAAGACCAAGGCGCCGTTGAACGAGCCGGTCGTCTGCACGATGTAGCCGATGGCGATCGGCGTGGTAATGCCGGCGGTGTTGCCGAAGGTGTTGAACAGGCCGCCCGAGAGGCCGCCGCTCTCCCGCGGCGAGGTGTCGGAGACGACGGCCCAGCCGAGCGCACCGATGCCCTTGCCGAAGAAGGCGAGTGCCATCAGGCCG
The DNA here is from genome assembly GCF_054611515.1 of Methylobacterium sp. CM6257. Lineage (NCBI taxonomy): Bacteria > Pseudomonadati > Pseudomonadota > Alphaproteobacteria > Hyphomicrobiales > Methylobacteriaceae > Methylobacterium > Methylobacterium sp. CM6257. The sequence goes on from NZ_CM137735.1 coordinate 635,206, forward strand.
ACAACCAGGGCATCCGCCTGGACGTAGTTGCAGCCGATGATGCTCATCGAGAGCAGCATGCCGCCCACGATCGGGATCTTGCGGGCTGCGGTCAGCGAGTAGCCGCGGCGCAGGAGCATGTCGGAGATAACGCCGCCGAGGATGCCGCCGACGAAACCGCAGAGCGCCGGCAGGACCGCCGCGAAGCCCGCCTGCAGGATCGACAGGCCGCGCTCCTTGACGAGGTAGACCGGGAACCAAGTCAGGAAGAAGTACGTCAGCACCGTGATGCAGTACTGGCCGATATAGATGCCGAGCAGCATCCGGTTCGCGAGTAGCTCGCGCAAGGTCTTGCCGGCATTAGCCTGTTTCCTGGTTCCTTGCCCGTCCATGTCGAGCAGTGCGCCGCCGGCCTCGATGTAGTCGCGCTCGGCTTTGTTCATCAGCACGTGCTGCCGCGGACTGTCGATCACCTGGAGCCAGAGCACGGCGAAGGCGATGCCGAGCACGCCCATGCTGGTGAAGACGTGGTGCCAGCCGAAACTGTGGACGATCCAGGCCATCAGCGGCGTGAACAGCACGGTGGCGAAGTACTGCGCCGAGTTGAAGAAGGCTGAGGCCATGCCCCGCTCGCGGGTGGGGAACCACGCGGCGACGATGCGGGCATTGGCCGGAAAGACCGGCGCCTCGGTGAGGCCGACCGCGAGGCGTAGGGCGAACAGCATCACCACGGCGGTGAGGCCGGTGAAGAAGCCGACGCCTCCCTGCACGAGCGTGAAGGCCGACCACAGCGCGACGGCCGCCGCGTAGACCCACTTCACGCCGAAACGGTCGAGGAGCCAGCCGCCGGGGATCTGGGCCAGGACGTAGGACCACGCGAAGGCCGAGAAGACGTACCCCATCTGGACTGGCGTGAGGCCGAGTTCCTTGGCCATGTCCGGCCCGGCGATCGAGATCGTGGCGCGGTCGGCGTAGTTGATCGTGGTGGCGGCGAACAGCATCAGCACGATCAGAAAGCGGACGCGGGTGCGGCGCGCCGCGTCGGCACCGGCGAGCGTCGCGCTCGTCGTGCCGCTCGAAATGGCACTCATGGACGTTCTCCCTGGATGAGCGCCGCCCGTTTGGGTCCGGGCGGTCGATCGTGCCGCCGTTGGCTCGGCGGTCTGTCGTTCGCGGGATGGACGAGGCGTCAGCGGCGGTTGCCGATCAGCGCCTTCAGCTCGGCGAGCTCGGCGGCATCGAAGTCGGTGAGCGGCGGGCGGACGGGCCCGGCATGGCGGCCGACGGCGGTCATACCCGCCTTGACGATCGAGACCGCATAGCCGCGCTTGCGGTTGCGGATCGCGATGTAGGGCAGAACGAAGTCGCGCAGTTCCCTGTAGACTGCGTCGCGGTCGCGGCGGCGGACCGAGTCGTAGAAGGAGAGTGCCCATTCGGGCAGGAAGTTGAAGATTGCCGAGGAGTAGGTGGTGACGCCCATCTCGAGGTACGGCAGGGCGAAGGTCTCGGCGGTCGGCAGGCCGCCGACATAGGTCAGGCGATCGCCGAGGCCGGCATAGATCCGCGTCATCAGCTCCACGTCGCCGACGCCGTCCTTGAAGCCGACGAGGTTCGGGTTGCGCTCGCAGAGATCCGCGAGCGTCTGCTCGTTGAGCTGCGCGTTGGCGCGGTTGTAGACGATGACGCCGAGCGAGGTCGCCTTGCACACCGCCTCGACATGGGCTGCCAGACCCGCCTGCTCGGAGCCGACGAGGTAGGGCGGCAGCAGAAGAATGCCGTCTGCGCCCGCTGCCTCGGCCGACCTTGCGAGCTCGATGGCGAGCGCCGTGCCCTGGCCGGCCGGAGCGATCACCGGCGCGCGGCCGCGGGTCTCCTCGACGCATGCGCGCACGACACGGTCGATCTCGGCCGGAGTGAGCGAGAAGAACTCGCCGGTGCCGCCGGCGGCGAACAAGCCGGAGACCTTGTAGTCCGCGAGGCGTCCGAGGTTGTCGCGGTAGGCGGCTTCGTTGACGCTGTAATCTGCGTTGAAATGCGTGACGGGGAAGGAGAGCAGGCCAGAGCCCAGGGACCGCGCCACCTCCCGAGGAGTCATCCGCGACATCTGTTTCACTCCCTGATCCGCGCCGTTTCGGCGTCGGGTCTGGGATAGGCGCGCCCCTTCGATGCGTCCAACGTTGATTTTGGCTCGATTATCCCCGATCCTGCATTAATGTTCGATCTGGGACATGCCCGCAGCTTCGTCGCCGTTGCCGAGGAGATGCATTTCGGCCGGGCGGCCGCGCGGCTGAACCTCACGCAGTCGCCACTCTCCCGGCAGATCCAGATGCTGGAGCAGACACTCGGCGTAACGCTCTTGGAGCGCACCACACGGGCCGTGCGCCTGACACCGGCGGGCCGGACTTTCCTGGCTGAGGCCTACCGGGTGATCGCTGCAGCCGAAAGCGCCGCCCGCCTCACGCAACGCGCCGCCCGTGGGGAGAGCGGCACGATCCGGCTGAGCTTCACCGCAGCATCCGCCTACAGAACGCTTCCTCGCATTGTATCCCATATCCGCACGGCACTGCCGGAGATCGACCTTGTTCTCGAAGAGATGGTCTCCGACGAGCAGATCCAGGCTCTTGAAGAAAATCGTGTCGATATCGGGATCCTGAGGCCGGCCCCGGCACTTCTGGATCCGAGAACGCCGATCGTGACCGCGACCATCGCGCACGAACGGTTATTACTCGCCTTGCCGCGCAACCATCGCTTGGCAGGCAACCGCACGCCGACGCTCAAGGATCTCGACGGCGAGGCTTTGGTAACCTGGTCGCCCCGCGGCGGACGCTACTTTATCGATCTGTTGGATAACTTGTTCAACACAGCCGGAGTGAGGCTGCAGGTCGTGCAGCGCGTGAACCAGCTCCACGCGATGCTGGCACTTGTCGGAGCCGGTATCGGTATTGCGGTCGTGCCTGACAGCGCCCTCGGTATCGGCATGAAAGACGTGATCCTACGCCCCATCACGATATCGGAAGCAGCTCGGCCAAGCCTTTTACTGGCATGGCGCCAAGATAACTCCAATCCTTGTTTGTCATCGTTCAGGGCGGCGATCATCAATCTGGGCTGATGCACAAAAGTAAATATTTATCGCGCGACAGATGCATATTCGATAGAAGAATAATTGTCCTTATAAGCAGCAAATCTTGCGCGGAAATCGTCAATTTTTCGTATTTGAAACGATCGACAAGATTTAACAAAGTCAATTTGTCGACCAGAAAATTAATCCGCAGGCGGGGCAAGACGCTGCGCGGACACACGAGGGCGGTGCTCGGCGTTCGTTGGATTGCCGTGAGTCTACGCAATCCGGGCATTCGAGGCTGCGTTCCTCCGGTTCCTGAATTGTTACGACCCGAACCTCCGCCGCGAACACTGCAAGGTCCGGTCCGGGAAGGCGCCAGAGCCGCCCGACCGGCCGCAACGGATTGATAGGAACCTGTCCGCTTTCTCAGCGGAATTCCTCCGCAGCAGCCGGCCTGCTTTTGCGCCAGCATTGCTCGCCCAGGCCTACCTGGCCGGACGTTGCGGGCTCGGTCGGCAGCCAACTCGGTGCGCCGGTCAGCGCCGTCCCTTGTGACCTGAGCCACGGCTGCGACGTGTTGCGCCACCTGCTTTGTCTGTTCGGTAGCACTCTTCGTGGCCGCCATGGCTCTATGTCCCGCCCGTCTGGCCGATCCACTCTCACCTCATCGACACAGTCGCTTCGTTGGCGGGTTGTCCTAGCCCAAACCGCGAGAGGATAGCGGAGTCTCCTTCTCGATCAGGTGACCACGAGCAGAACCGAGCGGTCCGACGCTTCCAGCACCGCGTCGGCGATGTTGCCGAAGGCGAGATCTTCGCCGGGGCGCCGGGACGCGCCCATCACGATGAGGGTGTGATCCTTCCGTCGCGCTTGCCGCAGGATGGCGTCTTCGGCAGCGAGGTTCGCCCGCTCCACGAGATGAAGCCTGACGCCGTGCTGATCAGCTAATCCTGCCACCTCCTTCAGGACGGCCTCGTCAGTGCGCCCTGACCGGCGGATACGGCGTTTCCGGGTTGTGCTCGCGTTCGCGTTGGCCACGAACAGAGCGGTCACCGACGCGTCCGCAGCACGCGCAAGGGTCAGGGCCACCTCGGCTCCGCGACGGGATACGTCCGTTCCATTGACGGGAACCAGGATGTCCAGCCGCGCGCTCTCCGGCTCAGCCAAGTGGCCCCCGCGAGCGGCAACGATGGCCAGCGGGCCGTCGAAGCTGTTTGCCGCCTGCGTCACATCTGCGTTGAGGCCGCCTTCTGGACCAACCGTTGGCTCGATGCCGATGACGAGGAGATCGAACCCCTTCTCCGCCTCTGCCGCAACGGCCTGATCGAGCGGGACATCTGCTTCTCGTTCCGTCACATCCGACGTCGGGACGTCGGTGCGCTCGCCCGCAGCCCGCGTTCTGGCTAAATCGGCGGCACCCTGAACCGATGCGGAAAGCTTGGCGGAGGGTGGCTTCCGCGGAAAACGGCCCGCTTCTTCATTGCAGGCAGGTTGAAGCAGCGTCACCGGCATCCCGTAGCGGCCTGCGAGTAGACCAGCGACCCGGGCCGCAAACCGGCCTTTTGGGCTTTCGTCAGCCGCAACGAGCAGTCGCTCCAGGTTCGGAACGAAGCCGCGCTCCTCAAGCTCCTCACGCTCCAGTCGAGCCCGTTCGGCTTCGTCAAACGGCAGGCGGGCGAGGGCCCAGCGCAACATCGGCGGCATGGCGAGCGTGGTCAGGACAGCCATCGCCACGATCATGGTGAACAGGTTCTGACTCAGCGCGCCGATGGAAAGGCCGATGGAGGCGACGATGACTTCCGTCGAACCTCGGGCGTTCATGCCGCAGGCGAGTGCCAAGGACTCGGGCGGCCGCAAACCCCCAAGGCTGCCTCCGAGAAAGGCACCGGCGAATTTGCCGAGGCTCGCAATGGCGATCAGCCCGAGGGTCAACATCAGGAGTGTCGGATCCTTCAGGATCGTCAGGTCGGCGCTCAGGCCAGCCAGGCCGAAGAACACGGGCGCGAACAGGGCGGTGATGAGGCCGCGCAGCTGTTCGTCGATCTGGCGGGTGAGGATCGGCGATTGGCCAACGAGAATGCCTGCCACGAAGGCGCCCAGCACGGTGTGGACGCCTATGGCCTGGGTCGCCAGAGCCATCAGGCCCATCACCACCAATATGGCGGTGATGACCGCTGCCTCGCTCTCCAGTTCGTCGTTCGCCCAGCGGATGAGCAGGAACACGACCCGACGACCCAGTGTAAAGCTCAGCCCGAGGAACAGCGCTGTGCCGATGAGGCTCTGGCCGACCGCCCAGGGGTCGATGGTCCCGTGAAGTGCGAGGCTGAAGGTGATGGCGATGATCACCCAGCCGATGGTGTCGTCAATGATGGCCGAAGCGACGATGACTTGGCCGACATTGCGGCGGAGAAAGCCCATCTCCCGTACGACCATGGCGACGATCTTGACCGACGAGATCGAGAGGGCGGTGCCGAGGAAGAGCGAGGTGATCAGGCGTAGCTCAGGCTTTGGCAGCATCGTCTCGGGCAGGAACTCACCGAGGGCAAAGCCGCAGGCAAACGGCACGGCAACACCCGCCACCGAGACGCTGAGTGCCGCCCGCCGCACCTTCTTGACCAAGCCGAGATCGGTTTCCATGCCGGTCATCAGCAGCAGGAGCAGGATACCGAGCTGCGAAACGGCATCGAGCATCGCCTTCTGCTCGTGGGCGGCCGGGAAGACGAGGCGCTGACCTTCAGGCCAGATTGCCCCGAAGACAGAGGGCCCGAGCATCAGGCCGGCTATGAGTTGGCCCATCACGCCGGGCTGGCCCAGGCGCTGCATCAATTCGCCGAGCAGGCGCCCTACGGTGAGCAGGAGGACGATCTGCACGAGAAAGGTGACCTCGGACGGGCTCTTCGAGCCCGGCCCGGCCGCAAGAGCAGCAGCAGGTCCCAGTGTCAGGATGAGGACGGCAGGCGCGAGCGGGATAGACCACCTCAAGCTGGTGTGCCCTTCCCGGCATGGCCCTCGGATCGCGCAAGCAGATGGCTCGAAGCGCGACACTGCTGAGGGCGTCCGCCGACGCTGGCCGCCAGACCCGCCCTTGGGCCAACCTGGTGTGGACCAACGAGGGGACGGCGCTCCTCAGCGGCAGAGTCATATGATCCGACCTCGCGGGTCGACTGTAGGACGCCTGCCATCCGTTTCACCCATACCTCCCGACCAGGGCCGCTGAAGTTGCAACCGGCGCCGGCCCCGCTGGTTCGGGGATGGGGACTCGGGCTGCCTTACGCACGCGCGTCGGGAAGCGGCTTTCCGAGATGTGCGATCTGTCTGCACATTCCTCTATGCGGCCCTTCGTATCGATGGGCGGCTGCCGCTACACAGCCCTCAACGTCCAGTTCTGCGAAGCAGGTTTGTCTTACGGCGCGTTCACAAGGACAAAGTAGGAGGGATTTTCCTGTGTCGGTTCCCCTTCCAAGGACGCCTTCTGAGACGCTCACCGTCCTGGCTCACTTCCATCGCGCTGAGATCAGTCGCATGGCAGGCTGGCGCGATCGGATCGACCGGACCACGAACTGGGCGATTACGGTGATTGCGGCCATGCTGTCCGTCTCACTGTCGACACCGACCGCGCACCACGGCGTACTACTCTTCGCCATGCTGCTGGTGCTACTCTTGCTCGGCATCGAGGCGCGGCGATACCGATTCTTCGATGTGTTCCGGCGGCGGGTGCGGCAGCTCGAGCGTCACTACTATGCTGATGTCTTTGACGCACGACCTGATCCGGTTGAGGCCTGGGCTGAGCTGCTCGCAGCGGATCTGCGCCATCCAGTCTTTCACATCACGCTGGCCACAGCCTTCGCGCGCCGCCTACGACGCAACTATAGCTGGATGTTCCTCATATTGCTGCTTGCCTGGCTGCTGAAGATCTCGTCAGCACGCCTCCAAGAGGCCGGACGCGGCGAGTTTATCCACACGGCTGGCGAGATCGTCGGCAATGCCAGCCTTGGCCCACTTCCCGGCTGGCTGATCCTATGCGGTGTAGGACTTTTCTACGGATGGTTGCTGGTCGTTGTTCTGCGCTCAGGTGAGCGGGATGCGGATGACGGATCTGTTCATGTTTGATAGATTTCGGTGTCCCGGGTCTGTCGTGGGGCAAATTATGTATCTAACATGGCGAAGATTTCTGCAATATGGCAGTTGTTTATATTTCCAAAAGCTTGACTATGTCTTCGTTTCCTGAGGATGCGCCCATGCGGCAATTGTCCATGCAGCATGTCGGTTGGACAGTTTCAGCGCTGCTTCGGCAACGATGCCAAGCCCGTGTGGTTTAATAAACCTTGAGTACCTGGAAGCGAATGTCCGCTTCTCGCGCTCTGGAAAGCGACTTTATCGTCCCGGTTGGTCCAAGTTAGTTCGCTCGCTCCATCGGACCGGATCTATGTACGCGCCGCCCGTCGGCCGCCTGAACCAACCTGTGGACCAGATCAAACATCCAGCTCGGCCGAATCCCATCGAGAAGCGGTCGAGGACCGGCAGGTTAGCACCGCCGTACTCGCCAGCCGCGTGCGGGCCCGTCCCTTGGCCGGAGCGAGAGCCGGGTCAGATCGCTTCAGATACCATCCGCGCACGGGATCGCTCGGTGGGATCTTGTTCCGCGGGCTGTTGGCTGGAGCGGCCGAGGTCGCGGGGCGGTGACCCTGGCGTAATCGGCGCAGCCACGGCGAAGCGGTTCGCGAGCCCGGGCGCGCGCATCGTTCGGAACGACCGCACGTGCGAGCCGCGCAGAGCTGTCGCGGCCTCCCGTGAGGGCCGCCGCTCCGCAATTCAGACTGGCGACGTGTCGGACCGAGCGGCTGCCGAGGCGCTGATCGCCGTAGCTGTGGATCAGTTCGGCCGACCACGCCGGCCCGCGAGCGGTACGGAAGTTCGTGCCATCGAGCCAGGCGAACAAGCTGTACGAGTCACCGGCCCGGCTCGCGCGCTCATACCGGGACGGTCATCGTGACGGCGATGGGATGACCGTCTCATATGCTCGCCTGCGGGCGTGCGTGGGCGACCCCGATCGACGTCCGAATGCCGTTGGGGTGCGCCCAGACTGCCTGGCGAATTACGACGGCATCGAGCGGCCGGAGCGCTGCCGGCCCCGGCGCGCAGGCGGTTCCGGTGCGAGGCGGTGAGCCGCCCGCGCGCCGTGGCACCAGCTTCAGTTCTCTCGGGCTTCGCGGAGCACCGCGCGGACACGTCCGGCAGCGAGGCTGAGTGCAGTCTGGCGCGGGGCGCGGTCCGAGTTGTCCTCTCCCGAGCTGCCAAGCCGATAGTTGGTTCGATACTCTACGGCTTCCAGCACCTCAAGTGCCGCACCCTCTTCGATACTGCGCAGCATGTGCGCCAGGTCGATATAGGCACTCCGCATGAGGCTGAAGGCCAAGCGTGTCGCGGCTCCATCCGCGATCGGTGTCATATCAGTCATAGCGTGTTCCTGGTCAAACACGCTCCCCAGACGGCGAAGTCTATATACTGCGCTGATAGGATTGTAAATACAGGTGGCGATAAGACTCCGCCTGCCGATGTTTAGTCGCTTGAGGCTGAAGATTCCCGCATAGGACGATCGTCAGGAGGGCCTGCTGCCAAGCCTACTGCCGGGATCGGCCACGACACAGAGCGAACCTTCCCGACGAGTGGCGCGGAAGCGGCACTATGAATCCGCCACTTCACGCCCTCGTGCTCCAGCGTTGCGCCAAAATCGCGCCGGAATCTATGCGTGCGGACATTTATTGTGTCCAGATTTCTATGCGCAATGATGTGATCGATTGTCCTCCACGCGAGGGCGATTACGATGAGAATGGCGGCGATACGAAGCAGAACATTGAGCAGATCCCAGTTCGCCCCGGTGCGTCCGTACTCAGTGCGCACGATGAGGGAGCACACGAGAGCGAATGTGGCCGCAGCGACACTCAGAGTAACGGGGGCCGCCGTCGTAAAACGCCACCCGACTGAACGGCCGGACCGATCCGCTTTCGAGCCGAGGCGTCTTCGATCGCCGTCGCAGCGTTGATCGGCCGCGCGACAATGGACCAGCTCAATCCGAGGCGGCGGCATGAATGCGCCATCAAAGCCGCGGAGTCGCGGCATGACCGCATCCGCCTCAGACGCTGATGTCGACCACGCGCTTCTGGGGAGCAGGGAGGATACGACCGTCCCCCGTTGCTTGAAGGTGTGCATCCTCAAGCCCGGGCACCTCCATCGTAACGGTATGGAGGCCCTTTTTATGCTCGATTGCGGCCTTGGTGCGTGCCGACTGGATCATCTCGGTCGCCTTCAACGATCCAATGCGGTCGATCGAGGTGGTGATGGTCATGGCTCGGACCTCCTCGGAGGATCAGAGCACGGGCGCGATGATCGATTACTTTCGCCGGTAGGATCAACTTGACGCTTCGGCCACCATCCGACTCGCAAGGCTTTCAACCCTCCGCCTTGTCGCCCTGGCCCTGCTTGGCCCCGCCATTCGGGTCCGTGCTGTCCTCGCCCGTCACGGAACCGCTGCCGTGCCCCTGCGGCGTGAGGCGAGGGCGATCGGGAGTGAGGTCTTCGGGTTTCGTCCCCTTCGTGACTTCCGTCATGCTCGCTCCTCCTGAGGGGCGAACCGTGTTGGAAGGCGAACGGTTCGGACAATTCCGGTCGTGATCGTCGCGCAGGCCATGGGAGCTACGCCACGCCGCCTCCCGGCCCTTTGCCGGTCAGGCGAAATGTGCGGGCAGGCTCAGCGCCTGCGCGTGAGTCATCAGCGCGATCGCGCCGCCGATCAGCGTGGCGGCTATGGTGATGCGGCTCGTCCAGGCCAGCGTCGCCTCCATCGGACGCGCAACTGTGTTCGCGGCTTGCCCCGATGTAAGCCCAAGCTTTCAGGCTCGGCGTGTTCTGGAGCACCGTCAGCAGAGCCAGCAGCCCGGGGCACAGGTATGAGCGCGGCTGTCCGCTATTGCAGATGGATGCGGGCAAGCGCAGCTTGATGCACCTGGCAGGCCAGTCTCGAAGTCGAGCGGCGTCATGCCCGCGGCCGCACAGTGGATGGGCCGCCCCGCTGGCGGGGCGCACGTTCGCTGTCGCCACGCGTCCGGTATCGCCTGAACGGCGGCAGCGGCGCCCAAAGCGTGCTTGTGGACGTTGCTCCTGCCCAGCGCTCACACACCGTGAAACGTCAGAGCATCCGCGTTCTGATTTGCGTGACAACGATCTCGGCCGCGATCACGGTCACGAAGATGGCTGCCAGCACCACCGCCACCTGATCCCAGTAGAGGAGGTTGAGCGCGGTATCGAGCGCGACGCCGATGCCACCCGCGCCGACCAGACCGAGCACGGCCGATTCCCGGATGTTGATGTCCCAGCGGAACAGCGCGATCGACCAGAAGGCCGGCTTCACCTGCGGCCAGTAGCCGAGCAGCAGGGTCGAGAGCCGCCCGGCCCCGGCGGCCTGCAGCGCCTCGATCGAGCCGCGGTTCGCCTCCTCCAGCGCCTCGGCGAAGAGCTTGCCGGTGAAGCCGACGGAGCGCAGCGCGATCGCCAGCGTGCCCGCCAGCGGCCCCGGGCCGAACACCGCCACGAACAGCAGCGCCCAGACCAGGGAATTCACCGAGCGCGAGGTCACGAAGACGAACTTCGCCAGCAGGTTCAGGGGGAGGCTGGACGTCACGTTCCGCGCCGCCAGCAGCCCGATCGGGACCGCGATGCCGATCGCGATCAGCGTGCCCAGCGTCGCGATGTGCAGCGTCTCCGCCAGGGCCCGCAGCGTCGGGGCGAGGTAGCCGGCATCCATCGGCCACATCCGGCCGAACAGGTCGGCGAGCTGGTCTGGGGCGTCGTAGAGGAATTCCGGGATCACCTCGATCGTGCGCAGGCTCGCCACGAAGGCGGCCACCGCGAACAGCGTGAAGGCGAGCCGCGCGAGGCGCTTCAGCGGCGAGAAGCGCTGCCAGCGGCGGGGGGGCAGGGCGGAGGAGGCGACAGTGGCGGCGGTGCTCACTGGAACACCTTGCGCGCCCAGCCCGACACGATCTCGGCCACCATGATCAGCGCCACGATGACGGTCAGGATCGCCAGCACCACGTCGTAGTCGAAGCGCTGATAGGCGGTGAACAGGGTCGCGCCGATGCCGCCGCCGCCGACGATCCCCACCATGGTGGAGTTCCGGAGGTTGGAATCGAGCTGGTAGGTGGCAAAGCCGATGAATCGCGGAAGCACCTGCGGCTGCACGCCCATGATCAGCGTCGACAGGAAGCCCGCGCCGGTCGCCCGCACCGCCTCCACCTGCTTCAGGGAGATCTCCTCGATCGCCTCGGCGAACAGCTTGGCGATGAAGCCCACGGAGGCGACGATCAGCGCCATCACCCCCGCCAGCGCCCCGAAGCCGATCGCCTTCACGAACAGGATCGCCACGATGATCGGGTGGAACGAGCGGCACAGGGCGATGAGCGCCCGCGTCGGCCACGTGACCCAGGGCGGCATCAGGTTGCGCGCGGCGAGGAAGCCGATCGGCAGGGCGACCGCGATGCCGATCACCGTGGCGATCACGGCGATCTGCAGGCTCTCGACGATGCCGGACTGGATCAGCTCCCAGCGCGAGAAGTTCGGCGGGAACATCCGGGCCAGGAACTGCCGCCCGTGGGCGAGTCCGCCGGCGAAGCGCTCGGGCACGAAGCCGAGCTGGCTGGCGGCGTAGATCGCGTAGAGGGCGAGGAGCGCCCAGCCGATCCGCGCCGTCCAGTTCGGACGGAACGCGACGGCGCGGGTCGCCCGCGCGGTGGTTGGTCCGGCGGTGGCGCTCATTCGAGCCAGTTCTCGCCGCCGTAGATGCCGCGCAGGTTCCGCTCGCTCAGGCGGTCGGGCGGACCGTCGTAGACCACGTGCCCCCCGGACATGCCGACGATGCGCGCGGCAAACCGCTGGGCGAGGGCCACGTTGTGGATGTTGACGACCACCGGCACGGCGCGCTCGGCCGCGAGCCGCGACAGGATCTCCATGATCTCGACGGAGCTCTTCGGGTCGAGGGACGAGGTCGGCTCGTCGGCGAGCACGATCTCGGGTTCCTGCATAATCGCCCGGGCGATGCCGACGCGCTGGCGCTGCCCCCCGGAGAGGGCGTCGGCCCGCCGCGTGGCGAAGCCCGAGAGGCCGACCGCGTCGAGGAGATCGAAGGCTCGGGCGATGTCGGCCTCGGGGAACCGCCGCAGCCACGCGCGCCAGACCGGCACGTAGCCGAGGCGCCCGCAGAGCAGGTTCTCCATCACGGTCAGGCGTTCGACGAGGTTGTATTCCTGAAACACCATCCCGATCCGGCGACGCGCCCGGCGCAAGGACCGGCCGGAGAGCTGGGCGAGGTCCTCGCCGCGGAACAGGATCTCCCCCGATGTCGGCTGCACGAGCCGGTTGATGCAGCGGATCAGGGTGCTCTTGCCGGTCCCCGACGGCCCGATGATGGCGGTGAGGCCGGTGCCGGGCACTACGAGGTCGATGCCCCTCAGGACCGGCTGGCCGGGCCGGTACTCCTTGGTGAGCCCGCGGATCACCAGGGCGCGCGGGTCATCCGCCCGGACACCCGCGACGGGTTGGACGCTCTCGCGCAGCGCGGAGCCCGCCGTCACGGCTTGCCCGCGCCGTCGGCCTTCTTGCGCGCCGCCGCGGCCTCTCGGGCGGCTTCCCGCTCATAGGCGGTCTTGTTGTAGGGCGTGCCCGACTCCTCCGCGACCTTGCGCACGATCGCCCAGTCCTTCTGGTAGGTGATCGGCGCGAAGCGGTCGTCGCCCTCGAAGTCCTTCACCATGTCGGGCGGGAAGCGGAAATCGTAGAAGCACTGCTTCAGCTTCTCGGCGAGGTCCGGCTTGAGGTCGTGGGCGTAGGCGAAGCCCGAGGTCGGGAATTTCTCGCTCGTGTAGATCACCCGGTAATCGTCGCCCTTGATCGTGCCGCGGGCGACCATCCGGTAGAACACGTCGGAGGCCACCGGCGCCGCGTCGTAGTCGCCGGTGCCGACGCCGAGCGCCGACTTGTCGTGGCCGCCCGAGTAGATGAGCTTGTAATCCTCGCCCGGCTTCAGGCCCTGCTCGGGGAACAGCGCCTTGGGGGCGAGATTGCCGGAATTCGACGACGGGGCGGTGTGGGCGACGCGCTTGCCCTTGAGGTCGGCCAGCGTCTTGTACGGGCTATTCGCCTTCACCACGACGATGAGGTTGTAGCCCTCGGGTCCCTTCTCGGTGCCCTTGGCGGCGAACGGGACCGCGCCGGCCATGTTGACGGCGAAGCCGAGCGGACCGGTCGAGAAGCCCGCAACGGTCAAACGGCCCGAGCGCATCGCCTCGATCTCGGCCGAGTTCGACTGGACCGGATAGTAGACGACCCGCTTGCCGGTGCACTGGCTCAGATAGGTGGTGAACGGCTTGAACGCGTTCTCGTAGACCGCCGGGTCTTCGACCGGCGTGTAGGCGAACACGATGACGCTCGGATCGCGCGTCTTCGCCGGAATATCCGCGACGAGGTCCTTGTTGGCGTCGCAATACGCATCGTCGAGCTGGCCGCGATTGGGGCAGTCGTCGGCCTTTGCGGGCGACACCGAACCCAGTCCCCAGAGCAGCGCCAGGGCTGCACCGCATCGGGCGATTGTCACGCGGTTTCCCTCCCTGCGGAGCGAGGCCTGCCGCCGGCTCCGTCCTGCCCTCGCCCGATCCGGGCCGAGCTTTAGTTGGCAAACTTGTAAGCGTGGGCTTCCGGGTCGTGCAAGGCCGCGGGCGCCGGGCGCCTTGAGGGATGAGGCGCGCTGACAGGCTTCGTCGATCCGCCGCCCGCCGGTTTGTGACGCGCGACGTTTGGGACTTCCGGGAGCGGTGCTCGGCGGGCTCCGGATCGCACGAGGAGTGCCGCTCAATCGGCCTACGCCGCGGCCAGCAGGCCTTCCCCGAGGAAGCGCTCGGGCCCCGCGACCCCGGGCAGGGCGAAGAAGTAGCCGCCGCCGATCGGGCGGATGTACTCCTCGAGGCCTTCGCCCGACAGGCGGTTCTGCACGGTGATGAAGCCGGCGGTGAGGTCGGCCTGATAGCAGACGAACAGCAGACCCATGTCGAGCTGGCCGGCCGCGGTGAGGCCGCGGGAATAGTTGTAGCTGCGGCGCAGGATGAGGTTGCCCTCGGTGCCCGGGAGGCGCGGATTGGCGAGGCGGATATGGGCGGCGAGCGAGATGGTCTCTCCGTCCGGATCGGCGGCGTAGTCGGGAGCGTCGCGCTCGTGGCCCTGCCTGAGCGGTGCGCCGCTGCCTTTGTGCCGGCCGATGATCGCCTCCTGCTCCCCGAGCGGCGTGCGGTCCCACCGCTCCACGAGGGTGCGGATGATCCGCACCACCTGGTAGCTCCCGCCGGCCGTCCAGGCCGGCTCGCCCTGTCCCGGCTCGACCCAGACATAGCGGTCCATCAGCCGGGCATCCCGCGCATCGAGGTTGGCGGTGCCGTCCTTGAAGCCGAGCATGTTGCGCACAGTGTCGGCCCCCATGGTCTTCACGACATGGGGCGGCAGGAACCCCTCCATCTTCCAGCGCGGCGCGAGCAGGCCTGGGGTCGCCTTGATGACGTCGCGCAGGGCGTGAATGTTGGTCTCGGCGGTATTCGAGCAGAACTGGATCAGCAGGTCGCCGTGGCACTGGGCCGGGTCGAGGGCGTCGTTGGAGAAGCGCTCCATCAGCCCGAGATGGCGCGGGCGGGCGCGCGCCAAGCCGAAGCGATAGTCGAACAGGCTGGCACCGACCGACACCGTGGCCGTGAGATTGTCGGGGAGAACCGTCGGTCCGAGGATACCGGAATCACGCGGGGGCAGTTGCGGGTGCGCGTCGGGTACGGCGCCGCCCCGCGTCAGGAAGGCGAGGCGCTCGGTGAGCGTCCGCAACAGGTGGGGGAGTTCGGCGCGACGCTCCGCCAGCACGTCGAAGGCGACGTAGAGGGCCGCCGCCGGCTGGGGCGTCACGATCCCGGCCTGGTGGGGACCGTAAAAGGGCTGGGCGACGAGCGTTCCCTCGGTCGCCGGAGTGGGCGTCGCGTCCTCGGCCCGGGCCGGCCCGAGGATCGCGGCCGCGCCGAGGCCGCGGAGGACAGTGCGGCGGGTTGAGCCCGGAGAGGGAAGCTGCGTCATCGCTCGACGAAATCTATTTGTTCCGCTGCTTGTTACCGTGAACAAAGGCCAGAGGGCGGCGCCTTGGCGGCCCGATCAGTCTAACCCCAGCCGACCACGCAAAGTCGACAGATCCTCGGCAAGCAGGGTGATCGGCCCCTTCAGGGCATTGCGGTCCCGGGCCGTGAGGTTGTCGTAGTTCTGGAAGCCGCCATCCGGACTGCGGTAGCGGGCGAGCAGGTCCTCGACACGCTTGTAGCTGCGCTCGACTCGCGCGACGAAGTCCTGGTCGGTCAGCAGCGGGCGCAGAAGCGTGAAGACCTCTTTCGAACCTTCGATATTGGCTTGGAAGTCCCAGAGGTCGGTCCGGCTGTAGCGCTCTTCCTCGCCGCTGATCTTGGTGGCGGCGATTCCCTCGATCAGGGCCGAGGCCGCCCCGACAGCCTTGGCGGCCGGAACAGACAGCGCGGCGATGCGGTCGCGCAGGATCACGGTCTCGGCGGCGAGCCGCTCCGCCATCTCGCCGAGCCCCTCCGTGGTGCCGAGCGTGAAGAGGGCCATCTCCAGGCGGTGGAAGCCGACGAAGGCAGGATCGCGCTCGCGCAGCTCGAACTCGTCGCTGCGCACGTCGAGGCGCTTGATCAAGTCGGGGAACAGGGCCGCCACCGGCTCTATGCGTTCGTAGGGCGCCCGCGCCGGAGCGTAGAGGCGCCGTGCCTCCGTGAGGCGCCCGGCCTGGACCGCCGCCACGAAGCGCGCGGTCTCGCGCACGAAGGCGTCGGCCTGGGCGACGATGTAGGTCTTGTAGGCGGCCAGGGCGGCGGACAGCTCCGGCGGGATCGGCCGGGCCGGACGCGCGGTCCGGGCGCTGTCCGGCGCAAAGAAGGACCAGCCCGGCCGCGGATCTGCGAGGCCGAGCAGGATCGCCGCGGCGACCGCGGCGACGCGACACTGATCCCAGTCGAGGCGTGGAGTCTCGGGCATGAGCGGCCGGAGGCAGACCTTGACGCAGAGCGCGGCGCGAGCCGACCGCACGTTCCGGCTAACCGTTGCCGCGCGCCCGGGCAACCGCCGGTTGGTGCGGCTATCCGGAACTTGTCGCTCCGGAGAGGCCTTTCGGGCGCCCCGTGGTTCATGACCGCCGGGCGGTCAGACGAGGAGCGGGAGCAGGATCGCGAGCAGGATATTCCCGCCCACGAGCAGGACCATGGGCCACGCGTCCATGGCCGGTCAGCCCAGGCAGGCCAGCGCACGGGCACCGGATGCCGGAGCGGCCTTGGTCAGGCAGGATCGGGGGAGCGCCAGGGAGGTCTTGGCACCGGCCGGCTGGGCGGTGACGGCCTGGGCGAGCATCGGCAGGTAGGTGGTGCCGATCAGGATGCCGGCCGAGAGCAGCAGGCGGGTGATGACGTCGAGCATGGTGTTTCCCCTCTTTCGGCCTTCGAGGACCGTTGTGCGGGGCGGTGTCTACGGGCTTCGTGCTGCGGGAATATTGCGTCCCGTGTTGCTTCAGCGCTCTCGGGAAGTCATCGGACGGATGCCACAATAACCGAATGTGTCGTCGCGGGTCGGCGACGAAGCTGGAGGCTGCAGCGGTGGTTGGGCGCGGGACAGGGTCTGGGGCGCGTTGATGCGTGGGTTCAGCAATTCCGGCATCGCGCGCCGCGTTCTCGTTGTGGGTGCGATCCCGATCCTGGTCGCCGCCGCGATCGCGCTGGGCGCCTGGATCCTGCTCTACGAGGCCGAGCGCGCCCGGACCGGCGCCGTGGTGGCGACGGAGACGGCACAGACCCTCACCTCGATGAACCGCGCGCGGGCGGACGCCGTCAGCGGCAGCTTCCAGCGGCGGGACGAGGCCGAGGGCCGCTTCGACGAGCGCGCCGCGAGCGCGGCGGCGCAGCTCGACCGGCTGGAGCGGCTCGCACGGACGAGCGGCCAGTCCGCGCTCGTGGCGACCGTCAGGGGCGATCTGACGTCGCAGGTGACCCGGATGCGCTCGCTCGTTCTCTCGGAGCGGACGGCGAACGCGACGATTGCCGACATGGCGCGGAGAGCGGACGCCCTGGTGGCGCTGACCGACGTCGCGCGCCGTCGCCAGCAGCAGGACAACGCCCAGCTGATCGCGGTGCTGGCCACCAAGGACGCCGAGCTCGAGCGGAACCAGGGCGTCGTCACCGCCCTGCGAGAACTGCGCGAGGCGATCAGCACGGCGGAGCTGAACCGGGTGCGGATCGGCCGCCCCGTCTTCCCGGTCGAGTTCGACGAACTCGCCGCGGATCTGCGGCAGCTCGATGCGGTGGGCGACCGGCTGCGCCGGGTCCTGCGCGTCGATGGCGAGGCCGGGGCGGCGGACCGGGCGACGGAGCTCCTCAAGGCCTACCGCGACAGGAGCCGGACCGAGGACGACCTCAACCGGGTGCTCTCAGAGGGTTTCGAGCTGACCCGGGCGACCCAGACCGGTCGTGTCCTGATCGAGTGGTGCGACCAGCTCGTCCAAGTGAATGTCGCGCGCCAGAACCGGCTGTACGAGGAGGTCGCGCTCCTCATCCGCCATTCGGTCCTCTCGAACGAGGCCGAACTCTCGGCCCAGGACATCGCGCTCACGGCCCTGCGCCTCGCCCGGCGGACCGATGCGGCTCTGGCGCGCCGGGACACCGCCGAGGCGTCGCGGATCCTCGAGGCGGGCACGGAGCTGTCCGGCACGTCCCGGACGCTGCTCATCCCGGTGAGCATCCGGGACGAGATGGCCGGGGCGATCGACGGCTGGCGCACGCAGCTCGCCGCGACGATCGACAAGATCGGCGAGCAGAACGAGACCATCGCCGACATGGACCGGCGGGCCGCCACCATGAGCGCCAATGCCCAGACCCTGAGCCGGGCGTTCATCGACGACGCCGACCAGTTCGGCAGCGTCATCCGGCAGCTCCTGATCGTCGGGGCGGTCGGGGCACTGTGCCTCGGGATCGGAGCTGCCGCCGCGGTGGCGCGCTCGATCACCCGGCCGCTGCACGCCCTGCAGCACAGCATCGTCACTGCCGTCAACGCGCCCACCCCTGAAGATATCGGCCGGGATGACCATCTGCTGACCCGGCGCGACGAACTCGGCGACATCGCTCGCGCGACCAACGCCTTCCTGGAACAGATCCGCCGCCGGGAGGCGGATCGGCGCAACGCGTCCCAGCGCGCCGACGACGCGCTGGTGACTCTGCGCCAGGCCCAGGAAGACCTGATCCGAGCCGAGCGGCTCGCCTCGCTCGGCCAGCTCGTCGCCGGGGTCTCGCACGAGATCAGCACCCCGCTCGGCATCGCCCTGACCACGGCGACGCAGGTCCAGTCCGACTCGGCCGCGTTTGAGCGCATGGTCGGATCGAACCAGCTCTCCCGCTCGCGGCTGACCCAGTATGCCGGACGCATGCAGGAGGGCGCGCACCTCCTGACCAGCAATCTCATGCGCGCGGCCGACCTCCTGTACAGTTTCAAACAGGTGGCGGCGGACCAAGCCATCGAGGACCGGCGCGCGCTGAACCTCGCGGACTGGCTCGACGAGCTGCTGAAGAGTCTACGGGCGCTGGCGCGGCCGGGTCGGCACGTCTTCGCGGTCACGTGCCCGCCCGACATCGTCGTCGACACGCTCCCGGGCATCCTGGCGCAGGTCGTGACGAACGCCGTCAAGAACGCGATCGAGCACGGATTCCACGATCGGGAGGGCGGCTGCATCACCATTTCCGGGCTGCGGACCGGGGGCGGGATCGGCCTGTCCATCGCGGATGACGGGCGCGGCATCGACGCGGCCGACCTCGGCCGCGCCTTCGACCCGTTCTTCACCACGGCCCGCGCCCGCGGCGGCACCGGCCTTGGTCTGCACATCGTCCACAACCTCGTGGTGAACCGCCTCCAGGGGCGGGTCGAATTGCAGAGCAGCGCCGGCGCCGGCACGGTGCTGCGGCTGTGGCTTCCGGAGCGCCTGGCATGAGCGGAGCAACGCTGATTTTCCCGCGCGCCGGCATCGCTCGCCTGAAACGGCTCATCGCCGGCGCGCTCGTCGGCCTGCTCGGCGCGCTGCAGACGCTCCCGGCCGCCGCCGTCACCGAACTCCAGTTCTGGCACGCGCTCGACGGGCCCAACGGCGAGCTGGTGACCCGCATCGCCGAGACCTTCAACGCCTCCCAGACGGCCTACCGGGTCGTCCCGGTCTACAAGGGCACCTATGCCGAGACGATCAGCAGCGGCATCACGGCTTACCGCACCGGGGCGGCGCCGCACCTGCTGCAGGTCTTCGAGGTCGGCAACGGCACCATGGCGGCCGCCGTCGGCGCCGTCAGGCCCGTGGCCACCGTGATGCGAGAGGCGGGGCTCGCGGTGAAGCCGGAGGACTTCCTGCCGGTCATCGCGACCAACTACCTGGATGCCGAGGACGAGATGCTGTCGCTCCCGTTCAACATCTCCTCGACGGTGATGTGGATCAACCGGGACCGGTTCCGACAGGCCGGGCTCGATGCCAGCCGCCTGCCGGCGACCTGGCCGGAGGTCTTCGACGCCGCGCGACGGCTCAAGGCGGCGGACGGGACGCGGTGCGCGCTGTCGTCAGCCTGGCCGACGTGGGTGCATATCGAGCAGCTCTCCGCCTGGCACGACCGGCCGATCGCGACCCGGTCCAACGGCCTGGACGGCTACGACACCGAACTCGTGTTCAACGGCCCGCTCCAAGTCCGCCACCTGCAGAACCTCGTCGATCTGCAGCGCGCCGGCGTCTTCGAGTACAATGACCGGATCAATCGCGGGGAGAGCCGGTTCATCTCGGGCGACTGCGCGATCTTCCTCACCTCGTCCAGCCTGTACGGCAAGGTCTCCGCCGCCGCCCGGTTCGACTGGACCGTGGCGCCGATGCCCTACTACCCCGATATCGTGGCCGAGCCCCAGAATGCGATCTTGGGCGGCGGCTCCCTGTACGTGATGCAGGGCAAGACGCCGGACGAGTACCGCGGCGTCGCCCTGTTCCTGGCCTTCCTCATGGAGGGGCGGCAGCAGGCTGTCCTGTACCGGAACACCGGCTACATCCCCACCACCTACGGCGCCTATGGCGACGCGCTGGCGGAGGGCTTCTTCGTGCGGCACCCGCAACTCCACGTCGCAGTCCAGGAACTCACCCGGCGGCGGCCCACGCGCAACACCGCCGGCCTGCGGCTGGGCAACATGCTGCAGATCCGCGACCTGTGGGCGGAGGAGCTCGAGGCGGCCCTGAACGGCGCGAAGTCGCCGCAGCAGGCTCTCGACGACGCCGTGGCACGCGGCAACCAGGTGCTGCGGGTCTTCCAGCAGCGAACCAAGAAGTGAGCCGGCAGCCGGGCGACGCGATCCGGCGTCACTGCGGAACGCGGAACCGCACCGACTCGAACAGGTGGCGGCCCAGCGGATCCATCGTCAGACCGAGCACGTCCTTGCGGATCGCCAGATGCACCTTGGTGTGGGCCAGAGGCACCCACGGCATCGCGCCCCGGACGGCGACCTGGGCTTGGCGGTACAGGGCCTGACGCGTGTCTCGGTCGCCGGTGCGGCGGGCGGCCTCGACGAGCCGCTCGTAGGCCGGGTCGCACCAGCGGGCGAGGTTGGCCCCGCCGGGCTGGGCCGCCTTGCAGCCGAGCAGGACGTTCAGGAAGTTGTCGGGGTCGCCGTTGTCGCTCGTCCAGCCGTAGAGCATCAGGCTGGGCAGGCCGCTGTAGAGCGCGGCGCGATAGGCATTCCAGGGGCGCGTGACCAGACGCGCGCGGATGCCGACCTGCGCGAGGTCGGCCTGGATCATGTCGGCGACGCGCCGGCCGTCCGGGTTATAGGGCCGGCTGACCGGCGGATACCAGAGTTCGGTGTCGAAGCCGTCGGCGAGCCCCGCTGCCGCCAGCAGGCGCAGGGCCTCGGCCCGATCGAAGGGCGTGTCCGGCAGATCCGCGTCGAAGGCCCAGATCCCCGGCGGCAGCGGACCCTGCGCCAGGATTCCGGCGTCGCCGTAGACGCCCGCCACGATCGCCTGCCGGTCGATCGCAAGGTTGACCGCACGCCGCACCCGGACGTCGTCGAAGGGCGCATGCGTCGTATTGAGCGCGAGATAGGCGACGTTCAGCTCGGCGAGCGCGAGCAGCGTCAGGTCCGGATCCGCCCGAATCGCGTCGAGGTCGCCGATCGCCGGAAACGCCATCGCGTGGCACTCCCCGGCCCGCAGCTTGGTCAGCCGGACCGCCGCGTTCGGCGTGATCGAGAACACGAGCCCGTCGGGGCGCTCGCCGGTCTCGGCCCCCTCGGCCGCCCGGCGCCAGTAATCCCGGAAGGCGCGATAGCGCAGGGTCTGATCGGGGCGGTAGCCCTCGAACACGAACGGACCTGTCCCGATCGGTGCGCGCGCGAGCTCGTCCGGGGCTCCCGCGGCCGCGAGAGCCGCCGCGTACTCGGACGACAGGATGGCGCCGAAGGCCTGCGCGATATTGGCGAGGAAGGTGGTGTCGGCCTCGCGCAGCCGGAAGCGGACGTGGCGTGGATCCGGGGCGTCGACGGTCTCGATCAGGTCGGCGAGACCGAGATCGTGGAAGTAGGTGAAGCTCTGGGCGGCGCCGCTGGGGCCGGAACCGGGCCGCCGCTGCCGGTCGAAGGAGAACACCACATCCTCGGCGTTCAGGGCGCGGGTCGGGGTGAAGCGCGCGTTGGCGTGGAAGCGCACGCCGTCCCGCAGGGCGAAGACGTAGGTCCGGCCGTCCTCCGAGACCGTCCAGGATTCGGCGAGCGCCGGGCGGATGGTCGTGGTCCCCGGCGCGAACTCCACCAGCGTGTTGTAGATCTGCCACGCCGCGTTCATCGTGGTGGTGGTCGTGGCACGGGCGGGATCGAAGGTTTCCGGGCTGCCCTCCGAGCAGAAGACGAAGGTGCGGGCCGCTGCCGGACCCGAGGCGATGAGCACGCCGGCCGCCAGGGCGACGAGCCCGAACCGATGTTTCGCGGCCGATCTCACGGCGTCGCCCCCGCGGTCGGGAGCGGCCTTGCCGGCACCCCCATGCGGCGCGCGGGGAAATCAACCTGCACGACGGTCCCCTGGCCGAGTTCGCTCGTGAGCGTGATGCGGCCGCCGAGCTTGGCGGTCACCAGATTGTGGACGATGTGCATGCCGAGCCCCGTGCTGCCGGCGCTGCGTGCCGTCGTGAAGAAGGGGTCGAAGATCCGATCGAGGTGCTCCGGAGGGATGCCCTGTCCGGTGTCGCGGACCTCCATCCGCACGAGATCGTCGGCGAGTTCGGACACGTGCACGACGATCCGGCCCGGCTCGCCCGCGTGGAAGCCGTGCACGACCGCGTTGGCGATCAGGTTGGTCACGATCTGCGCCAGCACGCCGGGATTGGTGTCGATGACGAGGCCGGCGGGGCAGGCGCGCTCGACCGTGTGACCGCCCTTGCGCAGCATCGGCCGCAGGCTCGCCAGCAGGTCGTCGAGCCAAGTCGCCAGGTCGACGCTGCGGCTCTCGTCGCTGACGCGGTCCACCGCGACCTGCTTGAAGCCCTGAACCAGATCGGCGGCCCGGGTCAGATTCGTGCAGAGCAGGGTGGCGCCCTCCTCGACGCGGTCGACGAAATGGTTCAGCCGAGAGCGTGACAGCGTGCCCGCGGCGAGGCCTGCCCGGAAGGTCCGCGCCTCGTCGCTCATGAGCGTCCCGGTGGTCAGGGCGATGCCCAGCGGCGTGTTGATCTCGTGGGCGACCCCGGCGACGAGTTGTCCGAGCGAGGCCAGCTTCTCGGCCCGGACGAGGTTGTCCTGGGTCCGCCGCAACTCGACCAGGGCGACGTCGGCCTGATCCTTAGCCCGGCGCAGGGCACCCTCCCGGCGCGCGATCTCGGAGACGAAGACCGCGGTGGCGCGGGCGATGTCGCCGAGCTCGTCACGGCGGCCCGTGCCCCGCACGGCGGCGCTCGCCGGGTTGCCGGTCAGCATCACCATGTCCCCCTGGAGGGCGCGCAGCGGCACCAGGATCGAGCGAGCCACGAAGATCACCACCAGTGCGCCGAACAGCAGGAGCCCGGCCGCGCCGACGAGCAGGATGCGCTGGATGAAGATGCCGAACCGGTCGGCGTCCCCCACGAAGGCGTCGTTGAGGGCCTTGGCGCTCTCGATCATCGTTGCGGCGAGCCCGTCCATCGTGACGATCATCGCGTTCTGGCGCCGGAGCCCCCCGATGGTCGTGGTGAGGCGCTCCCGCCATCCGTCGAGGGCCTGGAGCATCTCGGCCTGGATCAGTGGCGAGATCGGAAGGGCTGCGGCGCTTCGGGCCAAGCGCTCGCCCTCGGCGAGCATCCGCTCCGCGAGGGCGGCATCGCGATGCAGCAGGGCCCCGGCGGTGCGCGGCCCGAGCTTGAGCGTGCCAATGGCGACGTTCTGCGTGGCCTGCTCGATCTCGTTGGCCTCGACGGAATAGGTCAGCAGCTGCGCCACCTCATCGTGCAGGCTCTCCTGGCCGGAGGTTTCGATCTTCAAGTTGCGCTCGATCCAGCTGTCGAGCTTGCCGCCGAGGGTCAGGTTCTGCTCCGCGGCGTCGGCGGTCATCGCGTCGAGGGCCTCGGCATCCGCCTCCCGGCCGTCGGCCCGCAGCGCCGCCGAAAGGTCCCGGCTGGCGGCGCGGAAGCGGGCCTGCACGCGCTGCGCCTCCGTCTCGGATGCGGTGGGTCCGGCTTGGTCGATCAGCCGGGCGTCGTTCTGAGCTGCGCGCTGGGCGGCGAGCACCGCGTTCTCCGCGGTCCGGGTCCGCAGCGTGCCGAGACGGGAGACCAGCCCGCGGGCGACCCGGAGGGCCTCGACCTTCTCCGTGAGAGAGCGGGCGAGATCGGCGTTGGACGCCTGCTGGCGCAAGCGCGCCCGGTCGGTGAGGTCGATCAGGGTGTCGGCCCGCTGTGTCATCTCGCGGATCAGGCCGTCATTCTCCTGGGTGCGCCGCACAAACGCCGCCATCTGGTCCCGGTAGCCGGACAGGGCGGCCTCCACCGAGGCAATGCGCGATCTCTGCGCGTCGCTGCGGGCGAAGCCCGTGAGCCGGCCGAGGCCGGCTTCGGCCTGCGCGGTCAGGCTCGCGAAGCGCTCGGCGTAGGCGGGCCGCTCCTGCGCATCGGCGGCGGCGTACTGATCGCGGACCAGGCGTGCGGTGGCGAGGTCGTGATACACGTCGGCGACCAGAATCGCCCCGCCCCGGGCACGCTCCTCCTGGGCCAGGAGGAGCCAGCCGGCCATGGCAATCGCGCCGGCGGCGAAGATCGGAACGCCGCCGACCAGTGCGATCTTGGGTCCAACCCGCATCCGCGTCCCGACATTGGGGTCCCCGGACAACTTAAAGCCGTGCTTGCGCTCGATGCAATCTGGTGCGGCTTCGGTGGGTCTCGGCGTCGCGGACACTCAAGCTGAAGCCGGCTCAGCGGAGAGGGCGCCGGGGCGCGGCTGGTAGCGGGTCAGGGCCGGCCAGCGCCGCATCCTGCGGATCACGCGCGCCCACGCGCGGCGACGGCACGCCGAAGCGTTCCTCCCGGGTCGGCGGGCGCTGCGGCGCGGGGTTCCGGCCGTGCAGCATGATGCGCAGCCGGGACAAAAAGGCGGGATCTTCGTCGGCACCGGGATCGTCGCTGAAGTGCGGCATGGCGGTTGGACCTCACCGCGGGAGGGGCGCGGCGCCGACCGCGATGAGCCGCACGAGGCGGGGTGCCCGGGTGCCCGCTTCGCCGAGCCCCGTGCAGGCGCCCGGCGGATACGGCCAGGCCGCTCCGCCACAAGGGGCGCCTTCACGGGGCGCCGTCGCGGCGGCAGAGGTCTGCGCGCCGCCACGGGCCGCGATCGGCGCGCTCAAAGCGACGAGCGCCAGGACGCAGAGCGTGCCGGCCGCCGTAGCCGACGAGGGTCCGATCACGTATCGCATGGCCTGTCCTCCCGGCGCTCTCCGCCCTCGGTCCTGCCACGCTGATACGGACGGCCTGTGCCGCGGTTATTGCTTCGCGCCCGATCTGCGGGGCGAAATGTTGCGTCCCCACACCGGGACGCAACATTTCGTCCACCGGCGTCAGTCTCCTTCGGGCCGGAATACGTATCCGAGGCCCCTGACCGTGCGGATGTAGCGCGGATTGCCGGGATCCGGCTCGATCTTCTTCCGGATGCGGTTGATCCGCACGTCGATGGCGCGGTCGAACGCGTCCGGATCGCGGGCATCGGCGAGGTCGAGCAGGCGCTCGCGGGACAGGGCCCGCCTCGGGTTGTCGGCGAAGGCTTTCAACAGATCGAATTCCGAGCGGGTCAGTGCCTGCTCGAGGCCGGTATCGTCGCTCAGGCGCAGGGCATCGAGTTCCAGCCACTTGGTCCCGAATCGGATCCGGCGCCCCTCATTCTGGCTCGCGGCCACCGGGGCAGCCGCAGGGCTTGGCGCCTGCACCCGCCGCAGCACCGACCGCACCCGGGCGACGAGTTCCCGCAGCTCGCAGGGTTTTGGCAGGTAATCGTCGGCCCCGAGCTCCAGCCCCACCACCCGGTCGATCGCGCTCGCCGTGGCAGTGAGCATGATGATCGGGATCGTCGTGTGGGCCTTGAGGTCACGCACGATGGAGAGCCCGTCCTCCTCCGGCATGTTCAGGTCGAGCACGATCAGATCTGGGCTTTGATGAGCGAGGTGGTCCCTCAATGATCGGCCCCCATCGCAGAGGATCACCGTGAAGCCGTGGAGCTTCAGGTAATCTCCGACCATCTCGCGGGTTGCCGCCTCATCGTCGACCACGGCAATCGAAGGGACCGCCGTGGCGACACGGGCGGTGCCGGGCGTGGGCCTTTCTGGAATGCTCATCGCTGCTGCGCGCACTGTCCAATTTCGTTCAAAGCGAATGCAAGAATCGTATCGGTTTACGATAGCGTGACAAGTTTTCAACACGATTGCTAGCGTACTCGTCAGGTTACGAGCAGCATTTCAGGTCACGGCCATGGATGACGATACCCTCACGCTGATTCCGGATGATCTCGACGAGGTGCAGCCGACCGCAGGAGCATGGGTGATTGCCGTGATCGACGACGATCCGGCGGTCCATGACGGCACCCGCTATGCCCTGGCGAGCTACACCCTCGACGGGCGCGGCCTGGAGATCCTCACCGCCCGCTCAGCCGCGGAGGCGCGGGTGCTGCTGGCCGAACGCCGCGACGTGGCGGTGGTGCTGCTCGACGTCGTGATGGAGACCGACAACGCCGGCCTGGAACTCGTCGACTACATCCGGCGTGACCTCCGGCAGGAGACCGTGCGGATCATCCTGCGGACTGGCCAGCCCGGGCAGGCGCCGGAGCGACGGATCATCGTCGATTACGACATCAACGATTACAAGGCGAAGACCGAGCTCACCGCCGACAAGCTGTTCACGAGCCTCACCGCGGCCCTGCGCGCCTACCAGCAGCTCAAGCGTCTCGACGAGACCCGGCGCGGGCTGGAGATCATCATCGACGCGGCCCCCATGCTCCTCGACCATAAGTCGATGCAGCGGCTGGCCGAGGGGGTCCTCACCCAAGTCGCCTCGCTCCTCAACGTCGCCTGCGCCGGCATCCTGGTGCTGCGCGAGACCGCGGCCCCGCAGGAGCGCTTCTGCGTGCTGGCTGGGTCCGGCTGCTACGGGCACTATGCCGGGCGTGAGCCGGCCTGGCCTCTCGATGAGCGCGTGCAGCCCCTCGTCGAGCGGGCCTTCGCCGAGCGCCGTCACAGCTTCGGCGAGCACTGGTCGACCCTGTACCTGCACACCACGAGCGGCAGCGAGATCGTCGCGCTGATCGAGGCCGACCGTCCGCTCTCCGAGACGGATCGTTCCCTCATCGCCCTGTTCACGAGCCGGCTGTCGATCGCCTTTGACAATGTCATCCTCTACGAGCGGCTGCAGCAGAGCAACGCCGATCTGGAGCGGCGCGTCGTCGAGCGCACCGCCGAACTGATCCGGGCGAACCGCCGGCTGGACCTTCAGCGCTCCGATCTGCGGCGGGCCAACAGTCTCAAGACCGAGATCCTCGGTACCATCGCCCACGATCTTAAGAACCCGCTGGCGGTGATCCTGGGCCGCGCCGAGATGCTGTCCGACCTGATCGATCTGCAGGGCGACCCGGCGCAGATGCGCGTGCAGGTGGAGCACGTGCGCGCCAGCGCCAAAGGGCTCACGGCCATGATCGACAGCCTCATGGCGGATGCGATGAACGATGCTCTCGATATCAGCCTGCGCCGCGAGCCCGTCGACCTCGCGAGCCTCGCCCGGGAGGTCTGCGAGGCCGATCGGCCGCTCGCCGATGCGAAAGGCCAGGCATTGGTCTGCGAAGGACCGGATGAGCTGTTTCTCTGCGGCGATGCCGAGCGGCTGCGGGAGGCCCTCGACAACCTCGTCTCCAACGCCATCAAGTATAGTCCGGCGGGCGGTGGCATCACCGTTCGTGTCAGCCGCGAGCCCGGCCCCCGGGGAGCGGAACTGGTCTGCGCCGTCACCGACCATGGGCCGGGCCTGTCGCCGGAGGATTCGACCCGCGTCTTCGGACGCTTCCAGCGTCTCTCCGCGAAGCCCACCGGAGGGGAAGGTTCCACGGGCCTCGGGCTCTCGATCGTCCGACGGATCGCCGAGCTGCACGGGGGGCGAGCGACGGCCGAGAGTGCAGGACCTGGACTAGGGGCAGTGTTCTCGATCCGCTTTCCGGAAGAGACCGTCGGGCTGATCTGACTTCCCGCTGCGAAGTCCTCACCTGATCGGCAACAGAACACCAAAGCTGATCTACGATGCTGCTTCGATCGGAGGTTGAAGGCCTCGGCCGGGCGCCGCGCAGACCTTGCGCGGCGCCGTTTCCCCTTATCGCGCTCGATCGACGCAATATTCGACGCAATCATCACGCAAATGAGCTTGGCCATAACGCCTACTCAGAGCAGCCGAGTTACGGTTGCGGTGATGGGGAGACGAAACATGGCCACTCAGATGATGACGACCGGCGTGACCGGCGCAGACCGCATCGTGGCTTGGGCTATGATCGCGGGACTGGCACTGGCTCTGGTCCAGTACGCGCAAGCCTTGGCGCTGCCGGCGCATTTCGTTTGAAGCCTGCAATCCTGCGGTGGACGGCAAGC
This sequence comes from Methylobacterium sp. CM6257, assembly GCF_054611515.1. Taxonomy (NCBI): domain Bacteria; kingdom Pseudomonadati; phylum Pseudomonadota; class Alphaproteobacteria; order Hyphomicrobiales; family Methylobacteriaceae; genus Methylobacterium; species Methylobacterium sp. CM6257. Next base: position 663,504 of record NZ_CM137735.1, read on the forward strand.
CCATGGCCGTCTGCATCCACGCCCGGCACGTTCCCCGTGTCGGAACGGGCGCTCAGGAAGTGCCGGAATGGGCGAACCTGAGAGTTGATGCTGAGGCAGCAGAACTGGCCTCGTGTGGTTTGCAGGCGAGCAGACCTCACGGCGGCTGCACCGCAAGCATGTTTCCGCGGAGCCCGCCTGGCGTCCCGCGTTCGGTCGAGGCGGACGTTCATGGGGGTAGAAGGACCGCTGAAGGCGATTTCGGGCTTGGTCCTCGAGCCGCGACGAAGTCCGCCTTTCCGGTTTGAAGGCCTGAAGCGGTCAGGCCGCGTCAGGCCATTTTCGGGAGCGCCGCACTGCACGCCTGGACGATTGGCGGGAGGCGTTTTGCGACGATTGGCCTCTGAGCAGCGGGAGCATCGGAGCGGACCTCGCCCTCACGCCCGCTTCGATGCTTCGGAAGTCTGCCTGCCCGGGATCTGATCGGCCCCGAGCGGCCGAACTTGGTCGCATGCGGCTTATCGGCGCTTGGGACTCGTGATGTGGCAAGGCGGCCGTTCCGGCGCGCGGCGGCCGCATGGGGAAGGATGGGGCTGACAGATCACGCGGGGCCGAAACGCGTGCATCGGCGTTGGAATGCCGTGTGCCGCGTATCGTCGGCGCAGCGACGAGGAGTTCACGCCGTATGCCGACCGAGGAACCCGTGGTTGCCCGCACGCCCGCTCAGGTCCCGCCCCCCCTCGTGCCTGGGCTTCGCGGTCTCCTCACACTCGCGATCGGGGTCGTGCTCGTAGCTGCGCTGTACTTCGGCCGCGAGGTGTTCATTCCGCTCGTGCTCGCGGTGCTCCTCAGCTTCGTCTTAGCGCCCATCGTCAACCTGCTGCGGCGGATGAGGCTCGGACGGGTGCCCTCCGTCATCGTCGCCGTGCTCCTCGCCCTGACGATCATTGGCGGCATCGGCTTCGTCATCGGCACGCAGGTCGCCGGGCTGGCCGGCAACCTACCGCAGTACCAAGCCACCGTGCAGAAGAAGTTTTCCGGCCTGCAGCAGGGTTGGCTCGGCGAGGCCAACCGGATGATCGCGAAGTTGAGCCACCAAGTGCACAACGTCACGCAGAAGGCCGACGCCGCCAATACCGCCGCCGCGACCGGGCCGACGGGCGATGCCCCGAAAGCCCAGCTCGTCCGGGTGCAGGAACCCGAGATCTCACCCCTGGCTCTGGCTGAGAAGGTGCTCGGACCGATCATCGAGCCGCTGACCACGGTGGGCATCGTGCTCGTCGTCGTCGTGTTCCTGCTTCTCCAGCGTGAGGACCTGCGCAACCGCATGATCCGCCTGTTCGGGTCGAGCGACCTGCACCGGACCACGGTCGCGATGGACGACGCCGCGGGCCGGCTCGGCACCTATTTTCTGGCCCAGCTCGGCATGAACGCCGCCTTCGGCGTCGTCGTGGGCGCCGGCCTCTGGATCATCGGTGTTCCTAACCCGCTCCTGTGGGGGGTGTTCTCGGCATTGATGCGCTTCGTGCCCTACATCGGCGCCTTCATCTCCGGCATCGTCCCGGTGGCGCTCTCTGCAGCCGTCGACCCGGGCTGGTCGATGGTCATCGAGACCGCGGCGCTGTTCCTGATTGCCGAGCCGATCTTCGGGCAGGTGATCGAGCCGCTGCTCTACGGCCACTCCACCGGCCTCTCGCCCTTCGCGGTGATCGTCTCGACCCTGTTCTGGGGCTTCCTGTGGGGGCCGATCGGCCTGATCCTGGCAACCCCGTTCACCGTCTGCCTCGTGGTGCTCGGCCGGCACGTGGATAGTCTGGAGTTCCTCGATATCCTGCTTGGCGATCGGCCGCCGCTGACGCCGGTGGAGAACTTCTACCAGCGTATGCTGGCCGGCGATCCGGACGAGGCGCGCGACCTCGGCGAGGCCATGCTGAAGGACCGCTCGCTGTCCTCCTATTACGATGAGGTGGCGCTCAAAGGGCTGCAGCTCGCCGCCAACGACTTCGCGCGCGGGGTCGTGACGCCGGCGCAACTTGAGAACATCCGCAACTCCGCCCAGGCCCTGGTGGAGGATTTTGAGGACCACCCCGACGCAGAGCCCGCGCGCGACCCCAAGGCTGTCAACCCGAACGAGATCCCGACGCTGGCCGAGCGGACCCACACCCGGACCGAGGCCGTGCCCGGGCAGGCTCCGCCGCGCGACAATCTTCCAGAATCGTGGCGCGGCGAAGCGCCCGTTCTGTGCGTGGCTGGGCGAGGGCCCCTCGACGAGGCCTCCTCGGCAATGCTGGCGCAGCTGCTGCGTAAGCATGGGCTGGGTGCGCGCGTGATCGGCCATCAGGCCGTCTCGCGCGACCGCATCCGCGATCTCGACCTGACCGGCGTGGCGATGATCTGCATCTCCTACCTCGACATCAGCGGCAGCCCGGCGCATCTGCGCTACCTGCTGGAGCGCCTCAAGCGACGGGCGCCGCACCTGCCGGTCCTGGTGGGGCTCTGGCCGGTGGGTGAGAAGGTGCTCACCGATGCCACCCTCGGCCGACAGGTTGGCGCGGATGTGTACGTGTCCTCGCTCAGGCAGGCTGTCGAGGCATGCCTGACGGCCGCGTCGAAGGCATCCGGCAAGGTCGGCCGGGCGGCTTGAGCTTCGCGCGGGCACCCAGGCTCTCTCTGCCTGCCTGGCCACGTCTCATACGACCGGCAGGCCGCAGACCCATCGCTGGATCATTTCCCGAGCGCAGCGGCCACATGCCGAAGCTTATCGGGATTGCGAACCATATAGATCGCAGTGATGCGTCTGTCGCGAACCTCAAGCGCCGTTGTCTGAAGCACACCGCCTCGATCGGCGCTGATGTAGCCCGGCAGTCCGTCGATGATCGCAGTGCGAATAAGGACAGGCTGAAAGTACGTCTTGCCTGAAAGCCCTGCGAAAAGCCGAAGAAGTCGATCGCTGCCGTGAATCACGTTGGGATAGGCGAGAACGCGCCCACCCCCGTCCGACCGGAGTTCGACATCGGTGGCGAGCAACGATGCGAGCGCCGCCGTGTCGCCGTCGCGCGACGCGGTGAAGAAGGCGCGCGCGATCCGATCGGCCTCCGCCGCGTCCACGCGAAATCTTTGACGTCCGGATTCCACGTGCTTGCGGGCGCGCACCGCGAGCTGGCGCACGGCAGCTGGCGCGCGGTCCAGCGTTGCGGCCACTTCGGGCAACGCAACCTCGAACACGTCGTGCAAGAGGAAAGCCGCCCGCTCGAGCGGTGACAGCCGTTCCAGCGCCAGCATCAGCGTCATCGTTACGTCGTCGGCGCCTGTCTCATCCGGCTCGATTGCGCCCATCAGCGGCTCGGGAAGCCAAGCACCGACATAGGTTTCGCGCCGAGCGCGTGCCGATTTCATGTGGTCGAGGCATAGCCGCGTCACGATGCGCGTCAGGTAAGCGGCAGGCGTCGCGACGCTGCCCTGAACGCCTGACCAGCGCAGCCAAGCTTCCTGGACGATGTGTTCGGCCTCGCTCAACGAACCGAGCATGCGATAGCCGAGGCGCAGCAATCTCGGCCGCTGCGCCTCGAACGCCTCAATTCGCGCGGCGTCTCGCGCTGCCGGTTTACCTGAGGATCCGGAGAGCATACCGGCGCTCCTTGATGCCGTCGCGAGATTCCTCGCACGCGGGTTGTTACGTCAGGACCGGACGCCTTTCGGCGGACGCCGGCCTGCGCTCTGCCCAGACGACCAGCGCGGCGGCGATGATCGCCGGCAGCGACACGGCTGGAAAGTCGCGGGCCGGCGCAGACGGCGCGCAGATCCCGACCAGCACCTCCCAGACATGGAAGAGAGCGTGGCCGGAGAGCCAGAGCGCCACGGCGCTCCAGAGAACGATCCGCATGGCCGGCCTCAAGACCCCCACCAACACGGCGCCGCCGAGCAGCACGAAGATGAGGCCGATGTCGTGCAGGAAATGTTGGTTGAACGGGCCGGTGGTGGGTACGCCGGGCACCGTATCGTACCAAGTCATCGGCGCGATGAGCATGAAGAAGCCGTTCGACGCGAGAATGAGCCCGTACAAAGCCGCGGCGGCAAGGCAGGAAGATGAGGCGCGCATCAGGCGCTCCTTCCATTGCCGGCCGAGGCGGTCAGCCAGTCACCGAAGGCCGCGGGCATGATGCGCGCGTTCGCTCCCGGCGTGAGCGTGGTGTCCGTGATCGGAACGCCGAAGTAGGGCGCCCCCGGATCGACGACGATCCGGCGCGGATCGCCGCGGTGACCGAGCCAAGTGCCGACGAACTCGGCGAAAGGCGCGCGTTCCGGCCCGGCGATCTCGACGATGCCGTTGACCGGCTCGGCAAGCACGGCTTCTGCAAGCGCCTGCGCGACGTCACGCGAGGCGATCGGCTGCATCGCCGCCGGAGAGAGGCGGACGAGGTCGCCCCGCGTTCCCTCGTCTGCGATGGCGCCCATGAACTCGAAGAACTGCGTCGCGCGAATGATTGTATAGGGGATGGTCGCCGTCGCGATCAGTCGCTCCTGCGCCAGCTTGGCCTTCAGGTACGCTGGAGCGTGCGGTCTGTCCGTGCCGACCACCGACAGAGCGACGTGGTGGCGAACCCCAGCTTCTGTCTCGGCCTGGAGTAGGTTGCGCCCCGAGGTCTGGAAGAAGGCCAGCACGGCAGTATCCTCGAAGGTTGGCGAGTTGGCGACGTCGATGACGGCCTGCGCGCCGTGCAGCGCCCCGGCGAGCCCCTCGCCGGTCAACGTGTTCACACCCGAGGCGGGCGAGGCCGGTACGGCATCGTGGCCCAGACGGCGCAGATTTGCGACGACCTGACGGCCGATCGGCCCAGTCCCGCCGATGACGACGATCTTCATGGTGTCTCTCGTCTGTTCACACCGGTATCGAAGCCGGCTCATGCTCTGACGAGGCAGCGAACAGTCTTGTGACATCCGCTCGCGAAGGGTGTCCGTCCGGTCGGGCACAGTCTACTCGAGCCCGTCGGCATAGGAACTGCCGGTCACATCATCGCGCGATGTCACAGGCGAGACGGGCATCTCGTCCATGTTGCGCGCGCCGGGCACGAATAGCCTCGGGCGGCAACCCGGTAGCAGCATGGAATTGGGAATGGCCAGGTGGCCGATCTGGTCACCGTCGCTCGGCAAGGTCCGGGCTCGAAGTCCAGGCGCGCGTGCACTCAGTCGGCGTGTTGCGGCGGCGCTTGCCGAAGAGCGCCAGCGCAGCGGGCGGCTTGGCGCGCTCGCGCTCACGCTGGCCTACGTCGTCATCGCGATCTGGTGTGCTCTGGTCCATCCCTGGCCTGGGGCTGTCTTCTACCTCGGCCTCGTGGCTGCCTTCATTGCATTGGCGCTCGCGTGGCGGCGCCTCTCGCTGCGACCTCCACCGTCGTTCATGATCCTTGGATTCGTCCTGGCGAACGCCGCGTTGCTGACAGTTGCGTTGCTCGTGCCGAACCCGCTCGATCCACCACCCTGGCCCATACAGATGAAACTGCGGCTGCCCGCCTTCCCGTTTTTTCTGATGCTGGTCGCTTGGTCGACGTTCACGCTGTCACCGCAGCTCGTGCTCGGCTCAGGGCTGATCGTCGTCGCGGCCTGGAGCGTCGGGGTCGGCATTGTGGCGCTCCAGCCTGAAACCCAACTCGGTTTCGGCTTGCCAGGCACGGGGCCCGCCGCTCTGGCGCACTACCTCGATCCCGCCTTCGTCGATGCCGCCGCTTGGGCGACAAGCGTATTCACAGCCTGTCTGATCACGGGGATCCACGTCGTTGTCGTGTGCCACACGCAGAAATTGGTCGAGGCACAGGCTCGTGTCGAGCGAGCCCGCGATAACCTCGCACGCCACGTCTCTGCCAACCTCATTGACGAACTGGCTGAACTCGACGAGCCGTTCGGCCCTGCTCGGATCCAGAACGCGGCGGTCCTCTTCGCCGACGTGATCGGTTTCACGAGCCTATGCGAGGGACGCTCGCCACAGGCCGTTATGGCGATGCTGCGCGGCTTCCACGAACGCATGGCTGATTGCGTCTTCGAGACCGGAGGAACGCTCGACAAATTCGTGGGCGACAGCGTTATGGCCACCTTCGGAACCCCGAAGTCAGGCCACCGAGACGCCGCCAACGCGCTCGCCTGTGCGCGCAAGATGCTGGCTTGCCTCGACGCTTGGAACACCGAGCGTCGCGCCAACGGCGAGCCGGTTCTTCAAATCGGAATCGGCCTGCATTTCGGGCCGGTTGTGCTGGGCACAATCGGGCACGAGCGGCGGCTCGAATACGCGGTTCTCGGTGATACCGTGAACACTGCAAGTCGTCTCGAGGCGCTGAGCCGCGATCTACAGACGTCGCTTGTGAGCAGCCATGCTCTGATCGAACAGGCTCGCGCCGAGATCGGCGAGGCCTCCGTCCGAGGTCTGCACCGGCACGCACCCGTAACCGTCAGGGGGCGAGTTCAGGCAACGGACGTCTGGATTCTGGCCGAGCAGGAGTGCAAGACCCGGTCTGCGCTTCTCGAGACCAAGTGCGCGACCGCAGGGTGAACCTGGCGAGACTGCAAGCAGTCGGGAGCAGGCATAGCCGCTTGCGGCTAATCTCGTTTGCGCCCCGGATGACCGGATTGGCCGGCGAGCCGTCATTGGATCGCGGTCCGAAATCCGCTATTCAGCTTCGCGTCCGCTGCCGCCGTTCAGGCATGGTCGCCATGATCTCAAAGGCGGACACGGCCTCGGCGGTGGTTCCAGATCTGGATGATGCTGCTTCCGGACCTTGGACCTTGCGAGGTTGAGGATCCGTGCATGACGTGGAGGCGGGCGCAGGCGAGATCACGTTCCGGCGACATAAGCCGGCCTCGAACTGGAAGCTGCGATGTCGCTCTTCTGAAGATGAGCAGTCCTGGAGTCACGTTCCTCGTGCACGTAGGTGAAGCTCCGGGCCTATCAAGCAAAACGCTCAGCTTCGCATAGAAGTGCCGCCAACAAGCTTTGCCATTGACCAAAGCGTGCCGGCGCTACATCCCGCATATCGTTCGGAACCCTTCGCGCGGCAGTGCCGTTTTTGCTGCCATTGCTCGCAGATGAAGGAGCTCCGATGAACAAGATCGCTCTCGTTTCCGCCACCGCTCTGACCGCCCTCGCCATCGCCGCACCGGGTGCACAAGCGCGGCCGCTCGGTGAAGCTGCCGCAGTGGGGGCTGGCGTCGCGGGTTTCGCGGCCGGCACTGCGCTGGGCGCAGCAGCGACCGATGGCTATGTCGGTGATTATGGGTATGGCTACGGTGGTTACGGCTATGACGTGGGCTATCCGGCTTACAGTGGTTATAGCTGGGGTGGCCCGACCTTCGCTGGCTATGCCTGGGAGCCCGCGGGTTACGCCTACCCGGCGACCGAGGAGGTCGACACTACGATTGTGACGCAGCCGCGCACTGTCAGCCGGACAGTCGTGAACGCGGGCTACGCCCCGGCATACCGCGCCGGTTACGGCTACGAGTCTCGTACGATCCGCCGCGGCTACGAGCGGCCGGTCGCGAGACGTGCCTACGGCGAGACCTACGGCTACCGGACTGTGTCGAACCGCGGCTACGACGTAGGGTATCGGCAAAGCATCCGGACGCGCTCGGCTGCGGACCGCACCTTTGCCTACGAGCATGGCCATCGCGGGCGTGAGGGCTTCCGCAGCGCTTCGTTTAGAACCGAGGGACTGAACCACGGCTTCAGAGCTCGGAACGGCATCGAGGCGACTGGGGCGCGCACCAACATGCGCAGCACTGAGCGCGGCTACCGTAACGTGTCGGCCCGAGGCAGCGATACGCTGGATCGGGGTGCGAGCGTCCAGCGCGGTACCGGTATGGCGCGCGACGGCGAGCTGGGCCGCGGGATGCAGGGTAGCCGCTTTGGCGGCCGAGCCTCGCAGCGTGGCTTGGAGTAAAGCTGCAGTAACGTCGACCTTCAACGCGAGCGGTGGGAGACCACCGCCCGCGTTCGTGTCGCCTCATCGCCCCACAAGCAGCCGATCTGCGACCGATGGTCAGCCTAGGCCCTTGCTACGAGCATTCCTGCGCCATCGTCGGTGAGGGCGATCGCGACGGCCATCGCGGTGTTCGCGCCCGCCACCGTGACGACCACCAAGCGGGGGTGCGCGTCATCGAGCGTCGCGATTTTGGCTACTACCGGCGCCACGACCGGAGCGGTTGGGCGGCCATCCAGTCCGAATGAGCCTGGGGTGCCAAGTCGGGTACCCCTCTTCTTCTCTTTTCCCACTCGGATTCTGATCTCCGAGGCTCGGCCTCCCGTAACTACTGCTTCGTCGCCGCGACAGCCAAGCTGAAACCAAAGGCGCCGGGGTCGATTAGTGACGGTAGCCTTTCACATATCACTGGGAACTGGGTCGGCGGACGAGGCGCCGACGGGATCAGAAAGCCATGCGTCAGTACCAGATTCGGCATCCTAACCCCTCCTCAGCCACGCAGGACCCCTGCCTGCATGGGGTGAGCGACGGTCTCGAAGATGCCTACGCCAGTCTGCTGAAGGGCACCCTGCCCGAGGAGTTGAAGCGCCTCGCCACCCGACTTGCCGAGCGGGTCGACACGCCCCGGCAACGCGAGGGGGATGCCCCGGGGCAGGCCCGGGGCGCGCATTCGGGTCAGTGACGCTTGATGATGACCGTCTTGCCGTGGTGGTGATGATGGTGGTGGAACATGCCGTGGTGATGGCCGTGCTTCTTGATGATCACCGTCTTGGCCGAGGCGGGCGTGGCGCTCATGGCGGCGGCAAGGGCCAGGGCGGGAACAAGGGCGGTCAGCGACTTCAGCATGAACGGTCTCCTGGTTGAACCGCCTCCCAAACGCATGAGGGCCAAGCTTGGTTCTGCGGCGGAGTACCGTGGCTCGGCGGACGGCTTTGGTACCCGCAGGATGTGTCGCGGCGGGTACCACAGCCAGGGGACAAATCCCCTCGATACAGATCAGTAGCCGTAGCCGTAGGGGCGGCCGTAGCCATAGCCGCGGCCGTATCCGAACCGGCTCGGGCGATAGGCGTAACCGTGCCGCGGGCCGTATCCGTAACCGTAATGGCGGTGACGGTAGGCGTGAGAGGCCAGGGCTCCAGCCGCGAGGCCGCCCACGACACCGGCAGCGATGGCTCCCTCGCCCCTGGCCTGCGCGGGCGCGCTTCCGATGGTCCCGAGCCCGAGCAGGGCTGCAACGGCTAAGGCGCCGATCTTGGTCGAGCTGTTCACGGTTTTGCTCCGTTTCAATGTGTGGCGCGCAAGATCTCATCGGACGACGCGAGGCCGTCTCGTGGGAAGCCTTTCGAATTGAGGAAGGCCAGTGCTTGCGTTTCCGCCAATACGCAGGAGCGCGGATTTCGGTTCCACGCGATCATCGCGGTGCGTACTCGGGCGCAGTTCCGCCGCATCGTTTATGCCTGTGATGATACGCACGGGTTCCATCCGAACCGGGGTATTGGTTATCCCTGCCCGCTCGTTCGGAACCGGAACGGCGACTTTCGGCCATGTGTGGTCACCGGCACGTGCGTTCCTGCGGCAGTGTTGGGTAGAGGCTGTGTGAAGACGCGATCTTGTCTGGAGCTATGATGGCGTGCGGAGCGCCGCGTGTCTCAGGTCAAGGCGTGCGGATCATCGCGCGGGCGCCGTTCTGGGCCGACGAGCATCGCGCACCGACTGCAGCGTCTCGCGCCTGATCATCCACTGCCCACGTACACCGCTCGGCACCAGAATGCCTTGCCGCGACAGCGCCATAGCCCACGCCGTGATGGCCGAACCCGGTGGAGCGAAGGCGGGGAGGGCGGCGCGCAAGGCTGCCTCTTCAGCGCCTGAGAGCTGGCGGAATTGACTTCGCAGCCAAGCCCGCTCCCGCACCTGACGCAGGGCCGCTTCCACGTTCACCGCGCAGGAGCTGCCGATGAGCGCACGATCGAGCGCGGTCATGAGGATCAGGGCCTGCCAATCCTGGGGTGGGACGCTGAAGCAGCCAATACCCGCAACCTCGAGCCCGATAGCTCGCGACAGACCATCAGCCTGGATCTGGCGCGGCGCCAAGCTCTTGACGCTCATCACCGATACCTCCCGGCAGGCCATCGCATAGGCCCGCCCGAGGGCGATTGTGGGCCGCCCGGGCGGTCGGGTCGGTTGGACGGCAATGTCTGGTCCTGTGGTAGGCGCAAGCCCCAGCTTCGGATTGTGCAGCCACTGCCGCGGAGCGTGGAGGACGATCGCGTCCTCCAGCTCTCGTCGCGGAACGCTATGCGGCAGACGGGACAGGTCAATCTCGACTGCAGCAAGGCCCAGATCGGCGATCCGGGCGATCTTGTCGGGGCCACAGGCGTGCGTGACGTGAAGTTCGACCAGCAGATCTCGGTTCGCGCGGCGTACGATCACGTCCGGCACGACGGGTCCGAGCCGATGTTCCAGGACCGCAGCGTCGAACTGATAGATCCCGCCCGTGTAGAGGGGCCGCTGCTCACCATCGCGGAGCAGGGGAGGGAGGGCGAACGCCAGCCTGGAGGCGAGCAGCTCCTTTGCAAACCGGTGCAGGGCCGATTCCGCGCCGCTGTGACAGGGGCGCTCTCCGGCCGCGCCATGATGCCCGAAGTGGTGCTCCACCTGGTCACCTTTGCGGGCCACCAGCGGCGTTCCACAGCCCGGGCAGCGACAGCCGCATGCCAGACCGGAGCGGACTTCCGAGATATGTGCGAGGCTGCCATCGACACGTTCCCCGAAGGCAAGGCTCTCAGGCATCCACGATGCCCGCTGTCCATTTTGCATGGAGGTCCTTCGTGCAGAGATCTCCCAGCCATGTCGGCAGTGGACGTTGCGACCCTGCGGCTCCAGCGCCCGCACCCGCGGACGGCAACTGCCGGCACTCGGCGCCAGTCCCGCCTTCCTCGACCCGAGCGGCAGTTGCCTGCGGGCCCATTTTAGAACAAAATGTGAACCAACGACTCGGCGCAGCGAGAGCCTCCGCGGTCAGTAACATGCCTAATCCGAGTTCCGGCCGCACGCTGTTCTTCTTCGAGAAGCCCTCGGCAATGCGTCAGCTGCAGCGCTTCTTTCGCTCCCCGAACACCGTCTGCGTGGCCGCCGAGGGACACCTGCTGTCGGCCGAGGAACCGGGCAGCATCCGGCCGGAGTGGAAGCCTTGGCGTTTCGACGCACTACCCATCGTGCTTGCCACCATCCCGGTCAGCTGTGGCACAAATCGGTCCGGCCAGTCGCACGAGCCGAAGATCGCTGCGATCAGGCAGGCGCTGAGCGGCGTCGAGCGCGTGATCATCGCCACGGATCCCGGGCGTGAGGGTTCGATGATCGCCTGGGAGGTGCTGGAGCACCTCGGGTGGCGTGGCCGGGTTGACCGGCTCAAGCTCGGTGCACTCGACGACGTCTCGATCCGCCGCGCCTTCGCCGCGCTGGCGCAGGAACCCGGTTCGGGTGAGCGCGACTATGCTGCCTACCTTGAAGCGCTCTGCCGGCAGTACGAGGATTACCACCTCGGTCTGAACGGCACACGGGCCATCTCGCTGCGCCTGCGGCCGCCTGCCTTCCGTGAGCCCTGGCGCTTTGGCGGCGTGCAGACGCCCACCCTCGCCATCCTGGCGGACCTCGAGGAGCGCATTCGCACATTCGTGCCGCAGGACTTCTTCAAGGTTGCTTTACACCTGAGCACCGACTCCGGTGCCGAACTGACCCTGTGGCACGCCCCCAAGGAGCGGATCCTCGATGCGGCGATTGCAGAGACGATCCGAACAGCCGCCGCGACGTGGTCGGGGCCCCTGGCGGTCGAGAACAAGGACGTGCGGCGCGCACCGCCTCGGCTGTTCTCGAAGGACACGCTGGCGCGGCGCTGCGCCAAGCGCTTCGGCTGGGACCCGCAGCACACGGCCGGTCTCGCCCAGGACCTCTACGATCAGGGCTACCTCAGCTACCCGCGAACCGAGTCCGAGTACCTGCCGGACGGGCAGGCCGGTGACGCCGCCGCGGTGATCGCGGCCGTGGCCTCCGTGCTCACCGACCTGCGCAGCCTCATGGCACTGGACGAGGCGCCTCTGATCCGGCACGGCGCCAAGGGGCATTATGTCAAGGACCCGGGCGAGCACCACGCCATCGTACCCTTGCGCAAAGTGCCTGAGCGCAGCCGCCTCTCAGCCGATCAGTTCCGCCTGTGGGAGCTTGTCGCGAAAGCTTACCTCGCCGCGCACCTCCCCGACGGCGTCGATGCCCGCACGAGCGTCGGCGCCGAGGTAGCGACGCCGCTGGGTCCGAAGCGGTTCGGAGTGTCGGGCAGCGTCGTGCGTGCGCCGGGCTGGCGTGCAGTCTACGGCGGCGAGGCTGAGCTGGAAGCGGACATCGTGCCCGGCAAGGTGAAGCGCGAGGCCGAAGCAACCTCCGCGCGCCTGCCGGCCGTGAGCGACGGCGAAGGCGCGTCGGCCGGGTCGGCGGTCGTCGCCACCGCGAAGACTGAGCCGCCGCGGCGGATCACCCGCGGCGAGTTGCCCGTGGTGATGGGCCGGCTCATCGACCAAGTCGATGACCCCGCGGTCAAGCGCGCCCTGGAGAACCCCGTCAACCCGAACGAGCCCAAGGGCCTCGGCACGGCCGCGACCCGCGACACGATCCTGCCCAAGCTCCTGAAGAGCCGCTACATCACGCTTTCGAATGGCAAGGATCCGGCCATCGCGGTCACCGAGGTGGGGCTGGCCTTTATCACGGCGGTGCGACGCGTGTTCCCGGCCTATGGCGATCCGGTGGGTCGAGCCGTGTTCGAGGCAGAGCTGGCAGAGATCGGGCGTGCGGCCACGCGCGCCGAGGCCGTCCAGCGCGCGAACGCCTTCCGGCAGCGCACGCGCGCGCGCCTCGACGAACTGATCGCTGCGATCTCGAACTCGTCGGTGGTCAGCCTCGATGCCAGCCTGATCCCGTCCAGTCAGGCCGACAATCGGCCACCGACGCCGGCCATGATGTCGTTCGCGGTGAGCTTGGCCGAGCGCAAGGGGTTGAAGCTGCCCCGCGGCTGCAAGAGCAGCATCAGCATCTGCCGAACCTTCCTGGACACCCATGCCCGACCGCGTGAGCTACAGGAGGGCAGCACCGACCGAGCCGGTACACCGCGCTCCCCGAGCGCGGCGATGTTGAGCTACGCTCGCAATCTGGCGAAGCAGCGAGGCATCGCCTGCCCGCCGGAAATCGAGACGAGCTTCGAGGCATGCCGGCGCTTCCTCGATGCGCACGCCTCTCGGCCGCAGCAGCGGTCGGGAACTGCAAGTCTTGGGGCAGGGAAGGGCAGAGAGCCGGCCGAACGCGGGTACCGGCAGAGCAGGGTAGCCGGTGTGCCGCGAAAGGCCACCGTACGACGCCGAGCCTGAACAGACCGGCTGCGGACCTCCGAAGCCCGGTTCTCCGTCGCGGCTCTTCGCACCACCTCGCGCCGCTTGTGCCTTCGCCGCGCGTCCGAGCGCAGCTTGGGTCACGGGCCTGCGCCATCGACGGACTGCAAGCTGAGCCACCGCCCGATCGCCGCGACGACGTGCGCCTGTTCGGCAGGGGTTAATTCCCGTCCAGGCGGTATGGCGTGCCACTTCGCCAGGCAGCCACGGCAGCAGGTCGCCGTCGCATGCTGCGCCGTGAAGACCGGATGGCCGCGGAAAGGCGTCTGCTTGCCGTCGTTCCTCGGCTCTGCCGGAGCAAGGCGCCGGTTCACGAAATCCCGTGCATGTTCCAGGACCGTTGCGAGGCCCTTCTCCCGCAGATAGGTCCGATCGGCCGCCGCAAGCCGGAATCGCTGACGGAACGCGGAGCGCGGGAGCCGTTCGAAAACTTCTTCAAGTGCCCGCATGCCACACCTACCCGAGCACCTGCCGGTCCCGCCGGCAGGGATCTTGGCCCATTCCTGGATCTGATGCGTACACCAGACCCTATTGCGATCGGAACGGCGGGCTGGAGCCTCCCGAAAGCCTATGCGCCTCTGTTCCCGGAACCCGGCAGCCACTTGGAGCGGTACGGGCAGCGCTTCTCTGCGGTCGAGATCAACACGTCCTTCTATCGGCCACACCGCATCTCGACCTACGAGAAGTGGGCCGCCGCGGTGCCGGACGGGTTCCGTTTCGCCGTGAAGGTGCCTCGGACGATTACACATGAGCGGCGCCTGATCGATGTGGACGAACTCCTGGCTCGGTTCCTGGCGGAGGTGGCGGGCCTCGGCCCGAAGCTCGGGCCATTGCTCGTTCAGCTGCCACCGAGTCTACCGTTCGACAGAACGTCCGCTGGGCCGTTCCTGGCGACCTTCAGGCGAAGCTTTCGAGGCGATATCGTCTGTGAACCGCGGCACGCGACCTGGTTTGCACCGGACGTCGATCAGTTCGTTCGCGAATTTGAGATCGCTCGCGTCGCTGCCGATCCTCCGCCGGTCCGGGGTGCCGACAGGCCGGGCGGTTGGCTGGATCTCGCCTATCATCGACTCCATGGCTCGCCGCGGATCTACCGCTCAGCCTATGCACCGCCCGTTCTCACCCGGATCGCAGAGCGCCTGCACCGGCAGAGAGCTCTCGGACGTCGCGCGTGGTGCATCTTCGACAACACCGCGGAGTTTGCGGCTATCGGGAACGCCCTGGACACTCTTGCCCAGATCGCATCCAGCAAGTCGCAGGAGCCCCCCGGCGGAGGATAGCCCTGCGCCAGAAACGATAATTTTGACGGTCTCGGCGGCGGACCGCCCGTCACGCGCAAAAGTGCCGCCAATATGCGCATGGCCCGCGCCGCCCTGCAGCCTCTTTGACCTTCCCGTCTCCCAAACCTCGGCCGACAATCGGGCGGTCCATCCACGGGAGCTTCGGGGTCGATGACGCATCTCACGCGGCGCAGCTTCGTCGGCACTGCGGCGCTGCTCGCGGCGCCGGCCATCATCCGGCCAGCCTTCGCCGCCGACACCGTCAAGCTCGGCTGCCTGTTCTCGTCGTCCGGCACGATGGCCAATATCGAGGGCTGGTTGAACCACGTGGTCCGCATGGCCGCCGACGAGATCAACGGAAGCGGCGGCGTCAACGGTCGCCCGATCGAGGTGCTGACCTCTGATCCCGCCACGGATCGGCCGCTCTACGCACAGGTCGGCCGGCAGATGCTCCAGCAGGAGAAGGTCGCGGCCCAGTTCGCCTGCTGGACGTCCGTGTCGCGCAAGTCGGTGCTGCCGGTCGTCGAGCAGGATGACGGGTTCCCGTTTTACCCAATCCATTTCGAGGGGCGACGAGAATTCCAAGAACGCCGCCTACATGAGCTCGCCGCCCGCGAGTTCGGTGCTGCCGGCGGTCGATTACCTGATGGGCTCGGACGAGGCCGGCGCGAAGCGCTTCTTCATGATCGGCTCGGACTACGCCTGGCCGCGCACGATCAACAAGCAGTTGAACGGTCCTTATGCCTTCTCGGCCGTCGGCGCCCCCAAAGACGTGGATCCGGCCGTCGCCCAGGCCTTCGTGGTCAGGATGCAGGCGGCGATCCGGCCGATGCATGCGGAGCCCGCCAAGGCCGTGGCGGCCGCCAAGCGCAAATCTCCGACCCTCGATCCCGCCGTGGTCGAGGCGGCGATCAAGCGCATGTTGGTGGAAAAGGTGTATCCGGACAGCGTCGACATCACCCAGGAGGCGATGACACTCGGCCTCGACACGCAGATCGCGCTTGGCAATCTCGCGGTGCAGCCCGATTACGCCACCTTCGGCCCGCGACTTCATCACGAAGGCGCTCGCCGGGAACTGAGAACAGGCGCGGGACACGATGACGATGCATGAACTCGGGCTCATCGAGGCCGTCCGGGCGATCCGGGCCGGGCGGATCGACCCCTTCGCCTACGCCGCCGCGCTGCACGCCCGGGCGCGCGAACTGAACCCGGCGCTCCGCGCCTTCACGGTGCTGGCCGAGCCGGAGGCACCCGCCGGCGGTCCCCTCGGCGGCATCCCGGTGGCAGTGAAGGACATCATTGCGACCCGCGACCTGCCGACCACGAATGGATCGCCGATCTACGAAGGCCACGTGCCCGCCTCCGACGCCTGGGTGGTGGCGCGCCTGCGCGATCTCGGCGCCTCGGTGCTCGGCAAGACGGTGACCACGGAATTCGCCTGGCGGCAGCCGGGCCCGACGCATAATCCCTGGCGGCTCGGCCACACGCCGGGCGGCTCGTCGAGCGGCTCGGCCGCCGCGGTCGCGGCCGGGCTGACGCCCCTGGCGCTGGGGAGCCAGACCTTCGGCTCGGTGATCCGTCCCGCCGCCTTCTGCGGCGTGGTGGGGTTCAAGCCGAGCTACGGCGCCATGCCGCGCACCGGCGTGCACCCGCTGGCCCCGGCCCTCGACCATGTCGGCGTCTTCACGCGCTCGGTCGCGGACGCGGCTTACGCCCTGGCGCTCCTCGCGGGCGCCAGCGACACCGATCCGCACGGCCGGCCGCTGCCGCCCTTCGTCCTTGATCCGGAGGCCGGCCTCGAACCCGTCCCCGCGCCGCGCCTCGGCCTCCTGCGGATCGGTCTCTGGGATTCGGCGGACCCGGCGGCGCTCGCCTGCCTTGAGGCCGCCGCGACCCAGTTCCGCGATGCGGGCGGGCGTGTCGAGCTTCTGACCCTCCCGGAGCGCTTCGCCGGCATGGCGGAGGCGGCACGCACCATCCTCGCCTGCGAGGCCGCGGCGATCTTTGGACCCCTGATCGCGGCCCATCCGGACAAGATCAGCGAACACCTGCGCGACCTCGTGCGCGAGGGGACGGCGATCGCGGCGCCCACGTATATCGCGGCGCTGCGGCTTCAGGCGGAGCTGCGCCCTGCCTTTGCGGTGGCGCTCGACGGGTTCGACGCGGTGCTGACCCTGCCGGCGCCAGGACCCGCCCCAGAGGGACTGGCCTATACGGGCGACCCGTCCTTCTGCGTGCCCTTCACCCTTCTCGGGGTTCCCTGCCTCACGCTGCCGGCCGGCGAAACCTCCGGCCTGCCACTGGGCGTCCAACTCGTCGCGCCCTACCGCAACGATCTGCGCCTCCTGCGGATCGCGCGCTGGTGCGAGAGGGTGCTCGCCCGGCCGATCCGCTTTCCGGCCCTCTGACGGTCCTCCCAGGCAACGCGGCCGCGCCGGCGCGGCCGCCCCAGGCTTTTCAGGTTCCCATGCTGTCTCTGCTGTCCCTCCGCGCCCGCATCGACGCGGGCACTTTGACGCCGGACGCGTCGATCCGCCTCTGCCGCGAGGCGATCGCGGCGCGCGAGCCCGAGATCGGTGCCCTCGTCAGCCTTGACGAGGCTCCCGCGGTGCCGGCCTCCGGCCCGCTCGCCGGCATCCCCTTCGGCGTGAAGGATGTCATCGACACCGCCGATCTGCCGACCCAGATGGGCTCCGCGATCTACGAAGGGTGGCGCCCGAAAGCGGATGCGCCGGCGGTGGCTCAACTCCGGGCGCTCGGCGGCGTCGCGCTCGCCAAGACCACCACGACCGCCTTCGCCTTCATGGACCCGACTCGGACGCGCAATCCGAACGCGCCGGGCCGCACGCCGGGCGGATCCTCCGCCGGGTCGGCTGCCGCAGTCGCGGCCGGGATCCTGCCGCTCGCCCTCGGCACTCAGACCGGCGGCTCGGTGATCCGCCCGGCCGCTTTCTGCGGCGTCGTGGGGGTCAAGCCCTCGTTCCGGCTGCTGCCCACGGTGG
Source organism: Methylobacterium sp. CM6257 (assembly GCF_054611515.1). Classification (NCBI taxonomy): domain Bacteria; kingdom Pseudomonadati; phylum Pseudomonadota; class Alphaproteobacteria; order Hyphomicrobiales; family Methylobacteriaceae; genus Methylobacterium; species Methylobacterium sp. CM6257. The sequence continues at coordinate 681,161 of NZ_CM137735.1, forward strand.
GCATGAAATGCTTCTCGTGGAGCCTCGACACGCTCGGGCTGTTCGCCGCGGGCGTCGCCGACGCGGCGCACGCGCTGGCGCTCCTGGCGGATCGTCCGGAGATCGAGCGGTTCGACGGGGCCGCCCCGCGCATCGGCGTCGTCGTGCCGGATTTCTGCGCCGCGCCCGAGCCCGAGGGTGCGGCGGCCCTCCAGGCAGCGGCTCGGGCGGCCGAGGGGGCGGGCGCGCAGGTCGTCCCCATGACGCTGCCGAGCCTCTACACCGAAGCCTTCGCCCTGCATGGCACGATCCAGGATTTCGAGGGCATCCGCGCTCTCGCCTGGGAGTACACGCATCGCCGTGATGCGCTGACACCGATGCTGCGCGCGCAACTTGATGCGGCCGGCGGCATCTCAGCCGAGGCTTACGACGCCGCGCGCCGCCTCGTGCGCCGGGCCCGACGCGGCTTCCGGGAGGTGCTGGCCGAGCGGGGCGTCGACGTGATCCTCACGCCGCCCGCGCCCGGCGCCGCGCCAGAGGGCTACGCCACGACCGGAGACTCCCGCTTCAACCGCCTCTGGACGCTTCTCGGCGTGCCCTGTGTGACGGTGCCGGTGCCCGGCAATGAGGCGCCGCTCGGCGTGCAGGTGGTGACGGCTTTCGGCGATGACGGACGCGCGCTCGCGGCGGCCCGCTTCGTCGAACGGGCACTCGAGCGGTGAGGAGGCGCCCGGTCCCAGGGCGGACCCGCATCCGCCCCCGGCCCGGGCGCTGTGCCCGCGCCGATCTGCGCGGCGGTTGCGGCGTGTCCGCTTCGCCGTCCCAGTCGCTCCAGAGCGGTCGGGCGGCCCTCGACCGGATCCAGCCGGTCGCTTGGCGCCTGCTCAAGCCCTGAGTGGCCGCGCCCCGCTGCTGCATTGCCGCGGCGATCGCGTCGGAAACCGCGCTGACCTCCAAGATGCGCATGCTGGTCAAGCCGATCGCCGGCACCCCAGGGACGATGCTATGAACTGCGAACTCTCGCGATCAGTCTTCAACATTCGTCTGCGGCCGATCACTGCCTCGGACGGTCTCGTCGTGCCATTTGTATTTGTCATCCTCGTAGCTGATCACCGTATCGTCATCCGGAGCTCGTTGCTCCGCCGCGGCACGTTCGGCGGCCGCATGAGCGTCGCTCCGGGTCGGGAAGGTCTCAGAGAACACATCGCCAACCCTGTAGGCCCAACCTCCATCGTGCTCGACGATCCGGTACGTCACGAGTGCCATAGCGATTCCTCTGTTCAGGTTGCAGCACCCCGGTAAACGGCTTCTCCGCTCAAGAACGACGTGGCCCCACCTCTCGATGGCTTCCCGCATGACGCCCCTGCCACGCGGCCGACCTGCCGAGATCGGGCGGGTCCGTGCGGGCCGCGCGTCCGAGCGCTCCACGTTCGACCACCTCATGATTGCCGTGGCGGCGCGGAATTCAAGGCAGGCTCAGGCTGGGAAAGCCGCATCCAGATACTGCAACTCGTCGGAGGTCAGCTTCAGATCCATGGCGGCCGCGTTTTCTCGCACGTGAGCGGGCGAACCCGATTCAGGAATCGCGATGGCTTGTCCCCGGCGTAGCACCCAGGCCAAGGCGACCGCCGCTGGCGCCTGCCCATGCGCCGAGGCGACCCGCAGCACGGCCGGGTGCCGCAGGACTTCGGAGCCCTGACCGCCCAGGGGAGAATAGGCCATGATGGGCATGCGGTGCTGTGCGCACCAGGGAAGCAGCGCGCGCTCGACTCTCCGATCGACCAGACTGTAGGCCACTTGGTTGGTCGCGCAGCGCTCTCCGGACGCGACATGGAACAGGTCATCCATGTCGGTGACGCTGAAGTTCGAGACGCCCCAGCGGCGGATGTGGCCATCGGCGCATAACTGTTCGAACGTGTTAACGACCTCTGTCAGGTCTCTCACCCCGTCGCGCCAATGGAGCAGGTAGAGGTCGAGGTGATCCGTGCCGAGTCGCGACAGGCTCGCGGTGCAGGCGCTGCGGATGCCTGCTGCCGTGGCGTGCGCTGGATGAACTTTCGAGACGAGGAAGACGCGTTCGCGCTGCCCGGCGATCACGCGTCCGACGAGTTGCTCGGCCTTGCCATCGCCGTAGACCTCCGCCGTGTCGATGAGCGTCATCCCGAGGGAAAGGCCGAGGCGCAGCGCTTCCTCTTCCGCAGCCGGCGGATGCCGGCCTTGGCCGAGGTGCCACGATCCTTGTCCGAGCGAGGGGACCGTCGTGCCGTCCGGGAGCGAGATTGTCGGAGACGTCGTGCTTGATGCGGGCAGCGAGGCCGCGGCGAGACCGGCACAGCAGAGGCCGAAGCTGCGGCGCGTGAGAGTGCTCATGGCCGGTTCCGATCAGCGAGGAACGCCAGGTCCGACTATAGGTGGGCCGACCCGACCATCAAAGGGGGAGCAGGGGTTTGGAAGCGGCGTGTCCGCTTCATTGTCTCACCGCCTCCAACGCGGACAGGCGGTTTTCGAGCCTCGACGGTCGATCAGGTTCGGTGAGCAGATCCTAAACGGTCGCTGCAAGGCTATGCTCAGCGTCCCATGCCGCGACCCGCGTCAGGCGTTTGCCAGCGCGCGCTCCCTCGCGGCCGATCACCGCCTCAAGTGGGATCGCGCCGGCCGCGCTGCGCCTGCGAACTGGCGACCCACGAATCTGGAGCCGTAGTCGGCCGGCCAAGCATCTGACAACGTGACAGTCCGGTTGGCCTGCCGAGCCGTGGTGGCACGGATTGTCCTGCCCCGACGGTCCATGGGACCCGACGCGCTTGCTGGCGCAAGGCGCCAAAGCGGCGAGCGGGTGGGCCGCGCATCAGGACACGGGCTCAGGAGCGGACGGTGCCAATTTCGCGCAACGGTCAACCCGTCATCGCGCGCAAAACCTGTCGGGATGATCCTGACAGGCGTCGGGGAGAACGGCGATCCGGCTTGAAATCGCTTGCTCGAAGCTTCGCCGTAGCCCCTTCCTGACAGGGCGACGCACGTTTTCGGGCCGTCGTAGGAGCTCGCCGCCAAGACGCGGGCCAGAAAAAACGATCGGCGTGATCCGGAAAACGGACATCGTCACAGCTATGGGTCTCGAAGTTCTGGGGACATCTATGAAACTCTTGAAAAGCTCACTTCTGAGCTCGGCAGCTGTATGCGCTTCAATGGGCTCGGCACACGCCGCCGACCTGCCGGTCAGGAAGGCGGTTCCGATCGAGTACGTCCGCGTCTGCACCGCCTACGGCGCCGGCTTCTTCTACATCCCCGGCACCGACACTTGCCTGCGCATCTCGGGCCGCGCCCGGTTCGAGGGCGGCTACATGACCAGCTACTCGCGCCAGTTCGGCCAGAGCGGCGACACGTCGGGCTATCAGGGCCGGATGCGCATCAACCTCGATGCCCGCACCCAGACCGCCTACGGCACCCTGCGCGCCTTCGTGCGCCTCGATGCCGGATCGCGCACCGGCTACTCCGGCATCGGCACCTCCGGCACCCAGCAGCGCATCGGGCGGGCTTACGCTGCCACAGGCGTTGATGCCTATGGCCGTGCCCAGCAATACATGAACGTCGACAAGGCGTTCATCCAGTTCGCCGGCCTGACCGCCGGTCGCGCCTCCTCGTTCTTCGACTTCTACGCCCACGACTTCGAGTTCGCCGGTGCCACGCTCGGCTCGGACCTGTTCTCGACCAACCTGCTCGCCTACACGGCGACCATGGGCAACGGCCTCTCGGCGACGGTCTCGATCGAAGATCCGGTCGCCCGTCGCAGCCCGATCTTCTCGCCGACCATCAACCCGACCGGCGCGGCGAACATCTCGTCAGTGGCGAACAGCGGCCTTCTGCTCGGCAACTCGCCGGTTCCGGTGTTCATCGGCTACACCGGCGCGGTCCCGACCCGCTACAGCTTCATCGACGCCATCGAGCGCACGCGGATGCCCGACTTCGTCGGCGTGCTGCGCCTCGACCAGGCCTGGGGTTCGGCCCAGCTCTCGGCTGCCGTGCACGAGCTGAACGTCGGCAACGTCCAGAACGGCGCCGGCACCGGCACCGGCTCGAACATCAGCATCCCGCACGCGAACAACACCTACGGCTGGGCAGTTCAGGGCGGCCTGAAGGTCAACATGCCGTTCATCGCGCCGGGTGACGCGCTGTACCTGCAGGGCGCCTACGGCAACGGCGCGCAGATGTACACCGGCTACTGTGCGTTCTCCGGCTGCTACACGCAGAACACGGCCACCATCCAGGGCCAGAAGTTCCAGCAGTACTTCTCGGACGCGACGGTCAATCCGTTCACCGGCCAGCTGCAGACCTCGACCAGCTTCACCGCGACGGCATCGTACCTGCACTACTGGACGCCGGAATGGCGCTCGGCCTTCTTCGGCTCCTATGGCGAGCAGAGCTTCTCGCAGAGCGCCCGCCTCGCTCAGGGCGCGATCTTCGACCTGATCAACCCGGCTGGCACCAACCGCTTCGGCTCCAACGCCGTGGGCGTGCCGGGCACCCGGTTCTACCAGCTCAGCCAGGCGCTGCGCGACACCTACCAGTTCGTGGCAGGCGGCAGCATCATCTGGTCGCCGGTCAAGGACCTCGATATCGGCGTGGAGGCCTTCTACACGCAGATCGGCCTGAAGAACGGCCGGGCGATCGATCTCGACAAGAGCCCGACCGCCTACGCCAACATCGCCGGCATCAACAACGGCACCTTCGTGCCGCGCACCGCGACGCGGGACTCGGTCTCGCAGGTCCGCTTCCGCGTCCAGCGCGACTTCTGATTCCCAGATCAGGATCGGATCTACTCCAAAGCTTCCGGTCTTGATGTCCCCGTGCAACGGGACCCAAAACTGCCCGGCCTCGCGGCCGGGCTTTTTTGCTGTCGATCTTCGCCGACCTGAACGGAGTGGACTGCCTTCGATTTGGTGGAGAGGGGCTTGGTTGGTTCGGCGCGTCTCGAACTGAACGGACTGACGAAGCCGAGCGCAGAATGGCGCCGGCGGCGATCGTGGAAGCCGTCGCTCCAGCGGGCCAGGGCCTCGTTCGCTTCTGCCCGCCCCCCAGCCGCCGGCCCGCCGGGAGAACCGACCACGCTGTCAAGAGGGCCGCCCGGCCGGGTGGCCCCTTCGTGCACGGGTCAGCCCTGCGACCTGCCCGAAGCCGTCGAGGTTTTCGACGTGCGTGCATTGTCGCCAACAAGCTCGCTCGATGCAGCGTGGTCGAGTTCTTCCGGCACACCACGCTCGCCAATTGCCGGAACAGGGTTGATGCCCAGGACCGTGGCTGCGGTGAGCCCCGTCCGCGCACTCACCTCGGGCAGGTCACCGATGCGATAGGAAACGCCTGCCAACAGCGCAGCGCAGACGGCCATCGCAATCAGGAGTGTGCTGAGGAATCTCATGCCACTCCAACCAACGGCTAAGCTCCCGGTTCCAAAGGCTGCGTTCTTCCGACATGAGCTTTTCACAGGTCTGCTCAGGGTCGTGCCGGTTCAGCCTGCGGGCCGAGCCCCAACGCACCCGGACCGATCCGAACACCGGCTGGGACCGCAACGATAACAGGCCGGTTGATCTGCAGGGGCAGCAGACGCCAGGCAAGAACCAGTCAAAGCCTCAAGCCCAGCGCGGGTCCCAAACTTCGGTCCGGTGCAGAGCCCGCAGTTCGTCGGACCGGAAACGAGATCGGCGTGCCGTGGCCGGTCGCGATGGATCCGCACCGCACACGGCCTTGAAGAACACCGACGAATTTAGCTCGTCGTGGTTGAAGGCACTGGAACACGCGGACTGAGGTTTGTCTCGGAACAATGAGGCCAGGATTGATGGGCGGCCGAAAATGTAAAAGGCACGATCGGATTGGCGCCGCCGAACCTTTCCGGGGCACGGGCGTTCCACGAAGGCCCACCCTTTGATGGAACAACCACATGCATCTGAAAACCTTTTCGCTCGCGGCCGCATTCACCTTGACGCTTGCCGGTGCCGCATACGCTCAGGCGCCCGCCGGAGCCGGCGCGCCAGGAGCGACTGGAACCGTCGTTCAGACCACGCCTGGCACCACCGGGAACGACCGGAATGTCGCCATTTCGCACGGACCGACCGGCGCCTCGACGGTCCAGACCGACTCGGCAGCCGCCGGAAACGCGGGACATCCCTCGCGACGCGTCCCGCAGGGGAGCGGCGGAAGCGGCAATCACTGATCCGCGACGTCGCTGACGACCGAAGGAAGGGTTGGGACATCGCCCAACCCTCGCCTCGCCTTGCGATTCATGCCGTTTTTCGCATCCGCTGCGGGCGCATTCAGCCTCCCGAGACCGACCGTCTGGCCCACACCCGGAAGCCCGTCCTCACCGACACGGGTGCCGCAACGGCCTGCACGACTCACCTCGTGCCGACCGGAGCCCTGCCCAGAACCTCAGTCCAGGAGCAGGGCGGCATCCGGGTGCGCTACCGAAGGGTGAGCGCGTCCAGCCAGCCATGCGCGGCGCCGTAGCGGATGATCTCGGCCCGCGTCCGCAATCCGAGCTTCTCCGCGGCCCGCGCCTTGTACGTCTCGACGGACTTCACGCTGACGTCGATGCGGCGCGCGATCTCCTTGTTGCTGAAGCCCTGCGCGATCAGACGCAGAACCTCCGTTTCCCGTGGGCTCAGCGCCTCCCCGACTTCGTCGAGGCCGGTTCCCCTTGCCGGTGCGGACGGGTCCATCAAGGCATGGCCCGCGATGGACGGGTCGAGGTAGACCCCGCCTGCCGCGACGGCACGGACTGCGCGGAGCAGGTCGTCCGCCGCCGAGCGCTTCAAGAGGTAGCCGCGTGCGCCGGCCTTGAGCAGCGGTTGGACATAGGCTGCGTCCTCATGAACCGTGAGCACGAGCACCCGGGTCTGCGGGCATTCACCAGCCAGCCGCTCGGCCAATTCGAGGCCGTTCAGGCCGGGCATCGACACGTCGACGACAGCCACGTCGGGTCCGGACGAACAGATCATCGGAAGCGCGTCGCTGCCGCTGGTCGCCTCACCGACCAGCTCGATCTCCGGATCGGCGTTCAGGAGCGCCCGGATGCCCGCGAGGACGATCGGGTGATCGTCGGCGAGGACGACGCGAATGCGATCCGTCATAGGTTCCTCCCGCGACATCAGGCGAGCTGCTGTGGGTACGGTATCCGGACGAACAGCGTGGTCCCCGACCTCGGCGACGTCTCGAGCGTGAGGCTGCCCCGCAGCAGGGACAAGCGCTCGCGGATGCCGGAAAGGCCCAGCCGCGGCTTGGCCGGCGGCTCGCCCGCGGGCGGCGCGGTATCCGCCTCGGCGTCGAAGCCGACGCCGTCATCCTCGATGATCACGCGCACCTCCGCCGGGCGATGCTCCACGGACACGCTGACCGTGGAGGCCCGCGCGTGTTTGAGGACATTGGTGAGCGCCTCCTGCACGATCCGGTAGATGGCGGTCTCGACCGCCGCCGGAAGGCGGACACTCTCGCCGATGACCTGGAAATCCGACCGGATATCGTGACGCAATGTCCACTGGCGCAGCAGGGTGGCGAGCGCTTCACGCAGACCGAGGTCGTCGAGGGCGGTCGGGCGCAGGTCGACGGCGGCACGGTGGATGTCGCGTCCGATCTCGCTGGCGAGCGACTGCAGCCATTGCACGTGATGGCCCACCTCATCCGGCGCCCTGTCCTCGAGCAGCCGCTCCAGGCTCTTCAGGCCGAGGGACAGGCCGGTGACCGTCTGCCCGACCTGATCGTGCAATTCGCGCGCGATGCGGCGCTGCTCGTTCTCCTGCGCCTCACCGAGCCGGCGGAGCAACTCGGCGCGCTCGGCCTCGGTGCGTTTGCGCGGCTCGATGTCGGCCACGACGCCGTAGATCAGCCTGGCGGGTTCGTCCTTGTGCAGTTGCGGCACGCGACCGGTCATGCGGATCCAGCGCGGGCCAAGCTTCGGATCGACGATGCGGAACTCGAGATCGAGCGGCGTGCCGTCCGCAAGGCTCTGCCGCAGGGCCTCGGCCAGCCGTTCCCGGTCATCGGCATGGACCGCGTTTAGGACATCCCGGGCCTTCGCCTCGCTTTCCTTATGATCGGGGGTCGCGGTGCTCCATCCGAGGAGTTGGGCCGCACGGGCGGAGCCGGTCACCCTGTTCCGCGCAACGTCCCACCGGAGCGTGCCGAGTTCTGCGGCCTCGGCGGCGACGGCGCCCTGCTCCTCGCTCGACCGGAGCGCGAGGTCGAACCGCGCCTGCTCGCCGGCTCGGCGCTGCGCCATATCGCGCCCCACAAGACCGACCAGCGCCAGGCCGAGGCCGATGCTGACGACGCTTCCGCCAGCTAGCACGAAGTAGGAGCGCGAGACGGGCGCATTCAGCGTATCGACCGGCATCCCGAAATGCACCGACCAGCCGCCCGTAGCCTTGAGCGTGCGGTACACGACCTCGACGTTCGAGCCCTCCAGCGTCGACCCGGTGTAGAAGCCTTGCGGAGCGCGTCGGATAGCCGCCTGCAGGGCCGCGTTGGCCGGGTGGCCGAGCTCCTCCACCTCGGCGCGGGTGCGGGCGATCGTATTCCCGTCCGCGTCGACGATGGTGCCGACCCAGCCTTCCGGCGCGCCGGCGTCGCGCAGGATCGAGCTGACCGCGTTGGTGGCGAGCCCGACCGAGAGGACGTAGCGGAGTGTCCCGTCCCGGATGACCGGTACCCGCAAGGCCACGAGCCGCTTGCCGGAAATCGATCCGACCGGTCCGATGCCGCCCACCACGGGCCGCAGGGTCCGCACGACCGCGTCGAAACTCTTGCGATCCGCGGTCGGGCCGAGTTCCTTGTCGAGGGAGCGGAGCAGGTTGACGACCTGCACGCCGTCGGGATTGGAGAGCTCGACGGTCTCCCACAGGGGATGCGCCTGCCTGAGCCGCTCGGCCTCGGCGTAGAACGCGGCGAGGTCCGGCTGGTCGAGGCTGGCCGAGGCAGCCTCCGCGCCCAGGACGGCCACTTGGGCGGCGATGTCGGAAGCCACCCGCTCGGCCACGCGGGTCGCGCTGATGACGGCGGCGTTTCGGTTCAGATCGCGCTGCTGCTGCGCCATCAGCGTCGCGACCCAGCCGCTGAGCAGCAGGACCGGGATGGCGGCCGCGAACGCCAGAGCCGTGAAGGTGCGGCCGCTGCCGCGATTCAGCTGGCCTGCGCGTGTCTGATCCCGGTCCCCTGAACTCCGTTCGGACATATGCGCCGCTTGTACGAGCCTGGGGTCTAGGGGGAGACGAGTCGCGGTTTGGAATGGTGTGCGGTCCACATGTGTGTCCCCCACCCGAGACCAGTGGCGAAGGGTCGACATTTAAGGTCGGGGCATCATGATTGCCGACCAATCCCCCGATAAGTCTCCGGGAACCATCGGTCTATCCCCCCGGATGCGACGCGTTCGCCTGTATCAGACAGAAGACGACCGGATTCGATCACTCGAGGAGCCTTGTCGCCGCGGTCCTCACGCTCCGCTCGAGGCGCCGCGGCCGGCCGATCAGGTCAGGCAGGGCCGCTGCGCCGTGCGCCGGCTGCGCCTTCACCGGACGGGGCACGACCCGCTCGAGGCGGCCGAGGGATCGGTCCATCAGTGTAGCCCAGGGATCTCCGTCGCATGGTGCCGGCCTCCCGAACCCCCCTGGCCTCGAGGAGTATGGCCGACGCGCAGCCGGACCACGGCATCGCGGCGACCGGAACGTCGGGGAGAGGGAATGCCACCACGGCTGCCTCGGGCCCGTCGGGGAAAGCACCGACGACGGTCAGACGCGTCGAAACCAAGGTCCGCTGCAAGAGGTCGCTATCGCCGGATCTGCTCTGGCCGTATGCGGACGCTGCGCTCAGGCGGAAGCCTGGGGCGCGGATGAAACCGCAGCGCCGTCGCCCGTGTCGATCGCTGCCATGCCCGGCAACAGACGCGCCGGATGAGGCATCCGGGACGCCATCTCCCAAGAGGAACCATCGTACCCCTCGAACCAGGCCCGGCGTTCGCGGGAGTCACCCGGGTACGGACAAGCATCCCGCGGACGACCGACGGCCCTGGCGCGGGCACCGAGCTTGATGATGTCCATGAGCATAAGCGCTAATCTTTCAGCTAGCTTGAATCTTCTGTTCAACCATGCTGAGTAGGGCTCAAGTCTTATCGTCGGGCAAGTGGTTTGCAACAGCATGCGGTTTTCACTGACGCATGTCAGGCACACCCCGACACTCTGAACGCGGGCCGGAGCTTGACTGTTGCTGCGGCACCCGCCTGAACCCGTCACGGAGGGGCGGTCGGAGCGCGGCGAGGATCCGTGGTTCGATGCGCCAGTCCCCGCCGCGGGATAATCACGTGCCCAATGTGTCGTACTTGAATGTGGGCGCGTCCTTGATTGTGTCCTTGTCGGAGTCAACCATGGCGTCGAACGATCCTTCGGCTCGGTGAAGGACGGTCGTCGCGGGATCGATCAGCACGTCGCGCCCGCCCATGGCGTGGCCGTGGCGCGAAGATCGCCGCATGCTCACCGGGACCGTTCCGATGAGCGGGAGCCCGGGCTGCGGCCGAGGCTCCCGTCCTGCTCGTCTCAGTAGCCGCAGCCCGCGTCCGACCGCATTCGCCGCTGGGCGATCGGCCGCCCGCGCCCGTCACCTTTCCGGATCCGGCCTGCCCGGCCACTCATGACAGCGGCCGTGCGGCCGTCTTTCACGCGGGCCGGTCCAAAATGCTGTCAGGTCATGCGAGCGTGGCCGACGGTTTTTTGATCCACCTCAATGTTCCGATATCTTAACTGAGATTAAGAAGGCCACACTGCATTCATCAGCGCTGGGTCAGCCCGACGATGAGCTTTCCAACTCCCTCACTCGGTAGAGTGACGTTGACGGAAAGGCCCATAGACGCCGAGGCCGCGCTGCCACACTCCCTCATCGCCAAGCTGCAACAGTTCACGTCGCTGTCGGGCGCCGACTGCGTGGCGCTGCATGAGGTTACGGCGCGGCGGTGGCAGGTTGGCGCGCACGAGGACATCGTGCACGAAGGTGAGCCACACGGCCCTTTGCGGGTCATCCTCGATGGTTGGGCCTGCCGCTACAAACAGTTCGCGGACGGCAGCCGGCAGATCACCGCCATCCTCCTGCCCGGCGACTTGTGCGACACCCACGTGAACGTGCTGCGTGAGATGGACCACTCCATCGGCACGTTCACGCCGGTCACCTTCGCGGCAATTCCCCGTGACCGCTTGGACATTCTTGTCGGCTACTATCCCCATGTCGGTCAGGCGCTGTGGTGGGAGATGCTGGCCGCCGCCTCCGTCCAGCGCGAATGGACGGTCAACATCGCTCGGCGCGGGGCGGTTGCGCGGCTCGGCCATCTGTTCTGCGAGCTGTTCTACCGGCTGCAGGCCGTCGGGCTGACGCGAAACCATGGCTTCGGGTTGCCGCTGCGCCAGTCCGATCTGGCCGACGCGATGGGATTGACGGACGTGCACGTCAGCCGCTGCCTGAAGGCGCTGCGCGCCCGGGACCTGATCGCCTTGAGGAGCCGCTGGCTGACCCTCCTGGACCTGCCCACCCTGCAGCGCGCCTCGCAGTTCAGCCCGAACTACCTCCACCTCGATGCTCGCAATCCAATCCGCACCGCCAGCCCTGCCTCTTCCTTGCCCACGGAGAACGGTCGTCATGAAGCGAGCCACCGCCGCTTTTCTCTGTAGCGTCGTCCTCTGCACTGTCGCCGAGAGCCAGCCATCTCCGTTCGCGCAGCCGCCCTCGGCATCGTCGCCCAACTGGTCCCAGTTGAGCCTCGGGAACATCATGCTGCTGGTACAGGCCCGGCACGCCAAGATCTGGTTTGCGGGACGGGCGCAGGACTGGGCCCTGGCCGATTTCGAACTCAATCACATCGCGGACGACCTGACCGCCGCGGCCATGCTGTACAGGGAGATTCCGGTCGAACTCGTGACGAGCGCCGGCCGAGTCATCGTCCGCATGAAAGATGCGGTCAGGCAGAAGGACGAATCCGGTTTTCAGTCCGCCTTCTCCGATCTGACGGCCGCGTGCAACGCCTGCCACACGGCCGGCGGCGTCTCGTTCATACGTATCCAGACCCCGTCCAACATGCCGTTCACGAACCAGAAGGTTCAGTCCAGCGCCAGATGAGTGCGCGGCCCGTCAGGGCACGATTCGGTGCGGCATCGCGCCCGGGATGCCGAGCGGCTCGTTCCCCAGGGGCACGTCGTCCAGTCCCGAGGCTGGCATTCCCAAGGGCTCGGGAGGCGGGTCCCGCCGCGGCTCCGGCGGGCGCGCGGGTGAGGGGGGCGGGAAGTCTGGCGCAGGGTCGACGGGAGCGCCGGGGGCGGCCATCAACCCGCGCTTGGGTCAGTGGCTCATCAGGCAGCAGGCGGACGAGCTGGCCAACAGATCGCGCGTGACCCCGCCGAAGAACCACTCGCGCAGGCGGCTGTAGCCGTAGGCGCCGGCCACAACCAAGTCCGCATCGGCCTCGATAGCAGCCTTCTGCAGTTCCTCGGCGGCGGTCCGGCCCGAGGGCACCACTTGGCGCGCGCTCGCGTTCACCCCGTGTAGCGAGAGATACCGGGCGACATCCTCGATCTCGGACCGATCGCCATCATCGGCCACCCGCAGCACTTGGACCGCTTCCGCGCGCTCAAGCAGCGGCAGGGCGTCCGAAATGGCCCGGCGGGTTTGCGGGGTGTTCTTCCAACCGATGACGATGCGTTTCGCCTCCAAGTGCTCGACGCCGGGCGGGACCACCAGAACCGGGCGGCCGAGTCCCATCAGCGCGTCCCCGAGTTCGACCGCCATGCCCGGCGACGCGCCCTCGTGTTTCGCGTAACGTCCGACCACGACGAGGTCCGCCGCCCGCGCCTGCCGCTCCAGAAATCGCACCGGATGGTCGAGGTCGGATCGCCACTCGATGCGGTCGTTCAGGCACGAGGTGTTGCGGAACGCCTGCTCGACGTCCGCAAGCTTGGTGAGGGCGGCCTGGCGGATTTCCTCGATGCCGTAGCCGGCGGGGACGACGGTCTCCCCGAAGCCCTGCGGATATTCCGGCGTGCAGGCGGCCACGCCGACGAGGCGCGCGCCGAGCCGGTGCGCGAGTTCCGCAGCGAGGCGCACCCGCTCCGTGGCGTGCAGCCCGTCATCGACCGCAACCATGATGCTGGCATACGACATGGGGCCTCCTCCCGACGTGGAACGGTGAACCGTTCCACACTGTCGTCGCTACGGGCGCGGGGCCTTGATCCATCTCAAGCCGAAGCCAACCCGGCGGGAGACGCTAGACCGCGGGCAGCCCACCGGCGGCTTGCGGCGGATCAAGGCGGACAATTCCACCGAGGTCAGGCTCCGTCGGTTGCAAGTGGTGCACGAGGGAGGTCGTTATGGGCTACGCGAACATCCTTGTGGCCGTCGACCTCGGCGAGGCGGCGCCGGACCGAATACGGCTCGCCGCCGGCCTCGCTCGGCGATTCGACGCGACCCTCACGGGCGCAGCCGCCCACAAGATCCCGGCGCCCCTCTTGGTGCGGGACGTCTCCGACGTCATCGAGCAGGAAGGACGCAACAAGGCGCAGGTGCAAGGCATCCTGGAACAGGCGCGTGCGCTGTTCGAGCGCAGCGCAGGCGATCAGGTGCGCACCGACTGGTGCCCATGCTTCGGCGATCCTGCCATGCACCTCGTCGAGCAGGCTTGCGCGGCGGATCTCGTCGTGATGAGCCGGCGGGGACCGGGCGACGAGGATCCGGGGCCGCTCGGCGTGCTGCCTGGGCCTGTCCTGATGGAGGCCGGGAGGCCCGTCCTGGTGGTGCCGCCGAGAGCCGTGAACCTGAAGGCGGCGCGCGTCGTGGTCGCTTGGAAGGACGGTCCGGAGGCGCGATGGGCGGTATCGGCCGCGCTCCCCTTCATCCACGATGCGGACCAGGTCTTTGTCGCGACAGTTGGCGCGGACGCCGGGCACGCCCGCGCGGAAGACGTGGCCAACCATCTTAAGCGCCACGGCGCAAATGCCACCACCCACCTCCTGCACACGGCGGACGACGACGGCTCGGAGATCCTCCGCTTCGCCCTGATGCAGGATGCCGACCTGATCGTCCTGGGTGCCTACGGCCATTCCAGGTTGCGCGAATGGATGTTCGGCGGCGTCACGCGCGACGTCCTGGATCGTTCCCCTCTCTGCAGTCTGATGTGCCACTGATGGGCGATAGACGCGTCCTTCCCGGCGCAACCGCCGCACGGCACCTGCTCGCCGGGCCCTTCGCGGCGCAGGATGCCTCGGCGGCGGACGGCCAGGTATTCGCGCACGGTGCGAGCCCGATGCACGAAGCGCCTCCGTTCCGAACACGTCAGAGCCTGAATGCGCCACGTGCGATGCGGGAGCGATCCACACGGGAGGCGGTAGCGAAGCCTGTGCGGCTGGATCGCGCCACGAGCCGGTACCAGCTCACTCCCGAAGAGCGGACCTTCGGCTATGCGTCAGTTGCCGCCGCTAATGCCACCTGAACGACATCGGCGACGTGGGTGTTCGACAATTCAGGATGGGGATCCGACCCGCACCGCGGTTCGGCTCTTGTTTGCTCTGACAGCCGTCTGCCCGCGCATGAACAATCGGCCTTGAACATCAGTCCAACGGACCATCCTTCCCTGGGTTGGCGCTTCGTTCGCCTGATGCGACCATCCCGCCGGAAATCTTTCTGACCATCGCCTCGCGCATCAGGTATTTTTGCACTTTGCCCGTGACCGTCATCGGGAAAGAATCTACGAACTCGATGTAGCGCGGCACCTTCTGGTGAGCGATCTGGCCCTCGCAGAAGCCTTTCAGATCCTCCGCCGTCGCACTTGCGCCGGGCCGAAGCCGAATCCAGGCGCAGACCTCCTCGCCGTATCGAGGATCTGGCACGCCGAAGACCTGAACATCCTGGACAGCCGGATGACGGTAGAGGAATTCCTCGACCTCGCGTGGATAGATGTTCTCGCCGCCGCGGATCACCATGTCCTTGATCCGCCCCACGATGCGGCAGAATCCTTCTTCATCCAGGATGGCAAGGTCGCCCGTGTGCAGCCAGCCAGCCTCGTCCCGCACTTCGGCGGTTTGCTCGGCCTCCTCCCAGTAGCCGCGCATGACGCTGTAGCCGCGGGTGCAGAGGTCGCCCGTCACTCCGCGCGGGACGATGTGCCCCGAGACGTCGACGATCTTCACCTCCACATGCGGGTGCACGCGTCCGACCGTGGAGACGCGGCGCTCAAAGGGATCGTCGACGGCGCTCTGGAAGCTGACCGGGCTGGTCTCTGTCATTCCATAGCAGATCGTCATCTCAGAAAGGTGCATCCGCTCGATGGCACGCCGCATCAGCGGCACGGGGCACGGTGCACCGGCCATGATGCCGGTTCGCAGGCTCGATAGGTCGAACGTGTCGAAATCCGGGTGATCGAGTTCCGCGAGGAACATGGTCGGCACCCCGTAAATCGCCGTGCAGCGCGTCTCGGCGACGGAGCGCAGCGTCGCGAGCGGGTCGAAGCCCTCGCCCGGGTAGACCATGGTCGCACCGGATGTCAGGGCCGCGAGGTTGCCCATGACCGAGCCAAAGCAGTGGTAGAGCGGCACCGGGATGCAGATACGGTCGTCGGGCACCAGGCGCATCGCCCGCCCGACGAAGTAGCCGTTGTTGAGGATATTGTGGTGCGACAGCACCACGCCCTTCGGCGTGCCGGTGGTGCCGCTGGTGAACTGGATATTCGCGAGATCGTCGCAGTGCAGGTTCTCGCCGAGCCCGGCGATCGCCCCGTGCCCGGTGCCCGCCAGATCCGCCACGTCGTCGAGGGCAAGCATGCCAGGCGACGCCTCGCTTCCGATCCGGAGCACGAGCCGAAGCGCGGGCAGGCGTGCAGCGTGCAGAGCGCCCGGAGCCGCGGAGGCGAGTTCCGGCGCCAGGGCATTCAGCATGCCCACAAAGTCGCTGCTCTTGAAACGCGTCGCGGTCACAAGCGCCGCGCATCCGACCTTGTTGAGGGCGAACTCAAGCTCGGTCAGCCGGTAGGCCGGATTGATCGTCACGAGGATCAGTCCCGCCTTGGCGGCGGCGAACTGGGTGAGCGTCCAGGCGACGTTGTTGAGCGACCAGATCCCGATGCGATCGCCCACATTCAGCCCGAGAGCGAGGAGGCCGGCGGCAAGACGCGTGGCGCGATCATCGAGTTCGGCCCAGCTCAGCCGCCGCCCGTCCGCGATCAGGGCATCCCGATCGGGCCACAACGCGGCGGCTCGCGTGAGCATCTGCCCGATCGTGCGGCCGATCAGGGGCGTCGTGTCCGCCCCGTGCACGTAACTGAGCCCATCGTCAGCGATCATGGCCGTCGACCTCGGCACCTTGCGGACGCGCCGATTCCGGTGCGTCGGCGCACGATTGTGCAAGGATGATAGCTCCTTTCGCGGAACTTGGGCGTATAGTTCCGGACTGCACCGTGGGGAGGCCGCCGATGCTCCGGGATGCCGCGCGCGACTTCAATTTCGGTCTCGGCGATGTCGCCGATGCGGTCCGCGAAAGCGTGTGCACGTTCGCCCAGGGTAAGATCGCGCCGCGCGCGGACGAGATCGACCGCAGCAATGCCTTCCCACGCGACCTCTGGCCGGAGATGGGCGCCATGGGCCTGCACGGGGTAACGGTGGAGGAGGAATTCGGCGGGCTTGGCCTCGGCTATCTGGAGCATTGCGTCGCCATGGAGGAGGTGTCGCGGGCCTCCGGCTCCGTCGGTCTCTCCTACGGCGCGCACGCGAACCTCTGCATCAACCAGATTCGACGCAACGGTACCGATGCGCAGAAGCGCCGCTATCTCCCGGCCCTGATCGCGGGAACGCGGGTTGGGGCGCTCGCCATGTCCGAGGCCGAGGCGGGATCGGACGTGGTGGGCATGCGCCTGCGCGCCGAGAAGCGCGGTGATCGCTTTCGACTCAACGGCTCCAAGATGTGGATCACGAACGGGCCCGTCGCGGAGACGTTCGTGGTCTATGCAAAGACTGATCTGAAGGCCGGCCCGCGCGGAATAACCGCCTTCTTGGTGGAGCGGGGCTTCCCTGGTTTCTCGACGGGGCCGAAGCTCGACAAGCTCGGCATGCGCGGTTCCGACACCTCGGCGCTGATCTTCGAGGATTGCGAAGTACCGGAGGAGAACGTGCTCGGGGCGGTCGGTGGCGGCATCGGCGTGCTGATGTCCGGCCTCGACTACGAGCGCGTCGTGCTGGCGGCCGGTCCGCTCGGCATCCTGCGGGCCTGCCTCGACGTGGTGACGCCCTACGTCCGCCAGAGGCGCCAGTTTGACCAGCCGATCGGTTCGTTCCAGCTGGTTCAGGGAAAGCTCGCCGACATCTACGTGCAGGCCAACGCGGCGCGCGCCTATGTCTACGCCGTGGCGCGGGCCTGCGATCGGGGTGAGACCACGCGCGAGGACGCAGCAGGCGCGATCCTGTTCGCGGCCGAACGGGCGACCCAGTGCGCCCTCGATGCCATCCAGCTCCTCGGAGGCAACGGCTACACCAACGACTACGCGGCCGGCCGGCTGCTGCGCGACGCCAAACTCTACGAGATCGGGGCGGGCACCAGCGAGATTCGTCGCATGTTGATCGGGCGCCAGCTGTTCGCCCGGGCCCCGGGCTGAGGTGAAGCGTGGTGGTCCTGAGCACCAACGCCGACCTGACCTCCGAGGCTGCGGCCGAGAACCGCGCTGCCTGGGCCGATCTGCGCAGCACTCTCAAGACGCGCCGCGCGACGGCCGCCGCGGGTGGCTCCGAAAAGGCTCGCAGCCGGCACCTCGCGCGCGGCAAGTTGCTGCCGCGCGACCGCGTGGTGCAACTGCTCGATCCGGGCTCGCCATTCCTCGAGATCGGAACATTGGCCGCCTACGGACTCTATGACGGCGAAATCCACGGGGCCGGCCTCATCGCCGGCATCGGCCGGGTGTGCGGCCGCGAGGTCATGATCGTCTGCAATGACGCGACGATCAAGGGCGGCACCTACTATCCCTTGACGGTGAAGAAGCATCTGCGCGCCCAGGAGATCGCGGGGGAGAACCGTCTGCCCTGCCTGTACCTCGTCGATTCGGGAGGCGCTAACCTGCCACAGCAGGCTGAAGTCTTTCCCGACCGCGACCATTTCGGCCGCATCTTCTACAACCAAGCCCGGCTCTCGGCGGCCGGCATTCCGCAGATCAGCTGCGTCATGGGCTCGTGCACGGCCGGGGGCGCCTACGTGCCGGCCATGTCGGACGAGAGCGTGATCGTGCGCGGCCAGGGCACGATCTTCCTCGGAGGTCCACCCCTCGTGAGAGCAGCGACCGGCGAGATCGTGACGGCCGAAGAACTCGGCGGCGCGGAGGTCCATACCCGGCTGTCCGGGGTCGCCGATCACGAGGCCGCCGACGACGCGCACGCGCTTGCCATCCTGCGCCGCATCGTCGGCACCCTGAACACGCGCAAGCAGCCGGACTTGGACATCCTGCCGCCCGTCGAACCCAGCCTCGATCCGGGCGAACTTGACGCGATCGTGCCGGTCGATCTGCGCAAGCAATACGATGCCAGAGAGCTGATCGCCCGGATCGTCGACGGGTCGGACTTCGATGAGTTCAAGCGGCTCTACGGTACGACCCTGGTCACCGGCTTCGCGCGGCTCTGGGGGATGCCGGTGGGGGTCCTGGCCAATAACGGCATCCTCTACTCTGAGAGCGCATTGAAGGGCGCGCATTTCATAGAGCTGTGCTGCCAGCGACGCATTCCTCTACTTTTCCTTCAGAACATCGTCGGCTTCATGGTCGGGCGCGAAGCCGAGGCCGGAGGGATCGCGCGCAACGGCGCCAAGCTCGTCACCGCGGTCGCCACCGCCGCCGTCCCCAAGTTGACGCTCCTCGTCGGCGGATCCTACGGCGCCGGCAATTATGGCATGTGCGGGCGCGCCTACGCGCCCCGATTCCTGTTCTCGTGGCCGAACGCGCGCATCTCCGTCATGGGCGCCGAGCAGGCGGCGAGCGTTCTCGCCAGCGTCCGGCGCGACAACATCGAGGCTGCGGGCGAAACCTGGAGCACCCTTGACGAGGAGGTGTTCAAGCAACCGATCCGCGCGGCGTTCGAGGCGGAAGGCTCGCCCTACTACGCCACGGCCCGGCTCTGGGACGACGGCATCATCCTGCCCGAGGAGACCCGGCGGGTGCTCGGGCTGGCTCTGTCGGCTTGCCTCAACGCACCGGTCGACGAGACGCGCTTCGGCCTGTTCCGGATGTGAGGTGCCCTCCGATGACCCGGACCCTCACCTCCGTCCTCATCGCCAATCGCGGCGAGATCGCTTGCCGAATCCTGCGCACGGCGCGGCGCCTCGGAATGCGGACGGTCGCGGTCTACTCGGAGGCCGACCGCACGGCCCTGCACGTGGCTCTGGCCGACGAAGCCTACCCGATCGGACCGGCGCCGGCCACGGATTCCTACCTGCGGATCGACCGCATCGTCGAGACCGCATTGCGGGCCGGGGCCGATTGTATCCATCCGGGATACGGCTTCCTGTCCGAGCATCCGGGCCTTGCGGAGGCCTGCGCGAAGGCCGGCATCGTCTTCGTCGGACCGCCCGCTGCCGCGATCCGGGCCATGGGCCTGAAGCATCGCGCCAAGGCGCTCGTGGCGGCAGCCGGCGTGCCCGTCGTCCCCGGCTATCTGGGCGAGGAACAAGGGAGCGACCGCCTGCGCGCCGAGGCGGACTCTGTTGGCTACCCATTGCTCATCAAGGCGGTCGCCGGCGGGGGCGGGAAGGGGATCCGGCGCGTCGCGGCGCCGGCGGCGTTCACCGAAGCGCTCGAGAGTGCGCGACGCGAGGCCGAGAGCGCCTTCGGCGATGCGCAGGTCCTGCTCGAGCGGTACGTGCCGAACCCGCGCCATATCGAGGTTCAGGTCTTCTGCGACGCGCAGGGCGGCGCGGTCCACCTGTTCGAGCGCGACTGTTCCCTGCAGCGCCGCCACCAGAAGGTCATCGAGGAAGCGCCTGCACCGGGCATGACCTCGGCGGTGCGCGCGGCGATGGGGCAGGCCGCGCTCAATGCCGCCCGGGCGGTCGGTTATGTCGGCGCCGGAACGGTCGAGTTCATCGCCGCCGGGGACCAGGCGCTTACGCCCGAGAGCTTCTGGTTCATGGAGATGAACACCCGTCTCCAAGTGGAGCATCCGGTCACCGAGGCGATTACCGGCGTCGACCTCGTCGCGTGGCAGTTCCGGGTCGCGGCCGGCGAGCCGCTTCCCGCAAGCCAGGACGAGGTGCGGATCGATGGACACGCGATTGAGGCGAGGCTCTATGCCGAGGATCCGGCGGCGGGCTTTCTGCCCTCGACGGGCCGGCTTCACGCACTGCGCCTGCCCGAGGCCGTGCGCGTCGATACGGGCCTGCGTGCCGGCGACGTCGTCGGCCTTCACTACGACCCGCTGATCGCCAAACTGATCGCCCACGGTCCAACGCGCGCTGTGGCCATTGCACGCCTGCGTCAGGCGCTCGACGCAACGCTCGTCGCCGGGCCGCGGACGAACCTCGCCTTCCTGCGGCGCCTGACCGCTTCCGAGGCCGTCCAGACCGGTCAGTATGATACCGCTTTGATCGAGCGCCAGCGGGACACGCTCGCGGAACGCCCCTCGGACGTCGAGCCGGCCTGCATCGGCCTCGGGGTGCTGGCGATGCTGGGGTTCGACCAGCAGTCACCGGTGGGCAGGACGGTTTCACCGTGGGATATCGCCGACGGCTTTCAGCTCGCCGCGCCGCGCCGGCAGCCATGGCCGCTCCGGATCGACGGTCGGCGCGACGAGGTCACCCTGATCTGGCCGGATCCCGGCGCGAGCGGCCCGCCGGAGGTCCGTTACCGCGGGCAAGCCTGCCCCACCCGCGCGACCGTAGACCGGGCGATCGAGGCGATACCCACCGGGGACGGCATTCTCGTCCTGCACGAAGGGCACCAGATCAGCCTTCAGCCGCCCGATCCGGCGGATGCCGCCTGCGCGCAGGCGGAGCAGGCGGGTGACATCACCGCACCGATGCACGGCCGTATCGTCGCCGTCCATGTCGCCCCCGGCGATCGTGTCGCGCGCGGCCAACGCCTCGGCATCATCGAGGCGATGAAGATGGAGCACGCGCTCACCGCACCGGCAGACGGCGCGGTCGTGGCGGTGACGGCCGAGCCCGGCCAGCAGGTGGCGGAGGGCGCCAGCCTGTTCACCCTGACGCAGGAGGAATCCGAATGAGTCCCTCCTTCTCCCACACGCCCCATCCGCGCGGCGGCCTCTATTACGAGGATTTCGAGGTGGGCGCGGTGCTGTCCCATCGCCTCACCCGCACGGTGACGCAGGCCGACAACATCCTGTTCTCGAGCATGACTCTCAATCCGCAGCCCCTCCATATCGACGCGCATTTCTGCGCGACCGAGACCGAGTGGGGCCGGCCGCTGATGAACTCGCTGTTCACGCTCGGGCTGATGATCGGCATCTCGGTCAATGACCTGACGCTGGGCACCACGATCGGCAATCTCGGCATGACCGAGGTGCGTTTCCCGGCCCCGCTCTTCGAGGGCGACACCGTCCACGCGACGACCGAAGTGGCGGCCAAACGCGTCTCGCGCTCCCGCCCCGATGCGGGGATCGTCGATCTCATCCACCGAGCCTACCGGCAGGACGAGGTTCTGGTTGCCGAGTGCCGCAGGCAGGCCTTCATGCGGCGTCGGCCCGCGGTGAGCGGAGCGTGACGACGATGCGCTCGCTGCTGTTCGTTCCGGGCGACGCGCCGCACAAGCTCGCCAAGGCGCTGGACTCCGGCGCCGACGCCCTCATCGTCGACCTCGAGGATTCGGTCGCCGCGAGCGGGAAGCCGGCGGCGCGACGGCATGCCGCCGCATTCCTCGAGAAGGTCGGGAGCACCGCCGTGCGCCCGTTGCTGTTCGTGCGCGTGAACGCTCTGGGAACGGGCTTGGCGGACGACGACCTCGCGGCGGTGATGCCGGCGCGACCGCACGGCGTCGTTCTGCCCAAAGCCGTCATGAGCGCGGACATCCGCGCTCTCGATGCGCAACTCCACTGGCTCGAGGCCGCTTGCGGCATCGCTGCCGGCACGACGCGGGTCCTGCCCATCGCCACCGAGACGGCCCGCGCCGTCCTCGCGCTGACGAGCCTGTCCGGGGGGCATCCGCGTCTCTGCGGGATCACCTGGGGGGCGGAGGATCTCTCCGCCGATCTGGGGGCCGAGACGAACCGCGACGGGACCGGGGACTGGACCGGTCCGTATCGCCTGGCGCGCGACCTCACCCTGCTCGCGGCGGCCGCAGCGGAGACAGACGCGATCGACACGGTTCATCTCGCCTATCGCGACCTCGCGGCGCTTGAACGGGAATGCCGCGCGGCGCGCCGGGACGGTTTCGTCGGAAAGCTGGCCATCCACCCGGCCCAGGTCCCCATCATCAACGCGACCTTCTCGCCGTCCGAGGCAGCCCTGGCCGAAGCACGGGCCGTTGTCGCGGCCTTCGCGGGAGCGCCGGGAGCGGGCGTGATCGGGCAAGCCGGTGCCATGCTCGATCTTCCCCACCTTCGCCGCGCCGAGAGACTGCTGGCGCGCTTCGACCGCGGAGCCCCCGGGCGCGAGTCATGAAGCAGGGATCACGCGGGGAGGGGGCGTGAGGGCTGAGATACGGCCCGATGCGGTGCCGATTCACGTATCCACGAAGATCAGAGCCGGCGTTTCCAAGAGCGACTTGATGCGCTGGACGAACACAGCCGCATCCCAGCCGTCGACGACGCGATGGTCGAAGCTCGACGACAGGTTCATCATCTTGCGCGGGATGAACGCCGCCCCGCTCCAGACCGGCCGCGTCGCGATCCTGTTGACGCCGATGATGGCGACCTCCGGATGGTTGATGATCGGGGTCGAGGCGATGCCGCCCAGGGCACCGAGCGAGGTGACGGTGATCGTCGAACCGCCCAACTCCTGTCGCGTGGCTGCGCCCGCCCTGGCCGCCTCCGAGAGGCGGTTTAGTTCGGCGGCGCAATCCCAGAGATCCCGCGCCTCCACATGCCGGACGACGGGAACGACGAGACCCGCGGAAGTCTGGGTTGCGACGCCGACATGCACGCTGCCGTGCTGGTGGAGAATGCCGGCTTCATCGTCGTAGAGCGCATTCAGGTGCGGCTGGTCGGCGATGGCTCTCACCAGAGCCCGCATCAGGAACGGGAGCAGCGTCAGCTTCGGTCGATCCGCGCGCCTGTTCGCGTTCAGCGTGGCCCTGAGATCCTCGAGCGCCGTGACGTCGACCTCCTCGACATAGGTGATGTGGGGAATGCGCGAGGCCGCGAGAGTCATCTTCTCCGCGATCTTGCGGCGGACACCCGTGACTTTGATCTGCTCGACCGATGTGTTCGGGATCGGGCCCGATGTTCCGGTCTCCCGCGCGTCACGGGTCAGATAGGCGTCCAGATCCTCGTGGGTCACGCGGCCGGAAGGCCCTGAGCCGGGCACACGCGCGAGATCGACCCCGGCCTTGCGCGCGCGAAGCCTCACCGCCGGCGAGGCCGTCGCCTTCTCGCCCTCGCTGCGGGCGGCGGCAGGATCGCGGCCGGGCGTCGTGGAGGGCTGATCTGCGCTCGGCACGGCGGACGGTTCCGCGCTGGCGGCGGCGTGTCCGTGCGCGACCAGGTCACCGTCGCGCCGGCCGGCGTCGCGCTCCGTCTCGACCGCCAAACGGATCAGGGGCGCGCCGACAGCGACGACGTCGCCGGTCTCGGCTCCGAGCCACACGACCTGTCCCGTCACCGGCGAGGGGATTTCCGCGGTCGCCTTGTCGGTGGTGACGGCGGCCAGTACGGCGTCCTCGTGGACGAACTCGCCCACCTTCACGAACCACTCGGCCAACTCGGCTTCGGCGATGCCTTCGCCGACATCGGGCATCGTGATCAGGTGCTCGCCCATGTCAGGCCTCCACCGTCTCGGCCAGCGCGCGCGCCACTCGGCTCGGCCCGGGGAAGTAGTCCCATTCCTGCGCGTGCGGATAGGGTGTATCCCATCCGGCGACCCGCGCGATCGGCGCCTCAAGGTGGAAGAAGCAGGTCTCCTGGATAAGGGCCGCCAGTTCCGCGCCGAACCCCGATGTCAGCGTGGCCTCGTGGACGATCACGCAGCGACCGGTCTTGGCGACAGAGTCCACCAGCGTGTCCAGATCGAGGGGAACCAGCGTACGCAGATCGATGATCTCGGCATCGATGCCCGTCTCCGCGGCGGCCGCCTGCGCGACATGCACCATCGTCCCGTAGGCCAGCACCGTGACGGCAGTTCCCGCACGGACAACCGAGGCCTTCCCGAGCGGGAGCGCGAAGTGGCCGGCCGGCACGTCGCTGGCCGCGTGCTTCGACCAGGGCGTGACGGGGCGCTCGTGATGCCCGTCGAAAGGGCCGTTGTAGAGCCGCTTCGGTTCGAGGAAGACCACGGGATCCGGATCCTCGATGGCCGCAATCAGCAGCCCCTTGGCGTCGTACGGGTTTGAGGGCACGACCGTCTTGAGCCCTGAGACGTGCGTAAAGAGCGCCTCCGGACTCTGGCTGTGGGTCTGTCCGCCGAAGATGCCGCCGCCCGTTGGCATCCGGATGACCAGCGGGCAGGTGAATTCCCCGTTCGAGCGATACCGCAGCCGCGCGGCTTCCGATACGATCTGGTCGTAGGCCGGGTACACGTAATCGGCGAATTGGATCTCGACGCAGGGTCGAAGACCGAAGGCGGCCATGCCGACGGCCGTTCCCACGATCCCGGACTCGCTGACGGGCGCGTCGAAGCAGCGCGACGTCCCGTATTTCTGCTGAAGGCCGTAGGTGCAACGGAAGACGCCGCCGAAGTAGCCGACATCCTCGCCGAAGACCACGACGGTGTCGTCGCGCGCCATCATCACGTCCAGCGCGTCCCGGATGGCTTCGACCATCGACATGCGCGGCATGACCTACACTCCGGCCTGCTGACGTTGCCGGAGCAAGTGCGGCGGCATCTCGGCGTAGACGCCCTCGAACATCTCCCGTGCCGACGGCCTCTGCCCGGAATGGAGCGTCCCGAAGCTCTCCGCCTCCTTCTGCGCGGCGATCACCGTATCGAGGATCTCGGCTTTCGCCTGCGTGTGCCGCTCCTCGGACCATACGCCTCGCCGGATCAGGTGGTTCTTCAACCGGATGACCGGATCACCGAGCGGCCAGGCGTCGGATTCGGTTTTAGGACGGTAGGCTGAAGGATCGTCCGAGGTCGAGTGAGCCCCGACCCGGTAGGTCACATACTCGACGAGCGTCGGCCCGAGATTGCGCCGAGCCCGCTCGATCGCCCATCGGGCCACCGCGTGGACGGCAAGGTAATCGTTGCCGTCCACCCGGAGTGCGGGGATGCCGAACCCTAAGCCTCGCGCCGCGAAGGTTCCTGCTCCACCCCGGGCGATGCCCTGGAAGGTCGAGATCGCCCACTGATTGTTGACGATGTTGAGCACGACCGGCGCCTTATAGGTCGACGCGAAGACGAGTGCGGCGTGAAAGTCCGATTCCGCGGTCGAGCCGTCCCCGATCCATGCCGCCGCAATCTTCGTGTCTCTCCTGATTGCGGAGGCCATCGCCCAGCCGACAGCCTGCACATATTGCGTCGCAAGGTTGCCCGACACCGTAAAGAACCCATGCGTCTTCGCGGAATACAGGACGGGCAGCTGACGTCCCTTCAACGGATCTCTTGCATTCGAGTAGATCTGACACATCATGGTTACCAGCGGATAGCCGCTTGCGATCAGGAGTCCGGCTTGCCGGTAAGTCGGGAAGTTCATGTCACCGGGCGAGAGTGCCTTCTGGAAGGCACAGCTTATGGCCTCCTCGCCAAGATGCTGCATGTAGAAGGACGTTTTTCCCTGCCTCTGGCTGAGCAGCATCCGCGCGTCGAAGGTGCGCAAGGTCATCATATGCCGTAGGCCCTCTCGGAGCTCATCGTCGCTGAGCAAGCCGGACCACGGTCCCACGGCCTCGCCATCCCTATTCAGAACGCGAATAATCGAGAATGCCAGATCCCGGATGGCTTCCGAACCGGTCTCGACGTCCGGACGCGGCACCGCCCCGGCCTTGGGAATCTTGACGCTGGAAAAGTCCGGGACCCCGCCCGGGCGCACAGCTGGCTCCGGAACGTGGAGCGTCAAAGGCGGGACATTGGTGACTGCTCCCCGCCCAGAAGGACTGGGCTTCTTTGCCTCATCCTGCATCGGGGGCTCCTGCTGCCAGCGTGTCCAGACCGACACGGAGGATGTTGAGCGCGGCGTTGTGGTCCCGGTCGTGCAGGGTTCCGCACTCGTCGCAGCGCCAGCTCCTCTGACCCAGACCCGCGATACCTCTCGGCCGCGACGGCGCATCTCGCGATCCGCATGTCGAACAGGTCTGCGAACTCATGGCCTCCGAGACTTCCAGATACCTTCGGCCATTCCTCATGGACTTGTACCGAAGCTGCTCCCGGAAGCCCGCCCACCCGGCATCGTACACCGACGTCGCCATCGTGGTCTTGGCCAACTTCGACGGGCTGACATCGCCGACGACGATGGTCCCGTATTCCGCGCACAGGGCCGTGCTGGCCTTGTGCAGGAAATCTCTGCGGCGGTTGCGCGCCTTGGCCTGGATCGCCCGCGCCCGCTTCGTCTTGCGCGCCTGCTGCGCCGTGGCCAGCGCCTGCTCGCTCTCGCGGTAGAAGCGCGGCATCTCGATCTTCCTGCCGGTCGAGAGGGTCGCGAGCGTCTTCAGGCCAAGATCGATCCCGACCGCGTTCTCAGGCTGCGGATCGCGGCACTTCACCTCGACGGGCAGATTGATGTACCAGCAGCCCTTGGCGTCGGCGTTGAAGCTGCCCGCGCCGAACCGCATCCCCGGCCTCAGTACGTCCCGCAGGTGCATGGCTTCGTAGCGCACGCCACGAAAGACGAAGGCCTCGCCGTCGAATACGACGTGGCCGGTGTTGAACGGCACCCAGCCGAGGGACTTGCGCCCGCGCCAGCGCAACCAGGGCTTCTTCTGCGCCTTCCGCCCCTCGTCGTAGGCGCGGCACACTCGCTGGATTGTGTGGGCGTGGAGATCGAGTTCCTTGCCTGCGCCGGCCGTGAGCTTCATCAGGTCGTAGACGGAGAGCCACTTGCGCCGGGCTTGCGCGGCCTTCTTCTGCGTCTCGTTGCAGAAATTGAACACGACGTTCACCGCCCGCGCCTGCCTGCGCAGGCCGGGACCATGCTTGTCCCTCAGGCGAAGTTTGAGCGTGATCTGCATCGGCGTTCCGTTTCCGTTCTAGCACGGAGACGACCTCGGCCTGAAGGCCGATGCCTGTGAAAATCGGTCATCGCTTGCACGCCCTCGCAAAATGACGACTTGCGGGCAGGCCGATTTTTGCACGACGCAAAGATAGACCACATACTCAAATTTCAGATCTTGCTTGGTGGATGACACCCGGGCTTCCCCCACAAAGGCCTGCACGCAGACCTGCCGAAGGCCCGAGAAGGGCCACGCCCAGTCGGCTGGCCGATCCGCATCGCGTGTCCGATTCGCTGCTCCGATCACCGGAAGCTGGCGCGCGGCTTTCGACCTTTTGCGGAGCGCTGATCCATGCGCTCGGCGTTCTGTGTCGGGTTGATCTGCGACAGTCCGCTTCCGAGGGCGAAGATGCCGAAGCGGACGTCCATCCATCCTGACTCGGACGTATCGCGAACGACGGGGCGGGGGGCTCAGCTTGGCTGACGGTCTACCCGCTCTAACGCGTGATGATGCTTCGCCCTTGCGGACTTGGACGGGGCTGAAGGGCGAGAAGCCCGGCCGAGTAGATCAACGAGACGAGGAGAGCTGTCGCAAGGGCAGGAGCTGCACCGAAGGGCCGGACCATCAGATGGAGCGTGAGCAAAGTCAGGCCAAACCCGAACACGCCACGGATCGCGATGCTCGCCAATCGTGCCATCGCGACCCCGCCGATACGGCGATGCAGGATGACGAAGGTGCTTGTGAGGGTGACTGGATAAGCGGCCACCACCCCGGTTCGCGCCGGCCCCAAGGCCGAGCTGAGCGCTAGGACAGCAGCCACGAACAAGGCTACGGCGGCCGCTCGAGCGAGGAGGTCCAGCGGGCGCGGCCGCGCAACGACAGCGCTCCGGACGAGAGTTGTTCGCACCGCCTCCCGGGTCAACAGGGCGCCTGCACCGTAGACGACCGCATTGAGCAGCAAGGCCGTCGGCGGCGTCCATGAAACGGCAGCTATTGGAACGGCCGCCGCAAGCCAGGCCAGCATCGCGGGACCGAGGGCCGGGGCCAGATCCCGACCAGCTGCCCGTTTCGCATATGCGATCAGGAACAGGCCCGTCGCCGCGTTTGCCGCGAAGCCGTTGAGGGCCGCGCCAGCGACGAAGGCGGCATCGTGTTCCAAAGCCATGAACACGTAGGCCGGCCCGGCAGAGACCGGCAGGCTGACGATGAGCGCGCCCCAAACCGGTCCGAGCAGTTCCGCCAGCACAGAGGCGAGCACGACCACGGTTCCCGAGGTCAGCGCCCGGATCAGGGCTGTCACCCACATCGCTGCCAAGGTCAATTCCCGTGCATCGCGCCGCCGGCTCAGGTCGGCCTCGGAGCGGAGGCTCCGCTATCGCGGACGACGGAGCTGGGCGCAAGCAACCGGCACGGGGGCCCTCATTTTCGATGTATGGCTACGGGACCGCCGGGCGACCCGCCTGGGGCGGTGAGGCGATGTGATGGTTACAGATGTGATGGTTACAGGCTTGGCGGCCACTACGGATAGTGGCTGCCCGCAGCGCGGCGGTATACAGCGGCGTCGCTACGGCTTCGGGAACCTGAAGCCGAACGACAGGCGGGCCGAGCTCGTGCCCCTCAATGCTCGGCCCGCGCCTTCAGGCGCTGGTGGCTTCGCTTAAGGTGCCGGAGCAGGCGGTGGCGCGACGGGGCCTGCATCCCGGCCGACCCGCAACCCGAGATCGGCAGCCGCTGCGCTGAGTGGCGTCAGGCTGCCCTCTTGGGGCCACCGCGCCTCGGCCCTTTACGCATTACCGGGGCAGCCCTGTGAGAAACACGATGCGCCGGCCGTCCGAGGCCCATGGCTTTTGCTAAGGCAGACCTCCGCTCGGCGTAGTCCGGTGCCACCATCGGGTAGTCCTTCGGCAGACCCCACTTCTCGCGGTAGCGCTCAGGCGTCAGTCCGCGCGTCGCCAGATGTCGCTTCAGGGTCTTGTAGCGTTTCCCGTCTTCGAAGCTGATCAGCGCATCACGGCTGACGGAGCGTTTGACCTCCGCTCTGGAAGGCTTCGCGGCAGGTGGGGCCACGGCCGACGAAGTGCAGCCCCGCGCCTCTGCTTGTATAGCGGCATGCACGGCGTTCAGCAATCGAGGGATTTCAGTAGGCTGTACGTGGTTGTTCGTCACATAAGAGCCGACGACATGAACCGTCAACCGCACGGAGCTAGGATGCTTCGCATCAAGATCGTCTTCCATAGACCGCTCCTGGTAAGAGATACCGTGATCTATTTCGATCGGTCTGCGCAATCGGCGGGGATCCCGTTCGCGTTTTGCCGGCAGGTCCAGTTGAGAACTGACGATAGGTTGATGCTTAATACTCAAGCTTAAGTAGTTACGGATGCCCGCTTTATCAGTCTGCAACATACTATGTTTTGACGCGCGTTACAAATTCTAGCATAAGTTATTCAGTCGGACGGAACTAAACTTTCGAATAAAAAATTCCGCTATGCGCATGCGCGTTCGTTTGGACAATGGTGAAGGAGCAGATCACGCCGATATGCGGCTCGGCACATTCCTCGTGTCGGCGCGCGCGAGCAATCGGAATGACACGATGTGTAAACAGTTCGGAGGAGGGCTCATGATGTCCAGGGCTAAGAAGCTTCCACCATGGATTTCACGTCGTGGGTACCGGCCTCGTCTGAAGCAACACATAGCTATGATGCTTTCTCAGGGGCGAAATGCCGAGGATGAGGCGCCGGAATTGCCTTTGCCTGAGGAGCAGTCTGCAGACGAAAATGTTATCCTCTTCCCTCTGAGCCGCATTTTCGGGCGTCCTGCCGCGGCGTTGCTGCTCGGATTCTGCTTAGAGGTTGCCCGCGGACTAGACGGCGGCCTCGGTAGCGCCATCGTGCGGATCACCGGAGCAGCCTAGCCCGGTCGGCAATCCACGAAGGCCGCCAGTTGCGCAACGCGGAGGTCCGGACCTCCGCGTTCTCACGCCGATCAGCTCACTCGGCAGCTGCTGGAATCGCCTTTCTCGGCTTGCGAGCCTTGGCGGGCTTCGCAGCGGGTTCGGCAGCCTTCTTACGGCCTCTGGTCTTCGGAGCCTCGGCGATGGTCTCGACGATCTCTACGGCCTTCGGAGGCGCACTACGCCGCTGATTGCCTAGGCCGAGGCTCTTGGCGAGCGCAGAGCGCTGTGCCGAATAGCTGGCGGCCGTCGAGGGATAGTCCCGCGGCAGGCCATAGTGCGTCCGGTATTCCTCGATCGTCATGCCGTGTCGGTTCAGATGGCGCTTTAGGGTCTTATAAGGCTTGCCGTCGATGAAGCTGATCAATGCATCTGGCGTGATCGACTTCCGGATCTGAGCCGGTGTGAGTTTCGCGACCGCCGGTGCTTCAGAGGCGCCACCCTGGCCGAGGCCGGCCAGGGCGGAGTGAACGCCGGAAATCAAGGCCGGTAACTCAGTGCTCGGAATGCTGTTGTTGGCCACGTAAGCTGCCACGACATTGGCAGCCAGGCCGATGTGATTATTCGGTGGGGTTGCTGTGTTCTCGTCCATATGCCGCTCCTGTATGGGAGTGAACACACGGACGATCTATTTTGTTTCCAGAGTCAAGTGGTCGGCTCAAAATATCGGAGCGCGACGCAAAATTTTGTGCTTCTGAACGACGCGTCTCTTTCACACTGCGCCGTGCTCGCCGCACATCCAGCCCGCTTGACTGCACCTCCTCAGTAGAGGTGCGCCTGGGCAAGCGGGATGCTCGCGGCGAGCGCGAAAGGATCGAGAGGTCATAGCCGAGCGCCGTCGCGAGCTCGTCGCTGCGGCCCTCCTCGGCGACGTCGACGAGGATGCTATGGAGCTTGGCGAGGGGCGACGAGGACGGGAGAGACACGGGGTTCCAGATTACCTGATGTGCGCGAAAGGCCCCAGCGTTTAGGCCGGGGATGTAAGCGCACCAGCGCCGTTGCCGAACAGAACACGAACATCTAAGCTGCACCGATGGCGTTCGCGGCGGGCTACCGGTACCGGTTTGACCCGACGCCGGAGCAGGCGGACCTGCTCCGGCGCACCTTCGGGTGCGTGCGCGCCGTGTACAACCGCGCGCTCTATGAGCGCGAGATAGCGTGGCGCGAGCGTCGCGAACGCATCCCGTTCAAGATCCTGTCCCGTCGGCTGCCGGCCTGGAAGGCCGAGTGGCCGTGGCTAGCCGAAGTCTCTTCCGTGCCGGTGCAGCAGGCCCTTCGGCATCTCGAATCCGGCTACGCCCGGTTCTTCCAGCGGCTCGGACGGAAGCCTCGGTTCAAGTCACGCCGCGACCCGCAATCCGCGACATTCATGAAGACGGCGTTCCGCTGGCGCGACGGTCAGTTGACGCTCGCGCTGATGAAGCAGCCGCTGGCGATCCGCTGGTCGCGCGCTCTGCCGAGCGCGCCGTCGTCGGTGACGATCTCGCTCGACGCGGCCGGACGCTGGCACGTCGCGTTCCGGATCGAGGTCGAGCCGCCGCCCGCGCCTGAGCCGCTGCGGCCGGCGATCGGCGTAGATCTCGGGCTGATGACGCTCGCGGTCTCCTCGGACGGCGCGTCGGTCGCCAACCCGCGCTGGCTGCGCCAGCGCCAACACGCACTCCGCCGGGCGCAGAAGGCGCTCGCACGGAAGAAAAAGGGATCCACGAATCGGGAGAAGGCCCGGCGCGCGGTGGCGCACCTGCACGCGCGCGTCGCCGACGCGCGGCGTGATCACCACCACAAGCTCTCGACGCGGTGGATTCGCGAGAACCAAGCGATCCACGTCGAGACGCTCAGCCTGTGCGGGCTCGCCCGCACGCGGCTCGCGCGCTCGCTCTACGACGCCGGTTGGGGTGCGCTCCTCGCGATGCTCCGGTACAAGGCCGCGTGGTACGGGCGCGACCTCGTCACGATCGACCGCTTCTTCCCGAGCACGCGGGCGTGCTCGTGTTGCGGCACGGTCGGTCGGAAGCGGGCGCTGCACGTACGGACGTGGACCTGTGACGCCTGCGGCGTCACGCACGACCGCGACGCGAACGCGTCGCTGAACATCCTGGCCGCGGGACTCGTGGTCAGGGCCGGGTCCGACCCCCGGCGATGGCCTGTGGAGGGGACGTCAGACGCGCCGAGCTCTGCCCGGCGCGCGGCCCCAGTGAAACAGGAACTTGCGGCGTGAGCCGCAGGAATCCGCGCCCTTCAGGGCGAGGAGGATGTCAACGTGCAGCCCAGGCCTCGATGGGCGACGGAGTAAGCATGACAGGCTCAGGTGAGGACCCAGCATTCTCTCGGACTTATAATCATTCCGGGCGCTTAATCCGACCTGTCAACCTGCGGATAGGGACTAGCGGAGCATCGATCCCGTCTCGACGAAGTGCTGGTGCCAGGAGAGTGCCTCTCCGAGCAGCGTCGGCGCATGCCCGCCGTAGGAGCCCCGCTGCGCACGATCGCGGTAGTCTTGCAGGGCGGCCCGGTAGTCAGGATGTGCGCAGTTCTCGACGATGACCTTTGCGCGCTCGGTCGGTGACAGGCCCCTGAGATCCGCCAAGCCCTGTTCTGTCACGAGCACCTGCACGTCTTGGGCGATATGGTCGACATGAGATGCCTGCGGGACGATGGCCGAGATCCGGCCGCCTTTCGCAGTCGAGGGCGTCATGAAAATCGACAGGAAGGCGTTTCGCGCAAAATCGCCTGAGCCGCCGATGCCGTTCTGGATGCGCGAACCCATGACATGCGTCGAATTCACGTTTCCATAGATATCCGCCTCAATCAGGCCGTTCATCGCGATGCAGCCGAGACGTCGAACCAGCTCAGGATGATTGCTGATCTCCTGGGGGCGAAGGATCATGCGGTCGCGAAACTGCGCCATGTCCGCGTTGAGCCGCGCCGCCGCCTCCGGACTGAGCGAGAAAGCCGTGGCCGAGGCCATTCTGAGTTTGCCGGCCGCAAGGAGGTCGAGCATGCCGTCCTGGATGACCTCGGTGTAGGCTGTCATATCCTCGAACGGCTCATGAAGCAGACCGGACAGAACAGCGTTCGCGACATTGCCGACACCCGACTGGATCGGGAGTAGCGAGGACGGCAAGCGGCCGCGTGCCACTTCGTGGCGGAGGAACTCCATCAGGTGCCCTGCGATCCCGCAGGCCGCCGCGTCCGGAACCGCAAAGGCCAGATTGCGGTCGGGCGCCTCTGTCTCGACGATGGCGACGATCTTGTCGGGATCGCAGCGGAAGGTCGGCTCGCCGATGCGATCGTCGGGGCGGACGAGCGGGATCGGCAGCCGATGGGGTGGAAGCGCGGTGCCGTAGTAGATGTCGTGCATGCCCTCCAGGGCTGTACTCTGCCAGCGGTTCACCTCCAGGATCACCTGACGCGCTCGATCGAGCCAAGTCTTGTTGTTACCGACCGAGGAAGACGGGATGAGCGAACCATCCGGCCGAATGCCCGAGACCTCGACAACGGCCGTGTCGAGGGACCCGAGGAAACCCTGCCAAGCCATCGGGGCGACTTGGCTCAGATGCATGTCGGCATAGGCCATCTCGCCGCGATTGATCTTCTCGCGGGCGACCGGATCGGAGTTGTAGGGCAGGCGAAACTCGATCCCGTCAGCACCGGCGAGCGCGCCGTCGAGCTCCGGTCCTGTCGAGGCGCCTGTCCAGACGCGGACACGGAAGGGGTCGCCGGCTTGGTGTGCCGCCTGAATGCGCTGCGCGAGGGCGAGGGGCACCGCCTTCGGATATCCGGATCCCGTAAACCCGCTCATACCGACGGTGCTTCCAGGCGCAATGAGGCTGGCGGCATGCTCGGCGCTCGTTTGCTTGGCGCGGAGTGCTGCGTGTCCGATCCGGTCGCCTGACATGATCATTCCTCACAATGCTCGGGTGCGAAGCCGTCCGGGCCTCACCGCAGATAGGCGACGAACAGGTCCGCGGCAGCGTTCGCGAGGCGCGCGATCAAGGCCGGCCCGTTTGCCGTAAGAACCACGGGTGCGATCTCGCGCTGAAGCGCTTCTTCGAAGCGCTCCGCGGGCAGTGCGGGGACCCGCGTCTCCGTGTCGGGAAGGAAGCGGAAGAGCGCCCCAATCGACTCGCTGGCCTCCTGGGCGATCTGCGCAGTTGAAACCGGCAGGATGGGATGCCGCGCCCGAGGAGACGGGCGGCGGCGCTGATTTTGCGGACCGTCGCGGGACTACGGTCTTGGACGGAGCTCCGGCCTGAAGGGTAGGGCGCGGCCCCAGTTGGCCTGCGGCGCGGCACGGATTCAGGTTTGGGATCTCCTGAGGCCATGACCGTGCAATTCGCTGGATCGCGTGACATCGGCCTACACCAGAACACGACGTGTTATTCGCGTTTTTGTGCCATGTGTGCTTGCGCTCATGGTATCTACTCTTCTGGTGCGACGGCCTGCCTGTACCATCGAGAACGGGTTTACACTCTCATTCCTGATCCTGACGCACAAGAGACAGCGTGGGTGCATGATATGCATGGGGATCATATCGATTCGATAGATCGTTATAATCATGATTTGTATGCATTGGCTGCGCAATGCCCCGAGCCATTCAGGCGACGCGTAACGCCTCTCACATCGGCGAACTACGTCCGGCAGGACAGAGTATTGATCCCCGCATCGCCTTCGCTGCAAGCTTCCTGGCTCGGCACCTTGCCGCTTCGACCTCGCCCCCCTTGCCGAGGATACCCCCGTGCTCAACGTCCGGGGTGCCCATATCGAGATGCGGGCAGCGCGCCACGGCGGCCTGTTCGGCAGGCTGAACTCTGACGGCGCCGGCTGGTGCTAATCCCTATCCAGACCAGATCGATGGCTACAACGCGCTTGGGATCTACTGAACCCGGACCGGCTCCGAACAATGACTCGTAGTCCGCACGCGCGAAACTTGTTGTAGAATAACGCTCCGGTCACGCTCGAACGCGGAGGTATGCGATGACCACCTACATCATGCTGGCCAACTGGACGGATCAGGGCGCACGCGCGGCGTCCGACTCACCCGCTCGCCTCGATGCGGCCAAGCGGCTGCTCGCGCAGATGGGCGGGAGCTTCAAAGACTTCTTCCTGACGTTGGGAACCTACGACATCATAGCAGTCTATGAAGCCCCGGACGATGCTGTTGCGGCCCGCTTCAGCTTGCAGCTCGGGATGCTTGGCAACATCCGCGCACAGACCCTGAAGGCCTTCCCGGAAGCCGCCTATCGCCAGATCGTCCAGTCCCTGACCTACGAGGAGCCTCCGCGCTGGCGTGTCTGATGCGCGTTGGTGGGGGTGACGTAGGACGTGTCTGCGACTGAGATGCAGCGGCCAGGCCCACGTTCTGGGTTCTCGGCCTGGCCGCCACCTGCCAAGGACGGCACTCTGCTAGAGGTGCACGCAAACCAGACAAGGCTGCCGGCTTGAATGACCGGTGCCGGCCGCAACGCAGAAGCCCGCTCACCATCCGGAGCGGACATGCGAAGAGACGGTGGAACGGGTTGAGAGGGGAGCAGGTGCTCTCATGCTGCGAAATCGGCCACCCGCCAGAACCGTGAGCCGCGGCGCGCCGAAGCCGACGCTCGACCGTCGATTAAGGGCCGCGGACGCTTTTGAATGCCGATGGATGGCTCATCAGCGACCCTGGTATTCGGCCCTTAAATCTTCAGTGTCCAGCCAAGACGGCCTCCGCGGAAGGGCCGGTCAGCTCGGCCATATGGCCGAAGCGCGCGCAGAAGCTGCCGACACCCGCGGTCAGCGAGCGTAGCTCCACGATGAGGTCCGACGTCTCCGCCTCCGGGATCAAGGCATCCACCACGTCCCAGCCGGGCCAGTCCGGTCGGGCATCGTAGCCCACGATCTGTCCGCGCCGTCCCGTGACGAGGCCTGTCACCTTCGCGGTCGCGGTTGAGGGGGTCAGGATGTTTACGATCAGCACTGGTTCGAGCAGCACCGGCTCCGCCGCGGGAAGGGCCTCGTCGAGGGCAAGTCGTGTCGCGCCTTGAAAGGCGGCATCGGAAGAATCGACCGCGTGCGCGGTCCCATCCATCAAGGACACCGCGATATCCTCGACCGGGAAGCCCAGGGGCCCGCGGCGGATGTAGGCGCGGGCGCCCGCTTCGACAGAAGGGATGAATTTGCGCGGCACCGCACCGCCGACGACCGCATCCTCGAACACGAAGCCTTGTCCGCGCGGAATGGGCCTGACCGACAGCCGCACGTCCGCGAACTGGCCATGGCCGCCGGTCTGCTTCTTGAGCCGCCCGTGCCCTTCTGCCGTCTTCCGGATCGTCTCACGGTAGGCCACCTTCGGACGGGCGCGTTCCACGCTCACGCCGAAGCGTTTGGCAAGCCGCTCCGTCGCGACTCTGAGGTGCATCTCGCCCTGACCAAGGAGACAGACCTCATCGGGATCCGAACGGCGCTGCACGCTCAGCGAAGGATCTTCCTCGACGAGTTTGGTCAAAGCGGCGGTCAGACGCACGTCGTCCTTGCGGTCCCGGACCCATATCGTCGTAGCAAAGACCGGCGGCGGCGAAGGCGGCGCGGCGGCGGCGAGCGCCGCATCCGACGCGAAGCGGGAGCCGGTGCCGATACCCTCCAACCGAGCGAAGGCGGCGGTTGTACCCTCCGTCGCGACAGGGACGCGCTCAGCTTGGGCATTCGCTCCTGTGAGGATTCCCCCGATCCGTGCCGTCACACCATCCGCGCCCGCGACGGTATCCCCCTCATGGAAGGTGCCGCTCAAGACGCGGGCAATCGAGACTTTGCCGCCGAAGTCGGAATGCTGTGTGAGAAGAACCTGGGCGACGGCGGGACCATCATCCGGCAGACCGAGCCGTGCCCGCGTTTCGGCCAGGCGAGGCGATTCGTGACGGAGGGCTTTGAGCAAGCGGGTGAGGCCGTTGCCTCGCAGGGCTGAGCCGATCAGCACCGAGACTGCTTGGCCCGATCGAAGCTCGCGCGCGAGGTCGGCCATGACGCGGTCGCGTGCGGGCTCAGCGTCAGTGATAAGCTGCTCCATGAGGACGTCGTCATGGTCGGCAAGGCGCTCCAGAAGCGTGAAGCGGCCCTCCTTTTCTCGCGGCAACTCACCATCGGGCAGCGCGATGATCGTGCTCGGAGCATGGTTGCGGTAGACGAAGGCTCGCTCAAGAGCGAGATCGATGAAACCGGTTGCCTCCCCGCCTTCCCAGATCGGAATTTGCCGCATGAGCAGCGGCAGTCGGGAGACAGTCTGAAGCGCCGCGAGGGTATCGCGCAGGCCCTGCGATGCCGTGTCGATCTTGTTGACGAACAGCAGGCGCGGCACGCCTTGCTCTTCAAGTTCCCGCAGCACCACTTGTAGAGCGGGCAATCTACGTTCGTCAGCCTCGCAGACGACCACGGCCACGTCGCAGGCTGCGAGGGCGGCGCGGCTTGCGTGTGCAAATTCCAGAGACCCTGGACAGTCGATGAGGGTGAACGTGTCGTCACGGTAGTGCAGGGTTGCGAGGTTCAGCTCCATGCTCATCGCATGAGTGCGGGATGCAGCCGTCTGCGCCGAGCGGCTTCCGTTGTCGGAGTGTGCCTCTTCCGGCTGGCACCGCCGCTGCAGCGCCTCAAGCAGAAGAGTTTTGCCGCTCTGGGCCGGGCCCACGAGGGCAATGCAGCGCGGTTGCTCGACCATCAGGCGCCCCTCCCTATTCGCCGAATACGACACCGACTTTGCACCAGATTTGAATTGGGGCTTGTCGGTGCTTGGCTCAGGAGAGCTTGGTAGGGGAGGGTGGCAGCGGTCAAGCGTAGCGGAACCGCATCTTTTCAGGGTGAGACCGGCTCAGGTGCGGATGGCGCAGGGATTACTCAGGCGAAGCTTGCGGCGAACGCGAGCCTGGGCCGAGCCGCTCTCGGACACCTGAAGCGGCACGGGGGAGCCTGCTGAGTGCGCGGCCGCTCACCGCGGCCAACACGGAACGCCCCCATTCGCGCCCCCGGCGGGCTCGCCGGCCCCAGTTGCTTTGGGCGCGCGAGCCGTCAGAGCGATGCGCCTCGCGCGCCGGTGCCATCAAGGCTGACCCTACCAGGCCGTCGGCTTCGGGTTGCGCTCGTCGAAGCCCTTCTGGTGCCAGTAGGGATAGATCGGCGTTTCCTGGCTTGCCGCGTCGAGACGGGCAACCTGCTCGGCCGTCAGGCTCCAGCCGAGCGCGCCGAGGTTCTGATTCAGCTGCTCCTCCGTGCGCGCGCCGACCACGATGTTGCACACGGTCGGCCGGCTCAGCAGCCAGTTGAGCGCCACCTGCGCCACCGTCTTGCCGGTCTCGGCCGCCACGGCGTCGAGCACATCCACCACGCCGAACAGGTACGCCTCCGAGACCGGCGGACCGCCTTCGGCACCCCCCGCAGCGATGCGGCCACTCTGGTTGGGCTGCCCCCGGCGGATCTTGCCCGTGAGGCGGCCCCAGCCGAGTGGGCTCCACACCATCAGGCCGACCCCCTGATCGATGCCGAGGGGCATCAACTCCCACTCATAGTGCCGGCCGATCAGCGAGTAGTAGCCCTGATAGGCCACGTAGCGGGCGAGGCCGTAGCGCTCCGAGGTGGCGAGCGCCTTCATCAACTGCCAGCCCGAGAAGTTGGAGGCGCCGATATACCCGATCTTGCCTGAGCGCGTGAGGTCGTCGAGCGCCCGCAGCGTCTCGTCCACCGGCGTGAGCGCGTCGAAGCCGTGCATGAAATAGATGTCGATATGGTCGGTCCCGAGCCGCTTCAGGCTGGCCTCGCAGGCCCGGATCAGGTGGTAGCGCGACGAGCCCACCTGGTTCAGGTCGTCATTGAATCGGAAGGTGGCCTTGGTGGAGATCAGAGCCCGCTCGCGTTTTCCCTTGAGAGCTTGGCCCAGGATCTCCTCCGAGGCGCCAGCCGAGTAGATGTCGGCCGTGTCGAAGAAATTGACGCCGGAATCGAGACAGAGATCGATCATGCGGGTCGCTTCGGCGACATCCGTCTGTCCCCAGCGCTGGAAGAACTCGTTCGTCCCGCCGAAGGTGCCGGTGCCGAAGCTGAGCACCGGCACGGTGAGGCCGGAGCGTCCGAACTGCCTGTATTCCATGAGGTCCTCTGAGCCATCGCGCGCGCCGCGAAGGGCGCAACTCACAGTCTAACACGGCCGCCCAGTTCAGCTTTCCCCGCGATGGCAGGACTGCCGTGCACGGGCGACGGGCGAAGCACCGTCTCGGCTCGGATGCCTGTTTGTCACGTCGTTGGGTTCAACACCGACCTGCCTTGTCGCGCACGGCTGCGGCTCGCAATCGGCGTGCACAATCGCGTGCCGGTCCACACGCGTGACTCGGGCCGGTCCCGGCCATCAGGGCGCGCGCTCTTCGGGCGATGCAAGGAATGCCCGCACGGTGTCGCGGAGAAAGGCGGCATCGGCCGAATTCATCGAAGGATTGCCGGCGCGGTGGCCCCAGATGCTCGGTATCGGCCGCAGGATGGCATCGCGCAGGTGGGGCAGTTCGGCCGCATTGTCGGCGACGCGGAAATGAACGACCCCAAGCAAGCCGCTTACGCGTCTCTCGATGAGGTTTCTGGGCTCGCACCCACGGCCAGTTCCTGACCGATATTCCACAGCACCCACGCGCTGGCCTGATCACGGGTGATGACCCGCCCATCCGGCAAGGTGTGAGTGCGCTCGCTCAAGCTTTTCTTCTGGACTGCGCCCGACACGGGACACGTCTGGCTAGGCTTGCGCTTGCGCGGATCCACGAGAATCAACTGCACGCCAGCCTCTTCCGCTTTGCTGTGCAGCGCTGAGAGAAAACCACCCGGTGCGGTATCAAGGATTGCCCGGTTCAGACCGGCCTTCTGACGGACCTGCCTGCCCGGCTCCTCCGCCGTGCCGCGGGCGGAGCGGGTCATGGTGCGGATCGCGAGGTCCTCCGTGACGATAATCGCGTGCTTGTGCACGAGCTGCGCCGTGACCTGATGCGTCCGGTCCCTGCGCCGGTTGGCGAGGCGGCGCGAGCGCTTGGCCAGCAGCCGCTTGGCCTTGAGCGCCCGCTGCGAGCGCCTGCCGCGCAGCGCCCGCGCCAACGAGCGTTGCACCGCGCGCAGCCCGTCCCGCTCCGCCTGCTCGAACCGCGCGTTCGCGACTTCGCCGAACTGCATCGGCCCGGTGCAGGTCGTGGCGTAGGTCTCCACGCCCCAGTCGATCCCGACCACGCCGATCCCCGCCTCGCGGTGCGGCTCGCACGCGACCACGAGCGAGAGCCACCACCCGTCCGCCTTGCGCTGCACGTCGCAGCCGATGACTTCGCCGGGCGTGCGAGCGAGGCCGCGCGCGTCCATCGCGCCGATGCCCGACACGCGCAGCACGCCGTGCCGCCACCCAGCGCCGGGCGTGAACCGGAAGCCATCGCCGTGGTGCTTGAACCCGAAACCGGGGAAGCGGTCGCGGCCCTTGAAGCGGGGGAAGCCCGGTATCTGCCCGGCCTTCACGCGCCGGAAGAAGTTCTGGAACGTCCGGTCGAGGCGCCTGAGCGTGACCTGCAACGACTGGGCGTTGAGCCCGCGATAGGCCGGGTCGTCGAGCCGGATCGCGGTGACGGACTTGCACTGGTCGGCAAACGAGATTGAGCGCTTGGCCTTGCGCCACGCCGCGATCCGCTCCTCCAGCGCGGCATTGTACAGCGCCCGGTGCAGATCGCAGGCGCGCTCCAGCGCCGCCGCCTGGGCGGCGTCGGGATAGAGCTTGTATGTCACGCGGCGGTGGACGGGGGCCATCGCGCAGAACTTATCGTGAACGGATGTCGGGTCAATCAGCGCCCACGCGCATTGCACCTTCACCCCCAGCCAAAAGCTGGCGCGGTCTGGCTGGAGCACTGGCGCAAGTTTAGGTAGATGTCCGTTCCTATGTCGACTGGATGCCCTGCGATGACGACGCGATGGCAGTTCGACAGGGTAGGCCTCCTCGCCCCGCGGGCAAGACGCCGGGATGTGCTCGCCTGGCTCGCAGGAGCGGTCACCGTCCCGCGCGTGGCCAGCGCGCAGCCAAAGCCGGCCTTGCCTGTCATCGGTTATCTCGGCCTCGAATCGCCCGAGCCCTATGCCAGCCGACTCGCCGCCTTCCGCGAAGGCCTGGCCGAGGCGGGCTTCGTCGAGGGGCGCGACGTCGCGATCGCGTTCCGCTGGGCCGAGGGGCGCTACGAGCGGCTGCCCGAACTCGCGCGGGACTTGGTCGAGCGCCGGATCGCGGTCCTGGCCGCGCCCGGCGGTGCGCCCGTCGCGCTCGCCGCGAAGGCCGCCACCGCGACGATCCCGATCATCTTCGAGATGGGTGGGGATCCTGTCGCGCTCGGGATCGTGCAGGACCTGGCGCGCCCGCGCGGCAAGGTCACGGGCGTGTCGAGCCTGAGCGTGGAGGTGTCGCGCAAGCGGCTTGAATTTCTTCACGAGGCCGTGCCGGGCGCCACCAGCTTCGCGGTGGCGTTCAATCCGACGAGTCCGACTGCGCCCTCGCAGGTGCGATCCCTGCACGAGGCCGCCGAGACTCTGGGCGTGCAACTCCGGGCGTCGCCAGTCGGCAGCGAGGCGGATTTCGAGCCGATCTTCGAAGGCGCGGCCGCGCGGCGGCCCGGTGGGCTCGTCTTCACCTCCGACCCCTACTTCGCCCTGCGCAGCCGGCTCCTGGCCACCCTTGCGCTCCGCCACACCCTGCCGGCGATCACGCAGACGCGGGACTTTCCCCTTGCGGGCGGCCTGATGAGCTATGGCGGCGATTTCACGCAGACGCACCGACTGGCCGGCCTCTATGTCGGCCGGGTCCTCAAGGGCGAGCGGCCCTCCGACCTGCCGGTGCAACTCGTCACGAAGGTCGAGCTGTTCGTGAACCTCAAGGCCGCCAACGCTCTCGGCGTGACCGTCCCGCCCGCCCTCCTCAGCGCCGCCGACACGGTCCTTGAGTGAACCGGGCCGGTCTCACGGCGTGCGCGCGACACCGAAGATCGGCACGTGTCCCGCAAGCCCCTTCAGCGGCTGCGCGCCGAGAGCCGTGACGGCGCACCGCCCGCGCACGGCCTCGGCCAGTGCTGCGTCGATCAGGATCTGCGCGTCAGTCGCAGCGGCACAGAGGCGGGCGGCGAGGTTCACCACCGGCCCGATCGCCGTGTAGTCGGAGCGACCCTCGCAGCCGATCCGTCCGACGGTCGCGGGTCCCATCGCGGCGCCGACGCCGAACCCGATGCCGTAGCCCTTGGCGTCCCAGGCCTGGGCGAGCGGTCGGACCGCCTCCTGCATCGCGATGGCGAGCCGCACGGCGGTCAGGCCGGGATCCGGGGTGGGCACGGGGGCGTTCACCAGGGCCATCAGCCCGTCGCCCGTGAAGGTCACCAGGGTGGCGC
This sequence comes from Methylobacterium sp. CM6257, assembly GCF_054611515.1. Taxonomy (NCBI): domain Bacteria; kingdom Pseudomonadati; phylum Pseudomonadota; class Alphaproteobacteria; order Hyphomicrobiales; family Methylobacteriaceae; genus Methylobacterium; species Methylobacterium sp. CM6257. The sequence goes on from NZ_CM137735.1 coordinate 723,769, forward strand.
CGTGCGCCGTGATCACGCTGCCCAAGACGGCGAAGTACTCGCTCAGAACTTCGATCACCACCTCGGGCGGCGAGCCGGCCGAGAAGGCGGTGAAGCCGCGCAGGTCGCCGAAGATCACCGCGACATCGACGCGCCGCCCGTCGAGCACGCCGTCGTCGCCGCAGCGATCGACAAGTTCAGCGACCTGCGGGGCGAGGAAGCGCCGCAGCCGTGCGATGCGCTCCTGCCGCTCCTGCGACAGCGCGAGCTCGCCCGCCATCGCGTTGAACCGTTCGGCGAGCCGGCCGAGTTCGTCCGCCGAGGCGATGGCGATACGGTGCGCGAAATCCCCTGCTCCGATCCGCTGCGTGCCGTGTTCGAGCAACCGGATCGGGCCGGTCATGCGCCGCGCCAGTCCGTAGGCGAGGAAGGCGGCGAAGAGGATGCCGAGCAGGATCAGCGCGCCGGTGCGCAGGAGCGCCCGCACGATCGGCTCGAACGCTTCCGCGGCCGGCTGCATCACCACCACCGTCCAGTCGACGCCGGGAACGGCGGCCGTCGCCGCGACCACGCTGCGGCCGGCGGCGTCCACGCCCGTTGCGGTGCCCCCGGCGGCGCGCACGACCTCGCCCAAGGTCGTGAGGGGACGCGCCGCCGGGTCGTCGGCCCCACGCAGCACGAGGCTGATGTCGGGATGCGCGATAAGCCGGCCTGGGCCGTCGAGCACGAAGGCCTGCCCCGTCTCGCCCACGCGGATCGCCGAGATCACGTCCCGGATCAGCTTGAGATTGATCTCCGCGACCGCCACGCCGACGGAGGCGCGGTTGCCCGCCACCGCCATCGTCATGAAGGGTTCGGAGCCCCGGTGGTAGGTCACAGGCCCGTACCAGGCCCGGGCGGCCCGGGCGCCCGCCACCGCAGGATCGTTCGAACGGTCCGCGCCGCTCCCGGCGCGGTTGAGGCTGACGCGCGAGACCTGCAGCCGCTCGCGGCCGTCCCCGTCGACGAGGGTGAGCTGCGCGATCGCCGGCACCTGCCGCAGCAGGCGCAGGGCGTCGAGCCGCTGGCGATCCTCCGCGGCCGGCGTCCAGGGCAGCTGCACCATCCAGCCGAGCTGCTCGCGTATGGTGTCGATGAAGCCCTGGATGCGGAAGGCGGCGTCGCGCGCCTCCAGGCCGAGCAGGGCGTGCAACTGGTCGCGCCGATCGCGGTAGCCGAACCAGGCCTCCAGGCCGGCATTCGCGAACAGGGGCAGCGCCACCGCCGCGAAGAGGACGACGCAGTACTTCGCGAAGAGCGAGCGGCGAGGATCGGCCGCGAGCTTGACCATGACCTGCGCGCCTCTCGCCCTGGGCGCCCCCGCTCAGCGGCCCTGCACGCGCCCGGAGCCGGATTCTTCGAGGAGCAGCGTGCGGATATCGGTGAGAACCAGAGCGGGCTCGAAGAAGTCGAGGCTGTAGATGTTGCGCACGCGGCCCCGAGGATCGATCAGGTAGGCGCGGAAGACATGGTTCAGCGCCCCGCCCGGACCGGTATCGACGCGCTGCCCATAGGCCGCGAGGATCGGCGCGAGCTCGGCCCGGCCGGGAGCCGTGAGGAAGGCCCAGGCGGGCGCAGCCGGATCGGCGGAGCGCCACGCGGCGGCGAAGCTGCGCATCACCTCCGGCGTGTCGTGCTCGGGATCGAAGCTCAAGCTGACCAGACGCGTCCGGCGCGCCACGGCCGGATCCTTCGCGGCGAGATCCTGCAGCCGGGCCATGTCGGCGCTGGCGAGCGGGCAGATATCGTTGCAACGCGTGTAGATCAGCGCCAGCACGGTGATGCCGCTCGCATCGCCCAGGAGGTCCCGGCGATGGCCGGTCTCGTCAAGGACGGTGCCGTCCACCGCGGGCTTGATCGGAGGCAGGCGGTAGCTCCCCGGCGGTGGGATGGGAAAGATGGCGGGCGCCTCGGGCCGCGCCGGCGGGTGGCCGTCATGAGCGAGGGAAGCGGCGCTGAAGGCCAGCGCCGCGAGGCCGAGGAGCACCGCGGATCGCATCGGCATCACTGGGCGTAGAGTGAGGCCGCGCCGAACGCCATCATGTGCGGGCGCCCGAGCCGCTCGGCCGTGAAGTCGATGGCGAAGCGCGGCGCCAGCTCCTTGCCGTTCCAGGTAAAGGCCTTGAGGAACTGCTCGTTCTCCGCTCCGGCCTTGTCCCAGTTCGCCAGGAGTGAGCTGGTGTAGTAGATTCGTTTGCCGTCCCAGCTTTGCGAGACCATGTTGAGCTGTGCGCCGATCTTCTTCTCGTAGATCTGCCGCGGCGCGTCGGCGTCGGAGACGTCGAAGACGCGGGTGGTGCCGTCCATAAAGGTGTCGACGAACAGCGTGCGGTCGTCGGCCGAGAGGCTGATGTCGACGGGCACTGGCAGGGTGGACGGGTCGCCGATATCGGCCACGGGCTTGGCGCTCCAGGCGCCACGATCGTCTTCGCGCACGAGCCAGAGCTTCGCGGTGAGCGCGGTCGAGGTGAAGGCGTAATTGTGCTGCGGCCCCCAGGCCCAGCGGATCTCAAGCGGCGCGCCGGGCACGCTCAGCACGGTGCGGGGCTGGCGGGCGTGGAAGTCCCACAGCACCATCGTCTGCCCGAACCGCTTCATCGCCTCGCTGTCCTTCATAAGGTCACCGAGGGGGCGCATGTAGTTCTCGAACCCTGTGAAAGACGAGGTCAGCATCGCGTTGCGGCGCGGCAGCACGCGGGCGTCGTAGCCGTAGCCGTCCGCTCTGCCCTCGATCCGCGCGCCGTTCGGTTCAGCATCGGTGGGCAGCCAATGCGTCGTGACGTAGTCGCCCTCGTTCGAGTACTCGACGAGCGCCGCCCGGCCAGTGCCCTGGCTGTTCGATAGGCTCGGGATGAGCATGCGGCCGGGCAGCGCGTAGGCGCCGTGCGGGCCGGCCGCGCCGCCGCTTTGCTCGACGAAGTTGTCGATCACCTTGACGAGCCGGGGCCTCGCCGGCTCGGTCGCCACGTCGAAGATGAAAATCTTGCTGTCCGACAGGCCGGCGGCCCAGAACTGGCGCCGGTCGTCGGTGAAACCACCGTGATGCGCCTCGTGCCGCCCTCCGACCGACGCGGCATGGATCGGCTTGCCGAAGGTGGGAGAGGTCTCGCGCGCGTCGACTGTGACGAGCTTGTCCGAACCGTCGCCGAGCCCATCAACCCCAAGTGTCCAGACGTAGACGAAATCCTCGATGCCGGTGATCTTCGCCATGTAGGGCGATTGGCAGGTCTCGTCGGCGCGCGCCGGCTCCGTCACGATCAAGAGCGTTGAGGCGGCGCAAAAAGTGAGCGCCCATCGACCAAACGGCGTTGCGCGGATCCTTGCCATAGGCATCTCCCTATGCCCGTAATACTTGTTACAGCCCATGATCTTCCGGCCGGACCATCACCGTTCACAGTCACCCGGCACCTGCCGCGGCATTGGTGCGACCTGAGCATGGTCATGCTTCGCCCAATCGGACAGACTGTCAATTGCCAGCGTCGGTCCGGTCGGCCGAAAATATGGATGCTCCTGAGAGGTTGAGCACAGCTCGGCCTTCTTTGCTATCCGAGAGGCTTGATCTGCCCCGTATCGGTTAGGCGGATTCAAGCTCTGCTTTACGGCCAAGCCATTCGCAGAGGACTGCGCATGGAAACGTGCGCCTAAGAACTCGCCAAGAAGAGGCCGCTGATAGAAGCGCACCGCTTCCGTGATCTGCACACGCGGTATTTAGTCATCGACCTTGCCGAGGCGCTGGCCCAAGATATTCGGGCGGGTCCCCGAGCATGCCAGAGTTCCAGCTTGATCCGAGCCAAGTGAAAGATGTGATTTTATACCTTACTAGCTTGGACCGGTGAACTCCAGTCGTGCCGGCGCTGCCGTGAAGAACTTGGCCCATAGCGAATCCCTCGCAGCATGGTGGTCAACCGCACCACCACACCGCGGGATCAAACACCCTAGGCTAGGGGAGTAAACCTCAATTCTGCGGCCGGCGGCGCCAGCGGAGCCGGGGAAATGCTGCCCGGAGGCAGCAGTTTGCCCGAGCCGCGCCGGTCGTCCAGAATCGCGCAGTCGGCATCAGCCGGGCACGGGACGCACAACGGCAGGGATAAGCGATGACGTGCCCCGCTGCTCATCGCTCTTGCCCGGGAGAATGCCGAGCTGCGCGAGATCGGGTTCGGCTCTGATCGGCTGTGACATCGGCTGTGACTTGGAGACGCGAAGGGCAACACCCTCGGCCGTGTGCACAACCGGGGTCCGGGCCGGGCGGCCTCACACGCGCCAGGAGTCCGATTTACCAGCGCGATTAACGAATATGAGGATCAAGACGAGGGGCTGGTCAACCGCCGGCCATAGCCTGAGGGAGCCCCCTCCACATCCACAGTACCTCGTCGGAACCTGCCGCAGAGCTTCCGGCGGTGCAGCCAAGCTTGAGTACCGAACGCAATTCGCGCCGAGACGATGTACTGAATGCGTCTGACGCTCGTCCGGCTACACATTGCATGTTCACGATCGGGCAGCTCGATCGGCCGACGCGCAAAGCAGTGAAGTCGATCAGTGTTGGTATATCGAGTATAATAATTAGTTTGCTTGCAGTCGCAGCGCGTAGCTGGGCAATAGAAATCGCGATGGTAAATGCGTGAAGCTGAAATTAGTTCCAGATATGTGCCGACGCAACATTTACGAAGCCTTCACGGAATGGTCCTGTGCCGCTGGCCAGCGCGAGCTAGAGTGGTTATCAAACCGCTAAGATTCGCCCGCGGCTTTCTGTCGGATTGCGCGGACCAACGAGCGCCATATCGGTCGGCAGTGTGCGATGGGACAAATTGCAAGACCCACGCTGTACTTTCTGTATTTCAGATCGGACTGTCTGCTTTGCGTCATACCTCAATTGGCGTATTTTCCACCTATATTGTTACGGATTGGCTATAATTGTGCGTAAAACCACTTAAGCAGCGATTTCGTGCTAGACGAGAGGAAACCGTCACGGTTACTCAATGGCTAAGGTCTGCTTGGGGATGATGTTTCACAGCGAGACCTGACGCGCCGCACGAGACGGTGCGTCTTGTCAATTCTCGCCACCGAAGGGAACTGCGCCCGATGAGCCCGGTGAAGAAGCACCTGCTTGGACTGTCGATGGGCGTGGCCGCCTGTGCCTTCGCGGCCAGCGCCTACGCCGACAACAACAGCGCCAACACCAGCCAGGCCGGCGGGTCCGGCAACAGCATCACGATCAACCAGAACGACGATGGCGCCGGCACCGCCGTGGCCACGGCCGGCTCCGGCGGCAACGCGGTCGGCACGAGCGGCACCCCTTTCGCCCAGACTGGCTCGAACAACGCGCTGATCGCCAACCAGACCGGCTCCGGTAACCAGCTCAACGGCGGCCAGAGCGGCACAGGCAATACCGCCGACGTTCTCCAGGCCGGTCAGATCGACCAGGTCACCGTCCAGCAGATCGGCAACAGCAACTCCGCCTCCGGGTATCAAGTCATCGAATACGGTAACGTCAGCAACAGCTCGCTCACCATCAGCCAGCGCGGCGACAGCAACTCCGCTGACGGTTACCAGAGCGGCGTGACCGGCAGCTCGCTCTCCATCAGTCAGAATGGTAACAGCAACTCCGCCCGTGGCGGGCAGAACGCCTTTTACGGCAGCAACGTCAGCAACAGTTCGAGCAGCATCAGCCAGACTGGTGACAATAACTACGGAGGCACGTACCAGAGCAGCGCCGATGCCAGCTCGATCGCCTCCAATCAAATCGGAAATTATAACTTTGCTAATGCGGGTCAATATTCTAATATCAATCGTAGCTCAATCAGCATCAGTCAAGCTGGAAACTACAACCATGCCGATGGGCAGCAGTTTGCCGGCGCCGACAGCAGCTCGATAAACATCTCTCAGTCGGGCAACTATAGTATTGCCAGTGGAATGCAAGGGCTTTCCACAAGTGTGAGCTCGATCAACCTAACACAGAACGCCGACAACTCCGGCGCTTACAATTACCTGTATGCTGACCAGTACAGCCAGACGGGCAGCTTTATCAACGCCACTCAGGACTCGGCCGGCAACCAAGCGGTTTTCCGTCAGGATGGAGATTATTATAGTTACTTCGCCAACTCAGGCAACGGCATCGACGGCACCCAGAGCGGCACCGGCAATTTTGCCTTTGGTTACCAGAGCAACGGCAACAACAACTACCTGAACGTCAGCCAGTCCGGGACCAACGGCGCACTCGCCGTGTACCAGCACGACGGTGATGGCAACCAGGCCTACCTGACCCAAGCCTCCGCTAGCTCGGGTGAGAAGGCGCTTCTGGAGCAGACCGGCACGGGTAACCTCGCCTCCTCCTACCAGAACGGCAACGGTAACCAGTTGACCGGACCGGGCTCGGTGAATGGATACTACTACTACTCGCATTATAGATCCACAGCTTTGCAGAGTGGCACGGGCAACCAGCTGTTCAACACTCAGACGGGCTCGAACAACACCGCGTCCGTGTCGCAGGTGGGCAGCTACAACTACCTGAACAACGGCCAGACCGGCACCAACGGCAAGATGACCGCGACCCAGTCGGGTGACTACAACAGGCTGACCAGCACCCAGAGCGGTGATCTGGCCATGCTGATGGTCAACCAGTCCGGGACCGGCAACGCGATCACCTCGAGCCAGGACGGCAGCAACACCGCGACCCTGACGCAGACGGGCTCCTACAACACCATCGTCGGCTACCAGGGCGGCGGCACCGGCAACACCGCTACCGTGACCCAGACCGGCACTCAGAACGCCGTCGCCTATAACCAGAGCGGCTCGAACAGCACTCTAACCGTGCGCCAGCGCTGAGCCTCAGCGGACGAGCGCTGAATGACGAACGAAGGCCGCGCCGATCAGTGCGGCCCTCACTCGTATCCCGCTGCGAGACCTGACGCGCCGCATCAGACGGCGTGGCCCTGCCAATCTCCACCACCGAGGGGACGTCTGCCCGATGAGTTCGATGAAGAAGCACCTGCTTGGGCTGTCGATGGGCGTGGCTGCCTGCGCCTTCGCGGCCAGCGCCTACGCCGACAACAACAGCGCCAACACCAGCCAGGCCGGCGGCTCCGGCAACAGCATCACGATCAACCAGAACGACGACGGCACCGGCACCGCCGTGGCCACGGCCGGCTCCGGTGGCAACGCGGTCGGCTCCAACGGCGCGTTCCGGCAGGAGGGCTCGAACAACAAGCTGCGCGCCGACCAGACCGGCTCGGGCAATCAGCTCAACGGCATCCAGACCGGCGGCGATGCCAACACCCTCCAGGTTCTCCAGGCCGGCCAGACCGGTCAGGTCAACGTCCAGCAGATCGGCTCCAGCAACGGCGTGGCTTCCGGCGCAGGTCTGGCCGGCCGGAACGGTGCGGGCACGGGCAGCAACCTGATCACCCAGGACGCGAGCTCGATCGGCGGCAGCATCGGCCTGGTGCAGAGCGGCTCGAACAACGAGTTCAACCTGCAGCAGTCGGGCAGCAACAACAGCCAGAGCATCTACCAGTACGGCACCGGCAACCAGGTGGTGACCGGTCAGGACGCGGCCACCTCCTCCAGCAGCATCTCGGTCACGCAGTCCCAGGTCGGCGGCGGCAATCCGAACCTGGTGACCGCCACGCAGGCCGGCACCCAGAACGGCTACGAGACGGCCACGCAGTCGGGCGTTGGCAACACGGCCACGCTCAGCCAGAGCGGCGTGGACGGCTACAGCTCGATCTACACCTCGCAGAGCGGCAACAACAACACGGCCTCAGGCTCGCAGACGGACGCGCACAACGGTAGCAGCATCTCGCTGTTCCAGAGTGGCAACAACGATACGGCCTACGCTACCCAGTCCGGCAGCGTAAACAGCAGCTCGCTCAGCATCAGCCAGAGCGGCGGGGACAGCAACTACGCCACCGGCTACCAGACCGGCACCACCGGCAGCCAGCTCGCCATCAACCAGACCGGCAACAGCAACACTGCCTATGGCAGCCAGTACGGCACCACCGGCAGCTCGCTGGGCGTCAACCAGACCGGCAACGGCAACTACGCCTACGGCTATCAGTACGACACCACCGACAGCTCGCTCGGCATCAACCAGAATGGCAACGGCAATGACGGTGAGGGGTACCAACAGTTCAATGTCAGCAGTAGCTCGATTGCCATCAAGCAAAATGGCAACGGCAATTATGTCCACGGTCAGCAGTTTGCAAGCGTCGGCAACGGCTCGATCATCATCACGCAGAATGGTAACAACAATAGGGCCGACGGTTTCCAGGGCCGTGGCACCAGCAACAGCTCGATCAACCTGACGCAGTACGGCGAAAATTCCGATTATGTCAACTACATCAACGCTGGCCAATCTGATCAAATAGATAGCTTCATCAACATTACTCAGTATGCATCGGGCAACCAAGCTTGGTTCAATCAGGGCACTTACGCCTACGGTGCTGGTGGCTCAGGCAACGGTATCGACAATAGCCAGAGCGGCACCGGCAACTTAGCTTCAGGCTTCCAGGTCAACGGAAACAACAACTACCTGAACGTCAGCCAAACCGGCACCAACGGCACCATCGGCGTGTTCCAGCACGACGGGAACGGTAGTCAAGCCTACATGACCCAAGCCTCCGCCAGCTCGGGTGAGACGGCGTTCCTGGAGCAGGCCGGCGCAGGTAACTACGCCTCCTCCTACCAGAATGGCACCGGTAACTCCCTGACCGGGCCAGGCACCGCGTACAGCCGCTTCTACGGCTACCCCGAATACAGCCAGTCTGCGGCCCTGCAGAGTGGTTCCTATAACCAGCTGTTCAACGTGCAGTCAGGCACGAACAACACCGCCTCGGCTTCGCAGGCCGGCAACCACAACCTCCTGAGCAACGCCCAAAGCGGAACCGGAAGCACCATGACGGCGACGCAAACGGGTGACTACAACAGCCTGACAAGCAACCAGATCGGTGACCTCGCTATGCTGCTGGTAACGCAGAAGGGCAACAACAACACCGTTACCTCGTTCCAGGCCGGCACGGGCCACCAGGCAACCCTGACCCAGACCGGCAACTACAACACCATCAACGGTCAGCAGATCGGCACCGGCAACGCCGCCACCGTGACCCAGACCGGCAACTACAACGCGGTGGCCTACAACCAGAGCAGCTCGAACAACACTCTGACTGTGCGTCAGCACTGACCGTCACGTCCGCGATCCGGACCAGCGCTGAAAGATCAGCCACCACTGAGGGCCGCGCCATCCAGCGCGGCTCCTTTCTTTAGGTGAACCGTTCCGGGTATCCCTGTAGCCGTTTGGTTTGGCTTAGGCGGCCAAGGGGTGCGCCTCGACCTGGACATGATAGCGCGTCTTCGCCTCGGCGAGAGAGGCGTGGCCGACCGGTTCGAGCATCTAGCGAGTGCTGATGGACTGGATGCCCCCACTCCGGCGGAAGCCGGTACTCTGGGCCCGGAGCTTTCACATCTGCCGGAGCAGTCCATGGATCCGATCGCCATCGTCGGCCTCGATCTGGCCAAGCGCATCTTCCAAGTTCACGGCGCACGCGCCGATGGCAGCGTCGCGCTACGCAAAAAGCTGTCGCGACCGCAGGTCCTCACGTTTTTCGCCCAGCTGCCGGCCTGCATCGTCGCCATGGAGGCCTGCGCTTCGGCACACGAGTGGGGACGTGCGATCCGTGAACTGGGGCACGAGGTCCGACTGATCCCACCGATCTACGTCAAGCTGCCGGCCTGCATCGTCGCCATGGAGGCCTGCGCTTCGGCACACGAGTGGGGACGTGCGATCCGTGAACTGGGGCACGAGGTCCGACTGATCCCACCGATCTACGTCAAGATCCCATGAGGAGGTGGCGATCAGGCGGCGCTTCAGCAGGATGGACGGCCTGACGCTCTTCATGGAGGTGAACGTGAGCCTTTCTCCTGATGTTGGCGGTGCGCCCGAGCCTATCCGGGTCGATCTCGCGGCGATCTTCGTCTCGCTCGAACTCAGCCGCGCAACGTGGTTGGTGACGTCGCTCTCTCCTGGAGCCGGCCAGAAGATGTCCCGGCACGTGGTGCGCGGTGGTGATGCCGCGGGCCTGCTCAGCCGACTGGCTGACCTACGGGCGCGAGCTCGGGCGCGCACCGGCAAGCTGTTCCCCGTCGTGGTGATCCAGGAGGCCGGGCTCGACGGCTTCTGGCTGCACCGCGTGCTCGAGGGCAAGGGCATCGAGAGCCACGTTGTTGACGCCGCCTCCGTCGCCACCTCAAGGCGCAGGCGACGGGCCAAGACCGACCGGATCGATGGCGAAGCCCTGGTCCGTACGCTGCTGGCCTACAAGCGCGGAGAGCCGCGCGTGTGCGCGATGGTCCGGGCGCCCACGCCTGAGGAGGAGGATCGCCGCCGGCTGTGCCGCGAACTTCGAACGCTCATCAGCGAGCGTGTCCGGCACGTCAACCGGCTCCGAGGCGTGCTGTTTGCGCAGGGTATCACCGACTACGATCCCCGTCGGTCGGACAGGCGCGAACGGCTTGAGGCGTTGCGGACCGGCGATGGCCGGCCGCTCCCGCGGTACCTCAAGGCGATGATCGAACGCGAACTCGGTCTTATCGAGCTGCTGATCGAGCAGATCGATGACGTGCGCGCCGCGCGCGACGCACTCGTGGCGGCCGAGCGTGCGGCCACACCACAGCGTGCGGCAGCGGCCATGCTTCTCGACTTGAAAGGTGTCGGTCCCGGCTTTGCCGGTGTGCTCTGGTCTGAAGGGTTGTTCCGGCGCTTTGAGAATCGTCGCCAGCTTGCCGCCTACGCGGGCTTGGCGCCAACGCCTTGGCAGAGTGGCTCGATTGATCACGAGCAAGGCGTGTCGAAGGCCGGCAATCCACGCCTGCGCGCGACACTTGTCGAACTGGCCTGGCTCTGGCTCCGCCATCAGCCAGGTTCGGCCCTGTCGCGCTGGTACCACGACCGGGTCAAGCGCACCGGCGGGCGCATGAAAAAGATCGCCATCGTGGCTCTCGCCCGCAAGCTTCTCGTCGCGCTCTGGAAGTATGTGACGGCAGGTGTGGTCATCGAGGGCGCTGCGATGAAGAGCGTCTGACCGAGAGCGACTGCAATCCCTCTCAATCCACCGAGGCACGAGAAGCCTTGGCGGATCCAGGTGGACGAACCGACGAACGGTATGGCCTCAGCCGCCGCAGTTAAGAATGGTCTCGTCCTCCTGAGCTCGGCCCGCCGGATGCGGGATCATGGTGCAGCCGAGATCGATCGGCGACCGCATGTGAGCTTGAGCGCGTCCGCTGCGGCCGCTTCACCCATCGGGCTCGGACCTGCGATCTGGAACACGCCAGGAGATCACTCATGACCGGATGAGATCCCTTGCACATCGACTCCTCATGTGAGCCGTTCATCAAGCGGCAGAAGAACGATGCCGCCGACGCGCAGGCGATCGCCGAGGCCGCCTCGCGCCCGACGATGCGCTTCGTTGCGATCAAGAGCGAGGCTCAGCAGGCGCGAGCCATGATCTTTCGGACGCGCGACCTTCTGGTCCGGCAGCGCACCCAGCTCATCAATGCGTTGCGCGGCCATCTCGCCGAGCACGGCATCGTGGCGCCGCAGGGAGCGACCAACGTGCCCCAGCTCGCCCAGGCGCTTGGCGACGTCACGACTTCGCTCGATCCGCTCGTCGCTGATCTGAGCCGTCTCTACCTCGACCAGATCAAGGATCTCGACGCTCGGATCTCGGAGTTGGAGAAGCGGGTCGCGCGGGAAGCCAAGCGATTTGGCACGCCGTCCCGCCTCATGACGATGCCGGGGATCGGGCCGATCACCGCGATGGCGATCGAGACGTTCGCGCCGCCAATGGCGACGTTCAAGCGCGGACGCGATTTTGCAGCCTGGCTCGGCCTCGTGCCGCGGCAGTTCTCTTCAGGCGGAAAGCAGGTCCTGGGTCGCGTGTCCAAGATGGGTCAGCGCGACATCCGGCGTCTCCTGATCATCGGCGCCATGACGGTCATCCGCTGGTCGATCCGTAAGGGAGCGCCGGCAGGCTCCTGGCTGGCGCGGATGCTGCCACGCAAGCCGCGCCTGGTCTTGGCCATCGCTTTGGCGAACAAGATGGCCCGTGCAGCCTGGGCGATGCTGATGAAGAACGAAAATTACAAGGCTCCGGTGCCGGCGGCTTGATCAGGACATCAAGCCGCCGTCGCACCGGTGTGGCGGGCAGGAAGGTCGAAGAGAGGTAAGGACGGAACGATCGGTCAGATCGGGATCAGGAAAAGCAAGACTGGTTGACGAGCCACGAGCTCGCGTGTGTTGATCTGCACCTGATCCGCGCATCTCCATACTGGCCCGCGGCATGGACAAGGCCGCTTCATGAGGCCTGAGACATGACCGCACCCGATCCCCCGTCAGAGCCGCTCGACGCCCTCTTGCGCGACAGGGGGCATCCAGACATGAACCAATCGACCAGTCCAGGCGCAGCGAACGCGGTCACCTCGAAGTGATGTCACTGACCGCGTCGGTGGATCACCTCGGCCTGGAACGGTCCCATTAGTTCTCTCGGCGAGAGCATTGTCGTGCGAGGCGCCCGAGCGGCCGACTTTGGCCGCGCTTGAGCCGATCGCCCCGTACCTCGTGTCAGGCTCGCCCTGGTACTCCAGCACCATCCGGTCTGCCGGCTCACGGACTCCAGGAAATTAGAGTCTGGTTCACTTCGTAACGACTCTATCTTCGCAAGATCAGGGGCCTCCGGGACACCCAAAGCGGTTCACGGCACGGTTATTCTCGGCATAGCCTACTCGGCTCCTTCGGTGCACACTCGAGGTGGGAAAGGTGATCGTCGCAGAATTCGGGTAGACTGCCTATCGATTTACTTTCGGCGGGTAATCGGTGGTCCATATTATATTGCGTGTTAATAATTGGACGGGGATCGCTAGTTGGTTAGTATTTGACCCGGTATGACGTCTACGAAGTCTGTCTAGTCGCCCCATGGCATGCTGGACAAGGCAGGCTGGAGTGGTTATCAGATCGCTAAGGTTCAGTCCGGAGCCTCCCTAAGGAGGACGGGCGCCGCAAACCGGGTGCTTCAGCAGTCAGCGCTGTGTCATGGCGCGATGCACGCTGATGCGCGCTCCGTATTCCCAATTTCAGTGATAGATTGCACCACAATGTGGCATGCCATTTATGTGGTAAGACTTGGTTGTACTGTAGCAAATTTACCATAATTACTACGAAAACTGCTTAGACAGTGGTTCTGGGCTGGACGCTGAAAGAGCAGCTCGGTTACTTAAAAGCTAAGGACCGCTTGGGGTTGATGTCCCAAAGCGAGACCTGACGCGCCGCACCAGGCGGCGCGGCCTTGCCAATTTGCACGACCGAGGGGACCTACTCCCGATGAATCCGATGAAAAAGCACCTGCTTGGGCTGTCGATGGGCGTAGCCGCCTGCGCCCTCGCGGCCACGGCCTACGCTGCCGACAGCAACAACGCCTACACCAGCCAAACGGGCTCGGGCGGCAAGATCACGATTAACCAGAACGACGACGGCACCGGCAAGGGCTCGGTAACCGGCACCGGCACCGGCGGCGGCAACAGCGTCGGCTACAACGGGAATTCCTTTCTGCAGACGGGTGCGAGCGACATCCTGACCGTCAACCAGACCGGCACCGGCAACCAGCTCGGCATTGCGTCGCAGGGTACGCAGCGCGGCGACAACAACACCGCCACCGTGACGCAGGCTGGCCAGTCGAGCCGGGTCGAGCTGCAGCAGCTCGGCAACAGCAACGGCGTGGCTTCCGGCACGGGCTTGGCCGGCCAGAACCAGGCGGCCGCGGGTAGCAACCTGATCACCCAGGATGCCCAGTCGACCGGCGGCGTCATCGACCTGCTGCAGCAGGGCGACAAGAACGAGTTCAACCTGCAGCAGTCGGGTAAGGGTAACAGCCAGACGGTGCGCCAGTACGGCAACGGCAACCTAGTGGTGACCGGCCAGGATGCCTCGACCTCTAACAGCAGCATCTCGGTCACGCAGTCGCAGGTCGGCAACGGCAAGGCGAACCTTGTGACTGCCACGCAGGCTGCCACGAAGGACAGCTCTGAGACGGCCATCCAGTCGGGCGCGGGCAACACGGCGACGCTGGGACAGACGAATGTGGACGGGTACAGCTCGATCTACACCTCGCAGAACGGCAACAACAACATCGCACTCGGCACGCAGCGCGATGCTCACAACGGCAGCCGCATCAGCCTGATCCAGGGCGGTGACAGCAACCAGGCCTACGCCCAGCAGGACGGCAAGATCAGCAACACCTCGCTCAGCATCAGCCAGACCGGCAACGGCAACTACGCCAACGGATACCAGACGTCCAACATCAGCAACAGCTGGATCGACATAAGTCAGACTGGTGGCGGTAATAATGCCGTTGCCACTCAGGGCTATACTACCCGGAATAGCTCCATCGCTCTGAAGCAAAATGTAGGCCCGCGTTCGTCTAACTATAATACTGCCGGACAGTACGGCCAGGACGGAAGCGCGATCAACTCCACGCAAACTGCCTCCGGGAATATTGCGGGCCTGAGCCAGAGCAATGGCTCCAGTAACCGCATCGACAGCTTGCAGGACGGGGGACCGAACAATTCAGTCGGTGGCGCGCAGTCTAACGGCAAGGCTAATTATTTCGGAAACACCCAGTCCGGCACGAAAGGAACTGTCGAGGTCTTGCAGCGCGACGGCGACAGCAACCAGGCATACATGAGGCAAGATACTGCGAGCTCGGGTGAGCGCGCGCGGTTGGAGCAGGCCGGCACGAATAATTTTGCCTCCTCCTACCAGAATGGGACCGGTAATCAGCTGACCGGGCCGGGCACGACCTCAAAGGACTATCCCAAGCAGGCTGCTCTGCAGAGTGGCACGGGCAACCAGCTGTGGAACACCCAGACGGGCACGAACAACACTGCGTCCGTGTCGCAGGTGGGCAACTACAACTACCTGAGCAACAGCCAGACCGGCACCAACGGCAAGATGACCGCGACCCAGTCGGGTAACTCCAACAGCCTGACCAGCACCCAGACCGGTGACTTGGCCATGCTGCTGGTCAACCAGACCGGCAACAACAACACCATCACCTCGAGCCAGGATGGCAGCAACACCGCGACCCTGACCCAGATCGGCAATGGGAACATGATCAACGGCGTCCAGACCGGCACCGGCAACACCGCCACCGTGACCCAGGCCGGCAACACCAATACGGTCGCCTACAACCAGAGCGGCTCGAACAACACCCTGACCGTGCGCCAGCGCTGATCGTCGTGTTCTAGACAGAGCGCGCGATGTAAAATCAAAGAGGGCCGCGCCGAACAGCGCGGCCCTCATCCGTTACTGTCTCCGTGAGGTCACAGCATGCCGGTTTCAGTCCCATCCAACCCGCCAGCACTGCACTGCATCAGTCGCTTTGCATCTCTGGCTGCCTGGCTCCCTTCACGGGCGAGTTGCCGCCAGACCTTGCGCACGCCGTAGGCGCTGAAGTTGGCCGCGTGCACGCGCCGGATCTCGGCCATGAGCCGCGCGTCGCGCAGACCCGGGTCGGCAGTCTGCCAGGATCGGGCCGCCGCGCGGCATGGGCGTGGTACGTCGACGTGGGTACGGCAGCGCCCTGCAGATTGGCTCGACCCTGTAGAGGGCGCGGTGCTCTTCGATGAAGGCGATCATGACCGAAGCTGGCGGTCGAGCTCCGCCTGGGCAAAGTACGCGCTTGCCTTCCTCAGGATCTCGTTGGTCTGCCGGAGCTCGCGGTTCTCCCGCCCCAGCGCCTTGATCCGCTCGCGCTCGTCCGTCGTCGGTTCGGCCCGCACGCCCCGATTCTGCTCGGTTTGGCGCACGAGAGTTCCGCAGCGTCTCACCCAAACAGCCGATCTTGGCGGCAATCGAGCGGATCGCTCTGTACGGCGTGTCGTGCTCGCCTTGATGCTCCAGTGCGGCCGGCTCAATCTGGCCGCGGCTCGGCTTGTAACCGGGCCGGATCTCAATATGTATATTAGTATACCGAACTGTTGTGCTGCCGAAAGCTGTTACGCCGACGATCGATAAACTCGATGGAAATTGTATCTGTTTGACGGAAGTCCATAGTCAGAATAGACATACTCTATATACATCAGCTCACGTTGTTCGTTTATCTGAGAACATGCTGCATTAAGTTCCACCTTTTGGGCATGGAATTGCTATATGTTTAGTCGGTCATCGCGCGGCGTTCGAGTTTATCTCATTGGCATACTTCACATTGGTTTGTTTTTCCTGCTATAAACCTTGATGACGCGGATAATTGCTGTAATCGAATATTGGAATTTCCAGAGAATACCGCCCGTGTCCGTGCTGGGCACACTAGAAGCGATATCTGTCGATAAGGATTTTGTTTAGTCTAGTTGTCGAGATGGAGACTGAAATCGGCAGAATGCTAGCGGCCAGATAGCGTCTAAAAGCTGTAAAATTATCATGATGGGCAGTGGACAAGCAGGACGCGAGCAGTTACCAAACCTCTAAGGCTCGCAACGGGGCTGCGTCCATTTATGGGACCGGCTCTGCTAGGAATGATTTAGCCGGCGATCATCAGCGTGATCCGCCGGCCGCGAGTATTTCATATTGCAGTGCGTCTGTTTAACTGCCGTATTAGGTACCTAATATGGGGTATGGCGTATGCTTATTGTGTTAAATCTGCAATTTCAGACATGAAAACTGCTTAGATTGCAGATTGCCGCTGGAGTTCCCCGAAAAGACAGGTTACCCAATAGCTAAGGTTCGTTCAGGACAAATGTCCCGAAACGAGACCTGACGCGCGGCACGAGACGGCGCGTCTAGTCAATTCTCGCCACCGAAGGGAACTGCGCTCGATGAGTCCGATGAAGAAGCACCTGCTTGGGCTGTCGATGGGCGTGGCTGCCTGCGCCTTCGCGGCCAGCGCCTACGCCGACAACAACAGCGCCAACACCAGCCAGGCCGGCGGCTCCGGCAACAGCATCACGATCAACCAGAACGACGACGGCACCGGCACCGCCGTGGCCACGGCCGGCTCCGGTGGCAACGCGGTCGGCTCCAACGGCGCGTTCCGGCAGGAGGGCTCGAACAACAAGCTGCGCGCCGACCAGACCGGCTCGGGCAATCAGCTCAACGGCATCCAGACCGGCGGCGATGCCAACACCCTCCAGGTTCTCCAGGCCGGCCAGACCGGTCAGGTCAACGTCCAGCAGATCGGCTCCAGCAACGGCGTGGCTTCCGGCGCAGGTCTGGCCGGCCGGAACGGTGCGGGCACGGGCAGCAACCTGATCACCCAGGACGCGAGCTCGATCGGCGGCAGCATCGGCCTGGTGCAGAGCGGCTCGAACAACGAGTTCAACCTGCAGCAGTCGGGCAGCAACAACAGCCAGAGCATCTACCAGTACGGCACCGGCAACCAGGTGGTGACCGGCCAGGACGCGGCCACCTCCTCCAGCAGCATCTCGGTCACGCAGTCCCAGGTCGGCGGCGGCAATCCGAACCTGGTGACCGCCACGCAGGCCGGCACCCAGAACGGCTACGAGACGGCCACGCAGTCGGGCGTTGGCAACACGGCCGCGCTCAGCCAGAGCGGCGTGGACGGCTACAGCTCGATCTACACCTCGCAGAGCGGCAACAACAACACGGCCTCAGGCTCGCAGACGGACGCGCACAACGGTAGCAGCATCTCGCTGTTCCAGAGTGGCAACAACGATACGGCCTACGCTACCCAGTCCGGCAGCGTAAACAGCAGCTCGCTCAGCATCAGCCAGAGCGGCGGGGACAGCAACTACGCCACCGGCTACCAGACCGGCACCACCGGCAGCCAGCTCGCCATCAACCAGACCGGCAACAGCAACACTGCCTATGGCAGCCAGTACGGCACCACCGGCAGCTCGCTGGGCGTCAACCAGACCGGCAACAGCAACTACGCCTACGGGTACCAGTACAGCGGTGTTGACAGCAGCTCGATCGGCCTGAATCAGAACGGCAACAACAACGGCGCCAGCGGATACCAGTACTACGGCATCAGCGGTAGCTCGATCGGCATTAACCAGACCGGCAACAGCAGCGGCGCCTATGGCGAGCAGTACCTCAACGTCAGCAACAGCTCGATCGCTATCAACCAGACCGGCAATTACAACAGCGCCGGCGCCTTCCAGGGCTACAGCACCAGCGGAAGCTCTATCAATCTGACGCAGAACGCTGACGGCTCCGGCTACTACAGCTACCTCAATGCTTACCAGGCCGGCCAGACGAACAGCTACATCAACGCCACCCAGAACTCGTCCGGAAACCAAGCCAACTTCCAGCAGGGTGGGTACTACTTCACCTACAACAATGGCTACTACGGCTATAACAACGGTGGAGGCGGCTCAGGCAACGGCATCGACAGCACCCAGAGCGGTACCGGTAACTACGCCTCCGGCCTCCAGATCAACGGCAACAACAACTACCTGAACGTGAGCCAGTCCGGCGCCGGCAGCACAATCGGCGTGTTCCAGCACGACGGCGATGGCAATCAGGCCTACCTGACCCAAGCCTCGGCTAGCTCGGGTGAGAAGGCGTTCCTGGAGCAGACTGGCACGGGTAACCTCGCCTCCTCGTACCAGAACGGCAGCGGTAACCAGCTGGCCGGACCGGGCACGGTGTACGGCGGTTCCTACTACTACGGTCAGGCTGCGGCTCTGCAGAGTGGCACGGGCAACCGCCTGTTCAACACTCAGACGGGCTCGAACAACACCGCGTCCGTGTCGCAGGTGGGCAGCTACAACTACCTGAACAACTACCAGACCGGCACCAACGGCAAGATGACCGCGACCCAGTCGGGTAACTCCAACAGCCTGACCAGCACCCAGACGGGTGACCTGGCCATGCTGCTGGTCAACCAGACCGGCAACAACAACACCATCACCTCGAGCCAGGATGGCAGCAACACCGCGACCCTGACCCAGATCGGCAATGGGAACATGATCAACGGCGTCCAGACCGGCACCGGCAACACCGCCACCGTGACCCAGGCCGGCAACACCAATACGGTCGCCTACAACCAGAGCGGCTCGAACAACACCCTGACCGTGCGCCAGCGCTGATCGTCGTGTTCTAGACAGAGCGCGCGATGTAAAATCAAAGAGGGCCGCGCCGAACAGCGCGGCCCTCATCCGTTACTGTCTCCGTGAGGTCACAGCATGCCGGTTTCAGTCCCATCCAACCCGCCAGCACTGCACTGTGAATTGACTCAGCAGGTCAGGGGCGGCACCGTCTCGATCTCAGGTTTAGTCACTACCTCTGATCCAAGGACGGGCACGTACCAGCTGCGCATCATGAAGACAGGACCGGCGGGCACCTCCGTCCTCAACCAAGGGGGCGCATTTACGACGAGCCCGCCGGGCGCAAGCGCGGTCGGCCATATGGCTTTCACCATCGAGGCGGGAGCGAATTACAAGGCGCACCTGCGTGTGACGTCGGGCGATATCAGCGCGGAGTGCGAGGGCGGCCATGAGCGGCTGTAAGGATCTGTTCTTCGGACCTCCGGCGCTGTTGGTTTTGATGGCGGTCGTGTCGGTCTCGCCGGCCGCGGCGCAGTCGGTCCCCGCCGCCGGGGGCCAGATCGGGGCGCCGGCACAGGGTTATGCGGTGATCGGCGGCGAGACGATCCCGATCCCGGTGCTGTCGGACGGCGGCGACCGATCCTTCGTCAGCCAGACAGGCCAGTCCAACAGAAGCACCCTTGACGTTCAGGGCAATGCCAACACGACCTCGCAGTCGCAGGTAGGGTCCTTCAACAGCGCGAGCGCAGCCATGAAGGGCAATCAGAACACCCTCTCCCTCGTCCAGTCCGGCGTGGGCAACTCGGCTACGGTCGCGGGCGTCGTGGGGAATTCCAACACGGTCGGAATTCAGCAAATAGGAAACGGTAACAGTTCCGACGTAAATATCGTCGGTCAAAACAACACGGTGAACAGTCAGCAGATTGGCTCGAACTTGTCGAACACGATCACCGAGATCGGTTCCGGTAAGACGATCACCGTGCGACAGGTGCGATAGGGGGGGCGGGGATGCGGTTCCGCGACGTTATCTTTCCGGTGCTTCTGGGGCTCTCCGCGTTCGGGGCGCAGGCGAGCAGCCTGATCTACCAACCCGTCAACCCGGCCTTCGGTGGCAACCCGCTGAACGGCTCGTGGCTGCAGTCGGAGGCGACCGCGCAGAACTTCTACCAGCGGGAGGAACAGCACCGGCAGTCGATCCAGAGCGCGCTTCAGTCGACGAACGGCCAGAAGAGCCCCGGCCAGATCTTCGCGCAGCAGCTGCAGTCTCAGTTGTACAGCTCGCTGGCCAACAAGATCACGCAGGCCATCTTTGGTGAGAACGCCCAGCAGAGCGGGAATTTCAGCTTCGAAGGCACCACGATCTCGTTCAATCGTGTCGGAGCCAACGTCCAAGTCACGATCAACGATGGTCAAACCGTCACGCAAGTCACCGTTCCGTCCGGGCCGTAGCGTTAACAACGCGTTGACGCGCCCCGTGTCAGGGGCGGATCCTTATAAGACTTCGGACTGAGGAACGCCGATCTTGCTTTACCGGTTGCTGAGCCGCGCTGTCACAGCCGCGGCCCTCCTCTCCGTGGCTGCCTGCGCGCCCGGGTCATGGTTGAATGACCCGCTTGCCGGCGCGCCGACCGTAACGCCGCCGTCGGCCACCGGGCTCAACCTCGGGAGCCTGCCTCCGCCCGCGCGCAGCATCGATATCGCGGTCTACAATTTCCCCGACCTGACCGGACAGAACAAGCCGAACGACAACATCGCCGAGTACTCGCGCGCGGTCACGCAGGGCGGCGCCGCCTTCGTGGTCGACGCCCTGCGCCGGGCGGGCAACGGGACCTGGTTCCGCGTCGTCGAGCGCAGCGGCCTCGCCGACGTCCTCCAGGAGCGGCAGCTGATCCGGGCGACGCGCACGGAATTCTCGCCCGAGAACGCCAAGCCGCTTCCGCCGGTGCGCTTCGCGGGCCTTATCGTCGAGGGCGGCATCCTCGCCTACGACGCCAACACGATCACCGGCGGGTTGGGCGCGCGCTATCTCGGGATCGGCGGCGACGTGAAGTACCGCCGCGACGAGGTCACGGTCGGCATGCGGATCGTCTCGGTCCAGACCGGCGAGGTGCTCGACAGCGTCACGGTGACCAAGACGATCTACTCCGTCGCCCTGGACAGCAGCACCTACCGGTACACCGCCCTCAACAAGCTTCTCGCCGTCGATGCGGGGATCACCCGCAACGAGCCGACCCAGATGGCCGTGCGCGAGGCAATCGAACTGGCCGTCTACTCGACGATCATGGAGGGCGTGAAGAGGGGGCTCTGGCGGTTCCGGGATCCCGGGGTCGGGCGGCACCTGGTCGAGGAGTACCTGCTCCGCGACACGGTCGCTCCTCCAGCCGAGGCAGCGGCTCAGGCCTCGCCTGAGAAGGTCGTCGCGGCGAAGGGCTGACGGATGATGCGCGCCCGATCCCTCGCTGCGCTCGCCGCTCTCGTGGCGGTCCTGGGCGCGCCGCTGCCGCTCAGTGGCGCTGAAGGCACACCCTCGTCGCGGATCCGCATGGCCGCGATAGAGGCCGCGCCCGACCTGTCCGGCTATGCGCCTGTCATCGACCTTCGTGACCTGGTGCAGACGGCATCCCCGCGTGCCGGACCTCTCCTCGCGACCGACGGGGGATCGGATCAGCCCGTCACGCGTCTGTGGGCGGATTGGCAGACCGGGAACGTCAACGTTAGTTTCAGTCCGTTGATCTCCGATGCCGCGTCGCGCACCGGCTTGCCCTATGACTTCCTGTATCGTCTGCTGCGGCAGGAGAGCGGCCTGCGCGCCGACGCGGTTAGTCCCAAGGGAGCGCTGGGCATCGCGCAGTTCATGCCGGCGACGGCGCTGGAGCGCGGTCTGATCAACCCGTTCGATCCCAGCCAGGCCGTCATCAAGGCGGCGGAATTGCTGCGCGATCACAAGGCGCGTTTCGGCAATCTCGGGCTCGCGGCCGCGGCCTACAACGCCGGCCCCGGCCGCGTCGAGAAGTGGCTGGCTGGGACCTCGGGCATGCCGCAGGAGACGCGCGATTACGTGCTGATCGTGACGGGACGAGCCGTGGAGGCCTGGGTGCCGGCGGGACGATGGGCTGCGCTCGAATCTGCGCCGCGTGACGCTGCCATCACAGTGCCGGCCCCCGCGTCCCGCCCCCTGTTTGCGGACATTCCGGCCGTTGGACGGGCGGGGCGGATCAAGATCGGCAGTCCTGCGAAGGGGCGCACCGGGTCGCGACGTCATGAACTCGTCGCACGCTCTGAGGACGACCTGTGCACCCTGCTCGGCAGAGATGGAAATGCCTGCGTGGTCAGGAGAACCTATTGACCGGATATGGTCCTGCGCTGCGGCCTGACCTGCTCGACGTGAACCGGGTCGAAGGTGACTGCCCGAAGAGGCGGGCGACGAACCGCCCGATCATGGCTGCGTGGCCGGTGCGGCGGCTCGGCCCCCGCCTGGCGCAGGAGAGAGGGGCTGACGATCGGATCCGAAGGGCTGCGGGTGATGACAGGACCGAGCCGCTGTCCTTCTATGAGATCGAGGCAGTCCCGCAACACGGTTGGATCGCGCACGAACGTGCAATCGTTGATATTGACTGGCGGCCTTTGTTTCAGGTCCGTCTGAGCCTGGGCGGCGGACGCGCAGGTAAGACCCAGGAGCAGGGTCAGTATAAGCCTGTGTTGCATGATGCCGTGCCCGTCATGTTGCCGAAACGGCCGCGCGTGGTCGGTCGTGTCCGCGACTTGGCTGTTCCAACTTCTAAGTTCGGGCAGAAGTTCCTTAAGCCGCTCCGGCCGCTCTGCGCTGCTGCGTCGTCCGAAACTGATTAGATGATCATCGAGGGTAAGCACGTGTGTAGGGTCGAGCCGAAGCGGGACTGCGGAGCGATGCCGATGGAGCTCGCGCACCGTCTGGGTCCAAAATCCCGCCCGCGTCGATGGACCGCCTCGGCCGTCGTGGTCGTTCTATCGGCGCTCGGCTCGGTTCCGGTCGAAGCCGCAGACGGTGCCGCGCCGGCGCCCAAGACTGATGCCCCAGCTACTAGTGTGACACCGAGCCCGACACCTAGCTCAACATCAGGCCCGACAGCCGGTTCGACGCAAGGTGAGACCAGGACCGCCACATGCGACGCCAGCTGCGTGCGCGCCAGTGCCGAACGTGCTTCGCAAGCCTGCGCTCCGCGGATCGAGAACGAGGCGCCGTTTGACTTCGAATGGCTGACCCGGCCCTACGGCGGCATCTTCCAGCAGGCCGATCCGCCCGCTCCGGGAGGCACAGTCGTGCGCTACAAGGGCGACTCGATCCGGTTCATGAACCCGCAGCGCGAGTGGGTCCGCATCACTTACGAGTGCGCCTACAACGCCGCAACACAGCACGTCGACGGTGTGACCGTGCGCCTTGGCCGGCTGAACGGACGAGGCCTGCCACCCGCACCGACCGCTAGCGCGGCGCGCACAGCCGCCGCTGCTCCGCAGGCGGGCCCGGCGGCCGCGCCCGTCAAGCGCAAGCCGAAACCCGGCGAGCCGAGCAGTATCGAGATCCTTCAGGTCAATCCGTCCGGGAGGTAGACATGATACCGAGAGGCATCGTCCCGATCGTCCTGTGCCTGGCGAGCACGCAAGCGTATGCGCAGGTGCCAACCAACGTGAACGATTGCACGCTGCTCCCGGACCCAGTCGCGCTCAAGCGGTGTGTCGACGGCTTCGGACCGCAGAGCCTGAGGTCTGCCACGCCGCTACCGTTGCCCTCTGCGGCACCGGAAGCCGCGCAAGCGGCGCAACCTGATCCGGCCGCGCGGGCTGCGCCGGCTCCTCCAGCGAATACCCGCTCGGACGACTGGCTGCATGGCGGGAAAGCGACGGCTGAACCGGATCGATCGGATTCGAACGCCATCCAGCTCGACGAGTGACAGGCTCGCGCCTCATCGTTCGCGACCGCGACCGAGGTCTCGCCTCGGTTGACGGACACACAAGTGCCGCGTGAGGTCCTCGTCTAGCCGGCGTCAAGCGCCGCTGTCGTGCTGCTGCGCGCGTTCGTCAATGCTGCCGGACGGTCAGAACAGCACCTGTGCCGCTCTGTGAATAGACCGCGATTTGATGCGTGCCGGCCTGTGCGATCATGGCCCTGTCACCTGTCCCCGTCTGAGTGCCGGAGACGGAGTTGTACGAGCCACTCTGATCGATCGTGGCTGTGTTACCGCGCCCGGCTTGCAGCATTTGGATCTCGTTGTGATCACCGTGCTGGCTGGCGAGGAGCATAGCGAGATCGCCCTGTACGGTGGCAATACGGTTGCCTGTGCCTGACTGATCGGCCCTGAGCACGGATTTTTTTCCGTTTTGATCCACGTTCAGGGTATTCTGCTTTCCGGATTGTGATAGATCGGATGCATTGCTGGCATCTGGTGAAGTGGCGAATAGCTGATTTCTCGCGCCAACGGCGTTGTCCTTACCGGGTGGAGCGATGATTAGATCGTTGTAACTTGCTGCTGCCGTCGTAGCTGCGGAGCGGTGGTACGCCTCGTTGAGGTTGACGCTGTTCTGACTGCCCGCAGCTGCAGCGTGTGAAAGCGGCTGCGCGGCAAGCGTCAGGACGAGCATCGATGCCTTGATTGACTTGCGGCGGACAGGCCGACCAGCTGCAGCGCAACGCAACATGACCCGATTTTTCTGCTCTTCTAATTCGATCCTGCCCTTCTAAACCAGGCAAATTAAATTCAAGTAAATGACTCATCTATGACTTGCGCTACTAGTGTTTCGCAGTCGTAATGTTTTCAAGTTTTAACCTTATTAGACTTCCACCTGCGGCTAACAAATAAGAGTGGCCCGTCGCGCCAAGACGCCAGTCGGGCATATCTCATCGATCGGCCGATGGCGTGTTGATCTGCTCACCCACCGTGCGCGGCCACAAGTTCGGGGATCGTCTGACGAGCTCATCAAATCGTCGCACCGCAAACTTCCGGCGCGATAAGGATCGACGTTCGTACCGCTCTAGACCCTCGAGCTGCCGGAAGAGCGCCACAGGGATTTCGGTAAGTGGCTGGCCATTCGGTTCCGCTTCCCGTCCTTGGGCTGATGTCCCGCTCCTTAGCAGTGCGACCTTGAACGCCTTCACTCTCTGGAGCTGGAACTGCGCCTCGGCAACGGCCCGAGCAGCTTCTAGGACGCCCGCACTACTGACGTGCCCGCCCGCGATGAGCACGGCCAGTGCCTCGATCTCCGCCTCCACCTCAGGACTTGGGTCCACCGCTGATAGGCCGTGCTTACGGGCATTTTGTCCCGACCGGGCATTGCCTACGGCGCTCCGTGGGCCGGTGCTGGCCTGAGCATTGCGGCGATTGGCCTGCGTGGCGCGCTCGGAGGTCATTCCAGCCTCAAACTTCGAAACTGCAACTCACCGCGTCTCCGCGTGATCGACATCAAGGATGTCCGCGGTCGCAGACCGCACCTGCTGGGCCAAGCTCGCCCGCTTGCGCTCAATCTCGCGGAGAAGGGCGTCCCGCCGCTGATCCGCCGTTAATGCGAGTCGGTCGATCCGCTCGATCGATGGCAGGTTCATCAGGAACCCGTGCGCCTTGACGTCCTCGGCCGTCAAACCCCGCTCCTGGAGGATCCTGTCGACCCGGCCCTTCTCGCTCTTGCTGCCGGCCATCCAGCCCGCCGCAAGGGCGTCGGCAGAGGGGCCTCCGAAACTGGACAAACCCATGGGATCGGCGTTGCGGAGTCCCGGTTCAATCAGCGCCTCGGCAGCATTCAGCTGAGCTTGCACCAGAATCTGTCTGCGCCAGCGGCGCAACCGTTTCGCCTCCCAGATGAGATCAACGACGTCTTTGACCCAAAGAGCCTCGATCACGTCATCTGGTTTGACCTGTTGGACGATGCTGCGAAGAAGAGCGTCGTACTGCTCCGCGCCCTCGCCCGGCAGAAGCGGACGATCGTCGAACAGGAAATCGAGATGCGCCGGGATAGCCGGCCGAATATCCCCAGAGGAGGGGGCATCTTGGCGAGGACGGATTCTCTCCTGCGTTCTCACTGGTGGTGCTTCATTCGTCATCGGGGCTGCCGTTCTTGCCTCGTTCTTCTTAGCGGAACGCGCAGGGTGGGCGCAAAGTGGATTGATCGGGCCAACCCGGATTTCCACTGATCGTGTGCTTGGCTCGCCCGCCGGAGCCTCGCGCTGCTCTGACGTCGATCCCCGATCGACGCGACCGCTGACGGAACCGTCGCGCGAGACGACCGTGCCGTTGATCTTGCGCTTGAGCGCACAGACGCGCGAACCCGGCAGCGGTCGCGTGATGACAGAAGCCCCAAGGTGCCGGATCTTCTGCCGCTTCGCCCGCGCCGTACGGACGTGATCGTCTCGCGTCTTTTCACGACCGCACGCTTCGTGCGCTGGCCCCATATTCTCGAGGTCGTCAGCGCCACCGAGTTCCAGGGCCCGGATGTGCTCAACGATCCAGCGTTCGCGCACGCCGTCGATGCGCCGGCCACAGACAACACAGGTGCCGCATGTCCGCTCCCAGGCTTGAAGCCGGCGGTGTCCTGACAAGGGACCGCGCCGTGTCGTGCCGACGTCCTCAAGAGCGACGTACGGCATCGCGGCGCTCACCTGCAGGGGAGCGGCGTCCGGCAAGCGCCTTGAGCGCCCGGTGGGACAGATCCTCCCAATCACACAGCAATTGCTCGTAGCGCTCAATCAGCGCTCTGAGCTCCGCGTCGTCCTCCAGCGCAACGAGCTTCACCGGCAGGCTCAGTGACGCCACAGTCGGGCGTGCGGGATCGGCCGCGCGCCTGCGCGGTCCCCTCTGGGGCATTGTGTGCCTCCTCGCTTTGCTTGGGGTGGTCAGAAGCTTGTTGGGGGCGAGTTAGTGGCGAAATGCCCCCGTCTGCCGGTTCAGGCTATCGCCAGGATCAGGCTTCCAGCTGTGCCTTGGAGGCCGTTGGCTAAGAGGATACGCGGCGAGCGCGCCAGAGAGGCCGCTGATGGTGCATCACCACATGCTACGGCACTTCCCTCCCCACCTATCCTCCGGGGCTGGGGACTGCCGCAGTGCGACGCTTCGCGGTTATGCTCGATAGGCGGCTGCGCTCGTGTCGTTGCCGTGAGGCGGGCAGCCTTGGCGGCCTGCCAGGCGGCGGTAAGGCCGACCGAGATGCTGACGGACCAAGCGGCACCACTGCGGAGCTGGTGGGCTTTCGCCGCCTCGATGGCCAAAGACATGATAGCGGCGCGGTCGAACGCGCCGGCGGGGGTGACCAGGCGAGTCTGGCGGATGCGGGTCAGTCCCTGGATGAGGGAGCGAGCCGAGACGACGCCAGGGGTGGCATGAGTTCGATCGCTTTTGATGCCACGGAGAGCGGCGTTCCAGGAGATGCGACGCTGGAGAGGCATGGCGTTGAACCGGGTGAGTCGGTCCGATACTTATGGATCATAGAGCGCCATACGACAACACTTTAGGATCGGAATGAGCCAAAAAGATCAATCATTGGTGGCGGGCAGGCAGATCGCCGCGGCGCGCGCTCTTCTAGCAATCGGTCAAGCTGAGCTAGCCGCATCGGCCTCGATTTCCGTGCCAACTCTCAAGCGCATGGAAGCGAGTGAGGGACCAGCCGCTGGTATGGCGAACAACGTCCGAGCGGTGATCGCCGCACTCGAATCAGCAGGCATCGAGTTCATTCCAGCAAACGGCGGCGGCCCCGGAGTGCGGCTTCGGGAGGGCCGCCTTGGCTGACGTGCCGGTCCGCGTCTGCCTGTGATCCAGAGTGCGGTTCGGACGCCGATTGGGGCGCTGACAGCTTGATCTGAAAAGGGAGCGGAAGGGTCCCTTTTGGGCTCTGACTCACTTCTGGTGCAGGCGGGTTGATGGATCTCGGCTTCGGCCGTCGGAGATCCTGCCATGTCCCGCAGCCTTCATCTCGGTTCGGTCGTCCCGCCCGGCCTTGTCGTCGATCACATCGAGTTGGGGGCGGACCTGACCATCACCGCTCGGCCAATCGCCGCCTCGGCCCGGTGCCCGCGCTGTGATGGGGTCTCGTTTCGGGTGCACAGCCGGTACACCCGCACCCTGTCGGATCTGCCGGTCGCCGGCAGGCGCGTCGTCATCACGATTGGCGTCCGCCGGTTCCGGCGCGTCGGAACAGGGTGCCGGACGAAGGTCTTTGCCGAGCGGCTCGGACAGGATCTCGCCGCCACCTACGCCCGGCGCACAGGACGGTTGGACTGCATCGTTCATCATCTCGGCCTCGCCCTCGGTGGTAGGCCGGCGGAGAGCTTCGCCCGCCGGCTGATGGTGCCGGCGAGCCGGGACACGATACTGCGGACCGAGCGGCGCCGGGCCCAGAGGCCAGCAGAGCCCCTGAACGTGGTCGGCATCGACGACTGGGCGTTCCGCCGCGGGCAACGCTACGGCACGCTGATCTGCGACCTGGAGCGGCGGCGCGTCGTGGCCCTCCTGTCGGATCGCGAGAGCGGCACCGTCGAGGCGTGGCTCTCCGCCCATCCCGAGATCACCATCCTCGCCCGTGACCGCGGCGGCTGCTACGGCGAGGCCGCGACGCGGGCGTTGCCCAAAGCAATCCAGGTCGCCGACCGCTGGCACTTGATGGAGAACGCCAGCGCCGCCTTCCTCGATGCCGTGCGCAAGTCGATGGCCGCCATCCGCATCGCGGTGGGCGCCGCCACGATCGATCCTGGCCGGGTGACCTGCGCCGAGCGCCTGCAGTACGAGGGCTACCGTCGGCGAGCGGCAACCGCAGAGGCGATCCTGCCGCTGTCGCGACAAGGCATGCCGATCAGGCAGATCGTCCGCACGACCGGCCACAGCCGCAAACTCGTGCGCAACGCGCTGCGCGGTCTGACCGGCGACGTGTTCCGGGCGCGCCAGAGCAGCTTGGAGGCGTACCTGCCCCAGCTTGATGCCGAGTGGGCGGCCGGCTGCCGCAACGGTGCCGAACTCTGGCGACGCCTGCGCGCGGGCGGGTTTACCGGCAGCCTTCGCGTCGTTGGGGAATGGACCACGCGCCGCCAGCGCAGTGAGCAGGCTCCCGAGGGGACGCCCGGCAAGGTGCCCTCTTCGCGTCTCCTTGCACGGCTGATGACGACCGGGCGGGACAGCTTGATCAGGGCTGAGGCTTTGACGGTGACGACGATCGAGGCGGCGGTACCGGCGCCCGACGAGGCCCGTTCTCTCCTGTCCGGCTTCCAAGTCATGATCCGCGAGCGGAGGCCGCCGGACCTCGACGCCTGGATCGACCTGGCCGCTCGCAGCCTACTTGCGTCCTTCGCGAACGGCCTGTCGCGAGACAGGGCGGCTGTCGCCGCGGCGCCGGCCGAGCCCTGGTCGAATGGTCAGACCGAGGGGCAGATCACCCGTCTCAAGCTCGTGAAGCGACAGATGTTCGGTCGGGCCAAGTTCGATCTGCTCGAAGCGCGGCTGATCGGCCTCAAGTGAGGCTGACGGCATCGAGAGTGCGCCAGACCCCCTTTTGGACGCTGATCACACGCAAGTGATCGTGCACTCCATCCACGCTACTGTGTGCCGCGTTTGGGAAAGTGGGTGCCGTGTAGGACCCATTCACCGTTAAGCTGAGAATTAGAAAGCGCTGAACACAGCATCTCCCAGTCCGTCGCCATTGCCTGCTCTACATTTATATCTCAAAATAGACGCGGCCAACCCCGGTGAACATCGTGGTCGAAAACTGACGCAAGGGAGATATACCGTGTTGGGCCGCAGAAAACTCGAACACTTAGCCACCAAATACGGATCAGACAAGCACGGCTCGCATTATTACATGCAGCACTACGCGAGGTATTTTGAGAGGTTCCGAAGGCAGCCTGTGCACGTGCTCGAAATCGGCATCGGCGGATATGGAGAACCTAACGCCGGCGGATCAAGCCTTAAGATATGGCGTGATTATTTCCCGCAAGGGCAAATCTACGGGCTCGATGTTTTTCCGAAGAACGGCCTCGAAGAAGAGCGCGTCCACATTCTGCAGGGGTCGCAGGTCGACGTGCGAGATCTGGCGAGAGTTCTGGATGCTCCTGGGAACGCACAATATGACATCATCATCGACGACGGCAGCCACGAGAACAACCACGTCATTCTCACATTTGAGATGCTTTTTCCTCACCTAAAATCACCGGGCATCTACGTCATAGAAGATGTTCAGACTTCTTACTGGCCCAAATACGGCGGCACCAGCGCCGACTTTAACAGCACGCTGACCACGATGGGCTACTTCAAACGCCTCGCGGATGGTTTGAATTGGGTCGAGTACGACCGGCCGGGTTATATGCCGCGCGATACTGACAAGATGATTACAGGAATTCATTTTCATCACAACATTATCTTTGTAGAGAAGGGCGACAATACGGAACCGAGCAATATCGTGCGGAACAATCGCCTTCCTACTGATGCGTGATCAAAGCAGCGATTATCGGGCGGGACAGCGCGATCCGCTGGCAGCCCATGACCCTGGCGACGGTCGAGGCGGCGGTGCCGACGCTCGACAGCAAGTCCGGATGTCCGCGGGTCCGGCGTGGCTCGCCCTACATTGCGCGTACATGGGGAGAGGAAGAGGGCAGGGGGTTACCCTCGGGCGATCCTTAAGGCTCTGACCCGAGCTCGCCTTAGGGCGCACGGGACGCGCCGTTCGGCTGTGTGTACATGACAGGTCGAGAGATGAAGCCGAACGGCGGACCGGGCCTCGTCGCGGCGGTGATCCTGCCGCTCGGATCCGAAAGCGCTGTCCCTCATCAGTCTGCCTCCGGCAAGCCGCAGGGAACGGAGGATCTACGAGGATGCCTAAGCTCCAACTGCCGCCGATCACCGACGAGGAGGAGGCGCGCATCCAGGCTGGGATCGCGGCCACCCGGACAACCCCGAGGTCACCGACGCGCAGTCTGCTCAGGCGCGCCCTTTTGCCGAAGCCTTCCCCGAACTCGCGAAGAACTTGTGCCGCTCCCGCGGTCCATAGAAGGCTCCGACTGTGATCCTGAATGCGGTTTGGACGGGCCCGTCGCAAACCCGGATATAGGGCGCAGAAGAGCCTCTACCGTCCCGCGTTCATGCTTTGTTAGAGACGGGAAGTCCGAAGCAGGAGGCGAGCAGCTGGTTCTGCTCGCGCACCGTCCAGTCGCTTGCGAATCCGAAGCCCTTGCGCAGCCGCAGCATGGCTTCCAAGCCGCAGATCGTCCGCCGCACCGTATAGAATGACCGGAAGCCACCCACGCGCGGAGGCGTGTGTGACCCATCATTATAGACGGAGCGCCGGCGCAGGCAGCACAGCGAGGCCACACCAGCCGCGCTTGAGCCCAGGTAGGCCAGCGCCGCCTCGAACTCCGGCCGCTTAGCCCCGGCCTTGCCAGACTTCTTCTCCTCGAAGACGCGCTCGCACCCGGCCTTGGTCAGCGCGTCGCGCTGCAGGTCGAGGTTCTGGTCGAGGGTGGAGACGCGGGCACATCCGACGAGCATGTCGGAATCGTGCCAAAATGCCGTTTATCCAGCAATAGAAAAGCCGACAGGCTTATCCGACAAAGACGGGGCGTTTTCGACGGCTCGCGACCGGCTCCACCTCATCGCCGGGAAAACGGTCGGATACTGTTGGCGAATTCGCCTCAAGGCCTGCCAAGGTTGCCGCCACGCTTCGGGATTAGGCAGCTTGCCCTCGCGACCCAGGGCTACGGGGCCGCCCTCACGCCAGCCCGCTAAAGCGAATTCTCCGGAAACGGAGAAACACCGGCACACCTCTGGGTTTGCCCACCATGGGGGCGGGATGGAGGCGCGCGTGCCCCGCTTTTACTTCAACGTCCACGGTGGTCGCAGCGAGCTCGACGCCGACGGCACGAAGCTGATCAGCCGTGAAGCTGCACGCGTTGCGGCCCTTCAGATGGCCGGCGAGATCCTGAAGGACGAGGCGCACTGGCAGAGGCATGGCGAGACTTGGCGCTTGGAGGTGTCGGACGAGACAGAGAGGGTCGTCTGCTGCATCGCAGTGAGCATCAGTGACCTGAGCGCGGACGGGTGAGGCCGACACTGCCCATCACGCTGGTGACACTCGGTCAGGTCGCCGCCGTGAAGGGTGGTTGAGCGCGCCCTACTCGGTGGCTCGCCATTTCACGGGCGGCAGGGTCGCCACTGGCCGGCTTGAGGATGATCTTGCAGATCGCCTGCCAACATATGATCGCGCTCTGTGCGGCCAGGGTTAACGATCCGTCAACCGTGCTGCATCAGCTTGCCGTCAGCGATCGGCCGACAGGTCGAGCGACGGCAGAGCAGCACCGTCCCGGTACACCGGTGCGGCCTCGCCATCGCGGTCGCGCTGAGCCCGCCCGGTTCGCCGCGGCGGGCCTTTTTGTCTTTTGGCCGAGATCACCAGAACCAGATCACGCGCCCTGCATACAGATAGATCGGCGCCCAGATCACGATCGCAAAAACGACCGATGCTACGACAAGCGATAGCGGCGGCCGGGCAGTAGACCGCTTCCTCAACCGCTCAGAATCAATTGCGCCCATCACCGTCCGATACCCTGTAAGAACCGCCTGATCGCGCCAGGGACCGTGCTCCTGGCGAAGCATCAATCTGGGCGAAACGAGATGGGTTCATTCGTCCAGGATGCGAAACCGGGTGCTGCTGACCGTGCTCTACAGTGGGGGCCTGCGCATCTCGGAAGCCTGCGGCCTGCGCTGGCGCGATCTCGCGATTCGGGACACAGCGGGACAGGCCACGGTGTTCGGCAAGGGCGGCAAGACCCGCGCGGTGCTGCTCTCGGCCGCGACCTGGAAGGTGCTCGGCGCCCTGAGAGACCAGGCGGGGCCGGAGGAGACGGTGTTTCGCTCGCGAAAAGGCGGGGCGCTCGACCCGAGCGCGGTGCACCGGGCCGTGAAGGCGGCCGCGGCGCGCGCCGGCCTGCCGCCGGAGGTGTCTGCGCACTGGCTGCGCCACGCCCATGCCAGCCACGCGCTCGACCGCGGCGCCCCGATCCACCTCGTCCAGGCGACGCTCGGCCACGCCTCGGTTGCCACGACCGGCCGCTACCTGCACGCCCGGCCGAGCGAGAGCTCGGCACCGTTTCTCGGCGTCTAATCCGCGCGTCGAGTGTGCTCGCCGCGACTGCTCAAGCGAACGATCCTTGCGACGACGGATGGCGTGGGTCGCTGTCCTCCCGCCGGCGCTGCTGGCTGCTTACGCTCACTAGACTTCATCAGGCATCACTGACCAAGCATTGATGATGCTCAAATGCGAGCGCACAGTCCTCACATGCGAATCTTCCATGCTTGAGAGCGTAATACCCCAGAAGACGTCATCCTTAAACATCGATTCGCGCAACACCAACGCGCTCAGGGAGGTTTCGATGACCCTCACAGTGTTCGACCCGCGAACCGGAACTCAGGTGAGAATATGGGTTCCTGATAAACCCTCATCACCTCAATGCGAGCCGGCGATCGTTATTCGCCATCCTAGCTCCTCTCGCACGTAGGAACCCGTCATGAAACGCTCAAGCGAACTCGAGGCCAAGTGCCATGTCTTTCGCGAACTCGATCGCCTGCTCGCCCAACGTCGCGCAAACGTGAGCCCGCCCAGAAGGAGTGACTAGCCATGGAAATCGAACTGCTCAAACGCCCTGCTGGGCTTGCCATCTGGCGTGCGTCTTGTTCGGAGGCGCACGCTGCGCTTCAACATTTTACTACCCTAGAAGAAGCCATCGGCTCGGCCGCTCTGGCCCTTGTTGCCTCTGCAGCACAGCCCTGGATCGTGACCGAAGAGGGCGAAATTCTTCCGCCGAGCTGGATCCGCACTTACCTCAATCTAAGCGACCACACGGCGCAGGTCCAAGTTAACCGGGTGTAGGAGGCCTGTGGGGAAGTTTTCAGGGTTCGCAACTGGCAAGGCATGCGGGCCCGGGGACAGCCATCCGTTCCTGGATGGGGCATGCAGATGATGATAGCCGGAGATCGCTGTCACGAACATAGAAGCCGGCTGCGCCGCCTGCGGCGGCCTTACCTCAGACCTGATCTGCGGCGACGCCCACGTTCCGGTCGAACGTCTTCGAGCACATTAAGAGGGGCCGGATTTGCGTTCGATGATAGCAGGTTAAGGGCGGCCATCCCTCAGTTTTCGGCGGGAAAGTATAAGGACGCCTCTACACCCCTACCATCTGCAGCGTTCTTGATTGTTGCTGTTCCACCGTGCTGCTGGGCTATGAGGCGGACTAGGTACAAACCGAGACCGTGGTGCTCGCTGGCCGCGCCGGATCGGCTCGTCTTGAACGGTTGGAAGAGCACCTCGGCGTCACCCACGATGCTTGGACCCTGATTGTAGACCTTGATCTCTGCTTTACTCTCGTGAACCTCCAGCGAAACCACGACATCCGTTTGATCATGCGCAAACGAGGCGGCATTGCTCAGTAGGTTGCTGACCGCCTCCTTGAACAGGACTGGATCGACGCGGGCGTGCACATGCGGTGAGGAACTGAAGGAGAAGGTAACCCCCGAGTAGGTCTGGCTAAAAATCTGCAGCAGGTCCTGCAGATAGCTGTGAAGTTCAATGCGTTCCGGCTGGGCTCGCCGTACGAAAGCCTCGGCATCGGTTGCGCGACTCGCTCGTTCGATCAGGTGCCAGACCTGTTGCGCAGCGCTCATCGCGTTACGCAGGTGTATGTCAGAGCTCGGATCCTCAGTTCGCTTCAGGGCGACGAGCTCAATGCTGGAGTTGATCTGCGCGATCGGCTGCCGCACCTCGTGGCGCAGAAATACCGCGAGCTGGCGCAGCCACACGGTGTAATCGTCTGACTTCTTCTTTTCCTGCTCCAATCGCCTTTGCAGCAGGTACTTGCTCCGCTCCAGCCGTTCAATCGTGTAGCTCAGCGTCAGGCCAATGACGGCGGCGTAGACCATGAACGAATTAGCGTACAGGTACTCAAGGCCGTTGCGCTTTCCCGCTGTGTACATCGCCAAGTTGACGAGCAGGAACCCTGCTACACAAGAGCCGAGCGCTCGCAAGAAGGTGGCCCGTATGATCCCGCAGATGTACAGCAGTGTGAAGATGACAGCGCCAATGTAGAGAAAGACGCCCTGCTCCAACACAACGATCGTAATCGCAACACAGACTGCCGCGAGGAGCCATACGAGAACGCCGCCAGCCGGCAGGTAAGCGGCCGTCACTCGGTTGCGGGCAAGCAGAAAAACGGAGGTGCTGCCCAAAGCGAGGAGCAGGTGGTAGGCGATGATCGTCAGCTTCTGCTCTGGGAACAGATTGACTCCAAGCGTGATCATGAACAGGTGCAGGAAGGCCGTGACCGGCATGCCGATCAGCAGCGACAGGATCGTCTGCTCGGCAAAGTAATCGGCAAAGCCTTGCCGCTCTTCAGCTCCCAGCGGTGGGAGAGCGATTTGGGTCCACAATGTGCTGCGGGCTGCCTGACGGAGTAATATCTGCATCACCAAGCTACCCTTGCATACTCTTCCAATGGGCGTTGTGCGAAGAGCCTAATCAAGCTGTCGACCTGACACCCGGCCTCAGGGCTCATCGACCCAGCGATAACCGCGCGCGCGTTCGGACTTGATGCAGGCGAACTCTGGGGTGGTCTTCTGGATCTCCTCACGGATCGCTTTGATGTGCACCACGATCGTATTCGGCTGAACCGTGATGTTGGCTGCCCGCATCAACTGCGTGATTGAGCGGACCTCGCCAACATTTTCGAACAGGTCCTTGAGCTCGACTTTGGCCAATCGGACGGGTCGTCGAGGATGTGAGGTGACGAAGCGGGTGTGACGGATAGGCTGGTGGCGTCCCCGCCAAGAGACACCGCCATGCTGGACCTGCCCACCCGCTTCGCCGGGATCATCCTGGCGTTCGCGCCGCTGTTCGTCCACCGCTCGTGGCGCCATGCTCAGCTTCTGCTGATCGGCGCGATCCTGACGCCGGGCCGCCGCACGGTGGCGAGTGTCCTGCGCATCATGGGCCGCGCGCAGGAGCGGCGGTTCGTGAACGCCCA
The DNA here is from genome assembly GCF_054611515.1 of Methylobacterium sp. CM6257. Lineage (NCBI taxonomy): Bacteria > Pseudomonadati > Pseudomonadota > Alphaproteobacteria > Hyphomicrobiales > Methylobacteriaceae > Methylobacterium > Methylobacterium sp. CM6257. The sequence goes on from NZ_CM137735.1 coordinate 759,845, forward strand.
CCGCATCCTCAACCGGGCGGCGTGGTGCCCGCGCAGCGGCAGCCGCATTTTGCTCGGGTTCCTCGTCGACGCGTTCGCGCAACGCGGCCCCGTGGTCCTGGGACTGGACGACACGATTGAGCGCCGCCGCGGCAAGCGGATCGCCGCCAAGGGCATCTACCGTGATCCGGTTCGCTCCTCCGACAGCCACTTCGTCAAGGCGAGCGGGCTGCGCTGGATGAGCCTGATGTTGCTCGCCCCGATCCCCTGGGCGGGGCGCGTCTGGGCGCTGCCGTTCCTGACCGCGCTGGTGCCATCAGAGCGCGCCTGTCGCGACCGGGGCCGTCGGCACAAGCCGTTGCTCGACGTCGGACGCCAACTTGCCCTCCAGGCCCGCCGCTGGCTGCGCGCACGCGACCTCGTGGTGGTGGGCGACAGCGGCTTCTCGGCCTTGCTGTTCCTCGACGCGATGCGCCGCGCCCGCATCACGGCAATCACCCGCCTGCGGCTGGATGCTGCTCTCTACGATCCCGCCCCGCCGCGGCCACCCGGCACGATCGGGCGCCCGCGGACCAAAGGCGCTCGGCGGCCGACGCTCGCCGCGACCCTCGCGGCCAAGGACACGCGCTGGCACGCGGTCGTGGTGCCGGGCTGGTACGGGGCGGGCGAGCGCACGATCGAGATCGCCTCGGACACCGCGGTGTGGCGGCACGGCGGTCTGCCGGTCGTGCCGATCCGCTGGGTACTCATCCGCGATCCCAAGGCACGCTTCCCGCCCCAGGCCCTGCTCTGCACTGATCCGACGCGCGAGCCCACGCAGATCGTGGGGTGGTTCGTGCGGCGCTGGACCGTCGAGGTCACCTTCCAGGAAGTGCGCGCTCATCTCGGCGTCGAGACGCAGCGGCAGTGGTCCGACACGGCGATTGCCCGCACCACACCCTGCCTGCTCGCCCTGTTCTCGATCGTCACGCTGCTGGCCGCACGGCTCCCGGCCCGCCAACGGCGACGGATCGCGGCCGCCGCGTGGTACCCCAAACCGCGCCCGACCTTCGCCGATGCTCTGGCCGCCGTGCGCTGCGCGATCTGGCGCGAGCGGACTTTGGCAACATCACCGCGCCGACGCGCCCGAACAAAACCCCGCTTCCGTTTGCCCGCGCCCTGGGCCTATGCCCTCTGCCACGCCGCATGAATGGCCAAAGTCGAGCTTGAGGATCCAGAACTGGGTCAGCGACAGGTCGAGAGGCCTGTCTTTCCAGAACGCGCGCGAGAGACGCTCATCGATCCGCAGGCTTTGGTTGCCGAGCTGCGACGTAGGCTTGGACTCGCTCGTCTCAATCTGCGTGATGGCTTCGATACGCCGGACCAGCGCGTTGATGCGCGCGACAAGGTAGCTGCCGGAGATCGTCTTACTCAGGTAGTCGTCCGCCCCGAGCCGCAGCCCGCTGATCCGGTCTGCATCCTCGTCGCGCTCGGTGAGGAAAATGATAGGCGTGATCTTCTGCTTCTCGCGAAACGCTTGGCAGAGGTCGAAGCCTGCCTCGTAGTCGTGGCCGAGGCTGACATCGAGGATCACGACGTCGAACGTCTCAGCCGCGAACGCCGCCATAGCCTCAACCTTAGTGGCGCAAGCGTACACTGAGAGCCGGTGCGCGTTCAGGAGAGCCTGATAATTCGCGCGGAGGACATCGTCATCCTCGACCAGGAGTACACGCCGCATGCTCATCGTGTCCGAGGCACCCAGTTCTTCCCCCTCACAGATCGTTATGAAGCCGGGAGCGGGCTGGTCAACTCGATCTTCGCTAATGCCACGGTCTGCCACCGTGTTCGTGCGGTCCATGCTCATTTTCAATCTCGTGCGTAGCGCAAGCATCCGTTCTCAGGATGCCACGGGAGCAGGCTGTCATTTCTGAGCGCTGGTGAGTCTCGCTGAATATCGATGAACGATCGGCAGAGCGCCCTTCATCAATTCGGGGCTGTCCGACGATAATCGCCGCCGGTCGGAGTTGAAGTTATTTCGAGTCACAAATTTCAGATCGAGATCAGCGTCGCAGCTTATGATTTCGGCACCGCCGGAGCCTCAGGTCAGGAAGGACACAATAAATCACATCAGCGCTACCGGATCAGGTGGGCAGTCGCGGGCCACACGTCGCGGAGCTCGGCCGACCGCGACCATTTGGACGCCCAACAGCGCGTCTCAAACATGGCCGGCGGCATCAGGGCTGTGTAGGCTGCAGCCAGCCGCACGGGCGCGTGGTCTGTTATCTCGGCGATGGCCGCTGGTAAGACGCAGAGGCCGGTTCCTGGCGTGATGGCCGGCGCAGACGGATCCGGCTCAAGACCGGGGCAGCAGACGTCCTCGGCCATGCCCGCCGGACTCATGTTGTCCTAGCTGCCGCGCGTCGCGATCACGACGCGTCCAACAATGCGGACGCCAACCTCGCGGCCGTTCGTCAGCGGTGCCATCTGATCCGCGATCCAGTCAGCTCCAAAAGGATTCTGATCTAGGACACAGGAGTACTGTGCGTACGAACTCCTCAATCATCAGTTCTCATCGTTAGTAATCCTGATTCATCTAATTCGTATTGTCTTTGCCTCTCATAAATTCAATGTTCCAGACGCGAATAAGCCTTTCCGATATGGAGGCGGAAATGAGAAATCCGGCAATATGGGCAATCCTAGTTGGAACGGTTGCTGGTGTGTCGCTGGCTGACTCAAACGCCAAACCCGATTTGCGCAATTTCGTCGCCGACGTGATTGCGATTCGGCCGGCCTGCTGGTTGTCAGGGGCCTGTCCGCCATGAACTGCTGGTTGACTGCATGGTCTCTGCTTAGAAATGATCTCTTATTTGCAGCTAGCCGCTGCCTAATCGGGCATCTGTCTGCTGAGGACGAATGCGTCGGCAGCCACCTGACTTAGATTTCGCAATGAACGGGTGCCAAGATGATCCGGGTAAATGTAGGATTGTGCCTGATATTATTTGGCGCTCTTCACTCTGTAGCGCTGGCTGCTCAAGATTTTAGCCAGCAGCGCGCTGAATGCAGGAAAGCCTGTGTTGATACTCGCCTCCACGTCAAGTCATTCTGCTGTACGTTCACTGGCGGAAATCAACGCGGAGCGTATTCATGCTCTGATGTCAAGAACGAGTCTCAGTATAATTTCTGCATCAAGGGCGGAGAGAGGGACGAAATAAAATGCTCTAATGACTGCAACGCAACTTTCGGAAATAGCTCCCATTCCCTGGGCATCGACAAGCCGCTCGATAAAGGCGGCAGCCTAAGCATCGAAAAGCCGTTCGACAGCTCGTTTGCGGAGAGCATCGGCGTAACCGCAACCGACGTTGAGGATGCCGTAGAAGGTCCCTTCGTTGAGACATCGAAGTTTCTGTCTCACCCGCATACTGTTGTTGAGCGGAGCGCAAACGACTTTCTTAATCGAGCGACAGTCGTGGCGACAACTTCGGCACAAAAGGTTGTAGCGTGGCTCGGGATTGGATTTGCTGCCGGGCTCGGCTTTGCAATTGTCTTAGCCATAGGTCTCGCGGCCCTGATCTTACGCCGCAGCCGGCCGGAAGCCGTAAGGAATAGCCTAATCCACCAACAATAGGCGCACATCGAACGCCCAAGATTGTGTCTTGCGCCGAGCGATCGGCGGTCCCGAGATTTTGGCAGAACGAAGCCATTGACGAGCTTTAGGAGCAAGGCAGGTCCATGAAAGAATCTGCCCGAGGCCTCTGCAGCTTGCCGAACCTTCGGGACCCGTTCCGAGGTGGAAGGCGCCACGGATCGTAGTTCTCTAAGACCTGCTCTGCCTCACTTGAGCCACCGACGTCGCTCAAGGTTGGTGCCCAGCCTGGCCGTTGGGGATCGGGATCAGGCTCGCTGCTACGGGCGAGCTCCACGCGGCGAGCGCTGCGGAGTGGTCGTTCCGTTCGGGCATAGGGAGACCACCACCGTCACCGCCTGCCTGCGCGCCAGCGGCCTAACGGCCACCGCGCTCTTCGGCTGGCCGTGACGGGCACTCGCTTCCGCGCCTATGTCGGGAAGACCTTGGTACCGGCTCTAATGCGCGGCTACACAGTCGTGGTCGACTACCTACCGGCCCATGAGTTCAGCGGCATCCGCGAGCACATCGAGGCCGCTGGCGCGCGGCTTCTTCATCGGCCGGCCTACTCGCCCGACTTCAACCCGATCAGACTGGCGTTCGCCAAGCTCAAGGCCTTCCTGCGCGCCGAGGCAACCCGCCCTGTCACGGACCTCTGGAGCGCAATCCGACGTGCCTTGGAGCGCTTTACTCCAGATGAGTGCCGCAACTATCTCGCAGCCGCCGGCTGCGATGCATATGGGCCGAGCTGATCGAATACTGTTCCAGATGTCGCGTGCAGGCCCGTGTGACCTCTCCGGGCACGCGCCGCTAAAACGGGCGGAGAGCGGGCGTGCGGGCGTGCAGTGCCTTCTCGATCGTCTGCCTCAGGATGTCGGCCGTGTAGGGCTTCACGACGAGCGAGGCGCGCAGGAACGCGGCGTCGGCCGAGACCGCGTTATCGCCCGAGGCCAGGACCACGCATACGTCCGGGCGGCGCGCCCGCGCGGCTTGTGCCAGTTCCAGACCCGAGAGGCCCGGAAGCCCGACATCCGTCAGAAGGACGTCCACTCCGTCGAGCGCCAGCAGCTTGACAGCCTCCTCCGCGCTTCTCGCCTCCCGCAGCTCGCACCCGGCCTCCCGCAGCATCTCGGCCGTCGTGCGCCGGATCAGGTCGTCGTCTTCGACCAGCAACACGGTTGCGCCCTTCAACGCGTCCCGCGTGGGCAACCTGCGCTCGACCTGAGCGGTGGCTTGGCGCTGCGCCTGATTGGCAAGGACGTGCCGGATCTTCCGCGCCAGCGCCTCGCGCGTGTAGGGCTTGCCTAGCAGCTCCACGCCGGGATCGAGCCGCCCGCCATGCACGATGGCGTTGCGGGTGTACCCCGAGGTGAAGAGCACCGCGACCTGGGGGAGCCGTTGCTTGGCCTTGCGGGCCAACTCGGGGCTGCGCATCGCACCCGGCATCATCACGTCCGTGAAAATCAGGTCGATGGGCAGGCCGCTCTCGACGATGGCGAGCGCGCTCGCGGCATCCCGCGCCTTGAGCACACGGTAGCCGAGTTCGCCCAGCATCGTGACGGCGACCTCACGGACCTCGTCGTCATCCTCGACCACCAGGATCGTCTCGTCTCCGCCGGTCACCTCGCCGGGTGACATCGTGACCAGAACGTCCTCGCTCTCCAGGGCGCGGGGGAGGTAGAGCTTGACGGTCGTGCCCGCGCCAACCTCGCTGTAGAGCTTAACGTGGCCGCCCGACTGCTTCATCAGGCCGTAGACCATCGCGAGCCCGAGACCCGTGCCCTTTCCCTCGGGCTTGGTCGTGAAGAAGGGCTCGAACACCCGGTCGAGCGCCTCGCGGGGGATGCCCGCGCCCGTGTCGGTGACGGCGAGCAGCACGTACTGACCGGGTGTGACGTCGTCGTGCGCCCGAGCGTACTCATCATCGAGGAAGGCGTTGCTCGCCTCGATGGTGAGGCGTCCCTGACCATCCATGGCGTCCCGGGCGTTGATCGCCAGGTTCAGGATGGCGTTCTCGATCTGGTCGGGGTCGACCAGGCTGTTCCACAGTCCACCCGCCACAACGGTCTCGACCTCGATCTCTCCACCGAGCGCCCGGCGCAGCATGTAGTCCATCCTTGTGACGAGTCGACCGATGCTGACGACCTTCGGTTCCAGGGGCTGCCGTCTGGCGAAGGCGAGCAGTTGCGACGCGAGCTTCGCGCCGCGCGCCACGCCGGCCAGGGCACTCTGGACCCGCATCTCGGCGCGGGGATTTCCGGCGACGTCCTTGCTGAGCAGCTGCAGGTTGCCGCTGATCACCTGGAGCAAGTTGTTGAAGTCGTGCGCGACCCCACCGGTGAGCTGACCCACGGCCTCGAGCTTCTGCGATCGCAGCAGCGTCGCTTGCGCTTGCTGGAGCGCCAGTTCCGCCTGCCGGCGTTCGGTGATGTCGCGCGTGACCTTCGCAAATCCGATGAGCTGGCCGGCCTCGTCGCGAATGGCGTCGATGACGACATGGGCCCAGAAGGTGGTCCCATCCTTGCGGACCCGCAGGCCCTCGTTCTCCCAGCGGCCTTCGCGTGCAGCGGTCTGCAATCCGTGCTGTGGGACGCCCGCTTCGCAATCAGCCTGCGTGTAGAAGTTGGAGAAGTGGCGCCCGATAATTTCATCGGGCGTGTAACCCTTGATCCGCTGGGCGCCCGCATTCCAACTCGCGACCTCGCCACGCGCGTTCAGCATGTAGATGGCGTAGTCGGTTACGCCTTGCACGAGCAGGCGGAACTGCTGCTCGCTCGCGCGCAGCTTGGCCTCGGCAGCCCTCCGCTCGCTCAGGTCACGCGTGATCTTGGCGAACCCGACAAGCCCGCCATCCGGCGCGCGGATCGCGTCGATGATCACGTGAGCCCAGAACTGCGTGCCGTCCTTGCGCACGCGCCAGCCCTCGCGCTCGAACCTCCCCGTCCGGGCCGCTTCCTCCAGCGCTTGGGTGGGCACGTTCTCGGCGCGCTCGGTCTCCGTGTAGAAGGCGGAGAAGTGACGGCCGATGATCTCATCGGCCTCATAACCCTTGAAGCGCCGCGCACCGGGGTTCCAGCTCGTCACGTGACCGTCGCGATCCAGCATGTAGATCGCATAATCCGTGATCGCCTCGACGAGCAGCTTGTAGCGGCCGGCCATGGTCTGCGCCGCGTCGTAGGTACCGGAACTTTCCATTGAGCTCTCGTGGCCAGCTTCGGCGGGCCCGGATCAGTTCGCCCCAAACAGCCCGTGGCGCGAACGCGACTGGCGACGATGCCTTCCGGCGGTCAGTGCGCGTCTCGGCCTATCCGCCGTGGACCCGTCGCGCACTAACTCATGTCAATCGGGCGGGCGCCCTTGGGCCCGGCGCTGATGTACGGGGTCCTGGTTCGAGATGGGAGCGGATCGGGTGCCCGCGAGCCCGTGGGCCGCCTCCAATCGGCTCGATCGTGCGGAGCCGATCCAGCCGCCGGCAAGCAGACTCTCCGGAGGTCGAGCGCGGCTGGAAACCGGAATGGGCGTGCGGCGGGAAAGCCGGCCGTGGATTTCGCCCGCCTTCAGGCGAAAGGAGCCGAAATCGACCGTCGTTGTGCTCCAGACCAGCACGACGGCCTGGACGGATGGCGGCTCCTCGCAAGCGGAAGACGGGCGATGGTCATGTGTCCGAACCTCAGCCGATTCCGAGGCTTCGGATGAGGAGGACGGCGATGGCGAGGAGCACGAGGAGGGAGGCGGTGACCGCCAGGGTCACCCGGCCGCCGACCCGGGCCAGCACGCGCACGTCCACGCCGAGGCCCAGCGCGGCCATCGACACGATCGTGAGGAAGCCGGCAAGCCGGGAGACCGGCGCGATCCCGGCGTCCGGGATCAGCCCGAGCGAGCGCAGGGTGGCCAGAGCCAGAAAGCCCAGGATGAACCACGGCACCAGCTTGAAGAACCCGAGCCGGCCCGGGCCAGCCTGGCCGCTCGCCCCCGCCGCCGGCAGGCGCGGGGCGATCAGCGACAGCGCCAGCACCACCGGCCCGAGCATCAGCACCCGCACCAGCTTGACCAGCGTGCCGACCTGCGTGGCCAGCGCGCTCACCGGAACGGTCGCGGCCAGCACCTGCGGCACCGCGTAGACGGTCAGCCCCGCCAGAACCCCGTACTGGTGCTCGCTGAAGCCGGCCAGCGGCACGAACAAGGGTAGGCCCAGCACCATCAGCACGCCCAGCACGGCCGTGAACGCGATCGCCGCCGCCACGTCCCGGCCGTCGGCCCCGATCACCGGCGCCACCGCGGCGATCGCCGAGTTGCCGCAGATGGCGTTGCCGCAGGCGATCAGCAGCGCCATGCGCACCGGCAGCCCAAGGCCGCGGCAGATCGCGCAGCTCGCCAGGATCGTGAGCGCCACCGCCCCGACGATGCCGGCCAGCAGCGCCGGGCCGGAGGCGACGATGGCGCCCAGGCTCACGGAGGCGCCGAGCAGCGTGACCGCCACCTCCAGCACCTGCTTGGCCGAGAAGGCGATCCCGGCCTTGAAGCGCGCGCCCGGCACCCACACGGTGCGCAGGGCCGTGCCGAGCAGGATGGCGAGCACCAGCGCCTCGACGTAAGGGTGGCCAGTCAGGTGCTCCTCGCCCGCCTGCAGCGCCTGCGCCACGGCGGTGAGGGCCGCGCAGAGCAGCAGGCCCGGCAGCAGCGAGCCGGCCGCTCCGGCCCAGGCGGGACCGCAGGCCCGGCCTGAGGCCTCAGCCTGCGCTTCGATGCGGCCGGCGGTCCTGGCAGTCATCGCATGGCCCCCTGTTTCCCGGTCGCGGCGCTCAGTAGGTCGTGCCGAGATAGGCGGCGATGGCCTTGGCCTGCTCGGCCGCGATCGGCGCGCGGTAGACCTTGATCATCTTGGTCACCTCCGCCTCCCAGAACGCCGGGCCCTTCTTCGGCGGCTGCATGGCGACGTAGTCGGCCGAGTGGCAGGTCAGGCAGTTCTCCTGCGCGGCCTGGAAGCCGGCCGCCTGGGCGGCCTCCGGCGGCGGCTTGAACTGCGCCGTCGGCTCGGGCAGCGCGTAGGTGTCGGGCGCGGCCCGCGCGGCCGGCCCGGCCAGGGCGGCCACGAGCGCGGCGGCGGCCACGAGCGCGAGGGCGGCGGACCGTCCGGTGGACCTGAGCATGGCCATCTCCCTCAGGCCGCCTGCACGCGGGTGGTCTCGACGACGTTGCGCATGTACCCGGCCGGGTTCCAGCGCGGCTCCATCGGCTGGGTGCCGCCGTCGTTGCCGGTGGCGCGCACCCGCAGGGCGTGCGCGCCCGGCGCCAGCTCGAGCTCCGCGCTCCAGGGCCGGAAGGCGAACCGGCCGAGATCCTGGCCGAGCCGGGCCGGGCTCCAGCTCTGGCCGTCATCGGCCGAGACCTCCACCGCCTTGATGCCCGAGCCGCCGTCGAAGGCGATGCCGCGCACGGGCAGGCGCCCGGCCTTCACCTGCGCGCCGTCGGCGAGGTTGGTGATGAACGAGCGGACGTTGAAGCGGCCGATCGGCACGGTCTTGTCGGGCGCCTTGCCGGGCTCGGTGCAGGCGCAGGCGTTGTCGGGGATGCGGTAGGCGCTCTTCATCCAGAAGCCCTCGAAGGGGTGATCGAGGACGGTGATGCTGTTGAGGTGCTTGACCCAGTAGGTGCCGTAGTAGCCGGGCACGACGAGGCGCAGCGGGAAGCCGTTGAGCCAGGGCAGGGGCTCGCCGTTCATGGTCAGGGCGAGCATCACCTGGCCGTCGCGGGCGTGGTCGAGGGCCAGCGCCTTGGCGAAGTCGGGGGTCTCGGGCAGGACCGGCCCGTCGAGGCCCTCGAAGGCGACCTGGACGGCGCCGGCCTTCACGCCGGCCCGGTCGAGCACGCTTTTGAGCGGCACGCCGGTGAAGCGGGCGCAGCCCATGGCGCCGTTGGCGAGCTGGCCGCCGGCGATGCGCGGCTCGAAGAAGCCGCGGGAATTGCCCGAGCACTGGTTGACGGCGACGATCTCGGTCTGGGGCAGGGCCTTGAGGTCGGCGAGCGCCAGGGAGAGCGGGCGCTCGACCTGGCCCTGGACGGCGAGGCGGAAGGTGTCGGGGTCGATCTGGGTGGGGATGTCGGCGAGGTGGTAGCGGACGAAGAAGGCGTCGTTGGGGGTGAGGGCGCCTTCGTCGAAGACCGAGAACGGCGTCTCCAGCTGCGGCGGGCGGGCGGTCATCTGCAGCAGCGGCCGCTTGCCCGGATAGGCCACCAGCGGCCGCTCGCCGTTGCCAAACGGAAGCGTCGCCGTCCCCGAGGCGGCGGCCGCCCGCAGGCCGAGGCTCGCCGTCGTCAGGGTGACACCGCCGACCGCCAGGATGCCACGACGCGTCAGTGCAGGAGCCATCACGCTCTCCTTCTCAACTTGGCGGCCGGGAAGTCCCGGCCGCCGCTACGAGTCCGGCATCTCGCTTGGTCAGGCGACCTGCGGATATCCGGCAGGGCGGCCCGGCGCTTCCTCGATCAGGCGCCGGTGGTGGATCCGGCCGATCCAGACCGCGGAGGCGGCGCTGACGAGGCCGGAGAGGGCGCAGTATCCGCAGACGAGCCACGGATTGTTTGCGCCGGAGTATTGCAGCAGCGCCGTCGCGATGATCGGCGTCAACCCGCTCGCGAAGATTCCCGAGAACTGATAGACGAAAGATATTCCTGTATAGCGCACCCGCGCCGGGAACAGTTCCGAGAACAGCGCCGCCTCCGGGCCGTAGACCGCCGCGTAGAGGATTCCGAACGGCACGATGATCGCGAACCAGATCGCGCGAAGGCTGTCGGGATAGGTGACGAAGATCCAGAAGGCCGGGAAGGCTGCGAGCCCCGAGATCACGGAACCCCAGGCATAGACCTGCGTACGGCCGAGGCGGTCGGACAGCCAGCCGAAGAAGGGGATCGTCGCGCACATGACAACCGCCGCGGCGGTCACGCCGAGGAGCGCTTCCGTGCGCGGCACTTTCAAGGTCTGCGTCAGGTAGCCGATAGCGAAGACGGCGAAGATGTTGAACACCACGCCATCGACCATGCGTGCGCCCATGCCGGCCATGACCTCGGCCGGATAGCCGCGGATCATCGACACGAATGGGATATCAGCCTCTCGGTTGGCCTGTTTGACCTTGGCGAATTCGGGTGTCTCCATCACGTTCAGCCGGATGTAGGCGCCAACCGCCACAAGGATGACGCTGAGAAGGAAGGCGACCCGCCAGCCATAAGCCAGGAATTGTTCCTCGCTCAGGCTGTAGGACAACAGTGCGACCACGCCCGAGGCGAGGCAGAGCCCGAGCGACAGGCCGATCTGCGGGATGCTGGCATAGAGCCCGCGCTTCTCCTTCGGCGCGTATTCGAAAGCCATCAGCACGGCGCCGCCCCATTCGCCGCCGAGCCCGATTCCCTGCACCACCCGCAGAAGCAGGAGCAGGATCGGCGCCGCCAGGCCGATCTGAGCGTAAGTCGGCACCAAGCCGATGAGGAAGGTCGCCACCCCCATCAGCATCAGGGTGATCACGAGCATGCTCTTGCGGCCGATGCGGTCGCCGAAATGCCCGAAGATCACTCCGCCCAGCGGCCGCGCGACGAAGCCGACCGCGAAGGTCGCGTAGGCCAGGAGCGTCGAGACGAGCGGGTCGCTCACGGGAAAATAGAGCTTGTTGAAGACGATGCCGGCCACCACTCCGTAGAGGAAGAAGTCGTACCACTCGATCGTCGCGCCGATGAGGGAGGCGGTCACGACCTGACCGATCCCGCCTCTGCCCGATTGTGCTGGTCCCCGCTCCGGATACGGCATCTGCACCTCCTCCCGATCGTCTTCTGTTCGGCTGTTAAGGCGGCATCCTCACATCAAGGGTGCTTCCACCGGACGCCTCTTCGCGACCTGTTCCGCACGTTCACCTCAGGATGAGGGGGCGGTGGGCGAAGTCTCGCGATCCTTTGCCTCTCAGGCGTGATGGGCCGGCACCGGCGCGGGCGCCGCCCCTCGGGCCGGTCTGCGCTGCTGTGTGGCAGCCTTGGCGTCGGCGAGGATCATGTCGGAGGCCTTCTCGGCGATCATGACCACGGGAGCATTGGTATTGCCGGAGACCAGCGTCGGCATGATCGAGCAGTCGACCACGCGCAGACCCTCCATGCCGTGGACCCGCAGGGCGGGATCGACCACCGCGAGGGGGTCGGTGCCCATCTTGCAGGTGCCGGAGGGGTGGAAGATCGTGGCGCCAGAGGCGCGGGCGAAGTCGAGGAGGCCGGCATCGTCCGTGACCCCGGGTCCGGGCTTCTCCTCCGAGAGGATGAGCGGGTGCAGGGCCTGCGTCCCGGCGAGGCGACGGGCGAACTTGATGCCCTCGACGGTGCAGCGTCGGTCGGTCTCCGTGGCGAGGTAGTTGGCGCGCATGACCGGCGCCGCGAACGGATCGGCGCTGCGCAGAGAGACGGTGCCGCGGGATTCCGGCCGCAGCTGGCAGACGGAGAACGTGCAGCCGGACCAGGGATGCGGCTGGCCGCCCGCCATGTCGGCCGAGAGGGTGGCGAAGTGGAACTGGATGTCCGGGGTGCCCGGCCCCGGCATGACGCGGGTGAACAGGCCGCCCTGATTGATCCCCACCGCCAGCGGCCCGCTGCGCGTCAGGAGCCAGCGCAAGCCGATCCGCGCCTTGCCGATAAGGGTGCGCAGGTCGTCGTTCGTTGTGATCGGCTTGGTGAGGCGATAGATCAGTCGGATCTGCAGGTGATCCTGAAGGTTCTCGCCGACGCCGGCCAGTTCATGCTGCACGGGGATGCCGTGCGGACAGATCGCCCCGGAAGGGCCGATCCCGGAGAGCAGCAGGAGCTGCGGGCTCTGCAGGGCGCCCGCGGCGAGGATCACCTCCCGTGCGGCCCGGATCTCCATTGCTCGGCCGTGCTGCCGGACCCGCACGCCCACCGCGCGCTTGCCGCCGAGGATCAGGCCTGTGGCATGGGCATTGGTCTCGACGCGCAGGTTCGGGCGTCCCTCTGCCGGGCGCAGATAGGCGACCGCCGTGCTGCACCGCAGGCCGTTGCGGGTGAAGAGCTGGTAGTAGCCGACGCCCTCCTGATCACCGCCGTTGAAGTCGTCCGTGCGGCGGACGCCGATTTCCGCCCCCCCGGCGATGATCCGCTCAATCAGCTCGTGCTTGTGGCGGATGTCGGAGCACCAGAGCGGGCCGTCGCCCCCATGGGTGGCGCTCGCCCCGCGGGAATTGTGCTCGCTGCGGATGAAGTAGGGCAGCACGTCGCGCCAGCCCCACCCGTCATTCCCGAGGTCGGCCCAGTGATCGTAATCCTCGGCCTGCCCACGGACGAAGATCAGCCCGTTGATGGAACTCGATCCGCCGAGCGTCCGGCCGCGGGGCCAATAGATCGGCCGGCCGTTCATGGCCGGCTCCGGCTCGGTGTAGAAACCCCAATTGAGGGTCTTGTGAACCATCGTCTTCCCGTAGCCGATCGGGAGATGGATCCAGGGAGATCTGTCGCGGGGACCGGCCTCCAGCAGCACGACCCGGTGGCGCCCATCCGCGGAGAGCCGGTTCGCGAGCACGCAGCCCGCGGTGCCCCCGCCAACCACGACGTAATCGCATTCGACGCGCTCGGGCGCGTCATCAGGATGCTGGCGTTTCCTCAAGATTGTCTCCGTCCCGAGTGTCTATCTCGAAAAACGGTACGTTACGTTCTATTTGATGAGAGGAATGCGTATGTGTCAATATGGACGCGGTGAAATCCGTGCAACAGGATCGGCTGTTGAACCCCGAGGCCGCAGAACCGTGCGGCGAGGAGCGATGCGATGCAGGTCTTCCACCATGGCGACTGTCCCCGCCACGATCCCGACCGGTACTTCCGGCGCGGAGAGATCGTGGGGCATCCCGAGCAGGCGGAGCGCTATCGCCTCCTGCTGGAGGCGGTGCGGGTCGAGGGGCACGCGGTGCGCGACTCCGGCGATTCGGGCCTTCAGCCGATCCTCGCCGTGCACGACGCGGACTACGTCGCTTTCCTGCGGGACGCCTGGGACCGCCGGGGCGAATTGCCCGGCCGCGCGGACGAGATCCTCACCGGCCATTTCGCCCGGCCGCACATGCATCGCCGGCCGGAGGGGCTGCTCGGGCTGATCGGCCTCTACACCGCCGACACCTCGACGCCGGTCCGGGCAGGGACCTGGGCGGCGATCTACGGCTCAGCCCAGGCGGCGATCTCGGCCGCCGACGCCGCCCTGACGGGGGGCTGCGCCTACGGTCTGTGCCGGCCGCCGGGCCACCATGCCTATACCGACTCGGCCGGGGGCTTCTGCTACTTCAACAACAGCGCCATCGCCGCCGAGCGCCTGCGCGCCACGACCGGCGACCGTATCGCGATCCTCGACATCGACGTCCACCACGGCAACGGCACGCAGGGCATCTTCTATGCCCGGCCCGACGTGCTCACAGTCTCGGTCCATGCCGACCCGGCGAATTACTTTCCGTATTTTGCGGGTTATGCCGACGAGACCGGCATCGGGGCGGGGGAGGGGTTCAACCGCAATCTGCCCCTGCCGCACGGATCCGGCGACGCGTCCTGGCTCGCGGCGATCGGCGAGGGGCTTGCCGCCATCGCCCGCTACCGGCCGTCGGCCCTCGTCGTGGCGCTGGGCCTCGACGCCTCCGAGGACGATCCGATCGGCGCCCTCAAAGTGACGACGCCCGGCTTCCGCCAAGCCGCCGCGACGATCGCCGCCGCGGGGCTGCCGACCGCCATCGTGCAGGAGGGCGGCTACCTGTGTCCCGCCCTGCCACGCAACCTCGCCGCGTTTCTCGAGGGGTTCGACGCGGCGCGGGGATGAGGCTTGGCATCCCCACTCCCCGCGCGGGGAGTGGGGATTGAGGTGGGCCCGCGGGTCTTACCCCACCGCGTGGAGCGCGAGACCCGCTGCCGCCCGCGCCGGATGGCCCATGGCATATCGGACCAAGTCCGGGATCTCGCCCGGCGTGTCCGCGACGGCGACGCCCGCCGCCTCCAGGGCCGCCCGCTTGCCGGCGTAGCTGCCCCGGTCGCCGGAGACGATGGCGCCGGCATGCCCCATCTTCTTGCCGGGCGGCGAGGCCCGTCCGGCGATGAACGACACCACCGGCTTGCTCATCCCGGCGGCGTATTCGGCCGCCGCCTCCTCCATGGCTCCGCCGATCTCGCCGACGAGGACCACGGCGCGGGTGCGCTCGTCCCGGTCGAGCGCCATCAAGGCGTCGCGCGTCGTCGTGCCGATCATCGGGTCGCCGCCGATGCCGAGGAAGGCCGACTGGCCTAACCCCGCCCGCGTGAGGTTGAGGCAGACGAGCGTCCCGAGGCTCCCACTGCGGGAGATCACGCCGATCTCGCCCGGCCGGAAGATGTTCGGGTTGTGCCCCGGCATAATCCCGACGAAGCCTTCGCCCGGCGTGACGAGCCCGGCCGTGTTCGGGCCGACGATCCGCGTACCGTGGGCCCGCGCCGCATGGTGGATGGCGAGCACGTCCCGGGTCGGGATGTGCTCGGTGAGCACCACGAGGGTCTTCGTCCCCGCCTCGATGGCATCCACCGCCGCCGCCTTGGCCGCGGCCGGCGGAATGAACATCACCGCCCAGTCGAACGGGGTGCCGTCCATGGCCTCCCGCGCGGTGGCGTAGACCGGGACACCGAGATGCTGCTCCCCGGCGCGCTTCGGATTGACGCCGGCCACCACCTGCGTGCCGCAGGCCATCATCTTCTCGGTCCAGAAACTCCCCTGTTTGCCGGTCAGGCCCTGGACGAGGACGCGGGCATTCTTGCGATAGATGATCATCGGGCTGCCTCCACCGCGGCCTGCACCGCATCCTCCATCAGGTCGTAGGGCTCGACCCCGAGCCCCTCGCGCACGAGGCGCACGGCCTCGTCCTCGCCGGTCCCGTGGATCGAGAAGAACACCGGCACCTCCGGGGCGAGGCGCTTCCAGGCGGTCACGACGCCCTCGGCCATCACATCGGTGCGGGCGAACGCGCCGCAGAAGTTGACGACGAGGCTCTTCACGCCCGGATTGGCGAGGACGAGCCGCAGGGCCGCCTCCGACTTGGTGTAGGCCTCGCCGCCGATCTCCAGGAAGTTGGCCGGGCGGCCGCCAGAATGGCTGATGACGTCCATGGTCGTCATGGTCAGGCCGGCACCGTTCGCCAGCACGCCGACATTGCCGTCGAGCTGGATGAACTTCAGCCCCTGTGCCGCCCCCTCCCGCTCGAGCTCCGTCATCGGCTCCGGCGAGGCGGCGGCGGCGAGGTCCGCGTTCCGGAACGCCGCCGAATCGTCGAGGGTGAGCTTGCAGTCGAGGGCAACGACGCGCCCGTCCTCCAGCAGGGCCAGCGGGTTGATCTCGATCAGCTCCGCATCGATGCTGCCGCTGGCCCGGTAGAGGGCGGGCAGGATCTCCTCGATCCGCTCCCGCGCCGGGCCGAGGTCCAGCCCTCCGAGGAGGGCTCGGGCCGCCTCCCGGTCGAACCCGCGGTCGAGGTCGACCCGGTGGCGGCGCAGGGCCTCCGGCCGCGTGGCGGCGACCTCCTCGATGTCCATGCCGCCCTCGGTGGAGAACAGCACGAGGGGTGTGCGGCTCGCCGTGTCGGTGAGGATCGCGGCGTAGAATTCCCGCGCGATAGCCGCGCGCTCCTCCAGGAGCACCGACTCGACGCGGTGGCCGTCGATCGTCATGCCGAGGATCGCCTGGGCGACCGTGCGGGCCTGGTCAGGATTCATGGCGGCCCGGATGCCGCCGGCCTTGCCGCGCTTGCCGGTCGGCACCTGCGCCTTGACCATGCAGGGGCCGAGCTCGGCCGCCGCGACCGCCGCATCCTCCGCAGTCAGGCAGTGGATCGCCCGCGGGACCGGAATGCCGGCGGGCGCCAGCACCCGCGCCTTGGCGACGTGTTCGAGGAAGTTCATCGCGCGTCCTCCAGATGGTCGGCGACGTGGCCGATCCGATCCCAGTGCGGTCCGAACAGCTCCTGCTCGCTCGGGCGGTCCTCGGGGATCGGGGTGACGAGGTGAGTGATGTTGAGGAAGTGGCGGTAGCTCAGGTTCTCGGAGATGCTGTTCTTCTGCCAGGAGCCGCAGCCCATGCTCAGGGTGAAGCCGAGACCGGAATTGAACCCGCCGCCGTTGCCGAAGGTGTGGGCGAAGTTCACCAGCACCCGGACCACGTCGAGGTCTTCGGCGAGCTCGCGGGCGCGGGCCATGTCGGTGGTGTGGATGCCGCAGGAATGGCCCTTACCCTGGTGGTCGAGGATCGCGGCGACCTTCGCCTTGGCCTCCGCGAAATCTTTCGCCCGGTAGACGGTGAGCACGAGCGCGAGCTTCTCGCCGGAGAACGGCGCACCGCGCCCGATCCCCTCCTCCTCGACGAGAAAGAACTTCGCGCCCTCTGCCGCCCGCGGCAGCTCGAAGGCGCGGGCCAGCACGTCGGCATCCCGGGCGATCAGATCGCGGTTGAGCTTGCCCTTGACCCAGAGCCGCTCGGCGATGCGCTGCTTCTCCTCGCCCTTGCAAAGATAGGCGCCGGCCCGCTCCAGGGCGGCGATGGCCTGATCGTAAACCGCGTCCACGATGACCACCGCGTTCTCGGAGGAGCAGGAGGTGGCGTTGTCGAAGATCTTCGAGTCGCGGATCCGGGCCGCGGCGGCGTCGAGGTCGGCGGTCTCATCGATCATCACCGGCACGTTGCCGGCGCCGACGCCGATAGCGGGCGTCCCGCTGGAATAGGCCCGGCGGACATTGTCCTGCGAGCCCGTGACCACGACGAGGTCGCAGGCGCGCATCATGGCGTCCGTGGACTCCTTCGTGACCGGGGCGGGCAGGATCTGCACGAGGTCGGCGGGCAGGCCGATCGCCGCCAACTCCGACCGCATCAACTCCACCACGCGGGCGGTGGTGCGGTAGCCCAGCGGCGAGGGCGCGATGACGATGGCGTTGCGGCCCTTGATCGCCATCATCGCCTTGTTGACCGGCGTGGCGCCGGGATTGGTCGAGGGCGTCACCGCCCCGATCACCCCCATGGGCTTGGCGTATTTCACGAGGCCGCGGGCGACATCGTGCTCGATGACACCCACCGACCGGCCGCGGAGCAGGTCCCGCAGGGTTCCGAACGTCTTGCGCTGCTTCTTGACGATCTTGTCCGGCACGTTGCCGAGGCCGGTATCGGCCACTGCGAGTTCCGCGATCTCGCGAGCATGTTCGGGCTTGTAGAGGGACCACGCGAGGGCCCGCACGGCGGCATCGGCTTGGGATTGGTCGACCTCCGCGAAGAGGCGCTGGGCGGCACGGGCCCTGTCCATCACCGCGGTGACGGGGTCCGGGACGGCCGGGTCGTCCGGGAGGGTGAGAGGCATGACGGCGGCAGGCGACATGGCGCGCTCCTAGAGGTGTCGAGGGCGTTTCGGATCGAGGCGGGCCGGCCGGGGGGCCGGATCCGGTCAGGCAGTGGGCCTGACCGGGACGGGACGGCTGAGGACGAACTCGTCTTGGGGCGCGTCCACGAAGGGCTCGTTCGGCCGCATCCGCAGGGCGAGACCGGCGCCGGCGAGCAGAAGGCCCAGCGAGGCCATGAACGGCAGGTCCCACCGGCCGGTCAGATCGATGATCAGGCCGAACACCACGGGGGAGATCATGCCCGCGAGGCCGAAGCCGAAGTTCATGAAGCCGGAGGCCGTGCCCGAATACTGGGGCGCGATGTCCATCGGCACCGCCCAGATCGGCGCGACGATGAGTTCGGCGAAGAAGAACGCGCCCGAAAGGCAGAGGGTGATCGTCAGGAGATCGGTGGTGAACAGCACCGGCAGCATGAAGGCGAAGGCCCCGAGGAAGCCGACGACGATGACGCTGACCCGGGCCTTGGCCACGTCACCTGTCCGCCGCAGGATCCGGTCGCTGACCATCCCGCCCACCGTGTCCCCGACGACGCCAGCGAAGAACACGCCCGAGGCGAAGATCGCGGATTTCTTGATGTCGAGATGGTGCTGGTGGAGGAAGTACGAGGGGATCCAGTTCAGGAACAGCCACAGGGTCCAGCCGTAGCAGAAGTCGGTGAGCGTCACCGGCAGCATCCGGCGGAGCAGTCGGCCCCACGGCACCGCCTTGCGCTCGCCCGCGATCTTCGTCGGCGGCAGGACGGCGAGTTCCTCCTTCGTGACACCCCGGTGCTCGCGGGGATCGTCGCGGAAGTAGAACCACCACAGCCCCACCCAGGCGAAGCTGATCAGGCCGATGATGATGAAGCTGTCCCGCCAGGAGAGCGCTACGATCAGGAGGGCGATCAGCGGCGGGGTCAGGGCGTTGCCGAGCCGGGCAGCGGCATGGGTGATGCCCTGCGCGAAGCCCCGCCGGTCGGCGGCCATCCAGTTCGCCAGGGCCCGGGTGGCCGTGGGGAAGGCGGAGCCCTCGCCGATGCCCAGCAGGAAGCGCGCCGCGACGAGGGAGATCGCCCCTTCCACGAAGCCGATCATCACCGTCGCTGCCGACCAGATGGCGCCGCAGATCAGAAGAGTCTTGCGCGGTCCGAGCCGGTCGCCGAGCCAGCCGCCGGCGATCTGGAAGAAGGCGTATGGATAGGCGAAGGCCGAGAAGGCGAGTCCGAGCTCGACATTGGTCAGGCCCAGGTCTTTCTGCATGGCCGGCGCGGCCGTGCCAATATTCACCCGATCGATGTAGGTGATCAGGTACATCAGGCAGATGACGAACAGGACCCTGTCCGTCGCCTTGAAGCGTGCGAGCCGTAGCATTCCGCCCTCCTGAAAGGGGACGCCTCGGCACCTTCGACCCGACCGCATGCGACGGCGTGCGGGTCGCGAGAACCCGGCGTCCTTCCTGCGTTTCCACCGTGATCGGCGCGAGGGGCGTCAGGTCTGTGCCCGACTTCCGGTACCTCACGGCTCGATGGATGCACGCTAACCATTGCGCCCGGATGGGAGAAATATATTCTCTTGATACCGATCATTCAGGAAATTGATCGATATGATTCCGGATCTCGAAATACCGCTGCTTCGAACCTTCGTTGCGGTTCACGATACCGGGAGCATCACGCTTGCTGGGAAACAGGTCGGGCGCACCCAGCCGGCGATCACGCACCAGATGCATCGGCTGGAGCGGGCGCTCGGCCGGCCGCTCTTCGACGGCGAACGGCGCCATGGAGCGCTGACCCGCGACGGGGAGATGCTCCTCGCCTACGCGCGAAAGCTGCTGACCCTGAACGACGAGATCCGCGACCGATTCGAGGCCCCCGACATCGCCGGGCGGGTCCGCCTCGGTGTGCCGGACCTCTACGCCGCCTTCCTGCTGCCGGCGGTGCTGGCCGGCTTCGCCCGCGTCTATCCGCAGGTGGAGATCGAGCTGCGCTGCTCGCGCAGTATCCAGTTGCGAACGGCCCTGACCCGCGAGGAAATCGACCTCGCGCTCATGACCCGGCAGCCGGATCAGGAGGGCGGCGTCATCGTGCGGGAGGAGCCTCTGGTCTGGGTCGCCTCCTGCGATTCCGACCTTGAGTCGCGCTCGCCGCTGCCGCTCGCGCTCCTGCCGCCCGGCAGCCTCTACCGCCAGTGCGCCCTCGATGCGTTGGGGCAGGCCGGGCGAAGTTGGACGATCACGGCGGTCAGCGACAGCATCGCCGGGCTCCAGGCAGCGGTCCACGCGGGACTCGCCGTGTCGATCTTCCCTCTCTGCGCGGTGGATGGGGGAATCCGGCGCCTGGCGGCGGCGAGCGGAATGCCGGATCTGCCAGCCCTGAAGATCGTGTTGCAGCGCAAGTCCGGCGAGGTCTCCTCCGCCGTCGAGCATCTGGCGCAGTATATCCTCTCGGAAATCGGCAACATCACGGGCTGACGGCCGTCCCCTGCATCCCAAGCAACCCGGCGATGCGGCAGTGCGACGCGATTGTTTTTGCAGTGCAGCAGACTAGGTGCTAGCGCACGTGAGACAAGTGACGACCTGTGCGGCTGCCATGAACCATCTCGAACGCGTGCGCGACATCCTGCCGGTCCTCGCCGCGCTCTACGCCCTCGTGATGGTCGCCAACATGCAGGCCGCGCCCCGTCCGGCGCTCTCGAGCGGCAGCGGCATCGCGGCGGAGCGGATGGTCTCCGGGCTGAAGTGGCACATGCTCCAGATTGCCCGGAACGAGCAGAACGAGGCGATTCTCTTCCCGGGCAATTGATCGATCACCGCCCGCTTCAGACGTCGTCGGGCGTCAAGCGATGTCGGGGTGGCTGGCCGTCAATGAGCGTGCGCCGCGCGGAAGCCAGGCTCCGCGCGACGCTGGCCCCTGAGATCGTCAGACCGGCGGGCGCTGCGGGCGCATGTCCGACTTCTCGATGCCGGCGATCGGCACCGGCTTCTTCATCGCGTCGCGGCGGAAGGGCTCCCCGAGCTCCTGGTTGAGGATCACCTCGATGAAGGTGGTGACGCCCTGGGCCTGCGCCTCACCGGCCTGCTGGATGGCCTGGGTCAGGTCGCGGGTGGTCTCCACCCGTACGCCCTTGAAGCCGCAGCCTTCGGCGATCTTGGCGTAGCTCAGCTTCGGGTCGAGCTCAGTGCCGACGAAGTTATTGTCGTACCAGAGCACGGTATTCCTCTTCTCGGCTCCCCATTGGTAATTGCGAAAGATCACCATGGTGATCGCCGGCCACTCGTCCCGGCCGATGGAGGTCATCTCGTTCATGGAGATGCCGAAGGCTCCATCGCCCGCGAAACCGAAGACGGGGGTGTCCGGCTGGCCGATCTTGGCGCCGATGATCGACGGGAAGGCGTAGCCGCAGGGACCGAACATGCCCGGCGCGAGATACTTCCGGCTACGCTCGAAGCTCGGATAGGCGTTTCCGATGGCGCAGTTGTTGCCGATGTCCGTGGACATGATCGCGTCCCGCGGCATGCCGGCCTGGATCGCCCGCCACGCCTGGCGCGGCGACATCCGCTCGCTGTCCCGCTCCTGCGCTTCCCGGTTCCAGGTCGTGCCCGGATCGTCGTCCTCGTGGTCCATGGACGTGAGGGTCTGAGCCCAGGCGGACTTCGTCTGGTGGATCAGACCCTTGCGCTCCTCGCGGCCGGCATTGCCGGCCTCCGACGAGAGTTGCTCCAGAAGCTGCCGGGCGACCTGCCTCGCGTCGCCGCAGATGCCGACGGTGATCGGCTTCGTCAGCCCGATCCGGTCAGGGTTGATGTCGACTTGGATGATCTTGGCCTGCTTCGGCCAGTAAACGATGCCGTAACCGGGAAGAGTCGAGAACGGGTTGAGGCGCGTGCCGAGCGCAAGCACCACGTCGGCTTTGGCGATCAGCTCCATAGCGGCCTTCGAGCCGTTGTAGCCCAGCGGACCGACGGCGAGCGGATGGCTGCCGGGGAACGAGTCGTTGTGCTGATAGCCGGAGCAGACCGGTGCATCGAGCCGCTCGGCCAGGGCCGCCGTCTCGCGCACGGCGTCGCCGATCACCACGCCCGCGCCAGCAAGGATCACCGGAAACTTCGCTGCCGAGAGCAGCTCGGCTGCGTCCGCGATGGCTTGCCGCCCGCCCGCCGGACGTTCGAGGCGCACGATCTGCGGCAGTTCGATGTCGATGACCTGCGTCCAGAAATCCCGCGGGATGTTGATCTGCGCCGGGGCGCAGCCACGCCACGCCTTCTCGATCACCCGGTTCAGCACCTCGGCGACGCGGGAGGGATCACGAACCTCCTCCTGGTAGCAGACCATGTCCTCGAACAGGGCCATCTGTTCCACTTCCTGGAACCCGCCCTGGCCGATCGTCTTGTTGGCGGCCTGCGGCGTCACCAGCAGCATCGGCGTGTGATTCCAGTAGGCGGTCTTCATCGCCGTCACGAAGCCGGTGACCCCGGGTCCGTTCTGGGCGATGGCCAGCGCCATCTTGCCGGTCGTGCGGGTGTAGCCGTCGCAGATGAGCCCGGCATTCGTCTCGTGGGCGCAGTCCCAGAAGGAGATGCCGGCCTTGGGGAAGAGGTCCGAGACCGGCATCATGGCCGATCCGATGATGCCGAAGGCATGCTCGATGCCGTGCATCTGCAGGACCTTAACGAAGGCTTCTTCCGTGGACATCCTCATGGCGCACCCTCCTGGGATCTAGTCGCATTAGTCTGAGCCGCGTCCCCGCGATTCCCGTATTCCGGATATCCGCCGGCTGGTCCGTGACGCCCGGACGCCGTCGCGTGTGAGGCTTTGGCCCGCCGACCGGCCGCTTCCGTTCCTGATCGACGCACGCACCCCGGCCCTGTCTCGACCCGGAGGGCGCTTGCAGGCCATTCATGGACGCACAATCGAGTCGCTGCAACAAAAATCTCGTTTTTTTGCTTTTGCCGTTCTAATTTATGGAATACAGGTGGAAATCAAATGGACGACACCGTCGAGTCCTCCCCGGCCCTCAAGGCCTTCGGCCTTCTGGAGGCGATCGCCGCCATGGATCATGCCCCGACGCTTGCGGAGTTGACGGAGGTCGCGAACCTGCCGAAGCCGACGCTCCATCGGTGGCTGTCGATGCTGGAGGGGGCGGATCTTCTGCGGCGGCTGCCGGACGGACGGCGTTATGAACTCGCCTCGCGCGCTACGTCGCTGGCCTTCGCGATCCTGTCGAACAATCCCGGCTCGATCCGCCGGCACCAGATCCTTCAGGGGATTGCACGCGACCTCGGGGAATCCTGCAACCTCACCGTCCTTCAGGGCGGCGAGGTGATGTACCTCGACCGTGTCGAGGCGTCGTTGCCCCTGCGGGTGGCTTTCCAGAAGGGCTCCCGCGTGCCGGCCCATTGCTCGGCGAGCGGAAAGCTCTTCCTCGCCCTCATGCCCCGCGGCCGGCGCGAGCGCCTGCTCGCGAGCCTGCCCCTGGACCGGTACACCGCGAACACGCTCACGGAACCCGGCGCCCTTGAGGCCGAACTGCAGCAGATCAAGCGCCAGGGCTATGCCCTCGACGACGAGGAGTTCCTGACCGGCCTGTTCTGCATTGCCGTGCCGATCCTCGATCGGGATGGCCGCGATTGCGTGGCGGCCCTGGCGCTCCAGGCTCCGGTGGTCCGCCTCTGGCGGGAGAACGCCCCCGATCGCCTGCCTGTCCTGCGCAACGCCGCGTCGGCGCTGGCCGCGACGCTAACCTGAAGCCCTGGGAGACTCCTATGAACATGCTGCGCGTGGCAACTTCGTATCCGCGAATGGACGACCTCGCGCAGCGTGCAAGGGCCTCCGGGGCAGTCCGGGTCGGCGTGGTCTATCCCTGCGACACGGGAGCTCTTGCGGCGGCCCTCGAAGCGGCCGATCTCGGCTATATCGATCCGGTCCTGGTTGGCCCCGCTGCGCTGATCCGCCGGGTGGCGTCGGAGGCTGGGCTCAACCTCGGCGGTCGGGAGATCGTCGAGGCGAGCGATCCGCTGTCAGCCGCCCGACGGGGCGTCGCCATGGCCGGGGACGGTGAGCTCGGCGCCCTGATGAAGGGATCGCTCCATACCGACGAACTGCTGGGCGCCGTCGTCGCACGGGACAGCCCTCTTCGGATGGGCCGGCGCACCAGCCATGTCTTCTGGTTTGATTGTCCCGCCTATCACAAGCCGCTGATGCTGACCGACGCGGTGGTCAACATCGCTCCTGGCCTCATGGAGAAGGCCGACATCATCCGCAATGCGATCGACCTCGCGCACGAACTCGGCAATCCGACCCCCAAGGTCGCGATCCTCGCCGCCGTCGAGACCGTGAACCCGGCTCTGCCCTCGACCATCGACGCGGCGGCCTTGTGCAAGATGGCCGACCGCGGCCAGATCTCGGGTGCCGTCCTCGATGGGCCGCTCGGCTTCGACAATGCCGTCTCGCTCACCTCGGCCCACACGAAGGGGATCGTCTCCCTCGTGGCCGGCGAGCCCGACATCTTGGTCGTGCCGAACCTCGACGCCGGCAACAGCCTGTACAAGTCCCTCGTCTATCTCGGAGGCGCTGCCTGCGCCGGCCTGGTGCTCGGCGCGAAGGTGCCGATCATCCTCACGAGCCGTGCCGACTCGGTCCAGGCGCGCATCGCCTCCTGTGCCCTCGCCGCGCTCGCTGCCGCTCCCAAGCAGAACTGAGACGGCGCGTGTCCCTGCCGCGCTCGACCGCTCGGCAGCCGAGATGGCTGCCCACCACTCCAGCCCTGGCGGCGCCGCGTCAGCTTCCCACCGTCGTCCGTGCAATCCATTGAGCGACGGCCGCCAGCGCAGCTTCGCGTCCTTCGTCTCGCTCCCGGTCTGCGAAGAGCGTGAGTTACGCATCCGCGGAGGTGCCTTCCGTGGCGATCACCCGGCACCGCGCGAGTTCCTGCGCGCAGCCGAGAACCTCGGCATCCTCCCTGACCATCTCCAACACTTGGTCGAGAACCTCGGCGACCGTGACAGGGCCGTCCATGGTCGCGATGGTCCCGCGAACGCCGAAACGCTGGGCCCGCCGCTTGTTCTCCTGCGCGATCGCCCGTTCGACCGGGCTCAGGTCGCCGTTGCAGTCCGGATTCAGGAAGAGGTGCCGGGCGAGCGCGCGGTACAGAGCCGTGAGGGCGATGGCGTCGTCCAGCCGCGGGCAGCAATCGGGCGCTCGCAATTCCAGCGTCGCGTACTTCGCCGACGGCCTGATCATCCACCAGACGTGACTTGAATCCGGCTGGACTTGCCTCGGAGAAGTGGAGAGCTCTTTCCGTGGAGGAGGCCTCCGATGGCAGAACCCAAGAAGCAGTTCACACCTGAGTTTCGTGCTGAGGCGGTCCAGCTCGCCCAGACGAGCGATCGTTCGCGCCGCGCGATCGCCGCCGATCTCGGCGTCGGGCTCTCGACCTTACGCCACTGGATCGACGGGCAGCGTGATCGCGAGATGGACGCGCCGCCAGCCGACCGGCAGGAGGACATGGCCGTCGAGCTCAAGCGCCTGCGGCGCGAGAACGAGGTGCTGCGCCAGGAACGCGAGATCCTGAAGCGGGCCACGGCTTTTTTCGTCAACGAGGGACGTCGATGAGGTTCCAGCTCATCGATGCGGCGAAGAGAGAGTTCCCCGTCCAGCGTCTGTGCAAGGTCCTCAAGGTGAGCCCGAGCGGCTACTTCGCCTGGAAGAACCGGCCCGCGTCGCGCCGTCAGCGTGAGGACCTGGTCCTGCTCGCCCATGTCCGCTCGGCTTTTGCGCTCTCACACGAGACGTATGGCAGCCCGCGCTTGACGCACGAACTGCGCGAGCAGGGTCTGGCGGCGGGGCGGCGGCGCATAGCGCGGCTGATGCGGGAGAACGGGCTCAAGGCTTGTCAGCCCCGGCGCTTCAGGCGCACGACGGACAGCGGCCACGCCTTCCCGGTCGCGCCCAACCGGCTCGACCAGGATTTCACCGCCACCGCGCCCGACGAGAAGTGGGCTGCTGACCTCTCATACATCTGGATGCGGGAGGGCTGGCTGTACCTGGCGGTGGTGATCGACCTCTACGCGCGGCGGGTCGTCGGCTGGGCGGCCGGTGACCGGCTGCACAAGGAACTCGCGCTGACCGCGTTGCGCCGTGCGCTGGTCATGCGAAGACCAGCGGTGGGCCTGCTCCATCATTTGGACCGTGGCAGTCAGTACTGTTCAAATGAATACCAGGCTGAACTACGACGGCATGGCGTCGTGATCTCGATGTCGGGAAATGGTAATTGCTACGATAATGCGATGGTCGAGACGTTCTTCAAGACGCTAAAGAGCGAGTTGGTCTGGCGCACCGCCTTCCAAACGCGGGCCAGAGCCTCGGTCGCTTCCGCCCATGCCGGGAGGACAGTGTATCAGACGATGCGCTTGGCGTCCGGCTTGGCCAATAGCCGTGGTTCGATTTGGCCAATCCGGTAGCGCGATGACCGGTGAGTTCCGAAGCAATTATGAATTGCTGTGCCCGTATGTCTTGGGAATAGAGCGGCGAGCATGGATCGTTCGAGGTAATAAAATAGCAGGTCTTTAATCTGTAGGTTTTGAGTTTTACAATGAGTGCGGCCGACACAAGTTCGGTCCGCCCGATGGATGGCCAAGCGATCTTTGCGCGGCCCGGGACAATGTGCTCCCGACTTGCAGCACGGCCCTGACGGTAAGCTGCAGCGGACGCGCCGCGGCGCAGCGTGATGTCTCGAACGGTCACCGCACCCGGTCCCGCGCCCTGCGCGGAGCGCTGCGCTCGACCGCGGAGTGGACAGCCCGCCGCGTGTCCTCGCGCCCGCCACCGAACGGCCAGCGCAGCCGCGTCACCACCGGGTAGACGGCCGGGAGTACCACCAGGGTCAGGAAGGTCGCTGAGATCAGGCCGCCGATCACCACGGTGGCCAGCGGCCGCTGCACCTCCGCGCCGGCGCTGGTCGAGAGGGCCATGGGCAGGAATCCCAGGGCCGCCACCAGCGCCGTCATCATCACCGGTCGCAACCGCATCTCGGCCGCGCGGGTAGCCGCCTCCTGCGGGTCGAGCCCGGTGCGCTCCAGATCGCCGATGTAGCTCGTGAGCACCACGCCGTTCAGGATCGCGATCCCGAAGGTCGCGATGAAGCCGATCGCCGCCGAGATCGAGAACGGCATGTCCCGCAGGGTGAGGGCCAGGATGCCGCCGGTGGCGGCGACCGGTACGTTGAGAAAGATCAGCCCGGCCAGCCGGATGTCGCCGAACATCACCACCAGCAGCACGAGGATCGCCGCCAGCGCCGCCGGCACGACCATGGCGAGCCGCGCCGTCGCCTCTTGGAGGTTCTGGAACTGGCCGCTCCAGACCAGCGAGTAGCGCGGCGGCAGCTTCACCTGATCGGCCACCGCCTTGCGGGCGGCGTCCACGAAGCTCTGGACGTCGCGGCCCCGGACATTCGCCTGGACGGAGATGCGCCGCTGCAGGCGCTCCCGGCTGATCTGGGCCGGGCCGGAAGCCACGTCCACCGTGGCGACCATCGACAGGGGCACCGTCATCGATGATCCCGCCTCCTTACCGGGGCGGCCCACCGGCAGGGCACGGATGCGCTCGATGTCGCTGCGGTCCGTCGGGTCGAGGCGCACCACGATGTCGGTGATCGAGTTGTCGTCCCCGTACACCATGCCGCTGGTGCGGCCGCCGATGCTCTCGACCACATCGAGCACGTCGGAGACGTTGATGCCGTAGCGCGCGGCCTTGGCGCGGTCGATCTGAATCGAGAGCGCGGGCATCCCGGCCTGGGCTTCGGCCTTCACGTCGGCGGCGCCGTCGACGCCGGAGACCGCGCGCACGATTGCGTCGGCCGTATCCTTCAGAACCTTCAGGTCGTCGCCGTAGAGGCTGATCGCCACGTCGCCGCGCACGCCCTCCAGCAGGTCGTCCATGCGCATCTGGATCGGCTGCGAGAACGCGTAGGCGACGCCCGGCACCTCCTCCTTGAGGCGCTTGTCGAAGGCCGCCACGAGGCCGTCCTGGGTCTCGGCAGTCTTCCAGGTGGAAGGATCGGCCAGGGTGATGAAGCTGTCGGTGGACTCGACGCCCATCGGGTCGGTAGGGATCTCGGCGCTCCCGGTGAGCGACACGACCCGCTTCACCTCGGGGAAGGATTTCAGCACCCGCTCGATGCGGTTCATCGTGGCAAGCGAGGCGTCGAGATTGATGCCGGGCAGCTTCTCGGAGGTGATGACGATCGATCCCTCGGACAGCTTCGGCAGGAACTCGCCGCCGAGCCGGGTGGCCAGGACGCAGAATCCGGCGAAGAGGGTGAGCGCCGCCAGGACCGTCATGACCACGTGCCGTTCGGCGGCCCGCAGCATCGGTGTATAGGCGCCCCGCACCCAGTGGACGAGGCGCGTCTCACGCTCGCCGATCCCGCGGCCCGAGAGGAAGACCGCCGCCAGTGCCGGCATCAGGGTCATGGTGACGATCAGCGAGCTGCCGAGCGCCAGGATCACCGTGAGCGCCATCGGGACGAACATCTTCCCGGCCACTCCCTCGAGGGCCAGGATCGGCACGTAGACCAGGATGATGATCGCCACGGCGAACATCACCGGCCGCGCCACCTCGGCGGCGGCGTCCCGCACCACCTCGGCCGCGGGGCGCTCCGGATGCTCGCCGCGGGCGCGCAGCACGTTCTCGATCATCACCACGGCGCCGTCGACGATCAGCCCGAAGTCGATGGCCCCGAGGCTCATCAGGTTGCCCGACAGGCCGAGCAGCCGCATGCCCGCGAAGGCCATCAGCATCGAGAGCGGGATCGCGGCCGCCACGATCAGGCCGGCGCGCAGGTTCCCGAGCAGCAGCAGCAGGACCACGATCACCAGTACCGCGCCCTCGAGGAGATTGTGCGCCACAGTGTGGATGGTCCGGTCCACGAGCTTGCTGCGGTCGTAATAGGGGACAATCTCGACGCCGGGCGGCAGCTGCGGGCGCAAACCGTCGATGGTCTTCTTGACCCGCTCGACGACCGCGCTGGCGTTCTCGCCGTAGCGCATCAGGGCGATGCCCACGACGGTCTCGCCGGCCGCGTCGTGCGTGACGGCCCCGAGCCGGACCTTGGGCGCCTCCTGCACGGTGCCGAGGGTCGCCATCGTCACCGGAACGCCGCCGGGGCCTGTGGCGACCACGATGTTGGCGATGTCCCCCGGCCCCTTGGCGAGGCCGAGGCCGCGGATCACCTCCTGCTGGTCGTTGTGCTCGATATAGGCACCGCCGCGGGCAGCGTTGTTGTCGGCAAGCGCGGTGTAGACCTGGGCCAGCGTCACGCCGTGACGGCGCAGGGCATCGGCGGAGACGCGGACCTCGTAGGTCGGCAACTGGCCGCCGTAGATGTTCACGTCGGCGATGCCGGGCGTGAGCTTCAGCTTCGGGGCAATCGTCCATTGCAGGATGCGCTTGAGCTGCATCGGGGTGTAGGCCGGCCCGCGCAGCTCGAACTGGTAGATCTCGCCCAGGCCCGTCGCCATCGGGCCCATCTGTGGGTCTCCGACCCCGGCCGGCATCAGGCTCTTGGCTTGCGGCAGCCGCTGGAACACCTCGGCGCGCGCCGCGGTGACCGACATGGATTCGTCGAAAGTGACGTAGAC
This sequence comes from Methylobacterium sp. CM6257, assembly GCF_054611515.1. Classification (NCBI taxonomy): domain Bacteria; kingdom Pseudomonadati; phylum Pseudomonadota; class Alphaproteobacteria; order Hyphomicrobiales; family Methylobacteriaceae; genus Methylobacterium; species Methylobacterium sp. CM6257. The sequence continues at coordinate 789,450 of NZ_CM137735.1, forward strand.
GGCCGAGACCCCGGCCCGGGAGGTCGAGCGGACATTGGTCAGCCCCGGCGCCCCCGCCATGGCGGTCTCCACCGGGAAGGTGACGAGCCGCTCGACCTCAAGCGGACCCAGGCCCGGAGACAGGGTGAGGATCATCACCTGCTTGGGCGAGATGTCTGGCACCGCGTCGATGGAGAGGCCTTCGAGGTTGGCGATGCCGCCCGCCGCGGCCGCGAGCGCCACAACCAGGACCAGGAAGCGGCGGCGCACCAGCAGGGCGAACCAGGTTCTCATGGCACGGCCTCAATCCGTGGAGCCGAGCAGGCTGCGCAGTAGGATCGCCTTGAGGCCGAAGCTCCCCGCGGTCGCGACCGTCTCGCCGGCCGCCACCCCGCTCTGCGCCTCGACCCAGTCCGAGCGCTGGATCCCGAGTTTCAGGGCGCGCCGTTCGAACCGGTCGGGAGCGATGCGCGCGAAGGCGATCGGCCCGGCTTCGGTCTGCTGCACCGCCGCTGCCGGGATCGTTACGCCGTCGCGGCCGAGATCCGCCGCGACCGTGACGGAGACGAACATGTTCGCGCGCAGCAGGTCCGCCGGATTGTCGAGCTCGATCCGGGCCGGGGCCGTGTTGGTCGCCGGGTCCAGGGCGGCATTGACGGAGCGCACCCGCCCCTCGAAAGGTGGGTGGCCCGCGATCGGGCTCTCCACCGAGGTCGTGTCGCCGGCCTTCACTCGCGCGATGTCCGGGCCATAGAGGTTCGCCAGCACCAGGACCCGGGTCGGGTCCGCGACCGTGAATGCATCCCGGGTGGTATCGACCACCTCGCCGAGGGTCACGCCGACGCTCGTCACGACCCCGGCGATCGGGGTGACGACGGCGCTGGTTCCGGGCGCGGCCCCTTCCGCGGGAGCGAGGCGCTGGTACTGGGCGCGGTACATCTCGGCATTGGCCTGGGCCGACTGGACTGCCGCGCGCGCCTTGGCGAGATCGACCTGCCGCCGCTCCACCTCGGCCTGGGCCACGCCGCCGAACTTGAGCTGTTCCTGGCCGCGCCTGAGCTGAAGCTCGGCGACCTTCTCGGAGGCCTGCGCTTCGCCCAGAGCCGCCTGGGCGGCGAGGAAGCCGTTCCGCGCGTCCAGGATGCCCGCGGCGTCGAGGGTCGCCAGGGTCTGTCCGGCCTCGACGCGGTCCCCGGGCTGGACCGCAAGGCTCAGCACCCGTCCCGGCGTGCGCGGCTTGAGATGCGTCACCCGGCGCTCATCGAAGGCGACGGTCCCGGGGGCGCGCACCGGGAGCACGATCCGGCGCGTCTCGGCGGTGCTGAAGGCGAGGCCGATCCGCTTCTGTCCGGCCTCGTCGAGGGTGACGATATCGGGATTGCCCGGCGCATCTTCGGCCTTCGTCTCGGTCGCCCCCGTCGTCGGAGTGGCCGGGGCCAGGCCGAGCCTGTCGAGGATCGTGTTCCTGTAGAGCCAGCCCGCGGCGGCGAGGGCGGCGAGGATTAGGACGAGCAACGGGACCACGAACCCGCGGCGCCGGTTCGGCGCCTGCATGGGGGCGGAATCCTCGCGACGCCCTGGCACAGGCGACACGGCCTGATCGGTCGTATCGGCGTCGCGGGCGTGGGATGGCGCCTCGGCGATCAGCGACATGCGCGGCCGCGCGGCCGGCTGAGCACGGCGTCTATGGCCGGCGCCCACGGGTCTCGCGTCCTCATGCGTCGAGGCCCGGACGGAGCACATCCTCGGTCACGTAGCGCCCGGTCTCGACCTCACGGACCACGACTTCGTATCCCTCGCAGCGCAGTTCCTTGAGACGATCGAGGGTGACGTAGGTCGCTGTCTCAACGTCGTAAAGGCGACGTTGCGCGTACCGGTTGATGAGGCGTCGCGGGCGCCGCTTCCTAGGCATGTCCCATCATCCTCCAGCCGTTCGGGACGGCCCGGATCGGGCTGGTGGGGCGAGGTCGAGTCCGCATCGTTGATGTCCCGAAACGCGCTGTCCGGGTCGCGCCAGGGGCATCGGAATGTGCTAGAGTCATTCCAATAAAGGGTGCCAAGCCGATGCGGTGCCATTAAATTCGGGTTCATAGAGGTCGCCGCACGGCGATTTGCGCCGGGAAGTCCGGCATGAGAGGTGCGGGCCGGGGGCTTGGGCGGGCGTGGCGAGGCTGCTGCTGATCGAGGACGATGCGGAGACGGCCGAGGACGTGCTCGACGACCTGCGCGGGCGCGGCCACGATGTCGCTTGGGCCGCGACCGGCCCGGACGGGGCCCGGGCAGCCCGGGACGGCGCCTGGGGCGCGATCATCTTAGACCGGATGCTGCCCGGCCAGGACGGGCTCGGCGTGCTCCAAGATCTCCGTCGGGACGGAGACCGGACCCCGGCCTTGGTCCTCAGCGCGCTGGGCGATGTCGACGAGCGCATCCGAGGACTGCGCGCGGGTGGGGACGACTACCTGGCCAAGCCTTTCGCCCTGGGAGAACTCGCCGCCCGCATCGAGGCGCTGCTCCGGCGCCCCGTGGACAGCCGCGAGACGGTCCTGCGGGTCGGCAGCCTGGAGATCGACCTCATTGCAGGCACCGGCCGGCGCGGTGGGCGCGATCTCGAGTTGCTGCCGCGCGAACTCAAGCTTCTCGAATTTCTGATGCGGCGCCCAGGACAGATCGTCACGCGGGCCATGCTGTTCGAGGAGGTCTGGAACTACCGGTTCACGCCGAAATCCAACCTCATCGACGTGCATCTCGGACGTCTCCGTCGGAAGCTTGAGGCGGCCGGCGAGCCGCCCGTGATTCAGAATGTCCGCGGTATCGGCTTCACCCTCGCACCCGATGGTTGACCTCCTGCACTCCACGGCGGTCCGATGGGCATGCGGGATCGCCTTGTGGTCGATTCTGCTCGCTTTGGCGATGTTCGGCTTCGTCTATTGGCAGACGGCCGATTACCTGCGTGAGGAACTCGCCGAGACCCTCCGGGTGGAAGTCCGGGCCGCGGCGGCCGATCCGACGGCGGCGGGTTCCCGCGTGGAAACCTGGATCGCGACGGATCCCCACGCCACGCATTACGGGGGCCTGTTCCGACCGGACGGCGCGCGCCGGGCGGGGAATCTCGGGGCCATACCGCATCATCTCGCGCGCGACGGGGACGCGGACCGCGTCAGTGCGACGGTCGATATCGCCGGGCGCACCATCGCCGACGAGATCTGGGCGGCCTCGCTGACTCTTGCCGACGGCACCACCATCGTGATCGCCCACGATACCGACGAGATCGATCGGGTGCGGGCGACGACGCTCAGGGCGCTGGGCCTCGGGCTTGTGCCGACTCTCGCCCTTTCGGCCTTCGGTGGCCTGCTGCTGACGAGCCGCGCACGCCGACGGCTGGCCGCCACCGAGGCGGCCATGGCCCAAGTGATGCGCGGCGACCTGCGCACGCGCCTGCCTGTCGGAAACCACGACGATGAGTTCGACCGGCTGGCCGGTAACGTGAACCGTATGCTCGACGAGATCGAGCACCTGATGGGTGAGGTCCGCAGCGTCGGCGATGCGGTCGCCCACGATCTGCGCACGCCCCTCACGCGCCTGCGTGCTCGGCTGGAGCGAAGCCGGTCACAGGCGAAAACCGTGGCGGAGTTCCACGAGGCGATCGATCAGGGTCTCCTGTGGATCGATCAGACGCTCGCCATGGTGACCGCGGTGCTGCGGATCGGCGAGATGGAGGATGGGCGCCGGCGCCGTGGTTTCGCGCGGGTCGATCTCGGCGAGGTGGCGACCGTCGTGGCCGAGTACTTCGCGCCCATGGCCGAGGAGAGGGATATCCGCCTCGACATCGCGGTCTCCGGCGCGGATCACACCATCTACGGCGACCGGGACCTGTGCTTCGAGGCCCTGTCGAACCTCCTCGACAACGCCTTGAAATTCACCCCGACCGGAGGAGCCGTCTGCATCACGGTGCGTCGTGACGGTGATGCCACCGTCGCGACGATCGAGGATTCCGGCCCCGGATTGCCGCCGGGCGAGCACACCCAGGTGTTCCGCCGCTTCTATCGCGCCGAGGCGGCCCGGCACACCGCGGGCAACGGCCTGGGCTTGAGCCTCGTGGCGGCGATCGCCAAGCTCCACAACGCCACCGTCTCCGTCGATACGTCCGAGGCAGGAGGCTGCCGCTTCGTGCTGACGTTTCCGGGACCGGCGGTCGCCTCAGAGCGGACGCCTATCGCAGCCACCGTTTGAGGCGTTCGCGCAGGTTCGGTCGGATCGCGCGCCGCGCCCGCGCTTGCGCGAAGGCATCGATCCGGATCCGGTCGGTGGGGACCTGACGCAGGAATCGCTCAGCGATCTCGAAGATCAGCACATCCGGCCGGACGGCCTCGACATACGCCCAATCGATATTGGCCGACCAGATCGCATGCACCTCACTGAAGGTCTCCGCCAGCATGGCGGTGAGGCGGGCGCCCGGGCTGTAGATATACGAATCCCCGAACAGCACGACCCGACGCGCGTCGGGGGCATCGGGGTTCTTCAGCACGACCCGCGAACCGACGAACAATCCGCGCGGCCGCACCGCTTGGCCCGACTCGCGCACCTGGACCAGCGCGTTCGCGTCGACGCGCTCCGCGTGCCGGGTGAAGTCGTAGGCGACATATTCCTCGTCGATCGGGGGCGTGAGCTTCTCGCCGAGATCGAAGGTGAAGCGCTCCGGCACGCTCGTGCCGGCGAAGACGTGCTCGGCCACCGGCGCGGCCAGGGCCTCGCAGAGGGCGCGATAGGCGATAAGGTAGCCGCGATACGTCCAGTGCGTGTCGGTGCGCAGGTAGACGGGCTCGTCGGCCCGTGCCCGCAGGAGCGGCGTCAGCAGGTCGACTGTCGGGGCCGCGCTGTCGTGGGCGACCAGCCGGGCGAGGCGCCTGCCGGGCGGATCGTCGAGTCCGGGGAAGGGGCGGCCGAGCAGGTCAGGATAGACGGCGAGCTTGTCGGGCACGACGGCGTGCACGTGCCGGATCCCGAGGTCGTCCAGCCGGCGCGCGCGCCGGCCGATCAGCCGCGCCCAGCGCTTCAGGATCCGCCGCGACGTCGCGGTATCGCCGTAGAAGGCCTCGACCTCACGGGCCCGCCCGACCCAGTACAGCCAGCCCTCCTGGCCGACGGCCACACCCTTGCCGATGCTCATGAAAAGTCCGCGTCTCCCGTCGCCTGGGCGATCATCCATCCCTGCACGCGCGTCCTCCCGCCTCGACGGATCCGGGCGGGATTGCAAGGGTTGGGTCGGCCATTCCGCGACGCCGGGACCACGTTTTTCGCCTGCCGTGCCGTCCGCGCGTGAAACCTTATCGCGGTCCCGGGGGTACTTCGGTCAGGCGCAATCTTCTGCGCGGCGTTTTGGAGAGGCGGCGGTCGATGTCCGCGCTCATGACCTTCATCGGCTGCGGCCTCGTACTGGCGGGCTTCGCGGCAGAAAAATTCGCCGAGCATCGCTGGCTCGATGCCGGCCACCCGGCCCCCCTCGATACCTTCGCGGTCCTGGCCCTGGCACTGCCGGCCGTCGGCTTGGTGCTGATGGCGACGCTGTCGGCTTGACACCGCTGCGGACTGGGTCAGTCCGCCGCCAGACAGAACAGAACCCCCGCTGTCCGCTCCTTCCGCCAGATCAGCTCGACGGAATAGCGCACGTCGGAATTGGCCAAGACGAGATCGAACGCGTCCTCCAACATCACCACGTGCGAGCCGAGAAATTCGAGCATCGCGCCGCGGTCGGAGATGTTCTTGACCTGGCAGGGAAACCGCGAGCCATCCGGATGCTGCGCATAGGCCAGCATGGCGGTGACCTTCCGCTCGGCCGCGCGTCTTTCCACGAATCCGACGGTGGGCCTGGCGTTGCGTGACACGGCCGATAGTCCTGGCGATGTCGGCCGACATGGCGCGATTTCAATAAAATTGCGCCAGAATCGCTAACGCGAGATTTATGGCGCCGTTGTTTTGGCAAGCTTTAAAGTACCTGCTGCGAAATTTCGCCTGCCGCCGCGCTTCGGCAGTGCCTCAGCGCCAGTCCGCTTCTACGGACGGCGTTCGTCGCGGCTGGGGGGCCCCTTTCCCGCCTTGATGAACTTGCCGACGAACAGCCCGAACGGGATCGACATCAGGAACCATGTCCGGAGGAATCGCAGGGCCTTCACCATGGGCCGCTCTCCGGCTGCCTGATCGGGCACGCATCAGAGCACATTGCTGCCCCGGACCCAAATACGCCCTCGGCGCCGTCGCGCCGACCAAGCTGGGTGTCGCCCGCGGCGGACCCCGGCCTATCTGGCTGCGCGACCACTCTTCGCCCGACCGGCCCCGGACAGGGCGGAGCCGGCACGAACATCCGGAGACGATCATGCGCATCCGCCCCGGTCTCGCGCGCTTTCCGAATTGCTCGCCAGGTTTACCCCTGGGGCTCTGGCTGAGCCTGCTGGCCGGTCTGCCGGTGACCGCCGCGGCCGAGGCCCCCGCGCCGGCACCGGTGCCGGCTCCGGCTTGGCCGCCGAACTTCTCCCGCGATGTCCAGGGCAGCGGTCTCCCAGGCATCGACGGCGGTCATGCCTTCCTGTGGAACCAGCCCGCAGGCTTCGATCCGGTCTCCACCCTTCGGGTCGACCGGCACGTGCCTGCGGGTTCGGGAGAGCCCGGCCACACCTACAAGGCGATCTGGGCGCTCGGCTCCACCGGTCCGCACAACGCCGGCTACGAATGGACGATCACGGGCGAACTGCACAATCGCAGCTTGGCCAGCACGGGCGCCCAGAATGTTGCGGTCAACGGCACCATCTTTAAGGAGGCGAACCGGCTCGGCCCGGTGGGACCATCCTGGGCCGGCAACTTCAACTGCGTCGATACGACCGACGAGGCCGACCCGGTGGCCTCCTGCATCGGCACGGAGATCGATGTCTCGGCGCAGTCGCCCACCACCGACCGCAACCGTCAGCGGGTGGGCCTGCAGATCTCCACTGGCGGCGTGCCGGGCGCTCACACCGGATATGGCATCCTGATGGGCAATCTCACCGGCTCAGTGACGGACCGGGGAATCTCGTTCCAGGGGGAAGGCACTTACGGCATCGGGATCGACGCCGCCGCGGCCCGCTTCACAGGGGTGCCGATCCTTCTCGGGCCGGGGCAGGCGATCGGGCTTGATGGCAATCGCGACGGCGGCTTCTCGCGCAGCCTCGGTTTCGACGGGCATGACCTGATCTACGGCACCCCCGGCGGGCCGGTGTTCCGGGTCAGCGATACCGGCCAAGTCGAGGCAGCCTCTCTCCGCGAGATGCTGCCGCGCCCGCCCCGGAACAGCACCGATCTCTGCACCCCCGGCGACCATGCCTGGGACGAGGCCTACGAGTACCGCTGCGTCGCCCCGAACCGATGGAAGCGGGCGGCGCTGAGCGATTGGTGAGCGCCGCGCGCCGTGGCCTCAGCGATCGAAGATGCGAACGACCGCGCGGGTCTCGGGATCGACCACCACGATCTTGTCGCCGGGCGCCACGAAATAGCCGAAGCGGCGCAGGCGCGGGTTCGGCGCGTCGGTGAACGGTGCGAGCCGCACGTCCGGCGGAACGATGCTGCCGGGCCGCAGCGGAATCGAACCGACGATCGGTCCCGGCCCGACCGGCCGGCGCACGATGTAGTCGCGCACCACCACCTCGTCCTCCGGGCCGAAATCGTCCGGGGCGACCACGACGGCCTGGGCGAGGGCTGAGCCCGTGAACAGCGCCGCGAACCCGAGGGCTGCGGCGAGGCTTGCGCGTGTCGACATGTCGGGCTCCGTGACGGTCAGGGCCGCCGGAAACACCAGCCGCCCCACGTCGGTTCCCGTCAGCGTCCGATCTGGCCGGCCTCCGTGAGCGGCACCGGAGACCAGCGGGTGATCTGCACATAACCGTCGAACGCCGCGACCACGACGTGCCGGCGGTGGCGATGCACGACCGCGCCGGGGGTGTGCGGGTGGCGCTCGCGCCAGCCATGGGCTTCCGCCACGAAGACCCGCGCTTCGCCGAGACGCGCGATCGTCTCGACGGTGCCGAAGGCCCGCACCCGGCGCAGGATCGCGTCCACCTCCTGCCGGAAATCGAGGGTGCGGTCGCCATCGGTGGCGCGGGGCCAGTACGAGCCGTCGCCCTGCGGCTCGGGCCTGCGCCACCGGTTGGGCAATTCGTGGCCGAGCGGGCCCGCGGCAAGCCTTCGGGCCGCCATCTGGCACTTGGCGAGCAGCGTCTCGTGCGACTCCAACGGGCTCAAGGCGAAGATGTCCTGGGCCAGGATGTCGCCGGTATCGAAGCCATCCGCAAGGACGTGGGCGGTGACGCCCCAGGTCTCGTAGCGGTCGAGCACCGCCCGGAAGAGCGGGTAGGGGCCGCGCCCGGTCGGAAGCGGGGAGGGGTGGACATTGAGCCCGTAGGCCGCGCGGCCGCGCCAGCCCCGCACCAGCCATGGATAGCCCGCCACCACGAGCGCCCAGTCCCGGCCGTGCTCGGCCTGGAGCGCCTCGATGTCGCGCTCGCGGATGCGCGAGAGCTGGATCGGCACGCGAAGCGCGCGGGCGCGGGCGACGATCACCTCGTTGTGGTCGTAGATGCCGTCGCAAGGGCGGGTGAACAGCTTCACCGGTGTCCAACCGGCATCCAGCAGGCCCTCGAACACACCGCCCAGGAAGTCGATACCGGCGAACGCGAACTTCATGCTTGCCGCCTGCGACCTTGTGGACGTGGAGCACATGGGCCTCCCGTCTGCCCGGGAGCACCACCGGCCTTACCTTGATCGAGCCTGGAAGGGTAGCAAGGGGAGTTCCACGTGCGACGGGTGATCATCTACGGCGGGACTGGAGGAATCGGTCTCGCGACGGCCCGGGCCTTGCGGTCCCGCGGCTTCGCCCTCCACCTGGCCGCCCGCGATACCGATCGCCTGACCCGCGCTGCGGACGAACTCGGCGAGACCACATTCAGTGCCGGCGACATCGCCGATCCTGATTTCTTTCCCGCGGTGACGGAAGCGGCGGGGCCGGGACCTGCAGGTCTCGTCTACGCGGTCGGAACGATCAACCTCCGCCCGCTGAGCCGGCTTACGCGGGCCGATGCAGAGAGCGACTTCCGGATTAACGCACTGGGTGCCTTCTCGGCCGTGCAGGCCGCCGCGGGCGCGCTGAAGGCCGGGGCCGGTGAGGCGGGGGCCGGGATCGTGCTGTTCTCGACGGTTGCCGCCGCGCAGGGCTTCGCGGCGCATGCCTCGGTTGCGATGGCCAAGGGCGCCGTCGAGGGGCTCGCGCTCGCGCTGGCCGCCGAACTCGCGCCGCAGATCCGCGTCAACGTGGCGGCGCCCTCGCTGACTCGCACGCCGCTCGCCGCCGCGATCACCGGCAACGAGACCCTCGCCCAGGGGATTGCCGCGATGCACGCCCTCCAGCGCCTCGGCCGGCCGGAGGATGTCGGCGCGCTCGCGGCGTTTCTGGTCTCCGACGAGGCGGCCTGGATCACCGGGCAGGTGATCGGCGTGGACGGCGGCCGCTCCGCCCTGCGCACCAAGGGCTGAGGTGATGCTGAGGAGACGCGGTCGCGAAATCGGCTCTCGGGGAACGCTGCGGTTCGTCCTCGGCGACCAGCTGAGCCGTCGCGTGTCCAGCCTCGTGGATCTCGATCCCGAGCACGACGTGGTCCTGATGGCCGAGGTGCGGGACGAGGCCACCTATGTCCGGCATCACAAGCAGAAGATCGCGTTCCTCTTCGCCGCCATGCGCCATTTCGCGGCCGAGCTGGAGGCGGAAGGGGTCACCGTCGCCTACGTGCGCCTGACGGATCCGGGCAACACCGGCAGCTTCACCGGCGAGCTGGAACGGGCGGTCGCGCGGTATCGTCCCGAGCGCGTCGTGGTCACCGAGCCCGGTGAGTGGCGGGTCTGGCAGATGATGCAGGATTGGCGTGAGACGCTGTCGGCACCGGTGGAGATCCGCGCCGACAACCGCTTTCTCTGCCCCCGCGAGGATTTCGCGCGCTGGGCCGAAGGCCGGCACCACCTGCGGATGGAGACTTTCTATCGGGGTATGCGCCGCCGGACGGGCCTGCTCATGGAGGGCGACGAACCGGTCGGGGGCCGCTGGAACTTCGACGCCGAGAACCGCAAGCGCCTGCCCAGGGGCCATCGTGCCCCCGACCGGATCGGTTTTCAGCCGGATGCGGTGACCCGCGAGGTCATCGCCCTCGTGGAGCGGGAGTTCGGCGCGCATTTCGGTGACCTCGCCACCTTCTCCTGGCCGGTCACCCGGGCCGACGCGCTGGCCGCCCTCCGGCACTTCATTGCATCGTGCCTGCCGACCTTCGGCGATTATCAGGACGCCATGAAGACCGGCGCCCCGTTCCTCTACCACGCGCTCCTGTCGCCGGCCCTCAATGCCGGCCTCCTCACGGCCGAGGAAGTCTGCCGGGCCGCCGAGCGGGCCTACGGCGAGGGCGCGGCGCCGATCAATGCCGTCGAGGGCTTCATCCGCCAGATCCTCGGCTGGCGGGAATATGTGCGCGGCCTCTACTGGGCGCGGATGCCGGAGTACCGCGAGAGTAACGCGCTCGGCGCGGGCCGTGACCTGCCGTGGTTCTACTGGTCGGGCGAGACGAAACTGAACTGCATCGCGCAGGTGGTCTCGGAGATCCGCGCCCACGCCTATGCCCACCATATCCAGCGCCTGATGGTCACCGGCAATTTCGCGCTGATCGCGGGTCTGGACCCGGCCCAGGTTGAGGAATGGTACCTGATTGTCTTCGCCGACGCCTACGAGTGGGTCGAGCTGCCCAACGTGCACGGGATGGTGCTGTGGGCGGACGGGGACGTCATGGGCTCGAAGCCCTACGCGGCCTCAGGCGCCTATATCGATCGGATGTCGGACTATTGCGCGTCCTGCACCTATGACGTGGCGGTGAAGGCCGGCCCGGACGCCTGCCCGTTCAACTATCTGTATTGGAACTTCCTGATCGAGAACGAGGACACGCTCGCCGGGAATCCCCGGATGACCATGCCGTACCGCACCCTGCGTGGCTTGGGGGACAAGCGCCGGGCGGAGATCCGCCGGGACGCAGCCGCCTTCTTCGCCGAGCTCAGCAGCGAACCTGAGCCTGCTCACCAGGGCGACCAGACCGCCATGGCGAAATAGGGGCAGGCTGCGCGCCGTCCGGCCTCAAACTGGATTCCGGCCGACGTCCGGATGCTGTAGCGGCCCAGGGCGAAGTCGGTGCCGTGCAAACCGAGATTCCACTTCGCGTAGCCCGTCGCGTGCGTGTAGACAGCCGCCTCCGGGCCGATATAGGCACTCCAAAGGCGGTACCCCCAAGCCGCGCGCGCCCACAGACTGTCGTGTGTTGAGCCGGCTACCGCGGTCGCCTGCAGGAGCGTCGCGTCAGTTGGACGCGCCCAGACCTCGCCGTGCAGGCGCAGGCCGAGCTGTGCCGGCAGGGCTGCCAACCCGTGACCGTCGACGAGCGTCTCCATCATGCCCTCGGGACCAGCGAAAGCCGCGACGACGCCCCAGTCGAAGAACCATTGATAACCGACGACCACGGCGGTGCTGAGCGTGTAGCGCTGGCGCCGGCCTTCAAGGCTGCGCTCATCTCGATGCCCGCCGCCGAGGCTCGCCAGTGCGACGAAACCGTCTCTGTCGAGCGAGGCGAGCCCGAATTTCGCACCGAGCGTCATGAAGGTCGCGGCACCCGCATCGAGGCTGCCGAACAGCAGCGTGTTGATCTCGGTGGCATCGGCCCCGGCCGAATTCGCCCTGCCTGCGACCATTGTAACGACCGCGTAGCCGAACAATCGAAAGTTCCTGAAAGAAGTGTGCCAGCATCGCACGATTCGGCCTCCGGGCTGGGAGGCAGAAGTTTAGGTGTCCGTATCGAGGTGGACAGATGCGCCATCTTTGGATCCACCGAAACATTTCTGTGCCGGGCTCGATCGCCAGAATGTGACTGGATGAAGGGCGTGAACGACAAAGCTTGATTTGAGATTTGCTTTGTTGCGATCTGCAGACCTCAGGTGGCTGCGTGCCGTGCCGCCGGCCGCCCTACCCCCTGTCGCCAATCTGCCGTGCTTGGCGTGCCAGGTGTTCTCGGTTAGAGCCCCCCGCGGGACAGCGAAGGTTGGCGGATCCTTGACCTCCGGTGCACGAACGTCGGACGTCCTCACGGTGCTGGCAAGCCAGGAGGGCGAGCGCCTCACCGTGGGCGATATCGTTGCGGTGCTGCGGGATCGCGCGTTCGCGCTGCTCGTGGTGCTGCTCGGGCTGCCGAACTGCCTGCCGATGCCACCGCCGATCCCGTTGATCTGCGGCCTGCTCCTGCTGCTCGTAGCCATCCAGATCGCGGCGGGCATGTCGGCGCCCTGGCTGCCGCGGATCCTGCTCGGCCGCTCGATCGCCCTGACGGATGTGCGGCGCGCCGTGACCCGGGCCGTGCCGGTCCTGCGGCGCCTGGAGCGCTGGTCGCGCCCCCGTGTCAGTGTGTTCGAGACCGCGCTGGGCATGCGCGGCATGGGCATCGTCCTGCTGGCGCTGGCGCTGGCCCTGATCGTGGCCGCGCCCATCGTGGGGCAGATTCCCCTCGGCCTCGCCGTTTGCCTCGTGGGCCTCGGCCTCGTCGAGCGCGACGGCATCGTCGTGATGGGCGGCCTTGTGATCGGCCTGTTCGGCGTCGCCATCAATGCCGGCTTCGCCTACGCGGTCATCGCCGGGATCCTGGGTCTCCTGAATCTCTGACGGGAGCCGTCAGAGGCGGTAGCGGATCTGGTCCGTCCAGAAGCGCTCAAGGCGGCCCAGCGCCTGGTTGAGCCGGTTGAAGTCGTCGTCCGAGATGCCGCCGATCGGCGCGATCGTGCGGGCATGCTTGTCGTACAGCCCCTGGATGATCTCGTGCACCTGACGGCCCTTGTCGGTCAGGCTGATCCGGACCGACCGGCGGTCAGTCTTCGAGCGGGCGTGGTGCAGGTAGCCGGCCTCCACGAGCTTCTTGACGTTGTAGGAGACGTTGGAGCCGAGATAGTAGCCCTTGGTCCGCAGTTCGCTGGCGGTGAGCTCTTTGTCGCCGATGTTGTACAGGAGCAGCGCCTGGACGCTGTTGACGTCCTCGCGGCCGCGGCGCTCGAACTCGTCCTTGATCACGTCGAGCAGCCGACGGTGCAGCCGCTCCACGAGGTGCAGCGCCTCCAGGTAGGAGCCCTTCGCGGCCGAGGCCTCCTCGGGAGCTTCGGGCTTCACGACACGAGCGCTCTGGGTCTTCATCTCTGCCTCGCCATCTGATGGTGCCACCTCCGTACAATGCGGGGCGGCTGATGATGGCTAAGCTAGGGCTCGGGGATGAAAGGCGATTTAAGCGACAGGATGAATTCCCGATTTACTCTTCGCGGTAAAGACAAACTGAAGCGAAGATAAGAACGGTTCGTTCACCGTGCTTCCTGCGCGGCGAGCCAGGAGAGCAGGAAGTACAACGTCACGACACTGGCGCCGAATACGAGCAGCGGCACCGGCATCGGTAGAAGTTGCGGGGTCAACACCGCGAGCGTCATGGCGGAGGTCACGGCAAGCAGCCAGATCACGCCGCCCCAGGCACTGGTCAGCCACAGCCCGATCGCCGCGGCGGCATCGATGACCGCGAAATAGACGATTGCCGCCTGCCGCCCGAACGGCTCAGCCTCGAATGGCCGGGATCCGGGCAGCACGTCGAGGATGCTGGCCCAGGCCAGGACGCTCTTGAGCAGCCAAACGAGCGCGGTGAGCCTCATGAACCAGACGAGCACCGTATCCCATGTACCGGGCGCCGGGCCCTGGGCACGCTCGATCCGGTCGGTCGGGATCTCGCCGGGCCGGGGAGCCTTCCTCCGGATCGGGAAGGAGCCGGGCACTACGCCGCACTCGCGGAGGGGAGGGGCCGGTTCATGATCGGAGGGCCGGGATCCTGGTCGGTGGGCTAGGGATCGCCGGGTTGAAGCCGTTCCGCCGTCCTGCGTCAATGGTCGGGTTTCGTCGCCCCGGCCCGGTGTGCTAGTCCGGCACCTCCGGCGCCGAGGCGCCGCGCGATCCGCGGCGTGGTCCGCGCGAACGGTGGCGAATCCGCATGTCAGAGACCTTGCCAGAGCCGCGCCCCCTCGCCGTAGAGGCCGCCCGAGAGGGCGCCCGCGTGGAGGGTTTGAAGATCACACAGCGTCCCCGCCGGAACCGCAAGGCGGAATGGTCGCGCCGGCTGGTGCGCGAGCATACGCTCACGGTCGATGATCTGATCTGGCCGATGTTCGTCATCGAGGGCGAGGGACGCCGCGAGCCGATCGCCTCGATGCCAGGCGTCGAGCGGCTCTCGGTGGACGAGATCGTGCGGGACGCGGAGCGCGCGGCGCAGCTCGGCATCCCGGCGGTGGCCTTCTTCCCCTTCACCGAAGTAGCGCTGCGCGACCCGACGGGCTCGGAGGCGCTCAACGCCAACAACCTCGTCTGCCGGGCCGTGCGCGCGGTGAAGCGGGCGGTCCCGGAGGTCGGGATCATGACCGACGTCGCGCTCGACCCCTATACGAGCCACGGCCATGACGGCCTGATGAAGGACGGCGCGATCCTCAATGACGAGACCGTGGCCGTCCTCGTGGAGCAGAGCCTGATCCAGGCCGAGGCCGGGACCGACATCATCGCGCCCTCTGACATGATGGACGGGCGCGTCGGCGCGATCCGCGCCGGGCTCGACAAGGCCGGCTTCCTCGACGTGCAGATCATGGCCTACGCGGCCAAGTATGCCAGCGCCTTCTACGGGCCGTTCCGCGACGCGATCGGCACCAAGGCGGCGCTGGTGGGCGACAAGCGCACCTATCAGATGGATCCAGGCAACTCGGCCGAGGCCCTGCGCGAGGTCCGCCTCGACCTGGATGAGGGCGCAGACTCGGTCATGGTCAAACCGGGCCTGCCCTATCTCGACATCATCCGACGCGTCCGGGACGAGTTCCAGGTCCCCACCTTCGCCTATCAGGTGTCCGGCGAGTACGCGATGATCGAGGCGGCCGCCCGCAACGGCTGGCTCGACGGCGACCGCGCGATGGTCGAGGCGCTTCTCGCCTTCAAGCGGGCCGGGGCCGACGGCGTCCTCACGTACCACGCCCCCCGGGTCGCCGAGCGCCTGCGCACCCGTCCGTGAGACGCGCGCACCGCTGGCTCCTCGGGAGCGCGGTCGCCGTAGGCTTTCTCGGAGGGCTCGTCGCCTGCCAGGACACCCTGCGGCGGGAGCGGGTAGCCACCTGCCGCCGAGCCCTGCCGGCGGTCGCGCCCCAGGCCGGGATCCGGCTCCTGCGGGCGGCGCCGGGGGCGGCGGCGAACACGGTCCGGGTCGACTACGCCGAGGGCAACCGGCAGCGCTGGCTGACGTGCCGCTTCGATGCCGGCTCGACGATCGTCGCCCTCGCCACCGAGGGCACCAGCCTGTCCGGCCCGTCCCTCTACATGTTGAAGCGCTTCTATCTCGACACGCCGGATGCCGAGGCCGACGATCCGGCTGAGCGCTGAACCGGCCGGTTCGGCAGGCTCCCCTTGCGGCCCTCGCGGCATGCCCCCACCTCTCCCGGCGCAGCCTCGCTTGCAGGACGCGACACCATGCAGAACCCCCAATCCGGTTACGCGCAGCGCTTCGACGCACCCGGCTACGCGGCCTCGCTGCCGGTCCCGTTCGTGCGCGCGAGTCTCGGCGGCCGCACGGTCGCCTACCTCCTCGACATCCTGTTCATCTTCGGCTTCACCGTCCTGCTGACGCTGCTGATCACCGTCATCGGCGTGGTGACGTTCGGGCTGGGCTGGACCCTGTTCGCGATCCTGCCGGCGAGTGGCATCATCTACAGCGCGATCACGGTCGGCGGGCCGAAGCAGAGCACGATCGGACAACGGCTGATGGGCCTGCGGACCATCGCCCCCGAGAGCGGCGCGCGGGTCGACATCATCACGGCGGCCGTCCACGCCCTGCTGTTCTACGTGGCGATTTCGACGTTCCTGCTGTGGTGCATCGATATCGCCTTCGGGCTTGTGCGTTCGGACCGGCGACTCGGCCACGACCTGCTGCTCGGGCTCGCGGTCGTCCACGCCCGCTGAGCGGCCCGACACGCGGTGAAAATCTCGCGCGACCGGTGTCCGGGGGCATTGAGCCCGGCCGCTCCGCCTGTACACTGGTATGCCGGCGCCGAGAGGATGAACCCGGCGCAGGGTCAAGAAGAAGCGTGACCAGCCATCCGCGCGATACGCCGCAATTCTACCTCACCGCGCCCTCGCCATGCCCGTATCTCCCGGGCCAGGAGGAGCGGAAGGTCTTCACCCACCTCGTGGGTCGGCGTGCCCGTGACCTCAACGAGATCTTGACGCAGGGCGGCTTCCGCCGCTCGCAGACCATCGCGTACCGCCCGGCCTGCGAGACCTGCCGGGCCTGCATCTCGGTCCGTGTCGTGGTCGATGAGTTCGTGCCGAGCGCCAGCCAGCGGCGGATCCTGGCCCGCAACGCGGATTGGGTCGGCACGCCCGAGCCGAACCGGCCCGCCTCCGAGCAATACGCCCTGTTCCGCCGCTATCTCGACGCCCGCCACGGCGACGGCGGTATGGTCGACATGACAGTGCTCGACTACGCCATGATGGTCGAGGACAGTCACGTGGACACGCACCTCGTGGCCTACCGGCGGCACGGGCCGGACACGGCGATCACCGGACGCGGTTCGGGTCCGCCGCTCGCCTTCTGCCTGACCGATGTCCTCGCGGACGGTCTGTCGATGGTCTACTCGTTCTATGATCCTGAGGAGGCCGGGCGCTCGCCGGGCACCTTCATGATCCTCGACCATATCCGCCGCGCCCGCCGGCTCGGCCTGCCGTATCTCTATCTCGGCTACTGGGTCGAGGGCTCGCGCAAGATGGATTACAAGTCCCGCTTCCGCCCGCAGGAGCGGCTCATGGGCCAGGGCTGGGTGCGTGCAGGCTGAGTGCTCCACATCCCGTGTCGCCCCGGCATGAGCCGTATGCATTGAGCGGCCGGCCCGGCGCATGCTACCGGCCTCGCACGCAATCCGGACCGTGCCGAGGCCCCCATGATCCCCCGCTACAGCCGCCCCGCGATGACGGCGATCTGGTCGCCCGAGAGCCGCTTCCGGATCTGGTTCGAGATCGAGGCGCACGCCACCACTGCGCTTGCCGAGATCGGCGTCGTGCCGAAGGAGGCCGCCGAAACGGTCTGGGCCAAGGGCAAGGACGCCGTCTTCGATGTCGCCCGCATCGACGCGATCGAGGCGGTGACGAAACACGACGTGATCGCGTTCCTCACCCACCTCGCTGAGATCGTCGGTCCCGAGGCGCGCTTCGTCCACCAGGGAATGACCTCGTCGGACGTGCTCGACACCTGCCTCAACGTGCAGCTCGTGCGTGCCGCCGATATCCTCATCGCCGACGTGGACGCGCTCCTCGTCGCGCTGAAGGCTCGGGCTTTCGAGCACAAGCTGACGCCCACGATCGGCCGCTCGCACGGGATCCATGCCGAGCCCGTGACCTTCGGGCTGAAGCTCGCCCAGGCCTATGCCGAGTTCGAGCGCAACCGTCGCCGCCTCATCGCGGCCCGCGAGGAGGTCGCCACCTGCGCGATCTCCGGGGCCGTCGGCACCTTCGCCAATATCGACCCGCGGGTGGAGCAATACGTCGCCGAGAAGATGGGCCTGACCGCCGAGCCGGTCTCCACCCAGGTCATCCCGCGCGACCGCCATGCGATGTTCTTCGCCACCCTCGGCGTCGTCGCCTCGTCCCTGGAGCGGCTCGCCATCGAGATCCGCCACCTCCAGCGCACCGAGGTGCTGGAGGCGGAGGAGTTCTTCTCCGAGGGCCAGAAGGGTTCGTCGGCCATGCCGCACAAGCGCAACCCGGTGCTCACCGAGAACATCACCGGGCTTGCCCGGATGGTGCGCGGCTACGTGACCCCGGCTCTCGAGAACGTGGCGCTCTGGCACGAGCGCGACATCTCCCATTCCTCTGTGGAGCGGATGATCGGCCCCGACGCCACCGTGACCCTCGACTTCGCGCTCGCGCGGATGACCGGTGTCGTCGAGAAGCTGCTGGTCTACCCGGCCAACATGCAGAAGAACCTCGACCGGCTCGGTGGCCTCGTCCACTCGCAGCGGGTCCTGCTGGCGCTCACCCAGGCCGGCGTGTCGCGCGAGGACGCCTACCGTCTGGTCCAGCGCAATGCGATGCCGGTCTGGCGCGGGGAGGGGGATTTCCTCGCGCTCCTGAAGGCGGATCCCGAGGTGACCGCGGCGCTCTCGCCGGAGCAGATCGAGGAATGCTTCGACCTCGGCTACCACTTCAAGCACGTGGACACGATCTTCTCGCGGGTGTTCGGCGCGGCCTGAGCGCGCCGCACGATTCCTGCTTGGGCCCGTGACGAACACAGGAAGGCAAACCGTGACCGCTTCCCGCACCGTCTATCTCAACGGCCAGTTCCTCCCCTTCGCGGAGGCGCGCGTGCCGATCATGGATCGCGGCTTCCTGTTCGCGGATGGAATCTACGAGGTATCCGCGATCCTCGACGGCAAGCTCGTCGACAACGCGGCGCACCTCGCCCGGCTCGATCGCTCGCTCGGCGAGATCGGCATCCGCAACCCGCACGACGCAGCCGGCTGGGAGCGCCTGCAGACCGAGCTCGTTGCCCGGAACGGCGTCACCGAGGGCCTCGTCTACATGCAGGTGACGCGCGGTGTCGCCGAGCGCGACTTCGCCTTTCCGAAAGGTGGTGTCGAGCCCACCGTGATGATGTTCACGCAGGCGAAGACCGTGCTGGCCAACCCACTGGCCGAGACCGGCGCCCGGGTAATCACCGTGGAGGACCTGCGCTGGAAGCGCCGGGACATCAAGTCGGTGGCCCTGCTCGCCCAGGTGCTCGCCAAGCAGCAGGCGGCCGAGGCCGGCGTCGCCGAGGCGTGGATGGTCGAGGATGGCGCGGTGACCGAAGGCTCGTCCTCGACCGCGTTCATCGTCAGCCGCGACCGCGTGCTCGTCACCCGGCCGCTCTCCACGGCGCTGCTGCCCGGCATCACCCGGGCTTCGGTGCTGCGGCTCGCCCAGGAGGCCGACCTGCGGATCGAGGAGCGTCTGATCCCGGTCGCCGAGGCCTACGAGGCTGAGGAGGCGTTCTACACCAGCGCCTCTGCCTTCGTGATGCCGGTGGTGGAGATCGATGGGAAGCGGATCGGTGAAGGCCGCCCGGGTGCCCTGACCCGGCGCCTGCGCGAACTGTACATCGAGGCCGCCCGTCAGGGCTGAGGTCGAAGCCCCCCTCGAGAGCGCATCGTCCCGGATCCGGTCCACAGGACGATGCACCCCGGCGACCGGTGCGCAGGAACGGATGCCGCCCCCGGCTGTTCCTCCCCGAATTCGTGTCCCGAGAGGGGAGGCCTATCTTGCCGAAGAAGCTCCTGCTCGCCGCACTCGCGGCGACCGTCATGGCGGTGCCCGCCTATGCACAGAATCCCGACGCGCCGCTGAAAGGGCGCGACATCGATCCGGCCCTGCCGCCGGCGACCCAGACGCCGCCCGACCGCGTGCGTCCGAGCGCGGACGCCCCGCCGAAGGACCAGTCGCTCAGCGACAAGCTCCAGCGGAACGACGGCGTCATCAAGCCGCCGGACACCGGTACGACCGGCACCGTGGTCAAGCCCAACGACAGCGGCTCGATGCCGGTGATCAAGCCCCGGGAACTGCCCGGCCGCGCGCCCGGAACGGAGGCGAAGTAAGCGCCCTGCGGCCGTTATACGGGCCGCCATGCAGGGAGTTGCTTGATTTCGCTGCCCGGATCGCGGAAACGGCTCACGACGTACGCAGCCCGCACTCGTGGGCGGCGCCGTCCCGGTTTCCGTCGCGGGTAAGCAGGCAGGCATGGCCAACGTCGTCGTTGTAGGCGCCCAGTGGGGCGACGAGGGCAAGGGCAAGATCGTCGACTGGCTCTCTGAGCAGGCCGACATCGTTGTCCGCTTCCAGGGCGGGCACAATGCCGGCCATACGCTGGTCATCGATGGCGTGACCTACAAGCTGGCCCTGCTGCCATCCGGCGTGGTGCGCGGCGGCAAGCTCTCCGTGATCGGCAACGGCGTCGTGGTCGATCCCTGGCATCTCGTCGACGAGATCGAGCGGATCAAGGCTCAGGGCGTCGAGGTCTCGCCCGCGTCGCTGCGCATCGCCGACAATGCCACGCTGATCCTGCCCCTCCACCGCGAGCTCGACCATTTCCGCGAGACCGCCAATGCCGGTCTCAAGATCGGCACCACGAAGCGCGGCATCGGGCCAGCCTACGAAGACAAGGTCGGGCGCCGAGCGATCCGCGTCGTCGACCTCGCCGATCCGGAGGCGCTGCCGGCCAAGATCGAACGGGTGCTGACCCATCACAACGCCCTGCGACGCGGCCTCGGGATCGACGAGGTGAATGCCGAGGCGCTGCTCGCCGAGCTGAAGGCCATCGCGCCGAAGATCCTGCCCTTCGCCGACACCGTCTGGGCGCTGCTCGACGAGGAGCGCCGGGCCGGCAAGCGGATCCTGTTCGAGGGCGCGCAGGGCGCGCTGCTCGACGTCGATCATGGCACCTACCCGTTCGTGACCTCGTCCAACATCGTGGCCGCGCAGGCGGCGACCGGCTCGGGCCTCGGCCCAGGGGCGATCGGCTATGTGCTGGGCATCGCCAAGGCCTACACCACACGAGTGGGCGAGGGGCCGTTCCCCACCGAACTGTTCGACGAGATCGGCGAGACCATCGGCAGCCGCGGGCGCGAGTTCGGCGTCAACACCGGCCGCAAGCGCCGTTGCGGCTGGTTCGACGCCGTGCTGGTGCGCCAGACCGTGCGCACCTCCGGCATCCACGGCATCGCGCTCACCAAGCTCGACATCCTCGACGGGTTCGAGGAGATCCGCGTCTGCACCGGCTACATGCTGGACGGCAAGCCGATCGACCATCTGCCGGCGAGCCAGGCCGCGCAGGCCCGGGTCGAGCCGGTCTACGAGGTGATCCCGGGCTGGTCCGAGACCACGGCGGGCGCCCGGTCCTGGGCGGATCTGCCGGCGCAGGCGATCAAATATGTCCGCCGGATCGAGGAGCTGATCGGGGCGCCGGTGGCGCTGCTGTCGACCTCACCTGAGCGCGACGACACCATCCTGATGCACAACCCGTTCGAGGATTGACGCCCCGCGCGCTATCCCGTTGACGGCGCGTCTTTTTGAACGCTCCGCCCGTATCCAGCCCGTGCCGGCTTGATCTAGAACGGGCGCGCGGCAGGGCGGCTGCCTCCATGGCCGCCCCGCCATCATCACGGCAACCGACGTGCGGGCGCGGATCCGCGCGGCGGGAGGCGTTATCACCGGCCGACGGCCGTGACCGACCCCGTCGGGCGGGAGCGGCCCTCGGCCCCCGGCCGTCGACCGGTGCTGCCGGACGGCAGCCGAAGGGGCGGACCAGGGTATATGGCCGATTACTACCCGCTTCTGGCACGCGCGCTCGATGCGCTGCCCGACCGAACGCCGGCTCTGCGCAAGGCGGTCTACGATCGCGCGCGCAATGCCCTGATCAGCCAGCTCCGCTCCCTCGATCCGCCGCTCTCGGAGGCCGATATCGATCTCGAGCGCCGAGCGCTCGACGCCGCGATCGAGCGGCTCGAGGTGGATCACGGCGGCCTCCCGGCTCCGGCCAACGATGCGGTGGTGCCTGAACCGATCGTGCCGCCGGTCTCTGAGCCGGAGCTCCCGGAGCCGTCACCGCCCGAGCCGCCGGCGGCACCGTCGCTCAAGCCGTCCCTGCCGGCCGCGAAGCCGCCCTTCGAGGCGCTAGTGGCACGCGCCCCTGAGCCCGAGCCGCGCGAGGCGCCGATCCCGATCACGCCGCCGCGCCCGGGCCAGAGCCAACCACCGGCCGCCCCCGAAACGCCGGAAGCGCCCGCCGCCCCGCCACCTGGCGAAGACCCCGAACTCGCTGCGGCCTCCGCGGAGGCCGGGAACGGCCGCCAGCGTCCGCGGATCGAAGTCGTGCCGCCACGGACCGGCCGGTCGCGGGTTCTGCGCAACGTGTTCGTCGGGACCGTGCTGGCGGTGGTGATCGGCCTGATCGCCGTGGCGGCCTTCCTGCTCCGCGACCGTCCCCAGACCCTGCCGTCGAGCGGCACCGAGACAGCGGATACACAGCAGCCCGAAGGCGAGACCAAGTTCGGCGACCGCGTCGGTGGCGACGCAGCTTCGGCCCCGCGTCCCGCACCCCGTCAGGAGAGCAACGCACCCCCACGCGCTGCAGCGTCGCCGGCTGAGCCGAACGTCTCCGTGGCTCAGCGCGCGGAACTGATCGAGGAGGCCTCGGCCGCCGAGAACGCGCAGCCGATGACGACTCCGGGCCGGGTGACTTGGCGGCTCGACACCGTGAATGGCGAGCAGGGACAGCCGCTGCAGAATGCGGTCGTCGCGACCGTGACGATCCCCGATGCGGGGCTGACCCTGGTGATGACCATTCAGCGCAACCTCGACACGACCCTGCCGGCCTCGCACACGGTCAGTCTCGCCTTCAGCCAGAGCGGAAACGGTGGTGCCCGTACTGTGCAGGATGTCGGCTTGCTTCAGGCCAAGGACGAGCAGAACGCCCGCGGGTCGCCGGTCTCGGGCCTGCCGGTCCGGGTCCGCGACAACCTGTTCCTGATCGGGCTGTCGTCGCTGCAGAACGACGTGGAGCGCAACACCGATCTCTTGCTCCACCGCAACTGGTTCGATCTCGCCCTGCGCTACACGTCGGGCAAGCGTGCGGTGCTGACGTTCGAGAAGGGCGCCGCGGGCGCTCAGGTCATGCAGAGCGCCTTCGACGCGTGGCAGTGATCCGCCTGTGGTGACGAGCCCCGGCGCGCCGAGTGCGCGCCCGAGGGCTGGTTAGTGAGCCTCAATGCCGGCCCTGGGCAGCTCGCGGTTGGCGATGTTGCGCTTGACCGCTTCCTGCACCTTCTCGAAGGCGCGCACCTCGATCTGCCGGACGCGCTCCCGCGAGACGCCGAACTCGCCTGAGAGATCCTCCAATGTGATCGGATCCTCGGCGAGGCGCCGGGCCTCGAAGATGCGGCGCTCGCGCGGGTTGAGCACGCTTAACGCATCCTTCAGAGCCGAGAGGCGGTTCTGCCCCTCCTGCTCGCGGGCCAGAACGGTCTCCTGGCTCGGGGAATTGTCGACGAGCCAGTCCTGCCACTCGCCTTCGCCCTCCTCGCGCAGGGGCGCGTTGAGCGAGGTGTCGCCGGACAGGCGCCGGTTCATGTCGATCACGTCCTGCTCCGGCACACCGAGGCGGGTGGCGATCTGCTTCACCTGATCGGGCTTGAGGTCGCCCTCGTCGAGAGCCGAGATACGGCCTTTCGCCTTACGCAGGTTGAAGAACAGCTTCTTCTGGTTCGCCGTGGTGCCCATCTTCACCAGCGACCAGGAGCGCAGGATGTATTCCTGGATCGCAGCCTTGATCCACCACATCGCATAGGTGGCCAGCCGGAACCCCTTGTCGGGGTCGAAGCGCTTGACGGCCTGCATCAGGCCGACATTGCCCTCGGACACGACCTCGCCGATTGGCAGGCCATAGCCCCGATAGCCCATGGCGATCTTGGCCACGAGGCGCAGGTGCGACGTCACGAGCCGATGCGCGGCCTCACGATCGCCGGCGTCGCGCCAGCTCTTGGCCAGCGTGAACTCCTCCGACGGCTCCAGCATCGGGAACTTGCGGATCTCATCAAGGTAGCGCGACAGGCCACCTTCGTTGGCGAGCACGGGCAGCGTACCGGCCATGGCATTCTCCTGGACCTATGTCCCCCTGTCGGGCGGACGCGACGGGCAACAGTGCCGTCCACTCGGGCCGCTCTTGAGCCGACCCTGCCGGCCACCCATGTCATACAGGTTGGCCGGTCGAGCCGGTAGCGATTGAGGACACCCACGTCGTCATCAACGCGCCACCGACCGAATGGGTCGTACCATGTCACGAAGTGACGCGGTACGGGGTGATCTTTCGCACGCTGCGGCGGGCCGGTTACGGGTGTGTGCCGCCTTGCGGCTGCCCTCTGAGAGCGCTCACCAGCGCCGTCATGTCGGGAGGCATCGGGCTCTCGAACCGGAGCGTCTCGCCGGTGCGCGGATGGCGGAAGCCCAACAGTTCCGCGTGGAGCGCTTGCCGGCCGAGGGCCGTGAGCGCGGCGCGCGCATCCGGCTCCAGCCGTGCGGCCTTGGTCCGGAAGGCTCCCCCATAGACCGCGTCGCCGAGGAGCGGATGGCCGCGATGGGCGAGATGGACCCGGATCTGGTGTGTCCGTCCCGTCTCCAGCTGACAGCGCACGAGGGCGGCCTCTCGATAGGCCTCGGCGACGGCGTAGTGCGTGACCGCGTGGCGGCCGGCCTCGTCGGAGACCACCGCGATCTTCTCGCGATGAAAGCGGGAACGGGCGAGGCTGGCGCGAATGGTGCCGGCGCGCGGCTGCGGCAGGCCCCACACCACGGCCGCGTAGGCCCGCTCCAGCGGTCCTGTGCGGCCATGATCGGCGAACTGGGCCGTAAGCCCCTGATGTGCGGCATCGTTCTTGGCCACGACAATCAGGCCGCTCGTATCCTTGTCGAGGCGGTGGACGATGCCGGGGCGGCGCACGCCGCCGATCCCCGACAGGCTCGCCCCGCAATGGGCGATCAGAGCGTTGACCAGGGTCCCGCTCTCGTGACCGGGCGCCGGATGGACGACGAGGCCGGCTGGCTTGTCGATGACGATCAGATCGTCGTCCTCGTAGACGATCGGCAGATCCGTTTCCTCGGCCAGCGGCCCTGCGGGCGCCGGTGGTGGAACCGCCAGGCGGATCCGCGCGCCGGCGGCGACTTTCAGGGCCGGGTCACGCACCGGGGTTCCGTCGCGCTGCACATGGCCCGCGCGGACGAGATCCTGCAGCCGGGCACGGGACAGGTCCGGAAACAGGGTCACCAGCGCCCTGTCGAGCCGCACGCCCCCTTCTGTGACGATCCCGATCCGCTCCTCGACGTCCGTACCCACCACGATTCCTATCCGCACCTGATTCGACCCGCAGATGCGGATTTCCCGGCCAAGGCCCTTGCCCCTCCGGCGGGTCATGGCTATAGCAGCCCCGCGCCGCCGGAAAGCTCCCATCGTCTAGCGGTCCAGGACGTCGCCCTCTCACGGCGAAAACAGGGGTTCGAGTCCCCTTGGGAGCGCCACCGGTCTTCTCTAAGGTCCTCTGCGCATTGTAAGAACAGGCACTTAGCTCCTGTGGTGTCCCAAAAAGGGGATACAAACGGGGGCCTCAAGTGAGTCTCCTGTTCCGCCGCATGCCCTACATCACCCAATCCCGACATGGCGTGTGGAAGTACCGCCGGGTCATCCCTGAGCCGCTGAGAGGCCGTGCGGGGAAGCGGGAGATCGTTGTTAGCCTCGGGACCAAGGACGAACAGGAAGCCGAGCTTCGGAGCCTGCGGGTTCATGCGGACGCTGAGGCCCACCTGAAGGCCTGGAGACTCCTAGAGCACGACAAGCTGTCCCAGATAGCCGCAGGGCAGGGCAGGGGACCTACAGCCCTCTCGCTCGCCTCTGTGGTCACCCAGGACCACTCCGCTGTGGATGACTGGTATCGTGGCCTAGGGTTCCTGGAGGCTCACGGGCTGCCCTATCGTCCCTACAAACAGGGCATGGCTGAACACGAGTTCGATTTCCGCGAGAATCTCTGCATGAAGCACCTCGGGATCGACCCGGGGAATCACGAAACCCGCGACCATGAGCTTGAGAGGAGCCCTGAGGCCCGTGCGCTCCTCGGGGTCCTGAAGAAGCCCGATCCCACCCTTGATGAGGCACTAGCGGTCTACCTCCGACTCAAGGAGAGCGAGACCGCGAGTATGGGCTTGGTGGCAAGGCGTAAGTGGGAGCACGAAAAGCGCCGCGTCATCGCGTACCTTAATGAGGCAGTGGGTTCGGACCACACCGTCTCATCCCTCACCAGAGAAGACGTGCGGACCTACGAGAAGCACCTGAGCGCCAAGGGACTCACCCCAGGCAGCATCAGGAAGGCCTTCAAGCTCTCCAGGGCCATCATCGAGAAGTCGCTTCAGGAGTTCGATATCCAAAGGCGGAATCCCTTTGACCGCCACACCATCAGTGACCCGACGCCCGACCGTGAGAAGCGCCTACCGCTGACCAAAGAGGAGCTTGCGAAGGTAACCACCCTGTCAGTGAACCCGGAGCTTGGCGCCATTGCTAGGCTTCTGGTGGACACCGGGGCACGGCTCCAGGAGATAACTGGCCTTGCTTGGCCTGACGTTCGCGACCTGGACGGGAGTCTGCCGTTCCTGGAGATCCGGTCCAATGAGGTCCGGGGGCTGAAGACCCAAGCGAGTGTCCGAGTGGTCCCCTTGCTGCCTTCCGCTGTGGTGGCGCTCAAAGAGCAACGTCAGAGGCTCCAGGAAGGCTCAGGACAACCCTCTATGACAGGTCCGGTGTTCCCTAGGTACGGCAGAGAGAATGGCCGTGATGCGGCCTCTGCGGCGCTCATGAAGGCCCTGAGAGCGGCTGGTATCGAGGATAAGAAGAAAACGGTTCACAGCATCCGTCATGCGGTCAAGCAGCAGCTAAGGGACTGTGGGTGCCCCAAGGATGTGCGGGACTTCATGCAGGGTCACAGCGCGCCCAACATCGCGGAGAACTATGGGCTTGGTGTTGCGCTACAAACGATGCGGGATTGGCTTCTCAAGTCCCAGGATAAATCGCCAGATTAATATTAAAGCCGATTGTCAACCAATGGTAATCCCTTAGGCCATCAGTGTTTATGATGTCATCAAAGCTATGCTTCTAGCAGTCTCCCAGACGATTACCCTCGGAATCGATCACACAGAACTTGGACTTCCTGCGAGGCTGCGGCCGGAACACGTCAGCATCAAGAGTCATGGACCGGCCGTACTTGTTGGACAGGTAGAGACTACCGGAGTCCGTCAGCCACCCATCATAGCCGTTATCACACCAGACGTAGTTACCAGTCCGATTGCACGTCTGCGAAAAGGTAGGTGTGGACACCAAAGTTAGTACGGAGGTTAGGGCGGCCAGGGCGATACGCATAGCTTGACAGTAAGCGGGGCCTGGGGAGGTCCGCAAGCTATCGGCTCAGCAATCCGGGGACATGAAGCTACAGACCAATATGGACGGCCTTTGGGGCCTCATGCGAGGGAGGCCTTAGGACACCATCTGGGCGGTTAGCTGACGCTGGAAGGCCTCAGGGTCCATAAAGCCGTGTCGTGCTCATCAAGCAGCATCAAGGCTTGAAGGGTTTCTCCGGTGTCTTCAGGGCTCCAATTGCGCGCAAAACGTACCGCTTCATTACCATTGCTGGCCTCTATCTTTGTGCTTTGGAACACCGTCCTTCCAAGATCATCTGTAGGACACATCACGGCTCGAAGTCTGTACAAGGGCATTCGGCTGATACCACCTATCTGAAAGCCCTCGCAGGGCCATTTCAATGCTCCCACACGCTCCGAGACGCTCCCGGAGTTGCCCTTTGAATCCTGCGAGCAGGCAAGTGGTTCCGTCCGGATGCTTGGTCTGCCCTCACCAATGCAACCGCGTCAGATTCCGAACAGCCACGCTAGGAGACTCCAGGGCGCCTGTCGGGCTCAAGCCGCTCCTCGGTGCTCTGAAAGTGCTCACGGCCGTCCTGAGGCTTCCTAGCGCATTCTAGAGGCTATTCTCGGGCTCTCTTTGAGGCGGGGAAAGTTCTTGGTGTTCCTAGGGGCTGGTGGTTGCTTCCGGACCACCTTCTGCGGTTGAAGCAACAGCACACAAATAAAGTATACTGGTAGACATTAATCCGTGCTCCACTTCAGTGTTGCACTATAGCAACGTGAGACTTGCCTCGGATCAGGCTGGCAGGGTGTCGGGAGGGAACTCCGTGAGTTGAGCGGCGCTACGTCCAAGGAGCACCTCCGACACCAACCTCCAATACAACTAAGAGCCTTTAGGCCGCTTCCATCTCGAAAGGTGCTGCGTGCCTGGTAGGGGCTTCAGTCGCCTGAGAGGCACTAGGAACCGCCTTGCACTTCACCGGCAGTATGACACCTACGATGGCCTGCGAGACCGTCTCCATGACCTCCTGAGCGATCCAGGCCTTGCTCTGAGCAACAAAGAGCCCATCGTGACTCGGCAAGGCCACGACATTGGATGTCATCAGGATCTCCAGGGTACCAAGGAGGATTTGGCTTTCGGTGAACATGAGGCTGTATCCGAGGATCTCCTTGGATGGCTCCTCAGGCTCGATAATCGAAGCTAGACCGGGATGCTTTGCTATCAGTGCTTCCCGGAGCTTCTTAGCGGTGCTCCCCTTCGGAAGGTCATTCAGATGGCTGGGCTGGCCTGGGGCGGCTCCACCTCGACCACCATTGAGTATGGAACACAAACCCTGCTTCACGGCGTCTCGATGGCTCTCATTGTTCCGGTTGTACCCCTCCAAGAGCCCGGTGAGATCATAAAGGTCGCCTTCGGGCCACTCCTGGCCTAAGCGGCGATAAGCCAGCCTTGGATGCAGCGACACGAAATCCAGATCCGCTATCGGCTCCCCCTCAATCCTGATGTTGCCCCGGCGGTGCTTCGTAACCGATCGGCTGGGACCACGCCCGGTCTGAGCGCGGCGTGCTAATCTGCTCGGATGGCGGTCGACGAGGAGCGCATCGACGAGGCGGTGCTCGCCCTTCTGTGGCTGACGCTCCACGACGGGCGTCGGGCCTGGAAGGGCTTCGACTGGGCCGTGCTTGGCCGTCTCCACGCCAAGGGGCTCATCGCCGATCCGGTCGGACGCGCCAAGTCGGTGGTGCTGACCGACGAGGGACTGCGCCAATCCGAGGCGCTGTTTCGGACCCTGTTCACGCGGCCCGACTGACGCGCCTGGGCTGCAGCGTTCTCAGGCGACCGCTTGGAGCGTGGGTGTGCTCGGGTAGGCCCAGGGCAGAAGCTCGTCGAGGCGCCGCTGCGGATGGCCGTCGACGATGCGGGTGATGACGTCGGCCAGGTAGGCCTGCGGCTCGACTTCGATGAGCTTGCAGGTCTCGACCAACGAGGCGATCACCGCCCAGTGCTCGCCCCCGCCGTCCGAACCAGCAAATAGGGCATTCTTCCGATTCAAGGTCAGAGGCCGGATTGCGCGCTCGACGGTGTTGGAGTCGATCTCCACACGCCCGTCGTCGAGGAACAGGCTCAGCCCCGCCCAGCGGCTCAGGGCGTAGCGGATCGCATCCGCCAAGTTGCTCTTGCGGCTCAGGAGGCCGAGCTTCTCCCGCAGCCACGCCTCCAGCGCCTCGACCACGGGCCGGCTTCGTTCCTGCCGGGCCGCCCGTCGCTCCTCGGCCGAGCGCCCGCGGATCTCGGCCTCGATCCGGTAGAGCGCGGCGATGCGCGACAGCGCCTCCGTCGCGATCGGTGAGGCGGCGGCGAGATCATAGAATTGCCGACGCACATGGCTCCAGCAGTAGGCCAGCCGCACCGCGCCGCCCTTGGCCAAGCTCTCGTAGGCCGCGTAGCCGTCGACCTGGAGCACGCCTGCAAACCCGCAGAGATGCGCGATCGGTCGTCCAGCCTTGCGGTCGGGGGCGTAGACGTAGGCGACGCCGGGCGGATCGGTCCCGCCCCAGGGCCGGTCGTCGCGCGCATACGCCCAGAGCTGGCCGGTCTTGGTGCGGCCGCGGCCCGGATCGAGCACCGGTGCCGTGGTCTCGTCGGCAAACAGCTTGCCCGAGCGCTTGAGCGTCTCCAGGAGCCGCTCGTGCACGGGCCGGAGCAGGAAGGCGGCGCGCCCGACCCAGTCGGCCAGCGTCGAGCGGTCGAGGCTGACGCCCTGGCGGGCGAAGATCTGCGCCTGTCGATACAGCGGCAGGTGGTCGGCGTATTTGGAGACGAGCACCTGCGCGACGAGAGCGTCGGTCGGCAGGCCGCCCTCGATCAGCCGCGCCGGTGCCGGGGCCTGCACGACCGCGTCCCCGCAGGCGCGGCAGGCGTAGCGCGGGCGGCGGATCACCAGCACCCGGAACTGCGTCGGCACCACGTCGAGGCGCTCGGATACATCCTCACCGATCCGGTGCAGGGCACCCGCGCAGCACGGGCAGGCGAGGCTGTCGACGTCGACCACGCACTCGACCCGCGGCAGGTGGGCGGGCAGTGCCCCACGGTTCGTGCGCCGCTTGACCCTCTGGGCCTCCTTGGCGGGCTCCGTTTCCTCGGCGGCAAAGCCCGCGGCCTCGACCTGCTCGGCCTCCTCCAGCCCGAGCAGGAGCTGATCCTCCGGCAGGCTCTCGGCGCGGCGGCCGAAGCGGTGGCGCTGCATGGCCAGGATGATCTGGCGCAGCCGCTCGTTCTCGGCGCGCTCCTCGGCGAGCAGCGCCTTGAGCGTCTCGGGATCGTCGGACGAGGGCGAAGCAGGCGCGGCCACGAAGCGGATGAGAGCAGATCCGCCAGTGACTTACTACCGCGATTAAGCCTGTCCGCCAGTCTTTTTGCTCAGCCGGCAACCGCCGGCACGCCCACGGCACGAGCCGCATGGACGCGCTTCCAGTCCAAGCCTTCGACGAGCGCCGCGAGCTGCGCCGCGCTCAGCCGAACCACGCCGTCCTCGATCTTCGGCCAACAGAACTGGCCAGCCTCCAAACGCTTGGTCGCGAGGACCAGCCCGCTTCCATCCCAGACCAGGAGCTTCACCCGGTCGGCGCGTTTTGACCGGAACACGTAGACCGTGCCGGAGAACGGATCCGCGCCCATCGCGTCGCGCACCAGAGCGGCCAGCCCGTCCATGCCCTTGCGGAAGTCCACCGGCCGTGTGGCCAGCATCACGCGCACCGCGCCGGAGGGCCCGATCATAGGGGAGCCTTCAGCGCCCGGATCACCGCGGCGATCTGAGCCGCGCTCGCGCCCTGAGCGATGCGGACCGTGGCGCCTGCGATCTCAACTTCGATGCCGTGACAGCCGCGTTGCTCACGCAGCCCGGAGCCCGTCTGCGCAGACACCGGCTCCTGCGGGCCCACACTCAGGACGGCCGGCACGAACCGTACTGTGCGGTCGTCGTGCCTCCCAGCCTGACGCGCCAAGCGCCGCCACGTGAACAGCTGCGAGGCGCTCAGTCCGTGTCGGCGTGCCACCGCGCTGATCGAGGTGCCCGGCCCATCACTCTCGGCGACGATGGCGGCCTTTTCCTCATCCGACCACGTCCGCCGCCGGCCGGCCCCGGTAAACAGCTCCAGGCGCCGGATCGGCTCCGACATAGCCATACGCCCTGGCATCGACATGTGACGGAGCTCCCATTCCGCTCCGTATGTCGCCTTCACACCGCTTGCCGGAAGGTGCCGCCCAGACAGCGCTTACGGTGCTTCTTCAGGTTCATCCAAAAGCCCCCGTATAGTCTGCCCACTTGATCAAACCGGAGCTTCTGCCCGGGAAGCACCTTGAAGCGGCGTGTCAGCCTTCGATCTAGGGGATTCACAGGTCCGAGGTCATCCGGGAGGAACTGAATGTCGGCTCGTGCGAGATAGTCGTTGATGCGTGCCACCTGGTCAGACAGGGCTTGGGTCTCGGGGGTTGGCTTGTAGTTCTTGAGGGGGTGCTTGGGCTCCAGGTGGTACCCACGGTCCTCCTTGGTGGACACAATAATGAGTGGTTCACCGTCCAGCCTACCGAAGCACGACAGGTCTACCCCATGGTGTTCCACAAGCTGCACTAGGCCCGGTGCGATCCGGATAGTGGACCTTAGACCCTTGGTACATGAGCCTTCAGTCTGGATGAGGAACCCGGCTCTCTGAAGAAGGTCCAGTGTCCTGCCTACGGTCCGACGAGGAAGATCGGTGTTGTTGTAGATGGTGAGTGGAAATTTGTAGTCTCTACAGGCCACGATAGGCTTTGACTTGTGATGAATTAGGTAGGAATTGACCAAGTTCGATACCACAACATCGACTAGGAGCCGGTATCGTCTATCGTCATCAGCCCTTCGCCTCCTGTCTCGCTGTTCGACCCTACTAACCTCTTCGATGACGTCATTGATGGTGTATTGAAGGGCGCCTGGTAAGGAACACATGAATTCGTCCAACCAAGGATCGTCCTTCTTTGTTCTCTTGGGCTTGATGTTCTCAGGACTCTCGGCATCTAGGGTGCTCTCGGAGTCCCTACAGTCCTTCAGTGGAGGTATATCTACTATAATCATAACCAGAGTGATCTCTTAGGTCCTAGGTATGAGGTGTGTCCTTCAGGATCTACAAGAACTCCATAAGGCCCACACGTAAGAGGATCCCGAGAACACACGGCTCCCGGGAATGAGCCTGGAGCTACCCTCCGATGCTGGAACGAAGGTTTCGCCTACCCAAAAACTTCATGGGTAGATCGCTCAGAAGCTCTGAGGCTGGCCCTTGGACTGCTTAGCGTCCCGGCCCTCGACCACCTCGACCGATCCGCAGGAAACCCCCACGCTTCTGATTCCTCGGAGCACTCCTCTGTGCCATCAAGGCTTGTGTCTCTGCTTCAGACTGCGCGTCCCATGCAGCCCGCCTCTCGGCACTAGCTTGAGCCTCAGCGGCGTCCCGAGCCTTCATCCTGGCAACTCCCTCGGAAATGCTGTCACTAAGAGCCTGATATTCCTGGTCCCTCTCAGCCTCAGCAACTGCTTGCTTCTGGGCCTTGAAGGCCTTCGCAATCGGGCTCTCAACCAAGAGGCCATCCTCATTGGTGACCATGGCCGGAGGCACGGAGCCCCTATTTGAACGGAATGAGAGAAGGCCTCCTTCGTCGGCTGCCTGAACCTGTGGCTGTCCCGAAGGCTCTACGTGGCCATGCATACCCGGGGAGCGCCCCATGAAGTCGGGATAACCCGGAAGCCGAACCGGAGCCGCTGGTGCTGCTGGTGCTCCCGTGATGGCCGTCTGTGCCGCTGGTGGTGAGGTCGATTGAGATGAGCCCTGCGAACCGTTCTGGCCTAACCCGAAGGCATCGAGAACCGCCCCAAAGCCACTCTGTCGAAGCTTGGAGAGCGCCGCAGCGAAGTCGAATGGTGATGATGGTGGTGGCATGTGATGGAAATTACGTTGTGTCAAACCGCATCAGTGTACATCGGCTCATCCGAGCAACTCGCGGCGACAAAACGATCCCATGGGGCCAGACGTTAATCAATCCACCAGCTTTACTCCTCAATTCTACTCCTCTCAAATTGGGGCATCTGATAAGTCATTGATTGAAAGGCCGTGATGGAGACTTCCGCAGAGGACCTACAGTCCTTGCACCCCGGCAAAAAATTCTAAAAAAATCACTCTTGACCAACCAGCGGATTTGGCGGGTGGCCCTCAGTGCGCCGAGAATAGGCCGTAGGTTTGCTTAGGAAGCCCGTACAGCCACGTTGCCGGTATCGAGCATGGCGAGGACTCGGGATACCTGCATCGCGCTCCACGCCCCTCCCTTGGCTGTTGTGATGCCCCGCCCATTCAGCCCAGCGGCAATCTCCCGGAGAGGCGTGGCACCCTCAGAGCGAATGGACCTTGCAGTCGAACAGGCGGACTCAAGGTGCCTGGCCGCAGCTATCCTATCCACCAATGTACGCGAATGGACCGTCTATCTGGGAAAGGTCAGTCAAATGCGGCCCCCCGCTGCTGAGACCCTGGTTGTACCCTGGGAGGACGGAATGGCGCAGGAACGGTCGGGTATGGGACGGGTCAAGGAGGCTCTCCGCCTCCGCCTAGTATTCGGATTGAGCTATAAGGGAATTGGCGTGG
Organism: Methylobacterium sp. CM6257; assembly: GCF_054611515.1. Classification (NCBI taxonomy): domain Bacteria; kingdom Pseudomonadati; phylum Pseudomonadota; class Alphaproteobacteria; order Hyphomicrobiales; family Methylobacteriaceae; genus Methylobacterium; species Methylobacterium sp. CM6257. The sequence continues at coordinate 823,222 of NZ_CM137735.1, forward strand.
CTTGTCGGATGTCGGGCACGACGGTGCGCGCTTACTGCGAGCGAGCTAAAACCGCCGGGATTGGCAGCTTCGCACTCATCGAACCCTTAAGCGAGCGCGATCTGGAGCGGCATCTGTTCAAGCACGGTCGCGTCCCAGCGCGATCCGAGAGATCCAAAGCTCTCCACGAACGTTTTGAACAAATACACTCGAGAATGTTGACCGAGCGGTCATCTTTGATCGACATCTGGAGAGAGGATGCCGCCATAGATGCGTCGTCATACAAATATTCCCGATTTGCTGAACTTTATTCGTCGTGGCGAAGAGAGCGGGAATTAGCTAAGATTTCGCACCGAAAGCAAAACATTGTACCCGTTAAGCCAGAAGACACCGCCGCGCTTAGGCGATGGAGGCGCTCAAACGATCGACGGAAATGGGAAATAGCCGTAGCCCTTCTCGAACTCGCGAATGGTGCCAGCATTTCGCAGATTTGCCGAAAGATTGAGAGATCTCAAAAAACGGTAGAATCCTGGTGCAGACTATATGAAGCAAGCGGCATCTGCGGAATTATTTTACCCAGGAGAAAACGGCGGTCCGAAATAATTCATATGGCTATCGAGGAAAAGAGGAACCGTCTAATAAAATTGATACACGAATCGCCGCGCGCCCAGGGGGTTAACCGAGCTTCGTGGAGTTTGCACGCACTATGTGACGTTTATCAGAGGACATATGGAGAATACATCTCGACTAGTTTAGTTTCAGATTACTTCCGTTCTGCCGGATACAAATTTAAGAAGGCCAGAAAGGTTCCTACGAGCAACGATCCAACCTACCGCGATAAATTAACAAAAATAACTTATACCCTGTCCCATCTTGCCCCAAACGAGAAGTTTTTTTCAGTTGATGAGTTCGGACCGTTTTCAGTCAAAATCCAGGGGGGGCGCGCGCTTGTTCCTGGAGACTATACACGGACGATCCCCCAACGCCAGAAAAGTAAGGGCTCCCTCATATGCACCGCTGCTCTCGAGCTTTCCACGAACCAAGTCACTCACTTCTACTCGTCGAAAAAGAATACTGGCGAAATGACCAGGTTGCTGTGGATGCTGATTGAGCAGTATAAAAACGAAAGCCGTCTTTTTCTTTCCTGGGATTCTGCATCGTGGCACATGTCCAAAAGACTCTATAGCGAGGTTGAGAAAGCTAATAGTGACTGGTTCAGGGCCAGAAACAACACTCCGTTGGTTGAGTTCATGCCGCTTCCGGTTAGCGCTCAGTTTTTGAATGTTATTGAATCTGTTTTCAGCGGGCTGGCGAGAGCCGTTATCCACAATAGTGACTATCAGTCGGTCGACGAATGCAAAGAGGCTATAGACCGTTACTTCTCCGAGCGAAATAGGGCGTTTGCGGACCATCCCAGACGGGCCGGCAACAAAATCTGGGGGGGCGAACGCGTTGAGGCTGTTTTTAAAGAAGAAAATAACTGCAAGGACCCGGGCTGGCGATAGTGCCGGGCGCTCCATTGCCTTCGCAGAGCTTCTAGAACGACTTCTCGACCTGGACTGCTTCACTCTGGAGTTCACTTGCAACCTCGCCAAGCCGGAACAGCTTGATGTCGCTTATCGAGGGTCCCCGCCACGCAAAGAGCGCTCGTGTTGAGGTGAGGCACGCCGTCTCGCGCAGCCTCTTCCTGTCACCGAACGGTGTACGGCTACGATACAGCCGCCTGTTACGCTTCCTGCCTGCCACAAAACGGTTGACTTGGGATTTTTGATACACCATGGTCAAAAGGTCTAGATGGTTCTGATACAGGACTGCTCCTCATGGCCCTCTACGGTTACGCTCGTGTTTCCACCACAGACCAGGACCTAAGCATTCAAGAGGCTGCCCTGAAGGCCGCAGGGTGCGATGTGATCCGAGCCGAGAAGAAGTCAGGCACCACGGTCCAGGGCCGCACAGAGCTCCAGAACCTCCTTGAGTTCGTCCGTAAAGGAGACACCATTGTGGTCACTCGCATTGACCGCCTGGCGCGATCCATCGGGGATCTTCAAGACATCGTGCGGACCCTGAAGGCCAAGGGTGCAACCCTGAAGGCCACGGAGCAGCCCATCGATACGGGAACGGCAGCCGGTAAGGCCTTCCTCGACATGCTGGGGGTGTTCGCTGAGTTCGAGACCAACCTGAGGCGCGAGAGGCAGCTTGAGGGCATCGCCAAGGCCAAGGCTGCTGGTGTGTACGCTGGGAAGGGCCGCCCTGCCTCTGTACCTGCCACCAAGGTCAAGGAGCTTCAGGAGCAAGGCCTAGGCCCGTCAGCCATTGCCAAGGCTCTGGGCATCTCTCGCATGAGCGTACACCGCGTGCTGAATCCCAAGACAGCCTGACGTCGCGTCTACCCATCAACGACCGACAGCACTGAGCAAAGGCCCACCATCATGCTCTGGTTCTTCGCCCTGGCCCTTCTGGCCCTGCTTATGTCCATCAGTGACAAGCTCTGGTCCAACCCGCTGACCATCTTCGGGCTGATTCCCGTTGGCCTCAGCTTCTGGCTGCTGGCTGGTGTCGTCATGAAGGCCCTAAGCCTCCCCTGATCCCAACCGAATGTCGTCCGGTGCCCTGCATCATCCTAAGGACCGCATGGCCTACACCTGGCGTGCCTCCCTCAGCCTGGCTGCCTGCCCTTGCTCGCTCGCCGAGTAGCCGGGGGAGATCTAGCGGGCTGAGAGTTTCGTTAGGGTCCCTTCTGCGTTCATCGTTTTAGAAATGACCACCCGGACCCCCGTTTCAAGTTCCCGCTAAAGCCTCTCGTTGTTGTTAGACATTACCGTGCAGTGTGATCTCCGAGTCCGTCTAAGCAGGCAATGAGCAGACTGGCGCCTAAGCCACTGTGTTGATACGTTTTCGACGACTGTCACTGGCTGGAGATCCAGCAATGCTCAGACACTTCATGTTTTGCGCCATGGCCACAGCCGTAATGGTGACGGTACCGGTTCATGCAGGTCAGTCATCGCCAACCCCTGAAGAGATCAACCGCATCGAGGCCTTGGTCACGAAAGCCGCTGCTCTAATCGAGAGCGAAGGAAAGCAGGCTGCGTTCTCCAAGTTCGCGAACCGCGGGAGCGAATGGTGGTATGGTGATACGTACCTGTTTGCCTATGACATGAACGGCAATGTGCTTCTCAATCCTGCGGTTCCGAAGCGAGTTGGCACCAATCCGCACGAGGAGAAGGATGCGAATGGAAAGGCCTTCCATCAAGCTCTGATTGACATGGGGAAGGCGAACGGGTCTGGCTGGGTCGATTACCTGATTGCTAGGCCTGGAAGGCAGAATGCCTCGCCGAAGTGGAGTTATGTGAAGGCGGTTAGGTTCGACGGTGTGCCAGGAGTGATCGGCGCGGGCTTCTATCTGGATTAGGGCGGGGAGGGACATCCTGAATCTACGACGCCGAGAGCCAATGTCCCTGAAGCCAGCCCCGGACTGTGTTGGGACTTGGGCGCTTGCGGTCCACCTTAGGTCTCTCCTGGTCTCTCCTGTCCGCTGGTGACGCTGAGAGGCCGGGCAGTCTTGCCTGCGGTCATTCGAGGGTCCTCTTCGCGATGGGTCCTCTCCGAGTATCCGATTTTGGGTGAGCCCCCGAGGCCCCACTTTCAGATTTCCGGTAAAGCCTCTCGTTGTTGTTGGGCCTTACCGTGCAGTGTTCTCGCTGGAGCTCCTGCGCCGGAGCCGGGCTTGACTGTAAGCTTGCAGGTGATCGGCATGAAATCTCCCGGAAACCCGGATGCAACACGGGCGTAATGCGCATCATTCAGGACTCTACGCCATTCGGATGAAGAAAAGGGTGGTCCCTTGCGGTAGAAGGCGCATGGGTGTCCCGACGACGGAGGCCTTCGCGATGAGGCTCGATATCGGTCTGGAATTGGACAGCGGCTGGATCGTTGATCCCAAGGATCTGGCACAGCGGCTCGGTGTGAGTACGAGGGCTCTGGAGCGCTCCGTCATCGAAGGGACCGCCAGGGTTCTGCTTGTTCGCGGAAGCTGGGTGAACGCGGATAGCTCGCATGTCACCGTGCATCTGCACGACGGCGGATGGCAGGGCACGTTTGATCAGAGCGGGCATCTCGTGACTGAGCGCGTCTGGTAGCAGCGTCTGCAGTCGTCAGGAGCCTGGAGCCGGCCCTGCCAGCCTCTTACATCGATACATTCTTGGCTGTAGCCTTGAGGCCCGGTCAGGGGCCTACGGACTACGCCGCGATGTTGGGGACGATACAGCCGGTTGCCTCGCGGACCCTGATGGAATTCGGGGTGGGGCATCCAGGACTCGCGCGACCTCGTTGCATCTGGTGGAGTCCCGGCCACATCCCGAGAGCCGCAGAAAGATCATGTACCACCTGACGCTCAAGGGCTTCGCGCTGGCCTGTAGGGTCGGATGATGCTGCAAGGTCGATAGCCGGGATGAGGCTCCTGGGCCGCATAGGGATAGGCCGAATCGCTGAGACCCCTGCGAGCCTCCCCGAGACCACCGGAAACCCAGGATTCAACCTGAGCCTCTTGGCGAAACCGCGGGCACTTTAGAAGCCTGACACCCCTGAGGGGACGTCCAGAAGGCAGCATTGAGCAGCGAGCTGCCGGAACCGGCTTCCGTCCCTCGACGTTTGTGCCGATACGCCCGAGCCGGACCACCTCTTGGACAGAGTGCCTATGAGCGCGCCTGTAAAGCCATTCCTTGGCCTAGTAGCTGCCTTTGCGGGGGGAGTTGCTGTAACCGTAGCCGTTGTTGGCCACCAAGACAGGGCGCCGGCATCAGCCCCAGCATCGAAGCCTACAAAAGCAGCCTCGCTTGAAGCCTCGCCGCGTGCTTCTAACGGTACTCCTGCGGCAGACGCCCGGCCCTCGTCCGGGACAGACAGGTGGGTTGATCCCATCAAGCAAAGCACTCCAGCACCAACCGCTCACTCATCTCTCCCGCCGCTTGTGTTCCACCTGGATGAGAAGGCCGAGCACGCGAAGGGCGGTGCATCACGGGATAGCGAGCAGGACGAAGCAGGGCAGACAATGAGTTCGATTGTCTCTCAGGTTCTTCCACCGCGCCGACCAGCAAGACCGGAACTTGAGGTGAAGCCGGCAGTGGCCACTCGTCCCATCGTTGCTGTTAGTACGGCAGTCCATACTCCTGCGCCAAAGCCCTCTGAGGATCTATCAGCCCGAAAGATACAGGCTCACCGGCTCACGGCGGAGCCAGCCCGTAAATCTGCGACTGCCCGTGTTGCCTCAAACGATAGCCTCAAAGAGAGTGGTCGCACAGTTGCCAACAAGCGGGCTGGCCATACTCCAACACCAAAGCCTTCGGACGATCTAGCAGCCAACAAGCTGCAATCTCACCGGCTTACGGCGAAGCTGAGCCACAAATCTGAACCAGTGCGCGTTGCCGCAAGAGATGACCTTGAGGGCGACGACAGCCCCACGGTCGAGCGGCAGGTTCACCATGTCTATGCTCCGGTTCGTAACTACGGCTATACGGTAGAACAGCCTCATGCACGTCGCTATGTCGAACTTTCTGATCCTTACGAGAGCGATGTAGAGGACGAGCCGAGACAGTACCAGAGGGAAACGACCTCCAGTCGGCCCAGCGGTGTCATGCGGTGGCTCACGGAACGTTGAAGCTCGCCAACCTACACAAGGCGGTGACCGCTATGGCGGATTTCAAGACACTGTTGATTGGCGCAGTTGCCATCATGTCAGCTTCGCCTGCATACGCCGTTAGCCCTCAGGAGATGAAGGACCTGACGGCCTTGTTTGCTGGCCGCTATCTACACATTTGGTCATCAAGCAATGTAAGCCCTGTCACCGGCGTACCCTATATGTACGGGCGAACCGTTCTGTTCTATGGCAAGCCGTACACGCATTCCGACTTACAGGCAGAAAAGCGACGTGCTATCTCACGGTGGCCTGTCAGAAATTACGTCCATCGCCCTGGTACTATGCGGGTAATCTGCAACGCTGCCGATAAAAAATGCGCAGCACACTCTATTATTGATTTCACCGTTTCTAATCCCGGCCGGGGGATTCACAAGAGTGGATCAGCAAAGTTCCACTTAGACGTCAGTTTTGCAGGCCAGCATCCGGTCATAGTCTATGAAGGCGGCAGCTTGAACAAGCGGCGGTCTTATGAGCGCACAGAAGGCAACGGCTACTAGTTCCCATACGCACCAACTAAGGAAGCCTCATAATCACGGCCTCAAGCCTTAGATGTGTGTACCGCATCAGCGTTCCGGTGTCCCGGTCCCCACCAATAAGCGCCACTTCTGGAATGCTCAGGCCTATCTCGAAAAACCTGCTGACCGCCTCATGCCTCAGGTCGTGGTGCCGGAAGTTTGGCGGGGTCGCACGGCCACGGAGGAGCGCCGGGCCGCCCTGAGCATTCTTGGCGAGACCGCGAGCACCATCAGATCCTGACACCCTTGAGGGGGTACACAGCGGACCCACTCTGGTGATACAAAGCTGAACCTCCCGGAGACCGCCGGTCAAATGCCTCAGGTCAAAAAACCTCAAAATTCTAGCGGTTTACACGGCGTTGGCTCACGGCGAAAACAGGGGTTCGAGTCCCCTTGGGAGCGCCACCGGCGCATTTTTGTCTGTAAGAACAAGCACTAAAAACGCGGGTCGCGAGAGCGAGAGCACTCCCTCGATCACACGCCCGGCCCCCGCCAGTTCATCTGGAACTCGAAACAGTTCTCGGGCTTGGAGAGCCCGACCCAGAGCAAGGGCTGGCGGTAGGGGCCGGTCTTGCCCGGGTTGCACAGACATAGCCAATCCCGAACGCCCCGTTGCGGTCCCGGCACCATTGCAGGATCTCAGGGTGGATCTCCGTCCCCCCAGTCGTTGTAGATCCGCGGCCACAGCGAGGGTTCGAGGTGCAGGAACGGGCGGTACCGGGCGACGAGCGCCCGCCGGTAGCTCGGCATCCACGGTTGCATGTCCGGGCGCTCCAAGTCGTCCAGCACGGGTCGCCCGAGGCTGACCGCGGCGACCTTCTTCTTCAAGCTTTCCATCAGACGGTCGAAGGCCGCCCGGCGCTCGGACTCGGGGACCGGCTCTGGCGGCACCGGGACCATCGTGGGGTTGGCCGCCGCGAGCTTTCGGACGCTGGCCCGGCAGGCTCGGGCGCCGAGAGGTTGTCTTCCGACGCTCTTGGGCCCTGCACGATGCCAACTTCCGAGCCCTATGCGCCGAGGTGATCGCGCGTATGGCAGCCGAGCGCGGGTCAGATTTCATCCGGACGCGGCTGGGAGCTTGGATGGATCGCACTGAAGCCACGCGCGAGCTGCGGGAGCGTTTGCCTGTTTGACGAAAGCAGGACCGCGCGTTGGAGCCTGAGCCCAATCAGCTTGACCGTGAGGTAGCTGCTCTCGATCCTCCTCAGGCCTTCGGGAGGTCCGCTTGCCGGCAGCTTGGTTGGCCCTGAAGAACCGAAGCGTGCCGGAAGTGGCCGGTCCGCTTCCGCGCCCAGGCTCCGGATAAGCGGACGTCGCGTGCGGCCTTAGTAAATGCCTCAGAGCGGCGCCAAGCGGACTTGAAGCCTATTCGGACGTTGATCGGAGCTTGATGCGAGTTGGTGTGGACGAGGGGCCGCCGCGAGTACCACTCCAAATTTCATTAATGACACGTGCGGCGCAATCAACCAATTACATAATTGTATCTTGCCACATTTAATTTCGAGATCGGCAACATTCAAAGAGTAATTGTTACATATGTGGGTTCCGAGAATGCAGTCGTTTCGGTCAACTCATCAGCCCCGAGCCCGTCGGATTCAGAGGCGGCAAGGCGGGCCGGTGCGTAAAGCAAGCTGTCGCTCGGTTTTGAGGGGACCAGAATGATCAGGGAAGAAACGCCGATCTGGATCAAACGTCGGATTCAACGACGCATGGCGAAGGGCAAGGACATCGAAGCCGCCATCCGCGTTCTTGTGATGAAGAGTCGTACGCACCACGCGGACGAATCCCATCCAACATCACTCGACAACGTCATACCGTTTCCGGGAGTGACGTACTCGCGCATGACGGAGGCGAGAACTGCATAGGTGCAATAAACTAGGCGGCTCAAGTGAGGTGGATGCCTGAGCTGCCTGGCCGAATACTGCAAGTAGCGGCGCATATAGTGGACAAAGCTGCTCACCGAGCGGTTAAGCGCCGTGTCCCGGAGGGTCAAGCAGCGACCCGGGGCCCAGTCAGCACGGTCCAGTAGGCTAGGCCGAAGCCAAGGAAAGCGGCGGTCCATAGGATACCGGCCGCCGGCATGAGTAACCCGAACCAAGCCGGGTGGGCAGAGGCGCAAATGCGCAGCAAGACGGACAGCACCACACAGGTATAGACGACTTGGACGGGTGCCGATGCGATGAGGGGACGGCCCGTATGCCCGAGGCTCGCCCGCGACATCACGGCCAGCGTCATGACGCCGAGCGCGCCTCCGGTCCAGGCGTGTATGCCGGCTCCCGGCGCGATGTAGCCGAATGCGGCGAGCCCGGCCAACGTGAAGCCGAGGGGCACGAACGCGTAGGCGACGTGCAGGATCAGGACGAGGCGGTCGTGCACGGTGCGGTCCCCGGCCCAGCGTGCCAGGCGCGCGACTTGAAGTGCGCCCGCCAGCATCAGCAAAGTCCCGGTTCCGGTGCATGCCGGCGCGGCCGTCCAGGCTATCAGCGCCGCGATCGAAAATCCGATCGCGGCAGTGTCGAACGCCCCAGCCGGCGCTGGCATGCGCCCCGCTTTCTCGCGGGCGAGCCAGTTCCGGGTGAAGCTCGGGACGATGCGTCCACCGATCAGCATGACGAGGACCAGGGACGCGGCGATACCGACCCGGATGCCGTATTCCGCGAGGCCGCGGAGATGCGCCTCCACGTGGAAGAGCGCATTGCCGGCTAGCAGAAGGCCGAGCAGCGCGAGGACCTTCAGGTTCCGCCAGTTGCGTCCGGCCACGACCTCGCGCGTCACTGCGGCGCACAGGAGCAGGAGGAAGGCCAAGTCTGCGAGCGCGGCCGGAAGCCACCCGGTCCAGGCCGAGGTCCAGACGGCGGCCCGCCCCGCAGCCCAAGCCAGGACCAACGCCAGCAGGGGCCTGCCCTGCAGCGGCAGCCGGCCAGTCCAGTTCGGGACCGCCGTCAACAGGAAGCCGGCCACCGCCGCCGCGATATAGCCGTAGAGCATCTCATGAACATGCCAGTCGCGCGGGGCGAAGGCCGTCGGCAGTGCGAATTCACCGCCGAACACAGCCATCCAGACCGGGACGGCCAAGCCGGCGTACAAGGTGCCCAGTAGGAAGAAGGGGCGGAAGCCATAGGAGAGGATCGGCGGGCCACCATAGTGACGCAGCCGCTGGACCGAGGCCATGGTGGTGCCTTCGCCGACGCAAGCCAGCCGCGACCGTGGCGGCCAGAAGCCTGCTAGCAGCTGTCTCGACGGCCGGTTTTGACCCAGATCAAGGTGCCCGTTGGCGCTGATCACGCCAATGGGCGCATCAAGGCTCGAGGAGGGTCAAGGCGGTGTTTTCCTGGCTAAGAGCCCGCGCGACGCAGCACGCGCTCGACGACGAGGAGCGGGGACCGGGCACGTTGCTCGACCCGGAGATCATGGACTGCCTGCTGGCCGTGCTTGATCCGGAGATCGGCGTCAGCGCGGTCCATCTCGGCCTCGTCTACCGGGCCGTCCGAACGGCGGAGCGCATCGACGTGGACCTCACGCTCACGACGCGCGCCTGCCCGCTCGGCGAGATGCTGGTCGAGGATGTCCGAGACTGCCTCAGGCGCCGCTTCAACGACTGCCCGACCATCCTGGTCCGCCTCGTCTGGAGCCCGGTTTGGACCCCGGAGCGGATCACCGAAAGCGGTTGGTCTCAACTCGGCGGCCGAAAGGTGGCAGCCGAGACCCGGCACGCCTGACCGGCTGACACCCCCGCCACGACGTCGGCCCGCGCCATGATCGCCATCCCTCGATTGGCCCTCCTCGCCTGCGCCGGCTCCGCTCTGGCCGCCGGACTCGGCGCCGGTCTCGCGCGCCTCGGCTGGGATATGCCCCAGGGCGCCTCGCTCGCGGCCCTTCACGGCCCATTGCTCATTTCCGGCGTCTTCGGCACCCTGATCTCGCTGGAGCGGGCGGTTGCGCTCGCCAGGCCATGGGCCTTCCTTGGGCCTCTCGCCTCCGCGTCCGGGGCGGTCGCGCTGCTCGCAGGCCTACCGCCTCAGGCCCCCGGCTGGAGCTTCGTCCTCGCGGCCACCACGCTCTGCGCCGCTTCCGCTCGGACCGTCCAATTACAACCGGCGCCCTTCACCGTCTCGCTGGCGGTCGGGGCGCTGGCCTGGTTGTTCGGCAGCATCCTCTGGGCACTGGGCGCGCCGGTCCCTGACCTGGTCGGATGGTGGCTTGCCTTCCTGGTCCTGACCGTTGCGGGGGAACGACTCGAACTCAGCCGCCTGATGCGGCCGCGGCGCGGTGGCCTCCCGCTTTACACCGCGGCCTGCGGCCTGATCCTCGCCGGCGCCGCGGCCCGCTTGACCCAACCGACAGGCACGGCGCTGATGGGCTGCGGCCTCTTGGTGCTCACGGGCTGGCTCGTCCGACACGACATAGCGGCACGCACTATCCGTTGCGTCGGACAGGCGCGCTTCATGGCCGCCTGCATGCTCGCGGGCTACGCCTGGCTCGGCCTCGCCGGCGTGGCGTTCCTCGCGTTTCCTCCGCTTGAGACCGCCTTCGGGTACGACCTTGTGCTTCACGCGATCCTGATCGGTTTCGTGCTATCGATGGTGTTCGGGCACGCCCCCACCATTCTCCCGGCGGTCGCGCGGATCCCAATGCGCTACGGGCCCGTCCTGTACGGACCCTTGATCCTGCTCCACGCTTCGGTCGCGCTCCGGGTGTGTTCGGACCTCGCCAGCTGGTACCCTGGCCGGCGCTGGAGCGGGATGATGACGGCCGCGGCGCTGCTGGCGTATCCCATGTGCGGCGCCGCGTCGAAGCTGCCGGGCCTACGCCGGCGGCCGCCGGCGCGGCAGGGGGCGTCATGAGCGAGTTCGGCCTGGCCCTAGCGGTCTTCCTCGCCGCGCACTCGGTTCCCGCCGCCCCGAGGCTTCGCTCCCGACTGATCGGGCGCTTCGGGCGTCACGCGTATCTTGCGGCCTACTCAGCCGTGTCGCTTGCCCTGCTCGCCTGGCTAGCCGCGGCCACGCACCGCGCCGACACCGTTCCGCTTTGGCAGCCAGCCCGCTGGCAGTGGTACGTCCCGCTTGCCGTGATGCCGTTCGCCCTGTTCCTCATCGTCGCCGGCCTCCTCGACCCAAATCCCCTCTCCATCACGCTGCGCATGGGCGACAAGCCGGGTCCGATCGCCGCCATCACCCGGCACCCGGTGCTCTGGGGCTTTCTGCTCTGGGCCGCTTCCCACGTTCCACCGAACGGCGACCTCATCTCGGTCGTCCTTTTCGGGACGATGGCAGCGTTCTCGCTCGTGGGCGTCGCTCTCCTTGACGCGAAGGCGCGGCGCAGGCTCGGCCCGAAGCGGTGGCGGGCGATCAGCCGGACGACCTCGGTAGTTCCCTTCGTCGCGCTGCTCGCGGGGCGCGCGACCTTCGCGCCATCCCGCCGATCTCTCCTCGCGACGGCCTTGGCGCTCTCCCTTTACGCTTGGTTCCTGGCGCAGGGCCACGCGCTCCTGATCGGACCGGACCCGCTAGCGGGACTTCGCGCGCTCGACTGACCTTTGACGGGACGCAGCGACCAGCCGCCGGGCATCCGCAGCGTCGACATCCGGCGCGTCGCCCTCTCGATCCGGATCCCACGCTTCGTTGAGCCGTGGGCTCAACCGGACCATAGCGGTCGACTTTGTCTCAGGGGCGGCCAGCCTCGGATCCGGACAGGGCTGCAGGGAATTCCGCGTCGGATACGCACTAACATAGCGCCATTCGGCTTCGCTCTCGCGCTTGGCGATCCTCGGGCATCCATGTTGACGAGCAACCGCCTGGAAGTTGACGCATCCGTCCGTTACCTTGGCTTGAGGCAGACGCGATGCCGCACGGGGCGGATGTCGACCCTACGGTCAGCATGACCAAGCTTGAACACCCATCCAGTCCACACGGGGGCGCTGACGGTCCGCTCAGCACCGCGGAGCTTCGACAGACTCTCGATGAGGCGGGCATCTGCACCTGGGTGCTGGACCTCCCGACCGGCCACGTCACAGTCTCTTCGACCGGCGCGCGGTTGTTCGGTGTCCCGGTCGAACGCCTGACCACCTTCGCCGACACCCAGGCGCTCGTGCATCCGGACGACCGCCAGACCAGAGCGGAAGCCATCCGGCGCGCGCTGGAATGCGGGGGGAGCTACGAGGTCGACTACCGCGTCCTGCGCCCGGACGGAGAGATCCATTGGCTGCGCTCGCGCGGCAGCGTGCAGGTCGGCCCGGACGGCCGGCCCTGTCGCCACCGGGGCGTGGTCATCAGCATCCACGCGCAGAGGCAAGCCGACGAGGAACTGCGCGCGCGCGAGGCGCACCTGCGCTCGATCCTGGAGACCGTGCCGGACGCCATGGTCGTCATCGACGAGCAGGCCCTGATCAAGTCCTTCAGCGCGGCCGCCGTACGCCAGTTCGGCTACGCGGAAGCGGAAGTCGCGGGCCGCAACGTCAGTCTGCTGATGCCCGAGCCGTACCGGACCCGGCACGACTCCTATATGGCCCGCTATCTCGCCACAGGCGAGCGGCGCATCATCGGCATCGGCCGCGTTGTCGTAGGCCAGCGCAAGGACGGCTCGACCTTCCCGATGGAGCTCTCGGTCGGCGAGATGCGCTCCGGGGGCGAGCGCTACTTCACCGGCTTCATTCGCGACCTGACCGAGCGCAACCAGACCGAGACGCGTCTGCAGGAGCTCCAGTCCGAGCTCGTCCACATGTCCCGCTTCACTGCGCTCGGCGAGATGGCCTCGACGCTCGCCCATGAAATCAACCAGCCGCTCACCGCCATCGCCAGCTACCTGAAGGGCTGCCGCCGGCTCCTCGGCCGCATGGAGGGTCCCGAGGTGGCCATGCTCTCGGACGCCGTGAACGAGGCGGCCGATCAGGCGTTGCGGGCCGGGCAGGTCATCCGGCATCTGCGCGAGTTCGTGACCCGCGGCGAGGGCGAGCGGCACATCGAGGGCCTACCCAAGCTGGTCGAGGAGGCGAGCGCGCTCGCGCTGGTAGGAGCCAGGGAGAAGGGCGTGCACGTCACCTTCGCGCTCGACCCGGCCGCACCCTTGGTGCTCGCCGACCGGATCCAGGTCCAGCAGGTTCTGCTGAACCTCATCCGCAACGCCATCGAGGCCATGCAGGACGTGCCGCGGCGCGAGCTGGTCATCGCGACCCGAGCGCTTCCCGCGGAGGGCCTCGTCGAGGTGCATGTGTCGGATACCGGGACCGGCCTCGCGCCCGAAGTGGCCGCACAGCTCTTCCAACCTTTCGTGACGACGAAGCCGCACGGGATGGGCGTCGGCCTCTCGATCTGCCGGACGATCGTCGAGGCGCATGGTGGTAGGATCTCGGCGATGGCCGGCCCAGGAGGCGGAACGACCTTCCGGTTCACACTGCGGGCGGTCGACCGGAAGGAGCTGGACCATGTCGGTTGAGGCGGTCGTGCACGTCGTGGATGATGACGCCGCGGTGCGTCGGTCGCTCGCCTTCCTGCTCGCCACGGACGGGCTGGCCGTCCGCGTGCACGAATCGGCCGTCGCCTTCCTGGAGAGTGTCGCCGAAGTCTCGGGCTGCGTCCTGACTGACGTGCGCATGCCCGATCTCGACGGAATCGAGTTGCTGCGGCGGCTCAAGCGCCGGGGCAGCCCGCCGCCCGTGATCGTGATGACAGGGCACGCGGACGTGCCCCTGGCCGTCGAGGCCATGAAGGAAGGCGCCCGCGATTTCATCGAGAAGCCGTTCGACGACGAGGTGCTGCTCTCCAGCGTCCGCTCTGCCCTGGCGCAGGCCGAGCGCGGCGCCAGCCATGCGGCCGAGAAGGAAGCGATGCGGACGCGCATGGCCGCGCTTTCCGAGCGCGAGCGTCAGGTGCTGAACGGTCTGGTCGCGGGCAAGGCCAACAAGGTCATTGGCCTCGACCTCGGCATCAGCCCGCGCACGGTCGAGATCTACCGCGCCAACGTCATGTCGAAGCTTCAGGCGAGCAGCCTGTCCGAGCTCGTCCGCATGGCCCTCATCGCCGATCGCGGGACCGGCGGGTGATCCCGCGGGCTCCGACGTCGTTCGCTTGCGCCAAGTCAAGGCGCTCTCGCCGCACGCGGCCCAAAGTGGGACCGTTCCTCGTTCCGGATGTGCCATGTCAGTCCCCTCCGGCCCGGTCCTCGTCGTCGACGATGACGAGGCCGTCCGCCGCTCGCTCAAATTCGCGCTGGAGCTCGAAGGTCTCGACGTCCGCCTCTACACGGATGCCGCGCACCTCCTTGGGGAAACGAGCCTGCCGGGGACGGGGTGCCTTGTCGTGGACCAGCACATGCCGGGCATGGACGGGATCGAGCTCGTCGGGCAGTTGCGCGGGCGGGAGGTCGGCCTGCCCGCCATCCTGGTCACGGCACGGCCCTCGGAGGACCTGCAGCAGAGAGCTCGCCGGGCAGGCTTCCTAAGGGTGGTGGAGAAGCCCTTCGAGGACGGGTCGCTCCTCGCGGGGATCCAGGACGCCCTCGCGGCGTCTACACCTTAGCGATACGTAGAATCCCTTAGCGGTGTGCCGGAATTTCTCGGTGGGCAAGGGTGGCGTAGCCATGCTCCACGTCACACACGACGAGGGTCCCATGCAACTCGCGCTCGCCACCGCCGGTCTCGCTCCCGTGCTGAACCCCGGCCTTGTGCCGGCAGCCCTGTCCCGGCCGGAGCCGCGCACGGCGTCGCGCCGGACCTTCGAGGCCGACGCGGAGATCTACGCCGAGGGAGACCGCGCCGCGCACTTCTACCGGGTCGTCTCCGGTGCCGTCCGGACCTACCGGCTCCTGAGCGACGGCCGCCGCCAGATCGACGGCTTTCACTTCCCGGGTGACATCTTCGGCATCGAGGCCGGCGACGAGCATCGCCTCGGCGCCGAGGCGGTGACTGAAGCCATCGTGGCAGTCCATCGCCGGAGCGACCGCGACGCGCTCGCGCAGGACGCAGGCGCCCTGGCGCGCGACGTCGTTGCCTCCATGATGCGCGCTCTGGAGCGAGCCCAGGACCACATGATGCTCCTGGGCCGGAAGTCGGCGAAGGAGCGGGTCGCGAGTTTCCTGCTCGGGCTTGCGGAGCGCTCGGAAGCCAGGGGCGTGCTGGAACTCCCGATGTCGCGAACCGACATCGCCGACCACCTGGGCCTGACCGTGGAAAGCGTCTCGCGCGCGCTTACCCAACTGGAGCGGTCCGGCATCATCGAGTTGCCGGTCCACAGGCGCACCATCGTACTGCGGGACAAGGCGACGCTCCGCCGCCTCGACGCCTGAATCCGCGCGCCGGCCGATACCGCCGTGATCGTCTGTTCCTGCAACGTCCTGTCCGCGGACGAGATCCGCTCCTGCGCGGCGGGCAAGGCCGGCTGCCCTTGCACCCCCGCCGCCGTCTATCGGCAACTCGGATGCCGCGCTCGCTGCGGCCGGTGCGTACGGACCATCCGGTTGGTCCTGTCCGAGGCTGGCGGCGCCCGGAGCGGCTGTGCGGCGCCCCCGCGCTCAGGATTGGCCGCCTCGGCGCCCGAGTACTGGCTGACGCAAGGATCTTTGGCCCGGATCGCCGCCAAACCCGTCGATGACCTCGATCAAGTTATGTCTTCACGGAGCGGCTAGGGTCGTCTCGTCGGATCGAGATCCCGACACGATCGAGGCGGTTTCGCCGAGGTCTATTCTCACTCGGCTTGGCCCCGCGGCCATCGGGCACGCGGGGCCGCCTGATCTGATCGGGATTTGAACCGGGTCAATTCGAGGCTACTGAGTGGTGGCAGCCCTGGGCCGCCATGGGCAGCCGTAAGGCCAGAACCGGGACGGTGCCGGGCGCGGATGGGAGGTCACCCAAGGACGAGCGCGGCCTCACACAATTGTAGGTATTTTGCCAAAGACCGGACACGGTTTGCGCCTCCAGCGAGTGGCAGATTTCCTGTCGTAGGCACTCATTGCGCAACTCTGCTCGGAGATTGCCGCCTCCCTGCGGGCGACCGCGATTACTCTTCCCTTGTGCCGTCTGCACCTCGATCTGGCGCAGCATCAGCACCGCCTGATCCGCGCTCGGCCTCTGTCCTCGCTTCATCTCCAGCTCCTCTGGTCCGGCCTGATCCTCTCCATCAGCGGTTCATAACCAGCCGGTCAGGTCGCAGCGCCTCAGCCCGACAATAGTGCCCAGGCAGTACCAGGAGCCGCTCGGACATAGGTCCGCTCAGAAGGGCGAATCCGAGCTCGTCATAAATCGCCTTTGCTGAGGCAGGCATCACCGCCGGCAGGACTCCAAGCATCGCCCCGCATCTTCGTGAATGGAATACCGAGGCTCGCTGCTCTAGATACGGTCAAGCCTAACCGTAAGGATCACCGAGGGTGCGCCGAGGTCTCGTACTGCTCGCCCTCTCGGCCCTGCTTCCGCTGGTGTTGCTCTCTGGCGGTCTGTCGTTCCTGCTCCTGCGCCAGGAGCAGACCGCGATGCGCTCCGAGGCGGTGCATCAAGTCGATCAGATGCTCGGCAGCGTGGACCGCGAGCTCTTCACTCAGCTCGAGCTCCTCAAGGTTCTGGCCCAGTCGCCCATGCTCGACAGCGAGCAGCCGAACCTAGCTGCCTTCCACGACTTGGCCGAGCGCTTCCAAAGCCAGCTCCCGCTCTGGCACCGCATAATCCTGGCCGACACACAAAGCCACATGCTGGTGCGGACAGGTTATCCCTTCGGGACTCCGCTCCCTCACCTCGTCGATGAGCAGAGCTACAGGCGGGTGCTGGACACCGGCAAGCCCACCATCGGCGATGTCGCCGGACCCGGACCGTCGGGCAAGGGCCCGCCGCGGGCGAGTTTCCGCGTGCCTGTCATGCGCGATGGAAAGATCCGCTTCGTGCTGACAGGTGTCGTCTCCATCGAGCGCTTGACTAGACTGCTCGCGACATCCGGCCTTGACCCTGCTTGGCGGCCCTACCTCGTCGACGGCTCGGCCCGGATCGCCGCGAGCCTGCGCACCCCGGCTTCGGTCGGTATGCAAGCGATGCTGCCGACTATCCGGGCCCGCGAGAACGGATCCGCAGGTGTCTACGACGGCGTCTCGCCTGACGGGCAGCCGCTGGTGACGGCCTTCCGAAAGTCCGACAGGACCGGTTGGTCTGTCCACGTCGCCATCCCGCTGACTGCCTATAACCGGCCGCTGACAGACGCCGCCTGGATCCTGGCCGTTGCCGGCGTGGCGACAGTCCTGCTGACCGCGACCCTCGTCCTCCTGCTGCGGCGCGAGCTCCACGCGCAGCGGCGGGAGTCGCTCGCCCGGGAGAGAACCGTGCGCATGGAAGCGCTCGGGCGCATGACGGGCGGGGTGGCGCACGACTTCAACAACCTGCTGATGGTCATCCTGGGCAACCTCGAGATGCTGAGCCGTCGCAGCCACGAGCCACGTCTGGAACGCTACGTGGCGGCCATCCGGAAGGCGGCGGAACGTGGCACCCACCTCACCCGCGAGTTGCTCGCCTTCTCGCGAGGCCAGGGCAACCAGTCCGAGGTGGTGGATCTCAACGAGCGGCTGGTCAGCACGCTCACCATGATCCGACAGTTCGTCAGCGGGCACATTCACGTTCAAACCGAGCTCGTCCCCGGCCGCCACGCCGTTCGGCTCGA
Source organism: Methylobacterium sp. CM6257 (assembly GCF_054611515.1). Taxonomy (NCBI): domain Bacteria; kingdom Pseudomonadati; phylum Pseudomonadota; class Alphaproteobacteria; order Hyphomicrobiales; family Methylobacteriaceae; genus Methylobacterium; species Methylobacterium sp. CM6257. The sequence goes on from NZ_CM137735.1 coordinate 841,035, forward strand.
CCCGCTTCAGTTCGACCTTGCCCTGCTGAACATCGCCGCGAACGCCCGTGATGCCATGCCGGATGGCGGCAGCCTGCGGATCACGACCCGCAGGGCTCCACTCCCCGACCGATCCGGGCGTGAGGGTATCGCGCTCACGATCAGCGACACTGGCAGCGGCATCCCGGCCGAGGCTCTGCCGCACGTGTTCGAGCCGTTCTTCACGACCAAGGAGGTCGGCAAGGGGACGGGGCTTGGCCTGAGCCAAGTTTACGGTTTTGCCAAAGCGGCCAGCGGCGCGGCCGACATCGAGAGCCGTGCCGGCCAGGGCACCACCGTCACCCTGTACCTGCCTCTGGCACACGAGGAGGTGCCAGAGGCAGCCAGGAAGCCTGCGGGCGCGGACACGGCTGCGGATGGGGCTGCTCCGGCCCGCGTCGTGCTGGTGGACGACAACGACGAGGTGCGCACCGTGACGGCAGCCTTCCTGGAAGATGCCGGCTTCCGGGTGGAGCAGGCCAATAATGCGCAAGCCGGGCTTGATCTGATTGAGCGCCGCGGCGGTGCCGATATCCTGGTCAGCGACCTCATCATGCCGGGTGGCATGGATGGGCTGGCCTTCGCCAACGAGGCGCGCAGGCGCTGGCCGGACATGCCGGTAATCCTGGTGTCGGGCTACAGCGCGTCGGCGGCGCGGGCGACCGAGCTTGGCTACCCTCTCTATATGAAGCCGTTCGACATGGCCGAGCTCGCCCGGGGCATCCAGGCTCACCTCGGCCGCAGCGAGGGACAAACGGCAGCGGTACCCAACTGACGGTCACACGTACGACTCGGCTCTCTCCGGATCGCTGAGTGCCACGCCTGCTCGCCGAAGGATGCTACACTGAACGGCTCTTGAGCTCTGCCGCCGGACACACGCAGCATGAGCACCGCGCTCTGAGCCGCCCGGCCGGGTCCCAGCTTCAGGGCAGGCGCTTCGTAAAACTTAACGCGCGGACAGGACGGAACGGAATGGGTGGAACATCAAACTACCCGACAGTCCGCGTCACTGCCGAAGTGGCGAAATCGCTCTGGTGATCGGTCCAGTCGATGTCTTCCGGTCCGCCAGAGAGGAAGGGAGTGCTGCAGCGATCGCCAAGGCCGCCGGAAGTCGCATCACGTCGTGCACGGCTCCCAGGCGTTCCTGCTCGCTGACCGCGAGCGTTCGATGGAGCAGGCTCTCAGTTGTCAGTAATCCGTGTTTTCAGACTGAATCTGATGGGATAATTTGTGAGCAGCAAATTTTCTAAGATCGAGATCGTCGACAATGCGGAGGTCAACTAGGCCGGACTCGGGAAAGGTCCGCGCGAACAAATACCAGATCGGTGCCGGCGCCCCGGCATACGAGCGCTCGACCGCATCGACGCCGCTCCATAGACGTCGGAGACTGCTGGATGTCAGGGTGCAAGCCGGATACCGGCAAGCCGGCTCGCGGGCGTAGAAGGCTGACTGGTCCTGCCAGATGCGCCAGCCACGATATTCCTGTTGCCACCGGCTCACGGCATCTGAGCTCCGCTTCGCAGTCTGGCCAGGCGACGACGATCGCCTCAGAGCGGGATGTTGTCGTGCTTCTTCCAGGGCTGCTCCATCGTCTTGGTCCGGAGCATGCCCAGCGCCCGGGCGATCCGGCGCCGGGTGGAGTGCGGCATGATCACCTCGTCGATGTAGCCCCGCTCGGCCGCCACGAAGGGCGACAGGAAGCGGTCCTCGTACTCGCCCGTGCGGGCCGCGATCTTCTCAGGGTCGCTCTCGCATGCCTCATCGCTCGCATTTTGAGGAGTTGGTTCGAGCCGATAAGTTCGCGCCTCACGTTGCGATCACGGCCGATCAGACGGGCGGCTATGGGAACGCATCAAAGGATCGTGTCGAGTTCGCGTGAGACCCCGTGGAGATAGCGCTCAATCTTCAGTCGTATCAAAATGTCCTGACACTCAACAAGCATCCGGGGCCGAAAGCCTCGTGCGTGCATGTGCCGGAGAAGTTGCTCAGCAAGGATACAAATTTGACGAGGGTTACCAGCACAAGTGTGAACCTCGGCATCACCGACGAGGAAACGCACTGTCAACCTGAGGCGCTTCGGTCCACCAAGCTCGTCATAAGGTAAGGCCACATCGGCCTCCTAAGCGCTTCAGCGAGCCGGCCTCGCCCGCGTCCCGGACCGTGCGCAGCCGGGCGGCGACTAAGGCCCTGTTGCGCAGTGAGCCATCATTTCCCCATATCCCGGCATGTTCTCAGCAGGCCCATTTTCAGGGATTTCTGGGGATGCCCATCAATGAATTCCATCATTATAATTTGCCGATCTCAAGTCCATGAACGAATATTCTATTCCGGAAAGCGTTCATGTGCCGATACGTTCTTCAAGAGAACGTGATCGACGACCCGTATTCGTCTGATTATCCTATCTAATGTCACCCCGGACAGCAAATTCAAATATTGCGGCGAATCGTTCGCTTCTGTAAATGCAAGGCATGACGATCCTGAACTATCATCATCTGCGCCTGTTCCACTGCATCGCGCACGAGGGTGGCCTCACCCGCGCCGCCGAGGCCCTGAACCTCTCGCAGTCCGCCCTTTCCGTTCAGTTGCAGAAGCTCGAGCAGCAGCTCGGACACGACCTGTTCGAGCGCCGCGGCAAGAAGCTGATCCTGACCGAGGCCGGCCGGATCGCCCTCGACTATGCCGATACGGTTTTCGAGACAGGGAGCGAGCTGATCAAGGTCCTGCAGGGACGGCCCCGCACGGCCCAGCACGTGCTGCGCGTCGGCGCTCTGACGACGCTGTCGCGCAACTTCCAGCTCGAGTTCCTCCGACCCATGATCGGGCGGCCCGATGTCGAGCTCGTGCTCCGCTCGGGCACGATGCACGAGCTTCTGACACAGATCGAGATGCACAGCCTCGATGTCGTCCTCGCGACCACGGCGGTTCGGCGGGATGCGGCCACGGACCTGCACAGCTATCTCATCGCCGAGCAGCCGGTCAGCTTGGTGGGACGGCCGAGGCCGGACGGGGAGGCGCTCCGCTTTCCGGACGCGCTCCGCACCGTTCCCGTCATGCTTCCCAGCCTCGACAGCGAGATCCGGGTGGCGCTCGACCGCGTGCTGTCCCTGGCGGGCATCCATCCAATCATCCAGGCCGAGGTCGACGACATGGCCATGCTCCGGCTGCTGGCGCGTGAGGGCGAGGGCGTCGCGGTCGTGCCCCCCATCGTCGTGCAGGATGAGCTGCACGCTGGCCTGCTGATCGAGCACTGCCGCATTCCGGACGTGACGGAGCGCTTCTACGCGATCCTCCAGACCAGACGCTTCCCCAACCCGCTCCTCCGCGAGTTGGTCACCGTGAATGGACGGCTGCCTGCGGCGTCCGACGCTGGGTGAGGTGGCGCCGATCCGGAACCGGCTCGGCGACGCCCGCAGCGTGCCTCATACGGCGGCTCTCAGTGGTGAGCCCGACGCGACAGTCGGTGTCCCGCCCGAGCCAGTCCATTGCAGGTCACCGGAGTAGCGCCACGCCATACGGCCATCCTGGTCGAGCGCGAACAGGTGCAGCCAGCGATTGTCGAACAGGGCGCGCACTTCCGCGTGTCGGTCCAGAATATCCGTGATCGCCTCGCGCGGCGCCTCGATGCACACCGACAGCCGAAGGGGGTCGTGGGCGTACCGCTCGCCATCGTGCACGGATTGTTGGGCGAGCCCGCCGCGCAGTGGGCCGCTGTTCCCCTCCAAGACTCCGATGCCACCCGTGACGTTGTGCAAAAGCTTGTTGCCGCAGCCGAACATCTCGGGCGCGACGGTCGAGCCGTAGTACTGGAGGCTGATCCAGCTCGCCACAACCACGGGCGCGGTGAGGATCAGCTCAAGCGCGCCGAAGCCGGTGTCCTGCCGCCAATCGTACTCGTGCAGGAAGGCGCGGCCGCCGAGCGGCCTGCCCGCCGTGCGGTGGCGCGGTGCGGCGATGAACGCGCTGCAGCCGGCCAGCCCCCATTCAGGGCGCGTCTCAGCCCAGTCGCGGCTCCGCCGCGCGACAGAACTGCCGCCCGCGGTGCGCGGCAGGCGCAGGGCACGTTCCCCGCGCGCGATGGTGCTTGCCGCTGCAAGCCAGGTCCTCACACGCTCCAGGTCCTGCAGCTCGACCGTGCGCGGGAGATCGTCCGCGTAGAGCGTGACCTCGTCCGTTGTCGTGTCGTGGAGTGCTGCAACGAAGACTGTATCCGGTGGCACCTCCAGGCCGCGGTCTTGGAGCACGATCCGCACCTCCGCGTCGTTGAGAAGCCGCGCTAGCAGCCGGGCGTTCACCTCGCCCGAATATCCCCCGCACGCCCCGCAATGCAGCGCGCTCGCGTGAGGATTGTTGACGACGTTCGCCCCGTGTCCGACGAGCAGCACGATGCGGGCGAAATCCGTTGTCAGCGACATCGCGCGCAGAACGCTCGACGCGATCCCGACCCTGGAGGTCAGGTCGAGCGCGGGATCGAGACGCGGCACGGGCTCGCCCGGAATCGGCGTTCGAGTCAGGCCCAGCGAATCCTTCATGAGCTTGCCGAGATAGAGGAGCCCGGCTGCTTCGACGAAGGCGAAGGAGGACACCGCCGCTTGCCGGAAACGGCCCCAGGCGCGGCGCGAACGCGCGGCGACCCGGGCAGACTGATCCGCGCTCGCGACGTCGGGACCGCCGGCGCAGGTATGCAGGCTCGGGTTCAGGAGAACCGGCAGCCGCCGCTCCTCGATGTCAGACGCGAACCGGCGGTGCGCGGTCGGCAAGCCGAAAAAGCCTGCGAAGCCCAGCGTGCGGATACTGGGATCCAGGCCCTCCAGGGCACGTCGGAAGACCTCCGACCGCACGTCGATGCAGAACGCCGCCTGCAGGGACGGTCGTCCGCTCACGGCTGCCGGTGGGGCATCGGCGAGTGTCGCGGCGAGCGCGCGTTGCGCGGCGCGCTCCGCGGCGTCCTGGAGAATGCTATCGATGACTTGGTCTCGCGTCGGCCGAGCGGGTGTCGCATGCTCGGCCGCGGCGGACGCCCAGGCGCCGCCGATCCGCTCCTCATAGCGGACGAACAGCGCCTCCTCCCAGATCAACCGGATGGCCAGTAGGTCTCTCAGCGTCCCGTCAGATCCGCCGTCGAGCTCCGATTGCCACAATCGGTAGCGGGCGTACTGGGCCCACCCGCCGAGAGACAGCAGCATCTGGTAGAAGTAACTCTCGAGCGCGTCCGGGCTGAGACCAAGCCGAGCCGTTGCGCGGGCTAGCGCGGGCAGCGTTCCATCGGGCACGTCCGAGACGTGGCGCGCGAACCCGCTCAAACCGACGATCTCCGGCGTCAGGTCGTGGACGGCCCAGGACCGCCAGAGCGCGAGGGCGCTCCCGCCGGACGGTGCCGCCCAGAGAGCTTGCCCCTCATCGAAGTAGCCGGCCGCCCAGGCGGTGAACCGGTCGGCGATCAGGCCCGGCCAATCGACGCCGGAGGCATCTGCGCAGAGGGAGGCCACTGTCGGAACAGCTCTGATCGGGTGTGCGTCTGACCAGCACGCCGCTTTGAGCATGGCGAGGTCGGCGGGTCGCAGTGCGGCGGGTGCGTCCGCCAGAGCCGCCGAGAGGTCTTCGTCCTTGATGGACCCGGACGCGATCCTGTCGCGATACCAGCCCCGCGGCATCGTCACCGCTGTGCCACTCGCCCGGGCCAGCTGCGCCCCGGCGACCCAGAGCGGCCCGTCGGTGTGCCCCAGGAAGGGATTGACCGCGACGCTGGAGGACAGCGGCCAAAGAGGGGGGATTTGCCGGCCCGCGGCGTCCGCCGCGGCCTTCACACGCTCGTGAGACGTTGGAAGAGAATGGACGATCTCAATCATCGTAAGATCTCCGGACCGGTCAGGAAGCGTTGCGCGCGGACCAGCCGCCGATCAGCCGGTCAAAGGCCGCGTTGGCGTAGAGGCCGTTGGCGAGGTGGACCCGCAACCCGCTTGCGGCAGGGTGATAGGCCCAGAGCGGGAACATCGCCTGCAGGACTGCAACGAGGCCGAAGCTGAGGAGGGCCAGCATGATCAAGGCCCATTCCAGCGGCCCCGGCGCGGGTGTGGCCGGCAGCACGCCTGCCGTGAGACGGATCGCGATCGCTTGCAGGGCAAAATAGCCGATCGAGGTTGCGACCGCGTAGGCAGCGGTGCGCCGGGTCAGCGCTCGGGGTGCCGTGTCGGCGAAGCCCTGTGCCAGCATGTAGGCGACGCCGAAAATCAGGATGGCGCCGAGAGCGAGAGCCTGGGGCGACTCGTGTGGCAGCCCGAAACCGAAGCCGACCAACACGAAGATGACGAGCGCGGAGAGAAATGCGCGCGCGACGGCCCCCGCGCCGGCTATGGCGACCGGCCCCGGGCGGCGAATCGCTGTGACCGCCTCGACGGCGCCGCCCGAGGCAAGGAACGCGTGGGCCTTGTAGAGCGAGTGCGCCACGATGTGCAGCAGCGCGAGCGGGAACAGGGCCAGCCCACACTCGAAGGTCATGAAGCCCATCTGAGCCACCGTCGACCACGCCAGCGAGGTTTTCACGGAGGACTGGGTGAGCATCACCATGCTACCGAACACGGCCGTGAAACCGCCGATGCCGACGAGAACCGCGAGCACGCCAGGGGCGAGGAGAAGGACGTCCGCGAACCGGATCAGCAGGAACCCACCCGCGTTGATCACGCCTGCGTGGAGCAGTGCGGAGACCGGGGTCGGGGTTTCCATGACCTCGGTGAGCCAGCCATGCGTCGGGAACTGCGCGGACTTGAGCAGCGCGGAGACCGCGAGCAGACCGGCTGCCGTGACGGCGAGGCTTCCGCCTTCGCCGGACCGGGCAGCACCCAAAATCTGACTGATATCACTCGTGCCGTAAGCCATGCTCAGCAGCACGGCGGCGGTGACCAAAGTGATGTCACCGAGCCGCGCGATAATGAACTTCTTGCGCGCGGCGCGCCGTGCGCCGGGACGCTCGCGGTAGAAGACCAGCAACCGATGGAGGAACAGGCTGGTCGCGATCCACGAGGCGACGAGCTGGACGAGGTTTCCGGCTGTGACGAGGAGCAGCACTGAGGCGAGTGTCAGGCAAAGCCAGCCGGTGAAGGCACCCTGCCGATCCTCGCCGTCGAGGTAGGTCGACGCGTAGCGCAGCACGATCCAGCCAATGAACGTGACGAGGACGAGCATGGTGATGCTGACCGCGTCCACGCGTGTGGAGAGACCTGCACCGAAAAGCCCGACCAGGGATCCAGTGCCGGATCCGGACGCCGCTAACGTGGCGGCGCAGACGACAGCGATCGCGAGCGCGGCGAGGGCCGATATCTCGGCGAGCGAGAGTACGGCTCGGGGGCGGTGCCCTGGTTTTGAGAAACAGGCGACCGCGCCTGCGAGCAGCGCTGCAGGCGCGAGCAGCGGCAGATCGAAGACAAGCACGAGGTCCTCCTCGGAAGCTGCTGTGGCTGCGAAGACTCGTACTCAGGCCGATTAATTTAGGAAAATATATTGTTTGTTACAAAACGTTCTATGAAATGTATGATGTGCTTGGCCGAACGGGATCGGACCGTGCAGGGCTCAGGACCAGCCGGCTCCTGCGCGCGGCGTGCTGATCGCGGACGGTGGAGACGAATGCGCCGTCATGGATTGCACATACGACAGGAGATGACCGGTGCCCGGCTCAACCCGTCGCTGCGTGGTTGTACTTCCTGATGAGCACAGGCGGTGCATCCGAACACCTCGACAGCGACCATGTCCGTTGCTTCGCCACACGCCTTGCAGATCAGACCACTTCGCGCCCCCGTTTGGCCAGCTAGGCGCGGCGCACTTCGGACAAGGGCTCGCCAAGCGGCGCGCCAGGCGTTCAGCAAGCACGCCCAAACTTTGCATGCGGGTCGGGTTCAGATGAGCCCGCAGGTCGAGGACGAGCTCGAAGTGACGACGTGTGAAACAGCTTTCTAATTCATGTCCCGACTTGGCCTGCGAAATCCCAGTGGAAAATTGTTGAGTATCCGCCAGAGTTCGTAGCCGACCGAAACTGTCTCCATCCTGATCCAGCCGCGCACTTTGGCGCCCAGCGGGATGAATTCGGCGTCGGGCCATGCAGGCTTGCCGGGATCCTGCTCGATCAGCACTCGGAACAGGCCGCTCGGTTGCGCGGAGGGGTCGACCGCGCGCACGCGCCCATCGAACATGCCGTGGGCCACCGAGGGCCATCCGCTGAACTGAATGGCTGGCCAGCCTTCGAAGGCAAGGCGCACGGGCTGGCCGGGCCGGATCAAGGCGACGTCGCGTCCGTCGACCATGAGTTCCACCACGCGGGCCGGTGCGTGTGGCGCCAGGGTGGCCAGGGTAACCCCCGCGTTCACCAGTGTGCCGCCGGCCGCCGCATTGATGTGCAGGATCCGGCCGTCTCGCGGGGCGCGTACCAGCTGCGCCGATTGGCGATTTACGGTCACTTCGAGCCGGCTGAGTTTGGCCTTGGCCTCGGCCAACCGCGCACCCCGCTCCGCCACGCGGATCTGCGCCGCCTCGAAGTTACGCCGCGTCACGAAGCCCTTCTCGGCGGCCTCACGGATCTGGCTGACCTGACCTTCCGCAACCCTCACGGCCTGCTCGGCCGCCGCGATTTCGGCCTCGATCTGCTCGCGCTCGGCGGCGAGCCGCTGCAGCAGGAACGGGTCGTTGTCGACGAGGCGCGCGATCGGATCTGAAGCGCGGACCCGTTGGCCATCTTCGACATACCATTGCTCCACCCGGCCCTGCACCAGGGCCGTGACCGCCTGCACGCGATCGGCGGGGTTCGGGGCCATGACGCGGCCCGTGCCGGCCGAGGTCTGCACCCAGGGCACGTAGAGGAGGATCAGGACCGCGAGGCAGGTCCCGATGCCGAGCATCCAGGCGAGGGCAACAGCTGCCCGAGGGGGGCGGATCAACGTTAGCGTCGGGAAGTGATGCAGGTGTTCAGGCCGCGACAGCATGCGCCGTTTCCCGCAGCGTGGCTTGGTCAAGCCGGCCCTCGTGACCAGTGGCGCGCACTTGCTCATCCGGGCCGGGCCTGAGGCGTCCATCATGGATCGACTGTGTGGGATGCTGCGTGAGATGCAGCACCGTCGTGCCCGCCTCCCGCAACCGCGCCAGCGCCGCCGCGACTCGATCCGGGGGCAGCAGATCGTAGAGCGTCGACAGGACGACGAGCTTCGGCGGATTCAAAAGGGCGGCGGCGAGCTTGAGAGCCATGGACTCGCCCGTCGTGAGCGGCCAGCCGGACGGCGACAGCAGCGTGTCGAGCCCGAGGCGCAGGTGCAGGACACGCTCGGACAGTCCGACGCGCTCAAGACTATCGTGGATCGCCGCCGCGTTCCGGCCAGCGGCCATCGACAGGTAGGCGCGGATCGTCATCTCGGGGAGCGTCGGCCGGTCCAGAACGAGGATCTCGGAGCGCAGGCTGTCCGGATCGAACGCGGCGATGTCGGCTCCGCCGATCATCACCAATCCCTGCCGCGGCCGATGGTCCTGTCTGAGCAGAGCGGCGATCGTCCGCTCGATCTCCCCGTCTGCGGTCGCAGCCAGCAGCTCACCGCTCTGAATTGCAAAGTCGAACCGGCAGCCTTCGGCCTCGACGTCACGCAGGTGCAGAGATCCATCAGCCAAGACTGTGCCAGTCTGTCCCTCCCGGTCCTCCTGTTCGATCTCGTCAAAGAGCGCCAACTCGTGGAGCGCCGCGACCAGCCCATAGAAGCTCGCCGCCTGCGAGCCCAGTTGCGAGATGCCGTAGAGCGATCCGGACAGGACGAGTTCGGCCGCCACGAGCTGCCCGAGCGACAGCTGGCCCTGCAGGATCAGCCATCCGCCCAACGCGAGCAGGGCGGCGCTGGCAACGGCGTAAACCAGGAGAAACCCGATGGCCTGCGCGAAGGTCTGGCGGAAGTGGCGGCGATGCGCCCGCACATAGGCCGTTGTCATCGTCTCGGAACGGCCCATCGCAAAGGCGAGGTGAGGGCCGCTCTTGTAAAAGCCGTTCGAGCGGCCGACGCTCTCGAGCCAGCGTGCCGTCTCGTGCTTCGCTTGGCTCAGCGCCGCGGCCGACCGGAGCGCCGGTCCTGCCCAGAGGAGCCAGATCCCGAGCAGCAGAGAGGCGACCACGAGATTGAAGGCGAGAAAGAAGGGGTGATACAAGCTCGTCAGAACAAGGCCGATCCCGGATTGCAGAAGGATTGCAAATCCGCCAATCAGGAGATGCGGGACGGCCTTCTGAACCGTCACGAGATCGAAGAAGCGGTTGAACAGAGCGTTGCGCTCGGCATCGTCGAACTGCGGATCCTTCGCGTGGACGGCGCGCACGGAGATGTCCGCGACGAACCTGGCGAACACGCGCCGTTCGAATGGGGCCATCACGTAGATGCGGGCCGCGCTGAGGGCGGCTACGACAAGCAGCAGCCCGAGCAATAGCCCTGACAGGACGAACAAGGGCGCTGGCAGGGCTGTATTCGCCACCGAATTGATCAGGAGCTGAACTGAAACCGGCGCGGCGAGACCCAGGAGCGCGACGGCACCTCCATAGACGATCGCCAGCCAGACAAAACCCGCCTCGGGCTTCAGGAGACGCGCGATGAGCCTGCAGGCTTCCACGACAGTCAAGGGCGTATGTCTGATCGCATCCATCGATCAAGAACTTTCCAAAGCAGGTCAGTTTCCAAAGCAGGTCAGACTTGTGCGTGCGGCGTCACTGCGTCGACCGGATGCGGTGCGTCGCCCGCAAGACACGGGTCGATTGTCGCATTCCGGCCCTCAGGATCGCGCCGCGGATCGGAGCCCCCGAGGCGCCCTCCGGGGCGAGGACCGGGCGAGCGGTCCGCCATGACCCGATGGCGCGGCGGACCGATATGTTGCCAGCCCTCACATGAGAGCGGCTGGCTATCGGGTCGAGGAAACTCGCCCTGTTCAGCAGCGGTAGCCGCCCGCCGTCTGTCCGTATTGTTGCACCGGAAAGTGCTGCTGATCAGCATTGCCCTCCTGGGCCGAGCTTCTCCGGCAGCCACCGACGGAAAGCCTCGGGGCTTCCGGCAAATCGATCGCGCCGGTCGAAAGCCCATCCCAGGTCGTCTGGGGCAAGGGCCACATTTGAGATCCAACCCTGTAGTCGGCGACGGCAGCGGAGATCGGTGCGATCGCGCAGAGGGCAGTCGCAAGCGCCACACGGGCTGTCTTCAGCAAAGTCTTCATGGTTCGTCTCCACTCAGGATCACGGTCATATCGACCTGTTCGCGGATGAGACGGGCCTGTACGTCAACAATTGGCCGACGTTCTCGCCTCATCCACGCAGATGATCTGGAGGCAAGCCGGCTGCCGAACAACGCCAGAGAGCCAATGATGATCATTGCAAAAATAAATGGACATAGAGTTCGCGTCCGACGGGACGCATCTTAATCCCGTTGACCCACAGTGCGGTTCTGCAGGAGTGTGCGTTTCATCACGCGGCAACGTCGACGCGGACAATGAGTCAGCAGGAATGCTGCATGGGTACTTGCGCGGCGCCCTGAGAGATTTGATGTCAAGGCCATGCCGGGTCCGCCGCTTCCGTTCGACCTCGATCTGCTGCGCACGTTCGTCGCGATCGTCGACAACGGCAGCTTCACGCGTGCCGCGCAACGACTGGGTCTGACGCAGTCGACCGTATCGCTGCAGATCAAGCGCCTGGAAGACGGCCTCACTCGCCGCTTGTTCGACCGGGACGGGCGGGAGTTGAAGCTGACGCCTGAGGGCGACATCCTGCTCACCTATGCGCGGCAGATCCTACGGCTCGGAGCCGCGGCGCTCTCGCGCCTGGGCGAGTCGGATCTGTCGGGCGTCGTCAGGCTTGGAACGCCCGAGGATTTTGCGACTACGCACCTGTCGGAGGTGCTGGCGTGTTTTGCAAGGACCCATCCGCAGGTCGCGCTTCAGGTGCATTGCGACTTTACCGTCAACCTCCTCGATGATTTCGCGAAGGGCCGCTACGACCTGATCTTGTTCAAGCGCGAGCCACAGGGGCCGAGCGGCGGGACCAAGGTCTGGCGGGAGGTGCTCGATTGGGTCGCGTCACCGCGCCTCGTCACGGAAACCGGGAGCCCGATCCTCCTCATCCTCGCGCCGGCCCCCGATGTGTATCGCAAGCGCGCGCTGTCAGCTCTCGACGCTGCCGGACGCGACTGGCGCGTCGTCTATACCAGCCCCAGTTTGGCCGGACTTCAGGCCGCCGTCCAAGCTGGGCTCGGGGTGACGGTTCTGCCGACGGAGATGATCCCAGCGGACATGATCTCGGTGTCTGCCCGGCTTCAGCTTCCGAAGCTGCCCGATACGGAGATCGTCCTCTACCGAGCTCCTGGCCATGTCTCGCCGGCTGCCGAGTTGCTGTCTTCGACGATCATCGCCGCCCTGGAGCAGCGTGTCGCGGTTCCAGAGGCCGTCGCCTTGTGACGGCGTTGGGGGCGGGCATCCGCGCTGGAAAGCTGACCGCGCCCACCGCATCGTCGTCAGCCGGCTCCCTCGTCGGGGATGTTCAGGAGGTTGCCGCAGGCCTTGCAGTGCACCGCGTCCGGCTCGTCGCGTTGCAGCCCGCAGGCGGTGCAGGGCAAGCGCACCTTGTACGGCCGGAACACCACCTGCGCGAGGCGGAAGAACAGCGTCACGCCGCAGATCATCACGACGACCGAGAGCAGCCGGCCCGTCGGTCCCGGGAGGGTGAGTCGCCGTAGCCCGTGGTCGTCAGCGACGTGACGGTGAAGTATATAGAGCGTCAATGGGCGACTGAATGGCCGGATTGGTGTTGTGCTGCGTGGCGTAGACGATGCCCGTCATCGTGAAGACGAATACCACCAAGTCGGTCGCGGCCAGGATCGCGTCCTCGTTCCGGCGAAACAAGTCGCTGTCCGGGGCTGCGTGTCTGCGACGAACGGCTCCCACGATGCGCAATGCGCGCTGCGGGTTCTCGCGAGCCGACGGCAATTTCGAGGAGCGTGGCTGCCATGGATAACCCGTCACACTACTCGGCCGTCGAGCGTCTGCGCGATGGCCGGACACTGGAAATCCGCGCGCTGCTACCGGATGATCGGGACGGGGTGTTGGCTGCCGTCGAGCACACGAGTCCGCAGTCGCTCTACCGCCGCTTTTTCGGCGCCAAGCGCCATTTCACCGATAAGGAGATCGCGTTCTTCCTCAACGTCGACTTCACGAGCCACGTGGCTTTGGTCGCCGTAGCAGAAGAAGCCGGCGAGCGCGTGATCGTCGGCGGCGCTCGTTACGTCGTGGCCCAGCCCGGCCAAGCCGAGGTGGCGTTCACCGTGATCGACCGGTACCAGGGCCAAGGCATCGGCGCCGCTCTGATGCGGCACCTCGTTGGCATCGCCCGGAAGAGCGGACTGACCGAGCTGACCGCAGAGGTGCTGCCGGACAACGCGCCCATGCTGACGCTGTTCGAGCGGTGCGGACTGCCCGTGAACATGCGGCGCGAAGCCGGAGCCGTCCACGTAGCTCTTCAGCTCACTTGAGTGCGCGTTCCCGCCATGCGTCGCCCCTTGTTCGCGGAGAGGGGGCGGCAGCGCCATCTTCGTGATTATCCAAGCTTCCGAGCGGCCGCGTTGATGGATCTGTCCGTCACCGCAGGCGCGTTCCCGCCCGTCGTGCAAGACGGCGCACGCTCGTCAGAACCTTCGGACTATGCTTCAGCAGGGAAAAAGGTGCGTGCATAGGTGCGCCGAGGCAGAATTGATTGCCGCGCTTTAGCCGGTGTTCGATCATGATTGGGCGGGGGCTGGAGATGCTGGTTCAATTGGTTGTCGGTGCAGGTGCGAGCGTCTGCTGCATCACGACCCACTCGTTCATGATGGCCGTGGTCCTGAAGGTGGCCCGCTCGCCGACCGACCTTCGCGGGTAAAGCAGCGTTTCGCTGGCGAGGACCATGTCGTCAACGGCGTGTGTCCTGATGGCGGCACACACTCTGGAGGTCATGATCTGGGCTGCCATATACAGGACTGTCGGCGTCGCCCCCGCCGAATCCGACTTCCTATACTTTGCCTTCGTGAATTATACGGCGCTAGGCTACGGCGATATCATCCCGGCGGAGCCGTGGCGTCTCCTTGATCTGGTCGCCGCCATGAATGGCATCCTGCTGTTCGGCTGATCGACAGCCGTCATCTTCGAGATCCTCCGGCGAACCCTGATCCGCATGGACGAAGTAGCGCATTAAGACCGCCGCCTGCGAGCCGGCCTAAACTCGATCCGTTACTCACTCAAGGAAGGTGGCCAAGACTAGGTGCCGACCGAAGCTGGGCGGCGCCTTGTGTGGGAATCGTCGAAGCACTGGTAGAATCCTTCCCCGTGCCCACGCGGAACGCGGAGGAGCGCACATGAAGGCCTTCAGTTCGACGACGAGTGCCTCCTGGAGAGGCGCGCCAACGGAGTTTCGGCTCGACGTCGTGGCAGGGCTCACAGCCGCGGCCGTCGTCCTGCCCAAGGCGATGGCCTTCGCCACCGTAGCTGGCCTGCCGGTGGCGGTTGGCCTCTATACCGCCTTCATTCCCTCGATTATCTACGGACTTTTGGGCTCGTCCCGCGTCCTCAGCGTCAGCTCGACGACAACACTGGCCATCCTGACGGGGGCAGAACTCGGCAGCGTGGCACCTGACGGTGATCCGGCGAAGCTGGCCGTCGCAACGGCGACGCTGACGGCCCTCATCGGGGTTCTGCTCCTCGCGGCCAGGCTGCTGAAGCTCGGCTTCGTCGCCAGCTTCATCTCCGCGCCGGTGTTGACGGGCTTCAAGGCCGGCATTGGAGCCGTCATCCTGCTGGACCAAGCACCTAAACTTCTCGGGCTTCATGTCGCGAAACAATCCTTTCTCGCAGACTTGGCGAGCCTCATTCAGCACATGCCTGAAACCTCCTTGCCGACGCTGGCTGTCGCGGGAGCCACACTGGCCGTGCTCGTCGGGATGGAATGGCTCAAGCCGCACTCGCCGGCCCCTCTGGTCACCGTGGCGGCCGCCATCGCTGCCTCGTGGTTGCTGGGCTTGAGCGCCGCGGGGGTATCCACCGTCGGAATGATCCCGCAGGGCCTCCCCTCCCTGACCCTGCCCGACCCAGCGCTCGCCCAAGCACTTCTTCCGGGCGCGATGGGCATCGCCCTGATGAGCTTCACGGAAAGCATCGCGGCGGGGCGGGCCTTCGTGGGCCCGGACGATCCGCCGCTCAATGCCAATCGCGATCTGGTCGCGACGGGATTGGCGAACCTGGGGGGAGCCTTGCTCGGGGCCATGCCGGCTGGCGGCGGAACCTCACAAACCGGGGTCGTGCGAGCCGCGGGCGGCCGGACCCAGGCGGCCTCGTTCGTGACGGCCGCCGCCGCCCTCTCCACGATGCTGTTTCTGGCCCCGATCCTCGGCCTCTTGCCGCAGGCGACCTTGGCGGCAGTCGTCATCGTCTACTCAGCCAGCCTCATCCAGCCGGCGGAGTTCCGGGCCATTTACAAGGTGCGGCGCATGGAGTTCCGCTGGGCGGTTGTGGCGGCCCTCGGCGTACTCGTCTTCGGAACGCTCCAAGGCATCGTCGTGGCCATCGTCCTCTCGCTCGGCGGGCTCGCCCTCCAGACTGCCCATCCGCGGGTCTCGATCATCGTCCGCAAGCGCGGGGCCGACGTCCTGCGTCCTCTATCGCCGGAGCACCCCGACGATGAAACGTTCGAGGGCCTTCTGATCCTGCGACCCGAGGGCCGCCTTTATTTCGCCAACGCGCAGAACGTGGCCGACCGCATCCGCGCGCTGATCGCCGAATGTGAGCCGCGCATCGTGGCCCTGGACCTCAGCCGTGTGCCTGATATCGAGTATTCGGCGCTTCAGATGCTGCAGAACGGCGCGCGGCGGACCGACGTGACGGTCTGGCTCGTGGGCCTCAATCCTGGCGTCCTCGACATGGTGCGGCGCGCCGGCCTGGATCAGGAACTCGGTCGGGACCGCATGCTATTCAACGCGCGGGCCGCCATCGAGCGGTACAAAGAACTCTATGCGCATTCGGCGCCTGAATAGGATGTTCACGTTCTATGGGCTGACCCCGCAAGCCAAGCATGAAGTCGAGCTCATGAGGTGAGCGAAAATGCGGTGAACCTGCGGGGCCGGCATCGCGGAGGAGAAATCTCTATTGAGCCGCGCCGGCCGAATGGGATGCGGCGTCGGCATTTTGGTACAAGGGCCCTACCGCGTAGCCTTGGGGCCGTACGCCGTTTCGATGCCGGAGGTCGGTATCGGCTTCATCCCGGACGTAGGCTCCACCAGCCTGCTGGGGACTCAGACGTGCTTTCGCCTCTCGATCAGGGTCTGGAACTTTTCGTACTCTGCTGGATCGACACGGTATGAGTGGTCGTCGTCGGGGAAGGCCGCTGCTTTCACCTCTTCAACATACTTGCGAATGCCCGTGACGGCGACTTCGGTGAGGTTTGCGTAGCGCTTGGTGAACTTTGGCTTGAAGTCCGTGAACACGCCAAGCAGATCGTAGGCGAGCAGAATTTGGCCATCGCAACCCGCACCGGCGCCGATGCCGATGGTTGGGATCGTCAGCTGCTCGGAGATCAGTTTGGCAATCGGCGCCGGGACGGCCTCGAACTCCAGCATGAAGCAGCCGGCGTCCTCGATAGCGAGGGCGTCCTCCAAGATCTTCATCGCAGCCTCGGCGGTGCGGCCCTGGATCTTGAAGCCGCCGAAGTTGGCAATGGTATGGGGCGTCAGCCCAATGTGCGAGGCTGTTGGGATACCGGCGTCGACGAGCGCCTTGAGGACGTGAGCCTGGCTCTTGCCGCCCTGCGGCTTCACCGCATCGCAGAGCGCGTCCTGCATGAATCGCGTGGCGTTCGTGAGGGCCCGGTCGACGGTGTTGTAGCTCTGGTAGGGCATGCAGCCGAGCACAAAGGTGTCCGGCGCACCCCGCCGCACTGCGCCTGCATGGAGGATCATCATGTCCATCGTCGCAGGTATGGTGCTGGCATGACCGTGGGCGACCATGGCGAGACTGTCGCCGACGACGGCAACGTCGACTCCCGCCATCTCCGCCCACCGAGCGGAGGTGTAGTCCGGTACGGACATGTAGACGAACTTTTCGCCCGTCTGCTTGGCGGCGCGGATATCGAGGATTGTCCGTTTGCCAGCCTTTTTGGACGGCTCATTCGGAGATGTCTCCGTTGTCGCACTCATGTCCGCCCCTCCAGGATTGTTCATTGGTCGAGGCGGCTGAGCCCGGCCGCCGACTTTATTCGTGCTCGCCTAGCGCAAGCGCTGCAGGACGCGGTCGATGTCGGCCGTCGTCATCTCCCATTCGTTCTGAAAGTTGGCAACGACGCGACGCATGAATTGCGGTTGAAGGCGTTCCGCCTCGGCCGTGTCGCCGAGGTGGTCGACCAGCATCGCGTAGGCGAGCTGCGAGGGCTCGGGCCCTTCGTAGCTCCACTCGAAGCCGTTGCGCGAGTAGCGCTTGGCGTCCGTCCTTTCCGGAAGCGGCTTGCCATCGACCGTGACGACGATCCCGTCGATGGTCCGGTCTCCTGCATAGACCTTGTTCACGACCGCGCCTCCCTCACCTGATGGCGCGGCGTGCGGCCGTCGGAGCGGGAACGCATCACCTCGGGGAAGATCCAGAGGCTGACGACCATGAACGGGCCGAGGAAGGCCACGGCCCATTGCGGGCCGACCTGACCGATGTAGCCCATGTAGAACCACCCCGCGAGCGCGGCCAAGGCGACAGCGACGGACAAGCCGAACTTGATGGGAAACGGCATCGGATTCCTCCCGGATCGGTGGTTGTTCTTACAGGGTGAAGACGGAGCTGACCTGCTGGAGCAGGCCGAGCGAGCCGCCGAGCCCGGCCAGCACGATGGCGAGCCCGGCCAGCCCGTCACGCCAGCGCTGGGGCCAGACGTTGAACAGTCCCGGGGCGAACAGGACGGCCAGCCCGCTCACGATGACGAGGCTCGTCCAACGCAGGTTGGCGGCACCGTAGGCCAAGCCACCGCCGACCAGTGCCAGCAGAAGCACGACGTTGGCCGTCAGCAGCAGCAGGCCAAGTGGCCGGCCTTTCAGGTCGGGTCGGGTTTCAAGCGGAAACATGCCTGTGAGGACATAGAAGCCGACGCTGGCGACGCCGGAAAAGAGGGCGAACCACGAGAGAGCGGCTACGTTCGGTTCGATCATGTTCATGGAAAACCTTTCCGCGTTTTGGGGCGGCGCCTCGTCGGCGCCGCACGTCGCGTGTGGCGGGGGCTTACTCGGCCGGCTGCATTGCGCCGGGCTCGGCGGCTCCGGGCGTGCGCGAGGTCTTGCGCATGTCGGTCTTCACGTGGCGCGTGTCGTAACCGTTGAAGAGCGTGCCGAGCAGGCCACGGTTGAGGTCCGAGGTACCGAACAGCCAGTCCATAATCGGGAAGGTAAGGTTCATGTTGCGCTCCATCATGATCGACTGGTCGTGATGGGCCGTGTGGTGCCGGCGGTTCGTGTTGATGAACGGCATGTTTCGGACAAACCAGTTGTCCTCGACGTGGCAGCAGAAGTGCATGAATTCGTAGATCATGTAGATGCTGGTCGTCGTGGTGATGAACAGCCAACCGACGTTCGGCGTGAACACATTGCCGAGCACGATGGCGCCCGGGATCGACATCAGCGTGAAGGTTGCCAGGGCGTAGGGCGGAAAGAACGTCACCCGGTAATCGCGATGGTCGGCGAAGCGCATCTCGTGATCGGTGAAGAACTGGTGGTGCTGGAGCGTGTGCCGATTGTAGACGGCGCGGCCGATCGGATTGCTCTGCGGCCGATGCATTACGTAGCGATGCAGCCACCACTCGAAGAAGTTGCAGAACAAGAACACGACCGGCACCGTGGCGAGTTCCGCCCATGTCGGAGTCTTGATGTTGGAGATGTAGATGTACAGCGCCGTCAGACCGATGGTGTAGATGATCGCGATGTGCAGAAAGCCGTTATACCAGCCTGCGACGCGCTGCCGATAGTTGGCTCGATAGTTTCTCTGTCGCTCGCTCATCTTGGTGATCGCGAGTTCCATTGCGCATCTCCTCTGTTCCATGATTCCTGGGATGGCCGAAGTGACTGATTCCGCGAAGGTTTTCAGTAAGAGGCCGTCGCCAGGATAGTGTTCGACGGAAGGGCCGACCTGGTGGCGAGCGCCTGTTCAGGGCGCGACCGCACCATGGCCACGGGTCGGACGGGGACCGAGAGCTTGCTCGCACTACATCCACCGCATCCCCGGCAGGCAGAGCGACGCTGACTGTCATCCGCGCGGCGAGCCGTCTGGCACATCGCGCCCTCCCTTGTTGGTTCGCAGCAAAATATCAGTGATATATCAGCTGTCAACAGTACTGTGCGGTCTTTGTTGAACGGGCGGGGAGACAAGCGGCTTGCGCCCCCGCCGGTATGGTCAGTGTGAGATCGCTTCGAGCGACTTGCCCTTGGTCTCGATGCCGAGGATGCCGACGCTCGCGGCGGCGATGACGAACGACCCGGCACCCAGGGCGAACACGCCGCCGTGGCCGAGCGTCGGCAGGATGAGCCCGATAACGTAGGGGCCGATCAGCGAGCCCACTCGGCCGACGGCCGAGGCGCAGCCGGCTCCCGTTGCGCGTGCACGGGTGGGATAGAGCTCGGGGGTGTAGGCGTAGAGCACCGACCACATCCCGAACAGGAAGAACTGCATCATCAGCCCATACGCGATCAGCCAGGCGAACGAGGGCGAGTGGCCATAGAGGTAAGCCGCCACGGCGCTGCCCAGCAGCATCAGCACGGCCGTCGGTTTGCGACCCCAGCGCTCGACAAGGATGGCCGAGGCTATGAAGCCCGGCACACCCGCGAGCGAGATCAGGATTGTGTAGGTCACGGACTTGGCGACGCTGTAGCCCGCATCCTGCAGCAGGGCTCCGAGCCAGGTGGTGAGCCCGTAAAAGCCGAGGAGGGCGAAGAACCACGTCAGCCAGATCATGACGGTGCGGCTGGCGTAGCCCGCACTCCAGAGTTCAAGAAAGGAGAAGCGACGCTCGCCCTGGACCTGCTCGGGCAGGATTTTCGGCTCGGACAGCGAGCGGCCGTCGAGGCGCGCGGTCACCTTCGTCTCTATGGTCGCCATTACGCGGTCGGCCTCATCGTACCGGCCGCGGTCCGCGAGCCAGCGCGGTGACTCCGGCACAAGGAAGCGGATCACGAACAGGAACAGGGCCGGCAACGCCTGGGCCAGGAACACCGCTCGCCAGTCGAAGTAGCTCAGCAGGACGTAGCTGAGGCAGCCCGCCGCGATGAAGCCGAGAGGCCAGAAGCCTTCCATGATCGCGAGGTAGCGGCCGCGCTTGGCTGTCGGCAGAAACTCGGAGACGATGGCCAGGGCGACGGGAAACTCCATGCCCATGCCGAAGCCGAGGAGCAGGCGGGCGTAGCCGAGCATTGTCGCGTCCGGCGCGTAGGCGCACCACGCGCTGCCAAGGCCCCAGAACACCATGCTGATCTGGAAGACGAGCTTCCGGCCGAAGCGGTCGGCGAGCATCCCGGAGATCGCGGCGCCGGCGAACATGCCGATGAAGCTCATGCTCGACAGGAGCCCGGCCTGGGCCGTTGACAGGCCAAACTCTGTCTTGATCGAACCGAGAAGGAAGGTGAGCGAGCCGAGGTCGATTGAGTCGAAGAACCAGGCCGTCGCGATGATGAGAAAGATATTGCGCTGGAACCGTGTCATCGGCAGCCGCTCAAGCCGAGCCGCGATCGCTGCGCTCGACCCGGCCGCGACGCGGACGGGGATCTCGGTCGTGCCCCGTTCCGGCAGCACATCGCCGACGGGTATCGCAATTTGCCCTACCATTCCTTGCCTCCCTGCGTCTTTAGTATGCGCCGGGTGTTCTTGCAGGATATTTCTAATCAGCGCAAGATATATCAGCCGTATGCCCCTTGCGCAGGGAGCCGCGCGGCACCATGCAGCCTTGCAGCGGCTGGTGAGCGGACCGATCAGGACAAGGGGGTGTCGTCCATGAACTTCGTGACCGGAAAGACGACGTCCGTCCGTGCCGCGGAGCGTGGTGGGAAAAGGGCGAGGGAGGCCGTAAAAGGGGCGCTCGACGGGCCGGCTGGCGACGATGACCTACCCGACCTGACGCTCACGGACAGAGCCTACCAACAGTTGGAGGAGATGATCACGACACTTGTGCTCCCGCCCGGCATGGTGCTGGGCGAGCAGAACCTGGTTCAGCGTCTGGGGATCGGCCGTACCCCCATCCGAGAGGCTCTGCAGCGCCTCGCCCGCGACGGTCTCGTCGTGGTCATGCCGAGGCGTGGCATTCTCGTCTCCGACATCAATGTGCGCACTCAGCTGCGCCTCCTAGAGACCCGACGTGTCTTGGAGCGCCTGATCGCGCGCCTCGCCGCGGAGCGGTCCACGAAGGAGGAGCGCGAGGTCTTCGCGGGCCTCGCGCAGGACATGCGCGACGCGGCCGCAGCGTCGGACGACCTGGCGTTCATGCGTCTGGATCGTCAGTTTAACGAGCTAATCGCAACGGCCTCGCGCAACGAGTTCGCTGTGCGCTCGCTGGAGAGCATGGCGGGCTTGTCGCGGCGATTCTGGTATCAGCATTACAAGCAAGCGGCCGATCTCCCGCTGACCGCCAATCTCCACGCTGACGTTTGCGAGGCGGTCGCTCGACGCGACGTCGAGGCCGCCGGTGCCGCATCGGACAAGCTCGTCGATTACATCGAGAGCTTCGCTCGCAAGACCCTGGATGTCTAATCCGCATCGGCTTGAAAGAGCTGAGTGGAAAATAACGCTGTGCGTGTCGTTTGCGTTGAGGTGCCGGAGATCTCGATCGTCGGCTCGGGATATTAGCACTTCCCTGATGAGCGACCTGCGCCATGGCTGTGAAGAGCTTCGTGCTTCATATCCGCTTCGGAGTTAACGGTAGAATCGGCGGAACGACAGTGAGGGGCGCAAAGCTGCCGATTGAGTTTGGCGTTGAGCAGAAGTTTGTCTCGACGCCTGGGAGCGGACGTTCAGTTTGGGCAGGACGCCTGCTAAGTGTCGGCCAATCTCACACATTGTCGCGGGCTAAAGGACCGCGTCTATCGCCACCCGCAGACGCTCTGGGCCGCGCAGAGTCGCCGGGCGCCGGTAGGGCGGAGGATCCTCGATCAACCGCGGAGCCTTCAGGCGGCGGGCGAGCGCAGTGAGCGCGGCTTCCGCCTCAAACCGGCCCAAGGGAGCGCCGACGCAGTAGTGCACCCCCCCGCCGAAGCCGAGGTGGCGGGTGCCGATGCGATCCGGATCAAACCTGTCCGGATCCGGGAAAGCGACCGGGTCGCGATTGCCGGCGGCGAGCATCAGGACGAGAGCTTCGCCCTCGGGGATTGTGGTGCCGGCGATGTCGATGGCGCTCAGCGTCTTGCGGGTGACGAGTTGCACAGGGGGATCGTACCGCATCACCTCCTCGACGACGCGCGGGGCACGGCCCGGGTCGGCGCGCAGGCACTCCAACTCGTCCGGGTGGCGCAGAAGGGCCAGCCAAGCGTTGCCGATCAGGTTGACCGCGGTCTCATGGCCGGCAACGAGGATCAGGATCGCCGTCGAGATCAAGTCGAGGTCGCCCATCCGGTAGCCGTCGGGAGTGGCTTGGTTGGCTAGCCCTGAGAGTAGGTCGTCACGCGGCTGGCGACGCTTCTCAGCCACAAGATCGACGAGGTAGTCCGAGATGGCATCGAAGGACCGAGCGTTCTCGATGCGCGTCTCTTCGCTAACTGCAACACCGGGCTCGACCGCCGTGGCGAGCTGGCTTGACCAGTCGTGAAACCTGGCCTCGTCCCCCTCCGGCACGCCGAACAACTCGCAGATCACTGCCACCGGCAGAGGATAGGCGAGGTCGGCCACGACATCGATCTCCCGCGAGCCTATCTTGCGGTCGAGCATCTCCCCAACCAGCCGTTCTGAACGAGCGCGCAGCGCGTGCACGCGCTCAGGGGTGAACTGGTGAACGGTGGCGGCACGCAGGAGGTCGTGCGCGGGCGGGTCGCGGAACAGGAATGGCTGATGACGGTCGGTGATCCGGTTCTTGATCGGGTTGACGAGGTAGTCGCTGATCGGGTTTCCGGTGGACGGGCGCTTCGTCGGCGGCTGGGTCTCAACGCTGAGGCGGGAGTCGTTCTGCAGGCGCATGATGGCGTCGTGGCTCGCTGCCACCCACACGCCGTGTTGTTCGCCGCCCGGAGACCCATCCTCCTGACCCACGTCGTCCTGGCGCGAGACTGGGGTCTGCCGCAGGCGGGCGTACAGCGGGTACGGGTCGGAGCGGTTGGAGAAATCCTTGATCTGGCTGAGGAGGGTTGCATCGGGCATGGTGGATCTGCTGCCTAAGCGTCAGGGTAAGCTGGGAGCGAGGATGGCGGTTGCCCTCGATCGGTCGGTAGCCGGATCCTCGTGCGGGAAGGGCCTGGCTGCTGAATTTCCCTCGGCGTAGGCCGGCAGCCAGCGCCCACAATTGGCGACCAGAAAGTCGGCCAGGGCCGGGCGCGGGTGCCGGTGGCGATCTGCAGGCGGTCGTAGGGCAGCGCCGTGCCGTCCGCGCGGTGAACCACCCGGGCTGCGCGATCGAGGCGCACAGCCGGGCTGCCGAGGTGCCAAACGACGTTTTCATCGAGGCTGCTCGGCAGGGTGGCGGCGACTGGAGCGATCTCGCCGGCCGGGACGTGCTTCCAGAGTGGCGGCCAGTCGTAGGGACGATAAGGCTCGGCGCCGACGATCGTGAGCGAGCTCGAGAAGCCTGTCTGGCGCATCGCTTCTGTCCCGCGCAGGGCTGCGAGGCCCGCACCGATCACAGCCGCACGGCTGGGCTGGCCATGAGCCACCTCATGGGCTCGATTACCAGGCCGCTCATCGGGACGCCGAGCGTTTCCACATCCGTTGCGATCATGGGAAGCAAGCCGAGAGACGGTTCCCAACTACAACCGGTGGCCGAGTAGGGCTCCCACTGCCACCGCGGCGAGGCGGACTCACCCGGGGGCACGGGCATGCTCGGGGATAGCCAGGGCTCAGTCGCCGCTGCCAGAACGCTTGTCAGCACAGCGAACCAGCAGGTCCGTGAGTGGCTACGGCAGGAGCTCACCGCTCCAAGCTGGAAAGATAGCGGATCACATCCTCTACTTGGTCCGGGTCAAGCTGGAACTCTGGCATGCTCGGATGGCCCGTCCGAATACCCTCGGCCAGCGCCTCGGCGAGGTCGGTGACGGGATAGCGCGTGTGCAGATCACGGAAGCGGGGCGCTTCTGCCAGCGGGCTCTCGCCCGTGCGGCCGACCGCGTGGCAGCGGGCACAATGGGTCTGCACGAAGATGCGCCCTCGCTGGACATGGGGATCCTCGGCCGCCTCGGCAGTCCCTGTGCACAGGGTCAGGATTGTGAAGAGTCCCGCTCCAGCCAGGGCGGAGGTGGAAACGCGCATACAGGCCTCCTGCAGATTGATAGGATGCGGCCAAGTTCTCTGAATCCTCACGGAGGGACAAGCCTCAGCCGACCAGGGTGATGATCATCCCGACGGCGGCGAGCGCCATGACCAAGGTGGCAAGCCAGCCCAGCCCCTTCAGCCAGCCCGTCACCGCGAAGGGGCCCATCACATCGGTCCGCGCGGCGAGACGCATCATCACGGCCATCACCGGCACCGCCACGACGCCGTTCAGAACCGCGCTCCAGAAGAGCGCCTGAACCGGATCGACGTTCGGCATGAGACTGATCAGCATACCGACAAGGGTCGCGAGCCCCACCACGCCGTAGAAGGCCTTGGCCTCCTGCACCCGGCGCGAGAAGCCGACCGGCCAACGCCGCGCCTCGCCGACTGCATAGGCGGATGAGCCGGCGAGCACTGGCACGGCAAGCAACCCGACGCCGATCACGCCCAGCGCGAAGACCGCCTCGGCGCACCGCCCCGCCACCGGCCGCAGGGCCGCAGCTGCCTCTGCGGAGGTATGGATGTTCAGAGTGCCGTGCGCATGGAGCGCTGCCGCCCCAGTGCCCAGGATCGCGAGCGCCACAAGGTTCGACATCCCCATCCCGGTCAGGGTGTCGATCTCGATCCGGCGCAAGGCCGGAGGGCCCTGTTCAGGCGCATGGAGGAGATCGCGCCGCTGCGGATGGACGTGCAGGTCCTCAGCCTCTTCCGAGGATTGCCAGAAGAACAGGTAGGGGCTGATCGTGGTGCCGAAGATCGCTACGACCGTGGTGATCTCCTCCTGGCTGAAGCTAACCTGCGGCACAAAGATGCCGAACGCGAAGGCAGGCCAGTCCACCTGCATCATCGCCAGTGCGGCGAAGTAGGCGAAGAGCGCGAGCGTCAGCCACTTCAGCACGGCGACATAGCGCGCGTAGGCGAGGAGAACCTGCAGGAACACGCAGATGCCTGCAAAGAGCAGCACCAGCAGCCAGCGCGGTGACCCGGGCAGGAGCAACGTCACAGCGTCCGCCATGGCGCCCAGATCCGCCCCCAGATTGACCGTGTTGGCGATCAGCAGCAGCACGACAACGAGCTGCAAGAGTCCGTTCGGAGCGTGGCGTTGCAGCACTCCGGCGATGCCGTGCCCGGTGGTGCGGCCGATCCGGGCCGAGATCATCTGCACCGCCACCATCAGCGGAAAGCTGTAGAGAAGCGTCCAGCCGAGACGGTAGCCGAAGGCGGCGCCGGCCTGCGCGTAGGTGGCAATGCCGCTCGGATCATCGTCCGAGGCCCCGGTGATCAGCCCGGGGCCGAGGACGCGCAGGAGGCGCGGCTTGGAGGGACCTATGACGGGACTCGGGATCTCGGGATCGTCGTCTCGCAGCGCTTCCTGCATCGTATCCCCTTGCACCGTTGATCTGCCGCGGCGTCTGAACCGTGACAATAACGGGCGTTCGCGTCCGGCTTGAGCGAGTCCCCCGCGAAGCGTTGGATGAGGTCGGCGCACGGTCGCCCGTGGAGATGCGCGGCTGCGCAAGAAGCGGCGGGCGAACCGGGCAGAAGAGGTGCAGCTCAGAATGGGTCCGCGTTCATCGCAGTCAAACGTGCTAACCCGCGAACATCATTGAGTGTGGATAGTCGTCGATGGCTGAGATGCGTACCACTCCGCCGCTTGGTCGATCTCCTCCGGGGTCATCTTTCGGGCGATGTTGCGCATCTGCTGGCTGATGTCGTTGCGACGCGCACCTGAGGCAAACGCCTGAAGCTGAGACTTCACGTAGGCTGCAGGCTGCCCCTCCAGCCACGGACTCCCCGTCTTATTGTCGAGAACGCCGTGGCAGGAGCCGCACGGCGCGATATTCCGCAACGGTGCGCCGTTGATGACGATACGCGGGGCAGGCTTATCGCTGTCTGGGTGGTACCCGGGCAGCCGGGGCAGGTACGCGTAGTACGCTGCGAGATCAGCCATGTCCTGATTGGACAAGTTCACCGCGAACGGCGTCATCGTCGCGTTGACCCGTACGCCCGCTTTGAAGTCGGCCAACTGCTTGTAGACCACGGACGCGTACTGGCCGGCGAGGTTGGGCGAGTCGGCCCGGCTCACCCCGGTCGGCCCATGGCAGATCGCGCATTGCTGGGCGAGTGTCGCGCCGCGTCCGACCGCCTCCGGGTCCGCAGCACTCGGCAGCGCCGAGGTGACCACCACCTTCGTGAGCTTGGCGTCTGGCTGAACCGGAGACGTCGACGAGGGCGCCTGCGGCACGCCCGCAGCGCTGCAGATCGCGTCCCAGACGCCGGCGAGCTTGAGGTCCGGCTGGGCATAAGGGAGCAGCACGAAGCCACCGAGCGCTGTCCCGGCAAGCAGGGCAACGGTGATGGCGACCGGACCGGTGAACCAAGGATTCCTCGGGGAGAGGAGGCCATCGTCGCTCATGGGTTTGCCCCCACGTATACAGCCGGTACCGACGTATCCTTGCGCAACGCGAGTTGCGCGATGGGGTAGCCGTAGTTGGTGACCGTGAGGCCGACCATGAGCGCGAGCCACAAGGCGTAGCTGTTGAGCGCGGGCACGGACAGCGGCGGGTGGAGGGCGACGGCGAACCGGTAAACCCCGGCCTCCTCGCGCGGCGCGCGCTGACCTCGGATCAGCACGAGGATGAACAGGGCGCCCGACGCGACCAGGATGAAGCCGCCGATGGCCGAGAGTGTCACCGAAAAGGCCTGCGTGGCGACGGCTGGATCACTGTAATCGAAGTAGGCCATGCGACGGGGCATGCCGAGGATCCCCACCCAGTGCCAGGGGAACGTGGTCACGATCATGCCGATAAACCACAGCCAGAGCTGCGTGCGCATCAGGCGCAGGTCTGTGAGCGCGCGGCCGGTGAGGTGTGGCCACAGGTCGTAGGCGATTGCGAAGTACATGATGACGATCGCGCCACCGAAGATGAGGTGGAAGTGACCGGTGATCCACTGCGTGTTGTGGATCGACGTATCCAGCTGGTAGCTCATGTTGATGAGGCCGCCGGCACCGCCGAAGCCGAGCATCACGAACGAGAACGCCACCGCGAGCATGATCGGGTTCGACCACGGCAGGACCCTGATCCAGCCGAACGGCCCACGACCGCCGCGCAGCCGGGCGGCAATCTCCACCGAGGCGCAGATGGTGAAGACCGTCAGCAGGGTCGGCAAGGCTACGAGCGCCGTGAAGGCCGAGTGGATGAACTTGAAGCCCGCACCGACTTGCGGGTCGGTGAAGGTATGATGCATGCCGATGGGCATCGCCACCACCAGGAACAGGATGAACGAGATCCTGGCCATGGTGTCGCTGTAGATCCGGCCGCCGATCGCCCGCGGCACGATGGTGTAGTAGGCGATGTAGGTCGGCATCAGCCAGAAGTAGACGATGGCGTGCAGCGTCCAAGAGAAGAAAACCCGCGCCAATCCCGCGTCGATGGTCGATTTCAGGCCAAAGGCGACCGGCAGGATCTGCAGGAGCAGTTCGAGCGCGGCACCCACCGCCGTCCAGCCCCACAGGTAGGAGCCGGCCACGTTGGCGAACATCGGCAGCGGCACCGGCGTGTCAGGGTTCGCCCTCTTCCACGTGTGAAGGTTCACCGACATCAGGGCAACCCAGATCCAGGAGCCAACAACCACGAGCACCACGCCGAGGTAGTAGAAGGGGCTGCCGATCAGGGGCGGGTAGAAGGTGTAGAGCACGGAGGCCCGGCCGAGCGAGACCGGGATCATCGCGGTGACCGCACCGACCACCACCAGCCAGTACCCCGCCCAGGCCCAGCGCAGTCCGACGAGGCGCTGCTTCAGCGAGACTTCGCTGATGGCGTAGCCGAATCCCATGGCCACCAGCGTCGGAAACACGTAGCCCATGACGGTGCCGTGTGCCGTCAACGAGCGGTAGTACCACTCGGGGTTGCTGATCCAGGTATGCAGCGGGCTGCGGATGAACATCTGCCAGGCCCCGAGCAGCAGGGCGAGACCGAAGAGCGCGAAGGCTAGCCAGAAGTGTGCGAGGACGAGCCTCCTGTTACTCAACACAGGTGACCCTCCCTTTGGCCGAGGTCATGTTCAGGAACGCGGGCTTGTCGACCACCTTGACCTTGGCCCACATGCCCTCGTGCCCCACGCCGCAGAACTCCTGGCACGGCATCAGGTACTCGCCCGGCTTGCTGAACTTGGCCGGAATCTCCGAGACGTAGCCAGGCACCAGCATGGTGTTGACGTTGGTGTTCTGGATCAGGAAGCCGTGCACGACGTCCGGGCTCGTTGCGCGGAACACCACAGGCGTGTCGGTGGGCACCACCATGCATTGGGGCGTGAAGCTGTATTGCTGACCGACGGCCCGCACCGTCACCGAGCCGTCCGGCTCGACCGCGCTGCCCAGGTTGCTCTCGACGAACTCGCCGTCCAGGTGGAGGGTCTGGGGCTTGATCGTCTCGACGCGGGCCTGGGGCATCGTCGCCTGATGGATGCCGGCGAAGGCCGCCAGCCCCGCCAGAAGGACGATGATGGCGATGGACAAGATTGCCCATCGGCGCTCGACCCGCTCGGCAACGCGAGCGCCTTCGTCGACGTGGTCGTAAGTTGCCATGGGCGCTCCGGGTCAGCTCCCGCGCGGCAGGAAGACGAACAGGTAGAAGGCGAACCAGCACGCCACCACGATGGCCGTGGCGATGGCCGCAAGCGTCACGGCGCCCGATGGGCCGGCCCGCACGGCGGCGGCCACCTCGTGGTGCTCGGTCTCCTCATCGCGGTGCTGCGGCGGGGGCGAATTCAGCATGGCCTCAGTCCAGGGGGGCGGAGCGGAGCTGATTGGCCTCCTGGGCGGTGACGGCCGCGCCGCGGTTGCCCCAGGTGGTCCGGATGTAGGTGACCACGGCCGCGACCTCGTTGTCCGAGAGCGACTGGGCGAAGGGCGGCATGCCGAAGGGGCGCGGATTGCCCTGTGTGCCTGGAGGATAGCCGCCGTTCAGCACCATGCGGATCGCGTTCACGGCCGACGACATCTGGATGGATTGGTTGTCGGCCAGCGGCGGGTATGCCGGTGGCTTGCCCTGTCCCTGCGCACCGTGGCAGCTCGCACAATGGGCGTCGTAGACGGTCTTGCCGAGCGAGAGCAGCAGGCTGCTCTCAGCGGTTGGCACGGTCGACGTGACTGGCGGTGGCACCTCCTGGCCGAGGCTCTTGAGGTAGACCGCCATGGCCCGGGTATCCTCGGGCGTGAGGTACTGGAGACTGTTGTAGGTGACCTCCGCCATCGGCCCGTAGACGGCACCGCGCCGCGAGACGCCGGTGCGCAGCAGGTCGGAGATCTCCTCGATGCTCCAGTCGCCGACCCCGGCCTCGCGGTTGGAGGTGAGCGAGGGCGCGTACCAGTTCTGCATCGGGATGAGCCCGCCCTGGAAGGCCTGGGACTCCGAATTGCCACCCAGCGCATTGATCGGCGTGTGGCACATCCCGCAATGCCCCAGACCCTCGACCAAGTAGGCGCCCCTGTTCCACTCCGCCGACTGCTTCGGGTCGGGCTTGAACTCGCCTTCGCGGAAGAACAGCGTGCGCCAGCCCAGGATGAGCTGGCGATTGTTGTATGGAAACCTGAGGTCGTGCGGTCGGTTCGGCTGCTTCACCGGTGCGACCGACATCAGGTAGGCGTAGATCGCGTCGCTGTCGGCCCGGGTCACCTTCGTGTACGAGCCAAAGGGCATAGCCGGGTAGAGCAGCCCGCCGTCGGGCGAGCGGCCCGTATGCATCATCTGGTAGAACTGATCGGCCGTCCACTTGCCGATGCCCGTCTCCGGATCGGGTGTGATGTTGGAGGTGAAGAGCGTACCGAAGGGGGTCGCCATGGACCTGCCGCCGGCGAAGGGCTTGCCTTCGGGCGCAGTGTGACAGGCGATGCAATCGCCGGCCCGCGCCAGATACTCGCCCTGTGCAAGCACGCCGGCGTCGGGACGGGCGGCCGGTGCCGTTTGGGCTTCGGCGGCGGTGCCCAGGAACGAGGCGAGCAGGGCCGGGAGAGCCCTGCGGACGAGGCTGGCCACGGCGTTCCTCCTCACTGGGGCTGACTCCCGCACGCGAAGGGAAGCGCGTAGGTCCCCTTCGGAACGGACCGGCGCTCCTCCGGCGCGGGTCGCGAGGAGAGCCATGCGGTGACGGCCGCGACATCCGCCTCGGTGAGGTGTCCCGCGACGACCTGCATGCAATCCGGCGACAGGGCGGTCCGCGTGCCGTATCGCCAAGCGCCGAGCTGCGCGCTGATGTAGCTTGGCTTGAGCCCGAGGAGACCGGGAATACCCGGCTCCATACCGGTCAGATTGGGACCGTGACAGCTGGTGCAGGCCGGGATGTTACGCGCGGCGTCACCCTGGGTGACCAGCTTCCTTCCTGTTGCCAGCACCTCTTCCCCGACGGCTGGTACGGCCGGAGGCGGGAGGGGTGGGTTCAAGCTGGCCAAGTACTCGGCCATATCCTGGAGGTAGGCCTCTGGCAGGTACGCCAGAAGGTAGTTCATGGGCGGGTAGTGCCGACGGCCGTTCCGGAATGCCACGAGCTGATTGAAGAGGTAGCCTGCGGGCTTGCCTGCGAGACGCGGAAAATAAGGGTCGCGCGTTCCCTCGCCTTGCGCACCGTGGCAGGGAGCACAGGCCAGCACGCGCTCGGCCATCGTATCCGGGGGAGATGCCGGAGATTCACCGTGCGCCGGCTCAAGAACCGAGGCCGCGAGCACGGACGCAACAGCAACGCCACGGATCAGGTGCAAGACCGCTCTCCGGCTCTTTTTGCTCAGCTCTGAAACGTAGCGGAAGAAAGCCTGGTTCCCGAAGTTGGGACTTCAGTTTGCGCTTCGAAACCGATTAGATTTGATATTATATTCTATTGCACAACTAATTTGTGCACTATGGGAGCGGGTAGGCTGAGGGATGAGCTGCCGGTTCTTGCACTCGGCCAGCGCTTGTCATGTGCGTTAGGTCGTTTCAGGCACGAAAGCCGGAGGCGCTGAAGCTTCGTCTGAAGCGAGAATGGGTCCGGCACTAGGAATTTGAGGCGTGCAGGCCGCAGCAAGGAACTCCGGAGCGCGGCCGGCCGCGCCTTGTATGCGGCAGTTGACCGATTCGAGCAGGGCCGTGACGTGTGCTTCCACCGAGCGTGCCAGCCCGATCAGGTCGTAGCCGCCCTCCAGCAGCGAGACGATACGCCCGCCGCACTCCCGATCAGCGAGATCCACGACACGCTCCGTCGCCCACCGGAAATCCGATTCCGTGAGCGCGAGGTTGCTCATCGGGTCGCGCCAATGTGCGTCGAAGCCGGCCGAGATCAAGATGAGATCGGGCCGGAAATCCGCGATGCGGGGGAGTGCCGTCGTGCGGAGAGCCTCGCGGAATATGGCCCCGTCGGCGCCGGCGGGGAGCGGCATGTTCACGACCGTATCGTACTCGCCACGCTCGGAGGCCGCGCCGGTGCCGGGATAGAACGGCCACTGATGGGTCGAGCAGAAGAGCACGCTCGGATCGCTCCAGAATATCTCCTGAGTTCCATCTCCGTGGTGGGCGTCCCAATCCAGTATCGCGACGCGCTCCGCGCCGTGCACCGCTTGAGCATGGCGAGCCGCGACGGCGATGTTGTTGAAGAAGCAGAAGCCTGCAGCTCGCGCCCGGCCGGCATGGTGTCCGGGTGGCCGCATGGCCGAGAAAGCGTTGCGGACCGCTCCCGTCATCACCTCGTCGACGGCCTGCACCGCGGCACCGGCGCTGCGCAACACGGCCTCGAACGTGCCGGCCGCGACGTGAGTATCCTCGTCCTCCAGCGCCAGGGTTCCGTTCCTCAGGCCCTCTATCGTGGCCTTCACGTAAGCCTCCTCGTGCGCGCGACCCAGCGCGATCTCGGAGGCGACGTGTGCTTGCTCGCGCACGAGGCCGGCGAAGCGTTCCTGTTCCAGGCAGCGCTCGACGGCTCTGATGCGGTCGGCGCGCTCGGGATGCCAGGGCGGCCCCAAGTGGGCGAGTGCGGCCACGTGCGTGAGGTGCAGGGTTGTCATCCGTAGCCTCCCTATCGGTTCGCGCCGGTCCGGATGCGCTGTCCCTCGGGGCGAGAGCGGTGTGCAGGGGAGCGGGCGGGGGGTGCATCGTGGGTCCATATCCACAGTTCACCGATGGTCGCTCGGGGCTCCGGAATGTGTTCTTGATTGAATTTACGGAGGCCTCCGAGCCTCACGCGGGCACCGGCGGTCAGCGCGCCTTGGATGCTCTCCAGAAGTGAGCTTTCCTCGAACGGCTTCGCGACGACGCAGCGAAAGCCGGCCGCCTCGGCGCGGTGGTGCAGATCGTCCGAGCGGCGCCCGGTGATCAGGATGGCCGGCAGGCCGATGTTGCGTTTCCGCGGCCGGCCGACGAGCTGAAATCCGCTCATGTCGGGCATCCAGTTATCCACGACGAGGCATCCCGTCTGGGGCAGCGCCGCGTCGCTGATGAGGTCGCCCGGCGCTGGTAGGGACGTATATTGAGGCCTTCGAGCTCAAACGCGAACTGCAAAGAATGGCGGACGGCTTCATGGTCGTCGGCGGCCAGTACCGGCCTTGTTTGCTTTGCCATGACAGCACCTGATGCCTGATCTCCTCCGCTTAGGCCGGATCTTGAAGCCTCGACTTGATGTGCCTCAACTGGACTGCCGTGTTCCTGTGCGGCGCGCTGGCTGGCGCGATGCTTGGTAGTGCGCTTAAGGCCTGAGCGACCAGTGCCCGCCGGGCGCGCCTGTGCTCGCCGTCCTGCTCGGGACGCCCTGCCGCCTGATTGGCATCCGCTTTGCCAATGCTGGGGCGGACGGGTGAGGCGTCCGTCGTCAGATGATTTGAGATGGGTTGGGACGCTCAGGAACGGAGGCTCTGGTCGACCTGGGCTGCTCGGTTAGGCAGCCTGCGCGTGCTGGCGCAAGCGGCGATCTATGAGGGTCTGGCGCTTGATCCGCGCCCGCTCCTGCAGGAGTTTTCCCGAGGATCGCAGCTGTGCGACGTCCGCGCCCGCTACAAGCTGGCGCGGGACTACCCATCCACGGCCACCAGCTATTCGGCGATGCGCGCCGAGTTCGCCCGGAGCAATGGGTTCGGCAAGCAGCGTGGCAAGGCGGCTGCGCAGACTGCACAGGTCGCGGAAGCCGTGACCGAGGCGCTCAAGGCCCACGGTCGGGAAGACTGCGAAGCCGACCAAGGCTCGCAATCCGAAGAAGGCTGCGGCCGCCGCGTTGCATCGTGCGGTCACGGAGCCCCCGGTCGCTCAGGTGATCGGGGGCCTGTGTGCGTTTGTGGGCAGCCACCACGCCACAGCAGCCGAACACATTATGGCCGAGCTTTGGGTCGCTAGGTGCCGAGCAGGCATAGGCACGCTCGCGATGGACGGATGGCGCGCTCCCGCCTTCTCGTCCCGCTGGTGGGCGTTCATGAGTCAGTGACACCCGGGCGCCGACACCGAGATCTCACCCAGAAAGTCCGGGCCCTCGATGCGGATCGACACGCAATCGCTGTCGGGGTCTGCCCGACGTGCGGTGACCACCTGTGTTACTGGGTAGACGCTCTCCAGTGCCGCGACTGCCGTGACCCTCAAGCCCTCAAGGGTACTGGCCGTGCAGGTCTGCAGATCGGCCCGTAACATCGCCTCTGCCTCGCGCGCGAGGTCGCTGGCTCGGACATAGGGCATGACCACTCTCCATCTCGCCCTCTCCCGCATGCGAGCAACCATGGAGAGAACACCCCGGATCCGACATCGTCGTGCTGCCGGGATGGCGATGAGCAAACTCTGGGCGCCGGCTTCGGCACCACCTCTCAACGATCGACCCAACAAACGACCGGCGTCCGATATCGCGGTCTGAGCGCGAACGTGCGACCAGGCGATCGGTAGCTTTGGTCGCACGTGGTGCCAGACACCCTTCTCAAGGTCTTCAACAATCCTGCTGTCGCCAATGGATCGGCGAGGTGTTTCATCTTGCTGCTCCTGCTGCCCTCATATTCGGCTGCCGCATGGCAGGATGGAATCAATGCCTAGCAGCTTTCGGCCGCAGATATGAGGTAGGTTTCGGATTAGGAGCATAGTCGGAGAACGGAATTGCGTCGACGAGCCTCGCGCACGAGAATGTAACTTGCGGAAAGCGCACGGAAATCATACTTCAATTATGCATGAGGGTGCGCATCAGGAACATATAAAGTGTCAGAAGAAAGCATCGGGCTGAGCCCGAACGTGATCAAGCAGGCCGGCGAGATCGTCGCTGCCTATGTCTCGAACAACTCCATACCGGCCTCCGAGCTTCCGAGCCTGATCCAAAGCGTTCACAGCGCGATCTCTGGGCTGGCCTCAGGTAGCGTCCCGGGCGAATCCGCTCCCGAGATCGACAGGCCGACGCCCGCTGAGATCCGCAAATCGGTCCGGCCCGACGGGATTGTGAGCTTCATCGACGGCAAGAGCTACAAGACCCTCAAGCGCCACCTGACCAGCAACGGGCTCGACCCGCGCAGCTACCGCGAGCGCTACGGCCTGCCAGCCGACTACCCGATGGTCGCCCCGAGCTACGCAGCACAGCGCTCCGCCCTCGCCAAGGCGATCGGCCTCGGCCGCCCAGGCGCTCTGGCTGCTAACGCTTCGGACGGCCTCGACGCCGCCTGATCGAATCTCCGCACCCGATGCTCGGATCTCGTGCTGACATGACCCCGCCGCCTCATGGTCGGCGGGGTTTTGCGTTTCGACCCACGCGACGTTCCCGATACTGCGCCGCAGCATCACGGCCGCGGAATGGCCGGGCAGCCAGTATAACGAAGGTGCGGGATAGCGACGCAGATCGTTCGGTTCCCATCCCCGCGCGAGCTGATCGCCATCGGGCCACGCGGGAGGGTTCATCTGCGTTAAGCACGACCGAGGTCGCGCACCGTTACGGTTTGGCACAGGTGAGCGGCGGCATCGTTGGCCTTCTGGAAACGGAGGGTTCTGGATGGCGTGGGTTGACCTGGCAGATGCGGGGTAGGGTAGCGATCAAGCCGGTCCTGCCGACGGACGTGCGTGGCAAGGATCGGGTGGGCTGACCTCGACCCAGCAAACCGCTCTGCCCGATCAGGTTTACCCTGCACCGAGCTGCTCGAAGGCGCAGGGAAACGAAGATCCTGGCCGGGTGTTCTGGGTTCATGGGGTGAAGACCCAATGGCCTGGGAGGTTGATGTGCTCAAGCGAGTCATGGTCGGGCTGGCATTATGCCTCGGGCTGTTCGTGCGGAGCCCGGAGCCCGCGGCGGCTGCCAACTTCGGCACGGCCGTTGGACTGACCGGGCAGCTTGACGCCGGTATCGTCGAGGTGCGCTATCATAGGCGGCATCACCGCCACCATCGGCGCTGGCATCATCGGCACCATCGCCACTGGCACCATCGTCATCGGCATCATCACTGGCACCGGCATCATCACCACCGGCATCACTGGCGTCACCGCCGGCACGGCCGGCACCTTGATCAACACCGTAGCCTTCGCTTCACGCCCCCGTCCCATCGCTCGGAGGCTGTCCATCCGGTTCACCAGTGGCGGGAGCCAGCGCGGGGCCGAGCAACCCGTCCTGCCGCGGAGCCGAAGTTTTACTGAGGCCAGAACAGGCCGCTCGTAACTCGACACCATGATCCCGGCGGTTATCCTGTCGGGATGCGCCGCGCCGCCGCTTCTGCGTTGCTCATCGCCGTCGGCTCGGCAGCGATCTCGGCTGACGGTTAGGCCGTGCCGATTAAAGACGGCACGAGGGCCTTTGTGGCCAAGTGGTTCCTTGACAGGGAAGCCGCTCTCAACAATCCGCCGAAGCGGCCGTGTTGGATGCTCACCAGCGCCGGCACCTATGTCTGCTACCGGGAAGGGTGCGTGCAGCCTCACGGGTATTTCAACAGCCAGTGAGCCTGCGCCTTCCAAGCTTGGCCATTGTTCGATCGAATACTCGGTCGATCATCGGCCAGCCTGCGCACTCACAACGCGGGCGCCAGGAGGCCTCATGAAGAAGACCATCCTGTCGACACTCGCGGCCGCCTTCGTCGGCTCGGTGCCTGTCGCGCCAGCTGCCGAGGCGCGTCCCAGCTAACGCGGATACTCCGGCCGCTACTACGTTTACCGTCGTCATCCTGGCATCGGTGGCGCTCTGGCGGCGGGTGCCGCCCTCAGGTTATCGGCGGCGCCGTCGCGGCCTCTGCTGCGCCGCGCTACTGCGCTACTACTATCCCTATCCAGCGTACCATGGCCTTACGGCCATCACGCTCGCCGGCCCTGCTACGAAGGTTACTGAGGGCGAAGCTGGGGCGTCCAAAGCGCCCCGACCGCCCCCTTGAGCAGAGTGCTGGTTCCCGCCTGCCCGTGGTTGGCGGCTACAAGGAGCGGCTGAGCCGTCACCACTCCTGCTTCACCACAGAAGCCCTGCTCTGAGCCACTTACTTTGTTCTCGCACTGATTGCAGTAGGGAGATGTTAGTCGCGGTGGGCGTGCTTGATCCGGGCGACCGTTTCGTGCCGGAGCGGATGCGCGCTGAGAGACACGATCGGCAACTAGGTGAGTTAACGAACCGTTAACCGGTGGCGTCTACCCGCGAGCTCGTGAACTACTCCGTCTTCAACGAGGTCCGCGCCCTAATCGGCACGGAACGAACGTTCGGCCTCCTGTCCGACTTCGCCCGAGATCTTGGGCAGCGCTTCCGATCGGAGGCGCCGGAGGACCTTGCCTTCGACGCGCACGCGATGACCTCGTCTGCCGGACTTTTCGGTTTCGGAGAGTTGGCTCGTGTCTGTCGCGAGATCGAGGAGGCGTGCCGGACGGGTTGTCAGGTTGGGGCTCTGCGAACGCGCCTTGATCAGGCTCGGCGCGATACCCTGGACGAAATCGATTGGATGCTCATAGCAAACTAGCCGTTTAACCCACAGCTGACATTACCTTTATTTACTGGGCGCTTAGCCTCCTTGGAACGACATTGGCTGCGTTCTACTTACAAGAGCCCGCCGCACGAGTTGATACCGCGACCGTAAGCGGTTTTGACCCGATCAGCGGAAAGCTGATGACGATCATTGTGGCGGGCGTGCGTACCGCCGCCCGATAGGGTCTCGCCGAAACGGCCGCCCATCCCGGATGAGGCGCGCCCGGAGCGCCCCCTCGGCCAGTCTCATGCGCACGGCGAGCCGCATCGGCCAATACGCCGCGGGCACCGTCCGGCGCGTTCGTGAATTCCTAGGGTCGCCCGAAACGGAAAGGCCCCTATGACCCCAGTGCGCACCGTGATGCTCACCGTTGCCCTGCTCACCTTCGGGTTGCCCAACGCGTCAGGCGTCCAAGCCGCCCACAGGCCTTCTGCCCATAGGCTCAGTCCGGCTTCCCATAGGCACCATCACCGCGTCCGACGACACTTTGGGGGCAAGCTCGCGGATCAGAACCGAAGAGACGCCGCCATCCTGCAGGGGATCTGCATCGGCTGCGAGCCCCGGTAGATCTCATACCAGCGGCGGGTTATGCTGACACGTTTGCCCATGTCCGGTTTGCGATGGCGGTGATGGTGTCTGGCGCGGCAATGAGCCAGTTCCAGGCGTCGCAGCACGCTTCGACAATGGCCTCGTAGCTGTCGTAGAGGCGATGGGCGAGTTTGTTGCGGCGTAAGTATTGCCAGATGTTTTCGACCGGATTGAGTTCAGGTGCGTATGGCGGCAGCATCAGGAGCGAGATGTTGCTGGGAACGACGAGATCAGTGCTCTTGTGCCAGCCAGCACCGTCCAGGACGAGAACGGCGTGGGCCCCCGGCGCCACGGTTCGAGCGAGTTCGGCCAAGTGCGCGTTGAGACCTTCGGTGTCGGCGCGCGGCATCACCAGGCCCGCGCCGACGCCGCGCTGCGGACAGACGGCACCGAACAGGTAGGCCGAGGCGTAGCGCGTGTCCTGCACGGCGCGCGGGCGCGTGCCTCGGCGCGCCCAGACGTAGGCCAGCGTGCCCTTCTGGCCGATCCGGGCCTCGTCCTGGAACCAG
Source organism: Methylobacterium sp. CM6257 (assembly GCF_054611515.1). Classification (NCBI taxonomy): domain Bacteria; kingdom Pseudomonadati; phylum Pseudomonadota; class Alphaproteobacteria; order Hyphomicrobiales; family Methylobacteriaceae; genus Methylobacterium; species Methylobacterium sp. CM6257. The sequence goes on from NZ_CM137735.1 coordinate 879,522, forward strand.
ATCTCAAGCGGCTGGCCGCGGGCTTCCTCGGGGATCACCTGCGCGACCCGCGCGGCGAAGGTTTTTTAATATCCGCCTGGGCCGCCGCGTCACAGTTCGGGTGACGCGGCCGCACCGAAACGTGGCGGAAGCCGCGGGCGTGCAGCAGATCCCCGATCGTGCGCTCGGCCATGACCACGCCGAAGCGAGCCTCTACCACCCGCTTGAGATCGCGGCGGCGCCAGCGCACCACCCCGTCCGCCGCCACGTCTGGACCCGCCTCGACGATCCGGTCGAACTCCGCCCGTTGCGCCGCACTCAGCAGGCCGGGACGTGCTGGACGCGGCCGATCCATCAGCCCTGCAACGCCGTCCACATTGTAGCGGTGCACCCAGTCCCGCAGGGTTTGTCTCTGCATCCCGGCGCTCTCCGCTGCCGCCGTACGCGATTGGCCATCCAGGACGGACGCAATCGCAAGACAGCGACGGGCTTGGGCAACACTCCGGCTCGACCGCGCCGCACGCCGAAGATCCTCGGCCGTCAGATCCAGGCGTGTGATCGCAAGTGTCATCGTACCGCTCCCGCCACTCAGCAGGACGCACAGAGTCACGCCAAACCCAGTCCGTCATTCAAAAAGGAGTCACGCCCGGCCGCCGTTGGTATCAGACCACCCGATCCGCCGCGGAGGGCTTCTTTACGCTCTCAGGCGGCCAGATCGGCCAGCCCGACGACCTCGCATGTATCGGCTCGTAGCCGCCAGTCGACGATGCCAGCGGCCTCGCAGAACAGCGCTTTGGCGGCTTCAGTAGCGGCCTCCCCGGAGCAGGCGGAAACGAGGGTCTGCCGCTGCAGGATGCGCCGGTCGTGGCCGCGACCATCTGGAACGACCTTGTGAAAGGTGACGAGGAACGTGCGCATGGCTCGACTCCGCTCCTGAAGCGCCGCCGACCTTAAAGCGGCGTGGGGCCGGCCGCTCTAATCCACCGTAAGAACACGGGGCCGGTCAGCGCCGCGATGCCGCCCGACGGTTTTTCCCCATTTCAGCAACCGTTCGGCCGTACCGCGGCCCGCATGTCCGATCTCCCACGCGCCGTCACTTCCTGGCGTGACCAAGTCGAGCGTCTGTCCCCGCACACCTCGCCCTGCCGGTATCGGCCGCCGATCAAGTGGGTGGCGATGCGCGAGAACGCGCTCACCTTCATCGACCGGTTTGGCGCCGAGGCGTACCGGCAGGGCCGGGCCGCGCCGCAGCTGTTCGGCGTGCATCCGGTCCACGGCACGGTTCGGGGCGACTGCTGCGGCGTGCCGATGGCTGCCGCTGCGCCAGCATCGGGGGGCGAGCCGACCCGGGTGCCGTTTGATCGAGCCTCAGCCTACCGGAACCCGCCCGGTCAGCAGTGGGGCATTCCGGTCTGGGAGCTCGCGGCCAGGGACGGCTGAAGCGCTCCCTGCCGTTCGCCATGGCTAACGAGGCCGTCTAGGGCCTTCCATCAAGCCGACGCGCACTGCCGTTGCCAGCAACTCCGCGTCTGTGAGCCAAAGGCCGCCGTCGATCAGCCAGCGCTTAGACGCATCATCCGGATCGACGGTGTGGCCGCAGACCCGAAGCGTGGTAGCCGCGTCGAGGATCTGATCGTACCCCTCGCTCATCTCCTCACCAGATGCGCCATCGAAATCGCCGAGAACGCGAACAGGCGATTTCTGGTGCCCGGGTGCGGCTTCAGAGCACACTGCTGCGCTTCCTTCACCGTGTGCGCGGCACTGCCCCCGCCATACCGACCGAGTGCACTGGGACTTTACTAATTCGCTGGTCTGATCTTAGCTACGCAGGCAGTGTTTCGTCAGCTTCGATTTTGGAGCATAGAGTCTCGCTGGCCCATTCATCATAAAGACCAAGGCAAATGATGAAAACACCGCAAAGGCTTGCGACGATTACCGCGAGCGAGAAAATCGTATCCAGCATGTCGGTCCGTCGAAATTTAAGCCCTCGCGGGATGTTAACGAACGTGGTTAATAACCCATTAAGATAATCTCTCAGCACTGGGCGACCTGCTCGGCAGCCCTTACGGGTGAGCGATTGGGTTCGGACGAAGGTGAGATCAATCTGCCTCAGCGCCCGCTCGAGCTATTCGAGGACGGACTTCATTACGCCCGCGTTTGCAGTTTGCATTGCCAGGAGCGGAGGCATCACTCGCCGGCGGCACGCATCAGCTAGGCTGCACAGGCGCGACACGGCGCGTAGCCCTTCTCCTTTGACCCGGCCGGCCGCCGTTCGCCGGGCATCAAGGATTTCTCCCCAAAGCCTCACGTGGCATGGCGACGTCGAGCATCGCCTCCGCCGAGAGCTTCCTGAACTTGCGTTCTCCTCGTCAGTCGCCTTCAGCCGGCGCGTGTTCGACAACCCCTTGCCGCCGAACGGACCCTGGTTTCAGAACGCGGAGACTCCTGGGGGCCAGAGTCAGGTGACACGACGGCCTCCGACAGACCACAAGGTGCTATTCGGCCGGCTGAGCCGCGCCGCCGACCTCGGACTGCGTGGCCGCAGCCGCGTCGCGGCGCCCGAGCAGCCGCTCGAAGGCGACATAGAAGGTCGGCGTGATGAACAGGGTGACGAAGGTCGCCACGACCAGGCCGCCGATCACAACGGTTCCCATCGAGACACGGGCATGGGCCCCCGCGCCACTGGCGATGGCGAGCGGGATCGAGCCGGTGATAAAGGCGAAGGAGGTCATGAGGATTGGGCGCATGCGCAGGCGTGCCGCGTCCTGGGCCGCCTTCAGGACGTCCTCGCCCTGGCGGCGCAAATCTTCCGCGAAGGCGACGAGCAGGATCGAATTCTTGGCGGCCAAGCCGACCAGGAGCAGGAGCCCGATCTGGCCGAAGATGTCGAGTTCCAGTCCGCGCACGGCCAGGAACCCGACCGCGCCGAAGATCGCGATCGGCGTCGCGAGCAGGATCACGAAAGGAAGCCGCAGCGACTCGTACTGCCCGGCGAGCAGCAGGAAGATCATCAGGACACCCAGACCGAAGATCAGCATGGCGTAGCCGCCCGCAACCTTCTCCTGATAGGCCACGTCGGTCCATTCCACGGCATAGTCGGTGGGCAGCCGGCTCTTGGCGAGCGATTCGACCTCCTTGAGCACCGTGCCGGAGCTTGCGCTCGACGCCACCTCGATCGCGACCTCGATGGCGGGGTAGGTATTGTAGGACAGGACGGCGGTGGGACCGGTGGTAAACTCCGCCCGCACCAGGGAGCCGATGCGCACCGGCTCTCCGCGTCCGTTCAGTACCGGCAGGGCTTCCAGATCCTGGATTGTGCGCCGGCCCGCCGCCTCGCTTTGCACGTAGACTTGGTAGACGAAGCCGAAGCGATTGAAGAGGTTGACGAAGCTTGACCCGACATAGGTCCCCAGCGCGTCGAAAAGGTTCTGGAGCGGCACCCCGAGCTGCTCGGCCTTGGCCCGGTCGATCTCCAGACGGATCTGCGGCACGCCGTAGCTCGTGGTCGGGAGAGCCTGGGCAACGTTGGGGCTCTTTGTGAGCTCCTCGATGAAGCGCTGCGCCGCCTGAGCGAGCTTGATGCCCCCGGTCCCGCTGCGGTCCTGGATCTCCAGGGTAAGGCCGCTGCGGGTGCCGAGACCTGGCAGCGGCGACGGATTGACGACCCGAACCTGCCCGTCCGGATCGTGCCGGAACTTGTTCTGCACCCGCGCGATGACGTCGTCGGCCGAGGCCGCCCGCTCACCCCAGGGTTTCAGGACCGGGACCTCAAACCCGTAGAACGGCGCGACCGCGTCGGCGAGGATGCTGCGCCCGACGACGCCGATCGTGTGATCGACCTCCGGCATCTCCCGCAGGGTCCTGCCGAGACGTTCCACCATCCGATCGGTGCGCGCCACCGAGGCGCCCTTGGGCAGGGCGACGTCCGCGAAGAAATAACCCTGATCTTCATTCGGGACGAACCCGGTTGGGCGCTGCATCACCATGAAGACGGTCAGGGCGGCGAAGGCCGCGAAGGCGAGGCCGACGAGGACGAGGTGACGGCTCAGCCGGCCGATCATCGCGGTAAGCACGTTGGCCGCCCGCTCCAGGACGCGGTTGAACCAGCGCAGGGGCGCCTTCCACCGGCTCTGCCGCGCCTCGGCCCCCTCTGGCCGGTGCTTCAGGATCAGTCCGCACAGCGCCGGGGTCAGGGTCAGAGAGACCAAGGCGGAGATCATCACGGAGATCGCGATGGTCAGGGCAAACTGGTTATAGAGCTGGCCGGTCAGACCGGGAATGAAGGCCACCGGGACGAACAGGGCGGCGAGCACCAAGGTGGTGGCGATCACCGGGCCGGCGACCTCGTTCACCGCCTCCTGGGCGGCGGGGCGCGGCTCCATCCCCTCATCCATCAGCCGTTCGGTGTTCTCCACGACGATGATCGCGTCGTCCACCACGAGACCGACCGCCAGCACCATGCCGAGCAGGCTGAGCGTGTTGAAGGAAAAGCCGAGCAGCGCCATCGGGCCGAAGGTCCCGACCAGCGCCACCGGCACGGCGATCGAGGGGATCAGCGTCGCCCGCCAGTTCTGCAGGAAAATGTAGGTGACGACCACGACGAGGATCAGCGCCTCGAAGAGCGTGTGTACGACCTCGCGGATCGCCTCACGGACGAACTCGGTGCGATCGAGGGCGATCCTGTACTTGAGCCCTGGAGGAAAGCGCCTGGCGAGCTCTTCCATGGTGCTCTTCACGCCGTCCATGACGTGGACGGCGTTGGCACCGGGCGTCTGATAGAGGCCGAGGGTGGCCGAGGGCTGCCCATCGAAACTGGAGCGCACACCGTACTGCTCGGAGCCGAGCTCGACCCGCGCGACGTCGCGGACCCGCACCACCGAGCCGTCCGGATTGGCCCGCAGCAGGATGTTGGCGAATTCCTGCGGCTGGCTCAGCCGACCCTGCGTCACGATCTGCAACTCGAACGCCGTCGGGCTGCCGTCCGTCGGTGGCTTGCCGAGCGACCCGGTGGTGATCTGCTCGTTCTGCTGGCTCACTGCGCGAGTGACCGCGTCGGGGCTGATCGCCAGCGCCTCCATCTTCACCGGATCCAGCCACAGGCGCATGGCATAGCGCTTCTGGGAAAAATTCTGGATCCGACCCATCCCGTCGACCCGGCGCAGGGGTTTGATCACCTGCGTCTCGGCCCAGTTGGCCAGGAACAGCTCGTCGTAGGGCGAGCCCGGTTCGGCATAGAGCACGATGTTTCCGAGCTGCTGTCGGGTGCTTTTCTGAATCTCCAGCCCCTGGGCGCGCACGGAGGCCGGCAGCTTCGCCTCGGCGCGGTTGGCACGGGTCAGCACCTCGGCGGCGGCTGCGTCGAGGTCCGAGCCGATCTCAAAGGTGGCGTCGAGATTGACGCTGCCGTCGGTATTGCTGGTCGAGGTGATGTAGAGCAGGTGCTGCGCGCCGTTGATCTCCTGCTCCAGGGGAGTCGTGACCGCGTCGTAGGCCTGTTGTGCGCTCGCGCCGGGGTAGGTCGCCTGGATGTTGATGATCGGGGGCGCGATCTCCGGGAACTGCGCGATCGGCAGGGTCAGGCCCGCCACGGCACCGATGAGGGTGATCAGCACCGAAATCACGCCGGCGAGGATGGGACGGTCGACAAATCGGGCGAACATGGAACCTCGCCGAGCAGGTGTGGCCGCGAGGACCCGGCATGCAACGCGATCGCGTTTTGCGTGTTCCCTGTCCGGTTCGGGGCGGTGGCGCCGCAACAGGGGGGCAGTCGGCGTGCGGGCGGGGGTGAGATACGGGCTGATCGCAGCCGGTGCGGTTCTGATTCTAGGAGCGGGCGGTTGGTTCGTGGCGGGGCGGCCGGAGCCGTCCGCCATCATGGCCTCGCTGCCGTGGACGGAGACCGAAGCCGAAGCCACTACCGCCGAGCCGCCGATTGCCGTGACCACCGCGTCGGTCCGGCGGCGGCCGGTACCGATCAGCTTCACCTACACGGGCACGATCATCGCCCAGCAAGACGCCGCCCTGCGGGCGCGGGTGACCGGCAGCGTGACCGAGCGGCCCTTCGAGCCGGGCGGCCACGTGAGGAAGGGGCAGGTGCTGTTCCGCATCGATCCGCGGCCCTTTCAGGTCGCCTTGGCGCAGGCCAAGGCTCAGGAGGCGCAGGCCAAGGCGCAGCTTCAGTTCGCGCAAGCTGAGGTCAGCCGCACCGACACCCTGGCCGACAAGGGCTACGCCTCCGAGCAGCGTCTTCAGCAGCTTCAGTCGAACGAGGCGGGCGCCGCCGCCCAGGTCCAGAGTGCCGAGGCCGCGATCGCGCGGCAGAACCTCAATCTCGACTATGCGGTGGTGAACGCGCCCTTCGACGGACGGGCCAGTCTGTCGATCATCAATCCCGGCGACCTCGTCATCGAGAACCAGACGCAGCTCGTGTCGGTAGTCCAGCTCGACCCAATCGACGTGCAGATGGCGCTCTCCTCAGAGGATTCCGAGGCCGTGCGCGAGGCGATGCAGAACGGTCCTGTGACCGTCGAGGTGCTGGATGAGGCCGGGAAGCCCGTCCGCGAAGCGAAGATCTACCAGCTCGACAACCGCTTCGATCCCCGGACCGCCCGGCGTCTCGTGCGCGCCCTGCTGCCGAACTCCGATGAGCGGTTCCTCCCCGGACAGTTCGTTCGCGCCCGGGTGAAAACCGGCACCGAGGAGAAACTCCTCGTCCCGACGATCGCCCTCTCGGCGAAGCTCGCCCAGCAGATCGTCTACGTCGTCGACGAGCAGGGCGTCGTGCGCCAGAAGCCGGTGACGACGGGTGACACCTTCGGTGAGGACACCGCGATCCTGGCCGGGCTCAAACCCGGCGAGCGGGTAGTGACGGACCATCTTCAGGATATGCGCCAGGATCTCAAGGTGGAGATCCGGTCTGCGGATGCCGACGGTCCGGCGAAGCCGCCGGCGGCGGATGCGGGCGGGCGCAAGGTGGGCGAGCCGGGGTGACCGTGCGATGCGGCCCTTCCCGATCGCCCTCGTGCTGGTGCTCATCTCCACGCCGACCGTCTTGTCCGCACCGGCCACGTCGAAGACAGGCTGCCGTGTTGACCGTGCGCAGTACGACGCCCTCAAGCGGGGAATGAGGTACCGGCGGGTGCGGTCCCTTCTTGGCTGCGACGGCCGGCCGGTTTCACATCTGACGATCGGCCGAATCCGGCGCGCGACGTATTCCTGGCCCGGGCGTGGCACCTATGGTGCCAACATCACACTGACGTTCCGCAACGACCGGCTTACCGACAAGGCCCAACTCGGTCTGCGCGTGAAGTGAGCGACCCGGCCTTCAAACGGTGATGTTGCCGCTCGGCCCCAGGGTCACGGCGGCTCCGTCATCGCGTCTGCCGATACCGGTCTGCCGCACAGCCGCGCCGAGATCCGCCGCGCTCACCGACTGGCGCAGGTGCGCCCGTTCGTTGAGCCGTTCATCGCGACCCAGGTTGATGGCCGTTCCCTCGACCACACGCGTAGGGAAGGACGGGCAGCCTCGCCCTGCGCGGGCGTGCCGGTGCAGCAGCACGAGGACGCCGCTCGCCGCCTCTCCACGCTCGATCGCCCGGCTTGAACGCCGGGTTACCCCGACGACCGCCGCCTGGCCAGGACCTCGCGAAGAGCGCGCGCGACCTGCTCGGCCGAATAGGGTTTGCGCACCAACTCGAACCCGTGCGCGTTGTCGCGGGCCAGCGCGTCGCTGTAGCCGGTCGTCAGGATAACCGGGAGCTCCGGATGGCTCACCCGCAATCTGCGGGCGAACTCGACGCCGCCCATCCCCGGCATCACCACGTCCGAGAACACGGCGTCGAACCGGAAGGGGACCTTCTCCATCTCGGACAGCGCCGCTTCCGCATTGTGGGCCCAGACGGTGGAGTGGCCGAGATCCTCCAAGAGTTGCGTGCAGAAGCGCCCGACATCGGGGTTGTCTTCCACCACCAGGACGCAGAGCGCGCGCTCCTCCGCCGGCGCCTCGTCCCGTCCGGCATCGTCATCCTCTGCCAGAATGGGCGCAGGAACCTCGGGCAGATAGAGCGTGAAGGTGGCCCCACGGCCGCTTTCGCTCACGACGTCCACGTCGCCGCCCGACTGCTTCGTGAAGCCAATGACCTGCGAGAGGCCAAGCCCGGTGCCCTTGCCGACTTCCTTGGTGGTGAAGAAGGGCTCGAAGATGCGTCCGAGGAGTTCCGGCGCGACGCCCGGGCCCTCGTCCATGACCGAGACGGCCGCGAATGGGCCTGGCGCGCCCGCGTGCCCGCGAATCGGCGGCAGGGCCGCGCCGCATGCGAGCCGGAGCGTCAACGTACCCTCGCCATTCATGGCGTCGCGCGCGTTCACCGCCAGGTTGACCAGGGCCGTCTCGAATTGACTCGGGTCGGCCCGCACGTGGCAGCGCGTGTCCCGAATCTCCGTGACGACCCGGATGCGCGCCCCCGTCACGGCGTTGAGCATATCGGCCACGCCGCGCAGGCGCGCGCCGACGTCGAGCACCTCCGGCGCGAGCGGCTGGCGGCGGGCGAAGGCGAGGAGCTGGCTCGTCAACTTGGCGGCGCGGTCGACCGTGTCGGAGACCGCCTCCAGGTAGCGGGTACGCCGTTCCTCGGCGAGGTTCGGCCGGCGCAGAAATTCAACGGACGAGCGGATGATGGTGAGCAGGTTGTTGAAGTCGTGCGCCACGCCACCGGTGAGCTGACCGACCGCCTCCATCCGCTGGGCGTGGCGCAACGCTTCCTCGGCCCGTGCGAGTTGCTCCTGGTTTCGCAGGCGCTCGGTGACGTCCTGGGCGTATTGGAAGGCGCCGATCCGCCGGCCTCGCGCATCCCGCAGCGCCGTGAACTTCAGTTCGTAGTAAGGCCGCCTGCGCCCAGGTTCGCCAAACTCCTCGACGACGGTGAACTCTTCTCCGGCGAGCGCGCGCGACCAAACGGCCTGCGCGGCGGCTCGCTGCTCCGGATGGGCCGATAGCAGCTCGAGGAGGTTGTCGCCCGCCTCGGGACGCATGCCGTAGATGATCTCGAACTCGGCCGCGTAAGCGCGATTCACGGCGAGGAAGCAGTATTCGGCGTCCAGCGCGCCGACGAGCGCGTCAGTGGTCTCAAATACGTCCGCCCAGAGCTTGCGCTGGGCGAGCGCCTCCTCGACGCGCCGCTCCAGCGTCGTGTTCATCTCGCGCAGTTGCTCCTCAGCGAGCTTGCGATCGTGGATGTCCTCGACCACGCCGTACCAGCGGACGATACCGCCGCCCGCGTTGCGCCGCGGGTAGGCGCGCGCGCGCATCCAGCGGTACGCGCCGGTGCGCGCGACGCGGATGCGGTAGTCCACATCCACCGGCTCGCCCGAGGCAAGGCAACGTGTGAACACCGTCATGGTCCAGGGCAGGTCGTCCGGATGCAAGGCTTTGGCCCAGCCGGTGCCGTCCGGCTCGCCGGGTGCCTGCCCAGTCAGTTCGAGCCAACGATTCGAGTAGGAGGTGATGTTGCCTTGCGGATCGCAGGTCCAGGGTACCTGCGGGTTGAGCTCGACCGTATTGCGGAAGTGATCTTCGCTCTCCCGCAGGCGTGCTTCGCCGAGGACGCGCGCTGTGGTCTCCGCGGTGACACAGAACAGGCCGTTGACCGCGCCGGCGTCGTCCAGCACGGGCGAATAGGTGAAGGACCACCATCCCTGCTCAGGGCTCCCGTCCCGCGAGAGGTCGAGCACGACGTCGGTGAGCGTCTGGCTCTCGCCGGAGAGGGTGGCTTCCACCAACGGCGCGATCTCGTCCCAGATACTGGCCCAGACCTCTCGGAACGGACGGCCCAGCGCGGTGTCGAGGCGATAGCCGAGGACGGGCCGGTAGGCATCGTTGAAGAAGCAGAGCAGGTCCGGGCCCCAGGCGAGGAACATCGCGGTCGGGCAGGACAGCATCAGGGACAGCGCGCTACGCAGCGCCGGCGGCCAGGTATCGGCCGGGCCGAGGGTGGCCGACCAGTCGTGGGCGCGGATCTCCTCGCCGGTCCGCCCCCCAGGCGGTAGAAACTGGAATGTGTCAGCCACGACAGTCGCGGCTCGACAGCCCGTCCAGGCAAGGTCCGACCCAGGCCGCGCCTGCCGATCCCATTGAGGGTGCGAAGGCGACATCGGCACGCCTCGCATGCTGCGGGTGATTCGAGCGAAGTAAGGTCCTGCCGGGCATGCCTGCCGTATCACCTGTCGTGCCGACGCGATCGTACGATGAACCGTCGCGGGACCGGATGTTCCTCCACGGCAGCTAGGGCCTTGCGGACCGATTGCGTCCCGCGTGCGGCGACGTGAACCGACGAAGCTTGATTTCGAGCCGAATCCCCAGAGCGCAGGGAGCCGGCGCCGTTGAGGCAAACATCGGGGCTGGCCTTTTTCGCCGCCCGCCACCTCATTTCAGAGCACCATCCGGATCGCTCAAGCCTGTTTCTCGATGGATCTTCCCCTGCACAAGCGAGGATGAAGCCGCGCACCTGCGCCTCCACGACTGGTATCGCTTGCTCGACACGCCGCGTAAGCAGGACTTCGACGACATCGCGAAGGCCGCCGCCGAGCTGTGCGAGGCGCCGATTGCTGTGGTCAACCTGAACGGAGACGAGCGGCAATTCCTCAAAGCCGAGGTCGACCTCGGTGTCCGGTAGACGCCACTCGACACCTCGTTCTGGCGGCAAGTGATCCTGCAGCATGATGTCCTTTACGTGCGGGACGCGACCCACGATCCGCGCTTCGCGGGGAACCCCCTTTGTCGCGGGAGAGCCTGGCCTACGCTTCTACGCCGGTGCCTTGCTGACCCGTGACGGTGGGCGTGCCCCTGACGAGCGCTGGCACCTGTGCAAGGACGGCAGCCAATTCTGGGCCAGCGGCGAGATGATGCCGCTGAAGTCCGAGGATGGCGCGCTCGTGGGCTTCCCCAAGATCCTGCGCGACCGCACCGAGCGGCGCGAGGCCGATGCTGCACTTGAGGCCAGCGAGTTGCGCTACCGCTCCCTCGTGGAGGTCAGCCCCAAATCGTCTGGTTCGCCGACGCGGAGGGGAACATCACCTGCTGCAACGCTTACTGGGCCGACTATACCGGCCTGCCCCCGGCGAGACCGGCGCGCGGAATTGGATGAGCGTCATCCAGTTCGAGCACCGGGACCGGACGCGGGCCGCTTGGCTCGCGGCAGCCAGAACGGGACCACGATCGGGGCGCCGCCACGGGGGCGGGGGTTTGGCTCACGGCTGATCGAGCGCAGCTTCGCCGCGGAGGTCGGCGGTGAGGTCGAGCTCATCTTTGCGACAAGCGGCCTGATCTGCCGCCTTGAGGCACCGCTCGCCTCGATGCATGCGGCGCAGGGCCAAGCCGTGGCCTCATGCGCGGCTTCGAGGCCGGCCATTTCGACCGGGAGTTCGGTGACCGAGGGCACGCTCAAGGCTCGCGGTTCCGACTGTCCGCAGCTTGCCGTGCGTCTGAGACATTCACGCCCGCCCGGAGCAAGGGTCGAGGTGGACCAAAAGCCGCCGGCTTGCTTCCGGGCAACCAAGACGAAAATGCAAATAGGGAGTAACCGGCGTCACGCAGACCTTTGAGCTTCAACCTCTCGACCACCGGAGCCGATGAGAGGCAAGACCTTCGCTGTGGCTGCTGGTCGAGACTTCTGCGTCGTTCGGGGGCCTCAGCCTCGATCCGTTCCGCGCGCGGTTTTCGCTTTTGCGGCGCCCGGATATGCACCAAAACAAAGACGTATGGAACACCAAGACCTTCTGTCCGGCTTCGTCAGGCTCCACATCCTCCATCACGCGGCCGATGGCGACCTGTACGGCCAGTGGATGATCGCGGAGTTGGGCCGGCACGGCTATAAGCTCAGCGCCGGGACGCTCTACCCGATGCTGCACGCCATGGAACGCCGCGGGTACCTGACCTCACGGACAGAGCGGGCCGGCCGCAGTCAGCGGAGGATCTATCGCGCGACGCCGTTGGGCTGCGACGCCCTGGCTGTGGCGCGTGAGCGGATGCGCGAATTGTTCCACGAGGTTCTGCCGCGCGAGGAGCCCGACCGAGGCAGCCCTCCCGATCAGTGATCGTCGCCGTCTCTCACGATGGGGCAGCCCCCGTCGAGCACCACGGCGGAGACGCCGGAATGCTGCAGGATGAACCAGGCGCGGGCGGCCTCGGTCATACGCCCGTCGTCGTAGACCGCCACCGGCTGCCGACCATCGGCCCCAGGATTGCCGATCAGCGTGCGCCAGTGCTGGTCCTGCACCAGATCCGTGTCCGCCTGCCTGGCGGCCGCCTCTCAGCCCGAGACCGGCACGCGCACCGCCCTGGGCCAGTGACCTTGTTCGTAATCCCCCGCGCCGCGGGCATCGAGCACCAGCCAGGACGGGTCGAGAGAGGCCGGATCGAGCAGGGCTGACCGGCGCATGGCGGTTGGGTCCGGTCAGAGCAGGGCCAGGACGACACCGCCCACGGCCGTGAGTGCCACGACGATCCACGGCGGCACCCGGCCAACCGTGAGGAGCACGAAGGCCAGCACGGCCACCGCGAAATCGCGCGGGTTGCCGACCGCGCTGGCCCAGACGGGATTGTAGAGCGCGGAACCGAGGATGCCGACTACGGCCGCGTTGGTTCCGCGCATGGCCGCCTGGGCAAGCGGACGAGTCCGGAAGGCGTCCCAGTAAGGCAGCATCCCGTAGACCAGCAGCACCCCCGGCAGGAAGATCGCGACCAGCGCGATGGCCGACCCGGCCAACCCATGGGGTGCCGGTCCAGCGACGGCCCCGAGATAGGCCGCGAACGTGAACAGCGGTCCGGGGACGGCCTGGGCGGCACCATAGCCGGCTAGGAAGGTGCCGGAATTGACCCAGCCCGGGGCGACCACCTCCGCCTGCAGCAGCGGCAGCACCACGTGACCGCCTCCGAAGACCAAGGCCCCGGAGCGGTAGAAGGCATCAAACAGCGCGAGGGCCTGGGATTGCAGGCCAGCGGCCAGCAGTCGAGGGATGATGAGGAGCAGGGCGAAGGCGACTAGGGCCGCCGCGCCGGCCCGCCGGGAGACCGGGAAGACAAGCTGCCCGTCTTGCTCCTGCGGCGGCGTCCGGCAGAGCACGAGACCGGCGAGGGCGCCGAGGACGATGGAACCGAGCTGCCCGACTGACCCTGCGACGAACACGGTGAGGAACAGCGCCGCCACCGCGATGCCGGCGCGCGGCCGGTCCGGTGCCAAAGAGCGGGCCATGCCCCAGACCGCCTGAGCCACCACAGCGACGGCCACAAGTTTCAGGCCGTGGATCACACCCTCGGCCACCGGGCCCGAAAGGGTGCTGGCGCCGTAGGCGAAGGCCACCAGCAGCAGGGCCGATGGGAGCGTGAAGGCGGTCCAGGCGGCGAGCCCGCCGAGAAGACCGCCGCCCCGCAGTACGCCGAGTGAGAAGCCGACCTGACTAGACGCCGGCCCAGGCAGGAACTGGCACAGCGCCACCAGATCGGCATAGCCGCGTTCGTCCAGCCATCGGCGACGCGTGATCAACTCATCGCGGAAATAGCCGAGATGCGCGATCGGGCCGCCGAACGAGGTTAATCCGAGCTTGAGGAAGGCGAGGAACACCTCGCCGACGGAGCCGGACGAGCCTGTGGAAGCCGTGTCGGCCCGCCCTGGCTCGGTGGTCGACGGCGCGTAAGTCATGGGCGACCTCGATCTGGGCGTGTCGGACGGGAGCCGGCCAGGAAGGCATCGGGAGACCAGCGTTCGGCTCCCGACACCTCGGGGAAGAGCAGCTTCTGCAGCCCTTCCGGAAAGAACACCACGAGGCCCACCGGCAGGCGCACCAGGATGACCCATTCGGTCTCGTTGGTCCGCAGCAGGGCGCGCCACAAACTCATCCGGTCACATCCTTGAGAGGATGGCCTTTCGGCGCAGGGCCGCCGCGGAGCTCTGCTTCGGCACACGATCGCACCGGTCTGGATCGGAGCGCCATCCTACGGTATCGCCTTTCGATATCGGGAGCGAGGGGTTGGAACAAGGCCCGCTCGCAGGTCGGTCCCGCCCCTGTCGCGACCCGGACGCCACGATGCCCATCCGCCTGCCCCACCCAGACCGTCGTCAGTTCCTGCGTGCCGGTGGCACCGCCGCGCTCGGCCTCGCGTTCCCACCGGTCCCGGCCCGCGCGTCGGAGTCGCAAGCGGACCACACGGTCCGGATCGCCCCGGTCTCGCATGAGATCGCGCCCGGCAAGGTCATCAAGACGACGGCCTACAATGGCACGGTTCCGGGTCCGGCCCTGCGCCTGCAGGAGGGCAAGCCCGTCCGCATCAACGTCGTCAACGACAGCGGCTATCCCAACCTCATCCACTGGCACGGGTTGTATATCCCGCCCGAGCAGGACGGCGCGACCGAGGAGGGGTCGCCCATCATCGTGCCGGGCCAGTCGCTGGTCTATGCGTTCACGCCGAAGCCCGCGGGCACGCGCTGGTACCATAGCCACGCCATGGCCATGGAGGACCTGACCAGGAGCACTTATTCGGGCGAGTTCGGCTTCCTGATCGTGGAGCCGGCGGCTGGCGACCCGGGCCGCTACGACCGCGAGGTGCTTCTGGCCTCCCACACCTGGGATGGCCATTGGGTCAGCATGCAGGACATCAAGAAGGGCCCACCCCCGGACAACGGTCTGGAGGCGATGTTCCGCGCCGCGACCCTGGGCGACCGGATGCTGGGACACGGGGAGCCTGTGCGCGTCCGCGAGGGGGAGCGGGTGCTCTTTCGCTTCCTCAACGCCAACGCCAGCATGGGCATCGCGCTGTCCCTGCCGGGTCACCGCTTCCAAGTCATCGCGCTCGACGGCAACCCGGTGCCGGTGCAAGCCGCCGTCGAGGTGCTGAAGCTCGACGTGGCGGAGCGGGCCGACGTCATCGTGGAGATGAACAATCCCGGCGTGTGGGTGCTCGGCTCGACCAAGGATGACGACCGCCAGATGGGCATGGGCGTGGTGGTCGAATACGCGAACCATCAGGGCGAGCCGCAATGGGTCAAGCCCCAGCGGGACGATTGGCGCTATGCCGCCTTCGCCCGGACCGAAGCCGCGCCGAAACCGGACCAGACCATCAACCTGAAATTCGAGAAGATCCCCGGGGGCCGCGGCGGCTACAACCGCTGGACGATCAACGGCAAGTCCTGGCCTGACACCAATCCCCTGTTCACGGTGCAGCGGGGCAAGCGCTACCGCTTGATCATGGACAATCATAGCGGCGACGAGCACCCGGTGCACATCCACCGGCATACGTTCGAGGTGACCAAAGTCGGCGAACAGCCCATGTCGGGGCTGATGAAGGACACGATCAGCATGCCACGCTTCTCGAAGGCGGAGATCGACTTCGTAGCGGATGACCCTGGCGCGACCTTCTTCCACTGCCATCATCAGGACCACATGGACGAGGGGTTTGCCGGGCTCATCCACTACAGCACCTGAGCACCTCGTCAGGGGCGCGGCCGCGAAACCGATAATGGTGTCTCGAAGCCTTCCATCTCAATGGATTATTCGAGCAGAGGAATCGGCTGCTTCGGCCCTCAAGCCGAACGTCCATCCCGTGATGCTCGGACTTCCGCGCCCACTCAATCCAGCCGCTCAGGGTTGCGGCCGGGCGCTTCGCGAACCGGCCGATGCCAATCGGTCCGCTTCCGGCCTGAAAGCCAGAAGCGGACGCTCCGCGCTGCTTAATTCCTCAACTTCTGCCTTGCCGGCAGTCGTGAGGTCAGTCTGCGGCTCTCCTCAGGACTGGGCTGCGGCGCGTCGGCAACACCCCAGGACTGACCAGCAGCATCGCGGCCATGCCCACTCCGGTGGCGACAGCCGTAGCGATGAACATCGCTTGGTAGCCGTAGGCAGTCGCCAAAATTCCGGCGAGCGTCGGCGCCAGCACCGAGCCGATATTGGCAAAGAAATGCATGAAGCCGCTCCAGGCCCCGAGGCGCTCCCGAGGAGCCGTGTCGATCACCACGGTCCAGTACACGGTATTGACGAGCGCATTCAGGCTGTTGCCCAGGGTCATCAGGGCGATCACGGCCGCAGGGCTCGTGGCCTGTGACACGCCGAGAAAGACGATTGTCGTCAAGAGCAGCGTGAGCGCGGCAAACCAGCTGCGAGCGATGCGCAGGCTCCCCGTACGTCTGAGGAGCCAGTCGGAGAAGCGGCCGCCCAGCAGAACCGTAACACACGGTCCGGTCCACGGAATCATGCCCAGATACCAGAGCGAAGCCAGGTTGAAGTGGAACTGATCCTGTAGGTATTTCGGTGTCCAGGTTAGGAGCATGAAGTTGACGTAGATGAAGGCAAAGTAGCCGATCGTGTTGAAGACCATGGTGCGGCTGGTGAAGAACATCCACCACGGAACGTCGGGCTCGTCCCTGACGATCGCGGACGACGGTGCGTTGCGGTCGAGGACACCACTTCGGATTTCGGCGAGTTCCGCCGCGCTTACACGCGGGTTCTCCTCGGGGCGATTGGTGAAAATACGCATGAACGCGAGAAGCGCGATCAGCCCGGAGAGGCCGAGGATCCAGAACATGGCGCGCCAGCTGCCGGTGAGCAGAAGCAGGCCGACCGACATCGGTGCCGTCAGGAGTGCACCTAAAGGTGTGCTGAGCAGCCCAATCGACACCGCGAAGCCGCGCTCACGCGGTGTGGCCCAGTTGCCGACGGTCTTGTTGATGATGGAATAGGCGGGACCCTCCGAGAACCCGAACAGGACGCGCACGACAGCGAAGCCCGCCAGGGCCGAACCGCCCAGCGCGGCAATCCCAAAATCGCCCGCATAGGCGGTCGCGATCTCGAACAGCGACCAGGCAACGCCGGCCACCAGCCAGACCAGCTTGGCGCCAAAGCGATCTCCCAGGGCGCCGCCAATCAGGGCGCCAAACATATAGCCGTATCCGAAATAGCCGAGGACAGCGCCCCAGGCCGCGCGATCCAGGCTGTACTCAGCCGTGATGTCGGCTGCGGCGTAGGAGATCGCGCCACGGTCGATGTAGTTGATCATCGCAATGACGACGATCGATGAGAATATGACGTACCTGAATCTGCTTTGCTTTTCCGAACGATCCATGACGCTATCTTTTTCCGATTGATTGTTATTCGGCGATTAGTGGGGCTAGAGCCTGTGTTTCAGCCGTACTCTTCCGGCTGATCGAGGCATGTGGGCGGCGGGATATGATGTCCTGGCCATAAAAACTGAGATGGAGCTGTCACCAGTTCGACCTTGGTTGCCGATGCCGCCTTCCGAGAGCGGCTGAGGTGTGTTCGGGAGGGTTGCACTTGCGAGGTTTCGGCCCTGGTCGCTGAGCCGGTGCCGGCCCCTGACGCAAAGCAGCATGTCTGTTCCTCGACCCAGACGCAGCGTCGCGAGCGCGCCAAGGGTTTCGCCGGCCGGTCAGGTCGTCTGCCGGCGTCTGCCCAGCCGCTCTGCGACGAAGATCCCGCCAAGAACAAGGGCGAGCGCGGCGGCCGTATCTGAACGGAATGGCTCGCCGACTAAAGCCACGGCCAAGAATGCGCCGAACACCGGAAGCAAGTTCACGAACATGCCTGCTCGGTTCGGGCCAATCAGCTCCACGCCTCGCATAAAGAAGAGCTGAGAGACGAGTGATGGACCCAGCCCAACATAGACCACGATCGCCCAACCCTCCCAAGTGGGCCAGACGAGCCCACCGTTCGCCCACTCAATTGCCAGGAGCGGTAAGGAACTCAGAAGCGCGGCCGCCGCCATTGCGGCGAAGAAGGCCAGTCCGGACACGGCCGGTCGGGAACGCAGGGCCACGGTGTAGCCGGCATACAGCAGGCTGGCGATGAGCATGAAGACATCGCCCCTGTTGAAGGCGAACGTACGAAGAACCTGCAGGTCACCATGGGTGGCGGCTATGGCGACTCCGAAGAGAGTCACCAGCACGCCTACGGCTTGCATCAGCCCGACCGGCGCGCGGTACACAAGAAAGCTCATAACCAGAACGATGACCGGGATGGCGCCTTGGATCAGGGCGAGATTGGCCGCGGTGGTATGAGTGCCTGCGACGTAGAAGAGAGCGTTGAACGCCGTGTAGCCGCAGCTGCCCATGAGCAGGATCCGGCGCCAGCCCGGCAGCAGCAGGCGCCATTCACGCGCGACTTGCCGGCCTGCGAGCGGGACGAGTGCCGCGCAGGCGACCAGCCAACGCAGGCTTGTGAGCGCGAAGGGCGAGACCTGACCGACAGCCCATTTGCCGGCGACGGCATTGCCGGCCCAAATCAGGCTCGTGAGCGTCAGCAACGCGTACGCGCCTGCTGCGGAAGGGGAGCCAACCTGAGGGAGGCCTGAGCTGGACCGAACGTGAGCCATGGCTGCCCGTAGCACAGCAACTCCGAGGCAGTCAGGCCGCTATCGCCGCCTCAGCTCCGCGAATATGGCCGATCGACCGGAACCACGACGCCAATGAAGTCGTGGCCGAAGGTCATGCCGACCCGGGTGTCCGGCACGGGCCCGTGGTAGAGGTGCAGGTCGGAGCCGCAGATCCAGGTGCGCGTCATCGGCACGACCGCATCCTGGACGTGCTCGCAGACCGGCACGGGCTTTCGATCGACCTGGACCCTGTACGGGCCTCGGTGATTCATCGCCAACATTCCAGGGGGCTCCGGCCTCTGCGGTTTTGGCGACGTTGAGAGAAAGCCCGAGTTCCCCCGGGGCCCGCGGCGTTCACATCGGTCGCTGGGAGCGCGCCCTGCCGCCGACGGGTGCTAGCTTCGCCGGTAGCCGGCTTGCCGCCTCGGAGATGCCCCGCCCGCAGCTTCGCCCGCGGGCTTTGTCGGATCGGGGGGCTGAAGCGGCCTCGCGAAACCGGGCGCTACACCTGAACCGGGGTGGGGGGGAATACTGGTCCGAACATCCCGTTGCTCGTGCAGGGGGGCGAGTTCGGACGCCGCGCGTTGTTGTTTTGAGGTCTGGTTTACACCGGTGCGTTAAGAGTTCGATCCGAGAAACGGCAACGTCACAAATTACCGGCGCAGAGCACGCAACCTATGCCCGCCCCGCTCAGCACGTGTCGTTCCTGCGGCCGTACGATCCGCAGCGGAACGGTGTATTGCGTGCCGTGCGCAGCAGCCCAGGCCGACCGTGACGCGAGAACGTTCGACCGCTGGCTCCTGATCTCGCTCGGGGTATCCGCTTTAATGCTGGCGGCGTGGGCCCTGTATGCACTGCTCGGCTTCGTCAAACCGCATCCCTGACCCGGAACCGGCCCGGCCAGGAGTCCCGACCAGGCATTAGCGATGAGCGTGCAGGGGGCGGCCGCGCCGGAAGGAGCCTCATGGCCACTGGATACAGCGAGTTCCGCCATCCTCAGCATCGAGAGTGATGGCAAGCGCCCGCCTTGCGCGCTCCGCATGCTCGCAAGCCCCGTCTGCCCGCGCGGTGGCCAAGCGCTTGTGAACCTCCAGCCAGGCGGGCCCGGAACGCCGCATCGGCAGACGGGCTGTCTCGACGGCGGCCAAGGCCTCCTGAACTGTGCGCAGCCTTGATGGGAGACCCGAAGCGGCGCTTGTGAGGATCGCTTTCGAGAAGGGGATGTCGTCGCTGTTCACGCTGTCACTCCCTGTGTCGCACGGTTCGTTCTGGTGCCCGGAGCGGTCACGCCCGGATCCCGTCAGGCCGCAGCAAAGGATGACGAGGTGTTGGTGCTCTCAATACTGCGCCGGGCTAAGGGTCCAGTCCTCGTCTACCGGTATGCTCTTCAAGGCGGCGATGTCTGTTCAGATGACAGCGGGTTCATGGCACAATTCGGGCGCGAAATTCGTGATCGTCGTTGGCCGGGGCGGACCTCGTGCGCCCCGCCCGGCATCGCCGGGCCTCTCGGTTCTGTCCACGTCCAACGGCGGGCGGTCTTGCGCGGGGTCGGCTCTTTCCGGGCCGGCTTCGCACCGCATGCCGGATGGCTCAGCTTATACGCCGGGCAGTCCAGCGGCCCGAGCAGGCTGCCAGTCCGGCGAGCGTCCGTCGCCCCAGGGTTGAGGCGTCACGGAGCTTTCCGGTGACGGAGATCCGGGACGAGGCGGTCCCGATCTCGCCTCTGATGAGGCCATCCGCGCCGGCGCGACCTGAGGCATCGATGCCCCGGTTGCCGCCATCCCCTACGACTCCGTCGCGGATGAGGATCGGGTATCAAAAAGCACCCGTGCAGGTGCCGGTTTTCGCCGTAGCTGTAACCGACCAAGCACCATCGAAGCGCCCGGCAGCGGACGCTTCGGGTCTCCACGCCGTCGCCGACCGGAGGACGAATATCGGGATGATGAACCGAGGCAGCCGGGATCGGCCCGTCATGGATGGACCTCCTGGGTTCGTACTTCATTCCGCGCCGGCCGCGCCTCGGCGCCGGCCGTGAGATGGAGGACGAACAGCTCGCTCGCCGCATGGCTCGCGTAGGCGTCGCGCCGTAGACGCGCCACCATCGTGATCAGGTCGTCTTGGAGGGCGCCCGGCACGTGCCGGTCCGCCTCGGCGGCATCGAGGGCAGCGGAGAGGCGTACCAGCACCGCACCGACGCGGGAGCCCGCTTCGATCGCTGCAACTTCTGGATAGTATTTCCGCTGCCGCAAACCCAGCTGGTCATGGACGTGGGAAGTGGCTGGGCCCGACGCTTCGGCCGGTTCCCGCTGTTTGTTGGCGGTCTGCACGGGAGATAACTCATCTCGATTGAGGTCGGGCGTCTGGCAGAGAGTTGATGCGCCCGGTTGGAGAGCCTGTGATTTATCCCTGGTCGATAACGATGGCGTCATTGATGCAAGTATACCAGTGAAAATCGCGGACGCGGCGGAACCTGCTTGCGCGCAACCCGTTTGTGCCGCGCTGCCGAACGGGCAGTGATGCGAAGACGAGGACCGGACGGGTCGTGACGACGGGCGTTGACAGGCATGAACTCCGGCAGATCATCGCCGGCCTCAGCGAGGGCGTGATCCTGGTCGAGCCTGACCAGACGATCGCCTATGCCAACGAGGCGGCTCTGGCCATGCACGGCGCCGAAAGCCTCGACGAGCTCGGGTCGACCGTCGACGCCTACCGCGAGCGCTTCTCGCTGCGCTATCGCAACCATCGCACGCCGGAGAATTACCCGATCGAGCGTGTCGTCGCCGGTGAGACCTTCCACGATGTCGTGGTCGAGGTCTTGCGGACCGACCAGCCCGGCGTCGATTTCGTCCATTCGCTGCGGAGCCTCGTCGCCACCGACCGCGACGGTTGCCCGAGCTGCCTGGCGCTCATCCTCAAGGACGTCTCGGACCAGTTCGAGGCCGAGGAGCGCTTCGAGCGGACCTTCAATGCCAACCCGGCGCCCGCGGTGATCACGCGGCTGTCCGACCTGCGCCACGTGAAGGTGAACCACGGCTTCCTGGAGATGACCGGCCACACCCGGGACGCGGTGATCGGGCGCAGTGTCTACGAGCTCGACGTCCTGGCCGGCGCACGCAATCGCGATCTGGCGATCTCGCGCCTCAACGAGGGCGGCACGATCCCGCAGATGGAGGCCTGCCTCGATCTGCCCGACGGCGGCCGGCGCTTCGTCATCGTGGCCGGCCAGCCCATCGAGATGGGCGATGAGCCCTGCATGCTCTTCACTTTCGCGGATCTGGAGCTGCGCCGGAAGGCCGAGGCCGCCCTGCGGCAGAGCGAGGAGCGTTTTGCCAAGGCGTTCCGGCCGACGCCGATCCCGACGGTGCTGGTCCGGGCCGAAGATTTTCACGTCACCAGTGTCAACGAGGCCTTCGGCCGCGTCTTCGGCCTTGGCGAGGACCGGATCGTCGGACGCACCCTGGTCGAGGCCGACTTGTGGGTGAACGATACCCAGCGCGAAGCCTTCGAGGCGGCGCTCGCCCGGAGCGGCTACGTGCTGGGCGTCGAAGCGTGCCTGCGGCACGAGAACGGCACGAATCTCGACTGCATGATCTCGGCCGAGCGCGTGACGATCAACGATGCCGAGTTCGTGCTTCTCGTCCTGCAGGACATCACCGAGCGCAAGCACACCGAGCGCGAGTTGTTCGACGCTATCGAGACCGTGATGGCCGATACCTCCTGGTTCAGCCGCGGGCTGATCGAGAAGCTCGCCAATCTCCGGAAGCCCGGCCGCGAGAACACGGACGGCTCGGCACCGAACTTGACGTTGCGCGAGCGCCAGATCCTCAACCTGATCTGTTCCGGCCTCGGCGACGATGCCATTGCCAGGAAGCTCGGCCTGTCGCGCAACACGGTGCGCAATCACGGCGCGGCGCTCTATCGCAAGCTCGGCGTTCATCGACGGACCGAGGCCGTCGTTTGGGGACGTGAGAACGGTTTCCCGCTCCAGTCGCCAGTTATTTAAAGTTAAATCTACTAGTACATTTGCACTATTGAACACGAGCGGGCGGCCAACATCTGAGATGAGGTCGAAGCTGTCCAGGAAAGACGGCCGCTCATGAGTGGACATGCGCAACGAACTTCGGCCGAACACCTCAAAGGTTCGGTGAAGGAGGCCATCGGCAAGCTCACCGGCGACACCCGGGTCGAAGCCGAAGGCCGGCGTCAGAAGGAGGCTTGGCGGCCGTCAGGGGCTGGGTCTCGCAAAGGCTGATCGCCAAACGCCATCTGGCGGCTCCGGTGAGCCGCTCGACTGAAAATGCAAAGAAGGAGAGGAACATGATCGATACAGACAGGATCACCGGTGCCGCCAAGGAACTCGGCGGGAAGGTGCAGAGCGCGGTCGGCGACCTCACCGGCTCGAAGCGGGACTCGGTGGAAGGCCGCATCCGCGAGGCGAGCGGTCAGGCCGAGAACCTCTACGGTCAGACAAAGGACACGGTCCGGAACGTCGCCGAAGAGGCTTACGACTACGCCGAGGACGCCTACGAGCGCGGAGGTCACTACCTGCGCCGCGGCACCCACGAGGTGCGGCACCAAGTGGCCGAGTACCCGCTCGCCTCTCTCGTCATCGCGGGACTCGTCGGCTTCGGCCTCGGCCTGCTCGTCAATGCTGGCCGCGACTGAGCCGCCATCCTTCGACCTTCGACGACCAAATACCCGGAGTGACAGCGTGACCACCATCCAGACCGTTTCAACGCCGCTCGGCACAGAGGCGCACGCCGACACGCGCGCGCTCCTGCTCAACCAAGTCTCCTGGGGCGCCATCTTCGCCGGCGCCGCGACCGCGCTGGTCACCCAGGTCATTCTGAACCTCGTCGGCGTCGGGGTCGGGCTGGCTTCCGTGGGAAGCAATGCCGGCGACAACCCGGCCGCGTCCACCGTGTCGATGGGTGCCGGCGTGTGGTTCGTCGCCTCGGGCATCCTCGCCTCGCTCGCCGGCGGCGCCATAGCGGGCCGGCTCTCGGGCAAGACCCTGCCGGGCGCGGCTGCGCTCCACGGCCTCGTCTCCTGGGCGGTGACGACGCTGGTCGTCCTCTACCTCCTGACCTCCGCGGCGACCGGCCTGGTCGGCGGCACGCTGAGCACCGTCTCGGGCGCGCTTGGCGGCGCCGGTAACCTCGTCGGCGGCACCGCGCAGACGGCCGCGCAGGCCGCGGCGCCTTCGCTTTCGAAGATCTCGAACCCGCTCGACGGCATCGAGGAGAAGGTCCGCCAGCAGGCGGCCGGCCAGGATCCCCAAGCTGCCCGCGACGCCGCCGTGGCCGCGATCAAGGCCCTGTTCACCGGCGACCCGGCCCAGAAGGCGCAGGCCGAGGCCCGCGCCGCGGATGCTCTGGCCAAGGCGCAGAACATCCCGGCCGATCAAGCGCGCCAGCAGGTTCAGGACTACGAGAAGCAGTACGACCAGGCTGTCGCAACCGCCAAGCAGAAGGCTGAGGCTGCGGCCGCGACGGCCAAGTCCGCGGCCACGCAGGGCGCGTTCTACGCGGCCGTCGCCCTGGCGCTCGGTGCGCTCGCCGCCTTCTTCGGCGGCCGCCTGGGCGCCCCGAAGCCCGCGACCCTGCTAGGCGCCTACGAGACCCGGCGCGTCTGATCCCCACCGGCCCCCGCTGAACCGCGGGGGCTGCCGATCACCGGCGAAGGGCCGGCCAAATCCACCTCAAGGAGAGCATGCGATGAGCAGCACCACCGACAAGATCAAGGGCCTCGCCAACGAGGCGGTCGGCAACGTCAAGCAGGCGGCCGGCAAGGTCACCGGCAACGACAAGCTCGTGGCCGAGGGTAAGGCGCAGGAACTGAAAGGCGAGGCGCAGAAGACGGCGGGCGACGTCAAGGACGGCGCCAAGAACCTCGCCGACAAGGTCATCGGTAAGAAGTGACGTGCAGGCGGGGCCGGTCGGGCCGGCCCCGCCTTCGATGCCAAACCGAAAACAGGAGAACATCATGAATCGCGACCGCATCCAGGGCGCATCCCGTCACCTGAAGGGGAGGGCACAGACTGCCCTCGGCGGCATCACCGGTGACCCGGCCCGACAGGTGCGCGGCGCCGTGAACCAAGTGGCCGGCGGCGCGCAGTACGCCTACGGCCGGGCCCGGCAGCGGGCCGAGGATCTCGCCGATGACGGTCGTCATCTGGCCTACGAGACGCGCCGCCGTGGTGCGACCTACGGCCGCCAAGCGCTCCGCTACGCCGAGGGCCACCGCGCCAACACCGTCCTCGGCATCGCCGCGCTCGCCTTCGCGGCCGGGTGGCTGGTCCGGCGCGCCCGCTGAGACCAAGGATCCAAGCCATGCTCCGCAAGCTGCTGACGGCGTTCATCGTTCCGAGGCTCGTCGCCTATCTCGGCCGCCGATACGGGAACCGGGGCAGGAACGACCGGACCTACTGAAGGTTCTTGGACCGCGACCAGCGGGGGCTCCGGCCGATGAAGCCACGCGCCAAGCTATCCCTACGACCGGAGATCGTGTTCCTGGCGCTCGCCATTCTGCTGGGGGCGGGCGCGGCCGTGGCCTACTGGGCATCGCGGGCGACGGTACTGACGGTCGCGGTCGCCCCTCGCGACGGCACCGAGCCCGCCCTGATCCAGGCCTATGCGGAGGCGCTGGCGAGGCGGCACAAGCAGATCCGTCTCCGGATCCTGCCGTTCGATGACGTGCGGGACAGCGCCGCCGCCTTGCGCGACGGCCAAGCCGACCTCGCCGTCGTGCGCCCGGATGTGGACCTTCCCGACAATGGCCTGACGCTCGCCATCCTGCGGGATCAGGCGATGATCATCGCCGCGCCGGATGCGTCCGGGATCGACCGGTTCCCGGATCTCGATCGCAAGCGCCTGGCCATCCTGTCGCACCGTGACGCCGACGAGGCGCTCATCCGAGCGATGCTCGCCCATTACGGGCTGACGCTGCTTCCGGCCGAGCCGGAGGGCCCCGTGCCGGCCCGCCACGTCGCCCTGGTCGAAGTGACCGAGCCCGATCTCGCCGTCGCGCTCGCGCGCAAGCGTGTCGATGCCGTGCTCTCGGTCATCGCACCGACCGCGCCGGCGGCGCAGCGCATCGTCGGGATCGTCCAGGCGGCGAGCCGAAACCGAAAGGTTTCCTTCGTCGACGTCGAGAATGCCGAGGCCTTCGTCGCCCGCATGCCGCGGCTTCAAGTGGTGACCATGCCGGCCGAGACCTTCGGGGGAAGTCCGAAGGTGCCCGGCGAGGAAGTCCGAACCGTCGGAGCTTCGTACCGCCTCATGGCCCGGTCGAGCCTGTCGCGTTCGGTGGCCGCCGACGTGACCCAGCACCTGTTCGAACTCCGCAGCGGCATGGCGAACGTCACGCCCGCCGCGGATTACGTCCAGGCCCCCGCCTATGACAGCACGGTGGGCGCGACGAGTGCGCGGCTCCCGATCCATCCGGGCGCGGTCGATTATTTCGAGCGCGAGCAGCAGAGCTTCGTCGAACGCTACGAGACCTGGATCTACCTCGTCGCCTTCCTGGGTGGCGGCATCGGCTCGGCGGTGGCCTGGATCGGCCAGCGCCTGTCGCGGCTGCGGCGCGAGCGCGTCGAGGAGGCTACCGACCGCCTCCTGGAGATCCGGCAGGAGGCGCAGCGTACGGGCGATCCGGGGCGCCTCGAGATCCTGGCGCGGGAGATCGACGACCTCGCCGGGGACATCGCCAAGCACGCCCTCGAACGGCCCACCCAGGCCCGGACCATGTCGGCCGCTTCCATCGCCATCGACGCGGCCCGCTCGACCGTCAAGCGCGCGATCGCGGCCGACCGACAGGCCGAGGACGCTTCGGCGCTGATCGGGAGGATCATCCCCACGGACACCGCCTCTGCGGCGGAGTGAGAGAGCTGCGGCGGCCAACCGCCGTGTCACCCGGGCCTGGAAGCCCGATCAACGAAGAGGACGATTCGATGAGCAAGGGATACCCCTCCATGACGGCCCTGCTGGGTCTCTTGGCCGTGGCCGGCTACCAGAATCGCGAGAAGATCGCCGAGTGGCTTGGCGGCCACGCCAAGGACACGGCCCACTCACCCGTGCCGCAGGTTCCGACCGCCCCCTCCGGATCCAGCGCGTCGATCCCGGCGAACCTGGAACGCGTGCTCGGCGGCGTGGGCTCCGCCGGCGTGGGCGGATTGATCGCGAGCGGCCTCGGTGAACTCGTCGAGCACTTCACCAAGGGCGGCCATGCCGACACGGCGCAATCCTGGATCAATCATGGGCCGAACCGCGACATGCCGGCCTCCGACCTGGAGCGCGCGATCGGCCCCGAAACCCTGGCTGCCCTGGAGCAGCGGACCGGGCTGAGCAAGAGCGAGCTGCTGGCGCGCCTGTCGCGAGATCTGCCCTCGGCAGTCGATCGGTACTCGCCGGACGGACGCCTTCCGTCCTTCGGTTGAGTGGCCCTGCAACGAACCGTCGTGGCGGCACCGGAACCGTGCCGCCGCGACGACAGGCTCCTATTCGATCAGCTCGTCGGCCGATGCCAGCAGGGACGGCGCGATCATAAGCCCGAGAGTGGCAGCCGTTTTGAGGTTGATCAGCGTGAGGAATCGCTCGTTGGCCTGCACAGGCAGATTGCCGACCACGGCGCCGCGCAGGACGCGGTCGATGTAGCCGGCCGCGCGCTGTACGTCCTGCGTGACGCTGGTTGTGTAGGCGGCGAGACCCCCGAGCCGCACCTGTGCCGCGTAGGCGTACACCGCCGGCAGCCGGTACGCAGCGGCCAGATCGATGATCTGCCGGCTGTAAACGCCCGTGACCGCGTCCGGCAGCACGATCAGGCCGCCTTGCCCACCCTTGTCGAAGAGCGTGATCGCCTGCTCGATCTCCGCGGCGTCGTGTACGCCGGCGATCCGTGCATCGACACCCAGCCCGGGACCGATGCGGGCGATTTCGGCCGAATAGCCCGCGAGCCGCGCCGGGTAGTCGGGGTTGATCAGAGCGAGCGCGCGGGTGACGCCGGGACTGAGCTCCTTGAGGAGCTGCAGCCACTTGCCGACCAGGGTGAAGTCAAAATTCGTGAAGCCGGTGAGATTGCCGCCCGGTCGCGACAGGCTCTTCACGAACCCGCCGCCCACAGGGTCCTGGAGCATCATGAACACGACCGGCGTGGCGGTCGTCGCCTGCTGGAGGGCGGTCGTGCCGACGATGCCCTGGGCCAGCACCACGTCGGGCTTACGCGCCAGGATCTCGTCAGCCTGACGGCGCATCTTACCGGAATCGCCGCTGCCGAAATGCAGATCCACCGCGAGGTTCTGGCCCCAGATCCAGCCGTCCCGCTGCAGACTCTCCTTCAAGGTATCGATGATGATGGGGATGTCGGGATGCGTCTCACCGTAGACGAGCAGGATGCCAAGCCGGCGCTGCCCTCTGGCCTGAGCCCGGCCGGTCGCCGGCCACGCGGCTGCGCCGCCCAGGCCCGCGATGACGTCGCGCCGTCTCATCCGCTGGTCTCCCGCACGCGGAAATCCCGGCCGGCGCGTCGGCTGCCCGCGAACGGACGACCCGACCCGCGCTCGCCCAGGGTTGCATTCCCAGGCTCAAGTGTCGGCTATCGTGGGCGGCGGGTCGAGGGTGGCGCTAGTTTCGGTCTCAGCGGACCTCGATGCGGGTCCCATTCGCACCGTTGAGCAGGCGCTTCAAGTGAAACGCCGCGACCCCATCGTCGGGGCGCAAACCTACCAGGGCCGCGAAGGCCGCCAGCGCCCCGGCCTCACCGGCTTCCAGCTTGGCGAACGCCTCCTGATAACGGCTCAGCGACGCCGCGTCGTAGAAGGTCTCGGTCAGGGGTTCGAAGGCGCGCAGCGATTCCTGCTTGCCGCGTAGGAGGAGATCGCCGAGAGGCCGGCCGCGGAACTGCCCCGCCCGTATCACCACGCTCTCGCTCACGCAGATCCTGGTTCCGAATGCTTTGTTGGCGTTCTCCAAGCGGGCGGCGGTGTTGATGGTGTCGCCGTAGGCCGTGTAGTCGAAATACCGGCCGCCGCCGAAATTCCCGACGATCGCCGGTCCGGCATGGACGCCGATCCGGGTTGCGCCGATCTCGATGCCCCGCTCACGCCAGCGGGCCCGGAAGGCTTCCGCCGCCTGGTCGAGGGCCAGCGCGCAGCCGACCGCCCGGGCGGCGTGGTCCGGCTGGTCCCCAGGTGCACCGAACAGGACGTGGAGCGCGTCACCGACGATCTTGGCGACCGTCCCCTCATGCGCGAACACCACATCGGTCATCTCGGCGAAGTAGCCGTTCAGGATTTCGGCGAGCTGGGTGGGGTCGAGACTCTCCACCAAGCTGGTGAAGCCGGCGATGTCGGTGAAGAGGGAGGCCACGTCACGACGGTGGCCGCCGAGCTCCAGACCCGACGCGTCCCCGGCCAGCTGCTCGGCGAGGTTCGGCGAGAAGTAGCGCGCCAGCGAAGCGTGCGCCCGCTCGGCCAGCGATTGCCGGCGACGCCCCTCGCGCAGCGCCTCCACATGCCGCAGCGTCCGCTCGATCGTGGTCTCCAGATCCGCGAAGTCGATCGGCTTCGTCAGGAAGTCGAAGGCGCCGCGGTTCATCGCCGTCCGGATGTTCGCCATGTCACCGTAAGCGGAGACGATGATGGTCGAGGGTCGATCGGTCAGTTCCTGCACCTTGGCGAGCAGGGTCAGACCGTCCATGCGCGGCATGTTGATGTCGGACACCACTAGGTCGACATCGCGGTTCTCCGACAGGCTCTCCAACGCTTCCTGCCCGTCATGCGCGAACAGGAACGTCACCAAGCCCTGGCGGATTTGCCGGCGAAACTTCTGGGTGATCAACGCCTCGAGGTCCGGTTCGTCGTCGACCACGAGGATCTTGGCGCTGGCCATGCCGGGGATCATTCCGTCCCCGCGATTGAGGCCAGCCGGCGGTCGATCTCCGCCTTCAGCAGGGTGAAGTCGATGGGCTTGGTGATCAGGCCCACGGCGCCGGCGGCCAGGACCCTGTCGCGCGTCTCCGCGTCTCCGTAGGCCGTGATCATGATGACCGGCACGTCGGGCCGCGCCGCGCGCACCAGGGGCAGGAGTTCCAGCCCGGTCATGCCCGGCATGTTGATGTCGGAGAACATCAGGATCAGGCTCGGACCATTGGAGGTGTTGATGCAGGCCAGCGCCTCCGGGGCTGAGTGCGCAAAGGCCATCTCGAAGCGGCCGGCGCGCAGCTCGCGGCGGAACTGCTGGCGGAACAGGTCGGTGACGTCGGGTTCGTCGTCTACGACGAGGATAAGGACGTTCATGGCTGGCTCGCGGGTGCGGTCACAGGATTGGCCACCTCGGCGCCGTGGCGTGGCAGGAGGATCGTGAATTCGGTGAACTGGCCCGGTTCCGTGGCGACGTCGACCGTGCCTCCGTGCTGTTTCACCAGAATATCGTGGCTCAGGGACAATCCGAGCCCCGTACCCTCTCCCGCCGGCTTGGTGGTGAAGAACGGATCGAACATCTTGGCCTTCACGCTGTCCGGGATGCCGGTGCCGTTGTCCCGCACGCGGATCTCGACGCTGTCGCCGCGGTCACGGGTCGTAACCGCGAGGGTGGGCTCGTAGTCCGGTCCAGCATCGTCGGCCCTCTTCTCGGTGGCGTAGAACCCGTTCGACATGAGGTTCAGGAGGACGCGCGTGATCTCCTGCGGGTAGATATCCGCGACCCCGGCCGCCGGGTCGAAGTCGCGCACAAGGGTCACGTTGAAGGTGGATTTGGCGGCGCGGGCGCCGTGATAGGCGAGGTTCAGGCTCTCCTCCACGAGGGCGTTGATCTCGACAGGGCGGTGCTCGCTGGATCCCGTGCGCGAGTGCAGCAGCATGTTCTTGACGATCGAGTCGGCGCGCTTGCCGTGCTGGACGACCTTCTCGAGGTTGCCTTTCAGGAGGTCGGCGATCTCGTCGGCCTCCCGGCGGGTTTCCGGCTCGAGCGGCGCGGGCTCGAGCACGTCTCTCAGCTCGTCCACCAGCTCCTTCGAGAGCGACGCGAAGTTGTTCACGAAGTTCAGCGGATTTTTGATCTCGTGGGCGATGCCCGCCGTGAGCTGCCCCAAGGAGGCGAGTTTCTCGGACTGGACCAAGCGGCTCTGCGCCTTCTGAAGGTCATCGAGCGACTGGTTGAGATCGCGCGTGCGCTCCTCGACCTTGGCCTCCAGAGTCTCGTAGGAATCCTGCACCCGGCTCGCCATGAGGTTGAACCGCTGCGCGAGCGTTTCGATCTCATCGCCGGTTTGAAGCACGATGCGTTCCGATAGGTCCCCGGCGCCAAACCGCTCTGCACCGTCCTCGAGTTGGCGGATCGGCACCACCATGCGCCGGGCGAGGAATGTCCCCGCGACCGTCGCCATCAGCAGGCCGAGCCCCATGAGCGAGATCGTCTGAAGCACGGATTCGGTGAGCGGTTCCATCGCTTCCCGCAGCGAAAGCTGCACGAACACGATCCAGTCGACCCGCGGTATGGTGGCATGGGCCGCCAGAACCCAACCGCCGTCCAGCCCGGTGGTGATCTCGTAATCCTGCGCGTTCGCCTTCGCGCCGGGCAGCGCCCCCGCCACCTCCGGAAGGCTGGACAGGTCGGTATCGCGCAGGACGAGGCTGAGGTCCGGGTGCGCGATCAGGCGGCCCGTCGACGTGGTGACGAAGGCATAGCCGTTTTCCCCGATACGGATCGCGCTGACCACATCCCAGATCAGCTTCAGGTTGACCTCCGCGACGGTCACACCCGGATCGCGCCCGGCATGCGCCACCGACACGGTCATGTACGGTTCGGAACCGCGCCGGAAATAGACCGGTCCGAACCAGGTCTTTTCCTTGAGCGCCTCGGTGAAGCGGGGCGACGTGGAGAAGTCTTTGCCGCTGCCGACCACGTCCGGCTCCAGGCGCGAGACCCGCAATTGCTCCTTGCCGTTCGGATCGAGATACGCGACCTCGGTGATGGCCGGCGTCTGACGCAGGAGCCGGATGAAGTCGTAGCGCTGCTGCTCCGGGGCGACGCGCCGCCACTCGGCGCGTGTCGTCCAGCCGATCTGACTCTCGATCTCCGAGAGAAAGGCCTCGACGCGCTCTGCGGCCGCGCGCGCCTTCTCGCGCTGCACCTCAATCGCCGTCCGCTTCGCGTCCTGATAGTTCAGGGTCAGGTCGACGACACCGTTGATGAGCAGCACCAGGGTGACGAGCCCGACGAAGGCCACCGCGAACTTCGCCGAGAGCGGAAGGCGGAACCGCCTCGCTGGGATGATCGGCTCGGCCGGGACCGCGGATGCGCCGGGCCGCGTCATTCGACGATCTCGTCGGCTTGAGCGAGCAGTGCCGACGGAACCTCCAGCCCGAAGGCCCGCGCGGTCTTGAGGTTCACGATGAAATCGAACTTCGTGGGTGCCTGGATCGGCAGGGTGGCGGGATTGTCGCCGTGGAGGATCCGGTTCACGTAGGCTGCCGCCCGGTGGATCGCTTCGACCGGATCGGGGCCGTACGACATCAGACCGCCGCGATGGGCGAACCGCCGGATGGCGAAGACGGTGGGAACGCGGTGCTCGGCGGTGAGGGCGACGATGCGGTCCCCGTTGGCCTCGCTGAACGTCCCCGGTGCCACGATCAGCCCGGCATGGCTCTGCCGGCCGAGTCCCGCGATCACGGGATCGATGTCGCCGGTCGCCTCCGCCATCACGATGGTGGGCTCGATGCCGAGGGCGGCCGCTGTGCTCTCGAAGGGCTCGGAATAGAAGTTGCCGCGCTTCACCTCCGTGCTCCGGTTTGACAGGAGGGTGACGTGCCGGATCGTGGGCGCCGCCTCCTTGAGGGCTGCGAGCCACTTTCCGCCCAAGGACGGTTCGTACAGGGTAAATCCCGTTATGTTACCCCCCGGCTGCTGCAGGCTGGCGACATAGCCCGACCCGACCGGATCGGATGCTCCGACGAAGACGATCGGGATCGTGTGGGTCAGCCGGGACACGGCGGCGAGCTGGGCATTCAGGTAGGCGAAGATCACCTGCGGCGCTGCGCCGACCAGGTCTGCGGCCAGCGCGCCCGTGCGCTCCCGATCTGCGCCGCCCCAGCGGTCGTCGACACGCAGGTCCGTGTGCCCGTGCTCGCGCAGCGCAGCCTGAAAGGCCGCCGAGAGGGTATGACCTTCGACGCTGGCGTCTGAGAACGGCCAGAGTGCCGCCAAGTGAGCCTGGGTCTGCGCCTGCGCAGCCAGGGACCACCCGGCCAGCGCACAGGGGAACCCAGCGATTATCGTCCGCCTTCTCATCCGATCACCGCGCCAGACCTGCCGCCCTCGGCCACTGCCGCGCTGGCCGAGCCGCCGGCACGCGACCTGAGCCGGCGATTGACAGCCGGAGCTTAGTGCAAGCTTGACTTCGGTGCCACGCGCAGCCCGGTACGGGCATGGCCGCACGCCCCCAGATAACGCCCTGGCTGACGGTGGCGCGTCTAACCCTCTGGGCACTCGACTCGGGTCGGGGTGACGCAAGACATGCTCGCGGCCGGGTTCGAGTTGCTCAAGGTGATGCAAGCTGGCTCGTGGGAGACGCCGGCGATGCCAGACCATTCCTGCGCGCGCCTTCGTGCTCAGCGCGGCCTCGCTTGGAAGCTGGCAACGCTACAGAACAGAGCACAGCTCGTGCGACAGCCCACAAGTCTGAGAAGGGTCAGAGGTTCGAACCCTTTCGGACGCATCTAAAG
The DNA here is from genome assembly GCF_054611515.1 of Methylobacterium sp. CM6257. Classification (NCBI taxonomy): domain Bacteria; kingdom Pseudomonadati; phylum Pseudomonadota; class Alphaproteobacteria; order Hyphomicrobiales; family Methylobacteriaceae; genus Methylobacterium; species Methylobacterium sp. CM6257. Next base: position 912,593 of record NZ_CM137735.1, read on the forward strand.
CCCATACCGTTCGGAGTAGAACTGCGAACAGCAGGCTTCTGAGATCAGCGACAGACGGGCAGAAATCCGGCGTGGAACGGGTAACGGCCGTGTCCGCTTGGCGCTCAAACGTGCCCGATGGCCTCTCGGATGTGGACGCTTAGGCCCCCAAGATCTCCGGGCCGGGTCGCGCCGTCACCGGACCAGGGTTGTTGTCAGAGATCGGTCGTTCCGCGTGCCCTATGGACGACATACTTGGTGGCCCTTAACCTCGTCGTAGAAAAGCGCGCGGTATCGCCCATTGCAGCCTTGGTCCGCAGTCAAAGTCCAAGTGCTACACCATCGCTCCGTGGGTCATGTGCACCCTCGATGTGCCCATCGCCACCGATCACGATGGCACCGGCCTGCCCCGCCAGTGGGCTTAGAGCGTCGATCATGCTGATCTTGTGCCCGCGCTCACACAATGACATTACGACGTCGGGATCGACACTGCTTTCTAGCTTCACGCTGTCACGATCATCTGAGAAGGTGCGACCCAGAAGAAAACGTGGTCGCGCCAAAGCTTCTGCTGGATTGAGTGCGTAATCAATCAGGCGCGTCAGCAAGACCGACAAGGTCTGAGGCTGCCCGTCTGCGCCTTGCGTTCCGTACAGAATGTGCGGACGTCCATCCTTCAGGGCCATCCCCGGATTGAGCGTATAGAAGGGCCGCTTGCCGGGCGCGAGCCTGTTAGGGCTCTCCGGGTCGAGGCTGAAAGCGGCACCACGGTTATGCCAGAGCACGCCGGTGTCGCCGACGACGACGCCGCTGCCCCAATCGAAATAGGTGCTCTGGAGGACGCTGACGCTGTGTCCCTGCGGATCGGTTACGCCGAAGAAGACGGTGTCGCCGGTTCGAAACGTCTGAGGCCAGTCGAGAGCTCTGTTCATATCGACGGCGGCCGCCTTCGCGGCGAGTCGATCTTCGCCGGTCCAGAGGTCAGAAGCCGGGGCGACGAAGGCCGGGTCCCCGATCGCGTTGCGGTCGAGAAAGGCCTGCTTCACCGCTTCGATGCAACGGTGGAAGTAGTCTGCGCTGCCTTCCTCCACGCAAGGTAGACCAAGGCGTTCCAAGACGCCCATGATGGCCAGCGTCGTCACACCCTGTGTCGGCGGCGGCGGGGCCAACAGCGTCAGCCCGCGGTAGTTGAGCGTGACGGGAGCCTCCTCCCGCGCATACGTCTTGCGGAGGTCTTCTGCCGCGAGGGGTGATCCGACCGCGGCAAGGCCCTTCGCGAGCGAGGCAGCCAGTTCGCCCTCGTAGAAGTCGCGAGGGCCGTTCTCGGCGATCAGCCGGAGACTCCGCGCGAGCGCCTTCTGCAGGAAAGGCTCGCCGACGCGCGGGATGCGGCCCTCGTGCAGGAAGGTGCGGACGAATCCGGGCCAAGCGGGCAGATCCGTACGACGGAACTCGGTCCAGAACGCCTGGGAGGCCGAGAGGGGGAAGCCGTCTTCGGCATAGCCGATCGCTGGGTCGAGAAGGCTGGCGAAGCTGTGCCGACCTCCCCAGTGGCGGCGCGAGAAGTCGTGCGCGAGGCGCCAAGTATCGACGACACACGCCGAGGTGAGGGTCGAGAGCGCGCCCCGCGTCGGGATCGTGCCATGATAGTCGGGCGAAGTCGCTGCGGCCTGCCCGATTCCGGTGAGCGTAGTGGATCGGCCCTCCCGGTCGGCAATGATCCAGATGGCATCGCCGCCGATGCCACAAAAATGCGGGTAGGCTACCGCGATGACGCCGCCCATGGCGATCGCAGCCTCGATGGCGTCTCCACCGTCGCGCAGCACCTTCAGGCCAGCTTGGCTTGCGAGCGTGTGGGGACTCGTGACCATGCCACGGTTCGAACGCGCCAGGACCGAGCCGGGCGTGCCCGCAGCTGGGAGGCCCGTTTTAGGAGCAGGGAATGTCATCACGGTTTCCAAGTCTGAGAAGGCCTGACGCCTCGCAGCGTCAGGCCGAGTGCACGCGCGCTAGTGCTGCGTCGCAGGTTCGGACAGGTTGGTCTCAGGGCGTCCCGGGTGGTGCGTGCCGAGCGTCGCGGTGAGCCAGGCATAGACAGGTCCGAGCGCATTCATCGCCAGCACTGCGGCCAATGCCACCAGCGGGTCCTTCGGAACCGGGCCGAAGCCGCCGAAATATGTCGCGAAGTAACAGGCAAAACCGAAGAACATGCCGGGCACAAAGCTCAGCGGCTCGAACCGGCCGAGCGCCATCATCGTGCCGTTGAGGCTAAACAGGATGGCGCATTGCGCGAGGGTCAGCGCCGCGCCGGAAAGATGCTGCGCGGCAAAGCCAAAGCCGAGCACGATCAGGCAGGCGACGCAATTGCCGAGCGCCATGGTCGGCCAGATCCGCCTCAGGACCGCGGGTTTGGGGCCGCCAGCGGCGAAGGTGCCGGCCCAGCCTATGAAGATCGCCCACGGCGGCAGATGATAGGGAAGAAACAGGGTCGTCACGGCAAGCGCGGAGGCGACGATTTCGGCTGGTGGCTTTCTCATGGCGTAGTCTCCCAGTATCGGACCCGTTTGCCGGGCCTCGTCCGTTCAGGATGGATGTGATTTGCTCCCCATTGCGTGGGAGTGTCCGCAGCTCCGGCAGATGCGGCTCTCGACCGTCGTCACCAGGGTGACGCGACCATTCTTCAGCACCCAGGATCGCGCCGGTAGGTCGAGCAAGGCGTCGGCGACACTGAGTGTGTCGAGGACCACGATGTCGGCGCGCTTGCCGACGGCGAGACCGTAAGTTTCCGAGATGCCGACGGCGCGCGCGGCGTTGACCGTGCCCATCTTGAGGATCTCGGCCTGGTGCTCAGGCGTACCGAACTGAACGAGATGGGCGAGCAAATTGCCGATCTGGAGAGGATCCGCCTTGCCGAAGGGTGTGAAGGCGTTTCGGATATTATTTGAAGAATAGGCGACGTTGACGCCCGCCGCATGGAGAGTTCGTACCGGAGTGAGCCCTCGTCGCGGTTTCGCCTCATCCTTGCGGCCGCCGAGATAGACATCGGTCGCCGGCAGGGTGATGATATGAATATCGGCTTCCCGGAGGGCGTCGACGACGGGCTTTGCCTCCTCCGGATCCAGCGCACCCATGCTCGTAACATGGCCGAGGGCGACGCGGCCCTGGTAGCCCGTGGCGATGGTCTTCTCGGCGATGTAGCGGGCGGTGGCGAACCGGGCGTCGCGGGTGTCATCGGCAAAGTCGACGTGCATATCGATAGGCAAGTCGCGCTTCATCGCGATGTCAAAGACGCGGTCGATATGACTGCGCGTATCTTCGGGCGTGAGCTCGTTATAGGGGCACCCCCCGACGACATCGGCGCCAGCATCAAGCGCCTGCTCCATCAGTTCGACCACTCCTGGCGTCTTAAGAATGCCCTCCTGCGGAAAGGCGACGATCTGCAGGTCGATCAGATCACGGTATTCCTCGCGGAGTTCCAGGGCGGTTTCGACACCGATCAGGCCCTGGATCGGATCAACGTCGGGATGCGCTCGGATCAGGGTCGTGCCGTTGCGGATCGCCATGTCGAGCACGCGGCGCGAGCGCTCCAAAACATCGTCGCGCTCCTGCTTTGCCTTCAGGATACCCGTGACGCGGATCGCCTCCTCAAGAGTGCCTGTGCGGGCGGGCAGACGCCGGTGCAGGAAAGCCTTGTCGAGATGCAGGTGGGGCTCAACAAAGCCGGGTAAGGCGGCGCGGCCAGCGGCGTCGATCTCCTGGTCAGCCGTCTCCGGGATCTTTTCCGCAATCTCGACGATACGGCCAGCCTCAATGCCGATGTCGACGAGGGGCCTTTCGTCATCGATGCGGACCCGGCGTATGACGATATCCATGGCGCGCCTCGCCCCGTAGCTTATCCGCCTCGCTGACCGGTGCGGATCACTTCCGAGTTGCACCATGACTGCCGAGCAGCATGGGAACAATCGGCGATTTCCGGGTTCGGGCTCGGATTAATCCGAGCTGCAGCGCAGCATCAGGCGAGGCCGCGGGCCAGGGCATAGCGCACAAGATCGGCCGTGGTCCCTGCATCAAGCTTGATCAGCAGATTGCTCTTGTGCGTGCTCACGGTCTTGATGCTCAGGTCGAGCTCACGCGCAATTGTCGAGACGGAAAGGCCGGCGACGAGTCGATCGAAGATTTGGCGCTCGCGCGGCGTCAGGGCCGTATGCGGCAGCTCCGGTTCGAGCATCTGCCGGATTAGCGCCTGGGAGGCGCTGGGGCTGACGACGCGTTCGCCGGCCGCTGCCTTGCGGATCGTTTCGATCAGTTGGTCCGAGGCACTGGCCTTGGTGACGTAGCCTGCGGCTCCTGCCTTCAGGGCCTCGATCACGTATTGTCGCTCATCGTGCATGCTCAGCACGACGACGCGCATGGATCCGGCAGCAGCGACGTCGCGTACGAGTGCGATGCCGCTGCGACCGGGCATCGAGAGGTCGAGTAGAACGACGTCGCAGCTGAGAGCTCCGAGCCGTTCGACGAGGCCATCGCCCGTCGTGGCCTCGCCGACGATCTCGAAATCGGCCTGCTCGGCGAGGATCTGCTTCAGCCCCTCGCGAAAGATCGCATGATCGTCAGCAATGAACAGACGAATCATCGCGCGGCCTTCCGTCGATTTTCGCGTTCGAGCGGCAGGCGAACGCGAATCGTAGTGCCCGCGCCGGCCTTGCTGTCAATGGCGAGTCTGCCGCCGAGGAGGCGTGCTCGCTCCCGCATCCCAGCCAAACCGAGCCGCCCGCTGGTGGAGGCGGACCGGTCGATCCCACGCCCATTATCCGAGACTTCGATGAGCAAGGCACTGCCGTGGTTGCGCGCACGCACCTCGATAGCTGTGGCCGCGCCGTGGCGCAGGACGTTGGTCAGGGCCTCTTGAACGATCCGAAAGGCGGCGGTGCTGACATCCGGCTGGTAGATCGTCTCCTCGTCGAACAGGAGCGTGATCGGAAGTCCACTGCGCTCCGCCATGGTCTGAGTCAGCCATTCGATGGCCGCACGCAAACCGAGTTCGTCCAGGATCAGAGGTCTCAACTCGGTGGCGATGCGACGCAGATCGATTACGGATCGATCGGCAATGGCGATGAGGCGCTCGATCCGGGTCGATACCAGGGCAGGTTCGTTCAGCCTGTCCCTCATCCAAGCCAAGTCCATCTTGATCGCGGTCAGCGTCTGGCCGAGTTCATCGTGGAGTTCGCGGGCGATGCGGGCGCGCTCCTGCTCACGCGCCCGCTGCTCGAATTCCGAAAGCTTCCGGAGCTGCTCGCGTGAGGCGATCAACTCGGCCTCTGCCGCCTTACGTTTCGTGATGTCACGCGAAATTCCGACAGTGCCGACGATGTGGCTGCGCGCGTCCCGGATCGGCGACTTGATGGTGTCGTACCAGCGCAGCGTTCCGTCTGGGCCGCGCCGCGCTTCCTCGTAGCGCCGGCGCTTGCCGCTGCGCAGTACGGCGCGGTCGGTCCTGAGATAGATTTCGGCGATATCCGCTGGCCAGATCTCCTCGGGACGTCGTCCGACCACCTCGGCTTCGCTCACGCCGAGAACATCGAGATAGGTGGCGCTCACTGCAAGGTAGCGCGATTCGCGATCCTTCAGCCACGCCATGTCGGGGATGTTGTCGAGCAGTGCGCGCTCCAAATGTCCATTGCGGCCCGCGGCGATAGGCATGGTTGAGAACTCGGCAGCCCGCGCTTGTTGTACTCGCAGCAAGCCGTGCGGACCAGCAAGACGGTTTGCTCACGGGCCCGAGAGTCCGGAAAAGAGATTGCGGTCGTCACACCGGCGGTTGGGGATTCGGCCGCTTCGTCGACGGGGGAGGCTCGGGACGCGGTGGTGGAATTGCTCGCCGATTGGCGCGGCGGCGCCCTCGTGGTCAGCCATGATCGCGCGCTTTCAGAGGCTATGGGCAGAGGCTATGGGCTCGATCGTGGAACTCACGACATCGGGCGTGTACCGCCCGCGGATTGTGAGACACCGATCTGAAGCCTATGCGGCCAAGGCCGCGGGTGGAAGCTGCGCGGTGCGAATGGCGGCTGGTGGTCGGAACCCGTGCCGCTCGATCAGCCACGTCTTATTGTAGAGGTCGCGAAACGCCAGCAGCGCGCGGCGCAGGTCCTCGACCGTGTCGAAGTGCTTCACCCACAGCAGGTTCTCCTTGAGCGTGCGGATGAAGCGCTCGGCGCAGCCATTTCCTTCCGGCGCTCGCACGAAGGCGGGCGAACTTGCGATACCCAGGAACGCCAGCTCCGCCTGGAAATCGTCCGACATGTACTGGCTGCCGTGATCGTGCCGGACACTCAGGCCGGAGGCGATCTCGGCCGTAAAGCCGCCGAAGCGCTGCCGCACACCCTGGCGGATCGGCTCCAGCGCCTCAAAGCGCGTGGCCCGGCGCGCCGCATGGAGGCCCACGCATTCGGCCGAGCAGTGGTCGACGGCCACGAACACCGCGACCTGCCCCTCAGCCGTCCAGGTGGTGGTCAGATCAGTGCCCCACATCGTGTCCACCCTCTCCGGGACGATGGTGCCGTCGTGGTTGCGCGGGCCGCGCGGTGTGCCGACGCGAGAGGGGGCGAGCAGATCATGGGCGCGCATCAGGCGCAGCACGCGGCGTTTGGAGGTGCGCACGCCCTTGTGGCGCAGCCGCGCCCAGACCTTGCGGTGACCCTCGCCGTGAAAGGGGCTGTCCGTGAGGGTGGCGCGGATCTGCGTGAGTAGCGCCGCATCCGGCATCGGCCCGACCGGGCCGGGACGGCGCGACGGCTCGGGCCGGGCGGGTGAGAGGTGCCGGTGGACGGTGGCGCGCGACACGCGCCAGATCCGGCACACCCGGGCCAGTCCGTAAGCTTTGCCGCTGGCAGGCGAGACGGCCCGGCTCATAGCCGCGACCTCCTGCGGGCCAAAGGGCCGGGGCCGCGCGCCTCCAGGGCAGCGATCTTGGCCTCCAGCAACTCGCGCTCGATCAGCATCTCGCCGAGCTTGGCCTTCAGTCGCCCGCTCTCCAGCGCGTCCGCATCAAGGGACCGGGTGGAGAGACTGGCCTCGCCCGCCGTCAGGAAGGCGTCGCGCCAGCCCGACAAGGTCGCGGCCGTCACGCCTAAGCTGCGCGAGACGCTCTCCAGGTCCTCGCCGCGCAGCAGCCGCAGCACCGCATCCCGCTTGCGCTGCCGGGACATGCGCCCGCCGCGACCAGGACCGACTGCGCCTGCATCTGCCTTCGTATCCGAGCTCATCGTCCTCACCCCTGTCGCGGAGACCGTCCGCTAACGGGGTGTCTCAAGCAACCGGGAGGCGGAGGAGGCGTAAGCCGTCATGGGGGTGGCTGGAGACAACGCGCGGCGGACGCGTCGAGCGTCCGGCAAGGGGCGGTAAGAGCATGCTTACCTTCCGAACCCGCCTGCATGGAGCGGATCCTCGATCATCGGCCAGTCGCTACACTTGGCGCGCGTCGCGCCCTTCATCGGCCTGCTGGCATGGGCCCGTTGAGAGATAAGCGATGGGACAGTCAGAACACGATCCTGCCTTTGAGGATCGCCGCCCCTGGAACACAGACAGGGGACATGCCATTGTAAGCTGAGCGGTTATAGGACGAACCAAGATCAGTCGCCAATTTGTAAGGACGTAGCCCAAGACGCCGCTTCACAGTCATCCGGTGACGGGGAGAAGGTCGCACGGATCCGCTCGCATGACCGGGCAGCCAACCGATCTGAGTGCCGAACTACGGCCAAAACTTACTGCAATCGTGCCGCAAAATGAGCGCCGCGGATCTTTACGATGCTAGGATCTCTGCGATGCTACACGGTGCATAGCGCTCGCGAATCGCGCTTCACGCCTGCCGCGGATTCGGACCTGGTTCAAACATCTGTCTGTCTGTCTGAGTCTCTGCTGAACTCGCGGCAAGACGATGCGCCACACATATCGACAAAATCGCAATAGCTAATCCGGCGATAACGTCGACGAAATAATGCCCGCCGTCGATCGGCGTAGACGCTACGAGAAGGGTGTTCAAGACAAGAGCCGGCACCCTAGCTACGCTCACTTTCCAGAAAGCCCACAGAAAAAGAGCGCCTAAAGTGCCGTGGAAACTTGGGAATGTGATGATGCCCTCAATTTCATCCAAAGAAATGATTTTCAAAGTGCCGTCGCGCAAGCCCGTCAAATGCGCAACGTGAACGTATGAAGCGGCTGGCTGCAGATTTTGAAAATCCTTTGGAGTAAGATGTAGATAAACAAAATTGTCCATAGCTGGCATCAGAGCGGAAATTAATACTGTGATTGTGCCTGATACGACAAAAGCCAGCACGAATTTTCGCAGCGCGACTAGTCGTCCGCTGAAGCCGAGCAGCGTAACGACTAGCATTATCTGTAGCATCAGGCTCCTGTAGGCGAGGGTATAAGCGAACCCTAGCTGCGGATGGTCGTTGACGAAGACTAGGTAAGCCCGCCAATCGAGTCCAAGTGCCTGATCCCAAGCGTAAAATGTCGTGTCCCATAAGGGGCCGGCAGTGCTGGCAACCGCGTAAGACAAAGGTGCTGCGCAGGCACCGTATGCAATGATCTGCGCCAAAGCGCGGAGTGTGGCAGCGATACGCGGCTCGGGTCGCCGCGTCCGGTAGAAGAACGCTAGCGTCTCAAGGCCTACACACGCACAGGAGGTCAAGCCGGCGCCCTTCCACGCGAAGTTCAGCCCAGCAATTTTCATCCACAAGGCGGTCGCAATTGCGGTGGCAAAGATCAGAGGCCACGCGCCGCCACTCGATCTTGAACGATCAGCGCGCATCGCGACCGAAAGCGGGCTCTGGTCGATATGGTCGATCACCATCCCAAGGTCGCTCCAGAGGCGCTAACTTAGGAAGGACGCAAAGTGCGGTTACCGAAGCTAAGAAAAATAGCTCGGTCGCATTAATGTGCCCACCTCGCAATTTGTTAGCTGCGTTATGAGCTTCCATGCGCCAACCCTATGCGCCCATTGCGCCGCCACACTATCCACCTCGCATTAATCTTTCATTGCCGACGAGGACGCGTTTCGCGACTGAGCGGACGAGCGGCCGGGCCGCTCAAACTGCACGATGCGCTTCTCATGAACAGGCCGCCGGCGCAGTCCGCGGCCAAGTTCCGGCCGCGCGCCGCCTTTCATAACGCCACCCCTGCGCGTGGGCAGTCCCAAGCGCGACTACCCGCCTTCGGATCGCGACGCAGTACCTACCCTTCCACAATAAATTGTCTGTCGTCCGGCAAGCTCCGAGGCATAGTGCCAACCTGTATGCCAGCAACCCTATCGCTTAACCACCGCCGGAGCAAAGGCTCGACTACTCGCAAGGTATCGATCCAGCCAGCAAAGAAGCCACAAAAGCAATAACCGCCGCTATGTTGGCGTCCACTGGCGTAGGTGGCAGGTAGCTATGGCTGTGCACCTGTTAGTCGAATAGTTTACGATATAAATTGGATAGCTAATGGCTCCCGGTTTGCGGCACATAGGGATCAGAAGTGGGCCGATCCGAGCGCCAGCCCCGACATAGACAATCAGTGGCAATAGATAAATTGCCGCCTTGAGCTGAATGCCGACCTTCCTGATCGACCACGCAAGCAGCGCAGCCAAGTGTCAGTGGGCGTTGAATACTCCCTGATTGTGGGGACCGAAAATTCCCTGGTTGGTGCCCTGGCCTGAGTGCGCGGCGGGCACCCCGCGTCCCCGGGCTTATCCATCCTCCGCCATCATGCCCGCCGATGCGTATCGGCCGGGAGCGACGAGGATGGTCCTGCTGGGAGAACTCCTCATGATCCTCGACCTGCACCGCCAGGGTCTGTCGATCACCGCCATCGCCCGCCGGACCGGGCGCGATCCAAAGACCGTCCGCAAGTACATCGCGCGCGGCCTCGAACCGCCCGCCTACGGTCCACGCCAAGCCGGACGCCCGAGCAAGCTCGCCCCCTACCTCGTCTATCTGCGCGAGCGCGTCGCCGCCTTTCCTGATCTCAGCGCCGTGCGCCTGACCCGCGAGCTGCGGGAGCGCGGCTATACGGGGGACTACACCGCCGTAAAGCGGTTCGTGGCCGCGATCCGGCCGCCCGAGGCCCAGCCCTACGAGGTTCGCTTCGAGACGCCCGCCGGCCAGCAGGCGCAGGTCGACTTCGCCCGCTTCGAGGTCTCCTTCACGGACACACCGGGCGCGACCTGCATCGTCTGGCTGTTCTCGCTCGTGCTCGGCCATTCCCGGCATATCGAGGCACGCTTTGTCCTGCATCAGGACCTGCAGACCCTGCTGCGCTGTCACATCCAGGCGTTTGCCGCGATGGGCGGCGTGCCGATCGAGATCCTCTACGACCGCATGAAGACCGCGGTCACCGGCGAGGAAGCGGACGGCCACATCGTCTACAACCGATCCCTGCTGGCGCTGGCCAAACACTACGGCTTCCTGCCGCGTGCCTGCCGCCCCTACAGGGCCAAAACCAAGGGTAAGGTCGAGCGGCCGTTCTCCTACATCCGCCAGGACTTCTTCCTGGCCCGCTCATTCCGCAACCTTGACGACCTGAACCTCCAGCTCAAGGTCTGGCTCGACACCGTCGCCAACGTTCGCCTGCACGGCACCACGCAGCGGATCGTCTCGGAGGCCTTCGCCGCCGAGAAGCCCGAGTTGCAGCCGCTGCCGGCCGTGCCCTTCAATGCCCTGCTCAAGCTGGAACGGCGCGTCAGCCATGACGGCCTCGTCTCGATCGGCGGCAACTACTACAGCGTGCCGGACCGGACGCGGCGGGTCGTCGAGGTGCACCAGCTGCCCGACACGATCCGTATCCTCGACGGCGGCCGGCTCGTGGCGAGCCACCCGATCCTGGAGGGCCGGCGACAGTACCGCGTCGATCCCGACCATCGACAAGGCGCGGCCGCTCGGGCCATGCGGCACGGCCATCCCGACAGCCTGACGATCGGTTGCCGGGGCGATCACGTCGCCCGGCGCTCGCTGTCGGTCTACCAGGCCGTCGGCGAGCGGCTCGCCGCCGGGATCGAGGGCCGGTCATGACCCGCGCCGCCCCCTCCCATGCCACCACGACCCTGGACAGCATCAAGCGCAGCTTGGTCGGCCTGCGCATGCCGCGCGCCCTGGAAGTCCTCGACGCCGCGATCCGGCGCATCGAACAGGGTGAGATCGACGGCATCTCTGCCCTCGACGAGATCCTGACCGAAGAACTGACGTTGCGCGAGAACCGCCGGGTGAAGACCGCCCTGCTCGTGGCACGCCTGACCACGATCAAGACGCTGTCGGGCTTCGACTTCGCTTTCCAGCCCTCCCTCGACCGGGAGCGGATCATGGCGCTGGCGGAACTGACCTTCATCGATCGGGCCGAGGTCGTCCATCTCCTCGGCCCGCCCGGCACCGGCAAGAGCCATCTCGCCACGGCGCTTGCCGTCGAGGCGGTAAAGGCCGGGCGCAGCGTCGTGTTCTCGACGCTGGCTGATCTGATCGCTTCGCTGGCCAAAGCTGAGCGCGACGGCGCGTTGCGCGAGCGGATCCGCTACCTCAGTCGGGCCTCCCTCTTGGTGGTGGACGAGATCGGGTACCTTCCCGTCGTTCCGGGTGGGGGCAACCTGTTCTTCCAGCTCGTCAACGCGCGCTACGAGAAGGGCGCGATGATCCTGACCTCGAACCGCGGCTTTGCCGAATGGGGAGAGGTATTTGGCGATCCCGTGGTGGCCACGGCTCTGCTGGACCGCCTGCTTCATCACGCCGTCGTCGTTCAGATCGAAGGAGCGAGCTACCGGCTGCGCCAGCATGGCGAACTTGTGCCCGAGCACGTCCGCTCGAAGGCACTCATCACCCCACCGCCCCCTCCACGCCGCCGTGGCCGGCCACCAAAGAGCGCGACCCTCGATCACAGCGCCGGCTGATCACCGTCGACCACCAAACCCGCCGATCAGGGAATTTTCGATGCCCATAATTGCGGAGACTTCGGTGCCCGTTGACAGCCAAGATCGGAGCGACGAGAACACCGTCGCGGTTCGAGATGATCGGCAGACGCTGAATCAGGACTTCGCATGCGAACGGATAAAACGCACGAATCGGACCGAACCGCACTCCTATCTGCATCGACCCGCCATCAAGAGTGCGCGTCGTCAATCCAGCTCAGATCGTGATGTAAGCTGCAGTGCCAATCAGGACGATGAGTCCGGGGGTGCGCAGCCGCGAGGCCAAGAGCGAGAGCGAGGCTTACGAGCATCTCCTGCACTAGGGACCAAAGCGGCGGATTGGCGCCAGACGCTTCTGGATAGGCCGTTAGCGGCGACCCTGAGGGTAGCAGCGAGTATTGAGCACGGTGGTCAGCAACGCGGCGCTGAGAGTTATGTCGCCGATCGTCAATGCCGGGACAGGTAGGACAACACCAAGCACGGCGCCGAACACCGCGAGAGGCATCAGCCGGACTGCACGCCGGCTCATGAAGCGCCAGACGTGGCGATCCTGTCCCGTTCGTCCTGCATATGAATGAGCAATTATAAGTCCGGAGCGACAAAAGAAGAAATCCACCGCGAAAAAAGCATTCGACGGAACATAGAAGGTCCTTCAGCTGTAAATAACATCAAGCCAAACGACAAGAACTGAGGCGATGCCGCGCGTGCCTTCCAATAGGTCGAAGCGCCCTGTCGCTCGCGGCACTTCGGCATCGTTAATTTGTATGAACACGGACTACTTTGCTGTATGCAATCGGCTGCCTCGTGCCACAACTGCGTTGACGAGAACCTAAATTATAGAATCATTCGCCAATGTGGTTTCGCGTTAGTTCCAAATCTTCGGTCGTAATGACAGTCCGGCGCAGTCATCCGCTGCAAGGCCGTCATCCAGTCTCCGAACTGCTGAGAAGGGAGGCGGCGGCTGCCTCAGCCAGCTGCCGCGCCGCTCCTGAGCCTGCTCAGGGTTAGTACGCCATATTAAACTTCCGAGAGGGTGACTCAGCTAAGCTTTCGCCATGGAGCACCTTGCATGACCACAACGACACAACGTATCCCGCGCCTGCCGCTCGCCATCGGCTTGATAATCTCGCTGGTGTCTTGGCTGTTTTGCCGTCCTTGGGATACAAAAGGTTGGCTGGTCGGAGCGCCATTTGGGCACGATTTTATCAATTTTTGGATGGCGCCCCGGCTTCTAATCGCAGGCCGCGGGAACATTCTGGTCGACCTGCCGGCTTACGCAAGCGAGGTCCGCGCCACGTTCCATCTGTCGCACGACCCGGGATTCGTATTCGTATACCCGCCGCATGCGGCATTATTGCTGATCCCGTTCGCGTGTTTACCATTCGTCATCGCGATTGTGGCATGGACTATCGCAAACATCCTATCTTTGTGGTTTGTGGCGCGTCTTTGTGGCATGCGGGGGTGGATAATCGCAGCCGTCTGCTTGAGCCCGCCGGCCGCAGCAATGGTAATTTACGGCCACTTCGGCGGCTTCCTAGCTATCGCGGCAACGGTCGCGGTCGTCGAGAGCCGCCGTCGTCCCTGGTGCGCCGGTCTGTGCCTGGCGCTCCTTTCGGTGAAACCTCAGTTCGCCCTCGCCTTAGGACTGATCCTCATCTGCGCCGGGCGGTGGCGCTGGCTTCCGGCTGCGGCGCTTGGCACCGCAGTCCTCGTTTGTGTATCCGCTGCAGTCTTTGGTGTTGAGGCTTGGAGACAATTTGTAGCCGTGACAATGCCGATGCAGAGCGCCTTCGTTACCGAATTTCGCGCAGGGGCGATCCACCCCTCCGTTTCGCCGTACTTCTCTCTGCGGTTGTTGGATATACCCGTGGGATTAGTTTGGGCAATCCAGGGCAGTGTCAGCATCCTCGCTCTGCTTACGGGGGTGCTCGTGCTGCGGCGTGCTGCAGACGGGCTCGCCCAGCTTCTCATTGTGCTTCTCGCCGCGCTGGTGGCGCAGCCGTATGTTGCCCACTACGATCTAGCAATCGCAGCGCCAGCCTTCACTTTTATAGCCTTGTCCACCGCATCATCTCCGTTGCTTTTAGCCGCTTGGCTCCTTGTCCCACTTGTGCGCATCTTTTACTTCCTTGATCTGCCCGTCCTGGGCCTGATCGTACCTGGGGCGCTATTTGCCCAGGCCGCGCGCCTCCTCGGGCCGCAGAGAGTTCCGGCTAGCCAATTGAGGTCGGCGATTGCCGCTGCTTCGGGGTGTTTGATCCCGCACTCTCGTGAACTGCAGGAACGGTAATCGAGCCCGTACCATGAGCGGCAACGTGATCTCGGTTAACCACTTCTCAGTTAAGCCTTCTCAGAGTTGCTATGGCACTGGAGCGAGCGGCATGCCGACATTGACCCTGCAGAGGAGGCAGTTCGCCATCGTCGCGCTCGGCGCAATTGTTTCGGCGGCTTCGTGGCTTGCAGTCAGGCCGTGGGACATACACCGCTTCATGATCGGAGCTCCCTTCGGACGAGACTACGTAAATTTCTGGATGGCACCTCGGCTCGCAATAACGGGTTCGGCTGCTACGTTGGTGGATATCCCCGCATATAATAACTTAATAAAAATTTTGTTCAGCCTCAATCACGATCCGGGATTGCTGTTTGTTTATCCGCCTCACTCGTTATTATTCCTCGTAGCGATTGCGCAACTTCCGTTCGCCGTTGCGGTTTCGATGTGGACGTCCATAAATTTGGCGGCCCTGATTGTTACGCTGCGGTTAATCCAAGGAAGATTGTGTCCGGTGCTTGTGATGGCGGTGTGTCTGTCGCCGCCTTCGGTAGCCATGATCATGTACGGTCATATGGCAGGATTATTGGCGCTATGCTCGACTGTGACGATCATGGCAGCGAATTCACGTCCGCGGCTCGCAGGTTTCTGCCTTGCATGTCTCACGATCAAGCCGCAGTACGCGGGCGCTCTAGGTTTAATTCTACTCCTGTCCGGCCAGTGGCGCTGCCTGGGCTGGGCTGCAATCGTCACCGCGATGCTGTTTGGTTTATCGGTTCTTTTGTTCGGCTCAGAGATCTGGTTGAAATTCGTTGAGATCACAATGCCGCTCCAGAGTTCGTTCATAACGGATTTCAAGGCTGGGATGATTTCGACATCATTTTCATCTTATTTCGGGGCGCGTCTTTGCAATTTACCTGCTTGGCTCGCCTGGTGCATACAGGCGGCCGTGGCATCCATCGCGCTTTTTGCCGCCGTAAAAGCAGCGCGTTGCGAGCCGCAAACATCTAAGACGCTTCTCGTGATACTTCTTGGAGCTCTGGCGATGCAGCCTTATGCATCCCACTATGATCTTGCCCTTATTGCGCCGGCGATGACAACGGTTGTTCTCGATGGCGAGGTTCAAGCGGATCCGTTTACGGTGGGTACTTGGATCCTAGCCCCTTTTGCGCCAGTTCTCTTCGTCCTCCAGCTTCCAATCTTATGTGTCATCGTGCCATTGGCGCTGATCACACAGTCGTTACGCATGCTAGATCGCCAGAAATCGTTCGGCCGCACCCCCGCTATACGGCCTCTTGCTGCCTACGTGCGCACTTCTTCTTAGCCAAGGTTTCGTTTGATGGCACATTTCCTCGTCACCGGCGGCTCAGGGTTCCTAGGTTCACTCCTAGTGCGTCGCCTATTAGGTGACGGACACACTGTCACTAGCATCGACCTGCTACCAAGCAACGCCGAGCACCCAAATTTGCGTGCTGTGGTGGGCGACATCCGTGATCGTTCGAGACTTAGCTTGCTATTGCCGGGGATCGATACCGTATTCCATTGCGCAGCGCTGCTTGCTCATGGCTCACTCAAGCCTGCCGAGCTGTGGTCGAACAACGTTGACGGAACACGAGCGCTGGCCCAGGAAACTGTGGCGGCAGGTGTTCCTAAACTGGTCTATATCTCTAGTAATTGTCTTTGGGGACACGGTTTTGATCGACCCGTCCGCGAGGATGATCCGCCTGCTCCGTGCGAAATTTACGGTGCAAGCAAATGGGAGTGCGAAAAAGTACTGTCCGATTATGCCAAAGACTTGGAGGTTGTGATATTGCGCTCGCCCACGATCGTCGACGAGGGTCGGCTTGGGCTCCTGGCTATTTTGTTCGAGTTTATCGCGGAGGGTCGGCGCGTCTGGATGGTAGGGCAAGGAACGAACCGCTACCAGTTTGTCTATGCGCAAGACTTGATTGAGGCGATGCTAATGGCTTGGCGCCGTGGTGCTACCGGGACGTTTGGTATCGGGGCCGATGACGTCGGAACAATGCGTGAAACGTTCGAGCATGTTATCGCTCGTGCGGGGACTGGTGCAAGAACTGCCTGCATGCCACTGCGGCCAGCTCTCTTCGCGATGCGGGTCGCCCATACCCTCAGGATATCCCCTCTCGGCCCCTATCATTATCGGATGATCGGCAGCAATTTTGTCTTTGACACCCGGCGGATAAAGGCCGCCCTGGGCTGGAGTCCGACTCTTACAAACCGGGATATGCTTTTGTCCGCTTACCGGTATTACGCAACCAACCGTTCCGAGATCGCGGTGCGGCACGGCGTATCCGCCCATCGCCGTTCGGCTGACATGGGTGTAATTAGAGTTCTTAAATGGATTTCATGACCCAACGCAACCTGTCATATTTTGATGCTCTCGACTCGGCAGGACTGGATGTGGCAAGTAGCGTGCCGTAAACTGAGATGCGGCACGTCTTTGACTTATCGTAAGCGCTGTCTGGACGGCACTTTCCGGCAGGCGGTGTGAAGGCGACATACGGAGCGGAGTGGGAGCTCCGTCACATGTCGATGTCCGGGCGTAAGCGCTTGGCGAGCGGCCCGGTTGATCAGGCGGCCTGAGCACCAGCGGCGACCGGCGACCAGTTCCAGGGCAGGAGTTCGGCCAGGCGTTTGGCCGGATGATCGGCGAGGCGGGTGAGCACGTCGCGCAGGTAGGCCTCCGGATCCAGGCCATTGAGCTTTGCGAGAGTTCTGTATCCAGGTTCAGAATCTCATTGCGCAAGGCGCCCGTCGGCGAGTGCCTACCTAACACCCGGTCCCGTCACGCGAGCGCATGCGCAAATGGGCCATCGGCCGGTCCCAGAGTTGTCCGATCTCCTAGAACGCTTCGGGCCGAGGCGATGATCTGGATGGTCTGGCGACGATCACATGCGGTGCGTGCCATTATCTCTAGGTCGCGCAGGTAAGAAATCACTAGATCCCTGGGAACATGATCCGCGTTCAGAGCAGCGCCTACCCTTGAGGAAACGTTGCGCTCAAGTTCGGCCCAGAATTCGGCCGGAAGCGGCATTTGCTGTGCCATGAGGCGTCTCCGTTACAGGATGTCAGATCCTTCTGAAACACCCAAGCACGTTGTTCTTGGAGCCGTAAAGGCGAACGGTAGCAAAGCTGTCCGTGGGCGTACCGCCGGCGAGGATGCTCGGTGGATGAATTCGTATCGGCGGTTTCGGAACCCGGCGGGACGATCAGGGCTGTAGCGCTGCCGACAGGTTTGATCGCGCGGAGCAGCGCCTGCGGTAGCAGGGCCGCAATCGATGCGAGTATCTTCGCACCGATCCCGCTGGTCAGCGGCGGATGGGCGCCGCCGAAGCTCGGATCCGTCGCAGCGCCGACCACGGAGACGGCAGCGAACCCGCAGACGGCCCCGTACAATCGGCCGACTGCGATGTTCCAAGGCCAAGCGCTCGCCAGGTCGTGAAGCTAGGCCTGCCTTAGGCTCGCCGGACCGCGGCTGGGCAGCAGCGGCGGCTCACCAAAGCCGATCAAGACTGCCCCGACCAGAGCTGGGAACAGCGCGGTCAGCGCAGCCTCGAATGGATCCGTCGTTCCGTGTCCGCCCGCCAGTGTCTAAGCTTCCGTCGCCCGCGCCCGGATCCTGATGGATCGGCAGCGGCAGCTTTGTGTCGAGTTGCCGCGCCAAGCGCGTGCTCAGCACTGCGGCGTCCCGCAGGCCCCTGAGCATTGGCACTGGGCAGGACAGACTCAGCCCCTGCACGTGTGGCCAGAGTTTGCTGTAACCGATCCCGGCACCGTCCTGCACGGCCAGGGCCACGCCGCCCGTGCCGTCGGTCCGAATGCGCACCGCGACGCTGCGCACGGCCCGCAGGGGAATGTCGACCGTGGCCGGCAACGCGATGCCGTGGCAGATGACGAGGCGCAGGTCGGTCAGCGTATAGGTGGTGCTCCGCGCCAGCACCCACGCAAAATAGGTGACAATGCCCATCAGGACGGTGCCCTGCACCAGCAGCGCTGCGGCGTCGAACACCTCCGGCGGCTGCGCTCCCCTGACACAGGCGATCAGGACCAGCTTCCAGGCCAGCAATCCGGCGAAATAGGCCGCGAGCCAGCGCACCTTGAGGAGATGGCGGCGCAGGGCTGGCATCTCGGGATGGCCCTGCCACAACATCCGCTCGCCCGGCTCCAGGCGGAAGCCGACGGGACGCGGCTCGCCTGTTCCATCCACTCTGGCCCGACGATGTCCTGGTCTCATCACGCCGTCCGCCTCCGACCAAACAGCCTTCGCAGGCACAGATCTGGATGCCGGAATAACCGGTCCAGCGGGCGGGCAGGCTCTGGCCCCAATCGTAGAAGGCGCGCGAGTTGTGGCAGTAGGTGCAGTTAACCCCGAGCCCAGCCGACATCTGCATCATATACTCGTAGAGGCACTTGACCACGACCTGATCGGCGACTGGGCCGTTGGG
The DNA here is from genome assembly GCF_054611515.1 of Methylobacterium sp. CM6257. NCBI lineage: Bacteria > Pseudomonadati > Pseudomonadota > Alphaproteobacteria > Hyphomicrobiales > Methylobacteriaceae > Methylobacterium > Methylobacterium sp. CM6257. The sequence goes on from NZ_CM137735.1 coordinate 931,236, forward strand.
AGGCGCCGTGTAGGATTGAGCGAGACCGGGCGTGTCCTGCAGGATGTAAAGTTCCTAGCCGGCATTGGGAAAGAACTGGCGCACGCTGTCGCCGGCCTCGTTCCAGTTCTCCGGCTTGTCCATTTGGGCCCCCTGCGGATGGGGCGGACGGGTGAACCAGATCTCGGCCGGGACCGGCTGACCACGGTGGCAGGACCAGCAGGTCACGCCGGCTTGGCCGACATGCTTTGTCCAGTCCGCGTTGACGTGGCGGACCATGCGCATCATGTCGCGCGCGGCCGCCTTGGTGGGCTTCTCGTCCGAGGCGAAATCACTGCCCGAATGGCAGAAGGTGCAGCCCTGCTGCGGGGCAACCCAGTTTGTGATCGCCTGCTGCAGCTGCATGAACTGGCCGGCATTCAGGTCGGTGAGGACGGTGACGTTCTTGAAGGCGTCCGTGACGGGGCGCGCATCCTCAACGAGCGGCGGGTTCGCGGGTGGCGGACCGTTGCGAGTCTGGAACAGCGGGCTGCTAGTCGGCGCGTACTGGACCAGAGACGGGCCGTTCGGCCCGACCTGCGTGCCCGCCACGGGCAAGTTCCAGGTGGGCACGAACAGGGTGAAGAGGCCGGCGCAGACGAGGCCGACGGCGAGAAGGGGAGGGCCGATCCTCATCGGCCTTGCACCTTGTCAAGCATGCGCTTGAAGGCTTCGGGCGGCGGCGCGGCGGGCAGGTCCGGAGCGGGCCGATACTGGGGCGCGAGGCCGTTCTTGATGCCCCTGTACCGCCCGCGGATTGTGAGACACCGATCTGAAGCCTATGCGGCCAAGGCCGCGGGTGGAAGCTGCGCGGTGCGAATGGCGGCTGGTGGTCGGAACCCGTGCCGCTCGATCAGCCACGTCTTATTGTAGAGGTCGCGAAACGCCAGCAGCGCGCGGCGCAGGTCCTCGACCGTGTCGAAGTGCTTCACCCACAGCAGGTTCTCCTTGAGCGTGCGGATGAAGCGCTCGGCGCAGCCATTTCCTTCCGGCGCTCGCACGAAGGCGGGCGAACTTGCGATACCCAGGAACGCCAGCTCCGCCTGGAAATCGTCCGACATGTACTGGCTGCCGTGATCGTGCCGGACACTCAGGCCGGAGGCGATCTCGGCCGTAAAGCCGCCGAAGCGCTGCCGCACACCCTGGCGGATCGGCTCCAGCGCCTCAAAGCGCGTGGCCCGGCGCGCCGCATGGAGGCCCACGCATTCGGCCGAGCAGTGGTCGACGGCCACGAACACCGCGACCTGCCCCTCAGCCGTCCAGGTGGTGGTCAGATCAGTGCCCCACATCGTGTCCACCCTCTCCGGGACGATGGTGCCGTCGTGGTTGCGCGGGCCGCGCGGTGTGCCGACGCGAGAGGGGGCGAGCAGATCATGGGCGCGCATCAGGCGCAGCACGCGGCGTTTGGAGGTGCGCACGCCCTTGTGGCGCAGCCGCGCCCAGACCTTGCGGTGACCCTCGCCGTGAAAGGGGCTGTCCGTGAGGGTGGCGCGGATCTGCGTGAGTAGCGCCGCATCCGGCATCGGCCCGACCGGGCCGGGACGGCGCGACGGCTCGGGCCGGGCGGGTGAGAGGTGCCGGTGGACGGTGGCGCGCGACACGCGCCAGATCCGGCACACCCGGGCCAGTCCGTAAGCTTTGCCGCTGGCAGGCGAGACGGCCCGGCTCATAGCCGCGACCTCCTGCGGGCCAAAGGGCCGGGGCCGCGCGCCTCCAGGGCAGCGATCTTGGCCTCCAGCAACTCGCGCTCGATCAGCATCTCGCCGAGCTTGGCCTTCAGTCGCCCGCTCTCCAGCGCGTCCGCATCAAGGGACCGGGTGGAGAGACTGGCCTCGCCCGCCGTCAGGAAGGCGTCGCGCCAGCCCGACAAGGTCGCGGCCGTCACGCCTAAGCTGCGCGAGACGCTCTCCAGGTCCTCGCCGCGCAGCAGCCGCAGCACCGCATCCCGCTTGCGCTGCCGGGACATGCGCCCGCCGCGACCAGGACCGACTGCGCCTGCATCTGCCTTCGTATCCGAGCTCATCGTCCTCACCCCTGTCGCGGAGACCGTCCGCTAACGGGGTGTCTCAAGCAACCGGGAGGCGGAGGACCCCAGAGGTACCAGTTGTCGACGAGAGTCCCGGTGGCCAGGATCCCGATGCCGCCGGTCAGCGTGACCAGGGTGGCGAACCAGTACAGCCAGCGATGGATCGACTCGTAAGTCGCGTTGAATCCCATGGTCCAGCGCCAGAACAGGGCCGCCCGCTCCGCCGCCGTGCCGCGATCGGTGATCTGGTGGGTCTCGCGCTCGCCGCCCAGTGGCGTCACCGCCAGGATCGTCCCGGCATGCATCGCGAACAGCATCGTCGATCCGTAGAGGAACGTGATCGAGAGCATGTGGAACGGGTTGTAGAAGATGTTGCCGTATCGGACCGAGAAGGTCGCGGTCCAATTGAGGTGCGGGATGATTCCGAACGGCACCGCCTCCGACCAGGAGCCCATGGCGATCGGGCGCAGGAAGCCGAGGACCAGGTAGAGCCAGATGGCGCTGGCGAAGCACCAGGGGATATGCGTGCCCATGCCGAGCGCCCGGGCCCGGCGGTACATCCTCACCCACCACAGCAGGATCGAGGCGGTAAGGAAGAAGCCGGCCATCAGCCACCAGCCGCCCTCGCGCAGCGGCGGGAACGGGTCGAGGCCGTACTTGGCGGGGGGCGGATCGAGAGACAGGAACGGTAGCAGGCGGATGAAGCGCACCGGGTTCCAGTCCACCGAGGCCAGCATGTTCAGGCCGATGATCTCGATGGCGATGAAGCCGCACAGCAGCGACGCTACACCGCTCGGGCCGAGATGGGTGGGCAGGACCTGCATCTCGCCGATGCGCCCGAGCCATTGCGAGTGGAAGGGCGTCCCGATCCGGCCGGGCGAGCCGATCTGCAGTTCGGGCCCGGCCTCATCGGGGCCGCGTAGCTCGATATGCGTCCACAAGGTGTGGAACTGCGGCATCCGGATGGTCTCCGAGGGGAAGTCGTGCGGTCGGTCGCGACGGGAGGTCCGGCGCGGCTAGAGTTTGCCGCCGGTGCTCCAAATCGGCAGGTTGAGGTACCAGTCCCACCAGTAGGGCCAGCCCTGGGTCCAGAACGGCCCGGAGATGAGGATGCAGACCGCGCTCCAGAGGCCTGCGTTGAGGGCGAGGAAGTAGCCGAGCCGGTGGATGCCGATCTCGCCGATCGAGTACAGGATCGTGTCGCGGAAGTAGGCGCTCTCGTACTCATCGAACTTCACCGGCTTGCCCTTGCCGGGATTGGCCGCCGCCAGGATCTCACCCGCGTGCAGGCCGAGCGCAAACGTGGTGGTGAAGAAGCACGTCACCGCGATCATGTGCGCGGGATTGTAGTGGAAGTGGAGGTGCTGGTAGCCGACGTTCGACACCCAATCGAGGTAGCTCATGATGCCGTAGGGAAAGCTGTAGCCCCAGGCGCCCAGCAGGATCGGCCGGACCACGTTCAGCGACGCGTAGGCGAAGATCGCGAACGAGAACGCGACGGGCACGTGGTAGCCCATGCCGAGCTTGCGGCAGATCTCGACCTGCCGCAGCGCCCAGGAGACGGAGGCCCCGCGGGCGCAGACCATGATGATCTGCCAGAGGCCGCCGTGCTTGGGACATAGAAGCGAACAAGCGGAGCGATCCAGATGCGAGGGACTCGCGAGGACGTGGGAACTCCGACAAGACCAGCGAGCGACACGGCCGATGCAGGAAACGCCGCAAACGCGGCAGCCTTTCTGACATCCCCGCGATCATCAGAGGCCGGATCCCGTGAATCACGCGGTTCCTGCCAGCTGTCCCGGTTTCGCATCACGCCTGACGTTCATGATCTTCAAGACGCTGAGATAGAGCAACGCGGCAGACCGGTCATCGGCGTGCTGCCGCTGGACGGAGCTGTCTATTATGCTACTTTAGTACAATAAGGTCTAATTTTGCTGAGTTCGGCCAACCCATGTTGGTGCCGTAGCCGCTTGAGGTTGCAAAAGACTAATCTTGGTTAAATGAACAACCAGAATCGGCGTGTCATTTGGTTCCTCCTCACAATCTGCTTCTGTCCTCCCTATCCTCCGAGGACTGGGCCGAGCTTGAACCTCTGCTGGAGCGTGTTCCTCTGCGACGGCGACAGGTACTGGAGGAGCCCCGCACAGACATCCAGCACGTCTATTTCGTTGAGCGCGGCCTTGCGGCCGTACAGGCGCGAACGCAAGCCGACGGTGCGCACGGCATAGGGCTCCTCGGCCGCTTCGGAATGACCGGCCTGCCGCTCGTGCTCGGACCCAAGCGATCACCCTTGCGCGTTATCGTTCAAACGGCGGGCGAGGCGTACCGGCTGAAGGCCGTAGATGCTGAGGCACTCTTCAGCAGGGACACCGCAATACGGCGCCTAGCGCTGAGCTATGTGCAGGTGCGTATGATCCATGCCGCGCATGTGGGACTGTGCAACGCCCACCACCCAGTGGAGCACCGGGTCAGGCGTTGGTTGCTGCTGGCCCAGAACCTGCTGGATGAAGACGAGATTTGCGTCAGCCACGCCACAATTGCCGGTCACCTCGGGATGCGGCGGCCCAGCGTCAGTGAGCACGTCAAGAAGCTGGAGCAGGCTGGCCTTGTGAGCCAGAAGTTTGCCTGCATCACGGTCCGGGACCGCGCCGGGTTAGAGCAGGGTGCGTGTGAGTGCCACCGGCTGGTCTGGGCGGAGTACCGCAGGTTGCAGCAGATCTAGAAGTGGACGCCCTGCCGCGTCTCGCGATGAAGGCTCAATCAGTGGTTGCGGTCGTCGCATCGCTGCCGTCTATTCTGCACGCAGCAACTCCATCGCCGTCTGCATCATGTCACGGCATCGATGGCGGTAATAGCGATCAGAACGGAACGCCTGCCTTCGATATCGCGGCCGCGATCACTTCGATGCGGGCGGTGACGCCTCCGCGACGCTCAGGAGGCTTGCGATCCGCGCAAGCACCACTCCCATAGCATCGGGTTTTCGTGAGCAATGCTCGGCGGGATTCGCGGAGACCGGTCACGAACGTGCCGGTACAGCGCTTGCAACTGAATTTGGTGACCACAGGCTCTCTCGACCAAGCCTGCCGATTCATGAGCGGGTCTATAATGTCAGGGGTGGCTTAGCCGTCCGCCGAAGACATCAGGCTACTCCCTGCGTCTGCCGCCTCGTCCGATGTCGGGTCTGCCCATGGCTGCGGTGCAGAGTTGCAATCGCCTCTGGGATGTACGTTTGAGCCGATTCCCAGATCAATTGTTCGCTGGCGGACTAATCTTGGTGGTGATCCGAGCCGTGTCACCGCGTTAGCTGCCTGGCAGAGACATGCCGGCAGAAACGCCAGTAAACCGCCCGTCCGGTGAACAAGGTACAACGGACGCGACAGACTCTGAGGATCGAGCGTGAGCATGGGAGCACGAAGGTCGCCGCGTTCCGCCGCTGAGCTTGAGGAAGGGCAACCCACCCTTTCCGATGCCATTCGTCAGCATCTCGGCCGCCTGCTTGCTTCAACCTACGAACGAGCGAGCACCGCGCCGAGTGCGCTCGTTCGCTTTGCTGATCTCCTAGGGAAGCTTGAAGACACGTTGGACGAGGCGGAACGCCGCGATGCGGCAGAGTTCCAGGCCAATCTGCTTGCCGTGGTCCCGGCTCTGCGCCGATACGCCCTCTCGCTGACCCATGATCGCGACGCCGCTGACGACCTCGTGCAGGATACGTTGATGCGGGCCTGGCGGGGACGCTCGCGCTTCCAGATCGGCACCAATTTCGAAGGGTGGACCTTCACGATCCTGCGCAACCGCTTCTACACAGCCCAGAGCAAGCTACGTGAATTTCTGGACGAGGATGGTGCACAGGCTGCGCGCCTGCCCGCTTTGCCCGAGCAGAACGGACGCTTGGATCTGGCCGACCTGCAGGCCGCGCTGGCGCAACTCTCGGCGCCGATGCGCGAGGCGCTGATACTCGTGACGATTGAGGACCTAAGCTACGAGGAGATCGCTGCTCGGATGAACTGCCGGGTGGGTACGGTGAAAAGCAGGATCTGGCGCGCCCGCGCGCAACTCGCGCGGATGCTGGGCTATGACGGTAACGAAGTTGGTAGCGACAGCGTCATGCTCTCCGCGATGGAAGCCCCAGCATGAGGCGCTGCGTCGGGGACTGGTCCAACTGCCCGCAGGCCGGCCCCACCCTGACGGTTCAGGCTGCCGCCCGGCCGATCCCAACCTGTCACGCAAAGCGTGGATGCTTCCATCTCCGCGCGGATCCGCTCCACCGATAAGGGATCGCCATGCGAGAACGCGAGCTTCGAGCGCATTGACGGCAAGCATTCGTGACGAACGCCCAAAACAGGAAAATTTCTGCTCGCCGAAGGAGGCGCAACCCGAGAACGGCCTTCGGCAGATCATCGACGACCATGTCCGCCCGCACTGATCGCCAGAATACCAGCCACCGGCGCCAGCCACCTTCCTGTATTTGGCCTTCCGGCTATCCTCGCCGCCGCCATTTTACCGCCTCTCACCCAAGCCAGTCCACAAGATCGTCTAGGTCATCGGCGGCCCAGATCTCGGGCGTACCGCTGATAGCTATCTGATAAGCCTCGCCGAAAGCGATGACTCCGACAACGGTGCCGGCGCGACCGTCAGGGCGTCGTACCATGTCAACGCGGGCGGAGGGCGAGATACCTGCTCTTGAGTGCTCCCCGCCGGCGCTCGACTCGGTAGTGATAGAGATTTTCCGTTCGCGCACTTGTCCTCGCCTTCTACAAAGGTCGGGAATCTACAATTGTGTGTAACGATCGTCCGGTATCGAAGCTCTCGTCGATCGCGAGCGAAGATGAAAAGTACAATCGGCCCCAGGCAGAAACCGGTCTGTCAGCGTACTGAGAATGCCCAACAGCTCCTGGTGCCGATGATCGATACCCATATCTGGTCTTAGTGGCTGGTTTCTAGAGCTTCTATAGCTGAGCTATATGTTGCTCTTGATCTATAAACTTGGTTGATTTCTGTGCAAATCTATCTCTCCGGCAGTCGTGCGCTCAGATGTCGTGCGATGGGAGCATTTCTGGACCGAGCGCGCGCGGTCCGCTCCGGGATTTTGCGCAGATTTGTCACAGAGGAAGGCTTAATCGCACGTGTTTACCCGACTTATGCTCTGGGTTTGACCAGAACATTGATCGTGTGCCTGGACGAACACCTTAGTAATCGTATTGGAATTCGATCATTTTCAACAGATCCCCAGTGTTTGTTCCGGGCTGCGTTGGCGAGAGCTCCTTGCGCCTTGCTGCTGCCGGACGGAATTTCGGCCGCCCGCGCAAGTCAGATTATCGAACTGCACCTCTGGAATGAGCACATCCCGCCACTTCCCGCGTCCGGCCCCAACTTGGTCTGGGGTCGTGAACTCTGCGGCCGGCTCGACCTCTCAATGAGCTTGCTCGCGGACGCGGTCCGGAGCGATCCGCACTATCGTGGCGTGGTCGCCTGTCGGGCGCGGACCAACTTTGCCGGACCAGGCTGCCCAACGGAGAGCATCACCCGCCTCATCGAGCGCTGCGGGTTTCACGATGTCGACGAGGGGCTGCCCACGATCGGCATGCAAATTCACGACGCCTGCGAGAATCTGCTCATTGCGGCCCTTGTCTGGGCGCACAACCCGCATGCCCTGTGCCGCCGAAAATTTCGCCGGGTCCGCCGGCCGGTCTGGATCTCACGCGAGGATCTACTCACGCGCTATCCGGCGAGTTAAAGCGGATGCTGCTGTTCGGGATCGCGTGCCTGCTCGACGTCGTTCTCGCCGTCGTGATCACCCGAATGCTGCTCCAGGCCAAGCGCTACCGTTCACTCGATCCGACAAATGTCGGTCCTGACTGGAGCGATTGGCCGACCATCGCGGTGATCGTACCCGCGCGCGACGAAGCAGCTTCGGTCGGTGCCTGCGTGCGCGGGCTGCTCGACCAGACCTATCCGGCCGAGCGGCTTCGCCTCGTCGTGGTCGATGACGGCTCCCAGGACGGAACGCCCGATCTCGCGCGGGCCGCAGCCGCCGAGGATCCGCGCTTTCGGATCGTCTCAGCGGGGCCGCTGCCGGCGGGCTGGACGGGAAAGGCGCACGCCCTCGCCACGGGCTTTGACCAGCTGGCCGCGTGGGGAGCCCGGCCCGACTATCTCTGCTTCGTTGATGCCGATACCGCGGCTGAGCCAGAGCTCCTGCGGGCCGCGGTCGCGCACGCGCGGATGCAGCGGATCGATATGCTCTCACTCGGACCCGCGCAGGTGCTCGGAAGCTGGGCCGAGCGGCTTGTCATGCCGTGCGGCTTCTTTCTGATCGCGGCCTCTCAGGACATCGACTGTTTCAATACACCGGAGCGTCCGGAGGCCTCAGCCAACGGCCAGTTCCTGCTGTTCCGAACGGGGGCCTATTGCGCAATCGGCGGTCACGCCGCTGTGCGGGGCGAGATCTGCGAGGACACCGCACTCGCCCGGCGCGCCAAGCATCACGGCTTGCGGTTTGCGCTGCTCGGTGCCGAACGCCTGATCCGCGTGCGCATGTACCGCGACGCGCGTGCGCTGTGGTCGGGGCTGTCGAAGAATGTAAGCGAGCTTGGCGGGGGAGCAGCCACCACGGTGGGCATTGCGGCGGCAGGGCTCGCACTCACAACCGCAATTCCCGTCTGCACCGGACTCGCGCTCTATGCCTGGTTGAATCATGCATCGGTCGTGAGCGCCCTCGCGGGCGGCTCCAGTGTCGCGGGATTCCTGGCACTTCTCGGACTGCATGCGGCCGGCACGCGTCACTTCGGCATCCCGTTCGGCTACGCGTTCTCGTTTCCTGCCGGCTATGCTGCATGCCTGTTGCTCGCCCTGAACGGCGCTCGTGTCGTTCGGTATGGTGGCGCCTCGTGGAAAGGCAGGTGCTATCCGGCAAGCCGCGCATCCGACGCGGTGTCGTCGGAGCCGATTTCCCGCGGCAGCACGGCGGAACGCACGCATGCCTGAGCGGGCCACCAACTCGGAGCGTCGCAGGCAGACCCTGACCAACCGCTACGTCCTGGCCATCCTCGTGGTGGTCCTGCTGCTCACCTATCAGCTGCGGTACGCGCTGTTACCGCTCGCGGCCGCCGCGGTCGTCGCCTACGCCGTCAGCCCGGTAATTGTTCTGTTGAATCGCCATGTGCACCTGCCGCGGCTCGCGGCCGTGCTGGTGGTCTACATCACCATCCTCGGGCTCGTCGCTGTCGTCTGCTACTGGATGGTCACGACCCTCGCCGATCGGCTGATCCATGCGGCCCAGGCCCTTCCTGGTCGGATCGGCCTCCTTGTCGAGCTGTGGGCCGGCCCCACGATCCATCTCTTCGGTGAGACCTTCCCGTCCCGTGAGGTTGGCCAGCGGGCGATCGAGAACCTTGCCGGCATTCTGGCCGAACCAAGTCACGCAGTGCTCGCTGGGAGCCTCGTCATTGCGGTCCCGACCACCCTCGTTCTGACGTTGGTGGTGCTGTTCTACTTCCTCAAATCGGGCCGCCAGCTTGCCGAAGGGGTGCTCTGGTTGGCGCCGCCGCGCTACCGACCCGACATCCGCGATCTTGCCCGACGTGTAGACCCGGTCCTGCGCCGCTACGTCGTCGGTGTTCTCCTTGTGGTGGCCTACACCGCACTGGTCGCCTGGCTCTGCCTCAACTTTGTCTTCGCGATTCCTTACGCCTTCATCCTCGCCTTCATCGTCGGTGTGCTTGAACTGGTGCCTGTCATCGGGCCCGCGGCATCGATGAGCCTCCTCGGGGGAGCGGCGCTCCTGCACGGGCATGGGCTCTGGCACATCATCGGGCTGGGCCTGTTCGCGATCGCCCTGCGCGTGTCCATCGACGAGCTCGTCGGGCCGCTCCTTCTGGGCAAAGCCGTCACTCTGCACCCGGTTGTGATCATCTTCGCCTTCCTGACCGGGGCAACTCTATTCGGCGTGTTGGGGGTTCTGCTCGCCGTGCCGGTCGCCTCTGCGATCAAGATCGTGCTTGCGGCTTGGTACAGCGAGGAGGGCGGAGCATGACTTCAGCCAAGCAACGACGCCCATTGGCGCGTCAGGCCGTCCTCGCAGCCCGGATCGGCGCGACACTCGGTATAGCCGCGTCTGCTTACCTCGTCTGGTGCTTGCACGTGGCGGTGCTTTTGGCTTTTGCCGCGGTGCTTCTGGCGATGCTGCTGCGCCTCTTGGCGCGTCCGCTCGACCGGTTCACGCCGCTGGCCTACAGCCTCTGCCTCGCGCTCGCCGGGATGCTGATCCTCGCGTTGCTGGCCTGGACAGTGTTCCTGTTTGGAACCCAGGCCTGGAGCGAGTTCGACACGCTTCTGAGCCGTATCCAGCAGGGCAGTGAGGCCATCCGGGAACACTTGAGCGGCAGCGGCATCGGCCGCGCGCTCCTCGCTCAGTTCGATCACGCCGCCAGCATGATGGGCGCCATGGTCCAAGAAGCTCTCGCCAGCGGTATCTCAGCACTGGAGGCGATCGTGGTGATCGGGTTCTCGGCCGCCTATCTCGCCGCACAGCCAGCTCTGTATCGCGACGGCACTCTCCTTCTGGTCCCGCACCGGCACCGGCATCAGGCGGCCGAAACTCTCGAATGTGTCGGCCACGCTGTTCGACTTTGGCTCGTCGGCCAGCTGATCGAGATGGCCATCATCGGTGCCCTCACAGCCGGCGCGACTTGGCTGATCGGGCTTCCGACGCCGCTCGCACTCGGGCTGATCGCCGGCATCACCGAGTTCGTGCCCTATCTCGGCCCGATCGTAGCCGCCGTTCCCGCACTCCTTGCGGCCGTCTCACAGGGACCAGGATTGGTGCTTTGGACACTTGGCAGTTATCTCGCCATTCACCTGTTTGAGGGCAATGTATTGATGCCGCTGCTCCAGCGCTGGCTGGTGAGCGTGCCGCCGGCGCTGATGCTGCTCGGTATGACGGCGTTCGGGCTTCTGTTCGGGGTTCTTGGTGTGATCCTGGCCGCACCCATGGTGGTGGCGCTGTTCACGGCGGTCCGCAAACTCTACGTCAAGGGCACGTTAGGTAAAGACTCGCAGGATGGCGAACAGGGCCGTGTAGCTTCAGCGGATCTGGGTAGCTCGACGCATGAGGTACCGCGATCCCGGCAGGCAAACAGGCGAGCGATGCCGCCCGTTCGCGCACTCACGCTCGCTCACGTAATAGTCGTTCTGCTCGCCGTGATAGTCGTCGGCGGGAGGGTGATCGAGTGGGTCGGGGGCAGGGTACCCTGGCCGCACGGGTTCGAGCTTCCCGCCTCGCTCTCGGGTCTCACGCTGGTTTACCTATTCGCCCTGCGTCACCGTGTCAGTGCAAGTCACGCGCCGATACGCGCCCATCCGCTGCCCGGGCGGGCCGGGCCGCAGGCTGCGAGGCCGTCATCTTCGAAGCCGAGGGACCCGAAGTCTGTGCCGGAGCTTGCGTGGCTCAGGGGTGTCGAAATGGCAGCCAAGCGGTTCCGCGCCTTCTCTTGGAAAGGGGGGCTGCCATGAGGCTGCGGCACCGGATCCTGCTCCATTTGCGTCAGCGCTTCCAAGAGGCGCCACCATCCCTGCGCCTCGTGTTCTGGGATGGAGACCGCTTTGATTTCGCCCAGAACCCGGCCGTCACCCTGACCATCGCGATGCCGCAGGTGATCCGGCATCTCGCCACGGGCAATATGAGCCGTCTCGGAGATGCCTACGTGCGAGGCGGCATCCGCGTCGATGGCACGGCGCGCGACATCATCAGCGTCGGGGTGGCGCTCGCTGATCGGATCGGGCGTTCCTCGACGCTGGCACGACTCGCCCCGCTGCTTGCGCGTCTGCCCGGCCGGCACACGCGCCGACGCGACGCGGTCGCGATCAGTTACCACTATGACGTCTCGAACGACTTCTACGCGCTCTGGCTCGATCGCGAGATGATCTACTCTTGCGCCTACTTCGTCGACGGCGGAGAGGACATCGACACTGCGCAGAGGCAGAAGCTCGACCACATCTGCCGCAAGCTGCGTCTCAAGCCGGGTGAGCGCCTCCTCGACATCGGTTGCGGCTGGGGTGGGCTCCTGCGTCACGCGGCCAAACACTACGGCGTCGGCGGCGTCGGCATCACGCTCAGTCGCCGCCAATATGGTTATGCGCGGGCGCGGATCGCGGCCGAGAGGCTGTCCGACAGCATCGAGATCCGGCAGATCGACTACCGCGACCTCGACGAGCCGGAGGGGTTCGACAAGGTGGTCTCGGTCGGCATGTACGAGCATGTGGGCCTGGGGCAGTTGCGCACCTACTTCGGAACGGTTCAGCGGCTGCTGAAACCCGGCGGATTGTTCCTGAATCACGGCATCACCAACGGTGACCCGGTCGGCGGAGCCGGAGGGCTGGCCGGCGGAGACTTCATCGAGCGCTACGTTTTTCCCGGGGGCGAGGTGCCTCATCTTGCGCGGGCGATTCAGGAAATTGCGGCTGCCGGGTTGGAGGTGGCCGACATCGAGGACCTCCGCCCTCACTATGCGCGGACCCTGCGGCTCTGGGGCCAGCGTCTTGAACGAGTGGCCGCGGCCGCGGAGGCTGCAGCCGGCGAGGAGAACTACCGGATCTGGAGAATCTACATGGCGGGGATGGGCTACGCGTTCGACCGCGGCTGGTATTCGGTTGCGCAGACTGTCGCTTACAGGCCGGTTGCCGCGAGTCCCGCCCCTCGACCGTGGACGCGCGACCACGTCTACGGCGGAGCGAGCGTGGCTGACTGCACGTCAGACTGGATCTGAGCTACCGAACACCGATCCGGGACTACCTCCCAGCAGTACTAGCCGGGACAAACCCCGGGGGCGAAGGGTCACGACGTGCAGAGGGCCGTATTTGGTACGCGCACGTACACATCCCAAGCAGCTCCCTCTAGAAAGCCTATACCTTCATATAAATTTGTCCAATAACATGGTGTCTGACGTCGTGATCTGTTTGAAAATCATGTTCTTAGTAGACTCTATGGTGTACAATTGTGTTGAAAAACGCGCGCATTTAACCGGAATGATTGTAATGTCAGAACTCTGGAGAGCAAAATGCGGTACGCTATATTGCCTGACTTAATACTCGGCCTGATCTGTTCAGGACCTTCCTTTGCGCCCAACGATCAGACGCAGGCAGCGGCGCCGAGCCAGCAGTCGAGTGCCAGCTCGGCTGGCCGGCAGCATTCCCTTGTGCCGGTTCAGAAGTTGAAGCAAGATCTCCAGAACGCCGGCTTCACCGACGTGGCAATCTTGAACGACGCCTTCGTGAAGGCGAAGATGAAAAGCGGTGACCCCGTCGTCATGACGATCGGGCCCGGCGGCTTCGACATGATCGAGGCTGTTTGGCCAGGCGATGTCAACACGACCGGGGCGACGGGATCTGGCGCAGGTAAGCCTAACAGCTCCAGTTCGCAGTCAGGTACCGATCATTGGAGCGCACGTCGCCAAAGCGGACGCCGGTTCGGCGCAGGCGAGCGCGTCAGATCAACACCTTAGAGCCGCTTGCGATGGCAACGCGATCGGGAACGGCTCTAAGCGGGTCACCCGACTTGAGGCCGCAAGTGACGCCATCAGGCGGAAATAACCTCTTCGAGTTCGGAAGAGCGGGGAGGCCGGCCCACCCGCCTTCTTACCAAAATCCCATTATCGCCCTGCGAACGGCGGATCGCATCCGCGCAATGGCCAATCGTGGGGATCTCTCCGGCCTGTCGACCACCCAGCCCAGGCGAGCCGTCGCATGAGTAAGCCCATTGAGGATTATGGCCTGATCGGCGATGGCGAGACAGCAGCACTCGTCGCCCGGGACGGCTCGGTCGATTGGCTGTGCTGGCCACGCTTCGACTCGGATGCCTGCTTTGCGGCTCTCCTCGGAAGAAGCGAGCATGGCTGCTGGAAGCTCGGCCCTTGTGGAACGGCGCAGGTCCAGCGCCGGTACCAGACTGACACCCTCGTACTGGAAACTGACTTCCACACGGAAGACGGCGCTGTCCGGGTTACAGATTTCATGCCGATTCGCGATGGTGCATCCGTCTTGGTCCGGCTCGTCACCGGCCTGCGCGGAACGGTGCGGCTGCGGACCACCCTGAACCTGCGCTTCGATTTCGGCTCGCTCTCCCCCTGGCTCGAACGACAGGGCAGGCGCGCGCTGGCCCGGGTTGGGCCGGATCTCGTCGTCCTTCACGCGCCGGTGCCACTCGGTGGCAGCGATCCGGTGATCGAGGCGGAGTTCGAGGTGAGCGCGGGCGACGAACTCCCGTTCGTGCTGATGTACGGCGCCTCCGCCGAGCCCGCTCCGGCCAACATCGATGTTCACGCAGCGCTGACCAGGACACAGACCTACTGGCGCGACTGGATCGGTCGGTTCGAGAGGCCGACCTCCTGGTCGGAGGCGGTGCGCCGCTCGCTCCTGACGCTGAAGGCGCTGATCTATCAGCCGACCGGCGGCATCGTCGCTGCTCCGACGACCTCGCTTCCCGAGGCGCCCGCAGGTGCGCTGAACTGGGATTACCGCTTCAGCTGGCTCCGGGACTCCACCTTCACCTTGTCGGCCCTGCTCAACGCCGGCTTTGAGCAGGAGGCAGAGGCCTGGCGCGACTGGCTTCTGCGCGCGGTCGCGGGCGATCCGGACAAGATGCGGATCATGTACCGCATCGACGGCAGCCGCCGCCTGGAGGAATGGACCGTTCCGTGGCTGTCAGGCTACCGCTGGGCCGCCCCTGTTCGCGTTGGGAACGCGGCGGCCGGTCAGCGCCAGCTCGACATCTACGGGGAGGTGCTCGACACGCTCCACCTCGCCGCCAAAGCCGGCATGGAGCGGCCGGACCACGGATTGAAAGTCGAAGACGCCATCGTGCGCCATGTCGCGGCTGCCTGGCGTGATCCCGATCAGGGTCTGTGGGAGGCACGCGGTGAACCCCGGCACTACGTGTACTCGAAGGTCATGTGCTGGGTCGCCGTTGACCGCTTTGTCGACAGCCGAACCCAGATGGCCAACGCCAATCCGACGATGCTGGCGCGCATGGCAGACTTGCGCGACAGCATGCACGCGGAGATCTGCCACGCCGGCTACGATGCCGGTCTTGGGACTTTCGTCGACTACTTCGGCGGCCAGGAGCTCGACGCGAGCCTTCTCCTTCTACCGCTTGTGGGCTTTCTGCCGGTCGACGACGAGCGGATCGCCCGCACCATCGCGGCGATCGAGCGGGAACTCGTCGAGGAGGGACTGGTCAGGCGTTGGAAGGCCCGCGGGCCCGACCCGGAGGGGACGTTTCTCGCCTGTAGCTGCTGGCTTGCAGACTGCCAACTGATGCAAGGGAGACGTGAAGCGGCGCGCTACACGTTCGAGCGCGTGCTGTCGGTCCGGAACGATCTCGGTCTGCTGGCCGAGGAGTACAACGTCCCGGGTCGCCATCTCTCGGGCAATTTCCCGCAGGCGTTGAGCCATCTCGCCCTGGTCCAGACCGCCCTTCATCTTTCGGGATCGGTGTGGAGACGCGGCGGAACCGAAGTCGACGGTCCGTGCGACCGTTGAATCCGCAGCATTAACAGGATCGTGTGCGCTGGGCGCCCGAAAAAGGCGCACAGCGCGAGTGGGCCCTACGCGGGCCGAGCCGGCTTGACGGTGGGCCAGAGCCTCCGGGCGGCATCGGCTCGCGCCGTTCGACGGGCACCGACACGGCGGTCACGGGACGGTCGTTTGGATGGTCCGTTCGCGTACAGATCCTCGACTTGCACTCGTGAACTTGCCCGCAGGGTTCCGCTTTCTGTGCGTGTAGTGATGCCGGATGGCGAGATGGCTGAAACATACGATCTGATCGTGATCGGGAGCGGACCCGGCGGAGCCTCGCTGGCACACCGCTTGGCCCCGACCGGCAAGCAGATCCTGATCTTGGAACGCGGCGGCTACCTTCCGCGCGAAGAAGCAAACTGGAGCGCCGAGGCCGTCTTCGTGGACGGGCGCTACCAGGCTCACGAGACATGGACGAGCAGAAACGGCCAAACCTTCAGCCCAGCGCTCCACTATTACGTCGGCGGCAACTCGAAGGTTTACGGAGCCGCACTGTTCCGCCTGCGAGAACGCGACTTCGACGAGGTCGTTCACAAGGCCGGCATCTCGCCGGCCTGGCCGCTGAAATACGACGCGTTCGCGCCCTACTACGACCAAGCCGAGGCGCTCTTCCACGTCCACGGCCGTCGTGGTGAGGATCCGCTCGAGCCGCCGATGGCCTCACCGTATCCGTTTGCGCCAGTGAAGCACGAGCCCAAGATCCAGGAGCTGTCGGATCGGCTCACCGGGATCGGTCTTCATCCCTTTCACCTGCCGCTCGGTATCCGTCTCGATCAGAAGGAAGACGGTTTCGCGACGCCAACCAGCGTGTGCATGAGGTGCTCCTACTTCGACGGCTTTCCCTGTCTGCTGAACGGCAAGGCGGATGCGCAGGTCATGTGCATCGATCCGATGCTGGCCGTGCACGACAACGTCACTCTCCTGGCCGAGGCGTATGTTTCCCGCCTCGAGACCGATGCCAGCGGACGGCGGGTAGAAGCGGTTCACGTCACGCGCCACGGACAAGAGGAGATCTACAGGGCCGGGACCGTGGTGGTGGCTTGCGGATCGCTGTCCTCGGCGCTGCTCCTGCTTCGCTCCGCCAACGCGAAGCACCCGAACGGCCTTGCCAACGGCTCGGATCAGGTCGGCCGCAACTACATGCGTCACGACATGTCAGTCGTGATGGCCGTAATGAAGGAAGCAAACGAGACCGTCTTTCAGAAGACGCTCGCCTTCAGCGACTTCTACTTCGGCAGCGATGACTGGGATTACCCGCTCGGTCTGGTCCAGATGTGCGCGACAAGCCATGCCAGCCAGATAAAGGGCGAGGCCCTGTCGACCTCGCTCGAATGGTTGCCCGACATGCCTTTCGACAAGCTTGCGAGCCATTCGATGGACTTCTGGCTCCAGAGTGAGGACCTGCCAAGCCCCGACAATCGCGTCTACTACAAGGACGGCAAGGTTCATCTCGATCTTGTCGAAACGAATCCGGAAGCGTTGAGGCGCCTGAAGGCGAAGCTGGAGGAGGTGCTCACCAAGATCGGCTGGCCAGCTGTTCTGCTCGAACGATCCCTTTACCTCGGCAAGAACATTCCCTTGTCCGGAACGGCTCATCAGGCCGGTACTTGCCGGTTCGGAACCGATCCGAAGACCTCCGTGCTCAATCTAGACTGCCGCGCCCACGAGATCGAAAATCTCTACGTGACGGATGCCAGCTTCTTTCCGTCCATCGGTGCGGTCAATCCCACACTCACCATCATCGCCAATGCGTTACGAGTCGCCGACATCTTGAAGGAACGGTTGTGAGCGGGCCAGCTTTCATCGCCCTCCTAGTGCGATGTGGCATGGTTCTCGTGTTCCTGCCCTTCAGCGCGCTCGATAAGGTGGTCAATTTCGGCAATGCGCTGAAGCAGGCCGAGACCGTGTTCCGGGCCCGGGCCCTCGCAGCGGCGGTTCTGCTGACCGGGTTGGCTGTTGAGGTCTTCTGTTCATTCGGCGTGGTGACCGGGGTGGCCGACAGGGCCTGCGCGGTCGTGATCGCGGGCTACTGCGCTGCCACCGCGATCCTCTTCAAGCGGTTCTGGGCGGCCGGCGATTTCTGGTCGGATCCGAACGGGAAGGGGCGGACCTTGTTCTGGGATTTTCTCAAGAACCTCTCGCTCGGCGCCGGTTTCCTTCTGCTGGCCGTGGGCCCGAACGGCACCGGCCTGGAAGCGTTCGTGCACCAACCCTTAGGCTCCACTCACCCGTTCGGCGGCCACCCATGAGCCATCGCACCCCCGGGGTACTGATCCGTCCGTCCCGCGGCGTTTCGAGCAAAGCGCCCGAGCACTTCTGCCGGCCTTTCGGGTCTGGCGGCCTAAACCGAACATGTTGGCCCGTTTGCCGGCCTGGCAAAGCATTGATGTCTCTGCAACCGGAGCGGTTGCGAGCGTCGGATTTGTACCACTGGTCTGAAGAGTTGTGCGTGAAAGGAGGCCTGAATGTCGGATGATCCATCCTTGCTTCCGGGGCGCCTTCTGCGGCGACCGGGTCCTCCCGAGCCGGTCCGAGGCTTCAGCGGCGTGGAGGTGCATAACGCGCGCATGGAAGGCGTCCTGTCGACAGGCGCCGAGTTGCTGATCCTGCACCAGTTCACGCTGCATGGTGAGGGCACAGTGTGGGATACGCCGCGCAACCGCTTGGTCTGGTCCGACGTACCCAACCGACGGTTGCTCGCCTGGTACACCGATGGCCGTGTCGAGGTGGCCATCGACAACACGCAGTTCATAAACGGCAATGCTCTGCACGGCGAGAGTTGCCTCGTCCACTGCGAGCATGGCCGACGTTGCATCAGCCGCTCCGTCGACGACCGCGATCCTGAGCCGATCGTCACGCATTACGAAGGCAAGCGCCTGAACTCGCCAAACGACGTCACCGTGGCGGCTGACGGCGCGATCTGGTTCACGGACCCGACCTTCGGGATTCTGATGCCCAACCAGGGCAGCCTCGTTGACCCGGCGCTCGACCATCGCAGCGTCTATCGGTTCGATCCGCGCAGCGGAGCCCTCGACCGCATGGCGGATTTCGAGCAACCGAACGGCCTGTTCTTCTCTCCTGACGGTCGCACGCTCTACGTCTCCGACACGGCGCGCTCGCTGGGCGAGATCATCGGCGGTCACCAGCGGGACACCCACGAGATTCAGGTATTCGATGTCGGGACAGATGGAGCGCTCACGAACAGGCGCCTGTTCTGCCGGACCGACTATGGTTACCCGGACGGCTTCGCTGTTGACCGGCGCGGCTGGATATGGACCACCGCCGGCGACGGTATTCACGTCTATGCAACCGATGGCGTCAGGCTTGGCTTCTTCCCCACGCCCGCCACGCCCTCGAACTGCGCCTTCGGCGGGGTTGGCATGCGCCGCCTTTTCATTGCTGCCACCACCTTTCTGCTCGCGATCGATTTGGCAGCGTAGAGCGCCAACCGGCAGACGGCGGGAATGTGAGCCCATACAATTCGCCGCCGTGGTTTGCGCTCTTCCAAGCTTGAACTTGAAAGCGGAGCTTCGCGCAACGTGCGCGGAGGATCTGCGGGCGAGCCCGGCAGGTCGGCTGGATGAGGTCGGCACGAGGCTCGCTGTGACGGGAGCGCTGGCCCGGCTCGCACCGAAGCGCCCGGTGACTCGCCGGCAGCTTGCTCCTGCTGACACCGCGGACGTCACGCGCTGGCGCAGATCGACGGACAGGGGCGTGGCCACGGCCGTGTTGCCCCGTCAACATCCAACCGTTCCGTACGGCCACCGATCGGATGAGCTGCGCCCCAGCGGCGGTCCCACGCAGCAATTGGTACGCATCCGTACTGATTCAAACGCACTTTGCCCTACGGAGTGAAACGGCGCCGCGGCGAAATAGTTTTCCCAGCAACCACGCACAATATCGGAGGTTCTATGCGTCGTCTTTTGAAAACTGCTTTCCTGCCCTGTGCGGCGATGGCTGCTCTTTTATGCACATCGCTCGGCCAGACGGCTGCTTGGGCCGGCACCTCCCGTTGCGGCCCGGAAATCGATAAGGTGCAGACGAGAATGCCGTCACAGGTCAACGCCGGCCCCGCCGAAATGGCGTCTGCGGAACTGCGTCTCGCGCGGGAAGAAGACATGAAGAATAACGAAAAATCGTGTTTGGATCATGTCAGCAAAGCAAACCATGCTCTTGAGCAGAAATCAGTCTCAGACAGCAAGAGATAGCTGTGCCGTATACCATGTGTGCTTCATGAATTCTGTTTGTGCTGGTGCCGCTCCGCTTGGCTTATCAGCCCCTAGCTCTGCTTCGGTGGCGGCTGAGCGGTGCCGCTCCTCCTGGTAACCTGGGGTCGCAGAACGCCGATCTATCTGAGCATTGCAGACAGCAAATCCCGCCGTTGGTGGGTGCTCAGGTTGGCGCGACTCCGAGCGCTCGGAGGTCCATAATGCCGGATATCGTTCGCCGGGCGGGATCGCCGCATCCGGTTCCCCACGTCGATCCACCTCGGGCTCAGGATCCCCGTTTTGCCGAGGTCGTGCCGCATGGCGCGCGACTCGTCTCGCTCTACGACGATGCGATCTTCAGTGAGGGGCCGGTCTGGTGGCCTGTCCGCCGCATGCTGGTTTGGTCGGATGTCGAGGGCCCGCGCGTGCTCGGCTGGCGCGAGGATAGGTGCGTCGAGGTGGTCGTCGATGCCACGCCGTTCATCAGCGGCCACACGGTCGACCATGCGAGCAATCTCGTGCACTGCGAACACGGGAATCGGCGCCTGTCGCGCACGACGCCTGACGGACACTACGAGCCTCTGGTCGGGACCTACCGGGGACGGCGTTTCAATTCGCCGGACGACGTCGTCTGCGCCGCTGACGGCGCGCTCTGGTTCACCGACCCGAGCTACGGGCTCACGCTGCCCAAGCAGGGTGCACTCGCCGAGCCCGAACTCGACCACCGGAGCGTCTACCGCGTCGATCCGATATCTGCGCTAGCACTGTCCCGCGGCCAGATTGACGAGACCTGCCGCGGATGGGATCACATCCCGGCTGTCGACTCCGTCGGCAAAGAGCACCTCGTGAGACGCCCGCTGCCCACGTCAGCACAGCGGGCGTTTCACCAGAGCTTCTCGCAAATCTTCATCGAGAGCTGGAGGCGCCAACGCACCACGATCCGACCGCACAGCGCTCGCGTTATCGCCACGGGTCTGGAGAGATGTCCCTGCGAAGCTTCGCTGCCCGATCAGCTGCGCTGACTCCGACTGGCCAAACCGCAACGCCGACACAAGTCGTTCAAGAATCCCGAAAACAGTCACTCCGCAGAACAGGACCGACCTGTACGCTAGAGTACCGAAACAGGCACATGCAGCGCGAGGGTGCGCCTTGAAAGGCCGACGGTCTCCACCAATTTCGCCGTTGGTCTTTCGAGTGCCGATACGCCGGCATGAACACGCAGTGACAGTTTTTCGGCGCAAAAGCCCGAATTTCCGGTAAAATCGTCTATAGCGTCGCTAATAAATGAATATGCATGTCAATATAGTTCAAGTGATTTTCATGGCAATCGCAAGCCGATTTCTAATTTTGAGATTCACAGCCCTGATAACAAGCAAAATCATTATAACTCAAATGAAGCACAAAGTTATTTACTAGTAAAGTCGGTCAATCGGTTGTTAGATCTGGACGCGAATCGGTCCCTCACCGTCTGAACCCTCGTACAGCGTGCGGCCGATCGCATTGCAACAACAGCCAGCAATCTCGGGGATCGATGTGGCTGATCCAATCCGGATGCGCGGACATGACGGACATGACCGGTTACTCCGCATGGCCGCAGCCAATCTAGCTCGGCTCTTCGCTGGCGCGACGCTGATCGAACTCGGCGGCTGTGGTGTGCTCAATCACGGTTTTCTGAGCGCCGCAGGGCCGGTCGCCGACCGCACACGCGGTCTGTTCTTCCTCGTCTGTTTCATCCTCCTCTTCGTCGCCGGGCCAGTCCTGCTACTGACGCCGATCGTCGCGTGGCACTACCGGCTCTCGAACTCCGAAAGCGCCTACAGGCCACGATGGGGCTTCAACTGGCCTCTCGAAGGCTTGATCTGGATCCCGCCCATCATCATCGTGATCGTGCTCGCAGTATTTCTGTGGCGCGACACGCACGCGCTCGATCCCTACAAGCCGCTGGCCTCTCCCGATCCACCAATCGAGGTGCAGGTGGTGGCGCTCGATTGGAAATGGTTGTTCATCTATCCCGGGCAGGGGGTCGCGAGCGTGAACGAACTTGCGTTCCCGGTGGACCGGCCGGTCCATCTCAGCTTGACCAGCGATACGGTCATGCAGTCGTTTTTTGTGCCCAAGTTGGCCGGCCAGATCTACGCGATGGCCGGCATGACCACGCAGCTGAACTTTGCCGCAAGCGAGCCGGGCCGCTTTCGCGGCGAGAACACGCAATTCAACGGGGCGGGGTTCCAGAACCAGAAATTCCTCGTCCTGGCGCAATCCCCTGACGACTACGCTGCTTGGCTGGCCCGTGCGCGGTCCAGTGGAAAGACTCTCGACAACAACGCCTTCCAGGCGCTGTCCACGCCTTCGGCCCAGGCCACTCCGATGCTGTTTGGATCGGTGACGCCCGGCCTCTTCAAGTCGATTCTCGCCCAGAACCATCCTGGCATCCATTCCGCCCAGGAGGGGGAGCCTCGATGAGCGGCGTCACCCTCTGGCACGCTCTGTTCGGGCGGCTCGACGCCAGGTCATTCCCATTCGTGCGCGCATGGGATGACCCCAACGTGAGCGAGATCATCGGCGCCTTCGCGGGTGCGCTGGTCGTGATCGGTGCGGTCGCCCTCGTGGTGCTGCTGACTCGGAAACGCTGGTGGCGGCCGCTGTTCCTCGACTGGCTGACCAGCCTCGATCACAAGAAGATCGGCATCATGTACATCGTGCTTGCCGGCGTGATGTTCTCGCGCGCCTTGATCGAGGCGGTGCTGATGCGGACGCAGCAGTCGCTCGCCGTGAATGCGCCTGGCATCGTTGCGCCCGAGCACTTCGCTCAGCTGTTCAGCACTCACGGCAGCATCATGATCTTCTTCATGGCGATGCCGTTCCTGACGGGTCTCATCAACTATGTGGTGCCGCTCCAGATCGGCGCACGCGACGTGGCTTTCCCGCTGCTGAACTCGATCAGCTTGATGCTGACGGGGGGTGGGGCTGGCTTGGTGATGATCTCACTCGCAATTGGTAAATTCTCCACCGGCGGCTGGTCGGGCTATCCGCCTTACACCGAACTCGCGTATCAGCCCGGCGTCGGCCCCGATTACTGGATCTGGGCTATCACTCTGTCGTCGATTGGCACGACCCTTTCAGGCCTCAACTTCGCGACGACGATCTATAAAAAGCGTTGCCCCGGCATGCATCTCATGCGCATGCCGCTCTTTTGCTGGACGTCGCTGTGCACCGCGATCTTGATGATCTTCGCGATGCCCCCGCTGACCGTCGCGACCGCCCTGCTCGCTCTTGATCGCTACCTCGGCTACCACTTCTTCACGAACGATCTCGGCGGAAATATGATGAACTATGTGAACCTCTTCTGGCTTTTCGGCCATCCAGAGGTCTACATCGTCATACTCCCGGCATTTGGCATCTACTCGGAGGTCGTGTCAGCCTTTTCGTCTAAAGAGCTGTATGGCTATACGTCTCTGGTCATCGCAACCATGGCGATCGGAGTGCTATCTTTCACGGTTTGGTTGCATCATTTCTTCACAATGGGCCAGAACGCGAATATAAATTCTTTCTTCGGGATCGCTACGATGACGATCGGCGTGCCCACCGGCGTGAAGGTCTATGACTGGATTTGGACGATGTTTCGTGGCGAGCTGCGGTTCACGACGCCGATGCTATTCTCGGTCGCCTTCATCATCACCTTCGTGCTCGGCGGCCTCTCCGGCATCCTGCTCGCGATCCCGCCCGTGGACTTCATGGTCCACAACACCGTTTTCCTGGTCGCACACTTCCACAACGTGCTCATCCCCGGCACGCTCTATGGCCTGATTGCCGGCTACCAGTACTGGTTCCCGAAGGCGTTCGGGTTCCGGCTGTCGGAAGGCTGGGGCAAGATCTCCTTCGTCTGCTGGGTCGTCGGATTCTACCTCGCCTTCATGCCGCTCTACGTGCTCGGTCTCGGCGGCATGCCGCGCCGCAGCCAAGAGCTGTTCGAGCCTGACTACCGACCCTGGCTCATCGTCGCTGAGTTCGGAGCCCTCATCCTGCTCGCCGGCCTCGTGACGCTATTCGTGCAGCTTTGGGTCAGCGTGCGGGACCGTGAGAGCAGTCGTGTTCCGGTCGGCGATCCCTGGGATGCGCGCAGCCTCGAATGGTCGGTTGCGGCGCCGCCGCCGGAGTACAACTTCGCGACGATCCCACAGGTCAGCGGCCGCGACACATTTTATCTGCGTAAGGCGCACGAGGGCGCCTACAAGCTGGCCGACCATTACCGCGGCATCGAGATGCCGAAGAATAGCTGGGTTGGACCACTCTTCGGATTGGGAAGCGCGATCTGCACCTTCGGCCTCGTGTGGCACATCTGGTGGATGGCGCTCTTCGGATTCGCGGCGACCTGGCTCTCCGTGATTGCGCGCAGCTTCGTGCGCGAGACCCACCGGTGGATTCCGGCGTCAGAAGTCGAGGCCGAGGACCGCCGCTGGCTCGACCTCGCTCACGCCACGCGACCCGTGCCCCGCCGACTCGAAGAGAGTCAGGCCAATCGCGGGCTCGCGAAGATCATCCCGGCGGAGGTGGCGGCATGACCGGACCGCAGCTCCGGCACATCGGCCTCAACCTCCAGAGTTGCGACGAACTCGAACCGGGCGAGGCCGAGGTGGGCCTCTACGGGTTCTGGATCTTCCTGATGAGCGACGCAGTGCTGTTCGCGCTGCTGTTCGCGGTTTACGGCACGCAGGTTTCGGCCACCGCGGGTGCGCCGGGGCCGCAGGCCGAGTTCAAGCTTGGCAGCGCTTTCATCGAGACACTGGTCCTGCTCACGAGCAGCCTGACCTTCGGGCTGGCCTCGATCGCGATGAAGTACGACCGCGGCCGCATGAGGCTCGTCGTGCTGCTCTGCCTGACGCTGGCCCTCGGGATGGCCTTCCTTGGCTTCGAGTTCAACGATTTCGCCACCATGGTGTCCGATAACGCATCGCCGGACCGTAGTGGCTTCCTGTCCGTCTTCTTCGCCCTGGTGCCGACGCACGGCCTTCACGTCACGGCCGGCTGCATCTGGATCATCGTGATGCTCGTGCAAATCGCGGTCTTCGGTACGGATGCCCGAGTCAAGCTAAACCTGCTGAAACTCGGTCTGTTCTGGCACTTCCTCGATATCGTCTGGATCGCAATCTTCTCCGTGGTTTACCTGCAGGGGAAACTCTGATGCGTGGGCAGGGTCATTCGCGGGCGAGCGTCCTGCTGAAGGCTGCGGGGGCCGTCGCCGTGCTCGGCACCTCCAGGCTCCTGTTCGGCGGCGATGGGGAGCCCGACGGGCAGCCTCGGCGCGACGCGCACCGCAGCCGCGAGCCCAGCGACGACGGTTCGAACGCGAAGCGCGGCGATCTCATCACATACGGCGTCGGCTATGTCTTGGCCTTGCTGCTGACCTGTGCGGCCTTCGCCCTCGTCCACTGGCATTGGGCGACCAGCACGATCGCACCGGGCATCATCTTCGCCTTGGCGCTGGTCCAAGCGATCGTGCATTTCCGCTGCTTCCTGCACATCGATCTGAAGCAGTCGGCTCGCGATGACCTCCAACTGATCCTGTTCTCGACGCTGATCATCGCCGTGATGGTGGGCGGCAGCCTCATCGTTCTGTTCAACCAACGCATGCGCATGATGTAGCCGGCCCCGACGCGCAGAGGGCGTCATGGGCCGGCGCACATCCGCTTCAGCGGCCCTGCAGGCGCCGGGGGGTGTCGGCCATCCGTGCCGCGGCGAGAGCCCCGACGGCGAGGGCGCCGAGCGTCGTGGCGATGCCGAGCTTCAGCCAGCGTGGATCTACTGCCGGGACAGTAGGAAGTGCCCGGCGATCGAAGCGGCCATGTGCGCCGGGGTCCGTATCGACCGCGTCGTAGAGGTTGTCCGGGCGGTTCTCTATCGCAGCTTGGCTCGTCATCTCGCCGCGATAGCCGTTCCGGGCAAGGTAGCCGTCGATCCAGCCCGGCATGATCATATTGCCCAGTATCGCCTTCCACGTCGGGAAGCCGATCCACAATTCTCGCGGCATGTCGTGCGCGACGCGGTAGACGTGGCGGGCGATCGCCTCCGGCTGGTAGATTGGCGGCACCGGCTCCAGGCGCCGCGGCATGCGCGAGCGCGCCCAGTCGAATTGCGGCGTGTTGACCGCGGGAAGCTGCACCATCGTCAAACGCACGCGGCTGCCGTCGTGCAGGAGTTCGCTGCGCAAGCTATCGAGGAAGCCGCGCACCGCGGCCTTGGCGGCGCAGTAGCTCGACTGCAGCGGAATCGAGCGGTAGGTCAGGGCTGAGCCGATGCAGATGATGCTGCCGGCGTCGCGTTCGGTCATATGCTTGAGTGCGGCGAGCGTGCCGTAGACCTGACCGAGATACGTGACCTCGGTCACGCGTTGGTACTCCTCGGGTTTCGTCTGCTGAACCGGCGAGTAGATTGTGACCATCGCGACGTTGATCCAGACGTCGATGGCTCCGAATTCTCTTTCGGTCTCGTCGGCGGCTCGCATGACAGCGTCGGCGTCGGCCACGTCAACTCGGTGAGCCATAGCGCGCCCACCCGCCCGCTCGATGTCCTGCACGGTCCCCTTCAGCCCAGCTTCGCCGCGCGCGAGAACCGAGACGTTCCAGCCGTGCCGGGCGAACTCGTGTGCAATGGCGCGTCCGACGCCGGCGCTCGCGCCGGTTACAACGACGGTTGGCCGCCTATCGTTGGTGCTCTCGTGAATCATGGGCGATCCTTTTTCTAGTTCAACGCGGCCCACAGAAGCAATCGGTCACTGGAATGCGGACTGCTCCTGCCGGGGGATGTTTGCTCAACACTTATTTTACTAATCTGTATGCTAAGCAGCCAGCCGACGATGCCGTGCTAGGGACCCGGCCAACGATCCCTGGGTTGATGCGTCACCGTCGTACAGCCATGTGTGACAGCCTTCGGCTCAGCCGAACGCGCGCTCGCGAAGCGAAGCTCGACGGCGGCGCGCACGTGGGCAGTCGCTGGTTGCGCGCGTCGAGCGCTATCCACGCTCTAACGCGAAACGGCTTGGCAATGAAGTTTGGCCGAAGCATTGGCGACCGCGTATAGTAAAAACTGGCAATCCGCGACAGATTTCAGAATTAAAATCGCCACGATATCGTTTCTGTTCCTGATTACCCCGTGTGCCTGAGGCAGAAAAATCGGAGAGTGATCTAGTTCTGATTTTTTGTTGGTACGACATCGTACCGGTCTTATACCGCAGGCTCACGACGCCACATTCACTCGGCATCCGGCAGCCAAAGGTGCAACGACGCATCCGAAAGATACCGGCCTGGGTGAGATGCGAAGCAGAGCGCTGCACAAGTAGTCCGTGATCGTACTGCTTGACGTCTGATGAACGCAGCGCTTCGGCAGCCGCCGCGGTTTCCCAGAAACGAAAACAGGAGAACCGGAGGACAGGGCTGATGCCCTTATCTCTCATCGTGCCGCTTGCTCTGGCAACCATATTCACAGCTGGCGGAGTCCTGATCCAAAGGCTGGAACGGCACGCGGAACGTGTCACCGGTATCCTCGGTGTCGTCCTCCTCCTCTTCTCGTTCCTGGACATTCTCGCCGTCTTCAGCCGCTTGGCAGACGCCCGTCCGCACCCGATACCACAGGTGACCGCTGATCGCGTGCAAGCCAACCGAACGCTATCGCGACCTCCGAATGTCAAATACGTCAGGTTCGATTGAGCTATTTATTTATCGTTACGTTCTCAAACTTCACTAGTTCCGCGCGTGCTCGTCGTGAATTCGGGCAAATTGACTACTGCGGGCATAAGCACTCTGTACTGTGGGCTGTACGATGCTGGACTTTCGCTTCTGTGTAGCTCTGCGCCGCTCGGGCGGAGTCCTCGATGCACCAGTGCGCGAGGAGACGATCACGGCCACGAGTGCGGCCGAGGCGATCGAGGTCGCCAGAGGCACACACGTCGACATGATCGGCCTGGACGCGAACGTGATCTACGTGACCGACGCCAATGGACACGTCCTCTGGTCGCGGCGTCTAGGCGATGTCTGGCGCTGACGCGGCAGTTCAGCGCCTTGTCGTAGTATCGTCTCGCAGCATTAAGGTCAGGAACGCCGTTGACGAATTCTCAGAGAATGGCAATCGGGGCGTGAAATAGATTGATTCGACCATCGTTGACGTCTTCCGTGAGCCTCTCACGTTCCGCTCCTCTTGGTCATTACCGGGGGGCGAGGCTTTTCGGGGGGGCATACCGGTGCCGGGACCGAACTCCGAATAGAATTGGGGGTCCTGTTCAATCAGGCAGCCGCTCTTTTCGAGAGAGCGTCCCTTCCGGCGAGCACGTTCTTCAGCAGGTGGAGGCTGGCCGGTCCGCGGACGCGCTGCTGACCCGAGGCCCGGGCGGTGCTCGACGCGGCAGTGTCGGATCTCCTCGGCCTCGAACAGGCGCTTCCGGGAGCCACGGACTCGGTCGCCTCGCTAGCTCTCCCGACCGACAAGGTGCCTTGCAGGCCACTGTATGGACGGCGCTGTTCGTGTCCCCAATGGATCTCGCTTGGGCTCGGCTGGCGCCCGGTCGCTTCGCCTTCGTAGCCGAAATTGATCTGCACAGCGATCAAGCTGGCGACAGATCTTTGGGGTGCGGGCGCTGTTCTCGTCCATAAGCCTAGACTTCAGGACAGCGCCGCTTCTGGACCTGTCCGTGCGGCGCAGATGCCTGCCCTGCTACTGATGCGGTCCGGACCCGAAATCGATTCCGTAGTAGCCTCCGCTTTCGAGATGCTGCCGGCTTCGGCCGAATAGCGGCAGAGGGCGCAAAGCTGAATGTCGGCTTTCGCGCGGCAACCCAGCGACGGTTCATGCGCCGAAGCGGCGGCAGACTGGAAGCGAACATCACGAGGAGGGACTCAAAGTCCCTTCTCGAGCAGAGGCATCGTGAACGACAGCGGGGGAGAGATCCCCGCAGCATCTGGCAACCGGCGGGCTCAGCCGATTCCGAGGCCTCGGATGAGGAGGACGGCGATGGCGAGGAGCACGAGGAGGGAGGCGGTGACCGCCAGGGTCACCCGGCCGCCGACCCGGGCCAGCACGCGCACGTCCACGCCGAGGCCCAGCGCGGCCATCGACACGATCGTGAGGAAGCCGGCAAGCCGGGAGACCGGCGCGATCCCGGCGTCCGGGATCAGCCCGAGTGAGCGCAGGGTGGCCAGAGCCAGAAAGCCCAGGATGAACCACGGCACCAGCTTGAAGAACCCGAGCCGGCCCGGGGCCGCCTGGCCGGTCGCTCCCGCTGCCGGCAGGCGCGGGGCGATCAGCGACAGCGCCAGCACCACCGGCCCGAGCATCAGCACCCGCACCAGCTTGACCAGCGTGCCGACCTGCGTGGCCAGCGCGCTCACCGGAACGGTCGCGGCCAGCACCTGCGGCACCGCGTAGACGGTCAGCCCCGCCAGAACCCCGTACTGGTGCTCGCTGAAGCCGGCCAGCGGCACGAACAAGGGCAGGCCCAGCACCATCAGCACGCCCAGCACGGCCGTGAACGCGATCGCCGCCGCCACGTCCCGGCCGTCGGCCCCGATCACCGGCGCCACCGCGGCGATCGCCGAGTTGCCGCAGATGGCGTTGCCGCAGGCGATCAGCAGCGCCATGCGCACCGGCAGCCCGAGGCCGCGGCAGATCGCGCAGCTCGCCAGGATCGTGAGCGCCACCGCCCCGACGATGCCGGCCAGCAGCGCCGGGCCGGAGGCGACGATGGCGCCCAGGCTCACGGAGGCGCCGAGCAGCGTGACCGCCACCTCCAGCACCTGCTTGGCCGAGAAGGCGATCCCGGCCTTGAAGCGCGCGCCCGGCACCCACACGGTGCGCAGGGCCGTGCCGAGCAGGATGGCGAGCACCAGCGCCTCGACGTAAGGGTGGCCAGTCAGGTGCTCCTCGCCCGCCTGCAGCGCCTGCGCCACGGCGGTGAGGGCCGCGCAGAGCAGCAGGCCCGGCAGCAGCGAGCCGGCCGTCCCCGCCCAGGCGGCGGCCCGGCCCCGGCCGGCGGCCCCCGACCGGGCCGGCGGCGTGCTTGTCGCCGTCGTGGCACTCATGGCGGTCGTCGCCGTGGCGGCGGTCCTGGCGCTCATGGCGCGGCCTCCTGTCGGGCGCTCAGTAGGTGGCGCCGAGATAGGCGGCGATGGCCTTGGCCTGCTCGGCCGCGATCGGCGCGCGGTAGACCTTGATCATCTTGGTCACCTCCGCCTCCCAGAACGCCGGGCCCTTCTTCGGCGGCTGCATGGCGACGTAGTCGGCCGAGTGGCAGGTCAGGCAGTTCTCCTGCGCGGCCTGGAAGCCGGCCGCCTGGGCGGCCTCCGGCGGCGGCTTGAACTGCGCCGTCGGCTCGGGCAGCGCGTAGGTGTCGGGCGCGGCCCGCGCGGCCGGCCCGGCCAGGGCGGCCACGAGCGCGGCGGCGGCCACGAGCGCGAGGGCGGCGGACCGTCCGGTGGACCTGAGCATGGCCATCTCCCTCAGGCCGCCTGCACGCGGGTGGTCTCGACGACGTTGCGCATGTACCCGGCCGGGTTCCAGCGCGGCTCCATCGGCTGGGTGCCGCCGTCGTTGCCGGTGGCGCGCACCCGCAGGGCGTGCGCGCCCGGCGCCAGCTCGAGCTCCGCGCTCCAGGGCCGGAAGGCGAACCGGCCGAGATCCTGGCCGAGCCGGGCCGGGCTCCAGCTCTGGCCGTCATCGGCCGAGACCTCCACCGCCTTGATGCCCGAGCCGCCGTCGAAGGCGATGCCGCGCACGGGCAGGCGCCCGGCCTTCACCTGCGCGCCGTCGGCGAGGTTGGTGATGAACGAGCGGACGTTGAAGCGGCCGATCGGCACGGTCTTGTCGGGCGCCTTGCCGGGCTCGGTGCAGGCGCAGGCGTTGTCGGGGATGCGGTAGGCGCTCTTCATCCAGAAGCCCTCGAAGGGGTGATCGAGGACGGTGATGCTGTTGAGGTGCTTGACCCAGTAGGTGCCGTAGTAGCCGGGCACGACGAGGCGCAGCGGGAAGCCGTTGAGCCAGGGCAGGGGCTCGCCGTTCATGGTCAGGGCGAGCATCACCTGGCCGTCGCGGGCGTGGTCGAGGGCCAGCGCCTTGGCGAAGTCGGGGGTCTCGGGCAGGACCGGCCCGTCGAGGCCCTCGAAGGCGACCTGGACGGCGCCGGCCTTCACGCCGGCCCGGTCGAGCACGCTTTTGAGCGGCACGCCGGTGAAGCGGGCGCAGCCCATGGCGCCGTTGGCGAGCTGGCCGCCGGCGATGCGCGGCTCGAAGAAGCCGCGGGAATTGCCCGAGCACTGGTTGACGGCGACGATCTCGGTCTGGGGCAGGGCCTTGAGGTCGGCGAGCGCCAGGGAGAGCGGGCGCTCGACCTGGCCCTGGACGGCGAGGCGGAAGGTGTCGGGGTCGATCTGGGTGGGGATGTCGGCGAGGTGGTAGCGGACGAAGAAGGCGTCGTTGGGGGTGAGGGCGCCTTCGTCGAAGACCGAGAACGGCGTCTCCAGCTGCGGCGGGCGGGCGGTCATCTGCAGCAGCGGCCGCTTGCCCGGATAGGCCACCAGCGGCCGCTCGCCGTTCCCAAACGGAAGCGTCGCGGCGTCGCCCGCCCGGGCGCGCGGCACGCCCCCGAGCGCGGCCAGGGCGCCGAGCGCGGTCAACCGCATGAAGTCCCGTTTTCCGCGATCGGTCATCGAGCACTCCCATCCTGGCTGTCGCAGCCGAATTCCGTTGCGGCGCGCCGCAGCCCCGCCGGGCTGGCGTCTCGCCGGAGAAGGTCCCGGTCAGCGCAGGACCGAGAGGTAGTGGATGTCCTGCGTCAGGCAGGTCGAGAGGCGCCACTCGACCGGCCGCTCCTCCAGATCGATGGCGACGCGGTCGATCTCGAGGGCCGGGGTCCCGACAGGCACCTGGAGCAGCTCCGCCTCGCGGGTCCCGATCGCCACGGCCTTCAGGCGCTCGTTGGCGGTGGCGATCGTGATGCCGAAGCGGGTGGCGTAGAGGCTGTAGAGGGTGTTGGGCAGCTCGATCCCGGCGATGCCGGGGAACAGGCTGGCGGGCACGCTGATCGTCTCGGCCACGCACAGCTTCGCGTCGACGGCGCGCACGCGCTCGATCCGCACCACCCGGGCGGCGCGCACGAGGTCGAGGCGCCCGCGCTCGTCGGCGCTGGCGGTGGCCTCCGCGATCGCCGTCACCTGACTGGTCGGCATGCCGACCCCGTCATTGTCCGGACGCAGCTTCAGGAAGCGGAAGACGCTCTGCTTGTCGTCGTGGTCGGCCACGAAGGTGCCGCGGCCCTGGCGGCGCACCAGCAGACTGTCGGCGGTGAGCGCGTCAAGCGCCTTGCGCACCGTCCCCTGGCTGACCCCGAGCTCGACGGCGAGCTGCCCCTCGCTCGGCAGCATCTGGCCGGGCTGCCAGACCGCGTCGGCGAGGCGCTTCAGCAGCGTGTCGTAGACCTGCCGATAGAGCGGTCGGAAGCCGACGCCGACGACGCGTCCCGAACCTGCCTGCCCGTCCCCTGACCGTTCCATTGTCTGACGACGCTGAGTCCCAGCCGTGGGTAGAGCGTCGAAGGATGTGTCCAGCACCTCTCCCTCCTCTCGCTTACGTCGCCCGGCCGACCGGGGCAATCACAGGTTTCTTCTCCGCACAGGCGATCCGCGTCACAGCGCCCGGATCTCGGCGACGAGGGCGTCCGGCAGGGCGAGGCCGGCCTCGGCGGCCCGGTGGCGGAGTGCCAGCCGGCGGCTGCCCGGGAGCCGGGCGCCGTCCTGCGACTCGATCGCCGCGGCGAGGGCCGCGAAGCGCTCCGGCGCGTCCGGGCTGAGCGCGGCGGCGTCGAGGGCCAGGATCAGCTGCCCGGTCCCCGGCGGGTCGCCCGCGGCATCGAGGAAGGAGGAGGCCTCCCCGGCGAAGCGCGCGCCGACGAGCCCGGCGGCGAGCAGCTCGACCATCAGGGCGAGGGCCGTGCCCTTGGCGTCGCCCAGCGGCACCATCGTGCCGTCGAGGGCGGCCTTGGCATCCGTGGTCGGGCGCCCCTCGGCGTCGAGGGCCCAGCCCTCGGGGATCGACTCGCCGCGCTTGGCGGCCCCGACGATGTTGGCGCGGGCCACCTTCGAGAGGGCGAGGTCGACCACGATCGGCGCCCGGCCCGGCAGCGGGCAGGCGAAGGCCAGCGGGTTGGTGCCGAACACCGCGCGGTGACCACCCCAGGGCGCCATGGCGGCGGGCGTGTTGGCGAAGAGCAGCGCGACGCAGCCCTGCTCGGCCAGGGCCTCGACCGGCCGTCCCGCCGCGCCGCAATGGTGCGAGCGGCGGATGCCGGCCGCCGCCACGCCCTGCTGGCGGGTGAGCCCGGGCAGCGCCTCCAGGGCGAGATCGATCGCCGGGTAGGCGAAGCCGTGAGCGGCGTCGATCGCGAGCAGGCCCGGCCGCGGGCGCTCCGCCCGCGGGACCGCGTCGCCCAGGACCTTGCCGGCGCGCACCTGCGCTCCGTAGGGCGCCACCCGCGAGAGGCCGTGGCCCTTCAGGCCGTCCGCCTCGGCCCCGACCAGGGCGCGGGCGACGCTGCGCGCGGCGGTCTCAGCCGTGCCGCAGCGGATGAGGGCTTCCTCGGCGAGGGTTTCGGCTTCCGAGAGGGTGAGGTTCGGCATCGGATCAGCGCTCCGTAAGGTGACGGCGCACGGCCCGCGCCGTGACGGCCGAGACGCGCACGTTCGATTCCTGGGTCACCCCGGCGATGTGCGGCGTCAGGATCAGGTTCGGCGCGTCCGCGAACCGGGCGCCGGCTTCCGCGTCGAGGGGCTCGCGGTCGAAGACGTCGAGCGCCGCGCCGCCGAGATGGCCCGCGCGCAGGGCGGCCGCGACCGCCGCCTCGTCCACGACACCGCCCCGGGCCGCGTTGATCAGGATCGCCCCGCGGGGCATCCGGGCGAGGGCGGCCGCGTCGATCAGGCCGCGGGTCTGATCGGTGAGCGGCACGTGCAGGGAGAGCACGTCGCTCTCGGCGATCAGCGCGTCGAGGTCTCGGTTCCGGACCGGGC
Organism: Methylobacterium sp. CM6257; assembly: GCF_054611515.1. Taxonomy (NCBI): domain Bacteria; kingdom Pseudomonadati; phylum Pseudomonadota; class Alphaproteobacteria; order Hyphomicrobiales; family Methylobacteriaceae; genus Methylobacterium; species Methylobacterium sp. CM6257. Next base: position 965,102 of record NZ_CM137735.1, read on the forward strand.
CCTCGGGCGGGTTCCAGGCGGGATCCGCGGGCGCCACGAAGGGGTCGTGGGCGGCGATCGTCATCCCGAGGGCGGCCGCCCGGCGGGCGGTCTCGCGGGCGATCGCGCCGAAGCCCACGAGGCCGAGGCGCTTGCCGCCGATCTCGCGGCCCATCAGCGCGTTGCGCGGCCACGTGCCGGCGGCGACGCTGGCGGTCGCCCCGTAGGCGCCGCGCAGCAGCAGCATCGCGGTGGCCACGACATACTCGGCGACCGCAGAGTCATTGGCGCCCGTGGCCGGATAGACCGCGATGCCGCGCGCGGCGCAGGCCGCGACGTCGATGTTGTCGAGGCCGACGCCCAGGCGTCCGACCACCTTGAGGTCCCGGGCGGCGGCGAGCAGGCCGCCGCGCACCTGAGTCCGGTTGCGCACGATCAGGGCGTCGGCCTCCGCCACGGCGGCGGCCAGCGCCTCGGGCCGGTCCACGAGGCCGGGATCGTACAGCGTGTCGAAGCCGGCGAGTTCGGCCGCGATCGCCGCCTCGTCCATGAACTCGCTGATGACGACCTTGGGCATGGTGGAGGTCCTTCTTCAGGTCGCCGGCACGGCGGCCGGCAGGGGACGGTGGAGTGCCGCAGCGGGCTCGCGGGCCGGGATCTCGCCCGCGGTCTCCTCGTCGTCCAGGGTGTCCAGGTTCGGCGTGATGCGGCCGTCGAGCACCGCGCGGGCATGGGCGAGATCGATCTTGCCCTCCCAGCGGGCGATCACGAGGGTCGCCACCATGTTGCCGATCGCGTTCGTGACGCAGCGCAGCTCGTTCAGGATGCGGTCCACGCCGATGATCAGGGCGATGCCCGCCACCGGGAGGAGCTGTGAGGCCTGCAGCGTCGCGGCCAGCACGAACAGGATGGCGCCGGCCACGCCCGCGACGCCCTTCGAGGTGACGAGCGCGATGGCCAGGATGCCGAGTTCCTGCTCCCAGGTCAGCGGCACATTAAGGGCCTGGGCGATGAAGCCGATCGCCATGGTCAGGTAGATGCACGAACCGTCCATGTTAAAGGAGAGTCCGGCCGGCATCACCAAGCCGGTGACGCTCTTGTCGACGCCGAGCCCGTTCAGCTTGGCCATGATCCGCGGCAGGACCGATTCCGTGCTCGTCGTGCCCAGCAGGATGAACAGCTCCTCGCGGGCGTAGCGGAACAGCTTCCACAGGCTCAGGCCGACGTAGAAGCGCATCACCCCACCGAGGAAGACCGCTATGAACACGAAGAAGGTCAGGTAGAGCGAGACGATCAGAAGCCCGTACTGGGCCAGGATGCCGAGCCCGAACTTGCCGATGGTGAAGGCCATCGCCCCGAAGGCGCCGAACGGCGCGAAGTGCATGATCAGGCCGACGACCTTCATCAGCACGTCCCCGAAGGCATGGACCACCTTCAGCGGGAACTCGCCCTTCTTGCCCAGCATCGCCAGACCCATGCCGACGAGCACCGAGAAGAACATCACCTGGATCAGGTCGCCCTTGGCGAAGGCGTCGACCGCGCTGTGCGGGATGATGTTGGCGATGATCTCCATCGGGCCCTGCGCGTGCGCCTTGCCGGCGATGCCGGCCACGAGCTTCGCGTCGAGGCTGTCGACGGTGGCATTCACCCCGTCGCCCGGCCGCAGCAGGTTGACGAACAGAAGGCCCGCCCCGAGCGCAACCGTCGTGGCGATCTCGAAATACACGATGGTCTTCAAGCCCATCCGCCCGACGGTCTTCATGTCGCCGACATGCGCGATGCCGACCACGACCGTGCAGAAGATGACGGGGGCCACGATCATCTTGATCAGGTTGATGAACATATCGCCGAGGACTTTGCAGCCGACGGCGAATTCGGGGGCAACCACGCCGACGGCGACACCGAGCGCGATGCCGAGCAGAACCTGGCCGTAGATCGACCGCAGCAACCTCATACGTTCCTCCACTGTGACGGGACGGAGGCCGCCGCGATGTATCCCGCGGTCGTGCTCCCCTCGTGGTCCGGACCCCGTGGCGTCGGGGCGGCGCCCGCGGAAACCGATCCGCGGGCGCCGGACAAGCGCCTCAGGCGCTGCGGTAGAGCTTCGTCATCACGAATTCCCGGTGGCCGAGGGACTCGGCCGCCGTGAGCCGGCCGTTGGCGGTGCGCACCACCATGTCGATCAGCGCGTCGCCAGCCTGCGGGATGGTCATCTCGCGGCTGAGCACGCCCGACACGTCGACGTCGATATGCTCACCCATGGTGCGCACGGTCCGGGGGTTGCCGCTGATCTTGATCACCGGGACGATCGGGTTGCCGATCACGTTGCCCTGGCCGGTCGGGAAGGTGTGGACCACGTAGCCGGCCGCCGCCATCAGGGTGACGCACTCGGCCGCCGCCGAGGACGTGTCCATGAAGTAGAGGCCGGGCCCTTTGGCGGGCGCCTCCGCGGGCTGTAGCGCGTCGATGAACCGGCACTCGTGGCCGATCTTCTCGAGGTTGCCGAGCGCCTTCTCCTCGATCGTCGTGAGGCCGCCCGCGATGTTGCCCTTGGTCGGCTGCGAGTCCGAGAGATCGTCGGTCTTGTGGGCCTCGATCACGTCGTCCTGGTAGGCCTTCCACATAGTGTACCACTTGTCGGCGATTTCGGGGCTGGCCGCCCGCTCGCGACAGAGGTGCTCGGCGCCAGTAATCTCCGAAGTCTCGCCGAAGACGCCGTAGATCCCGTGCGGGATCAGCTTGTCGTACATGTTGCCGACGGTAGGGCAAGAGGCGAGGCCGGTGGTCGTGTCGGACTCGCCGCACTTCGTCGAGACCCAGAGTTCGGCGATCGGGCATTCCTCGCGCTGGAGCTCGGTGGCCCACTGCACGAAGCGCTTGGCTTGGTAGCTCGCCTTCGCGACGGTGGCGATGTCGCCGTGGCCCTCGATGCCGAAGCCGATGACGGGCTTGCCGGTCTTGGCGATGCCCTCGACCACGCGATTGGTCCACTGGTCTTCGATGCCGATCACCACGACGGCCGCGACATTCGGATTCGAGCCGATTCCGATGAGGGTCCGGAAATGAAGGTCCAGATCCTCGCCGAACTGGAGCCGGCCGTAGGCGTGGGGCAGCGCCATCGTGCCCTTCACGTTGTTGGCGACCGACTCGCAGGCGGCATTGGAGAGATCGTCGAGGGGCAGGAGCACGACGTGGTTGCGCACGCCGACCCGGCCGTTCTCCCGGCGCCAGCCCATGAAGGTGGCGGACTTGTAATCTTTCGAGGCGCGGTCGGTCGAGAGCGCCTTCGTGGCGAATTGATCGGGCGCGCCGCCGACGAAGGGCGTGGCGATCTCGTGTTCGAGCTGAGCGGCTTCCTTGAACATCGTCACCTCACCAGCGCTTCGTCTTGACGTTGTGGACGTGGACATGCTCGCCCTTGGCGACGTCCTTGATAACCTTGCCGATGTCCTGGCCGTACTTGATGGCCGTGTCGCCCGCCTTCAGATCGGTGAGCGCGACCTTATGGCCGATCGGGATGTCGTGGCGGACATGCACCGAGAAGGTGGTGTCGTTCTCGGTGATCACCCCGAAAGCGTCCGTGTTGGCGCTCAGGCCCTCGATCACCGCGACGGCGACGTTGTCCTGGGGGGAATGGGCGAGAAGATGCGGCTTGCGGCGCCTCTCGCCGGACGCGGCGTGGCTGCTCATGCGGTCCTCCTGATGGCTGTCGTCGGCTTCTTGGCGGCGACTGGTCTTATATAAGACCTATAACTTACCGGGCGTCAATGCCTGATTGGCCATTGGGGCTGTTTTCGGTGCTGCGCGGTTGAAGACTTGCTCGAGCCGACCCGACGAGGGCAGCAGCGCCGGGAAGAATGCGAGGTGCGGCACCGGTCCGCGCATCCGACCTCTCCTTGGGGCGGACGCGGTCGGCCGTCCAGCAACACCGGGGTCGCCGGGCTTCGGCGAGCATCCTGGCGCGGCGGTCGCCGCCTTGCACTGAGCCGAGTCTTATATAAGATACATACAAAGGGCGGCCTGCGGGATTGTGCAGGCGCAAACGGGGGACGCAAGATGCCGATGAGAACCGCCGGCCGGGCCGAGTGCCCGCGGTGAACGAGACGTTCGTCCTCCTCCTCTGCGTCGGCTGCGCCGGCCTGATCTCGGGCCTTACGGGGTTCGCCTTCGCGCTGATCGCCTCCGGCACGCTGCTCTCGATCCGCACGCCCGTCGAGGCGACCGCCCTCGTGCTCGTCTGCAGCATCCTCTCGCAGGGGATCTCGATCCTGCGCCTGCGGACCTGGCCACCGCGCGGCACCGCCTTCGCGATGATCCTACCGGGTCTCATCGGGGCGCCGATCGGCATCCACCTGCTGCACGACCTCGATCCGAGATTCGTCAAGGTCGCGATCGGCACGTTCCTGATCCTGTACAGCGGCGTCGTTGCCCTGCTGCGCGCGGATTACCGGGTGGGCTTCGGCAATCCCTGGAGCGACGGCGTGATCGGGTTCCTGGGCGGCGTGCTGGGCGGGATCGCGGGGCTGAGCGGCGCGCTGCCGACGGCCTGGAGCCTCGTGCGCGGCTGGGATCCGCGTACCCAGCGGGCGGTCTATCAGTTGTTCACCCTGGTGATGCAGGTCTGGGCTCTGTCGATCCTCGCCTATCTCGATCCGCTTCCGCCCGAGCTCCTCGGCGATCTTGCCCTGGCGCTGCCGGTTGTGCTGGTGACCGTGCTCGGCGGGCTCGCGCTGTTCACCCGGATTGACCAGCGCCGCTTCCGCGCCCTCGTCCTCGCGCTGCTCGCTGCGATCGGCCTGACCACCACGGCGCTGGCGCTGCCCGGCCTGCTGCAGGGCTGAGCGCAGCCGGCCGGTCAGGTGGCACTTTCCGTCGCAAGCCCCGATCTCGACCTCATCGTGAGGTGCCCGCGCCAGCGGGCCTCGATGAGCCCTCCTTCGAGGCCTCTGCTGCGCTCCGGCGCCTCATGATGAGGGCAGAGGTGGGATTCCGGTTTCAGCGCGTCAGCTCCCCGCCTTGGCGTGGACGCCCGCGAAAAACAGGTCCTTCCAGCTCTCCGGCCGGTGGCGGATCGCGCCGGTGCGGGCCATGAAATCCGCGACCTTGCCGACCGCCCGAGGCGTCGCGGTGAAGGACACCTGCGGATCGTTCAGGATCTCGGTGATGAGGCCGACATCGCTCGTGTCGCGGGCGAGCCGCACATAGGCGCGCGCGGCCTCCGCCCTGTCGGCCGCGATCGCGGCGAGCGCCTCATCCAGGGCGGCGCCGAACGCCTCGAAGACCCGGGGGTTCGCGTTCGCGAAGGCCGCGGAGGCCCAGACGACGTTGAAGGTCGAGGGCTCGCCCAGCACGTCGAAGCTGTTCAGCACAGTGCGGATGCCGGACCGGCGCAGCTCCAGCTCCTGGATTGGCGCGGCGGTGAAATGCGCCGTCACCGCGCTGCCCCCGAGGAGCGCCGCCATCCCGTCGGGATGAGACAGGGTGACGGTGAGCCGGTCGAGGTCGTTGCGGCGGGCCGCCCCGAGCTCCTTCTCGGCCGCCATCTGAAGGAACATCGCCTGGACCGAGACCTTCACGGCGGGCAGGGCGATCTTATCCTGGTCGGTGAAGTCCGCGAGCGTGCGCACCTTCGGGTTGTTGGTGTTCATCAGGAGCGGCATGCTGTTCATCGCCGCCACGCCCTTCACGGCCATCGCGGTGCCCTCTGTCTTCGACCAGAGCAGCACGAGGGGCGGCACGCCGCCGGCCGCGAACTGGATCTGCCCGGAGAGCAGGGCGTCGTTCATCGCGGCCCCGCCCGCTAGGGTAAGGTAGCGGGCCTGGAGACCCGCCACGCCGCGGGCGGCCGCAGCCTTCTGCAGCAGGCCCTGTTCCTCCATCAGCATCAGCGGCAGGTGGCCGAGGCTCGGCTGGCGAGCGATCGCCACCGCGCCGACCTCCTCGGCCCGCAGCGGGACAGGGCTCGCCAGGACTGCTGCGGCACCTGCCAGAACGTCGCGTCTGCGCATGACCATTCCCCCCGAAGCGTGTGGACTTCTCAGCCGGGCCGGCGGATCGCCGGCGCCGGCACGCTCTCGATCATCACGTTGATGCAGGCGGGCAGGCCGCTGGCCCGGGCCGCCTCCAGCGCTGCCGGGAGAGCGGCGGCCTCGGTCACCAGCGCACCGAAGCCGCCGAGCGCCTGGACCACCGCGTCGTAGCGCGTCGGAAGCAGGTCGCAGTGGCGCGTCCGCTCGGGGCCGTAGCTGCGCAGTTGGATCTGGTGCTCGGCATTCCAACGCGAATCGTTGCCGACCACCGCGATGAACGGGACACCGTAGCGCACGGCCGTGTCGAACTCGGCCATGTGGAAGCCGAAGGTTCCGTCGCCCAGGATCGCGACCACGGGGGCGCCAGGGCGCTCCAGCGCCGCCGCGATTGCGAAGGGGATCGATGCGCCGATCGTGCCCGAGACGCCGTTGATCAGCCGGCGCCCGGCGCCGACCAGGGCCTGCGGCCATTGCCCGATCTCGCCGCCGTCGCAGATCAGGGTGCCGTCCGGGTGGTCGGCCAGGAAGGCGGCGACTGCCTGGCACAGCTCCACTGGGTGCAGGCGTCCTTCGCGCCCGCGCAGCTCCGCCCAGTCGGGGGGGCGGTGGGCGAGGGCCGCCCGTGCCTCCCGGTGCCAGGCGTCGCGGCGGGGGAGGGCGGTCCCGCGAGCCGTCAGCGCCTCCAGCACCGACCGCGGATCGGCCAGGCCCGAGACGGCGAGGCGCTCCGCCGGTGCCCGGGCCAGCAGCTCCGGGTCCGGGTCGATCACCGCGAAGCGGGCGTCGGGCGCGAGGACGGGCGCGGCGCCGAAGCGCAGTGTGAAGTCCAGAGGCTTGCCGAGGAGGACGAGGAGGTCGGTCCGGGCCAGGATCTCCGCGAAGGCGCCCAGCGCCGGATCGTTGATCCCGCGCGGGCTCTCCATACCGACGACCGGCAGGCCGAGGGTCTCCTCGAGCGCCGCCATCGCGGCCCGGCCGGAGGCGTCGCACAGGGCCGGGCCGCAGGCGACGAGCGGGCGCTCCGCGTCTTCGAGGCAGGCGAGCAGGTCGGCGATCAGGTCCGGTGCGGGCGCGGCCGGGTGGGGTACGGCGCTGTCCGGGCCGAGAATCCGCACGGTGGCGGCGGGGACTGCCCGCTCCAGTAGGTCAACTGGCAGGCTGATATGGACCGGGCCGGGCCGGCCCTCCCGGGCGATCCGGAAGGCCCGGGCAAGGTCGGGGCCGAGGGCCGCGATCGAGCCGGCGGTCCAGGCGGCCTTGGTCATCGGGCGGGCGATGTCGGCCTGGGCCAGTTCCTGGAAGGCGCCGCGCCCGAGCTCGGAAAGACCGGCATGGCCGGAGAGCAGCAGCACCGGCGATTCCGCCGCCAGCGCGGTGGTGAGCGCCGCCGCGCCGTTGGTGTGCCCCTGCCCGCCCGTGACCAGCGCGACGCCGACCTGCCCGGTCAGCCGGCCCCAGGCATCGGCCATGTGGACGCAGGCGGCTTCGTGGCGGGCGTGTACGATGGCGATCCTGGTCTCGAGCAGCGCGTCGAAGACCGGCATGATGTGGTTGCCCGACAGGGTGAAGATCCGGGTGACGCCGAGCGCCTCCAGGGTCCGGGCGACAATGTCGGCGCCGCGCAGGGTCTGCATCGGCCGGTCTCCGTCAGGCGGCGGCGTCGAGGAGAGAGCCCCCCGGCCGGACATGGGTGAAGTGGACCGGCTCCATCGCGAGGTCGAGCGTCCCGCCGCGCTGGCGCACCACGGTGTAGTGCGAGGTCGCGAGATCCGAGGCGTCCGGGAAATCCTCGCGGAAATGGGCGCCGCGGCTGTCGGTGCGGGCGAGTGCCGCCCGGGCGATGGCCTGCGAGACCAGCACGAGGTTCTCGAGGTTCAGCCGGTCCATCCAGGTCAGCGCGTAGCGGCGGTCGCCGTCCGGGGCGCCGGCCCGGGCGACCGCGTCGGAGAGCCCGTCGAGGGTGGCGAGCGCCCTGGTCAGGCCAGTCTCGTCCCGTAGGATGCCGACATCGGCCCACATCGTCTCGTAGAGCGCCTCGCGGATCTCCGGCAGCGCGGTGGTGGGTCGGCCGAGGGGGCCGTAGGCGCGGGCGAGGCCCGCCTCGACGGCGGCCGCGTCAGGCTCGGCGAGGGATGCCTCGCGCTGCACGGCCCGGGCCATGGACTGGCCGGCGAGACCGCCGAACACCGTCGAATTCGCCACCCCGTTCCCGCCCAGCCGATTCGCTCCGTGAACGCCGCCCGTATCCTCGCCTGCCGCGTAGAGGCGCGGCAGCGCGGTGGTGCAGTCGACCGCAAATTGGACGCCACCCATCATGTAGTGGGCGGTGGGGATGACCTCCACGAGGCCGCCCGCGAGGTCGAAACCGCAATCGGCGCAGCGCTCGACCATGCCTTTGAACCGGCGGCGCACGTCCTCGGGCCCGAGATGGCTCATCTGGATATGGACGCCCCCGCTCGGCGTGGCGAAGCCCTCGCGGATGCGCCGCATGATCGAGCGGCTGACGACGTCCCGGGTCGCGCGCTCGCCGCGCGGATCGTAGGCCTCCATGAAGCGCTGGCCGGTGGAATCGAGGAGCCAGCCGCCCGCCCCGCGCAAGCCCTCCTCCAGCACCGTCCCGGTCATGCGGGTGCCCGCGCCGGCGAGCAGCCCTGTCGGGTGGAACTGCACCATCTCCATGTCGCGCAAGGGGAGCCCGGCGCGCAGAGCCATGGCGAGCCCGTCGCAGGACTTGTCGCCCGAGGGCGTGTGGTATTTGTACATGGTCGGGCCGCCGCCGGTGGCGAGCAACACGGCCTTGGCCCGCACCAGCTTCGGCTCGCCGGTGCGCATGTCGAGCATCAGCACGCCGGCCAGTCCCGACCCGTCCCGGGCCGGGATCAGCTCCAGGGCGCGGTGGTCCTCCAGGCGGCGCACGTCCCGGCGCCAGACCTGCTCGGACAGGCGGTTGATGATCTCGATGCCGGTGAGGTCGCCCTTGTGCACCGTCCGGTCGAAGGTCTGGCCGGCAAACGCCTTCTGGTGGACACTGCCGTCCGGGTTGCGGTCGAAGAAGCAGCCGAGCTCGGTCTCCAGCTCGCGGATCCGCACCTGCGCCTCGGTGACGAGCGTCCAGGCGAGCGCCTGGTCGTTCAGCCACTTGCCGCCCTCGATCGTGTCCATGAAGTGCCGCTCGACCGAGTCGCCCGGCGCCAGCGCCACGTTGTAGCCGCCCTGGACCATGCGGGTGCAGCCGCATTTGCCGAGCAGCCCCTTCACGGCGACCGTGACGTCGAGCTCGGGCGCGGTCTTCTTGGCGTGGAGCGCGGCGAACAGGCCCGCCCCACCGGAGCCGAGGATCAGGATGTCGGTCTCGATCTGTTCGGGACTCATCGGGCGTCCTCCAGGGAGGCCAGCACCGCGTCGCGCCGGGCGGCCACGTCGCGCTGCACGTCGGCGAAGAGTGAGCCGCCGTGCGAATCCATGCCGACCAGCAGCGGCCCGAAATCGCGGATCGCGAACTGCCACAGGCTCTCCGGGTGGAGGTCGTCGAGATCGACGTCTACGATCCGCTCGATCCAGGTGGTCTCCAGCGCCGCCGCGCCGCCGACGATCGCCAGGTAGGCGCCGCCGCGCCGCGCGAAGGCGTCGAGGGTCGCCGGTCCCATGCCGCCCTTGCCGACGATCAGGCGCACGCCCTCGCGGTCCATGAGGTCGTCGGTGAAGCGCTCCATGCGCATTGACGTGGTGGTGCCGATGCAGAACGGCGCGTAGCCGACCGGCGCCTCGTTCGAGACCGGGACGCGGTGGACGTTCGGCGCGGTGTGGATCACCGCGTGGCCGTTGAGGTCGAGCCGGGTGCGGCGATCCCGGTCGAACATGTGGATCAGGGTCGCGTCGCGGATGCCGAACAGCCAGCGTCGCAGGGTGACGGTGTCGCCGATCCGCAGGGCGCGGATCTCGGCCTCGCCGGCCGGCATGTCGAGGACGTGGTGGGCCACGGGGTGCTCCTCAATCGAAGGCGATGCCGCCCGGCGTGATCGTCGCGCGGGCGCGGCGGGCCGAGTGGCACTGGATGTTCACGGCGACCGGGTTCTGAGTGATGTGGGTCGCGGCGAGCTCCACGTGGACGGCGAAGCTCGTGGATCGCCCGCCGAGCCCCTGCGGGCCGATGCCGAGCTCGTTGACCGCCCGCGACAGCTCCGCCTCGATCCGGGCGCCCTCCGGATCGGCGCAGACGGAGCGCAGCGGCCGGGTCGCCGCCACCTTGGCGAGGTGCATGCAGAGGTCCGAGGTGCCCCCGAGCCCGACGCCCACGATGGTCGGTGGGCAGACTCGGCCGCCGAGCTCGATCACCCGATCGATGACGAAGCGCTTGGCCGCCCCGATCCCATCCGAGGGCAGCAGCATCTGCAGGAAGGAGCCATTCTCCGAGCCCGAGCCCTTCGGGATCATCTCGACCGTGACCGTCTCGGGCCGGGCGTCGAAATCGACGTGGATGATCGGCACGCGGATGCCGCAGGAGGTCTGCTCGTTCTTGCGGGTGACCGGGTGGACCACGGAGGAGCGCAGGGAGAATTCCTTCGTCGCCCGCTCGCAGCCGCGCCGGATCGCCTCCTTCAGCGCTGCGCCGTCGAAGCCGACGTCGCGGCCGATGACGACGTTGTAGATCGGGATGCCCGTATCCTGGCAGAGAATGTTCTTCGTGCGCTCGGCAACCGCGACGTTCTCCACCATCGTGTCGAGGATGGCGCGCCCGGTGGCGCTGGTCTCGGACCGCTGCAGCTCGGCGAAGCCCGCCTTGATGTCGGGCGGCAGGATCTTCAGGGCGCGGACATAGAGGTCGCGGCAGACCTCCTCGAATTCGCGGATGTCGAGATCCATGGCGGGTCTCCGCTGGCGAGAGGCAGGGCTTAGGCCCCGCTGAGGAGGAACAGGAGGCCGACCGCGAAGGAGGTCGCGAGGCAGCCGGAGACGACGATGGCGGTGCGCTCGCGGTAGCGCAGCCACTCGATGGCGAGCACCCGCAGCCCGAGCGCCATGTGGACGGCGAGCGCGCAGACGAGACCCCACTCGGCGGTGCGGACGAAGCCGTTATGGGTGAGGCCGAGGAAGCTCTCGAGCCGGTCGGCGCCCTGGAGCGCAGTGCCGAGCGCGATGAAGTGCATCGGCAGGAACAGCGCCAGGGCGATGCCCGAGAGGCGATGGATCAGGGCGGCGGCGAAACCCGGCCGGCGGCGGAGATCGCGGGTCATGCTGAGTCCCAGCGTGCTCATGCCCAATAGACCGCGAATGCTGCGCGCAGACCAAGCCCGGCCAGCAGGGCCGAGAAGACGAGCATCGCGACATCGAGGGAGCGGCCGCGCCAGCCGGTCCACTCGCGCAGGACGCTGCGCAGGCCGATCGGTGCGTGGATTGCGGCGGCCAGGACGAAGACCGCGTAGAAGAGCAGAAAGCCGAGATTGCCCTGCGTTCGGCCGAGGATCTCGCCTGCCGTGAGACCGCCGCGCACCGCGTAGAGGATCGTGGCGAGATGGACCGCGACGGCGACCGCCAGGATCGCGGCGGTGCCGCGCTGGGCGAGGTACAGGAGGGGGCTCATCCGCGTCTCCACAGCCGGCGGAGCGCCGCCTTGCCAGTTTCGCGCTTCAGCCCGGCGATGGCGAAGGTCGGGCTCAGCGCCTTCGGACAGTGCTCGGTGCAGCTCATGTGGCTGTGGCAGGAATGGCAGCCGGCATCGCCCGCCACCGCCGCGAGGCGGCCGTCCCGGTCTTGGTCGCGCACGTCGTTGATGAGCGTCCAGGCCCGGTTGAGGGCTGCCGGCCCGAGATAGTCGGGGTTCCAGGTCACGACATCGCAGGCGGCGTAGCAGACGCCGCAATTGATGCACTCGATGCCCGCATCAACCTCCCGGCGCTCGGCAGAGTCCGGCCGCACGACCGCGAAATCCTCGGGCGGATTCTCGCCGGGCTCGAAATAGCCGTGGGCGTCGCGCCATTTCTCGAAGAAGGGCTCCATGTCGACGGCGAGATCCTTCACCACCGGCAGATTGCGCAGGGGCTCCAGGGTCAGCACTCCGTCCGGCGCGACGGCGGCCACCCGGGTGCGGCAGGTCCAGCGCGGGCGCCCGTTCACGGTCATGCCGCAGGAGCCACACATGCCGACCCGGCAGGCGAAGCGGTAGGCGAGCGTTGGATCCTGATCGCGCTGGATCTCGGTGACGACATCGAGCACCGTCTGGTTGGCGCGGCGCGGCACCACGAAATCCGCGAGGGTCTCGCCTCGTCGGATGCGCACCTGCAGCGCCTCGGTCGCGCCATGTCCGACAACGGTGTGATCCACGGGGGCTGTCACCGGGCGACCTCCTTCGGGGCGTCACCGGCCGCCGGGGGCGCGGGGAAGAACAGTTCGCTGTCGCTTGAGGCCGTGGCGGAGACCAGCCCGGCGCGGTTCATATAGCTGAGATAGTCGAGCATACGTTCGGGCTTGGTGGTCCAGGCGTTCTGCGGCGCGCGGATGAGGGCTTCCGCCTCCTCAGGCGAGATCTTCGCGCCTTCCGCCTTGATCCAGAGCGCCGCGGCCCGCGCCGGATCGTCCCGGATCAGCTTGAGGCTCTCCTCCAGGGCTGCCAGGAAGGACGCGGTAACCTTGGGATTAGCCGTGACGAAGCGCGACGAGGCCCAGACGAGGTTGAAGGTATGGGGACCGCCCATCACGTCGTAGCTGTCGAGCACCTTGTGGGCCCGCGGGTCCTTCAGCTCCATCTCCTGAAAGGGCGGGGAGCCGAAATGCGCCGTGATCTCCGAGCGGCCGCCCATCATGGCGGTCTGCGCATCCGGGTGCCCCATCGAGACGGTGAGCGGATCGAGCTTGGCCTGCTGGCCGGGCCCGAATGCCTTCTCGGCGGCCATCTGCAGCGTGATCGCCTGTATCGAGGTCTTGGCGGTCGGCAGGGCGATCTTGTCCTGCGGCCCGAAATCCTTGATCGACTTGACTGCGGGGTTGGTGGTCACCAGCCAGAGCGGCATCGCGTTCAGCGCCGCCACGCCCTTGACCTTGATGTTGCCCTGCGTCCGGCCCCAAATTGTCAGGAACGGGCCGACGCCGCCGGAGGCGAGATCGAGGTTTCCGGAAAGCAGGGCCTCGTTCATCCCCGAGCCGCCGGTGAAGCGCAGCCACTCGGCCTTGACGTCGAGACCGCGCTGCTTGGCCTGCTTCTCCAGCAGGCCCTCCTCCTCCATCACGGTCAGCGGCAGGTAGGAGATCCCGAACTGCTTGGCGAGCCGCACGGTCGAGACCTCGGCGTGCGCCGCGCCGAGAGCCCCCCACAGGGCCGCGACCGTCCCGACCAGCCGGATGATGCCCCGTGCCGTCATGGCGTTCCTCCCCTTTTTCCGCGCCGATCTTGCCTCTCGCGAGTGCGTCAGCGTCGAATCGAAGGATACGCCCCGGCGAAAGTCTGTCAACACTCATATGTCATATATATGACTTACTCCCCGCGGGCGGGGCAGCGGCGGACGCGGCGCCGCCGCGTTGCTCGGAACGGTCGGCATCGGGATGACCCGGGATGCGTGCCGCAACGGTCAGGACTCAGGCAGATGGCGGGAGAATCCACCCCAATCGATCCCCCTGCCGATGGGAGGGTCAGGTTTGCATGCCCCAGCGCCGGATGGTGCGGCGTTCGATGGTCTGGAAGATCAGGTTCTCGACGACGAGGCCGATCAGGATGACGGTGAGCAGGCCGGCGAACACGTTCGGGATGTCGAGCATGTTCTTGTTCTCGAAGATGAACCAGCCCAGCCCGCCCGAGCCCGAGGAGACGCCGAAGACCAGCTCGGCCGCGATCAGGGTGCGCCACGCAAACGCCCAGCCGACCTTCAGGCCCGTCAGGATCGCGGGAAACGCCGCCGGGATCAGGATCCGGCCGATCAGCCCGGGCCCGGACAGCCCGTAATTGCGCCCGACCATCTTCAGCGTCCGGCTCACCGACAGGAAGCCCGAATGGGTGTTGAGCGCGATCGCCCAGGTCACCGAGTGCACCAGCACGAAGATCAGGCTGCCGTTGCCCAGGCCGAACCAGATCAGCGCCAGCGGCAGCAGCGCGATCGCCGGCAGCGGGTTGAACATCGAGGTCAGCGTCTCGAGGAAGTCGGTGCCGATCCGCGACGCGATCGCGATGCCGGTGAGCAGGGCTGCCAGCGCCACGCCGGCGGCGTAGCCCATCAGCAGCACCTTCAGCGAGGACCAGGCGCGCGCCGGCAGCGTGCCGTCCGCCAGGCCGTGCACGAACGCCGTCACGGTGGCCGAGAAGGTCGGGAACAGCAGGTCGTTGTCGAGGTAGCGCCCGTAGGCCTCCCAGACCGCCGCCAGCACGAGCAGGATCACGGCCTTGCGCAGCCAGGCCTGGTTGTAGAGCCGCTCGGCGACCGAGAGCGGCTTCTCAACCACCGGGGCGGCGTGGGCCTGACCCGTGTCGCGCACGATCTCGGGGCGCGCCGCTGCCGCGGCGGCCGGGCGCGGCGGGGCGAGGCCGGTCAGGGGCGGGGTGCCGGTCAGAGGCGTACCGGTCAGGGCCTGGGCGCTAGACATTCTCGGCCTCCTGGATCTCTTCCGAGAACAGCATCTGCTGGATGCGGCTCTCCAGCCGCAGCGCCGCCTCGGGCGTCTCGGCGCTGTTGAGTTCGGCCTTGACCTCGCCGGGATGGGGCGAGAGCAGCAGGATGCGCGAGCCGACCTTGATCGCCTCGGGGATCGAGTGGGTGACAAACAGCACGGTGAAGCGCGTGCCCTCCCACAGCGCCAGCAGCTCGTCCTGCATGCGCCGGCGCGTGAGCGCGTCGAGCGCCGCGAAGGGCTCGTCCATCAGCAGGATGTCGGGCTCCATCGCCATGCCGCGGGCGATGGCCACGCGCTGCTTCATCCCGCCCGACAGGGTGTGCGGGTAGCTGTCGGCGAACTTCGTCAGGTTGACCTTGTCGATGTACAGGTTGGCCCGGTCCAGCGCCTCCCGGCCCCTGAGCCGGCCCGAGGCTTCCAGGGCGAAGACCACGTTCTGCCGGACGGTCTTCCACGGCAAAAGCTGGTCGAATTCCTGGAACACCATCATCCGGTCGGGGCCGGGCTCGGTGACCGGCCGGCCTTTCAGCCGGATCTCGCCCTCGGTGGCGGCCATGTAGCCGCCCACCGCCTTGAGCAGGGTCGACTTCCCGCAGCCCGACGGGCCGAGCAGGACGAACCGGTCCCCGGGCCAGACCCGGAAGCTCACCCGATAGGTGGCCGTGACGAGGTGCTCGGGCGTCTTGTAGCGAAGCGTGACGCCGTCCACCTCCAGCAGAGGCTGACCCGTGTCCATCCATCCTCCCTGGCGCCGCGGATCAGGCCGCGGCCGTTCACGATCGTGTCGTGCTTTGGTCTATGTCGCAGCAATCCGGAGCGTCGTTCTGGCTGCCACTCCACCGGCCTGGACGGCTGCTCCGCGTTCAAGTTCTGCGACGTACGGCCCAACCAAGTCGGGAAAACCGGAAGCAGCGCCCAATCTCGATTTCACAGCACGCCCTTCCATCGAAAAGCGCAGATCTCGGCAGAATGCGCTCTGATGCCCAAGCGCCTTCTCGCAAGCCGCGACGGATCCAAGGGCATCATATATCATTTACAAGACTGCTGGCAACGGAGGCACACCTTGCGCGCGATCGAGCCCCTCCCGAGTCGGAGCCGGCTCGTACCTGGATGTGGTGGGCACAAGCCACGCGAGCGTCGCGGCTGACCACAGACGTCCGCCTTCTCACTTCGGATTTGAAATTCAGAGTGTCCGTCTCCGGTCGCGATCAGCTCCGGTCGCGATCAGTCTTCAACATTCGTCTGCGGCCGATCACTGCCACCACCCGGCTGACGACGCGGTGCTCTCGCTCCACGAGATGTTCGGCAAGACCGGCACGGTGCAGGCGCAGCACCACATCCTCGACGAGACCGAGATCGTCGACGGCATCGACGAGCTCGGCGTGCCGGTCTACGGCCGCACGAAGAGCGCCTACCGGTACGGCTCGCAGCTCTCCATCGAGAAGACCCGCCGGATCGCGCCCTACCAAGACGGACGGCATCGAGGAGGCCCTTACCGTCGCGAACGACTGAAAGCATGAAAGCGCGGTCCTTGCCGACGACGACCTCGCTTCAGCGGTGCGAGGCCAGGCGCCGACGCACTCTGGCAAGGAAGCGCTGCCGCGCATCCGCCGTACAGGCGTCCATGTTGGTCAGAACCAACCAGTCCAGGCGGCAGCGCGGCGCGCACAAGGTTCGGATGCCACGTCGGAACAGGCGCCAATCCGGCCAGCCGACCAACCAGAGCAGCCAGCGTGGCGAGCCATAGGTGGTGACCACCGTGATGCGGCCGATGTTCGTGAGCAGAGGCTGCAGCACACCCGGGCCATTGAGCTTGAACGCGATACCGGGCAGCCAGATCCGGTCGATCCAGCCCTTCAGCATGGCCGGCATACCGAACCACCACGTCGGATAGACAAAAACGAGAGCGTCCGCGTCGCGGAGGGCGGCGACGTGGTGGGCTGTCGCCCCGGTAGCGGTTTCCTGTTCGTAGTAGTTGCGTCGCTCATGTGCGCTGAGGACCGGGTTGAACCCTTCCGCATAGAGGTCGCGCACCTCGACCTCGTGCCCAGCGGAGCGCAGTCCCTGAATGGCCGCGTCGCGCAACGCAGCGGCAAAACTCTCCGCGAGGGGATGGCAGTAGATCAGCAGGACGCGCATAGGATGCGTTCAACCCGCAGATCGGGCTTCGGTTCTGATGCCTGCGCGGCAGTACGACCGAGCAGTTGGACCGAGCCAGCCGGTTAGTCGCCGCCCAGTGCAGACATCCGACCGTGGATCGAGGGGCCATGTGTCGCCGAGAGCGGTGTCTCGCTTTCGAGGTGCAGCCCGCGCGAAAGCGGCCTCTGGCGATCGAGCCCGACCAAGCCCGCTCGAGCTCGCCGCCAATGCCGGAAATGTCGAATGCGCATTCTACAGATTGATTGACGAAACAGCAGAAAACTGCGGGATTCAAGTATAATCGAAACCGCTTTCAATATCTGCTTGCTTCGGCTTTCATTAGCGCTGCCGCGCTTATTGCCTCGGATGACTGCGACTTGCGGCGATCAGAGCATCCGCTCCGGCACGAGAATGAGCTTCGGCGCAGCAACATGGTTGCCGTCAATATCGGCGAAGGCGCTTGCTCCCGCTGCCAATGACCGCTCCTCGACCCAGTCGAGAGGGCCGAGCCGGCCACCGACGAGGGCGTCGACCACGTCGCGGAACTCCTGCATCGTGTAGCAATAGCTGCCCGACACCACGATCTCCTGCAGCGTGATCTTGCGGATGTCGAGCCCCTCCTCTCCGGGCAGGAGCCCGATATGCACGATGACCGCCCCCGGCCGGGCGAGCCGGCTCGCTTCCGCCCGCGTCGCGCGACTGCCGACGGCGTCGAGGATCAGGTCGGTGCTGTCGGGATGCGGACCTCCGGCATCGCCGGGCGCATGGCACCGGACGGTCGGGATGCTGCGTGCGGCGGTCGCGCGCCGCTCGGCATTCGGCTCGACGAGGACGATCTCGGCTGCTCCCTGCATGGCGAGGACCAGTGCCGCCCCGAATCCGATCGCGCCGCCGCCGAGGACCGCGCAACGCACACCCGCGAGAGGACGGGCTAGCAGTCGTGCCCCCTGATTGACGGCGTGGTAGGCGACGGCGAGCGGTTCGGCGAGGGCGGCGCCGGTGGCCGAGAGCGTATCCGGGATCGGCACGAGGTTACGCTCGGGGACCCGGACAAATTCGGCGAAGGCGCCCTGACGCGGCGGCATCGAGAGGATCTGACGGTTCGGGCAGAGATGCGAGCGTCCGGCCTCGCAGGCCGGGCAGCGTCCGCACGTGACCAGCGGGTTGATGGTCACGCGTTCGCCAGCTCGTGGCCCGTCTGCGATCCGGCCGGACGCCTCGTGTCCGAGGATGAGGGGGGCCGGGCGGCGCGCGTCGTGGCCGTGGTAAGCATGCATGTCCGAGCCACAGATGCCCACCGCCTCGACACGCACCAGCACCTCGCCGGCCTCGGGCACAGGGATCGGCACTTCCTGCAGGGCGAGCGCGTGCGGGCCATTATACACGAGCGCTTTCATTGCAGGTTCCTCAAGATGCGCGCGAGCTCTCACTTGGCGGTGAAGCCGCCGTCGACCGCCAGGGTCTGTCCGGTGACGTAGGCGGAGGCTCCTGACGCGAGAAAGATCACCGCGCCGTAGAGATCGGCGAGTTCGCCGTTGCGACCGCAGGCGGTCTGGGCGGCATAGCGTGCCGTTCGATCGGGATCGTCGAAGACCGCACGGGTCAGGGGGGTCGGGAAGAACCCGGGCGCGATCGCGTTGCACGTCACGCCGCGCGCCGACCACGCCTCCGCGATGGCGCGGGTGAGTTGCACCACTGCCCCCTTCGCGGCGCCGTAGGGCGCGGAATTGGGGAAGGCCCGGTAGGATTGCAATGACGCGATGTTGACGATCCGCCCGAATCCGCGGGCGGCCATAGCCGGCGCCAGGGCCTGGGTCAGGAGAAAGGGCGCACGCACATGCAGAGCCATGTGCAGATCGAACGCTTCCGCCGTCACCGCCTCGAAGGGTTGGCGCAGGTTCACCCCGGCGGCATTGACGATGATGTCGACGGGCTGGCTGCCGAGGCGCGCGACGAGGTTCCTGACGGCCCCGGCGTCCGCGAGGTCGGCCGGAAAGCCCTCGCAGGCGATCGCTTCCGCGCGCAGTCCCGCGGCCGCCGCCGCGAGGTCGGTCTCCCGGCGGGCGGTCAGGATCAGGCCGGCCCCTGCGAGTCCGAGGGCGCGCGCGAGTGCGAGGCCGATCCCGGAATTCCCGCCGGTGACGAGCGCCGTGCGGCCGGTCAGGTCGAACAGCGGTGCGAGGCGGGAGCTCATGCCCTCACCGCGACACCGAGATCGAAGTTGTGACCCGGGAAATACTTTGCGAGTCGGTCGTCGGCCGTGCGGGCATGTGCTTCCATGCCTTCCAGGCGGGAGATCCGTGCAGTAGCCTGGGCGATGGTCTTGCATGCTTCCCGGTCCATGCGCTGCCAGGTCAGGGGTCGCAGGAACTTGTGCACGGAGAGGCCAGCCGAGTAGCGGGCGGCGTACTTGGTCGGGAGAATGTGGTTCGGACCTGAGGTCTTGTCGCCGAAGGCGACCGTCGTCTCCTCGCCGAGGAACAGCGAGCCGTAATTGCTGAGTGCGCCGAGCCACCAGTCAAGGTCGGCGGCGTGGACCTCCAGATGCTCGCTCGCGTAGCGGTCCGAGACCGTGACGACTTCCGCGCGGGTGCCGCAGACGATCACCTCGCCGTAGTCGCGCCAGGCTGCGCCGGCCGCGTCCCGCGCAGTTGGGGGCAGCGCGTCGATCAGGCCGGGCATCCGGGCCATCACGTCATCGGCGAGCGCCCGGGAGGTCGTGAACAGCCAAGCCGGACTCTCATGTCCGTGCTCAGCCTGGCCGACGAGGTCGGACGCGACGATCGCCGGGTCGGCCGTCTCGTCGGCGATGATGCCTACTTCGGAGGGGCCAGCGAAGACGTCGATGCCGACGCGACCGAACAGCATGCGCTTGGCCTCGGCGACGAACTTGTTGCCCGGCCCGACGATGATGTCGGCGGGCTTGCCGGTGAACAGTCCGAAAGCCATCGCGGCGATCGCCTGCACCCCACCGAGGGTCATGACTACGTCGGCGCCCGCGACCTGCATCGCATAGAGAACGTAAGGGTGGATGCCCTCGCCGCGGTAGGGGGTCGAGCAGGCAACCACGGTCGGCACGCCGGCCGCCTTGGCGGTCGCGACCGACATGTATGCCGAGGCGATGTGGGCGTAACGTCCCGTCGGCACGTAGCAGCCGGCGACGTTGCAGGGGACGAGTTTCTGCCCCGTGGTCAGCCCCGGAACCAGCTCGACGGCGAAGTCGCGGACGCTGTCGCGCTGGGCCTCCGCAAAGCGGCGCACCTGTCCCGCGGCGAAGACGATGTCCTCCTTGACGCTCTCGGGGATGTCCCGCGTGCGCCGGGCGATTTCCTCCGGCGTCACGATAATCTCGCCGGTCCACTTGTCGAGCGATCGGGCGTAGTCCCGCACCGCGTCCTCGCCCCGTGCCTCGATAGCGGCGAGCATCTCGGTCACGACCTGGCGGGCCGTGTCGGTCTCGGTCTCCGGCGTTTTGGTCGCGCGCTTTACATATTCGATCGTCATGGGACTTGCCTTTTCCCGGTGCCTGGGAGGATTGCCGTGCGCTTGCGAACCGCCGCGCTCAGCGTTGAGAGGCTGCCGCGTCGAACTCTGTGGCGAAGGCCTTGAGCTTCGGATCCGCCGCGACGCGCTTCATGAAGCTGTCGTCGATGTAGCCCTTGGGGTCGGGAGCCTGCGGGATGGTGCCGCTATCGGCCATGAACGCGCCGATCTGCGAGAACCAGCCATCGACCTGCGAGGGGCCGCTCGTCCGCGCCATCGCCTTGAGCTGCGCATCGAGGGAATAGGTCGGCCGCAACGCGAATTCCTGGTCGATCGCTCGGTCGGACACCTCGACGCCACCTTCGGCGTAGAAGCGTTTGGCCATCGCCCGGGCCTCATCGGGATGGGCCTTCGCCCATCCCCAGCCACGCAGGTAGACCGCTAGGAACTTGGCGACCTCATCCGGATGCGCCTTTGCGAAGTCGGCACGGGCAATCAGGGCGCCCGGCACCATCGCTTCGGCATCTGCCCCGCTGCACAGGAGCCGCGCGCCCGCCTTCTCCTCCAACGTGTAGGTATTGGGCGCCCAGACGCCGACCACCTCACCGGCGTTGGCCATCATCGCCGAGATAATCTGCGCCTGCCCGAGATTGACGAAGCGCATGTCGCGCGGGCCGAGCCCCCACTTCTTGAGACACGCTCGCGCGGCAAAGTCTGCGGTGGAGTTGGTGGTGACGAGAAGTTTCTGGCCAGCGAGCTGCTTCGGATCCTTGACGATCGCATCGTAGCGCTCGCCGCGCACCATCAGCACGTTGGTCTTCGACTCGTCGTTGGTGAGGCCGATCGTCAGCAATCCGAAGCGCGCCGCACCGAGGATAGCTGGAACGGAGCCGGCGCCGCCAACATCCCAAGATCCCGCCTGGGCAGCGGCGACCTGGGGTGCGCCGGCTGGGAACACAGCGAAGTTCGGCTCGAAGCCGACCTCCTTCCACCATCCCTTCTGTGTCGCGATGTAGAAGGGGAGCGCCCAGTAGAGCGAGGGCTGATAGGAGACGCCGATCCGCTCAAGGTCCGCAGCCTGGGCCTGAGGCGCCGATAGGGCCTGTGGCATCAGCGCGAGGGCACCCGCGAGCAGGTATGCCAACCCCCGGCCTGCGGGATTCCTGCTTATCCGGTTCTCGACCATGTTTCGTCCTCCCTCAGATTGCTGATCGGCCCCTCAGTGGCCGGCCTCGCTCTTCTCTTCGCGCAACGATTTCCAGATGTGCGTCCGCAGATGGACGAACGATTCGAGGTCCATCACGTCCTCGATCCTGGCGTGATCTTCCCAGCGCTCCGCCTCGCGGATCGCCTTGACGTCGATGATCTCCTTGATGCGCCCGGGGCGCCGGGTCATGACCGCGACCCGGTCGGCGAGGTAGACCGCCTCCTCGACGCCATGGGTGATGAACAGGACGGTCCGCGGATTCCTGCGCGCGAGGCGGACGAGTTCCTCCTGCATCACCACGCGGGTCTGTGCATCGAGAGCGCCGAAAGGCTCGTCCATGAGAAGCACCTCGGGTTCCAGGACGTAGGCGCGCGCGATGGCGACGCGCTGCTGCATCCCACCCGAGAGCTGGTGCGGATAGGCGTTGGCATGGGTGGATAGGCCGATCATGCTGATCGCAGCCGCGACTCGCGCGTCGCGCTCGGCTGCCGGCAAGCCCTTGTTGCGCAGGCCGAAGGCGATGTTCTGCGCGACCGTCTTCCAAGGGAACAGCGCGAATTGCTGGAACACCACGGCGCGGTCCGGCCCGGGTTCGGTGACGGGCTTGCCGCCGACCACGATCCGGCCGCTGGTCGGCGCCTCGAAACCCGCAACGAGGCGAAGGCACGTCGTCTTGCCGCAGCCTGAGGCGCCGACGATCGCGACGAATTCGCGGTCGGCTACGGTGAGATCGACCCGCTCGAGGGCCTTCACCGCGCCGCCACCGAAGCTCTTGTCAACCTGCTCGAATCGGATGGAACTCATCGCGTCACCTCAGGCCTGTTCGAGATGCGAGCGGATGCGGATCTCGAGCAGCCGAAGGCAGACGTCGATGATCACGCCGATCAAGCCGATGGCGACCATCCCGACCATTACGGTCGTGGTCGACACCGCACCCTGCGCCTGCACCATCATGTAGCCGACGCCCGTCGAGGCCACGATCAGCTCGGCGCCCACAAGGGATTGCCAGCCGAGCCCTGCGCTGATGCGCAGGCCCGCGACGATGGAAGGTAGTGCCGCCGGCAGCAGCACCTCGGTGATTGTCCGGTGGCCCGGCGTGCCGAGCATCGCGGCCGCCTCCATGAGGCGCGGATCCACGTATCGGGCCCCGCGATAGGCGTTGATCAGGCAGGGTGGGAACGCGCCGGCGAAGATGATGAGGATCGGGCCACCGACCCCGGTGCCGAACCACAGGGCCGCGAAGGGCACCCACGCAATCGGGGCGATGAAGCGCAGCCCGTCGAAGATCGGCGTGACGATGTCGTCGAGGAGCCGCGACCAGCCCATCATCAGGCCGAGGGGGACGCCGACGGCGACAGCGAGCAAGTAACCGGCCAGGAAGCGCTGGAGGCTCGAAGCGACGTGCGCGAGAAGTGTGCCGCCCGCGAACGGCGTCGTCATCAGGGTCGCGAACCGTTCGATGACAGCGACCGGTCCCGGCAGGAACACGGACGATACCAGACCGGACCGGGATAGCGCGGCCCAGAGACCCAGGAACGTCACGGTACCGATCGCTCCGAGGGCGAGACTGCGGCGAAGCGGCAGGGGCTGGCGATACGCGATCATGCCGGCGCCCCGCGCATCTCTGCCCACACGACGGCACGTCGCTCGGCTATCCCGAGGAGCGCGGTGCTGCCGGCACCTAGGATCCCGACAGCCGCCATGCCGACCAGGATCATCCCCGGATAGAGATCCTGCTGCGCAACGTTGAGGACGTAGCCGAGGCCCGCGAGCGAGCCGACCAGTTCGGCAGCGACGAGGGTGGTCCAGCTCGCCTGCAGCGCGAGGCGGAGGCCGGTGAAGATCATCGGCGCCGCTGCCGGTGCGAGCACCTCAAGAACGAAGCGCAGCCGCGGCGTGCCCAGCATCTGTGCCGCCTCGACGAGGTGCGGCGAGACGGAGCGTACGCCCGCATGGGTACTGATCACCGCGGGCGGCAACGCCGCGATGACGATCACCATCACCTTCGCTTCGTCGCCGAGACCGAGCCACAGAATGGCGAGCGGGATCCAGGCGAGCGGCGGGATTGGGCGCAGCAGCAGGAAGACGGGATTGATCAGGGCTTCGGCCGTCCGGCTCCAGCCCATCAGCAGGCCAAGGGGAACGCCGAAAGCCACCGAGACGACGAACCCGAGAGCAACCAAGCGCAGCGAATGCAGGATGTGGGTGAAGAGCGTCGCGTCCGGATAGCCGCGAACGAGAGCCTGGATCGCCGCCGTCTCAACGTCGGCCGGTGCCGGGAAGCGCCCGGCTGAGATCAGGCCGAGCCCGGTGGTCGCGGCGTACCATAGGACGGCAATGGCGACGAGCGTCGCCATGCCGACGAGCATGCGGCGGCTGAACTTCACGGCATTTCCTCTCGCTGCAGCGGCCGTCTTGTCGCGCCTCGCTGCATGTGCATTCAATGAATGCGCTTTCATTGAGCGCGCACTCGTCTGGTTTGTCAATAAGTGCACGGGCGAGAATTTGGCCGGATCATCGAACACCCGACTGCGAGCGGGTCACTTCACTGAAGCTGTTGCGTTTTTTTGAATGCGCATTCATCACTCTGTGTACTGGGGAGCCGATCGAGAGTGCAGGCCGTGAAACGTCAGCAGCGCGCAACCTTGCGAGCGGTTGCCCTTCAGGCGGGCGTCTCGCCGGCAACCGCTTCACGCGCGATGGCCGGAGCGCCGATCGTCCATCCTGATACAATCCGGCGGGTGCGCGCGGCTGCCGAGTCCCTGGGCTACCTGCCCGGCGGCCCCGCGCAGGCCCTGGCGTCGGGCCGAACGCACACGATTGGCGCCATCATCCCGACGCTCGACCACTCGATTTTTGCGCGCGCGGTCCAGGCCCTGCAGACAACCTTGGCCCGAAACGGCTACCAGCTCCTGCTCGCAGCCCATGAATACGCGGCCGCAGAGGAGGCTGCCCAAGTGCGATCCATGCTCGGACGTGGAGTCGACGCTCTGATTGTGGTCGGCGCGGATCATCTCCCTGAAACATGGGCCCTTATGATCGAGGCGCCGATACCGGTGGTGCTGACCTGGTCATTCGACGACCGGCTGGATTCGATCGGCTTCGACAATGCTCAGGCGGGCTATCTCGCGGCCAGGCATCTGCTCGCAATGGGTCATCGACGGTTCGGCATGGTTTCGGGCTTCACCCAGGCTAACGACCGCGCCCGTCTTCGCATCGCAGGTGTGAGGCGGGCGCTCGCGGCAGAGGGTCTCGATCTCCCGAATGCCCGGATTTCGCAGCAGCCATTCTCTCTCGCCGGCGGTCGGGCCGGCCTCTTGCAACTCCTGGGGCTTGCCGAGCCCCCGACGGCCGTGGTGTGCGGAAACGATCTCCTTGCCGTCGGCGTCCTCCTCGAGGCCGAGCAACGTGGCCTTGTCATCCCCCGCGATCTATCGGTCGTCGGCATCGACAACCTTGAGATCGCAAGCCATATCGCGCCGTCTCTGACGACCGTTCATCTGCCGACGGCCGAGCTCGGGCGGGAGGTCGCCGAGCATCTGCTTGCCCGTCTGCGAGGCGACCCCCGGGGCAGCCGCACGGAGATGCCGATCGAGCTGATTGAGCGTCGCTCCTCCGGACCGCCGCCAACATGCGGTGATAAATCGGCCGGGGAAGGTTAGGGCTGAGGCGAGATACGGCAATCGACCGGGTGGCGCTTCAACGCGGGCTGGTAATATCAACGCAGTCAGCCATCCGCTTCGGAGAAGATTTGCCGGAAAAGCTGACGGTCTTTGAGCCGGCTGGATCTTACCATCCGACACTCTTCGGCCTTGCGGCAGGCAGCAATACCTCCGCTTCCGCGAAGGTGTGTTCTGGACTGCCATCGCTCAGGTTGCTCCGCAATCCAGCGCAGCGCCAGATTCCGACCTGACCGCTAAGACGCTCCTCAGGCGGTTTTGGCGGGCAGAGAGAAGAGATCGACAAAGGATTGCGCGAGATCGGCCTCGCCAGCGAAGGCGAGCGTTCCGCCCGCACCGTCTCTGACCAAAGGCGCCTTGCCATAGATCGTGCGGCGCATCGCCATCGTATTTCCGGTGAAAGCGAGGTCGGGCGCCTCCATGATACCACGGCTCACGCAGATCTCGCCGCCAGTCACTGTCGCGATAAAGTCCTCGCCGGGGAAATGAAACGCAACTGACACAGGCAATTCCGCGGCGCGCTTTCGGTCGACAAGGGCCTGGAGCGACATCATGGCTGAAGCCGCCGACATGAACAGGCTCGGATCGTGCCGCGGCGAGCGCGCCGCCCAGCGACCCAGGTCGCGCATCAGCGGCGCGGCCTCACGGCCCCACTCCGTCAGATCGTAGACCTGCACGTTGGCCGGCGACGGCAGCCGGAAGCGGCAAACGATGCCTGAATCTTCCAAGCTTTCCAGGCGCTGTGTCAGCACGTTGGCGCTGATGCCCGGAAGGTTTGCCCGAATCTCGCCGAAGCGGCGGGGGCCGAAGACCAGTTCGCGCATGATCAGCAGCGACCAACGCTCGCCAATGAATTCCAGGGCGAGGGCAGTGCCGCACGCGTCGTCGTAGCGACGCTCTCGCGTCAGCGATGCCGCTTTAGTTATTTTTTCTGACTGCATGGTTGCTTTGTATAACTGATGATGGCAGCCTGGGCAAAGCGGGGCCGTATGCGGCGCCGCGATGCGGTCGACACGCCTGTTGTCACGGAGGAATGCGCCCGATGCCAATTGTCGAGGGTAAACCCATCTGGTTCGAGCTGAACGCGACCGACCAAGACGCGGCGCAAGCCTTCTACGAGGCTGTCGCCGGCTGGCGCGTCGCGCCATCGCCGATGCCCGAGCACGGCGGCTACCGAGTCGCGGAGGCTAGTGGGACGCCCGTGGCCGGAATCCGGCGGTCGATGCCCGAAGCCCCCGGCCTTCCGGGCTGGGCCGTCTACCTCGCGACCCGCGACGTCGACGCCATGGCATCCCGAGTGGTGGACCTCGGCGGCAGGATCCGGTTCGGGCCTGTCGACATTCCCCATGTGGGCCGTTTCGCGATGGTCAGCGACCGGCAGGATGTGGTGTTCGCCCTGATGGGTGCGACGAGCCCCAGCGAGAGCCGGGCCTTTGGGCCGGTGCCCCTCGGGACGGAGCAAACCCTCGGCCACGGCGTATGGATCGAGCTCGCAACCCCCGATCCCGAGGCTGCCTTCGCGTTCTACGGGGCGCTGTTCGGCTGGGAGAAACTCGGGGCCATGCCGATGAACGGGCGGGGCGAGTACGCCTTCATCGGCCGGGGCGACCTGCGCCCTGGTGCGGTGATGTCGAGTGCAGCCACCGGCGCGCCGGCCCGTTGGAATTGGTACGTCCATGTAGCCGATATCGATGCCGCGCTCGCCACGGCCCGGGAGAGGGGCGGCACGGTGCTCCAGGGGCCCGATCCGATCCCTGGTGGCAGCTACTCGGCCAACATTGCTGATCCGGCGGGCAACAGGCTCGGCCTTGCCGGCCCGCGCCAAGCTGCGTGAAGGGAGATGAGCGATGACGAGCGAGAAGTTGACGACTTGCCTGTGGTTCGACCACGGTCAAGCCCGCAAGGCTGCGGAGTTCTATGCCAAAACCTTCCCAGACAGCAGTGTCGCCGCGGCCATGTATGCCCCGTCCGATTTCCCCGGCGGACCTGAGGGCGCGGAACTCGTCGTCCAGTTCACCGTACTCGGCCGCCCGTTCGTCGGCTTGAATGGCGGACCCAACTTCAAGGCTAATCAGGCGGTCAGCTTCATGGTGCTGACCGATGATCAGGCGGAAACCGACCGCTACTGGGAGGCCATCGTGGGCAACGGCGGTGAGGAAAGCGAGTGCGGCTGGTGTAAGGACCGCTGGGGCTTCTCCTGGCAGATCACGCCGCGCGCGCTCCTGCGCGCCAACAGCAATCCCGACAGAGCCGCGGCCCGGCGCGCGTTCGAGGCGATGATGACCATGCGCAAGATCGACATCGCCCGGATCGAAGCTGCGGTCCGAGGAGGCTCTGCCGATGCGTAAGATCACCGGCTCCCACTTCGAGTCGCTCGACAGCGTGATTGAGCTATCCGGCGGGCCGGAGAAGGTCACGACGCAGGATTAGTTGGTGCAGCTTAGGTGACGGCCTCAGTGCTCCAATGCAGCTCTTTGCAGCGCCCGCCCGGGCTCTCCGATTGATACAGAAAGCCGCCCAAACCAAACGCATCAGCGGGGCCGCGCGCTCAGCTCCGCCACGGCCACCAAGCCGTCGCTGAGGTAGCGATTGACCGTGCCAATTGACAGCCGCTCGCCAGGCATGTGGTGGCGGACCTGCCCGATCGCTCCGTGCTCTCTCAGCTCTCGGACAAGGAACTCGCGCTCGGCGTTGGTGTCAGCATCGGTCGCGTGGGTGATCTGGAAGCTGAGGCGCGTCAAGGATAACCCAATGTCCTTGGTCGCAGCACCAATCCACAAGGCGCGCTCAGTGTCGGCCGGCCGGCTCGAGGCGAGCCAGAAGGCTACGGTGCCGAGAGTCGCTTCCGCGCGTTCGATCGAGATGCCCCAGAAGCGGACGTGATGGCGCTTGCGCGGGCTGTTATCGATTGATCGCTGGAAGCCAACGTCCTGTCCCCGGCCGAACAGGTAGAGCGTGCTGAACGGGGCGCTTGAATAAGGCCGGTTCAGGACGAAGGCGCACGCCATTTTCCACGAGCTGCTGATCCCGAGCGGATCGGCCTGCGTCCACCCGGCTTGAACGAAGGCGCGGCGCAGCTCGTTGGAGGTGCCGATCAAGGCCAGGTTCACAGGATCGCCGGGCAGGCCATCGCCAGTCAGCGTGTAGGTGGGGATAGAGTTTCGGTTGAGGATGCGCGCACCGAGCCGGATCGCGCGAGGCAGGATCAAGTAGGCGCTGGCTGCGTAGGTGGACGCCAGCGCCAGGACGAGCGGAAGGCGGCGATCGGCGACGTCGTAAAACAGCACCAGGATCAGCCAGACCGTCACGAGACCGAGGACCGCCACCAGCGTGCGTTGGCCAAGCAGCTTCAAGCGCCTCACGGGGTAGTCCTTCCCTCAGCCGCATTCAGATGACCTGATGAGGCGCGCCGGTCGTCGAGGCGGACCTCAACGCGGCAATCCTCCGGTGTCGGGGCGCGTCGCCGGCGGCTCGGTTTCCAACCCGACATCCCGGAGGCGGCGAGAGTGCACCATCGGAAGGATCGAAGCTTCGGTCTCGGGAGCAGGTGAGCCTTGCAAGTCCGAGAAGTTTGATCCTCAGCAAAAAGCGCAAAAAGCGATGCCCGGCGCAAATCGGGCAGGCTCCTTTCTGTCCGAGCGGGCGTTCGTTACGCGACCTCAGTAGCCGTAATATCCACAGCCGCCGTAAGGTCCGTATCCGTAACCGTAGGGGTCACAGTAGTCGTAGGCTGCCGGCGCATAATCGTACCCGTATGGCCCGTAGCCGTAATACCCGCCCGCCAGACCATAGCCGATCGCCGCGCCCGTGAGCAGGCCGAGACCGGCGCCGTAGCCATAGCCACCCCAGCCGCGCCCGTAATAGCCGCGCCCGTAGCCATACCCGAACCGGCCATGCCCGCCCCGAAAGCCGCCGTATCCGCCTCGGAAGCCGCCATAGCCCCCGTGGAAACCAGCGCCACGGAACCCACCACCGAAGCCGCCGCCGCCGAAGCCGCGCGCATCTGCGCCAGTCGGCGCGAAGGCCAGAGCGGCAAGCAGCGCAGTCGATGCCAATGCAAGGCGTGTCATGACGATCAACTCCGATCTGAGAGGGCGCCCCTGGCTACAACTAGGGAATACACCAGACGATCCGTCAGACAGCCGCTGAATATTGCCGAGGAGAGACGATTCCTGGCCGTTCATGGTTCTCGGCGCCGCTCGGGTTCTGGGTACGGAACCGTCGAAGGGCTGCCGAGGGGCGGCGGGCCAAATCCCGTGCAGTACGTTCTCGGATCCGGGCGGATCATGGAGCGGGCCTAGCGATGCGCTGATGATCCACTTTCAATCTTACACAACCGACGACCCATCTCTCTAGGTGACGCTGTCGATGCGGCAAAATTTGCTAGTTTGGCTGTCTCCCGTCGACTGGCTCACGCAACGGCCATGATCATTGATCGACGTACTGGGCTGATCCAGCTGCTCCGCGAGGGCCTGCGAGCGCTCCTCCTCCTCTTTGCCTGGGATGTGCTTGTCGTCGTCGTCTTCCAGATGGCGCACCGGCCCTGGATGGACCAGCCCAGCCTGCCAACCTCGCTGATCGGCTCCGCGCTCGTGCTGTTCCTCAGCGTACGCAACAACGCCGCTTATGCCCGGTGGTGGGAGGCGCGCACCCTGTGGGGAGCGGTGACCAACAACGCCCGCTCGTTCTCGCGCGAGATGGAGACGCTGTTCGGCGGCGCACCCGACCTCACCCGAGCCATGGTGGCCTATGGCCACGCGCTGCGCGGTGCCCTGCGCGGGAATGACGTTACGGCGGAGCTTGAGCGGCTTCTCACACCAGACTTGGCCGCCAGCATCCAGGGGCGCCGAAATGTACCCAACGCGATCCTGCACGCAATCGAAGGCCGGTTGCGATACTTGGCCGAGAAGCGCGCGGTTCACCCTGCGCTGCTCGCTTCAGTCGATCGCATCCTGTCCGACATTGCCAATGCGCAAGGTGGGCTTGAGCGCATCCGCAACACCCCCCTGGCCATCCAGTTCTCGGCCGTGCCGGGCGTCCTGGTCCGGGCGTTCTGCCTGTTGCTGCCGCTGTCCATGGTGCAGGAACTGGGTTGGATCACCCCGCTGGGCTCGACCGTAGTCGGATTTCTGTTCCTGGCCCTGGACGAGATCGGGTTGGATTTAGAGGATCCGTTCGCAGACAGCCCACACGCGCTGCCGATGCTCGCGATAACACGTACCATCGAGATCGATCTTCTCCAATCGATCGATGAGCCAGCGCCCAAGCCAATCCGCGCCCGCCGCGGTGTCCTCGCTTAGACGACGCTGCCTGCTCAGCGGACGGCAGGCCTGTCGCCGTCAGCGTCGGTGCGAGAGTGTCCTGCGCCTCGCGTAGGACAGTCCCATCTGCCGACTTGCCAAGCACTACCGGACCAGCTTCTCGCGAGACCGGCGAACGGCATTTGAACCATCCATCTCTGTGCCTCCGCGGTGAAGATCTCAAATTGAAGGTGCACAATAATGGCCACAGTGCCCGGGTAGCTAAGCGGGATCCCGCCTCGCCTGCGCGTGCGGTGCATCAAGCCTGAGATCAGCTGCAGCACTTTGCGGCCCATCGTCAGGCCACCTCGTTGCGGCTCGTCGCATCATCCGCCGTACGGAGATGCGCCGCCTTAACAGGGAACCAAGTGAGATTGCGCGCGAAACGCCACACGCGAAGAAGGCCTGCTGCGGCGGCACACATGACAGGGCAACTGGCAATTCGCGGTGGTCCAGAGCAATTCAAGCTGTGGCTTGCCCCCCGATTGCGGCCCTGACTGCGATCTTGGGCGGAGCCGTATCCCATCTTCTGCATGGCATTTCCCATGCGATGCGCGCAGGCCCGGAGGCCGGCCGTGCTGGCACCTTTGTTGGCAGCGCGGCCTGTGCTGGCTGCCGCGCGGACGAGGTGGAGCTGTGGCGCACCTCGCAGCACGCGCGCGCCATGCAGCATGCAAGCGACCGAACCGTGCTCGGCGACTTCAACGACGCGCGCCTCGAGCACTTTGGGAAGCAGCACGAGGACGCGCTCGGTGATCTGCGCCGCGCTGCCGAGCTTGCCCCTGACCAGCTCCGCTATGCCTATGTCTATGCCGTGGGCCTGCATTCCGCCGGGCAGGCCAGTGAGGCGTTAGCGGTCCTGAAGGACACCCTGTCACGCCACCCGAACAATCGCGCCACGCTGTCGGACTTGATCAACGTCAGCCGTAACGCTGGAGATTTCGCGATTGCGCTCGCCTACGCCGGACAACGGGCACGCGTGACACCGGCTGATCCCCGGCTGAGCGCCCTCATCGAGAGCTTGCGGCGCAATGGCGACGGGCCGGATGCACGGCGACGTGCCAGGATTCGCGGTTCCCGCGGCCGTGTCAGCAGGGGTTGGATACTCGCTGCTTGTGGGTACCGAAAATCCCCTAGCCAGTGTCCCGGGGCCTGCGGAGGCGGGACGCATCCCACAGTCTCGTCCTTATCCATCCGCGGCCGGGCAGAACTATGAAATTCAAATTGTGATGTGCAGACGCGGCTTCCGTTCCGCCCGTGTTGCGCGGAGTAGCCTAGGCCGGGCCGTAACTCATTGTAAAAACACTACCCGTGTTGCAGCGCGTCGCAATCCTTAGCGAACACGTTTCCGGCAACGAAAAACCCGTTAAGTCACTGACCTAGCGGGCTAAATTCGGTGGCTGGGGGACCTGGATTCGAACCAGGACTAGAGGAGTCAGAGTCCACCGTTCTACCGTTAAACTATCCCCCAATCAGGCGAGACTTCCGGCCCATGTGAAACACAGAAGGCCGATCTCTCTCCGCGCCGCAGCAGGCGGCCCGGGCGTGGGCGGTCAGATATGCGGAATGCTTCGACAGGTCAACCGCCCTTCTACGGTTGACGCGGCATCAGCTGCGGCCGTAACCGTGGCGACACGGCACGGCTGGGAAGGGTGGCCGAGTGGTTTAAGGCAGCGGTCTTGAAAACCGCCGTGGGGGCAACTCCACCGTGGGTTCGAATCCCACCCCTTCCGCCAGCGCCCTTTGTTTAGAAAGGGGAATCTGAATCGGGCGGCTCTTGACGCCACCGGTGAATGGCAACCGATGGCCACCAACCCGACCGTCTCCGTGCTGCTCAAGGCTGCCGAGGCCATCAACAGAAAATCGATGCTGCAATCCAAGCGGTGCTCGCTGACGGCGCCACCGGATCGCGTCTGCTCGCGAAAGGTTGGATGTGCGACCTGTTGGAGACGATCCGCACGAACGCCCGCACAGCTGAGGCGCTCGAGACCGATAAGGCGGCTTCGCAGCGCAATAGGGTTCGCACCACGCTCCTACTGGCACATCCGGTGAAAAGATGAGCGGGCGCTCCACCATACCCGCCGACCCCAAGCACTGGTTCTACGACAATCGGATCTTGGTCGGCGGCTTCTGCCTCCTGCTGGTCATTGCGATCTTCTGGCAGGTGAGCCTGTTCGAGGGCTTCCAGCCGGTTTTCACCTGCGCACGCGCCCAAGACGTTGATCGCTTGCTGCTGTCCTCCGGAATGAGGGCGTGTATGGGCAACGCGAACTCTCAGGCAGCCCGAGAGCGCTGCATGCGCACGGTCTACGTGCTGGCTTGCATGGATGAGAGATGGCGTTGAGGTCGCTACGGAGCGGCGCTCGGTCGCGCCACGACGTCCGACCGTGCATGCTAGCCCCCAGATCACGCCCTCACCAGGCTCGTCGACGCCGAACGAAACGCCGGCAGGTCTAGGTTGCAGAAGGCGAGGCGCGCGACGTCGCCCTCGAGCATCACGCGCTTGCGGCTTATCTGACCGTCGAGCACCGCCGCCACGATGCTGACGGCCGAGCTTGAGGCTGCGGTCGACGCGGGCGGGGTCGCAACCGTAGATGCTGGCGCCCTCCATAGATGGGCCGGCGACGCGCCATAGGACGGTGACGGGCGGGTTCGGCACGAGCCAGCGCGGCAGCTCCCGCGCGCCCTCTAGGAAGTCGACGACCGGAGAGGGGCAGCCGGCGTACGGGCCTTCCCGCTCACCGGCACGCCGACGGTTCAGCCCTCCGAACGAGCAGTGCGTTGATCCGCTTGAGATGCACCCGCGGCTTCGCCATGTTAGAACAAAAGCGGAACAAAGCCGATGCGCGGGTCGATGCAATGCGCGGGCAAGGTGCTACTTCCGCGTCGGAGGGCTCATGTGAACTGGTCTCGAAAACGCCAATCGCGGCGCGGTCTTAGAAGGCAGGCGCGGACGGTGAAGAACCTTCCGCCGAACCGGGTCGAACGAGGCATGGCAGTGACGATGAAAATGGAATTCGTGGTGCAACCGTTCGAGGTACACCGGAAGCAGCTGCTCCCGGCCCGGTGGGAGCCGGCGCAGATACAGCGGGGGGCGGTCAAGAAGGTCGAGAACTTGGAGGAGCGGATGCCCGGCGCGGCCGTGTCGAAGGCATTGGCCGACGATGAGGCCGGCGTGCTCGAGGGCGCGACGATCCTCGCCGGCTGGAGCGAGAGACCGGACGACTTTGTCGAGAGCCTGCAGGGTGCGTAGGCCAGAATTCACCATCGCGTGGAGGAGGTGAGATGTCTGCCGTTCGGCGGGTCGGGAACTTCTTGCAGGTGCAGGATGGCGACGGCTGTCGGCACCTTCTACGTGTGACCAGCGTTCAGGCGCTCAGCGACACGGACCTGATGCGCAACGAGACCTTCATCACGGCAGCGGGGCGCACCATTCGGGTGACGCAGCCGCTCGACGAAATCGTGGAGCTTGTGGCGCCGGGAGAGCGAATTGCGCCCGAGTTGCCGGAAGAGGCTTGGCCGTTTTAGCGGGCCCGCGCCGCGCACTCCGAGTTCGACAGGTCCCATTTATGCTCTGTTCTACTCGGTCGCGCCCTTCATGGGGCCGCCCGTGCAGCATGCGGTGCTCAACGTGACGTTGTAGCCACACAAACGATCACGGTTTCGTGTCATTGCATTTCCGGACACAACCGGAGGGTGGGACTTGGGCCGGCGGCCAAACCCATTCGCACACCGCAATCTGACTTGGCAGTCACTGCAACCGCGCGAGCATCGCTGGCGCGTGCTTGGCCAACGGCCTGTCATTGCATGGCTGACTGGCCTTTCCGGAGCGGGAAAATCCACCATTGCGAGCGAGGTGGATCGTGCGCTGACCCGGGCCGGCCGCGCCACCATGGTCCTGGGCGGCGACAACCTGCGCTACGGCCTCAACAGCGATCTGCGTTTCACCGACCGTGACCGGGCCGAGAATGTCCGCCGTGCAGCTGAAACCGGCAAGCTCATGGCGGATGCCGGTCTTGTTACGATCGTCTCACTCATCTCTCCATCCCGCGCAGAGCGGGAAGCGGCCCGGGCCACCGCAGGCGACATTCCGTTTCTCGAGGTCTTCGTCGACACGCCGCTCAGGATCTGTGAGGCACGCGACCCCAAGGGCCTCTACGGTCGCGCGCGGTCGGGCGCGATCCCGAATTTCACCGGCATCTCGGCTCCCGACGAAGCGCCGCTTCAGCCGGATCTGACACTCGCGACAGCAGGGCAGGCCGTCGCGACCACCGCACGGCCGCTGATCGACGCGTTGATGCGCCTCAGCATGCCGATCGCTCACTCAGTCGATGTGTTACCCACTAACGCGCTTGAGGCCACAATCCCTGGTCTGCGTTGCTAGAACAGATCGAATCATAAAAATATCAGTTCGACGATGGCTGCAAAATTCATATTGCATATTGGCCCGCATAAAACTGGAACGACGTCTATTCAGAAAATGTTGTACTGCGAGTCTAGAGTTGAAGACGCAAAATTCATTTATCCATTCACTAATCACAATGAGACCGGGCAGCACACGTTTGCGCAGATGGCGGGCGAACCGCGGCATCCGGCCTTCAAAGAGATGCTCTTAGACTTGAAACGGGCGGACAAAACGTGCGTACTGTCGAGCGAAGAGCTCTGTTATCTGGGTGAGGGGGCCTTGGCGAGCATTCGAGATGCTCTTCCGCAAGCCGATATTTCCATTGTCTTCTACCAGAGGAATGTCCTGACGTTGCTGCATCCCTGGTGGCAGGAGAAAATAAAACATGGAAGCACGCAGTCGTTCTTAGAGTTCGTACTCGATTGCATCCTGATGCCGCAGCATTTGCATTTGCTCATTCCGGATGTGTTGCTCGGTGCCTGGGCGAAGTATTTCGGTAGGGAGGCCATCCGGATTTTCTTATTTGATCAGATTCCAGACGTGACGATCCAGTTTGCGGCTGACATGCTCGACCTTGATCTCTCCAGCGAAAGTGCGCGTGTTACCAAACGGTCTTACGATTACATCGATTGTGAGCTGATTCGCTTTTGGAATATGCATGGATTCTGGGGCGCTGGCGTCATCCAATCGCCGGACGTTCATCTAATACGCTTTGCGGTCTCTGAATTATCGTCCCGCTTTGTAGGAGAATTTTGCCTCAACTACGAAATCCAGGAGTTCGCTCGCATCGAGCAGCGTCTGCTGTCGTGTTGGAGAGACCGTATCGAGGGCGCCGATGATGTGCAGCTGTTTGCATCGAGGCAGGCATCTTTTTCTTATATCCGATCCGATATGTGGACTGCTCATCCAGATTAGGCTGAGCGCTTGCGCAAATTTGCGAGCGAACGACCAGAATACAGCTCCCGGAGGTAAAACGTTCAGTCCTGCGGCGAGCCAAGACGGCTGACCCGTGGCTGGCGCCGATAGTTCAATCAACGCCGTAAGGGCATGCTCAGTGAGCGGCGCGCGTCGGCGGACCGTCGCAGCGAGGCCCCGGATCGGACTGCCCCATTCCTGACCTTGTCGGTTGCGCTAGACGGAGGTTTGATCGAACAGCACGCGGTGCCCTCGACGCCGCGTGCCAGCGTCCGGTGGATTATCAGGGCGCCGCAATAATCCAAACGCAGGGTCCCCCGTTTTGATAGCCGCCAAACGGCTCGATTGCCGACCAGCCGTGCCGGAATGCGTCGGCGCTGAACTGCTCGCAGACGTGGCGCGTTGGCTGCATGGTCCGATCTTGCCTGGAGCGCCCGATGCTCGCCCGATCCGCGTTGCTGCTCGTCCTTCTCACGTCGAGCGCCCAAGCCGCCGCCTTCGACGACCTGAAAGGCTACCTGGCGTCCTGCCTGCGATTCGAGATGGGCGGCACCGCGGCCCAACGGGGCCTGCCCCTGTCATCCCGAGTCCACGATGCGCTCGATCGCTGCTCCGACGACGTTGCGCGCCTCGAACGGGCGGATGGACGCCGCCTGCGCGGCGATGGTGGTCTCAGTCCGTCGACCAAGGACGTGATCCAGAGTGTCGTGGGCCGCGGCGGCAGTGCCTTCCGCGCCGTCCGGTACTAAGCCCTTCGATCGCATTGCCAGCGGTCCCGGCGAACAAAACGGCTCGCCGCAGCGAACCGGGCGAGCTGAGGTGGGTCTGCTTCGGGGGAATGCAGGAGCGATCCCTTCGCCAGCTTCGCTCTACGGCCGCACGGGTGGCACAGAATGCCAGCCGCGCGTCGCCCGCTGGTCACAACGGCGTTACACTTGCGTGTCCGATGGAGACGAAGATCTCGGCTTGAGTCGACCCGCACGTTGAGTGGTGGCCGATGTCCGAAATACCCGTTCAGCGCGTCGACAGCCCGACATTCGCCAGGATGATTCTACCGAAGACCAGCAGCGCGGCCGAGGCGGTCCCCCAGCCGATCCTGCGCAGATCCCGCACATGCTCGGCGACCACGGCCAGCCCCCTGGCGACCTTCGCCCTTTCCCCGTCCACCGCCTTGCCCGCCCCGAAGCGGACCGGCAGCTCCCGGCCCGATCCGAGCCAATTGCCTCACGCCTGTTGCCGCGGTGGAGTCCAACGCGACTGAATCTCGAAGGCCGACGCGGAGGCGAAGAAACTCTGCATCGCTCCGTAAGGACAAGTTGATGCGCGGTTCGAGGATGGTCCTCCTCTACGGGAGCACCCAAAACAAGCTTCCCGAGAACAATCTCGGACACAAAGCGGTATCGGTCACACTCTCGACGCAATCCGCCTGCTCTCGATGTGGCAAAGCCGAGCTTGCCAGTCGCGCCGGGTACGGGCAATCCCAGCTTAGCAGTACGCGCAACGGTTCTAGACCGGAGCGTCCTCACATCGCGCTGCAGGACATGGGAAGTCCAGAACCATGATAAGCGACGTTGCGAATGCCGATACCAGTGCGGTGGGCGAGACCGCTAAGCTCAACCAGCGTGCACGGCTTCTCGACCGCAGGTCGTTTCTAGTCGGCTCGGCTCTCGGTGTCGGCGCCCTCGGACTTGGCGGTTGTGCGACATCCGACGGCTTGATCCTTGCCGAGGCGGCGAAGATCTATGGGCCGATGCCAGACGAGAAATTTCCGATCCCGGCAGTCGACATCAGCAAGGTCGATCCAAAGTATTATCGCCGGACGGTTCGTTACGAGTCCAAGGAAGCGCCGGGCACGATCATCGTCGATCCCAGCAAATTTTATGTTTACCGTATCGAGGGCGACGGGTCGGCGACCCGCTACGGCGCCAATGTTGGCCGTGACGGATTTTTATGGAACGGTGACGCTTATGTCGGCCGCAAGTCCGAATGGGCGACTTGGACGCCGCCCAAGGAGATGATCCGGCGTCAGCCCGAGGCCGCCAAATATGCCCACGGTATGCCGGGCGGCCTCGACAACCCGCTCGGCGCCCGGACCCTTCATCTTTACAAGAACGGCGCCTATACGCTCTATACGATCTACGCGAGCAGCGATCCCGAATCGATCGGCACGGGTATTACGAGCGGCTGTGTCGGTTTGCTCAGTCAGGACATGATCCACCTATACGCACGAACGCCGGTCAAGACGAAGGTAATCGTCTTGACCGCGTAGGCAAAGTAGCCGTCATCGCTGGCATCATGGCGGTCCAGGAATCGTGTCGGGCCGGACAGTCTGCCGCGGCATGTCAGCAGCGCGCCAGACTCCTATGTGCCCGTCAGGCACTTCTCGACCGGCCAGTCGCACTGCTCCCACATCGGCAGCTTGTTCCACGCCTTGATGAACTCGGCCGTCTTACCGTCCTGCACTCGGAACAGGGGTGCCGTAGCGCTCTCGCGCGGCGTCCTCGATTGCAGACCTGTTGCCAACGAAGAGGTCCATTGCAATCGAGTCCGACTCACCGGACAGCTCACTCAGCAGGTCGGCGAGGATGCGACAGGAAGTGATGACGTCGCTGTTCCGCAGGCGCCAGCACACGAAGTTCCCTGCCTCTTCCTCAATCCGGGGAGGCCTTCTAAATAAGCTTCGAGCGGCTTCGGCGAGTGCCCGAATTCATACGCAGCGGTACAGGTGCATCTTTGAGGGACACTCACGGCAAAGGCGCAAAGTCCGCTCTGCTCCCGGCAGCCTGGTCTTGCACCGGCCGGCTTCAACCATTCAGAGGGACAAAGAAGCAGATCACGTAGTTGTGGTATCGGCAAAGGTGGTAGCGAGCATCGAGGCTGGGACGAGCACGGCCACTCGGAACGAACAATCCCTGTGTTCGGTAGCCGCCCTCGACGACTTCGACGTCCTCAACCGGGGCGCAATCTCTATCGGAACAACACTCCTGCGGATACCAAGAGTGAGCCATGTGATTGAGCGACAGGGCCGTGACGAGTGACAGTCCAAGCATCGGCCTCTCCTATCTCTGGTGCCCCATGCCGCGGCCGCATTAATTACCAAACCTCAGACGCTGGAACTACTATCGCCTGTTCGTCCGCGGCATGGTCCGTCCGGGCATTGGGCGGCTCGCCCGCAGCGCCGACCGCGCCGCCCGAAGCTCGACCCGCATGAGGCTCTCCTGCGCGAGTGGATCGCAGAACGGGAGGTCATTATCCTCGAAGAGATGCGCACCGGCCTTCGCGAGGATCAGATCTGACGGTGGGGTTTGGCACGTGTTTGCGCTGTCTCAAGGCGCGCGATCTCAACCGCTAAAAAGGACCGCCCGGATGTGGGGGCGGCGCGCCAGGCGTGTTTCGAGGCGCAGCCCGATCTCGACCCGGCGCGGCCGGTGTTCATCGACGAGCCATGAACGGCCACCGACATGACCCGCACGCGCGGGCGCTGTGCCCGAGGCGAGTGCCCACGCTCCGCCGTGTCGCAGGGCCGTTGGCAGATTACGACGTTCGTGGCGGGTCTACGCCTGTCCGGGATGGCCGCGCCGTTCGTGCTGGTCGGACCAATCAACCGTAAGACTTTCCAGGCCTACGTCGATCATGTGCTGGTGCCGGAACTCGCCCCTGGAGCCATCGTGGACATGGGCAATCTGGACAGCCACAAGGGAGCAGCCGTGCACGCTGCCATCAAGGCAACCGGAGCCCGGCTGCTCTTCCTCCCGCCCTACAGCCCCGAGTTCAACCCCATCGCGCTCGCCGAGAGTTCCCCTTCGCTCCCGTCAGGGTTTCACATCCGGCCTGGGATCCGGGACGAACCCGTCGCGGTTCGGCATGCGGACGGCCGCCAGAGTGGCCGCATCGAGAACGGCCCCCTCCGGGACGAGCCCGTTCAGGTGAAGGACGTAGCCCGAGACCGCGTAGACATCGTCATCGCTGAGCGATTGTGGGGCGTTCATCGGCATCGCCCGCCGGATGTAGTCAAACAGGGTCGGCGCGTAGGGCCAGAAGCTGCCGACGGTCTTGACCGGCTTCGCCGAGGCGAGCGTACCCTGCCCGCCGACGAGCCGTTCCCCGGTCCCGCCTTCCCCCCGGCCGCCGTGACAGGACGCGCATTGCGCGTCGAACACCGCGCGACCCTGGGCGACGCTGCCGCGACCCGGCGGCAGCTTCCGTCCGTCGCGGTCGATGTCGATGTTCCAGGCGGCGATCTCGGCCTCGGTCGCCGGCCGGCCGATCCCGAAGCGCTCCGCGGCTTGCGCCGCCTCGGCGAGACCGAGCAGGAGGAACGCGGCAGCGAACGCGCGGGTGTTACGCGTAGCCATTGATGACCTCGCCGTCCGCAGCGATGCGCCAGGGCACTACCGCGTTGTTGTGGTAGAAGGATTTGAGGCCACGCACCGTCGTCAGGTCGTCGAAGCTCGGCTGGACGTAGGCGGTCTCGTCGATCGCCCGGCTCGCGATGGTTGTCGGCGTCCCATCCCAGGTCCAGGGCAGGCGAAAACGGGTCAGCGCCCGGGTCAGGACCGGCTCCTGCAGAGCCGCGTCCTGCCAAGTCCGCCCCGCATCGGTCGAGACCTGCACGCCGTGAATCCGCCCGCGCCCGGTCCAGGCGATGCCCGTGATCTCGTGGAAGCCGGGCTCGATCCGCTGTGTCCCGGAGGGCCGCGTGATGATCGATTTCGCCTCCATGACGAAGGTGAATTGCCGCGCGGTGCCGTCGGGCATCAGGTCGGTGTACTTCGATGTCTCCTCGCGGGAATAAGCCGGCTCCGCTGTCACGTTGAGGCGGCGCAGCCACTTCACGCTCATGTTGCCCTCGAAACCGGGTAGGAACACCCGAAGCGGATAGCCCTGCTGCGGGCGTAGCCGCTCACCGTTCTGGCTATAGACCAGCAGGGCGTCGTCGAGGCACTTCGCAATCGGGATGCTGCGGGTCATCGCGGCGGAATCCGCCCCCTCCGCCACGACCCACTTCGCCTCCGGTTTGAGCCCGGCCTCCGCAAGGATCGTCGCGAGCCGGACGCCGGTCCACTCCGCGCAGCTGACCAAGCCGACGAGATCCGACGCAGTCCGACCCTTGATGGCCTCGAATCCCGGATTGCCCGAACATTCGAGGAAGTAGATGTGGGATTCGGACGGAAAGCGGCGGATGTCGTCCAGGGTGAGGATCAGGGGCGTCTCGACGAGGCCGTGGATCATCAGCCGATGCCGGGCGGGGTCGATGTCCGGGATGCCGCCGTGGTGGCGCTCGTAGAACAGGCCGTTGGGCGTGAGGATGCCGTCGAGATCCTGCAGCGGCGTGCGACTCGACGCGGAGGTGTACTGCGTAAGGCCCTTCGGCACGTTGCGGATCACGCCGCCTTCGAAGCGCGAGGGCAGACCGTAGGTCTGGCTGCCGACATCCGCGCCCGGGACCTTCATCCATTCTGGAATGCCCGGGGGCGCCGCTTCCTTCGCTCGCGCGCGTCCCCCCGCCAGGACGCCCGCTGCGGCCGCCGCGCCCTGCATGAGGAAGCGCCGGCGAGCCGGCGGTTCATCATCGTGGCTCATCGCATCGCCCTCCAGCCTCGTCCCGCTAGCCTGACCGAGCCCCGCATCATGCGAGGCACCGTCCGGAGCCAGCCCCAATCGGCGCGGAGAAGCGGTCCGCGGGCCGGGGCAGGCCGAGATTCTCCCGCAGCGTACGCCCTTCGTAGTCCTGCCGGAACAGCCCCCTGCGCTGCAATTCCGGGATCACGGGCGCGGCGAGATCGTCGAGCCCGCCGGGGAGCGTCAGGGGCATGATGTTGAAGCCGCCTGCGCCGGAGGCGTCAAAGCGATCCTGCAGAGCGTCGGCGATCTGCCCGGGCGTCCCGACGATCAACCCAGTGGCCGCGGGCGCTGGCCGCACGCAGTTACAGTTCGCGGCTGGTCAGGCGCTAGCGCCGCGCGACCCGGAGGAAGAGCTCCTGACGGCCCTTGCCGCCGTTGGTCTCCGGCAGCTCGGGCACGGGCGCATCATCCGTATAGGCCGACAGGTCGGCGCCGGTGAGCTGTTCCAGGAGCGAGGGGCCGACGACGGGGTGGATCAACTCCCGCAGGACGGCGAACTTGTCCGGCGCCTCCGCTTCGCTCCGGCCGACCACCGGCAAGGCGCAGGGCATGATCTTGAGGCGGCCCGGGTCAAGGTTGTGGCGGCTCATCCGGCTTTTCACGTCAGCGTAGAATGCCACTGCGTCGTCCTGGGTCTGCTGGACCGTGAAGATCACCTCCGCGGTGCGGGCGGCGAGCGCCTTCGGCCTCCGACGAGCCGGCCTGCACCACCCGCCGGATGCTCCTACGGCGGGCGCGGGATCTTGAGCGAGCCGCAGATCGAACAATGCTCGCCCTCGTGGGAGAGGAGTCGAAGCCTGTCCGGCTCGAAGAAGCGGCCGGGCTGCCGCCAGGCGGCGACGTGGTGGCCGCCGGGACACAGGAAGGCGCCGAGGCGCATACGGCCGTGGCGCGGCATCGTCGCCTCACGACGACCCGACGCGGTACTGCCGCGGCGGCGGCGCGCCTGTGATGGCGAAGGCCCCGACGATCCGGTCCCGGTAGATTCGCGGGTTGTGAGACGTGATCGTTCGGGCGTTGCGCCAGTAGCGGTCGAGGCCGAGGTCCGCCTTCACCGCTGAGGCTCCGAGCGCGTCGAACAACGTCGTCGTCGCCTGCAGCACGAGGTCCGTCACCACACTCACCGCCTGGTGGACCTCGACATCGGCGAGCGTCGTCGCCCGGTCCGCCGCCGGCTCGTCGCCGGCCAGATGCGCCGCGCAGGCCCGCTGAAGCGCTTCGGCGCTCTTCAGCACCACGGCGCCGGCCGCGTAGGCGCTCCCCCGGACCCGGCCCACCACAGCCTGGACCTGCGGATCGTCCGCCGCGCGCCCGGCAGTGCCGTGGCTGTAGACCCGGGTGCGCTCGGCCACCAGCCGCGCCACGTCCTCGGCCGCCGCCCGGCCGATGCCTGCGAGCGTCGCCAGATGCACGAGCTGGAAGAACGCCATGGCGTAGGGAAAGCGGGCCGGATCGGGCTTGATGAGGCCTGGGTCGAGCGCTACGCCGTCGAAGGTCGCGGTGCCGCTGGCGGTCAGCGCCTGCCCGAACCCGTCCCAATCGTCGACGATGGTCACGCCCGGCGCCCGGACCGGCACTGCCGCGGTCACCGCGCGGCCCGCTTCGTCCTCGGCGGAGAGATGGATGTAGTCCGCGAACAGTGAGCCGGTGGTGTAGTATTTCTGGCCATCGACAACGAGCTCGCCGTCCCGGCGCCGGACCACCGTGTCGAATGCGCCGACCTTGGCTGGCCCGATCTCCGAGACGCCGCTGCCGACCGTCTCGCCGGCGCCGATCCGAGCGATCCAGGAGGCACGCCAGTCGATGGAGGATGCGCAGAGCGCGTCCTCGGTGAAGCCGAAATGCGCCCGCAACGCGTTGGTGACGTTCGAATCCGCCTGTGACAGCTCGATCAGGAGCGCGAACAGCTCGGGCAGGCTGGCGCCGTGGCCGCCATCCTCCGGGGCGAGCCGCAGGGTGGTGAATCTGGCCTCACGCAGCCAGCCGATCTCGGCATGGGGTAGGCCGCGCGTGCGATCCCGCTCTACCGCGGTGGCGCGGATCTCGGCGAAGACCGGGCGAAACCGGTCCGCCAGCGTCTCGTAACGCCCGCTCGGGCCCGCGCCCCAGCCCGCATCCGTGTGCGACATGGCTTCGTATTCCCGACTCAGATGATCGCCCCGAGGGGTATGTTCATGGAATCAATGAGTTGTCGTCCAATCTCAAGCTGAATCCGATCGCCATTGACCTTTTAGAAGCCTCGTCTCGCTACGCGCGGTTGGCAAGAACTTTCGTTGTTCAAACGTGTCATGGGTAGAAAGACTGTTCCACAGGTCGGTCATTGCGACCCCGGTGCGCGTGTATGAGTGATCGATGTTCCGGAACGACGCTATTACGACCATCATCGCCGCAAGTCGGAGGCGCGATGCGGATGCGCGCCCAGGATTGCTGCAGCATAGAGTAGCAAACTTTCTATCGTTGTGGTTATTCGGAAACGTGCTTCCACATTCATCTTCAAAATAGGGAAACTGTTCCATTGATCCGACGATCAATGCTGGATTTCAATAGGAATGGTCGAGATGCGGCGCGGATCCTCGAAGGATCTGGCGGCCTCCGCGTCTCCGACGCTCATTCCCAACAGGCCATTCGATCCGCGAGCGCGTGATGATTGACGACTCCCTGTGCCGGTTTAGCCCGTCCCGTCGCGCGCTCCTGCGCGTCGGGCTCGGCGGGGCCGCCGCCGTGGCCCTGGGCGCTCCGGCGGTGCACGCGGGCCCCCGCGAGGTGAAGATCAGCATGCAGCGTTCCTCGGTGCTGTTCACCGTCCTGAAGATGA
The DNA here is from genome assembly GCF_054611515.1 of Methylobacterium sp. CM6257. Classification (NCBI taxonomy): domain Bacteria; kingdom Pseudomonadati; phylum Pseudomonadota; class Alphaproteobacteria; order Hyphomicrobiales; family Methylobacteriaceae; genus Methylobacterium; species Methylobacterium sp. CM6257. The sequence continues at coordinate 1,009,274 of NZ_CM137735.1, forward strand.
AGGGAACGCTCGCCGAGCGCTTGGCGCCCCTGGGCTTCACGCCGAGCTGGCACCTCTTTACCAGCGTGATCGAGCCCATGACGGCGGGCGCCGTGGACATCCACGCCGACGTCGCCGACGCGGTGCCGATCTTCACGCAGGCCGCCAGGGCGCCGCTGACCTTCTACGCCCGCGAGCGCGGCGCGCCGGCCGCCGAGGCGATCATCGTCCCCGCGGATTCGCCGATCCGCACGGTCGCCGACCTCAAGGGCCGCACGGTCGGGGTGTCCCGGGGCTCGGGCAGTCATTACGTGCTCGCCGCAGCGCTGAAGCGCGCGGGCCTCAGCTTCGCCGACATCAAGCCCGCCTATCTTCAGGCGCCGGAAGGCGCGGCCGCTTTCGAGCAGGGCAGTCTCGACGCCTGGTCGATCTGGGACCCGTTCCTCGCCTTCGCGGAGGCCAAGCGGCCCGTGCGGGTCATCGCCGACGCCGCCGGGCTGACGAGCTACCACCGCTACTACCTCGTCAACGACAGCTTCGTCGCCGCGCAGCCGGAGGTCGTCGCTGCGGTCTACCGGGCGCTGGTCGAGGCGGGCGCCTGGATGCGGGCAAACCCGGAGGCGGCGGTGGCGCTCCTCGCCCCGATCTGGGGCGACCTGCCCCCCGCGGTCGTGGCCGCTGCCAACAGCCGCCGGACCTACGCGGTGGAGCCCGTGGAGCGCGCCCAGCTCGGCGAGCAGCAGGCCATCGCCGACGTGTTCTACGAGGCCAAGCTCATCCCCCGCCGGATCGACGCCACCGACGTGTCGATCTGGCAGGCGCCCGTGGGGCGGGGCTGAGGCCATGGCCGGACCGATCAACGCGCTACGCTTCGGTGTCTGGGCCGCCGTGCACGGCTCCCGGGCCTCCCATCACGATCCCGACGAGCCGGACGATGCCAGCTGGGAGCGCAACCGCGCCCTAGTGCTGGAGGCGGAGGCCCTGGGCTTCGACTCGGTGCTCGTCGCCCAGCACACCATGAATCCCTACGACGCCGCGCGCGACCAACTCGAGGCCTGGACGGGGGCGTCGGCGCTCGCGGCGCTCACCCGCCGCATCGAGATCATCGCGGCGATCAAGCCGGGGCTCTACCATCCGGTGGTGCTCGCCAAGATGGCGCTCCAGATCGAGCACATCAGCGGCGGCCGCTTCGCCCTTAACCTCGTGAATGCCTGGAACAGGGCGGAGTTCGAGCAGGCCGGCCTGCCGTTCCCGGCTCACGACGACCGCTACGCCTACGGCCGCGAGTGGATCGGCCTCGTGGAGCGACTGATGCGCGGCGAGCGCGTCACCTTCGCGGGGCGCATTTTCGGGTCGAGGATTACCAGCTCCGCCCCGCCGACACGTTCCGGCCGCGGCCGACTATCTACCTCGGTGGCGAGTCGGAGCCGGCCCGGGCGCTGGCCGCCGACCATGCGGATGTCTGGTTCATCAACGGCCAGCCGCTCGACGCTGTCGCGGCGCTGATCGCCGACGTCGCCCGGCGCCCGGCGGCCAACGGTCCGCTACGCTACGGCCTCTCGGCCTTCGTGATCGCCCGGGCCACCGACGCGGAAGCGCAGGCCGAGCACGCACGGCTCCTCGCCCTGGCGCAGCGCGACGCGGCGCTCCGCGCCGACACCCGCGCCCGCACCGATGCGGCGAGCGTGATGTTCGCCAAGACCGACGCGGCCTCCAGCCGGCATGTCGGCACGAACGGCGGCACGGCGGCCGGGCTGGTGGGCAGCTACGCCACCGTGGCGGAGCGGATCCGCGCGTTCCACGCGGCCGGTATCGAGCTGTTCATGCTGCAGTTCCAGCCCTTCGAGGCCGAGATGCGCCGTTTCGCCGAGCAGGTTCTGCCGCGCGTCCGCTGATCTTCACGCCGTTCCGACCGATTCGCGGTCGGAGCGGCTCTCAGCCTTGTTGAACGCGCTCTCTGACGTCGAACCGGTGTCCATTCCGGCGGGGAGCGCTCCGGGAGATCCCGATGCGCGGACGCACGCTGCATCTCAACGTCAACCTGCTGCATTCCGGCGTCTACCCGTCCGCGTGGCGGTTGCCGGACAGCCGGCCGGACGCGTTCATCGATACCGACCATTTCGCGCGTCGCCCGCGTCGCCGAGCGGGGCAAGCTCGACGCGATCTTCCTGGCCGACACGCCGGCGATCAACGACCGGATCGACTACCGGCCGTTCAACGCCCTCGAGCCTTGATTGGGCTCATACTCGCCGGTCTCATAGCGCTCGCCGGCGGTATGGCTCGAGCGCAGCTCGACCGAGCCGTTCAGACCTCCCGGATTAACAGTGCCCGCCCTCCCGCGCGCGTCGCGGGCGCGGCAGACGTCGCGGGCGCGGCAGACTGAGCGGCCACGCGACGCGCCATCTGCTCAGAAGTCGTAGAGCCGTTTAGGATTCTCTACGAGGATCCTATCCCGCGTCGCACGGTCTGGCACCCACGCGGCGAGCAGATCCAGCAAGCGAACGTCGTAGACGTTCTGGGCTGGTGTGAGATCCGTCGGCTTGCGGTCGGGTCGCAGCGTGCTGTCCGGGTGCGGCCAGTCGCTGCCCCAGACAAGCCGCTCCGGGTTCGCAGCGACGAGTGCGCCTGCCAGCGGCAACATGTCGGGATAGTCGAGCGCCTTGCTCGAGGCACGATAGGCGCCCGGCGGCTTCACCCAGGCCTTTCCGCTGCGCACGCGGTCGAGCACATCGCCGAAGCCCGGCTGATTGGGCCCGAGAGCTGCCGGCGCGCCGGCGACATGGTCGAACACCACCGGGACCGCCAAGGCGGACAACTGCTGCTTCAGGGGGGGTGATAACCGACAACCGGGAGTAGAACTGCAGGTGCCAGGGCCGCTGCCCGATCTGTCGAACGGCGCTTTCCAGCGCCTTGGCCGACACCCCCGGGTCGAACACGCCGGCTTGCTCTTAGGTCGCCGGGCGGACCCGGCCAGAACGCTGGCCTATGAGCACGAACTGACGGCGCAGTATCGGGAACGCGCTGTACGACTCCAGAATTTCGGTCGACTACGACCCCGGGCCTGACGTGAGCCGCATCAATGCGCCGATGCCGTCGGTCAACTTCATGGATGACCAAGCTAACTCGGCGCAGCTGCCTATCACCCGCGAGACCGTGGAGCACCTCGCCTCAGACAAGTTCACACTGCTGCCGGGCGGCTGAGGGCACGTCGGCGTCTTTGACGCCGATCATTGGGCGGATCAGCTCCGCGCGTTCCTGGATGGCCCGCCGAGCCAAAATGCCGGCACAGGCCGGTTGCAGCAGGCAGGTCGACCTGCTGCACCGGGAGTGAACGAAGACTGGGAACCGTGAACGTCGTTGAAAGCTGTCTGCCTTAATCGGCCAGTAGAGCGATGAGCGAGAACGATCCGGCGAGCACGAAAGTGCCCGCCACCACAGATGTGAGCAGGAGCATGAGGAGCCTTAGGATGCCGAACGGCTGTGCTTACACAATGTGGCAGGCCGTGCGCAGTTGCGTACAGGCCACTACCGCACACCAAACGGCGTACTAGCACCCGCGGGCACGTTATCGCGGAGCCGCGGGACGCACGAGCCACGTGACGGACGCGTAGGCGCCCAGCCAGGAGCCGAGCGCCGCAAAGGCCACGTACACGGCGTTTTCCGTGTAGTTGATGACCGCGAAGGCGGACAGCAGGTACCAACACGCGCTCCAGTTCGCGGCCGGGATCCGCCGACGGGCAGCCACGGCGGCGTTGAAGAAGACGTACGCGGCATCGGTGATGGCGGTGGCGGCGACCACACCCGCCGCGATCAGCGGATCGATGTTCATGAAGCGCTCCCAGACTTGCCCGGAGATCTCCGATATTCAGGCAAGATCTGGCAATCGCAGGCCTCAGCGGCCGCCCGGCCCCGCCACGTCCCAGGCCTGGTGCGGGTTCGGGCTGATGATCCGTCCCGCCGATACGGACGCGCTGTCAGTCATCGCGGAGCGCGCGGTACTCGGCGCCTTCGATGTCGTCGTACTGCCCGGTGCGCAGCGCCCAGAGGAAAGCGGCCAGGCCGAGCGTACCGAGCCCGAGGGCGATCGGGATGACGAGGAGGAGAACGTTCATCGCGGCCTCACGCTGCTCTGGCGACGGCGCCAGCCGCGGCCGGTCGGCTCGCGACCGGCGCCGCGGGGGCCGCCGTCCCGAGGCGGGCGCGCAGGGCGTTCGCCGTGACCACGACGGACGAACCTGACATCGCGAGCGCCGCGATCAGCGGCGTCAGGAGCCCGGCGGCCGCCAGCGGAACCGCCAGCCCGTTGTAGGCTGCCGAGAACCAGAGGTTCTGCAGCATAAGACGCCGCGCCCGCCGTCCGGTGGCGAGGACCGCCAGCACCGGAGCGAGACCTCGGCCCAGGAACAGCGCGTCGGCTGCGGCCTGGCTGACATGGGCGGCGGTTACCGGCGAGAGTGAGGCGTGCGCGGCGGCGAGCGCGGGCGCGTCGTTGAGGCCGTCGCCGACCATCAGCACACGGCGGCCGGCGGCCCGTAGGGTTTCGATGCGGGCGATCTTGTCCTGGGGAGTCAGGCCGGCCTCCCATGCGGTGACTCCGAGCCGGCGGGCGACCGCCTCCACGGCGGGAGCGCGGTCCCCCGACAGGATCACGACGCGGTGGCCTGTCCTCGCGAGCGCTGCGACGACGCCGCAGGCGTCGGGCCGCAAGGCCTGGCGTACGGGAAACGCTACCGGGGTCCCGGATCCCATCCGGAAGCAGATGACGGAGGCCTCCGGGTCGGATTCGAGCATCGCTTCGGCCTGAGCCTCGGCGCCGCAGAATCGGGCCGAGCCGAGGCGCAGCTCGACCCCGTCGACGACGGCGCGCACGCCGAGTCCCGCCACCTCCTGCGCACCCGGGAACGGCTCCGCGCCTCCGGCGGCCGCCGCGAGGGCCGCCGCCAGGGGGTGCCGGCTCGACAGAGCCAGCCGCGCCGCGGCCTCCAACGCCACGGGCTCGAAGGTTCCGTCCGACAAGGCCGGCTCCGGCAGGGTCAGCGTGCCCGTCTTGTCGAAGACGACCGTGTCGACCTCGGCGAAGCGCTCCAGGGCGGTGCCGTCGTTGAGCAGCACGCCCTCTCGGAACAGGGCACCGGTCGCCACGACCTGCACGGCCGGGATGGCGAGGCCGAGCGCGCAAGGGCAGGTGACGATCAGGACGGCGACAGCGTCGAGGAGTGCGGCGTGCCAGCCGGCCCCTCCGGCGAGCCAGCCGACGAGCGTCAGCGCGGCCGCGGCGTGGACCAGCGGCACGTACAGGCGCGTCGCCTTGTCGGCGAGAACCAGGGCGCGCGAGCGGGCCTCCAGCGCGCGTCGCATCAGGGCCTCCACCTCGTCGAGCAGACTGGCGCCGGCCGCGGCCGTGACCGTGACGGTCAGGGCGCCGTCGCCGTTGAGCGCGCCCGCGAAGACCCTGTCGCCGCCGCGCACGACGATCGCGGTGGTTTCCCCAGTCACCAAGCTCTGGTCTAGTTCGGAGATGCCGTGCTCGACGACGCCGTCGGCCGGCACCCGCTCACCCGGCCGGACGAGAATCCGCGCGCCCGGCGCCAGCTCGGCGAGCGGCACGTCGTGCAGGCTCCCGTCCGCGGCGACGCGGGTCGCACGCTCGCTGCGCAGGGCGGCGAGATTCTCCGCGAAGGCGCGCGTGCGTCGGCGCATGGTCTGGTCCAGGGCGCGCCCGATGAGCAGGAAGAACAGCAGCATTACGGCGCCGTCGAAATAGGCGTGCTGGGCACCCTGAAGCGTCTCGGCCACGGACATCACCAGAGTGAGGACGACGCCGAGCGTGATCGGGAAGTCCATCGTTACCCGACCCGCTCGCAGGCCTCGGAACGCGCCCTCGTAGAACGGCCGCCCGGCATAGGCTGCGGCCGGTAGCGCGATGACCGCCTGGATCCAGTGGAAGAGGTCCCGGTTCTCGGGCGTCATGTCCGAGACGTTGCCGGCCCAGACCGAGACGGCGAGCAGCATCACGTTCATCGACGCGAAGGCCGCGACCGCCAAGGCGCGGATCAGGCGCCGTGACTCGGCTGCCTCCGCGTCGGCAAGGCGGCCGGGATCGAAGGGCTGGGCCCTGAAGCCCAGCGCGTCGAGCGCCGCCAGCACTGCGGTAACGTCGGCCACTGCCTCCGCCTTCCAAGTCACCGCGAGCCGACGGTCCGAGAAATTCAGGTGGGCGGATGCGATGCCCGGCAAGGGGGCCAGCCCACGCTCGATGGCGTCCATGCACGCGGCACAGCGCACGCCCTCGACCGCGAACTCCGCGCGTGTCGTGCCGTCCGCGCGACGCGACAGGAAGGCGCCATAGTCCCGGGCGAGGGAGGGCTTGGTGTTCGCCTCGCTCCAGGAGGCGTGAGCCTCGATGTAGGCAAGGGCCATGTCGGTGCAGCACATGCGCGGATGTCCCAGCCGGTCAGTCCAGCACGACGCGGCGCTTGCGCCGCAGGGTCGTGCGGTCCGAGCCGGCGACCTCGACGACGAGATCCCATTGCCCGCGCGAGACCGGTTCGGCGCGGGCTGCGTAGGTTCCGGCGCTCACCTCGACAAGATCGACATCCACGTCCCTCCTCTTGTCGGTCGGGCGCTCGAAGCGGGCGTGCAGCGCCTTGCCCCGCAGCGGCTTCCCGCCGTCATCGGCCAGAATCACCGTCACCGTCGCAGCCTCGGCCGCGCTCGGGAGGCGGACCGCCGAGAGATCGAGACGCCAGCCGAGGGCGTCCTGCTCGCGCGCGTGGCGCAGTTCCTCGTTGTAGAGCTGGCCGGCCCTGTAGGGGGAGGCGACCTCCAGGCCGGACCATGTCCGCGTCGCCGAGACGAATAGGACCGCGTCGGCGGCCGCAACGGTGCCGAAGAAGGCGAGGAGGATCGCCAGGACCTTGCGCCCGGTCAGGCGGCCGGGGGCGGGCGAGGGCGGTGGCGCGAGGGCGATCATGGGGCGGGTGCCTTGAAGGTATCCTGCGCCCGGGCGGTCTCGCCCGTCGTTGGATCGGTGACGCGGAACGCGAGGGGCACGTTCGCATCCGGCCGCGCGGCCGCGGCCGCGAACACGAGGACGCGATATTCCTGCGTGGAGTCGGACGGGACCGGCAGGTCACCCGGTGTGCCGCCGACGACCTCGACCCGCGCCCCGGGAAGGCCCTCAACCGCAAGGGTGTAGCGCCGCTCCCCGGGCCGCTTGTTGCTGAGCCGGACGGTGTAGCCGTTGCGGATCGAGCCGTCCGACAGGGTCACGTAGAGCGGGTTGCGGTCGTGCAGCACGCTCAGCGCGGTGAAGCTGCGTGTGACGAGGCTGTAGAGCATGAAGCTGCCGATGCCCGCGGCGAGAGCTGCGTACAGGATCGTGCGCGGACGGACGATGTGGCTGACGGGGCCCTTGCCGGCGGCCCGGCTCCGGCAGTTCGCCTCGGTGTCGTAGCCGATCAGGCCCGCAGGCCGCCCCAACCTGTCCATCACAGCGTCGCAGGCGTCGACGCAGAGGCCGCACTGGATGCAGTCCATCTGCAGGCCGTCGCGGATGTCGATGCCGGCCGGGCAGGCGGTGACGCAGGCGAAGCAGTCGACGCAGTCGCCGGCCGGCTGGCCCGCGGCGCGCAGCGCCGCCGCCCGCTTCGCGGAGTTGCGGGGCTCGCCCCGGTCGGCCCTGTAGAGGATGTTGAGGGCGTGCTCGTCGGTGAGTGAGGCCTGGATGCGCGGCCACGGGCACATGTACGTGCAGACCTGCTCACGCATATGGCCCGCGAGCCCGTAGGTGGTCGCCGTCAGCGTCAGGATGGCCACGTAGGCGGGCGCCGGCGCCTGGAATGTGGCGAGCTGGACCACCAGGGTCGGTGCATCCGCGAAGTAAAGGACCCAGGCGCCTCCGGTCCACCAGGCGATGAGGAGCCAGATGGAATGCTTCATCGTCCGCAGGGCGAGCTTCTCCATCGACCAGGGCGCGGCGTCGAGCTTCATCCGCTCGCGCCGGTCGCCCTCGATCATACGCTCCACGGCGAGGAACAGGTCGGTCCAGACGGTCTGTGGGCAGAGGTAGCCGCACCAGACGCGACCCGCGACGGCATTCATGAGGAACAGGATCAGGGCCGCCAGGATCAGGAGACCCATGATGTAGGTTACGTCCTGCGGCCAGAGCTCGACCGAGAAGAAGTGGAACCGGCCCTTGTCGAGGTCCAGCAGGACCGCCTGGGTTGGCTCGCCCGGGCCCCGGTCCCAGCGGATGAAGGGAACGGCGTAGTAGATCCCGAGAGTGATCGCGAGCAGCGCCCACTTGATACGCCGGAAGGTGCCGCGGACCGCCTGCGGCTGGATCTTCGTCCGCGCGGCGTAAAGGGACCCGTTCACCGCCGGGACGGCCGTGCGGGTCGCACGCCGGCCGAACTCCTTGGCGCGGCGGGTGCTGCCCGGTGCGAGGGCTGTCTCGGTCGGTTCGGCGGGAGGCATCGGTGCGGCGTTCCGTCCGGCGCGATCAGGCCGGCCTCGATGTCCTACGGGGCGCCTGCGACGGCGGCCTTGATCTCGCTCAAGCCGGAATTTGAGCCCTGTCCAGGGCTGTTCGCACCGGACAGGGTTCGCGGTTCGTCGGCACAGGGCAGCCCCCCTCCGGATCGACCCGGGCCGACGTCCCGACTACTTGCCGCCGCCCAATGCGTGCACGTAGACGGCGAGCGACTTGATCGTCGCGGGGTCGAGCCGGCCCTCCCAGGCGGGCATCACGCCCTTGCGTCCGTTCGTAACCGTGGCGACGACCTGCTCGGGCGACGATCCGTAGAGCCAGATCGGGTCGGTCAGGTTCGGCGCGCCCATCTCCGGATTGCCCGTGGCGTTCTCGCCGTGGCAGCCGGCGCAGGTGTTGGCGAACACCTCGGCGCCCTTCTCCGCGCTCGCACCGGCCACGCCCGGCTTGCCGGAGAGCGCGAGCACGTAGCTGGCCACCGCCGCGACCTCGTCGCGCTTGAGCGTGCCGTCTCGGCCGAAGGCCGGCATGTCGCCGAGATGGGCCTCGCCATGGCCCGAGCGCGCGCCGTAACGGATCGTGCGCTCGATCTCCTCGGGGTTCCCGCCCCAGAGCCAGTCGTCGTCCTGAAGGTTCGGGTAGCCGGGGCCGCCGGTGGCGGCGCTGCCGTGGCAGGCCGCGCAGTTGTCGCCAAAGGCCGCCTTCCCGGTGGCGAGCGCGAGGCGCAGCAGGGCCGGGTCAGCCCGGATCTCGCTCACGGACGCGCTGGCAAGCTGCGCCCGGCCGCGGTCGTCGCGTTCCCGGCGCACCGCCTCGACCTCCCCAAGTACGGCCGCGCGCTGCGAGTAGCCGAGCAGGCCGCCGGTGTAGCCGCTCACCAGCGGCCAGGCCGGGTAGGCGATCCAGTAGCCGAATGCCCAGACGATGGTGGCGTAGAGGCCGTAGAGCCACCAGCGGGGCAGCGGGTTGTTGTACTCGGCAATCCCGTCCCATTCATGCCCGGTGGTCTGCGGGCCCGCGGGCGTCTCGCTGAGATTCGCGGTGTCGGCCACGGCTCAATCCTCGCTCAGGGGAAGGTGGGCGGCCGCGTCGAACCGGGCACGGTTGCGCGGCCAAAAAGCGTACAAACAGACGACGGCGAAGATGCCGACGAAGTAGAGGAGGCCGCTGGTCTGCGCGAAGGCGGCCGCGCTTTCGTAGGTCACGGCGCTCACCTCAGGTTTTTCTTGTCTTCGTAGATCTTGAAGTCGACCATGGTGCCGAGCACCTGCAGATAGGCGACCAGTGCGTCGATCTCGGCGGCCTTAACCTTGTCGCCGCCGAAGTCACGGACATTCACGCCGGGATAGCGGCGCTGCAAGTCGGCAGCTCCCGGTCCGTCTGGATCGAGCTGCGCCTTCAGGTCGCTGCGAGCCAGGGCGATCATCTCGTCGGTGTAGGGAACGCCTAGCGCCCGGTTGGCTCTGAGATCGTCCGCGACGGCGTCGGCGTCGAGCGGCCGGTCGAGGAAGGCGTAGGCCGGCATGATCGAGGCCGGCACCACGGCGCGCGGGTCCTTCAGGTGCTCGCGATGCCACTGATCCGAATACTTGCCGCCGACGCGGGCGAGATCCGGGCCGGTCCGCTTCGAGCCCCACTGGAAGGGGTGGTCGTACATGCTCTCGGCGGCGAGCGAGAAGTGGCCGTAGCGCTCGATCTCGTCGCGCATCGGCCGGATCATCTGGCTGTGGCAGAGATAGCAGCCCTCGCGGATGTAGATGTTGCGGCCGGCGAGCTCGAGCGGCGTGTAAGGGCGGACGCCCTCGACCTTCTCGACGGTGCTCTTGAGGTAGAACAGGGGCGTGATCTCGACGAGGCCGCCGATGGCCACGACAATGAGCGCGCCAATGAGCAGGACGATCGAGTTCTTCTCGAAGATCTCGTGCCTCTTCCAGAGGCCGGGTTGGGCGGTGGCCATCGAGCAGTTTCCGTGATGCAGTAGGTATTCGGGGCCGCCGAGCCGGGCGGTCCCGAGGCTCGGTTCACTCCGCCGCGGCGAGACCGACGCTTCCGGGGAGCGCCTCGGCCGCCGGCTGGGAGCCGCCCTCGGCGGCGGTCCTGCCCGCGATGGTCATGGCCAGGTTGTAGGCCATGATCAGCCCGCCGATCAGGAACAGGACCCCGCCGAGCGCCCGGACCAGGTAGTAAGGCTGCATCGCCTCGACGGTCTCGACGAAAGAGTATTCGAGGAACCCGAGGCTGTTATAGGCGCGCCACATCAGGCCTTGCATGATGCCCGCCACCCACATCGAGGTAATGTACAGGACGATGCCGAGGGTCGAGACCCAGAAGTGCCACTCGACCAGTTTCAAGGAGTAGACGTCCCGGCGGTTCCACAGCCAAGGCACGAGGCAGTAGAGCGCGCCGAAGGAGATGTAGGCGACCCATCCGAGCGCGCCCGAATGCACGTGGCCGATGGTCCAGTCAGTGTAGTGCGAGAGGGAGTTGACGGCCTTGATCGACATCATGGGGCCCTCGAATGTCGCCATGCCGTAGAAGGCCAGCGAGACGACCATGAACCGCAGGATCGGATCGGTCCGCAGCTTGTCCCAGGCTCCCGACAGCGTCATGAGGCCGTTGATCATGCCGCCCCACGAGGGCATCCACAGCATGATCGAGAAGGTCATCCCGAGGGTCTGCGCCCAGTCCGGCAGCGCCGTGTAATGCAGGTGGTGCGGGCCGGCCCAGATGTACATGAAGATTAGCGCCCAGAAGTGAATGATCGACAGCCGGTAGGAGTAGATCGGCCGCTGGGCCCGCTTCGGGACGAAGTAGTACATGATTGCCAGAAAGCCGGCGGTGAGGAAGAAGCCGACTGCGTTGTGTCCGTACCACCACTGGATCAGGGCATCCTGCACGCCCGAGAAGATCGGGTAGGACTTGGAGCCCAGCACCGTCACCGGGAGTGCCAGGTTGTTGACCACGTGCAACATCGCGATGGTCACGATGAAGGCGAGATAAAACCAGTTCGCGACGAAGATGTGCGGTTCTTTGCGCTTCCAGAGGGTCGCGAGGAACACGACGAGGTAGGTGACCCAGACGATGGTCAGCCAGAGATCAGCGTACCACTCTGGTTCGGCGTATTCCTTGGATTGGGTCACGCCCATCAGGTAGCCGGTCCCGGCGACGACGATGAACAGGTTGTAGCCGAGCACCACGAACCACGGTGCGAGGTCGCCCGCGAGTCGGGCCCTGCAGGTGCGCTGGACGACGTAGAGCGAGGTGCCGATCAGGACGTTGCCGCCGAAGGCGAAGATCACCGCCGACGTGTGCAGCGGCCTCAGCCGGCCGAAGCTCGTGTATTCGAGGCCGAAGTTCAGTGAGGGCGCCCAGAGCTGGAAGGCGATGATGCAGCCGACCAAGAAGCCGGCGATGCCCCAGCCCATCGCGGCGACGGCCGCGAACTTGACCGGGCCGAGATTGTAGTTCGGCTTGCCGTCGATCTCCTGCGGGGCGGCCTCGACCGACCGGCCCGCATAGCGCTTCAGGATGGCCGCGACGCCGCCGAGCCCGGCGATGGCGAATAGGCCCATGTGGAAGGAGAATGGCGCATCGACCGCATGTGAGGAGGCCACGGCGCAAAGGAACGTGCCAGCGATGAGAGCCAGGCTCAGGCCAGTTTCGCCCTCGGTCATATACTTGGACGATGATATAATAGTCATGGCTCGTTCGCGTCGTTTCGCGCATAATCGCGTCTGGCTGCGATACTGGGACCGCCGAGCCTGGGCCTTGATTTGAATCAACCGGTGACTTGCCCGACGGCCGCACTGTTGCGAGGGCCGGCGAAGCCGCAGCGCTGTTTTCAAGCGGCCTGACGCCGACGACAGGACGCGGGTGCGGATGCTCCTCGGCGTCGCGGTTCTCCCTGGCTGAGCCCGGTGCGATGTCGGCGGTCTCTGCTGGACGGCCTCACGCGGGCGCGTCCGGATCCTCGCGCTGGATCAACACGGACAGCGCGGTGACAGACGTGATTGAGCCACATCAAGGCGCAGCACCCCATGGAAGCCTACCGCGCATCGAGATGCGGGAAACGCCTGGGCGGGCAGGCGTGACGGGTGGAGACGCTTGCATGCGGGAGGATCTGGAGACGCTCTATGGGGAGGAGCGGCTGCCCCGCTACACGAGCTACCCGACCAGCCCCCATTTCACTCCCGCAGCCGGCGCCGGAACCTATTCCGGCTGGTTATGCACGCTCCCGCCGCTCGCGACGGCCTCGATCTACCTGCACGTCCCGTTCTGCCGCGCGATGTGCTGGTATTGCGGCTGCCATACCAGCATCACTCGCCACGACGGTCCGATAGCCGACTACGTCGCGCTTCTCCGGAGGGAGATCGACTTGGTCGCCGCGCATCTCGAACACGTGCCGCTGGTGCGGCATGTCCATTTCGGGGGCGGCACACCGACCGTCATGAGCCCGAAGGCGTTCGTCGGCCTCGTCGCGGCCCTGCGCGCCCGCTTTCCCTTCGACCCGGAGGCCGAGATCGCCGTCGAGATCGACCCGCGAACCTTGACCCCTGAAATGACGGACGCGCTCGGTCGCGCCGGCGTGCGCCGCGCGAGCCTCGGCGTCCAGAGCTTCGACCCCGTGGTCCAGGACGCGATCCGCCGTCGGCAGGGCCTCGACGTGACCGCTTCGGCCGTTGCCGGCCTCAGGGCTGCGGGAATCCGGGGGATCAACCTCGACCTGATCTACGGCCTCCCGCATCAGACGGTGGCCTCTTGCGTGGATACGGTGCGGCAGTGCCTGGAGCTGCGTCCCGACCGCCTTGCGGTCTTTGGCTACGCCCACGTGCCCGCCTTCAAGAAGCACCAGCGCCACATCGACGAGGCTACGCTGCCGGACGGGCGCGCGCGCCGCGCCCAGGCGGAGGCCGTCGCGGGGACCCTCGTCGAGGCCGGATACCGGCGGATCGGCCTCGACCACTATGCCCTGCCGGACGACTCATTGGAGATCGGCGAAGTGGAAGGCCGCCTACGACGGAATTTCCAGGGCTATACGACGGACTCCTGCGACACGCTGATCGGGTTGGGCGCCTCGGCCATCGGACGGCTCCCGCAGGGCTACGTCCAGAACGCGACGGGGCTGCGCGCCTATGCGGAGCGTATCGGCCGGGGTGAGCTCGCTACGATGAGGGGGTACGCCTTGACGCCGGAGGACCGGTTGCGGGCGCACCTGATCGAGCGGATCATGTGCGACTTCGCCGTCGATGTCGGGCGGGTGTGCCGCGCCCACGGTCGCGACCCGGAGGCGTTCCTCGCGACTCTGACGCGGCTCCCGGCGCTTACGGCCCACGGCCTCGTGCGACGGAACGGCGACCTCTTGGCGATCCCAGCGGACGCCAGGACCTTCGTGCGAAACGTCGCCGCGGCCTTCGACGCGCACCTCGGCACCTCCGTTGCCGTGCACAGCCGCGCCGCTTGACGGATACCGGACGCGGCGGACCGGCGTGCGATCCGGTCCTCAGGCGAGTTGGGGACAGGGCGACCGGCCCTGGTATCGGGCCGCGCGCTCCGCCGCGACCGGCCCGCGCGAAACGCGGGAGAACCACCAAGCGGCGGCAATCCCGAGCCGAACTGATGGACTTCGGACGGGTTGATTGAAGCCGCAACGCTTCATGGGGAGCGCCGTATGTCCAAGAGCCGTCCATCGCTCGAGCGTCTGGAGACTTACGACAAGAAGGACAACCTCACGATCATCACGGAGACCCCTAAAGGTAGCCGCAGCAAATACGCGTATGATCCCGACAGCGGCACGTTCGAACTCAAGTTCGTTCTTCCGGAGGATATGACCTTTCCGGTCGATTTCGGCTTCGTGCCCTCAACCCTCGGAGCCGACGGAGACCCGCTCGACGCCATCGTGTTGCTTGACGAGACGTTGTCGGCCGGCACGAAGGTGAGGTCTCGCCTCATCGGTGCAATCGAGGCTGAGGAACGAGAGGAGGATGGCGAGTGGGAGCGCAACGACCGTCTCCTCGCCGTGCCGGCGCAGGGGCACGCATTCGAGACAGTGAAGGACTTGCGCGATCTCGACCCGCGGCTGCTCAGCGAGATCGAGAACTTCTTCGAGCGCTACAACAAATTGCATGGCAAGGTGTTTCGCGTCGCCGCGCGGGTCGACGCGAAGGCGGCCGCCAAGCTCGTGAAGAAGGGCATGGCCGCGTACGAGAACGACTGAAGCCAGTCGGCAGCTTGTACCCGAAGCCCTGCCGCCGACCTGGCCCCTGCTCTCCGCGCGGTTTTCTGTCCCTCGCCGGACTTCCGAAACGAAGCGGCAGACGCAGTTCAAAGAGGGTCGCCGCCGGTCAGAGCCGTAAGCTGACGAGCGGTCATGACGCGCAGGGAATGCCCATCTCTGCGCGCTCTCCGACACCGAAGCGGGCGCGAGGATGTTGGTAACCGCTTCAGGCGGTCGCGCGGACCTCCTGGCAGCGGGTCGGCTCGGTCGCGAAATGCTGCGGCGTGAAATGGTCCTGCCGGAGCGCATTTTCGACTTCCTCAAGGCTCCAACCCTTGAGTTCGGAGCGGTAGCGCCAGGCGAACAGGAAGGCGAGCGCGTTCAGGTCCGCATAGACCCACATCGCGCCGCCCGCGCCGAGATGGTGCATCAGCGTTAGGGCGGTCCCTGTGCACCGTGAGGGCCTTCGCGGCGCGCGAGCGGCTCGGCGACGGCTTCCGCATCGAGGCGGCGGCTCAGCGGCGCAACTGGCTGTACCCTCGAGAAGGCGCGCCTTATCCACGATGTTGCGGTCTGGGTACTCGCCGCCGTCATCCTGTGCTGGACGCTGCGTCTCTGGAGCCTGGGAGCGGCCAGCGCCAGGAGCGTCGTGCTCGTGGCGAGCCTGGCTCCGAATCCTGCACTCCTCGCGGGACATGGCGCTCTCCCTGGTTGATGCCGCCCAGCATTTCGGCTTCATCGACGAGACGCTCGCGGGCATCGCCAGGCCCGTCCACGGTGCGGGACGCCCCCGGCGCGACGTCACTCGCCGCGCGGATCGGTCGAGCTGATCAACGTCACCTTCGCGTACGGGCCGGGCCGGCCGGCCCTTGCAGATGTCACGCTGACCATCCCCGCCGGGCAGAAGGTCGGCAGCGTCGGACCGTCCGGGGCCGGCACGTCGACCCTCGTGCATCTCCTCCAGAGACTCCACGACGTCGACGTCGGCGAGATCCGGGTCGACGGGCAGTCGATCACGGCCGTGCGGCAGGACTCGCTCCGGGATGCCCTAGCAGTGGTGCCGCAGGAGATCGGACTCCTGCACCGATCGGTGATCGATAATATCTGCTTTGAGCGCTCCGAGGCGGCCGACGAGGCTGCCTTCACCGCGGCGCGGGCGGCGGCCTGCGGCGGCTTCGTGCGCGGGCTGCCGGACGGCTACCACACGATCGTGGCGAGCGCGGGACTCGATTCTCGGGAGCGCAGCGCAAGCGCATCGGTATCGCTCGGGCGTTGCTGTAGCGGGCGCCGATTCGCCTTCTCGAGGAGGCGACCTCGGCCCTCGATACTGAGACCGAGATGGCGATCCGCGCCGCCGTGGTGCAGATGATGCGCGACCACACGGTCATCGCCGCGGACCACCGCCCCTCGACGCTGACGGCCTTCGATCGGATTTTGGTCATCAACCAGGGTCGGATCGTCGAAGACGTATCCATTCGAGCATTGCGCCAGGCGGACGGCCTGTTCGAGCAGATGTGGCAGCCTCAGGCTGAAGGCCTGGAAGACACGCTGGAGAAGGATGTCACCTGAGCGCCGAACTGCCGCGTGCGGGATTTCAGATCAGCATTTACGACCCGTGAGCGCGCCGCGACTTCGTAGGGCGTCGTGCTATGCGGCCCGATGGCGGCCTGCCGAGACCTTGGGTGCGGGAGACGCAATCGCCGACTGCTGTGCCACCTCGCGGAGCGCGGCCACCATCGCGTCGGTTTGAGTGTCGAGCGTCGAGGGTTTCCGATCAATCCGCGTAGCGCGCCACGCGATAAGACAGCAGGCGAGGATGGCGGACGCGCTTGCAACCAGAGGTGTGATGATCAGTGCGGCCAGCGCGCTGACGGGAACAAGGATTACGGCTGCCAAGAGACCGCCGACAAGTGCTGCCGCTATCAAGACGATCATCGGAGCCTCGCCCGATCTGCGCGGCGAAGCCCACCAGCTGCCCGCTGACCAACCGCTAGTCCGAATTCCTTAACGAATGGTTAACGATCAGCTTTCGCCGCCGAAAAGGCATTAGCTTTTGACGGTAAAGCAGTCTTGAATCGAGCTATCCGAACTTGACTGGACGTGGCGCCTTCCTGAGCGATGGTCAGGAGCGCATTTTCACCTTGGGCAAGGATGCTGGTGGCACGTCTGGTTTGCGATAGGGCGCGGCGCGGTCTGGGCGCGGCCGTATCGGGCGGTTGGCGCGGATCCCGCAGGGACGGTGCAGGCGATCGACGTCGGGGACCCGGTGTCGGGTCAGGGCCATTCCGACAGTTCCGGGCTGCGGTCCTTTATGAGGGCTAACGGATTTGACCAGAAAGCTGCGGTTCCATGCCTGTGCGTCGTGCGGAGTTGCTCCACGACCGGAGCATCAAACACCGCTTGCCGAATTCGGGGACCGTAAAGCGCATAGTATAACGGCACCGTTCTTGGTATAAAATGTTCGCTTGTCCGGCTCGGAGCTGGGGTGTTAACCCTTCCTGCATCGGGAACGGGAAGAGGATCTCAGATGGCCTCCGAGGATCGCGCGGCTGCGCGCTTGCGCGAGATTGCGGCGATCGTGGGATGTTCCATCGAAGCATTTTATCTGCCTCGGAACAATGATCATGAGGCTGCCATGACCGTCGAGCTCTTTCGCTTGTGGAACGGCCTCACAGAGCCGCACGCACGTCAGCGGGTCCTCGACAGGGTGCGGCTGGAGGTCGGTCGCCAGGATACGGTCAGGAAGGCGGCGGGGTAACTGAGGCCGTCCTTTCGGCAGCACGGATCGCTTGGCGGCGCAGGTCCTGACCACGCTTTCGTCGCATGCGCGCGGTCTCGGCGAAGCCAGTGCGCATGTGCGTCCTGCCGTCAGCAACCGCACCTAAGCTGGGGGCGGCCGGGCGACTCCACAGGTAAGGCGGCGGACGCGCATCCATCCGGAATAGCGCCTCAGGTCGGAAGGTATCTTCCCCGGCGCTCTTGCTTCGTCTGCACAAACCCGTTCGCTGTCAGGACGCCCGCGCAATCCAGCCCAGAACCGTCGCACACCGCTCGGCTTGGTCGCGGGTCAACCCGGATACGACGGCCGCGCCGTTGTGATAGACTGCGAAATTGCCGTCGTCCGTCGCACGGATCTTGATCGAGGCCATCACTCGGCTCCCAGGGTGAGAGCCTGGAGCTGGGTCAGGCCGGATGCCGTGATCTGCCAGATCGCGAGCGCATCATCGGGCATGTCGTCGCGTCCGATCCGCTCGAGATGCCCGGTGCTCTCAAGAGCGGTGAGTCGGCTGTGATCGCTGGGCCAGGAGTCGTCGGGCTTTCTCCGGACCGAGATCCGGAAGTCCCGGGCCTCGGCTGCTTTATTGAGAAGGCGGCGCTCGTGATTAACCAGCATTGGCGCTCCTGGATGGTGCGGATCGGGACGCATTACTTACGTACAGGCTCTCCCATATGGTTAAGCTTTGCAACCCCGTTGCCCGGATGGCCGCTAATTGTCCCCGTCCGTTAGCGATGCTCCGGACTGGCCGCGTCGGGCGGATGCCGCTCCTCCGCCGGCCTGCAGCCGGACTGGGTGCAATAGCTGGGCGCGAAATGAGGCAGGCTTGCAAAGCCGGTAGCCGAAGCGGTTGCGCTGCTCGCCAAGGGACTCCGGCGTAGCAGACGTCACGTCTGCGCGAGTCGGTTCACCCGAGACTGCCTTAAGCAGCCAGGACGCCGCTTTTTCCGGAAGAGGTAGGCGAGAGCGCGTCTGCTGGCGGCGGTCGACGCATCAAGGCCCCGTAGGTACGGCGGTGCCTCGGCGGCGCGCTCCATCGCGTCGATGACGACGTGTGGGCTGGGCGATGAATGCATCGACGCGACGCCGGGAGCCGCGCCGTGGCTCGCTCGCCCTATCAGGAGATCAGTGCGTTAACGCCCTGGAAGAGCTGAATTTACCCGCCCTTAACCCTCACTTTGCGACCCTCCCGGCGGCGGGAGGGCTCAGGCATGCTCGATCAGTACGGTGTGAGGGCAGGTCGGTCCGGACAAGACGGCGCGGCCGGCCGCTTTCTCGCGAAGGCGCGCGACCACCGGGCGGCCGGGCGCCACGATCGCGCCTGCGACAGCCTGAGCCGCGTTCTCAGCGCAGAACCGAACCACCCTGAGGCGCATTACGAACTGGGCCAACTCCTGGCTGCCACCGCGCCCGCGAAAGCCGTCACGCACTTCGTCACGGCTCTCAGGGGCGCGCCCGAGAAGCCGGCACACTGGATCGCGCTGGCCTCCGCCCTGCTGGCCGCCGAGCGGCTGACTGACGCGCGCGCGATCCTCGAGCGCTTCAAGGCGCAGAGCTTCGGCCCCGAAGCGCGGGCCCTTACGCAGGCCTTCATCGACCGCACCTTCACGGCGGCACAGGGCCGCTACGACATGGGCAGGTTCAAGGACGCGGAGGCGCTCCTCGACCTGATCATCCTGCTTGACGATCAGCATGCTCACGCCACCTACCTGGCCGGTGCGATCGCCTCCCGGACGAACCGGCCCGAACTCGCCTTCGACCTGATCAGCATCGCGATCTACCGCGAGCCGAAGAACCCGCTGTTCTTCAGCGGCCTGAGCACCGTGCTCACCAACCGTGGGGATCATGACGGCGCCATCTCGGCCCTGGAAAAGGCGCTCGAGATCGATCCGGACCTCCCGATGGCGCACGCCAATATCGCCGGAGTCTACCAGCGCCGGTTCAGATACGGCGACGCGCTGCGGCACGCCGAGCGGGCGATCGCGCTCGAGCCGGCCAATGCCGGCGCTCATAGCAACCGCGGCAGTGCCCTGCTGGCCCTCGGGCGTCTGGGCGAGGCGGTGGCCGCTTATGACCAAGCCCTCGCGCTTGACCCGTCGAAGTTGTTCGTCGCCTCGAACCGCCTGTTCGCCAAACTCTACGCCGCCGACGTCCCACCCGAGGAATATGCTGCCGACGCACTCGCCTACGGCCGCCGGTTCGCGGATCCACTCCTGCGCAATCGGCCGTTCGCCAATGATCGGGATCCCGATCGCCCCCTGCGCGTGGGCTTCGTATCGGGGGATTTCTGCAACCACGCTTTAGTCCGATTCTTCGAACCGTACTTACGGGCCGTCGATCGGGAGCGCTTCACGGTGCTCGCCTACATGACGCATGCGAGCGAGGACAGCGTGTCCGAGCGGCTGCGCCCCTTGTTCGACGGCTGGCACAACATCGCATCCTATGACGA
Source organism: Methylobacterium sp. CM6257 (assembly GCF_054611515.1). Lineage (NCBI taxonomy): Bacteria > Pseudomonadati > Pseudomonadota > Alphaproteobacteria > Hyphomicrobiales > Methylobacteriaceae > Methylobacterium > Methylobacterium sp. CM6257. The sequence goes on from NZ_CM137735.1 coordinate 1,029,183, forward strand.
CGACGAAGCGGCGGACCTGATCGAGCGCGACGCCGTTGACATCCTTGTCGACCTGTCGGGACACAGCGCCGGCAACCGCCTGCTGATGTTGGCCCGTAAGCCTGCCCCAGTCCAGGTGACCTGGATCGGGCATCCCGGCACCACCGGTCTCACCGCCATCGACTACCGTCTCACAGATCCGATCACCGATCCGCCGGGGCGCGCCGAGCCCCTGCATGCGGAGCGGCTCTGGCGTCTTCCGAGGGTCTCGGCGACGTACATGAGCATCGATGACCTGCCCCCGGTCCGGGTACGGGCGCCCTTCGAGGACGCAGGTTACGTAACCTTCGGGTGCTTCAACCGCCTGACCAAGGTCTCCGATGCCGTGCTTGAGACCTGGGCACGAATCTTGACCGCCGTCCCAAATGCGCGGCTGTTCATGGTGGTCGGCGATATCACCAACCCGGAGGTTCGCGCGGCCGTCGAGCAACGCCTGGCTGGCCGCGGCATGCCGCTCGACCGGGTGATCTTCCAGCCGCGCGTCAATTCCGGCTACCATGAGCTCTACCACCGCGTAGACATAGCCCTGGACCCGTACCCGTATAACGGCGGCACGACGAGCTACGACACCTTGTCGATGGGAGTCCCGTTCGTGACCCTGCAGGGCGGCCACGCGGCGGCGCGCACGGGCGTTTCGGTGCTCACTGCCGTCGGCCTTCCGGAGCTGATCGCCGACAGCCAGGACGCCTACGTGACAATCGCGCGGGATCTCGCCTGTGATCGCGACCGCCTGCGGGCAATCCGGGAGGGGCTGAGGGAACGGCTGCACGCCAGCTCGCTCATGGATCACGCCAGCCTAGCCGCGGATGTCGGCGATGCGTTTCGGGCGATGTGGCGAGGTTGGATCCTTGAGGGCCAGGGCTGAGGTTCGCCGCACGGCGGCCATGGAGCGGTTTTTGGATCGGCCTGTAAGCGCGTCGGCGTGATTCGATGGCGCTGCGCCCGCCGCGAGCGCGGTAGGCGGCGCAGTCTGAATATTCAGGACGACCGGCGCACCGAACGTTGATGCCAGGCATGCAGCCTTCGGCGATGCCTCTTGCGGTCGAAGAACCGAACCCTCTCGGTCGACTAGCGGATCACGCCCGGATCGGTCGGGCCTGCTTCCTGAATACCGCCTGTTAACGATCCTTGACGGAAACAATTTCTGGGCAATCGAATTAAGAACCCGGCAAGTCGTTGAGGGGTACATCGCGAGGGCCGCCAATAAGACGGCTTCGCGATCAAAAGGATCGACCCGATGACCTCCAGCGTTACCCTTACCGCCGCCACTCGCCAGAACCTGCTCTCGCTGCAGGATACGGCGCAGCTGACTGCGACCACGCAGAACCGCCTCGCCACTGGCCTGAAGGTCTCCTCGGCCCTCGACAACCCGGTGAGCTTCTTCACCTCCCAGTCGCTCAGCCAGCGGTCCGGCGATCTCGGGAACCTGCTCGACGGCATCTCCAACGGCGTCCAGGCGATCCAGGCGGCCAACCAGGGCATCACCTCGATCCAGAAGCTCGTCGATCAGGCCAAGTCCGTCGCCAACCAAGCGCTGTCTACCCAGATCACCACCACCGGCACCGCTTCGACCGATTTCACGGCATCCGCGACCACGGTGAACCTCTCCGTGAATGGAGAGGCGACCAGTGTCGCGCTCACTGCAACCGATACAATCGACGACGTTGTCAAAAATCTCAATAAAGCAGTCGGCGCCGGTAGCTTCACGAAGAGCACCGACGGCAAGAAGATTGTCATGAACGCCCAGGCCGACGTCGAGTTTGCGACTGGGGCTGACCAAACGGCGCTCGGCTTCGCCGCCGGTACGGACGGTTCTGGTCCTACCTACGGGTCGAGCACCCTGTCCACCATGGCCAGCCAGAGTTCGGACCTGACCGTCTCGGGCGTGTCGGCCCGCGCCACGCTGGCAACGCAGTACAACAGCCTGCTGACCCAGATCGATCAGCTCGCTCAGGACTCGAGCTTCAACGGCACGAACCTGATCGCCGGCAAGGGCACGAACAACAACCTGACGATCAACTTCAACCCGAAGGGCAACTCGAACCTCACCGTCACTGCGACGGACGAGACCTCAAACGGTCTCGGTCTGTCGGCGATCACCGACAAGTCAACGAGCAGCTCGAAGACTGGTCAGGGCAACTTCCTGCTCAACGCCGACATCAACTCGACGTTGGGCAAGCTGACGACCGCGTCGAGCCAGCTGCGCACCGATGCGTCGACCTTCGGTTCGAACCTCTCGGTGGTGCAGAACCGTCAGGATTTCAGCAAGAACCTGATCAACATCCTGGACACCGGTTCGTCCAACCTTACGGCGGCCGATCTCAACCAGGAGGCGGCCAACTCGCAGGCCCTGTCGACCCGGCAGTCGCTGGGCATCTCGGCCCTGTCGCTGGCCAACCAGGCCCAGCAGGGCATCCTGCAGCTGCTCCGCTAAGGGTCAGCATCTTCGGAAATGGAGACGGCCGGGGCATCGCCCCGGCCGTCTTCTTTTTGGCCTTCAGGCTTCCGGCCCGGCGCCGCTCAGCTGCGACGCGTCGGCGACGCGGTCGCGCGCCGGAGCGCTTCGGCGAGGGGGCCGGTCGGCGCCGCGTCCGAGGGTGAACCGGACCGGCTTCGGCGGGCTTCGGGCGGAATATCCCGCGGGCGCCGCTCCGGCGCAGCCGGCTCGATCGGGTCGTCGAGCCGCATCGACAGCGCGATCCGTTTGCGCGGGACATCGACGCTGAGCACCAGCACCCGCACCACCTCGCCGATCCGCACCACCTCGGCCGGCGACGCGATGCGCCGACGCGCCATGGCCGAGATGTGGACCAGCCCGTCCTGATGCACCCCGATATCCACGAAGGCGCCGAAGGCGGCCACGTTGGTGACGACGCCTTCCAGCTGCATGCCGGGCCGCAGGTCACCGATCGTCTCCACACCCTCCTGGAAGCTCGCCGTCCTGAACGCGGGGCGCGGGTCACGCCCGGGCTTCTCCAGCTCGGCGATGATGTCGCGCACGGTTGGCACACCGAAGCGCGCATCGACGAAGGTCTCCGGCGTCAATCGCCCCAACGCCGCCGTGTTGCCGAGCAGCACCCGGATATCGCTCTTCGTCGCCTGCAGGATGCGGCGCACCACCGGATAGGCTTCCGGGTGGACGCCGGATGCGTCCAGCGGATCGTCGCCCCCCTGGATCCGCAGGAAGCCCGCCGCCAGCTCGAAAGTCTTCGGGCCGAGCCCAGGCACGGCCTTGAGCGCCGAACGCGTGCGGAACGGGCCGTTCGCATCCCGATGCGTGACGATCCGGGTCGCCAGAGATCCGCCGAGGCCGGAGACCTGCGCCAGCAGGGCAGGGGAGGCGGTGTTCACGTCCACTCCGACCGCGTTCACGGCGTCTTCCACCACCGCCGAGAGCGACCGCGACAGCTTCGCTTCACTCACGTCGTGCTGGTACTGGCCGACGCCGATCGACTTCGGGTCGATCTTCACCAGTTCGGCGAGGGGATCCTGGAGGCGACGCGCGATCGACGCGGCACCGCGATGAGAGACATCGAGGTCGGGCAGCTCGCGTGCGGCGATCTCCGAGGCCGAGTAGACGGAGGCCCCGGCCTCCGAGACGGTGACCTTCGCGAGTTTCAGATCAGGGTTCGCGGCGACGATCTCGGCGGCGAGTCGCTCGGTCTCGCGGGAGGCCGTGCCGTTGCCGATCGCGATCAGTTCGACGCCATGCAGGCGGCAGAGCCGCCCGAGCGTCGTGACGGCCTCTCGCCACCGGCGCTGCGGCTCATGCGGATAGGTCGTCTCCACCGCAACGATCCGCCCGGTGCGATCCGCCACCGCGACCTTCACGCCGTTCCGGTATCCCGGATCGAGCCCCATCGTGGCACGCCCGCCCGCGGGAGCGGCCAGCAGCAGATCCTTCAGGTTTCCGGCGAAGACCTTCACGGCCTCGTCCTCCGCGCGCTCGAACAGCCGCGTGCGTAGATCCTGCTTGATCCCGGTCCGGATCTTCGTGCGCCAGGCGGTGCGCACGGTATCGAGGAGCCACGCATCGCCCGGACGGCCTTTCGCGGCGATGCCGAACCGGCGGCAGATCGCGATCTCGAAGGGGCCTGGGGCGCCGGGCTGTGATTCTTCCCCTTCGGCCGCGAAGGCGACGTCGAGCACCTCCTCGCGCTCGCCGCGGAAGATCGCCAGGATCCGGTGCGAGGGCATCCGTTCGAGCCGCTCGCTCCAGGCGAAATAATCCGCGAACTTCGCGCCCTCGCTCGCCTTACCCTTGCGCACCTGCGAGACGAGCTGGCCGCCGCGCCAGTAATCCGCGCGCAGGCGGCCGACGAGATCGGCATCCTCGGCAAAATGTTCGATCAGGATCGCCCGTGCTCCCTCCAGGGCCGCCTCCGCATCCGCCACGCCCCGCTCGGTCGAAACGAATGCCGCGGCGGCGCTCGAAGGGCTGAGTTCGGGTCGCGTCAACAGAGTCCGAGCCAGCGGTTCGAGCCCGGCTTCCCGGGCGGTCTGGGCTTTCGATCGCCGCTTGGGTCGAAAGGGCAGATAGAGGTCTTCGAGGCGTGCCTTAGTGTCGGCGGCACCGAGGGCCGCTGCCAGCGCCGGCGTCATCTTCCCCTGGGCTTCGATGCTCTCGACGATGGCGGCGCGCCGGTCGTTGAGGTCGCGCAGGTATGACAGCCGCTCCTCGAGCCTGCGCAGCTGCGTGTCGTCGAGCGCGCCGGTGTTCTCCTTCCGGTAGCGTGCGATGAACGGAACGGTGGCCCCACCATCGAGGAGCGACACCGCGGCGGCGACTTGCGCCTCCTGGACACCGAGCTCTTCGGCGATGAGCGCGTTCACGGCTTTCATGGACTCTCCGGCAGGTGAGGCGTAGCGGCGGGCGGGTAAGAGCCTGCCTGAGCCGTCAAGCCGCCGGAAACAAGGCGTCGCCGTTGGCCCATGGGGCAGGTCGCGCGCCGGGGCGCCGCATCTGGATCTTGGGGAAAAGAGGCCTTCGCCGATGCCGCTTTGAGCTTCGCTGGAGGGGGCCAAATCCCCCCTCCTCGGGCATCGAAGGCGGTGGGAACAAGATCAGCCGAAATTGTCCTGGGCGGTGACCGGCGGATCGAAGATATCCGCTCGGATTTCATCGTCGGGGCGTCGTCTTGACGAGCATCCGACGATGTCATCGGGATGTCACGGGTCCATGCACGACTGCATGCTGCATGGCCCGGAAAGGCAGGCGCCCCGTGCAGTTCGAGATACGCGAGAGCAGCCGATCACTCTGGTCGTGGATTCTTGTCAACGAGAGTGCGGAAGCAATCCTCGAATCGCGCCGCAGCTTTCCGTCGCGGGCACAGGCGACGGCGGCTGCGCTGGCCTTCTCGCAATTGGTGGCGCGGGCAGGGCGCAGCCTCGCGGGCGGTCCGCGCCAAGTTGGATTCCTGTAGCGAACCAAGCCCGGCACAGACAGCGGTGCAGCGCCTTTCAGGCCCGCTGGCGAAGCAGGCCCATCAAGCTCCAGCAGGCGATCACGCAGCCGACGCCCATTGCCCCGAGGCAGCTGATGGTTCGGATCGGCTCGCCGCGGGCCAGTACGATGGCGACCGCGAGGGGCGGGAGCAGCAACGCGAGCAACAAGGTCATGGCCAACTCCGATCGAGGTTGGCCGAATCTAGGTTCCGAATGGTTAATCGCTTCTGACGGATCCCTTTGCATCGCGCAGCGGCGCCGGATGACCGCCTCAATGCGGGCCGGGTCCCGTTCTCTCCCACCACAAGCATCGACGGAAGCTGGCCGCACGGTTCCTGCGTCTCTGGATCCGCGATCCACCGGAGACCCGCGATCAATCGAGGCGGACCAGCCGGTCGACGAGCGCCCGGTCGTGCAGCAGCGCCATCCGCTCGCGCGACGAGAGCCAGGCCTGGGCCTCGGCGACGGTCTCGGCCTCGCAGATCTTGGCGGTGGCGAGCGTCTGGTCCGGATCGATGACGCCGCGCGGTCTCGGTCGCCCGGTGGGCAGCATCCGGGCATGGGCCTGCGCGAGTTCGGGATCAGCGTGGATTGCCGTCAGCGCATCGGTCTCATCCAAGCCCCGGTCGGCGTTGCGGGCGGCCAGAGCGCCCGCGCGGACCGCGATCTCGGGGGGCGCGGCCTCCTCCGGTGTGGCGAGCAGGCCACGGCGCTTGAGCGCCAGACCGAGACCGAGCTGGCCGCTCGCCCAGGAGATCGGGATCGCCAGAACCAAGCCCAGGATGGTGGGGCTCATCCAGAGGAACAGCGAGGTCGCGATCGCGAAGGCCGCGATCCCCGCGACGAGCCCGAGCGCCGTGTGCCACCGATGCCGGCGGACGATGTCGCGGAGCGGGATCGAGCCGTCGTCCCGCCGCTGCGGGTTCCAGCCCGTGTCGCGTCCGAGCAGGATGCCCATGACCGACCCAGACTGGATCACCATCGCCACCGGCGCCACGAGGGCCGACAGCAGGATCTCCACCAGACTCGACAGGACGAGCCGCCCGGCACCCCCACAGGCGCGTCGGACCGGCCCGTCAAGAAGGGCCAGGATCAGGCCCAGGAACTTGGGGGCTAGGAGGACGGCCATGGTCAGCCCGAAGAGTTGGAGGGCGCGGACCGGGTCGAAGCGCGGGAAGACTGGCGAGAAGCCGGCGCCGCCGAAATAGTCCGGCCGCTCCGTGGCGGTCTGCAGCACCAGCAGGATGCCGACCACCAGCTGGAGGAGCCAGAGCGGAGAGGCGAGGTAACCCGCGATCCCGGTGGCGAAGTGCTGGCGCGTGGCCGGATGCAGCCCGGCCGCGCCGATGATCCGCGCGTGCTGCAGGTTGCCCTGTGCCCAGCGCCGGTCGCGGACCGCGACATCGATGAGCGAGGGAGGGCTCTCTTCGTAGGAGCCCGGCAGGCGATGGAGCATGTAGACTGCCCAGCCGGCCCGGCGGATCAGCGCCGCTTCGACGAAATCGTGGGACAGGATGTGCCCCCCGAAGGGCGGCTTTCCCGGCAGGTCCGGCAGGCCGCAGGATTGCGCGAAGGCGCGGGTCCGAATGATGGCGTTGTGACCCCAGTAGTTACCGTCCCGGCCCGACCATGCGGCGAGGCCAGCGGCGATCACTGGCCCGTAGATCCGGGCGGCGAATTGCTGGAGCCGGGCAAACAGCGTGTTCCGGTTGATGATCAGCGGCAGCGTCTGGATGATGCCGGCATCGGGATCGGCTTCCATGGCGGCGGCAAGCGCCACCACCGCGGGCCCGCTCATCAGGCTGTCGGCATCGAGAACGAGCATATGGTCGTAATGCCCACCCCAGCGGGTGACGAAATCGCCGATGTTGCCGGCCTTGCGGTGATGGTTCTTCGGCCGATGGCGATAATAGAGGCGGGCCCCCGGGCCGAGACGGCCGCGCAGGTCGAGGAAGGCGCGCTCCTCGGCGATCCAGGCGTCAGCTTGCGTCGAATCCGAGAGCACGAACCAGTCGAAATGCCCGCCGAGGCCGGTGGCCTCCACGGCCTCGCGCATGGCCTCGACGCCCGCGAAGGTGCGGGCGGTCGCCTCGTTGTAGACCGGCATCAGCACGGCAGTGCGGGTCGAAAGGGTCGCCGGAATCGCTGTCGGTGGCGAGCGACGCAGCAGAACGGCGAAGCCGAGCACCGCGCTGGTGAAGGCCAGCGCGATCCACGAGAAGGTCAGGCAGAACAGGACGACAAGGACGGTCTGAAGGGCGGTCGGGCTGCCCGAGACCGACACAGTCTTCACCATCTGCCAACCGCCATAGGCGGTCAGCGCCAGCGCGCCGCCGAAGACGAGGAGACGCGCGAGCCAAGGACCCCGTACAGGATGCGAGGGCCAATGGGCGGATCCCCGCTCCCAGCGCGCCAGATCCTGAACCGGCATCGCAAGCGGAGCTTCGGGCGGCATGCCGCAGTCGGCGACGGGCGGGGCCGGGCGGGGATCCACCTGCGGCGTGGCAGGGGAGGTCTCGGGTCGGGTGATCGTCTCGTCCAGGCGCACGGCGCAGGCTGATCCTCGGGGTTGGAGGGCAGGCGGGATTACGGCGTCCAGCGGAACAGCCAGGTTTCACTGGCCCGGGCTTGACCCCTTCGGAGTGCCAAGCGGAGCTCGCTCGCGCGCTCGCTGCCCGGATCAAGTTCGAACAGGATCCGCAGGGTCTTGCGCTCGGGATACCGGAAGCGATCCTGCCGGGTAATGGTTCCTGCCGAAGCACTGAGGTCGACGTCGATCTCTCCGGGCTGAAACAGCGCCTCGCCCTGGAAATCGACGGCGAAGAGGCGGCGATTGCCAGTGCTGCCATGGCCGCAGCGGCTGTCGCGCACGCGCGCGATCTCAGGCGGCAGCGGATCGGGCCAGCCTTTCGACCAGTGCTGGCGACAGAGGAAGCGCATCTCCTTGCCCTTGGCGAGCTTCGCCTTCGGGCGCCAATAGGCGAACACGTTCTCGTTCAGCTCGGAATCGCTCGGGATCTCGAGCAGCGTCACCGCACCCTCGCTCCAATCGTCCTGCGGCTCCAGCCACAGCGACGGGCGCTGCTCCCAGTGCCGCTTGTCGTCCTCGAAATCGTCGTAGGTGCGCGCGCGCTGCATCAGGCCGAAGCCCTTCGGGCCCCGGTCTACGAAGGCCGAGACCTGCAGCGCCTCGGGATTGTGCACGGGGCGCCAGATCGGCTCGCCGTAGCCGTTGCGGATCGCAAGGCCCTCCACCGAGAAGGCGGCGGAACGCAGGTCGTCCACGCGCTGCCGGTCCAGCGGTCCGAACAGGTAGCTGCCCTGCATGCCGCCCATTCCGATGTGGTCGAGCTCGGCCCGGGCGAAAACAGTGCCGTCGATCCCGGCCGTGGAGGCCTCTTGGCCAGGCATCAGGGTCAGGCGGAAGGCTGCCGTAGCCGACTCGGACTCGACCAGGGCATGAACCACGATCGGCTGCCCCGGCGCGGGTGTCTCGACGAACAGGGCCCGGAACAGCGGAAATTCCTCGCCGCGGGAATCGGCCGGCCGGAGGGCGAGCGCCCGTGCGTTGATGCCGAAATCCTGCCCCTGCGCCACGAGGCGGAAGAACGAGGCGCCCTGAAACAGCGCGAAGTTCGTCGGCTCAGTCCCGTCGGCGAAGCGGGCGCGCAGACGGAAGCCCGAGAAGGCTGCGTCGGCCTCGAAGTCCGGAAGCTCGACCCCCGCGGCCACGAAGGCTGTTTTGTCGTAGGAGACCGGTTGCACAAGCCCGTTCTCCACCAGGTACAGCGACACCGGCGTATCGAAGATCGAGCCGCGCAGCAGCGGCTCCAACTCGTAGCCGATGTCCCGCCCGGCCCAGATCGCCCGGCCCTCGGCAGGACGGATCACCTCGTACGCCTCCCGGGGCAAATTTTTCAGGGCCGCCGGCACATCGCTGGTCTTCGGAGCGACATAGGGGGCGGCGGCCCGGGCCCGGGCAAGATCGGCGAGCGTGTCCGCCCCGAATGCGTCGCCTGGAGCCGGGAGAGCCGGCACCTTGCCCGGCTCGGCCGCTTGCGGGGCTGCCGGTAGCCATCCCGCGGCAGCACCCAGCGCCCCGGCCAGGACGGCACGGCGGGTCGGGGCAGCGGGGAATGCGGCGTCGGTCGTCATGCAGGGGTTCGTCTCACATGTCGGGGGGCGCCTGTATACGGACAGCCCGGCTGAACCCGGGGTTAAGCGGCGGGCCGAACCTTCAGTGTCTTTGTTGACTTAACGCGAGCCGGCTCTCTAATTCGACCGACTGCATCGAAGCGGGGGAGGCAGCATGGGATCGTTGCGAGTGACGGGCCACGGCGTAGATCTCGGAGAGAGTCTGCGCAGCCGCGTCGAGGAGCGGATGTCGGCGATCCAGGCCAAATACCTCGACTCGCACATGAACGGTTCCTGCTCCGGCCATGTCACGCTTCGGCGGGACGGAACAGCTTTCCGAACGGATTGCGTGCTGCATCTCGTGTCGGGCCTCACCATCGAGGCGAACGGCTTCTCGCACGATGCGCGGTCGAGCTTCGAGCAGACCGCGGAGCGGCTGGAGACGCGTCTGCGCCGCTACAAGCACCGGCTGAAGCAGCACGCGACGGGTCCCGGCGACGACGCGGCGATCGAGGCCGCCTACGCGGTCTTCGCTCCCCCGGACGAGGACGACGACGATGCGGTCGCCGGCGACGCCCATCCACCGATCGTCGCCGAGAGCACCAAGACCCTCCAGCGCCGGACCATCGGCGAGGCCGTCACCGCTCTCGACATGACAGGATCCCCAGTCGTCGTCTTCGTCCATGCTGGCACCGGCCGCGTCAACGTCGTATATCGGCGCAGCGACGGCGCAATCGGCTGGGTGGACCCGCCGAACGCCGTCGAGTGACGCTGCGGGTCGGGAGGAACGGAGCCGGAACCGGCTTGTTTCCCGGCCGATTGACAGGCAGGGGCGTGACCAGACCGGTCATCGACGCCCCTGCGGCGAGGCCCGCTTCCTCGTGGACGGGCGACGGGGCAACGGTCGTTCGATGCCAGTTCTGGAATTTCTCGACCCCGAGTCGGTCGTGCCGTCCCTGCGCGCGAGAGCCAAGAAGCAGGTGCTTCAGGACCTCGCCGCACATGCGGCGCGGCGCCTGCCGGCGCTCGGTGAGCGGCCCGTCTTCGACACGCTGCTCCAGCGGGAGCGGCTCGGGTCGACGGGTATCGGTGAGGGCGTGGCGATCCCGCACGGGAAACTGCCAGGCCTCGACAGGCTGTTCGGGCTGTTCGCCCGGTTCGACCGGCCGGTGGATTTCGAGGCGCTCGACGGTCAGCCCGTGGATATCGCCTTCCTGCTTCTCGCGCCCGAAGGGGCTGGGGCCGACCACCTGAAGGCCCTCGCACAGGTCGCCCGCATTCTGCGGGAGCCCGGCATGCTGGCCCATATTCGCGCGGCCCGGGATGCGGGCGCGCTCTATGCCCTCCTGACTCGCTCGACGGCGCCGCAGGCCGCCTGATGCCGATGGTTCGACTTGCCGCCTCTCTCGCACTCGCCGTTGGCGTGGCCGGGGCTGCCCGGGCGCAAGGCGAGACCACCTGTGCCCGCGATGTGCTGGTGGCGCAGTCCATGCAGCGGCAGGCCCTCGACCAGCTGGAGCAGGCGGACGGCGACGACGCCAAGAATTGCCGGGTCTGGCGCCGCCATGTGGAGACCATGCGCCGGGTCGCGAGCGTCTACGGACGCTGCCTCTCGGGTTCCGAGCGCAGCGAGCGCCTCGCCCAGGTCCAGGATTCCGACCGCGAATTCTCGGCGGCCATCAAGGCGCGCTGCCGGGGACTGTAGGACTCCTCAGTCGACCCCGCGCAGCATCAGCGGCTCTGCCACCATCTTCACCGGCTTGCCGCGGCTGATCAGGATCGCCGCCCGGGAGCGCTCCGGATCTGCCTCGAAGCGGGTGCGCACCCAACTCGCCAGGAACTTTACGTACTCGGAGGCCAGGAGCTTCGCGGCGGGTGGATTCTGCCACCACCGGCCAGCGTCGAAGGATTCGGTGACCACCGGGTGTGGTAGGACGCGGTCGCTGTCTTGGAGAGCGTGGTCCAGCTCGATCAGGGTCCGCGGCATGTGGTAGTTCGAGGTGACCACCGCGACGGTGCTGAACCGATGCGCCCGCATCCAGCGACGGGTCTCGATGGCGTTGCCGATCGTGTTGCGCGCCCGATAATCGAGGTCGACGCAGCAGGCGATCAGCGCGCGCTGGGTCGGGTTCAGTCGGGCGATCTCGTCGCGGCTGGTGCGCTCGTTGACGCCGGTGATGAGCAGGCGCCGACCGTAGCCACCGGCCAGGAGGTCAATCGCGTCGCCGATCCGCTGCGCGCCGCCCGTGAGGGCGACGATCCCGTCCGCTCGATCGGTGGGAGCCCGCTCATGACGGGCCAGGGTGCTGACGAAGACGAGGAACCCGGCAAACAGGGCAAGGGTGCTGAGACAAGCGCCGAGGCCGCAGGTCCAGAGCGCGATCCGGCCCCGGCTGCTCGGGTTCGGCATCGCTTCGGTACGGCGGGGGAGAGCCCACTCGTGCCAAGCCCAGCCGAGAACGTCGGGCGGGTACGGATCCGATGCGCGCAGCATACGCGTGCTCATCCTCCGGAGGATCGGCGCCGAATGCGGCGGCCCAGAGGCAGCGCGATCGGCCGCTTCCACACCGCAAGGATAAAGTTTCCAGATCGTAAACGACCTGCCAAGAGTCACTATTTCCTCAACTTCACAAATCACACGTCTTTTACGCCAGGAAGCGCCGCACGGTGACGCGCGAGACGACACCTGTGACGAGCGATGCGATCACGCCGATCAGGATGACGCTGGCATAGCCGCGCAGCCCGACATGGAAGGCGCCGAACAGCGCCTCGACTTCCTGACCCGCCGGCCCCGACCGCGCCGCCCGTGCGAGCAGCCCGGCAATCACGAAGGCGAGGATCGCCAGCGCAGCCCCGATCGCGCCCCCGCGGAGGCCCAGACCGAAGAACCGCCGCTGGAACGCGCGGGCGATGTAATCGTCGTCGGCGCCCACGAAATGAAGCACTTCGACCACCTCGCGGTTGCTCGCCATGGCCCCCCGGGTGGCGAAGGTCACCGCGAGCCCGGTGGCAATCAGAACCAGCAGCACCAGCCCGATACCGACCCCCACGAACGCATTGGCGGCGGTGGACAGTCGCTGAAGCCAGAGAGCGTGGTCGTCGAGACTCGCGACGCCTGGCAGCGCTTCGAGGAGCCGGACCCGCAGGCGCTTCAGGTCTGTGCCGGAGTTGTTGGACAGTCTGAGGGCGATCAGGCGCGGCACCGGCAGGTCCGAGAGGTCGAGGCCGCTGCCGAGCCACGGCTCGAGCAGGCGTTCGGCCTCGGCCTTGGAGAAGACTCGCGTCTCGGCGATCCCGGGCTCCGCCTTGGCGATGCCGTCGGCGCGGGCGACGTCGGCCTCGACGTCGCGCCCGGGCCCCGGCCGGATCTGGATCGTGACTTCCTGCGCCACGTCGCCCTGCCACTGGGCCGCGTTGGCCGCGACCATCTCGGCCGCGCCAGCGCAGAGTCCCGCCAGAAACGTCAGGATCGCGATGACGGCCGCCAGCGAGCGCCCGGCCGCCGTGTCGGTGGGGACCAGCGGTGCGTTGCGGCGCAGGTTTGCCGGCGCTGTCGGGTCCGAGGCGCCGGCCGACTGCTCCGGCTTGGCGCGCGGGATGGCCTGTGTGCTCATTCCTCGATCCGCAGCCGGCCTTCGCCCAGCACCATCCGGCGGGCATCGACGGCGTCCATGATGCCGAAATCGTGGGTGGCGATGATGACCGAGGTTCCGAGCTTGTTCAGCTCCAGGAACAGCCGCAGCAGCCGCCGGCCGAGCCCGGGATCGACGTTGCCGGTGGGCTCGTCGGCAAGCAGCAGGTCCGGCCGGGCGATCAGCGCCCGGGCGATGGCGGCGCGCTGCTTCTCTCCGCCCGACAGGAGCGGCGGCAGCGCATGCATCCGCTCGCCGAGACCGACCCAGCGCAGCAACTCCACCACCTCGGCCCGGTAGCTCGCCTCGGCCCGGCCTTGCACGCGCAGCGGCAGAGCCACGTTCTCGTAGGTGGTGAGATGGTCGAGCAGGCGGAAATCCTGGAACACCACGCCCATGCGTCGCCGCAGACCGGTGAGCGCCTTGGGTGAGATGCCGCTCACCTCCTCGCCGAAGATCGAGACCAGTCCGCGGGTCGGCCGCACCGAGAGCAGGATCAGGCGCAGCAGCGTCGTCTTGCCGGCGCCCGAGGGCCCGGTGAGGAACTGGAAGGAGCGCGGCGCGATGCGAAAGCTCACGTCGGACAGCACCTCCGGCCCGAGGCCGTAGCGCATGCCGACGTTCTCAAACTGCACCACCGGCCGCTCCGCACCGGGCAGGAGGCTCTTCATGCTCGCCTGTAGGTTCAATGCCGTGCCGGGTCTCGTCTATCCATCGCCCGGGAATCGCCGGACGGGCGGGCGTTTTCAAGGCCTCGGGGGTTTCACACGCGCTTAACCCTGTTCAGTCACACTTTCTCAAGCGAATTCACTTTCCGGCCGCGGCGCGGCCGGTCGTGGCGAGTATGGTGCGTATGCTGATCGTCTGCCCGAGCTGCGCGAGCGAATACCGGATCGATTCCGACAAGGTCGGCATGGACGGTCGCTCCGTGCGGTGTGCGGCCTGTCGCGAGACCTGGTTCATCACACCGGCCGACGTGCTCGCCGGGCACGAGGCAGAGCTTGAAGCCAAGACCGAAGCGGTGGCCGATCCGCTCGTGGACGCGGCATGGCAGGAGGCGTCCGCCTCGGTCCGGGCAGCCGCCGATGCCGCGACCCCGACCGTTTCCCGGCGAATCAGGCGCGCGTCCGGCCCAGGACGGGCCCGGCGCGCGGTCCCCCCCGGCCTCTCGCCATCGCTGGCCTTCGGGCTGGCGCTCCTAGCGGCAATTCCGTTGGTCTGTCTCGCCCGCACGAACGTGGTCCGCGCGGTTCCCCAGACCGCATCCCTGTTCGCGCGGATCGGGCTTCCGGTAAACGTGCGCGGCATCGAGATCCGCGACGTGGTGGCGTTCAGCAACCCCGCCGAGGAGGGGCGCCCCGCGGAGCTCGTCGTCGAGGGTGACCTCGTGGGGGTCGCCCGGTCCGACGTTCCGGTTGCGCCGCTGAAGGTCGAGATCCGCGACGCCGCGGGGCGTGCGCTGCGGAGTTTCTCGGTTCCGGCGCCGCGGGCGGTGCTGGCCTCGTCCGAAACGGCCCGCTTCCGCGCGAGCCTGCCGGCGCCGCCGCCGGAGGGCCGTGCCGTCGTGCTGCGCTTCGCCGATGCGCGCGCCGCCGCGACGGAGCACTGAACGGCTCACCGCCGCGTCGCGATCGCCGCTGGCCCGGGTCAGATCCGGCTGCCGCGCGGATCGGGTAGGGGCCGCGCGCTGGGCGTTGCCGCACCCGCGATTGTCCGGACGAACTTGGAAAGTCCCAGGCCGAGGCGGATCGCCGCTACGCCGATCCGTGCGATCCGGATCTGGCCGGGAAGCTGACGCGGGCCGATCGGATGATAGGCGAGGCGGGGACTCGCACGTTCGGCTTCGGCGATAGCCTGCCCCAGGGGAAGACCCGCGATCCGCCTCGCCTCGGCGGGGTCGATGCCGGTATTGCGAGCCCAGGCGAGATCGCGGCTCAGTTGGTCCCGCTCGTGAAGCCTTCGGAACCGGCGCCGCCACAGGTAGCGCAGAACGGCCCTCGGGAATGTCTCCATGCGGGCATCGCAGAGGGCATCCGGTTCCTCGCAGCGCGAGCGGATCGTATCCGCAACGCCCCCTGGTGCGCGGCCGGCAAGGCGCGCCGAGATGGTCACGCACACGTCTGTGGCGTGCCGCACCCGTAAGCCGTGTTCCATGAGTCGCGCGATGAAGGCGCCGTCCTCGCCGAGAGGGATCTCAGGCATGCCGCCGACCTGAAGATACGCCTCACGCGTCACGGCGAGGGTCGCCCCGATGGCAGTCCTGTGGCACGGCCACGGATCGTGCGGGTCGGGGTCGATGCGCGCCTCGGCCTCGGTGATCAGGGCATCGTAGATGTCCTCCAGCCGTCCGCGGGCCGGCAGCGACGGCGGCAGCAACGCCGCTTCCGCGGCATCGAGCTCGACCCGTCCGGCGACCGCGTCGGCGCCCGCCAGGATCCCCGCCCGGTTGCGGGCGACCCAATTCGGCGGCACGCGACTGTCGGCGTCGGTGGACAGGATAATCCCCGCATTCCCCGCATTCCCCGCATCGCCCAGCCACGCGGCGGCGGCATCCATGGCCCGGCGCCGCGCCCAGCCGGCATGCGCGCCGGAGAATAATTCGGTCAGGACCTGCACCGGTATCGACAGGCTCGGCACCAGCCCGGCGACGATGGTCTCCGTCCGATCCGTGCAATTGTTCAGGAACAGCACCAGGCCGAGACTTCCGGGAGCAAGCCCTTCCTGTCCATCGATGGCCCGAAGGCAGGCTGCGATGCGCTCCTCCTCGTTGCGGACGGGCACCGCCACGATCGCATCGGGGATCTTGGCGTTTGATGGGCTGGCGCTCGTCACCGGTACAATCTCCGTCGGGCCCGTTCAGCTTGAACCGTCACGGCATATGCCGGGGTCTGCCTGAACGGATCCGAAAGGATCATGCTGTCGATCAGAGCGTCTTCTCCAGCAGGCCCTCAATCCATTCCGGCTGTGTCTCGCCCACGGAACGACCGACCTCAGTCGCACCCTTATAGGCGATGAGCGTGCTCTGCATGCGCACGTTCAGGCGCTTCAGCAGGTCCTTCTGGCTGTCGAAGTCGATGTCGAAGATCTGAAGATCCTTGAAGCGGGGCTCGGCGGCCAGGTTGGCGAGGATCGGCTTCTGCGTCTTGCAGATCGGACACCACGGTGCGCTGACCGCGACCAGGATCGGCTTGCCGCTCTTCTGCGCGGCCTCGAAGGCTGCATCCGAGAACGGCATCGTCTGACCCGCACATGTGGGTGAGACGCCCGCAGCCAGGGCGAGACCGGCCAGCGTGAGGATGTGGCGACGGGTTGTCATGGTACGTTTCCCCCGGGGCGCATCATCCCTCTGTCGGAGCGCTGCCCGAACGAATGTTACACAACCCGGTGGGAAAGAGGGTCGGACCGAAAACCGCAGGGCACCCGAACGCGGGTCCGGCAGGTCAGATCATCGGGATGCCGCGCCCCGCCGATCATCCTCGACCAGCGCCGCGATATCCGTCGCGTCCACCGCGTCCATCGGACGGCGGATCCTCAACGCTCGCGTCGGCGCGCCTGCGCGCATCACCAGCACGACGGTTTCCACGTCGGGGCAGCCGGGATCGGGGCAGGCGACCTCGTTCAACGCCAGCGCATCGGACGTGCCGAGTCCAAGGGCTGCGATCAACTCTTGCTTCAGCTGCACCGCGATCGCGGCGCGTTCCGCCGAGCGGGCGCGCCACGCCCTGAGACTCACGAAGGCCATGCCGGATGCACTTTCCCCTGGGCGCAACTCGCGCCGATCCGGCCGTGCCATGCCGACCGGCCCTCATTACACACGAAGATGTAATCGTGTTGCACGCAAGCGGGCTGTCAAGCGCGGGGGTCTGAAATCGCGGCCGCAACAAACACCCGTCTCGACGGTAATGCCTGCGGGCACCTCACGAAATTGCCGATCGCGGGACAATTCCGACTCGACACCGCGGCCGGCGTTTTGCGAGGTGCATCTGAGCGCGCAGAGGATGTGAGATCTTGCGACCCTGGCGGGACGGACCGAGCGACCGGCGGAGCTATCACCACGGCAACCTGAAGGAAGCCCTCATCGAGGCCGCGCGACGGTTCATCGCCGAGCGCGGGATCGGCGGCTTCACACTGGTCGATGCCGCACGCCTCGTCGGCGTGACGCCGGCGGCCCTGTACCGCCACTTCCGCGGCCGCGAGGCCCTCTTGGAGGAACTTGCCGGACGCGGCTTCGCGGAACTCGCTGGCCGCCTGGCGCGGGCGCTGACCTCGCGCGGCACGCCGCTGGAGCGGTTCACCCGCATGGGCGAGACTTACCTCGCCTTCGCCGAGGAGGAGCCCGCCTACTACGCGGCGATCTTCGAAACCCGTGGGCTGCAGACCGGGGCCGCCGACCTCGACGCGCCCTCCGGAGAAGGCTCGGCCGGCCGGCCGAGCCCCTTCGATCTCTTGGTGGAGGCACTGCAGGCAACCTTCGCGGACGGGTTCGGGGGCGTGGCGCCCCGGTTCATCGCCCTGGAGGTTTGGGCCTTAGCGCACGGCCTCGCGACCCTGTCGGCCGCCGGGCACCTGCCGCGAGGCTCGGGCTTCCCCGACAAATACGAGCTCCTGCGCGCCGGCGTCCTCGCCCTCGTTCATGGTGCGGCGCGGCCGGGTGAGCGCGATGGCGGCTCGGGGCGGCCTTGAAAGGCGTTTCCGCCGCCCGCATGTTAACCGCGTTCACATGAACAGCGGAGCACAGCCGTGAACTCTCAATCCTCCTCCCCCTGGGCGACCGGCAGGCTCTGCCGGTCCGGCCCGTTCCCGCGCCGTTCCTTGGAGATCGGCGCGATCGTCCTCGGCTTCATCTACTGGTGGCCGGTGGGTCTCGCGTTGGTTGCCTGGAAACTGGCAGGATACCCAGCCTTCGCCGAGCTTCGTGAAAATCTCCGCCGGACCTTCGCCGATTTCGACGGTGCGCGGCCCGTCTCTCGTTTCGCGCGCGCCTTCGAAGCCGCCAATCGCCGCGACGGCAGCGGCAACGCGGCCTTCGACGCGTACCGCCGGGCCGAGCTTGACCGGCTTGAAGCCCAGCGCCGCGCCCTTGAGGAGGAGAGCCGCGCCTTCGCGGCATTCCTGGAGGAACTGAAGCGTGCAAAGGACCGCGAGCAGTTCGATGCCTTCATGGCGAGGCGCCGGGCTGAGGGTGGCGAGACTCAGTCGGCGTGAGAAAGGCCGCTTTCCGGGTCCGGGCTGGTCGGCCCGGACTTGGTCTACTTTCCGGCGCTCGAGACCGGGACCCCCAGCCCTGCTGCCGGTTGCGGCTCAGGCGGCCCGGACCGTCTCCAAAAACCGCTCGACCTCGGCGGTGAGGTACTCAGACTGCTCCGAAAGCCTCGAAGCCTCGGCCAAAACCTGATCGGCGGCCTTTCCAGTCTCTTCGGCCGCGCCGGCGACACTCACGATATTGCTGGTCACTTCGCCGGTGCCTTCCGCCGCTTGGCCGACATTGCGCACGATCTCCTGGGTGGCCGCGCCCTGCTCCTCGACCGCCGCGGCGATCGAGGTCGCCACCCCGTTGATCTCGCGGATGCGCGCCGTGATCGTGCCGATGGCGCCGACCGCCTCGGCCGTCACCCCCTGAACCCGGGCGATCTGACCGGAGATCTCGTCGGTGGCCCGGGCGGTCTGCTCGGCGAGCGCCTTCACCTCGGAGGCCACAACCGCGAAGCCGCGCCCGGCCACACCGGCGCGGGCCGCCTCGATCGTGGCGTTGAGCGCCAGCAGGTTGGTCTGACTGGCGATCGACGAGATCAGCCCGATGACGTCGCCGATGCGCGCCACCGCCCCGCTCAGCTCCTGGACCAGCGCAGCCGTCTGATCCGCCTCTCCGGCGGCGACCCTGGCGAGTTCGGCCGAGCCGTCGACCTGGCGGCCGATCTCCTGGACCGACGAGCCGAGCTCCTCGGCGGCGACCGCAACGGTGTTGACGTTGGAGGCGGCCTGCTCGGCCGCGGCGGCCACGGTCGTGGACTGGCCGGCCGTCTCCGCAGCCGTGACGGCCATGGTCCGGGCGGTGGCCTGCAGCTCGGTCGCAGAGGTCGAGACCTGGCCGACGATGCTCCCGACAACTTCTGCAAACCGGTCGGCCATCTGCCGCATGCCCGCCTTGCGCTCCGCTTCCGCGGCTTGCCGCGCCTCTTCTGCCTCGGCCTCGAGTTGCCGGGTGCGGATCATGTTGTCCTTGAACACCTGAACGGCCCGCGCCATCGCGCCGATCTCGTCGCGTCGGCTCCGGAATGGCACCTCCAGTCCGGTATCGCCACCGGCGAGAACGGACATCGCCTTCGTCATCGCCTGGATCGGGCGCGAGACGCGGAACAGGCCGAGGATCGCAGCACCCAGCGCTGCGGCGATGGCGAGACCGACGCCCGTATAGCCGGCGATGACCGCCGTGTTCACGCGACCCATCGCGGCATCCGCGTCGCTGCGCGCAGCCTGCTCGTCCCAGGCGACGAGGCGCGACAGCGTCGCGCGTGCGCCATCGTAAAGCGCGACGACCTCGGGTTCGCTCAGCATTGCCAAGGCCTCCTGCTGCCGCCCGGCGTTTATCAATCGCCGCACGTCGCCATCGGCCTGCTCGAACTTGCTCCACGAACTCCCGAACGCGTCATAGAGGTTTCGCTCTTCTACGGTGGTGATGAACGGCTCGTAGACACGTCTCGCCTCTGACAGCTTCGCATGGGTGGACGCAAGATTGGCCTCGTTCGCCGAGCGGTGCTCCGGCGTGTCCGACAATAAGATCAGGCGATATTGCTTGATCCGGACCTCGGAGACGGCCGCTTCGATCTCGTTGACCTTTTCGACCGAAGGAATCCAGTTCGTCGCGAGAGCCGCCACGGATTCTCGGATGCCGGCCGCTTCGTGGACGGACAGGCTGCCCTGAACCGCTGAGATCAGCGCGAGCAGTCCGAAGAGTGTCGCCAATGTTGCTTTGAGCGAAAGTGTTGGACGCATGGCTCGTCGTGGTTGAAAACAGGGGGGCAGGACCTTGCCTCAGGCAAGATGGTGGACCCTGTCCTAACTAATTTGAAAATCACAATCGACAAGTCAGAGCTATGGGCCGCATAGGTAATTTTTGGGGATGCAATACGACAAAATGCAGATGAAAATATAGTTTTGTTGCCTATCTAGAATGTAAGGCATGCATATTTAATCAAACATTATCTGATATATATCGGGATGTATATAAAAATAGGCGATGAATATGGAGGTGAAGCAGGGTGCGGGGTAGCGTAGTGATCCTGATCGTTGGGAGGGAGGCAATCATTGCCTCAATGCGGCCGAATGGGCTCAAATGACCTCTTCATGAGCCATCATTGTCAGTGTCTACGCTGGGCATGGTGCCGGACCCCCTGAGGCTTCGTGGGTGGATATGCCTCGCGCAGGATCCGCATCCGCGGACCGGCCGCCGGACACTGGGTTCGTCAGACACGTGGAGCGCCGCTCCAAGTCGGGTCGATTCTCGAAGCGGCGATTGAACGGTCGCGCGTCGCACATTGCGCCAGGGCTCAGCCTCCGGCATTGCTCGGGCGTCCGGAGCGGGAGGGGCTGGCAATGCCGACGGGTCGGGTCACGGTGGTGGATCACCCGCTGGTGCAGCACAAGCTGACGCACCTGCGCGACAAGAATCGCTCGACCAAGGGCTTCCGTCAGCTCCTGAACGAGATCGGCATGCTCTTGGCCTATGAGGTGACTCGGGACCTTCCGTTGGAGCCCGTGACCATCGAAACGCCGCTCCAGCCGATGGAGGGGCGTCAGATTCAGGGCAAGAAGCTGGTCCTGGCGCCGATTCTCCGGGCGGGTGTGGGCTTCCTTGACGGGATGCTGTCGTTGGTCCCCTCGGCGCGGGTCGCCCATGTCGGGCTCTACCGGGACCCGGATACGTTGAAGGCCGTGGAGTATTACTTCAAGGCACCCTCGGATCTCGCCGACCGGACCGTCTTGGTCCTGGACCCGATGCTCGCCACCGCAAACTCGGCCATCGCAGCCCTCGATCGATTGAAGGCGCGGGGCGCCTCGGACCTGCGCTTCGTCTGCCTTCTGGCGGCTCCGGAAGGTCTCGCCAAGTTTCAGGCGGCCCATCCCGACGTGCCGGTCTGGACCGCCGCCATCGACTCCCACCTGAACGACCATGGCTACATCGTTCCGGGTCTCGGTGATGCCGGTGACCGGATGTACGGGACACGGTAGCCGGCGCGACCCGCGATCCCGGATTCAACGCCGGCACCGGCGCCGAATCGGCGTCCGCTCCGGCGGGGTGCGTTCGAAGCTTCCGTTACCGCGTGATGCTTTCGGAGAAACGAATTCCGCCTTTCCGCTTCATGCCCTAGCTCGGCGTTGCCCGCGTCCCGCCGGTGCGCTTCCCGACCACTTTCCGAAGCACCCGGGAGAGCTGCTCCACCGAATAAGGCTTCTGGATCAGGTCGAAGCCGTGGACGCCCTCCTGCGCAAGGACGTGGCTGTATCCGGAGGTGAGGACGACGGGCAGCTCGGGCAAGCGGCGCTGCAATTCGCGGGCGAGCGCGATCCCGCCCATTCCGGGCATCACGACATCGGAGAACACGGCGTCGAAACGGAGCGGGACCTTCTCGATCACTTCGAGCGCCTCCTCGGCATTGGTCGCCCAGACCGTTCGATGGCCGAGATCCTCGAGGATCTGCGTGGCGAAGCGGCCGACCTCGACATTATCCTCCACCACGAGAACGCACAGGCTCGCGCCCTCGGAGGTGCGCTCTTCGCGCGGCTCCTCATCCTGCTTCTCCGGGCCACCCTCCACCTGTGGCAGGTAGAGGGTGAAGGTCGTACCCTCTCCGGGGGTGCTTGAGACATCCACATCCCCGCCGGACTGCTTGGCGAACCCGAAGACCTGGGAGAGTCCGAGCCCGGTGCCTTTGCCGATCTCCTTGGTGGTGAAGAACGGCTCGAAGATGCGCGGCAACACCTCGGATGCGATGCCGGCGCCGGTATCGGACAGCGACACCGCCGCGAATGTGCTCCGCGAGCCTGCATGGCCGCGGATCGCCGGCATCGGCCGGGCGCCCAGGAGCCGCAGGGTCAGCGTGCCTTCGCCGCCCATCGCGTCGCGCGCGTTGACGGCCATATTGATAAGCGCCGTCTCGAACTGGCTGAGGTCCGCCCGGATGTAGCAGGGCTCATCCGGGATCTGGGCGTCGACGGTGATACGCGCACCAGTCACCGAGTCGAGCATCTCCGCCACGGCGCGCAGGGAGGCGCCCACTTCGAAGATCTCGGGTCTCAGCGCTTGGCGGCGCGCGAAGGCGAGGAGCTGCCCGGTGAGCTTGGCGGCCCGGTCCACCGTGTCGGAGATCGCTTCGACATAGCGACGTCGCCGCTCGTCGGGCAGGTCGGGTCGCTTCAGCAGGTCGGTGGACGACTTGATGACCGTCAGCAGGTTGTTGAAGTCGTGCGCCACGCCGCCGGTCAGCTGGCCCACCGCCTCCAGCTTCTGCGACTGGCGCAGCGCTTCCTCGACGCGCTCGCGCTCGACGCTCTCGGCTTGGAGGCGTGCGTTCGCCTCGGCGAGGGCGCGCATGTTGCGCCTCTGCTCGGTGAGATCGGTCAGGATCCCGCAGAGAAGGGGATGATCGTCCTGACGCTCGAAGCGGCTGAGCGACAGGAAGGTCGCACGCTCCGAACCTCCCGGGGTGGCGAGCTCGATCTCCTCGCGCACCGGGCTCGTCATCGCCTTCTGCAGGAGGCGTGCGAGATCGGTATCCGGTCCCAGGAAATGGCCCAGGGAGCGGCCGATCAGCCGCTCTTGCGCCTCGCCCAACATGTCGGACAGCCGCCGATTGCAGTAGAGCAGCGTGCCGTCCAATCCGAGGGTGAACGCGCCTTCCTGGATCTGCTCGATCAGCACCCGGTAGGGCCGATCGGCATTCTCCAGGGTGTAGACCAAGCGTTCATGGTTCGGCCCCTCGACGACAACGGCGTCGAAATCCCCCCGGCGGATCGCTGCGAGGGTTTCCTCGCTTTCCTCCAGGCGCGCTTCGAGTTCACGGATATGCGCCCGGTAGGCGTCCAGCCCCGGTTCGTCATCCGGCAGCAGCGCATCGACGCCCATCACCGCGACTCCGCCGCGGGTTCGATCTCAAGGCCGCGCAGGATGCGGCGCGCGTCCAGGAGGTCGCCCGAGATCCGGCGTTCCGGCTGCGGGGCGACCTTCAGGAGGGTCGGAGCGGCGAGGATCCCGTCGCGCTCGGCCAGTTCGGGCTGCTGATAGATGTCGATGATCTCCAGCTCGTACCGACCCGGAATATGGGTCTCGCAGATCCGACGCAGGGATTCGACCGCGCGCAGAGAACGCGGGGCTGTTCCCGCCACGAACAGCCTGAGCCGATAGATATCCGCGACGCCTGCGGGCTGCGGGGCCGCGTTCAAGGTTGGTCTGCCTTCGGACGGATGTCGAGACCGACCAGAACCTTCTCGGTGTTCGACAGGTCGCCGATGATCCGCTTCAGCGGAGAGGGGAGCCGGCGCACGAGGGTCGGGATGGCCAGGATTTGATCGCCAGCGGCGAGCTGCGGGTTCTTCAGGAGGTCGATGACTTCGATGTCGTAGCGGCCCGCCAAGTGTTCCTCGCAGAAGCGCTTAAGGTTAGACATCGCGGCGAGGGACTTCGCGGTCTGTCCGGCGACGTAGAGGCGCAGGTGGTAATGGCCTGAATCTCGGTCGGGATCCGTGTCCGGTGCCGGGTCTTCGGAGGTGGTATCGCTCATTCCGCAGCACTCCGTCGCGCGATCAGCTCCCGCTGCTCTTTCTCAAGCTGCGCCTCCCGCAATCTCTCCTCGATGCGGAGACGTTCCTCTTCGTCCTCGGCCGCTTCCAGACCGGCCTGAAGTTCCTCGATCTGGCGCTCCAGCGCCGAGCGCCGTCGTGCCACCTCTCGGAGGCGCCGCTCGGTCTCGTGCAGGCGAAGCTGGGTCGCCGCCTTCTCTTGGGCCTCTTGGACCAAGCGGGCCGTCCCGGTCAGCACGCCTGCGGGGCCGATATAGGCATCCACCAGCCTGATACCGCCGGACGACATGAGAAACTCACGAATCTGGTTGGAGTGGCTCATGCCCCGCGCCTTGATGACGTAGAGGGTGCGGGTCCGTTCGCCATTCGCCTCCATGTTCTGAAGCTTGATCCAGGCGTCCATCAGTGAGGAAACGCCGAGATCGTCGTTTTGGACGAGGGAGCCGTCTCCGCGCAGGGTGGTGAAGACGGCTGTGATCCCGCGGGTCTTGATCAGATCGATCATCCGCAGGAGCGTCGCCTGCAATTCGTTCGTCGACCCCCGCAGGGCTGAGACCGGGTCGATCACCACCAGGTCCGGCCGGAATTGGTCGAGATCGCGGTGCATCCGCGCAAGATGCGTCTCCAGGCCGAACAGGCTGGGCCGAGCCGCCTCGAAGCGCAGCATCCCGCTCGCGACGTGTCGGCCGAGGTCGAGGCCGATGGAACTGGCGTTGCGGATAATCTGCGCGCCGCTCTCCTCGAATACAAAGGCCAGGCAGCGCTCGCCGCGGCGGCAGGCCGCATCGAGGATGGAGGCGCCCAGCATGGTCTTGCCAGTACCTGCCTCGCCGGAGATCAGGATGCTCGAACCACGGTAGAAGCCGCCCGGTCCCAGCATGGCGTCCAGACCTGCGATGCCCGTCGAGATCACGCCGGAGGGCAGCGCATAATCGAGGTCGGCCGAGGTCACCGGCAGGACGCTGATGCCGGCGTGATCGATCAGGAACGGGTACTCGTTCGTGCCGTGCGCCGAGCCGCGGTACTTCACCACCCGCAGGCGCCTTGTGGTGATCTGGTCCTCGACCCGATTGTCGAGCAGCACCACGCAGTCGGAGACGTACTCCTCCAGACCCTGACGGGTGAGCTGTCCCTCGCCGCGCTCGCCGGTGATGATCGCCGTCAGGCCGCGATCCTTGATCCAACCGAACAAGCGGCGCAGCTCCGCCCGAAGGAGCGACGGGTCGGTGAAGCCGGCGAACAGGGTCTCGATCGTGTCGAGCACCACGCGCTTGGCGCCGACGCTGTCCACCGCGAAGCCGAGGCGGATGAACAGGCCTTCGAGGTCGTACTCACCGGTCTCCTCGATCTCGCTGCGCTCGACGCGCACGTGGTCGATGGCGAGCTTGCCCGATGCCACGAGCCCGTCGAGGTCGTAGCCGAGGGAGGCGACGTTTGCCGCGAGGTCCTCGGCGCGTTCCTCGAAGCTCATGAAGACGCCCGGCTCATCGTACCGGGTCGCGCCGTTGACCAGGAAGGTGGTGGCGAACAGGGTCTTGCCGCAGCCCGCGGCGCCGCAGATCAGCGACGGTCGGCCGACCGGGAGTCCGCCGAAGGTCAGGTCATCGAAGCCTTCGATACCCGTCGGGGCCTTGGGCAACGTCTGTACGGCTTGCAGGGCAGGCACGATGATCGATGTCCTAGACGTCTCGATGGAAACGGGGGCTCGAAGAGATCCCGCGGGAGCCTTCGCTCCGTTGGGTTGACCTGCGCGGTGTTGAGCCCGCAGAGGTGCCGAGTGGCACGCAGGGCAGGCGGCAGTCCCCCGGGACCCGGTATGGCAACGCCGTCGCGAGCGCAATATGCGTTGGCTACCTGCACCCGACGACAGGTTGCGGACCGACGAAATCGTGACATCCGGGCGGTTACGGGGAGAGCGCGATGCTGGGTTGGGACATAGACGGCGATGCCCTGACTGCGCCCGCCGTCGCCCGCAATCGTGACGCGATCCTTGATGTTCTCCGCGGAGTGCTGCCCCGCAGCGGCACAGTTCTGGAGATCGCCAGCGGGTCCGGCGAGCACGCGGTGCACGTCGCTTCGGCGCTTCCCGGCCTGACCTGGCTGCCGAGCGACCCGGATCCGACCGCGCGGCGCAGCGTTGCGGCTCACACGGCCCGGTCGAAAGCGACGAACATCCTGCCGCCCCTCGATCTCGACGCGGCCGCCGCGCAAT
Organism: Methylobacterium sp. CM6257; assembly: GCF_054611515.1. NCBI lineage: Bacteria > Pseudomonadati > Pseudomonadota > Alphaproteobacteria > Hyphomicrobiales > Methylobacteriaceae > Methylobacterium > Methylobacterium sp. CM6257. The sequence goes on from NZ_CM137735.1 coordinate 1,055,442, forward strand.
GGCCGGTGACACGTGCCGCGGCCATCGTCTGCATCAACATGATCCACATCGCGCCCTGGTCTGCCACTCAGGGGCTGATGGCGGGTGCCGAGCGGACGCTCACGGAAGGCGGCGTGCTGTTTCTCTATGGGCCGTTTCGCGAGGGCGGTCGGCATACCGCGCCGAGCAACGCCATTTTCGACGAATCTCTGCGCGACCGCGACCCGCAATGGGGCGTGCGGGATCTCGAATCCGTTTCGGCGGAGGCGGCGAAGCATGGTCTTGCGCTCTCCCGGCGGGTCGCCATGCCGGCCAACAATCTGAGCCTGATCTATCTGCGCGTCGGGGGATGAACGGTCGTTTGTCGCCCATCGGGGCGTTTGCACATTGTATTCAAGGGGCTGAATGCTACACAGTCCTGCCGTTGAGCCGATGCGGCGGCAAAAGCCGCACGGTCCGCAGGAGGAAACCCATGGCGATGGATCGCAGTGTTTCGAGCCGGGCCGTCGCCCTGCTCGCAGTGGCGGGGCTGTTGGGAACGGGGCCGGCGCGAGCTGCCGACCCGATCAAGATCGGGGTGATCGCCGAGGCGCAGTCGGTGGTCGGGGCCTCGATCCCGCAGGCGGTGCAGCTCGCCGCCGATGAGATCAACGCCAAGGGTGGCGTCGACGGGCGACAGATCCAGGTCGTCACCTACGACGACAAGAGTTCGGCCTCCGACGCGGTCCGGGCCTTCCAGCGGGCGGTCTCCGAGGACAAGGTCAACCTCGTCATCGCCAGCTACATCTCCGAGGTGGTGCTGGCCCTGATGCCCTGGGCCGCCCGGCTCAAGACGCCGATGATCACGCCCGGCGCCGCCTCCAACGAGATCAGCCTCGCCGTCCACAAGGACTACGCCCGCAACAAGTACACCTTCCACGGCTACCTGACGTCCGCGGCGCTGGCGCAGTCAATCTGCGACTCCACAAAAGATATGCTCATCGATCTCATGAAGGTGAAAACCGCGGCGATCATGAGCGAGGACGCGGCCTGGACCCGCCCGCTCGACGTCGGTTACGAGAAATGCCTGCCCGAGATCGGCGTGAAGGTCGTTGATCACATCCGCTTCTCGCCGGACACGGGCGACTTCACGCCGATCTACAACAAGATCGAGGCGGCCAAGCCGGACCTGATCGTCACCGGCATCTCGCATGTCGGGGTGCAGCCGACCGTGCAGTGGCAGAACCAGCAAGTGCCGCTCGCCATGACCGGCATGAACTCGCAGGCGACGTCCTCGACCTTCTGGGCGAACACCAACGGGGCCACGCAGGGCGTGATCTTCCAGAGCATCGCGGTGCCGGGCGCTGCGATCACGGGCAAGTCGCTCGCCTTCACCGACGCGTTCAAGAAGCGGTTCGCAAGCGACCCCTCCTACGCGGGCTACATGGCCTATGATCAGGTCTATTACGTGGCCGATGCCGTGAAGCGCGCCGGTTCCACGGATTCCGACAAGCTGGTGGACGCCCTGGAGAAGACCGACTGGGAGGGCACGGTCGGCCGGACGCAATTCTACGGCAAGGACGACGACTTCACGCACTCGATCAAGTACGGGCCGGGCTACGTCACGGGCCTGATGGCCCAATGGCAGGACGGCAAGCAGGTCGCGATCTGGCCGAAGAGCCTCGCGCAGGGACAGATCGTGCTGCCGGCAGCCGTGAAGGCCGCCGGGCGCTAGGCCTCTTTCCGAGCGAGAATGGATCCTGACGGCGCTGCGGCTTGCCAAGCGCATCCGTTGCCGCAAGTAGAGCCGGGCCGCGCAATCGTGGCCCGGCTGAAACCATGCGCGTGGAGAGGATTTTTCGATGGCCAGTGCCGACCTGCCCGACACCATGCGCCAGATCCGTTTTGCGGGCTCGGGCGGGCCGGAGGTGATCACCATCGAAACCGCGCCTCTGCCGAGCCCGGGACCGGGTCAGGTGTTGATCGAAGTGGTCGCCGCAGGGGTCAACCGGCCCGACGTGGCGCAGCGCGCGGGCGTGTATCCGCCGCCGCCCGGCGCCACCGAGGTTCCGGGCCTTGAAGTCGCGGGTCGCGTCGTCCGGCTCGGCGAAGGCGTAACCGGCCTTGGTCTGGGCGACGAGATCTGCGCCCTGGTCATCAGCGGTGGTTATGCCGAGTTCGCGGTGGCCGAGGCCGCCCATTGCCTGCCGAAGCCGAAGGCCCTCTCCCTGGTCGATGCAGCGGGGCTGCCCGAGACCTTCTTCACGGTCTACTCCAACGTCGTGCAGCGCGGCCGCCTGACGCGCGGCGAGACGTTCCTGGTACACGGCGGCTCGAGCGGCATCGGCGCGACGGCGATCCAGATGGCCAAGCATGTCGGCGCCCGGGTCTTCGCGACCGCGGGTTCGGCCGAGAAGTGCCGCTTCTGTGAGAATCTCGGGGCAGATGCGGCGATCGACTACAAGCAGGCTGACTTCGCCGAGGAGATAAAGCGCCTGACCGAAGGTCGGGGCGTCGACGTGATCCTCGACATGATCGGCGCGAGCTACCTCGCCCGGAACATCAAGTCGCTCGCGCCGGATGGGCGGTTGGTCATGATCGCGCTGATGGGTGGCTACAAGGTGGACGGCCTGAATATCACCCCGATCATGCGCAACCGCCTGACCTTCACCGGTTCGACGCTCCGCCCGCGTTCGAAGGCCGACAAAGCCCAGATTGCCGATGGCCTGCGCAAGGACATCTGGCCCGAACTCGACGCCGGGCGGATCCGGTCCGTCACCCATGCCACCTTCCCGCTCGAGCAGGCTCGGGAAGCGCACGAGCTGATGGAATCGAGCGCCCATCTCGGCAAGATCCTGCTCACGACAGGACGCTGACGGTACCGAAAGGCAGGAACCCGCCTCATCGGCGCTGCGTTGGCGGCCGGTAACGAGATCGTGTCGCAGACCGCCTTCGAGCGTGTTGCGTCCTGCCGATGAGGTTTTGCAGATGGCCGAACAATTGAACCAGCAGGAGAGCCGGCAGGGCGAGCGGGGCAAGCCCGTGCTCTGGGTGTTGGTGGCGAGCCTCGTCCTTCTGGCGATCGCCACCGTGGGACTTCTGACCTGGAACGGCGCGACTTCGCCGAAGGATTATCCGAGCCAGAGCCAGGACGCGTCCCGCCGGGAGGTCACCGGCTCGGTGAATGGATCCTCGACACCGAGCAACTCGAACAGCACCGCGGTTCCGGGTGGCAACCCGTCCTATCCGCAGCCGGCTCAGCCGAACGCCAACGGTAACACGGCGAAGTGATCACACGTGCGGGGCGGCGGATAGCAACGTCCCGCTCCCCCGCCGTCTCGACGGCCCTAGGCGGTCTTTGATCACGCTGATCCGTCAGCGTGTCGGGATCGGGGTCGGGCCGCGGTAATCGTAGAAACCGCGCCTGGCTTTGCGGCCGAGCCATCCGGCCTCGACGTACTTCACCAGGAGCGGACAGGGGCGGTACTTCGAATCCGCCAGCCCTTCGTAGAGCACCTGCATGACCGACAGGCAGGTATCGAGGCCGATGAAGTCCGCCAGCTGAAGCGGACCCATCGGATGGTTCGCCCCGAGCCTCATCGCGGTGTCGATGGACTCGACCGATCCCACACCCTCGTAGAGCGTGTAGATCGCCTCGTTGATCATCGGCAGCAGGATCCGGTTGACGATAAAGGCCGGGAAGTCTTCCGACATCGTCGATGTCTTGCCGAGCTTGGCGATGAACGCCTTGGCCGATTCGTAGGTGGCATCCTCGGTGGCGATACCGCGGATCAGCTCGACGAGCTGCATCACCGGCACCGGGTTCATAAAATGAATCCCGATGAATTTCTCGGGCCGGTCCGTCGCCGCTGCCAGACGGGTGATCGAGATTGACGACGTGTTGGTTGCGATCAGCGCTTCGGGACGGAGTGACCCGCAGAGCGTCGAGAAGATCTCGCGCTTTGTCGCCTCATTCTCGGTCGCAGCCTCAATCACCAGATCGGAGGGGCCGAGCGCCGTGAAATCCCGGGCCTGCACGATGCGCGCCCGGGCGTTCCGGCTGTCAACCTCGGTCATGCTTCCTTTGGAGACCAGCCGGGCGAGACCGCTCTCGATCGTGCTCAGGCCGTTCTCCAGACGGGCCGGGTCGCGATCGTTCAGCAGGACGTCCAGACCGGCCGTAGCGCAGACCTGCGCGATGCCGCTTCCCATCTGGCCCGCGCCGATGATGCCGACTCGCTTGATCTCCATGTCCATCTGCCGACCTGTGCCCCCGATGCGGATGCTGCTGCACGGCCGCCCGGTTCGACGGACTGCGCCAACGCGACGGCTCGCGCAAAACCCTGCCGTCGAAGCCTTCTAGACCAATCTCCGTCGCGGAAGGAACCCGCGACGCCGCGCGCTGCAACAATGGCCGCCGCGCGCGGTCAATGCGAAGACCTGACCGCTACTGACCCTTCGCCTTCGCGATCTCAGATTGCAGCTCCGGCACGACCTGGAACAGATCCCCGACCAGACCGTAATCGGCGACCTGGAAGATCGGCGCGTCCTCGTCCTTGTTGATGGCGACGATGACCTTCGAGTCCTTCATGCCGGCCAAGTGCTGGATCGCCCCCGAAATGCCCACGGCGACGTAGAGGTCCGGCGCCACCACCTTGCCTGTCTGGCCTACCTGCCAGTCGTTCGGCGCGTAGCCCGCGTCCACCGCGGCGCGGGACGCGCCGACCGCGGCGCCGAGGGAATCCGCCAGCGGCTCGATCAGCTCGTGGAACTTGTCCGCCGAGCCGAGCGACCGGCCGCCAGACACGATGATCCGGGCCGAGGCCAGCTCCGGCCGATCCGACTTGGCGATCTCCTCGCCCTTGAATGTCGAACCGCCGGCGCTGGGCATGGCCGCTGGGACAGCCTCGACGGGAGCGGCCGAACCGCTTTCGGAAGCGGCCTTGAACGCCGCCGTGCGCACCGTGATCACCGTCTTGCCCCCGGGAGCCTGGACGGTCTGGATCGCGTTGCCGGCGTAGATCGGCCGCTCGAACGTATCGGGCGAGATCACCTTTATGATGTCCGAGACCTGTGCGACGTCGAGCAGAGCCGCCACCCGCGGCAGAATGTTCTTGCCGGTTGTGGAGGCCGCCGCGATGATCACACCGTAGGGCCCGGCGATCGACGCGATCAGTGCCGAGACCGGCTCGGCAAGATCGTGATCGTAGACGCCGTCCTCCGCGAGCAGCACCTTCTCGACGCCGTCGAGCTTGGCCGCCACCTCAGCCGCCGGACGAGCGCCGCTGCCGAGCACGAGGGCGTGGATCGGCGCGCCGATTTCCTTGGCCGCACTGAGCGCCTTCAGCGTTCCGTCCTTGATTTGGCCGTTGCCGTGCTCGACATAGAGGAGTGTCGTCATGGTCTTTTCAGAGCCCTTGAGGGTGGGAGCGCGAGGCTCGACCGGAGCCGGGAGCCTCGCTTGCGGATCAGATGACGCCGGCTTCGACCTTGAGTTTCTGCACCAGCTCGGCCGCGGAGCCGACCTTGACGCCGGCGGAGCGGCCCGGCGGCTCGGCGGTCTTGAGCACCTTGAGCTTGGGGGTCACGTCGACGCCGAGGCCCTCCGGATTCAGCTCCTCGAGCGGCTTCTTCTTGGCCTTCATGATGTTCGGCAGCGACGCGTAGCGCGGCTCGTTCAGGCGCAGGTCCGTGGTGACGATCGCCGGCAGCTTCAGGCCCACCGTCTGCAGGCCACCGTCGACCTCGCGGGTGACGTCGAGGCTGTCCTCGCCGACTTCGATCTTGTAGGCGAAGGTGCCCTGCGGCCAGCCCAGCAGCGCGCCGAGCATCTGGCCGGTCTGGTTCGAGTCGTCGTCGATCGCCTGCTTGCCGAGGATGACGAGCTGAGGCGCCTCCCTCTCGACCACGGTCTTGAGGAGCTTGGCCACCGCGAGCGGCTCGCAGTTGACGTCCGTCTTGACCAGGATGGCGCGATCGGCGCCCATGGCCAGCGCAGTGCGCAGAGTCTCCTGCGCCTGCTGCGGGCCGATCGAGACGGCGACGATCTCGGTGACCTTGCCCTTCTCCTTGAGACGGATCGCCTCCTCGACGGCGATCTCGTCGAAGGGGTTCATCGACATTTTGACGTTCGCCAGCTCGACCCCGGAGCCGTCCGCCTTCACCCGGATCTTGACGTTGTAGTCTACAACCCGCTTGACGGGCACCAGCACCTTCATGGCGGTTACGATCCTTCCCCGGAGGATTCTTGTCGGCGTGCAGCCCACTCCCACGGGCGCTCGAGGCGCAGCGTGGCGGGGGCACGCAAGGCGCGCGGACCGTAACGGCCACATTTCCGCCTTGTCAACGCGGCGCCTCGCAGGGTGCGGGAAAAGAATGGAAGCCGGATCAGCGGTTGGCGCCCGGCACCCAGAGCACGTCGTCGGCGCCGTCGGCGTTGGCCGCCCGGCTCGCGACGAACAGAAAATCTGACAGACGGTTCAGGTAGCGGAGTGCCTCGGGCGAGACGGTCTCGTCTTCTCGGGATGCGAGGCTGACGGCCAGGCGCTCGGCACGGCGGCAGACCGTGCGCGCGAGGTGAAGCGCCGCTGCCGCAGCAGAGCCCCCCGGCAGGACGAAGGATTTCAGCGGCGGGATGACCTCGTTCAGGGTGTCGATGTCGCGCTCCAAACGCTTCACCTGACTCGCGACGATCCGCAGCGGTTCGTAGGGGAGGGGCTCTGGGCTCGGAGGGGTCGCGAGGTCCGCGCCAAGGTCGAACAAGTCGTTCTGGATCGCGCCCAGCATCGCGTCGAGACGTCCCTGCGTGTGCAGGCGCGCCATTCCGATGCAGGCGTTGGTCTCGTCGACGGTGCCGTAGGTCTCAACCCGCAGGTCCGCCTTCGAGCGGCGCTGCCCGTCGGCGAGCGCAGTGGTGCCCTTGTCGCCGGTGCGGGTGTAGATGCGGTTGAGCTTGACCAAGGGACTTGGTGCCTCAGAACGTATAGCCGATCTTGCCGCCGAAATTCGTCAGCCCGCGGTTGTTCGCGCAGAGGCCAGCATTCGACATGTGCTCGACGGTGGCCATGATGCTCCAGTGCTCGGTCAGGCGGTAGCCCAACGCAGCGGCCTCACGGAACATGGGTGAGCAACCGAGCGTGTTGAACCCGTAGGGTGTCAGCGCCTTCGGCCCAGTATAGCCGTTATGGGCCACGCCTCCGAAGAATCCATCGATGAAGATCCGGCGGTTGAAGGTCTCGGGGAAGACTTCGAGAGTCCAAGTGGCGCCGAGATAGGCGTAACTGGTCCGGCCGCCGGTGTTGTAGCTGCCGCCCACCGTTGGCCGCGGGACGAAGGCTTGCCAGAACGGGTCAGCGCTGATCAACGGCTTGGCGAACAGGACCTCGCCGTTGACGTTGGCCTTGCTGAAGCCCGGGAGCTTGCCCTCGGCGCTGCCGGGATCCTGCACCGCGCCGCCGATCCGGACTTCCGAGACGATGCTGAGCGGCTGGGCCGGAGCCGCGTAGGCCGCCGGCAGTGGCGGCGCGTCCGCCGCCGAGACGGGCAGGATCGCCGCACCGGTGAGGAGGCCGATGAGGCAGGTATGGTAGGGGGCGGTCATGCGGTCTCGGCCAGGAAGGCTTGGCAGTTCGATTCTACCGAGCGTAGCATGAGGGCCGCGAGCTCATGCGGCCAATTCATCCGCCGCCGCGGCGAAAGGCATCGGGTGCGGCGGCGCAGTCACACCTGTTGCTGTGCTCAGGCCGAGCGCCACCAGACGACACCCATTATGATCAGAATTGCTACGAACTGAAGCAGGACCCTGAGGCGCATCAGTTTCTGCGAGAGATTGGCGCTTCCGCCCCGCATCATGTTGGCCAACCCGAGGAACAGGACCAGGGCGACAGCCAGACAGGCGATGAGGACGAGGGTGTTGGAGGACATGTCGGCGAGGATCCGGGCTCGACGGGTGCGTTGAGCGGGCACCGCGTCGCTGTGTGGGGGGTCAGAGTAACTCAGTTCCGGCGGAGCAGACGCTCGAAATAGTCGAGTTCCTCACGCGGCCGCGTCGGGTCACCCAGTTTGCGCCGCAGCTCCTCCATGATGCGGCGGGCGCGCTGAACCGCCGATTCGTCGGCCGTGGGCACGCGCACCCGGCCGTCGCTCATGTCGCGACCGCGCGTTGGACGACCGAGCGGATCGTCGTCGCGGGCGCCGGCCTGACCCTGCTGACCTGGTTGCTGGCCGCCCTCCTGCTGTCCCTCGCCCTGGCCTTCGGCCATCTCCTGCATCTGCTGCGCCATACCCTCGGCGCCACGCTTGAGACCATCGAGTGCCCGCCCCTGGGCATCGACCGCCTCGCCGGAATCGCCCTGCTTCAGAGCGTTCTCGGCCTCGCGCATGGCGTCCTCGGCATCGGAGAGTCCCTGCTCGCCGCGCATGCCGTTCTCCTTCATGCGCTGCTCAAGCTCCTCCAGCCGCTGGCGGAGGGCCTGCTGCCGCTCGCCGACATTGCCCTGTTGGCCCTGACCTTGCTGGCCGTGCTGGCCTTGGCCCTGCTGCTTCTGTCCCTGCTGGCCCTGGCTGCCCTGCTGTCCGCGCTGACCCTGCTGCTGCCCGCGGTTCTGCGGGCGCTGACCGCCGCGCTGCTCTTGGCCGTCCTTGAAGGTCTCGTCGCGCAGACCCTGCTGCTCCTTCGCCATGGCGTCGAGGTCGCGCATCTGCTTCTGCATCTCGCGGGCCGCCTGATCCGAACGGCCGCCGCGCTCGGCGGTCTGGAGGTTCTCCAGGATGTTGCGCAACTGCTCCATGAGGCGCTGCGCCTCGGCGGTATCGCCGCGTTTCATCGCCTCGGCCATGTCCTGGATCATCTTGTCGAGATCCTGGGGCGTCACGGTCTTCGACTGCTGGTTGCCCTGGCTGCGCTCGCTCTGATCGCGGGGCTCGCGGCTCTGCTTCTGGGCCATCTCGGAGAGGAACTTGTCCAGGGCCTGCTTCAAGTCCTGGGTCAGGCGCTTGATCTCGTCGTCGGGCGCATTGCGCTCGATTGCCTCCTTCAGCCGGTCCTGGGCCTGGCGCAACTGCTTCTCGGCATCCGAGAGGTCGCCGTCCTCGATCTTCAGCGCCATCTCCCAGAGGAGGTCGGCGACATCGACCAGATCGGGATCGGATTTGGCGCTGCGCAGACGCTCCGTCGCCGTCCGAAGGCCGAGAAAGATTGCGGGCTGCGGCGTGAACGACTCGGGGGCGACGAGCAGCGCGTCCAGCGCACCCTGGACCCACCGGCGGTCGGTATCGGGCGCCGTGACGAGGCGACGCCGCTCCTCGGCGAGCGCCCGTGCCAGGGGATCGCGGAATGGGCGCGCCGGCAGCGTAATCTCGGTATCGGGCGTGCGACCCTCCTGGCCGGCCTCGTCCTTCACGACGATGTGGGAGCGCACCCGCGCGCCCGACCATGGGCTCTCGGTGAGGTCGACAAGGGTCTTGGTGTCGGTCTCGCCGGTGGCGTCGCCCGGCAGCGCGAGGCTGATACGCGGCACGGGGACGAGCGAGCGACCGGATTTCAGCGGCTCGATCACGGCCTCGGCGGAGCTGATCCCGTAATCGTCTTTGGCGCGATAGGTGAGATTGAAGGTGCCGCGCCCGTTGACCTCGGGACCGCCGACGGCGGTCACTTCCGGCGGTCGGTCCGGGATCGCATCCACAGTCAGGCGCTGCCGCCCGGCCGGCGTGACGATGACCAATTCCGCGCCACCGACGATGCGGTAACGTTCCTCGCACAGGTCCGGACGTGCCTCCTGGCCCGGCACGGGGACGAGCCCAGCATTAGGGGTGAGAGTGGTATTCTCCGCCGCTTTGCCCTGACCGGCGATGCGCACGATGAGCTGCGCGTTGACCGGCGCACGAAGGTGCTGATCGCTTCCGTCCATGGCGATCAGCAGTGGCGGCAGGCGGGTGTAAAGCGGCGGGTCGATCCAGCCGTCCACGCGGAAGTTCGGCCCCGGCGCGGCGGGCTCCTGCCAGTCGAAAGCCGCGCCGATTCGCTCGCGCCATTCCGGACCCGCCGCGAACAGGCTGGCGACGGCGGCAACAATCAATCCGGCGCGCAGGGCGAAGGGATCACGCCGGACCATACCCGGGCAGGGCAGGCCGACCCGAAGGGCCGCCACGGCGCGCGCCGCTCGCCGCTGGTGAAGGTCCCAGAGCGCCCGGCTCCCTGCGTCGTCGGCGCCCACCGCGAGGGTATCCTGCGCCGCAGAAGCGGGGCCGTGGCGCAGAGACGGATCACGCGAGGCGGCCTCGCGGTCGATCCGGGCGAGTGCCAGGCGCCGGTCCGGGCGGGCGAGGTGAGCGAGGGGGAGAAGCGCGGCGATCAGCAGGACGGTCAGAAGGCCGACACCGATTTGTCGCCAGAGCGGCGGGAGGTCGAGCCAGAGGCCGGACCACGACAGGGCCAGGAACAGGAGCCCGACCCCGAGCCCGCGCCAGAGGACCGGCCATGCCTGCTCCCACAGAGCGGCCGCGCGTGCCTGGGCGACGAGCCGATCGAGCCGCACGGCCGATGCCGTCCGACCCGGTCCGAGGCTCGTCTTGCCGGAATTGCTGCCGAAGCCGTCCCTGTCGATCACGCCGACCGTTCCGCCTCACACCCACGGAGCCGGACGGAATCCCGGCCCCAATCGCTTAAGCGTATCATGGTGGGCCGCGGCGGTCGGCGGGTCAAATCGGCGCGACGGCGCCCGGCGCCGCACTCAATTATGAGCCTGGATGAAGTTGCGGACCTGCGGGTAGATCTGCGACTCCCACCGCCGTCCCGCGAAGACGCCGTAATGGCCCACCCCGGCCTGGAGGTGATGGGATCGCATGTAGGGTGGCAGGCTCGTGCAGAGATCGTGGGCCGCCATGGTCTGGCCGACCGCGCAGATATCGTCCCGCTCGCCCTCGACCGTCATCAGGGCCGTCCGGCGGACCGACCGCAGGTCGATCGGCTCGCCGCGATAGGTCGCCTCGTTCTTGGCCAGAGCGTAGTCCTGGAACACGGTCTTGACCGTTTCCAGGTAGAACTCGGCCGCGAGATCGAGCACTGCGAAATATTCGTCGTAGAAGGTCTCGATCGCCTCCGCCTTCTCGGCCTCGCCGTTGGCCATGTGCCAGAACAGGTCGGCATGTCCCTGGACGTGCCGCTTGGCGTTCATAGCCATGAACGCCGAGACTTGCACGAAGCCCGGATACACCTTGCGGCCGGCGCCCTTGTGCCGGGTGGGGACGGTGGCGATCAGGTTCTTCTCGAACCAGCCGATCGGCTTCGAGGTCGCGAGCTCGTTCACGCCGGTGGGGTTGATCCGGCAATCCACCGGTCCGGCCATCAGGGTCATGCTGCGCGGGGCGGCCGGATCCTTCGCCTGCGCCATCACCGCGGCGGCGACCAGCGCCTGCACCGCCGGCTGGCAGACCGCAACCATATGCGAGCCCTCGCCCATCGTACGCAAGAAGTGAACGAGATGGCCGACATAGTCGTCGAAGCCGAATCGGCCCTCCGCGAGCGGAACATCACGGGCGTTGTGCCAGTCGGTGATGTAGACGTCGTGGTCCGGCAACATCGTGCGCACTGTGGCGCGCAGCAGCGTCGCGAAATGGCCGGACATCGGCGCCACCATCAGCACCTTGGGCTGCTCGGTGTGGATGTCCTTCCTGAAGTGCAGCAGGGTCCCAAACGGCGTCACCTCGACCGGCTCCTCGGCGACCGGGACGCTCCGGTTCCCGACCATCACCGTTTCGATGCCGTAAGCCGGCCTCGCGAAGGTCAGGCCGGCGCGCATCATCATCCGGGCGCTCGCCGACATCCACGTGATCGGCTCGCCGAAGCCGGTCCAGGGCGACCAGACGTCGTGCAGAAGCCGGCCCCAGGCTCTCGTCTGTGCAGCGAGATCGGTTTGAAGGTCGAATGCGTCGTACAACATCGGGCGGGCACTCGCTGGAGCCCTGCCCGGCACGTGGGCCTTCGGGGCGGCAATGTTAGCGGATGCCGGATCTGAACTGCATCAGCGTGGCCGTGCAGGATGGGTCCGGTCACCAGGACCCGCAACTGCCCGAAAGGCTAAGACCACTAAGAATTATACTGACGTGGCTTTGATGCACCATTCGGCTGGTTGGCCGGGATCGCGACCGACCTGTGATCGTCTGACTGGTGAGACGAGCCGATACACGGGTCGATGGCTATGATCCTGAGCGCTGACTTCGGATCGCTTGCCCGGCGCTTCGGGACCCGACAGGATTCTGCCGCCCTTACGAGGCTCGCCGGATCACGGGGCTGGGTTCGCCGCCGCTGCGGCGGTGCTCGCAGGCAATCTTGAGATATCGGTCTCTACCGCCGGGGAGGCCCGCCTGAGCCGCCATGGTCTGGGCATGCATCAGGCATTCCATCGGCGTGTGCGCCGGCGCTACGATCACGTCGAGCGCGGTGTCGCGGGAGCAATCCTGAGCCAGCAGCGTACCGGCACAGACCAGGGCAACAGAGAGCAATTCCGACATGACGGACCTCGTCTTCGAGCGATCGGAAGGTCGGCGGGGTGCTCTGGCGTGCGAGCCGCCGCGTTGTCGTTGCCTGGGTGTTTCCTCCGGTTGCTTTTGATCGAAAGCACGTGACATGCCAGTTGTTCGGCAACCGACCGGTCGCTTCGGGCTCGACGACTCAGTCGCGCGTCGGAAGCCAGTGCGTCTCGGGCTCGCCGACCGGCAGAAGGGCCGCGACCGCGTCGAGATCGACCACATATTGGTCGGTGAGCATCTGCCACATCTCCACCGACGAACTCGCCTTCGGCCTCAGGCCGTCGAGAGTGCGGGCGAGCAGCGCCGCATTGACGAGCTTCGGGCGCTGGAGGAGCGGGTCAGCGTTCAGCATCGGGTTCGATCTCATTCCGATGCCGTCCATCTTAGCCGATCGTAGTTAACGTTCGGTTACGAAGGGGCGGCAGATCTTTCGTTTATCTTCCGGTGCAGGTCGATCGGGACTCAAGTTTGTTCTCGATCGAGATTGAACATCGTCGAGCAACATGCCGCACCCCGTAAATTTACCCGTCTGATTTTCGGAGAATTTCGATTTTGAGACCGCCCGTCGACATCGCCGGCGAAGTCTGATCCGGTTCACAAGCCCGACCCCATCCCTTATCAGGCAGGCGGATCGAGGCTGTCCCGGCAAGATGCGGATGCCGTGCGCAGGAGCCGCGTCGCTCTCGGCCGAACGTGCGAATGGAACACCATGGACGCCACACCTGAAGCGCTCAGCACGACGCAGAGACCGGCGGCGCGGCTCGTGCTCGCCTCCGCCTCACCACGTCGTCTCGCGCTTTTGCAGCAGATCGGCATCGAGCCGGATGCGTTGTTGCCGGCCGAGATCGACGAGACTCCGCGCAAGGCCGAGCCGCCTCGGGAATTGGCCCGCCGCCTCGCCCGCACCAAGCTCGCCACCGCCGAGGCGGCGCTCCACTTGGAGGACACCAAGACTCCGACTTGGCTGCTGTCGGCAGACACGGTTGTCGCCGTGGGCCGGCGCGTCCTGCCCAAGGCCGAAGTGCCAGACGAGGCGGCGGATTGCCTGCGCCTCCTGTCCGGGCGCCAGCACCGGGTGTTCACGGCGATCTGCGTGCTCTCGCCGCGCGGACGGCGGGAGCGGATCGTGGAGACTCGCGTGCGGTTCAAGCGGCTCTCGGGTCGCGACATCCAGGGCTACGTGGCCTCTGGGGAATGGCGCGGAAAGGCGGGCGGTTACGCCATACAGGGGTTGGCGGGCGCCTTCGTGGTGAAGCTCGTCGGCTCTTACAGTGCGGTGGTCGGGCTGCCGCTCTATGAGACGATGGGTCTGCTCGACGGCGAGGGCTTCCCCGTCCGGGCCGCCTGGGGCAGCTTGGCGTGAGCCGGGAACGCCGCCCGCACTGCCCGATCTGCCGACTGCCGTCCGCGCCGGAGTACCGGCCGTTCTGCTCGCAGCGCTGTGCCGACGCGGACCTGGGGCGCTGGCTCAACGAGCGCTACGCCATCCCCGAGGAGATCGAATCCGACGAGCCGCCGCGCGAGCCGAATCCGGAGGCCTGAATTTTTCCAGCATTTCCCTCACGCCGATGTCACGGCGAGGCTGGACAGGCCGCCAAGCACTGACTATACCCCGCGGCGTCCGAGGCCCACAGCGGCGCGGGCAACGCCCAGGTAGCTCAGTTGGTAGAGCATGCGACTGAAAATCGCAGTGTCGGTGGTTCGATTCCGCCCCTGGGCACCATCCGCTCGCTGAGCGTCTGACCCGAACACATCCCTCTCCTATCCGCGGCGTCAATCATCAGTGGCGCTGAACCGCTGACGGGCACGGGCCCCAGGTCTGCCTGCGCGCGTCTCTGGGTCGGTTCTGCCCGGTCTGGGATCGGCAGAGTTCGTGCGCGCAACAACAGATCCGGCGTGGTCACTGTACCTTCAGAACGGTGATCTTCCCGCTCGGCTCGAGCATGATCAGCCGGGTCTGCTCCACCTGTTCGATGCTGACTTTCCGCAACGCCTCATTCAGGTCGGCCGTGCTGATCCCGTCGCGGCGCAGCTTGGTCGCATCAAGGGTCCCGCCCGCGGCGAGGGCGATCGGCTTGCCTTCGAGGATGCGCGAGACCGGCCTGAACCGCGCGGCCCCGTGCGCCAGGATCCAGTGCAGCCCCGTGAGGAGCGCCGTGGCCAGCAGGGTGCCGGCCAGTGGGGCGCCGCCGGTAATCGCGCGGCTCAGATTGGAGCCGACGATGATCGAGACAATGATGTCCAGGGCAGCCCATTTGCCGAAGACCCGCCGTCCCGCTACGCGAACGAGGGCGAGGCCGTAGCCGAAGATGAGGAGGGCCCGCAGGCATTCCTGCCACCACGCCAGATGGCCCGTTGCGCCAAATACGGCTTCACCGATTTCCATGCGATCCTCCTCGCGGCGCCGGCAGCCGCTTTGACCGGATCCCGGCCGCCTCCGACAGGGCGCAGGACCCTCTGATCTGACACCCCGCTCGCACGTGGCCGGCCATCACCTTGGCGGGGTGCGCTAGGTCATTGTGATCGCATGATGTTTTTCGGAAAGCCGGTTTCCCATATTTCGCATCACGCACGAGCCGCCGCGGTGTTTCGGCACCAGGGTGATGACGCCGCTGTGCTCGACGCTGGCCGACTCAACGTCGTCGAGGCGCGAGATGCCCTGCTGGCGCATCTCGGCCATCACGTCCCGCGGATCGACGCGCATGAGCCGCATCGCGACCCGGTCCCGATCGCCGTTCGCGAAGACCACGACGGGGTTCCCTCGGTGATCATGCCGACGACCGGCCAGGCCCGCTCGGCATGGGACAACAGGGTGTGCAGGCCAGCCAGCGTGCAGGCGGCGAGAACGGCTCCGATGATCCCGGCGCAGACCACAAGGTCGATCAGCACTTGGAGCACGACCTGAGCCCGATTCCAGGCGACCTCGAAGCCCTGGTTGGCCTCGACTTCGATGTCGGTGGATTGGGGATCGCTGATCATCGGCTCCGCGCGTCCGTCTTCCACGACGGCAACCCCGGAGCGCCCAAGAGGTCATGCCGCACCGGCAAGGCTGCAGATCGACGGCTCAAGTCCCCGGCGCGAGCAGCGAACAGCTGCGGTTCTCAGCGGGCGGCGCCTCCTGCCCGGGCGGCTTCAGGCGGCGTCGTGTTCGCGCAGGTGCAGATAGGTCGGATCGAATTCCGCCGCGGTCTTCAGGCCCTCCCAGTCGAGGACCGTAAGGCGACGGCTGCGCAGGGAGATCAGACCAGCGCTTTTCAGATCCCGGATCGTCCGGTTGACGTGGACCGGCGTGATGCCCAGCGCATCCGCCAGTTCGGGCTGCGTCATGGGTAATTCGCAGGATTGATCCGGGGCCAGCCCGACCGCGCCCAGCCGCGTCACGAGCTCGCAGAACAGATGGGCCATGCGGGCGAAGGCATCGCGTCGCCCGGCGTTGAGCATCCACTCCCGCACGATGGCGGCGTCGATCAGCGTCGCGCGCCAGAAGATTTCGTTGAGCCGCGGATGTGCACGCAGGAGCGTTCGCACTGCCTCGTGCGGCACGAACCCGACGCGACACGGACTGACCGTCGCAATGCTGATATCGAGGACCTCCAGGTAGAGGCTCTGAAAGTCGGGCATATCGCCCGGCACATGGTAGCCCATGACCTGCCGCTTGCCGGCCCGGGTCGTCTTGTACGTGCAGGCCACGCCTTCCAGCAGGGCGAAGCTCCGCGACGGCCGATCGCCTTCCCGCACGATGTCCTGATAGGCCTCGATCTGCGCCATCTGCATCGGCATGGCCAGGAGAGCGGCCCGCTCCTCCTGAGAGGGCCTGAAGAGCGCGATGCTGTCGATCTTGCGCAGGAATGGATGCCTGCTCGCCTGGTGGAATGATCCGGTCATCGCGCCTCGGTCGCCCGGCGGGACCGCTTGGCCTCGCCGCCACCAGCGCCCACTTCCCTGTCCAATGCCTCAGGATAGCGCCCATGACCGGACCCGGCCAGGGCGCGGCGGCCGCGATCGCATCCGGCGCTCCGTTAACGTTCGGGAGTCGGCCTGCTGCCGGCCTGGCTGCCGGCCGCCCAAGGGCCGTGGCGCGGCGGCCGATCATCCGTTGCGGCGAGCCGGTCGCATGGGCGGCGCGCCCGCGGCGGGACTGGAAATCTCCGTCTCGTCCGCGCACACAGGCACGGCGGCGGAATCGCCGCGCAGCCTGACGGAAGGCCTCGATGAACACGGCAGACCTCGCCCCGCACGCGCACCAAGTCCTGCGCGACGCGACCCTGCCCGAGTTGCCGAATCATTACCGCGGCAAGGTCCGGGACAATTACGACCTGCCGGACGGGCGCCGCATCCTCATCACCTCCGACCGGATCAGCGCCTTCGACCGGGCGCTCGCCGCGATCCCGTTCAAGGGGCAGGTCCTGACGCAGACCGCACGCTACTGGTTCGAGCGCACGGCCGACATCTGCCCGAACCACGTGCTCGCCTATCCGGACCCGAACGTCGTGGTCGGTCGCCGCCTGGACATCTTGCCGGTGGAGATCGTGGTCCGAGGCTACCTCGCGGGCACCACGTCGACGTCGATCCTGACGCGCTACCGGGCGGGCGAGCGGGAGATGTACGGGCACCGCTTCCCCGACGGGATGCGGCCCAACGAACGCCTGCCGGAGGCGGTGATCACACCCACCACCAAGGCCTTCGACGGCGGCCACGATGAGCCTCTGACCGAGAGCGAGATCCTGGAGAAGGAGCTCCTGACGCCGGAGCAGTGGCGGACGGTATCCGAGGCGGCGCTGGCGCTGTTCGCCCGCGGTCAGGCGCTGGCGGCCGAGCGAGGGCTCATCTTGGCGGATACGAAGTACGAATTCGGCACTGATCCGGAGGGCCGCATCGTCCTGGCCGACGAGATCCACACGCCGGATAGCAGCCGCTACTGGTTCGCCCAGAGCTACCCCGAGCGCTTCGCCGCGGGGTCGGCGCCGGAGAGCTTCGACAAGGATTTCGTGCGCAACTGGGTCGTGGCCCGCTGCGACCCGTACAAGGACCCGATCCCCGAGATCCCTGCCGAGGTCGTTCTAGAGACGGCCGCGGTCTACATCCGTGCCTACGAGACGATCACGGGCGCGCGCTTCGTGCTCCCGGATCCGGCCGAGGATCCGCTCGCCCGCATCCGGCGTAACATCGCCGCCTATCTCGGGATCGATCCGCGTCACTGAGGGGAGGGGCGGCGCGTAGAGCGCCGCCCCGTATCCCGTCTCAGGCGGCTTCGGCGATCGCGGCCGGAGAGGGCGCCTCCATGGCGCGCAGGTACACGTCGAGCAGCGTCTCCTGCTCGTCGCGCTCGTCCTTATCCTGCTTGCGGATCTTCAGGATCTCCTTGAGCACCTTCACGTCCAGACCCTCGCCCTTGGCCTCGGCGAAGATCTCCTTTTTGGCCTCCATGAGGTCCTTGATCTCCTCCTCAAGCCGCTCGATGCGCTCGATGATCGAGCGGATGCGGTCGCCCGCGACGCCCACGGTGTCGGTCATGTCGGTCATGCATTCCCTCGTCGGATGACGGGGGCACCCTCGCCGGGGTAGGGTAAGCGGCAGGTTAAGGACTGGCTTTCTCGGGCTGTTTGCGGGTCCGGGTCTCGATCCACGCGATGATGGCATCGGCCACCTGATTGCTGTTCGATTCCAGCATCATCATGTGACCGTTGCCGTGAATGTCGTGCTCCGCCAGCGCCAGACGGTCCGGCTTGGCACCCGCCTGCGCGAGAAAGGAAGCGGTACAGTCGTCCATCGTGGCGCGGAACGAGGCTTCGCCGGTCACGATCACGGCCGGTACCTTGGCGAGGTTCGGCAGAGTGCGGGCAGGCTCTGCTTGCAGCCAGCACCGGATCCGCTCCGGCCCGGCTGCACTCTCCGCCTGGACTACCGTGAGGTCGGCTGGCCCGCTCACTGGCGGCTCGAAATGGAGTGGCACCCGCGTGATGCCGTAGGGCCGCGCCCGCGCCTCGCCCACGCGCTCGTACCAGTCGGCGCCGCCCTTAAATCGGATATCATAGAAGGTCGGCCCGTTCGGCTCCACGGCAACATGCGCCTTCACGAGGTCGGGCCGCTGGTCCGATACCGCCCAGCCGAACACGCCGGCCTGCGAGTGCGTCAGAAGGATGGCGGGCCCGATCTTCTCGAGCAACGCGATCAGCGCCGGATCGACCAACTCCTCGCTCTTCAGGGCGCTCGCGATGTAGGGCACCTGGGAGAGGTAGAACTGGTCGAAGGCGGCGTTACCGCGCACGCCCGGGCCGCCCGGCCACTGCGTGTGCAGCTTGGCCTGCGGGTAGAGTGCGGAGCGCTCCTGCCCGGTGAACACCGTCTCGAGATCCTCGACCGGGAGCCGGGCATAGGGGCCGTAGCTTTCCGGGTCCCCGCCCGAACGCCCCCGCCCGACCTGATCGACGACGTAGACGGCGAAGCCCTTCGCGGCGAAGCGATCCGCCCAGCCCGGCCGTCCGTCGGGCGTCCCGAGGAAGTTGGTCCCCGTCTGTGCGGTGCCGTGCACAAGGACGATGGGATAAGGCTGCGTGATCCGCTCGGGGGCGCGATATTCCACGAACATCTGCCCGGCGGCAGTGGTCTTCCCCTTGGCGGTCTCATAGTGGCCGCCGACGAAGAAGTAGCCGTTGGTCTGCCTCGGCTTGAACGGCCCGGCGTCGGCCGCTCGGGCCGGCGACCCGGCCGCGAGACAAAGCGCGGTCAGGGCGCCCGCGGCAGCGATCTTGAGCATGGTGTCCTCCCGCGGACGTCTGGCGCGTCCGGCGGGAGGCATATCAGCGGGAAAACCCGCACCGGTCCAGCCGGCCTGCCCGATCAGGCGTGGGCGAAGCGCGGTTTCTTGCCGAGTGCCTCCTCGACGGTGCCGTCGCCGTCCAGATAGCCGTGCACCTTGGGGTTCGGCATGATCAGTGAGGCCACGAAGGCGATCGCCATCAGCACGGTCACGTACCAGAAGAACGTGCTCTCCATGCCGTTGTCCTTGAACCACAGGGCCACGAACTCGGCGGTGCCACCGAAAGTGGCGTTGGCCACCGCGTAGGACAGGCCGACCCCGAGGGCGCGGACGTTGGTGGGGAAGAGCTCCGCTTTCACGATGCCGCTGATGCCTGTGTAGAACGACACCACAGCAAGCCCCAGCGTGATCAGCGCGAAGGCAAGGTAGGGGTCCTTGTTGGTGCCGAGCGCGGTCATCAGCGGCACGACCATGAGCGTGCCGAGGCCGCTGTAGAGCAGCATGTTGGCCTTGCGGCCGATCTTATCGGACAGCGCGCCGAAAATCGGCTGGATCGCCATGTAGACGAACAGCACCACGGTCATCACCTGCGAGGCCGAGGTCTTCGGCATCCCGGCGGTGTTGACGAGGTATTTCTGCATGTAGGTCGTGAAGGTGTAGAAGCTCAGGGAGCCGCCGGCCGTGTAGGCCACCACGACGCAGAATGCCCGCCAGTGCTTGAACAGCTCGGCGAACGTGCCGGCCGTTTCCTTGTCGCTGCTGTCCTTGGTCTCCGCGAGCGAGCGCCGGAGGTACAGTGCCACGACGGCCAAGCCGGCGCCGATGAAGAACGGAATGCGCCAGCCCCACGCCGTGAGTTCCGGGCCGGTCATTACCGTCTGGAGCAGGACGAGGACCAGCGAAGCGAGGAGCTGGCCGCCGATCAGCGTGACATACTGGAATGAGGCGAAGAAGCCGCGTCGACCCTTGATCGCCACCTCGCTCATGTAGGTCGCCGAGGTGCCGTATTCGCCGCCGACCGACAGCCCCTGCAGCATGCGTGCGAGGAGCAGCAGCACCGGCGCCAGGGTTCCGACATGCTCGTAGGTCGGCAAGACGCCGATCAGCAGCGAGCCGAAGCACATCATCAGGACCGAGATGACCATCGAGGTCCGGCGCCCGACCCGGTCGGCGATGCGGCCGAACAGCCAGCCGCCGATCGGCCGCATGAAGAAGCCCACCGCGAAGATGCCGGCGGTCTGAAGGAGCTGACTCGTGGAATCGCCCTTCGGGAAGAAGGCCGGCGCGAAGTAGAGGGCAAAGAAGGCGTAGCAGTAGAAGTCGTACCATTCGACGAGGTTGCCCGAGGACGACCCGACGATGGCCCAGATACGGCGCTTCCGGTCGGCAGCATCGTGGGCGCCCGGTGCGATACCGATCGTATCGTCTCTCGAGGCGGACATGGCGTCTCCGTCGATCACTCTATCGGCCGGCAACAGCCGGTCTCTTCTTCGTGTGAAGCGACGTTACAGGTGATGGCCGTGATCGCAAGTCCGTGATCGGCCTCAAGAGGCGCACAGCGTCCGCAAGTGTCATCCGGTGCGCACCTTCCGCCGTGGGCGCTGCGGAACGGTTTCGCCCGGGGCTCCGTTGCGAGCCCACGCGGGCGTCGAGGGCGCTCCGACATCGGCAGAAGGAGAGGCCATGAAGCGGATTCTGAGGTACACGGTTGCGGCCGTGATCGTCGTCGCCGGCGCGGCGACGGCCTTCGCCCAGGGCGGTCCTGGCGGCGGAGCTGGTGGCGGCGCAGCAGGGGGCGCCGCCGGCGGCAGTGCTACAGGCGGTGGAGCCGGTCCCGCCGCTGGTGGCGCCGGTTCGGGGGGGGCCGGAGGCGGCGCGCGAGGCGGAGCCGAAGGCGGTGGCGTGCGCGGACCCGGAGGGGGCGCCGAGGGTGGAGCGCGCGGCGCAGAGCCCGGCGGAGCCCCGCAGCGCGGAGCCGAAGGCCCCGGCCGAGCCGGGGGTGCCAGCGGCGATCGCAACGGCGCCGGCGATCGGACGGGTGCAGGAGAGAAGACGGGTGCAGGAGAGAAAGAGAAACGGGGCGGAGCCGAAAAGGGCGGCCGCGACGCCGGTCCAGCCGGTGAACGCGGGAACCACGATGCAGCCGGTCCAGGCCGTGGCGGTGAAAAGGGGGCGGCAGGTGAACGGGGTGGGCGAGAAGGTGCCCACCACGGCGGCTCGGCACGCGGCGCGGTGAGCCGACTCGATACCCGGCAGCGCACCGAGTTCCGCAGCTCGATCACGCATCTGGGGGTCTCGCCGGTCCGCGATGTTTCCTTCGCTGTGACGGTGGGTACCGCGATCCCGCGCTCGGTCACCCTGCACCGGCTACCGCCGGCGATCATCACGCTCGTGCCGGCCTACGAGGGCTACGAGTTCATCCTGGTTCGCGACGATATCGTGATCGTCGATCCCGACACCTACGAAATCGTGGACGTGATCCCGGCCTGACCGGTCCGGCGGTTCGAGTCACGGGCACCGGGCGGGGTCTTTCCTGCCCGGCGCGGCCTCATCGTCCACCGTCGAGGAGCTTGGAGACGACGCGGGCCGTGTAGTCGACCATCGGCACGATGCGGGCGTAGTTCAGCCGGGTCGGGCCGATGACGCCGACGACGCCGACGATCTTCTGAGACCCATCCCGGAACGGCGCCGCGATCAGCGACGAGCCCGAGAGCGAGAACAGCTTGTTCTCCGAGCCGATGAAGATCCGCACGCCCTCGCCGCCCTCGGCACGAGCCAGCAGGTCGATCACGTCCTTTTGCGTCTCAAGGTCGTTGAACAGCAGGCGGATGCGTTCGAGATCCTCGGCGGCGCGCAGGTCGTCGAGCAGGTTGGCCTGCCCGCGCACGATCAGCTGACGCGCCTCCGTAGGACCGACCGAGGTGGCGAGCCCGGCATCCACCAGGCGCTCGGTCAGTGCATCGAGCTCGCGCTTCATCGCCTTGCGCCCGGCCTCGATCTCGGCGCGCAGCGATCCGAGGGTGCGGCCCTGGAGCCGGGCGTTGAGGAAGTTCGTGGCCTCCTGCAGCGCGCCCGCCGGCAGCCCCGGGGGCAGCTCTACGAGCCGGTTCTCCACGGAGCCGTCATCCGAGACCAGGATGACGAGGGCCCGAGCCGGGTCGAGGCGAACGAACTCAATGTGCTTGAGGTTCACATTGGCCTTGGTAGTCAGCACCACCCCGGCTCCGCGCGAGACGCCCGACAGCATGGTCGAGGCTTCGGCCAGCGCCGATTCGAACGTGTGACCCGAGGCCGCGGCCCGCATCTGCGCCTCGATCCGGTTCTGCTCGTCTTGGCTGACGTCGCCGAGTTCGAGCATCGCGTCGACGAAGAATCGTAGGCCGAGCTCCGTCGGCAGGCGGCCGGCCGAGGTATGGGGCGCGAAGATCAGGCCGGAATGCTCCAGGTCGGCCATCACGTTGCGGATCGACGCAGGCGACAGCGTCATCGGGAGGATCCGCGCCAGGTTGCGTGATCCGACCGGCTCGCCCGTCGTGAGATAGCTCTCGACGATCTGCCGGAAGATCTCGCGAGCACGCTCGTTGAGTGCGGCTAGAGCCTGCATCGGTGGGTCGTTCAGAAATCGGGGGTTCGGGTCTGTCACGCGATCATCCTGTCGTCCGATCATGTCCGCCCGCCCCGCCCGGATCAATCCGTACGGCGATGCTTGCCCGCGGTGGCGCGGCGGCCTAAGAGCCCGGCCCTCTGTTCTCTCACCAGAAGGGGCCCGCGATGCGGCCTTCCAAGCGTGCCGCCGACGAGTTGCGGCCCGTCAGCCTGGAGCGCGCGGTATCGCGCTACGCCGAAGGCTCATGCCTCGTCAGCTTCGGCAACACCCGCGTGCTCTGCACCGCCTCGCTGGAGGAGCGAGGTCCTCCGTGGCTACGCGGTTCGGGCAAGGGCTGGGTCACGGCCGAGTACGCCATGCTGCCGCGTGCGACGCACGAACGCACCCGGCGCGAGGTCGGTTCCGGCAAGCCGTCCGGGCGTACGCAGGAGATCCAGCGCCTGATTGGCCGGTCTCTCCGGGCCGTCACTAACCTGCCCGCCATGGGCGAGCGCCAGATCACGGTCGATTGTGACGTGATCCAGGCCGACGGTGGCACGCGGACCGCCGCGATCACCGGCGCCTGGGTGGCGCTGCACGATTGCTTCGCCTGGATGCGAGCGCGCTCGATCATCTCGGTCGACCCGCTGCGCGATCACGTCGCGGCGGTCTCCTGCGGCCTATACATGGGCAGCCCGGTGCTCGACCTCGACTACGCCGAGGATTCTGCGGCCGAAACCGACGCGAACTTCGTGCTCACCGGCCGGGGCGGAATCGTCGAGGTGCAGGGCACTGCCGAGATGGAGCCGTTCTCGGAGGCGCAGCTCCTCGAATTGCTGCAGCTCGCCCGCGCCGGAACGGACCGGCTGGTCGCCCTGCAGAAGGAGGCGATCGCGTGAGCCGCAGGCTGATGGGCAAGGTGGTGATCGCCACCCACAATTCCGGCAAGCTCGTGGAGATGCGCGAGCTGCTAGCACCCTTCGGCGTCGAGGCGGTTTCGGCCGGCGAACTCGGGCTGCCCGAGCCCGAGGAAACCGGAACCATGTTCGCTGAGAATGCCGCCCTCAAGGCGAAGGCCGCCGCCGGGGCTACCGGGCTTCCGGCCTTCGCCGACGATTCCGGCTTGTGCGTGGACGCGCTGGACGGCGCGCCGGGCATCTTCTCGGCCCGCTGGGCGGGACCCAACAAGGATTTCTCCGGCGCCATGGCGCGGATCTTCTCCGAGCTGAACCGGCGCGGCGCCGAGAGCCGCCGGGCGCATTTCGTCTCGGCGCTGGTGCTTGCCTGGCCGGACGGACACACGGAGCTGTTCGAGGGCCGGGTCTTCGGCGATCTCGTGGAGCCGCGCGGCTCGGCCGGCTTCGGCTACGACCCGATCTTCCGGCCAGACGGCCACGAGCGCACCTTCGGCGAGATGACCGCCGAGGAGAAGCACGGCGTCGACTGGCAGCGGGGGCAGGGATTGTCGCACCGCGCCCAGGCCTTCGTGGACCTCAGCCGCGCTTGCCTCGCGGCCCGTTCCTGATTGCCAAACCGGGCACCCGCGCTCACATCCCGGCCATCATGACCTCGAACGGCCCGGACCATCCGACCCGCGATGCGGGTTTCGGGATCTACCTGCACTGGCCCTTCTGCGCGGCGAAGTGCCCCTATTGCGACTTCAACAGCCACGTCCGGCACGCGGGCGTGGATGAGCCGCGCTTCCTCGATGCCTTCCGGGCCGAGATCGGCCACAACGCCGCGCGCACCCCGGGCCGCACGGTCACCAGCATCTTTCTCGGCGGCGGGACGCCGTCGCTGATGCAGCCCGCGACGGTCGCGGGCCTGCTCGACGCCGTGGCGTCCCATTGGGCGGTGGCACCGGATGCGGAGATTACCCTTGAGGCCAACCCGTCAAGCGTTGAGGCCGGCCGCTTCCACGGCTACCGCGCCGCCGGGGTCAACCGTGTATCGCTGGGCGTGCAGGCGCTCGACGACGCGTCCCTGAGGACGCTCGGCCGGCTCCACGACGTCGCGCAGGCGCTGGACGCGATCCGTGTCGCGCAATCCGTCTACGCGCGCACCTCCTTCGACCTGATCTATGCCCGGCCGGGCCAGACCCCCGCGATGTGGCGGGCCGAGCTGGGCGAGGCACTGGCGCTGGCCGCCGAGCACCTCTCCCTCTACCAGCTCACCATCGAGCCCGGGACGCCGTTCCACGGCCTCGCCGCCTCCGGCAAGCTGGTGACGCCGGACGACGAGACCGGTCGGGCCCTCTACGACGTGACCCAGGATCTCTGCGCGCGCGCGGGGCTGCCGGCCTACGAGATCTCCAACCATGCCCGGCCGGGCGCGGAATCGCGCCACAACCTGCTCTACTGGCGCTACGGCGAATATGCCGGCATCGGCCCCGGCGCCCATGGACGGCTCGTCACGAACGAGGGCCGGATCGGCACCGTCACGGAGCGCTCGCCGGAGGCCTGGCGCGCCCGGGTCGAACGCGACGGCCACGGCATCGTGGAGACCGAGAGCTTGTCCCCCGCCGATCAGGCCGACGAGTTCCTGATGATGGGCCTGCGGCTCGCCGAGGGCATAGATCCGGCGCGCTACGCCGCTCTGAAGGGCCGCCCTCTGAACGGCAACCGCATCGGCATGCTGGTGGGCGATGGCTTGCTGGAGCCGCTGCCTGGGGGCCGGATCGCCGCCACGGCGCGGGGCGCGCCTGTGCTCAACGCCGTGGTGGCCGAACTCGCGGCCTGATCAGATCGCCGGCTTGGCCAAGACGCGCGGCGCCGGACTCACCAAGGTGGCGGCGTTGTTGCGGATCTCGTAGACCGCCAGCGCGCGCTCGCTCTGCCCGTCCGGGCGGAATCGGAAGGTGCCGTCGATCCCGGCGAAGCCCGATCCGCTCGTCAGGGTTGTCTCCGCAAAGCGTTGCGAACCGTACTGGCGCGACAGCGCCGCGGTGAGCATCACCGCGTCGTAGGCGAGGGAGGCGACGCGCGGTGGAACGGCGCCGAACCGCGCCTGATAGCGTCCGGTAAAGTTCGAGAAGCCGCTCCGGTCCGACGAGGCAAAATGGCCGCCCTGCAGCGCCGGCAGCGCGAACAGCGCCGGCTCGTTCCACAGCGCCGTCCCGATGGGGCGCACCCGCGCGGGCGAGAAGCCGGCCCGGGTCAGGGCTGCCGCGACGGTCGGCATGGCTTCGGCGGTTTCCGGGATGAAAAGCGCGTCGGCCGTCGCGCCGGGGCCGGTGATGACGCGTGCCAGCCGCTCCACGGCCGGACCTGGGGCGCCCGGGGCGTAGCGCTCCACGGCCGCGACCCGCGCGCCCTTGCGGGCCACGGCTTCCCGAAATTCCGCCTCGACGGCGTTGCCGTAGGCGGTCTCTGGGATCAGCGCCGCGAACGACCGTTTGCCGCCGACCACGGACTCGGCGACGATCCGGTCGACCTCCGGCTGCGGCAGGAAGCTGAGGAGGTAGACGCCGCGCGCCGCCACGGTCGCATCCGTCGAGAAGCCGATCACCGGCTTGCCCGTCGTCCGCGCCACGCTCGCTGCGGCCTGCACGCTCGCCGCGAAGACTGGCCCGAGCACGATCTCGGCGCCCTGCCGCAGGGCGTCCTGGGTCGCGTCCCGGGCGCCGTCCGGGCTGCCCCGGTCGTCCTCGACAAGGATCGTCAGATCCGGCTGCTGCGCCTCGTCGTAGGCGAGCTGTGCCGCGTTGCGCATCGCGCTCCCGACTGCCGCGCCTTGTCCGTTAAGGGGTAGGACGAGAGCGACCTTGACGGAACCGGAGCCGATCCGCTGGCCGCTGGCCGCTGCCGGCGTGATCGGGGCAGGGGCAGGCGCCCCCGCCGCCTGCGGCACGTCCGCGGGCGGCGCCAACTCGGCCTCCGGGGCGGATCTGCGTCGGCCAGCGTCGATGCCGATGCAGCCGCCGAGAGACAGCAGCGTGGTGCACAGGGCGGCGGTCAGGGCGGTAACGCGCACGAGACGGCCCCGCGCGCCTATCGGACGCGCCATGGCGCGGGCTCCTTCGGGCAGGTTCCGGCAGCCTGACCGCCGGCTGGAGAAATGTAAACGCGCGGACGAAGACTTGCCCCCTGGCCGTGAAGGCTCGGCGCGACGACAGGCGCCCAGTGTGGCAAGATCGTCGGCGATGACCCGCCGATTCGACTCCTCGGGGCCCGCTGCCTCGGCCAGAGCCCCGTCCCAGAAGCCCGGCATGGACCGCCTGCGGACCAACACCTTCACGGCTTTCGGCCTGGCGAGCGAGGCCGAGCCACTGGCGCCGGGCTTGCACATCGTGGCGACGCCCATCGGCAACCTGCGGGATATCACGATCCGCGCCCTGGCGACCCTGGCGGCTGCGGATGCCATCCTGGCCGAGGATACCCGGGTCACCCGGACGCTGCTCGCCCATTACGGCATCACGACACCGCTGCTAGCCTATCACGAACATTCCAACGATACCGTGCGCGAGCGGATGGTCGCCCGTCTGCGCGCCGGCGAGGCGCTGGCACTCGTCTCCGATGCCGGAACGCCGCTGGTGTCGGATCCGGGCTACAAGCTCGTTCAGGCTGCCATCGAGGCGGGGATCGCGATCACCCCGGTCCCGGGACCGTCCGCCGTGATGACGGCGCTGGTCGCGGCTGGGTTGCCGACCGACCGGTTCTTCTTCGAGGGATTCCTGCCTCAGAAGGCGGGTGCCCGGCGGAACCGGCTCGAAGCACTGGTCCAGGTGCCCGGAACGCTGGTGCTGTTCGAGTCGCCCCACCGGCTCCCGGAAATGCTGGCCGACGCAGCCGCGGTGTTAGGGCCGGACCGGCCCGCCGCGGTGACCCGGGAGTTGACCAAACTCTATGAGACCGTACGGCGCGATACCCTCGGCTCCCTGAGCGAGCGTTTCGCGCAGGATGGGCCGCCGAAGGGTGAGATCGTCGTCATCATCGGCGCGGCCACGGCTCCAGAGCGAACCGCCGAAGGAGACCCAGCGCTCGATGCGCTGCTCAGGACCGCCCTCGAGCGCCACTCGATCAAGGACGCCGCGAGCCTCGTGGCCGATGAGACCGGCCAGCCGCGCCGATTGGTCTATACCCGGGCGCTCGCGCTCGCCCGCGAGGGCGAGGGATGACGGGGTTGCTGCCCGATCAGTCCGTCCGGCGCCGTGCCGCCTATCTCAGGGGTCACCGGGCCGAATGGCTGGCCCTCGCATCGCTGATGCTCAAGGGCTACTGGCCGATCGGACGGCGCGTCAGCTTCGCGGGCGGCGAGATCGACCTGATCGTGCAGCGCTGGAACACGATCGCGTTCGTCGAGGTGAAGGCGCGTGTCAGGCGCGACGATGCCCGGGAAGCCATCGACGCCACCAAACGTCGTCGCTTCTCCCGGGCTGTGCGGGCATGGATCGGCCACAACGCGTGGTGCGCTGGGATGACCTTCCGCGCGGATGCCGTGTTCGTCGGGATGCGCCAGTGGCCGGCCCACCTTCCCGACGCCTTCCCCATCGAAGGCTTGTGACGGGACGGCTCAGTCGCGAGCTGCGCGGATCGCCCCGATCAGCGTGCGCTTGAGATCGGCTTGGCTGAACGGCTTCTGCACGACCGGCCTGTCCCGGAACGGCTCGCGGATGCCTGCCCCGCCGTAGCCGGTGGAGAAGACCAGCGGCAGGTCGCGCTTCGCGATGGCCTCGGCGACCGGGTAGATCGGCTCACCCGCCACGTTCACGTCGAGGATGGCGACCTCGAAGGCTTCCTGCGAGGCCATCTCAAGCGCGGTCGAGAGACGCGCGGCCGGACCGACGACGGCGCAGCCGAAATCCAGGAGCATATCCTCGAGCAACATCGAGATTGCGGCCTCGTCCTCGACGACGAGCACGCGGACGCCGTTCAGAACGTCATCGTTAGGGTCAGCAGTCACGCCGGGCCGTCTTCCCTTCGTACGCCCCGTCGCCGGGGATCTTGCCGTGCGATTGGTCTCGCCTCGCGAGCCGCAGTCGGAAACGCCGACGCAGCCTCGACGGGCGGCCCGTGAGATAGCCCGTGGCGTCGCCCGTAATGCGCAACGTGTCAAGCGTTCCCCGGCCGTTCCGCCGCCGATGGCGACCGGTATGTTAACCGATGATACATATTTTCAACCCGCCGGGGTTGAGCATCGCTCGCGGCCGCTGGGGGCGGCCTCTCAATCGTCCTTGAAGCTGACCTTGGCGCCGCGTTTGACGTGCGTTGCGAGGTCGCGCGCGTTCCAGTTGGTCAGGCGAATGCAGCCGTGAGACTCGGTCTTGCCGACCTTCTCGGGCTCCGGCGTGCCGTGAATCCCGTAGCTCGGAATGGCGAGATCGATCCAGACGAGCCCGACGGGGTTGTTCGGGCCCGGGTGGATCGTAAACTTTTGCTGCGCTTCCACGCCCTTGAACGCATATTTCGGATCGTATGTGTAGTCCGGGTCGAAGGCGACGCCCTTCACCTTGGTGTCGCCGCTCGGGGCCGGCTTCTCGGCGCTGCCGATCGAGGCGGGGTAATAGGCCAGCAACTTCCCGTCCGCTCCGAAGGCGCGCACGTCCCGGCTGCTTTTGTCGACCTCGATGCGCTCGACCTTCGGCTCCTGCGCGAGTTCTTTGCCCTTGGGCTTATCCAGACTCATGGGATCGACCGCCGCCACCGCGATGGACGTGCCGGCCTTGTCGAGGGGCTTGCCGGGGTTCAGGGCGCTGATGAGATCGCGGCTCATGTGGAAGCGCTCGGCCAGCATCTCTCGGGGATTGGTGTAGCCCAGCGTCTTCAGGTCGGCCTGCTCCTCCATCTTGGGCGGGATCTTGTCGACGTAGGGACCAGAGGCATCAGCGTCGGTGATCGTGTAGTCGGTCACGACAGGCTTATCGCTGGTGGCCTGAAGTTTGTCCCAGACCTCCGGAGTCAGGTCTCGGGTGGCGGGAAGGCCCTGTGCCACCGCGAAGGCCGACAGGGCCCCCTGGTAGTTGTCGCCCTTCCGGCCGTCGATCGCGCCGGGGTAGAAATGCGCGCGGTCCAGCAGCACCTGCGCCTTCACGATGAGCGGGTCCGGCTTCTCGCCCGTCTTCCCGCCCTTGCGCGACTTGGCGCCGTGCTTCTTCCGGTGGGACCGCTTCTGATCGGAGCTGTCGGCGTCACCCGGACCCAGGGTGGCCGCATTGATCGCCTCTGCGGTCAGCGCGGACGGCTTCGTGCTCTCCTGAGCGGCGTCCTTTGCGTGCGCCTTAACCGGCCGGGCATCCGCTCCCTGTGCGGCAATGCAGCTTGCCAGAATCGCCGCGCAAACCGGCCGCCAGCGTGTCGGAATCATCGACGTCGTCGTCTCCGGGAGCGTGCGCGCTCCCGTCGCTCAAGTGTTGAGCGGGCCGGAACGTTCCATCATGCGCTATTCACAAAGGCGATGCCCGGCGTTGCGCTCGCGCTCGTCGAGATGAAAGTGATTGGCGTGGGCCGCGTTCGTGCCAGGACCCAGGACGGTGCGGAAGAACTCGCAGGCCTTGCCGCGCACGGCACCGAGGAACTGAGCCTCTTCGGATCCCTCCGGCATCGCCTTGACCGGTATGCTCGCGCGTCCGGCGAAGGTGAACCCCATCACATCGGCCGCATTGGCAAAGGCGTGCTCGCTCAGCTTGGCGTCGATATCGTGGTTCTGCCCGCGGCAGATGTAGGTGCCGCCGAGTTCGAGTCCGGTAAGCCCGTGCTTGAGCGTCCGGTCGGCCTCCACCTGCACCTCCGTGACCCAGCGCGCCAGGGCCTCGGCCGCGCGGCAGGTCAGCGTCGCGCCCTGCGGCAGCGCGACACCGTCGGCGAGTTTGGTGATCTTGAGGGGCAAGGGCGCGGTGCACTGGCCCTCGGCGATCGGGGTCATCGGCTCGAAATCGACCCCCAGCCGCTTGAGGCGTGTCCGACAGGCGGTATCGTCCGGGGGGGCGACTTTGAGGGCCAGGGCGGCCGCGCCGGACAGCTCCGGCGGCCGTCCAGGCGGCGCCGGCGGCGGCGACGGAATCTCTGGCTTGGCAGCCTCAGTCGGCTTCTCCGTGACGGGGTCGTGAGCCGAATTTTTGCCCTTGGGCGTCAGTTCGGGCGGCCTGGCCGGTGGCGTCGGAGGAGCGGACTCGACCGCAGGGGGCGGCTTCAGCGCGCCCGGCCGCTCAGGCGGCAGAGGCGGAGGAACCGGGGTGCCGGCGGGTGACTCGGCGGCCCGACCCGGCGCGGCAAGAATCAGGGCGAGGCCGAGGGCGAGAACGCCGCGCACCAGGCGCATCATCGGTCGGTGGATGGAGATGGTTCGTCCCGGCATGGGGCCTCGAAGCGTGGGCGTTGGCCGGTAGTAACGAACGGAACGCCGTTCGGATCGCTCAAACCCGGTTGACGGAGACGCTGAGCGGGCCACTGTCTTCCGAACCGCGGCCGCGACCCCCATGTCGCTGTCGGACCGTAAGCCTATCGAGGACCGAATGCCGGACGCAGCCGATGCCGGGCTCCCGAGCCTGCCGCAGGACAATCCCTTCCGCGAGGCGCACTGGACGACGCCGTACGGTCTCCCGCCCTTCGAGCGCATCCTTCCGGAACACTACATGCCGGCCTTCGCGGCAGCGCTCGCGGCCCACGATGCCGAGATCCATGCCATCGCGACAGAGCCGGAACCCGCGACATTCGCCAACACGGTAGCGGCGATGGAGCGGGCCGGCCTCGCTCTCGAACGGGTCGCCAGCGTCTTCTACAACCTGACCGGCAGCCACACGAACTCTGACCTTCAGGCGATCGAGCGGGCCATCGGTCCGAAACTCGCCCGGCACGGGAGCGCGATCTATCTCAACCCGCAACTATGGGCGCGCATCTCGGCCGTTGACGCGGAAGCCGAGGGTCTGGGTCCGGAGGAGCGCCGCGTCCTCGACCGCTACCGCATCCGGTTCCGTCGGGCCGGGGCCGAGTTCGGACCGGAGGACAAGGCGCGCGTCGCTGAGATCGCTGCACGCATGTCGGAGCTCGGCACCCGGTTCAGCCAAAATTTGCTCGCCGACGAGAGCAGCTTCGTGCTGCCGCTCCAGGGCGAGGAGGATCTGGCGGGCCTGCCGCCGTTCCTGCGCGCCGCTGCCGAGAGCGCGGCCAAGGAGCGCGGCCTCGAAGGACACGTCATCACGTTGTCCCGCTCGCTGATCGAGCCGTTCCTGGTCTTCTCCACCCGCCGGGATCTGCGCGAGCGCGCCTATGCGGCCTGGACGCGGCGCGGAGAGAACGGGGGCGAGACGGACAACAGAGAGATCATCGCGGAGATCGTCAGGCTGCGCGCCGAGCGGGCGCGGCTTCTCGGCTTCCAGAGCTTCGCGCATTTCGCCCTCGACGACACGATGGCAGCGAGCCCCGACGCCGCGACGGCGCTCCTGCGCGATGTCTGGACTCCGGCCCGAGCACGGGCCGGCGACGAGCGCGATCGCCTCCAGGGGATGGTCCAGGCCGAGGGCCACAACTTCGCGCTTCAGGCTCATGATTGGCGCCACTACGCCGAGAAGCTCCGGCGCGCCGAGCACGACCTCGATGAGAGCGAGATCAAGGCCTACCTGCCCTTGGAGCGGATGATCCAGGCTGCCTTCGACACGGCCTCGCGCCTGTTCGGCCTGACCTTCGAGGAACTGGCCGATGTTCCGCGCTACCACCCGGACGTGCGCGTCTGGCGGGTCGGCAACCCGGACGGTTCCGAGGTCGGCCTGTTTCTGGGCGACTACTTCGCGCGCGCGTCAAAACGCTCTGGGGCCTGGATGAGCGCCTTTCGCTCTCAGGAACGCCTGAACGGGCCGATCACGCCGATCATCGTCAATGTGATGAACTTCGCCAAGGCGCCTCCGGGCGAGAGCACGCTCCTGTCCTTTGACGATGCGCGCACGCTTTTCCACGAGTTCGGTCACGCCCTCCACGGGCTCCTGTCGGACGTCACCTATCCGCTGCTCTCGGGCACTGCGGTGTCGCGCGACTTCGTAGAGCTGCCCTCGCAGCTCTACGAGCACTGGCTGGAACAGCCGGAGGTGCTGCGGACGCACGCGCGGCACCACCGGACCGGCGAGCCGATGCCCGATGCGCTGCTGCAGAAGCTCCTCGCGGCGCGGACCTTCAACCAGGGCTTCGCCACCGTAGAATATACGGCCTCGGCGATCGTCGACATGACGCTGCATCTCTCGTCCGAGGGTGAAGCCGGGCTCGACGTGCCGGCCTTCGAGGCCGAGGCTCTGCGGCGGATCAGCATGCCGGCCGAGATCAGCATGCGGCACCGGTCTCCCCATTTCGCCCACATCTTCTCGGGCGACGGTTATGCGGCGGGCTACTACAGCTATCTCTGGTCGGAGGTCCTCGATGCCGATGCCTTCGACGCCTTCCGCGAGGCCGGCGATATCTTCGATCCGGAGACGGCACAGCGTCTGCGAACCTTCGTGTACGGCGCCGGAAACCTGCGCGACCCGCGCGAGGCCTACACGGCCTTCCGCGGACGGATGCCGAGCATCGAACCTCTATTGAAGAAGCGCGGGTTGGCGGCGTGAACCACGAGCCGGCGGTAAGGTTTTCGTAAACAAACGTCCTTAACGAACGCTTGCAGCGACATCCTGCTTGCGGAGTTGGGGGCGATGACGAAGATCGAAGCCAAGCAGGCCGTCTCTCCGGACGACCTGCTGAAGGCCGCGGTGACCGGAAAGACGGAGCCGCAGCCGCAATCTGAGACCGCCGGGGCGGACATCTCCGCCACCAAGCGCCTCGCGCTTCCCTCGCTCACACGTCAGGATTTGCATCGCTTCGCCCTTCCGGCTGCCGCCCTGGCGATCGGTGCCGTGCTGGGCGGCGGAGTCATGGCTCTCTCCCGGCCGACGGCCCTGTCCAACGATGCCGTGGTCGCGCTCAGCACCACCCTCGATGCCGGCCGGACCGAGACGGCGCGTCTCGGCAGCGACATTGCGCAGCTCCACCAGGTGCTTGCCGACCTGCGCGCCTCGACCGACACCGGCCGCAAGGAGGCCAACACCCGCAGCAGCGCTCTCGGTGAGCGTCTCGCGCAGCTCGACAAAAACCTGAACGCCAAGACCGCTGCGCTCGGTGAGCGACTCGAACAGGTCGAGCGCGAGCAGAATGCCCGCATCGCTAACCTTGCCGCGCAGCTCGACCGTCGGGCCGCCGCCGTGCCAGCTGCAAAGGCCGAGCCGACGCAGACGGGAAGCTTGCCTGAGGCTCGGAACGCGGAGGCGAAGGCCTCGGATATCAAGGTCGCGGACGCCAAGGTCACCGAGGCGAAGCTCGCTGAACCGAAGCCGGCTGAAGCGAAGCCAAAGCCGTCCGCGTCGGAGAAGCCCATCATCGATGCCTGGGCGCTTCGCGACATCTACGACGGGACAGCGATCCTCGAGAACCGCCGCCGTCACCTCGTGGAGGTCGCTCCGGGCGACATCCTGCCGGGGGTCGGCCGCGTCGAAGGAGTCGAGCGCCGCGGGCGCGAATGGGTGGTCGTGACCCGCCAGGGTCTCGTCACGCCGCAGCCCTGGTAGACCGACGACGGGTCAGCGCGTGGCCCAGGGGGTCGGGGCGAGCTCGTCGCTTGTGAGCGGATGGCGCGGCTCAAGCGTCATCGGGTCGGCGAGAGCGGCTGCGCGCTCGGCGCGGCGGCGGCCATGCCGAAGCGCGCGGGTCTGCGCCGTGCGCGTCGGGTGCAGGATTGCGGCGAGGAGCGCCTGCCCCTCGAACTCGCTGTCCAAATTCTTCGCTTCGAAGACGGGCATAACCGGCCTGCTTGGGTGCGGTTACGGGCACGCCGAGCGCGTCCAATAGAACCACATCCCCGATAACGGGGATCGCGTGGACAGGTTCCGCCAAGCTTTCGCCACGAAACCTCTTTTTTACGTTTGTCCAAGCGATCCACGAATGCAGTGCGGCAACGCACGTGGACCGGTCGTCAGACGAACTGGCTGAGTCCCGGGATCGAGCCGATGATCGGTCCCATCGCGTCTTCGCCGACCTTCTCGCGGCCGAAGGCGAACAGCTCCTGGCCGAGCGGCTGCATCTCACCCATCGGAACGCCCGCCGCCATCAGCTTCTGGCCGAGTGCCATGACGCCGCCGCCGCCGATCATGCCGCCGAGCATGCCCATGAGCCCGCCGCCGCCGCTCTCGCCGGCATTCGATTCGGTCACCAGCGCCTCGGAGCCAGGCAGAGCTGCCAGGAGCTGATTGACTTCGGCCTCGGGCCCCTCCTTCTGGAGGAAGGCGAGGATGTGCCCGATGGCGGTCTGCGCGGTCGCGGCGTCGAGCCCGGTGCGGGCGGTGACGCGGGCGAGCAATTCTTCCATGGCCATGATCTCTTCGGAACGCTTCCAGACGTCCTTCGACTCTGAGGCGCTGGAAATCAAGCGTGGGCCGGGTCCGCCCGGGAACGTCGCGGAGTGGCGTGTCCGCATCGCACCGCTGCGGACCATCGCCGCGCATCGGCCGGTTCGGCTGCCGAGCGCATGGTGACTTCGGCGAACAGGGTTCCACTTGTCCGCATCATTCCCGAATGCGGAGCCGGACCATGCGCATCAACAACGTCGCGGATGTCTTTGCCGAGACCCTCCAGGAGGCTGGTGTCTCCCGCGTCTACGGCGTCGTCGGCGACAGCCTGAACGGCATTACCGAGGCGCTCAGGGCCCGCGGGCGGATCGAGTGGATCCACACCCGTCACGAGGAGGCCGCGGCCTTCGCGGCCGCCGCCGAGGCCCAGCTCACCGGGCATCTGGCCGTCTGCGCCGGCTCCTGCGGTCCGGGCAACCTGCACCTGATCAACGGTCTCTACGACGCGCATCGCAGCCGCAGCCCGGTGCTGGCGATCGCCGCCCATATCCCCTCCGCCGAGATCGGCTCCGGTTATTTTCAGGAGACGAAGCCCACCGAGCTGTTCCGGGAGTGCAGCCATTACTGCGAGCTTCTCTCAGACTCCGCGCAGATGCCGTTCGTTCTCGAGAACGCCATCCGCGCCGCGGTTGGGGGAGGGGGGCGTCGCCGTCGTCGTCATCCCGGGGGACGTCGCCCTGCGCGAGGCGCCCAAGCGCGCGCTTGCGCCCCGAGCCGGACTGATTCCCGCCAAGCCCGTCGTGCGGCCGGCCGATGCGGAACTCGACGCCCTCGCGGCGCTGCTCAATGCCGGGAAACGTGTCACGCTGCTCTGCGGGCGCGGCTGCGCGGGCGCCCATGCCGACCTGCTTCAGCTCGCCGAAGTCCTCAAGAGCCCGATCGTGCATGCGCTGGGCGGCAAGGAGTTCATCGAGTTCGACAACCCTTACGACGTCGGCATGACCGGCCTCATCGGTTTCGCGTCGGGCTACGCGGCGATGATGGCCTGCGACACCCTGCTGATGCTCGGCACAGGCTTCCCCTACAAGCAGTTCTATCCGCAGGACGCGAAGGTCGTGCAGGTCGATCTGCGTCCCGCCGAACTCGGACGGCGCTGCCGCATCGAGTTGGGTCTGGTGGGCGATGTCGGCGCTACGATCCGCGCAGTCCTGCCGCGGCTCAAGCCGAAAGCCGATCGCTCCTTCCTGGATACCAGCCTGAAGCACTACGCCAAGGCGCGCACCGGCCTCGACGACCTTGCTACGGGGAAGCCAGGCGGCCCACTGCACCCGCAATACCTCGCCCGCACGATCAGCGAAGCGGCATCGGACGACGCCGTGTTCACCGCCGATGTCGGCACGCCGACGATCTGGGCGGCGCGCTATCTGAAGATGAACGGGAAGCGGCGGCTCCTCGGCTCCTGGGTGCATGGGTCCATGGCCAACGCCCTGTCGCAGGGCATCGGCGCTCAGGCGGCACAGCCTAACCGGCAGGTGATCGCGCTCTGCGGCGACGGCGGCTTCGCCATGCTGATGGGCGACTTCCTGACCCTGCGGCAGCACCGCCTGCCGCTGAAGGTGGTGGTGTTCAACAACGGGACGCTGGGCTTCGTTGAGCTTGAGATGAAGGCCGCTGGCTACCTTGAGACCGGCGTCGCCCTCGACAATCCGGATTTCTCCGCGATGTCGCGGGCTGCGGGGATCTTCGCCCTGCGGGTCGAGGATCCGGCCGAGCTGCCCGGGGCGGTGCGGGAGTTCCTCGACTTCGACGGTCCCTCGCTCCTCGACGTGCGTACCGCCCGCAACGAGCTCTCGATGCCGCCCCGGATCGACGGGCACCAGATGAAGGGCTTCAGCCTCTATGTCCTGCGCGCAGTGATGGACGGACGCGGTGACGCGGTGCTCGACCTCGCCAAAACCAACCTCATCCGATAGACCCCCTCGATCAGTCTCGAACCGTTCCAGACCAGCGGAACGGCGATCCAGGGAGTTGCCGGACCATGCGGGTCGGCCTGTTCGTGCCGTGCTACGTCGATGCCTTCGAGCCCGAGGTCGGGATCGCCACGCTCGAGCTTCTGGAGCGTTTCGGCTGCACGGTGGAGTATCCCTACGACCAGACCTGCTGCGGCCAGCCGATGACCAACACCGGCTGCCACGCGGAAGCGGCCGCCACGGAGGCTCTGTTCGTCAAGAACTTCTCCGGATTCGACTACGTGGTGGCACCCTCCGGATCCTGCGTCCATCAGGTACGTGAGCACCTGACGGCGATCCCGCAGACGGACGAGGTCCGGCACGTCCGCACCAGCACTTACGAGCTGGTTGAGTTCCTGCACGACGTGCTGAAGGTCGAGGCGCTCCCCTGGGCGAACTTTCCCCACAAGGTCGCCTATCACGCCAATTGCAACGCGCTCCGCGGCATCCACCATGCCCGGCCCTCGGAGCTGGTGAAGCCTTACTTCTCCAAGCCCCTCGACCTTCTGCGCCTCGTGAAGGGCGTCGAGCTGGTCGACCTCGCCCGGCCGGACGAGTGTTGCGGCTTCGGCGGGACCTTCTCGGTGTTCGAGCCCGCGGTCTCGGCCAAGATGGGCTATGACAAGGTCGCCGATCAAAATCGGGCCGGCGCCGAATACGTCGTCTCGGCGGATTCCTCATGCCTGATGCACCAGAAGGGCTGCGCTGAACGTCTGGGATTGCCGCTGAAGTACATCCACATCGCGCAGGTGCTAAACGGAGCCGCTGCATGAGCGCCGAGGATCTCAATCCGCGCGAGCGCGAGGGCGTCATCCATCCGGAGGTGCGCGCCGGCAACGACGAGAGCGAGCGCTCCCAAGACGGCCGCCGCCTCCAGCACGCCGAGGCCGCCTCGAAGCCGATCCGCGCGCCGCAGGTCCGTGAGCCGCAGCCGCGCGGCGCGAAGATCCGCGGCGACCGGCCGATCGACCAGGCCGAGGCCGCCGAGCGCTTCCTCGCCGCGCCGCTGCATCAGGCCGCGCATGACGAGCGCCTGTGGGACCTGCGCAAGAAGCGCGACGCCTCAGCCCACGGCATCCCCGAGTGGGAGGAGCTGCGCGAACTCGCCTCGCAGATCAAGACGCACACGCTCAGCCACCTCGACCGCTACCTCGAGCAGTTCGAGGCGGCCGCGAAGGCCAACGGCGTCCATGTCCACTGGGCGAAGGACGGGGCCGATCACAACCGAATCGTCCTGGAGATCATGAGGAGCCACGGCGCCAAGACGCTGGTGAAGTCGAAGTCGATGCTCACCGAGGAGTGCGGCTTCCGCCACCACATGGCGGCCAACGGCATCGAGATCATCGAGACCGACCTCGGCGAGCGGATCCAGCAGCTCGACGAGGAGGAGCCCAGTCACATCGTGGCCCCGGCCGTGCACAAGACCCGCCTCGACGTGGCCGAGGTCTTCGCCAAGACGCTCGGTACCGATCCGGACAACGACGACGCCCATTACCTCGCCGAGAGCCAGCGCGAGACGACCCGACCCTACATCCTGAAGGCCGATGCCGGCATGACCGGCTGCAACTTCGCCATCGCCGAGACCGGCACGGTGGTCACCTGCACCAACGAGGGCAATGCCGACCTGTCCGGCAACGTCCCGCCGCTGCAGATCCACTCGATCGGGATCGAGAAGATCATCCCGAAGGTCGAGCATCTGGGCGTCTTCATCCGCCTTCTGTCGCGCTCGGCGCTGGGCTCGCCGATCACCCAGTACACCTCGCATTTCCGCGCACCCCGCAAGGGTACCGAGATGCACATGGTCCTGGTGGATAACGGCCGCTCGGCCCGCCTCGGCATGGAGGAGTTCTGGACCTCGCTGAAATGCATCCGCTGCGGCGCCTGCATGAACACCTGCCCGGTCTACCGGCGCTCGGGCGGCCTCTCCTACGGGGCGACCTATTCCGGGCCGATCGGCCTCATCATCGATCCGACCTTCAACAAGCGGAAATACTCGACCCTGCCGTTTTCCTCGACGATGAACGGCTCCTGCACCAACGTCTGCCCGGTGAAGATCAACATCCACGAGCAGATCTTTGCGTGGCGCAAGGTGCTGGTCGAGGAGCACCAGATCCCGGCGCTCAAGCAGGGCATGATGAAGGCCGCCGGCGCGGTGCTGTCCCGACCCGCCGCCTACCGGGCGGCGATCGGTGCGGCGGATTCCGCGCTCAAGGTCCTGCCGCGCTTCGCGGTCTACAACCCGCTCAACACCTGGGGAAAGAAGCGCGAGATGCCTGAGGCGCCGCGCCAGACCTTCCACGCCTGGTACAAGCAGAACCGCATGAAGGACACGCAGCGGTGAGCGCGCGCGACAGCATCCTGGCCGACATCCGCAAGAACCGGCCGTCCGGAGACTTCCCGCTGCCGGAGGTGCCGATGTTCGCGCCCCTCGTCGGCGACGACCTCGTGGCCGAATTCGGCGAGCGGCTGAAGCGCATGGGCGGCCGGGTTGCGGAGCCCGGCACCGGCGACGCCTTCACGGGTGTCCGTGAGCGCCTCGACGTCGCGAAGGTCGTGGCCTCCGCGGTCCCGGAACTCGCAGGCAACCGCGACCTGCG
This sequence comes from Methylobacterium sp. CM6257, assembly GCF_054611515.1. Taxonomy (NCBI): domain Bacteria; kingdom Pseudomonadati; phylum Pseudomonadota; class Alphaproteobacteria; order Hyphomicrobiales; family Methylobacteriaceae; genus Methylobacterium; species Methylobacterium sp. CM6257. The sequence continues at coordinate 1,095,175 of NZ_CM137735.1, forward strand.
GGCTATCCGCTATCCGCAGGAGGTTGAGGATGTGGACGTGGCGGTTGTCCGTGCCGTCTTCGGTATCGCCGAGACGGGCTCCGTGCTGTTCACCCAGGACCAGCTGATCGTGAATGCGGTCGCCTATCTGGCGCAGCACCTCGTCGTGCTGCTCGACCCGGCCGACATTTTGCCGAACGTGCAGGCAGCCTACCGGCGGCCGGAATTCGGCCGCGCCGCCTATGCGGTGCTGCATACCGGCCCTTCGGCCACCGCCGACATTGAAGGCGTGCTGATCCACGGGGCGCAGGGCGTGCGCTCGCTCACTGTCCTTCTGGTTCCGAGAGGCGCCGGAGAGCGCGGCTGACAGCCTACCGATTGGAAGTCCGTCCCCTGGGCTCCGACCAAGTGACCCCGGGTCGCGCAACCGGCGATCGGGCGCGCGCCTTGCTTGGGCGATGGATAGGCCGTCGCCCGGCAAGGAGGTCCGATGCGCTACACTCTCGGTTGCAGCCTGTCCTACAACATCCTCGCGGACACCACCTTCATCTTCAACTTGGAGGTGGCCAAGCTGAAGAGCGTCGAGATCCTAAGCGAGAGCCTGGTCCTGACGCCGGATCTGAAGCGCGACATCTATGTCACGCCCGACCTCCAGAACCGCTATCTCGGCGTCAACGTTCCCACCGGCCAGTTTGCCTTGGACTACAATGCGGAGGTGGATCTCACGGTCCACAGGGCCGATCCCGCAACGATCAACGAGACGCCGATCCGGCAACTGCCCCTCGACATCCTGCCGTTCCTGCTGCCGAGCCGGTTCGTCTCCTCCGACCGGCTGACGCCTTTCGCCCAAGCGGAGTTCGGGGCACTGCCGAAGGGCCACGGCCGCGTGAACCAGATTTGCAACTGGATCCACGACCACATCGCCTACCAGCCCGGCGCTAGCGACGGCGAGACGACCGCGCACGAGTCGCTGCTCAAGCGCGCCGGCGTCTGCCGCGACTTCGCGCATATCGGCACCGCCTTCTGCCGCGCGCTGGGCATCCCGGCGCGGTTCGTGAGCTGCTACGCACACGGCCTCGTCCCGAGCGACTTCCACGCGGTGTTCGAGGCCTATCTCGACGGCCGCTGGTGGCTGTTCGACGCGACCCGGCAGGCCGATCTCGACGGGCTGGTACGCATCGGCGTCGGACGTGACGCCGCCGAGATCGCCTTCTCGACGCCCTTCGGCAACATGCAGCCGGTCAATCAGCAGGTGCGGATCCAGCGCTCGGACGGGCTCGGCAGCCCGGTGCCGCGCACGGTGGATGCCATCTCGACGGAGATCCCCGCGCCCCATGCTGGTGCGGCCTGAGCGGACATCCGCACCGGATCGCCCTATCCTGTGATCCGGTGATCCTGCCCCAGGAGCAGACCGCATGGCCTACCGTCACGTCGTCGGCCCACGCACCCACGTCTTCGCCGACCTCGCCACTCTCATGGCCAAGGCGACCCCCATTCGTTCGGGCGACCGGCTCGCCGGCATCGCGGCGGAATCCGCGGAGGAGAACGCCGCCGCCCGCTGGTGCCTCGCCGAAGTATCGCTCGCCGAGATCCTGGCGAGGCCACTGATCCCTTACGAGGCGGACGACGTTACCCGCCTCATCCTCGACAGGCATGACGGGGAGGCCTTCTCGGAGCTCGCGCATCTGACGGTGGGCGACTTCCGGGAGTTCCTGCTCGCCGCCACCTCCAAGACCTTGGCCCGGATCGCGCCCGGGATAACGCCCGAGATCGCCGCCGCCGTCTCGAAGATCATGCGCAACCAGGATTTGATCTCGGTGGCCCGGAAATGCCGGGTCGTTACACGCTTCCGCAACACGATCGGCCTGCCCGGCACTCTGGCGGTGCGCCTCCAGCCGAATCACCCGACCGACGACCCGAAGGGGATCACGGCCGCGATCCTCGACGGGCTCGCCCTCGGCTGCGGGGATGCTGTGATCGGCATCAACCCGGCCTCGGATTCCGTGCAGGCGATCGGCGACCTGCTCCAGCTTCTCGATGCCCTGATCTGCCGCCATGCGATCCCCACGCAGGCCTGCGTGCTCACGCACGTCACCACGACGCTCGCCGCCATGGAGCGCGGGTTGCCGGTCGATCTCGTCTTCCAGTCGATCGCCGGCACCGAGAGGGCCAATGCCAGTTTCGGCGTGACCCTGTCCCTCCTGAAGGAGGCGCACGCGGCGGCCCTGGCGTTGAAGCGCGGGCCGCTCGGCGACAACTGCATGTATTTCGAGACCGGCCAGGGCTCGGCGCTCTCGGCCGACGCCCATCACGGGATCGACCAGCAGACCCTGGAGGCCCGTGCCTACGCAGTGGCGCGGGTGTTCCGGCCGCTCCTGGTCAACACCGTCGTGGGCTTCATCGGCCCCGAATACCTCTACGACGGCAAGGAGATCATCCGGGCCGGGCTGGAAGATCATTTCTGCGGCAAGCTGATGGGCGTGCCGCTCGGCGTCGACGTCTGCTACACCAACCACGCCGAGGCCGATCAGGACGACATGGACACGCTGCTGACGCTTCTCGGGGCGGCCGGGTGCACCTACATCATGGGCGTGCCCGGGGCCGACGACGTGATGCTGAACTACCAATCCACGTCGTTCCACGATTCTCTTTACCTGCGCGAGGTGCTCGGCCTGAAGCGCGCCCCGGAATTTGAGGCGTGGCTGCAGGGGATCGGGCTGACGGACGGTGGGGGCAACCTGATCCAGGGTGCGGAAGCGCCGCTCCTGGCGTCGGCACCGGACCTCGCCGCATGAGCGACCCGGGCGCGATCTGGAAACGGCTCGCCGGCCTGACGCCGGCCCGGATCGGCCTCGGCCGCGCGGGCAGCGGGCTGCCGACCCGGGAGGTGCTGCGCTTCGGCCTCGACCATGCACAGGCCCGCGACGCGGTCCACGCGCCGCTCGACGAGGCGGCGCTCGCGCGCGGCTTCGCGGATCTCGGCTACGCCACCGTCACGGTCGCCTCGGAGGCACCGGACCGGACAACCTATCTGCGCCGCCCGGATCTCGGCCGCCGGCTTGCAGCCGAGGATCGCGCCGCGCTCCAGGCGCGAGCCGCACAAGCCGACCTCGCCATCGTGGTCGCGGACGGTCTGTCGGCGCGGGCCGTACATGAGAACGCCGCGTCGGTGCTGGCGGCGTTCAGGCCTCATGCCGAGAAGGCCGGTTGGTCGCTGGCACCGATCGTCATCGCTCGGCAGGCGAGGGTGGCGCTCGGCGACGATATCGGCCACGCGCTGGGCGTGCGCGCCGTCGCCGTGCTGATCGGCGAGCGGCCCGGCCTGTCATCCCCCGACAGCCTCGGTATCTACCTGACCTTCGGTCCCCGGCCCGGCCGCTCGGATGCCGAGCGGAACTGCATATCAAACGTGCGGGGGGCGGGCCTGACGCCCGACCTCGCGGCGTTCAAGCTCGACTGGCTGCTCGCGCGCGCGCTCGCCCTCGGCCTCACCGGCGTGACGCTGAAGGACGAGAGCGACCGCGCATTGATCTCAGGAAGTCCGGCGACCGCGCTGCCGGGGCTGCCCGGCACATCGGGTTGAATCCCGGCCTCACAGGCGAGACATTCCCGGAGCTTGGCTAAAACTTTAGCAGCATTCTTTAGGTTCTGAATGCCGCGCCGCTCAGTCACGGCCAAGCATTCCGGCTGCCCGACTGGGGCCTATGATCCCGGGCACGCGACCGGCATCCATGTCGCGCCGGCGGAGAAGTCTCCGTGCGCCGGCGGCGATTACGACGTGGCCGTCATTACCCTTGACTTTACCCTGATGCGCGAAATCAGCCGAAGCGTGGCTGTGGCGGGGTCGCAACACCGTAAAACGAACCCGGGTCCGCCCCGAGACCTGCCCGCAAACGCCGCGATCCCGCCATAGTCCGGGCCCACCTCAAGATCCGCGGTAAACGGCAATTTCGACAACGCTTTACCGATCAGAAACGAGGACTTCCCGAGGACGCGGACGGCTGCTCCGGCGCATCGCGAACGGCGACGCGCCGCGGTCCATCGCACCCTCGGGATTGGCTGTGCGAAGGCTTGGTCTGAGGTCATGGTGACGCGTTTGAACGACAAGTCGAAGCTGCCCAGCCGCCACGTCACGGAGGGGCCCGACCGCGCCCCACACCGTTCCTATCTCTACGCCATGGGTCTGACCCGCGAGCAGATTCACCAGCCGCTTGTCGGCGTCGCGTCCTGCTGGAACGAGGCCGCGCCTTGCAACATCTCGCTGATGCGTCAGGCGCAGGCGGTGAAGAAGGGTGTCGCCGCCGCCAACGGCACGCCGCGCGAGTTCTGCACCATCACCGTCACGGACGGCATCGCCATGGGCCATGGCGGCATGCGCGCCTCTCTGCCGTCCCGCGAAGTGATCGCCGACTCGGTCGAGCTGACCATGCGCGGCCATGCCTACGACGCCCTGGTGGGCCTCGCCGGCTGCGACAAGTCGCTGCCCGGGATGATGATGGCCATGGTCCGGCTCAACGTGCCGTCGATCTTCATCTACGGTGGCTCGATCCTGCCAGGTTCCTTCCGCGGCAAGCCGGTGACCGTCCAGGACCTGTTCGAAGCCGTCGGCAAGGTCGCGGTGGGCGACATGAGCCTGGAGGATCTCGACGAGCTGGAGCAGGTCGCCTGCCCGTCCGCCGGCGCTTGCGGCGCGCAGTTCACCGCCAACACCATGGCGACCGTCTCCGAGGCGATCGGACTGGCGCTGCCCTATTCGGCGGGCGCCCCCGCGCCCTACGAGATCCGCGACAAGTTCTGCGCCACGGCCGGCGAGAAGGTCATGGAGCTGCTCGACAAGCGCATCCGCCCGCGCGACATCGTCACCCGCAAGGCACTGGAGAACGCCGCCACCGTGGTCGCCGCCTCCGGCGGCTCGACCAACGCGGCCCTGCACCTGCCGGCCATCGCCCACGAGGCGGGCATCGAGTTCACGCTGTTCGACGTGGCCGAGATCTTCCGGCGCACGCCCTACATCGCCGACCTGAAGCCCGGCGGGCGCTACGTCGCCAAGGACATGTTCGAGGTCGGCGGCATCCCGCTGTTGATGAAGACGCTTCTCGACCACGGCTTCATGCACGGCGACTGCATGACGGTCACCGGTCGCACCATCGCGGAGAATATGGATCGGGTGACCTGGAACCCGGACCAGGACGTGGTCTACCCGGCCAACAAGCCGATCACGCCCACCGGCGGCGTCGTCGGCCTGAAGGGCAACCTCGCCCCCGAGGGTGCGATCGTGAAGGTCGCGGGCATGCCTGCAGACAAGCAGGTCTTCACCGGCCCGGCCCGCGTGTTCGACGGCGAGGAGGCCTGCTTCGAGGCCGTTCAGTCGCGCACCTACAAGGAAGGCGAGGTTCTGGTCATCCGCTACGAGGGCCCGCGCGGCGGCCCCGGGATGCGCGAGATGCTCTCCACCACCGCGGCCCTCTACGGCCAGGGTATGGGCGACAAGGTCGCGCTCATCACCGACGGTCGCTTTTCCGGCGCGACTCGCGGCTTCTGCGTGGGCCATGTCGGTCCGGAGGCGGCGGTGGGCGGCCCGATCGGCCTCATCCGCGACGGCGACATGATCACCCTCGATGCCATTCAGGGCACGCTCAGCGTCGCCCTGTCGGACGAGGAACTCGCCGAGCGTCGGCAAGCCTGGACCCCGCGGACCAACACTGCGACCTCCGGCTACCTCTGGAAATACGCGCAGGGCGTCGGCCCGGCGCTTTACGGCGCCGTGACCCATCCAGGAGGTGCCAAGGAGACGCAGAGCTATGCCGACGTCTAGGACTGACCTCAGCCGGCGCGCGACGCCGGCCGGGGCCGATCCAAGTCGACCCCGGTCTGTCGCCAAGCTCGCCGCCGCGACGTGGGCCCTCGCTCTGCTCGCTCTGCCGGCCGATGCGCCCCGTGCGCTCGATGCCAATGTGCGTACGCCGATCCAGGTGCCTGTGGCGGACAGGAGCTACCGCTCCGCCAAGGATGCGCTCCGGGCCGGCATGCGCGAGTACAATGCCGGCGATAAGCAAGGCGCCGCCCGTGCTCTGGAATACGCGGCCGGGCAGGGTCATGCCCTGGCCCTGTGGAAGCTCGGCCGGATGTATGCCGACGGCGACGGCGTGCCCCATGACGACCTGAAGGCGTTCGAGTTCTTCTCCCGGATCGCCGACGCCAGCACCGACGACGGGCCCGATCCGCAGAATTCCGCGGTTCTGGGCAGCGCCTTCACGGCCCTCGGAACTTACTTTCTGGAGGGGATCAAGGGGACCTACGTGCGCCCGAATCCCGAGCGCGCCTATGACATGTTCAACTACGCGGCGTCGTACTACGGCGACCCCAACGCGCAGTACAATCTCGCCCGGCTCTATCTCGACGGCACCGGCGTCGAGGCCGACCCGCGGCAGGCGGCGCGCTGGTTCAACCTCGCCGCCGAGAAGGGCCACCATCCAGCCCAGGCGCTGCTCGGCGACATGCTGGTCAACGGCCTCGGGGGCATCCCCATCCAGCGCGTGAGGGGCCTGATGTGGCTCTCCCTCGCGCGGGAGGGTGCTGAGGGCCGCAAGGACGACTGGATCGTGGCACTCTACGACAAGAACTGGGCCGCTGCGAACGAGGACGACCGGGCCGAGGCCCAGTCGCAGCTCCAGACGGTCGGCTCAATCCGGCGGCGGCGCTGACCGCCGCCGGCTGCGCACGTCGGCTCAGCCTTTTTTGGCGGCCAGGGCGGCCTTGAACGACGGCCGCGCCAGCGTGGCGGCGACGTAGGCCGCCAGCTTCGGCCAGCGGCCGGCATCGATCTGCGCCTTCGCCAACTGGAAGTTGAAGATGCCGGTCGCAATGGAAATGTCGGCGATGCTGAACGCCTCGCCCGCCAAGTACGGGCCCGAGATCTCGCCTTCCAGGTAGTCGAAGAGTGGCGGCAGATCCTCATCGAGGGCTCTGGTCACGGCGCCCTCGTCGGTAGGCTTTTTCATCATATTGGGTTTCAGCACCCGCTCGACGAAGGGCACGATCAGCTTTCCGAAAAGCTCGGTGTCACCGAACTTGTCGAACCAGACGGCGCGGCCGAGCGCCTGCGGGTTGGTCGGAACGAGGGCCGGCGTCGGGTGCTTGCGCTCGAGATACCAGAGGATCGCCGACGAGTCGGCGAGGCGGAAGCCGTCATCCTCGATGGCCGGGATCTTCCCGAGCGGGCTGCAGGCCTGGAAATCCTGATCGGGCGCGTGGAACATCACGGGCCTGTGTTCGTAGGAGACGCCCTTCTCGGCGAGCGAGACCAGGACCTTGCGCACGTAGGGCGAATAACCGGTGCCGTAGACGATCAAACGTAACTCCTGTGTTCGGGGCGCGGCAGCATCTGATCCGCCGCCCGGCCCACCGACATAGGGTCGCCGTTCAGCCTGCCGACAGCTCCACCGTCACCGGTACGTGATCCGACGGCTTGTCGAGGCCGCGCAGGTGCTTCTGCACCGAGGCCGAAACCAGCCGGTCGCTGGCTTGCGGCGAGAGCAGCAGGTGGTCGATCCGGATTCCGGCGTTCCTCTGCCAGCACCCAGCTTGGTAATCCCAGAACGTGTAGAGCCCGTCGCGTGGGTCGCAGGCGCGCAGGCCGTCGGTGTAGCCCTCGGCGAGGAGCGCCCGGAACGCGGCCCGGATCTGGAGCAAGAACAGCGCGTCGGAGCGCCAGGCCTCCGGGTCCGCCGCATCGGCGGGCTCCGGGATGACGTTGTAATCGCCGGCCAGCACCACCGCGATCTCATCCTGCATCAGCGCGCGGGCGTGCAGCCGAAGCCGTTCCATGAAGGCCAGCTTGTAGGGGTATTTCGGACTGTTCACCGGGTTGCCGTTGGGTAGGTAGATCGAGGCGACCCGCACCGGCTTGGAGTCCGCGCCCGAGATCAGGGCTTCGATGTAGCGGGCCTGTTCGTCCTCGGCATCGCCGGGCAGCCCGCACCGGATCTCGCTCATCGCAAGTGGCCCGCGGACCAGAAGCGCAACGCCATTATAGGCCTTCTGGCCGACCGTCTCGACTGCGTAGCCCGCGGCTTCCACCTCGGCGCGCGGGAAGGCCGCATCCTGGCATTTCAGCTCCTGAAGGCAGACCACGTCCGGCTTCGCCTCCTCCAGGAATCCCAGCAGATGCGGCAGCCGCTGCTTGATCGAATTGACGTTCCAGGTGGTGATCCGCATCGCCTCGCATCCGGTCGCCGCCGGGCCGTCATCCCCGCTTCGCGTCGCGCTGACAAGGCCATCCTGGCGCAAGGTCGGGAATCTAGGGTCCATCGATGGAGTGGTTCGAGCCGGTCAGGACCTATTGCGAGCGCGGCGGCCCGGAGTTCTGGGCCGAGCCGGCCAATGCGCTGTCCAACGCCGCCTTCCTTCTGGCCGCCGCGGTGGCGGCACGCCGGGCCCGCGCGGCCGATCCGCCGGACCGTGCCGGGCTCGGACTCGCCGCGCTGATCGCGCTGGTTGGCGTCGGCTCGTTCCTGTTCCACACGCTCGCGGTCTACTGGTCGATGCTCGCCGACGTGATCCCGATCGCGCTGTTCATCTACGCCTATCTCGCCGTGGCGCTGCATCGCTTTCTGAGACTCCCTCCGGTGCGCGTCGTCGCGGCGACGGCCGGCTTCGCCCTATTCGGCTTCGCGCTGACGCCTCTGCTCGACGGGCTGACCGGTGCGGACGTCGCGCGCCTGACCAACGGCTCGGTCGACTACCTGCCGGCGCTGCTCGCTCTTTTCGGCGTCGCCTGGGCCGTGCTGGGCCGGACGGAGGAGCGCTTCGTCAACACCGGACGGCGACTCGCCGGCATCGGTGTTCTGTTTCTCATCTCGCTCGCCGCCCGCACGGCCGACCAGGCCGCCTGCGCTCTGCTGCCCACCGGCACGCATCCCCTCTGGCACGTCCTGAACGCGGCCGTGCTCTACGCCCTTGTGGCGACGGCAACCCGCCACCGCGAGGCTGCCGGGTAAGGCAACCGGCAAGTCCGGGCGCTTTCCTTGCGGGCGGGGCGGAATTCTTGCAGAAGTGCGCCGCATCGGGTGATCGGCCTGTAACGGGCACCCGGGCACGGAAGGGATCATGACAGTGAGCTTTCGCCTCGGGATCGCCGGGCTCGGCACCGTCGGTGCGTCCGTGGTCCGGATGGTCGAGCGCCGCCGTGCGGCACTCGCTGCGGCCGGCCTCGACATCCAGGTCACGGCGGTCTCCTCGCGCGATCGCAGCCGCGACCGCGGCCTTGACCTGACCAACGTCGACTGGTTCGACGACCCGGTCGCGCTGGCGCGCTCGGGTGCCGTGGACTGCGTGGTCGAGCTGATCGGCGGCTCAGAAGGGGCGGCCAAGGCGGTGGTCGAGGCTGCGCTCCAGGCCGGCAAGCCGGTGGTCACCGCCAACAAAGCCCTTCTCGCCCGCCATGGCGCGGCGCTCGCGGCCCTGGCCGAGGAGAAAGGCGTCGCGCTCGCCTTCGAGGCGGCGGTGGCCGGGGGGATCCCGGTGATCAAGACCCTCCGCGAGGGTCTGCCCGGCAACGCGATCTCTCGAGTCTACGGAATTCTCAACGGCACCTGCAACTACATCCTCAGCCGCATGGAGCGCGAGGGGCTGACTTTCGAGGCCTGTCTCAAGGACGCGCAAGCCTTGGGCTACGCGGAGGCGGATCCGACCTTCGACGTCGAGGGCTTCGACACCGCCCACAAGCTTGCGATCCTGACGAGTCTCGCCTTCGGCACGGCCGTCGATGCTGACGGCGTGTCGGTGGAGGGGATCTCGCGGGTGCAGCCTCTCGACCTGCGCATGGCGGACGAACTCGGCTACCGGATCAAGCTGCTGGGCGTCGCCCAGGCCGCCGAGGCCGGTATCGAGCAGCGAGTCCACCCGACGATGGTGCCGAAATCCTCGGCCATCGCGCAGGTGATGGGCGTGACCAACGCCGTGACGATCGACGCCGACGCGGTGGGTGAACTGACCCTGATCGGTCCCGGCGCCGGCGGCGAGGCGACGGCCTCCGCGGTGGTGGCCGACATCGCCGACGTGGCGCGCGGGATCATACGCCCGACCTTCGGCGTCCCGGCCACCGCAATGCGCCCGAGCGAGCGCGTCGAAATGCAGCGCCACGAGGGCGGCTACTACATCCGTCTGACCGTCCATGACCGACCCGGCGTCGCGGCGGGTGTCGCGCAGCGGATGGCCGAGCGCGAGATTTCCCTGGAGAGCATTCTCCAGCGCCGCACTGAGGGTGCGGATACCGACCCGCGTGGACGCTCCGGCCGGCCCGTGCCGCTGGTGCTGATCACCTACGCGGCCACCGAGGGCAGCATCCGGGCTGCCCTCGACGCTATCGGCGACGACGGCTTACTCGCCGAGCCTCCGCAGGTGATCCGGATCGAGCGCGAATGAGAATGCATCTTCGATGCGGTCCAGCTACACCTTAATGCAGGATATTGGGCGTCAATGAGCCGAGCGTAGGCTGAATGGCCGCCGCTCGGCGGCGCTTAACCCGGGATCCGACTTCAAGATCGGGCTCGGACAAAGGCAGGAAACGATGGCCGACACCTCCAGGTCCGCGTCGCGCGGTGTCCCACGCACGCTCGCGCTTGAGCTCGCCCGTGTCACGGAGCGGGCCGCGATTGCGGCTGCGCGATTGCGTGGCAAGGGCGATGAGAAGGCCGCCGATCAGGCGGCCGTGGACGCGATGCGCGACGAACTCAACGCGCTGCCCATCCGGGGCACCGTGGTGATCGGGGAGGGCGAGCGCGATCAGGCGCCGATGCTGTTCATCGGTGAGCAGCTCGGTCTCGGGGAGGGGCCCGAGGTCGACATCGCCGTCGATCCACTGGAGGGTACCACGCTCTGCGCGAAGGACATGCCTGGTGCGATTGCCGTGATGGCGATGGCCGAGCGGGGCACGCTGCTCGCGGCGCCCGATGTCTACATGCAGAAGATCGCCATCGGACCCGGCTATCCGCCCGGCTTGGTCGATCTCGACGCGAGCCCCACCGAGAACATCGCGGCGCTCGCACGCGCCAAGGGTGTGAGCCCCCAGCAGATCACCGCGCTGATTCTGGATCGTCCCCGGCACGCGGCCCTGGTCGCCGAAGTGCGCGCGGCGGGCGCAGCGGTGCGCCTCATCTCGGACGGAGACATCGCCGGCATCATCTTCACCGCGAGCCCCGAGGAGACCGGCATCGACCTCTATCTGGGGACCGGTGCCGCCCCGGAGGGCGTGTTGGCGGCTGCCGCTATGCGGTGCATCGGCGGCCAGATGCAGGGTCGGCTGATCCTGGATACACCGGAGCGCCGCCGCCGGGCCGCCGAGATGGGTATCGAGAACCTCGACCGGAAATACGATCTGGCCGATCTCGCCAGCGGCGACGTGATCGTGGCCGCTACCGGCGTCACCGACGGCTCGCTCCTGCGCGGAGTCCGGTTCCGGCCCGACCGGATCCAGACCGAGACGGTGGTCTACCGGTCTGAAGCCGGAACGGTCCGTCGGATCCTCGGCGAGCACCGCCGCGGCCTGACCTGAGAAGCCCTCGCGGCCGGGCCGGGACAACCTTTATTGTATCACCAAGCTCAGGCCGCACCGAACGTCCTTGAGCTCGGTGCGGCCTGGGGTAGCGTCCCAGGTCAGTTCAGCACGACGACCTTGGTGCCGACGTTGACGCGGCTGAACAGGTCGATCGCATCCTGGTTGATCATCCGGATGCAGCCCGACGACACGCTTTTTCCGATCGAGAACGGCTCGAGCGTGCCGTGGATGCGGAAGAGCGTGTCCTTGTTGCCCTGCCAGAGATACATGGCACGGGCGCCGAGGGGATTGCGCAGGCCGCCCGCGACGCCAAGGCCGCTTTGAAGCTTGTCGACCTCGCTGGCGAGCTTCGGGCTGCGGGCGATCATCTCCTTGGGCGGATACCAATCCGGCCAAGCCTGCTTGGAGTTGATCGTGGCGGTGCCAGACCACGAGAAACCCTGCTTGCCGACGCCCACGCCGTAGCGGCGCGCCCGGCCGTTAGGCTCGACCAGTGTGAGCTGGTGCGCCCGCGGATCGACGATGATCGTCCCGGGCTCATACGGCCCACGATAGGCGATCTCCTGCCGGAGGAAGGCGGGGTTCATCTTCTTGTAGTTGAAGGCCTGGATCGGGAACACGTCGTCCGTGATCGGCCCGTAAGCCTTGGCGTAGTCGATCGGTCCGTCGTCGGGGGCGCGGAGCACCGCCTTGGCCTTAGCGGCTTCGAGAGGGGAGAGCCCCTCGGCCGGCGGCACGGCGCCCGGCCGGGCCGGAACCGTCGGGTCTTGATCCAGGGCAGCGGCCGGCGCCGGCTGCGCGGCGGGGGCTGCCGGGGCCGGGCGCACGATATCGGTGCGGCCCGTATAGGGCAGGTAGCGGCCGCCGCGCCGCACGTAGAGCGCGCCGTTCTGGTCCTGATAGAGCTGCCCGTCGTCGCCGAACCCGTCGATTCCGGCATCGCCGACCGGGCCGCGGCCCTGAGCATGAGCGGTCGCGGCAAGCGCTAGGATCGTGAAGCCGGCCAGGAGAAGGCGGCGGATCGGGGCGGACATGATACGGATTTCCCTGGATGGCGACACCGGATTCTGCGACGGCGCGCGATCGAGCGGGCCAGCACGTAGACGCGGCCAAGCTCATTCCGGGGCTTAGCAAATATCGCGCGTAACCGCCAAGTTGCCGATACCGTCGGCCTGCGACGAAGAGGGTCTCACGGCATGTTTCTCATGACCTGTGTTGCTCGCGTGCCGCAATCGAGGTGCCGCCGGCGCTCGCTGTTCCGTGACGGCGGCACCTGCAAGCGTGTTTGCTCGGCATGCGTGCCTCGATCGGCGTCACCGGAGACTTCGCGCCGGGCCCAGCGCTCGCTCGCGCTGCGGTCGCGTTCCGTAGGGCGAGCGTGGCACGCTTGCTGCATCGCAGCTTGAGCCGCGCCTGCTGCGGCGGCGGAGCAACGGCGCTCCAACAGCGGACGGTGTGAGTCCGGATCCCCGGCATGAGCGACCGCGTGACGGTTCGCCCACTTTAGACGAGCACCAGCTATGGCCAGCTTCAAGACGGTGATGAAGTCGGGGCACCCTCCGACGCTGTTTGCTGCGTTCCTCTACTTCGATTTCTGCTTCGCCATCTGGGTCCTGAACGGCGCGATGGGTCCGTTCATTACCGAAGCCTTCAAGCTCTCGCCGGCCCAGACCGGCTTCATGATCTCCCTGCCGATCCTCGCCGGCGCGCTCATGCGCTTCCCGCTCGGGGTGCTGGCTCAGTATATCGGCCGCAAGAATGCCGCGATCACCGAGATGAGCGTGATCATCCTGGCGATGGCCTACGGCTACTTCTGGGTCTCTTCCTACGACGACGTTCTCGCCATGGGCGTGCTGCTCGGCATCGCCGGCGCCTCTTTCGGCGTCGCCCTTTCGCTGGGCTCGGGCTGGTTCCCGCCGGAGCACAAGGGCCTCGCCATGGGGATCGCCGGTGCCGGCAATTCCGGGACCGTGCTCGCTGTGCTGTTCGCCCCGCCGTTGGCGCAGGCCTATGGCTGGCAGGCGACCTACGCCTTTGCGGGCGTCGTGATGCTGCTGCCGCTCGCGATCATGATCGTGCTGGCCAAGGAGCCGCCGGACTGCGAGCACCAATCGCTCAAGGAGCACATCTCCTGCCTGTTCACCAAGGACGGCTGGGCCTTCTCGCTGATCTACGTGATCACCTTCGGCGGCTTCGTGGGCCTGTCGAACTTCCTGCCAACTTTCTTCTACGAGCAGTTCGCCGTGACCAAGGTCGAAGCCGGGCGCCTGACCATGCTGGCCGCCTTCATGGGCTCGGGCATCCGGATCGTCGGCGGCTACTTCGCCGATCGCATGGGCGGGATCGCGGTCCTGTCAGTAGTCCTGCTCGCGGCGATCGCGGCCTTCCTGTCGCTGACCGCGACCCCCTCGCTGGTGATCACCACGCTCCTGTTCATGCTGTGCTTCGCGGCGCTCGGCGCCGGCAACGGCGCGCTGTTCCAGCTCGTCCCCTTGCGCTGGCCGAGCAACACCGCGGTGGCAGGCTCGATGATCGGCGAGATCGGCGCGCTCGGCGGCGCGATCCTGCCGAACGTCATGGGCTTGTCCAAACAATATACCGGGTCGTTCTCGCTGGGCTTCGTCGGCTACGCCGCATTCACGGCCCTCGTTCTCGGCTGCCTGGCCCTCTGGCAACGCAAATGGGTCGGCCGCTGGGTGGGGCCGCGCGGCAAGGCGCTGGGCACAGCTGCCGAAATGGAGTCGGGCCAGCTCCGACCGGCGACGGTGTGATCCAAGCGCGGCTCAGGCCGCCAGCCGATCTGGAAGCGGGGGCCTGTGCGCCCCCGTTTTCGTTGCAGCCAACCCCGACGATTCGCAGCAGGAGGCATTTGCGAGGTTGCGTTCCGCCTCGTAAGGCGTTTGAATAATGCATTACGAGAGAGTGCCCAGCCCACTTGGCTGAGGCGCCAGGCGGCCGCGAGAGGCGGCGCCCCTGCGTGGAGGAAGGGTCGATGGCGAAGCGTTTGAGCGCCACAAACAGCGTGCTCGGCCTGCTTTGCGTGATGTATTTCATCACCTACCTGGACCGGGTGAACATCGCGACGGCCGGTGCTGAAATCATGCGCGATTTCAGCATGTCGAAGACCGATTTTGGTCTCATCCTGTCGGCCTTCGCGTATCCTTACGCGATCTTCCAGGTGATCGGTGGCTCGGTGGGCGACAAGTTCGGCGCCCGGCGCACCTTGCTGGCCTGCGGCGTGATCTGGGCCGCCGCGACCATCCTCACCGGCATGGTCGGCGGCCTCGCCAGCCTGTTCCTGGCCCGGGTCCTGCTCGGTTTCGGCGAGGGCGCGACGTTCCCGACCGCCACCCGCGCCATGCAGAACTGGACGGCGCCCGGCAAGCGCGGCTTCGCGCAGGGGATCACGCACGCTTTCGCGCGGCTCGGCAACGCGGTGGCCCCGCCGATCGTCGCCTTCCTGATCTACCATTTCGGCTGGCGCACCAGCTTCGTGATCCTCGGCGCGGTGAGCTTCATCTGGGTCGCGATCTGGTACCTCTATTTCCGCGACGACCCGTCCGACCATCCGGCGATCACCCGCGAGGAGCTCGACACGTTGCCCCCGCCGCGCAAGGTCGGCGCGAAGCAGACCGTACCGTGGGGTGCGCTGACCCGGCGCATGCTGCCGGTGACGATCACGTACTTCTGCTACGGCTGGACCCTGTGGCTGTTCCTTGGTTGGCTGCCGAGCTTCTTCAAGGAGAACTACAGCCTCGACCTGAAGAACTCGGCGCTGTTCGCCTCGGGCGTCTTCTTCGCCGGCGTCATCGGCGACACGGTCGGCGGCATGATGAGCGACGGGATCCTGCACCGGACCGGCAACGTGAAGCTCGCCCGCCTGTCGGTGATCGTGGTCGGCTTCCTGGGTGCTGCCGCGAGCCTCGCCGGCGTGTTCATGACGCGCGACCTGACCCTGGTGGCATTGCTCCTCTCCTCCGGCTTCTTCTTCTCCGAGCTGGTGATCGGGCCGATCTGGTCCGTGCCCATGGACATCGCACCGAAATTCGCCGGCACCGCCAGCGGGCTCATGAACACCGGTTCGGCTATGGCGGCGATCGTCTCACCCATCGTCTTCGGGCTCATCGTCGACCTGACGGGGAGCTGGACGCTGCCCTTCGTCGGCTCCATCGGCCTGTGCCTGCTCGGAGCGGGCCTCGCCTTCACGATGCACCCGGAGCGGGAGTTCGTGGAGCCCGCCGCCGGGTCTGCCGGCACGGTCGCGACGGTCCCGGCCGGGGAGTAGATCCGCGATGCTGGGACAGAAGGGACGGTCCGGCCCGCTCGCCGGAATGCGGGTGATCGAGCTCGCGCACATTATGGCCGGGCCTGTCTGCGGGCTGATGCTCGCCGACATGGGCGCGGAGGTGATCAAGGTCGAGAAGATGGACGGCGACGACACCCGTCGCACCGTCCCGCCCGCCCAGGAGGGCGAGAGCGCCGCCTACATGATGATGAACCGCGGCAAGCGCGGCATCAGCCTCGATCTGAAGGACCCGGACGGCGTCGCGGTGCTGCGCCGGCTGCTCAAGGGCGCCGACGCGCTGATCGAGAACTACCGCGGCGGCACGATGGAGCGCTTGGGGATCGGCTACGAGACCCTGCGCGAGGAGTTCCCCGCGCTGGTCTACTGTTCGCTCTCGGGCTTCGGCCGCACCGGACCCTACGCCGACCGCGCCGGTTTCGATCTGGTCGCCCAGGGCATGAGCGGCCTCATGTCGGTGACGGGGGAGGGCCCTGGCCGGCCGCCGATGAAATGCGGTCCGCCGGTGACCGACATCACCGCCGGGATCCTGGCCGCGATGGGCGTTCTGGCGGCCTATTCCAACCGGCTCAGAACCGGAAAGGGGCAGGCGGTCGACACGTCGCTGTTCGAGGCTGGGATTACCCATACCTACTGGCAGTCGGCCATCGCCATGGCGACTGGGATCGCGCCGGGTCCGATGGGCTCGGCGCATCCGCTGAACGCGCCCTACGAGGCCTTCGAGACGGCCGATGGCTGGATCACCATCGGGGCGGCCAACCAGACCAACTGGCTGCGCCTTCTCAAGGCGATCGACGCGGAAGCCCTCGCCGAGGATCCGCGCTTCGCCCACAACCGCGACCGGATGGCCAACCGGCACGTGCTCGCCGCGACGCTCGCGCCGATCTTCCGGGCGCAGAGTTCCGCGGAGTGGCTTGCGCGGCTCGAGGCGGGCGGTGTCCCGGCCGGTCCCGTGTTCGACGTGAATGCCATGCACCGGGATCCGCAGACGCTTGCCCGCGAGATGGTGGTTGAGGTCGAGCATCCGCGGGTCGGGCGGATGAAGACCCTCGGCCTGCCGGTAAAATTCTCGGATACGCCCGGCCGGGTCCACGGGCCGGCCCCGTTGCTCGGCGAGCATTCCCGGGCGATCCTGGCTGAGGCCGGCTACTCGGCCGCTGAGATCGACGGTCTGATCGCGCGGGGCGTGGTCCGCGAGACCGTGGCCTGAACCCGCCTTCCGGAGACGCTGCGATGAGTGCCCAGCCCGCCACCGACGAGCTGCTGTTCACGACGGACGAGGCCGGCATCGCTCGCGTCGTCCTCAACCGGCCCCAAGCCCGCAACGCGCTGACCTTCGCGATGTACCAGGGCCTGATCACCTGCTGCGAGGCGATCTCCGAAAATCCGGCCGTCAAGGCGCTGATCATCACCGGCGCCGGTGATAAGGCCTTCGCGGCCGGCACCGACATTGCCCAGTTTCGCAGCTTCAAGACCGCCGAGGATGCGCTGGGCTACGAGCGGTTCATGGACCGGGTGCTCGGCGCCCTGGAGCGGCTGCGGGTGCCCACCATAGCGGCGATCGCCGGTGCCTGCACCGGTGGGGGCGCGGCCATCGCGGCGGCCTGCGACCTGCGCGTTGCCACGCGCGACGCCCGCTTCGGCTTCCCGATTGCGCGGACGCTCGGCAATTGTCTCAGCCAGGGCAACCTGAAGCGGCTCTCGGGCCTGATCGGCCCGGCGCGGGTCAAGGACATCATCTTCACCGCCCGCCTCGTCGGAGCCGAGGAGGCGCTGTCGATCGGGCTGGTCGGCGAGGTCGTGGAGGACCGTGCGGCGCTCACCGAGCGGGTCGATGCCCTGTCCAGGCTCCTCGCGAGCCACGCGCCGCTGACCATGCAGGCGACCAAGGAAGGGCTACGGCGTCTTGCCGAGGAGGAGGCTCCTGCCGAGGGTGCGTCCCATCCCGGCGATGACCTCATCCTCATGTGCTACATGAGCCAGGATTTCCGGGAGGGCATGGAGGCGTTCCTCGGCAAGCGCGCGCCCGAATGGACCGGGCGCTGAGCGCGCCTCAGCCCGGCTCTTGGCAGACATCGACCCAGGCCGCATCCGTCAGCTCGGCCATGCGATCGGGCGCGATGCGGACCGCGCTGTGGGTGCTCCCGGCGGCCGGCACAACTTCGTCGAAGGCCTTGAGCGACACGTCGCAATAGACGGGCAGCGGGGCGATAAGCCCGAAGGGGCAGACCCCGCCGACGGGATGGCCGGTGACCGCCTCGACCTCACCGAGATCGAGCATCCTCACCTTGCCGCCGAACACCGCCCTGGCTTTCCTGTTGTCGAGGCGCGCATCCCCTCGGGCGACGACCAGGGCGACCTGCTCGCCGATGCGGACCGACAGCGTCTTGGCGATCTGCGCCGGGATGACGCCGTGGGCCGCAGCGGCCTCCGCCACGGTCGCGGTGCGCGTTTCGAGTTCCAGGACCGCGATGTCGGGTGCCTTCTCGGCAAAGAAGGTCCGGACCGATTCGAGGCTCATAGCTGTCTCTGAGATCCCGGAAGCTGCAATGCCGCGTATCGCCAGAGCAGCGAAGCATCGTCGCAGATCCGGCACGCTGTTCGAGGCGGAATAAGCGCTCGCGGCCGAGGGCGCTACTGTAACTGCATGTCGGGGTGCGGGTTCGACTGCCTGCAGGACGGCCGCTCCGGGAGCGGAACAGCCGAACTTCGATCGCTGCAGCCGTGATGGCCCCCTCTTCGTTCGGGAAAGGGGGCCGTGCTCTGCTTCAGCTGAGGCGCGCGTCCCTACCGTGTCGTGGCGAGCAGCCAGTCGGGCAGCCACATGGCGATGCCCGGCACGAGGCACAGGATTAGGATCGCCACCGCCATCAGCAGCACGAAGGGCAGGGTGCCCCAGATGATGTCCGAGAGCGGGATATCGGGGGCGATGTTCTTGATGACGAATATGTTGAGGCCGACCGGCGGGTGGATCAGGCCCATCTCCATCGTGATGGTCATCACCACGCCGAACCACACGAGATCGAAGCCCGCAGCCTTCAGCGGTGGCAGGATGATCGGCGCGGTCATCAGGATGATCGAGACCGGCGGCAGGAAGAAGCCGAGCACGATCACCAGGGCCAGGATCGTCACGAGCAGGACCCACGGCGAGAGCTGCATCGCCACGATCGCTTGCGCGGCCGATTGCGAGATGTGCAGGTAGCTCATCACGTAGGCGTAAAGAAGCGACATGCCGATGATCAGCATCAGCATGGTCGATTCCCGCAGCGTCGCGGTCAGGATCGGGCTGACATCCCGGAACCGCCACACTCCGTAGATTGCGGCGATGAGCGCCAGCGCCAGCAGCCCGCCGAGGCCCGCCGTCTCGGATGGCGTTGCGTAGCCGCCGTAGAGCGCGACCATGACGCCAGTGAGCAGGACTACGAAAGGCAACACCCGCGGCAGCGTCGAGAAGCGCTGCGCCATGCTGTACTGCTCGTCCGCCAGGATCGGCGAGGCCGGCTCGCCCCGCTCTAGAGCCGCCTTCGCGGCTCCGTATTCGGAGCGGAACCGGACCATCGACCAGGCGGCGAACAGCGACACGAGGAGCAGCCCCGGCCCGATCCCGGCGAGGAACAGGCGCCCGAGAGATTGCTCGGCCGCGACGGCGTAAAGGATCATCGTGATCGAGGGCGGCAGAAGGATCCCAAGCGTGCCCCCGGCCGCGATGATCCCGGCGGCGAAGCCGGGCGAGTAGCCGCGCTTGCGCATCTCCGGAATGCCGGCCGAGCCGATCGCCGAGCAGGTGGCCGGGCTGGAGCCCGCCATGGCGGCGAACAGCGCGCAGGCGAACACATTAGCGATGCCGAGCCCGCCGGGGATGCGGTGCATCCAGGCGTGCATGGCCGAGTAGAGATCCTGGCCCGCCCGGGATCGGCCGATCGCCGCACCCTTGAGGATGAAGAGCGGAATCGACAGGAGGGTGATGGAGGCCATCTCCTCGTAGACGTTCTGTGCCACCGTATCGAGGGAGGCGCCGGGCATGAACGCCACCATGAAGGCGAGCGCCACAAAGCCCAGCGCGAACGCGATGGGGATGCCCGACAGCATCGCCCCGAGGGTGGCCCCCGCGTACAGGAAGCCGATCGCGGCCGTACTCATCGCTCAACCTTTGCGGTCACGGACTGACCCAGCGGATCCGGGCCCCGGGGTGCGATGTTCGGCGCGTTGTGCATGTCTTTGTTCACGTCGGCGCCCAGACCGATCTTGGGCTTGGCCCAGCCGGCGGCGCGTGGGCCGAAGGCGAGCGCCTCAACGATCTGAAGGGCGAATTGCAGGCAGAGGAGGCTCATGCCGGCGGACATGAGCGTGTAGGGAATCCAGAGCGGCGGCCCCCAGGTCGATTGCGAGATCTGGCCGTCCACCCAGGCCTCGTGATCGAGGGACCAGCTCTTCCAGGCGAAGAACAGGCAGAAGGCGAGGCTGACGAGATCGGCCAGCAGGAGCCGGACCCGGTTGGCGGCGGGCGGCAGGAGGCCGGTCACCGCCTCGATGGCCACGTGGCCGCGCTTGGCCTGGACGCCGGCAGCCGACAGGAAGGTGGCCCCGATAATCAGGAACACCGCCATCTCGTCCTGCCACTCCGTTGGCTCCTTGAGGAGGTAGCGGACCACGACGCTGTGGCTCAGTACCAGACAGGCCGCCACGAGGCACACACCGCCCAGCGCCAGGATCACCCGGTTCACGAGGCGCATGATCCGGTCGAGGACGCCGAGAAGGCCGGGCAGGCGCGGCTCGTCGGCGGTATGCGCCTCCGGCCCCGCCGTTGCCGCGTCGAAGCCGTGGCTCACGCGACCTGCTCCGCGAGCTTCAGAAGCTCCGCGCAGTTCGCATTTCGCCCGGCATAATCTTTCCAGGCGGTGTTCCGGGCCAGGTCACGCCACTGCCCGAGCGACTGCTGGTCGAGCTGCGAGACCTTGGCGCCGGCCTTGGAGAAGATCTGCTCGACGCGGGTGTCGTCTTCCTTGGCACCCGCCTGTCCGAAGGATTCCAGCTCGGCGCCCACCGTCATGATCAGGTTCTGCTGATCCTTCGGCAGCCCGGAGAACACGATCTTCGACATCATGATCGGCTCGAGCATGAACCAGTAGGACCGTTCACGACCCGAGGTCAGTGCCTTGGACAGCTCCTCCAGCCGGAACGAGATCAGGCTGGTGGACGAGGTGATCACCGCATCGCACGCGCCGGTCTGCATCGCCGCATACGACTCGTTCGACGGAATCGACAGGGTCGCGGCGCCGGCCTCCTTCATCATCATGTCCATCTCGCGCGAGCCGCCGCGAACCTTCATGCCCTTCGCGTCGGCCGGCGAGACCAGCGGCCGCTCGCGGCTCGCGACACCCCCGGCCTGCCAGACCCAGGAGACCAGGATGATCCCCTTGGCGTCGAGGATCTCGGTGAGCTTGCGACCGACCGGCGCCGCCTTCCAGGCTACTGCCTGCGCGTAGGAGGTCACGAGCGCCGGCATCAGGCCGATGTTGAGCTCCGGCACCTCGCCGCCCGCGTAGGGGCTCGGATAGAGCGACATGTCGAGGGCGCCCTTGCGCATGGCGCCGAACTGCGCGTTCGTCTTCATCAGCGACGAGCCGGGATAGACCTGGACATCCAGGGCCCCCTTCGAACGCTCGCCGACCGTCTTGGCAAATTTCCGGCACATGCGGTCCCGGAAATCGCCTTCGTCGATCGTCCCGCCGGGAAACTGGTGCGAGAGCTTCAGCGTCGTGGCAGCTCGGGCCGCACCGAGACCGAACTTTAAGACGACCGGCGCTGCGAGAGTGGCGGCGACCAGCGATCGACGAGTGGGCGTCATTGTGCTCTCCCGCGCCGCAAACAAGGCGGCAAAATGTTGTGCGGCGCAATATTGCCCGGCCGCTTTGTATGCATGAAGAACTGCCTTGTATATTTTGTCAACGCTTGAGCATAATGTTTGCCCGTGCGTGCACGCACCGAGGTCGAATGGCCCGGCGAGCAGCCCGCGCGCTGGCAGGAGGAAAGCGGGGGATGAGCCACGCCCAGCGGCTGCGGCAGCGGATCGAGGACGAGATCGTCTCGGGCGAACTCGCGCTCGGCGCACGCCTCGACGAGAATCAACTCGCCGCCCGCTTTGGAGTCTCGCGCACGCCGATCCGCGAAGCCCTGTTGCAGCTGGCGGTCACCGGCCTCGTGCAAACCAAACCTCGACGCGGCGCCATCGTCAGCGCCCCCGAGCCGCATTTGCTGCTCGCCATGTTCGAGGCTATGGCGGAGATTGAGGCGGCGTGCGGCCGGCTCGCTGCGCGGCGCCTCGTCCCCGAGGATGCCGCTGCCCTGCACGCGGCCCTGGAGGGCTGCCGGGTGGCCCTGGCGGCCGAGGACACGGAGGCCTATTACGCCGAGAACTACGTGTTCCACACGGTCGTCTATCGGGCGAGCCACAATGCCTTCCTGGCGGACCAGGCACTGTCGCTGCACCGCCGGCTGGCGCCCTATCGTCGATTGCAGTTGCGGGTCCGCCAGCGGCTGCCGCAATCCCTCGCCGAGCACGAGGCGATCGTCGCCGCGATCGTGGCGGGTGACGAGGCCGGGGCGGCGGAAGCCCTGCGCAGCCACGTCATCGTGCAGGGCGACCGCTTCACCGACCTCGTGGCCGGGCTGCGGGCGCCGAGCGCAGCCTGACACGCCCGACGAACGTCACGCGTCCTCGACGACCCCGTAACTGGCGGCGATCACCGGCTTCTTGCCGCGGATGTGCTCACGCATCAGCGTCGCGAGCGCCGCGCCATTGCGCGCGCGCAGCAGCTCGATCATCCGCTCATGCTCGGACACCGCCCTGGCCCATTGGTCCGGCGTCTGGTGGGCGGAGTAGCGCGACCTCTGGATCCGCCCCGACAGGCTCGCGTAGATATTGGCCAGGATCGTGTTGCGGCTCGCCGCCATGATGGCTTCGTGGATCCGGCGATTGTGGCTGAAGTAGCCCGCCTCGTCCCCCGCCTTCCAGGCCGCGACCATCGCCTCGTGGTCGGCCGCGATGGCGTCGATATCGGCCTCGGTGATCGTGCGGCATGCGAGATCCCCGGCGGTCGCCTCCAGGCCGGCGATCACCTCCATCATCTCTTCGAGTTCGGTGTCGGAGATGCTGGCGACGCGTGCGCCGCGGTTCGGAAGGAGTTCCAGCAGCCCTTCCGTGGCCAAAATCTTGATCGCCTCGCGCAGCGGCGTACGCGAGATGCCGAAGCGCTCCGTCAGCTCGCCTTCGTTGATCCGCGCCTTCGGCTCCATCTCGCCGGATCGGATCAGCTCGCGCATCCGGTCCGCGACCTCGTCGTGGAGGTAGCGACGGCTGATACCGATCCCGGATTCGATCTTGTTCATGGTCCCCCGACACACGCAGGTCAAACCAACCTGTCGCCCATGTGTAGGGGCCCGGCAATTCAGTGTCGAGGCACGAGGGCTTGATCGAGAACGCGAGCCACATGTTCTGCCTGGATACCGAGGCCGTCGTGGATCTGATGACGGCAGCTTGTGCCATCGGCCACGACGAGATCCCCGGGACCGGCGGCGCGAAGCGCCGGAAACAGCGACAGCTCCGCCATGGCGAAGGACGTTTCGATCGACTCGGGGCGGTACCCGAACGCGCCGGCCATGCCGCAGCAACTCGACTCGATCACCCGCACGTCGAGCCCCGGCACCGCGCGCAGGACGGTCTCGACCGAGCCCATGAGGCCGAAAGATTTCTGGTGGCAGTGGCCGTGCAGGTGGGCGACGCGGCCGCCCTGATGCGCGAGTGGAAGTTCGATCCGCCCCGCCGCCAGATCGGCGGCCAGCAGCTCCTCGAACAGGACGGACTGGCGGGCCAGCAGGGCAGCGTCGGCACCGGGTAACAGCGCCGCGAACTCATCCCGGAATGTGAGCAGGCAGGACGGCTCCAGGCCGACCACGCGGGCGCCGGCGCGGATGAAGGGCAGCAGCGTGTCGAGGGTCCGCCGCGCCTCCTGCCGCGCGCGGTCCGTCTGACCCGAGGCGAGCCAGGTCCGGCCGCAGCAGAGCGGACGCCGTCCGCGCGCCGGGTAGACACGGTGCAGACGGTAACCCGCAGCCCGCAGCACACGCTCGGCGGCTTCCAGGTTCTCGCGCTCGAAGGCGCGGTTAAAAGTGTCGCCGAACAGGATCACGTCGCGGAAGTCGCCTGCGACATCGTTCGGGTGGGCGGGCTCGCCCTGTTCGCTCCAGGGCCGGCGCCAGCGCGGCAGCGAGCGCTTGGCCGAGAGTCCGGCGAACCGCTCGGATAGAGCGGCCAGCGCCGGATGCCGGTCGCGCAGGTTGAGGAGCGGCGCGAGCTTCGCCGCGACTCCGGCATAGACCGGCATCAGGGCGATCAGCCGCTCCCGGAGCGGGAGCCCATGTTGAGCGTGGTAGTGATGCAGGAACTCGATCTTCATCTTGGCCATATCGACGCCGGTCGGGCATTCCCGCCGGCAGGCCTTGCAGGAGACGCAGAGATCGAGCGTGCGCTTCATCTCCGGGCTGGTGAAGGCGTCCTTGCCGAGCTGGCCCGAGATGGCGAGCCGCAAGGAGTTGGCGCGGCCGCGGGTGAGGTGCTGCTCTTCCCGGGTCGCCCGGTAGGAGGGGCACATGGCGCCGCCGGCGAGTTTCCGGCAGGTGCCGTTGTTGTTGCACATCTCGACCGCCGCGCCGAAGCCCCCCCAGTCCGACCAGTCGAGGGCCGTCTTCATCGGCTGCGTCACCGCGTAGTCCGGGTTGAACCGGAACAGAGACCGGTCGTCCATCGTCAGCGGGCGGACGATCTTCCCGGGATTGAGTCGGTTCTCGGGGTCGAACGCGTCCTTCACGGCCTCGAAGGCGCGGGTCAGCACCGGGCCGAACAGGGGCGCGATGTATTCCGAGCGCGAGATGCCGTCGCCGTGCTCGCCGGAATACGAACCCTTGTAGCGGCGGACAAGCTCGGACGTCTCCTCGGCGATTGCCCGCATTCGGCGCGTGTCGCCCGCATCCTTCATGTTCAGGATCGGACGGACGTGGAGACAGCCTACCGAAGCGTGGGCGTACCACGTGCCGCGGGTGCCGTGCTTGGTGAAGACCTCGGTGACCGCATCGGTGTAGTCGGCGAGGTGCTCGAGCGGGACCGCGCAATCCTCGATGAACGACACCGGCTTGGCGTCGCCCTTCATCGACATCATGATGTTGAGGCAGGCCTCCCGAACCTCCCAGACCGATTTCTGGCGGGCGGGCTCCACGACCTCCACGACGGCGTCGGGGAAGCCGTGATCGGCCATGCAAACCTCGAGGCGCTTCAGGTCGCGCTTCAGGGCGGCGAGGTCGTCGCCGGCGAATTCCGTGAGCAGCAGGCAGTTCGGCTTGCCGCGGGTGATGTCCACCAATGTGGTCCGGAACAGCGGGATGTCCGCGCCGAGCACCAAGACGTTGTTGTCCACGAGCTCGACCGCGACCGGGTCCAGCGCCACGATGTGCCGGGTGGTCTCCATGGCGTCTCGGAAAGACGGGAAATGGCAGACCCCCATGACCCGGTGCGCCGGCAGGCGCGACAGTTTCAACGTCACCGCCGTGGTGGCGGCGAGCGTGCCCTCGGACCCGACCAGCAGATGCGCGAGGTTCGGCCGCGCCTCGATCAGCGCGTCGAGGTTGTAACCGCCCACGCGCCGCTGCACCTTCGGATAGCGCGCCTCGATCTCGTCCCGGTGAGCCTGGGCGAGGGCGAGCACGCGTTCTGCCAGCGCCTCGGCCCGGCCGGAGCCCGTGACGCCCGACAGCGCGTTGCCGGTGAGACCGAACCCGAAGGCCTCCCCGTCGTGGAACAGCGCCTCCATGGAGAGGACGTTGTCGCTCATCTTGCCGTAGCGCAGGGAGCGGGCACCGCAGGAATTGTTGCCCGCCATGCCGCCAATGGTGCAGCGGGTCGCCGTTGACGGCTCCACGGGGAAGAACCAGCCGTCCGCCTTCACCCGGGCATTCAGCCGCTCCAGCACCATGCCGGGCTCGACCGTGATGGTACCGGCCTCCGGGTCGTAGGCCAGGACGCCATTGAAGTGGCGCGAACAGTCGACCACGAGGCCCGAGCCGATCGGCTGGCCGTTCTGCGACGTGCCGCCGCCGCGCAGGATCACCGGCGCGCCGTGCTCGGCGGCGATCCGCAGGGTCGCGGCGATGTCGGCGGCCGAGCGCGGCAGCACCACGCCGGCCGGCATGATCTGGTAGATCGACGCATCCGTGCTGTAGCGCCCGCGCGTGAAGAGGTCGAAGCGCGCTTCCCCCTGCAGCTGCTCCGCAAGCCTGCGTGCCAAGCCGGCATCCAGGCGCGCCGCTGCGCGCGGCGTCGCGATCTGCGCCCTTGTTCCCGTCACGTCCGCATCCTCCCGCGGTGGTCCGTGACCACCGGGCAGGGATTGTATTCAAAATTCAACGGTTCGGAAATCGCCTTGAACGGGCTGCGCGCTTCCGGCGCGGGAGACGCCAGCCTCAGTGGTTGTCCCGCGGCACCCCCGAGGCCTGTGCGACCTTCTGGAACTTCACCGCGCCCTTGAGCACCATGCCCTGGTCGAGCTGATCCACCTGATCGCGGTAGATTTCCTGCCAGGGCGTCTGCGTAGCCGGGTAGGGGAAGCCGCCGCGCGCCGCCAGGTCCGCCCGTCGCCGCTCCAACTCCTCGGGCGGGAGGAGGATGTCGGCGCTGCGCCGGTTGAGGTCGATGCGGATGCGATCGCCGGTCTGCAGCAGCGCCAGGCCACCGCCGGCCGCGGCTTCCGGCGAGGCGTTGAGGATGGCAGGAGTGCCGGATGTGCCGGATTGGCGCCCGTCGCCAATGCAGGGCAGAGAGGTCACACCGCGCCGGATTAGGGCGCCGGGCGGCTGCATATTCACCACCTCGGCGGCACCCGGATAGCCGATCGGACCGGCGCCGCGCATAATCAGAATGGTGTTCTCGTCGATGTCGAGCGTCGGGTCGTCGATGCGGGTGTGATAGTCCTCCGGCCCGTCGAACACGACCACCCCACCCTCGAAGGCCATCGGGTCGGCGGGATTGCGCAGGTAGCGGGCAGCGAACTCCTCGGAGATCACGCAGGTCTTCATGATTGCCGAGTCGAAGAGGCTTCCCTTGAGGTTGAGGAAGCCGGCACGCTCCATCAGCGGCGTCCCATAGGCGCGGATCACGTCGCGGTTCCAGCTGTGCCGCCCGCGATAGTTCTCGCCGACGGTGCGGCCGTTGCAGGTCAGGGCGTCCTCGTGAACCTTCCCAGCCTCGATCAGCTCGGCGAAGACGGCGGGCAGGCCGCCCGCGCGGAAATATTCCTCGCCGAGCCAGCGGCCGGCGGGCTGCATGTCCACCAGGAGCGGGATCTCGAAGCCGACCCGCTCCCAGTCGTCGCAGGTCAGCGGCACGCCGATATGCTTTGCGATGGCGTTGATGTGGATCGGCGCATTGGTCGAGCCGCCGATCGCGGCATTGGCCACGATGGCATTCTCGAAAGCCGCGCGGGTCAGGATGTCGGAGGGTTTGAGGTCCTCCCAGACCATCTCGACAATCCGCTGGCCGGTGGCGTAGGCCGCCTGCCCGCGCTCCCGGTAGGGCGCCGGGATCGCGGCCGAGCCAGGCAGGGCAAGGCCGAGCGCTTCGGCGAGCGCGTTCATCGTTGAGGCCGTGCCCATCGTGTTGCAATGCCCCGTCGAGGGCGCCGACGAGCCGACGATGTCCATGAACTGCTGGTAGTCGATGTCCCCGGCCGCATGGCGCTCCCGGGCTTTCCAGACGATGGTGCCCGAGCCGGTCAGCTCTTTCTGAAAGTAGCCGTTCAGCATCGGCCCGACGTTGAGCGAGATCGCCGGGATGTTCACGGTTGCGGCCGCCATTAGGCAGGCCGGCATGGTCTTGTCGCAGCCGGTGAGCAGCACGACGCCGTCCAGCGGATAGCCGTACAGGATCTCGACCAGCGACAGGTAGGCGAGGTTGCGATCGAGCGACGCCGTCGGGCGCTTTCCGGTCTCCTGGATCGGGTGGCAGGGGAACTCGAAAGCGACGCCGCCCGCCGCCGTGATGCCCTCCCGCACGCGCTTGGCGAGTTCGAGGTGGTGGCGGTTGCACGGTGAGAGATCGGAGCCCGTCTGGGCGATGCCGATCAGCGGCTTGCCGGAGCGCAGCTCCTCGGGCGTGAGCCCGTAGTTCAGATAGCGCTCCAGATAGAGCGCGGTCATGCCGGGATTGTGCGGGTTGTCGAACCAGGCTTTCGAGCGCAGGTCAGCGGGCGTGATCCGGCGTTTGTCGCTCATGGTCGGTTCCTCACATCGTCAGCCGCAACCGGCAGACGGGCTCCGGTCGCCCCCGCGCGCCGCAGCCCTCGCTCTTCACATCCTGGATGTACCTACTCTGCCGCGATGAACTCCGCAGCATCGTCCACGCTGAGTTGATCTTACGACAGCATCCGCGTGTCACCGTCGATGGAGATCGCCTGACCCGAGATTGTCCGGCCGCGCGGTGAGCAGAGCAGCAGGATCTGGTCTGCGAGTTGCCGGGCGGTGACATATTCCTTGACGGAGACGAACGAGAATGCGCGGGCCTCCATCTCGGCGAAGCTCGTGCCCTGCTGCTGCGCCTTCGATTCGAGCACCCGGCGCTGCCGGTCTCCGGCGACGAGCCCCGGCAGAACCGCGTTCACCCGGATGCCGGCGCTGCCGAGCTCGATCGCGAGCGACTTGGTGAAGCCGATCACCCCCCACTTGGCCGCCGCGTAAGGGCTGCGCAGGGCAAAGCCGAACTTGCCGGCGGCCGAGGAGAGGTTGACGATCGAAGCGTTCGCGCTCTGCCGGAGGTGCGGCACCGCGAGTCGCGCGCAGTTGAACTGGCTCGTCAGGCAGACCGTCAGGCATCGGTCCCACTCCTCGGGAGCAATCTCCTCGACGCGGCCGGTCGGACCGGCGATGCCGGCATTGTTGACCAGCACGTCGAGGCCGCCGAGAAAGTCGACCGCCTGATTCATCATCGCGGCGACGGCCTCGCGGTCGGCCACGTCGGTCCGGCTGCGCCCGACAGTGTCCGGTAGTCCCGACAGAGCGTCCGCGTCGATGTCGCAGGCGAAGACCCGAGCGCCTTCCTCCAGGAAGGCGTCGACGATGCCGCGCCCGATACCGGCGGCACCTGCCGTCACCAAGACGCGCAGGCCGGCGATCCCGAGATCCATGGTCAAACCTCCCCGTGAGCGTCCCGCAACCCGTCGCGGGACATGATGAATTGGGCCGCCTCGCGGATGTCGGCCGCGATCGCGGCCGAGGCCGCCGGACCATCGCGCCTCTCGATGGCCGTCAGGGCCTCCGCGTGCCGCCGCAGCGCGAAGCCCTGAAGCAGCCGCTCCGGATGGGCGCGCAAATCCAGGTTGATCACCGGACCGGCCTTCAGCCAGAGCCGGGCGATGATCTCCTGCAGAGGCGCAAGTCCACAGGCGCCGTAGATTGCGAAGTGCAGGTCGCGATTGAGCTGGACCGCTCGTGCGCAATCGGGCTGAGCGGCCTCCGCTTCCGCCCGGAAGGCTGCCTCGGCGCGCCGGATCCCCGCGAGCTCAGCTTCGGTCCGCCGCTCCGCGGCACGGGCGACGGCAACCCCTTCGACGGCGATTCGGGTTTCGGCCAACGCGCGAAACGCCTCGGCCGTCATGACCGGCACCCGGATCACCCGATTCGGGGCGACCTCCAGCACGCCGTCGGCCGCCAAGCGGCTCACCGCCTCGCGCACGGGCATCACAGAGACCCCGAGAGCCGTCGCGCTCTGGCGAAGGGACAGCCGGTCGCCCGGCGCCAGACGCCCCGAGGCAAGCAGATCCGAGAGCGCCTCATAGACCGTGTCGGACAGGGTCCGCCGCTCGAGCTGTGGGAGTTCGGCCAGTGCCGATATGGAACTCATATGCCGACACTAGACGGAACCAGCACTATCGCGCTAGTGATCTGTGATCACAGTTTGGGTGAGGGCCGCCAGAGCCCGCCAAAATGGCCCGGCTGAAGGAAACGTACGGGAGCGGAACGATGACGGATCGGTTTGGGGATTCTCTCTCTCGCCGCAGCCTTCTCAGAGCCGGCGGCGCGGCGCTCCTCGCGCCCGCGCTGGCAAGCCCGGCCTTGGCGCAGGGCCAGTCGGACGTGATCCGGATCGGCCACCTGACTCCGCGCACGGGCTTCCTCGGACCGCTCGGGGAGTTCGCCGTTCAGGCTGCGCAGCTGGCGGTCGAGGAGATCAACGCTTCGGGCGGCATCGCTGGCCGGAAGGTCGAACTCCTCTCAGAGGACAGCGTCAATCCGCAGACCGCCTCAGCCAAGGCCGAACGCATGGTCCAGCGCGACCGCGTCGCCTGCTTGGTTGGCGAGATCAACTCCGCCTCGGCGCTGGCGATCAGCCAGGTGGCCCAGCGGGAGAAGATCCTGTTCATCAACACCGGCGCCAATTCGGACGCGCTGCGCGGCTCCGACTGCAAGCGGTTCATGTTCCACGTCGAATCGCAGAACACCATGATGGTGCGCGCCTGCGGGCGCGCCCTGCTCGACCGGGGGCTGATCAAGGGCCGGAAGGTCTACGCCCTCACCGCCGACTACGCCTTCGGCCACGACCTGCTGAAGCAGGCCAAGAAGTACTTCGCGGCCAACGACGCGACCCTCGTCGGCGAAGACCTGATACCCACCGAACTCACCGATTTCTCGCCCTTCCTGCTGAAGCTCCGTCAGGCCAAGCCGGACTTGGTGATCTGCAACCTTGCGGGCGCACAGATCACCAACTTCCTCAAGCAGTACAGTGAGTTCGGCCTGCCATTCCCGGTCGCCGGCTTCGGCTTCGACACGGCGCTCGCCTGGGGTGCCGGGCCAGGCAACTTCCTCGGTACCTGGCCGGTGATCTGGCACCATCTGATCGACTCGCCCTCGGCCAAGAAGTTCGTCACTGCCTTCAGGGCCAAGTACAAGAAGCCTCCGGAGAACCAGGCCTGGGGCGACTATACCGCGCTCAAGATCGTGGCGCAGTCCATGAACGAGCTGAAGTCGACCGAGTCGATCAAGGTCGTCGAGCACCTGGAATCGGGCGCCAAGTTCGACATCGCCAAGGTCCGCGAGGGCTATTTCCGCCCCTGGGACCACGAACTGATGCAGGAGATGTTCGCGATCACCGCCCTACCGGCGGATCAGGTCAAGAACCCATACGACATCTTCACCTCGACCGGGCCACTGCCCGGACCCGGCGAGAGCCTGGAGCTGCTTGCCACCACCCGTGACGAGAACGCCTGCACCTTCCCGGCGTGAGGCGGCGATGCAGTTCGTCTTCATTCTGGAGCAGGTGCTCAATGGCCTGCTGATCGGCGTTCAATACCTGCTGATCGCGCTGGGTCTGTCACTGATCTTCAGTCTCGGCGGAATCGTCAATCTCGCCCACGGCGCCTTCTACGCCATCGGCGCCTACCTGGCCGTATTGCTGACACCATCCATCGGGTTCGGCGGCGCCCTCGTCGCTTCGCCGCTGGCCGTGGGCATCCTCGGTCTCCTGATCGAGCGCTTCCTGCTCCGGCGCTTCTACCGCGGCGACCCGACGCTGGGCCTGCTCCTCACCTTCGGGCTGGCCATGGTGGCCGAGCAGGCCCTGCGCATGGCCTTCGGGGCGGCGCCCGTGCCGTTCGGGATCCCGCTGTGGCTGCGCGGTCAGGTTTTCATCGGCGACCTGATCTACTCGCGCTACCGGCTCTCGATCCTGGTGGTGGCGCTCGCCTGCGTCGGCGGTTTGTGGCTGCTCCTGACCCGCACCAGCTTCGGGCGGGTGGTCCGGGCCGGCGTCCAGAACCCCGACATGGTGGCGGCGCTGGGCATATCGCTCCGGCCCTACATGACCGCGGTGGTGACCATCGCGGTGGGGCTCGCCGCGCTCGCCGGGACCATGATGGCCCCGGTCACCGGCGTTCAGCCCGCCATGGGCGCCGAGATTCTGACCTTCGCCTTTGTGGTGGTGGTGATCGGCGGGCTCGGATCCTTCTGGGGAGTGGTGCTCGCCGCACTCATCGTGGGCGTCGTCCGGGGACTGACCGCATACGCCTATCCGCCGGCCACCGAGGCCGCCGTCTACGCCCTCATGGTGCTCGTCCTGCTGCTGCGCCCGCGCGGCCTGTTCGGCGAGCACATCGCCCGGTTCGAGTAGCGGAGAGCGTCCCATGTCCGGAACCGCCGAGCCGCTGCCGCTCGCCGCACCCCAGCGCGGGGTGATCCTGCGCGAGAGCCGCCAGCTCTGGGCGGCGCTCGCTGCCCTGATCGTCCTGCCCTTCGCCCTCGACGCGATGGGCCTGACGCTGATCACTGCCACCGACGTGGTGATCTTCGCGCTCGCCGTGCTCGGTCTCAACATCCTGGTCGGCTGGACGGGTCTCGTCTCCTTCGGCCACGGGGCGTGGTTCGGGATCGGCGCCTACGCGGTGGCGATCCTTCAGACCCGGCTGTTCCCCGGCGACATGGCGCTGCCATTCGTCGGCGCGCTGGCGATCACCGGCCTCGCGTCGCTGGCCGCGGGGGCGCTGATCCTGCGGCGGCGCGGCGTCTACTTCTCGCTGCTGACGCTCGCCTTCACGGCGATGCTGTACGCCATCGCGTTCCGCTGGACCGACCTGACTGGCGGGGAGAACGGCATCGGCAACCTGCACCGCTGGGCGGTGCTGCAGGAGCCCGGCACCTACTACGCCGCCGTGTCCGGGATCGCCTTCCTGGTCCTGATCGGGCTCTGGCGCTTCCGCCGCTCGCCGATGGGCACCGTGCTGGTGGCGATCCGCGAGAATGAGCAGCGCGCCGGCTTCCTGGGCTACGCCACCAATCGCTACAAGCTCGCAGCCTTCGTGATCTCGGCGACGATCACGGGGCTCGCCGGAGCGCTGTCCGCCTACAGCCACCGATTCGCCTCGGCCGACCCGATCTCCATCGCGTTCTCGGGCGAGCTGCTCGCCATGGTGGTGATCGGCGGGATGCGCTCGTTCCTGGGGCCGGCGCTGGGCGCGCTGTTCTACATCCTGTTCCGGGAGTTCCTGTCGATCTACACCGCGGACTGGCTGCTGTATTTCGGGCTGCTGTTCGTCGCCTTCATCGTGTTCTCGCCGGACGGGCTCGTCGGCATCGCGGCGCGGCTGCTGAGGCCGTTCCGGCGCGTACCCACCGAGAGTGCCGCCATGTCGGCCCGCCGCGCCGGGGCGTCGGGTCGTGTCCCCGCCCGCTTCATCGCGGAGGGGCGCAGCGCAGGCCCGGTCCTCGTCGCCGACACCATCCGGAAGAGCTTCGGGCCGGTGGCGGCGGTGCGCGAGGTCTCCTTCGCCGTACCCGACCGGACGCTGCACGCCCTGATCGGCCCGAACGGGGCCGGCAAGACTACGGCCTTCAATCTCCTCTCCGGGATGTTCCCGCCGAGCGGGGGCAGCATTCGCCTCGACGGCCGCGAGATCGCGGGCCTGGAACCGCACGCTATCACCCGGGCCGGGATCGGGCGCTCTTTCCAGATCACCAATCTGTTCCCGGGGCTCTCGGTGGAGGAGAACGTCCGCCTCGCGGTGCAGGCGCGACATCCGGCGCATTTCAGCCTCTGGCGGGATGCCCTGGCGATCCGCGAGGTCGCCGACGACACCACCGAGCTGCTGCGCTGGACTGGCCTGTCCGGCATCGAACGGGCGGAGGCCGGCAGCCTCTCCTATGGCGGTCAGAGGCTCCTCGACATGGGATTGGCGCTGGCCACACGGCCCCGCGTGCTGCTCCTCGACGAACCGCTCGCTGGCCTCGCCGCCGCCGAGCGCGAGCGGGTCGGCGACCTGATCAAGGCACTGTCGGCCGACATTCCGGTGCTGCTCGTGGAACACGACATCGACCGGGTGTTTCGCTTGGCCGACCGGGTGACCGTGATGGCCGACGGTGCCGTGCTGGTCGACGGGTCGGTGGCGGATGCCCGGGACGATGCGCGGGTGCAGGCTGTCTATCTCGGCTCCGGCACGGCGGCGATCGCCGCCAAGCCCCGGGCGAGCGCCGCCGAGACCGAGACGCTCCTCGCCATGGAGGGAGTCGATACCTTCTACGGCAAGTCGCACATCCTCAACGGCGTGAACCTGGCGGTGCGCCGGGGCGAGGTGGTGGCGCTGCTCGGTCGCAACGGCGCCGGGAAGTCGACCCTGCTCAAGACCCTGATCGGCACCGCGCCGCCGGCCGGCGGCCGCATCGTGCTCGGCGGCCAGGACATTGCCGGCCTGTCGCCGGACCGGATCGCCCGACTCGGCATCGGATACGTGCCGCAGGGACGGGCGCTGTTCGCCGGGATGACCGTCGCGGAGAATCTCGGTCTCGGGCGCCTGCGGCGGCTCACCGGCGCCGGCATCCACTGGGATGAGGACAAGGTCTTGGAGTTCTTCCCCCGGTTGAGGGAGCGCTGGAGCGTCGACGCCGCGCGCCTGTCGGGGGGCGAGCAGCAGATGGTGGCGGTGGCGCGGGCTCTGTCGGGCGACACCCGGCTCCTGCTTCTCGACGAGCCCTTCGAGGGTCTGTCGCCGGCCGTGACGGAGGAGCTGTTCGAGGCTTTCGACCGGCTTCGCCGCGAGATCGCGATCATCCTGGTGGACCACCACCTCGACCTCGCCCTGGCGCTCTCCGACCGCACCGTCGCGCTGGAGCGAGGGAGCGTGCAGTGGACCGGAGAGTCGCGCCTCCTGCGCGAGGATCAGGAGCTGAGACGGAAGGTGCTGTGGCTATGACCGAAAGCGTCGCGATCGTCGGTGCCGGCCTGATCGGCCGCGCCTGGGCGATGATCTTCGCCCGCGCCGGCTGGGACGTGCGTTTGTTTGACGTCGCCGAGGGCGTCGCCGGAGCCGCACTCCCGCTCTGTGCCGAGGGACTGCGCAGTCTGGCGGCCAACGGGCTCTGTCCGGACCCGGAAGGGGCCGCCGGTCGCATCCGGCCGGCGGCGAGCCTCGCCGCCTGCCTCGACGGCGTCGCCTTCGTCCAGGAGAACGGACCGGAGCTTCTCGACGTCAAGCGAAGCCTCTTCGCCGAGCTGGATGCCCATGCTCCGCGCGATGCGATCATCGCTTCGTCCTCCTCGGCGATCCGCTGCTCCCTGTTCACGGAGGATCTGCCGGGCCGGGCGCGCTGCCTCATTGGCCATCCGGTGAACCCGCCCCACCTGATCCCGCTGGTCGAGATCTCCGGCGCGCCCTGGACCGACCCGAACGCCCTGGCACGGGCGCGGGCGGTCTACGAGGCGATCGGCCAAGTCCCGATCACCGTGCTCAAGGAGATCGAGGGCTTCATCCTCAACCGGCTGCAGGGGGCGCTTCTCGCGGAGGCGTTCCGCCTCGCCTCCGAGGGCTACGCGACGCCTCAGGATCTCGATAAGACCGTCTCGGATGGGCTCGGGCTGCGCTGGAGCTTCATGGGTCCGTTCGAGACGATCGAGCTGAACGCGCCGGGCGGCATCGCCGATTACTGCGCGCGCTACACCGGCTTCTACAAGCGCCTTGCCGCCGATCCGGCGCCGCCCACAGTCTATGAGGCGCCGGCCACCGAGGCGATCCTGGCAGACTGGCAGGCGCCCGCCGACCTGCCCGCCCGCATGCGCCGCCGCGATGCGCGGCTCGCGGCACTCCGGGCCCACAAGGCTTCACAGAAGGACTGAGCATGGCCTCACAGCGGAAAGTCATCATCACCTGCGCGGTGACGGGCGCGATCCACACGCCGAGCATGTCGCCGCATCTCCCGGTGACACCCGAGGAGATCGCCGACGCAGCTATCGGTGCCGCCGAGGCCGGCGCGGCCATCGTGCACCTGCACGCGCGCAATCCGGAGAACGGCCAGCCGGACCAGTCGCCCGAGGCCTTCGCCAAGTTCCTGCCGGTGATCAAGCAGCGCTCCAACTGCGTGGTGAACCTCACGACCGGCGGTGCGCCGACCATGTCGATCGAGGAGCGGGTGCGCCCGGCCGCGACCTACAAGCCGGAGGTCGCCTCGCTGAATCTCGGCTCGATGAATTTCGGCCTGTTCGGCATGCTCGACCGCTTCAAGGACCTGAAACACCAGTGGGAGCGGGATTATCTCGGCAACAAGGACATTATCTTCCGCAACACGTTCGGCCAAATCGAGCACATCCTGACGACCTGTGGGCCGAACGGCACGAAGTTCGAGTTCGAGTGCTACGATACCGCGCACCTCTATAATCTTAAGTACTTCTTCGATCGCGGCCTTGTGCAGGCGCCTCTGTTCATTCAGACGGTGTTCGGCCTGCAGGGCGGCATCGGTGCGCATCCGGACGACGTGATGCACATGAAGCGCACGGCCGACCGACTGTTCGGCGACCAGTATCGCTGGTCGGTGCTGGGGGCGGGCCGCAACCAGATGAACATCGCCGCCATGGCGGCCGCGATAGGCGGCAACGTCCGCGTCGGGCTGGAGGACAGCCTCTGGGACGGGCCCGGCAAGCTCGCCGAGACCAACGCCGCGCAGGTCCGGCGCGTTCGCTCGATCATCGAGGGATTGGGCCTTGCGGTCGCGTCGCCCGACGAGGCGCGCGAGATGCTGGCGCTGAAGGGCGGCGACAAGGTCGCGTTCTAACGACGCTCCTTACGCACCGGGAATGTGCGTCGCGGTTGGCGCGACCCACAGTCCACGGGCTGGGTGCGGGCGCAAAGGCGGCGGTAACCCGTCGGCGCGCTCCTCACGGCTGGCCGAATACCCGATCCAGATCGGCCCGCGCGATGCCGTCGATCTCTAAAACCTTGAAGCGGCTCTGATGCCCGGCAACGATCCGGATCGAGCCGCGCCCGACCTTGAGCGCCTTGGCGATCATCGCCACCAGAGCCTCGTTGGCGGCGCCGTCCACCGGCGGGGCCGCGACGCGGGCCTTCAGGTGAGGCAGACCGTGCTCGTCCCGGGCCCACCCCTCCACACCGTCGCGGCCGCCGCGGGGCGTGAGCCGCACGGCCAGCCGGAAAGCCACCGCGGAAGCCTCAGAAGATCTTGCCGGGGTTCAGCCGGTTTTGAGGATCCAGCGCCCGCTTGACCAGCCGCATCGTGGCGATCTCCTCGGGCGAGCGCGACAAGGGCAGCTTGCCCCGCTTCTCCAAGCCGATCCCGTGCTCGGCCGAGACCGAGCCGTTCAGCTCGGCGAGCGGCTCGTAGATCGCCGCGTCGATGGCCGCGTTGCCGGCGGCATCGAGGCGGGTCGTGTTCCAGTGCAGGTTGTTGTCGCCGATATGTCCGTAGACGACGGCCCGGCAGCCCGGGATCGCGGCGAGCCGTTCCAGCGCTCCGCGAACGTAGCCGTCCATCTTGGCGAGCGGCACGCTGACGTCGAAGGCGCGCTCGATCCCGTCGGCATTCAGGTTTTCCACCCGGTCGCGGATGCGCCACATCGCCCGGCGCTGCTCCTCGGAGGACGCGATCGCGGCGTCGAGGATCGTGCCGTCGCCCATCAGCCCCTCCAGCAGGCCGAGGAAGCGGTCGGATTCCTCGGCCACGCATTCCACCTCGATGATCGCGTAGAATGGATAGGTTTGGTTGAGCGGAGGGGTCGCCCGGCCGGGGCCGGTCATCACCCGGTAGAAATCCGGCCACAGCCCCTCGAACGAGGAGACGCGCCCCTGGAAGGCGCTCTGGGCCGCGCGCAGCACCCGCGCGCCGTCATCGACGCCCAGGCAGGCGATCAGCGCGGTGGCGTAGCCGGCCGGCTCAGGACGCAGGCGCAGGACGGCGCGCGTGACGATGCCCAGCGTCCCCTCGGTGCCGACGAAGAGCTGCTTCAGGTCGAGACCGGTGTTGTTTTTGATCAGCGGGCGCATGGACGAGACGACTGTGCCGTCGGCGAGCACCGCCTCCAAGCCCAGCACCATCTCGCGCATCATGCCGTAGCGCAGGACGCGCAGACCTCCGGCATTCGTCGAGATGGCACCCCCGATGGTCGCCGAGCCACGGGCGCCGAGATCGAGGGGGAAGAACAGACCGCTGGCCGCGGCCGCGTCCTGCACGCTCTCGATCGTGGCGCCCGTCCCGACCACAACGGTCATGCCCAGCGGGTCCACCGGCTCGATGCCGGTCATGCGCTCCGTCGACAGCGTGATCTCGTCGGGCGCGCACAGGGTCCCGTCCACCAAGCCGGTGGCGCCGCCCCGCGGAACCACCGCCACGCCCGCCGCGTGGCAGGCCGCCATCACGGCGCTGGTCTCGGCGGTGCTGCGCGGACGAACCAGCGCGAGGGCGGCACAGGGCTCTGCCGGTCGGGTCCAGTTCGCCGATCGGCCCCGCAGTTCCTCGCCGGTGACGAGACCCGACGGTCCGACGAGCGCGGCGAGGCGGTCGAGGAGGGCGGCATTCGTCATCGGCATCATCTCTGCGGTCGTCACCGCCGGCTCGGGCGGCGCTTCGGTCGACGCTCTGTCACAGAATCCCGCGCGCCGCGAGGTTGCGCATCAGCGCGCGGGCTCCGAACGTCCAGGGCTCGCAGGCATCGCACGGACGCATGCGGTTGACGAGGCTGCCGAGTTCGGGGCTCGCCACGACGACGCGGTCTCCATCGGCATGGGTGAAGCCGAGACCCGGCCCATGCCGGTCCTGGATCGGCGCGAACATCGTGCCGAGGAGGAGGAGTGCGCCGTCCGGATAATTGTGGGTCCGCCCCATCAGCGCGGCAACCAGTTCGTCGGGATCGCGGCTGATCTCGGCGAGCGGCGAGGTGCCCTCAAGGCGGAACCCGTCCGTGCCCGTGACCTCCAGGGTTACGGTGGTGCGCCGCACGTCGTCGAGGCCGAACGTGTCGTCGAACAGGCGGAGGAACGGGCCGAGGGCGCAGGAGGCGTTGTTGTCCTTGGCCTTGCCGAGCAGCAGCGCCGAGCGGCCCTCGAAATCGCGCAGGTTTACGTCGTTGGCGAGCGTCGCTCCGACGATGCGCTGGTCGGATGAGACGGCGAGCGCGACCTCGGGTTCGGGATTGTTCCACTGCGACTCCGGATGCAGGCCGGCATCCGCCCCGCAGCCCACGGCAGAGAGCGGCTGCGCCTTGGTGAAGATCTCCGCGTCCGGGCCGATGCCGACCTCGAGGTACTGGCTCCAGGCGCCCTGGGCGACCAGCACCTCCTTGAGCGCCATCGCCTCGGCCGAGCCGGGCTTGAGCCGGCGAAGGTCGCGGCCGACGAGCCGCTCGACCTCGGCGCGGATCGCCGCCGCGGCGGCGAGATCGCCCCGCGCCCGCTCCTCGATGACGCGCTCCAGCATGGAGGTGGCGAAGGTCACGCCTGCCGCCTTCAGCGCCTGAAGGTCGACCGGGGCGAGGAGCCACGGCCGGCCCGGGTCGCGGCCGCCGGGCGGCGTGTTGGCGAGGATCGCGTCGAGGCTGCCGAGATCGTCGCCCTCCGCGCCGCGCAGCGCGGCTCCGGGATCTTGCGCCTCGCACAGATCGCTCACCGTCGGCAGGCTTTTCGTGACGTCGATCGCCCGTGTCTCGCCGGCCGCGTCGGCACGGACGGCCACGACGCTCGGACCGTTCACGTCCGGGCGCCATACGCGCCCCACGAGCGCTCCGCGGCATCCGTCGCTGGGCAGGATCTGGCGTGCGGTGAGACCGGATAAGGACATGCGCGTCTATTCCTCCTGGTGCCCGGCCCACCGCGCGCGGCAGGGTGTTACCCGGCACAGACGGCGATGCATCGGTCGCGCGCCCCCGCCCAGCCGGATTCTGCGGCGCGGCCACGGCGAATCCCGAGCGATGCAGGCTTTAGCATCTCGCGCCGGGAGCGGTCCGGGTGAATGTTTCAGCCCGCGGCGGCCGTCACCCGCACCGCGTCCTCAGCCTGACAGAAGTGAAGACATTATGCAGGATAGCGGAAGAGAGCGCTTGCTTTCCTACATCGGCTCCTTTGTACTGCTTCCCATAGAGCTGCCGTCAGAGCGGCCTTGATCGGGAGGAAGCATGGCCTCGGTGGGAATCCGCGAGGTTCGCAAGGCTTTCGGATCGACGAACGTCCTGCACGGCGTGTCGGTGGACATCCGGGACGGTGAATTCGTGATCCTGGTCGGCCCGTCGGGCTGCGGGAAATCAACCCTGCTGCGGATGATCGCCGGGCTGGAAAACATCTCCGGTGGCGAGATCCGCATTGGCGAGCGGGTCGTGAACGACGTTCCGCCCAAGGAGCGGGACATCGCCATGGTGTTCCAGAACTACGCGCTCTATCCGCATCTGACGGTCCGCGAGAACATGGCCTTCTCGATGCGGATCCGGAAGGCGCCGGCTGCCGATATCGATCTGCGCGTCAGCAGGGCCGCCCAGATTCTCGGGCTGACGCATCTCCTCGATCGCTACCCCCGCCAGCTCTCCGGCGGACAGCGTCAGCGCGTGGCCATGGGCCGCGCGATCGTCCGGGATCCGCAGGTCTTCCTGTTCGACGAACCGCTCTCGAATCTCGACGCCAAGCTGCGCGTCGCCATGCGCACCGAGATCAAGGAGCTCCACCAGCGACTGAAGACGACCACGATCTACGTCACGCACGACCAGATCGAGGCCATGACCATGGCCGATCGGATCGTGGTGATGCACGACGGCGTCGTCGAGCAGATCGGGCCGCCGCTCGATCTCTATGATCGGCCCGACAACCTGTTCGTCGCGGGCTTCATCGGCTCGCCGGCCATGAATTTCGTGCCCGGCAAGGTCCGGGCGAACGGCCATCTGGTCTTCGTCACCGATACGGGACTGACGATACCCTTGAACGAGGCACCGGCCGGCGCGGAGGGGCGACCCCTCATCCTCGGCATCCGGCCCGAGCATTTCGATCTCGCGCCGGACGGCCTCGCCGCCGAGGTGGTGGTCGTGGAGCCGACCGGCTCCGAGACCATGCTGGCGGTGCGGGCCGTGGGCCAGGACCTCACCTGTGTGCTGCGCGAGCGTGTGCGCGAGCATCCGGGGGAAACCGTATTCCTGCGGCCGAATCGCGTGCATTTCTTCGATGCAGAGACCGGCCGCCGCCTGCCGAGCTGACCTGCGCCGAGCCGGCGGCAGGTGACGGGACGCGCCGCGTGCCCGCGATACAGGACCACCGAGGGAGTACCACCCGATGCCTGTTCTCGATCGCCGTTCACTTCTCGCGGGCGCTGCCGCGACAGGGCTTGCCGCCGGCGGCGACCTACTCGGCTTCGCCCGGGCCTGGGCGCAGACCACCGAGTGGAAGCCCGAACCGGGGGCCAGCCTCTCGCTGCTGCGCTGGAAGCGCTTCGTCCCCAGCGAGGACGAAGCCTTCATGAAGATGGTCGACGCCTTCACGAAGGCGACGGGCGTCAAGATCACGGTCAGCAACGAATCCTACGACGACATCCAGCCTAAGGCGTCCGTGGCTGCCAATACCGGCCAGGGCCCCGACATGGTCTGGGGCCTGTTCTCGTTTCCGGCGCTGTTCCCCGACAAGTGCCTGCCGCTGGAGGACGTCGCGGCGTCCATCGCCAAGAAATACGGTCCGTGGTTCCCATCCGCGGAAGCCTACGGCAAGGTCAAGGGGCAGTGGATCGCGATTCCGGTCGCGTTCAACGGCGGCTATCCGAACTATCGCATCTCGGCGATGAAGAAGGCGGGCTTCGACAAGTTCCCGACCGACACGGCGGGCTTCCTCGAACTGTGCCGCGGCCTGAAGAAGAACAACACGCCGGCCGGCTTCGCCCTCGGCCACGCCACCGGCGACGGCAACACCTGGTGCCACTGGGCGCTCTGGTCCCATGGCGGCAATCTCGTGGACGCGAACGAGAAGATCGTCATCAACTCCCCCGAGACCGCCAAGGCGCTCGAATACGTCAAGGCGCTCTACGAGACCTTCGTGCCGGGCACGGTGTCGTGGAACGATTCCTCCAACAACAAGGCCTTCCTGGCGGGTGACCTGTACCTCACCAACAACGGCATCTCGATCTATGCCGCCGCCAAAAAGGACAACCCGCAACTCGCCGAGGACATGGATCACGCGGTCTGGCCCGTCGGCCCGGTCGGCAAGCCGACCGAGTTCCAGCTCGCCTTCCCGATCCTGGCCTTCAAGTACTCGAAGGCGCCGAATGCCTGTAAGGCGTTTATCGCCTTCATGATGGAGGCGCAAAACTACAATCCGTGGCTCGAAGCCGCCCAGGGCTACCTGTGCGAGCCGCTGGCGAACTATCCGAAGAACCCGATCTGGACGGCCGACCCGAAGAACGCGGTCTTCGCCGAGGCGGGACGCCGCTCCCTGGCGGCCGGCGGCCTCGCGCCGGTGAGCGAGCGCATCGCCGCCGTCTTGGCCGACTTCGTGATCGTCGACATGTTCGCGAGCCACTGCACCGGCCGCGAGGACGTGAAGGGCGCCATCAAGAACGCCGAGCGCGCCGCCACGCGCATCTTCAGGAACACCTGAGCCCGGGAAGCGGAACCGAGACCATGGCGCATACGGCCCTGACACAGCCCGCCGCGGTCGCGGTTCCGACCCGTTCAGCCTGGCAGCGCCTCCGCGCGAGCCGCGGCTGGGCGGGGTTCTGGTTTATGCTGCCGACGGCGCTGATCCTCGGCCTGTTCCTGGCCTACCCGCTGCTTAAGGGAATCTGGCTGTCGTTCACCAATGCCCGGATCGGCCGCGACGGCGTGTTCATTGGCCTGGAGAACTACGAGTGGCTCTGGGACGACGACGTGTTCTGGCTCTCGGTGTTCAACACCTGCCTCTACACGGCGGTCGCCTCGGTGGTGAAGTTCGGGATCGGCCTCTATCTCGCGCTGCTCCTCAACAAGAACATGCCGTTCAAGGCGATCATCCGGTCGGTCGTGCTGATCCCCTTTGTCGTGCCGACCGTGCTGTCGGCCATCGCGTTCTGGTGGATCTTCGACAGCCAGTTCTCGATCATCTCATGGTCGCTGCGCCACCTCGGGATCATCGACGGCAACATCGATTTCCTCGGTGAGCCGACCATGGCTCGGGCCTGCGTGATCTTCGCCAACATTTGGCGCGGCGTGCCGTTCATCGCCATCACGCTGCTCGCCGGCCTCCAGACGGTGTCGCCCTCGCTCTACGAGGCCGCGACGCTCGACGGCGCCTCGAACTGGCAGATCTTCTCGCGGATCACCCTGCCGTTGCTCACGCCGATCATCGCCGTGGTCATGACCTTCTCGGTTCTGTTCACCTTCACGGACTTCCAGCTGATCTGGGCGATGACACGCGGCGGCCCGGTCAACGCCACGCACCTGATGGCGACCCTGTCGTACCAGCGCGGCATTCTCTCGGGGACGCTGGGCGAGGGCGCGGCCATCGCCACCGCCATGGTGCCGTTCCTGCTCGCGGCCATCGGCATTTCGTGGTTCGGCCTGCAGCGCCGGGCCTGGCAGGCTGGGGAGTCTGACCGATGAGC
Source organism: Methylobacterium sp. CM6257 (assembly GCF_054611515.1). Taxonomy (NCBI): domain Bacteria; kingdom Pseudomonadati; phylum Pseudomonadota; class Alphaproteobacteria; order Hyphomicrobiales; family Methylobacteriaceae; genus Methylobacterium; species Methylobacterium sp. CM6257. The sequence continues at coordinate 1,138,422 of NZ_CM137735.1, forward strand.
GCGCCCGCACCGCCCGCCCATGCCGACCCGCAGGTCGCGCCCGTCATGGCCGCGCGGCCGGCCGGGCTCACCGACAACTCGGAGGGCATGGCCTATCTGGAGCGCCTGCCCCGGCGGCTGGTGACCACCTACCTGCCGCTCCTGATCATCCTCGTCGTGCTGCTGTTCCCATTCTACTGGATGGCGCTCACGGCCATCAAACCGGACGAGCAGCTGATCGACATGGAGCGGTACAACCCGTTCTGGGTCGTGGATCCGACGTTCAAGCACATCCACAAGCTGCTGTTCGAGACCCAGTATCCGCGCTGGCTCTGGAACACGATGTACGTGTCGGTGGCGGCCACGGTGCTCTCGCTGTTCGCGAGCGTGCTCGCCGCCTATGCATGCGTGCGGGTCCGCTACCGGGGCGCCGGCTGGGTCGGCGCGGCGATCTTCCTCGCCTACCTCGTGCCGCCCTCGATCCTGTTCATCCCGCTCGCCACCATCGTGCAGGCCTACGGTCTGTTCGATTCGCCGATCGCCCTGATCCTGGCCTATCCGACCATCCTGATCCCGTTCTCGACCTGGCTCCTGATGGGCTACTTCAAGACGATCCCCTACGAGCTGGAGGAATGCGCGCTGATGGATGGCGCCAGCCGGTGGCAGATCCTCACCAAGATCATCCTGCCGCTCGCTTTCCCGGGTCTGATCTCGGCCGGGATCTTCTCGCTGACCTTGTGCTGGAACGAGTTCATCTACGCGCTGACCTTCCTGTCGTCGACGCAGAACAAGACGGTCCCGATCGCCGTGGTGAGCGAGTTCGTGGACGGCGACGTCTACAAGTGGGGCTCGCTGATGGCCGGCGCGCTGCTCGGTTCGCTGCCGCTGGTGATCCTCTACTCCTTCTTCGTGGAGTATTACGTCTCCGCGCTCACCGGCGCCGTGAAGGAGTGACCCTCCGCCGGGGCCGGCCGCCCGGGCGCGGATGAAATCCGGAGACGGTCACGCATGGCCCATTTCATCGATGCCCGCGCCAACCTGGTCAACGACGCGATCGACGGTCTGCTGGTCGCGAGCGGCGGACGCCTCGCACGGCTCGACGGGGATCCCGGCATCCGCGTCGTGCTGCGCGCCGAGACCGACGGCAGCAGGGTTGCGGTGGTGTCGGGCGGTGGATCCGGCCATGAGCCGGCTCATGCGGGCTTCGTCGGGCCGGGAATGCTGAGCGCCGCCGTGTGTGGCGACGTCTTCGCCTCGCCGAGCGTCGATGCGGTGCTGGCCGGGATCCTGGCCGTGACGGGTCCGGCCGGGTGCCTGCTCGTCATTAAGAACTACGCGGGCGACCGTCTGAATTTCGGGCTCGCCGCCGAGCGGGCGCGGGCGCTCGGCCACAAGGTCGAGACCGTGATCGTCTCCGACGACGTGGCCCTCCCGGACGCGAAGCAGCCTCGCGGCATCGCCGGCACCCTGTTCGTGCATAAGGTTGCGGGCCACGCGGCCCAGGCGGGGGCACCGCTGGAGAGCGTCGCCGCGCTCGCGCGCCGGGCCGCCGCTGCAAGATCGCTCGGCATCGCGGTCTCGACCTGCACGATTCCCGGGTCTCCGCGCAGCGAGCGCATGGGCGAAGGACAGGCCGAACTCGGCCTCGGCATCCACGGCGAGCCGGGCGCTGAGCGCATTGCGTTGCCGAAGGCGAGCGACCTTGCCCGGATGATGGCCGAGCGCCTCTCGGGTGCGGTCGCAGGCGCCGAACGTCTGGCGCTGCTCGTGAACAATCTCGGCTCGGCTTCGGCGCTGGAGATGCAGATCCTGACGCGGGCCGTGCTCGCCAGCGACCTCGGGAGGCGGGTGCGCCTGCTTGTCGGCCCGGCGCCGCTGATGACGGCGCTCGACATGCACGGCGCCTCGCTGTCGGTGCTGCCGCTCGATGACGAACTGGAAGCGGCGCTGGTGGCACCCGTGACGGTGCCGTCCTGGCCCGGGGTCGTCCGGATCACGCCGCCCGTCCTGCGCCCGGTGCCGGACGGGCTCGCGGGCGAGGCCTTCACCCCATCGCGCGACGTCCTGACGGAGACCCGGATCGCCGCGGTGGCGCGGGCGCTGATCGCGTCCGAGGCTTCGCTCAACGCCCTCGACGCGAAGGTCGGCGACGGCGATGCCGGCACGACCTTCGCTGGCGCGGCGCGGGCGGTCCTGACCGATCTTGACCGGCTGCCGATCGCGGATCCCCCCGCCCTGTGCCGCGCGCTCGCCGAGCGGATCGGCCGGGCCGTGGGCGGATCGAGCGGCGTGCTGGGCTCGATTTTCTTCGCCGCCGCGGCGTCCGCGCTCGCGGATGGGATGGCCTGGCCCGAAGCCCTGGCCCAGGGGGTCGCGCGGGTGCAGGGTTATGGCGGAGCCATTCCGGGCGACCGCACGCTCCTCGACGCTCTGATTCCCGCCGTCGAGGCTCTGGGGCGTGGCGGCCTTCAGGCCGCGGCCGCGGCTGCCCGCGAGGGCGCCACCGCGACCGCCCGCATGGAGCACGCGGGAGCCGGCCGCTCCAGCTACCTGTCTGCGGGAGATCTCGCGGGCGTGCAGGATCCAGGTGCGGCCGGCGTGGCCGAGGCCTTCGCGGCTTTGGCGGGGACAGAGGGCACCTCGTAAACCCATCGTCCAGGGTGCCGCAGGCGATCACTGGTCCTCGATCCGCCAACGTGAGACGGTGGTTCCGCATCGCGCTCTCGCGTCCCGGTTCCGACCTGTGGCGAGCCCGGATTGACAGCTCGTCGGGAACGCCTCCTTCCTGGCGCGCCGTCGATTGACCCTCGGCCGTCGCCGGCCTACGCGACCGCGCCGCCCTCCCGGGAACGGCTTCGGGAGACATCGCCATGCGGACCTGCCTGATCCTCGACGATTACCAGCAGGCGGCCCTCGCGCTGGCCGATTGGGAGCGTCTCGCCGGCCGCGTCGCCGTCTCCGCCATATCCCAACATATCCCGGATCGCGACGCCCTCGTGGCCCGGATCCAGCAGGCCGAGATCCTGGTGATCATGCGCGAGCGTACGCCGTTTCCGGCGACGCTTCTGGAGCGGCTGCCCCGGCTCGAACTGCTCGTCACCAGCGGCATGCGCAACCTCGCCATCGACGTCGCTGCCGCCAGGGGCCGCGGCATCACGGTCTGCGGAACGGAGTCGAGCCCGACGCCGCCCACCGAGCTGACCTGGGCGCTCATCCTCGGGCTCGCGCGCCACCTGCCCCTAGAGAGCCGGAATCTTCACATCGGAGGCCCCTGGCAGAGCACGATCGGGACCGATCTTGCGGGCGCGACCCTGGGCATCCTCGGTCTCGGCAAGATTGGCACGCGGGTCGCCGAAATCGGACGCGCCTTCGGCATGCGGGTGATCGCCTGGAGTCCGAATCTCGATGACGGGCGCGCGGCGGCGGCCGGGGTCGAGCGGGCGGCATCGAAGGAGGCGCTACTGGAAGCGAGCGACGTCGTCACGATCCACCTCGTGCTGGGGGACCGGACGCGCGGCCTCCTCGGCGAGGCGGAACTGCGCCGGATGCGGCGGGACGCCATCCTGGTGAACACCTCCCGGGCGCCGATCGTCGATCAGGCGGCGCTGGTTCGGGCGCTGGAAGAGGGTTGGATTGCCGGCGCCGGGCTCGACGTGTTTGAGACCGAACCGCTCCCTGCGGACAGTCCGTTCCGCCGCCTCCCGAACGTCCTGGCGCTGCCGCATCTCGGCTACGTCTCGCGTAACAACTACAGGACCTTCTTCACCCAGGCGGTGGAGAATATCGAAGCGTGGCTCGCCGGGTCTCCCGTGCGGGAACTGGCCTGACCTCACCCCACGCGCGGATCCAGCGCGTCGGCGAGCCCGTCGCCGAGCAGGTTGAGTGCCACCAGTGTGGCGATCAGGAAGAGCGCCGGGGCTGCGAGCATATGGGGCGCCGCCTCGATGGAGCGTGCGCCTTCGGCGATGAGGACACCCCAGCTGGTCTGCGGCTCCTGCACGCCGAGCCCGAGGAACGACAGGAAGCTCTCCAGTAGGATGACCTGCGGCACAAGCAGCGTGGCTGTCACCGCCACCGGGCCGAGGGTGTTCGGCACGATATGGCGCCCGATGATCCGGGGCGTCCCGATCCCCAGGGCGCGGGCCGCACGGACAAAATCGCGCTCGCGCAGCGACAGGGTCTGGGCACGCACCACGCGCGCCATGTCGAGCCACTCCACGGCCGCGATCGCCACCAGCATCAGCAGGAGGCTCGGGCGGAAGAACACCAGCAGCAGGATGACGAAGAACACGAAGGGCAGAGCGTAGAGCACGTCGACGACGCGCATCAGCACCGCGTCGACGGCACCGCCGAGGAATCCCGCCGTCGCGCCATAGGCAACGCCGATGAGGAGCGCCACGAGGCTCGCCACGAGGCCGATCGCAAGCGAGACACGGCCGGCGACGAGGCAGCGGCTGAGGAGATCGCGGCCCTGCACGTCGGTGCCGAGCGGGAATCGCAAGTGTCGCAGCGGCACGGCGATCACGAGGCGGCGGCCGCCATCCCGGTCCTCCAGGATCTCGGGGGCACCGAACAGGGCGGAGCGCGGCAGGTAGACGAGGCTGCGCCGGTCGACGCCCGCGTCGGAGCCGAGCGTCAGGCGCAGCCTGTCACCGGTCTGCGCCACCGCATCAAGCCGGGTGCGCATCCGGAAGGCGAGGCGTTCCAGCGCGGGGCCGAGGTGTTCGGCATCCGGCTGCGCCGCGAGACTGGCCGGGAGCTGGCGCAGATCGGGATAGGCGCGCTCGGGGTCGTGCCCGGTCAGGCCGGGGCCGATCAGGCACGCGAACGCGATCAGGGTAAGCAGAGCGAGCGCAGCCATCGCGGTGCGCTCCCGGACGAGGCGGCTCAGGATCCGTCCGCCGGGACGTGCCAGGGCGGGGACCGCGCTCACGCCGCCACCCGCAGGCGCGGGTCGAGCCAAGCGCAGGCGAGGTCGGCCGCGAGATTGAGCGCGATCACCAGGCAGGCGACCAGCAGCACCGTGCCCATGACGAGCGTGTAGTCGCGGTTCAGCGCCCCCTCGACGAAGTAGCGCCCGATCCCCGGCAGCCCGAAAATCGTCTCGACGACCACCGAACCGGTCAGCAGGGCCGCGGCGAGTGGTCCGAGATACGCCACCACCGGAAGCAGCGCACCCCGAAGCGCGTGTCGGGTGACCCGGGCCGGCGGCAACCCGAGGCTGCGCATCGTCCGCACCGGCTGCGTACGCAGGACCTCCCCCAGAGACGCGCGGGTCAGCCGGGCCAGCGCACCGACCTGCGGCAGCGCCAGGGTGATCACCGGCAGGACGAGGTGGCTCGGGGCTCCGCCGTCCCAGCCCCCGAGGGGTAGCCAGCGGAGCGTCAGCCCGAAGGCGATCTGGAGCAGTGGGGCGACGACGAAGCTCGGCAGCGACAGAGTGAGGGCCGAACCCAATCCGAGCAGGCCGTCCACGGCGCCGCCGCGCCGGAGCGCCGCGACGATTCCGAGCCCCACGCCCAGTCCGGTGGCGAGGAGGAGCGCGAGGGCGCCCAGCGTCGCCGAGACCGGCAGGCCTCGGGCGATCAGATCCAGGACGCTCATGTCGCGAAAGGAGAAGGACGGCCCCAGATCGCCCTGTGCCAAGGATGCCAGATAGCTGCCGAATTGCGCGACCAGCGGGCGGTCGAGCCCGTAGACGCGGCGCAGATTCTCCATGGCGGCGGGCGCCAGCGGGCGCTCCAGATCGAACGGGCCGCCGGGGGCGAGCCGCATCAGGAAGAAGCTGACGGCGACGACGGCGAGCAGCGTCGGCACCGCCTGCGCGAGGCGGCGCAGGATGAAGCGGATCACGCGTCGAGCCTCATGAACCGCGTGGGCGCGGCATTGCGCAGGTTCGGCTGATAGCCGTGCAGCCGCGGCGCGATCAGCGCCTTGGAGCAGTAGTGCATCAGCGGGATCCAGGGCAGCTCGCGCAGCGCGATGGCCTCCGCGTCGTAGAGCAGGTCGGCCCGGCGGCCGAGGTCGCGCTCGGCGGCGGCCTTCGCCAGCAATCCGTCGTAGGCGGCGTTCGACCAGTGCCCGACGTTGAGACCGTCGTTCCCGCTCTGGAGCAGGAACAGGAAATTCTGCGGATCGGAATAATCGGCGATCCAGCTCATGCGCGCGACGTCGAAATCGCCACCGTCGCGCAGGTAGGCGAAGTGCGTCTTGGCGTCGGTGTAGACGAAGCGCGTCACGATCCCGAGGTCCCGCCACATCTCGGAGACCGCCACAGCGACGGTTCGGTTGTTGTCGCTGACGTTGAACCGGTACTCGACGGTAAGCGGCCGATCCGGCCCGAACCCCGCCTCGGCGAGGAGCCGGCGCGCGGTTTCCTCGTGGTCGATCGGCAGCCCCTCCCGGCCCTCGGTCTCGGGTGGCGTCCGGTAATGGTCGAGGCCGGGCGGGCATAGGGAATAGGCCGGGCTCATCGTGCCGGCGTTGAGACCGACCGCGAGGTACTCGCGGTCGATGACCAGCGACAGGGCCTGCCGGACGCGGCGGTCCGAGAACGGTGCCTTGCGCGTGTTGACCGCCAGCGCCGCGACCCCGAGCGATGGCCCGAGCACCACCTGCGGCCCGAACCGGCGGCGCAGGTCGGCCATCTGATCGACGGGCAGATCGGAGAGCGAGTCGATCTCGCCGGCCGCGTAGCGGCGCACGGCCGCGGCGATATCGGGCGTCGGCAGGAAGGTGACGCCCCGGATCGCGACGGTTCCGACCTCGGGATGATGGGGGTTGGCCTCCAGGGTGATGGGGCCACCTGGCACCCGGTCACGCAGCCGATACGGCCCGTTGGTGACGAGGTTGCCCGGCCGCGTGAACGAGTCGCCATAGCGCTCCACGGAGGCCTTGTGCACCGGCAGGGCGGTCTGGTGGGTCAGGAGTTCGAGGATATACGGCGTCGGCTGTTCGAGGCTGATCGAGAGCGCAAGTGGGCCGTCCGCGGCCACCCCGAGGGTGTCGAGGGGCTTCTCGCCGCGGTTGACCGCGGCGGCGTTCCGGATCGGGAACAGGATCTCGGCGTATTTCGCGCCCGTGGCCGGGTCGAGGATGCGCCGGAGGGAGTAGACGAAATCCGCCGCCGTGACCGGGTCGCCATTGGACCATCCGCCGTCGGGCCGCAGCTCGAACCTGAGGGTCTGGCCGTCCTCCGACATGGTCCAGGCCCGGGCAGCACCCGGGATGATGGCGCCTGTGTTGTCGTAGGTGAGCAGGCCGTCGCAGAGATCGCGCAGGATGTGCGCCTCCGCCACCGTCGAGGAGCGGTGGGGGTCGAGCGTCTCCGGGTCGGCATCGTTGCCGCGGCGGTAGAGCGGCTCTCCGGCGGCGCGGGCGGGCCCTGCGGCCGCGAGGGCGGCTGCGCCGGCCAGCCAGTCGCGCCGACGCAGGCGCATGGTCAGGCGCCGGTTTCCGGCATCAGACCGGCCGCCTCGATCCCGGCCACCGCGCAGATCTCGTCGTTGTCCGACGTGTCGCCGGAGATGCCGACCGCGCCGAGGAGGCGCCCATCGCCGGAGCGGATCAGGACGCCCCCGGGGACCGGGACGACGGCGGCCGGCCCGGCCAGATGGGAGACGGCCGCCACGAAATAGGGCTGCGCCTCCGCACGGGCATGGATCGCCCTTGAGCCGAGACCCAGCGCGAGCGCGCCGTTCGCCTTGCCGCAGGCCACCTCGGCCCGGCGCAGCGACGTGCCGTCCTCCACCGCGACCGATTTCAGGGCGCCGCGGGCGTCGTACACCACCACGGCCAGCGGCTTCAGTCCGCGCGTCCGGGCCTCGCGCAGGGCCGTATCCACGATGGTGCGGGCAGCCTCAAGGGTCAGGTCGATCATCGGAATTCCGTGCGGACGCCGCTCCGGGCGGCGCGCCCCTCCTTACGGGATCGGGCCATGGCCGGTCCACCGTGTGATCCCCTTGGCCGTGCCGTTCCGTCGGGCTACTTCGTGCCGGATGCCGGCGCGACCGGCGGCCGATGCGGATACGTCATGGCACCGCTGAGCGACCCTGCGTGATCTGCCACATGAGACCTCATCGGTCGATGGCCGGATTATGGTCCGCCGCTGGACGACGCTCGACGCGGATAGCCATTACGAGCGCGTCCACGCGGAGCTGAAGGACGAAGCCTGGATGTGCGGGCGCGTGACCATGCAGGGCTAAGGGGACAGCGCCGAGCTGCTGCCCGGGCCCATTCCGAATAACGGCAGCCCGCTATCCCGGGAGGATCACGTCGCTCGACGCGAGGCAGCCGGCTACGCCGTCGCTCTCGATGCGCGCGGCCGTCTGGATTGGGGTGCGCGGAACGAGATCGAGGGCGACCACGTTGTGGTCGTGCTCACCGAATCCGGGCCGGATGCCCATCTGCGGGCGCTTCGGGCCGGCGGACAATCCTACCTGTTCGCGGGAGATCGGTCGGTGGATTTCGCCCTTGCGTTGGCGAAGCTGAAGACGCTGTTCGGGATCGAACGGCTCCTCGTGGAGGGGGGCGGCCACATCAACGGCTCGATGCTGAGGGCCGGCGTGATCGACGAGCTGAGCCTTCTCCTCGCGTCAACGTTCGACGGCCTGACCGGAACGCCCGCGGTTTTCGATTTCGCAGGGGACGAGGACGAGTCCATGGGCAGCCGGCGCAAGCTCGACCTGATACCAACGGCGGCCGGGCGTGACTCCTTTTTGAATGACGGACTGGGTTTGGCGTGACTCTGTGCGTCCTGCTGAGTGGCGGGAGCGGTACGATGACACTTGCGATCACACGCCTGGATCTGACGGCCGAGGATCTTCGGCGTGCGGCGCGGTCGAGCCGGAGTGTTGCCCAAGCCCGTCGCTGTCTTGCGATTGCGTCCGTCCTGGATGGCCAATCGCGTACGGCGGCAGCGGAGAGCGCCGGGATGCAGAGACAAACCCTGCGGGACTGGGTGCACCGCTACAATGTGGACGGCGTTGCAGGGCTGATGGATCGGCCGCGTCCAGCACGTCCCGGCCTGCTGAGTGCGGCGCAACGGGCGGAGTTCGACCGGATCGTCGAGGCGGGTCCAGACGTGGCGGCGGACGGGGTGGTGCGCTGGCGCCGCCGCGATCTCAAGCGGGTGGTAGAGGCTCGCTTCGGCGTGGTCATGGCCGAGCGCACGATCGGGGATCTGCTGCACGCCCGCGGCTTCCGCCACGTTTCGGTGCGGCCGCGTCACCCGAACTGTGACGCGGCGGCCCAGGCGGATTTTAAAAAACCTTCGCCGCGCGGGTCGCGCAGGTGATCCCCGAGGAAGCCCGCGGCCAGCCGCTTGAGATCTGGTTCCAGGACGAGGCCCGGATCGGCCAGAAGGGCACGCTGGCCTACGTCTGGGCGCGCCGAGGCACGCGCCCGCGCGCCGTGCAGGACACGCGCTACGCCTCGGCCTACCTGTTCGGTGCCGTCTGTCCGCAGCGCGGCGTCGGCGCGGGCCTGGTGATGCCGCGCGCCGACACCGAAGGTCTCAACGCGCACTTGGCCGAACTCGCTCGAACCGTGGCGCCGGGGGCCCACGCCGTTCTCGTCCTGGACGGTGCTGGCTGGCACAAGAGCACTGATCTCGTCGTTCCCAGCAACATCTCGCTCCTGATGCTGCCGCCATACGCACCTGAACTCAATCCGGTCGAAAACATCTGGCAATACTTACGCCGCAACAAACTCGCCCATCGCCTCTACGACAGCTACGAGGCCATTGTCGAAGCGTGCTGCGACGCCTGGAACTGGCTCATTGCCGCGCCAGACACCATCACCGCCATCGCAAACCGGACATGGGCAAACGTGTCAGCATAACCCGCCGCTGGTATGACTTCCTGCGAGCGCCTGCCCGGCGGGGTGATCTGGTTGCGCTATCGCATCACGCCGGTCGACCCGCTGACGAACGGGTGATGGCGCCCAGGAACGCGTTGTACGCGGCGGTGACCGCGTCCGGCCGCTCGAAATGCGGGAAGGCACCGGTGGGCAGCGCCTCGACGCGCCAGTTCGGCCGGTCGGCAACCCGAGGAACGAGCCTGTAATCGACGAAGTCGCCGCGCAGGCCGTGGACCATCCAGACGGGCAGGCGCAGCTGTTCGTAGAGCCGCGTCGTGTCGGTGGGGAAGAGATGGCCCGCAATGAAGCACCAGGGAGCGTGCTCCGCGCCCGGCTGGTGCGCCGAGGCGTAATCGTAGGCGAGCAATCCCTCGTCGATTCTCGGCGAGCCAAAGGTCTTCTGCAGGAAGAAGCGCATGCTCGGCTGCGTCACCAGCGCATCGAAGAGCGGCCGGCCGAAGGGCGGCCGGTCGAGGGCCTCGCGCAGCCAGTCACGCCCGCGGTGGCCGTCCGGCGGCCCCTCGCCGGAGAGCTGCCTGTCGAAGCCCGTCGGGCTGATGAGGCCGAGGCTGCGATAGGCATGGGATTGTTCAAGGCTCGCCCGGGCCAGGAAGGATGCGGACAGCGACAGAGCGAGCGCGTCGACCGGGCGGCCGCCGTGACGGCGCAGGATTTCGTCGACTGCGGCGTGGATCGCCTCCACCATCAGCCGCGGCGTGTAGAGACGTCGGGAGCGTTCGGAGAAGCCGAAGCCCGGCAGTTCCAGGGCATAGACCGGCCGCTCCCTGCGATAGTGCAGATAGAGGGGGCGGACCTCGTAGGCGTTTGCCGCCGCGTTGATGGAATGAATCAAGAGGAGCGGCACGCCGTCGACTTCGGCCGAACCGTAGAACGAGAGATCCCCGGCGCGCCGGCTGGAAAGGCGTTCGTGCCGGCCGGGCAGGGCAGGCGGCAGGGGCATGTGCCCGTTCACCAGCAGCCGGCTCCAACCGACGAGGCCGGCGGCCGAGCCGACAAGGGCCAGGGCCGCCCCCGCCGCGAAGCGGCCGGCGCCATGCCTGTCCTGGAACTGGAGGCTCATCGAGGCACCTCGCGTCGCGCCCGCCATCGCGGGCGGTGCGCAACAACGCCGGCGAGGCGCGTAAGTGCCCTGCCGTCCGCCGGGACGACGAGCGCCCTAAGAGGCGTGACCGGCGAAGCTGCCAGCGTTTACCGCAGGGACCCGGGCCGCCGGCCGGGCAGGGGCGCCGCCGCGGCCCGCTGCCTCGCGCAGGAAGTCCACGGTCGGCGGATCGTTGCGCCAGCCCTGAACGCGCTGGGAGACCAGCAGATTGCGCTCGCGCCGATCGTAGTTCGCGTACGAGGCGGCCACGAACTCGGTCCGGGACATGGTGCGGGCCGGGCCGGAACGGCGCGTCTCCGCCTTGAAGAACAGGGCACTGCCGGGGATGCCGTAGTGCTGGGCGATCTCGGGATAGACCGGCCAGCTGCCCTGGCCGCCGAGATCATCGGGCAGGAAGGCGTCCAGGTCGCATTCCTCGAACGGCACGCCGGCCTTGGTCAGCAGGCCCCGTGCGAGATCGGCGACGACGTAGAGCTTGGTGTGGTTGATCGAGTGCATGAAGCAGCCCCGCCGCGCCCAGCGCGTGAGGTGCGTGTCGAGGTCGTAGCCGGCCTGGACGCCTAGGCCGCGCAGGTAGGCGACCGATTCATCCCAGAGATCGAAGTAACCGAGTCGCTCGAAGACGGGCTCCGCGAAGAGCCGCAGCGCCTGGGCCTGAGAGAAGCCAGACAGATAGGCGAACAGCGTGATCGCCGAGTGGGAATGCCCCATCGGTCCGGAGATCAGGCCGTTGAGCGTGACGGAATCCTGCACGCCCACATGGACGAGGTCGGGATGATAGGCGCCGAACACGATGGTCGGGATCAGGCGCACCTTGGGGTGCGTCCTCAGGGTGTCGATCGTGCCGCCGCCCTTGAAGCGGGGCAGATAGATGCTGGAGAAGACGTGGTCGTAGCCGTCGGCATGCGCCATCAGATCGGCGAGTCGCGGAAAGCGCCGGGCCGCCGTGAAGGCTGACACGAAATCAACCTGCGCGTCGGGCAGCAGGTAGCGCATCGCCTTGGCGATGGCGCCGGCCTGGCAGACACCGATCACGAGGATGCGCGGCGAACCGGTCCGCTTCTTCCCGAACTGCGCGAGCCGATGCCGCGCGCGCCAGAGGCTATCGACGGTCAACATGCGGCTTCTCTCGCATGTCCGTGGGCCGCGGGCAAACGGCGCCGTCTGTAACGACCGCTATTCGGGCGTAACCGGCCGGCCGCGGCCTCGGAATCGCGGCGCGATGACAGGCGATTGGTGGTGTCGCCGGCAATCTCTGGTCTGCGGGATGAGCCTGCGAGTTGCACTCTCCGGAGCAGGCTGTCTGCTGGTCGTCGGTCTCAGGCGGGGCGGCAGCCGGTCGGACCAGCCGATTCGGGCCTGAGCGACCCTGTGCCTCGACCGCGGGTTCCGCGCCGTCGGCGGCGTGCGAATTGCCGGGCCTGTGAGCCGTCATACCGCTGATAAGCGCACCGGCGAGTCGATCTACTGCTCGCGAAGAATAAGATGTCGGTCCTGACGACTGAGGTCCCGCCCCGCGCGTGCTTTATGGTTCGACCAAACAATGCTGTGGGCGTAGCGAAACTGACCATTGACAGATCTGTGCTAAATTGTACATGTTCGTAGCCACGGAGCATGAAGCTCTAGAACAATGCACTCTTGAGCATGACGATCACTGGGTGTGCGATAGTCGAGGCTCTTCATCTCTCTTGCGAAAGTGACGTTGGCCTATCGCGGTTGGCCATCAGACGAACATCGCTGACATGGCGCAGGCGTGAATATTTGATAGGAACTACATTTCTTCATTGTATATCCGCAATCTGCATTCGATAACCCGTCGAGCACGACGCTATGCTCACATTTCTCGGTTTCGGTTTCGAAACGCCAATCCTGCTTCCAAGTGCGCAAAATTGGAGCGCTCCTTCATAGGCCAGATTGTAATTCTGGACCGAGAATCTCGCATGAACGATTTGTCATTGATCCCGATGTTTATTTTATTTCAGAAACTATAGATTATTTTCTTCTGTATCATTAGGAAATGTCTAGGATAGTGCGTTAAAAATTTTGCATCGGCTCGAACGGCTGGAGGCTTCGCTATGGACTACATACCTTCGATGTCAGCAGTCGCGGCAGCTTCACAGAAGCTGCAGCATCCTGAGACCACAGTACTCCCAGTAGCTGGGCACAATGTTTCGACCGTTGATCCGGCGTCGCTGGATCCGAGGTCGATCTACACGCTGTCCGTTGAAGCGGCCGGCGCCGTTCTATCCCTCGCACAAGCGCGGGTGCAGGCTACGGAAATTGCCGAGTTCAACACCAAGTACGGTCATGGCCCGCAATTCTCGAGAGCAGTGATCGCGACAGCCGTGGCCGCCACCCCAGTCGTATCACCGGAGACGACAAAGACGGTCAGTGCCGCGAATCGGAACTGGAACGAGGACGTCCGGCTGGATCACGATCCCTACAGAAGGGTCGGAACGGATACACTCGTTCAATACGATAACCCTCGGGTGATGGCGGCGTGGAGCACGGCATTTCCAGATATTTTAGGCCGCAAGTTCAGAGGTCTTCTGGTGTCGGAGGCGAATGTCAAAATTGCTCTGCGCGAAATCGGTGAGAGCGGATTCAGCGGATCGAATAAGGATATATACCTGCTCTGCAACAGCGAGCATTTCCGCATATTCAGTGAGGACCATCCAGACATTCACATCAACTGGATTTCCGTTGATAACGACAACATTTTATATTTCTGGCCGAAGAATCCGGTTCAAGAATGAGCACCCGAAGGCGCGGTGCAGCGATCCGTGATGCCGAACCCTGCACCGCACACTCTTCGACAGCACATTCGCCGATGCGGCGATGGCGAAACCGATCCTGCCCCATCGGCTCAGAGCACCGGCAGGACGGCGCGAAGATGGTAGCCGAAAGCTCGCGTCAGCAGCGTCGCGTGACGATCATCCATGCGGATCGCCAGGCCTATCCGCGGCAAGGGCGGTAATCCGCTCGCCCGCGCCTGAATGCGCAGGTCGGCCGGGACCGCCGAGCGGGTCAGCACCGCGACGGCTTGGCCGGACCGCACCACTGCCAAGAGCCCGGAGAGGCTGCCGCTCGCATAGGCAAGCCGGTAAGTTCGCCCGGCTTGGTGGAGCGCAGACAGCGCTGCGCGATGATCGAGGGTGTCGGGATCGCCGAGCGCCAGCGGCAGCGGCTCTGGCCACGGCGTGATGGCATCTCTCGGAGCGATCCAGACGAGATCCTCGCGCCGCAGAATCTCGCGCCCGGCAGAGAGCGGGACGGAGACCAGCGCCAGATCGAGGCCACCGCGCCCAAGCCGTCCTTCGAGGCGGGGCGTTGCGGCACAGACAACCTCGATAGCCACCGCTGGATGCTGTTGCGCGAATCCGCGCAGCAGAACCGGCAGAAACGCTTGCGCGTAATCGTCCGGGCACCCAAACCGCAGGGTGCCGTTCAGCCTCCGGCCCGAGAGTTCGGCGAGGGCGTCGTCGTGCGCGGTCAGGATGCGGCGGGCGTGGATCAGAAGGCGCTCGCCCTGCACAGTCAGCAGCACGCCACGCCCGGTCCGCGTCAGGAGCGGCTGGCCGACGAGATCCTCCAAGCGCTTCATCTGCATGCTGAGTGCGGCTTGACTCCGGCCGATCCGCTCCGCGGCCCGGCTGAGCGCGCCGGTCTCTGCCACTGAGGCGAAGCTGCGTAGCAGATCGATGTCCAGGCTGTGCGCCATCAGAATCGCTGAAGTCTCGGTTCAGAACGATAAGCTTTTCGACAGGCTGCCCTGCTCCTAGCATCCCGCGAACAGCCGAGGGAGCAGGATCGACCATGACGCACAACGCCGACCCGGATTTCTGGGCCCGCGCAGGCCGGCATCTGGTGCGTTATGGCGGAAGCTTTGCGCCCGTCATCATCGAGCGCGCACAGGGAAGCTTCGTCTACGACGCCGGCGGCCGCAAGATCCTCGATTTCACCTCCGGCCAGATGAGCGCCATCCTGGGGCACGGTCACCCTGAGATTGCAGCGGTCGCGGCGCACCATGTCAGGAATCTCGACCACCTGGTCAGCGGCATGCTGAGCCGCCCCGTGGTCGATCTGGCCACCGAATTGGCCAATCTGGCCCCGGGCAACCTCGATTGCACGATGCTGCTCACAACCGGCGCGGAAGCCAACGAGGCCGCGCTGCGCATGGCCAAGCTTGTGACGGGCGGCTGGGAGGTGGTGAGCTTCGCACAGTCCTGGCACGGTATGACGGCGGGCGCCGCCTCGGCGACCTACAGCGCCGGCCGCAAGGGCTACGGCCCGGCCCCGGTCGGCTCCTTCGCGATTCCGGCCCCCAACGCCTACCGTCCGGCCTTCATGCGGGACGGCGCCCCGGACTGGCAGACCGAGTTGGACTACGGTTTCGCGCTCGTGGACCGGCAATCCACCGGCAACCTCGCGGCCTTCCTCGCCGAGCCGATCCTCAGCTCGGGCGGGATCATCGACCTTCCGCCCGGTTATCTTGCCGCGCTGAAACGCAAATGCTCCGAGCGCGGCATGCTGCTCATCCTCGACGAGGCGCAGACCGGCATCGGTCGCACGGGTTTGATGTTTGCTTGCGAGAAGGACGGGGTGGTGCCGGATATCCTCACGCTCTCCAAGACCCTGGGCGCCGGCCTGCCGCTTGCGGCGGTTACGACGAGTGCGGAGATCGAGGATCTGTGCCACAAGCGCGAGTTCCTATTCTACACCACGCACGTCTCCGATCCGCTTCCGGCCGCGGTCGGCCTCAAGGTGCTCGAGATCGTCCGGCGCGACGGGCTCGTCGCCCGGGCAGAGGAGGCCGGCGCCCGGCTCGCGATCCGGCTCCGGGCGCTTCAGCACCGCTTCGCCTGTATCGGCGACGTACGCGGGCGCGGCCTGCTGCAGGGCGTGGAAATCGTCGCCGACCGCGACACGAAGGTGCCGGCGCCGGAACTCGGGGAGACGATCACCAAGCGTTGCCTCGAACTCGGGCTCAGCATGAACATCGTGCAGCTGCCGGGAATGGGCGGCGTATTCCGGATCGCTCCGCCGCTGACGGCGACGGACGCGGAGATCGACCTCGGCGTCGACATCCTTGAGCGGGCGATCGAGACGTCTGTTTGAAGCTGTCTTGGGCTCGCAATGACGACGGCTGCGGCTCCGCGCGCCTCAGCCGGCCCCGTCAGGCCCGGGCTTCACGCCGCCTCGATCTCGGCGCTCACAGTCAGCCATTCTTCCTCGGCAGTCGCGAGCGCGCTCGCGGCGTCCGCTCGCATCTTGGCGATCTCGCCAGCCTTGGTGGCGTTCTCCCGAAAGGCGGTTCCATCCTCGAGGGCCGCGTCGATCTTCTGGATCGCGGCGGTGAGCTTCGCCATCCGCGCCTCGATCGCCTCCAGCCGCTTCCGCAGCGGGGCGAGCGCCGCGCGGCGCTCGACGCCGGCGCGCCGCGCCTCGGCCTTCTGGCCGCCGGAGGGTTCCGAGTCGCGCTCGGTCTCCCGTTCCGGGCCGGACAGGACGAACCGGCGGTAATCGTCCATATCGCCGTCGAAGGTCTTCACCGTGCCGTCGGAAACCAGCCACAGCCGATCCGCACAGGCTTCGACCAGGAAGCGGTCGTGGGAGACCAGGATGACGGCCCCTTCGTAATCGTTGATCGCCTCGACGAGCGCCTGCCGGCTCTCGATGTCGAGGTGATTGGTGGGCTCGTCGAGGATCAGCAGATGAGGACCGTGGAAGGCGGCCAGCCCCATGAGCAGCCGCGCCTTCTCGCCGCCCGAGAGCTTCTCCACCGGCGTGTCGGCCTTGTTGGCGCCGAAGCCGAGCCGGGCGGTGGCCGACCGCACCTTGGCCTCGGGCACGTCAGGCATCAGCGTCCGGACATGCGCGTAGGCGCTCTCGGCAGGGCGCAATTCGTCGAGCTGGTGCTGGGCGAAGTAGGCGACCTCCATCTTGGACGAGCGCTTGACCTCGCCGGCGAGCGGCCCGAGGCGTCCGCCGATCAGCTTGCAGAAGGTCGATTTGCCGTTGCCGTTGGCGCCCAGCAGCGCTACCCGGTCATCCGGGGCGAGGCTGAGGTCGAGGCCCGTGAGCACGATGCGATCGCCGTAGCCGGCCTTCACCCGCTCCATGGCGACGATGGGCGGGGATAGCGGCTTCTCGGGGCTCGGCAGGTGAATCACCGGCACGTCGTCCTCGAGCAGCGCCGCGATTGGCTCCATCTTGGCGAGCCGCTTCATCCGGGACTGTGCCTGGCGTGCCTTGGTGGCCTTCGCCTTGAACCGGTCGATGAAGCTCTGAAGATGCGCCCGCTCCGCATCCTGCTTGGCCTTCGCCTTGGCCTGTAGAACGCGCTTCTCGGAGAGCTGCTTGGCGAAGCTGGTGTAGCCGCCGCGATAGATCGCCAGCTTCCCCCGATCGAGATGGAGGATGTGGTCGACGCTGGTGTCGAGCAGGTCCCGGTCGTGGCTGATGATGATCGCGGTGCGCGGGTAGCGCTCCAGATAGTCGTACAGCCAGAGGGTTCCTTCGATGTCGAGGTAGTTGGTCGGCTCGTCAAGGAGGAGCAGGTCGGGCTCCGAGAACAGCACGGCGGCGAGCGCCACTCGCATCCGCCAGCCGCCGGAAAAGTCCGAGCAGGGCCGCGCTTGCGCGGCAGCGTCGAAGCCCAGGCCGTGCAGGATCGCGGCGGCGCGGGCGGGCGCCGAATGCGCGCCGATATCCACAAGCCGGGTCTCGATCTCGGCCCTGCGCAGACCGTCGGCGTGCTCGGCCTCCGCCATCAGCCGGGCGCGCTCCGTATCGGCGGCCAGCACCACCGCGTGCAGCGTCTCCGGACCGGCCGGCGCTTCCTGGGCGACGGCGCCGATCCGCATGCCCTTGGGCAGCGCGATCGACTTGGCGTCCACCGGCAGGTCGCCGAGGATCGCCTTGAACAAGGTGGTCTTTCCGGCGCCGTTGCGCCCGACGAGACCCACGCGGGCGCCTTCCGGGATCGTAAAGCTCGCGGAATCGAGGATGAGACGGTCGCCGATGCGGTAGGTGAGGTCATTGACGCGCAGCATGGCGGCGTTCTGGCCGTCCGGAGGCGGCGAGGCAAGCGCTGCGTCGGCGCAGCCCGATCGTGCCGGGGACCGCAAGCTTACGGACGGACGCGGAGATGGTTTCGGTGCTGCGCAACGCCAACATCGGCTGGCATTTTAACGGAATCGCATCAATCGAGCGGCGATTGTTGTCTCTATCGCCAGTGACCAGGCCGCAATGCTCGTTCCATTGGTCCGATTGCGGACGCCGGCGGTGATTGTTGCGGCTGGACGCGCTGTCGAGCGACGCGCCATGGCTCGGGAACTGTACGCCGGGAGGGGGCGTATGACAGGAGGGACGTCTTGGGCCGAATCCTGATCCTGACCGACGATATCGGCCGGGGCGATCGTCTTGCGCGCGGTCTCGGCGGCGGGACCGCCGTCCTCCACGACCTCTACGGCGATGGCGCTCCGCCGACGGGGGCGTCGCTGATCATCAGCGACGTGAGCGCGATGACCTCCGAATCCGTACGTCGCCTCCGGCAGGCCCTGGCGATCGCGCGCGGCGTCGAAACGCCTTTCCTCGCGCTGGTCCACGGCAATCTGGGGCGCGGTGAGATCCAGGCGACCGCCCTCGGGGCGACACGGGTGCTGTCGGCCTCCGCGGCAAGCGCCATGCTGCTCAATGCGGTTGCCAACCTGACGGCTAGCACGGGCGCCGCCCCGGTGAGGGGTAATCTGCGGAACCAGGCCAGGGAGGCGCGGGCCGCGTTCACCCAGATCTTCCGGCGGGATCGGGCGCCGGCGCCGGTGGTCGTGGAAGCCGGTGCAGCCCTCGTGAACCGGGCGATCCGCGAGGCGAAGGTCCGCGACTGGCTCAACGTGGTCGCGAGCTTCGACGACGTGACCCACCAGCATTGCCTGACCGTCGCCGGCCTTGCCGCCGCTTTCGCGCAGACGCTCGGCCTGAACGAGTCCGATTCCCACCACCTGATCAAGGGTGCGCTGCTCCACGATATCGGCAAGGCCAAAATCCCCCTCGCCATCCTCAACAAGCCGGCCCCGCTCACGCCGGAGGAGCGGCACGAGATGGACAGGCACCCGGTGCTCGGTCACAGCATGCTCCTTGAGGGGGGCTACGACGCACTCACCCTGTCGGTCGTCCGCTCACACCACGAATTTCTCGACGGGTCGGGCTACCCGGACGGCCTTCGCGGCGAGGAAATCCCGGATCTGGTACGGCTGATCACGATCTGCGACATCTTCGCCGCGCTCATTGAGGCGCGTCCGTACAAGGCCCCCAAGCCAGCCCGGGAGGCCTACGGGATCCTCGAGAAGATGGGCTCCAAGCTCGACGTCGATCTCGTGCGCGCTTTCGGTCGCGTGGCCGCTGCCTGCGAGACGCCCGTGCGCGCCTCGGCCTGACGGCAGTCCGTGCGACGGCCTCAGGTCAGTACCCAGGCCGAGGTGTCGCGCATCAGGGCCGCGACGAGGGCGTGGTTCAGCTCGTGCCCGGTATGAAAGGCAGAGACGCGTCCCTCGACCGGGTTTCCCGCCAGGGCGAGATCCCCGATTAAGTCGAGGATCCGGTGGCGCACGGGCTCCTCCGGGACACGCATTCCCCCGAGCACCCGCCCCCGCACGAGGAGCGCCGCCGATCGGGGCGATACGCCCTGCAGGAAATCCTTGCGCGTCACGTATCCGTAGGCGCGGCCCGCCATGGCACGGGCGTACCGGCCGAAGCTGCGCGCCGGCGCGATCTCGCGCTCGAAGCTCTCCGGCGTGATGACGCCCGACCAGTTGATGGATCCGAAATGCGCGAGCGCAATATGGCCGGTCATCTGCAGGCCCGCGCCAGGCTCGATCCGGAGGTGCCGCCGTCCACTCTCGACGGCGACGGGCCGTAGGATCCGGATCACCCGGCACGGCTGCCCTTGCTCGCTGCGACCCGCGATCCGGATCGCCTCACACCAGGGCGCGGCGCTGCCGTCGAAGATCGGCAACTCGTCCGCGTCGATCTCGACGAGGATGTTGTCGATCCGCAAGGCGCTGAGCGATGCCATCAGGTGCTCGATGGTCCGCACGAGGACACCCTCGCGGCGGAGCGCCGAGGAAAGCGGCTGCGACTCCCGGTACTGCCAGAGCGCCGGCACGTCGACGGTGCACCCGTCCGGCATGTGCCGGCGGAAGACGATGCCGTGTCCGGCCGGGGCGGGGCAGACGCGCACGGTGGCGTGCCGCCCGGAATGCAGGCTGCGCCCCGAACGTTCGAACGCGGCGGAGAGGGTGGCCTGCCGGCGTGAGGGCGGTGCGGCCGTGCAGGGATCGGGATGGGTAACGCGGAACTCTTGCAGCATCGGAGTCGCCAGCCGGGGCGGCGCAGCAAGTTAGCCCTCCTTCCGGATCCACGCTAATAAACTCCTGTTCAGCCAAGCCTGGCTTGACCGACCCGCCCGTCGCCGTCACCATCAATCCTGCCCAATCGATCGAGCGCCGCCGGGACGGTGCGCGGCTTTACTGTGCGGGCTGCTCCCGTCCTTAGAGTTGCTGGCCGGAACCCGTCAGGGCAGGGACGGAGGCCGGAATTAAGGGAACACGATCGATGGCGCGGTTGGGGACGATACCCTTCTTCAAGGATCCGGGCATCGAGCTCAGCACCTACGAGTCGCGCTGCCACTGGCGCCGCTTCGACGAGAACGAAGTGCTGGTCGACTTCGATGACATCTCGACGGACGTCTATTTCATCGCCGCCGGCGAGGTCCGGATCCTGAACCGCACCCAATCCGGCAAGGAGGTGATCCTCGGCGAGATGCGGGGCGGAGCGTTCTTCGGGGAACTGGCCGCCATCGACGGGATCGGCCGTTCGGCCAACGTCACGGCGCTCACCCGCGGCGAGGTCTGCGTGGTGCCGGCGCCGGTGTTCCGGCAGATCGTATTCGCCTCGGAGGCTATCGCCGACCGGCTGTTCCGGCTGCTTGCCAAGCGGGTGCGCGAGTTGAACACCCGGCTCATGGAGCACGCACTGCTCGACCTGAAACATCGTCTCTACGCCGAACTGCTGCGTTTGTCGGTGCCGCGGACCGGGGCGTCGGGGGAGCGAGTGGTCTCACCGCCGCCCTACCACCATGTCCTCGCCGCCCGGATCGGCTGCCGCCGCGAGCAGGTGACGCGGGAGTTCACCGCCATGGCCGCCGAGGGGCTGGTCGATCGTACACGTGGCGCCCTGGTCCTGCGCCGGCCGGATCTCCTCGAAGCGCGCGTGGCCGAGGCGCTGCGCGAGGATTCCTGAGCCCTTGTCCGAGACGTCGGCGCCGCGGCTACGGCTGGAGGAGGTCACCAAGGTCTTCGGCACGCACCGCGCCGTGGACGCGGTGACGCTGGACCTCCGGCCCGGGGAGTTCTTCTGTCTGCTCGGGCCGTCCGGCTGCGGCAAGAGCACCCTCCTGCGCATGATCGCGGGATTCGAGACACCGACGTCAGGGCGGATCCGCCTGGGCGATCAGGATCTCACCGCGCTGCCCCCGCACCGGCGGCCGGTGAACATGATGTTCCAGTCCTACGCCCTGTTCCCGCACATGAGCGTGGCGGCCAATATCGGTTACGGGCTCAAGGGGTTGGGACGGGCTCAGGTTGCAGCAAGGGTGGCGGAACTGCTGCGCCTCGTCCGCCTCGACGGGTTCGGAGATCGGCGCCCCGAAACACTCTCCGGCGGTCAGCGGCAGCGGGTGGCCCTGGCCCGGGCGCTCGCCCGGGAGCCGAAGCTGCTTCTCCTCGACGAACCCCTCGGCGCCCTCGACCGCGGCCTGCGCGAGGAGACGCAAGGGGAGCTGCGCGCGGTGCAGCGGCGGCTGGGCACAGCCTTCGTGGTCGTCACCCACGATCCCGAGGAGGCGATGATGCTCGCCGATCGCATCGGGGTCATGGAAGCAGGCCGTCTCGTGCAGATCGGGCCGCCGACCGAACTCTACAGGCGGCCGGCCAGCCGCTTCGTGGCGGGTTTGCTGGGCGACGTGAACCTCATTTCCGGCCGGCTCGGGCCCGAAGGGATGGGTGGCGCCCGCGCGGTGCGGACCGCGCACGGAACGGTGTACGGCGTCACAGCGGCGCCCTTGGCAGAGGGCACGCCGGTAGTGGTGGCGGTGCGTCCGGAGGATCTCGTCCTCGGGACCGAGGGGTTACCGGTCGTCATCGCCGATGCCACCTTCCTGGGTGATCGACTGCGCCGGACGCTGCGCCTGCCCGACGGATCCACCTTGCGGGCCAGCGGGCGCCCGACGGATGCAGGTCAGCCTGCGGGTTCGGAGTCGCGCGCCGGCTTCGTGGCCGACGCCGCGGTGATCCTGCCCGCATGAGGTCGTCCGCGCCGACGAACCGTCCACACGTCCTCCCAGCGCCGCTTGCATCCGTGGAGCAACCCTCGTGAGTGGCAAAGCGCGGACGCAGTCCGGCCGGCTCGTGCGGCTCCCGCCATTCATCTGGCTGTCGGCCTTTTTCCTCCTGCCGTTCACGATCACGCTGAAGATCAGCCTGTCCGAGCCGGCGACAGCGATCCCGCCCTACCTGCCGGTGCTCGACTGGCGGGCCGGTCTCGACGGCTGGTCGGCCTTTCTCGAAGCCCTGAACTTCGACAATTACGCTACGCTCTACGCCGACCCGCTTTACCGCGATGCCGCCTTCGGCTCGCTGATCTACGCGGCCACCGCGAGCCTGATCCTCGTGGCCCTCGGCACTCCGCTCGCCTATGCCCTGGCCCGGACACCCTCCCGCTGGCAGCCCGTCCTCGTCGCCCTGGTGGTCGTGCCGTTCTGGACGAGCTTCCTGATCCGGATCTACGCCTGGATCGCCATCCTCAAACCCGAGGGATTGCTCAACCTCGTACTGATCCGCCTCGGGCTGATCACCAAGCCGCTGACGATCCTCAACACCGACGCCGCGGTGATCATCGGCCTCGTTTACGCCTACCTGCCCTTCATGGTGCTGCCACTCTACGCGGTGATGAACCGCCTCGACCCCGTCCTTCGTGAGGCGGCCGCGGATCTCGGCGCCTCGCCGACCCGGGTGTTCTGGAGCGTGACCCTGCCCCTCAGCCTGCCCGGCGTCGTCGCGGGCGCGGGGCTCTGCTTCATCCCGATGGTCGGCGAGTTCGTGATCCCCGACCTGCTCGGCGGCTCGGAGACTTTGATGCTCGGCCGAGTACTCTGGACCGAGTTCTTCTCGAACCGCGACTGGCCACTGGCCTCCGCGGTCGCCGTCCTGATCCTCGCCATCGTCATCGGCCCGGTGGTGCTGTTCCGCGACAGTCTGCGCGCGGAGGAGGGGCCATGACCTGGGTGACCCGCGCCGCTCTAATCCTCGGCCTCGGCTTCCTCTACGCGCCGATCCTCGTGCTGATCGCCTACTCGTTCAACGCCTCACCCCTGGTGACCGTGTGGGGCGGTTTCTCGACCCAATGGTACG
The DNA here is from genome assembly GCF_054611515.1 of Methylobacterium sp. CM6257. Lineage (NCBI taxonomy): Bacteria > Pseudomonadati > Pseudomonadota > Alphaproteobacteria > Hyphomicrobiales > Methylobacteriaceae > Methylobacterium > Methylobacterium sp. CM6257. Next base: position 1,161,852 of record NZ_CM137735.1, read on the forward strand.
GCGCACTCCTGGCGGATGCGCCTCTCCTGGCATCCGCCTGGGTGTCGCTGCGGGTCGCGGTGCTATCGAGCCTGATCGCCACAGTGCTCGGCACGATGGCGGCCCTGGCCCTGGAACGGCAGGGCCGGTTCCGGGGGAGGTCGCTGTTCACCGGCCTCGTCTTCGGGCCGATGGTGATGCCCGAGGTGATGATCGGCCTGTCGCTCCTGCTGATGTTCATCGGCATCGGCCTCGACCGCGGCATGATCACGATCATCATCGCGCACGCCACGTTCTGCACGGGCTTCGTCGCCGTAGTGGTCGCGGCGCGCCTGCGCGGCCTCGACCGGTCCCTGGAGGAGGCGGCGGCGGATCTCGGTGCGCCGCCGCTGCGCGTCCTGACCACCGTCACGTTGCCGTTGCTGGCACCGGCAGTGGTGGCCGGGGCACTCCTCGCCTTCACCCTCTCGCTGGACGATCTCGTGATCGCCAGCTTCATCTCGGGCCCGGGCTCGACCACGCTGCCGATGCGGCTCTACAGCCGGGTCCGCCTCGGGGTGAACCCCGAGATCAACGCCGCATCCACGCTCCTCGTCGGGCTCGTGAGCGCGGCGGTGATCCTCGCCTCCTGGCTGACCGCCCGGCGGGGGCAAGTCTGACGCGATCTACTCCGCGGCTTGCGTGTCGGCCGTCGCGGTCGCGCGCGTCACTTGCGCCACCGCGACCGTGACCAAGACATTCACCACCAGCGCCGCAACGCCGACATTCACATCCTGGAGCGGACCCAGGAAGGCGAGCTTCGACAGGCTGAATCCGCTGAGGACCGTCGCGGCGACTGTGGCCACGCCCGCCAGGATGCCGGCCGCCGCCGCGCGCCGATCCAGCGGATTGTGCCGCATCAAGCTGGCGATGAAGCAGGGGAAGAGCTGCGTGACGAAGTTGTAGCCCATCAGCAGCAACTGCACGATCGTGTCGCCACCCTTCAGCGTGAACCCGACGCAGATCAGCGCGAGCACCGGCACCAGGATCTTGCACAGCCGCGCGGTCGCGGCGTCGTCCATGCCCGGCCGCAGCGGGCGGACGAGATTGTTGGCCACCAGGGTCGTGCCGGCGATCAGGATCATCGAGCCCGGGACCAAGGCCGTGAGCACGCCGGTGGCGCCGATGATGCCGATGAACCAGGGCGGGAAGCTCTGGAGCGCGAGCTTGAACAGCGACAGGTCGACATCCGAACCGGTCAGGCCCGGGACCTGCAGCACTGCCGTGAAGCCGATCATGAACACGAACAGGTTGATCAGCTGATAGACCGGCAGGATGACGGCATTGCGCCGGAATGCACTGGGCTCCCGCGCGGTGTAGAGCGACGCGAAGGTGTGCGGCCACATATAGCCGCCGAGGGCCGTCAGCAGGACCGTGGTGGAGAACCATGTCGGACTCTGGCCGCGCTCGGGCAGGGCCAGGAAGCCGGGCTTCGCGGTTTCGATCGCCCGGAACAGGCCTTCGTACCCGCCGTAATAGTGCAGGGGCAGGTAGATCCCGAGGAAGATCACGACGGCCAGGATGCTCATGTCCTTGATCACCGCCGTCCAGGCCGATCCGTGCACGCCCGACACGACCACGTAGGCGGTCAGCGCCGCAGCCCCGATCCAGACCGCGCTTGTCGCTGAGATCGCCCCGTAGGAGGCCGTGGAGACGATGATCCCCAGCCCTTTGAACTGGAGCACGAGGTAGGGAACCAGCGCGACGATCCCGACCAGCGCCACCAGGATGCCGAGAGCCCGGCTCTCGTATTTGCGCGCGAAGAAATCCGGCTGCGTGTAGAGGCCGTGCCGCTTGGCATAGCGCCAGACCGGCGGCAGCAACCAGTAGGAGGTCACGTAGGCCAGCGTCAGGTAACAGAGGATGTAGTACGCCGGGCCACCTTTCCCGTAGGCAATCCCTGAGCCACCCAGGAACGTGAAAGTCGTGTAGATCTCGCCGGCCATCAGCAGGAAGACCAGCGCCGTGCCGAAGCCGCGGCCGCCGACCGTCCACTGCTCCAGGCCCATCTCCCGGCCCAGGCGCGCATAGAGCCCCAGCCCGATCGCCAGCGCAAAGCCGGCCGCGACGATGAGGAGCGCGACGCTCATCGCGGGTCCTCCGGTCGGCGGTTGTCGGGATCGGTCATGTAGATCAGCCCCATCACGGCCGCGGTTCCGATCACGCAGAACACGAGCCAGGCGAGGAGCAGCGGGAGACCGAGGACAAAAGGCTCGACCCGGTTCAGGAAGAAGGGGCCGACCAGGATGCCGAAAAAGGGCAGGGCGGCGAGCCACCGCAGATTTCGCATGCGCGATACCGTTTAGAGGCCCCCGATACCGCGGCGTGGATCAGTCGTCCTGGACTGTCAATCCTCCGGCCCGATAGAGATCCGCCTAAGCCGGTCCGCGATGCATTGTGCGCTTGCGCACGCGGCCACGCTTGGCACAGACATAATCTCGTGAGGCTTCCGCTGGTCGACGCAGCGGATCGTGAGGGACCTCCGTCATGACCCGAACGCTGACCATCCTGTCCCTGGCCGCTCTGCTTGCGGCGACCGCCGTCGCCGAGGCCCGTCCAGTCCGGGCGCCGGCCAAGCCGCCGGCCAACGCGGCACTCAAGGCCCGGCAGAACGCGATGGACGGCTTCAGCGCCCGGATGAGCCGGCTCGATGCGTTGATGGGCATGCCGTCGACGACCGCGGCGCGATCGCGCTCCGCTGAGGCCGGGCGATAGTCTCGACGCACCGCCGGGAGTGACGCGACCGAGAGCGAGGCTGGCCGATCAGCGGCCGAGGCCGCCAGCCTCCTCGATGAAGCGCGCCACGTCGTCGGCACCCGCGCCGCCGCGCAGAGAGGCGAACACGTAGGGACGCGCGCCGCGCATCCGGCGCGTATCCGCTTCCATCACCGACAGGTCCGCGCCGACCAGGGGCGCGAGGTCGGTCTTGTTGACGATCAGGAGGTCCGACCGGGTGATGCCGGGGCCGCCCTTGCGCGGGATCTTCTCGCCGCCCGCCACGTCGATCACGTAGAGTGTGATATCGGCGAGTTCCGGCGAGAACGTCGCCGCGAGGTTGTCGCCTCCGGATTCGATCAGGACCAGATCGAGTTTCGGGAAGCGGCGGCTCATCTCGGCCACCGCGGCGAGGTTGATCGAGGCATCCTCGCGGATCGCCGTGTGAGGGCAGCCCCCGGTCTCGACACCCAGGATGCGCTCCTCCGGCAGCGCGCCCGCGACGGTGAGGATGCGCGCATCCTCCTTGGTGTAGATGTCGTTGGTGATCGCGCAGATCTCGTAGCGATCGCGGAAGCGCCTGCAGAGCTGTTCCACCAAGGCGGTCTTGCCGGAGCCCACCGGGCCACCGATGCCGACGCGGAGAGGGCCGTTCGCGGATGTCATGGTGCGCGCTCAGGATCTGAAGATGCGGGAATACTGGGTCTCATGCCGGAAGGAGCCGAGATCCAGGCGGAACGTGGCGGCGCCGATCGCGTCGAGCTCCGCCGCGCGCGCGACCTCGGCGAGCATGACGACGCGCGGCGCCAGGGTGGCAACCACCCGCGTTCCCGCCGCCTGGCCCACCGGTGCCGCCCGAAGGGCCGCCGAAACGAGGTTCTGCACGAAGGCGAGACCGTAGGCCGCGAGCACGGGCGCCAGCGCCATGCCATGCGCGCCGGCTGCCGTCCCGACAGCCACGGGATAGGCGATCGCACCCGGAAGGTGCTCGGCCAACGCCGCGAGCGCTTCGCAGGGCCACGCCCCGAGCGTCGCGTCGAGGAAGCTGCGACCCTGCTGGCTGGTCTCCAAGTGCAGTTCGCGGGACGGGGCCAGCGCCAGGGCGAGGTCGTTGATCTGGTCGACCGCATTCCCATCGTGCGCCAGCGCGGCCCGGTGGGCGTGCGCCGCGAGGATCAGGTCGTTGCGCAGGGAGCCACGCGCGCAGAGGTCGCCGAGCCACTCCGTGAGACTCGCTTCATCCCGGATGTCGCCCGCTTCGACCGCCCATTCCAGGCCGTGCGAGTACGCGTAGGCACCGACCGGATACCCTGGCGACAGCCACGCCATGAGCCGGAGCGCGTCCAGGGTCTCAGCCGGCGGCATGGTGGTGATGGTGGTATCCGCCATGCGGATGGTCGTGGCCGTGCCCGCCGGAATAGGCACCCCCCTCCGGACGGAAGGGGCGTTCCACCGGCTCGGCGCTGCCGCCCAGCCCCCGGACCATCTCGGCAAGCACATGATCGTAGGCGATCCACACGGCGTCCGCGCCGATCTCGGCCGGGATGTGGCGGTTTCCGATGTGCCAGATGAGCCGCTTGAGGGCGTGATCGCTCGGGGCCCGGATCTCCAGGAGCCGCTCGGGGGCCGCCTCGATCCAGACCAGCCGTCCGTCCTCCAGAACCAGCGCATCCCCATCCTCAAGCACCGCCGGTTCCGGCAGGTCGAGCAGGAAGTCGAGACCGCCGGTCCCGCGCATGGCGACGCGACGGCGATGCCGGTCGCCGTGGTCGAGCACGACGCGGTCGACGATCTCGCCGCCGGCCAGGGCGTCCCGGCGGAGGATGCGGGTGGCGCGGATCATGGAGGGAGACATCTCAAAACAGAAAATAGCGTTGCGCCATCGGCAGTACCTCGGCGGGCTCGCAGACGAGAAGTTCCCCGTCGGCCCGCACATCGTAGGTTTCGGGATCGACCTCGATCACCGGCGTAGCGTCGTTCAGCACCATGCTCTTCTTCGAGATGCCGCCGCGCACGTTCTCGACGGCGACCACTTCCTTCTGCACGCCCAAACGTTCCCGCAGGCCGTCCTCGACGGCTGCCTTCGAGACGAAGGTGAGGGCGGTGGCGTAGGGTGCCCGGCCGTAGGCGCCGAACATGGGACGGTAATGCACCGGCTGGGGCGTCGGAATCGAAGCGTTCGGGTCGCCCATCGGAGCGGCCGCTATGCTCCCGCCCTTCAGGACGAGATCGGGCTTCACGCCGAAGAAAGCTGGTGTCCACAGCACGAGATCCGCGAGCTTGCCGAGCTCTATGGAGCCGATATGCCTGGAGATGCCGTGCGCGATCGCCGGATTGATCGTGTACTTGGCGACGTAGCGCCGGGCGCGCAGGTTGTCGGTGCCCGAGGTATCGCCCGGCAGGGCGCCCCGCTGGCGCTTCATCTTGTCGGCTGTCTGCCAGGTGCGGATGATGACCTCACCCACCCGGCCCATGGCCTGGCTGTCCGACGACATCATCGAGAGCGCGCCGATATCGTGCAGGATGTCCTCGGCCGCGATGGTCTCGCGCCGGATCCGGCTCTCCGCGAAAGCGAGATCCTCCGGGATCGACGGGTCGAGGTGGTGGCAGACCATGAGCATGTCGAGATGCTCGTCGATGGTGTTGCGGGTGTAGGGCCGCGTCGGATTGGTGGAGGAGGGCAGCACGTTCGGCAGCCCCGCCACCTTGATGATGTCGGGCGCGTGCCCGCCGCCGGCGCCCTCGGTGTGGAAGGCATGGATGGTCCGGCCCTTGAAGGCCGCGATCGTGTCCTCGACGAAGCCCGACTCGTTGAGCGTGTCGGTGTGGATCATGACCTGGATGTCGTGGGCATCCGCCACCGACAGGCAGGTGTCGATCGCCGCGGGCGTGGTGCCCCAATCCTCGTGCAGCTTCAGCGCGCAGGCGCCCGCCCGCACCATCTCGACCAGGCTGTCAGGACGCGCGGCGTTGCCCTTGCCGGCGAAGGCGAGGTTCATCGGAAAGGCGTCGGCCGCCTCGATCATCCGGGCGATGTGCCACGGACCGGGCGTGCAGGTGGTGGCGAAGGTCCCGTGGGCCGGCCCCGTGCCGCCGCCGAGCATCGTGGTGACTCCGGAGCAGAGCGCCTCCTCGATCTGCTGCGGGCAGATGAAATGGATGTGGCTGTCGAAGCCGCCGGCCGTCAGGATCTTGCCCTCGCCGGCGATGACCTCGGTGCCCGGCCCGACCACGATGTCGACGCCGGGCTGCACGTCCGGATTGCCGGCCTTGCCGAGCTTGAAGATCCGGCCGCGCACGATGCCGACATCGCACTTCGCGACGCCCCAGTGGTCGAGCACAACGGCATTGGTGATGACGGTATCGACCGCGCCGCCGGCATTCGTCGCCTGGCTCTGGCCCATTCCATCCCGGATGACCTTGCCGCCGCCGAACTTCACCTCCTCCCCGTAGGTGGTAAAGTCGCGCTCGACCGTGATTTCCAGGCACGTGTCGGCCAGGCGGATCCTGTCGCCCACGGTGGGGCCGAACATGTCGGCGTAAGCGGCGCGGGGAAGGCTCGCGGGCTTCGGAGAGTTGGCCATGGTCACAGCTTGCCCATCACGTCGCCCCGGAACCCGTAGACGGTGCGCCCGCCGGAGAGCGGTACCAGCGTGACCGCCCGGGTCGAACCCGGCTCGAAGCGCACCGCGGTCCCCGGAGCGATGTCGAGGCGCATGCCCCGGGCCCGTTCGCGCTCGAAAACGAGACCCGGATTGACCTCGTAGAAGTGGTAGTGGGAACCGACCTGGATGGGCCGATCGCCCGTGTTGGCGACCTCGACCACCGTGCGCTCTGCACCGGCGTTGAACACGATCTCGCCGGGCTGGGTGGTCACGACCCCGGGCACGTCGACGGATGCCGCGCCCCGGATTGGGTGGTGGACGGTGACGAGTTTCGTTCCGTCCGGAAAGGTGGCCTCGACTTGGATGTCGTGGATCATCTCGGCCACGCCTTCTATGACCTGCTCGGCGGTGAGCACGGTGGCGCCGGCCTGCATCAACTCGGCGACGGTGCGCCCGTCCCGGGCGCCCTCGACCACGAAGTCGGTGATCAGCGCCACCGCCTCCGGGTGGTTGAGTTTGACGCCGCGCGCCAGGCGGTTTCGCGCCACCTGCGCGGCCATGGCGATCAGCAGCTTGTCCTTCTCACGGGGCGTCAAGAGCACGGGCAACCTCGTCGTCGCGAGCGCGGGAGCAAGGATCATGCGCGAAGCGCGGTCAAGGACGGCGCAGGCTATTCCGCCATCGCGGAGAACCCCGCGAACAGGTTGGAAAGCGCCTCGCCCATGACGCTGCTCGGCAGGTCGCGCGGATGGATGAATTCGTCGCGGAACCACGGAAAGCGCTTGGGATCGAACGACGCCCGAAGCCAGTCGATGGCTCGGCGCACGCGACCGATCCGCTCTCCGTCGGGATGGTAAGTCAGCCAGATGTCGAGACTATACCGGCCGAGATTATCGATCGGTATGACCTGCGCCCCTATGGCGGTGGCATAGGTTGGGAGCAGGCCGATACCGGCACCTTTGGCGATCGCCCAGTAATACGCGCTGCTGACATTGATCTTTAGCGTCACCGGTACGGCGGAAGGGAAGCCCGGGACATTCCGGGCGTAGTCCTGAAGACCGATCGTCTGGCCGGCAGCCTGGATCACGATCCGATGACGTTCGAGATCGGCCGGCTTGGCGGGCAGGCCGTAGGTCTGCTCGTAGCTGCGCGCGGCATAGGGCATAACGTGCATCCGACCGAGCTTGACCACGCGCAGGTCCGGGCTCGTCGGTCGCGTCAGCTGGATTGCGACATCGGCCTCGAGCCTCAGGACATCCGCGGATTCCATGGCGCAGCGCAGGTCCACGGTGAGCCGCGGGTTGGCGCGTTGAAACTCCACGAGGCGCGGTGCCAGCCAGAATGCGCCGAGCCCTTCCGTTACGGCGATCCGCACCTCGCCCGTCTCTGCGAGAGGCCCGATCTCGCCCGCCCGCACCAGACCGAAGGCCGCGGCTTCCATGCGCTCGGCCGCTTCCAGGATCGCCCGCCCCTCTGCCGTCAGCCGCACGCCGTCGACGTGGCGGGTCACGAGCGGGGCACCCGTCAGGGTTTCGAGGTCACCGACCCGTCGCCGCACCGAATTGATCGAGAGGCCGAGTTGCGAGGCCGCGGCGCGGAAGCTGCCGGATCGATGCAGGGCGAGGAAAACCCGGACGCTCTGCCAGTCGGGCATCGTGGTGCGATCGCCCTCGGCTTGTTCCATCCGCGGAACACCCCTGTTTCAATTTTTGCACATACAGCGGGAGCGCTAGATGCGAAGTGCTGCAACGTCAATCCGTGTCCGAATGACAGGTCGTCCGATGGCGGTTCACGTTGCACGATCCGCGTTCACCGCGCGCGACGCCGATCAGCGCGATGCGACGCTGCTGCTGGGCAAGCCGCGCCATAGCTTGGGCTCCCTGCAGGTTGACCACGTCGCCCGCCATCTCGTTGTCTTCATCCGGCCCGAGGGCCGCTGGCTCAAGGCCGGCACCCTCGATCACTCCCGGACCCGCCCGGTCACTCGGCCCTCCGTCGCTCAGTGGGTCTCGGCGCGATGACGCGGCCGATCAACCCGGCGCTCTACCGTCGCCCGCGCAGCGTTCCAGTGCTGGTGCTGGTGGATATCCAGCAGGAATACGAGGTCGCGGGCCGTCCGCTCGCCCTCGCGGGGATCGCGCCGGCCCTGAAGAATTGCCGCCGTGCCCTGGACCACGCCCGGGAGAGCGGCATCCAGGTCGCGTATGTCCGCTGGATCGGCGCCCCGCTGTTTCAGGCGGGAACCCGTTTTGCCCGCTGGATCGAGGGCTTCGAGCCGCATGGCTGCGATATGATCTTCGACCGGGACCGTCCCTCCTGCTACGCGAGCCCGGCCTTCGCCGACGCGATGGAGCGTGGTTGTTCCCCCCTCGTGATCGCGGGCTTCGCCGGCGAGGCAGCCTGCCTGGCCACCGCGGTCGACGGCTTCCACCGGGGCCAGGAGGTGACTTTCCTGTCGGATGCCTCGGCCAGCCACGACCTCGAAGGCATCGCCGCCGACGAGATCCACCGCTCGGTGAGCGCGGTCATGCGCGTCTTCGCCAATGTCACCGACACGCAATCCTGGATTGCCGCCTCCGCGCCCTTTGCACCTGCGGCTGCCGCATCAACGGCCACACACGCCAATGACTGACCGAGTTCAGAACGACAGCACGAGGCGTGATGCCCAAAGCGGGGCCGTGGATGCGGATGTGCGGCTCGGCGGACACGCGATCGCGTTGCTGCAGGCCGCGCGGGACGCCGGCGATCCGGCGCTGATCGCACAGGCCGAGGCCATCGCGATGGCGGTCGGATTCGCTCTGGCGGCGCGGCTGCCCGATACCGCCATGGACGAGGGCTGACGTAGCCCGGCCGGGTCAGGCCGCCTCGTCGTCCCCGTCGATAAGACGCATGGCGCGCAACCGTGCCGTGCGCTCGTCCCGCGCCCGCCTATCCGCTTCGATGGCTATCCAGAGAGCCTCGGCGTCGGTCCGGCGCGGCGGTTCGACAGTCTCTCCTGCGTCGAGCGCAGAGTCGGTCTGCTCAAAGACGTCCATCTGAGTAGTCCTGCGCCTCGGGTTGCGGTGGGCTATCAGGACAGCACTTCCTTGGTCCAGCCCGAAACTCGCGCAACGTCCCTACAAACCGACGCGACCGTCACTCCGGAGGATCGCCGCGGGCGAAGCTTCACTCGGGTCGATGCGGGGGCTTCGGGCGCTTTCTCGGAACAAGACGCGATCTTCTCTCGCCGTTATTTGAGTTCTCTTCCTGCCAGCTTTGATGAAATTGGTAATTTTTAGATTTCGGCCCGGTGCGCCCTTGCGCGAATTCAACATCTGGTCTGCGCTCGGGAGGAGCCATCTGGCGATCGGCTTGCGCAACGCTCAGAAACATGCCGGATACCGAGCCGTGCGAAGCCTCCACTGGATCGCGACGCGCGCAGGGCTTCCGAATGGTGCTCCATCGATGCGCGTCAGCTCTCGGCTTTCGTCACTGTGGCGATGATGGATTCCACCACGTCGATCTGCTGCTGCACGGCCACGAGGCGCGGCCCGGCTTCCGAGCCGTCGCCCAGCACGAATGTGCCCTTCTGCCGGCGCGCATCCCGCAGCTTGCGCACGGAGGCCACGATGATCTGCCGCTCCTCGAGGAGGGCCGCGCGCAGTTCAAGCAGTCCGTCCAGTTCCAAAGTCGAAGCCATACGGCGTCCTGCTCTCATTTCCACGACGCGACGGTCGCGGGCCCCTGATGCCGCGCCATCCCATTTCGCCCTTCGTGGCGAATCTGCCGCCGGATCGTCATGCCGGACCGGCGGCCGGCGCTGGGCGGCCAGTGCGCCGAAGCTAGCCCGCACCGTCATCCGTTGCACGCCCCGGAGTCGCGCAACACCGCCCGAATCGGCGTTTCGCCGCGGTGTCGGCGCTTCGGATTGTATGCTACTGAATGCAAAATTCGTTCGGCTCTCAAAACGGCCAGACCTTGGGGCGGGAACAGGCGCATGCTGAGCGGCGATGAGCACCCTCGCGACGCATCTCCGTCGGAGGACGTCGTTGCCATTCATGCCGGCGGCGGCACGCCGCGGACGAAGGGTGACCAACCCCCGCGGCGGTCACGCAGGTTCGGGATCCTCCTGCTGTTGCTCGCCGTCGCTGGCGGCGGCGCGTATGGGTACACGCGGCTCAATCAGCCGGTCATCAAGCCGAAGGCGGCTGCACCGGCGGCGGTGCCGGTGACCCTCGGCACCGTCGAGCAGGGGCCCTTCGCCCTTGTGTCGAACGGGCTCGGCACCGTCCAGGCCTACAACACCGTTCAGGTGCGAACCCGCGTCGACGGTGAGATCCAGCAGGTCGCATTCCGCGAGGGCCAGACCGTCCACAAGGGCGACATCCTGGTTCAGGTCGATCCGCGACCGTACCAGGCGACCCTGGATCAGGCGAAGGCCAAGAAGGAGCAGGACACCGCGAACCTGAACAACGCCAAGGCGGATCTCGTTCGCTACACGGGCCTCGGCGCCTACGCGTCCCGACAGCAGACCGAGACGCAATCTGCTCTGGTCGCCCAGCTCACTGCGCAGGTCGCCTCCGATCAGGCCGCGATCGACAACGCGGCGACCCAGCTCGGCTACGCCACGATCCGAGCACCGATCGACGGCGTCACGGGTTTCCGGCAGGTCGATATCGGCAACATCGTGAACGCCTCGGGCCAGTCGGCCATCGTCACGATCACACAGGTGGAGCCGATCTTCGTGGTGTTCACAGCACCCGAGGACCAGCTTCCGGCCATCACCGCGGCCCTGCACCGGGGCGACGTCCCGGTAGAGGCCTGGAGCTCGGACGGCGTCACCAAGCTCGCGGACGGCAAGCTCGCCCTGTTCAACAACCAAGTCGACACGGCCACCGGCACGATCCGGCTCAAGGCCGTCTACGAGAACCGGAACCACGTTCTGTGGCCGGGCCTGTCCGTCTCCACCAAGATGCGGGTCGGCACGGTCGCGACCGCCACGACGGTGCCGGACAATGCCATCCAGCACGGCCCCGAGGGCCTGTTCACCTTCACGGTGGACGAGGCCGGCCGGGCGCACCAGCGCGCCGTGAAGGCGGGGCGCTCGGATTCCGGTCGGACCCAGATTCTGAGCGGCGACCTGAAGCCCGGCGAGCGGGTGATCACCGCCGGGCAGTACAAGGTTCAGGAGGGCAGCCTCGTGGCCGATCCGCACGCATCCGACACCGCCCAGGCAGAGCCGACGGGCGAGCAGGGACAGGGCCGGCAGGCGGAGACCGGCCGCTGATGAGAGCGCATCCTGGCATGGCGGTTTCGCATTCTGGCGGGGGCCAGCGATGAAAGGCGGCATCTCGGCGCCCTTCATCCGGTTCCCGGTGGCGACCACGCTGATCATGATCGGCATCCTGTTCCTCGGGGTGGTGGCCTACCCGCTCTTGGGCGTCGCGCCCCTGCCGCAGGTGGACTTCCCGACGATCCAGGTGACCGCACAGCTACCCGGCGCGAGCCCCGAGACCATGGCGTCCTCGGTGGCGCAGCCGCTGGAGCGGCAATTCTCGCAGATCCCGGGCGTGTCGCAGATGACATCGACGAGCTCCCTCGGGATCTCGACGGTTACCGTCCAGTTCGACCTGAACCGCAACATCGACGGTGCGGCCAGCGACATCCAGGCGGCGATCAACGCGGCCGGCGGCCAGCTTCCGAAGAACCTCCCGAGCCCACCGACCTATCGCAAGGTCAACCCAGCCGACTCACCGATCCTCCTGCTCTCGGCCACCTCCGACAGCATGCCGCTGATCGAGGTGGATGACGCAGTCGACGTGCAGCTCGCCCAGCGCATCAGCCAGATCTCCGGCGTTGCGCAGGTCTTCATCGGCGGCCAGCAGAAGCCCGCGGTGCGGGTTCAGGTGGATCCCGCCAAGCTCGTAGCCAAGGGGCTCTCACTGGAAGACGTGCGCACGCAGCTCACGCTCACGACGGTCAACAACCCCAAGGGCAGCATCGACGGCGCGACCCACAGCTACACCATCTACGCCAACGACCAGCTCACGGCGGCCAAGAACTGGGACGACGTGATCGTTGCCTACCAGAACGGCGCGCCGCTGCGCGTGCGCGACATCGGCCGCGCGGTGGCCGGGCCCGAGGACACCAAGCAGGCCGGCTGGACCAACGGCCAGCGCGGCATCTTCCTGGTGGTGTTCAAGCAGCCCGGCGCCAACGTGATCGACACGGTGGACAGCATCAAGGCCCAGCTGCCGCGCCTGACCGCCACCCTCCCGGCCGCCATCAAGGTCGGCATTCTCAGCGACCGCACGCAGACCATCCGGGCCTCTGTGGAGGACGTGCAGTTCACCCTGATGCTGACCATCGTGCTGGTCGTAGCGGTGATCTTCGTCTTCCTGCGCAGCTTCTGGGCGACCGTGATCCCCAGCGTGACCGTGCCGCTCGCGCTGCTCGGCGCCTGCGCGCTGATGTGGATCGCGGGCTACACCCTCGACAACCTCTCCCTGATGGCCCTGACCATCTCGGTGGGGTTCGTGGTGGACGACGCGATCGTCGTCCTGGAGAACATCAGCCGTTACGTCGAGGAGGGAATGCGGCCCATGGAGGCCGCGTTCAAAGGCGCGGGCGAGATCGGCTTCACCATCGTGTCGATCTCGGTCTCGCTGATCGCCGTGCTGATCCCGCTCCTCCTCATGGGCGGGATCATCGGACGGCTGTTCCGCGAGTTCGCCGTCGTGCTGTCGATGACGATCGCGGTCTCGGCCTTCGTGTCGCTGACGCTCACCCCAATGATGGCCTCACGGCTGCTAAAACCGCACAGCGCCGAGCGCCACGGCCGCTTCTACCGGATGAGCGAGGCCGGGTTCGACTGGCTCCTCTCGGTCTACGCCGACGCCCTCGATGTCGCCCTCCGCTTCCGCCGCGTCACGCTCCTGGTCTTCTTCGCCACGCTGGCGCTGACCGGCTACCTGTTCGTCGCCATCCCGAAGGGCTTCTTCCCGCAGCAGGACACCGGCTTCATGATCGGCGTCACGGAGGCGTCCCAGGACATCTCCTTCTCGGCCATGAAAACGCTCCAAGAGAAGGTCGGCGCGATCGTTCAGGCCGATCCGGCGGTGGCCACCGTGGGCATGTCGCTCGGCGGCAACGGGCAGGCGCTGAATTCGGGTCGGATGTACATCACGCTGAAGCCGCGCGACGAGCGTGACGTCAACGCGTTCCAGGTCATCGGCCGCCTGCGCCCGAAGCTCGAGCAGGTCGGGGGGATCCGGACCTTCATCCAGGCCACGCAGGACGTGCGCACGGGCGGCCGCACGTCACGCACGCAGTTCGAGTACACACTTCAGGATCCGGATCTCGCCGAGCTGAACACCTGGGCGCCGCGCATCCTCGATCGGCTGAAGACACTGCCGGAGCTGCGCGACGTCGCCACTGACCAGCAGACGCGGGGCACGACCCTGACGCTGTCGATCGACCGCGACGCCGCCTCGCGGTACGGCATCACGCCCCAGCTTATCGACGACACCCTTTATGACGCGTTCGGCCAGCGCCAGATCGCGCAGTACTTCACGCAGCTCAACAGCTACCACGTGGTGCTCGAAGTGCTTCCCGTGCTGCAGGGCAGCGTCGAGAGCCTCGACAAGATCTACATCAAGGCACCGAACGGCGGCGGGCAGGTGCCGCTCGCAGCCTTCGCCCGCTGGACAACCGTGCCGGTGGCGCCGCTCTCGGTGAACCACCAGGGTCAGTTTCCCGCGGTGACGATCAGCTTCAACCTCGCTCCCGACATCGCCCTCGGTCAGGCCACCGAGGCGATCGGCCGGGCGATGCGGAACCTTCAAGTGCCGCCCACCGTCGTGAGCGGCTTCCAGGGCACCGCGCAGGCCTTCCAGCAATCGCTGTCGACGGTTCCGCTCCTGATCCTGGCTGCCCTCTTCGTGGTCTACCTGATCCTGGGCATCCTCTACGAAAGCTTCATCCACCCGATCACGATTCTGTCGACGCTGCCGTCGGCCGGCGTCGGCGCCCTGGCAGTGCTGATGTGGGCGGGATTTGACTTCAGCCTGATCGCGCTGATCGGGATCATCCTCCTGATCGGCATCGTGAAGAAGAACGGCATCATGTTGGTCGACTTCGCCATCGTGGCGGAGCGGGAGGAGGGGCTCACGCCCGAGGAGGCGATCCGGCAGGCCGCGCTGCTGCGCTTCCGCCCGATCCTGATGACCACGATGGCCGCGCTTCTCGGCGGCATCCCGCTGATGATCGCCACCGGGACCGGATCGGAGATCCGTCAGCCGCTGGGTTACGCCATGGTCGGCGGCCTCGCCGTGAGCCAAGTGCTGACGCTGTTCACGACGCCGGTCATCTACATCTACCTCGACCGGCTGGCGCATCGCCTGTCCTTTCGCGACAAGCCGGAAGCGGTGGATGAGGCGGTGCAGGACTCGGAGCCGGTGGAGGAAGTCCGCGGACCGCCCACGCTGCGCGCGGCAGAGTGATGCCGGGTCCGACCCGCGCCGTCTTCGCGAGCGGTGACGACGCGATGCCCACGGCCGCGCGCCCGTGTCACCGGTCCCCGCTTGGCGCAGCCCGGCGCCGACCCAGTTCAGCCATTTCCAGCCCCACGGGGCCTCGTAAGATCGAAGGGCGCGGATGAGTCAGAACCTGCCGCTGCGAGGGCTGACCGTCCTCGCCCTCGAGCAGGCGGTCGCCGCGCCCTACTGCACGTCGCGGCTCGCGGACGCCGGAGCCCGGGTCATCAAGGTCGAGCGTCCGGAAGGCGACTTCGCCCGCGGCTACGACGACGCCGTCAGCGGGCTGGCGAGTTACTTCGTCTGGCTCAATCGCGGCAAGGAGAGCTTGGTCGCCGATATCAAGGCGCCGGAGGACGCGCGTCTGCTGCACGCGATCCTCGCGCAGGCCGACGTGTTCGTGCAGAACCTCGCGCCCGGGGCCGCCGCCCGCGCGGGTTTCGGTTCGGCGGACTTGCGCGCGCGCTACCCGCGACTGATCACCGTCGACATTTCGGGCTACGGCAACGGCCACGCCTACAGCGACATGAAGGCTTATGACCTGCTGGTCCAGGCCGAGAGCGGGCTTGCCGGGATCACCGGGCATCCCGCAGGCCCCGGCCGGGTCGGCGTCTCCGTGTGCGACGTCGCCTGCGGGATGGATGCCCATGCGGCAGTCCTCGAGGCCTTGATCGCCCGCGGCATCACCGGGCAGGGCTGTGCTTTGGAGGTCAGCCTGTTCAGCGGCGCGGCCGACTGGATGAACGTGCCGCTGCTCTACTTCGAGGGCACCGGACGCGCGCCCCAGCGGGTCGGTCTCGCGCATCCGTCGATCTGCCCCTACGGCGCCTTTCCCACCGCCGACGGCAGCCTCGTGCTGATCTCGATCCAGAACGAGCGCGAATGGGCGAATTTCTGTGCGGGCGTGCTCGGCGAGCCTGACCTTGCACGGGCCGAGGGCTTCGCGTCGAACAACGCCCGGGTGGCCAATCGCGCCGCCGTCGACCTGCGCATCGGCGCCGAACTGGCGCGGCTGAGCCGCGACGCAGCCGCCTCCCGGCTGAAGGCCGCCGGCACCGCCTACGGCTTCGTCAACACGCTCGCTGACCTCGCCACCCACCCGGCTCTCATCCGCGCGGAGGTCGATACGCCGGCCGGTCCGGCGCGCATCGTCGCTCCGCCGGTTTTGATCGACGGTCAGGTGCGGGCACTCGGCCGGGTGCCGGCCATCGACGAGCACGGTGCACGGATTCGGGTAGAGTTCGCGTCCCGGACGTGAGTGCCTAGATTCGCAGGCAGAACGACAAGATCGGAGGACGCGATGAGGCTGGTCGGCAAGGTCGCGATCGTGACAGGCGCCGGGAGCGGCTTCGGGGCGGGTATCGCCCAGCGCTTCGCAGCCGAAGGAGCCCGGGTCGCCTGCGTGGATATCGACGGGGCGGCGGCCGAGAGAGTCGCCGCGGATCTCGGCGCGAACGCTATCGCCATCGCGGCGGATGTCGGGAACGCCGCCGATGTTGGGGCGAGCGTAACCGAGACCGAAGACCGGTTCGGGGTGCCCCACATCCTGGTCAACAATGCCGGCACGACCCATCGCAACAAGCCACTGATGGAGGTGACCGAGGAGGAGTTTGACCGGGTCTTCCGGGTGAACGTGAAATCGATCTTCCACTATGTGCGCGCGGTGGCGCCGCTGATGCGCGATCGGGGCGGTGGCGTGATACTGAACGTCAGCTCGACGGCAGCGCTCCGGCCGCGGCCGGGCCTGACCTGGTATAACGCCTCGAAGGGTGCGGCGAGCCTCGCCTCCAAGTCCCTGGCCCTGGAGCTGGCGCCCTGGAAGATCCGGGTGAATGCCCTCTGCCCGGTCATGGGCGCCACCGGCCTCCTGGAGCACTTCATGGGCGTCTTGGACACGCCCGAAAACCGCGACCGCTTCATCGCGACGATCCCCCTCGGGCGGCTGTCGCAGGCGAGCGACATCGCTGCGGCGGCCCTGTTCCTGGCGTCCGACGAGGCCGAATTCATCACCGGAATCGACCTGCCGGTCGACGGCGGCCGCACGGCCTGAGGAGCTCCCTATGGAAGCCTATACCGAGATCCGCGAGGCGGTCGCCAAGCTCTGTGCCGGCTTTCCGGGACCGTACTGGCGGGCCCTCGACCGGGAGATGGCCTACCCGACCGAGTTCGTGAACGCCCTCACCGAAAGCGGCTATCTCTCCGTCCTGATCCCCGAGGAATACGGCGGCTCCGGCCTGCCCCTCTCGGCGGCGGCGGCGATCCTGGAAGAGGTGCAGCGGGCGGGCTGCAACGGCGGCGCCTGCCATGCCCAGATGTACACGATGGGCACGCTGCTCCGGCATGGCTCAGAGGCCCAGAAGGCCGAGTACCTGCCGGCCATCGCGGAGGGGCGGCTGCGGCTGCAGGCCTTCGGTGTCACCGAGCCGACCTCCGGCACCGATACCGGCAGCCTGAAGACCACGGCGCGCCTGGAGGGCGATCACTACGTGGTCAACGGCCAGAAGATCTGGACCAGCCGCGCCGAGCATTCAGACCTGATGCTGCTGCTGGCCCGCACCACGCCGAGGGCCGAGGGGATGAAGCGGACGGACGGCTTGTCGGTGCTCCTCGTCGACATGCGCGAGGCCAAGGACCATGGCCTCACGATCCGGCCGATCCGAACCATGATGAATCACGCCACCACGGAGGTCTTCTTCGACAATCTCCGGGTCCCTGCGCAGAATCTCATCGGCGAGGAGGGCAGGGGGTTCCGCTACATCCTGTCGGGCATGAACGCCGAGCGCATCCTGATCGCCGCGGAGTGCATCGGTGATGCCAAGTGGTTCATCGACAAGGCAAAGTCCTACGCGGGAGAGCGCTCGGTCTTCGGCCGGCCGATCGGCGCCAACCAGGGCGTCCAGTTCCCCATCGCCCGTGCCTACGCCAACATGCGGGCAGCCGAGTTGATGGTGCGCGAGGCGCTGGCCCTCTACGAGGGCGGCGCGAATCCCGGTGCCGAGGCCAACATGGCCAAGATGCTCGCCGCCGACGCCTCGTTCGAGGCCGCCAATGCCTGTATCCAGACCCATGGTGGCTTCGGCTTCGCCGAGGAGTACGACATCGAGCGCAAGTTTCGGGAAACGCGCCTCTACCAAGTCGCGCCGATCTCCACGAACCTGATCCTCGCCTACCTGTCCGAGCACGTGCTCGGCCTGCCGCGCTCGTACTGACATGACGGATCTCACCGCCTGGATCGGTCGGACGCGAGAGCTGTCCGACTTGGTCACCCCACGCCTGCTCGCCGAGTTCCGCGCGACCTTCACGCCGTATCTCGCGTCGAGGCCCGACGGGATCGCGCCGCCGGCGCTGCACTGGTGCCTCGCCCCGGAGACGCCGCCCGCGGATGCTCTGGGGCCCGACGGTCATGCCGCCAAGGGCGGTTTCCTGCCGCCAGTGCCGCTGCCGCGGCGCATGTGGGCGGGCGGGGAGATCGAGATCCTCGCGGACCTGCGCGAGGGCGACCGGGTCACCCGCACCGAGACCGTACGGGACGTGGCCTTCAAGACGGGGCGTAGCGGGACGCTGTGCTTCGTCACCGTCGATCACGTCGTGGCGACGGGTCGCGGATTCACTCTGCGCGAGCGGCAGGACATCGTCTACCGCGAGGCGGCCGGGGCACAGACCGGCACGCATGCCGAACCCAAGCGCGACGATCCCGCCGCTTACCAAGCCGTTTGGGAGGTGGCGGCGACGCCGACGCTGCTGTTCCGCTACTCCGCGATGACCTTCAACGGCCACCGCTTCCACTACGACCGGCCCTATGCCACGCAGGTCGAGGGCTATGCGGATCTCGTGGTCCACGGACCCATGCAGGCAACGCTGCTGATGAACCTCGCCGCGACGCTGCTGGGGAAGGTACCGCGCACGTTCAGCTACCGCGGCGTGTCACCGATGACCGCCAATCAGACCGTCCGGGTCTGCGGGCGGCGGACCGCGGACGGATTCGACGGCGTCACGCTCGACGCGGTCGGCCGCGTCTGCATGCGGGCCCGGGCGGTCGCTTAGGAGCCTCCCCCATCCTCCACCTCACCCTGCGGTGCCCGCGTCAGCGGGCCTCGAAGGAGGCCACCCGGCATCGCGTCGCCGGCTGGGCTGCTCCTTCGCGGCGGCCGCTTCACGCCCGCACCTCAGGATGAGAGCGCGGGTGGAATCGGCGACCCCCGAGACGGTGGAGAACGGGGCGGTGTCCCCGGCGTTGGGCGTCGGTCCGGGACACGGCGGTCGTTCGACGGGCGGCTCGTCTCAGGCGAGTTTGAGACCGACGTTGACGTTGCCGCGGGTGGCGTTGGAATAGGGGCAGACCTGATGGGCGGCCTCCACGAGCTTCTGAGCGTCGGCGCGGTCGAGGCCCGGCAGGCTGATCGTCAGGTCGGCGGTGATGCCGAAGCCGCCCTCGGAGCGCGGACCGATGCCCACATCGGCGGTGACGCTGGTGTCGGACGGGACCTTCAGCTGCAGCGACGGAGCCACCGCCTTCATGGCGCCGAGGAAGCAGGCCGAGTAGCCGGAGGCGAAGAGCTGCTCCGGGTTCGCACCCGGACCGCTCGCGCCGCCAAGTTCCTTCGGGGTCGAGAGCTTCACCTCGAAGTTGCCGTCAGCGGTGCGAGCGGCGCCGTCGCGCCCTCCGGTGGCGGTGGCGGTGGTGCGATATTTCACGTCGACGGGCATGGGTGGTCTCCGGGTACAGAACGAGAGTCGGCATGTAGGGGCCGCCCTCTCTGCGCATAGCCCCTAGTTTAATTGCGCACAATTTAATTTTAAGCATCGATCAGGGCGAAGCGGTCGACATCCACGAGGCCCCGGTCGGTAATCTTGAGGTGCGGGATCACGGGCAACGGCAGGAAGGCGACCTGCAGGAACGGCTCGGGGAGCACGACACCCAGGCTTCGCGCCGCGGACCGCAGGGTTGCGAGCGACTGCCGGATCGCCGCGAACGGCATCAGGCTCATCAGACCCGCGAGTGGGAGGGCGATCTCGGCCAGCACCCGGCCTCCCTCGACCACCACGAAGCCGCCCTCGATCTCGCCCAACCGGTTCACGGCGACCGCCATGTCGGCCTCGTCGGCGCCGACCACCGTGATGTTGTGGCTGTCGTGGCCCACCGAGGAGGCGATGGCACCCCGCCGCAGGCCGAACCCCTTCACGAAAGCGATTCCGATACCGCTTGCCCCCGGCGCCGTCCGGCCGTGGCGCTCCACCACGGCGACTTTGATGACGTCCTGATGGAGGTCGATCCGGCGCTCGCCGCCCGAATAAGGGAGGGAGAGATCGTGCCGGAGCGTGATGATCTTGCCCGGCACCACGCCGATGACCGGTGTCGACGGACCGGAACCCGGCGCCGCGAAGTCTGCCGCCGTCACGCGCCGTGCCCGGACGCTGCCACGTCCGATCGGCGCGACGGGAGGCCGGCCGGCGAACAGAGCCTCGTCGACGGGCCGGCCAGCGCTGAACGCGCGGGACACGGTGCAGTGCGCGAGATCGTCGAGCACGACGAGATCGGCGCGCTGGCCGGGCGCCACGAGGCCGCGGTCGTGGAGCCCGAACGCCCGGGCCGCCGACCACGACGCGGCTCGGTAGGCCGCCAGCGGCGGTGCCCCCAGCGCGATCGCGGTGCGGATGACGTAGTCGAGGTGCCCCTCCTCGGCGATGTCGAGCGGATTCCGGTCGTCGGTGCAGAAGGCCAGGAACGGCGCCGTGCGCTCGGTCAGGATCGGCGCGAGGGCGTGCAGATCCTTGGAGACCGAGCCCTCCCGGATCAACACGGTCATACCCTTGGATAGCTTTTCCAAGGCCTCCTCGGGCGTCGTCGCCTCGTGCTCGGTGCGGATGCCGGCCGCGATGTAGCCGTTCAGCGCCGCGCCGCGCAGGAGCGGCGCGTGGCCGTCGATGTGCCGGCCCTGGAAGGCGGCGAGCTTCTCCAGAACGCCAGCGTCACAGGCGAGCACGCCCGGGAAATTCATGAACTCGGCGAGCCCGATCACCTTCGGATGCCCGGCAAATGGCAGAAGGTCGGCGGCCGCGATCCGCGCGCCCGAGGTTTCGAGGTGGTCCGTGGCCGGGACGCAGGAGGAGAGCTGCACACGCAGGTCCATGGCCAGGGTTCCAGCCGATTCGAGGAACCAGGCAAAGGCGTCGGTGCCGAGCACGTTCGCCATTTCGTGCGGGTCGCACACGCCGGTGGTGACCCCGTGCGGCAGGACGCAGCGTTCGAATTCCTGCGGCGGCATCAGCGAGGATTCGACGTGGAAATGGGTGTCGATGAAGCCCGGCACCACGACTTGGCCGGACAGGTCGATCTCCCGGCGGCCGCGATACTGGCCGAAAGTCCCGACGATCCGGTCGCCGCAGAGCGCGATATCGGAGGCCACCAGATCGCCGGTGACGAGATCGAGGAACCGGCCGCCCTTCAGCACGAGGTCGGCCTCGGCGCGACCCTGACCCTGATCGATGGCCCGTTGCAGGAAATCCACCTGTCTCATCGCGCGCCCGCCCTTCATCCCGGGTATCTGCCAGGAGCATGCCACGGGTGCGTGCTCGTCCGCGACGCTTGCAGGTGCGCGAGAGGGGGCGCAGAAGCCCTCTACCTTCGAACCGATCGAATATCGCGATGCCTGCCTACCGTTCCCGCACCACCACCCACGGCCGCAACATGGCCGGAGCCCGCGGCCTCTGGCGCGCCACCGGCATGAAGGATTCCGATTTCGGCAAGCCGATCATCGCGGTGGTGAATTCCTTCACGCAGTTCGTGCCCGGACACGTGCACCTCAAGGATCTCGGTCAGCTCGTCGCCCGGGAGATCGAGGCCGCCGGCGGCGTCGCCAAGGAGTTCAACACCATCGCGGTGGATGACGGCATCGCGATGGGCCACGACGGGATGCTGTACTCGCTGCCGTCTCGGGAGTTGATCGCCGACTCCGTCGAGTACATGGTCAACGCGCACTGCGCCGACGCGATGGTGTGCATCTCGAACTGCGACAAGATCACCCCCGGCATGCTGATGGCCACTTTGCGCCTCAACATCCCGACGGTGTTCGTCTCTGGCGGACCCATGGAAGCGGGTAAGGTCCAACTCCCGGGCATTGCCAAGAAGGTCGATCTCGTCGACGCGATGATCGCGGCGGCCGATGACCGGATCTCCGACGCCGACGTTGCGGTGATCGAACGCTCCGCCTGCCCGACCTGCGGATCATGCTCGGGCATGTTCACGGCGAACTCGATGAACTGCCTCACCGAGGCGCTCGGGCTGGCTCTGCCCGGCAACGGCTCGGTGCTTGCCACCCATGCCGATCGCAAGCGCCTGTTCGTCGAGGCCGGCCACCTGATCGTGGACCTCGCCCGCCGCCACTACGAGCAGGACGATGCCAGCGTCCTGCCGCGGGCCGTGGCGAGCTTCAAGGCGTTCGAGAACGCCATGACCCTCGACATTGCCATGGGCGGCTCGACCAACACCGTGCTGCACCTGCTGGCCGCCGCCCACGAGGGCGAGGTGCCCTTCACCATGGCCGATATCGACCGCCTGTCGCGGCGGGTGCCGGTCCTGTGCAAGGTCGCCCCGGCGGTCGCCAACGTGCACATGGAGGACGTGCACCGGGCCGGCGGGATCATGGGGATTCTCGGCGAGCTCGACCGGGCCGGTCTGATCGACACGGAGGTCGGCAACGTCTCGGCCGGGACTCTGGGCGCCGCACTCGCCCGCTGGGACGTCCGCGCCGCACCGAGCGCCGCGGTCCAGACCTTCTACCGGGCGGCTCCCGGCGGTGTTCCAACCCAGGTGGCGTTCAGCCAGGAATCTCGCTTCGACGAGCTCGACCTGGACCGGGAGGGCGGCGTCATCCGCGATGCCGCGCACGCCTATTCGAAGGATGGCGGCCTCGCGGTGCTCTACGGCAACCTCGCCGAGCAGGGCTGCATCGTGAAGACGGCGGGCGTCGACGCCTCGATCCTGACCTTCTCGGGACCGGCCCGGGTGTTCGAGAGCCAAGACGCGGCCGTGGACGGAATCCTCAACGGCAAGGTCACGGCCGGCGAGGTGGTGCTGATCCGCTACGAGGGCCCACGCGGCGGCCCCGGCATGCAGGAGATGCTGTACCCGACGAGCTACCTGAAATCGAAGGGGCTTGGCAAAGCCTGTGCGCTCGTCACGGACGGCCGGTTCTCCGGCGGCTCCTCCGGCCTGTCCATCGGCCACGTCTCGCCGGAGGCGGCCGAGGGCGGCCTGATCGGCCTCGTGCGCGACGGCGACACCATCGCCATCGACATCCCGGCCCGGAGCATCCGCCTGGACGTGGACGAAGCCGAGTTGGAGCGGCGGCGCGCCGAGCAGGACGCGGCAGGTTGGCAGCCGGCGAGCCCGCGCAAGCGCAAGGTCAGCGCGGCCCTGCGCGCCTATGCGATGCTCACCACCAGTGCGGCGCACGGGGCGGTGCGCCGGGTCTGATCAGCGCACGGCGAGGAGAAAGGCAGCGGACGCGGCCAAGAGGATCGCGACCGCCGCCAGGACGATCGCGTGGCGCCCGCCAGCTTTCGCGCGCAGCGCGTTATGTTCGTCCGCTGGCTCGGCGATGCGGCCCAGCGCCGTGAGCATCAGCGGCTCGATCGCCGCGTAGCCGGCCGGGCTGAGATGAAGCCCGTCCGTGCCGTATTCATCCCGCAGGGCGCCGGTTTCGGTCGCCAGAACGGAATGGTAATCGATGAAGGTCGCGCCGTGCTCGTGCGCGTGATCGCGCAGCCACACGTTGACCGCCGCGATAATCGCCGGGGCATCCTGCACCTCGGGATTCCACGGGATCCGGGCCGCCGGCATGATCGAGCCGATCCAGGCCTTCACCCCCATGGCGCGCGCCTCGTCGAGTATGCCGGCGAGCGTCCGGGCGATCTCCTCGGCGGGGACGAAGAAACCCTCGTTGCGGCCGATGTCGTTCACGCCGCAGAGGAGATGGACACCCCGGGCGCCGGTCTCCTCGAGGTCGCGGCGGAAGCGCATGGTGATCCAGCGCGCCGTCTGGCCGGATCCGCCGCGGGGAATCAGGTCGTAGGCCTCGAAGGTGCCGGCCCGGTGGAAGCCCCACAACTCGGTGATCGAATCTCCGATGAAGACGATCGGCTCCGCCATAGGCTCAGGCTTCCGCGGTCGATCCCGCTCGCGCGCCGAGTACGTCGGCCACTTCCGCCTGGAGCCGTTCGGCCATCCTCTGCCGTCCCTCCGACGTGACGTGCACGATATCGGTGAACAGAAGGCGGTTGTCATCGGCGAAGATCCGGCTCAGATCCCGGACCGCGAAGGGCGAACCCGCGCCGTCCTCCGCGCCGAGCCGCTGGAGGACGCCCTCGAACCGCGTGTATTGCCGGTCGAGATACGCCAGGAACTCGCCTGAGGCGACGCTGGTCTCCTCGCCCACACGCTCGGCCTTTCGGACCACCGTGGGCTGCAGAAGGAAGCGGATCGGCGCCCCGATGCCCGGCGCGAGACGGGCAAGACGCTTCAGCGACAGCTCGAACTGCCGTACAACCTCCCATTCCCAGATGTCGGACTGCCAGTTGGTCAAGGCTCGCAGGTTTTCGAGACGATTGAAGATCATCGCCTGGAGAGCGTCGTAGGTCAGGTCTGCGGCATCGCCATCCGTCTTCCTTGGATCGAAAAAGTAGTCGTAGAGGCACTCGTTGGCGAAGTGGTTGTAGGGATAGCCCGCGCGCGGATCGAAGCTCCAGGGCTGGAAGATGTCGGTGCCGCCGCCGACGATCAGGATTACATCGGGCTGGAGGTCCATCAGGCGGGTCGTCACCAGAGCGATCATCTGGTTCAGGCAGGCCGAGATCGCGCCGAAATTGTAGACGCGCGCACCCTCGCCATGGACATGCTTCAGACCGCTTTCCAGCCGTCCCGGCACGGTGTCGGCGAAGACCTGCCCGTCGACCATCGTGCTGTCGCCGACCACGAAGACGCGCAGCGCCTCCGAGGCCGGGCGAGCGTCGACGTGGACGTCGTTGCGGTAGCCGAGCGCGTCGTAGCGCCAGCCCTTCTCGTGGACGGACGCGAGCGGCTTGCCGGCGAACTGCGCGTAGGGTGCGGGAAACCGGATGTTGGCGTCGAAGTTCTGGAAGCTCTTCAGGAACTTCCGGCGTCGCGCGTGCTCGCTGTCGTCGGGCGGCCGCTGGGCCATGGTCAGTCTTCCCCCTGGCGTGCCGCGTTCGCTTCGCGCCGTTCAGCCCCGAAGGGTCGCGTGGTTCTCAAGGAACCAGCGGTAGGTCTGGCGCAGGCCGTCCTCAAGCCCGATCTCCGGCCGCCAGCCCATGGCCGTCAGCCGCGACACGTCCATCAGCTTGCGCGGCGTGCCGTCCGGCTTGGTGGCGTCGAACTCTAGCCGGCCCTCGTAGCCGATCACCCGCGCCAAGGCCTCGGCCAGCGCGCGGATGGTGCAATCCTCGCCCGTGCCGACGTTGATGTGCGACAGGTCCGGACGGGTGTTCTTCGCGTAGAGCGCGTCGTCCATCTCCATCACGAACACGCTGGCGCGCGCCATGTCGTCCACGTGCAGGAACTCGCGCATCGCCCGGCCCGTGCCCCAGACCGTGACCGTCGGGCGTCCCTCTTCCTTCGCCTCGTGCAGGCGCCGCATCAGCGCCGGCAGGACGTGGGCGTTCTCGGGGTGGAAGTTGTCGTTGGGCCCGTACAGGTTCGTGGGCATGACGCTGCGATAGCGCCGCCCGTACTGTCGGTTGTAGCTCTCGCACATCTTGATGCCGGCGATCTTGGCGATGGCGTAGGGCTCGTTGGTCGGTTCCAGCACACCCGTGAGCAGCGCGTCTTCGCGCATCGGCTGCTCGGCGTGCTTCGGGTAGATGCACGAGGAGCCCAGGAACAGCAGCCGATCGACGCCGGTCGTGTGCGCGGCATGGATGAGGTTGGACTGGATGACCAGGTTGTCGTGGATGAACTCGGCCGGATAGGTGTTGTTGGCGTGGATGCCGCCGACCCTGGCGGCGGCGAGGTAGACTTGATCGATACGGTGCTCGGCGAAGAACCGCCGAACCGCCGCTTGATCGAGCAGGTCGAGCGCCTGCCGGTCGGCCGTGAGGATATGCTCGTATCCCGATGCGCACAGGCGGCGCACGATCGCCGAGCCCACCATCCCGCGATGGCCCGCCACGAAGATGGTCTGACCCCGACCGTCCATCACACTTCCAAGTCCCTGCGAAAAGCTCGGCACGCCAGGGCCGTATAGACCCGTTCCGGCTCGATATCGCCGCGCAAACACGCGTTTTCTGAGGCGAATGGCATCGTCGCAACGGTAGGCTGCAGGTGATCTCCGCGGAAGCGAGGTGCCGTCCGCGAAGCAGGGTGGGTCGATCACCGACTGCCGTACGGTGCTGCTGATATTTGGGCCTTGCGCGCGATGAAAGCGCCGCTGTAGTGTCAAGTGATGCTGACACTTGCGGTCGACAAGCCCGTGGTTCAAGAGCGCGATCGGCGACTCCACGCCGTGGTGATCGGCTCGGGTTTCGGCGGTCTCGCTGCGGCTGTTCGCCTGGGGGCGCGAGGTTACCGGGTCACCGTGCTCGAGCGGCTCGCGCAGCCGGGGGGCCGAGCGCGGGTTCACCGGCAGGACGGCTTCACCTTCGACGCCGGACCGACCATCGTCACCGCGCCCCAGCTCTTCGAGGAACTCTGGCACCTCGCCGGCCGCCGGCTGTCCGATGACGTGAAGCTGGTGCCGATGGATCCGTTCTATCGGATCCGTTTCGCCGACGGCGCCTCGTTCGCCTATAGCGGCGACCCGGAGCGGATGCGTGCGGAGGTTGCACGCTTCGCGCCGGAGGACATCGCCGGCTACGAACGGTTCATGGCGCACAGCCGGGCGGTCTGCCGGATCGGCTTCGAGCAGCTCGGCCATGTCCCCTTCGACAGCGTCGGCGCCATGCTGCGGATCGCCCCGGACCTGCTGCGCCTGTCCGGCCATCGCTCGGTGCACGATGTGGTGGCGCGCTTCATCCGCAACGAGCGGCTGCGCACGGTCTTCAGCTTCCACCCGCTGCTGATCGGCGGCAATCCGTTTCGGGCGAGCGCGATCTACTGCCTGATCGCGGATCTGGAGCGGCGCTGGGGCGTCCATTTCGCCATGGGCGGAACAGGCCAGCTGGTGGACGGGCTCGTGCGGCTGATCCGGGGCCAGCGCGGGCGGGTCCGCCTCGGCGTGGAGGTCTCCCGAATCTGCGTGGATGACGGCGTGGCAACCGGGGTCGAACTCGAGGGTGGCCAGACGGTCGCGGCCGACCTCGTGGTCTCGAACGCCGATTCGGCATTGACGCATGCACGGCTCCTCCCGGAGGCGCAGCGCTGGAGTCCCCGTCGGCTTCGGCGTGCCCGCTCCTCGATGGGGCTGTTCGTCTGGTACTTCGGCACGAAGAGCCGCTACCCGGATGTCGATCACCATACGATCCTGCTGGGACCGCGCTATCGCGGGCTGCTCGCCGACATCTTCGACCGCAAGGTTCTGGCCGAGGATGCGAGTCTCTATCTGCACCGGCCCACCGCCACAGATCCCGGCCTGGCGCCGCCGGGATGCGACGCCTTCTACGTCCTGGCGCCGGTGCCGAACCTCGCGGGCGGCCAGGACTGGGATGCCCTCGCCGAGCCCTACCGGCGGCGGATCGCCGGAATCCTGGAGGCGAGTGTCCTGCCGGGACTCTCGCATTCCATCGTCACCTCGAAGGTGACGACGCCGCAGGACTTCCAGGACGACTTCCTGAGCTTCCGGGGTTCCGGTTTCGGCCTGGAGCCTGTGCTGACCCAGTCCGCCTGGTTCCGCCCTCACAACCGGTCGGGCGCGGTGCGCAACCTCTACTTGGTCGGCGCCGGCACGCATCCCGGAGCGGGCCTGCCCGGCGTTCTCTCCTCCGCCCGCATCCTCGACAGCGTGGTCCCCGATGCCCGTGTTACCGCCTGAATTCGCCGCGGCAGCCGACCGGACCGCATGCCGGGCCGCCATCCGGGCGGGCTCCAAAAGCTTCTTCGCGGCGGGCCGTCTGCTGCCAGGAGAGGTGCGCGAGGCGGCCTACGGCCTTTACGCCTTCTGCCGTCTTTCCGACGACCTCGTGGACGACGCCGCGAGCGCGTCCGACCGGCGCGAGGCCGTGGAACGCCTGGGTGTCCGGGTCAGCCTGGCCTATGCGGGCTGCCCCGCCGACGCGCCCGCCGACAGGGCCTTCTCGGAACTCGTAAGCGCTTACGCCATCCCGGAAGCCCTGCCGCGCGCGCTGATCGAAGGGTTCGCGTGGGACGCGGAGGAGCGGCGTTATGCCGATTCCGGTGCGCTCCACGCTTACGCGGCGCGGGTCGCGGGCTCCGTGGGGGCGATGATGGCGCTGATCATGGGGACCCGCGATCCGGACGCGCTCGCGCGCGCCTGCGATCTCGGGTCCGCGATGCAGCTCACCAACATCGCCCGTGACGTGGGCGAGGACGCCCGGATGGGCCGGCTCTACTTGCCCCTCAACTGGATGGCAGAGGCGGGGCTCGATCCGGATGCGTTCGTGGCCGATCCGCGGCCGAGCCCGGCTCTATCGCGCGTGGTCGCTCGGCTGCTCGGCGAGGCGGATCGGCTCTACACCCGCGCGCAGCCCGGTATCACAGCTCTGCCTCCCCGCTGCCGTCCAGCCATCCGCGCCGCTAGTCTGATCTATTCCGAGATCGGCCGGGTCGTCGCTGCACAGGAATTTGATTCCGTGTCCCGCCGCGCCCGCGTCAGGGCCGGTCGGAAGTTGGCGCTGCTCGCCGCCGCCTTCCGGTCGCCGACGGTCGGCGCGCCGCTCGCCGCGCCCGCCTTGCCCGAGGCGTTGTTCCTGATCGCGGCAATCGCGCGCCAGCCGCTCGCTCCCGCCCGCCTGCGCCCTGCGCTGCGGCCCTGGTGGGATGTGGGCGGCCGGATTGTGCACGTCCTCGACCTGATCGAGCGGATGCGCGAACGGGAGGCCTTCGGCCGCTCGGCGCCGTCCTGAGCCCGGCCGGTGAGCGAGGACCTTTTCGCGGTCCTCGACATCGGCCTCGCCTTCGCCCTGGCCTTCGGGCTGGGCCTCTGGCAGCTCGTCGCCGTCCGCCGCAGCATCCGCCGCGACCGCGACGGCAGGCCGGACAGAGCGGCTGCTACGCGGCCGGAATACCGAGGGCAACGTCGCCTTCCAACAGGCAGCCGATCGGGCGCCCGTCCGCGAAGCCGAGGCGCACCCGGATCTCCGACAGGCGCCCCATGGCCCGGCCCTGCAGAATGCGAATCGGCCGATCATCGGCCGCGATGAGGCCGTCCTGCAGCAGGCCGAAGGCCAGTGCCGCCGCGGCGATCCCCGTCGCCGCATCCTCCGGATAACCGGAGGAGCGCGGGAATTGCCGCGCCTCGAAGAGACGGGCGGCCTCGTCCAGGACCGCATAGGGATAGAGGCCGGTGGAGCCGATCTGCGTGCAGGCGGCCTCGATCGCCTGGGCACTGGGCGCCAGTGCGTTGAGGGCTTCGGCATCCCGCATCGGCACCAGGGTCTTCACCCGCGACGTCACGGCATTGTGGATCGGCCGGGAGGCCAGCACGTCGCGGTCGATGCCGAGCGCCGCCTGCACTTCGGCGGCTGGCCCGGGCGCCAACGGCCGCACGCTGCCGACGGGCTGCGTGATTGCGACGCTCCACTGCCCCTCGCCGCGCGAGGCCACGAAGCCGGTGACGGGTCCGCTGCCGGTGGCGATCCGCACCGGAGAGCCCGGCAGCCGGTCCTCGCGGGCCAGCACCCAGAGCACACCGATCGTGGCGTGGGCGCACATCTCCATCTCGTGGTTGGGCACGAAGAAGCGGAAGCGCAGATCGTGCGCGTCCTCCTCCGCGGGCAGCGCGAAGCCGGATTCGTGGCCGTAGCGCCGCGCGATGGCCCGCATGGCCTCGGGGTCGAGACCGCGGGCATCCGAGACCACCGGGCAGGGATTGCCGCCGCGTCCCTGGTGCGTGAACACGTCGACCAGGGTCACCGTCGGCATGGACCCTTCCTCACTGCAGATGGCGGGCATAGGTGTCGCCGGCCGCCTCCTTCAGGGTAGCTCCGGCATCGCGGCCGATCCGCTCGGCCTCCGACGCGGGACCCTGGCGGGAGACGGACCAGTGGCGGCTCCCGTCCGGCAGGAACAGGAGTCCGTCGAGCTTCAGCATCTCGCCCTCGATCTGCGCCAGGGCCGCGATCGGGGTCCGACAGGAGCCGTCCAGCTCCGCCAGCAGGGCCCGCTCGGCCGTGATCGCCGTCGTGGTGCGCGGGCAGGACACGGGCGCCAGCAGGTCGCGGATCGCCCGGTCATCCGACCGGCACTCGATCCCGAGGGCTCCCTGCGCGACCGCCGGCAGCATCTCCTCGACGGGGAGGATGCTGCGCGCCATTCCTTCGAGGCCGAGGCGCTGGAGGCCTGCCAGAGCCAGGAGCGTCGCGTCGCACTCGCCGGCCTCGAGCTTCCGCATCCGGGTGTTGGCGTTCCCGCGCAGTGGGACCACGCGAAGGTCCGGCCGTTGCATCAGCACCTGAGCCCCGCGGCGCAGGGACGAGGTCCCGACTCGCGCGCCTTCGGGCAGTCCCGCCAGCCCGTCGGCGTGCGGCGACAGGAAGGCGTCCCGCGGATCGTCGCGTTCGAGGATGCAGGCGATGGTCAGGCTCTCAGGAAGCCAGGTCTCCACGTCCTTCATGGAGTGCACGGCCACGTCGACCTCGTTGGCGAAAAGCGCCTGCTCGAGTTCCTTGGTGAACAAGCCCTTGCCGCCGATCTCCGACAGCGGCCGATCGAGGATCTTGTCGGCCACTGTGGTGACGACGACGAGTTCGGTCTCCAGACCCGGATTGGCCGCCACGATCCGGTCGCGCACCATCCCGGTCTGCGCGAGCGCCATCGGAGAGCCGCGGGTGCCGATGCGCAGGGGACGGTTCAACATCTGCTTCCGGGTCTATTCGCTGGACGGGACAACGCCTTATAGACCGACCGCCGCGTCAGGCCATGCTCCGGTGCGGGATTCAGACTTGCTGAACCGCGCCCGTGTCAGGCTGGCGCAGGTCGCGGCCTCGCCCCGCTTTCGCCGGACTGCGGGCCTAGCGGGTCGCCGCCCATTCTCAGAGCCAACGGATACACCGCGATGCTGATCCTGCCGAGCCGACGGCAGTTCCTTACCGGGCTCGGCGCGAGTGCCGGTGTTTTGGCGGCGACCGGCGTCTACGCCCTCGATGTCGAGCCGATGCACCGGCTTGTGGTCACGTCCTACGCGCCGACCCTGCCGCGTTGGGACCCGGCTCTGCGTCTGCGCGTAGCGGTGCTGGCAGATTTCCACGTCTGCGAGCCATTCATGCCCTTCGATCGCGTGGCGGAGATCGTCGACGCTGCCAACGCCCTGAAGCCCGACCTCATCTTGCTGCTCGGCGACTATCCGGCGGGCCGGATCGCGTGGCGCAAGCTGCCGCTCACCCAATTCGCCCGAATGATGGAGGACCTGAAGGCGCCGCTCGGCACGCACGCGATCCTGGGCAACCATGATTGGTGGGACGACGCCGCCGTTCAGACATCCCGCCGCGGATCACCCGTGGTCAAACGCCTGCTGGAGGCGCGCGGGATTCCGGTGATGGAGAACGAGGCTGTCCGATTGGTGAAGGACGGCCGGCCGTTCTGGATCGCCGGGCTCGCCGACCAGCAGCCCTACATGGGCTCGTGGATGTCGTTCAGCTACGCGAACGTGCCGCGCACGCTCAATGCGGTCACCGACTCCGCGCCCGTGATCCTGATGGCGCACGAGCCCGATATCTTCATGACCGTGCCCGACCGGGTCTCCCTGACGCTCGCCGGCCATACCCATGGTGGGCAGGTCCGGCTGTTCGGCCGTTCTCCCGCGATCCGCAAGGTTCGTGGGAACGATTATTCCTACGGCCACATCGTCCAGGACGGTCGCCACATGATCATATCCGGCGGCTTCGGGATGAGCCGGATCCCGGTGCGCCTCGGCGTGCCGCCCGAGATCGTTCTCTTGGAACTCGGGCAGCCCAGTCCGGCGGCGGAAGCCGCGTGACCCGGGAGCGGCGAAAGCGCCCGACCGCCGCGCCGCTCGCCGTCTCCGGCCATCCGCACTACCTCACTGTCATGCGCGCGATACTTCCGCTTCTCGCCCTCGCAGCCCTCGCGGCCGGCCCCGGATCGGCGCAGGCTCAGTCCTGCGATACGCTCGTCGACAGGGTCACCTCCGAGACGTCCGCCAAGGCCGCGGAGCGCCGCAGCGATTATGCGACCTTCACGGCCGGGCCCGACATGACCCTGACGCTCGCCTGCGGCGGCCCTGACCTGTCTTCGGTGGGAGCCCAATTCCGCGGTGCGAGCCCGCCGGACGCCTATTACGACCTGTTCGGTCATGCCGGTCACGCGGTCACCGGCATCGACGCGGCGGTGATCACGGAGGCCGCACACAGGGCACAGGCCGCGTCGGTGAAGCTGCGCCACAGCAATGTCGAGCTCGGCGGGGCCCGTGTCACCTGCTCGGCGATGGTCTCTCCCGACAAAGGACCGCTGACGCTCTGTGCGGTGATCGAGCACAGCGACCGGAGCTGAGGCCGGCGGATCGCACTGCCGGCCCAACCCCACCTCAGAGCGGGATGTTGTCGTGCTTCTTCCAGGGCTGCTCCATCTTCTTGGTCCGGAGCATGCCCAGCGCCCGGGCGATCCGGCGCCGGGTGGAGTGCGGCATGATCACCTCGTCGATGTAGCCCCGCTCGGCCGCCACGAAGGGCGACAGGAAGCGGTCCTCGTACTCGCCCGTGCGGGCCGCGATCTTCTCAGGGTCGCCCATCTCGCTGCGGAAGATGATCTCCACCGCGCCCTTGGCGCCCATCACGGCGATCTGGGCCGTGGGCCAGGCGTAGTTCACGTCGGCGCCCACGTGCTTGGACGCCATGACGTCGTAGGCGCCGCCGAAGGCCTTGCGGGTGATGATGGTCACCAGCGGCACGGTCGCCTGCGAATAGGCGAAGAGCAGCTTCGCGCCGTGCTTGATCAAGCCGCCATACTCCTGAGCCGTGCCCGGCAGGAAGCCCGGCACGTCCACGAAGGTGACGATCGGGATGCCGAAGGCGTCGCAGTAGCGCACGAAGCGCGCGGCCTTGCGCGAGGCATCCGAATCCAGAACGCCCGCCAGCACCAGCGGCTGGTTGGCCACGAAACCGACGGTGCGTCCCTCGATCCGGCCGAAGCCGGTGATGATGTTGCGCGCGTAGGCCGCCTGGATCTCGAAGAAGTCGCCCTCGTCGACCACCCGCCGGATCAGCTCGCCCATGTCGTAGGGCTTGTTCGGATTGTCCGGGATCAGCGTGTCGAGCGACATGTCGAGCCGGTTGACGTCGTCGAAGCTCTCCAGCTCCGGGACGCCATCGATGTTGTTGGCCGGCAGGAAGTCGAGCAGCCGGCGGATCTGGAGGATCGCCTCCACGTCATTCTCGAATGAGCCGTCGGCGATGGACGACTTGGTCGTATGGACCTTGGCGCCGCCGAGCTCCTCGGCCGTGACCACCTCGTTGGTGACGGTCTTCACCACGTCGGGGCCGGTCACGAACATGTAGCTCGTGTCGCGGACCATGAAGATGAAGTCGGTCATGGCCGGCGAGTAGACGTCGCCGCCCGCGCAAGGCCCCATGATCACCGAGATCTGCGGGATCACGCCCGAGGCCATGACGTTGCGGCGGAACACCTCGCCGTAGCCGCCGAGCGCCGCCACGCCCTCCTGGATGCGCGCGCCGCCGGCATCGAAGATGCCGATGATCGGGGCGCGCATCTTCAGCGCCATGTCCTGGACCTTGACGATCTTCTGGGCGTGCGCCTCCGACAGGGAGCCGCCGAACACCGTGAAGTCCTTGGAGAACAGGAAGACGGTCCGGCCGTTGATCGTGCCCCAGCCGGTGACGACGCCGTCGCCCGGGATCTTCTGCTTCTCCATGCCAAAATCGGTGGAGCGATGCTGCACGAACATGTCGAATTCCTCGAACGACCCGTGGTCGAGGAGGAGTTCGATGCGCTCGCGCGCCGTCAGCTTGCCGCGCTTGTGCTGGGCCTCGACGCGCTTCTCACCGCCGCCGAGCCGGGCCCGCGCCCGACGCTCCGCAAGCTTGTCGAGGATATCCTTCATGGCTGCTTCCGCCCTTCCCCTGCCCGTGACCTGCGACCCGGATCAGGCCGGGTCCAAGCTTATGCATTCACCGATGGAGCGCCCTTAGCACGGGCATTTCAGGTGGCAAACCGACGCGGCGGGCCGGGTCGTTGAACCTTAGGGGGAGGGGAGAGAATGGTGGACGGTGCAGGGATCGAACCTGCGACCTTTCCCGTGTGAAGGGAACGCACTACCGCTGTGCTAACCGTCCGTACCGGCACGCTTGAGGCGGGCGCCACGTGGTCACCCGTGCGCGGAAGCGCGGCGACCCGGTGGCGGGCCTTCTAGGGTGCAGCGGCACGGGACGTCAAGCACAGTTCGTCATGTTCCTGAGCTCGGCGGTGCGGGACGGATGTGGAACCACTCCCGCGGCCGGTTCTCGTGCTGGGTCAAGAACCGGATTGCGCCTCGCTCCGCCCCTCCGGGACGGGGGCAGCACCGATACCAGAACGATGCCTTCGTCGCCGCGCGGCAGCCCGTAACGCACGGCCGCATTCCCGTTGAGCGCGCCGGGGTTCGCAGCTCCAGGGAGCTTCGGTGCACAGGGCGGTTGACAACGCCGCCGGTACGGTGCGCTGTTCCGGGATGCACGAGGGGCCATCGGGTGCAAAGCCCGGCAGCGACGTGACGTCAGAGAACCCAGCGCGGCCAGAGCGGCCGCGCGTGGCGATCACCTACTGCACGCAGTGCAACTGGCTCCTGCGCTCCGCCTGGATGGCCCAGGAGCTGCTCTCGACCTTCCGCGACGATCTCGGGGAGGTGGCCCTGATTCCGGCAGTCGGCGGCACCTTCCGCATCGAGATGGGCGGGGCGTTGCTGTGGGAGCGGGTCCGCGACGGCGGCTTTCCCGACGTGAAGGCGCTCAAGCAGCGGGTGCGCGACCACCTCGACCCGGCGCGCGATCTCGGCCATATCGACAGGTCATGAGGGCAGGGAACGGCAAGGAGCCCGCGGGGCACCGCGGGCCGGGGACGGGCACCGCTTGAGCCCGGACCACCAAGCCGAGGGCGCGGGCGTCCCGGCGGTGATCCCCGCGCGGCGGTCGTGGCTGTCGCGGCGGCTTCATCGTTTCGGACGCAACGGCTTCTCGACGCAGGTCTATCTGATCGCGCTGGTGATCGCGCTGATCGGTCCGGGGCTTCTGTTCACCAGCATCCTGCTGATGCGCTACGCCTCTGCCGAGCGCGCGCGGTTCGAGCAGGACGCGCGCGAGAACGTCCGTGGGATCGGGCTGTCGCTCGACCGCGATACCGCCGGCCTCGTCTCTGTGCTGCAGACGCTCGCCACGTCGCCGCGAATCCGCCAGGGCGATTTCGAGGCCTTCGATGCCCAGGCGCGCCTCGTGCGCGAGTCGATCGACCTCGACGTGCTGCTGCGCCGACCGAATGGGCAGGAGGTCGTCAATACCGGCGTCCCGCGCGGAGCGCCCATGCCGGTCGTGCCGCTGCCCTTCGATCAGGACCTCGTGAAGGGCACGCAGCGCGCGATGGTGAGCGGCTACATCCCGGGACCGGCTCCCGCCGAATCGACCTACGCGGTCGGCGTGCCCGTGATGGTCGACGGCGAAGTCGCCTACATCCTCAGCTTCACCGTGCCGCTCTCCCGGCTCCAGGGCATCCTCTCGCGCGAGGTCGTCCCGGGCTGGACCACCGGCATCAGCGACCGGGCCGGCATCGTGCTGGCGCGGCTGCCCGATCCGGATTCGGTGGTCGGCCGGCCGAGGCTCGCGAGCCTGCGGCAGGTGCAGTCGGGGACGCCGGGGGTCTGGGAGGGCCAGGATCGCCAGCACAAGCCGGTGGTGGTGATCGAGGCGCGCTCCCGCCTCACGGGCTGGATGGTCGCGACCAGCATCCCCCAGGCTCTGGTCGATGCGCGCGTGCGCCGTTGGATCTGGGCATTCGCGGGTTTCGGGATGCTCGTGCTCGCCACCTCATCGGTGCTGGCCGTCAATCTGTGGTCGCGGGTCTCGCGTCCGCTCCGGGTCCTCGCCGCCTCCGGGCCGGCGCTGGCGCGCGGCGAAGCCATTCCGCGCGTGTCCTCGCCGGTCCACGAGATCCAGCGGCTCGGCGCGGTGCTGTCCGACGCATCCCTGCGGCTGCGCACCCGCGAGGCGGAGCGCGACCGGGCGCTCGCCGACACGCGGCGCGGCCTCACGGCTCTCAGCGAGAGCGAAGCGCGGTTCCGCCACATGGCAGACTCGGCGCCGGCCCTGATCTGGATGACAGACGAGACCGGATCGGTCAGCTTCGCGAATCTCCACTTCGAGCACCTGTTCGGGATGCCGGCTGCCGAACTGACCGACGACGGCTGGCAAAGGATCGTCCATCCCGACGATCTCGAAGCCTTCCGCGCCGCCTTCGCGGAGGCGTTCGAGGCGCGCACCGCCTTCCGCACGGAAGTCCGGGTGATCGACAAGGCACGGGCCGTGCGCTGGCTGCAATGCGAGGGCGTGCCGCGCCTCGACGACGACCAAAACTTCCTCGGATTCACGGGCTGCAACATCGACATCACTGACGCGAAGAACGCCGAAGAGCATCTGCTCCTCCTGATCCACGAGCTGAACCACCGGGTGAAGAACACCCTGGCCACGGTGCAGTCGATCGCCGCCCAGTCCCTGCGCGGGCTCGAAGGCCCCGAGGCCGACGCCGCACGGGCCGCCTTCGAGGCGCGGCTCCTGGCGCTTGCCCGCGTTCACGACGTGCTGACCCGGGAGAGCTGGGAGGGCGCGGAGCTCTCGGCCGTCGTCGCGGACGCGATCCGGCCGCTCGAGGCGGGCAATGGCCGCGCGTCGCGCTTCCGCGTCGTCGGCCCAGCCCTGCGCCTGCCGCCGAGGCTTGCCCTCTCGATCGCCATGGCGCTGCACGAACTCGGCACCAACGCTGTGAAATACGGCGCCCTCTCAAGCGAGGGCGGCTGGGTGGAGATATCCTGGACGGTCCGCCGCGAGGGCGAGACGCACCTGTTCCTGCGCTGGGCCGAGTGCGGCGGCCCGCCCGTGAAGAAGCCGACGCGCACGGGCTTCGGCTCGCGGTTGATCGAGCGCAGCCTCGCCCGCGAGCTCGCCGGCGAGGTCGCGCTCACCTACGAACCCACCGGGGTGATCTGCACCATCAGCGCGCCCGTCCCGCCGCCGGGCCTTCTTGAGCGCAAGAACGTCGCCGCTCCAGCGCGGATCGCGCCCCTGCCGCTGGCAGGCTGACGTCCGCCCGCGTCCAGCTCCTCAGTGATAGGGGTCTGCCGCGTCCCGAAGTCCGTCTCCCATGAAGTTGAAGGCGAGCACCGTCACCAGCACGGGCAGCACCGGCAGCAGCAGCCACGGGTAAAGCTGCACCGCCGCCAGATTCTGCGCCTCGTTGAGGAGCACGCCCCAGCTCGTCACGGGCGGCCGCAGGCCGAGGCCCAGGAACGACAGGGCGGTCTCGCCGAGGATCATGGTCGGGATCGACAGGGTCGCCGAGGCGATCAGATGGCTCATGAAGTTGGGAATCAGATGCCGCCCGATGACGCGCGCCGGCGAGGCGCCCATCAGCTCGGCCGCCTGCACGAAATCCTCCTCGCGCAGGGCGAGGAGCTTGCCCCGCACGGCCCGGGCCAGACCCGGCCAGTCGAGGAGGCCGAGGATCACCGTAATGCCGAAGAAGACGAGCAGCGGGCTCCAGTTCGGCGGCAGCGCCGCCGAGAGGGCGAGCCAGAGCGGCAGCTCGGGCAGAGAGCGCACGACCTCGATCAGCCGCTGCACGCCGGCATCGACGATCCCGCCGAAATAGCCCGCGACGCCGCCGAACAGAAGGCCGAGGGCGAAGGAGATCGCCACGCCCACGAGGCCGATCGTGAGGGAAATCCGCGCGCCGTAGATCATGCGGGAGAACAGGTCGCGCCCGAGCTTGTCGGTGCCGAGCAGGAACAGCGTGCCGTGCTCGGGCGGGCAGACGAGGTGCAGATCGGTGTGGACGAGTCCGAGCCAGTCGTAGCCGTCGCCCCGGCAGAAGAAGCGCAGCGGCTGCGGGCTCCTGGTGTCCACCACGTAGTCCCGGCGGAACGTGTCGAGATCGAGGTGCGCCCGGTACGGGTAGACGAACGGCCCGACGAAGCGTCCGTCGTGGAACAGGTGGACGCCCTGAGGCGGCGCGTAGAGGAAGTCACCGTTGCGCCGTGCCTGGCCGTAGGGCGCCAGCAGCTCCACGAACGGCACCGTTGCGTAGAGGACGAGCAGGATCAGCGCCGAGGCGACGGCGAGGTGGTGGCGCAGAAACTTGCGCAGGATCAGCCGCCACGCGGAGGCGGATCCGACCGGGCTCTCGCCCCGCGCCTCGGGCTCGAACGGCGCGGGATCGACGAAGTGGTCTGCGGCGGGGATCGCGCCGCTCATCCCGGGCCTGTTCATCGCAGGCCCATGCGGATGCGCGGATCGAGCCAGACGAGGGTCAGGTCCGAGATGAGCATGCCGACCAGCGTCAGGGCCGCCACGAACATCAGGATGAAGCCGGCCATGAATTGGTCCTGGCTGCGCAGGGCGTCGAGGAGCAGCGGCCCCACCGTGGGCAGGCTCAGAACCAGGGAGACGAGCACCGACCCCGAGACGAGGTGCGGCAGCAGGTTGCCGATATCCGCGACAAACGGGTTCAGCGACATCCGGAACGGATATTTCAGGAGCGCCTGCAGGGGCGGGAGGCCCTTGGCGCGGGCAGTGACCGTATAGGGCTTGGCCAGTTCGTCGAGCAGGTTGGCGCGCATCCGCCGGATCATCGCCGCGGTTCCGCCAAGCCCAATCACCAGAGTCGGCACGACGAGATGGGCCAGCAGTGAGCGGACCTTGATCCAGTCCCAGGGCCGGTTGGTCAGGGCGGAATCGTAGAGGCCGCCGATCGAGAGGCCGAACCACCGATTGGCATAGAACAGCAGGATCAGCGCGAGCAGGAAGCCCGGTACGGCAAGCCCGACATAGCCGAGCAGCGTCACGACGCCATCGCCGAAGGTGTGTCGGTGCGTCGCCGAGTAGATTGCGGCCGG
The DNA here is from genome assembly GCF_054611515.1 of Methylobacterium sp. CM6257. NCBI lineage: Bacteria > Pseudomonadati > Pseudomonadota > Alphaproteobacteria > Hyphomicrobiales > Methylobacteriaceae > Methylobacterium > Methylobacterium sp. CM6257. The sequence goes on from NZ_CM137735.1 coordinate 1,200,939, forward strand.
GATCGCCACGAGATGAACGAAGACCACGGCCGTGAGATTGATCAGGAGCGTCAGCCAGAGCGCGTCACCCAAGACGTCCGCCACCGGCTTGTCGTATTCGAACGACCAGCCCCAATCGCCCTGGAGCAGGCCCGAGAAGCCCGCGGGCCCCGGCATCACGCCGATCCACATCAGGTACTGCTGCCAGACGGGCCGATCGAGCCCGTATTGGCGGATGAGCAGCTCCGCCTTTGCCACGGAGCCCGCATCGCCCGTCGCGCGCAGCTCCATGATCCGGTTGGTCAGGTAGTCGCCCGGCGGCAGCTTGATGATGATGAAGACGAGCGCCGAGATGACCAGGAGCGTCAGCGCCATGGTCACAACGCGCCGCAAGATCTGGCCGATCACCGAACCTCCGCACGCTTGTCGGCACCGCCGTCCCAGAACAGTTCGTCGATCCGCTGTACGCCGATCATCGCCGTGGGCTCCCACGAGTAGAGGGCGCGCTTGGGCAGGTTGATCAGACGTTCGGCGCCCACGACCGGCTGGAGCGCACCGGCCACCGTCCCGATCACCCAGGTGTTGCGCGCGTGGTTCATGAGCATCTCGCGCCAGATGGCGGCCTGCTTCCTGGAATCGTCGGTGTCGCGCCATTGGCGATCGAGGTCGAGAAGGCGCTGAACGTCCGGAACGTCGCAGAGCTCGCCGCTCTTGCCGTGGCTCTCCACGTTCAGGCTCCAGAGGGGCCAGGAATAGTGCTCGGGCTGGGCGGGGCTCAGCTCAGTCGGCGGCATGATCGCGGTGGGAACCGCGAGATCGAGTCCCTGGGCGGCGACCATGACGGTCATCCCTCCGACGGACCGCCGGTGGAGATTCGTGCGCTCCTGCGGCTTGGTGATGAGACGGATGCCGACCTCGCGCCAGAACTCCGTGATGAGCAGGAGCGCGTCCAGCACCATCTCGGCCTCACCGTCGCTCTCGACCACGATCTCGAGCGAGCGCCCGTCGGGCATAAGACGCGTCCCGGATCCATCACGGCCGGTGAGGCCCAGCGCGTCCAAAAGGGCCGCCGCCTGCGCCGGGTCGTAGCCGGCGTTGAGGGTCCGCAACTCCGGTGAATACAGCGGGCTGTCCGCCACGATCGTGTCGTTGCCCTCAATTCCCAGGCCAAACAGCAGCGTGTTGTTCAACGTCCGGCGATCGATGGCGAGCGACAGGGCGTGTCGGTAGCGCACATCGCGGTTGAGCCGCCGCCAGACGGGATCCGCCGCGGTCAGATTGGGGTAGAGCGCGATCTCCGAGCCGCGGGCCACGGGCCACAGGTTAGTGCGATAGTGGTGGGTCGCCTCACCTTCCTTGAGGCTCGGGATGTCGGGCATTGACAGACCGCGGAACATCAGGTCGGCCTCGCCGGCATTGGTCTTGGCGACCAGCAGACCCTGAGAGGCAACGTCCATCACGATGGAATCGACGTAAGGGAGCTGTGTGCCCGCGGTGTCAACGCGGTGGTAACTGCGGTTCCGCTCGAACCGGAAGCGAGTCGCCGGCGAGCGTGTGCGGGGCACCCAGCCCTGGAGCGTCGGACATTCCGGGTTGTTCAGCTCGTAATTGTCGTCGAGGCGGTTATGAAGCGCTGCCCAGCTGCGCAGCTTCTGCGCCTTGGCCTTCGCATCGGCCGCGTCCTTACCGACGTAACGGGCGTGATAAGGCTTCAGGTAGTGGGACGGGCGGTAGATCAGCGGGTCCCGCGGCGCCGCCAGCGCGGGCAGGAATATCGGGTTCGGCCGGTCCCAGGTGTAGCGAACCGTCAGCGGATCCAGGTACTCGACCCGCGGCGGCTTGCCGTCGACCATGAAGAAGGCCGGCGGTCCTTCGGGGCTCAGCGCCTTCTCGTTGGCGACGTCCTCCCAATAGTAGCGGAAGTCCTCCGTGGTGAACGGGTGTCCATCCGACCAGCGATGACCCTTGCGCAGGGTGAAGGTGAAGCGCCCACCCTCGATGTCGACACGCTCCAGCACGTCGGGCCGGAGGTTCAGATCGGCGTCGTAGCCGACCAGCCGCGTGTAGCCGTAGACTGAGAGATAGCGCACGTCCCGAGCCTTGGCGATCAGCGTGCGGATCGTTCCGCCGGCGGTGCCGGTGCGGCGTCCGCGGGCGGGAAGGTCGATCACGAAGGGGGAGGCCGGCGGGGCGGGGGCGTCCGCGTCAGCCCGGCCGGTGCAGGGCCAGACAAGAGTGGCGCCAAGACCGGAGAGAAGGGTGCGGCGGGATATGCCGTCCTCCCTTCCCGCTCCTCGGGGAAGGGAGGAGTGACCGTGGCGTTCGTCGAGACCGCTCACGGCCCATCCCCTATCGTGGCGGCGCGCAACGTTACGGAGGTCAGCCGCGCTGGCGAATATCCGGTGGCGCGGTGGAGATCATCGAACGCGTGGGAGCGCGCAATCAGCCCGGCCGCCTGCCGGACGAGGGCATCATCGGCCGGCTGCTCGAAATGGCGGCCGTTGCGGGTCCAGCGGATCGGCTCCGGGCTGCGCTCGGGCCCGGTGATCATCGCGATGGTCGGGTGGGCAGGGCCGCCATGGGCATGGATCCGGTGGCCGGCGGCATCGTCGTCGAAGAGGAGCCGCGTGAGGCCCCGCGCGTGCGCCTCCACGACGCGCCGCCCCTGCGCCACGTGATCGTCGAAGAACGCCACGGTCGCAGCCGGATCGAGCATGGACCAATCCGCCATCGACCAGTCAGCGGTGCTGTAGCGTGCCTGCGGATCGCGATACTGGAGCCCGGACAGGTTCGGATCGTGGCAGAAAATGCTGGCCCGTGGGCACGCCTTCCGGATGACCCAGGTCGTGAGCCCGCGGAACACCCCGGATTCGATGACGAACCCCGGCTTCAGCGCCCGCATCGCCACGTAAAGCTGGAGCGCCCCGTTGAAGCCGCTCCCGCCCCGGCGCTGCCGGACGGGCGCGGAGGGGATCAGCGTCCAGAATTCCCGCACCCAATCGAGGACCTCGCCGTCCGGCACGATACCGGCGGCCGCAAAGTCCCGCTCCAGAATCGAGGCGGCGGAATCGAGGAGTGTCGCCACCTCGCGCGGCGAGGTCGGCCGGTGGCTCCAATCGGGGGCGGCCGGGACGAGGTCGTAGCCGAGACGGTCGAAGAGCGGCGACAGAACCTTGCGCCGCAGGCGCTCCAGCATCACGGGCGGGCGCGGCTGCATCACGCGGCCTCCGCACTTCGGGCATTGCCGAACCGCACCCGGTGGCCGGCTTCCACCGCCTGCATGGTGCCCGCCTCGTCCGGCGCCAGCCGGTAGGGTGCGTCCCAGCGGGATGGGTCGTTCTGGTCGCCCGTGATGGCCCCGAAGTCGAGCGGGTGGTCGAGGCTGGGGTCCGGCACCGCGGCCAGCAGCGCCCGCGTGTAGGGATGGACCGGGCGGCGGAACAGGGCGGCGCGGGGTGCTTCCTCGACGATCCGTCCCCGGCACATCACGCTGATGGTGTCCGCCATGTAGTCGATCACTGCCAAGTTGTGGGAGACGATGAGATAGGAGAGACCCAGGGCCGCCTGAAGGTCCTTGAGCAGATTCAGGATCTGCGCCTGCACCGACACGTCGAGGGCCGAAACCGGCTCGTCGAGCACCAGGAGCCGGGGCTTCGGAGCCAGCGCACGGGCGATGCCGATGCGCTGGCGCTGACCACCCGAGAAGGCGTGCGGGTAGCGTCCCAGACCCGCGGCATCGAGGCCGACCATCGCCATCAGGGCCCGGCAGCGTTCCCGCCGCTCGGCCGCCGGAACACCGTGGATCTCCATGGGCTCCGACAGGATCTGGCGGACGGTCATCCGCGGGTCGAGGGATGCGTAGGGATCCTGGAACACGAACTGGACTGTGCGCCTGTAGGCGAACAGGGCGTCACCGCTGAGGCTGTGGACGTCCCGCGGACCGGTCCCGTCGTCGAACAGGATCCGGCCGGAATCCGGCCGGATCGCCCGCATGATCATCTTGGATACGGTTGTCTTTCCGGAGCCGGACTCCCCCACGAGGCCGAGCGTCTGGCCCGCTGCGAGGTTCAAAGACACGTCCGAGACCGCGTGGACGATCCGGGGCTTCTGCCAGAGCCGGCCGGCGCGCAGGGTGAAGCTCTTGCTCACCCCTTGGACCTGCAGCAGCGGGCCCGCGAGCTTCGCCGGAGCTTGTCCCGGCGGGATCTCGGCCCGTGCCGGACGGATCGGGGTGAGCCGCTCACCCGGCGCCATGTCGAACCGGGGCACGGCGTGGAGGAGCGCCCGGAGATAGGCGTGGCCGGGCATGCGCATCACCGTATCCCGCGGCCCGGCTTCGACGAGTCGACCGCGATAGAGCACCGCCACGTCGTGGGCGATGTTGGCGACTACGCCGAGATCGTGTGTGATCAGCAGGATCGCCATCCCGGTCGCCTCCTGGAGGCGGGACAGCAGAGCGAGAATCTGAGCCTGGGTGGTGACGTCAAGCGCCGTGGTCGGCTCGTCGGCGACCAGCAGAGCAGGTTTCAGGATCAGCGCCATGGCGATCATGGCGCGCTGGCGCAGGCCCCCGGACAGCTCGAACGGGTAGGTCCGAAGCGCACGGCGCGGATCCGGGAAGCCGACTCGGGCGAGCGCCTCCTGCGTGAGCGCATCGGCGTCCTTGCGGCCGGCGCCGGTATGGATGCGCAGGGCCTCACCGATCTGGTCGCCGATCGTATGGAGCGGCGAGAGACAGGTCATCGGCTCCTGGAAGATCATGGCGATCCGCTGGCCGCGGATTGCCCGCATCGCTCCGCCTTCGGGGGCGAGGCGGGCGATGTCGATCTCCGTGGCTCCATCCCGGAACAGCATCTGGCCTGCGGTGATGGTGGCGGAAGGCGGCAGAATGCGCAGGATCGCCTGAGCGGTCACCGACTTGCCCGAGCCGGATTCACCGACGAGCGCCAGTGTGCGTCCGCGCTGCACGTCGAGAGACAGACCGTGCAGAGCCTCGAACGGTCCGGCCTCCGTACGAAACGCGACCGCGAGGTCGCGGATGGACAGCAGCGGGCTCAACCCGTCCTCGCAATCTTTGAGACGGGGGATTTAGTTGCTGTCTTGCCAGTTTCCATCGCCGCACAGTCGAATACGGAGCGCGGATCCAGGGCATCAACCGCCGGATGCTTCAGCAGCACCGACAGCAAGTCCTCGATAAATGTCCAGATTGCCGCGTCGTGGGCGAGGTGATGGGTCAGAAGACCGAACGGCTGCAGAGGTCGCCGCAAGAGGTTGTTGGCGAGATCGCGCAGCATTGCCGCCGGATCGCGCAGGGAGCGGGAGCCGCGCCAGTCGATCGGATCGAACGTCGCGTCGGCGCGAACGAGGCCGGGAATGTTCCGCCCGGGAGATGCCGACAGGCCGCGATAGCCGAGGCTCGGCAGAGCGGTCGCGAGGTCCGGGGCCAGCCGATTCCAAGGCGGCACGAAGACCGGCAGCAGGACCGCGCCCGGCAGCCGCTCGCCGGCGATTTGCAGGCCGGCCGCAGCCTCCGCCGCCAGATCGCCCAGGGGCCTGTGCGCGCCGAATTCCGCGGGTTTTTCGCCCGCCGGGGCATGGTTGTGGTGGGCGAGGCCGTGGACCGCGACAGACACGCTGCGGGCTGAAGCGAGCCTATGCCCCAAGGAGGGCTCGATGCCGGCCGGGATGGCAGCGAGAAGGATCGGGGAGTCATGGGCTTCCGCGAGTCCGATCAGCCGGTCGAGGGCCGGAGTCGCCGCCACCGCGTCGTCGTCGCGCCACAGGAACGGCACCCGCAGGCCGCGCTCGGCAGCGTCGTCCAGAGCCCGCCGCAGGGCATCGAAGCCCGGGCTCGCGGCCCCCATGCGGCGACTCTCCCCGCGATGACCGGCGAGCAGGTCCTCGACGATCTCCACCGAGCGCCGCGCACCGCCGAGGTCGATCTCATGGGGGCTAGGCCGCGGCGCCGCCGTCTGCGCGTCCACCGCTTGGAGGAGCGTCCGCCCGGTCAGCTCCGCCTCCGGCAGAACCCGGGCGAGACCACGCGCGGCCAGGCGTTCCGCGCGCAGCCGCTGTTCGGTCTCGCCGCCGGCCTCGAAAGGCACCAGCACGGAGGGCGTTCCTGTAGCCAGAAGATCCGTGACGGTGTTGTAGCCACTTTGGCTGATCGACAGCGCGGCGCCGGCCAGCAGGGTCCGGTAATCGGGCCGGGCGCGGCCGAGGACGCCGTCGGCCAAGCCGCGCCCGATTTCAGAGAGGGTTTCTTCCCGCACGCCGTGACCCGCCAGGATCCGCCAGCCGAGGTCTGGCCGTTGCCGGGCGGCGTCGGCGGCGGCCCGCAGCAGATCGGTCCCGGCCGGGCCGGACCCGGCGGCGACCAGCACCCCCGAGCGCGCGGCCGCCGGCTCGACGCGGGTGCCTTCTTCGACGTAGCCGGTGTAGCGGATCATGGCCGCCGTCGCAGCGTCGAGCGGCCAGGATGCGTCGAGGGGCACGAGCGCCGGATCACCGTGAACCAGCACGGCATCGTACAGCGCCGCCGCTCGCGCATGGGCCTGCGCGATGCGCTCGGGCTTGGCTGAAGCGACCAGGATGTCGCGGACGGAGGCGAGGACGAGCGGGCGTCGCCGGCGCGCGCGGGCTGCCTCCGCCAAGCCCAGGAACTCGGCTGCGAGCGCCCGCCGGCCGAAGGGGAACAGCTCGGTGATGACCGCGTCCGGCGCAAAGCCTTCGAAGGTCTGGACCAGAAGCATTTGGCGGCGCGCGAGCAGTGCCGCATCCGCCGGTCGTCCGTCCGGTCCCAGCGGCGTCGAGAAGGCCGTCCCGGCGACGCGAAGGGGCGGCAGCTGCACGAGGCGTACGCCGTCGTGGCGCACCATCGGGGCCGGCACGCCGCCCGAGACGAGCATCGCATCGTGGCCGGCGGCCGCGAAGGCACGGGCCAGCGCAGCCGCGCGGGTGAGATGCCCGGCCCCGAGAAGGTGCGTGACCGCGATCAGGACGCGCACGTGGACAGCTCCGGTTCGATTGCGGCAACGGTGGCGGCGAGCCCCGCGGATGCACGCAGCCGGGCCGCGATCAGGTCGACGGCGGCTTCCTCCGAGAAGTCCTGCACGAGCCGTGCCCGCGCCGCCTCGCCAAGGCGGTGCCGCAGGGACGGATCCGCTGTCAGGCGGGCCAGGGCTGCCGCGAGGGACGCAGGCGCGCCGGCCGGAACCAGGATGCCGTGCACCCCGTCGGCGATGAATTCCGGCGTGCCCGCGAAAGCCGTGGCGAGGATCGGCAAAGTCTGGCTTGCCGCTTCCATGAGCACGTTGGGGAGCCCGTCTCGGTCGCCGCCCGGCGCCGGCTTCGTCGGCAGCACGAACAGGTCGGCGTCGCGCATCGCCGCCACCACATCGGGTTGCGCCAGCGCCCCGCGGAAGACCACGCGCCCCTCTAGGCTTAACGTGCGGACCCTTGCCTCCAGGGCGCTCCGCAACTCGCCCCCGCCGATCAGGTCGAGGCGCCAATGCAGGCCCGGCGGTAATGAGGCCAGGGCGTCGAGCAGGTCGTCATGCCCCTTCTTGGCCACCAGCCGGCCGACGCAGAGAAGCCGGATCGGTGCCGCAGGGTCGCTCCCGTCGCGGGCCTCGCGCCGTGGCGGCGGAGCGGGAAAGCGCGCGAGATCCAGGCCGTGATAGGCGAGCTGAGTCCGGCCGGACGCGAGCCCGTCGAGGCGCGCCAGCCCGTCGCGGGTGCAGGTCACCCCCCAGCTCGCATCGTGCAGCTTCTCGGCCAATTCCCAGTTGGGTGTCGTCCAGATGTCCTTGGCATGGGCGGAGAAGCTCCACCCGCGTCCGGTCAGCAGCGCTGCATAGCGGGCGACGCTGGCCGGCGCGTGGAGGAAATGCACGTGGATGTGGGCGATGTCGGGAGGCAGCTCCCGGGCGAGCACCAGGGCCTGCCCGAGCCGCCGGACACGTGAGGCCGTCGGGTCGCGCCGGAAGTCGCGCGCGAACAGGGCGAGGAGCGCGATCACCCGCCGCCGCCGCAGGGCCGAGGCGAGCCCCTGCAGTACACGCAGTGGCCCCTCGTAGAGATACTCGGGCAGGTAGCTGGCCGGGGCGCGGATCGCCGCATGCATCGGATGACGGGCGCGGTCGGTCGGTCGGCGAAGGGACCAGATCTCCAGCGGCAGGCCGCGCCGCTCCAGAGCGAGCAGTTCCTGCGCGATGAAGGTCTCGGACAGCCTCGGATAGCCCTTCAGCACCACCGCGATGCGCCGCGTCGTCACGAGAAGGCCCGCGCGCAGGAGCGCTCTGCACCGGGGCCGGCCAGCGCCCGGACCCGGCGGGCCACCGCATCCAGGCCGTCGAGCAGGCCGGGGACCAGCACCCGCGACGGCTCGGTCTGGTCTGGCAAGGCGCGGAGGGCCGCGGCCATGCGCTCCGGCGCCCGACCCTCCGCCTCCATCAGGACGCTTGCGAGGCCCAGCCGCTCCGCGGCGAGCGCGCGGATCGCCTGTTCCCGGCGCGGCTCGGTCCGTGGCACCAGGATCGCGCGCCGGTCGAAGGACAGGATCTCGCAGAAGGTGTTGTAGCCGCCCATCGCCACGACGCCGGCTGCCTTGCGCATCAGGAACTCGATCTCGCTATCGAAGGTGATGGCCGAGATCCGGCCGGGCAGCGAACGGATCCGGGCGGTGAAACCATCGCGGGTCGCGGCATCGAGGAACGGGCCGAAGGCAATGAGGCAGGGCAGGGGTATCCCGGAATCCGCCTCGTAGGCGGCGATCACCCAGTCGATCAGGGCGGCGCCGTCCCCGCCGCCGCCCGGCGTGACGAGAACGAACGGGCCGTTCGCGACGGCCGGCTCCTCGCGATCGGCACGACGCTCCGGCAGTTCGCGGCGAAGATACCCCGTATAGATCAGCCTTGCCTCGATCCGGGCGGCCATAGCCGGGTCCATCGGAAGCGCGGCCAGGGGCTCGTGGATGCGGCTGAGGCCGTAAACCCAGATCTCGTCGTAGAAGCGCGCCATCGTCTCGGCGGCACCCTTGCGCTCCCATTCGGGCACGAGGCGGTCGGCGTCGTCGAGCACGTCGCGCAGCCCGAGAACCAGCCGGATGCCGTGCGCGGTGGCACGCTCGAGCACCGGCATCAGCTCGCCATGAAAACCGGCGGGTTCCTTGTCGACGATGATCAGGTTGGGCCGGAACGTCTCGCAGGCGCGCGCGAGAATCGCGGATCGACGTTCGACCGTCTCGGCGAGGGGCGTGACCGCATCCAGACTGGCGTAGCCCCCGTCCGGGAACTTGGTCACCGGCGGCAGCCGAACCGTCTGCACACCGGAATGGAAGGCGAAGCGATCGATGACCGGCGAGCCCGAGGCGATGACCGCCCGGGCGCCGTGGCTGCATGCCACGATCGCGTTGGCGATGGCCCGCGAACGGCGCAGATGACCGAGCCCGAAGGTATCGTGGCTGTAGATCAGGACGCGCGGGGCGGGTGATGCCTCGTCCGCTCGCATCAAGGTGACCGCCCCGGTTGACGGCGCAAGGATCGCAGCCGCGGCCCTCTCGCACAAGCGGGGCCATTGGGCAAACATCTCTGTTAACGGCGCCGGAACCGGACTCACCTAGGCTGCCGCTGACCCCGACCCGCAGAAGGCCGCCCATGCGCGCGCATCCAGAGACCACCGCGCCGGGCCGTCCCGAGTCGCGCCTGGCGGCGCTCAGGGCCGATCTCGCGGATCTCTTCGGCAGCGATGCCCGGATGATCGCCTTCGCGAAGCGCGCAGCCTGGGTTCTGGTCCCGCTGAGCCTCGCCATCGTTGTCGTCGTGTACGGCACGGGTCCGGAGCCGCGCCGGAACTGGTACGGCGACATGCTCGGCAACGATTTCAGCCAGGTCTGGGTGGCCGGGCGCGCCGCGCTGGAGGGACGGGGCGGCGAGCCTTACGACCTGCCGGTACATCTTGAGAACCTGAAAACCGCGTTCGGTCCCGAATGCCGGTTCGCCTGGCACTATCCGCCCGTGTTCCTGCTGCCCGCCGCCGCCATGGCGCTGCTGGAGCCGCAGCCGGCCTTCCTGCTCTGGACAGCCCTCTCGCTGGCCGCGTTCGCTCTGGCGATGCGGGTGGCCGGAGGCCGCCGCGACACGGCCTGCGTCGCGCTCGCCCATCCGCTGGTCTTCTGCAATCTCGCCTACGGGCAGAACGGCCTGTTCACCGCGGCGCTGCTGACGTTCGGCGGACTGCTTGTCGACCGGCGCCCCTGGCTCGCCGGCCTGTGCTTCGGCCTCCTCGCCTACAAGCCCCAGTTCGCGGCCCTCGCGCCGCTGCTCCTGCTCATCACAGGCCGGCGCGCCTGCCTGGCGGCCTGCCTCGCCACGATCTTCGCCCTTTGCCTCGCCTCGCTGGCGTTGTTCGGCACAGCGCCGTGGATCGGGTTCCTCGGAACGCTCGGCGAGACGAACCGAATCATCCTGCAGAAGGCAGCAGCCGGCCTCGAGCTCAATGCCAGTGCCTTCGGAGCCGTGCGGCTGCTCGGCGGCTCAATGGCCGCCGCCTGGGGCGCTCAGGCCATCGTGGCCGTGCTGGCCCTCGGGTTCACCTGTCGCGCCTGGCGGATGCCGGCCGGCCTTGAACTGCGTACCGCCTCGCTCCTCGCCGCGGCGCCGCTCCTGTCCCCCTACGTTCCGGTCTACGATCTCGCACCCTTGGTTCCGGCCACGCTCCTGCTGGCGCTCGTCGCGCACCGGGCCGGCGGCCTGTCTGCCCACGAGCGCGGGCTTCTGTGTGCGACCCCGCTTTTCGCGCTCCTGCGCGAGGGTGCTGGCCTGACCGGGCTTTCCGGCGGCCTGCTTCTGAGCCTCGCGACCCTTGGCTGCATCGCCTTTCGGTGCGCCCCTGGACAATCCCGATTATCCGGCGGGCGGTCGCCTGACCGGGGCAGCAGGGGCGTACCGCACCTGCGCCGCGTGTCCTAGCAAGCCAGCGGCCGCGGCATGCGGAAGGGGAGCATGAGCCGCACCAGCGGATGGCGGAATCGGTCGAGCGAGAGGCTCTCATGCATCGCTCTCACCGGCTCGCCGCCCAAGGTCGAGGCGAGCAGCGATCGAGCATAGAACGGCGTATCCTCGTAAGTGGCGAGGACGCGCGAGCGGCCGGCGTCGCTACGCGTCTCCCGCTTCATCCGCCATAGATTCGTCGCCGGCAGCGTCGCGGCCGGCGGCGGCCGGATCTCGCGACGGCTGCCGTCGCTGGAGAACCGCAGCGACAAATTCTGTCCGTCGCCGTCCCGATGGTGCACGTCGTACAGGATCGCGGCTCCGTCCGGCAGATCCGCCCGGCACCAAGTCCAGCGCGAGAAGGCATCCTCCAGCGGCTCGTCACCGTCATTGGTGTCGAAGTAGCCGCTTCCGCGCCAGCGCAGGACCGGCTGATCGAAGGCGACCTCGACCCGGGACGAGGGCGCCATCGGCCACCAGCGATGGCGACCGGCGCGGTCGAGATGGAATGGTCCCGCGGTGAAGCCACGCGGGACGAGCCGCACCGTCCCTCTCAGGCGATAGGGCACGGGTGCCCCGCGCTCGTCGATCGTGATCGTGAGCGCCGTGCCGTCCCAGCGCATGGCACTCGGCCCGATGGCGATGTGGTCCGCGCTCCTGGACAGGCTGGATGCGCGGCGCTCCGTCATCGCGAAGCGGCTGCGGCCGCCGTACAGGACGACGTTCATGGCGCAGTGCGCGAACGGGTCCTTGCCGGCGCTCCAGGCATAGTAGGGCGAGAACACGCTACCGATGAACGCGATGATCGTGAGTCCCTGGCGGCCGTCGTCGCTCACCGCGTCGACGTACCACCACGCGTAGCCGCCCCGCGCGACCGGGCCGTCGAACCGAGGTCGTCCAGGATCGCCGCCGCGGCCAGCCGGCCAGATTGCGCCGCCATCGGCACGCCCGGGCCAGGATGGACCGAGCCCCCCGCCAGGTAGAGGCCCGGAAGAGCGGTCCGTGCCCCCGGACGTTTGAAGGTCGCAGCCCACCCCTGCGCCGCCCGGCCGTACAGGGCGCCACCCGTTCCCGGGAAGAGGGCGTCGAACGCCTGCGGCGTCGTCGTCACGGCGGGCGATGCCTCCTCCAAGCGCAGGCCGCAGGCTTCCAGCCTGCGGCTCAGGTTCCTCTCGCATCTCTCGACCTCCGGCGGCGTGAGCGGGCGTTCCCGGCCATCCGCCGGGGCATTGACGAGCATGAGAAGGCGTTCGGGACCGGCCGGAGCCGCGCCCATATCGGTGCGGTCCTGCGCGCAGACGTAGACGGTGGGATCCTCCGGCAGGCGGCGCGCGCGCAGGATCGCGTTGAACTCGGCCTGGTAGTCCCGCGAGAAGAAGACGGTGTGGTGCGCGAGCGGGAAGCCGCCCGGGATCGCCGTCGTGCAGACGGTGACGGCGGAGAGCGACCGTTCGCTCGGCTTCAGACGCTCGCCGGCAGCGGCCGCGTCGGGGCCCAGCAGCCCGACACCGAGCGCCGTTCCGTCGGCGTTGCAGACGACGAGGTCGCCGGCGATCCGCTCGCCATCCACCAGGATCACGCCGGCGGTCCGGCCTCCCTCGGTGACGATCCGCTCCACATGCGCGCCGTAGCGGAACCTCGTCCCACGCTCGGCCGCGAGATCCGCCACGGCCTGGGCCAGAGCGCTGAGGCCGCCCGCGACGGTCCAGACGCCCGCTTGCTCCACATGAGCGACGAGCATCAGCGTCGCCGGTGCGGTGAACGGCGAGGCACCGCAATAGGTGGCGTAGCGCCCGAACAGCTGCAGCAGCCGTGGATCCCGGAAGAACGCGCCCAGGGCCGACCACAGGGTGGCGAAGGGCTGGATCCGCCAGAGGTCGCCGAGGCCCGACAGGCCAACGCGCTGCGCGAGGCCGGCCGGGCTGGTCCGCCCCTCGCGGATGAACGGACCTTCCAGGGTCCGATAGACCTCGGCCGAGCGTGCGCAGAAGCGTCGGTATCCGTCGGCCTCGCGTGCCCCGGCGAAGGCCGCGATGGCATCGGCCGAAGCCTCGATGTCAGCGAAGAGGTCGAGCCGTTCATCGCGGCTCCAGGCATGGCGGGCCAAGAGCTGTGCCTGCGTCAGCGCGACTCGATCGTCGAATCGCGCGCCGCATTCGGAAAACAGCTCCTCGAAGACCCACCGCATGGTGAAGACAGTCGGCCCGGCCTCGACCGCGCGGCCGCCGACCGCGACGCTGCGCATCTTTCCTCCCGGCTGGGCGGCGCGCTCAAGAACCGTGACGTCGAGCCCGGCCTGGGCGAGCCGCAGCGCGGCGGCAAGGCCGCCGATTCCCGCCCCGATCACGATGACGCGCTCCTGCGCCACGCTCGCCCCGCGCTTCGTCACACAACGGGATTGATCTCTGCCCGGCAAAGTGTCAATAAGAAATGACACTTATCGCTGACAACCGAATTTAACACGGGAGGCAACGCGATGGAGTCGGGCCGGCGAATCGAAATCGCGCTTGATCGCGCGGTGGCGCATGCTGAGGCGCCGGGCGCACCGCCTCTCCTCGCGGAGGCGCTCCGCTACGCGGTCTTTCCAGGCGGCCACCGGATCCGGCCGCGCTTGTGCCTCTCGGTCGCCCGCGCCTGCGGCGACGACGATCCCGCCGGGTCCGAGGCCGCCGCTGCGGCGATCGAGCTTTTGCATTGCGCCTCGCTGGTCCATGACGACCTGCCGTGTTTCGACGACGCGCCGCTGCGCCGGCAGAAGCCTTCGGTTCACGTCGCCTTCGGCGAACCGATCGCCGTTCTGACCGGCGATGCCATGATCGTGCTCGCGTTCGAGACTTTGGCGCGCTCCGCCGGCCGGCATCCGAGCCGGCTCGGCCACCTCGTGGCTCTTCTGGGGCGCGCGGCGGGCTCACCGGCCGGCATCGCGGCGGGCCAAGCTTGGGAATCTGAAGCGCATGTCAACCTCAGCGACTACCAACAGGCCAAGACCGGTGCTTTGTTCGCCGCCGCCACGGTGACCGGCGCGGCGGCGGCCGGCGCCGAACCGGAGCCCTGGCGCCGCCTGGGCGAGTGTCTGGGCGAAGCCTATCAAGTCGCCGACGATTTGCGCGACGTGGCCTGCCGCCAAGAGGAGATCGGCAAGCCCGCCGGGCGCGACGCCACGCTCGGACGTCCGAACGCCGCGGCGTTGCTGGGCACCGGCAGGGCGCTGGAGCGGCTGTCGCGACTCACCCGGGAGGCCGTGATGGCAATCCCGGCCTGCCCGGGCGCGGCCGAACTCACCGCCGAGATCGAGGCGCAGGCGCGGCTGTTCCTGCCCGCGAGCCTGCGGGCGGTGGGGGCCTGAGCGCCGACTCTCTCCCCGGTGCCCAGGCGACGCGGCCGGTCCCGGTTCCTTGGACCGAGCGCTGGCTGGCCTGGCGGAATCGCCTCGTGGCGAGCCCTCGCTTCCAGCGCTGGGCCGCAGGTTTTCCGCTGACACGCCGCATCGCGCGCCGGAACACCCGCGCCCTATTCGATCTCTGCGCTGGCTTCGTCTATGCGCAGATCCTGACCGCCTGCATACGCCTCGACCTGTTCGCAATCCTGGCCGACGGTCCGCAGGCCGTCGACACGCTGGCGCGGCGCCTCGACCTCCCGCCCGAGAACACCAGACGCCTGCTCCGGGCGGCCGAGTCGCTGGGGCTCCTCCGGGCGCTCTCCGGCGACCGCTTCGGACTCGCCGATCTCGGCGCCGCGCTCGTCGGCAATCCCGGGATCGCCGCGATGATCGAGCACCATGCCCTGCTCTACGCCGATCTCGCGGACCCGGTGGCGCTCCTGCGCGGCCAAGCGGCCCCGACGCGGCTTTCCGGTTACTGGCCCTACGCGATCGGCGCGGAGAGCCACGCGGGTGCCGTCGGCCCCTACAGCGGTCTGATGGGCGCTTCGCAGGGACTGATCGCCGACGATGTGATCGACGCCTGCGACTTGTCGGGAATCGGTCACCTGATGGATGTCGGCGGCGGCGAAGGCGCCTTCCTTCAGGCGGTCGCGGCGCGCTACCCCGCACCGCGCCTCACGCTGTTCGACTTGCCCGCCGTCGCTGAACGCGCGGCCGCCCGTCTCTCCCGGGCCGGCCTGAATCGGCGGATCGCCTGCCGGGGCGGCGATTTCCACGATGACCTGCCGACTGGCGCGGATGCAATTTCTCTGGTGCGGGTCGTTCACGACCACGACGACGGCCCCGCCCTGGCGCTCCTCACGGCCGCGCACGCGGCGCTGCCGCCCGGTGGCACCCTGCTTCTCGCTGAGCCGATGGCCGGAACAGCCGGCGCCGAACCCGTCGGGGATGCGTATTTCGGCTTCTATCTGCTCGCGATGGGCTCAGGCAGGCCACGACGCGCCGAGGAGCTGCACGCGATGCTGCACGCTGCCGGATTTGCAAGCTCACGCGAGCGGCCGACGCGTCGCCCACTCCTCACCCGCGTCTTGATCGCCCAAAAAACAGGCGACATTCTGTAAGTCTTGCTTGACGCTATCATATGTCTATCTAGGATGACACCCAGCGACTCCCAATGGCGAGAGTCGCACGACATGAGGCGGACGGATCCTGGATGGACACTCTCGCCGTCATTCTCGAAAGCCCTGAGCACCTGGCGGTGCAGCGCCTGCCGCTGACCCCGGCCGGGACACCCGACGCCATCGTCGCCATCGCGTGGAGCGGGATCAGCACCGGGACCGAGCACCTGCTCTGGTCGGGCCGGATGCCGCCGTTCCCTGGGATGGGTTACCCGCTGGTTCCAGGCTACGAGTCCGTCGGCACTGTCGTCGAGGCCGATGCCGCCGGAACCGTGCGGATCGGCCAGACCGTCTACGTGCCGGGCGCCCGCTGCTTCGGTGCCGTCCGCGGCCTGTTCGGCGGCGCCGCCTCGCACCTCGTCGCGCCGGCCGCACGCCTCGTGCCGGTGGATCCGGCGCTCGGCGAGCGCGCCTGCCTCCTCGCCCTCGCTGCCACCGCCTATCGAGCGCTCGGCGGGATCCGGCCCGGCGCGACCCCGCTCATCGTCGGGCACGGCGTGCTCGGCCGACTTCTGGCCCGCCTGACGCTGGCGGCCGGCGCCGAACCGACGGTGTGGGAGACGAATCCGGGCCGCACCGAGGGGGCGCACGGCTACCCAGTCCTGGCACCGGATGACGATTCCAGGCGCGATTACGCGGTGATCACCGACGTCAGCGGCGATGCTGCCGGGCTCGACGGCCTGATCGCCCGCTTGGCACCCGGCGGCGAGATTGTCCTTGCCGGGTTCTACGAGGCGCCGCTCAGTTTCGCCTTCCCGCCCGCCTTCATGCGCGAGGCCCGGATTCGGATCTCCGCGGAGTTTCGGCCGGAAGACCTCGCCGCCGTGACGATGCTGATCGACGGCGGCCGACTCTCGCTCGACGGGCTGATCACCCACCGGGCCGCGGCGACGGAGGCTGCGGACGCCTACCGTACTGCCTTCGCCGATCCCGCCTGCCTGAAGATGATCCTCGACTGGAGGGACGCCGCGTGAACGTTCAGCTCAACAAGGCCGCCCTGTCCCAAGCGACCCAGCTTCGCGCCGAGGCCGCGATCGAGCCCGATGCGGTCGCCACCGCGCCGGCGAAGAAAGAGACGCAGATCATCGCGATCTACGGCAAGGGCGGCATCGGCAAGTCGTTCACGCTGGCCAATCTCAGCTACATGATGGCCCAGCAGGGCAAAAAGGTCCTGCTGATCGGCTGTGACCCGAAGAGCGACACCACCTCGCTCCTCTTCGGCGGCAAGGCCTGCCCGACCATCATCGAGACCTCGACCAAGAAGAAACTCGCCGGCGAGACGGTCGCCATCGGCGATGTCTGCTTCAAACGCGACGGCGTCTACGCGATGGAACTCGGCGGCCCCGAAGTCGGCCGCGGCTGCGGCGGGCGGGGCATCATCCACGGCTTCGAGCTTCTGGAGAAGCTCGGGTTCCACGAATGGGGGTTCGACTTCGTCCTGCTCGACTTCCTGGGCGACGTGGTCTGCGGCGGCTTCGGTCTGCCGATCGCCCGGGACATGTGCCAGAAGGTCATCGTCGTCGGCTCGAACGACCTGCAGTCGCTCTACGTCGCCAACAACGTCTGCTCGGCGGTAGAGTACTTCCGCAAGCTCGGCGGAAATGTCGGCGTCGGCGGACTCGTGATCAACAAGGATGATGGCACCGGCGAGGCGCAGGCCTTCGCGGAGGCCGCCGGCATCCCGGTCCTGGCCTCGATCCCGGCCGACGAGGACATCCGGCGCAAGAGCGCCAATTACGAGATCATCGGCAAGCCGGACGGGCGCTGGGGCGACTTGTTCGCGGAGCTGGCCGCCAACGTCGCCGACGCCGCGCCGCACCGCCCGGCGCCGCTCTCGCAGGACGGGCTGCTCGCCCTGTTCTCCAGCGAAACGACGGGTCGCGACGTTGTGCTGGTCCCGGCGACCCACGAGGACATGTGCGGCGTCGCCCACGTGTCCAAGCCGTCCCTCGAAGTCGTCTACGACGAGGTCTAAGGCATGGCCGTCTCCCTCGACATCGCCGCGCTGCGGGCCCGCAAGGCTCCGGAAGGACTCGACTCCGCCGCCACGCAGGGCGACGGGCTCGGCTGCCACGCGGGCAAGGACGCGATGGCGGCAGCCGCCGAGGCGGCCGGGATGTCGGAGACGCTGGAACAGCTGCGAAAGGACTACCCACAGGGTCCGCACGACCAGCCGCAGAGCATGTGCCCGGCCTTCGGCTCGCTCCGGGTCGGCCTGCGCATGCGCCGCACCGCCACGATTCTCTCGGGCAGCGCCTGCTGCGTCTACGGCCTGACCTTCACGTCGCATTTCTACGGCGCAAAGCGCAGCGTCGGCTACGTGCCGTTCAACTCCGAGACCCTGGTCACCGGCAAGCTGTTCGAGGACATCCGCGAGGCGGTCCACGCCACCGCGAAGCCGCAGGATTACGACGCCGTCGTCGTCATCAATCTCTGTGTTCCCACCGCGTCGGGCGTCCCGCTCCGCCTGCTGCCGAAGGCGATCGATGGCGTCCGGGTGATCGGCATCGACGTGCCGGGCTTCGGCGTTCCGACTCATGCCGAGGCCAAGGACGTGCTGGCCGGGGCCATGCTGAAGGTCGCCCGCTCGGAGGCCGAGCAGGGCCCAGTCGCCGCGCCCCGCGGCGGCCGCTCGGAGCGCCCGAGCGTGGCGCTGCTGGGCGAGGTGTTTCCGGCCGATCCCGTCGTGATCGGCTCGCTCCTGGAGCCGCTGGGTCTGGCGGCCGGGCCGGTCGTGCCGACCCGCGAGTGGCGCGAGCTCTACGCCGCCCTCGACTGCGCCGCGGTGGCGGCGATCCACCCGTTCTACACGGCCTCGATCCGCGAGTTTGAGGCGGCGGGCCGCCCGATCGTCGGCTCGGCCCCCGTGGGCGTCGACGGCACCGCCGACTGGCTCGACCGGATCGGCGAGGCCTGCGGCGTGCCCCGCGCAACCGTCGAGGCGGCCAAGAACCGGATCCTGCCCGGCATCCGCGGGGCGCTCGGCGCGATGCCGATCAAGGGCCGGATCACCCTGTCCGGCTACGAGGGGTCGGAGCTGCTGGTGGCCCGCCTCCTCGTCGAGAGCGGCGCCGAGGTGCCGTATGTCGGCACCGCCTGTCCGCGTACGCCCTGGTCCGAGGCCGACCGCGACTGGCTCGAGTCCCGCGGGACCGAGGTCCGCTATCGCGCCTCCCTGGAGGACGATCTCTGCGCCCTCGACGCGCTCAAGCCCGACCTCGCCATCGGGACCACGCCGGTGGTGCAGAGGGCCAAGGAGCGCGGCACCCCGGCGCTCTACTTCACCAACCTGATTTCGGCCCGCCCGCTCATGGGCGCTGCCGGAGCCGGCTCGCTCGCCACGGTGGTCAACGCCGCGCTCGGCAACAAGGCGCGGTTTGACGCCATGCGCGACTTCTTCGAGGGCGTCGGTACCGGCCACGCTGCGGGCGTCTGGCAGGAGGTGCCGCAGCGCCGCCAGGGCCCGAAGATTGAGGGTCCGAAAAAGCCGATCGGGGAGATGGCTTGATGCTGATCCTCGATCACGACAGGGCCGGCGGATACTGGGGCGCGGTCTACGTCTTCACGGCGATCAAGGGCCTTCAGGTCGTCATCGACGGCCCCGTCGGCTGCGAGAACCTGCCGGTGACCTCGGTGCTGCACTACACCGACGCGCTGCCGCCGCACGAGCTGCCGATCGTCGTGACCGGGCTCGCCGAGGAGGAACTCGGCCGGCACGGGACCGAGGGCGCCATGAAGCGCGCCCACGCGACCCTCGATCCGGGCCAGCCCAGCGTGGTCGTCACCGGCTCCATCGCCGAGATGATCGGCGGCGGCGTCACGCCCGAGGGCACCGGTCTTCAGCGCTTCCTCCCCCGCACCATCGACGAGGATCAGTGGCAGGCGGCCGACCGGGCCATGCGCTGGCTCTGGCAAGAATACGGGGCGCGGAAGTACGCCAAGGCAGGCATCCCGCCCCGGCCCGAGCGGAAAGCCGGCGAGCGGCCGCGGGTGAACATCATCGGGCCGGCCTACGGCACCTTCAACATGCCCTCGGATCTCGCAGAGATCCGGAGGCTGGTGGAGGGCATCGGCGCGGAGGTGAACCTCACCTTCCCGCTGGGCGCGCACCTCGCGGATGTCGGCAAGCTCGTCAATGCCGACGCCAATATCTGCCTCTACCGGGAATTTGGGCGCCTGCTCTGCGAGGATCTCGGCCGGCCCTTCCTGCAGGCGCCGATCGGCATCCTCTCCACGACCAAGTTCCTGCGCTCGCTGGGCGAGATCCTGGGCCTCGATCCGGAGCCGTTCATCGAACGCGAGCGCCACACCACGATCAAGCCGGTCTGGGATCTCTGGCGGTCGGTGACGCAGGACTTCTTCGGCACCGCGAGCTTCGGCATCGTCGCCACCGAGACCTACGCGCGGGGCGTGCGCCACTTTCTCGAAGACGAGATGGGTCTGCCCTGCCACTTCGCCTTCGGGCGCTCGGCCGGCGTGAAGCCCGACAATTCAGCCGTGCGGGCGGCGATCGCCGAGAAGCCGCCGCTGGTGCTGTTCGGCTCGTTCAACGAGCGGATGTACCTCGCCGAGACCGGAGCCCGGGCAGCCTACGTCCCGGCCTCGTTCCCCGGCGCCATCATCCGGCGGCACACCGGGACGCCGTTCATGGGCTACGCCGGGGCGACCTACCTGATCCAGGAGGTCTCCAACGCCCTATTCGACACCCTCTTCCACATCCTGCCGCTCGCCCGCGACATGGACACGGTCGAGGCCACCCCGGCGCGGCGCCACGCCGAGCTGCCCTGGGACGAGGCGGCGCGGCAGGCCCTCGACGCCCTGGTCGAGGCGCAGCCGGTGCTCGCCCGGATCTCCGCCGCCAAGCGTCTGCGCGACGCCGCCGAGCGCGCCGCCCGCGATGCCGAATCCGGTGCCGTGGCGCCCGCCCACGTGGCGCGGGCCCGGGCCGATCTCGCCGGAGGGATCCCGGCATGAGCCGCCTTTCCATTTTACCCAGAGGAGACCTGACGATGCGAACGATGGTCCCGACCAGCCGCCAGCACCAGGAGGCGATCCAGTTCCGGCTGATCCTGGCGGCGACCTATCCGTTCTTCCTCGCGGCCGCGGCGCTGAACCGGTTCAGGCCAAGCCGCGAGATGGCCCGCCCAGGCCTCGTGGCGACGCGCCGGTCCGTCTTCGGCGAAGCCCGCGCCATGGCGGTTCAGGCGATCCCCTTCGCCTTCATGGGCTGACGCGCCCGTGAACGAGACGCTTCCGTCCGGTGACGCGGGGGAAGTCGGGCCGTGGACGCCGCGAGGCCTCACGGCTGAACCCGTCGCGCTTCGTCAGAGGCGCGGCCAACACACGGAGGTCTGAACGATGGCGAGTGGACCCGTCACAACAGAAAGACCGAGCAGCCTATCCGGGCTGACGGAACCGGAGGCCAAGGAGTTCCACGCGATCTTCCTGACGAGCTTCCTCATCTTCACGGCGATTGCCGTGGTCGCGCACATCCTCGTCTGGCTGTGGCGCCCGTGGCTTCCCGGACCGCAGGGCTACGCCTCTCTCGAGGGCGTTCGCGATGCGGCCCACGCCCTCGTCACGATGATCGGCTGAGGAGGATCGGATGCACAAGGTTTGGTTGCTGTTCGATCCGCGGCGCACGCTGGTGGCTCTGTTCACCTTCCTCTTCATCCTGGCGCTGCTGATCCACTTCATCCTGCTCTCGACCGACAGATTCAA
Source organism: Methylobacterium sp. CM6257 (assembly GCF_054611515.1). Lineage (NCBI taxonomy): Bacteria > Pseudomonadati > Pseudomonadota > Alphaproteobacteria > Hyphomicrobiales > Methylobacteriaceae > Methylobacterium > Methylobacterium sp. CM6257. The sequence goes on from NZ_CM137735.1 coordinate 1,222,190, forward strand.
CTGGCTGGACGGCCCGAGAAACAACAAGGCCGCCGAGAACACCATCACGCTCGCGCTGCCGCAACTGCCGGCCTGACGGCCGGTCCGGACCGCGGCGCGCAAGGGCCGCGGTCACCTCACTGTCCTTCTTCGGCCTGACTGGGGAGCAGCCGCCATGGCGATGCTGAGCTTCGAGCGCAAATACAGGATCCGCGGCGGCACCTTGCTCGGCGGCGACCTGTTCGACTTCTGGGTCGGGCCGTTCTTCGTCGGCTTCTTCGGCGTGGTCGGTATGTTCTTCACGGTGCTGGGCACCGCGCTGGTGATCTATGGCGCAGCGATCGGGCCGACCTGGAACATCTGGCAGATCAATATCGCGCCCCCCGACATCAGCTACGGCCTCAAGCTCGCGCCGCTGAAGTCAGGCGGCCTCTGGCAGATCATCACGATGTGCGCGCTGGGCTCGTTCGTGTCCTGGGCGCTGCGCGAGGTCGAGATCTGCCGCAAGCTCGGCATCGGCTATCACGTGCCGGCGGCCTTCGGCATGGCGATCTTCGCGTATTTCACCCTCGTGGTGATCCGGCCCCTCCTGATGGGCGCCTGGGGCTACGGCTTCCCGTACGGCATCCTCAGCCATCTCGATTGGGTCTCGAACACCGGATATCAGTACCTCCACTTCCACTACAATCCAGCGCACATGCTGGCCGTGACATTCTTCTTCACGACCACGCTGGCGCTGGCGATGCACGGCGGCCTGATCCTCTCAGCGACCAACCCGAAGAAGGGCGAGGTCGTGAAGACGCCGGAGCACGAGGACACCTTCTTCCGCGACACGATCGGCTACTCCATCGGCACCCTCGGCATCCACCGGCTGGGCCTGTTCCTGGCCCTGTCGGCCGGGTTCTGGAGCGCGGTCTGCATCGTGATCAGCGGGCCGTTCTGGACGCAGGGCTGGCCGCAATGGTGGGGCTGGTGGCTCAACCTTCCGGTCTGGCGATGAGCGACGGGGCGAAGGCGCGACGAAACAAATGATGCGAGCCGCGCCCGGCGCGCGGCACTCCCGGGGGAGGGCAGCCCATGGCCTATTACCAGAACATCTTCACGCAGGTTCAGGTGCGCCCGCTCGTGCCGGAGCACGGTGTTCCCGTCGCGGTCGACGACCGCGTGGGCAAGCCCTTCAACAGCTACCTGTTCGGGCTCATCGGCAACAGCCAGGTCGGGCCGATCTACATCGGCTATATCGCGGCGCTGTCGATCACCTGCGGGCTGATCGCCTTCGAGATCATCGGCCTCAACATGTGGGCCTCGGTGAACTGGGATCCCGTCCAGTTCGTCCGGCAATTGCCCTGGCTCGCCCTGGAGCCGCCCCTGCCGAAATACGGGTTGAAGGTCCTGCCGCCCCTCAACGAGGGCGGCTGGTGGCTGATCGCCGGCTTCTTCCTCACCACGTCGATCCTGCTCTGGTGGGTGCACCTCTATCGGCGGGCGCGGGCGCTCGGCCTGGGGACTCACGTCCCATGGGCCTTCGCGTCGGCGATCTGGCTCTACCTCGTCCTCGGCTTCATTCGGCCGCTGCTGATGGGTTCGTGGTCGGAGGCCGTACCCTTCGGGATCTTCCCCCACCTCGATTGGACCGCGGCCTTCTCGCTCCGGTACGGGAACCTCTTCTACAACCCGTTCCATATGCTCTCGATCACGTTCCTATACGGATCGACGCTGCTGTTCGCGATGCACGGGGGCACGATCCTGGCCTGCTCGCGCTACGGCGCCGAGCGCGAGATCGACCAGATCGTCGACCGTGGAACCGCCACGGAGCGGGCCGCCCTGTTCTGGCGCTGGACCATGGGCTTCAACGCCACGATGGAATCGGTCCACCGCTGGGCGTGGTGGTTCGCGGTCCTGACCACCCTGACTGGCGGCATCGGCATCCTGCTCACCGGAACGGTGGTGGACAACTGGTATCTCTGGGCCGTCAAGCACGGCGTCGCACCCTCGTATCCGCAGGTCTACGGCCCGATCGTCGATCCCGCCCATCTCGCACCCGGCATGAAGCCGTGAGGAGGCCGTCATGAAGACGATACTGGCGGTGGTCGGCGGCGCGCTCGCCCTGTTCCTCACCATCGCGATGTTCGGCGGCGCGGGCTGGACCCACCCGCCCATGGCCAACAAGCAGACCGGCTTCCGCGGAACCGGGATGGATCTGATCCGCACCCGTGCCGGCAACGAGGCGTTGGCGGCGGCCAACGTCGCCCCGGCACCGGCCGATCCGGCCGAGGCGGGCGGCGACAAGGCCTCGGCGGTCTACCAGAATGTGCAAGTTCTGGGCGACCTCTCGGCCGAGCAGTTCAACCGTCTGATGGTGTCGATCACCGAGTGGGTGGCGCCGCAGCAGGGCTGCACCTACTGCCACAGCACCGAGAACATGGCCTCCGACGAGCTCTACCAGAAGCGTGTCGCCCGGCGCATGATCCAGATGACGCAGTATATCAACACATCGTGGAAGGAGAGCCACGTCCATCAGGCGGGTGTGACCTGCTACACCTGCCACCGGGGCAACCCGGTGCCGGCGAATATCTGGTTCGATCGTCCGATCCAGGGGGAAGGGCGGTTCATCCCGCGCAACAACAGCCAGAATCTCGCCTCCGCGGAGGTCGGCAATACCTCGCTACCCTATGACGTCTATCAGGCCTTCTACCAGCACAAAGACACGCCCGAGGACGCGGTGCGGGTCAACGCCACCACGGCGCTGCCCGTCACGAAGGGCAAGCCGATCCAGGACGCGGAGAAGACCTTCGCGATCATGATCAGCATGTCGCAATCGCTCGGGGTGAACTGCACCTTCTGCCATAACACCCGCTCGGTGGCGCAGTGGGACACCAGCACCCCGAACCGTGTCCATGCCTGGTACGGCATCCGCATGGTGCGCGACCTCAACCAGGACTACCTGACGCCGCTGACCTCGGTCTTCCCGCGCAACCGCCTCGGGGTGCTGGGCGATGCGCCGAAGGTCAACTGCGCCACCTGTCATAACGGCGCAAACAAGCCGCTCAACGGAGCGAACGTGATCGGACCCTATCCGGAGCTGTCGCATCCGACGATCTCGGCGAACCTGCCCACCGGCGAGGCGAAGGATCCGATCCCCGGTACGCAAACGCCGAAGCCCTGATCGGCCAGCGGAGCGGCCCGACACACCGGCCGCTCCGCCGCGCTCAAGCCACGGGGAACCTCCGTCGGGTAGGGGCGTCGTCACCGGCGGCCAAGCTCGGCCCCAGGAGGCGTCCGTGACCATCACCATCTCGAATCTCCAGCCGCTCATCGCGATCCTTGCCGGAATCCTGATCCTGGTGGTGCCGCGCCTCCTGAACTACATCGTCGCGATCTACCTGATCGTGGTCGGCGTGATCGGCCTGGGTATTCTTCACTGAAGATCCCTTCGTCTGGAGTCGTCTCACCCGCGATTTCCTGCCGAGGTGCTGCGCAGCAGACTCCAAGAGGCCTCTGGCCACCCGCGTGATCCTTGAAGATCTCATTCGCGGCCTGTGCTTCACCCCGGCGCGTCAGAATGTGGCAGGGCGTCGGACTTCAGTCGCATCGCGCGTCACGGGTTCGGGGTCGTGAGGTCAGACGGGCTCGGCGCGGCAGTGCAGCGGCCGCGACGGATCGGACCTGACAGACCGCCAGTGCCGTCAGCCCCGGACGCACAAGCCCATCGCGTGTTCATCTTGCGTTGCGCTGCGGGATGGTCCAACCCCGCCCATCAGCTCGGCCCGCGCCGGGCACCAGACACGGACGGGATCGACATGGCGACCGGCAGCGCGAAGTGGGTCTATGCCTTCGGCGACGGCAAGGCGGAGGGCAAGTCGCAGATGCGCGACCTGCTCGGCGGCAAGGGGGCCAACCTCGCCGAGATGTCCAACCTCGGCCTGCCGGTTCCGCCCGGTTTCACGATCACGACGGAAGTCTGCACCTACTATTACGACCACGGCAAGTCCTACCCGCCGGAGCTCAAGGACCAGGTCGCGGCCGCGCTCTCCCAGGTCGGCGCGCTCACCGGGCGAAAGTTCGGCGATTCGACGAACCCGCTCCTCGTCTCTGTCCGCTCCGGAGCGCGGGCGTCTATGCCGGGCATGATGGACACGGTCCTGAACCTCGGGCTGAACGACAAGACTGTCCTGGCGCTGGCCAAGGAGGCGGACGACGAGCGCTTCGCCTTCGATTCCTATCGCCGCTTCATCACCATGTACTCGAACGTGGTGTTGGGCGTGGAGCACCACGCCTTCGAGGAGGCGCTGGAGCATTATAAGGAGAGCAAGGGCTTCGACCTCGACACCGAGCTCGGCGCCGAGGATTGGAAGACCCTGATCCAGACCTACAAAAAGATCGTCCGCGACGAGCACGGCTCCGACTTCCCGCAGGGTGCGGACGACCAGCTCTGGGGCGCCATCGGTGCCGTGTTCGATTCCTGGATGATCCCGCGCGCCAAGAAGTATCGGGAGCTGAACAATATTCCGGAGAGCTGGGGAACGGCGGTGAACGTGCAGGCCATGGTATTCGGCAACATGGGCGACACCTCGGCCACCGGCGTCGCCTTCACCCGCAACCCCTCTACCGGCGACAAGGCGCTCTACGGCGAGTTCCTGATCAACGCCCAAGGCGAGGACGTGGTGGCGGGCATCCGTACGCCGCAGAACATCACGGAAAAGGCCAGGGAAGAGGCCGGCAGCGACAAGCCTTCTATGGAGAAGGCCATGCCCGAGAGCTTCGCGGAGCTGACCCGGATCTACGGGGTCCTGGAATCGCACTACCGCGACATGCAGGACATGGAGTTCACCATCGAGAAGGGGAAGCTCTGGATGCTTCAGACCCGCAACGGCAAGCGCACGGCCAAGGCCGCCCTGCGCATCGCCGTGGATCTGGCGGGCGAGGGGCTCATCTCGCGGGAGGAGGCGATCGGCCGGGTCGAGCCCGCCGCGCTCGACCAGCTCCTGCACCCGACCATCGATCCGAAGGCCGAGCGCAAGGTCATCGCCTCCGGCCTGCCGGCTTCGCCGGGTGCCGCCACCGGTGAGATCGTCTTCAATTCCGAGGACGCGGAAGCGCACCGCAAGGCCGAGCGCAAATGCATCCTGGTGCGCGTCGAGACCTCGCCTGAGGACATCCATGGCATGCACGCCGCCGAGGGCATCCTGACCACCCGTGGCGGCATGACCAGCCACGCGGCCGTGGTCGCCCGCGGCATGGGCAAGCCCTGCGTCTCGGGCGTCGGATCGATCCGGATCGACTACAAGGCGCAGACGCTGACGGTCGGCGACACCAAGCTGAAGGCCGGCGACAAGATCACCATCGACGGATCCACCGGGCAGGTGATCCAGGGCGAGGTGAAGATGCTGGAGCCCGAGTTGTCGGGCGATTTCGCGACGCTGATGGAGTGGGCCGACGCGATCCGCGGGATGAAGGTGCGGGCGAACGCCGACACGCCGACGGATGCCCGGACGGCGCGCAACTTTGGCGCCGAGGGGATCGGCCTCTGCCGCACCGAGCATATGTTCTTCGAGGGCGACCGGATCATCGCGGTGCGCGAGATGATCCTGGCGGACGACACCGAGGGCCGCCGCGCGGCGCTCGCGAAGATCCTGCCCTACCAGCGCCAGGACTTCCTGGAGCTGTTCACGATCATGTCCGGGCTGCCGGTCACGATCCGTTTGCTCGACCCGCCGCTCCACGAGTTCCTGCCGCACACGGATGCCGAAGTCCGCGAGGTGGTGGAAGCGACCGGCGTCCCGGAGGAGAAGATCCGGAACAGGACGCGCGAGCTGTCCGAGCACAACCCGATGCTCGGCTTCCGCGGCTGCCGCCTGGCGATCGCATTCCCGGAGATCGCAGAGATGCAGGCCCGGGCCATCTTCGAGGCGGCCGTGCAGGCCGCGGTCGATACCGGCAGCCCGGTCACGCCCGAGGTGATGGTGCCGCTCGTGTTCACGCGCGCCGAGTTCGACATCGTCAAGGCGCGCATTGACGCCATGGCAAAGGCCGTGGCCGAGGAGACGGGCGCAACCCTCGATTACCAGGTCGGCACGATGATCGAGCTGCCGCGCGCCGCTCTGAAGGCCGGAGAGATCGCCGAGACCGCCGAGTTCTTCTCCTTCGGCACCAACGACCTGACACAGACCGCACTCGGTATCTCCCGCGACGACGCGGCGACCTTCCTAGGCCCCTACACGCAGAAGGGTATCCTGCCGGCCGACCCGTTCATCACCATCGACCAGGAGGGCGTGGGCGAGCTGGTGCGCATCGGCGTCGAGCGCGGCCGCAAGACGCGGGCAAACATCAAGCTCGGCATTTGCGGCGAGCACGGCGGCGACCCGGCTTCCGTCGGCTTCTGCCAGGAAGTCGGGCTCGACTACGTGTCCTGCTCGCCCTACCGCGTGCCGATCGCGCGCCTCGCGGCTGCCCAGGCCGCCCTCGGCAAGGTGTCGGGCAAGGAAGGCTGAGGCTGCACCGGGGGCGCCCGCGGGCGCCCTCCTAATGGCCATCAACCAACCGGACGAATACTGGTTGAAAATTAGCTCCTTTTGGACGAACCGGGCTTCCTTCTGCACGTTGAACGGTTGAGCCGGCGGATTGTGCGTGTCCCTAGTCGATCCGCCTCGGGTCCAGCGTCACCCGTCAGAATCACCGGCCATGATTCATCGCAGCCCATCCCCGCTGTACCTCAGCGAGACCCCGGCGGTCGTCGCCGCCCCGCGCGCCATGGTGCGCGCCTATCTAGCCCTCGTCGCTGCACTCGGCGGTCTTGCGACCGCCGCGATGCTGATGACGTCGGTAGCCACCAACAGCGGTGGCGAGGCCGAGCGGATTGCGGCCACGCAAGACGACGGCTACGCGGCGACCTTGGTGGCGGCGCTGGCGGTCAATTTCTCGAAACCTCTGCGCTGAGCATCCAAAGCGCGATCCGCAGGGTTCCGGTCGGCGTCTGCGACGGTCAGCGTGTCCCCGGCAGCGCCCGAGCGGCGGAGCCGGTGAAGCGGGCTGCGGTCAGGTCATCACCAGGGCTGCGCGTGCTGAAGCGGGTCGCAACCCGCTCGGGGGCTGCCGCCACAACGGCGTCGGGCGCGGCTTCTCGGACACGGGCGGCCGTGAGCCGTATCGGAGCGCTGCGACTGGCGGGCGCCGCAACCGGACCCGCTGAGACCGCCTCGAACAATGCTCGCAGCTGAGCCTTGGAGTCGGCGTTCGGCGCGACGAGCGTTCTGGCCCGCACCGGTTCCGGCGCGGCCGACCTTTCGAGCGCGCGCGCTTGGTCAGGGGCCGAGAGGTTGGCCATACCACCCTCCAGAGAGGCGAACTGGACCGGACGCGGCGGCGGCAGCGGCATGCTGATGGCTGCGTCGACGGCAGCGAGCTCAGAGGGCCGCCGCGGCGGCAAGGGTGCGACCACGGCCGGCATGGTGTCATCCGCAGCAGGAGCCGGCTGCGCAGCGGTGAGCAGGGACCGCGCGTCCGCAGGTTTTCCGTCGGCAGCCCTGGCATCTCCGCGCTGCACGAGCGGGCCGCGCAGCGCATCGTCGGCCGCAGGCGCGGCGTATGCGAGGGCGGCCCGCGCGCCCACCGGATCCTGCGGGTCGGCGCTTGCCACGGCGACGACGGGCGCGCGGCGGGATTTCTTCGCGGCGGCGACCGGCGGCGGCGCAGGGGCGGGCTCCGGTGCGGATGAGCGCCCCCCAAACAGGCTCGCCAGGAAGCCGAACAGGCTAGGCCCGTCCTCCTCCTCGCCGCTCGCCATCTGGGTGGTGATGCCTGCGACGGTGCCGCCGCGGGCGAGGATCTCGGCCTTCGCCTCCTCGTAGCGGGGGAAGGGGCGGTTGTCGCTCGGCAGCAGGACCGTCTTGCCGTCGGGGAAGAGGCGGGCGAGCTGGTCGTGCGTCATGCGCGGCCACATCCGCACGGAGCCGACATCCAGATGGATAAAGGGCGTGCCGGCATGCGGGTACCAGCCGACGCCGCCGCGCTGCATCTGCAGCCCGACCTCGCGAACCCGGTCGATCGACACGTCCGGCAGGAAGAAGTCCATCGCCTTCCCGAGCATGTGCTGGCTGTACTCGGCCACCATCTTGGAGCGGCGGCGCAGCATCGCGTTGGTGCCGGGCGAGCGATAGGCGGAAACGATGTGGATCGCCTGATTCGAGCCGACCTGCCGGTAGGCCTCCCACACCGTATCGAACAGGCGTGGATCCATCTTGGTGGGCTCGTTGATGCGCCAGTCGCGCAGGAGCCAGTTCAACTGCTCGAGGGCCGCACGGTCGTAGCGACCATCGCGCTTGAACGTGATCGTCGCGCTCTCTTGTGTGTGCGTGTGATAGATCGTGAGCGAACGGGTATCGCCGTTGGCGACCGCATCCTCGGTCTCGGCGGTGGTCGCGATCAGGCCCAGGGTGATCCCCGACAGGGCGAGGGCGAGGCGGCGGAGGCGGCGCGGGAGACTCGGCACGACAGTCCTGATCCTCTCCCGAGTGCTGCGCCCGGCCGTGTCGGGCCAAGCTCTTGGCGGGAAGGGCTAAAGCTGGACCGTGGCGAAATCGTGCCCGGCTGTGCGGGTGCGCACCCCAAAGTTGATGAGCCGCGGTGATCGATGCGCCCCGGCGCGACCGCCTACCACCACCCGCGCGAGGCCGGTTGCGGAGGCGCGGGCGTCCACAGGGCGGGCTCTCCGTATTCCGGAGCGCTGTCGGCGCGGGCGGCCCGGCGCAGGCTGCGACGCGGCGGGCTTGCCTCGTCGTAGCGGCCGTCCGGCCACTGGTCCGCGGCGACATGGCGGTGCTTCATCCGGCGCTGGGCCGTTGTGGCGTGCGAGGGAGACGGCGCGCGCTCGGCCTTGCGGCGCGGCGGCTCATCCGTCAGCCGGGCGATCGCCGGACCGCCGCCGCCGGGCAGCCCCAGCGCCGCGCGCATCGGCGCATCGTAGCCGTAGAGGTCGGGCAGGGTGCGGAAGGTACCGCCGTCATCCACGTAGGCCGTGAAATAGGCGAGATGCACCGGCAGCTTCTCCGGTAGTCGGATCGTGCGCTCGCCCTTGCCGATCAGCTTCTTCAGCCGGTCCTCGGACCAGTTCGGCAACACAACGTCGGCAAGGCGGAACGGATCGTCCACGCGCACACAGCCATGACTGAAGTCGCGCTTCGATGCGGAGAACAGCGAACGGTTCGGCGTATCGTGCAGGTAGACCGCGTGCTGATTCGGGAACATGAACTTGATGAAGCCCAGCGCATTGCGCTCGCCCGGGGGCTGGCGCAGCGAGATGTGGCCGCCGCGACGCACCACCTCGTAGCCGCCCCAGGTCTTGCCGCCATACCCCGCGAGCTTCGGCGCCATGGTCTTCAGGATCGAGGGCGGCACGAACCAAGACGGATTGACGACCGCGTATTCCATCATTCCCGAGAACAGCGGCGTCCGCGATTCCGGCTTTCCGACGATGACCCGCGCTTCGTCGCGCAGGATCCCGCCTCGGTAGGCGCGCAGGCGGTATTCCGGCACGTTGACCAGGATGTAGTCCGATCCGAGATCACCCGGCAGCCAGCGCCAGCGCTCCATATTGACGATCAGTTCGGCTTCGCTCCCCGTCGGGCGTGCCGACCGGCCAGCATCGGCCAGCGCCAGCACCGTCTGCACGTTCAGGACCCCGTTTCCGGGCAGCCCGCGGCTGCGCTGGAACTTGGCGACTGCATCGGCCACCGCTGAATCGTACTCCTCCGGCTCGCCGGGAGCCCGGTCGAGCGTCCCGGCAGGGCGCGCCGCGAGGCCGAAATGCGCGCGCAGCAGCGGCACGCGGGCATCGCGCATGCCGACATGCAAAGCCGGCCCGGCCGGCAGCCGCAGAGGCTTCACGGCAGCAGCTGCCGGCCCGCGCAGCGCCGCGAGCCGGGCCTTGAGCGCCAGGTAGCCCGGCGTCGCCGGATTGTAGCCCTGGAGGGCCTCGCCGGCCTTGGCGCCGGCATCGTTCAGTTTGGTCAGCACCTCGTTGCCGGCCGGAAGATCAAGATGCGGTGTGATCAGCCGCGAGATCGAGGCAAGGTTGACCCGGCCACCCCGCGCATCCCGAGCGTAGAGAACCGCCGCGGCAGAGAGGCGGAGATCGGCGTCGGCCACCGATTTCTCGTCCGGCTTCTCGCCCAGGTTCGGGACCGTGTAGGCGCGAGCATCAAGCCCGTCCTCGCCTGCGGCGGCAAGGCGCGCCGACACGGCTTTCGCGGCCTCCGTCCAGACTCCGTCGGCGATCCAGATCGGCTTGTACGCGCGGGCCTCGTAGAAGCTCCGAATCCCGTCTCGATCCTTGCTCGTCAGGCGCATCAGCAGCGGCACGTTGTCGGTGAGCCGGGCGAGGACGGCAGCCCCCAGCGGATCGGCCGGGACGACCGGCGCAGCGACGGCGGGAGCCGGTGCAGGCTCGGTGCTGGGCGACGGAGGCTCGGGCTTGTAATCCGGGATCACCGTCGACACCGGTTCGGTCGGCGCGGGCTCCGCCGGGCGCGCCGGTGCAGAAGTATCGATGGGCACCGTGTCGAGCGCGGCGGTTTCGGCGCCGAAGGCACCGGCCGAAGCCAAAGTGCCGGTCAACAGGGCGGCCAGCGCCATGAGGCTGGAGCGCGGGACGCGCATCGTGATCTCCCAGGGCGCCGCGGCACGGCCGCACGCTTAAATTGTGATTATCGGCGCAAGCGTGGCATTCAGCAACCGCAGTCTTCCTGAGGGAGAAGACCGTTCTGATGCCATGCGATCAGGACCAATTCTTGAAAACTTTTAATCTGGCCAATCGTCAGCGCAGCTCACGCTGCGCCGACGCCCGCTCTGTTTCGCTTTGCCCCATGAATTCATCCGGTGCGCTAGCGCACGCGGCACGCAATCAGGCCGCATCCTCGGCTTTGTCGTCACTGTCCAGACCGAGGTCCTTCAGCTTGCGATACAGGGTTGAGCGTCCAATCCCGAGGCGCCGGGACACTTCCGACATGCGCTGGCGGTAATACTGCAGCGCAAAGCGGATGATCTCCGCCTCCAGCACATCCATGGGTTTCATCTCGCCGGTCTCCTCGGCCACGAGGGACATGGCATGCGGATCGCGCACCTCGACGCGCACGATTTCGCGCACCGGCTCGGGAACGTAGGCCGGCATCTGCGGCTGGCTGGGCGCCGCCGGGATACGGACGTCGAATCCCTCGACCTGCGCGGCGATCTGCGGGAACTCCGTCACCGTCAGCTCGTCACCGTCGGCGAGCACCACGGCACGGAAAAGGGCGTTCTCCAGCTGGCGGACATTGCCGGGCCAGGGATAGCGCGTGAGGAGCGCCATCGCCTCCGGGGTGATGGCCCGCACCCGCTTGCCTTCCTCGGCTGAGAAGCGTGCGCAGAACGAGCGGACAAGGTCCGGAATGTCCTCGCGGCGCGCCCGCAGGGGCGGCAGCGTCATCGGGAAGACGTTAAGGCGATAATACAGGTCCTCACGGAACTTGCCCTGCTTCACGAGGTCGAGCAGCGACCGGTTGGTGGCCGAGATGAGGCGGATATCCACCCGCACCGACCGCTTGCCGCCGACCGGATCGACCTCGCCTTCCTGGAGGGCGCGCAGCAGCTTGACCTGCGCATCAAGGGGAAGCTCGCCGATCTCGTCCAGAAACAGCGTGCCGCCGGAGGCCTCGACGAACTTGCCGGCATGCTTCTCAGTGGCGCCGGTGAACGCCCCCTTCTCGTGGCCGAACAATGTCGATTCCACGAGGTTCTCGGGGATCGCGCCGCAATTGACCGTAACGAACGGCTTGCCGCGCCGATCGCCGGAGCCTTGGATGGCCCGGGCGAGCACCTCCTTGCCGACGCCGGACTCGCCCTCGATCAGAACCGGAATGTTGGACTTCGCCGCCCGCTCAGCGAGCCGGATCACCCGCTCCATGTCGGGACTCTTGGAGGTCAGGTCCTTGAAGGTCAGCGCCCCGGAGGCACGGCGGCGCATGCGGCGCACCTCCTCCTCCAAGGTGTCGACCCGCAGCGCGTTCTTGATCGAGACCTGCAGGCGCTCCGCGCCCGCCGGCTTGACCACGAAGTCGACGGCGCCGGCCCGCATTGCGGTGACCACCGTGTCGATCGAGCCGTTGGAGGTCTGGACGATCACCGGCGTGGCGAGGCCGCTCCTGCGCATCTCGGCGAGCACGCCGAGCCCGTCAAGGCCGGGCATGACGAGGTCGAGCAGCACGACGTCCGCGTCCTCGGCCTTCAGCAGCGCGAGCGCATCCGCCCCGGTCTCGGCGACCCGGGCCTCGAAGCCGAATCGGCGCACCGCCGCCTCGGCGAGGCGCCGCTGGACCGGATCGTCGTCCACGATCAGTACGGTGGTGGACATGGCGGCTCCCGGGACGGCACGCGAGGGTCGGACGCACGGCCCGGGTGGCATCCCGGACGCGGGTTCCGATTCGGCGACTGTTTCGTTTCGAACCGGATGGTGACCGAGAGACGTAAAGTGCCGCTTAACGACGTTTCACCCGCTCCGTCATGGCATCGTCATGGCATCGCGGGGAACATGGCCAACCGGCCACGTTGAACGCGTGGCGGCGCATTCGATATCAGGGTACGGAGGCCGGGATCCGCCAAGGTCCCCTGAGAGGAACGCACGACATGATGCCGAGCCACACCGCGTCGCCGGTGAGCGTCCGTCTGCCGGAAGGCGTGAGCGCCGCGCGGGCCGCCGCAAAGGCCGTCGACCTCGGTCATCTCCCGGAATGGGATCTGTCGGACCTGTATTGCGGCCTCGACGACCCGGAATTCGCTGCCGACATGACCCGCGCCGAGGAGGATTGCCGACGGTTTTCGGAAGCCTACTCCGGTCGCATCGTGGAGATCGCCGGGGCTGCCGGCGCATCGGAACGCCTCGCCGAGGCCGTGAAGGCCTACGAGGCGATCGAGGACCTGCTCGGCAAGCTGATGTCGTTCGCCGGCTTAGTCTATTCCGGCGACACCACTGACGAGGCCCGGGCGAAGTTTTACGGCGACACGCGCGAGCGCCTGACCAATGCCTCTGCCGACCTCCTGTTCTTCGCCCTGGAGCTGAATCGGGTTGATGACGGGGTGATGAACGCCGCGATGGCCGAGGGACCGCTCGCCCATTACGCGCCCTGGATCGAGGATCTGCGCCGGGAGAAGCCGCACCAGCTCGACGACCGTACCGAGAAACTTTTCTTGGAGAAATCGGTCACGTCGAATGCCGCCTGGGACCGGCTGTTCAACGAGACCATCGCCTCCCTGCGCTTCACGGTTCAGGGCGAAGAGATGCCGCTGGAGCCAACCCTCAACAAACTCCAGGATCCGGATGGTGCCGTCCGCAAGGAGGCTGCCGGGGCAATCAGCGAGGTTCTACGGGGTCAGCTCCGGGTATTCACGCTGATCACCAACACGTTGGCGAAGGACAAGGAGATCTCCGACCGCTGGCGCGGGTTCAAGGACGTGGCCGACGCGCGCCATCTCTCCAACCGGGTCGAGCCCGAGGTCGTCGAGGCTCTGGTGGATGCCGTCCGGGCCGCCTATCCGCGCCTGTCGCACCGCTATTACAGGCTCAAGGCGAAGTGGTTCGGGCAGGAGACGCTGCCCTATTGGGACCGCAACGCGCCGCTGCCGAAGGTCGAGCAGCGCACGATTCCCTGGACGGAAGCCCGCGACACGGTACTCTCCGCCTACGACTCGTTCTCACCGAGGATGGCTGGGATCGCGAAGCGCTTCTTCGACGATCGCTGGATCGACGCGCCGACCCGACCCGGCAAGGCACCCGGCGCCTTCGCGCACCCGACCGTACCCTCCGTCCACCCCTACGTGCTGGTGAACTACCAGGGCAAGCCGCGGGACGTGATGACGCTGGCCCATGAGCTGGGGCACGGCGTCCACCAGGTTCTGGCCGGCCCGAACGGCGCCCTGATGGCCCCAACCCCCCTGACGCTCGCCGAGACCGCGAGCGTGTTCGGCGAGATGCTGACCTTCCGCAAGCTGCTCGGGGCCACCACCGATCCGACCCAGCGCCGGGCGATGCTCGCCGCCAAGGTCGAGGACATGATCAACACGGTGGTTCGCCAAATCGCCTTCTACTCGTTCGAGCGGAAGGTGCATCTGGCCCGCGCGAAAGGCGAGCTGACCCAGGATCAGATCAACGCCCTCTGGCTCTCGGTCCAGGCGGAATCCCTCGGCCCGGCCATCACGCTGGATGCGGGTTATGAGCCCTTCTGGGCCTACATCCCGCACTTCATCCACTCGCCCTTCTACGTCTACGCCTACGCGTTCGGAGACTGCCTCGTGAACTCGCTCTACGGGGTCTACGCCCGGGCCGAGGAGGGCTTCGTGGAGCGCTACTTCGCGTTGCTCTCCGCAGGTGGTTCGAAGCCCTACGGTGAGTTGCTCGCCCCGTTCGGCCTGGATGCGAAGGATCCCGGCTTCTGGCAGATCGGTCTGGGAATGATCGAGGGGATGATCGCGGAGCTGGAGGGGATGGAAGGGCAGGCGTGATGGGTGGCCCAGGGGCGGCCGTCGATCCCGTCCGGGCGTGCCGGCCCGCCTGATCCCCGCGGCGCAGGGACCCATGCCCCTGGTGTCTGCTGAAGCGCGGCATATCTCCCGCGCAGCAGCAGACAAGCAGATCGAGAGATGGCCGAGACTGATCGCGAAGCCAACCGCTTCTCCGCCCGCGCCGGGCGCTATGCCAGCGTGGGCGCCAATGTCGGCGGGGTCGCCGCCCGCATGGCCATGTCCCGGCTCTTCGGCAAGGAGGGCACCACCAACGCGGCCGCTCTGGCCCAGGCGCTGGGGGGGTTGAAGGGGCCGATCATGAAGGTGGCCCAGCTCCTGGCCACCGTGCCGGACCTGCTGCCGCCTGAATATGCCGCGGAGCTTCAGAAGCTTCAGGCCGATGCCCCTCCGATGGGCGCTGCCTTCGTCCGGCGGCGGATGCAGTCCGAGTTGGGACCCGGCTGGCAGGAACGGTTCGGCAGCTTCGATCTGAAGCCGGCCGCTGCGGCCTCGTTGGGTCAGGTTCACCGCGCCACCGCCAAGAGCGGCGAGCGGCTCGCCTGCAAGCTCCAGTATCCCGATATGCAGTCAGCCGTGGAAGCCGACCTCAAGCAGCTCGAACTCGCCTTCGCACTGCATCGCCGCATGAATTCCTGGCTCGACACCCGCGAGATCGCTAAGGAGATCGGTGCGCGGGTCCGTGAGGAACTCGATTACGAGCGCGAGGCCAAGCACGCGGCCCTCTACGGCGCGGTGCTCAAGGACATCGACGCGGTGCGCGTCCCGCGCGTCTTCCCGGACCTCTCCACCAAGCGCCTGCTGACGCTGGGCTGGCTCGACGGCGACAAGATCCTGGGCTTCGCCGAGGAGCCGGTCGAGGTGCGCAACCGAATCGCGCAGTCGATGTTCAAGGCGTGGTGGCACCCGTTCAGCCGAGCCGCGGTGATTCACGGCGACCCGCATCTCGGCAACTACACGGTCTTCTCGGAGGACGGCGAGGCTGCCGGCATCAACCTGCTGGATTATGGCTGCGTGCGGATCTTCCACCCGCGATTCGTCGGCGGGGTCGTGGACCTCTACCGCGGGCTTCTGGAGAACGACGATGCTCGCATTGTCCACGCCTACGAGGTCTGGGGCTTCAAGAACCTCGACCGGGAGAAGATCGAGATCCTGAACATCTGGGCCCGCTTCATCTACGGGCCCCTCCTGGAGGACCGAACCCGCACCGTAGCTGACGGCGTCAAGCCCGGCGAGTACGGCCGGCGCCAGGCCTTCGAAGTGCATCAGGCCCTCAAGGAGCGCGGACCCGTGACCGTGCCGCAGGAATTCGTGTTTATGGATCGTGCGGCCGTGGGGCTCGGCGCGGTATTCCTCCACTTAAGGTCCGAACTTAACTACCACCGGTTGTTCGAGGCCGAGATCGAGCACTTCTCCCTCGACAAGCTCACGGAGCGGCAGGGCAGGGCCCTCTCTGAGGCGGGACTTCCGAAGCCCGCCTGAAACCCTTCGGAGATCCACCGAGAGAGCGATCAACTTGCGTGCGTCCGATTGCGGCAGGTAAACGCTTGAGCTACATCCCACCGTGACCGCAAGAAGTCGCGTCTTAGGGAAACGAGCGCACGATGGCTGAGAGTGACACGGTGGCTGGGCACACCTACAGCCCGGCGATGGACGCGGGGACCCACGAGCAGACCTACCGCGGCTTCGTCCGCTTCGTCGAGATCGCGACGGGCGTCGTGGTGTGCTGGGTGCTCGCCCTGGCCGTCGGGGGCATCCGGGAAGCGTGGCTTCTGGCGATCCTCGGTGTGATCGTAGCGGGCGCGGCCGGGGCCGTGGGTGCCCTGGCTCCCGCCATCAGCTGGCGCGGACCGCTCGTCGTCGGCATCCTGCTGCTTCTTTACCTCTTCTTCGCCTAACCTTGTCGGGGCGGTCGAGGCACCGCCCGTCTCGAGGAAGAGCCCGCTCGCGAGAAGCAGAGCGGGCTCTCGACGCGTGACCGTCGAGCCGAGCTGACTCAGGTTACATTCGGCCCTTTTCCATCATCCCATCCCAGCTCCCCGCACTCGAAAAGCCGCGTCGGTTCGCGCATTCGAAGGGCCGAGCTTATCCAGGGGAAACCTCGCATGCGCATTGCTGTGCTGTCCGAGACGGACTCCGCGGAACCGCGCGTGGCCGCGGTCCCGGAGACCGTCAAGAAGTTCAAGGCGCTCGGCGCCGACGTGGTGGTGCAGTCGGGCGCCGGCATGAAGGCCGGGATCCTCGATTCCGAATATGAGGCTGCCGGGGCGAGCATCGCCGGGAGTGCCGCCGACGCCGCCCGCGACGCCGATCTCGTCCTCAAGGTCCGCCGCCCGGGCGCCGAGGAGCTGCCGCTCTTCAAGCACGGCGCCACGGTCGTGGCGATCATGGACCCCTACGGCAACGAGACCGCCCTCAAGGCCATGGCCGAGGCCGGCGTCTCGGGCTTTGCCATGGAGCTGATGCCGCGCATCACCCGCGCGCAGGTCATGGACGTGCTGTCCTCGCAGGCGAACCTCGCGGGCTACCGCGCCGTGGTCGACGGCGCGGCCGAGTACGGCCGCGCCATGCCGATGATGATGACCGCCGCCGGCACGGTTCCGGCCGCCCGGGTCTTCGTGATGGGCGTCGGCGTCGCGGGCCTCCAGGCCATCGCCACGGCCCGCCGCCTCGGCGCGGTCGTGACCGCCACCGACGTGCGCCCGGCCACGAAGGAGCAGGTCGAATCGCTCGGCGCCAAGTTCGTCGCCGTGGAGGATGACGAGTTCAAGCAGGCCGAGACCGCGGGCGGCTACGCCAAGGAGATGTCGGCCGAGTACCAGAAGAAGCAGGCCGAGCTCGTGCGCGGCCACATCGCCAAGCAGGACATCGTCATCACCACGGCCCTGATCCCGGGCCGTCCGGCGCCGAAGCTCGTCTCCGAGGAGATGGTCGCGTCGATGAAGCCCGGTTCGGTCCTGGTGGATCTCGCGGTGGAGCGCGGCGGCAACGTCGCCGGCGCGAAGGCCGGCGAGGTCGTCACCACCGAGCGCGGGGTGAAGATCGTCGGCCACACCAACGTGCCGGGCCGCCTCGCCGCCACCGCGTCGAGCCTCTACGCGCGCAACCTCTACGCCTTCGTCGAGACGCTGATCGACAAGGAGACGAAGGCGCTGGCCATCAACTGGGACGACGAGCTGGTGAAGGCCACCAACCTGACGCGTGACGGCTCCGTCGTGCACGCGTCCTTCCAGCCGAAGGCCGAGACCGCCGCGCCGGCGGTCGGCGCCGCCTGATCCGATCGCGAGGGAAACCAGCATGGCAAACGTCGTCGTTCCTCCCGATCAGGCGGCCGATCAGGCCCGCGTGCTGGCCGACGCCGCGCGCGCCGCGGCCGCGGTCGCCCGCAACGCCGCCGACCAGGCCCAGGCCATCGCCGACGGCATGGGCCACGGGCTCAGCGCCGCCACCGGCGGCGCGGTCGATCCCACCGTGTTCCGGCTGGCGATCTTCGTGCTGGCGATCTTCGTCGGCTACTACGTGGTCTGGTCGGTGACCCCGGCGCTCCACACGCCGCTGATGTCGGTCACCAACGCGATCTCGTCGGTGATCATCGTCGGCGCGATCCTGGCGGTCGGCGTCCCGCTGATCGAGAAGGGCACCGGGCTCGCCCGGTTCTTCGGCTTCATCGGCATCGTGCTCGCCAGCGTGAACATCTTCGGGGGCTTCCTCGTCACGCAGCGCATGCTCGGCATGTACAAGAAGAAGGGCTGAGCCGGTGTCCGAGAACGTCTCCTCCCTTCTGTATATCGTCGCCGGCGTCCTGTTCATCATGGCGCTGCGGGGGCTCTCGCACCCCACCACCTCCCGTCAGGGCAACCTGTACGGCATGGTCGGCATGGGGCTGGCCATCCTGACCACCCTGATCGGCCATCCGCCGGCTGGGATCGGCGCCTGGGTGCTGGTCCTGCTCGGCCTCGGGATCGGCGGCGGCGCCGGCGCGGTGATCGCCAAGCGCGTGCCGATGACCGCGATGCCGCAGCTCGTGGCGGCCTTCCACTCGCTGGTGGGTCTGGCGGCGGTGTTCGTGGCGGCCGGGGCGCTCTACGCGCCGCAGGCCTTCGGGATCATCGAGAACGGCCACTTCCACAAGCAGTCGCTGTTCGAGATGGGGCTGGGCGTGGCCATCGGCGCCATCACGTTCACCGGCTCGGTGATCGCCTTCGCCAAGCTCGACGGGCGGATGTCCGGCAAGCCGATCCTGCTGCCGCAGCGCCACCTGATCAACGGGCTGCTGGCCGCGGGCCTCGTGCTGCTGATCGCGCTGTTCATCGGCACCGAGTCGAAGGCCCTGTTCTGGCTGATCGTCATCGCCGCGCTGGTTCTGGGCGGTCTGATCATCATCCCGATCGGCGGCGCCGACATGCCGGTGGTCGTGTCGATGCTCAACTCCTACTCGGGCTGGGCGGCGGCCGGCATCGGCTTCACCCTGGGCAACCTCGCGCTGATCATCACCGGCTCGCTGGTCGGCTCCTCGGGCGCGATCCTGTCCTACATCATGTGCCACGCGATGAACCGGTCGTTCATCTCGGTCATCCTGGGCGGGTTCGGCGGCGACACCGCCGCGGCCGGCACGGGCCAGGTCGAGACGCGGCCGGTGAAGCAGGGCTCGGCCGACGACGCGGCCTACATCATGAAGAACGCCGAGCGGGTGATCATCGTCCCGGGCTACGGCATGGCGGTCGCCCAGGCGCAGCACAGCTTGCGCGAGATGGCCGACATGCTGAAGAAGGAAGGCGTCGACGTGAAGTACGCCATCCACCCGGTGGCGGGCCGCATGCCGGGTCACATGAACGTGCTGCTGGCCGAGGCGAACGTGCCCTACGACGAGGTGTTCGAGCTGGAGGACATCAACGGCGAGTTCCCGCAGGCCGATGTGGCCTTCGTGATCGGCGCCAACGACGTCACCAACCCGGCGGCCAAGACCGACAAGGCCTCGCCGATCTACGGCATGCCGATCCTCGACGTGGAAAAGGCCAAGACCGTGCTGTTCATCAAGCGCGGCATGGGCTCGGGCTACGCGGGCGTCGAGAACGAGGTGTTCTTCCGCGACAACACCATGATGCTGTTCGGCGACGCCAAGAAAGTCGTCGACAACATTCTCAAGTCACTCTGAACCGTCCATCCTCGGATGGTTCGGCGGGGCGGGCAGCGATGCCCGCCCTTTGTCGTTTCGCCGCGGTAATCCATCCATGAAGCGCTGTTGCGGCCACGCCCGGGATTCTCGGCGCGCGCCCGTGTAGGATGACAGCCGTGTCCTGCGCCCCGCTCCTCGCCGATTCGCCGCCCTTCCTGGGTGTTGCCGCCTCCGTGACCGGCCGGCGCTGGCAGGAGCGTTGTGCCAGCGGGGCCGTACAGAATCAGATCGCCAAGATGGTGCAGGCTCATGGCCTGCCCGAGCTTCTGGCCCGGGTGCTGGCCGGCCGCGGGGTGGAGCCCGAGGGGGCTGCACGCCATCTGGCGCCGCGCCTGCGCGACCTGATGCCGGACCCCGACACGCTGCTCGACATGGACGCAGCCGTGCAGCGGCTTACGCGCGCCGTGCGACGCGGCGAAACCGTGGCGGTATTCGGCGACTACGATGTCGACGGTGCGGCGAGCGCGGCTATCCTGGCGGGCTATCTGCGCGATCTCGGCCTGAAGGCGCCGATTCACATCCCAGACCGGATCACGGAAGGCTACGGCCCAAACATAGCCGCCATCAAAACGCTGGCCGCTGAAGGCGCGACGCTCCTGGTTTGCGTCGATTGCGGCACGAGTGGTCACGGTCCCCTGGAGGATGCCGAAAAATCGGGGCTCGACGTGATCGTGCTCGATCACCACGCCGCCTCCGAGGTGCTGCCGCCGGCTCGAGCCGTCGTGAATCCCAATCGCCTCGACGACCTGTCGGGTCTCGGCCATCTCTGCGCCGCCGGCGTCGTGTTCCTGACTCTGGTCGCCCTCAATCGTACCCTGCGCCTAGAGGGCTTCTTCGGTCCACGTCGATCCGAGCCGCGCCTGACCGACGCCCTTGACCTCGTGGCGCTCGCGACAGTTGCCGATGTTGTGCCGCTCGTCGGGCTCAACCGCGCCTTCGTGGCGCAGGGCCTGACGGTGATGCGCCATCGCGGCCGGACCGGCCTCGCGGCTCTTCTCGACGCCGCTTCCCTCAGCGAGCCTCCGGAGGCCTGGCACCTCGGTTTCGTGCTCGGCCCGCGCATCAATGCCGGAGGCCGGATCGGCGACTCTGCCCTGGGCGCCCGCTTGCTGACCACGGCCGATCCCGTGGAGGCGGCCCGTATCGCCGCCGATCTCGATCGCCTCAACCGGGAGCGTCAGGCCATCGAGGCCCAGGCCGTCATGGAGGCCGAAGCCGAGATGGACCGCGCACTGACGCGGGATCCGTCCCGCCCCATACTCGTGACGGCGAACGTCGATTGGCATCCGGGTGTCGTCGGGTTGATCGCATCACGTCTCAAGGAGCGTTTCAACCGCCCGGCTTTCGCCTTCGCGATCCGGCCCGACGGCAGCGCCACCGGCTCCGGGCGCTCGATTGCCGGAGCCGATCTCGGCATGGCCGTGCGCGCCTGCGTCGCGGCCGGCCTCGCCAGCAAAGGCGGCGGCCATGCCATGGCAGCCGGCGTCACCGTGCGGGCTGAAGATATCCCGCGCTTCGAGGCGCATCTGGGCATGCTTCTCAGCGCGAGCGTCGCCGTCGCGCGGGCGGCCGATGCCCTGCTGATCGATGGCGGCCTCAGCGCCGGGGGCGCGACCGCGGAGACGGTCCGGCTGCTCCAGCGGGCAGGGCCCTTCGGTCAGGGTGCACCCGAGCCGCTCTTCGCGCTCGGTCGCCATCGCCTCGTCGATGCGGCGGTGGTCGGGTCGGGTCATGTCCGGGCGCGCCTGCGTAGCCGGGACGGGCAGGCCGTAGGGGCGATCTGTTTCCGGGCGGCCGAGCGCCCGCTCGGAGTGGCCCTGCTGAACGGCATCGGCCGGGAGATGCACGTTGCCGGCACTCTGTCCTGCGACCGGTGGCGCGGCGCGGAACGGGCCCAGCTGCGAATCGTCGATCTCGCGCCGGCTGACGCGTGACGCGGCCGCTCAGCCGCCCGCCATCACCAGCGCCCAGAAGCGCTTGTAGCGCGTCCCCGGGGCGTCGACGCGGGCGATCCCGATTCGCCGGATCTGCGGGAGCAGCATGTTCTTGTTGTGCTCCGGGCTCGCTTTCCAGCGGGCGAGCACCTGATCCAGCGTCTCCGAGCCCGCGCTGAGATTCTCGGCGGCCCAGGATTTCGCCAAGCCGGCCGAAGCCATGCGGGACGTGAAGGTGCCACCGATCTCGTGGCTAAGCTGCCCGTGACGGGCATTATTGCCGGCTTGGAAGGCTGCGGCCTTCACCAGAATCGGGTCCACCACCACGGGGCTTAAGCCATGTTGGACCCGGTAGGCCGAGATCGCCGCCGCAGCCGCCGTCTCGTCGAGCACCGCCGGCTGCGTCGCATTCTCAACGGTCTGCTCAGCAATGAAGGGGAGGCCACCGCACCCTGCGAGGGCAAGGGGAACGGCGGCGGCGATGGCAAGGGTCAGCTTCGACACGGTTCGGGCGGCGCGGTTTGAGGGAATCGCGCGCTTCCCTCCGGCTGTCTTGCGGCGAAAGCGCGGCGTCCCCGACGCACCGCGGACGGTTCCGGTTGTCCGTGGCAGGCGAGCCACGGTTCTGACCCGTCACGCCGCCAGGGCATCACTTCCGAGCATAGCCGGCGCGAAGGCGCGCAGCAGATCCGGGTCCAGGTGACCCGTGCTGTCGACCATGATGGCCAGCGCTTCCGCCGCGCTGGCGGGCTGCCGATAGGTTCGGCGCTCCGTGAGCGCCGAGAATACGTCGCAGATGGTCACGATCCGCACGAGGTCGCTGATCGCCGCCCCGGCGAGATGATCCGGGTAGCCCTTTCCGTCGAGGCGTTCATGGTGGTGACGCACCACGTCGATCACCTCTTCCTCGAACTCGCCCTGCGCCCGGAGCAGGTCGGCGCCGATATCCGGATGCCGCTGCATGAGCCGGAATTCCTCGGGATTGAGCGGTCCGGGCTTGTTCAGAATCTCGGTCGGGATGCGCGACTTGCCGATGTCGTGCAGGAGTGCGGAGCGGACAAGCCGCCCGAGGTCGATCCGGCTCAGCCCGATCTGGGCGCCGAAGGTCGCGGCATGCCCGGCAACGCCGAGCGTGTGCTGGTAGACGCCGATGTCGTGACGCCAGACCTCGGCGAGCCAAGCCGAGATGCCAGTTTCCGAAACAGCCGCCAGGACCAGTTCGGTGCCTCGGTCGACATCGGCGCGCTGAAGCCCGGCCCCGAGGGCAGCGCTGTCGAACATCTCGGCGACGATCGCGGTGGCGCCGGCGACGCGATCCTGCAATCTCCGTTGGCGCGTCTCAGCAGACCGGGTGGCCTCCTCGATCATCGAGAAGACATTCGACAGCACGAGCTGGCGCGGGGCTGCAGCCGGAATCTGGCGCATATGCGGCGCAGCCGGCAGGGGATCTCCGCGGACAAGAACGAGGCGCGGGACCGGCTGGCCGTGGAAGACGAGGGCCGGCTCCAGCTTGGCAGCCTGCGTCGGGGGCAAATCCAAGACGATAAGATGGGGACGGCCCGGGGGCACCGCCGCGCCAGCCGGGATAGCCCGGCAATTCATCACCAGCGCAACCGCCCGTTCCAGGGCCGCGCGTTCGGACGGTCGGTCCGAGATCAGCAGGACGAAGGGGCCGTCCGAGAAGCGCGAAAGAGAGCCGAGGGCCAACGCGGTTGCTCCTCGCCCGCATGGTCAACGATCCGTTGACCTTATCGCGAAGCCTTGAGGAAAGCGTTAACCCTACGCATTCTCCGGCGCGATCGCGCCAGAAGGCCACTCTTAGGCGAGCTTGGCGCCGCCGACATCATGGGCCAGCTTAACCGGAGCGCGGCCGGTGCCGGAGGCGGGGCTCAGGAAATCGGCCTGCGTCACGGTCAGCAGGGCCTGACAGGCTGCGAACGCTACGAAAATGAATTGAGGAAGCTGGCGACCATTGGGCAGTCCGGAGTCGCTGAACGGCCCTGTATGTTGCGGCGCAAAAATGCCATATCGCACCGCAAACTGGTATGCCAAGCCGCGAATGACAATCATTACGCGCATGCATTGGCTGCAAGAGAGGAGTCGGATTGCTTGGAACGATGGCGTTCACATACGCCTAGAAGGCGCGCCCAAAAGAAATTCGCCGTGAAACCAGAGCAAATTTGATGTTGCAGTGCAGCCGGACTGGTGCCGCCGCACGGTCCACGGACCAATAGTCCGAGTAGGTCGGACCATGGCACTTGCCATCGCTAGGCCTCGTCCCGCGGACTATCCCTCACGGCCAAGGGGCTCGCATCCGTGTCCGATAGAAGAAACGTCCCGCGCCGCGGGATAACGTGCCATCGGAGAGCTCGTCCGGCAGGACGCGCTCCCGCTCGCGTTCGGGCGGAGGGCAAAAACAGTCCGGAGAAGTCACGCCCCTTTCCCCTTTAGAGCGGAGCCCGCGACCGCTTCCGCTGGGGGCGGATCAGTCCAGGTAGTCGCCGTAGGTGTCGACGTGTTCTGCCAAGCCGAGGCCATGCTGGCGCACGAGACGTTCGGCGAGGTCTGCATCCCTGGCCTCCAGGGCTGCAATGATAGCCACGTGTTCGCGGATCGAGTTCTCTGCCCGATCGCCTTGGCGCAGGGCCGTGCTGCGGATCCCGCGGACGTGCATCAGAAGATTGCTCGTCAGCTCGGCGATCGGCTCGCAATGCCCGAGGGCGATGATCCGCTGGTGGAAACGGATGTTCGCATCCGAATACTCGTCGATATGCTCGGACGGTTGCCCCTCGTAGAACTCCGGGAACGATTCTCGCAGCGAGCGGAGTTGCGCGTCGGTAGCTCGGGTACAGGCGAGGCGGGCCGCCATGCTCTCCAGCGCCGTCCAGGCGTGGATCATCCCGACGATTTCTCGCTTGTTCTTCTTGATGACGAAGACGCCGCGCCGCGCCTCGGAGCGGACGAATCCCTCCTGCTCCAAGACGGTGAGAGCCTCCCGCACCGGGGTGCGGCTCACGCCGAGATCCTGCGACAGCTTCCGCTCATCAAGGCGCACCTCGTCCGGACGCCCATAGATGTCCATGTTGGTGATGGCAGTCTTGAGCGCCTCGTAGGCCAAGGTCCGGAGACTGGAGCTGGCGACGATCGGCTTAACGCTCAACGGTTCGGAGTTCGACATCCCTCGTCCAGTCGGCTCACAGGCATGATTTCTCGCACGCGTTCTCTGTCGTGCGCTCATAAGCGGACTAACCCAAACCTTTTCCAGTTCCTAGTCTATCACGTGCGGGTCCCACAGACCTGTGACCGCTGGCCCGCCCGCGTCGACCCGCGCGCCGCGAAAACGCGGCTGGCCGGATCGTGAATTTGCCGCACGTCCGGCCCTGCGATTTAATCCAATCCGCAAATCCTGTATTTTTATGCAGGCTCGATTGACAGTCTTCGGCGATATCAGCACGATCCTGCTGGCATACCGTCGACCATTCGATATTCGGCGCTGGCTTGGCCGACGAGCGCCGAAAGACCCGAGACTTTGTTTGACGGCCGGTCAAGAATTTTTCGACGGACGTCGGCCGCTTTGTTCTGCCAAGCCGGGTTCAATCAGGGCATAAAAACCGTCTGAGAACAGACGCCGACAATAAACTGCTTAGGAGGGAAGCGTATGTCCGAGATTCAAAAACCGATAGGTCGGGGCCGCTGGCTACAGCTGGCCTTCGGCGTCGTGTGCATGTGCATGATCGCCAACATGCAATACGGCTGGACCTTCTTCGTAAACCCGATGCAGGAGCGTCACGGCTGGGACCGTGCAGCGATCCAGGTCGCCTTCACGCTGTTCGTCGTCACCGAGACTTGGCTGGTGCCGATCGAGGGCTGGTTCGTCGACAAATACGGCCCGCGCATCGTCACCCTGTTCGGAGGCCTGCTCTGCGCAGTCGCCTGGGTGATGAATTCCTATGCCGATTCGCTCACCATGCTCTACGTCGCTGCCGCGATCGGCGGGACGGGCGCGGGCGCGGTCTACGGCACCTGCGTGGGCAACTCCCTGAAGTGGTTCCCGGATCGCCGCGGGCTCGCCGCCGGCATCACCGCGATGGGCTTCGGTGCCGGCTCGGCGCTGACCGTCGTGCCGATCCAGGCCATGATCAAGTCGCAGGGCTACGAGGCCGCGTTCTTCTACTTCGGCATCGGGCAGGGCGTGATCGTGATGCTGCTCGCGCTCTTCCTGCGCGCGCCGGTCAAGGGTCAGGTTCCGGAGGTGGCGCGGGTCAGCCAGTCGAAGCGCGACTACAAGCCCTCCGAGATGGTCCGCACCCCGATCTTCTGGGTGATGTACGCGATGTTCGTCATGATGGCCGCCGGCGGCCTGATGGCGACCGCGCAGCTCGGCCCCATCGCCAAGGACTTCAAGATCGCCGACGTGCCGGTGTCGCTGCTCGGCATCACGCTGCCGGCGCTCACCTTCGCGGCGACCCTGGACCGGGTGCTCAACGGCGTGACGCGGCCGTTCTTTGGCTGGGTCTCCGACCATATCGGCCGCGAGAACACGATGTTCCTGTCCTTCGCGATTGAGGGGCTGGGGATCTACGCGCTGAGCCAGCTGGGCCAGAACCCGATCGCCTTCGTGCTGCTCACGGGTCTGGTGTTCTTCGCCTGGGGTGAGATCTACTCGCTGTTCCCGGCGACCTGCGGTGACACCTTCGGGTCGAAATATGCGGCCACCAATGCCGGCCTGCTCTACACGGCCAAGGGAACGGCGGCGCTGATCGTGCCCTATACCAGCGTGCTCACGACCATGACCGGGAGCTGGCACGCGGTGTTCCTGGCCGCGGCCGCGCTCAACATCCTGGCCGCCCTGCTGGCGCTCTTCGTGCTGAAGCCGATGCGCGCGGCCTACACCAAGAAGCCCGAGGCGAGCCTCGAGCCGGTTATGGCCCAGTAGCCGTCACCGCGACGACAAAAAGAGCCCGGCGCCGGCTTTACCGGCGCCGGGCTTCTGCATACCCGGAGCCGGAGCTTCCGGAGATCGGGCATGGATACGGACGAACGCATCGCGCGGGAGAGCGTCGTGGCGGCGGCGCGCGGACTCGACGCGCAAGGATTGAACCGCGGCACTTCGGGCAACGTCTCGGTGCGTTTCCGCGACGGTCTTCTGATCACGCCCTCCGGCGTGCCCACCGAGCGGATGGGCCCGGACGACATCGTGACGATGGCCCTCGACGGCACCCATCCGCCGGATTTGAAACCCTCCTCGGAATGGCGCTTCCACCGGGACATTCTCGCTGCCCGGCCCGAGGTCGGCGCCGTCGTCCACGCGCATCCGGTCTACTGCACCGCCTTCGCGATGTGCGGGCGCGAGATCCCGGCCGTGCACTACATGCTCGCGGCCTTCGGCGGGCCGAACGTGCGCTGCGCGCCCTACGCGCCTTACGGCACCGCGGAGCTCTCGGAACTGGCCCTCGCTGCGCTCTCGGAGCGCAACGTCTGCCTCTTGGCCAATCATGGTATGATCGCGGCCGGCGCAAGCCTGGAGAAGGCGCTCTGGCTCGCGGTCGAGCTGGAGACGCTGTGCCAGCAATACGCGGTCGCACTTCAGGTTGGCACGCCGACCATCCTGTCCGACCACGAGATCGGGACCACGGTCGAGCGATTTCGCGGCTATGGGCTCAACGCGACCGGTCGAAGCTGAACTGCCGGAAGCCCGCGCAGGAAGGCGCCGACGCGCCTTCTCAGCGGCCGAGCACCTGACCGACCGCGAGGCCAGTCTCGCGGGCGAATTCGCCGGCCGAGATCTTCTTGCCGCCTTCCGGCTTCACCTTGCGCACCTCGATACGGCCGCCTTGCGCGCAGACGCTGAAACCGTCGTCGTCGACGGCGATCACCTCGCCGGGTTTGCCCTTCACGTCTGCCAGGCGGCGCATCGGGTGCAGGCACGAGTCGAAGATCTGGAGCCTCTTGCCGTCGAGGATCGTCCACGCGCCGGGAGCCGGGTTCGCCGCGCGGATCAGGTTGTAGATCTGCTCGGCATGGGCGGACCAACGGATCTCGGCCTCGGCCGAGCGGAACCAGCCCTCGTAGCTCGCGGCGCCTTCGTCCTGCTCGACCTCAATGTGCCGGCCAGCCACGACGAGGTCGGCGGCCTCGAGCATCGCGTCCACACCCATCGGGAACAGGTTATCGAAATAGACCTGTCCGAGCGTCGCGTCCGCGCCGATCGGGCAGGTCTTCTGGAGGATCACCGGCCCCTCATCCAGACCGTCCGTCGGACGGAAGATCGTGAGCCCGGTCTGAACATCCCCCTTCGCGATCGGCCAGTTGATCGAGGACGGGCCGCGATAGCGCGGCAGCAAGCTCGGATGATACTGGATCGTGCCGTGCTTCGGGATGTTGACGAAGCTCTGCGGAGCGAACTGCAGCACGTAGGCCATGATGCCGATATCGGCCTCAAGGCCGCGCATCGCCGCCTCCGCCTCCGGACTCTTCAGGCTCGGGAACTGAAAGACCTGCAGGCCTTTCTCGAGGGCCGCGGTCTTCAGCACGTCCGGCTTGGCACCGGGCTTCTCGGGCGCGCAGAACACGCCGGCCACCACGTCGCCTCGCTTCAGGAACGCCTCCAGGACGGCCTTGCCGAAATCCTGCTGACCGATGAAGGCGATGCGCATGCGATCTCCTGGGCGTCGCTCGCACCCCTCGCGGGGTGGGGGAGGGGAACTTCAGGATACGGAGCCCGGCACCGCGTGGCCGGATCCCGCGCGTCCGATCGAAGAAGTTACGATGTCTCCGAAGCCGCCGGACGCGCCCTCGGACAAGCGTGTTGCAGATCAGGGGTTCCTGGCCGGATCCCGCATCCGATTGACGGTGCCCCGGGACTTGGCCCGGGACGCCCACTACCGATTACTCCGCGGCGAACTTCTGCACCGCGCCGATAGCGCCGGAATTGGCGATCTCGCCGACTTCTGCGTCCGAGTACCCGAGCACATCGCGCAGGATCTCGTCGGTGTGCTCGCCGAGCAGCGGAGACCGCTTCACCTCGCTGGGGCTCGCCGAGAGCTTGATGGGATTTCCCACCGTCAGGTACTTGCCGCGGGTCGGATGGTCGACCTCGACGATGGTGCCGGTTTTCCGCAGCGCCTCGTCCTCGGCGATCTCCTTCATCGACAGGATCGGGCCACAGGGAATGTCGTACTTGTTCAAGGTGTCCATCGCCTCGAACTTCGTCACCTTCATCGTCCACGCCTCGATCCGCGTGAAGATCTCGTTGAGGTGCGGCAGGCGCGCCTTCGGGGTCGCGTAGTTCGGGTCCGTCTTCCAGCCGGGCTCGCCGATGATGTCGCAGATCGGCTCCCACACCGCGGCCTGGGTGATGAAGTAGATGTAGGCGTTGGGATCGTGCTCCCAGCCTTTGCACTTGAGGATGCGGCCAGGCTGGCCGCCGCCGGAATCGTTGCCCGCGCGCGGGGTCGCGTCGCCGAACGGGATGCCCTCGCCGAACTGGCTGTACTCCTTGAGCGGACCGTGCTGCAGCCGCTGCTGGTCACGCAGCTTCACCCGGCACAGGTTGAGCACGCCGTCCTGCATGGCGCAGTCGACCTTCTGGCCGAGCCCGCTCTGGGTGCGATGGTACAGGGCGGTGACGATGCCGAGCGCAAGGTGCAGGCCGGTGCCGGAATCGCCGATCTGCGCGCCCGTGACCATCGGGATGCCGTCCCGGAAACCGGTGGTCGAGGCCGAGCCGCCGGCGCACTGGGCGACGTTCTCGTAGACCTTGCAATCCTCGTAACGGCCAGGCCCGAAGCCCTTGACCGACGCCAGGATCATGCGCGGGTTGACCTCGTGGATCTTCTCCCAGGTGAGCCCCATCCGGGCCAGCGCGCCGGGGGCAAAGTTCTCCACCAGGACGTCGCATTCCTTGATGAGGCGCCAGAGCACCTCCTTGCCCTTCGGGTTCTTCGAATCAAGCGTGATCGAGCGCTTGTTGTGGTTCAGCATCGTGAAATACAGGCTGTCCACATCCGGAATGTCCTGGAGCTGCTGGCGCGTGGCGTCGCCCACGCCCGGCCGCTCGACCTTGATCACGTCTGCCCCGAACCAGGCCAGAAGCTGCGTGCAGGTCGGACCAGATTGGACGTGGGTGAAGTCCAGGATGCGAACGCCTTCAAGGGCCTTGGTCATGATCGGTCTCGGAGCTGGAGTCGGTCTTCGGATTGCAACGGATGCGGCTCAGGCCGCTTCGGTGATCGGTGCGGTGCCTGCGGGAGCGAAGTGAACGCGGGCTGCACCGCCAAGGCCGGCGCCTTCCATCGTCGATCGAATCATGTCTGCGCTCCCTCCCACCGTGCGGTTTCGTCGAATCGCGCAACCGTCACTTGGACCCGCGGTGACGAGTCCGACGATTTGTATACCACATGCCATCTGTTCGAGGCGAGAGCCTATTGTGGGTACGGCGCCCGCGCGTTGTCGGTCGAGCCTAGGCTGACAATCCGGAGCACTCAACACGGCTGTAGACCGAAGCGAGCGGCAGGGGGCATCGGCCCTTGGCAATCGCGCCTTGGCGGTCCATGATTTCGACAAAATTGCTCGCCGGCGCGGCGGGTCGAATGGTTCACCGCTGAACGAGGAACGCCCATGCTCGCCAGCACCAGCCTGATCAAATCGTCTTGGATCGCCGTCGATGTCGGCCGCGAGAAGGCGGAACGTGTGCTCGTGGTCGAGACCTACATTGCCGTGAGTCCGCTGGAGCCTAACTTCGACGCCGCACAATACGAGCGTGTTCTCGGCTGCGTGCAGAAGGTGCTCAAGATGCATCCGGAGATCGACCGCGCCTCGATCCTGAGCATGCATCGCGGCTCCGGCTGCACGGCCCTGTTCCGCGAGCCGCCTACGACGGCCACGCATCCTGCGGCCGCCTGAAGCCCGTCAGGCGTCCTGCTCCTGCGAGCCTTCTGACGGCTCGGGCGACTCCAGTGCGACGCGGGCCGCGTGGAACCACCAGAGCGGTATGTCGCGATTGGCCTTCGTCAGGTCCGAGGCCCAACCCTCCTTGGGCATCACCTCGGCGCGATCCGCGAACAGACGCAGCGCGCTCTCGGCGCGTTCCCGGCGGCACCGCTCCCGGATCGCTTCCCGCTCGGCGGCAGCCCGAGCATCCGTCAGCTCGATCAGCCGCCTCGTGGCGAGGTCGTCGGCGTCGAACGCGAATTGCTGCCAAAACGCTTCCGCCTCCCGTGCCACGTCCCGCTCGCGCCGGACGATGGCGAGAGCCTCCTCCGCGGCATCCCGGGCCGCCTCGGCCGCCGCGGCCCTGGCGTGCATGCGATTGTTGGCTTCCAACAACTCGCGCTCCCGTTCGGGAGCCATCCGCTGCCGGCGCAGCACCCGCAACTCCTCCTCGCCCGCTGACCTTTCCGCCACGTCTGCCAGGATCCCGGACAGGGGACCGGCCATGAGGGTGTCGGCACGCTGAAGATAGCGCTCCCGCAGACCCGGGTGGCTGGCGTCGAGAGCGTCGCAGTCCCAGGCTGGCTGGCCGGCACCATCGCTGCGCTCACAATCATACAGAGCGCGCGCGAGGGAGGTGCGCAGGTCGCCAGGGAGTCGTGCCGCGGCGTGTTCGTTCATGAACCTGCATTCGCGATGAGCAATCGACCAAGCCTACAACGCGCCCGGTCGGACGGAGAGACCGTGAGAGCGTGACAGATTCGAGCTTTTCTCCGTGATGTCATCGCGCCTCGGCGACGGCAACGTCGATCCCGCGAGGCCGCATCGTCGTTTTCTCGATCAGAAGGACAGGTGACCTTCATCTTTATGGACCGGCGCCGGCCCGTTGCCCAGCACAGATCTTGAGCGCCGCTCGTCGGAGGAGCGGAGATCGCTCGTCAAGCTTGTTGCAGGCGCGAGAGATCATGTCGCGGGTCCTCGAACGAAGCGATGCGGCATCCGGGTGCCGCTGGATAGATGCGGCCGCCGACGCGCGGGCCGAATCTACATCCGGCGCATGACATCGCGGGCAAGCGCCCGGGCAGCGTATCGGTAATCGAATGGCTTAGCACCGCTTGGTGATCCCGATAGCGCTGCCGTTCGGCACAGGTTACACCACGGATTGCGCTTTTCGCGCCCGATACGCGTCCATGGTCCATACCGGCTACAACCCGGCGCTCGTCGCCCTGTCGATCGGCATCGCGGTGCTGGCGTCCTACACGGCGCTGGATCTCGGCGCCCGTATCCGCGGGCCCGTGCCCGGGCCGCGCTGGCCCTGGATCGCCGGGGCGGCCCTGGCCATGGGTGGAGGCATCTGGTCGATGCACTTCGTTGGCATGCTCGCCTTCGAGATGGGCATGCCCGCCGCCTATCACTTCGGCCTGACGTTGCTGTCTCTGCTGATCGCTGTCGCGGTGACGGGAGCGGCGTTCATATGGGTGGCGTACCGGGGCGAGGGCCCCGCCGGCATCCTGTTGGCTGGCCCGCTGATGGGCTTCGGCGTCGCCGGTATGCACTACACCGGCATGGCGGCCCTGCGGATGCCCGGCACTCTCGCCTACAGCCTGCCCATCGTCGCCGTATCGGTGGCCATCGCGGTCGCAGCGGCGACCGCGGCCCTGTGGCTCGCCTTCCGCCAGAACGGCGTCTGGCAGAAATTGCTGGCCGCCTGCGTGATGGGCGTCGCGGTGGCCGGGATGCATTATACGGGCATGGCGGCCGCGACAGTCACGGCCGAGCATGCCGGCGCCCACGCCGCCCATGCGAGCATGGTGGCGCAGGGGCAGCAGAACCTCGCGCTCTACGTGGGCGCCACCACCTTCCTGATTCTGTTCCTGGCGATGCTCGCCTCGTCGCTGGACCAGCAGCGCGTCCAGCGGGAGCTTCAGGCCAGCGAGGCGCGGTTCCGCGCCGCGGTTCAGGCCGTGCGCGGCGTTCTCTGGACCAACGATGCCGCCGGACGGATGGTCGGCGCGCAGCCAGGATGGAGCGCGATCACCGGGCAGACCTTGGAGCAGTATCAAGGCTACGGCTGGGCCGACGCGGTGCATCCTGACGACATGCAGGCCTCGGTGGAGTCGTGGAACGAGACGGTCAGAGAACGGCGGACCTACGTGCATGAGCACCGGGTCCGGTCGCGCGACGGGACTTGGCGGCACTATGCCATCCGCGCCGTCCCGGTGCTCGACGCGCGCGGCGAGATCCGCGAGTGGGTCGGCGTCCACACCGACATCACCGAGCAGCGGGAGGCCGAGGCCGATCTGCGGGAGTCGAACGAGGAGATCCAGCGCTACGCCTACATCGTCAGCCACGATCTGCGCGCTCCCCTCGTGAACGTGATGGGCTTCACCAGTGAGCTGGAGGCGATCCGGGAGGAGGTACGCGCCGCTCTGGCGGGGAACCCGCAGGCCGGGCGGATCGACGCGGATCTCGGCGAGGCGCTCGGGTTCATCAAAGCCGCGGTCAACCGGATGGAAGGGCTGATCGCCGCCATCCTGAAGTTGTCGCGCGAGGGGAGACGGCAATTCACGCCGGAGGCCCTCGACATGACGGCCCTGCTAAGCGACGTGGCGGACGCCCAGAGGCACCAGGCGGAAGCCGCCGGTGCGACGGTGACGATCGCGCCGGACCTGCCGTCGATCGTCGCCGACCGGCTGGCCGTCGAGCAGATCTTCGGAAATCTTCTCGACAACGCAGTCAAATACCTCGATCCGACCCGGCCGGGCCGCATCACCGTGACCGCCCGCCCGGCCGGTGCCGGCGGGGTCTGTTTCTCCGTAACCGACAACGGGCGCGGCATCGTCGCCCGCGACCATGCGCGCGTCTTCGAACTCTTCCGACGGTCGGGCGTTCAGGATCGGCCGGGCGAAGGGATCGGTCTCGCCCATGTCAAAGCCCTGGTCCGCTCGTTCGGTGGTCGGATCGAGGTCACCTCGAAACTCGGGGAGGGGACGACGTTCACCGTGACCTTGCCGCGCGGGGCGGTTACAGCGGTTCGGGACTACCCTGAGCCGGCGCCCCTCGCCGCCGAATGAGCGTGGAGCGAGCCGTGCACCCAGTCAGCATCGTGATGATCGAGGATGACGAGGGGCATGCGCGACTGATCGAGCGCAATATCCGACGCGCCGGCGTCAACAACGAGATCGTCCCGTTCCGGGACGGCACGTCGGCGCTGGCCTACCTCCTTGGTCCGGACGGCTCCGGAGAAGCCAGTGCCCGGCGCCACCTGCTGATCCTTCTCGACCTCAACCTGCCGGATATGACCGGGCTGGACATCCTCGAGAAGGTGAAGGCAAACCCGCACACGCGGCGGTCCCCCGTGGTGGTGCTCACAACGACGGACGACAGCCGCGAGATCCAGCGCTGCTATGATCTCGGCGCCAACGTCTACATCACCAAGCCGGTGAACTACGACGGCTTCGCCAACGCGATCCGCCAACTCGGGCTGTTCTTCTCCGTCATGGAGGTTCCCCAGAATCCATGACGGCGGAGCGCGCCAGCGCGGATGGCACCGCCGCGGCGGGGCGTATCCTCTACATCGACGACGATCCCGGTCTCGGCCGCTTGGTTCGGCGCTCGCTGGAGGCGCGCGGCTATACGGTGGAACTCTGCGCGAGCGGCGCGGAGGGGCTCGCGCGTTTGGGCCAGGGCGGGATCGACGCTGTCGCCCTCGACCATCACATGCCCGGCCAGACGGGCCTGGATCTGCTGCCGGCGATCCGCGCCCTGCCGCACGCGCCGCCGGTCATCTACGTGACCGGCTCCGAGGACAGCCGCGTTGCTGTGGCCGCGCTGAAGGCCGGCGCGGTCGACTATGTCTGGAAGGATATCCAGGGGCAATTCCGGGAACTCCTCGGCGAGGCTGTCGCGACCGCACTCCGGCAGGAGGCGCTGCGGCGGGCCAAGGAGCGGGCGGAAGCCGAAATGCGCGAGGCCCGCGACCGGGCCGAGTTGCTGCTGCGCGAGGTCAACCACCGCGTCGCCAACTCGCTGGCCCTCGTGGCGGCCCTGGCGCACATGCAGCGCAATGCCGTGACGGACCCCGCCGCCAAGGCGGCGCTCGACGAGATGCAGGCGCGGATCTCGGCCATCGCCGGCATCCATCGGCGCCTCTACACCTCGGACGATGTCGAGTCCGTCGAGCTGGACGCCTATCTCGAGAGCCTCGTCGAGGAATTGCAGGCGGCTATGCGGGCGAGCGGGCGGGACCACGCGATCCGGCTGCGGGCCGCGCCGGTGCGGCTGTCGACCGACAAGGCGGTTTCCGTGGGTGTCGTCGTCACCGAGCTTGTGACCAACGCCTATAAATACGCTTACCCTGCGGGCACGTCGGGCGAGATCCGGGTCGCGGTGGACCGAGAGGGCTCCGACAACGTGCTGCTCGCCGTGGAGGATGACGGGATCGGCTGGACCGGGGAGGGCGAGATTCGCGGCACGGGCCTCGGATCCCGGATCGTGCGCGCCATGGCGACGAACCTGCGTTCGGCGCTCTCCTATGTCCCAGGCTGCCCGGGCACCCGCGCGGTGCTGTCGTTCCAGGCCTGAGCCGCCGCGCTTAGGGTTCCGATCGCCGGGCGATGCGATCGAGCGCGTCGAGCATCGGCTGAAGCTCGTCGTCCCCGAGCTGGTGGAAGCCCAGCGTCCGACCCATGAACAGGCCGAGGATCGCGAAGAACAGCACGGCGCCATCGCCGGGGCAGGCGCCCTTGATCTGGCCCAGGCGACCCAGCTGGTCCGCCACGAAAGCTCGATAATCCTTCAAGGCTTCCGGATACTCGATGGAGGCCAGCAGAAGCGCGCGCGACGATTCGTCATCGTCGCAATAATGTCCGCGGACATGCGCCACCATCGCCCGCGGAAGCTGTGACGGGCCGGGCGGTATCTCGGCTTCGCAGGCGGCGATCTCCTCGCGAAGCACGGTGAGCTTGCGGGCGACGAGCGCGAGGATCAGCGCATCCTTCGAAGCGTAGTGGTGCAGCACGCCGCCCTTGCTGAGCCCGGCCTCTGAGGCGACGGCATCGATGGTCAGCGCCCGCGCGCCGCCTTTCCGGAGGACGGCATCGGCGGCTTCGAGGATGATCTCGGGCCGTTCTGCCAGCCGCTTACGCTTCGCTCGCATCACTCACCTAAATTAAAAACCGACTGGACGGTATGTAAGGGATCGGGTAGGGACGCGTCACGCCGTTCGTTCGAACCCGGCCGAGGTGATCGACCGCATGATCCGCAGGACCGCTCACCGTCACGCACCTCTCCTCCTTGCGATAACCGCGCTCGGCGCGATCGGGTGCGCTCATGCAGAATCGGCGGCCGTGTCCGATCCGTCGCTCGCCCGGGTCAGGGTGATCGAGGCTCGTCGCACACCCCTGTCCTCCGAAGTGGTGCTGACCGGCGATATCCAGGCTCAGGCGCAGGTCAACGTCTCATTTCGCACGAACGGCAAAGTCGCCGAGCGTCGGGTCGAGGTCGGAGACCATGTGGAGGCCGACCAAGTCCTCGCCGTCCTTGAGCCTCTGACCCAGCAGGCGAACCTCGACAACGCCAAAGCGGCGTTGAATTCGGCCGAAGCGCTTCTCACCCAGGCCAAGATGTCGTTCGAGCGGCAGAAGCAGCTCTTGGCCGGCGGCTTCACCACGCGCTCGACTTTCGACAACGCCGAGCAGGAGCTGCGGACCACGCAGGCCGCCGTCGACTCGGCCAGGGCCGCCCTCGGCACCGCGAAGGAGCAATTCTCCTACACGGAGCTCCGGGCCGGTGTCCCCGGAATCGTGACGAGCCGCAGCTTCGAGGTCGGTCAGGTCGTGCAATCCGGCCAGACCGTGCTCGTCCTCGCACAGGACGGCCCGCGCGACGCGGTGTTCAACGTCTACGAGTCGCTCACGGCGCAGCCGCCGGCGAGCGACACAGTCACGGTTGCGCTGCAGGCCGACCCATCCATCACGACGACCGGGACCGTGCGCGAGATCTCGCCCACAGTCGATTCCGCGAGCGGCACGGTTCGGGTCAAAATCGGTCTTCCCGCGACGCCACCTGCCATGGGGCTCGGAGCGGTTGTCGTCGGACGAGGACACTTCGCCCCGCACGAGGCGGTGATCCTGCCCTGGTCCGCTCTCTATCGCTACGACGGCCGCCCCTCCGTGTGGGTCTACGATCCGGCGCAACGGACCGTGTCGGTCCGAGCCGTCGAGATCGACCGGTTCGGGCCAGACATCATCGCCCTCAAAAATGGCGTCGCGCCGGGCGAGCGCGTGGTCGTCGCCGGGATCCAGTTCCTGCGGCCGGGGCAGAAGGTAGCGGCCGCCGAGATCGGTGGGCAGCCATGAGATCGCGCGCGTTCCTCTCCCTGATCCTCCTCGCGAGCGGGCTGGGCGGCTGCAACGGCCACGGCGATGGGGCGTCCGATCCCTCCGCCGCGGCCGAGCCGGTGCGCCCAGTGCTGACGCAGGTCGCCGAACCGACTGATACCATCAGGTTCGGTCCCTTCGCGGGCACGATCGAGCCGCGCTATCAGGCGCAGCTCGGCTTCCAGATCCCCGGCCGGATGGTGGCGCGGGACGTCACGGTCGGCGACATCGTCACGAAGGGCCAGCGTCTGGCCGCCCTCGACACCATCGTCACGCGCTTCGACCTGACCCGCGCCGAGGCAGACCTCGCAGACGCCCGCGCCCAGGCCGAGAACGCCGAGTCCGCCGAGTCGAGGACCCGCCGCCTGATGACGGGCAACGCCGTCGCGCAGGCCACCCTGGATCAGGCCGTGGCAAGGCGCGAGACGGCGCGGGCGCGGGTCGACCAAGCCCAGGCGAGCCTCCAGAAGGCCCGCGACCAGATGCGCTACACCGAACTGAAAGCGGAGTTCGACGGCGTCGTGACCCAGCGCCTGGCCGAGGTCGGGCAGGTTCTCAGTGCCGGCCAGGGGGTCGTGACCGTGGCAAGGCCGGACGTCCGTGAGGCCGTGGTCGACGTTCCCGAAGCCTATGTGGGCGCGCTGCCGGCGGACTGCGTCTTCACCGTCGCGCTGCAGAGCGCGCCGGAGCTGACAGCGCGCGGGCGCGTGCGCGAGGTCGCGCCGCTCGCCGAGGCGGGAACACGCTCCAAGCGCATTCGTATCACCCTTGAGGATCCCGGGCCGGCTTTCCGGCTGGGCGCCACCATCAACGTGGCACTGTCCAGCAAGGTCCCGCGGCACTTTCTGCTGCCGCCATCGGCACTTCTGGAGGAGGGCGACCGTCACGCGATCTGGGTCGTCTCCGCCGACGGCAAAACGGTGACGCGCCGTGACGTGGTCGTGGCGGCGAACCCGGACAGGGCAGAGGCTGGGCGCATCACGATCACCGACGGGTTGCAGCCGGGGGACCGGGTCGTCGTCGCCGGGGTCCACGCTCTCAAAGAGGGTCAGGCCGTGCGCCTGACCGACGGAGCCGTCTGAGCCGGCCGCACGAGGTTTTCGCGTGAAGGACTTCAACCTTTCCGACTGGGCGCTCGGGCACCGCTCGTTCGTCTGGTTCCTGATGCTCGTCTCGCTCGTGGCGGGCGTGATGGCCTACACCCGTCTCGGCCGCGAGGAGGACCCGCCCTTCACGATCAAGACCATGGTCGTCCAGACGACGTGGCCGGGCGCGACCATCAAGGACACGCTCGACCAAGTCACCGACCGGGTCGAGAAGGAGCTGCAGCAGCTCAACGGGCTGGATTACGTCCGCAGCTACACCACGCCAGGTTCCTCCACGGTCTTCGTCCAGTTCCGCGACACGCTGAAGAAGTCTGAGGTGCAGCCGGCCTTCTATCAGGTCCGCAAGCGCCTCGGCGACATCAAGGGGCAGTTTCCGGACGGTGTGCAGGGGCCGTTCTTCAACGACGAGTTCGGCGACGTCTACGGCAACATCTACGCCTTCACGGCGGACGGTCTGACCTATCGGCAGCTGCGCGACTACGTCGAAGGGATCCGCACCGAGATCCTCCGTGTGCCCGACATCGGCAAGACGCAGCTCATCGGCACGCAGGCGGAGACGATCTACCTCGATTTCTCGACCCGCAAGCTCGCGGGCTACGGCATCGACTTCCAGGCTCTGATCAAGGCGCTGCAGGCGCAGAACGCGGTCTCGGCGTCCGGCGTGGTCCAGGCCGGACCCGAGCGCGTCTCGCTCCGGGTCAGCGGTTCGTTCGCGTCGGAAGCCGCGCTCCAAGACTTCAACCTGCGGGTGAACGATCGCTTCTTCCGCCTCGCCGACATCGCCGAGATCAGCCGCGGCTACGAAGATCCGCCCTCACCGCTGTTCCGGGTCGACGGCAAGCCGGCGATCGGCCTCGCCATCGCCATGCGCCCGGGCGCGAACCTGCTCCATTTCGGTGAGGCCCTGAAGGAGCGGATGCGGAAGATCGAGGCGACGCTGCCGGTCGGCGTCGGCGTCCACCTCGTGTCGGATCAGCCCAAGCAGGTGGAGCACGCTGTTGGCGGCTTCACCGAGGCCCTGGTCGAGGCCGTGATCATCGTGCTGGCCGTGAGTTTCGTCAGCCTCGGCGTCCGGGCCGGGCTGGTGGTCTCCGTGTCGATCCCGCTCGTGCTGGCGATCGTGTTCGTGATCATGCAGATGATGGACGTGACGCTGCAGCGCATCTCGCTCGGCGCCCTGATCATCGCCCTCGGCCTGCTGGTCGACGACGCCATGATCACCGTCGAGATGATGGTCGCCCGTTTGGAACGCGGCGACACGCTCCGGAAGGCGGCCACCTTCGCCTACACCTCCACGGCGTTCCCGATGCTCACCGGAACGCTCGTGACGGTGGCGGGCTTCCTACCGATCGGCTTCAACGGCTCGGGCGCCGGCGAGTACACCTACTCGCTGTTCGTGGTGATCGCCGCCGCACTCCTGGTCTCCTGGGTCGTGGCCGTGCTGTTCGCGCCGCTGATCGGCGTGACGCTGCTGCCCAAGACCATGAAGCATCACACGGAGAAGCGGGGGATCTTCACCCGCCTGTTCCTGGCGGCGCTCCGGATCGCCATGCGCTGGCGCTGGACGACGGTGCTCGTCTGTCTGGCGCTGATGGCCACCGCAATCATCGGCATGGGCCACGTCCAGCAGCAATTCTTCCCGTCCTCGGACCGCTCCGAAGTTCTGGTCGACCTGACGCTGCCGCAGAACGCCACCATCGCCGAGACCAAGGCCCAGATGGACCGGTTCGAGGCGAAGCTGAAGGATGATCCGGATGTCTCGAGCTGGTCGTCCTATGTCGGCCAGGGGGCGGTACGCTTCTACCTGCCCCTCGACCAGCAGCTCGCCAATGCCTTCTACGGGCAGATCGTGATCGTCACGAAATCCCTGGAGGTGCGCGACCGGGTGATGGCGCGGCTCCAGGAGATCGCGCTGCGCGATTTCGTCGGCACCGACGTGCTGGTGCAGCCGCTGAGCCTCGGCCCACCCGTGGGCCGACCGGTCCAGTACCGCCTCAGCGGTCCCGACATGGAGAAGGTTCGTCACCTCGCCCTCGACCTCGCCAATGTCGTCGCCGCCGATGCGCGCCTCGACGTGCCGACCTTCGACTGGAACGAGCCCGGCAAGGTCCTGCGCGTGGAGATCCTCCAGGACAAGGCGCGCCAGCTCGGCGTAACCAGCCAGGACGTCGCCGGCATCCTCAACGGAATCGAGGGCGGGCAGGCGATCACGCAGGTGCGCGATTCGATCTACCTCGTGAATGTCGTCGGTCGGGCCCGGGCGGCCGAACGGTCGTCGCTGGACACCCTGCAATCCCTGCAGGTCGGGCTCGCGAACGGTTCGGTCGTGCCGCTGCTCGCTTTCGCGCGGATCGGCTACGACCTCGAGCAGCCGATCGTCTGGCGCCGCGACCGGCTGCCCACCGTGACGGTGCGCGCCACGATCCACGATTCGACGCAGCCCGCCACCATCGTGGCCGCCCTCCAGCCCGGCATCGACGCCTTCGTGAACAGGCTGCCCGAGGGCTACACGCTCCAGACCGGGGGCGCCGTCGAGGAATCCGCCAAGGGTCAGGGCCCGATCGCGGCCGTGGTGCCCGTCATGCTGCTCGCCATGGCGCTGCTCCTGATGATGCAGCTCCAGAGCTTCGGGCGGATGCTGCTCGTCTTCACGGTCGCGCCCCTGGGGCTGATCGGCGTGGTGCCGGCGCTGCTGCTGTTCGACAAGCCGATGGGCTT
The DNA here is from genome assembly GCF_054611515.1 of Methylobacterium sp. CM6257. Classification (NCBI taxonomy): domain Bacteria; kingdom Pseudomonadati; phylum Pseudomonadota; class Alphaproteobacteria; order Hyphomicrobiales; family Methylobacteriaceae; genus Methylobacterium; species Methylobacterium sp. CM6257. Next base: position 1,262,958 of record NZ_CM137735.1, read on the forward strand.
CGTCGCGATCCTGGGGGTGCTGGCGCTGATCGGCATCATCATCCGCAACGCCGTGATCCTGGTGAGCCAGATCGAGGAGTTCCGGGACGAGGGCATGGCCCCGTGGGACGCCGTGTTCGAAGCGACCCATCACCGCATGCGGCCGATCCTGCTGACCGCCGCGGCGGCGAGCCTGGGCCTGATCCCGATCGCCCGCGAGGTCTTCTGGGGGCCGATGGCCTACGCGATGATCGGCGGCATCCTGGCGGCGACGTTCCTGACGCTCCTGTTCCTGCCTGCCCTCTACGTCGGCTGCTACCGCATCCGGCCGGAGACCCGGGGCGCGGCGACATGGATCGCCTGACCGCAGGTAAGAGAGATCGCAGTGCCGGCCGGTGCTGCGAGAAGCGGTCGGCCCGCCTGTTCGCCCCCTCGGGGCGGGCCGACCGTGAGGATCCAGGACCGTGGCAGCCTTCCGAACCGGAAACCTTGAATGCCTCCGGCGCGTAGGGTGGGGCGGATACGAGGAGCCTCACCTGCATGAACGCCTTCATCGCCGTCGTCCTGGTCTGCGCCAACGGTCTCGCGCAGGACGCCTGCACGGACGAACGCGCGCTGGAGGTGCGCAAGGTCCGGGTCGCCAATGAACTTGGTTGCGCCACAGGCTGGCAGGAGATCATCGCCCGCACGGAGCGCCGCGACGAGATCGGCAAGTCCGCCTACCTGAAGACCGAGTGCCGCAGGGTGAAGGAGCCGCAGTGACGGCCCGCGCCGCTACTTGTCGTACTTGATGTAGGCGAAGCGCGGATCGGTGGGCGTGCCTTCGAGCCCGTGGCCCTCCAGGCCGGGCTGCCACGACACGACCTCCTCGATCTTCTTGGCCAGGGCGAAGTCCTTGTCGGTGATGCCCTTGGCGGCGTGGTTCATCAGCCGCACCTCGACCCAGGCATAGGAGGCCGTGATGTCGGGATGGTGCCAGGCCGCCTCGGCGAGGTGGCCCACCGTGTTGATCACCATGAGCGTGCTCTTCCAGCCCGCCGTCTTGTAGGTGCGGCGGATCCAGCCATCCTCCAGCCGCCACGTGGGAAGCTCGGCCTTGAGCCGTGCCTCCACGGTCGCTTGGTCCAGGGCACCCTCGCGTCTCTCGCTCATCGACTTCCTCCCTCTCGTGAAGCTGTCAAAAGGCGAGGGTGACGCTGCTGCCGGCCGTGCGCAAGCAGGTCACGGCCGGTGGACGCAGGCTCAAGCGGGCCCTATGACCTTTTTCCAATGGCGTCGGAACAAGTCTGCACCGCAGTCTGTCGCCTCGGAAGTCCGCGCTATACGATGGGAGAAGGCGTGATGCTGTCACGGCGCGCGATGCTCGCCGGGAGCCTGCTCGGCGGCCTCGGCCTGCGCGCAGCGCGGGCAGACGTGCCGGTGATCCGCCTCGGAAGCCTGCCCTTCGGGACCTCGACCTGGGAGGCGGCGGTGATCAAGGCTCGGGGCCTCGACACCGCTAACGGTTTCCAGCTCGACGCCGTGAAGCTCGCCGGAAACGACGCGGCTCGGATCAGCTTCATCGGCGGGCAGGTGGACACGATTATCGGCGACCTGCTCTGGGCGGCGCGGCTCGGCAATGACGGGCAGGCGGTGCGCTTTATGCCCTATTCCACCTCGGAAGGCGCCGTGATGGTGCCGGGCGAGAGTTCGATCAGGAGCCTGAAGGACCTCGACGGCAAGCGCCTGGGCGTGGCCGGCGGCGCCCTCGACAAGAACTGGCTGCTTCTCAAGGCGCAGGCCAAGGATGCCGCCGGCATCGATCTGGAGCGGGCCACCGAGATCGCCTACGGCGCGCCGCCGCTCATCACGCTGAAGCTGGAGCAGGGCGCCCTCGACGCGGCGCTGACCTATTGGACCTACTGCGCCCGCCTGGAGGCAAAGGGCTTCCGCCGGCTCGTTGGCGCCGAGGACATCATGCACGCGCTCGGCATCACCGGTGACGTGGCGCTGATCGGCTACCTGTTCCAGGATGCCATTGTGAAGGAGAAGCCCGCCGCCGTGGCCGGCTTCGCCCGAGCCTCGCGCGCCGCCAAGGACATGCTCGCCTCAGATCCCAGCACCTGGGAGATCGTGCGTCCGCTGATGGCGGCGGAGAACGACGCGACCTTCGAGGCCCTCAAGCGCGATTTCCTGTCCGGCATCCCGCGCCGGCCGGTAGCGGAGGAGCGCGCCGATGCAGAGAAGCTCTACGGGGTGATGGCGCGGCTCGGCGGGTCGCGTCTCGTGGGCAACGGCAACGGGCTCCCGCCCGACCTCTACTACGACAGCGGCCGCAATGGTTGAGATGCCCGCCTGCCGGGCTTCCGTGACGGTGATCCCGAACGCCGGGACCGCATGGGCGCGCTGACACGCATCGCGTCGCTGGCCGTCCTCGTCGCCGCGTGGCAGGCTGCGGCGCTGGAAGCCGGCTCGCGCCTGCTGCCCGCCCCGATGGCGGTGCTGCGCTTCATCGCGCAGGAGGCCGAGCGGGGGGACCTCGCCCACAATGTCGGGGTGACGCTGCTGCGGGTCGCGATCTCGTTCGCCGTGGCGATGGTCCTTGGGATCGCGTTGGGCGTTGCGCTCGGGCGCTCGAAGGCCGCCGACCTCACCCTCGATACGCCGCTCCTCGTGCTGCTCAACACGCCGGCGCTCGTGATCACGGTGCTGGCCTATGTCTGGGTCGGGCTGACGGAGACCGCGGCGATCCTCGCGGTGGTGCTGAACAAGCTGCCGAACGTCGCGGTGATTGTACGGGAGGGCGCGCGCAACCTCGATCCCGGCCTCGACGAGATGGCCCGCGCCTATCGGTTCGACCGGCGTACCTGGACCCGCGACGTCCTGATCCCGCAGCTCCAGCCCTACATGGTCACCGCCGCTCGCTCGGGCCTCTCGCTCGCCTGGAAGATCGTGCTGGTGGTGGAGCTGCTCGGCCGGCCCGACGGCGTCGGCTTCGCGATCAACTACTATTTCGTCCAGAGCACCGACGTGGCCGCGATCATCGGCTACAGCCTCGTCTTCATGGCCGTGATGATCGGCATCGATGTCCTCCTCCTGCAGCGCCTCGAAGCCTATGTCCGCCGCTGGCGCTGAACCCGTTCTCCAAGTCACGATCGAGTCGAAATGGTACCGCCCGCGCGGCGCCGAGCCGGTCGAGGCAGTCCGCAACCTCGCCTTTGAGGTCGGCGCGGGGGAGATCGTCTGCCTGATCGGCCCTTCCGGTGCCGGGAAGACCACGACCTTGCGGATCCTTCTCGGCCTGGACACCGCCTTCGAGGGCCGTGTCTCCGGCGCGGAGCGGGCCGGTATCGTGTTCCAGGAGCCTCGGCTGCTGCCCTGGCGTAGCGTCGAGCACAACGTCCGCCTCGGGCTGCCGCGGGCGCGGCGCGGGCGCGACCTCGACGCCCTGTTCGGCCGCCTCGGCCTCATGCCCTGGCGCGCCAGCTATCCAAAGGCGCTCTCGCTAGGCATGCAGCGGCGGGTGGCGCTCGCCCGCGCGCTCGCCGACAATCCGCGGGTCCTCGTACTCGACGAGCCATTCGTCTCTCTCGATGATGCCGCCGCTGCCGAGCTGCGCGGCCTCGTGGTCGACACCGTGGACGCTGCCGGCATGAGCGTCCTCATGGTGACCCACAACGTCGCTGAGGCGATCGGGATCGCGGACCGGCTGCTGCTCGTGTCGCGACGTCCCGCGAGCCTGATCGCGGACGTGCCGCTTGAGCGTCCCCGCAAGGCGCGCGATCGGGCCTGGGCCGAGGCAACACGCGCGAATCTCGCCGCCCGGCATCCGGAAATCATCGCCCTGTAGGCGGGCCCACCGGCGCCGGTCCCTCGGGCAGCGAGACGTAGATCAGCACGCCGAGCACCGTCATGGCGAAACGGAACGCGGACTCTTGCCCGTTCCACTCCTTCGACATCCACATGCCGAACCACTCGCCGCCGATGCCGAGGAAGCCAGCCTGCCAGACGAGGAAGCCGATACTCAGGCCGGCGATCGCCCAGGATCTGGCCCGGCCGAAGATGTCCGCCGTCGATCTGAGGCGTATCAGCATCAGCAGTGCGCCGAGCCAGAGGAGAAGGGCGGTCAGCGCCTCGCCGGCGACAATCAGGCCGAAGGCCGCGCGCTGCAGGGTCGGGTTCGTGATCGACCGGTCGGCGACCCCGGAGCCGGGCAGGACAGTGTCCATCGAAAGGACATGCTGCACGAAGCTGAGATTGACCGACGGATCGACGACATTGCCGAATACCACCAGCGTGCAAGTCAGCGCCACGGCGGCGACGAGCACGATCTTCGAGAGGCGGACCGCGATCATCGCGGGCCTCTCCGCACGGGTGACGACCCGATGGCCGCCCCGCCCTCAGTTAGCCTTGGCCTCGACATCCAGCCGGTCGAGCACCGCGGCCGGCGAGCGCGCCGCGCCGAGATCAATGAAGCCGATACCGGCGGGCTCCTTCGCCTTGGCGTGCAGCACCAGCTTGCCGGGCTTCATCACGAACTGACCCATCGCGGCGCCGATGCCCTTGGCGGCCGCGCTGTTGCCGAGGATGATCGGAACGCCCAGCAGACTAGCGGTGACGTATTCCTTGCGCAGCTCGTCGGGCTTCAGGCTGAGATCCTTCGATTGCGCGGCGAGGAATCGCTCGAACAATCCGGCATTCTCCACTGTCAGGTCGAGGGTCTTGGCGCTGCCTGAGAACATCAGCATGGTCGCCGCCGGCAAGGTGCCGGAGAACAGCTCGGGCCCTATGCCGCCGAGGGTTCCGGCCAGTCGGACCGTGCCGATATCGCGCCCGGAAACCGTGATCTCGCGGAGCGCGAGGTCGCGTGCCTTCTCGTCGAGGGTCGCGTCGGCCAGCACATCAAGATCGAGATCGCGGTAGCCGTAGACCGGCAGCATACCGAGGATCGGCGCGCCGGCCAGCAGATCGGCCGGCAGGCTCAGGCCGGAGAGGCTGAGGCGGCTCGTGTTCGGCAGGCCGTCGCTGGGAGGGCCGAAAGCGAGCGCGGCCTCACGCAGAGCGATCCGCCGCGTCGGGCGCGGCGACACCGTGACCGCGAGGGGATCCGCGGCCTTCGGCTCCGCCCCCTTGGCGTCCGCCGCGGGCCTGCCGCCGATCGGCCGGCCCGTGTCGGGCACGCTGCGCTGAGCCTGGACTCGTCCGTCCCGAAGGGGTGACCTTTCCGGCTCCGCCTCGGGCGGAAGCTCGACGGTCAAGTTGCTCAAAGTGAAGTTGCCGAGCTTCGGTGCGAGCCGCCGCATTTCGACGTCGGAGAAGCCTTTTCCTGCAGCGGGCTCCGCGGCGATGTCGTGCAGGGCTGCGACGGTCGGAGCCAGAGAGGTCCCGGCAAGCGCCAAGCGACCGATATGGGCACGCAGGCTGCCCCGCGACAGCGACAGGTCCTCCAGGGTGGTGCCGACCTCTGTTCCCGAAGACGCGTAGGCGGCGCGGCCGATCTCGAGGAGCACCGGACCGTTCGGGTCGGAATCGCTCACGCTGAGGCCCTGGATCTCCAGGCTGCCGAGTGCGCTCGCCTCGATCAGATCGGCCGCCGCCCCCGCCAAGGCGCGCCGATCGCTTGTGCCCTGGAAGCCCGCGGCCAGGATCTCGAAGGCACCGTTCCAGCCATCCGGCACTTGGCGGCCACCGAGATCGCGACCGCTGAGTCGGGCGATCTTCACGGTGGTCCCGCGCGCGTCCGAGTAGGTGACGTCCGAGACCTGGATCGTCCCGTACACCCGCTGAACCGGTCCCTTGCCGTCACCCGGCACGGTGTAGAGACGGCTGAGGGCCGCGAGATCGAGATCGGTGGCGCGCACTTGGCCGTAGGTGCCGGAACCGCGGTTCGGGCCAGCCACGGCGCTGACCGTGGCACCCGCGGCTGTCAACTCGCCGACACGGCCGGCCCGGACGTCGCGCGCGACCACGTCGCGGTAGGTGACGGTCTGGCGGTTGTCGCCCGGCCCGACATTCTCGGAGGTGAGAACCGGCACCGACAGGCTGCCGGCATCCAGGCGCGCCAGCCGCGCTTCCCAGGACTCAGCGGAATCGGGCCGCAGAATCCTGGCGAGATCCTCCTTCGAGAGACGGGTGCCGCTCGCCGTCAGCTTCGGCGCCTTGAGCAATGTACCGCCGAGCGGCAGGACCACATCGGTCACCGTGACGTCCTGAACGGCGGCGGCTCCCTCCTGCGCAGCCAGTGGCGCCGGGGCCGCAGCGAGCCCGAGCAGGGCCAGCACGCTGGCCGCCGCCAAGGCCGACCGGAGGCGAAAGCGGGCCTTCGGATGGATCATGGCAGGGTCCGGACCAGGGCTCTTTCGGGAATCCGTCAGGGGTGCCGCGTTTTGCCGGGCGAGGCAATCGCGCCCGTGCTGTCAGGCTCTCGAGCAGGGAGGGGTGTCGTAAGGACGCAACGGCACGGTCGCCCGAACTCCGTCCTCTACAGCGAGAAGGAGGTGCCGCAGCCGCAGGACGCGGTGGCGAGCGGATTCTCGATCTTGAAGGACTGACCGATCAGGTCGTTCACGAAGTCGATGGTGGAGCCCGCCATGTACTCCAGCGAGACCGGATCGACGATCACGGTGGCGCCGTCGCGCTCGATCGCGACGTCCTGCGCCTCTCGGGTGCGGGTGATATCGAAGGCGTAGGAGAAGCCCGAGCAGCCGCCGCCGTTCACGCTGATCCGCAGCGACGAGCCGGGCGGCTCCGAGCCCATGATCTCGTTGATGCGCTTGGCGGCGCGGGGGGTCAGGGTGATCTCAGCCATCAGGGTCTGGCCACGCAGTGTTCGGTGGACGGCGCCGCCCGGCCGTTGCCGAAGGCGCCAATGCCCACAAGATATGAGGCGCAAGTCCGCGCCGCAACGCGCCGGGCAGGGAGGGGTCATGACCAGGTTGTGCGAGATCGTGAGCGGACGCCGTGCGCCCCAACGGTGAGCGCTGGCGCGCGCCCTACGCCACGGATCCGGCCCGAACTCGCGGGCGCCTGATCCCTGAGGCGGCCTCGCCGACCCGCAGCGACTTTCAGCGCGACCGCGACCGGATCATCCACTCGACCGCGTTCCGCCGTCTGAAACATAAGACGCAGGTCTTCGTGCATCACGAGGGCGACCATTACCGCACTCGGCTGACTCACACGCTGGAGGTTAGCCAGATCGGCCGGGCGCTGGCGCGGGCGCTGGGGCTCGACGAGGATCTCGCCGAAGCGCTCGCACTCAGCCACGACCTCGGTCACACCTGCTTCGGCCATACCGGTGAGGATGCCCTGGATGCCTGTATGGCCGGCCATGGCGGCTTCGACCACAACGCGCAGGCCTTGCGAATCGTCGCCCGTCTTGAGCGGCGCTATGCCAGCTTCGACGGGCTCAATCTCGCCTGGGAGACGTTGGAAGGGCTCGTCAAGCACAATGGGCCGCTGCTCACCGCCGACGGGCAGCCGACTCCCCGCTACGCCGAGCGCGGCATCCCGGCCGCCATCCTGGAATACGACGCGCTGAACCCACTGGACCTGTGGAGCCAGGCCGGACCGGAGGCGCAGGCGGCCTCACTCGCCGACGATATCGCCTACGCGGCCCACGATCTCGACGACGGGCTGCGGGCGGGACTGTTCGAGATTCCGGAGCTGCGCGAGGTCCCGTTCCTGGCCGATCTCCTCGACGAGATCGACCGGCTCCATCCGGGCCTGGAGGCGTCGCGCAAGATCCACGAGCTGGCGCGGCGCGTGATCACGCGCTTCGTCGAGGACGTGATCCGCGAGGGCGGACGCCGGATCGCCGCGCTCGATCCCCGGCAGGTCGAGGACATCCGCCGGGCGGAGGCTCCGGTCATCGCGTTCTCGCCCGATATCGCGGCGGCCGACGCCGACATCATGCGCTTTCTCTGGGCGCGCATGTACCGGCATCCGGGCGTCGTGGCGGTGCGCAGAAAGGCAGACGCCATCGTCAACGACCTGTTCAGGGCGTTCACGGCTGCGCCCGCGCGGATGCCCGACGAGTGGAGCGCCGGGCTCGGCGGCGCCTCGGAGGGACGCATCGCCCGCCGGGTCGCCGACTACATCGCCGGCATGACCGACACCTACGCGGTGCTCGCGCACCGCAAGCTCTACGACACGACTCCGGACCTGCATTGGGAGTTGCCGAGCCGGGGACTGCCCCTCACCGATCCTTGAAGAGCGGCGAGGAGCGGCGTTGATCAGCAATCGCAGCCGTAGGTGAAGCCGCCGTAGCCATACCCGCCCTATGAGGCCGGATACCCGTATCCGTTACCGCCATAGCCGTACCCCGCGGCCCGGCTGCCCGCCGCCAGCCCGAGTCCCAGGCCGCTGCCAGCGCCGGCCAGGCCGTAGCCGAGCCCACGGCCGTAACCGTACCGATAGCCGTAGCCCCGGCCGTAGGTCTCCCCGGCCGTAGGTCTTAGCCGGCCTGCCCGGTCACCGGTTCCCTGCCCGGATCGTCGAGCCCGCATGCGCTGCGCGCCCATCCCGCGCCGTGACACCCTTACGCCCCCTTGCTAGACGGCCCGGGCGGGCGCAGGCCGGGTCGGCCGGGCGACGAGACTCCCGCGCAAGCGAGACCGAGATCGATGAACATCTTCGCCCTGTTCGAGGCGCGCGTGCGCGAGGCCGTGGAGGCGCTGACGCGCGCCGGCCGACTGCCTGAGGGCCTCGACCTCGGTCGCGTGGTTGTGGAGCCGCCGCGCGACCCGTCGCACGGCGATCTCGCCACCAACGCCGCCCTGGTGCTCGCCAAGGAGGCGCGGACAAACCCCAAGGCTCTGGGTGAGGCGCTGGCGGCGGAGCTGCGCACCGATCCGCGCATCGCGGAGGCGAGTGTGGCCGGGCCCGGTTTCATCAACCTGCGCCTGATGCCGGAGATCTTTCACGAGGTCCTGCGCAGCGCGCTGTCCGAGCCGGAGGCTTTCGGCCGCGCCAGGCTGCCCGGCGGCCCGATCAACGTCGAGTACGTCTCGGCCAACCCCACCGGGCCGATGCATGTCGGCCATGGCCGAGGCGCCGTATTCGGCGACGCCCTGTGCAACCTTCTGGTCGCTGCCGGCCGGCAGGTGACGCGGGAATATTACATCAACGATGCCGGCGTACAGGTCGACGTGCTCGCCCGCTCGGCGTTCCAGCGCTACCGGGAGGCGCTGGGCGAGCCCTTCGCCATCGCCGAGGGTCTGTATCCGGGCGACTATCTCAAGCCCGTCGGCGCCAAGCTCGCCGAGTTCTACGGACGCGCACTTCTCGACCAGCCCGAGGCGGAGTGGCTGCCGGTGGTGCGCGCGACCGCGCTCGGCATGATGATGGACATGATCCGGGCCGATCTGGAGGCGATCGGGATCCGGCACGACGTGTTCTTCTCCGAACGCACGCTCCAGGAGAGCGGCGCCGTTAAGGCGCTGCTCCAGGAGCTGCGGGAGAAGGGCCTCGTCTACGAGGGCCGGCTGCCGCCGCCGAAGGGTCAGCTCCCCGAGGACTGGGAGGATCGCGAGCAGACGCTGTTCCGCACCAAGGAGTTCGGCGACGACAGCGACCGGCCGCTGCTGAAGTCGGACGGCTCCTACACCTACTTCGCCTCCGACATCGCCTATCACCGGGCGAAGTACCTCGCGGGTGCCACCGAGCTGATCGACGTGCTCGGCGCCGACCACGGCGGCTACGTGAAGCGCATGCAGGCCGCCGTGAAGGCGGTCAGCGAGGGCAAGGCGACGCTCGACGTCAAGCTCTGTCAGCTGGTGCGGCTGTTGCGCGCAGGCGAGCCCGTCAAGATGTCCAAGCGGGCCGGCGAGTTCGTCACTCTCCGCGATGTGATCGATGAGGTCGGACGCGACGCCATCCGCTTCATGATGCTCTACCGCAAGAACGACGCGACGCTGGATTTCGACCTCGCCAAGGTTGTCGAGCAATCCAAGGACAACCCGGTCTTCTACGTACAGTACGCCCACGCCCGGGTACGCTCGGTGCAGCGGCAGGCGCGGGAGGCCTTCCCGGACGCGGACCTTTCGGTGGCCGGACTTTTGCGCGAGGCTGATCTCTCGCTGCTCACCGACCCGGGCGAGATCGAGATGATGCGCCTCATCGCCCAGTACCCGCGTGTCCTGGAATCCGCAGCCCTGGCGCATGAGCCGCACAGAATCGCGTTCCACCTCTATGAACTAGCCTCCGCGCTTCATAGTTTCTGGAACAAGGGCAAAGACTTGCCGCAATTACGGTTTGTTAATGCAACCGACCGAAAGTCGACCTGGGCCCGGCTGGCGCTCATCGAAGCTCTCCGGAGCACGCTAGCTGCCGGCCTCGCGGTTCTCGGTGTGACCGCGCCCGACGAGATGCGATAGGCCCGGGAGCATCGGGCCGGTGACCGGCGCTGATGTGAGGATGCTGCCATGACGAACGCTTCGCGCGCTCAGGTCGATCTGGACGCCCTCGCGCGCGATCTGCGTCAGGAGAATGCCCGTGCGCCGCAGGCGGGGGGCAAGCCCGACCCTCTGGCGGAACTGGCGCGGATCGTCGGCCAGGACGACCCTTTCCGGGCGCTGCTGGCTGCCCGAGACGGGATGCGGACCGGCGCGCCGTCGCACGCACAGCCTGACTGGAACGGCCGTGTCGAGCCGAGCTTCTCGCCTGAGCCGGCAAAGTCGACCCCGGCCGACGCCTTCGACCAGTACCTCGCCTCGGTCGAGCGCGACACGCATCAGGAGGCGCCGGCCTATGCCGGGCAGGGCGACGAGGCGCGCCAGAGTGCCGATGGCGCCTACGAGGATGGCCACACGCTTCGGCGCGTGAATCCGCGCCGGCGGCTCGTTTCGGTCGGTGCCGGTATCGCCGTCGTCGCCGTCGCCGTCACAGGGGCCCTGACCTACAAGGGGCTCCACGGCTCCGGGCACACCGGCGTGCCCGTCGTCCAGGCCGATTCGACCCCCCTCAAGGTCGCCCCGAAGGTGGCGGACGGAGTCGAGATCCCCGATCAGAACCGGCAGATCTACGATCCGAAGGGCAAGAAGGACGGCCAGATCAAGATCGTGAACCGCGAGGAACAGCCCCTCGACGTGGCCGAGGCCGCGCGCACCGCGCAGGGGCCCAATCCCGCTCCGGGCGCGCAGAGCGGCACGACGCCGGGCAGCAGCCCGTTCGAGGCGTTCGGCGAGCCGCGGCGGGTCCGTACCGTCGCGGTGAAGCCCGAGGCGCCGCCGGCTCCCCCGCCGCAGCGGGAAGCCCAGGCCGACGCCGGGCCGGCCCCGATTCCCACGATGGTCCTGCCGACGGACGAGCCTCCGCCGGCTGCGCAGGCCAAGGCAAAGCCTGTCCGGCAAGCCGCGGCCAGCATGCCCCCGGCCGTCCCCGCGCCGGTCGAGGCACCGCCGCCGCCGACCCCGGTAGAGCCGCCGGCGCCCAAGCCCGTCGCCGTGAAGCCGCCGCCGAAAGCCGCGCAGCGGATCGCCGCGGCGGCCCCCGTATCCGCAACGGCGCAGGAATCGACCGGCAGCGTGACGGGCAGCGACGACGCGGCGATCAAATCCGGCCCGGTCAGCGGGTTCTCGGTTCAGCTCGGCGTGCGCAGCAGCGCCGCCGAGGCGAAGGCGGCCTTCCGTCAGATGCAGGCCAAGTACACGCAGCTCGCCGGCAAGCCGGAGCTGATCCGGCAGGCCGAGGTCAACGGGAAGACGCTCTATCGCGTCCGCGTCGGACCGCTCGAGAAATCCGAGGCCGCGAGCTTGTGCAGCGCGCTGCAGGGCGCGGGCGGTCAGTGCTTCGTGGCGAAGAATTGATGGGCCACTGACGGCCGGCGCCGAGCCGGCCGGAGCGGTCGAGCCCGGGCTGCCCACCTTGCCTCCCTGGGACGGCGGCCCTGGGCCAACGCGATCCGGGCCCGCCACGCCCGGTCGCGCAAATCCGAGTCCGCCGGGCAACACCGGCCACCCCTTCAATCAGCAACGGCCCCGCGGGCGCGGTTTCGTCTTGCCGCCACCCCGATCCCGCCCGAGTCTGCCCGCATCGATTCCGCTCGCCCGACGTTTTTTCTGCCTCCTGCGCGCAGCAACCGAGAAGTCTCCGAGCCGTCCTCATGACCTCCCGTGCCCTGATCCTCGGCTGCGCCGGCAAGTCGCTCTCCGCCGAGGAGGTCGCCTTCTTCCGCGACGTGCGGCCCTGGGGCTTCATCCTGTTCAAGCGCAATATCGGCACGCCCGACGAGGTGCGGGCGCTGACGGAGTCGCTGCGGGACTGCCTCGGCTCCGCCGAGGCGCCGATCCTGATCGACCAGGAGGGTGGCCGAGTGCAGCGCATGGGGCCGCCGCACTGGCCGGCCTATCCGGCCGGCGGCCGCTACGGGCGCCTGAACGGCAGCGCCACCGCGATCGCCCGGCTCGGCGCGCGGCTAATGGCGCACGATCTCGCCGAGGTCGGCATCAACGTCGACTGCGCGCCCGTCCTCGACGTGCCGGCGCCGGGCTCCCACGACATCATCGGCGACCGCGCCTATGGGACGAATCCGGAGTCCGTCGCCGAGATCGGCCGCGCGATCGCCGAGGGCCTGATGACCGGCGGTGTCCTTCCGGTGATGAAGCATATCCCCGGGCACGGGCGCGCGGCCTGCGACAGCCATCACGGCCTGCCGGTGGTTGAGGCGAGCCGGGAAGCCCTCTCGGCTCAGGATTTCCGGCCCTTCCAGGCGCTTGCCGACCTGCCCATGGCGATGAGTGCCCATGTGGTCTTCACGGCCATCGACCCGGAGCGGCCGGCAACCCAGTCGGCGACCGTCATCCGGGATGTGATCCGCACCGCGATCGGCTTCGACGGCCTGCTGATGACCGACGATCTCTCCATGCACGCGCTCTCCGGGACTTTCCGCGAGCGGGCGCAGTTGGCTTTCGCGGCGGGTATTGATGTCGGCCTGCACTGCAACGGTGCCATGGACGAGATGCGGGCGGTCGCCGAAGCTGCACCCGTCCTCGAGGGGAAGGCGGCCGAGCGGGCGGCCGCCGCGCTTGCGCGCCTCGATCCGGCCGGCGACGCGCTCGACCTGCCGGAAGCGCGCGCGCGCTTCGCGGCCGCACTCGCTGCGGCCTGACCCGCGACCTCGCACCGCGGCCTTCCACCGGCCCTGATATCGCCTCTGCTTGTGTTCGGGCGGCGCGATCCCTAGGTTCGCCCGGAAATCATCAACCGGACGTGGCGTCACGCTCTCGTATCGAGGGGGCGCACGCAGGAGGTTGCCATGGGCAGCATGAGTATCTGGCACTGGGTCATCGTCGCCGTCATCGTGATGCTGCTCTTCGGACGCGGCAAGGTGTCGGACCTGATGGGCGACGTCGCCAAGGGCATCAAGGCGTTCAAAAAGGGCATGGCCGAAGACGAGGCCCCTCAGGCGAATCAGACCGTGGCACCGCCGAGCGAGCCGGTCCGCACCATCCCGCATGCGACCGAGACCAGCCCCGGCACGGCGATCCCGGCGAGCCACCTGCCGGGTGGTGAACGCAAGCCGGTCTGAAGGACTGTCAGGGCGCGCGCGCTCGTGTAGAGCCTGACGGGGACCGGACGCAGGTCCGGATCTCGGGGCAGCAGGACCGTCGACGACATGCTGGACATGAGCTGGGGCGAGGTGATGCTGATCGGCGGCGTCGCCCTCATCGTCATCGGACCGAAGGACCTGCCGAAGGCGTTACGCACCGTCGGGCAGATCACGTCCAAGCTGCGCCGCATGGCCGGCGAGTTTCAGATGCAGTTCAACGAGGCGATCCGCGAGGCCGAACTCGACGAGGTCCGGCGCGAGGTCGACGGCATCCGCAACACCGTTCGCTCCGCGGGCTCCAGCTTCAACCCCGTTCAGACCATCCGCGATGAACTGAAGGGGGCCGTGGAAGGACGCACGGCCAAGCTCGGGCCCGAGAAGCTTGGCCCCGAGCAACCGGCTCCGGAAGTCCGCTCGCTCGCCGACGCGACCGCCCAGCTCAAGGCCGAGCAGGAGGCCGTCGGTTCGGTCCACGCTCCTGAAGCGGCGGCCGCGGATGCCGTGACGGCTCCGGCGCCCGACGTGCCGCTCCCGGTCCCAGCCTCTGTCGACGACCCCTTCGGCCCGCCGGCGGAGCCGCGCACCCCGCACGAAACATCTGTGGATCCGAAGAACGGCGCAGCAGCCCGATGATTACCGAGGCGGACGAGGCCGAGATCGAGGCGTCCCGGGCACCGTTGCTCGAGCACCTGATCGAGCTGCGCTCACGGCTGATCAAGTCGCTGATCGCCTTCGTGGTGATGTTCTTCGTCTGCTTCTTCTTCTCGCGCGACATCTACAACGTGCTCGTCTACCCCTACACGTCAGTGGTGGGTACGCAGAACGCCGAGCTGATCGCGACGCACTTCCTCGAGCAGGTTTTCACCAACATCAAGCTGAGCGTCTTCGGCGCGGCCTTCCTTGCCTTCCCGGTGATCGCCACACAGATCTACGCCTTCGTGGCACCGGGTCTTTACCGAAACGAGCGAAAGGCCTTCCTGCCCTATCTCGTGGCGACGCCGATCTTCTTCGTGCTGGGCGCGCTGGTGGTCTTCTTCCTGGCGATGCCGCTCCTGATCAAGTTCTCGGTCTCGCTCCAGCAGGTGGGCGTAGCCGGAGAGCCGACGATCAAGCTGCTGCCGAAGGTCGACGAGTATCTCTCGCTGATCATGACGCTGATCTTTGCCTTCGGCATCGCGTTCCAGCTCCCGGTGATCCTGACCCTCTTGGGTCAGATCGGGATCATCGATTCGGCCTTCCTGCGGGACAAGCGTCGCTACGCCATCGTGCTGGTGTTCGTGGCCGCCGCCGTGCTGACGCCGCCGGACGTGATCTCGCAGCTGTCCCTGGCGCTGCCCATGCTGCTTCTCTACGAGGCTTCGGTCTTCTCGGTGGCCCGGGTCGAGAAGCTGCGCGCTGCGCGGCGGATCCAAGAGGGGCTGGACCCCTGAGAGCTCGTTCGCCGGCCCCCGAGAGGGGGCAACGTCAAGTCGGTGCGCACGCGTGAAGGAACGCCATCCCGGCCGAAGACGCTCACATTCAGAGCGCCGATCCGAGCCCGCGTCTTGATTGTGGAATGGCCGAAATCGCCATGCGCGCCTATCCCTCGAGCAAGGAAATGCTGGCCGGCTCGTTCTCGGTACCGATCTAAAAGCGCAGTATCTTCTCTGGATCGAGTCTGTTGGTCAGCAGATCCCGGATGGCCAGCCAGTTACCCACGGTGCGCCCCCGGCGATCGACCCAGCGCTCCGGCTTGAATAACTTTACATGATTGCTGATGACGTTCTTGATCATCAGTCGCACGCCGAATGTGGCGGGCATCGTTCCTTTGCGGATCAGGTAGATCGGGTTCGCGATCTGCGAGTATCCGAGCTGCTTTCCGGACGTCCGTGAGGATTTGATGCCCTGGTGAATGCCCGCGAAGCTGTTCGTGGCGACAGTGCGACCATTCCTTCCGACCTGAACCGCAAAATCGATATCTTCCTGCCAGGAATACAGCGGCAACTTCTCGTCGAATCTGATGTTCCCGATTGCGGACGCGCGAAAGACCATGTTGCAGCCGTAGAGGCCGACCAAATCTTTCTTGATGCTGAAGTCGTCCGGCTGACCTTCGATATAGTCCTTCAAGATCGCCTTCGCGTCCTCGAAATCGACGGCCTCGCTGTTGATGCCATCGCGCAACAGCAATCCGTTCGCGCCGGCAACATCCGGATTGCGATGCATGAATTCCGCGATATTTTCGATGCAGTTCGTCGCCGGGATGTAGTCGTCATCGAAAAAAGCCAATAAATCGCAGTCGTGCAGGACCGCTTCGATACCTCGGTTCCGTTGCCGCGACGCACCTGCCGCCCCTTTGACGATCACATGCGAGGGAAAAAGCCGGTTCTCCTCGGGCAAATCGCGGTCGTGTGAAACCGAGTACACGACGCTGGACGGCTTAATCGTCTGATCCTCAAGCAGTTCGCGCCACTGAGAAAGTGTATGCGGACGCCCCTTGCTTGCTATGACAATAGCAACTCTTAATGCCGGAAGATTTTCCATTGGCCATACGAAAACAATACTATAGAGAATCGAATATGCGTGACATGTCAAATCTGTTGTGTCAAGCCCGTATTCTCGAATCCAGCTGCGCTCAGCATTATGTTCCAGAAGCACATTCGGAACGCGCGATGCGTTGGGCCGCGGCAATCGCCGCGGCACAGCACCCGCATGGGTCCGATCAAGGGTCGAAACCTAGCAGGGGTTGCACGGTGACGGTGTGATCGCGCTTGCGGGAAGACTTTGCCTCTCTTTTCGGACCGGCGACATGTGTGGAGATTTTGGAATGCGATTGGCGTCCGGTGATCGGTCAGTGAGCCTCGAAGCGATGCACTCCGTCGCAGAAGGACGCATCCCGGGGCAGGGTGATCGTGTCCGATCTCCCACGGGCCCTCGCATCGTCTTCCTGGACGCCCTGCGCTTCGTCGCCGCTGCAGCCGTCGTATTTCAGCATGTCATCGAGCGTGAGGGCCCGTGGGGTCAGGCCGTTGTCGCGGCATTGTCCCCCGGCGTGTTTGGCGTCGTCCTGTTCTTCATCATCAGCGGTTTCGTGATCCCGATGACGGCGAAGAAGCGCCTGAGCCTGGGGACATTCGCGCTGCGGCGGGTATTCCGGATCTATCCGCTGGTTCTGACGACGTTCGCACTTCTGGCGGTCGTCGGGTACAGCGGCCTCCTGCCGAGCCTGTCCTACCTGAAGGATGCGACAGCCCGTGACTGGATCGCGAACCTGCTCCTCGTTCAGGATTATGTCGGCGCCCTCCCGCTCTGGGGCGTCACTTGGACCCTTAACCTGGAAATAGCGTGGTACACCCTCTTCGCCCTGTCGCTGCTCGTGATCGGTCCCCGCTTCGACGACCGGCTCGCGATCGCCGCACCGATCCTCCTGCTGGGCCTGGCTCTGTTGTCGCTCGCCTCCGGTCACCGGCTGCCGCTGGCGCGCATGGCCATGGTCTACGCCGCCATTCTCGGCGCACGCTTCTACCGGGGACAGAGTGGCACCGTGAGCCGGGATCGCGTTCTCGTCGATCTGCTGGTCTTCATGGCCGTCATGACGATCTGCAACGTCGTGTCCTTCGGATACTTTCGGCACCCGAACATCACGATGGGCCAGGCTGTCTATCCGTGGGTCGCTGCGCCGATCCTCTTCGCCGTCGTGGCACTGCTGCCGCAGGTGCGGGATTCGCGGCTCGTCAACAGCCGGGTGATCGGCTGGCTCGGGGCAATCAGCTTCTCCACCTACCTCCTCCACGGCTTCGCGATGGACATCGCCCAGGACTACGTCGCTGCCGGCGGTGTCCTGGTCGTGTCTCTGGTTTTGGCCCTCGTATTTTCGGTCCTGGGCTATTACCTCGTCGAGGTCCCAGGCCAGAAGCTCGGGCGATGGGTCGAGAGCTGGTACCGGCAAGCGCCCGGTTCGCCGGATGGCCTCATGCGGCGCAATGAGAGGGGCTGAGGCTCGGCAGCCCCGGAACAACGATCACTCCGGAGCGCGCAGGCGGTAGCCGACACCGGTCTCGGTCAGAAGATAGCGGGGACGCTCCGGATCCGGCTCCAGCTTCTGGCGGAGCTGGCGGATGTAGACGCGCAGGTATTGCGGATCCGACGAGGAGGGCGCGTGGCGCATCAGCTGCGCATGCGTGAGCACCTTGCCGGCATGCTGCACCAGCACCCGCAGGAACTCGTATTCGCGCGGCGACAGCTTCACCTCGCGATCCCCGACGCGCACGATCCGCCGCACAAGATCGACCGAGAGATCGTCGAGCCGGAAGACCGGCCGCTCGCCCTGCATGGCAAGGCGGTGACGCAAGGCGGCCCTGATGCGCGCCAAGAGCTCGTTCATGCCGAAGGGCTTGGTGACGTAGTCGTCCGCGCCGAGATCCAGGGCCTCGACCTTGCCGCGCTCGTCGTCTCGACTCGACAGGACCAGGATCGGCAGGTCGGGCCAGCGCTCGCGGACCGCGGCGAGCAGCGTGTGGCCGGCCATGTCGGGCAAACCGAGATCGAGGATCGCGAGGTCGACACCCCCCGCATCCAGGGCGGCAAGCGCCGCGGCCGCGTCGGCGGCCTCGATCACCGCGTAATCCTGCGTGCCGAGACCGGTCCGGAGCAGCCGACGGATCGGCGGCTCGTCGTCGATGACCAGGATGCGCGCGGAAGCGCTCAAGCGTCGGCGTCTCCAGCGGGCTTACGGTGCGGGCGGCGGCTCATTCCGCCCGCAGCAGGACGTGCCGCTTCTTGCCGAACGAGAGCTTGATCACGCCGTCCTGGGTCAGGTCGGTCCGCGTCAGAACCGCCTTCTCATCGGTGACCGGTACGTCGTTGACGCGAAGACCGCCGCCCTTGATCTGCCGCCGCGCCTCGCTCGTCGACGGCACCAGTTTGGCGACATCCGGCCCGAAGGCGGTCAGCACGCCCAGCCCTGATTCCAGCGTGGCGGCAGGCACCGTCACGCTCGGGAGATCCGCGGCCAAAGTGCCTTCCACAAAGGTTTTCCGTGCCGTCTCGGCGGCGGCCTCGGCGGCCTCGCGGCCGTGCATCAGCGCGGTCGCCTCGGTGGCCAGGACCGTCTTGGCGGCGTTGATCTCGGAGCCCGCCAGCGCCGCGAGGCGCGCGATTTCCTCCATGGGCAGCAGCGTGAAAAGCTTGAGGAAGCGAGCGACGTCCGCATCCTCGGTGTTCCGCCAGAACTGCCAGTAATCGTAGGGCTTGAGCATGTCCGGATTGAGCCAGACGGCGCCGGCCGCGGTCTTGCCCATCTTGGCGCCCGACGACGTGGTCAGGAGCGGGCAGGTCAGCGCGTAGAGCTGCGGCGTGCCCATGCGCCGGCCGAGATCGATGCCGTTGACGATGTTGCCCCACTGGTCCGATCCGCCCATCTGCATGATGCAGCCGTAGCGGCGGTTCAGCTCCACAAAGTCGTAAGACTGCAGGATCATGTAGTTGAACTCCAGGAACGAGAGTTCCTGGTCGCGCTCCAGGCGCAGGCGGACGCTGTCCATGGACAGCATGCGATTCACCGAGAAGTGGCGACCGACGTCGCGCAGCATCTCGATGTAGTTGAGCTTGGTCAGCCATTCGGCATTGTCGACCATCACGGCGTCGCCCGCGGCCTCACCGAAGCGCAGGAACCGGTCGAAGGTCTTGCGGATCTCGGCCTTGTTGGTGTCGATCTGCTCGACGGTGAGGATCTTGCGGGTCTCGTCGCGGCCGGACGGGTCGCCGACCCGGGTGGTGCCTCCGCCCATGAGCGCGATCGGACGTCCGCCGGTGGCCTGGAGCCAATGCAGCATCATGATCGACAGGAGGTGCCCGACATGGAGCGACGGCGCTGTGCAGTCGTAGCCGACATAGGTGGTCAACCGGCCTTCGAGGGCTGCGGCGTCGATCCCGGCGAGGTCGGAGGTCTGGTGGATATAGCCGCGCTCGGTCAGGATCCGCAGGAAGTCGGATTTCGGCGCGAAGCTCTCGGCGGTCATGGATTCAATCTCGGGTCGCGGGCTTCGCGCGACAGGCCGAGGCTCCGCGTGCTAGCTCGCGCTGGGTTCAGGATACGGCGCGCTCTTAGCAGGGCGTTGGCCGAAAGGCACGGGGCAGGGCGGCATGGCGATGATGCGCGCGATCGGGCTGATGAGCGGCACCTCGCTCGACGGCGTGGACATCGCCTTGATCGAGACCGACGGAGAGCGGGTCCACGTGGTCAAGGGCCACAACAACTTCCTGGAGCCGCTCGGGCCGACCGGCTACCGCGGCTACACGGATGACGAGAAGGCGCTCCTGCGCGCGGCCACGAAGGACGCGGAGTCGGTGCTTCATCCGGGCGACCGGCCCGGGCGCCTGCCCGAGGCGGAGGAGTTCGTCACCCAGGCCCATGCGGAGGCCGTCGAGCGCTTCCTAGAGGAGAACGGCCTCGGTGCGGCCGACATCGACGTGATCGGCTTTCACGGCCAAACGGTGATTCACCGGCCGGACCAGCGCATCTCGATCCAGATCGGCGACGGTCAGGCGCTGGCGACCCGGCTCGGCATTCCGGTTGTTTCGGACCTGCGCCGCGCCGATATCGAGGCGGGCGGGCAGGGGGCGCCGCTGGTGCCGGTCTTCCACAAGGCACTCGCAGAAGCCTCGGGCTTCGACGGCCCATTCGGCATCCTCAACATCGGCGGCGTGGCGAACGCGACGCTGATCGATTCGAAGGGCGGCGTGATCGCCTTCGATACCGGCCCCGGCAACGCCCTGATCGACGAGTGGATGCAGGAGCGCGAGGGCAAGAACCTCGACGACGGCGGCCGCACCGCTGCCCGGGGCCGGCCCGACGAGCAGCTGCTCGCCTGGCTGCTGACGCATCCGTTCTTCTTCCGCAAGCCCCCGAAGTCGCTCGACCGGAACTGGTTCTCGCACAAGCTCGCGGGCCAGCTCTCGACTGAGGACGGCGCGGCGACGCTCACGGCCTTCACGGCGCGGGCGGTGGCGCGGGCGCTGGACCATGCCCCCGAGATCCCGACCCGCTGGATCGTGGCCGGCGGCGGCGCGCGCAACGGCGAGCTGGTGCGGCTCCTGAACTACCATCTCCGGGCCGAGATCACGACGGCCGACGCCATCGGCTGGTCCTCGGCCTATCTGGAGGCGCAAGCCTTCGCCTACCTGGCGGTGCGCTCGCTCCAGGGCCTGCCGATCACCTTTCCCGCGACCACTGGTGTGCGCGAGGCGATGACCGGCGGTGTGCTCGCGCGGCCGTGAGCCTCGGCTTCGCCCTTCGGCGGATCGTTGAGGAATACCCGCTCGCTCGCGTCGAGCCGGTGGCCGGGCATCCCCTGGCGGCCGTCATCCGCAGAGGCGCGCCGGACGAGCTGCGCGCGGCCCTGGCGCCGATCGACGGGCCGTTCCTGATCAGGGGAAGCTCCGGGCGCGGCAGCCATTGGGCGGCCGTCCCGTGGATCGCGATCTTCGATCCCGCCGTCACGACGAGCGCCACGCGGGGCTTCTATCTCGTCTACCTGTTCCCGGCGCATCGCGAAGCGGTCTACCTGTCGCTGGCGCAAGGAACCGTGGCGGCGCTCCGCGAGCACGGGCCGCGCGCCGGCACCCATCTGCGCGCCAGCGGCGACGCGCTGCGGGCCCGGCTGTCAGACTTCGCCGACGCGCTGCCCGACGCGACCATCACGCTGGGAAGTGCCGGTGAGCTCCCGGAGGGCTACGAGGCCGCGCATATTCGCGGGCTCAGCTACGATCGCGACGCACTCAGCGACGAGAGGCGTCTGCGCCGTGATCTCGCCGCAGCCGTCGCGGCCTACCGCGCGCTGAAGGCACGGGGCGGGCTCGATCTGCCCGGGGCGCGTGGAACCGGCCCGGCTTGAACCGCGGCATCCGTCGACGCGCCGCGACCGCCGGATCTTCGTCGCAGCCGGGTGCGGTGCCGTTTGTGCCCCCGCCGCTCCCGCGCTAAGGCACCGGCGTCATGTCTCACAACACCTTCGGCCACCTGTTCCGCGTCACGACCTTCGGCGAGAGCCACGGGGTCGCGCTCGGCTGCGTGGTCGATGGCTGTCCACCCGGCCTGCCGCTTGAGGCCGAGGAGATCCAGGCCGAGCTCGACCGCCGCAAACCCGGCCAGTCGCGCTTCACCACGCAGCGCAGGGAGCCCGATCAGGTCCGGATCCTGTCGGGGGTGTTCTCCGATGACCGCACCGGCGGGCGTCAGCTCACCACCGGTACACCGATCGCGCTGATGATCGAGAACACGGATCAGCGCTCCAAGGATTATTCCGAGATCCGCGACAGCTACCGGCCGGGTCACGCGGACTACACCTACGACGCCAAGTACGGCATCCGCGACTATCGCGGCGGCGGTCGCTCTTCCGCGCGCGAGACCGCGGCGCGGGTCGCGGCCGGCGCCGTGGCGCGCAAGATCATCCCGGGTGTCACCATCCGCGCAGCGCTCGTGCAGATGGGCCCGCACGCCATCGACCGGTCGCGCTGGGACTGGGCCGAGGTGGGCAACAACCCGTTCTTCTGCCCGGACGCCGAGGCCGCCGCGCACTACGAGGCCTACCTCGACGGCATCCGGAAGGACGGCTCCTCGGTCGGCGCGGTGATCGAGGTGGTGGCCGAGGGCGTGCCCCCGGGCCTCGGCGCGCCGGTCTACGGCAAGCTCGACGCTGACCTCGCCGCCGCGATGATGTCGATCAACGCCGTCAAGGGCGTCGAGATCGGCGACGGCTTCGCCGCCGCGGCCCTGCGTGGCGAAGACAATGCCGACGAGATGCGCGCCGGCAACGGCGGTCGGCCGCGCTTCCTGGCCAACCACGCGGGGGGCATCCTGGGCGGCATCTCCAACGGTGAGCCCGTGGTGGTCCGCTTCGCCGTGAAGCCGACCTCCTCCATCCTGACGCCACGCCGCTCGGTCACCCGCGACGGCACCGAGGTGGACCTCGTCACGAAGGGCCGCCACGATCCCTGCGTCGGCATCCGCGCCGTGCCGGTGGCGGAGGCCATGATGGCCTGCGTGCTGGCCGATCACTATCTGCGCCATCGGGGGCAGGTCGGGCCGCAGCCCTGATCCCGGCCTTGGCCTCAATTGATTCGAGATTGCCCGTGCCCCACTGCACCGTCACCGAGGCCATCGCGGCCTTCGCCCGCGGCGAGATCGTGGTCGTCACCGACGACGATGATCGCGAGAACGAGGGCGACCTGGTCGTCGCGGCCTCGCTCTGCACGCCGGAGAAGATGGCGTTCATCATCCGCAACACCTGCGGCATCGTCTGCGCGCCGATCACCCAGAGCGAGGCGCGCCGCCTGCAACTCGCCCCGATGGTCGCCTCGAACGACGCGCCCCTCGGGACGGCGTTCACGGTCACGGTGGATGTGAAGCACGGTCTGACGACCGGCATCTCGGCGGAGCAGCGCTGCAACACGGTGCGGGCGCTCGCCAACGGCAACATGGGCGCGGGCGATTTCGTGCGTCCGGGGCACGTCTTCCCGCTGATCGCCCGCGACGGCGGCGTGCTCATGCGCTCGGGCCATACCGAGGCCGCGGTCGACCTCTGCCGCCTGGCAGAATTGCCGCCCGTGGGCGTGATCTGCGAACTCGCCAACGACGACGGCACGGTGATGAAGGGGCCGCAGATCGAGGCTTTCGCCGAGACGCATGGGCTGAAGCAGGTCTCGGTCGCCGATCTGATCGCCTACCGGCAGGCCCGGGACCGGCTGGTGGAGCGGGTCGGTCATTTCCCGGTGCGCTCGAACCACGGCGACATGAACGCCTACGTGTTCTCGACCCCGTTCGAGACGATCCAGCAATTCGCCTTCGTGATGGGCGAGATCGGCGACGGCCGGGACGTACTCGTGCGCCTGCACCGCTCGAATGTCGTCGCCGACGTGATCGGCGGGGGCAAGCAGATCGACGCGGTGCTGAAGCGCTTCGCGGCGGTGGGCCGGGGCGTTCTGGTCTATCTCCGGGACGGCACCGCGGGCGTCCCGGTCAAGAGCGTCACCGACGAGGGTACGGAGGCCCTGCGCGCCCGGCAGTGGCGCGAAATCGGTCTGGGCGCGCAAATCCTGCGCGACCTCGGCGTCGTCTCGATCCGCAATCTCGCGACCTCGTCGCGCTCCTATGTCGGCCTCTCGGGCTTCGGCATCGAACTTCTGGGCGACGAGCCGCTGGACGGCTGAGCGGGCGCGTCAGGGGCGCCGCGCGACCGTCCAGATCGCGGCGCCGGCCATGACCGCGGCCGCACTCCGGTTGAGTCGGCGGCGGAAGACCGGTTTCTGCAGCGCCACCCGCGCCCGCGAGGCCAGTGCCGCGTAGGGGGTCATGACCGTCACGAGCACCAGCGCGGTGAGCGAAACCAGGGCAGCGAAGTCCTGGCGGGTGACGGCGCCGAGGTCGATCAGGGTGGGCAGCACGGCTAGGTAGAAGACGATCGTCTTCGGATTGGCGAGGGTGATGCTGAGTCCGGCGCCGAAACTCGCGAGCGGTCCGTCGGCTGCATCGCCCTCGACTCCCGTCGCCGCCGCGGTCGAGCGCCACAGGCGGAAGGCCAGATAGGCCAGGTACAGGCCGGCCATGACGCGCACGACGACGAAGACAGGGCCGAGCCTTTCCGCGACGAGGGTCAGCCCGAACACCGCGGCGGCGAGGTAGGTCAGGTCGCCCAGGATAAGGCCCAGCGCGAAGGCCATGGCGGATCGGAAGCCCGATCCGAGCGCGCGGGCCACGAGGGCGATGACGCCCGGACCCGGAACCGCGGCGACCACGCCCAGCGCGAGCGCGTAGGTCAGGAAGCCGTCCGCTGTCATCGGATCTTTCCCGGACGCCGGGGACAGGCCGCGCCAACCCGGCCATGCATCCAAACGGCCATGATGAGACGATCCGATGTGCTCACGATCCGCTTCCCTCGAGCGGCAGGATAAAGCCCGATCCGGGCCGGCGCCGATCGCCGGCCTGCGGATTGAGGCCTAGCGCCCCATCAGGGCGTCCACGTGCGCCGCGACCGATTTGCCGAGCCCTTCCAGGCTGTAGCCGCCCTCCAGCACGGAGACGATGCGGCCGCCCGCGCACCGTTCTGCCAGCTCCATCAGCCGGCGCGTCGCCCAGCCAAAATCTTCCGCTTCGAGCCGCAGATTCGCCAGCGGGTCGAGCCGGTGCGCGTCGAATCCCGCCGAGATCACGATCACGTCCGGCCGGAAGGCCTCCAGGCGCGGCAGGATGCCCGTCTCGAAGGCTTCGCGGAAAACCTCGCCGTCGTCGTTCGGCCGCAGCGGCACGTTGACGATCGTATCCTTGTCGCCCCGCTCGGATGAGGCGCCCGTGCCCGGGTAGAGCGGCATCTGGTGCGTGGAGCAGTAGAGCACGGAGGCATCGTCCCAGAAGATGTCCTGGCTGCCGTTCCCGTGGTGGACGTCCCAATCCACCAGGGCGACCCGTTCGGCACCGTGCTTTTCCTGGGCGTAGCGCGCCGCGATGGCGGCGTGGTTGAACAGGCAGAACCCCATCGAGCGGGTTCGTTCGGCGTGATGACCCGGCGGCCGCATGGCGACGAACGCGTTCCGGCACTCGCCGGCGATGACCGCGTCGAGGGCGTGCGTCGCGCCACCGATGGCCCGCAGGGTCGCCTCCAGGCTGCCCGGAGACAGGATCGTGTCGGAGTCGATCCCGACCATGCCGTGCTCAGGGATCGCGGCGACCAGCGCGTCGACGTATTCGCGCGGGTGGGCCAGCGTGGCGACCTCGACGGCGGCGCGCGGTGCCGACGCCCGCACGAGGCCGGCGAAACGCTCGTCCTCCAGTGCGCGCTCGACGGCCCGCATCCGGGCCGGCCGCTCCGGATGTCCCTCCGGAACCTCGTGATCGAAGCTGGCGGGATGGCTCACGTAGAGGGTGGTCACGACGGTCGCTCCGGGATGCGGTCCTGTCGCGTGCCTGCAACAGGAGCCGGCAATGTGCCATGGGCGAAACGCGCGGACTACGGGCGGGTGCCCGCCCTGGTTATGGTTGCCCGATTCTCTCGCGCGAAACGGCCGTAGGACGACGCGTCCGGAGCGCGTCCACCTGTCGAGGGCGGCCCGATGCGCGTCATTCCTGTTCTGGCCTGCGCCCTTCTGCTGTCGGGCTGCAACTTCAAGGGGGTTCCCGATCCGGCTCTGACCGCACGGGATGCGGAATTCATGGCGCTCGTTCCCGAGGCGGAGTTCGACCCTCATTTCGCACGCTACGAGGTGAGCGACTCAACGCATCAGCCGCCCGGCACCATCGTGGTCGAGACGAAGGAGCGGCAGCTCTACCTCGTCCTGCCGGAGGGGAAGGCAATCCGCTACGGCGTGTCGGTGGGCGACGAGGCGTATGGCTGGAGCGGCACGGCGAAGGTCGACCGCAAGGCGGAATGGCCGGCCTGGAACCCGCCGGCCGAGATGATCAAGCGCTGGCCGCATGTCCACGCCATGCAGGGCGGCCCGATGAACCCGCTCGGTGCTCGCGCCCTCTACCTGTCCGATCACGGCAAGGACACGCTGTACCGGATCCACGGCACCAACGAGCCGGAGAAGATCGGTCGGGCGGTCTCCTCCGGCTGCATCCGCATGCGCAACATCGACGTGGTCGATCTCTACAATCGCGTCCCCGTCGGGGCCACGGTCATCGTCCGGTAACGCAACGGATCAACGTCCCAATAAGCCTGCTTGCTCGGGACGTGTTTACCTGAACTTCCGTTCAGATCTGGCCATTAACTTCTGGCAGGGAAGCCGTCCCGTAAGTTGAAGACACACAGGGACAAGCACCGACCGCAGCAAAGGTCGGAGGAGCAGGCGACCATGACCATGATTTCCGTTCAACAGTTCTGCAACCATGCTGTGTCGGCGGGCACGATCAGCGACGAGGACCTGATCGTCCTAAAGCGCGAGGTCCTGCCGGACGGCCTCATGAGCCGGGAGGATGCCGACCTGCTGATCGCTCTCGAGCGGGCGGTGATCGGGTCCGACGCCTTCGCCGACTTCCTGGTGGCTTCGGTGGTGGATTTCGCGGTGTGGGGCACGCGCCCGACGGGCTATATCGACCGCGACGTCGCGGCTTGGCTCGCCGCCTCGCTCAGCGGCCGCGACGGCCCGAGCCCGGTGGGCGCCCGGATCGCCATGGAGGTCGTGCGTGAGGCGCAGGGCAGCGCCGAATCGCTGATGGTCTTCGCCCTCGAGGCCAACCGCCGAGTCCGCGACACGGCCGAGCCCGCGCGTATCACCTTCGCCCTGGCGGCGTGAGCCTTCGACAAAGGCGCAGCTTCCGTCCGCCGCGCAACTGATCTATCGGGACAGTCAAGCCGGTGTGCAATCCGGCGATCTCGAAAGCAGTGCGCCAGCGATGTTCGACAAGATCCTGATTGCCAACCGGGGCGAGATCGCCTGCCGGGTCATCAAGACCGCCCGGAGAATGGGCATCAGGACCGTAGCGGTCTACTCGGACGCCGACCGCGACGCCGTGCACGTCGCCATGGCCGACGAGGCCGTCCACATCGGCCCCGCCGCAGCGGCGGAGTCCTATCTGGTCATCGACAAGATCGTCGCCGCCTGCAAGCAGACTGGCGCCCAGGCGGTCCATCCCGGTTACGGCTTCCTTTCCGAGCGCGAGGCCTTCCCGAAGGCACTCGAAGCCGCCGGTATCGTGTTCATCGGCCCGAATCCCGGCGCCATCGCCGCCATGGGCGACAAGATCGAATCGAAGAAGGCCGCAGCGGCGGCCGAGGTCTCGACCGTGCCGGGTTTCCTCGGCGTGATCGAATCCCCTGAGCACGCCAGGAAGATCGCCGATGAGATCGGCTACCCGGTGATGATCAAGGCCTCCGCGGGCGGCGGCGGCAAGGGGATGCGAATCGCGTTCTCGGGCGACGAGGTGGCCGAGGGCTTCGCCCGCGCGCGCTCCGAGGCCGCCTCCTCCTTCGGCGACGACCGCGTCTTCATCGAGAAGTTCATCACAGACCCGCGCCACATCGAGATCCAGCTGATCGGCGATAAGCACGGCAACGTCGTGTATCTCGGCGAACGCGAGTGCTCGATTCAGCGGCGTAACCAGAAGGTGATCGAGGAAGCGCCGTCGCCGCTCCTCGACAAGAAGACCCGCCGGAAGATGGGCGAGCAGGCCGTCGCCCTCGCCAAGGCGGTGAAGTACGATTCGGCCGGCACGGTCGAATTCGTCGCCGGTCAGGACAAGTCGTTCTACTTCCTGGAGATGAACACCCGCCTGCAGGTTGAACATCCGGTGACCGAGATGATCACCGGCCTCGACCTCGTCGAGCTGATGATCCGGGTCGCGGCCGGCGAGAAGCTTCCGATCACCCAAGACGACGTGAAGCTGAACGGCTGGGCGGTGGAGAGTCGCGTCTACGCCGAGGATCCGACCCGCAACTTCCTTCCGTCGATCGGGCGGCTGACGACCTACCGTCCGCCGGAAGAAGGTCGGCAGGGTGCCGCCATCGTGCGCAACGATACCGGCGTGGAGGAGGGCGGCGAGATCGCCATCCACTACGATCCGATGATCGCCAAGCTGGTGACCTGGGCGCCGACCCGCGATGAAGCGATCGCCGCGCAGGCCGAGGCGCTGGATGCCTTCGCCATCGACGGCATCCGCCACAACATCCCGTTCCTGTCGGCGCTGATGGCCCATCCCCGGTGGCAGGAGGGCCGCCTCTCCACCGGCTTTATCGCGGAGGAATTCCCGGAGGGCTTCACCGCCCCGGAGCCTGCGGGCCAAACGGCGGTCCGCATGATGGCGGCGGCCGCGGCCATCGATCACAAGCTCAACCAGCGCAAGCGCGGCATCACCGGACAGATGCGCGCGCCGGGACTCTTTGCCTTCGAGCGGGACCGCGTCGTGATCCTGGCGGGACAGTCCTACCCGGTCACCGTAGAGCCGGAGGGTCCGGATCTTCTGGTGACCCAGGAGGACGGCACCGCGCTGACCGTGGCCAGCGCATGGCGTCCGGGCGAGCCGGTCTGGATCGGCACGATCGGATCGGACCGCGTGGCGATCCAAGTGCGAAGCCTGCTCAACGGCGTGTTCCTGCAGCATGCCGGAGCGGCTGGCGACGCCCGGGTCTACACCCGCCGCGAGGCCGAGCTCGCCGCGCTGATGCCGGTGAAGGAGCAGGCGGGTTCGGGCAAGCAGGTGCTCTGCCCGATGCCGGGTCTCGTGAAGCAGATCCTCGTGTCCGAAGGCCAGGAAGTGAAGAGCGGCGAGCCGATCGCCATCGTCGAGGCGATGAAGATGGAGAACGTGCTGCGCGCCGAGCGCGACGCGAAGGTGGCCAAGATCCACGCCAAGGAGGGCGACAGCCTCGCGGTCGATGCCGTGATCCTGGAATTTGCCTGAGCGGTGAGAGCGCTCAATCCGTACGGATCACGGCGTAGCCATGACCGTGTTTGCCACCGCGTTGCGCTCCATCGCGGTGGCGTATCGAGCGATCAACGTGATCATACTGCGATGTGGCATTCGGCCCCTGGCCGTCCGTCCGTATCTCTGAACGAGCGCACGGCTCGCTGGCTGGACACCACCTCCGGCTTTTGAGCTGTCGCGCGGCACTCTTCTCGCTTGGCTGACCGGCATGGCCCTCTACTTCGCTTACGGCGCCAACATGGATGCCGCCGCGATGGCGCTGCGCTGCCCGGTTTCGCGGCTTGTCGGCGGCGGTCACCTGCCGAACCACCGCTTCATCATCATGCGTGAGGGCTACGCCTCGGTCGTACGAGATCCGGCCCGAACCGTCTGGGGCGTGCTGTGGGAACTCGCCCTGGACGACATCCCCGCTCTCGATCGATACGAGGGCGTCGCCGCCGGCCTCTACGTGAAAGCCACGCTTCCTGTGAGAGCGACGGATGGGGTCAAGCGCGCCCTGATCTATCTCGGCGGCTCGACCGCGCCCGGCCGCCCACGCCCGGGCTATCTCGAAGCCGTCCTCGCCGCTGCACGCGCCGCTCAACTGCCAGCCGCCTATATCCGCGAACTCAATGGTTGGCGGCGGGGAGCACCCGCCTGACAAGCTCGGAATTGGTACGCAACATGCTTGCCCACGATCCACCGGGCGTGTGGACGAGATCACTGCGCCCGGCCAGCCGTCCGTGATTGCGCAGCGCGCCCGTCGGTCAACGGCGATCGGCACGTGCCTGCGAGGGAGAGCTCCGCATGTCGTATCTGGCGCCAGCCGATTTCGTGAAGAAGGCCGTCGATGCCGGTGAATCGAAAGTCTTCATGGCCACCAAAGACACCTTCATCCGTGCCTACATGGCCGGCGCGATCCTGGCGCTCGCCGCTGCCTTCGCGGTCACCATCAACCAGACCACCGGCCAGCCGCTGGTCGCGGCCCTTCTGTTCCCGGTCGGCTTCTCGATGCTCTACCTGCTGGGCTACGACCTGTTCACCGGCGTCTGCGTGCTCACACCTCTCGCCCTCATCGACAAGCGCCCCGGCGTGACGGTCGCGGGCGTCACCCGCAACTGGGTGCTTGTCTTCTTCGGCAACTTCGCCGGCGCGCTCACCACGGCCGTGATGATGTCGATCGTGTTCACCTTCGGCTTCGCCACCGAGCCGAACGCCGTGGGCAAGCTGATCGCCGGCATCGGCGAGGCCCGCACGCTCGGCTACGAGAAGTACGGCGCCTCCGGGATGCTGACGCTCTTCGTCCGTGCAATGCTGTGCAACTGGATGGTCTCCACGGGCGTCATCGGCGCAATGCTGTCGACCTCGGTGCCCGGCAAGGTGATCGCGATGTGGATGCCGATCACGGTTTTTTTCTTCATGACCTTTGAGCACTCGGTGGTGAACATGTTCCTGTTCCCATCGGCGATCCTCATGGGCGGCCACCTGACGGTCATGGACTACCTGCTCTGGAACGAGATCCCGACGCTCATCGGAAACATCGTCGGCGGCATCGCCTTCACGGGCCTGATGCTCTACTCCACGCACGTTAGGACCGGCGCAACGCGGGCGGCGGTGGGCGTGAGCCTCCGTCGCCCTGTGGCGGCCGAGTGAGGCAATCCGGGCCCGCGCCATCATCGCGCGGGCCACTTCCAGGCGGGTATGGCCCGAATGATCGAAACACGGACGATCTCCGTCGTGATCAGAGGCCGGGTCCAAGGAGTGTCCTATCGCGCCTGGACGCAGTCCGAGGCCCGAGCCCGGGGGCTCTCGGGCTGGGTGCGCAACCGTGACGATGGTTCGGTCCAGGCGGTCTTCAGCGGAGCGCCGGACGCCGTCGCACTGATGGAGACGCTGTGCTGGTCGGGACCGCCCGGCGCCCGCGTCACCGAAGTCACTGTCCGCGAGATGGACGATCGTCCGGCCGCAGAGGGCTTCGAGATCCTGCGTCGTTGAAACCGCGGTGATCGCCGGGCCGTTTCGGATGGGTTCTGCATCGCCGCCCGGACTGGTATGGCCTCGCGACCACTGCGATTCCGCCGTCCGGAGATCATGACCGACCTGTCGAGCGGCAGTGCCGCCTTCTCGCCCATCGATCTCGGGGCGCTGCTCTTTTTCGTCCTTGCCTGGGTCGCCTACGGCCTGTCGGTGGGGCGCCTGCGCGGACGGATGGTCTCCCTCAGCCAGATCATGAACGGCCACCGCTCGAACTGGGCACGGCAGGTGATCGGGCGCGAGAACCGCGTGGTCGACACGCAGATCAACGCCTCCCTGCAGAACGGTACCGCCTTCTTCGCCTCGACCTCGCTGATCGCCCTCGGCTCGGTGCTCACCCTGTCGCGCTCCGGCGACGACGTGCTGAACCTGTTCGCCACGCTGCCGTTCGGGACGGTGGCGAACCGCCTTACCTGGGAGTTGAAGGTCGCCGGACTCGCGGTGGTGTTCGTCTACGCCTTCTTCAAGTTCGCCTGGGCCTACAGGCTGTTCAACTATGCGGCGATCCTGCTCGGTGCCGTGCCACCGAAGGGATCCGGGGCGAGCGAGGCCGAGATGCTGCGGGCAGTGCGCCGCCTCGCGGCGATGAATGTCAGCGCCGGCCGGCACTTCGCCCGCGGGCAGCGGGCATTCTTCTTCGCGCTCGCCTATCTGGGCTGGTTCGTGAGCCCCTACGTGCTCATCGCCTCGACAACCGCGGTGGTGATCATCATGTGGCGTCGGCAGTTCGCCTCGGAGATCCGCAGGGCGCTGCTTGAGGCAGGGGAGGGGCCGCACGAGGGTCCGCTCTTGGCGCCGGCGGAGGAGGCGCGGACATGACCGACGTGAAAACGGACGACGCGGCGATCGAGACGACGATGCTCGACCTCGTGGCGGAGCGCGGTGCAGACAAGACGGTCTGCCCCTCGGAGGTTGCACGCGCCCTGGGCGGTCCGCACCCGGACGGCTGGGGGCCGCTCATGCAGCCGGTGCGGCGCACGGCCGTGCGCCTCGCCCGTGCGGGCCGGATCGCGATCCTGCGCAAGGGCAAGCCGGTGGATCCGGACGATTTCCGCGGTGTCTACCGGCTGTCGCTGCCGGCCGACCGCTCGGGTCCCGGCAGCAAGTCCGACGTGTAGCCGGACCATCGGTAAGCTACGAGCCCGAGCCACTCCTTCACGGCGAGATCGAGCTGGAGCAGGCCGTCCGAGGCGAAGCCGTTGAATCGGGCAAAGTCGCCCCAGCCGCGAGTCCGGTAATCCACCGGGAAGGCGTCCACCGTAAAGCCGGCCTGCCGGAAGCATCCGACCGCCCGGGGCATGTGCCAAGCCGAGGTCACGAGCAGCCAGCGCTCTCCGGGCTTCGGCTGAACCAGGGCTGCCGAAAAGGTCGCGTTCTCGTGCGTGTTGCGTGACCGGTTCTCCAGAATCAGGCGGGCGCGGGGCACGCCGAGGACGTCCGCCTGCTGGCTGATGATGTCGGCCTCCGCAATCCCGCCGCCGATGAAGCCACTGCCGCCCGAGAACACCAGCCGCGCTGCCGGAAAGCGCCGCGCCAGATCGGCCAGGTAGATCGGCCGCTCGCCGGCATCATTGACGATCACCTGGCCACGCGCCTCGGACAGGCCCGCCTCGATGCCGCCGCCGAGCACGATGATGCCGGTTGGGGCGGGCCCGTCGGCGGGGTGGGGGGCGAAGCGCTGCTCCAGGGGCAGCAGGGCGATCTCCGAGAGCGGCGACAATCCGCCGAGCCCGAGCCCCAGCAGTCCGAGCAGGGCGAGCACGAGCCCCGTCCGCCGCAGGCGTGTCGCGGCGAGCAGGATCAGCCCGGCCAGGGCCGCGAAGATGAAGAAGTTCGACGGCGTGATCAGGAAGTAGATCACCTTCGAGAGCGGGAAGAACACGGCGCTCAGGCCGGCTTGGTCTCGACCTCGAATCGGGCCAGCGCGGCCGTATCCGGCGGGAGAAGGCTTGCGAGGCTCTCACCCTTCTCGACCTCGCGCTGGATCCAGAGATCGAGCCGCTGCTGCTCTACGGCCTCCAGCGCAATCCGCTCTGCGATGCCGGCCGGAAGGGCCACGATGCCGCCAGGTCCGCAGACCATGATATCATCCGGATGTATCGTCGCGCCGCCGCAGGCAACGGGCTCTTGCGTGCCGACCAGAGCCAGCGCGCCAATCCCGGATTCTGGCGCAGACCACACCGGAAGCCCGACATCCTCGGCCAGGGCGGCGTCGGTGATCAGGCCAGCAGCGCCCCGCTGGGTCAGTCGCGCCGCCAGGATCGGCCCGAAGGGCAGCGCCAGTCCGGAGCGGGCGGCATCGATCACCACCACCGCGCCCTCCGGAACGGCGTCTATGGCGGCGGCGACATCACCCACGGCATCATCGCGGGCCGGGATCATCCGCACGGTGTAGGCCCGTCCGATGGCGGTCCCGCCGCTTGCGGACAGCCCCCGTGGGCTGAAGGCTTTCACGCCAGCTCGCGTCAGGGCGCGAGCCAGGCTTGCCGGCGTCACCGCAGAGAGCGCGTCGCGCAGGGTCGAGTCGATCGCCATCAAGGGCTCCGTGGAAGCCCGGCGCCGTTCCGGGCAGCGAGCCAGGGCAAGGTGGAACACGCAAACGCGCCGGCAAGGCCACACCGGCCCAATCGGTCCCGGATCGCACGAGGCCGTCGGGACTCGCCGAGCTCCATCGGGCTCGGTCCGGCCGGATGCCCGTGCAGCGACAATCGCTCAGGCAATCGGCTCGCCGAGGGCCCGACTGGCAGCCGGCCGGGCAGCGATCCGCTCGTACCAGCGGCGCAGCGCTGGGCGCTCGGCACGCTCAGCCGGCAGGTTGAGCCAGCGATGCGCCGCGCAGCCGAGCGCGATATCGGCGATGCTGAACCGGTCGCCGACCACGAAGTCACGACCGGCCAGATGGCGGTCGAGGATCTCGGCCATCGCGTCGCTCTTCTTCAGCGAGTCCGCGATCACGGTCCTGTCCGGCTCGGCAGATCGGAAGAGCTGCCAGAAGGCGTCGCGCATCGCCGGTGTGAAGCTCGTGGCCTGCCAGTCGACCCATTGCTCCACATGGGCGCGCGTCCTGGGATCGTCCGGAAGCGCGAGGGCAGTGCTCGTGGCCGCGAGATAGCGCAGGATGGCGTTCGACTCCCAGAGGACGAAACCGTCCTCCTCAAGCGTCGGGACCAAGCCATTCGGATTCAGGCCGCGATACGCCGGATCGTTGACCACGCCGTGGGCGCCGCCGGCTTCCACACGCTCGTAGCCGAGGCCGGCTTCGTCCAACCCCCAGACCGCCTTCTGCACGTTTACCGAGGTGAGCCGCCCCCAAAGCCTGCGCATTGTCAAAGATCTCCGTCACGCTTTCGGCGGGTAGGGGTGCTCGCACCCGTTCGGATCGGTCACCCGGAGCCCGTCCTCGGAATCCCGCAGGTAGTCGGGCCCGACCGGCACCTTGCCATGGCCGCCGGGGATGTCGAGAACGTAGGTCGGCTGCGCCAGGCCCGAGAGGCGACCGCGCAGGGCACGCATCAGCGTCTGCCCTTCGGCGAGGTCGGTGCGCAGATGCGCGGTGCCGGGCGCCAGATCGCCGTGATGCAGGTAGTACGGCTTGATCCGGTTCTCCACGAAGGCGCGCATCAGCCGTTCGAGTGTCCCGGCATCGTCATTGACGCCGCGCAGCAGCACCGACTGGCTGACCATCGGGATGCCGGCGTCGACCAGTCGGGCGCAGGCAGCACGGGCCGCCGGCGCGAATTCGCGCGGGTGGTTGGCGTGCAAGGCTACGAAGACCGCGCGCCCGAAGCGCTTCAAGGCCTGCACGAGGGTGTCGGACACGAGGTCGGGCTTCACGACGGGCACGCGCGTGTGAATCCGCATCACGCGCACGTGGTCAATGGCCGAAAGGCGCTCGGCGATGGCGCCGAGCCGCCGGGACGAGAGTGCGAACGGATCGCCGCCGGTGAGCACCACCTCCCAGATTCGCGCATCGGCCGCGATGTAGGCGAGGGCGGCGTCGAGTTCCGTATCGCTCAGTGTTCCGAGACCGTCGGGCCCGACCATCTCCCGGCGGAAGCAGAAGCGGCAATAGACCGGGCAGACGTGCAGCGGCTTCAGGAGCACACGATCGGGATACCGGTGGACGATCCCCGTCACGGGCGCGTGGGCTGCATCGCCGATCGGATCGGCACGCTCCTCCGGTTCGACCCTGTATTCCTCGGCGCGCGGGACGAACTGGCGCGCGATCGGATCGTCGGCATCGCTCACGTCGATCAATTCGGCCATGTCGGGCGTCACCGAGACGGCGTAGCGGGCGAGGACCCCGCGCAGGGCCTCGGCCTCGGGGCCGGAGATCAGGCCGGCGGCGGCCAGGTCGTCGGCGCTGCGCAGGACCCGGTTCACGGACGGGTCTCCGCAACCGGCGTCCAGATCACCTCGTCGATGCGACTCGCCCCGCAGGCCAGCATCGCCAACCGGTCGAAGCCCAGCGCGATCCCCGAAGCTTCCGGCATCACAGCGAGGGCGGCGAGGAAATCCTCGTCGATCGGGTAACGCTCCCCGTAGACGCGGAGCTTCTCGGCCATTTCGGCCTCGAAGCGGCGGCGCTGCTCGGCCGCGTCGGTCAGTTCGCCGAAGGCATTGGCGAGTTCGACCCCGCAGGCATAGAGCTCGAAGCGCTCGGCCACGCGCGGATCGTGCGGCGCCGGCCTGGCCAGGGCCGCCTCGCTCACCGGATACTCGCAGAGGATGGTTGGGCGGCCGAGGCCGAGATGGGGCTCGATCCGTGCCACCAGCACGCGGGAGAACAGGTCGGCCCAGGTATCGTCCGGAGCGACCCGGAGATCAGCGTCGGCGACAGCCGAAGCCAGACCATCCCGGTCGGTCTCGCCGGTCCGCGCCACGGTGGCCAGCAGGTCGATGCCGGCGAACCGGTCGAAGGCCTCGGCCAGGGTCAGCCGCTCCGGCTCCGCCTGAGGATCGGCCTCCCGGCCGCGGAAAACGAAGTGGCGCGCGCCAGCCGTTTCGGCCGCGAGCCGGAGCAGGTCGGCGCAATCCTCCATCAGCGCCGTATAGGGCACGCCGGTCCGGTACCATTCCAGCATCGTGAATTCAGGGTGATGCAGCGGTCCGCGCTCGCGGTTGCGGAAGACGCGGGCGACGCTGAACAGCCGCGTCTCGCCCGCGGCCAACAGCTTCTTGCAGGCGAATTCCGGCGACGTGTGCAGGTAGAGGGGCGTGCGCGCCCCGCTCGCGCCGAGCGCCTCCGTGGCGAAGGCCGACAGGTGCGCCTCGTTGCCCGGCGAGACCTGGAGGCAGGCTGCCTCGGCCTCGACGAAGTCCCGCTCGGCGAACCAGGCACGGAACGCGGCCAGAACACGGTTGCGCAGGAGCAGGGCCGGCCGCCGGTCGGCGTGGCGGCCCGGGGACCACCAAGGGGATGCGGACGCGCTCACAGATGGCCTTCGCTTTCGGAGGGCCGCGAAGGCGGCTCGCGTCGACGCGGGCGGCTCCCTGCGGACAGGACGTTCCGGAGCAAGCTCATACTTTGTTCGATCCGGCTCCCAGGCACAGTGATGAGCCGCGCGGGCTGCGGCGACCGTTGACGGGGTACCCCCGCCCGCTGGCAACCGCGCCGCAGATGGGATAGTGGCGGTGTCCGAAATGCAGCGCCCGCGCTTGGGGCGTGCCGCCCCCCCTTGTCAATGCAGGACGTAATTCCGTGAAGGTGATCGCTTCTACGCTCCGTAAGGGCAACGTCGTCGAGAAGGACGGCAAGCTCTACGTGATCCTGTTCGCCGAGAACATCCACCCCGGCAAGGGCACCCCGGTGACACAGCTCGACATGCGCCGCATCACGGATGGGGTGAAGGTGTCCGAGCGCTATCGAACCACCGAGCAGGTCGAGCGTGCCTTCGTGGAGGATCGTGAGCATACCTTCCTGTACAGCGACGGCGAAGGGTTCCACTTCATGAACCCGGAGAACTACGAGCAGGTCGCAGTGCCGGCGGACGTCGTCGGCGATGCCGCACCCTACCTTCAGGAGGGCATGGCCGTGATGCTCTCGATCCATAACGGCGTTCCGCTGACCATCGAGCTGCCCCAGCGTGTGACCCTGGAGGTGGCCGAGACCGAGCCGGTGCTCAAGGGCCAGACGGCGTCGTCCTCCTACAAGCCGGCGACGCTGTCGAACGGAGTCCGCACCACCGTGCCGCCCCACATCGCCGCCGGCACACGTATCGTCGTCATGACCGCGGACGGCTCCTACGTGGAGCGCGCGAAGGACTGAGCCGGAGCGGTCGGAACGCCTGTCCGGCACCCGGGTCGGCCCGCGTCAGCGCGCCGACCGGGCGGCGTTCTCGAGCGTCGCGTAGCATCCCTGCGAGAGCGCCTGCGCCCGCAGGCGTTCCGGCCCCGAGAAGGGCCGGCCATCCTCCCGGAAGAGATCCTCCCGGAGCAGCGCGTCGGAGGTGCATCGGGCGGCGATCCGGCACAGGGGTGGTTCCCCGCCGGTCCGCGTGCAGATCGTCACGTAATCGGCCCGGAACGCCCGCAGCCCCGCTCGCGGGTTTGCGCCCGTCATCGCCACCACGCCGGTGAGCAGCGCCAGCAGAACCGGCTGGTGAATGAGGTAGATCGCGAGACTGTGGCGCCCCGCGAAGGTTGAAGCGCGGCCGAGCGCGGAGTGGGGCCTCCAAGCGCCCAGCCGCGAACGCGCCAAGCTGGGCATGGCCAGTCGGCCGAGGACGATCCCGGCCAGAACCAATCCGAACCACGGGAAGAGCGGTACGTAATCGTTGGTCCGGGGCGTCACAGCGCCGAGGCCCAGGAAGAAGAGGGACGGCGCGTCGAGGACGGGGGCGTGCACGAGATGCGGCGCGGCGATTACCGCGGCGGCCGCCAGTGCCGTCACGGGGATCGGCAGGAACAGGAACGGCAGGCCGAAAACGCTCGCGACCGCGATACAGTGAAGAACGCCGAAGAACACGTAGGAGTCGGGAAAGGCGATCCGGGTCCCCAGGGTCACGAGGAGCGCCGCGCCTCCGATCCGCGCGAGACGCAGCAGCGTCGGTCTCGGCCGGATGCCACGGCCGTTCATCATCACGAGGCCGACACCGACGAGCACCAGGAAGCTGCCGGCGATCATCTGGGCAGCGAGACGCCCCGTGGGCGTCACGGCGTAGTTCTCCGCCGTCAGCCGCAAGTAGCCCAGATCCCAGATCGAGTGATAGCTCGCCATCGCGGCCAGGGCGGCGGCCCGAGCCGCATCGATCACCGGAAGGCGGCGCAGCGGCGTCGCTGCGGTCGCGGCGGCTGGACGGTCGAGGACGGCATCAACGGACATAAGGCGGATCCCAAACCATGTCGGGACGGGCAACGCCACCATGTCGGCCGTTCCGCGGCCCGGCCCGCCGCGCCTGACGGCGGAACGCTCTCGAAAACGTGAAAGGCACTCTCGAGCTACGGCCACCATTCGGCCGTGTGCTGCGAACCCGGAAATCCGCCCGGCCGTCCCGATGCTTAAACGATCACTGACGGGCCAAGCTTGGCGGATCGACTGTTGCGGCCCTGCCTCCCAGGGCCAAGATTGCATCTTGGCGGGGCTCGCTTGCCGGCGAAATGGGCTTCCCGGAGATCAGGACTTCGTTAATCTTGCTCTGAGAGCGCGTGGCGTGATTCGGTGTAGGTTGCTCGGCCATGTCTGACGAACGCGGATCCGGGCCGGAGAACCCTGATCGGATGACGGGCCCCCGGGCTGACGAGGCCGGCCAGAATGGCGACGAGGCCCTCGATCTCGTCGAGGTCGCGGGGCGCATCAAATGGTTCGACGTCGCGAAGGGCTTCGGCTTCATCGTCCCCGATGATGGCGCGCCCGATATCCTGCTGCACGTGACCTGCCTGCGACGTGACGGCTATCAGGCGGCGAGCGAGGGCGCGCGGATTGTCGTCGAGGCCGTGGAGCGCCCGCGCGGGTGGCAGGCCTTCCGGGTCATCTCGCTGGATCAGGCCACGGCGGTCCATCCGTCCGAAATGCCGCTGCCGCGGACGCATGTGACGGTGACGCCGACGAGTGGCCTGGAAACCGCCGTGGTGAAATGGTTCAACCGCCTGCGCGGGTTCGGCTTCCTGACCCGTGGCGACGGTACGCCCGACATTTTCGTGCATATGGAGACGCTGCGCCGTTACGGCATCGCCGAGCTGAAGCCTGGGGAAGCGGTTCTCGTGCGCTACGGGGACGGCTCGAAGGGAGTCATGGCCGCCGAGGTCCGCCTGATCGACGGCACGCTGCCGGCCTCGCACTGACGGGGCGGAGCGGGCATCGAGCCGGGCCAGTTCAAGCTATCCCGTTGTCTTGCATGATGATTCCGGACGTCGATTCCCCTCGTCGGCGTCCTGTTCTATGTCTGCAGCGGGCCGGATGGCCCCTTTGTCGTCCCAAGAAAGGCCTGCGCCTGTGAAATCCGGATTCCCCGTCGTGAAGGCGGCGGCCGTCGCCTGCCTGATCCTGACCGCCGCCGTGCCCCTCCCGGCGGCTCTCGCGCAGGCCCCGGCGCGTGCCGCCACCGCCAAGTCCGAGCCGCTGACAATTCTCACGAAGTCTGGACCGAAGCGGTTCGATGTGGAGGTGATGCGCGACGATGCCGGCCGTGCCCGCGGTCTTATGTTCCGGCGGCATATGCCGGCCGACCACGGCATGCTGTTCGATTTCGAGCGGGACGAACCCGTGACAATGTGGATGAAGAACACCTACCTGCCGCTCGACATGGTCTTCATCCAGAGGGACGGAACGATCAGCCGGATCGCGGCCGACACCGAGCCCCTGTCGACCGCGATCATCTCTTCCGGAAGTCCGGTCCTCGCAGTTCTGGAACTCAATGCCGGTACGGCCGCCAAGCTCGGGATTCAACCCGGCGACCGGATCGAGCATCCGATGTTCAAGGCGCGCTGACAGCTCCGGGCAAATCGCGAACGCACCGGGAACAAGTGCCTTGACCAACGCGGGGATCCGCGGCAGTGTTCCGGCAATGTTCCGGTGCGCCGGGACG
Source organism: Methylobacterium sp. CM6257 (assembly GCF_054611515.1). Lineage (NCBI taxonomy): Bacteria > Pseudomonadati > Pseudomonadota > Alphaproteobacteria > Hyphomicrobiales > Methylobacteriaceae > Methylobacterium > Methylobacterium sp. CM6257. The sequence goes on from NZ_CM137735.1 coordinate 1,302,892, forward strand.
CCGACGCAGCGCGGAGGACCCGATGAGCGATGCAGCCGTGGCCGAGCTGTTCGGCAACGACGACTGGTCGGTATGTGCGGACGGGATCGAGCACCGTGCCACCGGCTATTTCATCGCGCGTGACGTGCTCCCGGCACGTCGGGCTGAGGGGCTGTGGGACTGGCCCCTGCAGATGGCCGAAAAGCGGTGGTGTCGGCCAAGCCTGTTCCGCGAGGCATTCCTGGCCGCGCTCGATCGCTTCGGGATTGCGCGTGACGCCGCGCTGAGCCGCACCTTCGCTTTGGGCTTCGGGATCCGCGCGGTGGAATCGCCGGTCGGCGAGACGTTCGTCGCCCTCGCCGACGTGCTGCAGCCGCGCGAGGCTCCGGAAACGGTCAGGGTGGTTGCACGTCGCCCGTCCCGCGCACTCGCTGCCGCCGGAGCGTGATCGCTTCGCGCTCCGCCCGCTGATTTGACCGCGCCGGCCACGCCCGGATAGCCCTCGCTGCAAAGCGAGGAGTGATCATCACATGGCGGTTCAGGATCAGACGGGCCTCGACGGGTTGATAACGCCGCCGCTGTCGCGGCGCGGGTTTGTCATGACCACATTGACGAGCGGGTTGACCCTGGCGACCACCCGGGTCGAGGCACAGGTGATCCGCACCGACACAGACGGTATCGAAGCCGGCGAGGTGAAGATTCCCGCCGCCGACGGACCGATGCCGGCCTACCGCGCCGTTCCGGACGGGGCAGGTCCCTTCCCGATCGTCTTGGTCATCGAGGAGATCTTTGGCGTCCACGAGTACATCAAGGACATCTGCCGCCGGCTGGCGAAGGCGGGGTACTGCACGGTCGCCCCGGAGCTCTATGCCCGGCAAGGCGACCTCTCGACCATGACCGACCCTAAGGCGATCATTCGGGACGTGATCGCGAAGACGCCGGATGTCCAATGGATCGGCGACTTGGACGCGACGGCGGCCTGGGCCGCCTCGGCGGCGAAGGGAGACCTCAGCCGGCTTGGGGTCATGGGCTGGTGCCGCGGCGGACGGGACGTGTGGCTGTACGCGGCGCATCGTCGCGACCTGAAGGCTGCGGTCGCCTGGTACGGGCCGGTCGGCGGCGAGCGCACTGACATCCAGCCGCGCACGGCGGGCGACGTGGCCGCCGAGATCAACGCGCCGTTGCTCGGCCTCTACGGGGGTGCCGATACCGGCATTCCGGTCGCCTCCGTGCAGGAGGCGCGCGACCGGGCGAAGGCCGCCGGCAAGAGTGTCGAGTTGGTGATCTATCCCGACGCTCCGCACGGTTTCCACGCGGATTATCGTCCGAGCTATCGCCCGGACGCCGCCCAAGACGGCTGGACCCGCGCACTCGCCTTCCTGAAGGCGCACGGCGTCGGCTGACACGACGCCGATACACCGCTGGCCGGGACGTTCCTCGCGGGCTGTGTTACCTAAGACACGGCCACAACTTGTCGATTGTGCAAGGATCAAAGGAGGATCTGTGCCTGCGCGGGTCCGGCCCACCGCGACGTTCGTGCGTTGAACCGATCGAAGCGGCCGCCGTTCAGCCCCTGTAGAGTGTCCTGGCCCATGAGCGATTCTGTACAGCCCGGCCAGAAGCCCGTGATCCTCGTCGTGGAAGATCAACCCGACGAGCGCTTCCTTGCGGCTACGCTTCTGGAGGATACGGGCTTCACGGTCATCGAGGCCGAGACGGCCGACCGGGCGCTGGCCATCCTGAACGACCGGGCCGACGAGGTGAGCGTCGTGTTCTCGGACGTGCGCACGCCCGGTCCGATCGGCGGCTTCGAGCTGGCGCGGATAATCGGTGTGACCTGGCCGCGGGTGAGGGTGCTCCTGACCTCCGGCGACGCGGGCGACCAGCCGAGCGACCTGCGCGTTTCGGCAACCTTCATCCCGAAGCCCTGGCGCGCCGAGGACATCTTGGCCTGGGTGGAGCAGGCTGCGGGCCGGCCGTCGAGCACCTCCGGTCCGTCCGTTATCGGACCGGGCGGGAAAATTATAACCCCCGGTTTGGAAACCTGACGCGATCGCGGTGTTGTACGCCACTCCCGGGCGCGCGTGCCGCCCGAACTTGTGCAGTGCAATACAGTCGATCTGCAACACCGTCATGAAAATCGTCGCTGCCAATCATGCCGATTCCCTGCGCCGCCCCTGCTCACGGGATTCGGCCGAGGCAACCGTGCTCGACACAGTGCGCGAAGGATTGCGCAGCTTCTACGGTGAGGGCGATGACGAACTGCCCGGGCACCTGACGGAGTTGGTGCACAGGCTCGACCGCCGGCATCCCCAGCAGGGCTTCTCTGCCTGAGCCGAGCCGAGCCGGGATGGGCCGCGCCTAGACTGCGGCAGTGGGTCGCCAAGGCTATAGAATCTGCTATTCAGCGCTCTCTGACCTGCCGACGCATCGCGTCTCACAGTCGAGCCCTTCATGCGTCTCAAAGTCCTTCGCGGATCGCTCGCCGCTTCCGTGATCTTGACCCTTGCCGGACTCGTCTCCGCGGAGGCAGCCGCGCCACCGCCCCAACCTGCGGAAGGTCCCGGTAGCGTCGGAGACCGCAAGGTGACGGTCACGAAGCGCCTGCTCGGACGCGGGACGGCCTCGACCTTCGCCTTCTATGCCTCCGGTGCCGCCCCCGAAGCCGGACGGCCGGTAGCGATCTTTCTGCATGGCTGGGGCGTGGTGAATCCCCAGAGCTACGGCGGGTGGATCGATCACCTGGCGCGACAGGGTTGGCTCGTGCTGTTCCCGCGCTTCCAGGAGGTGAACCGGACGCGGCCGGCCGACGCCCCCGGCATCGCCGAGACCCTCGTGAAGGCGGCACTCTCGGATCTCGCCGGCGATGGCGAAGCCAAGCCCGACCTCAATCGCGTCGCGATGATCGGCCACCTCGCCGGCGCGCCTCTGGCCATGGATCTGGCCGCGGATGCGAAGACCCACGGACTGCCCGTGCCCAAACTGATCTTCGCGGCGACGCCCGGCGGTATCGCCAGCGGACCGAAATCCCGCGGCATCACGCTCACCGACCTTTCGGCCATCGACCCGTCCACGATCATCGTGACCATGGTCGGCGACAAGGACACGCGAGCCGCCGACATTGCCGCGAAGCGTCTGCTGCGGGACGCTGGCGCGGTGCCGATCGAGCGCAAGCTCTTCGTCCGGATCCTCTCGGATGACCATGGCTTCCCAGCCCTGACGGCGACACTGGCCGCACCGGCTGGCGTGGATACGGCCTTCGACGGCGGCGCCATCAAGCCGGGCCCCGAACCCAAAGACGCCGCGAAGGACGCGCCGAAGCAGCCGGCCTTCCGCTGGTCCGCCGACATGGCTCTCACGGGCGAGCAGCAGACTCTGGTCTCGCAGGTGAATGTCGCCCGTGTGGACGCGATCGATTATCTCGGTTTTTGGAAGACCTTCGATCTCGCGGCCGCGGCCGCCTTCGCCGGTTCGGACGCGACCGCACTCAAGAACAATCCCAGGCTTGCCGACATGGAGCGCTGGAGCGACGGCTGGCCAGTCAAGCGTCTCGCCGTCGAGACGCCGCGGCCGGCGCCCGCGGCCCAGGCCGGCACGCCGGCCGCGACGAGCCGCAAGCGCTGAGTTGCCCATTCGGGCAACTTGGCCTTGGCGCATAGCTTGCTAAGCTCCTCCTGTTTCGGACGGGAGGTCAGCTATGCCCGAGTTCGTCGCCAGCCTGCTCGCCGCGGCGGCCTTCTGCCTGACGCTGCTCGCGCTCAATGCGATCACGCGCCTCCTGATTCAGGCGCATTTCGCGCCGCCCGATCTCGGCGAGACCGGCTTCCTGCAGCTCGGCGGCGCGCTCTTGGTCGCCAGGGTCGCGTATCGCCGGGCACCCCACCGCCGGCCGTTCTGAGACTCAGCGCAGAAAGGCGCCGAAGGAGCGGGGGCCGTTCCCGGTGGGAATGGTCGCCACGACCTTCAGCGAGCGTGCATCGAGAACGCTGAGCGTGTTGTCGCCCCAGTTGGCGACGTAGAGCCGCCCGTCCCCGCCGGCCGCGATCCCTTCGGGATGATCGCCGACGTCGATGTCGGCGACCGGCTTGAGCGTCGCGAGGTCGAAAGCCGTGACGCTGCCGGCATACTGGTCGGTGACGAAGCCCCGCCCCTGCGCGAGGGCGATCACGTAGGGGCGCCGACCGGTCGGCACGCGGCCGATCTCGCGCCCGGCGGCGAGATCGATCACCGAAACATCGTCGCCGGTCACATTGGCCGTGTAGGCCCGCCCCGCGGCGGCATCGAGGGTGATGCCGAACGGGTGCTGGCCGACTGGGATGACCTTCGTCTCGCGCCGCGTGGCGGCATCGACCACCGAGACCGTGTCGGCCTCGCGATTGGCCACGTACAGCGTGGCTCCGTCCGGGCTGACTGCGATGCCGGAGGGTGAGGCGCCGACAGCGATCTCGCCATCCGCGACCAGGGCGCCATTTCGCTCGGTGAGGACGAACAGGCGGTGCCCGTACCAGTCGGCCACGTAGACCGTGCCGCCGCGCGGGTCAGCGGCGATGCCGAGCGGACCGCCGGGCAGCGGTACTTCTGACAGGAGACGCGCCGCGTCGAGGTCGATGACGGCGAGGCCATGTCCCTCCGGGCGCGTGACGTAGGCGCGCGTGCGGTCCGGCGACAGGGCTATCCCGGCCGGGGCGCCGTCGACCGGAACGCTGCGGACGACCTTGCCGGCAGCGAGGTCGACGATCTCGACCGCGCCGCCGAGCTGCGCCGTGATGACGGCCTCGTGCGCCGGTTCGGCGCGGGAGGCCGTCGCCAGAAGCGCGAGGCCGGCGGCAAAGGCCGCGCGGCCCCGACTCAGGCTCATGAACCCTTCTCGACCTTGGACTTCAGGTTGGCGAGGCTCGCCTTGATCCAATCGCCGACGCCCTTCTCGGAGGCTTCGTCGTTGAGCTCGGGCGGCGGATCGTTGTTCATGTAGCCGCGGTAGAAGGCGGCCTTCCACTCGACCTTGGATTTCGCGTCACCCTCGGGCTCGACAGTGATCGTGGCCGAGTAGTCGTTGGCCGGGAGATCCTTCACGTCGACCTTGTCTATGTAGTAGGAGAACGTCTTCTCCTCGGGCTTGTACTTGTTGCTGGTTTCCTGGATCTGGTCGCCGTTCTTGAGCGTCAGAACGCGCTTGAACTTGGCCGGTGGCTCGCCGCTGACGTCGGTCTTGGCCACGTTCTGCATCCAGTTGGCGTTCTTCACATCGCCGATGACGGCCCAGACCTTGTCAGCCGGGGCGTTGATCTCGATGGACTCGGTAATCTTGCGCCGGGTCGGGCCGTGAGCCTGCGCCGTCGCGGCCACCAGGGCCGCGGTGGCCGCCAAGGCCAGGGTGATTTTCTTCATCTTGTCCTTCTCCTCCCGCCATCAGCGGTCGTCGCGACCGAGAACGCGCGCCTCAGGGCCCAGTGCCGCCGCGACCTTGTCCTCGATCCAGCCCCAGGCCTCGCGCTCGCGGGGTCCCGCGGTCTTGGTGATGGCGATGGCCAGATAGGCCATCTCCGTCAACACCTTCTCCGGTTCCAGCATGTGGAGCCGGGTCGAGAGAATTGCGGCCTCCAAGACGGCGGCCTGCGCGCGGTTGTAGCCGATGAACGGCGCGTGCGCGGCGCTGTAGACCATGCGGCCGCGGAAGCGCGGCCGGCTCTCGTGGTCTTCCACGGCGGCCACCTCGAACTCCGCGTGCCCGAAGCTATCGGCGAGGCGCCGGCCGGGGATGGATGTGCATGCCACGGTGGGCCAGTCGCGCCGGCCGGTCACCGCGCCGGCGATGACGCGGATGTCCCTCGGGCTGGAGGTGGCGAAGCAGGGACTAGCCTCCAGGTTGGTGATAGTCGGCGACGGCCGGAACGGCGCCAGCACGTAGCCGTCATCCTCGCCGATCAGCCCGAAGGGTACGAGATGCAATTCGCCCGCGGGCGAGAGGGTCGTGACGATGGTTTCCAGAATCAGCGGCATCGGCTCACGACCTGTCCGCCGGTACGAGACGCCCGCAGACCAGCTTCGTCGGCGTATCCTGCGGACGCTCGGGATCTGCTTCGGCGCGCCCTTCGGAATCCGAGACGGTGTCCGGCGGTCGTGCATCGTCGTCCGGCTTCACTGAGCGTGCATCCCGTGTGCCGGGGGGCGGCGCGTCCGGTCCGGAATGCCGGGTATGGCCGGCCTTCTTGAAAGATGTCGAATCCTCCACATCGGCGTCGGCCGCGCAGCCCCAGTCGAGGGGCTCGTCCTGAACGTAGCGCTTACCGAGCCGCCAAGCTGTCTCGGCCTTGGCGAGTTCCGCCCCGAGATAGAAAGCGTGGGCACCGTCGCTCGCCACGTCGAGATCCGGGAAGAAGGCCATCGCGTCGGTGCCGACCCTGTGGATGTCGCGGTTGTAGACGTGGATCCCGTCTTCCGCGACGGTGATCCGGTAGTTCGGGTCGCGCACCTCCGCGGCGGCCTGCGCGACCTCTTCGGAGGTCTGCACGAAGGGACGCTTGTCGTGAAGCGCCAGGAGCGCCCGACCGTATCCCTTGGGCAGCGCGGAATCCGCCTTGGCCGCATACATCACGCGCCGGGCCGCATCGTGCTCCTCGACGGTCCGGCGCGTGTGGTTGGAGACCTGCACGATCAGCACGTTCCGGATCGACAGCTCCGAGCACATCCCGACGAGAAGGGCGGTGACACCGAGGGAATCGGCCTCGGTCAACTCGGTCAGATTCCCGGTGCCCATCATCATGTCGATGTCCGGCCAGCGCGCCCGCATCTCCCGATAGCGCGTGATGGAGTCGACGAAGCCGTGGTGGATCGGCTCCAGGATCGGATCCGCCAGGAACGGCCGTCCGGCCTTGAGCATGCGCTCGATCGCCCGATCCAGCGAGGGCAGGTCGTCCGGGCGCACGGGAACGAGAACTGGAACCGCGTCGGTCTCGAAGGCGAGATCGAGGGTCTCCTCGTTCAGGCTGAGCAGGTAGTCGGCCCCGGCCCCGGCGCCCCGCGCGAGCTCCTCGCGGGAGAACGAGTCGACGCTGACCTTCAGGCCCGCTCCCTTCAGAGCCCTCACGGATTCTTCGAGATGCGGAAACGGCGTGTCCGGAAGGCCGCCGAGGTCGATGACATCGGCGCCTCGGCGGGCGAGGTCGAGACCTTTGGCCAAGATCTCCGCGACGCTCATCTTCGAGGCGTCGACGATCTCCGAGAAGATCCGCAGGTCGTGGTGAGAGAGGTCGACTTTCCGGGCCGTGAGGCCGAGCCACGCCGGGAGATCCACCACCTCGTCGGGACCGCGCTCCACCGGCACGCCGAAATGCTCGGCAAGCGTGGCGGGATTGGCCCGGCAGCGGCCGGGCAGGACGACTCGCGTCGCCCCCTCGGGAAGTTCCACGCGGCGCCGGATGATCTCCTCGGTCATCAGCGCGGCGACCTTCACGCCGGCATCCGCGATGCTCCACCGGAATGTATCCGGCAGGCCGGCCGCGACCTTCTCCAGACGTGCCCGAGCCAAGCGGCCGGTGACGAAGACGATGTGCTCCGGCGCGCTCACGCTGTAGCCCTCGTCTCGACCCCGTTCTTTGCGGTCGGCCCCCATATCTCGATTTGGCCGCGAAACCGCGCCGCGAACGCCGGAAAGGCAGCATCCACCACGCCCAGTCGTGCCAGCGCGTCGGGGTCATGACCCGCACCGGCATCGCGGGATTTCACCAGGACGCAGCGTTCCGCCCGCAATTGCGCGGCAAGCCAGAGCGCGAGGCTGTCCGATGTGACGTCCCAAGTCTCGGGGATCTCCGGATGGCCGGCCCGCAGGATGGATGGGTTCCAAACACGTGCCCGGGCGCCCGGGCTCTCAACCCAGGGTTCCAGGCTGTGCACCAGCCGCGGCTCGATCCCGCGGAAGATTCCGGCCGCGCGGCCCATCGCGTCGAGGGCGCGACGGTGGGCCTCGGCATCGCCGAATCCGTCCCGGTCCTGCGCGGCGCGCACCGCGTCGGCGAAGCCGCCACCGCCCGGCACGACCACGCAGCGTCCATGCGCGCCGTCGGCGATGGCCACCAGCAGAGCGCGGCGGCGGTGCGGATCCGCTTCGAGGCTGCCGCCGATCTTGATGACGGCGGTCACGCGGCGTCCCGGCGGCTCGGTCGCAGCGCGCGCAACGCTTCGGTCACCCGCAAGGGATCGATGCCGTTGCGACGGTCGAAATCCCGGCAGAGGCCGCCCCGGAAGCCGAGATAATCCGGCCGGTGAACGCTCAGGCCGGCGATATCGATGACCCGGAGCGAGCCCGCGAGGCCGCTCATCCGGCCGTGCACCCGGCAGGCGGCGGTGAAGGCTGCAAGATCCGAAGGTTCCGCGAGGTCGGGAAGGCGTACGCCCTGCTTGCCGACCGTGTCGATCATCGCACCTGCGAAACCGGCCTCAGCGAGGGTCGGCACGAGTTCGGCGGCAGGCCCGTCCTCGGCGAACAGGACGGCGATCAAACGGCCCGGCGCCGCCGCGGTCAGGTCCGCGAGGGCGGCACGATCACTGCGAAGCGCGGGCGGGAGTCCAGTCTTGACCCAATCGACGCCGGTGGCTGCCATGGCCGCCACGGCGGCGGGTTTCGGATCGGCGACCGCGCTCGTCGCGGCCCCGCCGGACACCCGGGCCATGATCTCGCGCACAAGCCGCGTGTCGAGTGCACCGAGAGCACCACGCTCCGGATCCTTCGCGTCGATCAGGTCGGCGCCCGCGAGCTTCGCGGCCTCGGCCTCGGCCGAATCGCGGACGCTGACGAGGAGCCGGGGCGGGGAGCCGGGTTGAACGGGGAACGCGGGCACGGATCACTCGGGACTAAACGAAAAACCTCAAGACTTCCCGGGCAACGGCTCGGCGAGCAGGCGGTTCTTCACCACCCAGCGCATGGCATGCGCCCAGGTATCGTCGGTGTCGGCCCGGATCGTCACCTGCCCGCCGCGCACGACCTTGCCGGTTCCGGCTTCGGCGATGGCGACGTTCAGGTTGAAGATCTGACCGGACCCCTTCTCCACATAACCCGTCACGACGAGGTCCGCACCCAGGCTCTTGGCGATGTCCGCCGCGCAACCGTTGCACTTGTAGAGCGGTCCTTCCTTGGCCACGGTGTCGGCTTTCGGCGCCGTGTCGACGATCTCCAGCCCGGCCTGCGCGTGCAGGGCGTTCCGCAGCTCGTCGGTGACGAGCGTGAGCTTCTTGGCATCCACCGGCCGGACCCTGGCTCCGTAGGACGCACCGGGATCGAACAGTTCGACCGGGAAAACCGCCGCCTTCTCGGCCGCGACCGCTTGGCGTGTGCCGGCGGGTTCGAGGGCGGCGAGACCGCATGCGGTCGCCGCGCATAGGGTCAGGTAGCGCATCGGCGGGGTTTCCTCTCGACGGTTCAGCCGCCTGTGCGGACGGCATCAGTAGCGCCATAGGTCGGGCGAAGGGACAATTTGGCAATGTACTTCGCGGGCGAGCTATCCCACGACGGGAACGTGATGGTCGAAACGACCAGCCGCGGTTGAGCGGTCGAAGCAGAAGCTGATAGAGGCCGCCCGCATGCACGACCCTGCACTCGATCCGGCCTCTGAGCACAAGGCGCGCCCGTTCCGCCTGCGCGCAGCCTTCGCCTGTGTGCTCTCGCTTCTGATGCCTTCGGCTGCCCTTGCGCAGCAATCCGCGCCGCAGCCACTCGAGACGCATATCGGCCTGATCTACCGGCCTCAGCCCGCGCCCTCCTCGTACGATGCCGAAGCGGCGCCGGAGGACGAGGGCCTGGCCGGCGCGAAAATGGGCATCGCCGACAACAACACCACCGGCCGCTTCACCAAACAGACCTATGCGCTCGACGAGATCGCCCTGACCGATGACAAACCGGATCCGGTCGCGGCAGCCAAGGAGCTCGTGGGGAAGGGAATCCGCTACCTCGTACTCGCGCTGCCCGCGGACGCGGTGCTCGCGGTGGCGGATGCGGTGAAGGGTTCGGGCGCCGTGGTGCTCAATGCCGGCGCGCCGGACGATCGGCTGCGCGGCGTCGACTGCCGGGCCAACGTGTTCCACATCCTGCCCTCGCGGGCGATGCTCACCGACGCCCTGGCGCAGTATCTCACGGTCATGCGCTGGCGGAAGATCTTCCTGATCGTCGGACCGACGGACGCCGACAAGGCCTATGCCGATGCGGTGCGCAACTCGGCGCGGAAATTCGCACTGAAGATCACGGCTGAGAAGCCCTGGACGTTCGGCCCGCTCGCCAAGGCGCGGGGGGACACGCCCACGCGCGCGGAGGCGATGGTCTTCACGAGGGGCCTCGACTACGACATGGCCATCGTGGCCGACGAGGAGGGCGACTGGGGCGACTACGTTTCCTACCGGACCGTCGATCCGCGGCCTGTCGGCGGCACGCAGGCGCTGACGCCGACCACGTGGTCGCCGGTTCTCGAGACCTGGGGCGCCGCGCAGGCGCAGAATCGGTTCCGGCGGCTCGCCTCGCGCCTGATGCGCCCGCTGGACTATCAGGTCTGGGCGGCGGTTCGGACGGTCGGCGAGGCCGTGACCGCCAAGAAGACCAACGACCCGTCCGTCATCGCGCCGTACCTCGTGGCCCCGGACTTCACGCTGCCCGCCTACAAGGGCGTGCCGCTGAGCTTCCGGCCTTGGGACCACCAGCTGCGTCAAGCGATCATCGTGGTTCAGCCGAAGGCGATGGTCTCGGTGGCGCCGGAGCAGGGCTTCCTGCATCAGCGCACGCCCCTGGACACGCTCGGGGTCGATCTCCCCGAGACCACCTGCAAATTCCAGTGAGTGCCCCACGGCGCCTGCGGCGTTGGTGAGCGGTTCGCGCCCTCGCAACGCGCGGAAAACGCACTACAATCGGCCGGCGAGAACGTCCTTCGAGGACGCCGTGAAGCCGCAAGGGAAGGAAGTCGGATGAGCCGCCGCGTCGAGGCAGGATTAAGTGTGGTCGTCCTCGGAGCGTGGTTCGCCCTATGCGGGCCTGCCGCCGCCTTCACCGCCTACGTCACCAACGAGAAGGGCAACTCCGTCAGCGTCATCGACACCAACACGATGGCCGTGACCGGCACCTGGAAGGTCGGGCGACGGCCGCGCGGGGTGACCCTATCGAAGGACGGCAAGGAGCTGTTCGTCTGCGCCAGCGACGACGACCGCATCGACGTGCTCGACACGAGTTCCGGTAAGGTGGTGCGTTCCCTGCGCTCCGGCCCGGACCCGGAGCAGTTCATCCTCGATGCCTCCGGCAACCCGCTCTACGTGGCCAACGAGGACGACAGCCAAGTCACCATCATCGATATCGAGAAGAACAAGGTACTCGCCGAGGTGCCGGTTGGCGTCGAGCCGGAGGGGATGGGCCTGTCGCCGGACGGCAAGGTCCTGGTCAATACCTCCGAAACGACCAACATGGCCCATTTCATCGATACGAAGACCTTTCAGGTCATCGACAACGTGCTGGTGGATGCGCGGCCGCGCTTCGCCGAGTTCACCGCCGACGGTAAGTTCCTGTGGGTCTCCGCGGAGGTCGGCGGCACGGTCAGCGTGATTGACGTGGGCCAACGCCGGGTGATCAAGAAGATCACCTTCAAGATCCCGAGCGTGAACGACGAAGCGATCCAGCCTGTCGGGATCCGCATCACCAAGGACGGCAGCAAGGCTTTCGTAGCCCTCGGCCCGGCGAACCGGGTCGCGGTGATCGATGCCAAGACCTACGAGGTCGAGAAATACCTGCCGGTGGGCCAGCGCGTCTGGCAGCTCGCCTTCACCCCGGACCAGAAGTTGCTGTTCACGACGAACGGCACGTCCAACGACGTTTCTGTGATCGACGTGGCCGCCGAAAAGGTGATCAAGAGCATCCCGGTCGGTCTGCTGCCGTGGGGCGTCGCGATCTCGCCGAACTGATGCGGGGCAGCTTCGCGCTCGAAGCCAACCATGACCGCCCGACCGGCGGCACAGGGGTGAACAACGACATGATGCAGACGTTTCGGACGGCGGCGCTCGCCTTGGCGGGACTGCTCGCGGTGGGGCCCGCGACCGCTCTTGATCTCACAAAGAAGCGCGAGAACCTGCCCGACCTCGTCCTGGGCGACGATCAGGGCAATGATTTCACGGTGGAAAACAAGGACATCACCCTGGAAGCCGGCAAGGCCTACCGGCTGCGCATCGTCGCGAAGGGACGCCAGGAATACAAATTCTATGCGCCGGAGTTCTTTCGCTACATCTGGCTCAACCAGATCGTGATCGAGCACAAGGAGATCCATGGCGGGGGCGCACCCGACCACTTGGAATTCGACGATCCGGGCGAAATTGCCATCGAGTTCGTGGCCATCAAGCCGGGGACCTACAAGTGGGAAGCCCGCGGTCTCGAAGCGAAGGGCATGACCGGCACGCTGACGGTGAAGTGATGCGCGCCCCCTGCCTCGCTGCATTCCTCCTGTTCGCCAGTCCGGCGCTCGCCGCCGACGATGCGTCTTCCTGTGCCGAGGGCATCATGATGATCCGCGACTCCCTCGCGCTGAACCCGCCGGAATCGGCCCTGCCGAAGCTAAAGAAGGCCCTGCGCGTGGCCGAGCGGGAGCAGAAGGAGGGCGAGTTCGACGAATGCCTCGATGCGGTCTCAGACGCCCGCAAGGTGCTCGGCCGATGAGCCGCGATGATCCAGCGGCCCTTCAGGTAGAGCATGTCGGCCACCGTTTCGGAACGCGCGCGGCTCTCGACGACGTCTCGCTGACCGTGGGGCGCGGTCGCTTCACGGCGCTGCTCGGACCCAACGGCGCCGGCAAGACAACGCTGTTCTCGGTGATCACCCGACTCTACAACAACCAGACCGGGCGGGTCTCGATCTTCGGCCATGCGCTCGACCGCGAGCCGTCCCGCGCGCTGGCCCGGCTCGGGGTGGTGTTCCAGGCACGGACCCTCGACACTGATCTCACGGTCGAGCAGAACCTCCTGTACCACGCGAGCCTGCACGGCATCGCCCGCGGCGTCGGGAAAACGCGTGTCGGCGAACTTCTCGACCGCGTCGGGCTCGCAGACCGGCGCCACGACAAGGTCCGCACCCTCTCGGGCGGCCAATCCCGTCGAATCGAGATCGCCCGTTCGCTGATCCATCGCCCGGACCTGCTGCTCCTCGACGAGCCGACCGTCGGCCTCGACCTCGAATCCCGCGCCGATATCGTGGCCATCGTGCGCGCTCTGGTGCGCGAGGAGGGGCTTTCGGTCCTCTGGGCGACCCACATCTTCGAGGAGATCTCCGCCGACGACGATGCCGTTGTCCTGCACCGGGGCCGGATCGTCGCTCGCGGTCGGGCTGGCGATATCGGCGCACCGGGCGAGGCCCTGGCCGACGCGTTCCGCCGTCTCGTGGCCGAGCCGGGGAGGGCGGCGGCATGAGAGCGGACGCGAGGGACGCAGCGCTGACTGGGAGGCTGCACGCATGAGCGGGCCGACGCATCTCTCGACTCCCACCACCGTGACACCCGCGCGTAGCACGCACGCCCGGATCGGCCGCCTCGACGCCGTCGGCTACCTGATTTGCCTGGGTGGCATCGTCCGTCGCGAATTGCTGCGCTTCTTCAATCAGAAGGAGCGGTTCTTCTCGGCCCTGGTCCGGCCGCTGGTCTGGCTGTTCATCTTCGCGGCGGGCTTCCGCAACACGCTCGGGGTGTCCATCGAGCCGCCGTACCAGACCTACGTGCTCTACGAGGTCTATGTCGTTCCGGGGCTGGCCGTGATGATCCAGCTGTTCAACGGCATGCAATCCTCGCTCTCGATGGTCTACGACCGCGAGGTCGGTTCCATGAAGGTGCTGCTGACCTCGCCCTATCCCCGCTGGCTGCTGCTGCTGGCCAAGCTGATCGCAGGCGTGGCGGTGTCGATCGTGCAGGCCTACGCGTTCCTGGCAGTCGCGTATTTCTGGGAGACCGACATCCCACCGCTCGGCTACCTCACGGCGCTGCCGGCCTTCCTGGCCTCGGGGCTGATGCTTGGGGCGATAGGCCTGTTCCTGTCCTCGCTGGTACGTCAGCTTGAGAATTTCGCCAGCGTGATGAACTTCGTGATCTTCCCGATGTTCTTCGCCTCCTCAGCGCTCTACCCGCTGTGGCGGATCCGGGAATCCTCCGAGACGCTGTACTGGATCTGCGAGCTGAACCCGTTCAGCCATGCGGTGCAGCTCGTCCGCTACGCACTCTACGTCCAGTTCGAGCCTGTCGCCTGCGCGGTCGTCGTGGGCGTGACGCTCGCCTTCTTCGGCATGGCGGTGGTCGCCTACGATCCGGGTCGCGGCATCATGGCCCGACGCGGCGGCCCAGCCGGCGAGAACACCTGATGGAGCCCGTTCGATGAATCCCGTTCTCTCCCGCGTCCTCGGCTCCGTGCTCGGCCTGTCGCTCTTGGCGGGCTCGGCTCTGGCTCAACCCCGTCCCGATCCGGACTGGCCCTGTGTCCAGCGCAAGGTGGCGACCCTGAGCCCCGGCCAGTTCTGGACCGGACCCAACATCGCCGCGGCCGGCGATTGGGGCAGCGACAACGCCGCCGCCGTCCTAGCCCAGAAGATCGCCTCCCGGCGCACGGACCTGTCGCAGGTCGGTCCGCTTCTCGACGAGTTCGTCGGGAAGTTCGGCGCCGACAAGGACGCGAAGGACAAGGCTCTGACCCGGGTCTATGCGGGTGTGTTCGAGGTGATCAATGGCGAGCGCGACAAGGTGGTCGGCGGCATCGCCCGCTACGCGCAGGGCCAGCGTCGGATGGCGGAGCGGATCCGCGACGAGGCCGACAAGATCAGCCAGACCAAGGATGCGCCCAGCGCCTCGGACGCCACCGAGCTGCCGAAGGACCAGTCGGACCTTGAGACGAAATTCGCCTGGGACCGTCGCATCTTTCAGGAGCGGAGCCAGTCGCTGACCTATGTCTGCGAGGTTCCGCAGCTGTTGGAGCAGAGGCTGGGCGAGATCGCGCGGATGATTCAGGCCCGGCTCTGACCGGCCCCTTGTATAGCATGCGTCGGGCTTGCCAGAATATCCCGAGCGCGTTGCCGGAACCTCCCTAAGTCACTGAAATTTCGACCAAAACTGTGGCTGTTTCATCACGTCGTTCCGGCATCCGCTCGGGAATGCCGAAAATGCGGCTGAAATCCGGCAGACGTGGGCCTGAACCGATTGTGCGCCACCCCGCCGCCCGCCATGAGAGCCGGTAAGCCCGGCAGTAACGGGCACGGGTCTCATGGCGAGGGAATTGGGATGTTACGTCGGGCGCACCGCAGCAGCTTGCTCGCGTCTGCATCGGTTCTGGCGATGTCGGCCGTTCCCAGCCTCGCGCAGGCGCAGCAGGCGGTGACGCTCGGAGAGATCAGCGTCGTCTCCACATCGCCGGTCGGCGCAGGCGGCGGCAATTCCAGCTCGGCGCTCGACTTCGACCGGGCGGCTCAGGCCGCGCCGACGCTTCCGGCACCGGCCGAGGGTGTCCGTCTGCGCGGGTCCGAGCAGCCGCTCAACAAGATCCCCAGCACGGTCGAGACAATCACGCCGCGGCAGATCGACGTCGATCGCGGCACCGACAACATCATCGCCACCTTCGCCCGCGCGACCCCCGGCGTGAACCTCAGCGACACGCAGGGCAATTCGAACCGCGTCGATCTCAGTTACCGCGGCTTTACCGCCTCGCCGTCGCAGGGCGTACCGCAGGGTCTTGCCGTCTACCAGAACGGCATCCGCATCAACGAAGCCTTCGGCGACGTCGTCAATTTCGACCTGATCCCGCCGCAGGCTGTACAGCGGATCGACGTGGTCACCGGCAACCCGGCCTTCGGCCTCAATGCCATCGGTGGCGCGATCAATTTCCAGATGAAGAACGGCTTCACCTGGCAGGGCACCGAGGTCAGCGCCTGGGGCGGCTCGGATGCCCGCACCGCCGGCTATGTCGAGTACGGCAAGGTCTCCGACAATTGGAGCCTCTACTTCACCGGCGATGGCCTCAACGACCGCGGCTGGCGCTACGAGAACCCGAGCACGATCGGCCGCCTCTACGGCGATCTCGGCTACCGCTCGCAGGATTCGGAGTTCCACCTGATCGGTCTCGCCGCCCGCAGCTTCTACGGGGCGGCCGCCGCCGCGCCGGTCGACTTCACGCATGTCGATCCGCGGGCGATCTTCACCAACCCGCAGACGCAGACGACCGAGGTCGGCACGATCCAGCTCACCGGCCGCGTCGACATCTCGCCGACCTGGGACCTGGCCGGTAACGCCTATTTCCGCCGCTTCAGCAATCGGTACGTCGATGGCAACGACGGCAACTTCGAGAACTGCAGCTCGCGCTCCAGCTTCCGCGGCTTCCTCTGCTTCGAGGATGACGGGTTCAGCCCATCGCCCGGCCAGACGCAGAACGCCTTCCGCAACCAGTTCCTGATCCTGGGCCAGCAGAACCAGCGCATCCCGTTCCGCGCCGGGGTCCCCTACGGGACGATCGACACGACGCAGACCGAGGCGACGGGCTACGGCGGCTCGCTCCAGGCGGCCAATCGCGACCGCGTCTTCGGCCTGCCCAACACGTTGGTCATAGGCGGCAGCGTCGATGCGGCCGACTACTCGTTCAAGTCGTCGAGCACGCTCGGTGCAATTAATCCGGACCTGTCGATCACCACTGACCCGAACAACCCGTACTACGGAAACGTCCCGGGCCTCGGCACACCCTACATCCGCACCCTCGGAGCGCTCGGCATCGCTCCGAGTTCCGTCCAGGGCTCGAACCTCTATCTCGGCCTCTATGGGATCGACACGCTCGATGTCACCGAGCGTCTGTCGCTGACCGCCGGCTTCCGCCTCAACTACGCGCACATCCGGTCGGTCGACCAGACGGGCTTCTCGCCGGACGTGACGGGCACTCACGAATTCACGAAGGTCAACCCGCTGGCGGGCCTCACCTACCAGTTCGATCCGGCGCTCAACCTCTACGGCAGCTACTCCGAGTCGAACCGCGCGCCGACGCCGCTCGAGCTCGCCTGCGCCAACCCCGATCGACCGTGCCTGCTGCCGAACTCGCTGGTGGCCGATCCGCCGCTCAAGCAGGTCACCGGCCAGACCTACGAGGTCGGCTTCCGGGGCGTGATCCCGAGCTTCCTCCAGGGCGGCGCCCTCACCTACAAGGCCGGCGTCTTCCGCACCGACCTGACCAACGACATCATCCAGGTTGCCGTCGCCGGCAACGCAGCGCGCGCCTACTACGTCAACGTGCCCTCGACCCGGCGGCAGGGCTTCGAGGTCAGCGCCGAGTACGTCGTCACCCCCGAACTGCTCGTCTACGCCAACTACGCTCTGATCGACGCCACCTACCAGTTCAACCAGACGCTGTCCTCGCCCAACAACCCCTTCGCCGACGACGGTGCGATCCAGGTCCGCAAGGGCAACAAGATCCCGCTCGTTCCCGACCACCAGATCAAGGCCGGGTTCGAGTACAACATCACGCCGAACTGGCGCTTAGGGCTGAACGTGGCGGCTTTCTCGTCCTCCTACTTCCGTGGCGACGAGTCGAACCTGAACCGCAAGCTGCCGGCCTACTACGTGATGAACCTGACGACGAAGTACCAGGTGACCAAGAACCTGGAGATCTTCGGCCTGATCACCAACCTGACCAACAACCGCTATGCCACCTTCGGCACCTTCGCGGAGCCGGGCGCGATCGCCGGCAACCTGTCGATCAACGACCCGCGGACCACGACGCTGGCGCAGCCGCTCTCGATCTACGCCGGCCTGACCTACCGCTTCGGCCCCGAGCCGGTGGCGATGGCGCCGGAGCCGATCATCCGGAAGTACTGAGCCATCGCGTCTCGCGGAGTGGGCGCTTCCCGCGGTCGTCGGGCCATGGGAGGCGCCCGTCGCGCATTCGGTCCGTCCCGTGCGGCCTCCTGTCTCAGGAACGCGCCTGCTCGCCCGGCGTCTCCAGGGTAGTCGCTCCGGCTCTCAGCCGCCCGCCTTAACCGGGCCGCGCGAGCCGACAGCACCGAGACACCGTGGAGAAACACCTCGATGATGATCCGATTCGCCCTCGCAGCCATGGCCCTCGCCGCAGCCACGCCTGCTCTGGCGACCCCGTGCTCCGACGAGGTCGACACGCTGCAGCGGCGGCTCGATAGCGCTGGGGCCGCATCCGTGACCGGAACGACGCCGCCAGGCGGCGCCACGTCCTCGAACTCGCCGAAGGCGCTCGACAAGCCACCGAGCCTGACGAAGTCGGATGCCGCCGTGAAGCCGACCGCCTCGGGCATCGAGGAGGCCAAGAAGCTCGTGGCGCAGGCGCGTCAGCAGGACAAGGCGGGCGACGCCCAGGGCTGCCGCGATACGATCATGAAGGCCAAGGAAAAGGCCGGCGCCCTTCCGTAGTTACGGCGCAGCCGGCGCCCTGTCTGGCGCCGGCGAAACGCTCAATACGCGTTCTCTGTCTTGAGCAGCGCGAACGGCGTGGTGAGCAGAATCTGAAGATCCAGCAGGACCGACCAGTTCTCAATATAGTACAGGTCGTGCTCCACGCGCCGCTGCAGCTTCTCCGACGTGTCGGTCTCGCCGCGCCAGCCGTTCACCTGCGCCCATCCGGTGATGCCGGGCTTGACCTTATGGCGCGCGAAATAGCCGTCGACCACCTGATCGTAGAGGGTGTTGGCGGCCTTTGCCTGGAGCGCGTGCGGCCGCGGGCCGACGAGGGAGAGGTCGCCCTTCAGCACGTTGAAGAGCTGCGGCAGCTCATCCAGCGATGTCTTGCGGAGGAACCGGCCCACCGGCGTCACCCGCGGATCGCCGCGGGTGACCATCTTCGCGGCTCCGGCATCGCATTGGTCAACATACATCGATCGGAACTTGTAGACCTCGATCAGCTCGTTGTTGAAGCCGTGGCGCTTCTGCCGGAACAGCACCGGTCCCCGCGAGGTCAAGCGGACCGCGAGGGCAGCCGCCAGCATGATCGGCGACAGTGCGAGCAGCATCATCAGACCGACACAGCGGTCGAAGACGGCCTTCACCACGACGTCCCAGTCTGCAATCGGCTTGTCGAAGACATCGAGCACCGGCACTGAGCCGAGGTACGAGTAGCTGCGTGGGCGCAGACGTAGCTTGGCCGCGTGCGCCGAGAGGCGGATATCGATCGGCAGCACCCAGAGCTTGGCCAGCATCTGGAGGATGCGCGCCTCCGCGGTGATCGGGATCGTAAACACGATCAGGTCGAGTCGCGCGTGTCGCGCATAGGCGACGAGGTCGTCGACGTTACCGAGCTTCGGATGGCCGGCCACGACATCGGAGGACCGGTCGGCGTTGCGGTCGTCGAAGACCCCGACGATGCGGATCCCGCTCTCGCTCTGCGTCTCCAGGGCGGCGATCAGGTCCTCGGCCGGCTTGCCGCCGCCGACGATGGCGGTGCGCCTGTCGAAGCGCCCGGCCCGAGTCTGCACGTCGATCACCCGAAACAGCACGCAGCGCCCGACCAAAAGGGCGATGAGGCCGATGGCGAAGAAGGTGCCGAGCCACAGGCGCGAGTAATGGTCCGCGACCTTGGCGAGCACGAGGACGGTGGCCACCATGAGGAAGGTCGTCGACCACGCCGCGATCAGCCGGATCGATGTCTTGGCAAGGGCCCGGAAGGCGCCGATCCGGTATCCCCCAGCCGCCTGGACCAGCATGATCGTGGTCACGGCAATCATCCCGATCACGCTGGCGTAGGTCAGCCCGAAGGGCACCCGGCCGCGCAGCATCAGGACGTGCAGGAGCGAGCCCAGGCCGAGGATCAGGATGCATTCCAGGGCGCGGACCAGCCCGGCTACCACGACGGGGGAAATGGCCGCCGGCCCCGTCGTCGTCGTCTCCGCGAGCGGCACCGCGCCGCCTGCCGCGGTCGCCTGCGCCTCAAGGGGCCCGGACGCCGCAAGGAGATCGCGAATATCGAACGCGCTCATCGAAGGGCTCCTCCCGCTCCAGTCGGCGGCTCTCTCGGCCGCAACTTCGCACAGGGCGCTGTTGGAAGATTTAAGAGGGAGCCCGCCGCGTCGGCTTTCGCCGCAGCGGCGAGCAAGCGGGCATCACGTCGCCGTAGACGGGATTAGGCGGGCCGAGGCCGGGCGATCTCGCGCCTCCCGACGCTGCGGTTCTGCGCGCGAGCCTGGAAGGCCGCGGCGTAACCCGAGATCACCTCGATGCCCATGCGCTCCAAGGAGAAGCGCTGCCGGATCGAGTCGCTGAGGAGGCGGGTTCGCGCGGCCAGCGCGTCCGGCGCCTCATCCAGCACCCGGCGGATGCTCGATGCCAGGGCCAAGGCATCCCGTGATGGAACGAGGTTGCCGGCAACCTCACCGAAGATCTCGGGGATACCCCCGACGCGCGTGGCAACCAGCGGTTGCGCCGCGGCCGCGGCCTCGAGCACGACGTAGGGCAGGGATTCTGCCAGTGATGGAACGACCAGAATGCGGCCCCGGGCCAGCACGGAACGGATCGCCTGCGGCGGCTCGAAGGCCACCGCGCCCGTCAGCCCGAGGCGCTCGACAGTCTCGCGCAGGATCTCCGCATCCGGACCGGACCCGACCATGAGCAGGCGCAGCGCCCGGCCCTCGGCGCGGAGCTGCACCAAAGCCTCGAGCAGAAAGGGTAACCCCTTCGCTTCCCGGAGCTCGCCGACATAGAGGAGGTCGAACGCGTCGTGGCTGCGCGTCACCGGTGCGAATTCCGCGTCCGCGATGCCGTTGTGGACAATCCGGCTCACACGTTCGGGCCCGCCCACGAAGGTGCGGTGCCGGCCGGCGACGTACTCGCTCTCGAACAGGAACGCGTCCGTCCGTCGCGCCAGCACCGCCTCGGCCCCCATGTAGAGGCGATGGAGGGAGCTGCCTGGCCGGTAATTGTAGCTGCCGCCATGCGGCGTGTAGGCCCGGATCGCCGGACCGGCAGCCGCGAGCCGCGCGTAGGCCCCCCCCTTGGCACCATGCCCGTGGAGGACCTCCGCACCGACCTCTGCAGCCCGATGTCCCACCGCTTGCAGGCAGGACCAGTCCGACAGATGCGGATTGCGCCGCATGGGGATGCGCAGGAGGCCGAGTTCCAGGCTGCTCGCGAGTTCGGCCAGAGCCCGCTCGCCGCGTTCGCCGCCCGTGGTGGAGTCGCAGACGATGCCGACAGCATGTCCGGACGCCGCTTGGAGGCGGGCGAGATCCATGACGTGCCGGAAGAGGCCACCGACGGGCGCGCGGAAGACGTGAAGAATCCGGTAATGCTGAACACTTCGAGCGTCGTTCGACTTGGCGACCACGGTATCGCTCCCGGGAATATCAGTCCCGGGATTGTGGTGCACTGACCGTGGCGAGGACCTTAAAGTGGGCAGAGCCGCCGCGTGCTTTTCGACGAGAAGGTAAGCGGAGTTCTACACGCTCCCGCTCAAGTCAAGTCAAAGGCACCCCTTGCAAGCTGGCCCAGATGGTTCCGTAGTGACAGGCGGCCGCGGCCAGTACGAAGCCGTGCCAGATGGCGTTCTGGAAGGGCAGCGTCCGCCAGATGTGGAACACCACTCCGATCGAGTAGAGGGCGCCTCCGATCCCGAGCAGCCACAGCGCGGTCGGCTGAAGCGTCGCGATCACGGACTCGTAGGCGAACAGTCCGCTCCAGCCGAGCATGAGGTACAGGACGATCGACAGACGGTCGAAGCGGCCCGGCAGCAGCAGCTTCACGGTGATCCCGACCAGCGCGACCGCCCAGATCACTGCCAGCAGGACGTAGGCGCGCATCCCGGAACCGACGAGGGCGACCAGCGGCGTATAGGTTCCGGCGATCATGAGATAGATCAGCGCGTGGTCCGCGCGCCGGAGGAGCCATTTGCGCGGGCTCACCGGATAGAGATTGTAAAGGGCCGATACACCCAGCATCAGCACCAGGGCGGTCGCGTAGACGACGACAGCTGCCCGCTCGCCGAAACCAAGATGCGCGGTCACCGCAGTCGTTACCAGTGCCACTGCGCCAGCAAGGCTCAACACGACCCCCAGGCCGTGGATTACGCCGTCCGCGACGATCTCCCGCGGCGTGTAGTGCCACGTCAGAGAGAGCGGTCGACCATCCTCCGCGAGAGACATCTTCAAGCCTCCTGCAACGCGTGCAGCTTAAAGCTTGAGAAGTCTTGGTCGTTCCATATGCAAAGTGCTGATGCGGGGTTATCCCAATGTTCCTGCCAACGGAGTAAAGGTATCCTGCGGTGCGGCGGCGCCGCCGCACCGCAGAAAAGCTTAGACACCTCGGCCGGCAAGACCTTCGAAGCCGAGCGCTGGCTCCGCCGCGGCGGGGCGAACGATGCCGATTCCGCAACTCAGTCGCGCGTGGACGGTGGCCATCGTCAGGACAGCCATGGCCAGGACTTGGTGGGCCAAGGCTGCCCACAGCGGCACGGCGAGCAGCAGCGTGGCGATCCCGAGTCCCGCCTGGGCGAGCGCCAGGACGGCGACGCCGACCGCGCGGCCGGTGGCGCCAGAGGTTCCCGCCCGTCGCGCGTCGATCGCGTGCAGGAGCGCGACGATCACGATCAGATAGGCGGTCATGCGGTGATCGAGCTGCACCAGGGCGTGATTGTCGACGAAATTCTCGATCCACGGGTTGATGGCGAAGAGGCTGCCCATCGGCGGGACCAGATTGCCATCCATGGTGGGCCAGGTGTTGTAAACGAGCCCGGCATGCGATCCGGCGACGAGACCGCCGAGGAAGATCTGCACCAGAATCAGGATCGGCAGGGCGACGGCGGTTGCGCGGATCCGGGTCGGTGCCGGAGCCAGAACGCCACCGCGCTCGCCTGCCGCAAGCCAGACCAGTCCGGCCAGGATCAGGCTCGCCGTGGTGAGGTGCAGGGCGAGCTTGAGCGGAGCCACGGCGGTCATGCCGGGCTGAAGGCCCGAGGCAACCATGATCCAGCCGATCGCTCCCTGGAGACCGCCGAGCACGCCGAGGCCCAGCAGGCCCAACCCGAGTCGCCGGCTGATCCGGCCCTGCCACCAGAACACGATCAGCGGCAGGAAAAAGACGAGGCCGATCAACCGGCCGAGCAGGCGGTGACCCCACTCCCAGGCGTACAGCACCTTGAACGAGGACAGCCCCATCCCCTGGTTGAGGATGTTGTATTGCGGCGTGTCCTTGTACCTGGCGAACTCGGCCACCCAGTCCGCCTCGGAGAGCGGCGGGATGGCCCCCGTCACCGGGCGCCACTCGGTGATCGACAGGCCGGAGCCGGTCAGCCGGGTGGCGCCGCCTACCGCCACCATGGCGACCACCAGGGCCGCGACCACGTAGAGCCAGGCCCGCACCGCTCCAGATCGCCGGTCCGTCGCGCCTCTCATGACCATACGCATCCCTATCGCGCATGCCGGGACGCCCCGGCCGCCGGGCCGGGGTTAGGGGATGCGCGCGTTGCCGGCAACGTCGGTGGCGCCGCAGCCCGCGGCAGGTGGCGCGTTGCCAACCGCGCCGCCGGGCGATAGCCGTCAGCCGTCGGCGCCGTCGCGCGCTTGGCGAGGTATCGGACACGCAATGCGCCGCCGCACCCGGACTCTGATCGGCACCTTCACGATCCTCGCCTTCGTCTGTGTCTACGGGCCGCTCGCGATGACGCTTGCCGATAGCCGCATCGCGGAGACGCCGGCAGCGGTCCAGGCCGTTCTCTACTCGATCCTGGGGATCGCCTGGATCTTCCCGCTGATGCCGCTGATCCGCTGGATGGAGCGGCCGGATCGGTGAGGCGACCCCTCGATTTCGCCGCACTCGGGCGCCACAAGCCTGCCGGCCCATTTTCGAGATTCACCGGTCGTGAACCATCCCTCCATGCTTAAGCCTCTGGCGGCACTTGCCGTGCTGCTCGCGCCCCTCCCGGCCCTGGCGCAAGGGACGCCGCGCTCGATCGGCGAATGCGAGCGGCTGAAGAACGACCTCGCCTACAATCAGTGTCTTGCGATGTTCGGTCCTGCGGCGAAGAACGTGGCGGGCGGGTACGCTTCCGCCGACACCGCGCCGACCCCCGCGGCCGCGATGGCCGAGCCGATCCCGCAATTGGACGAGACACCCGAAGCCGGTACGAGCCGCGGCCGTCGCTACCGGTCGCATCGCGGTCGGCAATACGCTTCCTTCTCCACCGGCTACCGGCACCGGCGTCGCCGGTGAGACGGTTCGAGCTCAGGCGACGTTGAGGCGCCGTCCCCGGTTCCAGGCCAGGAACGGCACACCCGAGAGCAGACTCGCCAGCGCCGCCCGCGACTGGTGACATCCGTTCACCGACACCCGGGGCAGGGCGTGCAGATGGCCGGCATGCGCCGCGAAGAGATGGCCGGGCCGGGTGGTCACCGCAGTGGCGAAGTCCATCTGCCGCGCGAGCGCGAATTCCCGTGGCCCTGCCGAGGTCGGATCGCCGACCGGGTAGGAGAGGTGCCGCACGGACCGCCCGAGTTCGGCCTCGATCCGGGCGCGGCCCCCGGCGATCTCGCGTGCGGCGGTCGTGGCGTCGTGCTTGGCCAGCATCGGATGGCTGATCGTGTGCGCGCCGATCGTCACGGCCGGGTCCCGGGCGAGGTCGCGCAGCTCATCCCAGGACAGGCATAGCTCGGCAGCGACCTGGCCCGGAGCAAACCCGGCCTGCCGGCAGAGGGCGGCAATGCGGTCGAGAAGGTCGGCTTCCCGGCCGCGGCGCAGGTCTCGGTAGAGGGCGTCGAAGGCGACCGCTTTCTCCTGGGGGCTGCGGGTCGGCAAGTCGAAGCTGCGCGCGCCGATATCGATCCGCACCCGGTCCAGCCGCGCGATCGCCCGCTCCAACTCGATCCACCACAGGCGACCGGTCTGGTCTGCGAAGGCACTGGTGACGAACAGAGTCCAGGGGGCGCCGTATCGGGCAAGGATCGGGCGCGCGTGCACGACGTTGTCGCGATAGCCGTCGTCGAAGGTCAGGACGGCGAAAGGCGGCCCGTAATCCGGCTCGGCGAGACGCTCCGGCACCGCATCAAGGCCGATCACCTCGAAGCCGCGGGCGTCGAGTTCGCGCAGGGTCAGATCGAGGAACTCGGGCGTGATCCCAAGCAGCCGGTTCGGTGCGAAGAACGGCACCGGGTCGGGACTGACGTGATGAAGGGTCAGGATCACACCGAGGCCGCGTGCCGCCGGCGTCAGCCACCGATCCGCCCCGAGGGCCTGGATTGCGCGGAAGCCGGAGGCGAAAACCCGATGCTTGGCGCGCGACGACAGCATGACCCAGAACCGTCCGGGCCAGGCGGCCCGTTCCGGCGAAGCTTTCGCCGCGCGCGGTAAACAAACAGGAAAGTACCCCTGCAAGACAGGTCGTGTCTCAAGGCGATATTAGCCAAAGCGGCTTTTCGCCGGGAAATTCCGAGCATGATGTGCCTTGATAAGTGTTGAGGTCACGGGTTGTTGAGTGCGGCACCGCAGGCTGAGCGCTCAATGGAGGATCGTCGGCGATCCAGCGGGAGAACGAGACCATGGCGGTCGGCGTCCAAGTGGCGGAAAGGGCGGTGTTCGACACCGGGGCGGGCGGCGCGCTGACTGCGGAGATCATCGCCGATCTTGCAGCGGCCGAGGCACTGTGGCGTCGGCTCGAAGCCGATCCGGCCAGCCTTCAGACGCCTTACCAGCGGTTCGACTGGACGAGCGCCTATCTGCGCTCCACCGATCGGGCCGACAGTGCGCGGATCGTCATCCTGCGGGATGCCGACGGCCGGCCCCGCATCCTTCTGCCTCTGATCCTGCGTCGGGAATTCGGCCTGTGCGTGGCGCGGACGGTCGGAGACACGCATGCCAATTACCAGATGCCGCTTTTCGCGACGCGCGATGCCGCTTCTCTTCCCCATGGCGAGATCCGCGCCGCCCTGGTCCGCGCCGGGCGGACGGCCGGCATCGATGCCTACGCGCTGCAGCATCAGCCCCGGGTCTGGGAGGAGGCCGCCAATCCGCTCGCCGCGACCGGCGAGCCCGAGGCCAGCGACGCCTACGGGCTGATGCTGGACTCCGACCCGGACGCAACGGTGCGGCGGGTTTTCAGCGCCGATGCCCGGAAGAAGCTGCGGTCAAAGGAGAAGCGTCTCGTCGAGGCCAAGGGTGCGATCGCATATCGCTGCGCCAGCACTCCGGAGGAGGCAGGCCGTTATCTCGCGGCGTTCTGCGTCCACAAGTCGGCGCGCTTCGCCGAGATGGGCGTCGCCGATCCTTACGCGGACGCCGGGATCCGCGACTTCCTGGCAGTGGCCTCGTCCGGCGCTCACCCCGCCATCGAGCTGCATGCCCTGTGCCTCGCCGAGAGCGGCCGCGTGATCGCGACCTTCGGCGGCGCCGTGAACGCACACCGCTTCAGCGGCATGATGACAGCGTTCGATGCCGATCCGGAGATCGCCCGGTTCAGCCCGGGCGATCTGCTGCTCCAGCATCTCGTGCGCGACCAAGCGGCGCGCGGACGTCAAGGCCTCGACCTCGGAGTTGGCGAGGCGCGCTATAAGGCCAGCATATGTGATCAGACGATCAGTCTCGTGACAACGATCATACCGGTCAGCCCGTGGGGCCGGATCTACGGCTTTGTCCGGCAGGGACTGACGCGCACCAAGCGGCGGATCAAGCGCGACCCGCGCCTCTACGCCGTCCTGCAGCGGCTCAGGAAGCTGCGCCGGTCCTGAAGGCCGGCGCCGCCGTCCACGCGTCCCTGATCGCCGAGGCGCACTGAGCGCGGCGGAAATGTCCTATGGATCAGGCGGCGTTCAGGCGAAGCTCGGCGCGCGCCTCATCCTCCGCCGAAACCCGCGCGCCGGCGCGATCCTGGGCGACGAGAATCTGCCCGGCACCGGCATCCTCGGCGATGGCATAGAGGTCGGCCAGCGCCGGATCCTCGGCCGACGCGTTCGAGGCGATGACGACCGTGTCCATGAAGCCGGCGACCAATTCGAGCAGATCGACGGCGCCCGGAGCGGCCAAGAGCCGGCAGAAGACCCAGTCGTAGGCCTCCGCCATGGCATCGAAGGTCAGCGCCAGGGCGTCCTGCTCCTCGAACAAGACCGTCGCGGTGCGCTGCCCGGCCTCGATCCGATGCAGACCGCTGTCGCGCCTTGCCTGGATGACGTCGAGGAAGGCGGCCTCGCCGGCGACCAGATCGGTGAAGCCGGGCCCCTCGGTTCCGTCGGCCGGGCCATTCAGGTCAACGGCGAGGAGGCTTCCGTCGCGGCCGAGCGCGCGGGACAAGGCCTCGGGGAGGGCAGGGGTGCTGCGGGCTTCCTCGGTCTCCATGATCAAGATCCGCCGGCCGGAACGCGCGTCTTCCGGCCGCGGCCCGGCTGCGAAGCGCGCGATCAGCGGCGAGAGGTCGAAGGCCTCCACGGCGGCGGGCGCCTTCGGCGGCACCGAGGCCGCCGTGACGGGTCCAGCGACCTCCGAGGCTTCGGACCAGCGTGCTGCCGGCATCGCCTCCGGGAAGGCGAAGGACGGCCGGTCCAGGGACGGCTCCCGACGCCGGCGGTCCGCCGACTCGGGATCCTCCCGGTCGGCCGCATTGCGACCGGACTCGGCGAGCAGCGCGCCGGCGATGACGCCGCCGGCCGACAGCATGAGCGTCAGCAGGGCCGCAAAACCGATGATCGGCAGCTTCTTGGGGAAGGACGGGACCTCCGGTGTCACGGCCCGCGAGACGATGCGGGCATCGGCCGGCGTGGCGCTCTCGCCGTCCCGCGCTGCCGCCTCGCGGTAGCGGGACAGGTAGGATTCGAGCTGCTCGCGCTGCGCCTTGGCCTCACGCTCCAGGGCGCGAAGCTGGATCTCGCTGGAATTGCCGCGAACGACCACGTCCTGCTGGCCTTCCACCGCGGTCTGGAGGCTCTCGACCCGGGCGCTGGCAATCTTGGAGTCGTTCTCCATCGTGCGGACGACACGCTCGGCGGAGAGCTTGATCTGGGTGTCGAGATCCTCGAGCTGGGCGTGCAGTTCCTTGATCCGGGGGTGGGCCGGCAGCAGCGTGCGCGATTCGAGGGCGAGCTGCGCCCGCACGGCGATGCGGTTCTCGACGATCCGCCGGATCACCTCGTTGTTCGCCACATCGGGGATCTCGAAGGCACGGCCGTCCTTGATCAAGTCCTTGATGGCCTTCACCTTGCCGTCCAGGTCGGCCTTGAGGATCCGCGCCGCGGAAAGCTGGCTCGACAGCTCGCCGAGCTGCTGAGCCGTCAGCGGCCGTCCGCTCGCTCCCGCGCTTCCCACGAGCCCGTTCTTGGCGCGGAAGGCCTCGACCTTCGCCTCCGCCTCGGCGACGCGCTTGCGCAGCCCGTCGATATTGCCGCCGAGCCAGGAGGAGGCGTAGCGCGCAGTATCCACCTTATCGGCTTCGAGGGACGAGATGTAGAGCTGCGCGATGGTGTTGGCGCCCTCGGCAGCGAGCTTGGCATCCTTCGAGCGGAACTCGATCGTCAGAATGCGCGACTTGCCTGCCGGATAGACCAGCAGGTGGTCGAAATAGGCGTCGAGCACCCGATCCTCGGCCGGGCGGTCGAGGGGATTGGCGCCGATACCGAGCATCATCAGCACGCGCTGCGCCGGCCCGATGCTGCCCGCTCCCGGGTCGAACTCCGCATTGCCCACGAGCTTGAGCCGGCGAATCGCCTCCCGGGCAAGGTCGCGGGACATCACGACCTGCACCTGGCTCGCCACCGCCTGCTCGTCGATCGGCGCGAGCTGGTCGGCGCGCTCCTGCGCGGTCCGGGCAAAGGCAGGATCGCGGCTCTCCAGCAGCAGCTTCGCCTCACCGGTGTAGCGCGGGCTCACCACGTTGACGAAAACGCTCGCCCCCAGCGCCACCACCAGGGTCGGCCCGACGATCCAGCCGATCGAGCGACGCAGGATCTGCGGCAGCTGCGCGAGGCCGAGGCCTTCCGGAGCGCGGCGATCCGGCCCGGACGCGGCTTGGGTCGAGCGCAGACGAATACGGGACATGAAGACGCTCTGAGCGCGAAGGCGAACCGGGCGGCCACGGATGCCGTCCGGCGGCCATTAGCGAGCGTTAAGGTTGCTCAAGAGTTAAGGTATCGCTTTATCGATGAGCGCGAGGCCGTTCGGAGCGGTGATCAAGTTTCATTAACCTTAACGGCCTAGACCGTGCCGCATCCGCATTCACGACGGCGATGGTGATGAACCGGCGCGCTCTGTTTCTCGCACTCGGCTCGACTCTGGCGCTCGGCGGATGCCTGCGTCCGAGCTTCCGCACCGACCAGCTCGACGCCACTGGCACGGGCTCGATCGCCGCACGCTACACGCTCGCAGCCGGCGACAAGCTGCGCGTGATCGTTTTCGGGCAGGACAATCTCTCGAACATCTACGCGGTCGACGGCGCAGGCCGGATCGCGATGCCGCTGATCGGCACCGTGCAGGTCGGTGGAGCGACGACTGGCCAGGCCGCGAGGGCGATCGAGGCCAAGCTGGCTTCCGGTTTCGTCCGCGAGCCCCACGTCACGGTCGAGGTCGACACCTACCGACCGTTCTACATCCTCGGCGAGGTCACGACGTCCGGGCAATATCCCTTCGTGAATGGCATGACGGTCGAGACCGCGGTGGCGATCGCCGCAGGCTTCGGACCCAGGGCGGCTCGGGACTATGCGGTGCTCACCCGCGACACCGGCGCGGGACTGGTCTCAGGCATCGTGCCGATGACCTACTCGGTCCGCCCGGGCGACACGATCGTCATCAAGGAACGGTTCTTCTGAGCGGTTCCGGCACCGTCAATGTCCGGATTGCCACGGGTTGATCACCCGCATGGCAGTCTTTTGCGCGGGAATCGGTGTCGCGATGGGCGGCGTGGCCTTTGCGGCGCGCTCCATCATCCGGCGCGCCTCGTTGGCGGGCGATGCGCCGACTGGTGTGAACAGTCCGGCCAGCACCTTCCGGGTCTTCTTGCTGACACGGGTCGAATTCTGCACCGGCTCGAAGTCCCGCAGGGCGTGGCGCTTGTCCGGATTGCCGGTGAAGACGCGGGCCCCGGAATTCAGGACCACGATATCGCCCGGCCGCAGCGTCTCATCCTTCAACAATGCCGCCGTCGCGCCGCCCTTCATGTCGATCGGCGTCTGGCGCGGGCTGACCTCCTGCGCCTTGACGTGGATCTTCACCGGCAGCGCCGCGTAGCGCGTCTGGAAACGTCGACGGGCAGCACCGAGCCGCGGCGTCGATCTGCGGCCGAACGCCCTGTCATTGAAAGCCCTGTCGCTCAGGCCCGGGGATTGGGCCGGCTGTGCCTGCTGGGGGGCGGGGCGAGCCCCGAACAGCATTTCCAAGAAGCCCAGCTCGGCCGCCTGGGCGCTGAAAGCGGTCCCGGCGAGAAGCCCGGCGGCGGCGATCACAGCCAGCGTGCTGCCCGTGCGAAGCCTCATTGCGTCCTCCGGAAACGACGCCCGACTTGAGCGTCCGACCCTCAACCGCAAGACGAGCGGGAGGGTTCCGGAATATTGGCGCTCTGCAGATGGACTTCGGTTGTTGCCACGAAGGTCCGGTATTCGACGGACCGGCGGAAGATGAATTGTGCGAAACCGACCGCGCGTGCGCGACCGGGGGTGATCAGGCCGGAGCGGATTGCTCACCCTCGCCGATGCAGTCGAGGGCGCGCTCAACGGCGCTCACGGCGTCGAGGAGGTGCTGAACCGTGCGCTCGACCTCGAGCGCCGGGCGGCCCATCGCGGCGGCGCGGGCGCTCACATCCTCGAGCTGGTCCAGCAGGGCGAGGAGATCACCGGCCACGGTGACAACCTCGCAGCGGGCGAGGCGCGTAACGGTCGGGCGCGGACGGAAGGGCAAGACGTTGCTCATCGGCGAGTGTTGTCGCCCGAAACCCCCCGGATTCGCCAGGGGGCCCACCCGCCGCTCAACACGATTGCCGGCCGAAATCCGCCGGTAACCGGCGGAAAGGTAGATTTTCCGTGGCTGCTGCGCATCGGAGGCTGCGGAACGGATTTACGAGTTGCGACCGAGCTTGACGGATCGGTTCCAGCGCGGACCATGCCGCGACTGTCCCTTGGTTTGGCAACGACCGGTGGAACCGATCCACCGGTCGATCCGGCTACCGTCAGGATTCGCGATGCGCTTCACCCTTCTCGCCCTCTCCGTGCTGACGATCGGCGGTCTCTGCGCCTGCAGCACCGACGGTCCCGACTCCCGCAGCGGCCTCGCCGAGAGCTTCAACCTCGACAATTACCGCGCCTCCAGCAACACCAACGGCACCCAGACCCGCCGGGACGTGAACCGCGCCTTCACCCAGCCGACGCTGCCGACGATCGGCAATCGCGGCATGTGAGCGGGACGGGTCAGCGCTTCGCGAGAGCGTCCGCGAAGGTGGTGATCCGGTTACGGGCGTAGACCGGCAGGCCGGCGCTGATCGAGTTGCCGGTGTTGAAGCTGGAATTGCCCATCAGCACCTGTGCGGGAAGCAGGTTCTTCAGCACCGGCACCCGCGCATATTCGGCCTTGCGATCGAGGACGTCGCCCTTGATCGCCAGAGCCATGTAGGCCGTGACCACCGTCTTGGTGGGGTCGTTCGGCATCGGCTGGAACACGGCCAGGAACTTGCCGAACCGCAGGATCTGGTTGACCCAGAAGATCGTCTGCTCCAGCCCGCCGCTGACGCTGGTGTCGACCTTCGTGAGCGCATTGAGGGGCGCGCCCTGGTCGGGGCCGAGCACCCGCAGCTCGCTCTGAAAGGAGACGTATTCGGCGATCTTCTTGGCCGAGCCCTCCTCCAGTTTGTTGGCGAGCTTCACCCCGAGCGGCAACTTGCCTTCGAGATCGTAGCGGGACTCGATGCAGGCCCCAGCGCCCTCGCACCAGGGGCGGTCCGGGCGCTTGGCGAAAGCCGCGGCCGGATCCTTGTTGGGCGTCACGTCGGCGGCCGGCACGGCCTTATGCTTGATTGCCGGGTCCATCTTCTGAACGAAGGCGAGGTTGGCGAAGGACGCGATGTCGATCGCCTCCGGCGGTCGCGGCACCACGAACCGCCCCTCGGCCACGTAGACCTTGAGCGTCTCGTGCCGCGGCTTAGTCACGCCGTTCACCGTGATCGTGTAGTCCGGCTCCTTGTAGCCGGGGAAGGGCGCCAGAGCCGCAGCCTCGGCGGGACGCACCTTCAGCCATTCGAGATAGGGGATCAGACCGTTCTCCGGCGCCGACGGTTTGTCCCGGTGGTCCGTGAACAGGATCTGCCCGGGCTTGATCGTCGCGGGGTCGATGGCGGCGACCGAGGGGACCTCCTTGATCCGCTCGGGTCCCGGCACCGGGGCCGAGTTCGCGGCAGGCGTCTGCGCGCAGACCGGGACGGCAGCCGTGAGGGCAAGGGCGAGGGCGGCAGGAAGCTGCGTTCGCAACGGAAATCTCATCTCTCGGGGGAGGGCGGTCAGTAACCGGGATCTTCGCCGAACAGGTAGTCCGGATCGCGGCGCCGCGGCCGGCGCACGTCCTCATCCCCGAAGGGCGTGCGGGCGGTCTGGCCCGGCCAAGGTTTGTACGGGTCCCTGTAGGCGTCCTGACCGTAGGGATCCAGATCGCCCTGTGCGCGGCGGCTGCGCGAAGGCGGTCGCTCGCCGAACGGGTCGAGCGGGTCCGCGGGCGAGCGCTCGCCGGTCATGTTGCCATAATAGTCACCCGCCACGCTCGCGCCGTCCTCTGATCCGGCGAGGTCGCCGTCTTCGGCATCCGGCCGCATCGCGTAGAGCGTCTCGCGCGGCACGAGCCGATACTGCGTGTCGGCCATGCGTCCGTCCCCGCTCGTACGAAAATGCTCGAGGAATCCGCCGCCCGCGATGCGCTGGCCACTGCGCGGATCGACTGGCAGGTCGGCGATGAAAGGCCGCGCCTCGGAGGAGGGGCCCCGCAGCGGCGTCTTTGAGATGCCGTTCGCCCAGGCCGCCTGGAAAATCGCGGAGGCGATGGGAACCGAGACATGCCCGCCGGTCTGTCCGCGGCCGAGGGTACGGCGGC
The DNA here is from genome assembly GCF_054611515.1 of Methylobacterium sp. CM6257. NCBI lineage: Bacteria > Pseudomonadati > Pseudomonadota > Alphaproteobacteria > Hyphomicrobiales > Methylobacteriaceae > Methylobacterium > Methylobacterium sp. CM6257. Next base: position 1,335,879 of record NZ_CM137735.1, read on the forward strand.
TGCCGTCGGCGTTGTCGTAACCGACCCAGACCACCACGGTGATCTCGTTGGTGAGGCCGGCGAACCAGGCGTCGTTCTCGTTCTCCGAGGTGCCAGTCTTGCCGGCGACGTAAGTCGAGAATCTCGACAGCGCCGCCGCGGTGCCGTGCTGCGTCACGCCCTGGAGCATCGTCTTGAGCTGATAGAAGGCCACCCGGTCCGCAGAACCGATGCGAACCGGCTCGCGGGCCGCATGGGTGTAGAGCGGCTTGCCGTCCCGCTCCACGGATTCGAGGGCGTAGGGCGCGGGGCGCGCGCCCTCGTTGGCCACCGCCGCGTAGAAACCCGCGAGATCGAGCATCCGCACCGGCTGGGCGCCGAGCACGAACGGGTAATAGGGCTCGCACTCAGCGTAGATCTGCGCCTCGAGGGCGATATCGCAGACCCGCTTGAGGCTCGCGGGCGCCTTCGGGGCGATGCCGCCCTGCAGCAGGCGGGCGGTGACGAGGTTCTTCGAGAATTCCAGCCCGCGCCGCAGGGTCGTCGGCCCCGAGCCGCCGCCCTCGTAGTTCTTCGGCGACCAGGAGTCGCCAGTGCCACTGATCGGCGGCAGGGTCACGGGCGAATCCAGCACCAGGGTATTGGGCTGGAGCCCGGCATTCAGCGCCGCCAGATAGGTCAGCGGCTTGAGGGTTGAGCCCGGCTGGCGCACAGTCTGGGTGACGCGGTTGAGCTGGCTCAGCGGGTACGAGAAGCCGCCGGCCATCGCCAGGATGCGGCCGGACTGATTCTCCAGCACCAGGGCGGCACCCTGGACGGTTGGCCGTACCCGGATCTGCGCGCGCAGGCCGCCTTTCCCGGCGGTGAGCTTCACCCGCACCACGTCGTAGGGTTGCAACTTCCCACGGGCGATGCCTGGGTCGAGAACCGCGGTGCGGCCGTCGGCTAAGCCGACCCTGACCCCGCCACGTCCGGTCTCCAGCACCACGGCCATCGGCCAGCGGACATCGTATAGCACAGGGCGCGCGCTCTCCAGCGCCAGCAGCCAGGCCGGCTTACGCTGCGGTTGTGCATGAGCCGCCTTCTCGGCCCGAAGCGTCTTGGCGTCCGCCTTGACCGCATCCGCGCGCGCGCCGGTGACGGCCGGGACGGCCTGCGCCGAGCCTTCCGGAGCGGGCGCTGCCGCCTGAATGCGGCGGACGCTGTCGGCGAGATTGAGCTCGGGGGCCGTGAATGTCTGGCGCCCCGTGGCGCGTTCGTAGTTCGCGAGTCCGTCCTGAAGCGCCTGCTCCGTCGCCCGCTGCAGGCCGGCGTTGATCGTCGAACGCACGGTGAACGAACCGGCTGTCAGCGAATCGACACCCGCGAAGGTGCGTGCCTCCCGGTTCAGGAAGTCGACGACGTAGAAGCCGGAATCGCGCCGGGCCGTCTCGATCGGCTTGAGGCCGAGATCGGACTTGATGGCAACGTTCATCTCCGCTTCGGTGATCGTGCCCTCCTCCTTGAGGCGGGCGAGCACGTAGGCGCGCCGCTCCCGCGCCCGGTCCGGGTACTTGTCGGGGCTATAGAAGTTCGGCCCCTTGGGCATGCCGGCCAGCAGCGCCGCCTCCGGCAGGGTGAGCTGCCCCACCGGCTTCCCGAAATAGCTCTCCGCCGCCATCTCGATGCCGTAGGCGCCGCGGCCGAGATAGATGCCGTTGAGGTAGAGGCCGAGGATCTGCGGCTTGGTGAGGATCTGCTCCAGGCGCGACGCGACGATCATCTCGCGGATCTTGCGCTCGTAGGTGACGTCGTCGCCCACCGAGAGGTTCTTCACCACCTGTTGCGTGATGGTCGATCCGCCGGCGGGCCGGCCCGGCGAGGCAAGGTTGCCGATGAAGGCGCGGATGACCCCGCGCTCATCGATGCCGTGGTGGCTCTCGAAGCGCTTATCCTCGGCGGCGATGAAGGCCTTCTGGACGAGCGGGGGGACCGCCGAGATCGGCACGACGATGCGGCGCCCGCTGGGCTCGGAAGCTTCGGCGAAGGGCTTGCCGGCGCCGTCGAGGATGCGGGTCATGCCGGGCAGCGCCTTGTCGCGCAGGGCCTCGGCGCTCGGCAGATCCTTTGTTGCGTTGTCGTAGAACTCAATCACCGCGCGGGCGTCGAAGGGCGAATTCGGCGGGTTCTCGCCCTTGCAGAACTGCTTGTAGCTCGTGTTCAGCTCGTTGAGATCCAGCCCATGCAGGATCTTCGGCGCGGCCGGACCCGCGACGGACGACGGATCCTCCATGGCGGTGGTGATCAACTCGTCGAGATTGATGTCCTCGATGTCGAACGCCTTGCGCATATGGGCGCAACCGTCGCGCAGCAGACGCACCACCTCCGGTCCGTCCGTGGCAGGGTCGAACCGGGTCCGCACTGCGTCCGGCCGAGTCGTGACCTGACTCAGGGTGAGGGCTGTCGCGAACAGCTTGATCAGAATGGCGTTCATGCGGGCCGGATATGGGGGCGCGATGGGGCGGGCGCGGACCTTCCGGGCGCGCGCCTTAGCAGGGCGTGCACAACGCGGCTGTTTTAAGGAGAAGCCGAACGGCAACGCTTTCGCCCGACCCGACGTTCGTCATGCGCGCCAACGCCGGGGGGCATGATGATCACCGACCTGTGGTACAAGAACGCCGTCATCTACTGCCTGTCCGTCGGCACCTTCATGGATGCCAACGGCGACGGGATCGGCGACTTCGCCGGGCTCGAGCGACGGCTCGACTACATCCAGGGGCTCGGCGCCACGGCGATCTGGCTGATGCCGTTCCAGCCCTCGCCCAAGAGGGACGGCGGCTACGACATCTCGGACTATTACGGCGTTGATCCGGATTACGGCTCCCTCGGCGATTTCGTCGCCTTCACGCATGCGGCCAAGCAGCGCGGCCTGCGGGTCCTGATCGACCTCGTGGTCAATCACACCTCCGACAAGCACCCCTGGTTCCAGTCGGCCCGCGCCGACCCGGATTCACCGTTTCGGGACTGGTACGTATGGTCGGAGGAAAAGCCGGCCACAGCCGAGGAAGGCATGGTCTTCCCCGGCGTGCAGGAGACCACCTGGACCTACGACGCGAAGGCGAAAGCTTACTATTTCCATCGGTTTTTCGACTTTCAGCCGGACCTCAACACCGCCAACCCCGAGGTGCTGGCGGAAATCCTCAAGATCATGGGCTTTTGGATCCAGCTGGGCGTATCCGGATTCCGCATGGATGCCGTACCGTTCGTCATCGCCCAGAAAGGCGCCGATATCGGCGGCAAGCCGCGCGAGCAGTTCGACATGCTGCGCGACCTGCGCGAATTCCTGCAATGGCGCCAGGGCGATGCCATTATCCTGGCCGAGGCCAACATCCTGCCGGAGCAGGATCTCGACTATTTCGGCGACGACGCCGACCGCATGCACATGATGTTCAACTTCCAGGTCAACCAGGCGACCTTCTACGCTCTGGCCGCACACGACGCGCGGCCCCTCGTGAAGGCGATCGAGCGGACCAAGCCGCGCCCGCTCTCGTGCCAGTGGGGCATCTTCCTGAGGAACCACGACGAACTCGACCTCGGGCGACTCACCGGGACGCAGCGGGAGGCCGTGTTCGCGGAGTTCGGGCCCGAGAAGCGGATGCAGCTCTACGACCGGGGCATCCGGCGCCGCTTTGCGCCGATGCTGTCCGGGGATCCGCGGCGCATCCGGCTTGCCTATTCCCTGATGTTCACCCTGCCCGGGACGCCGGTGCTGCGCTACGGCGACGAGATCGGCATGGGCGACGAACTCTCCCTGAAGGAGCGGGACTGCGCCCGCACGCCGATGCAATGGTCCGGCGAGCACCACGGCGGTTTCTCCAAGGCGGAGAAGACCGTGCTGCCGGTGATCGACCATGGCCCCTACGGCTACGCGCATGTCAACGTCGCCGACCAACGCCACGATCAGGGTTCGCTTCTGAACTGGATGCAGAGCATGATCCGTCACCGCAAGGAGACGCCCGAGATCGGCTGGGGCGACGTGGTTCCGGTTCAGACCGAGAATCCTTCCGTCCTGGCGCTGCGCTACGAATGGCGGGGCAATGCGGTCCTGTGCGTTCACAATCTTGCGGCGGAGCCGATCGAGATCGCGATCGAGTCCGGCAGCCCGGATCCGGAAAATGACGTTCTCGTCGATGTGCTCACCGGTTCGCGCAGCGAGGTTGAATCCGACGGACGGCACTGCGTGTTCCTGGAGGGCTACGGCTATCACTGGTTCCGGGTGGGCGGCCTCGACGCCCTGCTGAAGCGCCGTCCGGCCTGAACACGGCCCGAGGGTGTGCCCGGGCCATCGTTCAGGCTACTAGAGGGCAACGCGCGCCCGCCGGGCGCTCTGAGGACGACACGCGCGATGCCAGGAACGCCCCGCGCCGGGATCATCCCGGTCACGCCCTTTCAGCAGAACTGCACGCTGATCTGGGACGACGCCACCAAGGTCGGCGCCGTCGTCGATCCCGGCGGGGATCTCGACCGGATCGAGGCGGCGATCCGGGAGCAGGGCGTCCAGGTGGAGAAGATCCTGTTGACGCACGGGCATGTCGACCATGCCGCCGGCGCCGACGAGTTGCGCGAGCGTCTCGGCGTGCCGATCGAGGGACCGCACCGCGCCGACAAGTTCCTGCTCGACTCCCTGCCGGAGACCGCGGCCAATTATGGCCTGGGTGAAGCGAGGCCTGTGACGCCTGACCGCTGGCTCGACGACGGCGACGCCGTGACGGTCGGCGGCCTCGGCTTCGATATCCTCCACTGCCCGGGCCACTCGCCCGGCAGCGTGGTCTTCGTCAGCCGGGATGCGCGCTTCGCCCTCGTCGGGGACGTGGTGTTCAAGGGCTCGGTCGGCCGCACCGACCTGCCCGGCGGCAACCACGAGCAGCTGATCCGGGCGATCAAGGAGAAAGTTCTGCCGCTCGGCGACGACGTGGCGTTCATCCCGGGCCATGGGCCGACCGGCACCCTCGGCGAGGAACGTGTCTCGAACCCCTTCCTGCAGGACTGAGACCATGGACAAGCGCCGCATCGGCCGCTCCGCTCTCACGGTCGCGCCCTTCTGCCTCGGCGGTAACGTCTTCGGCTGGACCGCGGACGAGGCGACCTCGTTCGCCATCCTGGACCGCTTCGTCGAGAGTGGCTTCGACTTCATCGACACCGCCGACGTCTACTCGCGCTGGGCACCCGGCCATATCGGCGGCGAATCCGAGACGGTGATCGGACGGTGGCTCGCCGCCCGGCCGGGTGCGCGAAACAGGATCGTTCTCGCCACCAAGGTCGGCATGGATATGGGCGAGGCCGGCAAGGGCCTGTCGACGCAGCATATCGAGCGGGCCTGCGAGGCCTCCCTGCGCAGGCTCCAGACCGACCGGATCGACCTCTACCAGTCGCATCTCGACGACGCCGACGTGCCGCTGGAGGAGACCCTGCGGGCCTATGAGCGCCTGATCACGGCCGGCAAGGTCCGGGTGATCGGCGCCTCGAATTACGGGGCGCCGCGGCTCGCCGAGGCGCTCAAGGTCGCGGCTGCGGCCGGGCTACCGCGCTACGAGTGCCTCCAGCCGGATTACAGCCTCGCCGAGAGGGGCTACGAGGCCGAGCTTGAGCCGCTCTGCCGGAGCGAGCAGATCGGGGTGATCGGCTATTTCTCTCTCGCCGCGGGGTTCCTCACCGGAAAGTACCGATCCGCGCAGAACGCCGCGGGGAGGGCGCGGGAGAACCGGGTCGCCAAGTACATCAATCCGCGCGGCCTCGCCCTCCTCGAGGTGCTCGACTCGGTTGCACAGGCGCACGATGCCAGACCCGCGCAGGTGGCTCTCGCCTGGATCATCGCCCGCCCGGGGATCACGGCCCCGATCGCCAGCGCGACCACGGTGGCGCAGCTCGACGAACTCCTCGGGGCCGCCCGCCTGACCCTGTCGGCGGACGCGATCGCCCGCTTGGACGAAGCCAGCGCCGGCGGTATCGAGGGCTAACGCCGCGTTAATCCGGGAGCGTCAGAAAAGCGAGGATCCGGGCCCACCTCAAGCCCGCAAAATCGTGCAATCTCAACGCGGAAACCCTATATCAGGCGGATCAAGCGAGAGCGCAGGCGCAGGCGCCCGACGGCGCGAGTCCCTCCGTCGCGACTAGCCCGCCTGTCCGAGGAATTTCATGGCCGACACCCCCCAGACCGAGCACGCCGATTACGGCGCGGAATCGATCCGCGTGCTGAAGGGCCTCGACGCCGTCCGCAAGCGGCCCGGCATGTATATCGGTGACACAGACGACGGCTCAGGCCTCCACCACATGGTGTACGAGGTCGTGGACAACGCCATCGACGAGGCCCTCGCGGGCCATGCCGACCTCGTGACCGTCACCCTCAATGCCGACGGATCCTGCACGGTGTCCGATAACGGACGCGGCATACCGGTCGACATCCACAAGGAGGAGGGTGTCTCGGCGGCTGAGGTCATCATGACCCAGCTGCACGCGGGCGGTAAGTTCGACCAGAACTCCTACAAGGTCTCCGGCGGCCTTCACGGCGTCGGCGTCTCGGTGGTGAATGCCCTGTCGTCCTGGCTCAAGCTGCGCATCTGGCGCAACGACAAGGAGCACGCGATGGAGTTCCGCCACGGCGATGCCGTGGCGCCGCTCGAGATCATCGGTCCCGGAAACGGCCGACGGGGGACGGAAGTCACCTTCCTGCCCTCCACCGAGACCTTCACGATGATCGAGTTCGACTACGCGACGCTGGAGAAGCGCCTGCGCGAGCTCGCCTTCCTCAATTCCGGCGTGCGCATCGTGCTCACCGACGCGCGGCACCCCGAGAAGAAGCGGGAGGAGCTGTACTACGAGGGCGGCATCGAGGCGTTCGTCCGCTATCTTGACCGCTCCCGGAAGCCGATCGACGGCCTGACCAGCCCGGTGGTGGTACGCTCCGAGCGCGACGGTATCCGCGTCGAGGTGGCGTTCTGGTGGAACGACTCGTTCAACGAGACGGTGCTCCCCTTCACCAACAACATCCCGCAGCGCGACGGCGGCACCCATATGGCGGGCTTCCGCGCTGCGCTGACCCGGCAGATCACCGGCTACGCCGAATCCACCGGCATCGCCAAGAAGGAGAAGGTCTCGCTCACCGGCGAGGATTGCCGCGAGGGTCTGACCGCGGTGATCTCCGTCCAAGTACCGGACCCGAAATTCTCGTCGCAGACCAAGGACAAGCTCGTCTCGTCGGAGGTGCGCCCGGCGGTGGAGAACGTCCTCAACGAGGGCCTCTCGACTTGGCTTGAGGAGAATCCGAGCCAGGCGCGCTCGGTGATGGGCAAGGTCGTGCTGGCGGCATCTGCCCGCGAGGCGGCCCGCAAGGCGCGCGAGACCGTGACCCGCAAGGGTGCGCTCGACATCGCCTCGCTGCCCGGCAAGCTGGCCGACTGCCAGGAACGCGATCCGACCAAGTGCGAGATCCTGCTGGTGGAGGGCGATTCCGCCGGCGGCTCGGCCAAGCAGGGCCGCGACAGGACCTTCCAGGCGGTGCTGCCGCTGCGCGGCAAGATCCTGAACGTGGAGCGCGTTCGGGCCGACCGCATGCTCTCCTCGGCCGAGATCGGCACCCTGATCACGGCGCTCGGCGCCGGGATCGGCCGCTCCTCCACCGACCGGGAGGGCTTCAACCCGGAGAAGCTGCGCTATCACCGCATCATCATCATGACCGATGCGGACGTGGACGGCTCGCACATCCGGACGCTGCTCCTGACCTTCTTCTTCCGGCAGATGCCGGAGCTGATCGAGCGCGGCCACCTCTACATCGCGCAGCCGCCGCTCTACAAAGCCGAGCGCGGGCGGAAGGCGATCTACCTGAAGGATGAGCGCGCCCTTGAGGATTACCTGATCGATCAGGGCACCGACGGGGCAGTCCTGCGTCTCTCCACGGGTGCGGAATTTGCCGGGGCTCAGCTCAAGAGCCTGGTCGAGGAGGCTCGAACCTTCCGCAGCATCCTGCAGGGTCTGCATACGCGCTATGACCGCGCCGTGGTCGAGCAGGCTGTGCTGGCTGGAGCTTTCGACGCCGAGGCGGCGTCCCGTGCGGGCGAGGCCGAGGTCCTGGCCGACATGACCGCACGCCGCCTCGACGCCATCGCGGATGAGATCGAGCGGGGCTGGCAGGGCGAGTCCTTCGAGGGCGGCTATCGCCTCAGCCGGACGCTCCGCGGCGTCCGTCAGGTGGCGACGCTCGACGCCGGCCTGATCACCTCGCAGGAGGCGCGCCGCCTGTCGGAGCGGGCAGATGCTTTCCGGGAGATCTACGGCGAGCCCGCCACGCTGATGCGCAAGTCCGACGAGACGGTCCTGCACGGTCCCGTCGCCCTGTTCGAGGCGGTGATGGCCTTCGGCCGCAAGGGCCTCCAGCTCCAGCGCTACAAGGGCCTCGGCGAGATGACCGCCCAGCAGCTCTGGGAGACCACCCTCGACCGCGACGTGCGCTCGCTGCTGCAGGTCAAGGTGAAGGATGTCACCGACGCCGATGACCTGTTCGTGAAGCTGATGGGCGACGTCGTGGAGCCGCGGCGCGAGTTCATCCAGGAGAACGCCCTGAGTGTCGCCAATCTGGACGTGTAGATCACCAGCTGTGTAATTTCTCAGTAAAACATATCCCGGGAAGCGAGTTATGTGGACCGATTTACTGAGAAGCCTGACCTCGCCGGCATATCGGCCGGTTTTCAGGCCGGTAGAGCATTGATTCAGAGATGCTCTCCGCTGTCAACATCGAGCTTTCGTCAGTGCCCTTTGGTGACCGAGATCCAACGCTTCGGGGATGGTTACCTGCTGAGCGCCATGGCCGCCGAAGCCGTCGGGGTACGGACCGCTTAGGTTCGGAGTGGGTAAGGAAGACGGGGTTCCATCCGGCGTTGGTCGTCGCGGCGGGTGCCAGAGCGGGCAAACACCCTCGCAACGTCGACCGGGCGTCGGAGGAGGCCCAAGCCCTCATGGGGCCGCCCCCCTTCGGTTATGATTAAGCCGCCCGGCTCCTGAAAGGACTGCCTCATTGTAAGTGCTGGCGCTCAGAACAGCATCCAGCCGGTCCTGCAACCGCTCCGGCAGTACGGACTCTCAGTCCACCATCGCGGGCGTACCGACCAAGCCGACGATGGCAGCTACGGCCGCCTCACACTCGCCGGCGTCCATCTCCGTAACCTTGGCGTAGATGTCCGGCGAGCGTGGAAGACCCTTCATCCCCGCGATGCCCGATACCTGAGCGGGGGCGAACGTGGCTTGGGTAGCAAGGTCGCCGTCCTCCAGGGCGAGCATCGGGATGGACGAGTAGAGATCGTCGAGCCTCAACTCGACCCCGATGGCCGCTAGCCGGAGGACGGCGTTGGTCCTTGTTGGACTTCGTAGTGCCATCCGTCTCCCTGACGGTGAAAGAAATCAACCCGGCGCTGGTCCTGCGCGACAAGGACGAAATGCATGAGGTCCGGCAGCGTCTGGTATTCGAGCCATTTCCCGCCGCGGTCGTACCGTCAGGTCATCGAGGGGCCGGGTCAAGGCATCGTGGGCGATGGAGCCGCCGACCAGCATGCGGATTACCTGCCCGTCGATGTACTCCAGCCGCTCCCCTTCCTCCGCCGCTTCGCAAAGGCGTTCGTACTCATCCAGCCCGATGAAGTCGTCGCGTAACGCAGCGGGCATGCTATGGCCCTAGAGGTTCCCCCTCCTCATACGCTTGGACGTGGCGATCCGGAAGCTGCGGGCAAGGCACGGTGGCCGTTCGGCGCTCGCACGGGAACGTCCGGGTCACCGCGACGCCTGCGCTCCCTCTGTCGGATGCCGACCGGCCCTTTGCGGGAGGAGGACGATGAGCGCGACGATGAAGGCCCCGATCACGGCGGAGGCGAGCGGCCGGCTCAGGTTCAGCCCGCCGTCGGCGACCGGCTTGTCGAGGAAATCGCCCACCGTGGCCCCGAGCGGGCGGGTCAGGATGAACGCCGCCCAGAAGAGCGTGACCCGTGAAACGGAGGTCCGGTAGTACAGGGCGATGACGACCGCGAGCGCCGCCGCGAAGACGAGGGCGCCACCCTCGTAGCCGAGGCCGCCGGTGTCCGCGAGCCAGTCGCCGAGCGCGGTGCCCAACGTCTGCGAGAAGGTGATCGCCCCCCAATAGAACGCCTCGACCCGCGGGGTCGAAACCGTGTCCACCGACACGGTGCCCTCGGTCGCATACCAGAGCCCGAGCACGGCCGCGAGGCAGGCGAGGAGCAGGGTCGATCCGCCGGTGTATCCGATGCCGAGCGAGCGGTCGGCGAAGTCCGCCATCGTCGTACCGAAGGTGGTCGAGGCGACGATCGTGGACCAGTACAGGACCGGGTGGAACCGCTTCGACATGATCTGGGCGACCACGAGCCCGACCAGCAGCACGGCGAACAGGGCGGTGCCGGCGAGATAGCCCCAATCGAGGGTCATGGTGACGGTGTCGCCGCCGGTCTCCCCGAGCGTGGTGGCCAGGATCTTGACGATCCAGAAGCCCAGCGTGACCTCGGGTACCTTGCTCAGGGCGCGTTCGTAACGGTCGTCCATCGGACCTGCTCCTTCTTCGAGGGGAAACCTGACGGCGCGTCGGCGCAGGCCGCCCGGCGACCGGCACGCTGCGGGATGAGGAGGACGAGCCCGACCATGACGATCGCGAGGACGCCGGAGATCGTGATGTCGTCGATGCCCAGGCCGCCGGAAGCGACCGGCTTGTCGAGCGAGTTGGCGAGGGTGGCGCCGAGCGGCCGCGTCAGGACGAACGCCGTCCAGAACAGCATCGGCCTGGAAACGCGCGTACGCAGATGGAGGGCCGTGACCACGGCCAGCGCGACGAGGATGAGGAGCGCGCTCCCGTTGTACCCGAGCCCGCTGCTGTCGGCCATCCAGTCGCCCAACGCGGTGCCGAGCGTCTGGGAGAACATGACCGTGGCCCAATAGAAACCTTCGGCCCGCGGGGACCGCACCGTCTCCACGGCGACCGTGCCGAGCGTGCGCTTCCACAGGATCAGGGTCGCGACGACCGATCCGAGCAGCACCAGGGACCCGCCCGCGTAGCCGATGCCGAGGGACCGGTCGCAGAAGTCGGCGAGGGTCGTGCCTGCGAGCGTCGTCGCGGTGACCACGGCCCAGTACAGGAGCGGCTGGAAGCGGTCCGCCCGGACCTGTGCGGCGAGCAGCACCGCCAGGGCGGCCCCGAAGATCGCCGTGCCGGCGAGATAGCCGAGGCCGAGCGTCAACGTGACGGCGTTGCCGCCGACCTCGCCCAGGGTCGTGGCCACGATCTTGATGGCCCAGAACCCGGCGGTGGCTTCAGGCACCTTGGCGGGTTCGACGTGTCCGGGTCGCTCGGTCGGTTGCATCGGGCTGCCGTGGGAAAGCGAGTGCCGGCTCAGGCGGTGTGGGTCTGGTCGATGATGGCGAGCAGGTCGTCGACCGCGCGACGGCAGGCGGCCGGATCGGGGTTCGACGCCCGCAGCGCGTCGAGGGCGCGGTCGATGGCCTTGTCCACGACGTGCCAGTCGGCGGCGGCTCGCGGCTTCAGGCCGGCCTCGGACGCGTCCCAGGACAATTCCAGGTCCTTAATGTGCGTCTTGGCGGCGGCGAGGTCGCCCCGGTCGGTCATCGCCTTCACGTCGACGACGATGGACCGGAACTTGGAGAGGTCGCCAAGCTTCGAGGCCGCCATCGCCTTGGGCGTCGCTCCGACAGCGGCGTCCTGCATCGCCAGCAGGCCCAGGGGGGCGGCCGTGGCACCGATGACCGTCGCGGCGATGGCGGCGAGGAGGATGTTTCGCATGGTCGTTCGCTCCGTGTCGTGCGGCGTTGGAAGGACTGGAGGATGGGGATGCGGGAGGCGGCGGACGGTCAGGCCCGCCGCTGTCCGGCCGGCTCGCCAGGGCGTCCGGAGACGAGGCTCAGGGACGTCACCAGGGCGACGATGACGGCGAAGAAGGCGAGGCTGGTGGAGGCCGTGCCGAAGCCGAGGCCGCCGTATTCCCGTGCCTGCGACAGCAGATCGCCCAGCGATGCGCCGAGGGGGCGCGTGACGATGTAGGCGAGCCAGAAGGTCGTCACCGGGTTCGCGCCGAGGCGCCAGGCGAGGGCGAGGGCGGCCAGGATCGTGCCGAAGATGACGACGCCGAGATTGAAGCCGAGCCCCAGCGCCTCCGTGGCCAGGTCGCCCGCGGCCGTGCCGAGCGCGAAGGTCAGGAGGATGGCGAGCCAGTAGAACGCCTCGCGGCGTCGGGTCACGATGGCGTGGATCGAGAGCGTCCGCTCGGTCGCGTACCAGAGGGCGAACACGGCGGCGAGGGCGGTCGCGAACACGCCGGTGCTGACGAAGAGGCTCACGCCGAGCTTGTCGGTCAGGATGTCGGTGACCTGCGTGCCGACCACGCTGACGAGGACGACGGTCGACCAATAGGTCCAGGGCACGTAGCGCCGCTCGCGCACCTGCAGGGCGAGGACGGCCGCGAGGAGGCCGGCCGTGACGGTGGCGGTGACGGCGGCACCCAGGCCGACGTTCACCGCGAGGTAGTCCGCGCCGGTCTCGCCGACGGTCGTGGACAGGATCTTGATGACCCAGAAGGCCGCGGAGACCTCCGGTACCTTGTTCAAGACCTGGCGCTGGATCTCGCTCATCCCCGTCTCCCGTCCGTCATGGTCGGGCACGGTGATAGCGAGCCAGAATGAGGGCAGAATGAGCTTCGTCCAAAGGAGCCGCAGGCTCGGCCTCAGGCCGGCAGTCTGACGGTTGCGAGGGTCCCCTGCCCGTCACGTCGGTTTTCGACCGTCAGGCCGAGGTCGTTGCGCTCCGCGATGCGGCGGGCGATGGCGAGCCCGAGCCCTGTGCCTTCGACTTCCGGTGGCGCGGCCCGGAAGAAGCGGTCGAACAGGCGGCCCTCGCTTCCCGGCGGCAGCCCGCAGCCGGTGTCCCGAACCGTGACGACGCACGCACCGTCCCGGTTCAGCAGACGGACGTCGACCTGGCCTCCGGACGGCGTGTAGCGCAGGGCGTTGTCGACGAGGTTGGCGAACAGGACGCGGACCTCGTCCTCCGACGCGTGAAGCGTCGCGGGTGTCTCGATATGCACGCCCAGGTCGATGTCCTTGCGCTCGGCGAGCACGACGTGGTCGGCGACGCAGTCGAGCAGGAGCTGGCCGAGGTCGACGGATGCAGGACGCGCCTCGGCACCGTCGTCGAGCCGGGCGAGACGGAGCAGTTGATCCACCAGCCGGTTCGCCCTCCGGAGGCCGTCCGCCAGCGCCGTACGCCGCGCGTCGCTCCCGCCACCGGCAGGCCCGCCGAGGGAGTCGAGTTGGATCTGCATCGCGGCGAGCGGCGTACGCAGTTCGTGCGCCGCGTCGGCGACGAACCGCTTCTGGGCGGCCAGAGCGGCCTGCAGGCGAAGGATGAGCCCGTTCATGGCCTCGACGAGGGGCGCCACCTCCGTCGGCACGCCGCGCGTCGGCAAGGGGCCTTGGGCGGCGGCGCCGCGCCCGGCGAGGTCATGCACCAAGCCGTCGAGCCGCCCGAGCGCCCGGTTCATCGCCCAGCCGACGACGATCCACGACAGCGGGACGAGGAGCAGCAGGGGGGCCACGGCACCGAGCGCCGCATTGCGTGCGAACTCCGCCCTCACGACGTCGCGCTGGGCGACCCGGACCGTCGTTGTGCCGTTGGCGGTCGTGTATGTGCGCCAGAGCTCGCCGCCCATGACGACGTTCGCATATCCCGTGCGGCCGGGGTGGCGGACGTCGACGCCGCGGTCGTCGCGCAGGACCTGCCCGTCCTTCCAGATGGTGACGGCGAGTTGGTCCTCCGGGTCCTGGTCGGCGGCGGGCGGCGCGTCCGCGTCCGTTAGCCCGGGACCGGCGTTGAGGGCGACTTGCCGCAACTGCCCGTCGAGGAAATCGGCCGCCTCGATCCGCGCGAGGGCATAGGCCGCGACCATCGCGGCCAAGCCGATTCCGGCGAGCAGGGCGGTCATCCAGACGAGCGTCGTGCGGCGCAGGGAGGCGGCCCTCATGGCTTGGGTACCATCCAGCCCGCGCCGCGGACATTCAGGATCACGCCCTTGCCGACCTTTCGACGGACCGTGAGGATCAGGGCGTCCACCGCGTTGCTCTCGACCTCCTCGCCCCACCCGTAGATGCGTTCCTCGATCTGCGCACGAGAGAGGATGCGCCCCGGTCGCTCCATCAGGGCGTGCATGAGGGCGTATTCGCGCGCCGACAGGACCGCGACGGTCCCGGCGTGGGACAGGACGTGGCTTTCCGTGTCGAGTTCGGTCTCGGCGGCCACGAGCCGCGCGCTCGCCCGCCCGGCCCGACGGCGCAGGATGGCCCGCATCCTGGCGAGCAGCTCGCGCATCTCGAACGGCTTGACCAGGTAATCGTCCGCCCCGAGGTCGAGGCCTGCGACGCGGCTTTCGAGGCCGTCCCGCGCCGTGATGATGAGCACCGACGTGTCGATCCCGGCCGCCCGGGCGGATCGAAGCACCCGAAGTCCGTCCCCGCCCGGCAGGCCGAGGTCGAGCAGCGCGAGCGCGTGGCTGCCGTTGAGCAGGGCCGTCTCGGCCTCGCCGCCGTCGCGGACCCAATCGACGGAATAGCCCTCGGCCGAGAGGCCGTTCGACAGCCCTTCGCCGATCATCCGGTCGTCCTCGATCAACAGCACGCGCATCGGTCGGTCCGTCCGGTTTCGAGCCCTCGCCCTGGACTGCGCCGCGACGCATCCCTTCCCGCCGGCTTCATCCTCGATAGGCGACGAGCACGGCCCCGGCGGCGATGAGGGCGACGCCGAGCCAATTCGGTGGAGATAGACGTTCGCCGAGGAAGACGACCCCGAAGACGGCCACCAGCACGACGCTGAGCTTGTCGACCGGGGCCACGCGGCTGGCCTCGCCGAGCTTGAGGGCGCGGAAGTAGCAGATCCATGAGCCGCCGGTGGCGAGGCCCGAGAGCACCAGGAACACGTAGGTCCTGGCCGAGACCGACCCGACCGGTACCCACTGGCCCGTGCCGACCAGGATGGCGCCGAGGGCGCAGAGTATGACGACCGTGCGGATGAAGGTGGCGAAGTCGGAATTGACGTTCTCGATGCCGACCTTGGCGAAGATCGCGGTCAACGCCGCGAAGGCGGCAGAAAGCAGCGCCCACAGCTGCCAGGATCCGAGCAACGTCCTCATGCCGTGTTCCCCTCGATGCGGACCTGCCGCGACGCAATCCTCACGGCCCCCGACAGACCATCGGATGAGGGATGTCCGGCACCCGACGCCCCCCCCTGAGCGTCGCCGTTCCAACGCTCGCCGTGTGGTTCCTAATTCGCCCTGGACGGCCATTGCCGATGCAGGTCGTCGATGACGAAAGCATGCTCGTGCCGGCCCTGACCGATCCCCCGCACGTGGGGGTGGGACGGGTCGAGGTCCGCGTGGGCATGTGCGACGACGTCCGGGTCGGATGCAGGCCAAAGCATGGCCGCCGCCGCGACGCCCGCGACGGTCAGGGCGCCGAGTGCCGCCAGGGTCGCGGGCATCCCGACGGCAGCGCCGAGGCAGCCCGCCAGCGGGTAAGTGAGGAGCCACGACGCGTGCGAGAGCGCGAACTGGGCGGCGGAGTAGCCGATCCCAAGGACGAGCCAGGTCCCGAGCAGTACGGGCCAGCCGATGGCCCCGCACCAGGTCAGGGCAGCGACCCCGACGAGGACGACTCCGAGGAAGGCCGCGGACGGCAGCATCACACCCCTGTCGGACAGGCGGTCCAGGACCCGCGGTAGGACCAGGGCGGCGGCCATCGAGCCCGCGCCGAAGGGTCCAAGGGCAAGGGCGACGTCGTGCTGGGGGCGTCCGAGCAGGGCCTGGACGATTACCACGGTATTGACGATGACCATGGCGCCGGCCGCCGCGACGGCGAAATTCAGGGCGAGCAACCCGCGCAGGCGCGGTGTCGCCAGGAAGATCCGCCATGCCCAGTTGGCACTCGATACGGAGACGCCTAAGCCTCAGTGACGGGCCGGGCACCGAGCACAGAAAAGGCGACAGGCGCGTCAGGTCCGCGGGACCTCTGCTCTCCGTCACCAACACTCGATAACTGATAAATGGTCTCATCGGATTTCAACCAAGAGATCTACGCAAATCTTGGACGAATGCCTTCGCGAGCGCCGGCGCCTCGGCCACCACCTCTTCGTAGAACTTGGTCCCCACGGGGCCTGCCTGGGAATAATCCGGGGGCAACTCACCGATTGTCGCCGCGATCTCTGCGAAAACCTCTTCCCGTTCAGGTGCTGAAAGTTTTTGCATGAGAAGGGTCATCATGGCGATGGTCGATGTTCTCACAACCGCAAGCATCGCCGTTGTCGTCACGGCAAAATGGTGCGTTTGTAGATCATTCATTGAAAACACCTTGCATAGTCAAGCATCATTACTCAGGCATCACTTCCTGAGGTGCTTGAAGTATTGGAGAAACAATACGGCCAGAGGCAATCCGATACAGATCGCTATCATCATTCGATCCGCGGCTTTGCGGACGTATGGCCTGACCCGTCGCTTGCGCCGAGGATTTGGCGCCCACTCGGTCTGCAGCCGCGCCGATTTCTTACTCATGCCGGATGCTCGCCGTCACACGGGCAGGCGCGCGGCCTCGGCCGAAAGCGCCTCGTCCTCGACCTGGACGGTGACGTGCTCGATGCCGTGTCGCTCCTTCACCAGACGCCGGACCGCGCGGATGAGGTCGGGTCCGGCGGCGACGTCGTCCATGACCACGTGGCCGCTCATCGCGTCGAAGCCGGAGGTCAGCGTCCAGGCATGAAGGTCGTAGGCGCGCCGCACGCCAGGCATCGCCTCGATCTCCGTTCGTAGCGCGGCAAGATCGACACCCAGAGGCGTTCCCTCCAGCAGGATGTGAAGCGCCTCGCTCAACAGGCGCCAGGTGCGCGGCACGATGAACAGGCCGATGCCGGCGCCGACCAGCGGATCGACCCATCGCCAGCCCGTCGCCATCACCACGAGGGCCGCAGCGATGACGCCGACCGAACCCAGCATGTCGGAGAAGACCTCGAAGTAGGCGCCCTTGACGTTGAGGCTTTCCGACGATCCGCCCGCGAGGAGCCTCATGCTGGCGAGGTTCACCCCGAGGCCGACGAACGCGACCAGCATCATCGGCCAGCCGAGGATCTCGGTCGGCTCGAAGAAGCGCCGGTAGGCCTCGTACAGGATGTAGGCCGTCACCCCGAGCAGCACGACGGCGTTGGCGAGGGCCGCCAGGATCTCGAAGCGCATGTAGCCGAAGCTCTTGCCCGGCGACGGCGCCTTGGCCGCGTAGTGGATGGCGAGCAGCGACAGCGCGAGGCCGCCGGCATCCGTGACCATGTGGGCGGCATCGGCCAGCAGCGCGAGGCTGCCGGTGAGCAGGCCGCCGACGACCTCCGCGGCCATGTAGGTCAGCGTCAGGGCGAGCGCCCAGGCTAGGCGCCCCTTGTTCCTGCCCGCCGCCGAGCCCGCGGGTATGCCGCCGCCGTGCGAATGCCCGTGGCCGCCGCCGTGCGCGTGTCCGTGTCCCATGTCGCTCCCAGTCTTTCGTTGCCGTCCCGGACCGGCCGCCTCAGGGGCCGGAGGAGCCGATGAGCTCGGCCACGTGCGCGCCGGCGGGGTGTCCGGTCGCGGCGAGGTGGGCGGCCGAGCAGGCCGCGTAGCCGGGACCGAACGCCGCCATGACGAGCTCGTGCCGCCCGTCCGGAGCCTCGCGGCTGGCCAGGAGAGCCCGACCGCCGGGCCAGAGCTCGGAATCGGCCGATGGCCCCGGTGTCGGCTCGCCGTAGCGGCGCACCCCTTCGTCGTGGATGGCGCGGCGCACGCGCGCGAGTTCCTCGCCCGCCAGGGGGAGCCCCACCCAGACGACCTCCTGCAGACCCTCCTCGCGGCAGACCACCAGCACGACCTCGGCCGTTGCCGACCCGACGGCCGGCCGCCAGCCACGCGGGTAGTACAGCGCGGTCAGGTTGGCCTCGCGGTCGGCCTTGAGCGGGCGCGGCACGTCGGCGACGGGCCCCCACGCGAGGCCGAACGGAGCCTCGCCGACGCCTCCGTCCGCGCCCGGAGCCGCACCCGTCAGCGCGAGGAAGGCGAAAGGAGCCGCCAACCAGGTTGGGACGCGTCGCATCTCGTCTACTCCGCCGCCTTGAGGTGTCGTGGCCCCGGCTCCCGCGGCCGCTCCGCGACCTTCGGGACGACAACCTTGCCGAACCGGGCGTACAGGGCCGGCAGCACGATCAGGGTCAGCAGGGTGGCGCTGATCAGGCCACCGATGACCACGGTGGCGAGCGGCCGCTGGATCTCGGCGCCGGTCTCGGTGGCGATGGCCATGGGCACGAAGCCGAGCGAGGCGACCAGCGCCGTCATCGCCACCGGCCGCAACCGGGTCATGGCGCCCTCCAGGATGGCCTCGCGCTTCGGCCGGCCCTCCGCCACGAGCTGCTTGATGAAGGTCAGCATGACGAGGCCGTTGAGGACCGCAACGCCCGAGAGCGCGATGAACCCGACCGCCGCCGGTACCGAGACCGGCATGCCGCGCAGCCAAAGCGCGAAGATGCCCCCGGTGAGGGCAAGCGGCACCGCGCTGAACACCAGCAGCGCGTCCCGCGGCGAGCCCAGGGCCGAGTACAGCAACAGGAAGATCAGGAAGAAGCAGACCGGTACCACCACCATCAGCCGCCGCTTGGCCGAGGCGAGGTTCTCGAACTGCCCGCCCCAGGTGAGGTAGGAACCTGGCGGCAGCTGCACCTGGCTTCCAACCTTCGCCTGCGCCTCCGCGACGAGCGAGCCGATGTCCCGCCCGCGCACGTTGGCCGTGACCACGACCCGCCGCTTGCCGTTCTCGCGCGAGATCTGGTTCGGTCCCTCGGTGACCGAAAAGCTCGCCACCTGCTTGAGCAGGACCGAGCTCGCCCGGCCGTTCGGGCCCGCCGGCAGCGGCACCGGGATGTTCTCCAGGGCCTCCCGGTCCTCGCGGACCTTGTCGGTCAGGCGCACGACGATGGGGAAGCGACGGTCGCCCTCGAACACGACGCCGGCGTCCCGTCCCCCGATGGCCGCGCCGATGACCTCCTGGATCGCCCCGGTGCTCAGGCCGTAGCGCGCCGCCTCGGCCTTGTTGATCTTGATCTCCAGGAACGGCAGGCCCGCCGTCTGCTCGACCTTGACGTCCTCGGCGCCGTCGATGCCCTTCAGGACCGCCGCGACCTGGTTGGCCGCCTTCAGCATCGGCTCGAACTCGTCGCCGAACACCTTCACGGCGAGGTCGCCCCGGGTGCCGGCGAGCAGCTCGTTGAAGCGCAGCTGGATCGGCTGGGAGAACTCGTAGACGTTGCCGGCGAGCGCCCCGACCGCCTTCTCGATCTGCTCCTGCAACTCGGCCTTGGACAGGCTCGGCTCGGGCCACTCCTCCTGGGGTTTCAGGATGACGAAGGTGTCTGAGGAGTTCGGCGGCATCGGGTCGGAGGCGACCTCGGCGGTGCCGGTCTTCGAGAAGACGTAGGCCACCTGCGGGAATTTCGAGACCACCTTCTCGACCTTGAGCTGCATCGCCTGCGACTGGGTGAGGGAGGTCGATGGGATTCGGGTGGCGTTGAGGGCGATGCTCTTCTCGTCGAGCTGCGGGATGAACTCGGTCCCGAGGCGGGTGAACAGGATGCCCGCCCCGACGAGCAGCAGGAGCGCCGCGCCGACGAAGACGAACGGCGCCCGGACCGCCGCGCCGAGCACCGGGCGGTAAGCGGCCTTGAGCGCCCGGATGATGAGGTTGTCCTTCTCCGTGACCTTGCCGGTGATGACGATGGCGATGAGCGCCGGCACGAAGGTCAGCGACAGCACGAAGGCCGCCACGAGCGCGATGATCACGGTCAGCGCCATCGGCTCGAACATCTTGCCCTCGACCCCCGTGAAGGTCAGGAGCGGGACGTAGACCAAGATGATGATCGCCTGCCCGTAGAGCGACGGCTTGATCATCTCCTCGGCTGAGGCGCGGACCGTCTGGAGGCGCTCCTCGGTGTCGAGCCCCCTGCCCAGCTCCTGCTGCTTCTCTGCGAGGTGGCGCAGGGCGTTCTCGGTGATGATCACCGCCCCGTCGACGATCAGCCCGAAATCGAGGGCGCCGAGGCTCATCAAGTTGGCCGAGATCTTCGCCTCGACCATGCCGGTCATGGTCATCAGCATGGCGACCGGGATGACCAGGGCCGTGATGATGGCGGCCCGGATGTTGCCGAGCAGCAGGAACAGGATGACGATGACGAGAGCCGCGCCCTCGGACAGGTTCTTCACCACCGTCTTCACGGTCGCCTCGACGAGCCGGGTCCGGTCGAGGACGGTCTGGACCTCGACGCCGGGCGGCAGGCTCTTGCGGATCTGTTCCATGCGCGCGTCGACCGCGGCAGCCACCGTGCGGCTGTTCTCGCCGATCAGCATCAGGGCGGTGCCGACGACGACCTCCTGGCCGTCCTCGCTGCCCGAGCCCGTGCGCAGGTCGCGCCCGATGCGGACCTCGGCGATGTCCTTGATCCGCACCGGCACGCCGCCCCGGGTGGCGACGACCACGTCGCCGATCTCGTCCATGCTCTCCAGGCGGCCGGCGGCGCGCACGACGTAGCCCTCGCCGTTGTCCTCCAGGTAGCGGGCGCCCTGGTTGGCGTTGTTGGCCTCCAGCGCCCGGGCGACGTCCGAGAAGGACAGGTCGAGGGACGCGAGCCGCGTCGGGTCGGGCTGGACGTGGTACTGCTTCTCGAAGCCGCCGATGCCGTCGACCCCGGCCACGCCGGACACGGTCTTGACTAGGGGGCGGATGATCCAGTCCTGGACGGTGCGCAGGTAGGCGGTCTGCTCCAGCTCGGTCTTCAGGCGCTGGCCCTCGGGGGTCAGGTAGCTGCCATCGGGCTGCCAGCCGGGCTTGCCCGCCTTCGAGACCGTGCGCTCGCCGGGCTTCGCGTAATGGATCGACCACATGTAGATCTCGCCCAGCCCGGTCGAGATCGGCCCCATGCTGGGCTCGGTGCCGGGCGGCAGGTCCCGCCTCACCTGCGCGAGGCGCTCGGCGACCTGCTGGCGGGCGAAGTAGATGTCGAGCTTCTCCGCGAAGACCGCGGTGACCTGCGAGAAGCCGTTGCGCGAGAGCGAGCGGGTGTATTCGAGCCCCTTGATGCCCGCGAGCGCGGTCTCGACCGGGTAGGTGACCTGCTTCTCGATGTCGACGGGCGAGAGCGACGGCGCCGTCGTGTTGATCTGCACCTGGTTGTTGGTGATGTCGGGCACCGCGTCTATCGGCAGCTTGGTGACCGAGTAGCCGCCGAAGCCGGCGGCCAGCAGCGACAGGAGCAGAACCAGCCAGCGCTGGTGCACGGAGAAGTCGAGGATGCGGCTGATCATGTCGGGCTTCCTCAATGGTCGTGGTCGGCTTCGCTCTTCCCGAGCTCGGCCTTGAGGAGGAAGGTGTTGGCCACCGCGATGGTCTCGCCGGGCTTGAGGCCCGAGACGACCTCGAAGCCGTCGTCGTCGGAGCGCCCGAGCTCGACCTCGCGCTTTTCGAAGCCCTCGTCCGTGCGCACGAAGACGACGCGCTTGCCCTCGACGGTCTGGAGCGCCGACTTGGCGACCCGCACCGGCACTTGGTCCGTCGCGGTCTCGACCTCGGCGGTGACGTAGGTGCCGGGCCTCCAGGCCATGTCCTTGTTGGGCAGCGAGACCACGACCCGGGCGGACCGGGTGTCGGCGTTCAGCAGCGGGCTGACGAACACCACCTTGCCCTGCTCGCTGCGGCCGCCGCGGTTCACGGTGACCCGCGCGCCCTCCCGGACCTCGGCGAGGTCGGAGGTGGGGACCGCGAGCTCGATCCAGACGGTCGAGAGGTCGGCGACGGTGTAGACGTCGGCAGGGTCGCCCTCCTTGCCCACCGCCGTGCCGACATCGACCTTGCGCTCCACGATGCGGCCGGCGATGGGCGCCCGCAGCTCGTACTGGCGCAGCGTCGAGGCGTTCGGCGTCGCCTCGTCGCGTTTCTGCGCGGCGGCGACCTCGGCGGCGTTCAGGCCCAGCGCCGAGAGCTTCTGGCGGGCGAGGTCGACGCGCAGCTGGTTCTCCTGGAACACGGCCTTGGCGTTGTCGAACGCCGCCTGGGATGCCGCCGCCGACGCCAAGAGTTTCTGCTGGCGCTCGAAGTTGATCTTCTGGAGGTCGGACTGGACCATCGCGGTGAGGTACTCGCTCTTGGCGTCGGCGACTTCCCGGCTGTCGAGGAGGGCGACCACCTCGCCCTTCCTGACGTCGTCGCCCAGGCGCTTGCGCATCTCGGACACCGTGCCGACGACGCGGGCGGGGACGCGGGCGATCCGGTCGGTATCGGGCGTGATGGTGCCGGGCACCAGGACGTGTCGCGAGAGCGTCCCGCCCTCGGCCTTGGCGACGCCGATGTCCTGCCCCTCGACCTGCTCGGCCGTCATCTTGACGTGGCCTTCCTCGCCCTCCGCCTCGGAATGCTCGTGCTCGCCGTGAGCGTGGGCTCCCTCGGCCTTCGGCGCGGCGGCCTTGCCGTGGTCGTGGCCGTCGCCTTCGGCATGGTCGGCCTCGTCCTTCGGCGCCTTCCCGCCAGGGGGCGGGCCGGCGGCGAAGGTGAGGATGGCCGGCGGCAGCCCGGCCGATGTCAGGAGGCCGCGGACGAACGCGGATATGGCGGGGACGGCGGCGCCGACGACGATGCCGGCGGCCACGAGGACCGCGGTGATGAGGATGCGCATGAGACCTGCTCGGCCGGGATCGGGCGCCGTTCGGACGGACGCGGCAGTCCCGCTTCTGTGGCGTGAGGAGTGGCCCGGAGCGCGGGCTCCGGGTTCGGGACGCGCCTCTGCGGCGTCACCTCAGGCGCGGGGGGGCCTCGGCAGGCGGTCCGGCGAGACGGAGGAAACCGTCTGGCTCAAATGCGCATAGGCCAGCCGGGCGACCCCGAAGACCGGCTCCGAGAAGTCCGCCACGGCGGGTGCCGCCTGGTGGCAGCCACAATGGAGGTGGCAGGCCATGCCGGGGTCGGTCGCGCCGGTGTCGGGCGCGGCCTCAATGCTCGCGATCTCCGTGACGTGCCTGCCGCCGCCATCGTGGTACGCGACGTCGGCGGCGAGGCCGGCGGCGGGCGCGACGAGGGACAGGGCGAGGGCGAGCGCGAGCAGGCGTGCGGCGAACGCCCACCATCCCCGTGCCGCCCACCTGCGGCTATGCCCGCGTCCTGAACCCATCTCCGGCCTTATGCGCGATTTATCCCGGATCGGACAAGGCATCGTCCTGGCCTCTTGAACCCGGTCTGAACAGATTTTGTGGCCGCCATGCAAGGTCAGCCGCGGTCACGACGCGAAAGCGGCCAAGCCGTTTCTCGCTCGGCCGAGACGAATACCGGGCGAGGAAAATCCGGGAACGGTTTCGCGGGGGGCCGCATTCCCGGCCGACCGCGAAACATGGAGATCCTTGGATGAAGATCATGTTCGCCGCCGCCGCCGCGGCCGCCCTGGCCCTCGCGCCGGTCGGTGCGCTCGCCCAGCACGTGGACGTCGGCCCCGGCGGAGTCGGGGTTCACGGCGACGGCCACCGCCGCGATGTCGACCATACGCACACCACCGTCGAGGAGAACCATCGCGACCGGCCGGTCGTGCACGAACATCATGACGACCATCACGAGAAGACCGTCGTGGAAGAGCACCGCCACTGAGCGGCTGACATCGCGACGGGGCCGGGCCGGGGGCAGCGACGTCCGGCCCGGCCCCTCGCATTTCGAGGACGTCGGCGAACCTGGGGTGACGGCTTCCTGAACGACGGTCTCAGAACCTGTTCAACGGCCGCCGCGCAAACCGCCGCAATAGGAATCCCCGGAGGAGACAGCGATGCGACGGCACCTAGCAGGCTTGATGGCGGCGGCCATCCTCCTCGCGCCGGCCGCGGCCTCGGCCCAGTATTACGAGCGCGGCTACGGCTACGGCGAGCGGCGGCCGCACGACCATGTCGATGTCTACCGCCACGGCAACCATGACGACGTCGTGGTCCGGCACCATCACCCGCGCCGCGAGGATTACGGGCCGGGCCGGTTCGAGCGGCACCATCACCATCACGACTTCGACGACTGAGGTCGCCGCCTGGCGTCGAGAAGAGGTCGCCCGCACCGGCTCGCGCCGGTGCGGGCGCATCACGACGCGCGAGGGGTCGGCGCATCGTGAACGACGTGCCGAGCAGGCTCGGCGAGCGCGTAGCCGATCACCGCGGCCAGGAGCGCGAAGACGACGAGCAGGGGCAGCATCCGCATGTCCGCGCCTCCCGCCCCCGCGGCCTGCCCGGCGAGCTCACTTCTTGCCGGGCTTGTCGTGGCTGTGCCCGTGGGCATGCCCGTCGTTGTCCGAATGCGCCGGCTTGCCGTCGGGCCGCTTCTCACGGGCCTCGCTGACGCGCGGGTCGTCGCGATGGGCCGGGCCGCCCGACACGCCACCGGTGTTCGGGACGGCGCGCTCGGGGTTCGAGGCATTGCCGTGGCTGTCCACGGCGAAGGCGGACCCCGTGGCCGCGGCCAGCATCCCGGCGGCGAGGACGGCGGCGAGCGTGCGCTTCATCTGTCGGTCTCCTGTTCGGCGCCGACCGCGTCGGCCGCTTCGAAGTCCGAGATAGCCAAGCCGTTTGTCTCCGGGACGCCGCGTTCGTGACGAAGTGTGTCAGCCGCCGCGCCCAGCCCGGGGCACGCGGATCTCGGCCCGCAATCCGCCCTCCGGCCTCGTGGTCAGGATGAGCGTGCCTCCCTCCGCTTCCACGGCCCGCCGCGCGATGGTCAGGCCGAGTCCGGTCCCGCCGGTGTTTCGGTTGCGCGACCCCTCCAGGCGGGTGAAGGGCTCGAAGGCGCAGGCGACGTCGCATGCCGGGATGCCGGGCCCGTCGTCGTCGATGCGCAAGACCAGCGCTGTCTCTTCGGCCGCCAGGGCGATGCGCACCCGCGCGCCGTAGCGCACGCCGTTGTCCACGAGGTTCTCCAGCGCCCGCCGGAAGGCGACTGGGCGCACCGTCGCCAGGGCCCGGCCGGGTCCTCCGTATGCGACCGCCCGGCCGGCATCCGCGGAGGCGTCGGCGACCCCCATCAAAATGCTCGCGACGTTGGTGACCTGCCGCGGCTCCGGGTCGGCGTCGCCCCCCAGGTAGGCCAGCGTCGCGTCGACCATCGCCTGCATGTCGTCGAGGTCGGAGGCCATGGCGCGGCGCCCGGCCGGGTCCTCGACGTGGTCGAGGCGCAGGCGGAGCCGGGTGATGGGCGTTCGCAGGTCGTGGGACACGGCGGCGAGCGCCTGCGTCCGCTCGCCGACCAGCCGGTGGATGCGCTCCTGCATCGCGTTGAGGGCACGGCCGATCCCTCGGGTCTCGTCGGGACCAATCTCGGGAACCCGGACGGGGGCGCCGTGGCCGATCCGTCCGGTGGCCCGGGTCAGCTCCCGCAAGGGGCCGGCGATCCGATGCATCAGGACGACCGCGGCCACCCCGACGAGGATGGCCATGGCGGTGGCGAGCGAGGCCCAGGGCGCGACGGGGACGAGGCTCGGGGCGTGCGCGGACCGGAAGGTCAGCGCGCTCCCGTCCGGAAGCGGGATGATCCCGCGCAGGTCCTGCCGGTGGAGCGGCTCGTCCGGCGCCTCCAGGTTCAGGGCGAGCCCCGCCCCGAGGACCGGTTCGAGGGCGAGGAGGCGGTCGCGCAGGTCCCGGAGCGCGGGATCGGTCGCCCCCGGGGGGCGAGCCGGCGCTGGGGCGTCCCAGCCGATCTCGAAATGGTTCGACGAGAGGGCCTCGGCCTCGTCAGCCCGCTCCTCCGGCGGGCGCCGCGACACGGCCTCGCGCGCGATGACGAGTTGGCGGGCGACCTCGGTGGCGAAGGCCTCGTCGGCGGCGGCCGCCGCCGAGAGGCGGTAGATCGCCAGCGCGCCGCCATGGACGAGGAGCACGGCCAGGAGCAGGACGACGACGGTGCGCCCCTCCAGGCTGCGGGCGAGGCCGAGGACGCCCCTCATGCCCGCTCGACCTTGGCGGCCAGCATGTAGCCGGTGCCCCGCACCGTCTTGATGACGGCGGCCGTCCCCGCGGGCGGTTCGAGCTTGCGCCGCAGCCGGCTGACCAGGGTGTCGACGCTGCGGTCCGACGGCGCGGAGAGGCGCCCGCGGCCCATCTCCAGGATCTGCTCGCGGCCGAGCACCCGGCCCGGGTGTTCCAGGAACACCAGCAGCAGGTCGTGCTCGGCGCCCGACAGGTCGACGGCGGCGCCTTCGGGATCGGTCAGGGCGCGGCTGCGCAGGTCGAGCCGCCAGCCGGCGAAGGCGAGGGATTCCGGCCGCGACGCCGCGCTCGGCACCGGCGCGAGCGCCGACCGGCGGAGCACCGCCCGGATCCGGGCGAGGAGTTCTGGGCGCCCGAACGGCTTGGCGACGTAGTCGTCGGCGCCCAGTTCCAGGCCGAGCACCCGGTCCGCCTCCTCGTTGCGGGCGCTCAGCATGATGACCGGGACGGTGCCCTTCGCCCGCAGGGCCCTGAGCAGGTCGAACCCGGACGCGCCCGGCAGCATGACGTCGAGGAGGACGAGGTCAACCGGCGTGTCGGGCAGGAGCGACCACATCTCGGCGCCGCCGCGGCAGCCCGTGACCCGGAAGCCGCTCTCCCGCAGGATGCGGCCGACGAGCACGCGCATGCCGTCGTCGTCCTCGACGAGCAGGATGTGGGCCTCGTCCGGGAGGGACCTGGTTTCGCCCGCGGCAAGCATTCCGGATACAGCCTAGCCGATCATCCCGTCGAGCAGGAGCAGCAGCAGGAAGCCCGCGAAGAACATCGCCGTCACCCAGGGGCGGTCCTCGGTCTCGTGCGCCTCGATGAGGAGTTCCTCGGTCACGAGGTACAGCAAGGCGATCAGGCCGAAGGAGAGGAAGCCGGCCTGGACGGCGGCGGGCAGCGAGCCGACGGGCCCGCCGAGCAGGGCTCCGAGCGGGAGCAGCAGCACGAGGGCGGCCGTCAGGCCGACCACCTTGCCCTTCGACGCGCCGCCCTCGCCGAGTTCGTTCGCCACGGTTAGTCCCAGGAACAGCACCTCGATGGTCAGCGCGACGGTGAGCAGGATGCCGGCCTTCGCCCCGGCCGCGAAGGCGATGCCGAGGACGAGGCCGTCCACCAGGATGTCGATGCCGGTGACCGACATCAGCCCGGCCGGCCCCTTCACCCGCTTCTCCAGGATACGGACGAGGAGCATCGCGGCGACGCCGAGCGCGCCCCCGACCAGCATGGCCCAGGGCGATCCGGCATGCTTGACGTCGGGCAGGATCTCGCCCGCGGCCGCCGCGAAGACGACGCCCGCGGCGAAGTGCTGGATGGCGCTGACCAGGACGGGGCCCGGCCGCAGGTTGACCGCCACCGCCGCGCCGACGACGGCGGCCGCGGCGGGGATCAGGGTATAGGACCAGGCTTGCATGCCGCGCTCAGACCACGTGGTCCGGAGCCAGGGCGCAGGCGGTGGCCTCGCTCGTCTCCACCTGGAGGGTCGTGTGGCCGATGCCGAACCGCTCCCTGATGCCGGTGGCCGCCGCCATCAGGAAGGCGTCGTCGGGACGGCCGCCGGGCATGAGGAGGTGCGCCGTGAGGCAGGTGTCCGTGGTGCTCATCGCCCAGATGTGCAGGTCGTGCAGGGCCGCGACGCCGGGCAGCCCTTCGAGGTGGCGGCGTACGGCGACCGGGTCGATGCCCGGCGGGACGGCGGCGAGGGACAGCGTAAGACTGTCTCGCAGGAGCCCCCACGTGCTCCAGACGATGACGGCCACGATGGCGAGGCTCACCACCGGATCGAGCCACGTCCATCCGGTGTAGAGGATGACGAGGCCGGCGATGACCACCCCGGCCGAGACGGCGGCGTCGGCCGCCATGTGCAGGAACGCCCCGCGGATGTTGATGTCGCCCTTGGCCCCGGAGGCGAACAGCCACGCGGTGATGCCGTTCACCAGGATGCCGATTGCGGCCACGACCATCACGGTCTTGCCTGCGACCGGGACGGGCTCACCGAACCTCTGGATCGCCTCCCACGCGATGGCGCCGACGGCGACCAGCAGGAACACGGCGTTGAAAAGGGCCGCCAGGATCGACGAGGCCTTCATCCCATAGGTAAACCGCGCGCTCGGGGCCCGCCTGGCCAGCACCGTCGCGATCCAGGCCACGATGAGGCCGAGCACGTCCGAGAGGTTGTGGCCGGCATCGGCGAGCAGGGCCACCGAGTTCGCCAGGACCCCGTAGGTCGCCTCGACGGCCACGAAGCCGACGTTGAGCGCGATGCCGATGGCGAATGCCGTCCCGAAGCTTGCGGGGGCATGGCTGTGCCCTGGCCCATGGGAATGCCCGGCATGGTCGTGACCCGCCTCGCCGTCGTGGTCATGCGATCCGTGATCATGTCCTGCGCGTGCGTCGTGTGATGTCATGGTCGTCCCTGTATCCGTCTTGGTCTGTACGCGGATCGGTGCGCGCCTTATCCGGACGCCGCGGTTCGCGTCGTGACGGCGCCTTCGCGATACTCCGCCCAGGCCTGCCGCAGGATCTGCACCGACGAGGTCAGGAAGATGCCGGCCATCACCGCCGCGACGGCGAGGTCGGGCCAGGCCGACGCGGAACCCCAGACACCGAGCGCAGCCACCATCACCACGACGTTGCCGATGGCGTCGTTGCGCGAGCACAGCCAGACCGAGCGCACGTTGGCGTCGCCGTCCTTGTAGGGGCGCAGCAGCAGTACCGAGCCGAGGTTGGCTGCCAGGGCCATCAGCCCGATGACGCCCATGACCTCGGCCTTGGGCACCCCGAGCACCAGGACGTGGTAGGCAGTCGAGCCAAAGACCCAGACTGCCATCACGCTGAGGGACAGCCCCTTGGCGAGCGCCGCCGTGGCCCGAGCCCTGAGGGACGCTCCGATGACCGCGAGGCTCAGGCCGTAGGTGACCGTGTCGCCCAGGAAGTCGAGGGCGTCGGCCTGGAGCGCCTGCGAGCCGGCAAGGTGCCCGGCGGCCATCTCGGTCAGGAACATGGCGCCGTTGACGGCGATGACCGTCCACAGCACGCGCTTGTAGCGCGGGTCGACCCCGTCGAAGACGGGCACGCCCCCAGAGCAGCCGCAGGCATCCCCCGTGCCGCAATCGCCCCCCGCGACGAGCTGCGGCGGCGCCGCCGGATGCGCACGTTCCGCCCTCGATGCCTGACAGCCAACGGTCGAGCCGCAGCACTCCTTGGCCATGACGCCTCCTTTCCAAGTCGTGGACGACTGCCTACTTCCTCCAGCGACTAGAGGAGCAAGCGGAAAAATGGAGCTGTCGATAGGCGAGCTGTCGCGGCGTACCGGCGTGCTCGCCACGACCATCCGCTACTACGAGACGGCCGACTTGATGCCGCCGCCGCCGCGGACGGAAGGCGGCCGCCGCCGCTATGGGCGGGCTGACATCGAGCGCCTGGCCTTCATCCGCCACGCGCGCGAGCTCGGCTTCGAGGTGGACGCCATCCGTGAGTTACTGGCGCTGGCCGCCCAGCCCGACCGCTCCTGCGCCGAGGTCGACAAGATCGCCCGGCGTCACATGGCCGAGGTCGAGCGCCGCATCGAGCGGCTCATGGCCCTGAAGGGCGAGCTCGCCCGCATGACCGACGCGTGCGGCCAAGGCCGGGTCGGCGAGTGCCGTGTCATCGAGGTCCTCTCGGACCATGCCTGCTGCGAGGATGAGGGCCACCGCGCTACCCGGAGCCGGCGTCCCACAAGGCCGGAAGCGAAGCAGGGAGCCCGGCCCCGGAGCGCATCGTCGTCGACATTCGATCAGGAAGACGACATGATATTTCGGGAGGGCCGGGCTCAGCCGTGATTGGGACTTCCGAACATTCGAGGTTTGAAGCAACCGAATGCCAGGACCGCTTCCTGTAACCGCTCTGGTTCGCGGCCGGAGCGGACCGACGGTGGGGGCCTCTGGGTCTACCGAGGATGCAGGCGTCGGATGGGTGCTCCGAAGCTCACTCGGCGGGGTCGATCATATCGAGCACCGGGCATCCAGGAGCCGCCCCACCGGGGCACTGCTCGATGGTTTCGGCCAGGAGACGTTCGAGCCTTGACAGGTCCGCGATCTTCGCACGCACCCGGTCAAGGTGGTGCCTCGCGATCCCCTGTCCCTCGCGGCAGGTTGCCTTACCAGGCCGACGCAGTTCGAGCAGCGCCCGAACCTCGTTCGGCGTGAAGCCAAGTTCGCGTCCGCGACGGATGAAGGCCAGGGTGCGCTCGTGCTCGACGCCGTAGGACCGATGGCCACCCTCGGTGCGCGGGGGCGAAGGGAGTAGGCCGACCTTCTCGAAGTACCGGATGTTCTCGATGTTGACGCCGGTCCGCAGCGACAATTGACCGATGGTCAGGGCCCCGCTTCGCGCCCCCTTAGCCGTACCCATGAAGATCGCCCTTGATCCTGTAGTGGCTACAGGATGCAGGGTAGCCGAGGATCACGATGGATACGAGACATGACCCTCGATCAGACACCGCCTGCCGAACGACCCGTCCACGAACCGGCCGCGGTCAGCGTTGGCAGCATCGCTGCGCTCGGCGCCATCACGGGGCTCGGTGCCCTGGCGGCCTCGTCGTGCTGCGTGCTGCCCATAGTCTTGGGCGGCCTCGGGATCGGTGCTGGGGTCTTCACGGTCCTCGGCGTGCTCGCCTCTCTTCGCACGCCGCTGATGCTCGTCAGCGTCCTGGCGGTCATCGCCGGCTGGTTCTTCTACGCGCGGCGGCGACGGGCTGCTTGCGGGCCGGATGGATCATGCCCAGCTCCGCGTCGGTCATCCGCCCCCCTGGTGCTTCTCAGCCTCGCCACGCTGTTCATCGCCGCCGCTGCGGCCGGGAGCTACTTTGAGCCCGCCCTGATCAAGATGCTACGGACAGCCTGATGAAGCTGATCTCGATCCTGACCTGTCCGCATTGTGGGCACCGGGCTTCGGAAACGATGCCGACCGACGCCTGCCAGTTCTTCTACGAATGCCCTGGCTGCGGCACTCTGCTCCGCCCGAAGAAGGGCGATTGCTGTGTATTCTGCTCGTACGGCGATGTCCCGTGCCCGCCGATCCAGGAAGCTCAGGAACGAAATGAACCGGCGAGCTGCTGCAAGGGCTGAGCAGCCATACTGTTTAGCTCCATCACGCCCACCCGGTGAGCGGCGCTGCGCCAAAACCGAGGTCGGCTTGCGCAAACCCATCCGAACGCCGTGCGGGTCGCCTGATGCAAAGCGTCCCAGTCTGGCGCGCTAAGGACAAAAACACTGCCGGCGCAGCAGCCAGAAACCTGCCCAGAATCGTAGGATTGTGAACGTGGCGCACGCGCGCCCCATGGCAGCCAGCGGCGGCGCGACTATCGACGGATGCCGCGCGTGCACGAACCGCAGCCTGCGCACCTCGTCCTCGGCGTAAACCCGAAGGCCCGACACCGACCGGGTCGGTGTCGGGATCAGGCCCGTCCGCACGTAGTAGCGGATCATCTTGGGCGAGATCCCGCAGGCGCGTGCCACCTCCCCGATCCTCATCGCCCCACTCCTAGTTCCGTCGAGGCACGTCGGCGCACCCGGATGAGTCTGGACGCCGCGACCGACCCGGCCCCGCGACCGCTTCGCTCGGCTCGAACGCCGGCGTGATCCGGAGCGTGCTCGCATCGCCGCCGGCCGAGCCGCGCCGGACGGCCTTAGGGCACGCGACGTCGCCGTGGCCGGAAGCACCGACGGTGGAGCCCCGAGGGCCGCGGTCGCCTTCGCTACCGGGGGCGGCCGCGCCAGGACCTCGTATGGTGCGGGCCCCGGGAGGCGGAGCGGGGGGAGGCCGCGGTCGGGGAACGGCACAGGTTGGGCGCCCGTCGGCTAGGCCGCCTCCCGTGCCGAAACCGACCTCGTGATGCCTGGCTGAACGGCAGCCGGAAGGTCGACGGCCCGCGTGACCTCGGCGAAGCGCGCCGCCGCGTCCGACCAATCCTGGGCGAAATCGAACAGCTCCCTGAGGGCGGGCGCGATCTCCTTGTAGGCCGCGAGCGCCGCCACCAGGGCGCCGAGCGTGAGGCGGCCTTGCACGACGAGATAGCCGCCGATCAGGAAGAAGAAGAACGGCGTGAGGTTGGACGTGTAATTGTACAGGCTCTTGATGCCGCCCTTCATGTCGTTGATGGCGACGCGGAGCCGCTCAAGCTCCTCGACGTGCGCCATGTGGCGCCGCAACGACGAGGCGGATGCATCGCGCTCCGCCGCGGAAGGGGCGAGGCCCGGACGCCCGGCGACCTCGGGCGTGGTGACGAGGGCGCCCAGCGTCCGCGTGGCGAGGACGCGCTGCCGGACCTTCGCGTTCAGACGCCTTTGGAGGCGCGGCAGGACCGTAAGCTGCACCGGCAGCATGATCAGCGCGGCGAAGGCAAGGGCGACGTCCTGGAGCAGGAGGAAGGCGACGCTCGTGACCAGCACGCCCCCCTGCACGATGGGGACCGCGACGAGGCTGCCGCCGAAGTAGCCGATGGGCTCGACTTCCTGGACCGCCACGGCGGAGAGCGTCGTGCGGCGTTCGACCGAGCGCTCCGTCCGCACGCGCCGCAGGACGGCCAGGCGCAGGCGTCGCACGACCCGCTCGTTGACGCGTCCGCGGACCCGGTTCGCCGCGTACTTCAGGAGGCCGTTCACGGTGAGGACGGCGAGGTAGCCGGCGCACAGGGCGAACAGGAGTTCCGTGCGGCCGAGGGGGAGTCCCAGGAACGTCATGCCGGGATGCCCGTCGCCCCGCGCGTCGTCGAGCGTGTGGTTGACGATGTGCTTGGGTATCTCAAGGGTCAGCCATGCGGCCGGCAGCGTGGCGAGAGACAGGAAGACCAAGCGGACCTGGATGCCCGCCGTGGCACCCAGGACGTATGCCTCCAGGCGCCGTCCCGGCCGGAGCGCGAAGCCGCGATGCCGACGGCCACGGGACGGGGCGTCCCGCAGGGCATCGGTGGCTCCCGCCGCGGCGACAGCATCCGCCGTCCGCCGACGGCGGCGCAGCGCGGCGCGGCCGACGAGCCACGCGGTCCACACAGGCGCCACGACGAAGACGAGGAGGGCATCGGCGACGATCCACCAGTGGCCGTGTGGGTAGTCGAGGCCCGTGAGCCTGTGGGCGAGTGCGTGGATGGCTTCGATTGCCGTCACGGGGCGGATCGGTCCGAATGTCCGGGAGGGGAGGGCGCGCTTCGCGGCCCGGCGTGATTGATGGGCTCAGTCGGCATCCGGCGGCTCCGCCTCTCGTGCGTCCACCTCCGACTGGATGCCGTCCCCTGGGTGAGCGCCGTAGCCCTCGTCCCGCGGCGTGGCGCGCGCGCCGCGACCCACGGCCCCCGCCCGCGGTTCGAATCGGACGGTTCGGAACGTCCCGAAGGCGAACTGGCGTCTCGTGCGGATCGAACAGGGTCTGAAGCCCGCCCGTTCGACCGCCTTGAGGGAGGCGGCGTTGTCGGCGTCGACGAAGGCCACCAAGTGTCCCTTGCCCAGTGACCGGGCGCGTTCGGCGATCAGGTACACGGCGGCGGCCATGACGCCCAGGCCGCGGAAGCCCTTCGGCGTGAAGGCGTTCTCCAGCATGGCCTCGTCGGCTGCCAGAACCGGCAGGGCCCCGGACCGACGGACCGCGTCGCCGTAACCCGGGTCGGTGAGCCACTGGACGTGGCACGGGCGGCCCGACCTGACCTCTTCGAGCACGTAGCAGCGGCTCGGCAGGACGCCGTGCGCGGCGGCACGCAATCGCCACTCGACGTCATCGCGTTCGCGTTTCGCCGCCTCGTCGCCGCCGGAGGGGAAGAGGGCCGCGAGGTCGTCCGGCCGGAAGTCGCGCAATCGCACCGGGATTTTGGCGACCGGCGGTTCGATGGCGACCGACAGGTTCCGCCCAAAACCTATCGAGACCCGCCTGGAGTAGGGGCCCAGGGCGATGCGCCGGGCCACCCTGGCGCGCAGCATCGCCAAGCCATCGCCGAGGGAGCCGTCGCCGCGCGCGTGCGGGTAAGGCTTGAACGTCATGCCGAGCCTCCCTCCATTCGCCGCCGGCGCACCAGGGCGGCCATGCGTCGACGCGCACGGGTGACCGGCGCCTTCCGGCGCACCCAGGGGAGCGGCGGGAGCGCCGCCCATTCGGGCCGCATCAGCCGCCCTCCATGATCCGGGCGGTCCGGATCTCGACGGCCCGGACGCGCGCGACGTGCGCGGCCCAGAACCGGTTCGCGAGGAACATGACGGCCGTCGGCGCCGCGCGGGTTTTCGATGCGGATGTCCGCGGGATGCCGGGACCGGCCGTCGCCGCGACCGCCGCGAGCGGCGACCCCATGGCGGCCAGCCGGTCGTGGGCGCGCCGGCAGTAATCGACGGAGTGCGGCGTCATGCGCTCCTCGCCGTGGCCGGCACGATACTTGGCCAGGGCACGGCAGACATCGCCGCCCGCGAGGCTCCAGGCCCGTGCGAGGTAGGCGACGCCGAAGCGGATGTTCGTGGCAGGGTCGAGAAGTTCCGCGGCCGGCCCGCGATGACCGAGCATCGCCGCCGTGGCCGGCCGGACCTGCATCAACCCGAGTTCGCCGACCGTTCCGACCGCCCCGGCGTCGTAGCCGCTCTCGACGAACGCGACCGCCTCGGCGAGCGCGGGCGGGACCCCGCGTGCCGTCGCCTCCCGCATGAGGAGTTCGCCATAGGCGGTGCGACCGCGGGCCTTGGCGTTCCCGGGGGCCGTGGCCGTCGCGGATGGTCCCGTGGTGCCCTCCGCCGCGGCCGCCCCGGCGCCGGCAACGGCGGCGAGGCCGAGGAGGACGCCCAGGGCGCGAGGTGCCGCCGGGCGTGGGACGTTCCGGCCGTATCCCACTACTTGGCTTTCTGGATGCGGGTGACGGCGATCGAACCGTTCACGCGGTCGGCCGAGAACCGCACCCGCTCGCCGGGCCTCAGGCCCTTGAGCATGGCCGGGTCCTGGACCTTGTAGGCCATCGTCATCGCGTCCATCCCGATGTTCGGGATGGTCTCGTGGTCGAGGGTCACCTTGCCCGCGGCGTCGTCGACCTTCTTGACGGTTCCGGCGACGAGCGGGGCGTTCGACGGCGTCGCCTGCGGAGCCGGCTGCGGGGCCGCCTTCTCCGCGGGGGGCGTTTCCGGCTGACCCTGGGCCGGGTCGCCCTTCGCTCGACGGTCCAACGGTCCCTCGCCCGACGGCGTCTGGTTCGGCTGCGGCCGGTAGCCGGCCTCGCGGCTGCGGACCTGCCACTGCTTCAGGGCGTCGATCTTGGCCTGCTGCTCGTCCTGGATCTTCTGCGCGAGCTCGCGCAGCTGCCGGTCTCCGCCGTAGTCGAGCTGCGTCTTGGCCAGGAACAACGTCTCCTCGTAGCTGGCGATCAGCAGCTCCGCGAAGTCCCGGTCCGGGTCGCCGGTCAGCTTCGTGTCCCGGAAACGGTTCGACATCGTTTCGCGCGCCCGCTCCAGGGCTGCGGGCGCGCCCTTGGCGGGCTGCGCGCCGGCGTGCTGCGGGATCGGGCCGACGAGCGCGGCCGCGAGCGCGGTGGACAGGATCAGGCGTCGCATGGTTGCTCCATCTCAGGGCTCCGAAGCCCTCGCGCGGGACCGGGCGGAAGCCGCACGGGGCTTCCCTCCAGGGCGCTACTTCGTCTTCTGGATCTTCGTGACGGTGTACGCGCCGCCGGCCTCCGCGACGTCGAAATCGACCTTGTCGCCGGCCTTCAGATCCTTGAGCATCGCGGGATCCTTGACGGGGTACGCCATCGTCATCGCATCCATGTCGAGCTTCGGGATCGCCGCGTGGTCGAGCGTGACCTTGCCCGCGGCCGGGTCTACCTTCGTCACCGTCCCCTTCACGGACTGCGCCCATGCAGGCGCCGCGATCGCCAGGAAGGCCGCCGAAAGGACGGCGAGCGGGAACTTGCTTCTCATGGTTTCTTCTCCTCAGGTCGATTGAACCGCCACGCCGGCGCCGTTGAGGGGATCGGCGACCGGCGCGGCGGACTTCGGACGGGATCGCTCCCGTTCCGAACGGGTTCGCCTGCCTCGCTCGTGGCGATTCCGGCAGGCCGTCTGGCGCGTTGTGGGCGTCCGCCTAGTGCTCGTGGCCGCCCGCGTTCGAGGCCGTGCGGCGCGTCCGCGGATCGACGACCCGCAGGTCGGTCTGCCGGGCGCGCCGGGCCTTCGGGGTGTCCGGGGCGCGGGCCGGCTCCGGCATCGGCTCGCCGGTCCACTCGTATGCGAGGGTGCCTTCCGGATGCCTGTACCAACCGGGGTCGCGGTAATCGCCGGCCGCCAGTCCCGGACGGACCTTCAGGACCGTGAACATCCCGCCCATCTCGACCGACCCGAACGGGCCCGCGCCGGTCATCATGGGCAGCGTGTTCTCGGGCAGCGGCATCTCCATCTCGGACATCATGCCACCGCCCGTCGAACCCATCGGCATGTAACCTGGGGCGATCTTCTGGATCTGCTTGGCCGTGCTCTTCAGGTTCACGCCGATGTAGGTCCGCACGTTGTGGCCCATGGCGTTCATGGTGTGGTGCGACTTGTGGCAGTGGATCGCCCAGTCGCCCGGGTTGTCGGCGTTGAACTCGATGGCCCGCATCTGCCCGACCGCGACGTCGACCGACACCTCCGGCAACTGATAGTTTTCGTTGATCCAGCCGCCGTCCGTGCCGGTGACCTTGAAGTCGACGCCGTGGACGTGGATCGGGTGGTTGGTCATGGTCAGGTTGCCGAAGCGCATCCGGACCTTGTCGCCCTGGCGCGCGACCATCGGATCGATGCCCGGCCACACCCGGCTGTTGAAGCACCACATGTTCATGTTGAGCATCGTGTTGACCTTGGGCACATAGGACCCGGCCTCGATGTCGTAGGCGTTCAGCAGCCAGACGAAGTCGCGGTCGACCCGCCGCTCGGCGGGGTCGCGCGGATGCACGACGAAGAAGCCCATCATGCCCATCGCCATCTGGACCATCTCGTCCGAGTGCGGGTGGTACATGAAGGTGCCGGAGCGCCGGAGGATGAACTCGTAGACGAACGTCTTGCCCGGCGGGATGCCGGGTTGGGTCAGGCCGGCGACCCCGTCCATGCCGTTGGGCAGCGTCTGCCCGTGCCAGTGCACGGCGGTCGCCTCCGGCAGGCGGTTGGTGACGAAGATGCGGACCTTGTCGCCCTCGACCGCCTCGATGGTCGGTCCCGGCGACTGGCCGTTGTAGCCCCAGAGCCGCGCGTCCATGCCGGGCGCCATCTCGCGCACGACCGGCTCGGCGATGAGGTGGAACTCCTTCCAGTCGCCGCGCATGCGCCACGGCAGCGTCCAGCCGTTGAGCGTCACCACCGGCTGGTAGTCCGGCCCGCTCGTCGGATAGAGCGGCGGCTGCATGGTCGCCTTGTCCATGATCGGGGCCTCGGGCAGGCCCGCGGCCTGGACGCGCCCGCTGATCATCGACGTGCCGGCGAGCACGAGGCCGCCCGCTCCCAGGATCCCTCTGCGCGAGATGTCGGTCATGGTTTCCCTCCGAATGTCATGGGCGGCGCGGGCCCCCGACCTCAGCCGCCGGGCGTCGCGACGGCGAGGCTCGTGCCCGGGGTGCCCCCGGCGGCCTCGCCGCCGAAGTTGCCCCCCGAGAACCCGCCGCCGACGGTCGCCGCCTTGAGGTCGGTCGCCGCGATCCAGAAGTCGCGCTGCGCCTCGATCGCCTGGATGTTGCTCAGGATCCTGGCCCGGGCGTCGACGATCAGCGTCGTGACGTCCAGCAGCATGCCGCTGTACTGGAGCAGCGCCTGGTCCTGGATCGTCCGCCGCAGGGGCAGGACGCTCGTCTGGTAATGCCGAGTGATGTCGTACTGGCCGCGATAGCGCTGGTAAGCCTCGCGCACCTCGGAGCGGGCGTTGACCGCGCGCTCGGCGAGGCGGTTGGCGCTGGCGAGGTAGCTTTCCTGCGCCCCCCGGACAGCGGTGGCCCCGAAGTCGTAGATCGGGATGACGAGATCCGCCGAGAACCCGTTCAGGCTGGCCTTGTCGACCTTCGGGGCACCGCCCTCGCCCCCCGCGGTCCTCGACCGCGAGAACCGGTTCGCGAAGCCCGCATCGAAGACGCTGACGAAGCCGCTGGCCTGGTTCAGCCCGAACTGCCCCACGAGCGATTGCAGCTCGAAGCGGGCTGCCTGCACGTCGGCCCGCTTGATCATCGCCTCGGCCTCGATGGCGTGCCCGTCGACGAGCCTCCCGGGCAGGGGCGGCAGGCCGTTGGGCAGGCGGAAATCGATGTCCCGCCCCCAGAGACCGAGCAGTCGGGTCAGCC
This sequence comes from Methylobacterium sp. CM6257, assembly GCF_054611515.1. Taxonomy (NCBI): domain Bacteria; kingdom Pseudomonadati; phylum Pseudomonadota; class Alphaproteobacteria; order Hyphomicrobiales; family Methylobacteriaceae; genus Methylobacterium; species Methylobacterium sp. CM6257. Next base: position 1,374,270 of record NZ_CM137735.1, read on the forward strand.
GCTCCCGTTCGGCGCGTTGCTGCACCCGCGCCTTAGCGAGCTGCGCGCCCAACTCGCTGTAGAAGGCGTGCTCGCGCGCCTGTTCCAGCTTGTTCAGAGCCCCCGTCTCGCCCAGCTGCTTGGCCAGCGTCGAGGCGGATTCCGCGCCGGCCAGCGCCTGTTCGAGGAAGGCGGTCGCCTGGTTGGCCGCGACGGTACGGTAGAATTGCCGGCGCGCCTCGCCCCCGAGCCGCAGGACCTGCTCCGCCGCGTTGTACTGGTCGGCCGTGAACCGCTGCCGCGCGATCTCGGCGCGCACCGGGAGCGTAGCCAACTCCAGCACGCTGGCGGCGACGGAGCGCTCGATCTCCGTGTTGAAACCCAATCCCCATTGCGTGATCGAGAGGCGCGGCGAGGGCGGCAGCGTGGCCTGCACGTACTGCGCCTCGGAGACGCCGAGGTCGTTGAAGGCGGCCTGCAAGCCCCGGTTCCTCAGGAGCGCGACCTGCACCGCGCCGTCGGCGGTCAAGGGACGGCGCAGCAACGCGTCCACGCGGGCGTCCGCGCTCGGCGCGACGCCCTGGTCGTCCGCCTTCACGATGTCCTTGCGCAGTTCAAGCGCCGCGTAGCCGCCGGCCACGGAGAGGCCCGCGTCCGGCGAGAAGCTCGCGCAGCCTGCCAAGGCGAGGCCGAGGCCGGTGATGCTCGCGGCCACGCGCACGAACCGCCCCCGGACGGCCTCGTCCGGCGGTCGCGCGCTCGTACCGGCGTGTCCCGGCGCGGTCGTCGTGCCACTCATGCCCGGTAGTCCGGCGCCGCCGCCCGTTTGGTTACAGCGACGGGCCATCACCGGCCCCCCGAATCGCGCTTGCCGCCCATGCCGGGCATCCCGTCCATGCCCGGCATGCCCCCCGTACCGCCGGACCCGGCCTTCGGCGCGACCTGGCGATTGAGCTCGCGCCAATCCTTTGGGTCGACGACGCCGAAATCCTTCACGCCCTGCGTCACCTTCGCGTAGCGGGGCGGCCGGACCGGGATGTCCGGCTCCGAGGGCAGGACGAGCCCGGCGGGAACGGCGGCGGGCATGCAGCCGGCGAGCGGCAGGACCGCCGCGAGCGCGGCCGGTCTCGGCAACTTGAACATCTTGGATTTCCCGAGGTGAGGCGGACGGCCGAAGGCAGGCCCAGGCGTGGCACGGGCCGCGGGTCGAGCGGCGACGGCGTCGCGCCCGGCGAAGGCGTCGGCTCGTTGTGGGTGTGCGAGGCCGTCCTGTCGGAGCGGCCGAGGGCGGGCGCTAGATCCGCCCGCGCGTCACGCTTGGCGCCTCGGCGGCCGCTCGATCCGTAGCGGATGCGCGTCGACGGCCCCGTCCACCTGGACGATCAGGACCCGCTCGGACGGATGAAATTCCAGGGTGATGCTCGCCCATGGCAGGGTGGGAAGCGCGGCTTGGCACGCGAGCGGGCAGCAGGTAGCCGGGCAGGGAGGATGTTTGGGGCGATGCCGATGGCCGGGGCATCCTTCGTCGGCGGCCGCAGCCGGCAAGGCGAGGGAAGTCCCCCGTATCCCAGCCTCGTCCGGCTTGTTCTGGCTGCCCAAGGTGCCGGCGGCGTGCGCGAGATGCGTCGCCGCGGCGGCGGCTATGTGCCGGTGAGCCGTCGACTGCCGGCCCATGGTGCACGGCGCTGCCGGCGCGATGGCCAAGGCCAAGGCGAGTACGGCAAGCAGCAATGCGCGCACGACTTTCACTGATCAGGGCCCCTGCCTAATCTTCGCGGACATTCTCACGCCGGGGTGGAAGCTGCAATCCGTGGTGCTCGACCGATGTCCCACAAACTCAGCGTGTTGGAAGTTCGCCACATGCCGGTGTCGACGGCGAAGCCGCACTCGGCGGATTGACCGCCACACCGGTGCCAGGACCCCCGCCGCGTTCATGCGACGGGCGCTTGGGGGTACCCGGGACGGGTATCACCGCGGCCCGTCCGTCAATGAGCGTGTTCGTGCGGTGCGGAGGGGGCGTCCGGCGCCGGGCGCGTCTCTACCTTGCCCGCGGCGGCATCGGGCGTGTTTGGGGCGTCCGCGGTCTCGTGGTCGTGGCCGTGCTCGTGGGGATGGCCGCCGCTTGCGGGGTGGACGTGGTCGCCCGATCTCGGGAGCGCCATGACGCCCAGGCCGTAACGGTAGACGTTCTCGCCGCCGAGCCAGCCCGTGACCACGAGGGCCCCGGAACCTCCGGCGAGGAGCGCCAGCAGCACGACGCCCGCGCCTGCGACCTTCCGGCGCTCCAGCCAGGCGACGCCGGCGGCGGCGAGGAACACGAGCGCGGTGGCGATGGCCCAGCGAAGGTGGACGGTCATGTTCGCGTGCGAGGCCGCGTCGTGGGCGACGGTGTTGTACGCCGACCAACCCGTGGCGAGGGTCGCGACCGTGACGGCCGCGCCGATTGCGAGGTTCCATCGGGCGGCGGCCGTGAGCGCGCCACCCGATGCCGCTTTCCTGAACAGGGTCCCCGCGGCGAAGAGGACGCTGGCCGTGATGAGGAGGGCGACCGTGAAATGGACCGCGACCGGATGCCAGTTCGGTATCACCTCGATCATGATCATGCTCCTAGGGAAACGTCGATGGCGGGACGGGCCGGCTTCTTGCCCGGACCGCCCCCGGTGAGGGGAAAAGCGATGGCGCCGAACGCCCGCTCCGGGACGAATCCGCCGTCGTCCCCGGATCGGAGACCGCCCTCTCGGCGGCGCTCTCGGCAGGCCTTTCCATGCGAAGGGAGAGCGCGGGCGGCGAGGCTCCGGAGGCTTCCCGCCCGGCGCGTGGCGTTGGGTCCGGCTGGGTCTAAGATCGGGGCATAGGCTTGGCAATTATGGGCGGCACATGCCTACGCTCCCGGGCATGCCGCGAGCGCTGTAACGTTTCGGCGGCCGCTTGCGGATTGTTCTCCGAGCGGCGCGGCCGATCATACGTCGCCTTCGGCCGACGAGCCTCAGGGCGCGGATCGCCGTACGACACGCTCCTGCAGGATGGTGCTGCGGTCGTGAGGACACGGTGGGGTGGCGGAACATGCGACGTATCTCTGGCATCCGCTCAGCGGCTACGAACCGGCCCGCCTAGTCCCGGTGCTGCAGGTGGAAGAGGAACTGCGCGCGCTGCTTATCGCCAGCCTTGCGGGCAGCGCGGCCGACTACCGGCGCTTCCTGGGGCGGCTCGGGTCGCACCTGCGCGCGTATTACAAAGGCAAACTGGCTCGCTCCGGCCGTACCGACACCGAGGCGGAGGATCTCGTCCAGGAGACGCTGATGGTGATCCATGTGCGGCGGCACACCTATGACGTCACGCAACCGGTGACGCCGTGGATCCACGCCATCGCCCGCTACAAGCTCATCGACCATTTTCGGCGTACGCGTACGGCCGCGGCCGACGTCCCTGTCGAGGATGCCGGCGTGCTGGTGGCTCGCGACGATCATGTCGCGGCGGAGAGTTCGCTCGACGTCGAGCGCCTCCTGGCGCACCTACCGCCCAAGATGAGGAACGCGATCCTCTCGACGAAGGTCGAGGGCCTGAGCGCCGCCGAGGCGGCCGAACGTGCCGGGATGTCCGAGACCGCGATTAAGGTGAGCGTCCACCGCGGCCTGAAGACCCTGGCCAATCTCGTGGGAGGCAAGGCGAGATGAAGACCGACGAACTCATCGGCCTGCTGGGCGCCAGCTTCGAGCGCGAACCGGTCGGGGCCCCCTGGATGACCCGCCGGCTCGCGCTGGCGGTCGCGGTCGGCGCGACGGCCGCGCTGTGCCTGGCGCTGGCGTTTCTGGGCTTGCGTCCCGGCCTGACCGAGGTCCGGCCGCTCCTGTTCCTCGCGTTCAAGTTCTCGTTTGCGGCCGCGGTCGGGGGTCTCGCGCTCCGGTATCTCGTCAGGGCGGCCAGGCCCGGCGGCGAGAGCCGCGTCCATCTCGGGGTCGCCGCCTTGCCGTTCCTCGTGGTCGCGGCGCTGGCGTGCGTGAGCCTGTTGATGGCGCCGACCGAACATTGGCACGGCATGGTATCCGGTCACACCTGGCTCGAATGCCTCATCTCGATCCCCGTGATCGCCGTCGTGCCGTTCGCCGTCGTCACGTGGGCGGTTCGACGGTTCGGAGCGCCGACGGATCTCGTGCGGGCGGGTGCCCTGGTCGGCCTCTCCGCGGGAGCCGTGAGCGCGCTCGGCTATTCGCTGCACTGCATGGACGATACCGTACCGTTCGTCGCCGTATGGTACGGGGGGACGATCGCGATGTGCACGCTCGTCGGAGCGCTCCTGGGACCGCGCCTCCTTCGCTGGTAGCGAGCCGGTTCGGAACATCCTCCGGATCGCCTGCCGGGGTTCGAGGGGCGACGCGACGGCTTGGGGGCCTGTCGCCGGCCGACGCTTCATGTCACGGGCCTCGTCGCGGTAACGCCGCGGATGGGATCCGGCACGACGACTGGCCTGACCCTCCCACCCGCCCGGCCGCGCGAGGCAATGCGGCCGTCGCGCATCCCACAATCGCTTGCAGGATTATCCCCCCGGTGAGCGAGGCGCCGCGCCGGGCGACCCCGGCCCAACCCCACAAAGGTTCGCAGCGCGCTGTAACGGTACGTCCAAGACATCCGGACTTAAAGACAAGGAGCGGCAAGCTTCTCGTCAGATCAACGGTTTCCGCCATGAAAAGCAAGATCATCCCCGCCTTTGCAGGAATCGCCATGCTCGCCGGACTGCCGGGTTACGCGCTCGCGGGATGGATGGACAACGTCCCACCCCGTTTCCTGCCCCAGACGCATCAATCGCAACGGACCGAAACGCCTCAGGTCGAAGCTCCGGACGTCGGCCTGACGACCGGATCGATCAGCGCGGTGCCCCGCCGCCCTGCCGCCGCCCGGTCGGCCCCCCCCGCCCAGCACTTCTGAACCTCCCGCGGGGTCCGAACCGCCGGACCGGCCGATTGGGGTGGTACGGGGTGAGGTTCGGCGCGCCGCCCTGCACCGCCTACCGCGCGGAGGGTCAAGTGTGCGGTAGGTTTCCCAGATGCCCGGACAGCACGCGCGCGGATGCCGGGAGCCCGGAACCTGCGCCCTTGCGATGGGCGGCCAGCGCAACAGCCCGAGAACGACGACCGGCTCACGCCTGCGATGCACGCGACCATTCCCCTGTTGACCGCCTTCCAGATTGCGCGCTCGGCAGACGGCCACTCCATGTCCGGGGGCTTGCCAGGGGACCGACGGTGTCGATGCGGCTTCCATGGGTGGCGGCCTCGATCCGGCCTCTGCCTGCCGTTCGGGGACGGCCATTGCACGGCAGGCCGGACGCGCCATGGCGCGGTCCGGCGGGCCCACGAGGAACGGGTCGCCGAGACGCCCGCCCGGCGAGGTCGGTCGGTGGATCGGCCGCCCGACGGAACGAAACCTTGACCCTCAAGACTTGGGACGCGCCGTCTCCCGTGACACTGGCCTTCCGCCCGGATCGAAAAGCTGGCATCGTACCTGCGTGACGTTCTTGATCGCCCTTCGGCGACTGTTGCCGCTCCTGGCGGTACTCAGCCTCGCCCTGACGCCGGTGGCCGCGCCCGCGGCCGCCGCGGGGATGCGCGCGTTCATCATGGCGCAAGCCGCGCCTGAGGCGACCTCGGCCATTGCCCATGCCGAGATGGAGGGGATGGACGTGGGCGACGCGGACATGGCCGACATGCCGTGCTGCCCGCCCGGGAAGGCGGCGAAGCCCGACTGCGCCAAGGCCGGCTGTCCGCTTTTGGCGCTCTGCCTCGCCAGCGTCGCCTCCCTCCTGCCGACCGCGGCGTCCGTCCCGGCCCCGGTGGCGACGCGGACGAGCCGGGTGTGGCCCGATGCGGCGTCCTTCGCCAGCGTGTCCGGCCGCCCGTTACCTGAGCCCCCCCGAGCCTGAGCCCGATGACGCCGGCGTGAACGCCGGCACGACGCCGCGCGTCCACGCGTGGCCATCCATCGCGTTCAGGAGACGAAATCCGTGACCACGTACCCCTTCGCGCGCGCCCTCGGTGCCGCGCTGCTCGGTGCCGCCCTGTCGGTCCCGGCCCTGCCGGCGCTCGCCGGCATCAAGGACTACGCCTTCGTGCTGATCCGGACGGAGGCGAAGGTCGGCGAGACCATCCTCTCGGTGCGACTCATGGACAAGCGCACCGGCAAGCCCGTTCCGGACGCGGTGATCTTCGCCAAGCGCATCGACATGGCGCCCCACAGCATGGACGAGATGACCTCGACGATCGAGCAGGTCCCGTCGACGGAGCCTGCCCTCTACCGCTTCAAGGCGAAGCTCACGATGGCCGGGGGCTGGCGGCTCTCGCTGGGGGCGAAGGTCCAGGGCGAAACCGGCACCGTCGAGGACAGGCTCGTCTTCCAGGCCGTCAAGTGAGCCGCTCGGCATGGCTCGCCGGGATCCTCGCCGCGTTGGCGGCGGGGGGCACCGGGTACTGGGCGGGGCGTGATGGCAGCCCCGTTCCGGTCCTCGTCGAGCGCGCACGGACCGAGTTCGCCCACTGGCTTCCGACCGGCATGCCGGGTCCGCAGGCACCGGCGCCGGCGAAGGTCACGGGTCCGGTGGTCTACTACCAGGATCCGGATGGGAAGCCGGTCTACTCCGCGTCGCCGAGAACGACTGCGGAGGGGCACGACTTCCGGGCGGTTCGGGCCAGCGAGGACGTGCGCTTCGACCAGGCACAAGGGAGCGAGACGACATCCCCCGACATGGCCGGCCACGACGTGACCGGGCACGGCATGGCGGCGCATGGAACGGCGGCGGCCGGGAAGCCCGACGGGGGCACGCGCAAGTTGCTCTACTACCGCAACCCGATGGGGCTGCCGGACACCTCGGCGACCCCGAAAAAGGATTCGATGGGGATGGACTACATCCCCGTCTACGCGGGCGAGGACGAGGGCGGCGCCGTCGTGACGGTCTCCCCCGGCAAGGTCCAGCGGACCGGCGTCCGAACCGAAACAGTGGAGCGGCGGGTGGTGGCGCAGCCGGTGCGCGTGCCCGGTACCGTCGCCCTCGACGAGCGGCGCGTGACGGTCATCGCGACCCGGTCGGACGCGTACGTCGACCATGTCGAGGACGTCACCACCGGCGACCGCGTCCGCAAGGGCCAGCCGCTGGTCCACATCTACTCCCCCGAAATCAACGCCGCCGCCGCGCAGCTCATCGCCAACCCCGGCTTCGACGGAGCTCGGCGACGCCTGCAGAACCTCAACGTCTCCGAGGCCGTCATCGACGACATGGAGCGCACCCGGAAGGTGCCGATGGCCATCACTTGGTCGTCGGCCCGGGACGGCGTGGTGCTGCAGCGCTCGGCCGTCGAGGGCATGAAAGCCGCGGCCGGCGACACCCTGTTCCGGATCGGCGACATCTCGGTCATGTGGGTGCTGGCCGACGTGCCCGAGCGCGACCTGGCCGGGGTTCGCGCCGGACAGGCCGTGACCGTGCGCCTGCGTTCGGCCCCGGGCCGGACCTTCTCCGGCAAGGTCGGGGTGATCTATCCGCAGGTGAACCCGGACACCCGGGCCACGCGGGTGCGCATCGAGCTGCCGAACCCGGACGGCGCGCTCCTGCCCGACATGTACGCCGAGGTCGAGATCGCCACGGGGGCGGGCAAGCCCGTCGTGGCGGTGCCCGACGACGCGGTCATCGACACAGGTGCGCGGCAAGTGGTGCTGCTCGACAGGGGCGGGGGGCGCTTCGAGCCGCGCGAGGTCAAAGTCGGGGTTCGCGGCACGGGCTACGTCGAGATCCGCGACGGCGTCGCCGCCGGCGACCGGGTCGTCACGGCGGCGAACTTCCTGATCGACGCCGAGAGCAACCTGAAGGCGGCGCTTCAGTCCATGTCCGCCCCGAAGGCGAGCGACCGGCAGGCCTCGAACCTTGAGGGCAAGCCATGATCGCGCGCCTCATCGGCTGGTCGGCCCGCAACCTCGTCCTGGTGCTGGTCGGCACCGTGTTCGCCGTGGCCGCTGGCGTCATGGCGCTGCGAACGCTGCCGCTCGACGCCATCCCCGACCTCTCGGACGTGCAGGCCATCGTCTACACCGAATACCCGGGCCAGGCCCCGCAGGTGGTCGAGGATCAGGTCACCTATCCTCTCACGACCGCCATGCTGACGGTCCCGAAGGCGAAGGTGGTGCGCGGCTTCTCGTTCTTCGGGGTCAGCTTCGTCTACGTGATCTTCGAGGACGGCACGGACCCATATTGGGGCCGCTCGCGCGTGCTCGAATACCTCAACGCGGCGGCCAGCCGCTTGCCGGCGGGCGTGACCCCAACCCTCGGTCCGGACGCCACCGGCGTCGGCTGGGTCTACCAGTACGTGGTCGTGGCCAAGGAGCGCACGCTCGCGGAATTGCGCTCCCTCCAGGACTGGGTGGTCCGTTTCGGGGCGTCGCGGGCCGAGGGCGTGGCCGAGGTCGCGGGCGTCGGCGGCTTCGTCAAGCAGTACAACGTCGTCGTCGACCCGAACCGCCTACGGGCGCAGGGGATCTCGCTCAACAAGCTCCGGGACGCGATCCGGGCGAGCAACGCCGACGTCGGCGGCCGCACGGTCGAGCTCTCCGAGTTCGAGTTCATGGTGCGCGGACGCGGCTACCTGCGGAGCGTGGCCGACATCGAGAACATCGTCCTGAAGACCACCGGTGGTGCTCCCCTGCGGGTGCGGGACGTCGCCCGGGTCGAACTCGGGCCTGACGAGCGGCGGGGCATCACCGAGATGAATGGTGACGGCGAGGTCGCCGGCGGCATCGTCCTGCAGCGGTTCGGCGCGAACGCCCTGACCGTCATCGAGAACGCGAAGGCGAAGCTCGCGGAGGTGGCGAAAAGCCTGCCGGCCGGCACCGAGATCCTGCCGGTCTACGACCGCTCGCAACTCATCGACGCGGCCATCGAGACGCTGCGGCACACGCTTGTCGAGGAGAGCGTCGTCGTCTCCCTCGTGTGCATCGTGTTCCTCCTGCACGTCCGAAGCGCGCTGGTCGCCATCCTGATGCTGCCCGTCGGCATCCTGATGGCGTTCGCCGGGATGAAGGCGCTGGGGCTGGGCGCCAACATCATGTCGCTCGGCGGCATCGCCATCGCGGTCGGCGCCATGATCGACGCGGCCATCGTGATGATCGAGAACGCCCACAAGCACCTGGAGCGGGCGCGGCCGGACAAGCCGCGGGTCGAGATCTTGGTCGAGGCGGCGGGCGAGGTCGGCCCCTCGCTGTTCTTCTCACTCCTCATCATCACCGTGAGCTTCCTGCCCATCTTCACCCTGGAGGGCGAGGAGGGGCGCCTGTTCGGGCCGCTCGCGCTCACCAAGACCTTCGCCATGGCGGCGGCGGCGCTCCTGTCGGTGACCCTGGTGCCGGCGCTGATGGTGTTGTTCGTGCGCGGACGGATCGTCCCGGAGCATCGCAACCCGGTGAACCGGCTCCTGATCTGGCTCTATCGCCCGGTCATCGCAGGCGTACTGCGGGCGCGGTTGCCCACCATCCTGCTCGCCCTCGGCGTCCTGGCGGTCACCGTCTGGCCGGCGCGCCAGCTCGGCTCGGAGTTCATGCCGGAACTCGACGAGGGGACGCTGATGTACATGCCGACGACCCTGCCCGGCATCTCGGTGACGAAGGCGGGCGAGTTGCTGGCGACCCAGGATCGGATCATCAAGTCCTTCCCCGAGGTCGCCTCGGTCTACGGCAAGGCCGGGCGCGCCAGCACCGCGACCGACCCGGCGCCGATGGAGATGGCCGAGACCATCATCAGCCTCAAGCCTAAGGCCGAGTGGCGCCCGGGCGTGACGCTCGCGAGCCTCAAGGCGGAGATGGACCGGGCGCTGCAGTTCCCGGGCGTCTCGAATGCTTGGACGCAGCCGATCCGGGCCCGCATCGACATGCTCTCGACCGGCATCCGGACGCCGGTCGGCATCAAGGTGCTCGGCACCGACCTCGGCGCCATGGAGAAGGTCGCCCGTCAGGTCGAGGCAGTGGTGCGCGACGTGCCGGGCACGTCGAGTGCCTACGCGGAGCGGGTCATCGGCGGGTACTTCCTCGACATCACGCCCGACCGGGAGGCGCTCGGCCGCTACGGGCTCATGGTGGGCGACGTCCAGGACGTGGTCGCCTCGGCTCTCGGCGGGCAGAGCGTCACCAACACGGTCGAGGGCCGCGAGCGCTACACCGTCAACGTACGCTACCCGCGCGCCTTCCGCTCCGACCCGCGGGCCATCGCCGACGAGGTGCAGGTGCCGCTGCCGGCCGGCGGGACGGTGCCGCTCGGCGAGGTCGCGAAGGTCGAGCTTACCCGGGGGCCGACCTCGATCCGGACCGAGAACGGCCAGCTCGCGGTCTACATCTTCGTCGACCTCACTGGGCGCGACCTCGGCGGCTACGTGGCCGACGCCCGGGCCGCGGTCGACAGGGAGGTCAGGTTGCCCCAGGGCACGACGCTGCAGTGGAGCGGGCAGTACGAGTACCTGGAGCGCGCCGAAGCCCGCCTCAGGATCGTTGTGCCGCTGACGCTGCTCGTCGTGTTCCTGCTCCTCTACCTGAACTTCCGCCGTCTGACCGAGACCCTCATCGTCATGCTCTCGCTGCCGTTCGCGCTCGTCGGCGGCGTCTGGCTGATGTGGTGGATGGGCTTCAACATGTCGGTGGCGGTGGCGGTCGGCTTCATCGCGCTCGCCGGCGTCGCGGCCGAGACCGGCGTGATCATGCTGGTCTACCTCGACCACGCCCTCGACGAGGTCCGGGCAGGGTGCCGGCGTGAGGGACGCCCCCTCACGCGCGAGGACTTGCGGCAGGCCATCATGGTCGGCGCCGTCGAGCGGGTGCGGCCCAAGATGATGACGGTGGTCGCCATCATGGCGGGTCTCCTGCCCATCCTCTGGAGCACCGGTTCGGGCTCCGAGGTCATGCAGCGCATCGCCGTGCCGATGATCGGCGGGATGGTGTCCTCGACCGTGCTGACCCTCGTCGTGATTCCGGCCGTCTACGCGTTGGTGAAAGGTCGCGGGTTGCCGGAGGCCGCCGCGGAGGGTGCACGGATGCCTCTGGCGGCCGAATGAGGAATCGACAGGAGCGAATGATGAAGTCAGACATGATGCCGTCCCGGCGTGCCGTGCTCGCGGGCTTGGCGGCGGGAGTGTCCCTCGGACGACCCGTGATGGGGGAGAGCCTGCCGACCGTCGCCGTGACGAAGGACCCGAGTTGCGGCTGCTGCGCGAAGTGGGTGGACCACCTGCGACAGGCCGGCTTCACGGTGACGGTGACCGAGGGTCCCGTGAACCCGGTGAAGGCGCGTCTCGGCGTGCCGAGGGACCTCGCCTCCTGCCACACCGCTCTCGTTGACGGCTACGTGGTCGAGGGACACGTGCCGGCGGACGCCATCAGGCGCTTGTTGGCCGAGCGCCCGAACGGAACCGGGCTGGCCGTTCCGGGCATGCCGGCCGGCTCGCCCGGCATGGAGGTCGAGGGCAGGGATCCCGGCGCCTACGCGGTGATCCTGTTCGGACCCGAGGGGCGAGACACCTTCGCCCGTTATCGTGGCGGCGAACCGGCCTGAGCGCGGCCGACGTGCGGATGATCGCCGTCGCCGTCCACGGTGGTCAACGGTCGTCGCGCCGCCGCGCAAGAGCCGACGCCCCGCTTCGTGCCCGGACATCCCCCGAAGGCGGGCTTAGCGTGGGCGGGAACTCGGTTCACAGACTCGCCCCGGCGGCATGAAGATCGGAGTGGCGAAGGGGACGCCGCAACGCTAGGACTCGGGGGATCCGAGAGAGTCTCGTCACCACCATGAATCGCGCAAGCCTCATCGGGGTCGCTTTGCACTATTTGACGCAACTGAGGATGTCGGTCGGGCACCTCAATAGCCTCAACCTACAAGACGTCAACGTCCATGCGGAAGCGTTCTTTCGAGATTTTCTGAACTTGGTGTTTGACTATAAGCTGAAGAACATCAACATAGTAGAGAGGAACGCGCGAGCTATCGATTTGGGCGACGAGGACGAACGGATCGCCATCCAGGTGACGTCGACGTCGGAGTTGGACAAGATCAAGCACACCCATAAGGGCTTCGTGGCGAGCGGCCTCGACGGCAGATACGACCGCCTGGTCGTTCTCATCATCGGAGAGAAGCGCAGGTACCGGGAGTCGTCCCTAGGCGGCGACGGCGTGTTCAGCATGTCCCTGGTGGACGACGTCTGGGACATTCCCGAGCTCCTGAGGAAGGTCGGCGACCTTCGCTTGGACAGGCTTGAGCGCTGCTGCGAGTTCCTGCGCGACGAGTTGAAGATCCCCGAGCCCCGGCAGTCCAACGAGGTTGGTACCCTGATCCGCCTGATCGAGGTTCTCAGCGCCGCCGAGGAAGGGATCTCGGTCGGCGACAACCGGGAGGACCCCGATCCCGACAGGAAGATCCGCGACCGATTCGCGGATCACGCCGCCTTCCTCGAACAGCAGTACGTCGACTTGCACGAGATATATGGACGTGCGCTGGCGGAAGTGAACAGGCATACCGACCTCGGGCACGTGCGTGTGCGCAAGCTCCAGGTCTACCTCATGAATTGGAGCGACCGTGTCCTGACGGAATATGGAGGCGATCCCAAAGCCGCCCTCGATGCGCTGACCGAAAAGGTCCTTCGGATGATGGGCACCAGCGCCGTCGCATTCGACGATTGCGCCATTCGATATTACCTTGTCGATCAGCTGATTGCCTGCAACGTGTTCCCGAACAAGCGCGCGCTCGATGCCTAGCATCTTCCTCAAAGACGAGGCACTCGACAAGTCTCCGCCAATCGTCGGTTTCGAGATCGCGCGGTACATCAGGCAGTCGGGCAAGGGTCGTGTCAGTATCTTCGACGTGGTGGAGCGCTTCAAACGCGAGAGTTGGTTCGCGTGGAATTCGTTCTTTTATGGCATCACCTTCCTATACGCCGTTGGCCTGGTCGATTTCGAAGAACCATACCTGATCGTCCGTGATGTTGATTGAGCGTCTCTACACCGAGCCCGCGACCATCGATCCCATCGTCTTCACGGCAGGGGTCAATGTGATCCTGGGTGAGAGCGACGTGACCAGCTCCAAGAACAACGGCGTCGGCAAGTCGCTCTGCATCGAATTCTTGAACTTCGCATTGCTCAAACGCAAAACGGAAAGTCGCGTGGCGAGAATCCCGAAGGAGAGCTTCGATCCGCGCAACCTCATCTGCGTCGACTTCCGGCTGCACGGGATCGGCTACACCATCAAGAGATCGCTCGAAGAGGCGGAGCACCCGCGGATCATCGTCGACGGGCGCGAGACGGTCTACGCCAAGCTCAAGGATGCGACCGATTTCCTGACGGGGAGGCTGTTCCCCGACCAGGATGAGCAGGTCGGGTTCCGGGAGATCCTGGGGCCGCTGATCCGGGACGAGCGATCCGAGTTCAAGTCGATTGTAGGCTGCTTCGACACCAAGGCCCGAATACCGGACAACTACGCGCCGCACCTCATGCTCCTCGGCATCGACCTCGGCATCTACCGTGCCATCAAGGGCATACAGAGGGAACTCGACGCAATCGCCACCGAGGAGGCTCGCATCAAGGACAGCGTGAGGCTCGTCCGCCAGAAGGATCTGGATGACGCCCGGTCCGACCTCAACGCCCTCGACGAGGAGGTCGAGACGATCCGGCAAGGCATCGATGCCCTGGAGAACGCCCCGGCCTACGACATCGTGAAGGGCGAGATCCTCGATATCGAAGACCGGATGTCGGACCTGCGCCGCAGCAAGGACGTGCTCGTCCAGCGCGCTGCAAACCTGGCACCGATTGCCCTGGAACCCGGCATAGACAGCGGCGAGATCCGCGACTTCTACGACCAGCTTCGTGCCGGCCTGGGCACCAGCATCGTCCGCGAACTCGCGGAGGTAATTACTTTCAAGTCCAAGATCGAGCAGTTCCAGCGCCACCTGCTGGACGAGAAGTCGAGGGTGGTGGACGTCGAGATCCGGAACCTCAACAAGCAGCTCGCCGAACTCGATAGGCGGTACGCAAAGCTGGTGGCGGTTCTCGATCAGAAAGGGCAGCTGCGCAACCTACGCCAGACCTATGCCTCCTTCCAGGCGAAGAGCGATGAACTTGGACAGCTCAAAAGCTTCTTCAGCCGTTACGACCAACTGCTGATCGAACGTCAGACCAAGAAGTCCGAGATCGAGGCCGAAAGGCTGGCATTGCAGGCCAGCATCTCTGCCGCCGCGGATCGGCTGCGGTCGTTCGAACGGACGATCCTCGCCATTCATCAGTTCATCCAGGGCAACCGCAAGGCTTCCTTCGAGGTGCGAACCACCCCCAGGAAGCACGTCGTCGATATCGTCCTGCGGATCGACGATGACGGCAGTCATAGCGTGGAGAGGGAGAAAGTCTTCATATACGACATCGCGCTGCTGCTGAACGATTACACCAAATCCCGTCACCCCGGGCTGTTGGTTCACGATAATATCTTCGACGTCGACGACGACACCTTACGAAAAAGCCTGGAGTTCATCCTCACTCGGGCAAGACTCGACGAGAACAAGCAGTACATCCTGACGCTCAATGTCGACCGCATCGAGCATGCACGGGAGGAGGTGTGGTATTACGAGCTTGAGCAGAGCGTCGTGGCATCTTTCACCAAAAGCAATCGCTTTCTCAAGGCGCAATACCAGGAGGTTGGCCGGGAGTGATCGTTCGGACCAGGTCCCTCCTCACCGCGATGCCCATCGATCAAGGGTTCAAGCGCACGTGCGCAGGCCGATGGACATGATGCTTCAGGGTTAAGCGATGGAACCACGCCAAGCGTCGCCGCACCGGTCGACGATGTCGAGGATCGACCGGCTTCAGCGTCACGACGGCCATGTCGCCTGCAGCGAACGCGCTCCAGCCCGATGCGGAGCGCTCCCCGACCCTTGACCTTCCCACCATGGGAAGCCCTATCTGAAGGTGACGCCGTCATAGGGAGAGCGTCATGCATCGTTTCAAGGTCGACAAGATGGACTGCGGAGGTTGTGTCAAGTCCGTGGCCCGGGCCATCATCGACATCGAGCCGGACGCCCAGGTCGCGGTGGACCTCGGGGCCAAGCTCGTGACCGTGTCCGGCGCCGTCGGGCCGGCAGACCGCATCGCACTGGCCGTCACCGCCGCCGGCTACCCGGCCGAGCAGGTACGCGCGACCGCGTGATGGGACGAGCCGGCAACCAAATGCGGATGCAGGCATTCTCGTCAAAGGTGCGACTTCGTCGCGACATGCAAGATCGGGGTTAGCGACCGGGATGGCTTTCAGGCGGCATGTGGTGCGTTCGATAGCGGCGATGATCCTCGCGATCATCGCCTACGTCGCGCCGTCCGCCGTCGAGGCTCACGATGGCCATGTCCACTGCGGTCACAATCGGCGCGCGGCGGCAATGGTCGATGCGAAGGCACCGCTTGCTGGACCAGCCCTCGCAACCTCGCTGCACGTCCCAGGGTTCATGGGATGGCTTCGCGGTGCACCGCGTCTCCGGACGCTGCCGGTTCGGGCGACGGCCTCGCTCAAAGCCGCCGATGCCGACGAGGGTTGCTGCCCCGGCGCCTGCAAGCGCTGCCGCTGCGGGACGGCCGTTTGTGGCACCCTCGGTATTCCCGCCGCCCCAACATCCTTGTCAGCCCCCCTCTTCAAGGCCGTCGTGATGGTCCCGGACGACGTCGCAGGGCACGAGGGCGCAGGCCCCGAGGCGCTTCGCAAGCCGCCACGAACCGTCGCGTGAGGTGATGCGCACCTGGGCGCGCAACGCCTGAGGTGCGCCCGCGGCCACGACCTGCGCCCGCTTCGTCGCCGGTCGAGACTGATCCCCTGTCGATCTGCCCAATCGTCGCCTCAGGAGCGGCGGCGCCGCTTCGGGTCGCCCCGGCGGGACGCGCCGAACCGTGAGCTCGAAAGGGCGGCGTCCCATCGGGTCGTTCGTGATCGGACGATCCCGGCGCGCTGGGACCGGTCCACGATGGCCGCGGGACCGACTTTCCAAACTCGAACGTCGCCGCGAAAGATTTTCGTCTTTCGCGTTGAACAAGACGTCAGTTCACTATCTTTATGACTGCGCTGTGCTGAGAAATAAAATCGCTTTTTAGCGTAAATCTCGGTTTATCGAACAGTGTGAACCGTCTTAATGGAGACTCGGAATGCATACGATGTCGAACGAGATGCAGTCCTGCATCGATGAGTGTCTTCGCTGCTATCAGACCTGCATGGGCATGGCCTCGAACCATTGCCTTCCGGCCGGCGGCAAGCACGTCGAGCCGGCGCATTTCCGGCTGATGTTAGCCTGTGCGGAGACGTGCCGGACTTCGGCTCACTTGATGCTGATCGGTACCCCCGAGCACAAGCATACCTGCCGCGCCTGCGCCGAGGTGTGCGAGGCCTGCGCCAGGAGCTGCGAGCAGGTCGGCGACATGCAGGACTGCGTCGAGCGGTGCCGGCGATGCGCCGAGAGCTGCCGCAAGATGGCCGCCTGAGCCAATCGGGGCGGCCGGCGACGGCTGCCCCTTCCACAAGATGAGAGGAGGCAATTATGCTCGTTCGTAACCTTGTCCTTGCCGCGACCATGGCGTTCGCCGGCGCCGGAGCGGCCGTTGCGGCCGACCATGACCACGATCACGACCACGGCTCGATGCAATCCGCCGTGAGGCTGCCGGAAGCGTGCAAGGCGGCCTCGGCGGGCAAGGAGGCGATGGTGAAGGACATGCAGGCGCACATGTCCCAGGCCATGCAGGGCATGGGCGGTCAGATGACCGAGACCCAGAAGGGCCTGCAGCGGGCGATGATGTCGATGAATGGCCCGATGATGCAGGGGATGATGGCGGGCGATCCCGACGTCGCGTGGGTCTGCACGATGATCCCCCACCACCAGGGCGCCATCGACATGGCCCGAGCGGCGCTGAAGGGCGCCGACAACGCCGAGAGCAAGCGCCTCGCCGAGAAGACCATCGGTGAGCAGGAGAAGAGCATTCAGGAGCTCGTCGCCTGGCTCGACAAGAACGCGAAGAAGGAAGGCAACCGGTAAGGCGCCGCGCGCCGCCGGACCGTTCGCGGTCTGGCGGCCAGGCCCTCGGCCATACGGAAGGAGCGGTGATGAGCGACGCGTCGCAGGGACATCCTCAATCTGCGGGAGGCCACGCCTGTGTCGGCGGCCACGATCATTCCGCGCACGCGCACGGCCACGGGCACGACCACCGTGCGCACAGCCATGCCGCACCTGCCTCGTCCGATGGCGCCTTCCGCGTGAAGGACCCGGTCTGCGGGATGACGGTGGACCCGCACGCGACGAAGTACCAGGCCGAGCACGACGGGCATCCGTACTACTTCTGTTCGAACGGCTGCCGGACCAAATTCGAGGCCGACCCCGTCCGCTACGTCGACCCCGCCTCCCCCGCGGCGAAGTCCGAGCCGGTGCCGGAGGGCTCGATCTACACCTGCCCGATGCACCCGGAGGTGCGCCAGGTCGGGCCAGGGGCTTGCCCGATCTGCGGGATGGCCCTGGAACCCGCGATGGTCGGTGCGGACGACGGTCCGAGCGAGGAACTCGTCGACATGACGCGCCGGTTCTGGGCCGGGCTGGTGCTGACCGTTCCGGTGTTCGTGCTTGAGATGGGCGGCCACCTGCTCGGGTTGACCGACCGCCTCGGCCAGCAGACCTCAAACTGGATCCAGTTCGCGCTCGCCACCCCGGTCGTGCTCTGGGCCGGCTGGCCCTTCTTCGTTCGGGCCTGGCACTCCGTCCTGTCCCGGAACCTGAACATGTTCACCCTGGTCGCCCTCGGGACGGGCACGGCCTACCTCTACAGCGTGGTCGCGACGCTCGCCCCCGGGCTGTTCCCGGAGGCGCTGCGCGGGCACGGCGGGGCGGTGCCGGCCTACTTCGAGGCGGCGGCGGTGATCACCGTGCTTGTGCTGCTCGGGCAGGTCCTGGAGCTCCGCGCCCGCGAGAGCACCGGCGGCGCGCTGCGGGCGCTCCTCGACCTCGCGCCGAAGACCGCCCGCCGCATCCGGCCGGACGGCGAGGACGAGGAGGTGCAACTCGATGCCATCGGGGTCGGCGACCGCCTGCGCGTGCGCCCCGGCGAGAAGGTCCCGGTCGACGGTGCGGTGGTGGAGGGCCGCGGCTCCGTGGACGAGAGCCTCGTGACGGGGGAATCGATGCCGGTCGCCAAGGAGGCCGGCGCCCCCGTCATCGGCGGCAGCCTCAACCAGTCCGGCTCGCTCGTCGTCGAGGCGACCAAGGTCGGGCGCGACACCATGCTGGCCCGCATCGTCCAGATGGTGGCCGAGGCCCAGCGGAGCCGGGCCCCGATCCAGCGCCTCGCCGACCGGGTCGCGGGCTGGTTCGTGCCGGCGGTCATCGGCGTGGCGGTTCTCGCCTTCGCCGCCTGGATGGCCTTCGGGCCGGAGCCCCGCTTCACCTTCGCGCTGTTGGCCGCGGTGGCGGTGCTGATCATCGCCTGCCCGTGCGCGCTCGGCCTCGCCACGCCGATGTCGATCATGGTCGGCGTCGGCCGCGGCGCCGGGGCCGGGGTGCTCGTCAAGAACGCGGAGGCGCTGGAGCGGATGGAGCGGGTCACGACCCTGGTGGTCGACAAGACCGGCACCCTGACCGAGGGCAAGCCGGCCGTGACCCGGATCGTGGCGGCGGCCGGCTTCGACGAGGACACGCTCCTGCGGCTCGCGGCGAGCGTCGAGCGCGCGAGCGAGCACCCGCTCGCCCTGGCCATCGTGGCGGCGGCCGGGAAGCGCGGGCTCTCCACAGCTCCCGTCACGGATTTCGACAGCCCCACCGGCAAGGGCGCGCTCGGAACCGTGGAGGGCCGCCGCGTGGCGCTGGGCAACGCCGCCTTCCTTCGCGAGCAAGGGGTCGACGTATCGACCCATGACGCCGAAGCCGACGAGCTCCGGCGCGACGGCGCCACGGCGATCTTCGCCGGCGTCGACGGACGGGTCGCCGGCGTCCTCGCCATCGCCGACCCGGTCAAGGCGACGACGGCCGAGGCGCTCGCGGCGCTCCGGGCGGAGGGCATCCGGGTGGTGATGCTGACCGGCGACAACCGCACGACCGCCGAGGCGGTGGCGCGTCGGCTCGGCATCGAGGAGGTCGAGGCGGAGGTGTTGCCCGACCAGAAGGCCGCCGTGGTCGAGCGCCACAAGGCGGCAGGGCAGGTGGTCGCGATGGCCGGGGACGGCGTGAACGACGCCCCCGCGCTCGCCGCGGCCGACGTGGGCATCGCGATGGGCACCGGCACGGACGTGGCCATCGAGAGCGCGGGCCTGACGCTGCTCAAGGGCGACCTCCTCGGCATCGTGCGGGCGCGGCGTCTGTCGCGGGCGGTGATGGGCAACATCCGCCAGAACCTGTTCTTCGCCTTCGTCTACAACGCGGCCGGCGTGCCGGTGGCGGCGGGCATCCTCTACCCGTTCCTCGGCATCCTGCTCTCGCCCGTCATCGCGGCGGCCGCCATGGCCTTGTCGTCGGTGAGCGTGATCGGCAACGCCCTGCGCCTGCGGGCCGCCCGGTTGTGAGACGGGCCGCGTGACCGAACTCCTGGACGCGACGGCTGTGATGCACCCGCTCGCCGCGGCGGCGGCGGAGCGGTACCTGACGGCGGTCGACGCGGCGCTGCCGGGCCTCGTCTCGGGCTTCCACGTGGTCGGTTCCGCGGCGCTGGACGACTTCGTGCCGGGACGGTGCGACCTCGACTTCGTCGCCGTCGTCGCCTGGCCCCCGGGGGCCGACGCGCTGGATCGGCTCGCGGACCTGCACGAGGGCCTCGGCGCGATGGGCGGCCCCGCCCTCGACGGGATCTACGTCGCCGCGGCGGACCGGCAAGGACCGGAGGACAAGGGTCCGGCGGTCCGGGTCGGCCGCTTCGAGCCGCTGTCCGGGCACAGGCGCCGCCCGGTGGACAGGCTCGCCCTCGCCGAGCACGGGCTGACCCTGCGGGGTCCGCCGCCGGGCTGGCTGAACGTGCCCGGGGTCGACGGGTGGGCGGCCGAGGCGTTCGGTTCCCTGCGGGACTCGGCTGGGACGGCCGAGGTCGACGAGGCCGTGCTGGGCGCCTGCCGGCTGCACTACCTGCTCGCGCTCCGGCGCATACCCTCGAAGTCCGAGGCCGGTCTTTACGGCCTGATCGCTCTCGACGAACGCTGGCGGCGGATCATCGACGAGGCGCTGCGCCTGCGCCGCACGCCCGACGTGCCGGCTTTGTACCTGAACGAGGACGAACGCCGCAGGGACGCGCTCGCCTTCGTCGAGGCGACGGCGGAGGACGGGCTGTCCCTGCCCTGAATGCGCGCCCCGGGGTTCCGGCGGCGCGCCCGAGCGCCTATCTTGGCAGTCGCAACACGGGCCCGAGATGAGCGAACCGGACGACAGACACGGCGGCGTGGCCGTGGACCATACCCGCCAGATCGCCCGGCTGCGCCGCATCGAGGGGCAGGTCCGCGGCCTGCAGCAGATGATCGAGAACGGGCGCTACTGCGTCGACGTCGCCCACCAGGCCGACGCCGTCATCGCGGCCCTTCGGCGGGTGCAGTCCGACATGCTGCGCGACCACCTGCAGGCGCTGGTACAGGCCACGCTAACCGGGAACCTGCCCGAGGAGGAGCGGGGTCGCCTCGCCGACGAGATGAGCCGCCTGATCGCCAAGGTGGTCTGAAGGGGGAGGAGCGCCGTGCCGAGAAGAAAACTTTTGCTTGTCGTCGGCGCCGGTGCGTCCCTCGAATTCGGGATGCCCCCGGTCGCAGGGGTTCGGGCCATGATCAACGACGCCATCCAGGTTCGCTACCCGTTGCTCGCCGAGCCCGCGACGAACCTTTACGAGCATGTCGAGGGTTTGGTCAGGACCCACTGGCAGCGGACGGTGCCCGAGTTCCTGCGCCGCGAGCCGCACTACGAGGACTTGCTGTACGCCATCTTCGCCGTCGCCGCGGCTTACCCCGCTGGCGCCGCGACCTCGGCGTTGGGCGCGGTCGTGACAGCCAAGGGGATGCCCGACGTCTCGCTTTTCGGTCGGCACGCCACGCCGGTCGGGCCGGACACCCTGCGCGATCTCGGCCGCGCGTCGGTTGATGCCGTCGTGGAGGCGTTCCGCGAGCGCTGCGCCGCCAGCGAGGCGGACAAGGCGTCCGAGTTCGCAAGGCTTCAAGTGCTGGTCGCCGCGCTGCAGGCCGAGTTCGACGTCGCGGTGGTCACCCTGAACTACGACAACGTGATGTACCGCGCCTTTCCCGGGATCGAGACCGGCTTCGACCCGGCGACCGGCATTTTCGACCAGGAGCGCATCCTCCGGCGGTCCGGCTGGGCATGCATGCTGCACCTCCACGGGTCCGTCCATTTCGACATGCAGCCCGGCCCGACCGGAGACATGCACGAGATCCGCTGGCAGCCGGATATCCGCGGCCGTTTCCATCAGAACGCCGGTGGCCGCAGCACGCGCTCCCACGTCGAGGGCATCGATTTCCCGACCTCGGTCATCGTCGCGGGATACGGCAAGACGACCCAGATCCTGAAACGGCCCTTCCGCACCTACTACTCCGAACTCGACCGCCTCGTGGCCGGCTGCGACGCCGTGCTCTTCGCCGGGTACGGGTTCGGCGACGAGCATCTGACAGTGGCCTTCGAGGGCTTCCGGGATGCACGGAACCGCCCGGTCGCCATCATCGATTTCGCTCGGGACGACGCCATGACGATGGGCGGCGCCGATCTCGGAGGCCCCAACGCCATGGTCGACGAGATGGTCCGGACGTTCCTGACCGAGCCGAGGACCATGCGCGCCCTCGGCTACTCCGCCCCGCAAACGGTCGCGGATCTCAGGGCTGCCCGGGAATTCGAGACCTGCCTGGACCCCGCGACGCCCCTCGCCATCTGGTACAACGGCATGCTCGCAGCCTGCGACGCGCCATCCAAGGTGCTCGCGCGTCTGGCGTGACGTTCGGGTCGAGGGACTGGTGCGCAACGACCCGGAGGGCGGTGCCGAAGGACCGTGGCTCTCCGGGACCGTACCGAAGGAATTCCGATTCCGCACCGTCCAGGAGGTGGCGCAGCTCAGGCGCCGACGCCAAGTCGACGTTGCGCTGGCGAGCCTCCCGTCGGGGCGGCCAGCATCGCCGCGACGCCCTGGTCGAAGGTGCCGGGTATGTCTTGGCTGGAATCATGATCCCTGCCCGCAGGGTCGCGGGACCGGTGTCGGTCGACAGAGCCAAGGGTTCGGTTGACGAGCTTGGCCAAGCGGTATGCGGCCAGCGTTCCGCGGAAGTCGTCGGAGGCGATGCAAGCCCTCCTTGCAGGATGACGGCGCCGTTCCATCGGGTTGATGCGCCGAGCGACGGCCCGAGGTCTTCGGAGATGGATGTAAATCTTGCTTCCGGTATCCGCAGTTGCAGTCGGCTGGGATGATACGGGGCTTCAGAAGCGCGTTAGTAGCTCTTCCGCAACACCGGCGGCGGAAAGCCTGTCCAAGGCGTGCATTCGCCCGACCGACCCTTCCAATATCCGCCCGACCAAAATACCCCTAAGGGGTATCGAGTCGGAGGGTGGCATGATCGGACGGCGGACATTCCTCACCGGCGCCCTGGCGTCGGCGGCCTCGGCCCCCTTGGCAGGGACCGCCGCGCGAGCCCTGGACGGCATCGAGCGGCGGGACGAGGTCAGCTTCCTCAGGGGGCCCTACAACCTCGCCTTCTACTACCGGCTCAACAAGGCCTACCGCATCGGCGCCGGGATGCACTTCTTCCACTCGAAGCAGCACGACCTGCTGCAGCACACGCGGTTCGAGGACCGCGCCGGGGTCGATGCCCGCTTCGACAAGGAGGCGCAGGAATGGCTGCGCGATCCGCCGGCCATCGAGCCGGAGATGCCGTACTACTCCAACTACGTCGACCGGGCGATGCACACGCTGTTCCGGACCATCGACTGGACGCACATGCATCACGAGCAGACCTACGACGTGATGGCGTTCCGCGAGATCCCGTGGGCCGAGAAGAAGGCGTGGACCGACCGCGCGGTCAGATACTACCTCACGATGCAGACGCCGGGCGTGCCCCGCAGCGTCGCCCCGCTGGAGCTGACCATGCGGCGGGCGGGCATCATGATGAAGCCATACTTCAACTACTTCCGGAACTTCTACCCGCTCGACCAGAGCCTGTTTTACGTCGCCCACTGGTGGCACCCGGCCGCGTACGAGACGCAGATGATCTCGGGCAACAGCGACCAGGAGGCCGCGATGGCCCAGACCATCGACCTCATGTACCGCGAGGTGATGGCGGACCGGCCCGGCCGCATGCTGCTCTCGCGCGAGATCATGCCGCGCTACGCCCGGATGAGTCCCGAGAGCGCGAACATCTTCGACAACCTGCACATGCTCCACGGGATCGCCTACTCGATCCTCGCCTATCCCGGCTGGTCCATCGAGGAGAAGCGGGCTGAAATGTACCGGGTCATCGAGGCCATGGGCTACCAGCCCGGCGACGAGGCCTACACGCGCAGGTTCCGGGAGCCCCATCCCGAATTCGATCCGAGGACCTATCCGGCGTGGGTGCGCTCGCCCCAGGGCGCCATGGGCATGATCATGATGGACATGCTCATGGAGATGCTGCCGATGATGTACCCGGGCGGCCTGTCCAAGGCATCCCACGCCGCCATCATGCAGCAGATGATGAAAAACGGGCGGCTTGGGATCGAGCCCGGCGAGATCCCCGGCTCGCTCCACGACGCATTCATGCAGGTCGCCCCCGGCATGCGGATGATGCCCGGCTCGACCGAACCCGGCGAGACCCCGACCATGATGGTCGAGCACATGCTCTCCGCCTGGAACGCCAAGGCCGCCGGCATCCCGGACGTGGCGCCCATCGACATGACCGTCGAGCCGAGCCTCGGCCCGGCCCGTGTCGCCGTCCGCTGAGGAGCCGCGCCATGCCGAAGCTCGTCCGCACCGCCCTCGCGGCCCTCCTCGCCCTCTCCGCTGGCTCGGCGATCGCCGCGGACCACTCCAACCTGGAGGAGGGGCTGCCCATCACCATCGAGGACGCCTACCCGATCAAGGAGAACGGCCTCGAAGTGCAGTCCTACTTCCAGTACAACCGCATCCGGAACGACCCGCGCGGCGCCAGCAGCCTGATGGCGGTGCCGCGCCTGGAATGGGGCGCGTTCAAGAACTTCCAGCTCTCGGTCGAGGCCCCGTACCGGCTCGGCAACGCGAGCGACACCGACCAGGGCGAATTCCTGGCGCAGGGGTTCTACAACTTCAACCAGGAGGGGCTAGTCCTGCCCGCCATGGCGGTCGCGCTCGGGGTGAACACGCCCTACGGCCATATGGCCGGCGGCACGGAGACCGAACTCAAGTTCCTGGCGACCAAGTCGCTCGGCACCCCCGATCCGGAGGGATTGTCGCCGTATTCCTACGTCCCGCGCCAAGTTCACTTCAACGCGTCGTGGTTCCACAACTACGACCCGACGACCGGCCGGGAGGCCGAGCGGCGCGACCGCTACCGGGTCGGCGTCGCCTACAGCCAGCCGGTCTCGAACTCCGTCGTGCTGGTCGCCGACGTCTACCGCGAGACCGACCGGGAGCGCGGCCGGGCGGTCAACCTGGCCGAGATCGGCGCTCGCTACATGGCGACGCCGCAGACGGTGCTGGTCGGGGCGGTCGGCGTCGGCTTCGGCGGCGACCGCCGGCAGGACTTCCGGGTCACGGCCGGCCTGCAGCACTCCCTGAGCTTCCCGTACTCCTGGGACCCGCCGCGCTGATCCGCCCACCGCCGGCATGGGAGGGTTGCACCGCGTCGGGGAACCTTACCCCTAGGGGGTATGTTGCACCGGCATTTCCGTGGGGGTGCCGCATGTTCCCGGAGTGGTTCCACATCCTGTCCGTCTGCGCCCTGCTGCTGGGCGCGGCGTGCTCGCTGCTGCTGTCGGTGCAGGTGATCCGGCAACCGCAGCACATGACGGTCATGAACGTCGTCTGGCCGGTGAGCGCGCTGTTCGGGACGCTCGTCGTCGTCTGGGCGTATTACCGCTATGGACGGCTAGCCACGATGGAGGCGCACCATAACGCCAAGGAGCGCGGCGAGAAGCCGCCGAACATGACGCAGACCCCGTTCCCGGTCATGGTGGGCAAGGGCGCGCTCCACTGCGGCAGCGGCTGCATGCTGGGCGACGTCGCCGCCGAGTGGCTCGCTTTCCTGGTTCCGGGCGTCGCCGTCTGGTTCGGCTGGCATTCCCTGTTCGAGGAGAAGATGTACGCGGTTTGGGTGCTGGATTTCGTGTTCGCCTACGCGCTCGGGATCGCGTTCCAGTATTACGCCATCGTGCCGATGCGCGGGCTCTCTCCCGGCGAGGGTCTGGTGGCGGCCGTGAAGGCGGACACCGTCTCGCTGATCGCCTGGCAGGTCGGCATGTACGGCTTCATGGCGTTCGCCCAATTCTTCCTGTTCCCGCACTTGACCGGCCAGCGCGCGCCGGTGAACTCGGTCGAGTTCTGGTTCGCCATGCAGGTCGCGATGGTGGCGGGATTCTTGACCAGCTATCCGGTGAATTGGTGGCTCGTCGGCTCCGGCATCAAGGAGCGGATGTAGGCCGGTCCGCGCCTATCGGCGAATCACGAGGAGCCAGAAGAGGACGGCGCACGCGGTCGCGAGCATGCAGATCCGGTATGCCGCCTCGTTCGGGGCAGGGCGCATGCCCGCCCCGGTGGCGGCGCGACAGCTCGGGCACCTCGTCGCCTCGGTGCGAACCGTCCGCCCGCAGCAACCGCACTTGGATAAGAGCATGGGCGCCCCTCCCGTCCCGTGCCGAGATCTCGCGGGCCGCCGCACCTCGGTGAGGCCTCTGCGTACGGGCCGACAGGATCACCCTCTGGTCGACCGCGATGGTCCTGAATGCCTTCGTAGTGCGGCGGGGCAGGCCGACGAAGTACGTCTTCGGTGGTAGCGAGGTTTCCGGCGGCTCAAGGCGGGATGGCGGCTGCTGCCGCCGGCGGTTGGCACGCGACTCAGAGACGTACGCATAATGAGTAACGTTATGCGTACGCGTTACACGACGGGGGCGTTCGCCGACTGGGCGTTCCTCAATCCGAAGGCCTCCCGCGGCCTATCTGTCCGGTCGCCCTCGGGTCCGGCTCGCTCTCGCGCCCACACCGAGCCTCCACGCGGACCGCGACCGTTTCTTCACCGCTCGCGGCGATGATACCGGTAACGGCTTGGGATGGCGGGCATGGTGACGGAGAACGGGGTCTGGACAGCCGCGGATCGGATACGGGCCAGGCCGGCACCGCCCGGTGGCACCAAGGAGCGGGTCTCGGTCCGCACGGTCCGGAGGGAACTCGGCGGCGGGTCGTTCGGCGACATCGCTCGCGAGCTCAGGAAGTGGAAGGACAGAGAGGACTACCGGCCGGCCATCGAGCGGGCGGACCTGCCGGAGGCGTTCGAGAGGCGGCTCACGGTGATCGGGCGGGAGCTGCTTGAGATGGCCCGGGTCGAAGCGGCCCGGGCGGGTCTGGCGGACTTCGTCGGAGCGGAGGATTGCAGGGCCGCGGCGAGGGATCTGCTCGACGAGGCGCTGGACCGGGTCGATCTCTTGGAGGAGCGGGTCGCGGCATTGCAGGCCGAGCTGGACCGGGTGCGGGCCGTCGGCACTCAGGCCGGCGGGGCCGCGCCGCCCGTTTCCGCCGCGGGTGAGGCGGACTCCCTCGCGCAGGGTCGCGCCGGGCCCAGGTTTGTCGATACCGCGCACGGGCTCAAGCTGGCGCGAGAGGCGAACGACTTCTGGGGACAGGTGCGGGACGCGGTCGAAGCGGCGGTGCGCCAACGCGGCCCCATGGCGGTCCACCCGCTCCTGAGAGCGCTCTCGACCCGGCTCAAGCAGGAGGGCGAGCGGGCGGGTTTCCCGCTCACAGAGGCGTGGCTGCGCTATCACCTCCTGCGCCTGGTGCAGGACGGCAACGGGCTGACCCTCGTCGGCCACCGGTTCGGGCTGGCCGAGCCCGAGCCCGAGCCGGACGTCGCGGCGACGTCCGAGCCGCCACTCGCCGAGGCGGTCGCGGCGATGGGGAAGCGGCCGTTCTGGCGCTTGTTCATGCGGGAGGTCCACGCCCTTCTCGCCAGGAGCGGGGCCCAGACGGCGGAAGGCATCCTCGGCGGCCTGGATCCTGAGTTGGTCGCGGCGACGGGGCGCTTCCAGAGGATCACGCCCCGGCTGCTCCGGTGGAAGCTGCGCCAGCGCATAGCGGAGCGGAGGCCGTTCGAGGAACTCCCGGATGGGCGCTTCGCCGCCCTCGTGGGCGAAGCTCCCTGGGACGGTGAGAGCCCGGCCGGGGTCCCGGCGGCGAGGGCCGGACGACGCCCGCGGCCGAGGCCCGCGGCGAGCGGGGCCACCGCGGCGCGACAGCCGACTTATCCGACGCCCGCCCGCAGGCTACGCCGCGGGGTCCGGCCGCACCGGCGGGGTTCGTTGTCGTGGGGCCACCGGCATCCCGGCCGGCGGCGGGGCATCGGCCGCGCCGCGAACGTCTTCGGCGACCGTCGGGATCTGCGCGTGCGGTCCGGCGCCCTCGGAACCCGCGCCCGCGGCCGGACGCCCGATGACGACGGCGGCCACCCGTGACACGGTGCTCGCCCATCGCGCGATGGTCGGACGGCACCAGCGGGTCGGGTCCAGGGCGTCGGCGTGGTGGTTGGTCGGTCCCTCGTCGAGGACGGCGCGATGGAGGCCGATGCGGTTGCGCGACCTCCGGACGCTCTCGGCCAGCCGCTGGAATGACGACCGAATCCCTCCGGCCGGCTTCGTCGCGCCGGTCACCGGGGTCAGCGCGGACGCCCGACGGGCTTAGCGATGGCGAGCACGCCCTTCAGGCCGCTCCCGAAGCGGGCGATCGTCTCCCGGTGCCCGCGCAGCTCGCTGTAGGGCAGGTAGCGCAGGTCGAGCTCGGCCACACGCGAGAAGGCGGGCCGGGCGAACTGCGCGCGCACGTCCTCCTCGCGGTTGTCGGGCGCCACCAGGAAGAAGTTGCGCGCGGCCCCGCCCTCGACCCCGAGCGCCAGGTCGAGCATCCGCACGATGCCCGAGTAGATGCTCGTCGTGTGCTCGACCTCGAAGGCGGCCGCGACGTCTCCGGCCGACTTGTCCAGCCAGATCACGTCGATGAGCCGGACCGTCTCGGCCGACCCGTTCGCCGTCAGGCGCCCGGGCAGGCGGTCGAGGCAGCCGTCGGACAGGCGGCCCGCGGCGTAGGGGCGGTTGCCGTCGTTCGACGCGATCCAGACGTCGAAGCCGAGGGCGAGGCCGAGGTCGCGCAGCCAGCCCTGGACCTCGGTGTGGGTGTGGTCGGCCTCACGCGCGGCCAGCGCGGCCTTGGAGGCCGTGTCGGCGGCCTCCGCGCGCACGCGGTCGAGGTCCTCGCGCCAGCGGGCCAGCGCGGCGGCCCCGTCGCGCTCCGGCAGCGGGTATCGCCCGGACCCGACGTCGAACAGGAAGCCCGCGATGGCGCCGTAATCGTTGGAGAGCAGGCCGCGATGGGCGGCGTTGAGGGCGACGATGCCCCGGCGCATGGCGAGGTACTCGTCCCACTTGCCGAGCTTCACATTGGCGCCGGCGACGGCGTTGTAGCCCTTCACGATGGCCGTGTTGAACGGGGGCACAAGGGTGGGGTGCAGGAAGTACAGCAGGTTCGCCGCGGCCGGACCCAGCCCCTTGATGCGTTGCCGGTCGAGGGCGTGGATGGCGGCCAGCACCCCGTCCTCTGCGCTGCAGCACAGGCAGGCGTCGAGGAACCGGCCGAACGCAACCTGGTTGGCGCGGTCTTCGTAGATGTCGGGGATGCGCAGCTTAGGCTTCCAGAGGAAGGCGTGGTCGGCGCCCTTGAAGACCTGGCGCTGCTCCGCGATGGAGTGGACCACCGTTTCCAAGGACGAACCGCGATAGGCGTTGCCGAACGCGTCGGCCCGGATCTCGTCGATCACCGCCTGGAGGCCGCGCCGGATCGAGCGGAAGTTCTTGATG
Source organism: Methylobacterium sp. CM6257 (assembly GCF_054611515.1). NCBI lineage: Bacteria > Pseudomonadati > Pseudomonadota > Alphaproteobacteria > Hyphomicrobiales > Methylobacteriaceae > Methylobacterium > Methylobacterium sp. CM6257. Next base: position 1,403,276 of record NZ_CM137735.1, read on the forward strand.
CGCTCCTCCCACAGGAACCAGGTCCGATAGGAGGCGCCGGGGTCCTCGCGCCAATGCCGGATCAGGTTGCCGATCCAGGCGTCGTCCGAGGGGCGGTGATCCGTCCCGGTCTCTTCCGTCAGGCGCATCGGCGCGGCATTCCCAAAATCCGGATTCGGGCCGGAGCATACCATCGCCGCCCCGGTCGGCGCTGTCGTCGGCAAGTCTCAGCGGCGCGCCTCTGCCGGGCAAGGCCGCGCGGGCCCGGACAGGTCGCGGCGGTCGGGACGGCGCCGTTCGGGCGGCGGTTCCATGCCCGGTCGCGAGCCCGGTCCATCAGGCCGACACCGAACCGGGACCGGCCGACCACTTCCGGTGCCCCCCCTCAGCGAGGAAGCCGATCAGGGCGTTCATCGCCGGATCGACCGCCCGGCAGACCAGCGTCGTGGCTTGGCGTTCCTGGGCGACCAGACCGGTCTGGATCAGACGGTGGAGATGATGGGAGAGCGTCGAGGCCGGGACATCGATGCGCTGCTGGAGGGCACCGACCGGCAGGCCGTCTCGGCCCGCCCGCGCGAGCGTACGGTACACCCTCAGGCGGGTCAGATTGCCGAGCGCCTCCAACTGTCGTGCCGCTAGTTCGAGCTCCATGGAAGCACCATGAAGACGCGGGACGGGGTGCGCAACCCTTATTTCTATATATCTAGAACTATCGCCGCGGAATGGGCGTTCGACCACGCGCGCCGACGCAGGGAGGTTCCGCTCCCTCGCGACCGACCGCTGCGCCCCTTCACGCTCGGATGCCCGACCCCATCAGCGCGGCGCGATGCCGTGGGGCAGCGGATCCATCGCCACCGGCGCCGAGATCGGTCGCGAGGCGCGTGACCACGGTAACCGGCTCAATCTTCCGGCACGCACGCGAACCCGAACCGTCTCCGGCGGCACCGCCTGCCCGGGCGTCCGGCAGCGGCGCGGCATCCCCGATGCGCCGTCGCCTCGTCCCTCCCGGACAAAGCTTGGGCAGCTCGATCGACCGTTCCCTGACCATGGCGCAACCCCCGTGTCCCGGCTTGCCGATTATGCCGGGAGTCGGCCACCCGTAACGCGTTACGCATAACGATACCCGTTACACGTTCGTCGAGAGGGCGCGTCCGGGACGATTTCCGAGGCTTCGAACGCCGGTCTTTCGACGTGCGCCGGCTCGCGCTGCGAAGCGGAAGCCGGTCCTCGTCGGCTCGCATCCTCCGGGCGCCCTTGCCGTGGGCCGCCTGGGAAGCGGTCAAGCGTCGTCCGGCTCGTCGCCGCGGTACGGCGACAGGCCGACGAGAACGCACGGGTCCAAGTCCCAGTCGTCGAAACCGGGGTCGAGCAGGCCGACCCCGTCCGCCGACAAGGCGTAGAACGCCTCGTAGGGGTTCGCGTCCCGGTGCGGAGCCGCCGTCGGCGCCCGGTCGCGGGAGAGGTCGCCCTGACCGATCCGGGCGCGCGAGGAGCCCGCCCCGGCGCGCACCCGGCGAGCGCTTCCGGAGCGACCGGGACGAACGGTCCCGGGCGAGGCGACGCGCGGCCGGGGTGCCGGCGAGACGCGGTTCGGTTTCGTGCGGTCGATCATCGCTCTGGTCCTTTCCGTCAGGCGCGAAGGCGGGCGGGTTGCAATGCGCGGAGGCGAGCGGTCGCCACCGGCGTCGGGCGGGCTTTGCGGACGCGGTCGCCGACGGCCTCGGCGGTGCCGACGGGCGCGTCCCGGAGAAGCGGGTCGCCCAGGGCGGCGGCGCAGTCGAGGAGCCGCTCGTGCAGGGCACGGTCCCGGGCCGGGGAGAGCGGCGACATGAGCGCGGCCAGGTCACCCGCCTCGAAGCGCTCGGCGTCCGGATCCGCCGAAACGGCGAGGAGGGTGGCGGCGAGCGCGACCGCCGCGTACCGCATGCCGCCGCCGAGATCCCCCGCGAGCAGCCGCATCTGTTCCAGCGGCGAGAGCCTCGGCAGCCGGAGCGGCAGGACGCGCGGGGCGATCCGCCAGGCCGGCTGGCCGAGCCCGCTGTCGCAGCGAAGGTGCCACGCCCCCGACGCGGTCGCGTGCAGGGCCTGGGCCGCGGTCAGCCGGCACGCGGTGGCCACGACGCGAAGGTGCCCGGGTTCGCCCGGACCGCCCTCGCGAAGCAGGTCCGTCGGCAGGACGGCGATCACGTCGCCTTCCGACCGTGCCGCCAGTCCCGAGAGGACGGCCGCCGCGTCGCCGGGATCGGGGCGGAGCAGGTCGAACGAACCCGAGAGGCGTGCCAGGCCACAGGCCTGGGCGCCGTTGGCGCCGACGGCGACGACGGTCGGACGGGTGCCGGCGGCGGTCAGGCCGCCGGCCACCAGCGCTGCGGCCAGGAGGCCGGTGCGGTCGTTGGAATGGATGGTCGCGATCACGGCGTCCTCCTTTGGGCCGATGCATCGAGGGAATCTTGCCATCTATATTTCCATAAGTCTAGAAATACAGAAATTACTGGTTATCGGATCCCTGGTCGCGCCCGGCGTACTGTCTATCGCGCTTCGCGCGGTCCCGTGCTCGTGACGACCGCCATCGGCGTCCCGCCCTCCTCGAAGGCCGGGCCGTGGGCACGGCCCCTTGTCGCGTCCGTCAGCGCCCGCGAGATCCGCACCCGTCAATTCCTGAAAGGCCTGAGGTGTGGTCCCCTCGTGCGACGCCGCCGCCGGCTCATCCCGGCATCGGCGCCTGAACGGGCGACCGTCGCGCCGAACCGGCGATCACGACGGTCGGTCAAGGCCGGCTCTCAGGGGCGCAGCGGGTCGTCTGCGCGACGACCGCCTGGGGCGTGGAAATCCAAGGACCGGCCGGCTTCGACCGCAGGTAGCCGCTCGGGTCGCCGGGCGCGGTTCGAAAGTGTCACACGATGCCTCATGCCGGTCGCGGGGAGCGGCCTCCGGCATCGTGACGCCGTTTCACCTCGGGCGTATGCGTAAGTAATTCGAGGCGCCCAACACTGTACGCCACGCCACCGTTAACCATTCCAAAAATATGGCTCTTGATAATAGTTGGAATATGCTGTTCATTTCCGCTCTTTTGCCTTAAGATTCGCGGATCAATCACAACGTGTCCGACGTCGCGCGCCCTGTGGCCATTCCACCGGGCGTGCCGGCGTCCGGATTCCGTCATGGAGATTGCCCTTGATCTCTGCCTTCTTCGGTTCCGCTGGCCGGACCCATGCCGCCTACGCCGCGCTCCTTCTCGCCGACGCCTATGGCGTTCTCGGCCGCCCCGTCACGCTCCTGCGCGTCAGGTTCCCCGAGGAGGCCCCGTTGCCGGGCCGGACGGTCACGGAGGAGGGCCTCACCGTCAGCGAGCGCGAGGCGCGCGACGCACGGGAGGCGGGAGAGATCGCGGCCGAGGCCGTGGGGCGGGACGATGATCTCGTCCTCGACCTGCCGGCGGCGTGCCTGGGGAACCTCGGGCTGAGGGCGCGCATCGACGCGCCGGTGCTGCCGGTGGGCCCGACCCCCTTCGAGGAGCATGCCGCGGCGTCGGCGCTCGCGGGCATGAACCCGTCGGAGGATTTCGGTCTGGACGTGGTCTCGCCGCCCTGGCTCCTCGGGTGCGGGCGCAGCGGCGGAGCCGCCGCTGCCGACGCGTTCGGCCGCGTCATGCGTGGGCACGAGGCGCTCGTGCCGGGTCGAGGCCGTGTCCGGACCCTGCCGACGGTCGTGCCGGCGTTCGGCCGCGGGGAGGCACAGCGCATCGCCGAAGGGGATCGCACGAGCCGCAGCCTCGGGGCCTCCGTCACGCTGCTCGCCGCCCTGCGCGCCGCCGCCGCGAACCCACATGCCGCCGAGGTCGACCCCGCCGCGTTCGCCGCGAACCTCGGTGTCGACGTCGAACAGGCTCGGGCGCCGGACGAGCGCGAGGCCGGCGACCGGCTGCGCGACCTCGCCGACGAGCTCCAGGGGATCCGCGACCAAGTCAAGCCGACGCGGGAGGACCTGCACGGCGCCCCGCGCCTTGAGCGGTGGCGGGCCTCCACCCGGTCCGTGAGAGTGCTCACCGGCGAGGTCCACGGGCATCCGAACTTCCCCGACGGCCGCCGCATCACCACGAGCGATCTGTACGCGTCCGATGGCCGGCGCTGGGCGCGCACCCTGTCGAGGTATTTCGTCCTGGGCCAACCCGACACGGGCGCCGAGCGCCTCGACCGGCACTAGCCACCGCCATCCCGTCCGAACGAACCCCGCCCGCGCGCCTCGGCGCGCGGGAGCGGGTCCGTCTTGCCCGTCACGAGCCCGGAGGACGCATGCGCGCGAGCGACGATTCCCATCCCCGCGACCGGACCCTCCCGCGCCGCGAGCCGCCCGCGGGAAGCCATCCGCTCGCGCTCTGGCGCACGGAGCGGCTTCCGGACATCGAGGCCTCCGCGATCCGGGAGGTCCGCCGAGCTCTCGCCGGCGGCGTTTGCCTGCATCATCGGTCCTGGCCCGCGGCCCGGAGGGGCGAGGCCGCGGCCGCCATCGCCGTCACGCTCGACCTAACGCGGCGCGCCGAACCGGACCCCGCCGTCGTGGACCTCGCGCTCTCGACGGTGCTCGTCGCCGCCTGGCGGGGCGATGCGGCGGCCCGCACCGTCCTCGCCCACGTCCTCGCCGGCCTGCCGCCGGACGTGCGCGGCGGGCGTCCGGGCCGACCCGGAAGGCGGCGGCCCGGACGCCGCCCCCCGCCGCGGCGGTGACCGCCGCATCCCGAACAACGGGACGATCCCGACAACCAAGGAGTCGATCACGTGCGGATCTGGACCTTCAGCGACTTGCACCGCGACCTGTCGCGGGCGCCGTGGACGCCCGGGCACATCCCCGACGCCGACGTCGCCGTCGTCGCAGGCGATGTTGGGCAGGGCCTGGCGGACACCATCCTCTGGCTGGGCCAAGCCATCCGACCGATCATGCCGGTCGTGGTCGTGCCGGGAAACCATGAATTCTACGGCTCGGCCGTGGACGAGGAGCGCGCGCTCGGACGCCGGGCCGCGGAACGGCACGGCGTGACCCTGCTCGACGACGACACCGTCGAGATCGGCGGCGTCGCCTTCTCCGGCGGCACGCTCTGGACCGACTACGGCCTCGACGGCGCGGGAAACCGCCGGCGGGCCGTGGCGGCCGCGCAGGCCGGCCTCAACGATCACCGTTGCATCGCGACGACGCGCAACCCGGGCTGGCGCACCTTCCGGCCGGAAGACGCGGCGGCCCTGCACGCCGCCAGCCGCGCCTTCCTGGAACGCGCGCTGCTGGAGGTCGACCCGCCGGGCGCGCGGGCGCGACCGCACGTCGTGGTCACGCACCACGCCCCCGCCCGTGCCTCGCTCGACCCGAGCTTCGCCGGCAGCGTGCTGAACCCGGCCTTCGCGAGCGACCTCGGCGGCCTCATCGCCGCCAGCCGCCCGGACCTCTGGCTTCACGGCCACGTCCACGCCAGCCGCGACCACCGGATCGGTCCGACCCGGATCCTGTGCAACCCCCTCGGCTACGACGGCGAGAACCCCGCCTTCGACCCCGCCTGCGTCGTCGAGGTGCCGTCGTAGGCCGTCGCCGGCGGATGCCTGCCGCGACCCGGGCCCGACGTGACCCGGCCCCGGACCTCGACCCATCCTCGGAGCAAGGCGACCATGCCCCACCTGACATTCCTGCGCGACGACCTGAACGAGGCGGAGACCGGGGACGTCGCCGCCGACGAGCGCCGTCCCGCGACCGAGACGCTCGCGGCCTTCGCGCTCGAAGCGGCGCTCTCGCCCGCCCAGCGCCGCCGCATCGCCGCCGACCCCGCCTTCGCCCTCGTCGTCCAGGTTCCGGCCGCCGACTGGGTCGAGCCGGTCCGCGAGGCGTGCGGGCGCCTGGCGGCGTGGGGTCACGTGGTGGCGCGCAACGGCGGTTCGAGAAGCGAGGACCGTGCGGACCGCGGAAACGACCGAGTGGCGGACCGGCTCGCCCGCGGCGACCGGGTGCTCGGGGTCTCGCAATCGCCTGCGCGCTACCTGCCTTCGGCCCTCGTCGCCGCGGCGGACCTGCACGTTCGGCTCCCTGGCGCGACCGACGCCGTGATCGCGCGGGTCGTCCGGGCCGCCACGGGGCGGCGTCCGACCCTGCCGCCCGGGATCGCCCGCGGGCTGGACTTCTTCGAGATCGCCGCCGCGGTGCGCGGGACGACGGCGCGGTCCTGCGTCGCGCGCCTCGCCGCGGCGGCGCGCTCGAAGGCCACCGCGGATCCCGCCGTCGGGTCGGCGCCCGATTTCGCGACCCTGGTCGGCTTCGGCGATGCACATGCCTGGGGTACGCGCCTCATCGACGAGATCGCGACCTGGCGCGCCTCCGGCGGCGCGCCCGCGTTCCAGCGGCTCGACAGGCACGTCGCCCTCAGTTCCGCCCCGGGGTTAGGAAAATCATCTTTCGTCCGCTCGCTCGCGAAGGCCGCGGGCCTGCCGCTGGTCGCGACCTCGGTCGGCGCCTGGTTCACCGGATCCGACGGACACCTGGGTGGCGTGCTCCGCGCCTGGGATGCCGCGTACACGCACGCGTGCGCGCTGGCGCCTAGTATTTTGTTCCTAGATGAGGCTGATAGTATTCCTAACAGAGCCACGATGGACAACCACGCGCGCGAGTGGTGGACCCCCTTGTGCACGAGCATTTTGCTCGGTTTCGATGCGCTCAACGCGCCCGGCGCCCCCGAGGTGTGCATCATCGCGGCGACGAACCACGGCGACAGGCTCGATCCCGCCTTGATCAGGCCCGGACGGCTGGGCCGGGTGATCGAGATCAAGCCGCCCTCGGCCGCCGACCTGGCGGTCATCTTCCGGCAACACCTCGACGACGGCGAGGTGCCCGACATGGACCTCGCGCCGCTCGGCGCGCTTGCGCTCGGCGCCAGCGGCGCCCAGGTCGCCGGGTGGGTGTCCGAGGCCCGTGCCGCCGCGCGCGCCGCCGGACGGCCGATGCGCCCGGAGGACCTGCTCGGCCGCGTCGCGCCGCCGGATCAAGGGAGCCCGGCGGACCGACGTCGGAGCGCGTACCACGAGGCGGGGCACGCCGTGGCGTTCGAGCGGATCGGTGCCCGCGTCGCCCAGGTCGACTTGGTCCCGCGCCGGGATTCGCTCGGCGCGACCTCCGTGGCGACCCGCCTCGGCCAGTCGCCGACCCGCGCGGAGATCGAGGGCCTCGCGGTCGCGCTCCTGTGCGGACGGGCCGCCGAGATCCTGTTCCTCGGGGAGCCGAGCGCCGGGGCGGGCGGCGATAGCCGCTCGGACCTCGCGCGCGTGACGACCCTGCTCGCCGGCAACCACGCCTCGCTCGGCCTCGGCGACCGGTTGACGTATCGCGGCGCCCCCCACGAGGTCGCGGTCGCGCTGTCGCTCGACCCCGCCCTTCTCGGGGCGGTCGAGCGCGACCTCGACCGGCTGAGCGGCGAGGCTTTGGCCGTCATGGAGGCGAACCGCACCGCCGTGGCGGCCGTCGCCGAGCTGCTGATCGCGCGGCGCCTGGTCTCGGGCGACGCGCTCCGGGCGCTGATCGCCGAGGCGGACCAACACCGCGCCGCGCAGGACGGAGGACAGCCGTGACGCTCCACGTTCCCGATCCGGTGGCCCGGACCGAGGTGCATGCACCGGTACCGACGGAAGGCCCGTCCGCCGTGCCGGCCGCCCCCGGGGCGCGGTCCGCCCCGTCGGAGCCCGTCCCGTTCCGTCTGTGGACCCTGTCCGACCTCAGGGTCGACCGGGCGCCCCACGTGCTGCCGGACCCGCTGCCGGACTTCGACGCCTTGCTCGTCCCGGGCGGGATCGCGCCCGGCCTGTGCCGGTCCGTGCGCTGGCTTGCGGACGCGCTCGGCGGCCGCCAGGGTCGGCGGCCGGTCGTCCTCGTCCCGGGACCGGCGGAGTACCTCGACGGCGAACCCGTGGGCGAGGCGCTCGCCGAGGCCGTGCCGCTCGGGGCGGCGCTGGGCATCACCGTGCTCCACGACGGCGCCGTTCGCCTCGGCGATCCGCTCCGGCCCGGGTTGGTCATCCTGGGGGCGACGCTCTGGACGGACTTCGCCCTCGACGGCGTCGAGAACGCCCGGACCGCCCGCGCCCACGCCCGGAGCCGCTGGACGGTGACGGACAGGGCGGCGAGCGCGCCCGGGGTGCCCTTCTTCCCGCACGACGCGGCCGGCGCGCACGCCCGCTCGCGGGCCTTTATCGAGGACGCCCTCAACGCCGTCGCCGTCGGTGCCGGCCCGTACGGCCATATGCCGAATCCGGTCCTGCGCGACATCGGCCCGGGCGACCGGGCCGCGGTCGTCACCGGCTTCGCCCCATCACGGTCCTGCCTGCCGCCCACCCTGGCGAGGCCCGTGCTCGACCCGTGGCGGGTCTGCTGGCACGCCTCCGCCCTGGACCCCGTGATGGAGGGGTGGGGCGCCCCGGCCGTCTGGATCCACGGGAACGTGCCGCAGGCCTGCGACCTGCGGCTCGGGCGCACGCGCGTCGTGAGCAACCCCTACGACCCGGACGACCCGACGAACGGGTTCGACGCCAGCCGCACGATCCTGGTCTGACAGCCGCCCCGGAGAACCGCCCCATGCACGAGACCTGCTCCCCGTCGCCCCGGCTTCGGCTCCCCTCCATGTCCGACGCGAGCGCACCCGCGGCCGGCGCGCGCTCCGCCGTCCGCCACGACCGTCGGCCGGCGGCGGAACCCGGCGCGGAAGCGGACGCGCTCCTCGTCGTCGATATCGAGACCGTGCCGGACGAAACGCTGATGCCGCCGCCCGAGGTGTGGGCCCGGGACAGGTTTCCGAAATGCGCGTGGCACGCCGTGGTCGCGGTCAGCTTCGTGCAGGCGGAGATCCTGCGCGACGGCGACACGGGACTGGAGGAATATCGGGTCACCGCCTGCAGGAGCGGCGGCGAGGCGGGCTGGGACGAGGCCCGCATCCTGCGCGGCTTCTGGCGGCACTTCGCCTCCGGCAGATTCCGGCTCGTCACCTGGAACGGCCGCGGCTTCGACATGCCGACGCTGCTCCACCGCACGATGCTCCACGGCATCTCGGCGGAAGCCTGGTTCCGGCGCGGCACGCGCTGGTCGGGCTACGGCAACCGGTACGGCGGCGCCCACGTCGACGTCATGGACGAGATGTCCGGGTTCGGGTGCGCCAGCCGGCTCACCCTGGAGGAGGCGGCCGCGCTGGTCGGCATGCCGGGCAAACTCGGCGAGCACGGGTCGCTGGTGGCCGACATGGTCGCCGCCGGCGAGATCGAGCGCGTCCGGGCGTATTGCGAGACCGACACGATGACGACCTTCGGCATCTACGTCCGCCATGCGTATCTCGCCGGCCGGACCGACGCCGCGGCCCACGACAGGGCGATCGCAGGCCTCCAGGATTACCTGGAGCTGGAGCGGACCCGCAGACCGCATCTAGGCGCCTACCTCGATGCCTGGCGACGCCTGTCCGACACGCGGCCGGCGTTCGTCGTCGACAGGGACCGCCGGGGCGGATGACCCTCGCCCTCGGGTCCCGGTCCCGTCCTCCCGGGTCGCGGGGCGCGGGGCGCGGCACCCGGATCGGGCTCGGGGCCCCGGTCCAGATCGCCGCGTCTCGGGCCCGGGCCGCGCGGCGTCGCCGGCACACCGGACCGGCCGCCGGCGCACGCGCCCGGACCGGTGACGCCCACCGCGGGCGCCGTCGTGCGACGGATGCCGAAGCGGCGCGCCGCGGTCCGGCGCCCCATGCGTTCGCGCCGTGCCGCCTGAGGCGGCCCGGTCCCCGAGAACCCCTGGATGTCGAGGCGGGACATGGCGGAACGCGCGAGCGGAACTTCACCGGGGTCGCCGTCGGGAACGTCGCGGCCGGCGGCGGCGCGGCGGCACGTCCCGGCAGGGTCGGGGACGGCGTTTGTGCCTTGCCGCGCGCCTCGCACAATGGGCTGTGCGCCCGAATCCCGGGCGCCGTCCAAGGACAGGACCGACCCGGCCCGGCCTCCGCGCACAGTCCCGGTGCGAGGTCGTGCCGTGCGCCTCGACCGGACGCCCGCGCGCCTGGGGCACCGTCCGGCCATGCATCCCGACCCCGAATTCCCGGTTTCCCCCGCCGGCGTCCGCCCGGCGCGGGCGGACGTGCACGAACTCGCGCGGGCGCGGCAGGCCATCTCCGCCCTGGCCCATCCCGACACGCGGCCCATCGTTGATACGGCCATGGGCACCCTGCATGCGGCGCTCTCCGGGGGCGGTCTCCAGGTCTCCAAGATCCCCGGGCTGCAGAGCGCCATCCGCAAACACGTCAGGCAGGCCTGGATGGATGGCATCGTCGCCCCCCTCGCCCGGTCGCGCCATCCGGCCGACCGCGCCGTGCTCGACGCGATCCCGAAGGATTTCGCCCTGAGGGCCCACGCCGAGGTGCTGGCCGCCCTGGAACGGATCGCCCGTTGGGTCCCCGAGGATGCCGAAGGCACGCGGGCGCACCTCGGGCGGGCCTTCGAGTACCTGCGGATGCTGCCGCTCATCCTGCAGGCCCTCGCCGACCTCGAAGACCTCGCGCCGGGCGCCACTCGAACGGGCCGCCCCGCGTCCGGACCCGGTTCCGCGGCCCTTGCCGACGCCGCCGCACTGGTCCAGCGCCGGCTCAGGGCGGCGCTGTCGCCGGGCCTTCCATCCTTGATCGGCGACCTGGCCGACCTGGTTCACCGCGCCCCCCCGGCCGCGGCCGACGTCCCCGCGCTGCGCTGGACGGCCGCCGCGCTCCTCGCGCCGCCCGCGCGCGGCGCCCGGACATCGGACCGGGGCGGTCCGCAATGGCGCCGGAGCCTCGCCGGCGCGCTCTCCCGCGACCTGATAGACGAGGCGCTCGCGCCGGCCGCAGGTCGACTGCTGCGCCGGCATGCCGGCCTGGAGATCGGGGACGCCCGCTATGCCCGGCAAGAGGGACACGGAGGCCGGCTAGACCTCGCCCTGTCCCGCGCCGGCGTCAGGCTGCTCCTGACGGTCCGCTTCGACGTCGCCGCCGGGCGGTTCGAGCAATCCTCCGCGGTCGTCTCGTCGGACGGCGCGCCGACGACGCTCGCGCCCGAAGACACCGATGCACTCCTCGATGCGTCCATCCCCGACGAGCTCGACACACCCGCACATCGCGCGATGCGCCGCCTCTCGCGGCTGGACCGCGCGCCCATCCTCCACATGCACGTCAACGGGACCGGCGAGCTCCAGGTCGCTCCTGAGGCGGTTCGGACGCAGGATGCCGGGTTGCTGGAGGAGCTTGTCCGCACCGCCGACGAGGAGGGAAGCGCCGTCAGGTTCGACCCGGTCCGCGACCTCGTGCTGGCGTCCGGCTTGGTCGAGATCGGCTTCGAGTGGCACGACGGGCCGGCCGGTCGGTGCCTGATCCGCGCCCCGGCCCAACCCACCGGTCGGCCAGGCCCATGACGACCAGGTCCGGGACGGCCGGGTCGCCGACCGGCTCGGGGGCCCTGTCGACGGCAAAGCCGCTCGGCCAGTGCGAGGGTCGCGATACCCGCTGACCCCCGAGGGCCAGCTTGATGAACTGCGGCATACGCCTTCGTCTCGGCGCAGATGCTGATTAGAATACGCAGACCGACATTTGGTACGGCGGCCTGTGCTCGAATGAATGCTTCATCGACTTGAAGATCGACGAACGCGGACGTGGCGTTTGCGGGCGCCCTTGGTCACTTCGATGGTCGCCAGCCGTTCGATACACGCGACACTCCGCCGGAGGATGACCCGGGGACGCGACGGACAAGATTGGCCGGGTGCGCGATCCGGTTTCACTCACCCGGTCGACCGGGCCGACCGGGTGAGGTTCCGTTTACCACGTCCGGTGGACCTGGGCGAAAGAACTTGCGGCCTGGCGGGCACCCGGTCTATGGTCCGATCAGCAGGTCGCGGAGCTACTCCGGACCTGGATGCGGACCTGGACCTGGTCGGGGGTGCCGAATGGATGTGATCATTCAGATGTGCCAGGAGCGCGACCGGGCCCGGCAAGCCGCCGCGGACAGGACGCGGCAGCTTCAGGAGCTCATGTTGGAACACGTGAGCGCCATCGCGGCGGAGACAGCCAAGGCGGCCCGCCTCGACCAGGTGATCGCGACCCTGCGGCAGGGGGCTGCCTACGCGCCGGAGCCGACGCCGGCGGCCGACCAGGCCGAGACGGAAGCGCCGGCCCAGCCGCTGCCGGCCGACGAGCCGGTCTCGGGCGGGGCCGAGCGGGAGCCGGTGCCGCAAGTCTCGGGCCTGGTCGCCCAAGTCATCGTCGACGCACTCGCGAAGGCGGGCGCCAAGGGGCTGTCGGGAAGCGAAGTCAATGACGCGGTTCGGGACGCCGGCTTCACGCTCGATGCCTCGGAGAAAAACAAGACCCGCCTTAAGAATAAAAACCTCGTTTACCATGATCGCAAGGCACAACATTGGTATCTGAAAGATCCAACGAAGGCCTCGGCGTCATAAGACCAGTCTAGATCCAACAACTCATCAATCATCGAGGAGAATGGCAATGCGCAACATATCTCGCGCAGCCCTCCGCGCGCGCTCGCGCGACCCACCGGATCGGGAAGTGATCGGAGCGGCAAAATAAAAGCGCACGGTCCGATCCGGACCGCACGCTTTGAGCTTGCCCGCAACCGAGCTGCGAAGCCGTAGCAGGTTAGGACTGGCCCGTCGGCCGAGAGCTTGAGCCCTCTCGACCGCGTCATTGCCAGACCTCGTGATCACGATTGCCGAAAACCAGACCGGCCAACCACCGGGATCAAGGCCGACATTCGAGACCGACGACGTATGCCAGCTCTCGCCTGCGAAAGCAAGCGGGCTGCGCTCCGCCTCCTCGGGATCCGCCGGCCCAAGCCGGCCGCGCCCGGACCGTCCCCGCGACGGATCCGGACCGGCCCCGCGCGACCCCATCCGAGGAGAGCATCATGAACGAGCCGTACCGCGTCGAGCCCCTCACGGCCGACTTCCAGCCGCCCCTCGCCCCCCTGATCGACCGAGCCTTCGATGCCTGGGACGGGGACGTCGCCGCGCTGCTCGGCGTCCCGCGGGGGACGTTCGAGCGGGAGACCGAGGCCAGCGAGCCCACCGAGTTCTGAGCCGCCGACGAAGCCCCGGCCTCCGGGCCGGGGCCGCCATCCCATCCCATCCCATCCCATCCAATCAACAAGGCTGGCCCCGTCCGCCTTTCAAGGACCCATACGACCATGAAGCAGCTCGAACTTTTTCCGTCGACGACTGCCGACGCTGACCGTCTCCGGGCCGAGATCCAGGCCCTCGACGAGATGACGGAGCGCGAGCGCGCCGCCGCGCTGCGCCGCCACCGCTATGTGCGGGCGGTCGAGGACCTCCCGCAGGGACGGCGGGGTGACCGCCACCTGCGGGCCGCGATCCGCGCCGTCTGCGAGCTGAGCGACGACGTCGATCCGCCCACGCCGCGCCAGGTCAGGACATGGGAAGCGCGGCTTAGGGAGGCCGGCGGCAACCCGGCCGGCCTCGCCGACCGGCGGATGGCGCGGTTGCCCCGGCAGCAGACCCACTGGGCCCCGTGGATCGGCGAGCTTGTCGACCAGGTCGTGGCCGAGGCCGACCCGCGCCTGGGCGTCACGCTGACGGCCATGGCCCGCCTCGCACAGGCGAGGTGCTTGGAAGCGGCGCCTGCGCGGGGCGGCGCGGCCGCCCACGTTCCCGGTTTCCGGACCCTCGTGCGGATGGTCGGCGACCGTCTGCGTTCCCTGCAGCAGGCGTATCGGTACCGGCAGCTCTCGTGCGGGCGTCCTCTCGCCGAGGTCGTCGTCGCCCGGGAAGTCCTGCGGCTCGCCATCCCGGAACTCGGCGCCGACCGCGTCCACCTGGTCACCGCACGCGACAGCTACAGCGGCGTGATCGTGGCGGCGGCGCTCGGCATTGCGCCGCCGGACGGGGAGGACCTGCTCGGCCTGTTCGGGGCGCGGACCGCGACGGCTGCCGCGGAGCCGCTCGGCGCCGCCCGCCTGTGCATGGGGCTGCCGGAGGTGATCGTGCTGGACCATGATCCCGCCTTCCTCGGCGCCACGTTCCAGCATTCCGCGGCGGCGCTCGGCATCCGGCTGCACTTCGCCGGGGTCGACCATCCGGGCGCTCCCTGCCGGGCAGCGGGCCTGCAGCGCTGGCTGACGGCCCGGGGGGAGGCGGTCGAGGACGCAGGAGGCCTGATGGCGGGGGCGCACGCCTGGCTCGCCGATCTGGACTTCCGCCGCTCCGGAGCGGACCGGCGGACCCCGCTGGACCGCTGGCAGGAGGGGGTCGCTCGCTATCCCATCCGGCTGTCGCCGGGGGCCGCTCCCGCGATCCGGACCGGCGAGGAATCGGGTGGCGCCGACGCAGCCGAGGGGCCTGACGGCCGCGACACCCGGCGGCGGCCCTGATGCCGGCGACCCTGCGAAGCCGTCATGTCGGCAAGCCGAGCCCGTCGCGCCCGGTCGTCACCGGCCGACGGGACTGCATCACGGGCGAGGTCCCCTCCGGCAAGGTGGGGATGGGCTATCGCATGGTGGCCTACGAGGGCCTCCTCGCGCGGGACTTCATCCTGATCCTGGAGCAGGACGATGCCGTCCTGCGCTACCAGGAGGAGCCCGCTCCCTTCCGGTGGCACGACGGCGTCCGGTGGCGCCGCTACACGGCCGACTTCGCCGTGGAGATCGACGACGGGCGGCGCATCGCCGTCGAGGTCAAGCCGCGGAAGAGGGTGATCAGGCTGGGCTGGGACGGGATCCGGCCCCGCATCGAAGCCGGCGCCAAGGCCGCCGGCTACGACGGCTTCGAGCTCTGGACCGAGGTCGAGGTCGACGCGCTCCGCGTCGCGAACGCCGCGCTCGTCGCGAGCGAGCGCACCTTCGTGGCCGACGAGGCGGAGCAGCACACCATGCGCGTCGTTCTCGACCGCTTCGGCGGCCAGGGCCTCGTCCGGGACCTCCGGGCGGCATCGGGGCTCCAGGCCCGCGCCTTCCGGGCCGTCGTGGCCCTGGTCGCGCGAGGCGAGGCCGAGCTGGCCGACCCCGGCCGACCCTTCGACGACCACGCCATGATCCGCCGCCCCGCGAACCTCAGGAGTGCACCTTGAACAGGCTCGACCAGCAGTTCCGCCTTCCCATCGGCGCGGTCGTCGTCGTCGACGGCGTCCCCTACGCCTCCGTCGCCCGCGAGCGGGCGGGCCTCGCCCTGCGCAGGCTCGCGGGCGGTTCCGAGACCGTCGTGCTGAGCGACGCCGTCCTGGTGGACCTCCACCGCGGCGGGAGGGTGCGCATGGCGGGACCCGGTGCATGCGGGGGGCTGCGCTGACCATGGGCGCGTGCCAGATCCGTCTCCAAGCGGACGCGCTCGTCATCGTCGAGGGCGTCTACCACAAGGTGCTCTCGCGCGACGAGGCCGGCGTCACGCTGCGCACCCTCGGGGCGAGGCCGGTCACGGTCACGAAGACCCATGCCGAGTTGGCCGACCTCTACTTCGGCGAGCCCAGGCGGCTCCAACTGGTGGAGGACACCGCCGCCGGGCTCCCCCAAGGCGTCAGGGACAACCTCCTGCGCAACATCGACACCTTCGACGTTCGCCAGCAGGACGCGGCGCTGATGCGCCTCGACTACGTGCAGGCCTGCGACCGGTGCTTCGCCGAGCGGACCCATAGGAAGGTCCCGAAGGGCTACGCCGATATCGCGAGGCTCGTCGCGGCCGAGCGCCGGCAGCGGGCCATCGAGAACGAGGGCTCCCATCCCGACGACGTGCCGCTCGAACGGGTGAGCGGCTCCTCGCTGAAGGGTTGGTACGGGCGCTGGCGCAAGGGCGGCAAGTCCATCGTGGCGCTGATCCCGCTGGACGACCTGAAGGGACGGGCGGGTTTCCGCCTCGATCCCGAGGTCGAGATGATCATCGCGGAGCGCGTGCGCGAGGACTGGCTCACCCGGAACGGACCGCCGCTGAGCCATGTCATCGTCTTCATCCAGGGCAGGATCGAGCGCGAGAACAAGACGCGCACCGTGCCCTTCGACGTGCCCGATGGCATGACGATCCGGCGTTGGGTGAAGGCGAACGTCAGCCAGTTCGACGTGATCTACCATCGCGAGGGCCCCGCGGCGGCGGAGCAGGCCTTCCGGCACGTCAAGAAGGCCCCCCAGGCGACGCGGCCGCTCGAAATCGTCGAGGTCGATCACACGCCCCTCGACGTGCTGGTCCTGGAGGGCGACGGCACGCCGGCGCGCGACCGGCGCCGCAAGGACAAGCGCACGAGGCGGGTCTGGCTCACGGTCGCGATCTGCGCCGCGACCCGCATGATCGTGGGATTCCACCTCAGTGACGAGCGTCCCTCCTGGACTTCGGTGATGCACTGCCTGCGCATGGCGGTGCTGCCGAAGGACCTGACCGGCATCCGGGTCGACACGGCGTGGCCCGTGTTCGGCGTGCCGGAAGTGGTCAAGCTCGATAACGGGAAGGAATTCCACTCCCGGTCGATGAAGGCGGCCGCCGGGCAGCTGCGGTTTGAGCTCCGCTACATGCCCCGGCGCAAGCCCCACCTGAAGGGCAAGGTCGAGCGCGCCCTCGGCACTATCGCGCGCGACTTCTGCGCCTACCTTCCCGGACGGACCTTCCGCGACGTGCGCGAGCGCGGCGACTACGACAGCGTCGGGCAGGCCGCCCTGACCCTGGCCCAACTCGTCGAGTTCTTCACCATCTGGGTCGTCGACATCTACCACAACCGCAAGCATGGCGGGCTGCTCGGACGAACGCCCCTGCTGCGCTGGCAGGACCTGGCGGGCTATGGCACGCGCCTGCCGCCGTCGGCCGACGACCTCGACCCGCTCATCGCCCTGGTGGTCCCGCGGACCATCCAGCGGAACGGGATCACCTTCCTCGGCCTCACCTACCAGTCCGACGAACTGAAGGGCGTCCGTCGCAGGAAGGGCTTCCACTTCGGCGACGAATTCCTCGTCAAGGCCGAAGCGTCCGATCTCGGCCACCTCCTCGTCCTGGTGGACGAGGAGGCCGGTTGGATCAAGGTCCCCTGCGAGGACGGGTTGGCCGACGGGACGTCTCTGGCGGAGTGGCGAGACGTGGTCCGCACGGCGCGTCGGATGACGCAGGAAGGCCAGCGCGTCGCTCGCGCGACGCTCGTCCGCGCGATGGAGCTGCTGCGCGCCGAATGCCGCAAGGCCGGCGTCAAGCCGAAGCGCCTGGCGAGCGCCGACGTCGACTGGTTCCGCGACCACGCCGACGACCCGATGTTCGAGGTCGCCTGGGACGTCGCGGACGAGGGCGCCCACGAGGAAGAGCGGCTGCGGACCCGACGCCCGCGGAAGGCCGCGCCGCCGGCCGCGGCCGACGCGGCACCCGCGCCCCGGGTCGGGCAGGGTGGCCGCAAGACCGCCCCGCGCCCGGCCAGCGCCCCGCAGGAAGCCCCGCAGGACGCCGCGCCGGCGGCCCGACCGGCCGGTCCGAGGCCCGTCGCCGCCGAGGCCGATCCGCGGAGCGTGACGGCGGATGTCGGCGCCGAGTTCGACCCCGACGATCCTGACAACTGGACTGCCGAGTGAGGGCCATCGCATGCCGCAAAGCCAGGACGGGGAGATCTTCCGCCCCGACGTCACCATCCTTCCCGGCCCCCAGGCCGCCCCGGTCCGCCGTGAGCGGTTCGCGATCCGCTTGAGCCCGCAGGACCTCGAACGGCGGGCCTGGAAGCGACGCGTCGACACCATCCACGTCAACACCGACGTCGTGATCAAGACCGTCGCGCGCTTCGACGAGATGCTCAAGGACCTCGGCGACGATGTCGAGGGTCAGTGCCTCGTCATCCCGGCCGCTTCCGGGGCCGGGAAGTCGCATCTGCTCGCCCGGTTGCAGCTCCGCCCGGCGCTCGTGCCGTTCCGCGACGAGTTCGGCCCCGTGCGGCCGCTGGTCTACATCAAGGCGCCGAGCCCCTGCACGCTGAAGACGCTGGGTCTCGCGCTGTACCTCGCCATGACGGAGAAGGAGCTCAGCGCCAACCTGAAGGAGCACGATATCTGGACCCGGGTGCGCCACCAGATGCACGCCCAACTCGTCTCCATCATCATGATCGACGAATTCCACCATGCCTTCCGCGGACGCACCGGTGACGAGCGGCGCACCCTGGTCGAGACGCTGAAGAACCTCGTCATCCCGGATCCGGACGATCCGCTTCGGCCGCCCGGTGCGGAGTTGCGCCCCGTCTCCCTCGTGCTCTCGGGCATGCCCTGGCTCAAGAAGGTGCTGAAGGAGGATTTCCAGCTCCTCCGGCGCTGCGTCTTCAAGCCGATCAAGCCGCTGGGTCACTCGGAAGCCTGCGTGAAGAAGGCCACGAAATTCCTGTCGCTGGTCGAGGCAAGGCTCGGCTTCCCGGCCGCGTGCGGCCTGTCGGAGCACGACATGGTTCAGCGCATGCTCAAGGCTTCGAACGGCTACACCGGTCGCATGATGCACCTCGTCAAGAAGGCGGCCTTCCGCGCCATCCAGTCGGGCAAGCCGAGCATCGGGCAGGTCGACCACCTCGGCTTCGTCTTCGAGGAGATCTTCGAGCTCGGTCCGCGCAGGAACCCGTTCCTGGTGGTCGACATCTCGACCCTGCCGAAGATGAAGGAGATCGAGTTCGAGAGGCTCACGCGCCTGACGGGGACCGCCGAGGCCGGGGTCGAGACGCAAGCCGACGACGCGTAGGGGGAAACCGATGCGGCTGACCATCATCCCGCCCGTCATCGACGGGGAATCCGCCGCGGCCCACCTGCTGCGCGCCTTCGACGTCAACGGCGAGCCGTGGAGCCGCGAACGCCTCAGGACCGCGGGCCATTCCATGAGCGACATCCTGCAGGGCCGCGCCGCCGGCCCCCTCGCGGATCGGCTCGGCCGTGGCGAGGACGCGTTCCGGGGTTGGACGCCCACCGAGATCACCAAGAAAAAGGTCGTGATCGCGGACGAGGTGGTCCACCGGGACGATTGGACGACGAACGTGCGGCGGTGGTGCCCCTGCTGTTGGCAGGACGACCTTCGCAGGACGCCGTCGGGACGACACGCGCACTGGAACATCCACCGGCGCTTCTGGTGGGACGTGGCCGCCGTCGGCACCTGTCCCCTCCATCATGTCCGCCTGGAGGCGTCCTGCCCGATTTGCCGGACGGGCGTCACCTGGGAAGCCGGCTCGCTGACCCGTTGCAGGAACGGCCATTCCCTTCTCGCCTGCGACGGCGCCAGGGTCCCGCCCGCGACGACGCTGGCGGACGCCTACGTGGTCGGCCGCCTCGGCGGCATGGCCCGGACCAGCGTGCCCCTCCTCGACGGCCTGACGCTCGCCGAGGCCTGCGACGCCATGGAGCGGTTCGGCGTCGCCCTGCTCGGGGGCGCCGACGGGGCCCTCTCGAAGTTTCCGGCGGAGCGCCATCCGGAGGTGTTCTCGGCCGGTCTCGCCACCGCCCGGGACTGGCCGCACGCCTTCGACGCCCTGCTCGACGGGATGGCCCGAGCCGACCATGTCGGCCTCGGCGCCTGGGGGGCCGAACAGGTCTATGGCTACCTGTATCTCTGGGCGAAGCGGCTGCCGGCGGGAGCGAGCGGGGATGCGGTTCGGGCGGCCCTATACGCGCATCACGCCGGTCGGGGCCCGGTTCACAAGACCTCGGTGGTGATCCGGCATGCCGACGTCCCGTTGGTCAGCCTCGCCGACATCGCCGCGGAATGCGGCCGAAGGCCGGAGTTCATCGCCGGCTACGTCAAGGCCCTGGGCGCCTGGCCGCAACGGACGAGGAGGGGTACGCCCATCGGCATCGCCCGCGAGACCGCCGCCCAGATCCGGGCGATCCTCGACCGCGCGCTCCGCGCGGAGGATCTGCCGGCGGCGCTCGGGCTGGCGAAGCGCCAGACGCGGATGTTGGTCGCGGCGCGAATCGTCCCACCCGCCGAGATCCACGCGCGCGCCGGCATCAAGGCCGACGTCTTCGACCGGGATGCCGTGGCCGCCGTGCTATCCCGGATCCGTGGCTCGGCGCCGACCGTCGGGGCCACGCCCGCCGGCCTCCTTCCGCTCGCGCGAGCCAGCCAGCACGGCAAGGTCGACGGCGTGCGCGGCACCTGCGACATGATCCTGGCCGGCCAGCTTCGGGTCAGGGCGGTCCTGCGGGACGTACCCGGCCTCGCGGGCTTCCTGGTCAACCCGGAGGACATCAGGGTCGCGCGGCGTTCGCGCGAAGGTGGGGGTCTCACCCTCGAAGAGGTCGGCCGGCGGCTCACGGTCCCGACGGACAGCGTCGGCCTGATCGTCCGGGCGGGCCTCATGGCGGGGACAGCGATGCCGTGCGGGGAGATCCTCGTGCGGGACGATGCGCTCGCGGCTTACGAGGCCGAGTACGCCACCACGGGTGCGCTCGCCAGGGAGATGGGATCCGGCGCGCGGTGGGTGCGGGAAGCCTTGGATCGGGCCGGCGTCAGGCCAGCTTTCGCGATCACATGCCGAAAGACCACGACGGTATGGCGCCGGATGGATGTCCCGACGGACCTTCGGCGCCGCATCGCCAAGACCCACGCGCCGCGACCCTAGGAGCACGCCGGGACCGCCGTTCCGCGCGAGCGCCGTCGGCGCAAAGCCATGAGCGGGGCGATGAGGATCTGCGCGGGGCGTCGACCGAGGAAGGATGTTACGCCGTCTTGGTTCGGGGACCCCGTCGCCTTCCAGGGGACGTGAACAGATTGGATCATCGCCGCGACCGTGATCGCGGCGGCCCATCGGTTCGGCTGGCGCGGCCTCGCGCTCGGATCCGTCCTCGGTGCGACCGGCGTCGCGGTGCTGGCGGCGCTGCAGGCGGCGACCTGCCGGATCGCCCGGCATTGGCTGGATTGGATCTCCGTCCTGCCGCCGCTCGGGTTCGGCCTCCAACGCGCTTATGAGGTCACCGCCGGCCTGCAAGGCCGAGACGGTGCCGACGTCCACCCTCGCGGTCAGGCTTGCACCTGCCCATCGACGCCGGCGGGCTCGGTTCGCGCCTCGGGCATCGGCAGCGGCGGGGCTGGTGAGCCTCGTGGTCTGGCCCGGCGTGTCCCGGCGCAATAAGACGGCGACCGCGACCGCCGGAAACGGATCGGGGCTCGCCGTCCTCGTCCGCCGGGCTTGCTGCTGTGGGATGGAGCGCATCGTCCGACGCATGCCGCCCGACGTGCCGGACGCAATCGCGGCGGTGACGGTCACCGGTCACGACGCCTTTCGATTCCGGCTCGGCTACACCGGCGTGGCTTGACGGGGCGTCCGGCTGGACGAAACCCATGTCGGGGACGATCTGACCGGGGCCGCCGTTCCGCCCTGCGGATCCTGCGATCTAGGAGCGGCTCGGGGTCCTGCCGGGCTCGACTTCGACCTGCGCGACGGCGACCTGCTGAACGCGCCGCGGCAGTTCGCGAGCGAGGGCGGCCTTCCTGTAAGGCGTCATCTTCCGCCACGCGCGTATTTCCGGGACCGTGCGGCCGCAACCGAGGCACCAGCCGGTCCGCCCATCCCACTGGCAAACCCCGATGCATGGGTCGTCCTTCCTCATGCTAGGGCCTCCCCGCCACGCGACGCATCGGTCGCTGGACACAGATAGGGTACCCCCCTATATATTGCGAGTACGAGGACGCCATTCATGGCTCACACGATCAAGGACAGGACCAAGCTGCTGGCGCGGGTGCGCCGGATCAAAGGACAGGCGGAAGCCGTCGAGCGGGCCCTGGAAGCCGAGCTCGGCTGCAGCGACGTCCTGATGCTGGTCGCCTCGATGCGCGGGGCCATCAACGGCCTGACCGCCGAGCTGATGGAAGACCACATCCGCCACCACGTCGTGAACCCGGACGCCGAGCCGGACGCCGAGCGCGCCCGGGGCGCCGCCGAGCTGATCGAGGTGGTGCGGACCTACCTCAAATGACGAGAGCCGCCCCATGACCCCGTTCGCCGACCTGCTGCAGCAGGGGACCGCGCATGCCTGGCTGTTCGTGCCGAGCGCGATCCTGCTCGGCGCCCTGCACGGCCTGGAGCCCGGCCATTCGAAGACGATGATGGCCGCCTTCATCATCGCGGTCCGGGGCACGGTCACGCAGGCGGTCCTGCTCGGGCTGGCGGCGACGCTCTCGCACACCGCGGTCGTCTGGGTGATCGCGCTGGGCGGACAGTATCTCGGCCAGGAATGGGGAGGCGAGACGGCCGAGCCGTATTTCCAGCTGGCGTCGGCGGTGCTCATCGTCGGCATCGCGCTCTGGATGGCGTGGCGGACCTGGCGCGAGCAGCACCACGGTCACCATCATCACCATGGCGAGCACCGGCACGTCGTGACCGGCGACAGCCGGTTGACGCTGGAGGTGTACGAGGACGGCGTGCCGCCGCGCTGGCGCCTCCGGGCCGGGACGGGTCCGCTGCCCGCGCCGGGTGCGGTCACCGTCGAGACGGTCCGTCCGGACGGCGGGCGGCAGACGTTCGCCTTCGCCGATGGGGGCGACTTCCTGGAGAGCCTGGAGGAGATCCCCGAGCCGCACGCCTTCACGGCGCGACTGCGCCTTGACGGGTCCGAGGGTGCGGAAACTCACGAGGTCGCGTTCGAGGAGCAGGATCACGACCACGGTCACATGAACCTGGGCGACGAGGACGACGCCCATGCCCGGGCGCATGCGGAGGACATCCGGCGACGCTTCGCCGGGCGTCAGGTGACGACTGGACAGATCGTGCTGTTCGGGCTGACCGGCGGCCTGATCCCGTGCCCGGCCGCCATCACCGTCCTGCTCCTGTGCATCCAGCTCAAGCAGTTCAGCCTCGGCTTC
This sequence comes from Methylobacterium sp. CM6257, assembly GCF_054611515.1. NCBI lineage: Bacteria > Pseudomonadati > Pseudomonadota > Alphaproteobacteria > Hyphomicrobiales > Methylobacteriaceae > Methylobacterium > Methylobacterium sp. CM6257. The sequence goes on from NZ_CM137735.1 coordinate 1,426,073, forward strand.
GCGCTGGTCGTCTGCTTCAGCATCGGCCTCGCGGTCACGATGGTCTCGGCCGGGGTGCTGGCCGCCCTCAGCGTCAAGCACGTCGCGTCGCGGTGGTCCGGGTTCGGTGCCTTCGCCCGTCGGGCGCCCTACGCCTCGGCAGCCCTGATCGTGCTCGTCGGCCTCTACACCGGCTGGCTTGGCTGGCAGGGCATCCATCCCGACCCCGCGGCGCACGCGGTCGGGATCGTCCCATCGGTCAGCCCATCGTAAGCGCGGTCCCGGCGGGCTTGGTCGCCCCGCCGGTCCTCGCCGCGAAAGCCCACAGCCGTCGAGGCGCCGGTGCATCGGCGGATTTAGGCGAGATGGACGCGGCTGCCCGCTCGGAGCGAACCGGTTGAGCCTCAGGACGCGTGGGTCAAGCCGACGGACTTACCGGGCTGCCACCGCGAAGACCCGCATGGCGGGGTTCCGGCGGCGCATCGCCCCGCACCTTCGCCATTCGATCGAAGCCGCGGCGCGTGGCATCCACGGCCTCGTGACCGAAGCGCCCGACGAACATCCGGCTCGGTTCAACCCGGCCGGGCCGCGGGCCAGCGTTGGTGCAGGTCGTCGATGACGAAGGCGTGGGCATGCCGGCGCGTCCCGACGCCTTCCAGGTGCGGATGGCCAGATTCGAGGTCGGGGTGCGCGTGCTCGACGACGTCCGGGTCCGAGGCCGGCCAGAGCGCCGCCGCCGCGGCGATGGCGACCAAGGTCAGCGCGCCCAGCACCGCCAGCGTGACCGGCATGCCCGCCTTCGCGCCGAGCCAACCGGCAAGTGGATAGGTCAAGAGCCAGGCGACGTGCGAGAGCGCGAACTGGGCCGCGAACACGGCCGGGCGGTCGCCGGGCGTCGCGGAGCGCCGGAGCAGCCGTCCGGTCGGGGTCTGCGCGGCGGAGTAGCCGATCCCGAGCGCCAGCCAGGCGGCCAGCAGCATAGGCCAGCCGATGACGCCGCCCCAGGTCGTGGCGGCAAAGCCGAGCAGCACGACGCCGAGGAACGCCGCCGCCGGGAGCATGACCGTGCGGTCGGGCAGCCGGTCGAGCACCCGCGGCAGCAGCAGGGCCGCCAGCATCGAGCCGCCCCCGAACAGCCCGAGCGCCACCGCGACGTCGTTCTGGGGCCGTTGCAGGAGGGCCTGCACGATCACCACCGTGTTGACGATGACCATGGAGCCGGCCGCCGCCACCGCGAGGTTCAGGGCGAGAAGCCCGCGCAGCCGCGGCGTGGCGAGGTAGATCCGCAGCCCCCGCGTGGTGCGCTCGTACACCCCCGCTTGGCGCTCGGGCGGCGTCGGGGACGGGAGCGCCACCGAGACGACCAGGGCGGCCGAACACAGGAATCCGACGACCGTGCCGCCGAACAGCCAGTGGAAGTCGATGACCGTCAGCAGCAAGGCGGCCAGTGTCGGACTGAGCAGGTTCTCCAGGTCGTAGGCGAGGCGCGAGAGCGACAGCGCCCGGGTGTAGTCACGCTCGTCCGGGAGGATGTCCGGGATGGTCGCCTGGAAGGTCGGCGTGAAGGCCGCCGAGCAGGCTTGCAGCACGAACACCAGTAGGTAGACCTGCCAGACCTGGTCGACGAAGGGCAGGATCAGGGCGACGCCGGCCCGGACGAGGTCGGTCGCAACCAGGAAAGCGCGGCGGGGCAACTGCCCGGTGAAGGCGTTCGCGATGGGCGCCACCAGCACGTAGGCCACCATCTTGATGGCGAGCGCCGTGCCCAGCACCGCCCCGGCCTCTGCCCCGGCCAACCGGTAGGCGAGCAGGCCGAGGGCCACCGTCAGCAGGCCGGTGCCGATCAGGGCGATGACCTGCGCGGCGAACAGGTGCCGGTAGGTGCGGTTCGCGAGGACGCTCAGCATCGGGGCCTTCACAGGTACTTGGCCAGCGCCTTGAACTCGGCCAGCGCCGCCTTGGCGGACTTGCCGCCGTCCGCGACGCCGTCGCCGATGCAGTGCTCCATGTGGTCCTCGATCAGCGTGCGCTTCGCGTTGGCGATGGCGCTCTCGACCGCCTGCAACTGCTGGGCGAGGTCCACGCAGGGGCGGCCCTCCTCGATCATCGCGATGACGCCGGCGAGATGGCCGTGGGCGCGCCTCAGCCGCTTGATGATCTCCGGGTGGGAGGCGTGCACGTGATTCATGTTGACATGCTATCCCCCCGGAGGGGATAAGGGAAGGGTGTTCGACGCGCCGGGATGGACGGCGCTCGCCGGGAAGAGGGTGTCGGGTGTCATTCGGACGGCGTCTCATGACGGTGGCCGTCGCGTTGCTCCTGGCGGCCGTGACGGTGATGCCGTTGCTCGCCGAGGCCCGGCACGCGGCCTCCGGTCCCGTCGCGATCGCCATGCCGCCGGTGGCGGGACAGGACCACGCCAAGGCCCACCAGGATGCCGATGACCTGGTCCACCACGCGCAATCGCACGCGCAGGGCGTGATGCCCGTCGCCGCCAAGGCTCCCGCGAGCGTGACCACGTCGGCGGCGCGGTCGTTCGCTTGCCTGGACGACGTCTTTCGAGCCGGGGGCGGGGCGCAGGGACCGTTCGAGCCTCCGAGGACCTGAGGCTTTCCGCCTCTTCCCATCCTCGAACGACGGCGCCGTGCGAGTGCGGCCGCCCGTCCATGGCACCGACATGTCCAGACTTCTCATCCCCGTTCTGCTGGCCCTCGCCGGCGGCGTCCTGATCGCGACCTGGTGGCCCGGCGCTCCCGATGCGGTCCGCACCATGCTGGCGGGCGCCAGGGGGGCCGCCGCGCCCGCCAAGCCCGAACCGCACGCGGCGGCCGGTCCGGAGCCGGAGAGATCCGGCCTCGTCAAGCTGACGGACGACCAAGTCGGCAAAGCCGGCATCCGCACGGACGGGGTCGGTGGCGGGAACCTCTCGCGCCACCTGCACGTGCCGGGCACCATCGTCCCGAACGCCAACCTGACCGCCCGCATCGCGGTGAAGACCACCGGCACGGTGGTGGAGCTGCGCAAGGGGCTCGGCGACAAGGTCGCCAAGGGCGAGGTCGTGGCGCTCCTCGACAGCCGCGAGATCGCCGACGCCAAGGGAGAATACTTGGCGGCACGCGTGTCGGCCGCCCTGCAGAAGACGCTCTACGAGCGCGACAAGGAGCTCTGGGACAGGCGCATCTCATCCGAGCAGCAGTACCTGCGCTCGCAGGCGAGCTACCAGGACCTGAAGGTCAAGGAGGACGCGGCCCGCCGCAAGCTGACCTTCCTCGGCCTCAGCCAAGCCGAGATCCAGGCGTTGCCGAACCAGCCGGAGGCGCAGTTCGAGCGCCAGGAGATCCGCTCGCCGCTCGGTGGCAAGGTCGTGGAGCGGCGCGTCGACCTCGGGGCGGCCGTCGGCCGGGACAACCTGGAGACCGAGCTCTACAGCGTCGTCGACCTGTCAACGGTCTGGGTCGATCTCGCGGTGAGCCCCGGCGACCTGCCGCTGGTCCGCGAGGGCCAGACGGTGGCCGTGCGGGCCGAGGCGACCGGCGAGGCCGCGCGCGGTCGCATCGTCATCATCGTGCCCGTCCTCGACCAGGCCACGCGCGCGGCGCGGGTCGTCGCGGAACTGGCCAACCCGGACGAGACCTGGCGGCCCGGGTCTTTCGTGGGTGCCGAGATCGTGATCTCCGACAAGCCGGTGCGGGTGCTCATCCCGGCCTCGGCCATCCAGACCTTGGAGGGCAGACCGAACGTCTTCGTGCGGGTGGCCGCGGGCTTCGAGGCTAGGCCGGTGAAGCTCGGGCGGTCGGACGACGCCGCCGTGGAGGTGACGGAGGGGCTGGAGCCCGGCGAGGCCGTGGCGGTGGCCAACACCTTCACGCTGAAGTCCGAGCTCGGCAAGGCCGCGGCGGAGGACTGAACCGTGATCCGCCCGATCCTCGCCTTCTCCGTCGCCAACCGCTACGCGGTCATTCTGGTGACGCTCATCGCGGCCGCTTTCGGGGCCTGGTCGCTTGCGCGGCTGCCCATCGACGCGGTCCCGGACGTCACGAACAACCAGGTCCAGATCAACGTCATCGCGCCGGCTCTGACGCCGGTCGAGATCGAGAAGCAGGTCACGGTGCTGATCGAGCGCGCGCTCGCCGGCACGCCGAGCCTGGAGAGCATGCGAAGCTTCTCGCGCAACGGGTTCGCCCAGCTCACGGCCGTCTTCAGCGACAAGGTCGACGTCTACTTCGCCAGGCAACAGGTGAACGAGCGCCTGGGCGAGGTGCGCAACACCCTGCCACCCGGGGCCGAGGTCAGGCTCGGGCCGATCTCGACCGGCCTCGGCGAGATTTACTGGTGGGCGGTCGAGTACCAGGCCGCCGGCGACGGCGCCCCGGTCCGCGATGGCCTGCCGGGCTGGCAGTCGGACGGCAGCTACCTGACGCCCGAGGGCGAGCGGCTGAGGTCCGACTTCGAGCGCACGGTCTACCTGCGCACGGTCCAGGATTGGATCATCCGGCCACAGATGAAGAGCGTGCCGGGCGTGGCCGGTGCCGACGCCATCGGCGGCTTCGTGAAGGAGTACCAAGTCCAGCCCGACCCGATGAAGCTCGTCGGCTATGGCCTGGGCTTCGCCGACCTGACCCGGGCCATCGGAGCCAACAACGTGACCCGGGGCGCCAACTACGTCGAGCGCAACGGCGAGGGCTATGTCGTCCGGGCCAGAGGGCTGATCGAGAACGTCGACCAGATCCGCGACGTCGTCGTGGCGACCCGGGCCGGGATACCGATCCTGGTGAGGGACGTCGCCGAGGTCGGGATCGGCCGCGAGCTCCGGACCGGCTCGGCCAGCGAGAACGGCCGCGAGGTCGTGCTGGGCACCGCCCTCATGCTCATCGGCGAGAACAGCCGAACCGTCTCGGCGGCCGCGGACGCCAAGATCAAGGAGATCAACAAGCTTCTCCCGCCGGGCATCCAGGCCCGGACGCTGCTCAGCCGGACCGACCTCGTCGACGCCACGGTCCGGACGGTGTCGAGGAACTTGGCCGAGGGGGCGCTGCTGGTCGTCGCGGTGCTGTTCCTGGCGCTCGGCAACATCCGGGCGGCAATCATCACGGCCCTGGTCATCCCGATCGCCATGATGCTGACGGCCACCGGCATGCTGGCGGGCCGCATCAGCGCCAACCTGATGAGCCTCGGCGCGCTCGACTTCGGGCTCATCGTCGACGGCGCGGTCATCATCGCCGAGAACAGCCTGCGGCACCTGGCGGAGCGGCAGCACGCGCTGGGACGGAAGCTGAGCCTGGACGAGCGGCTGGAGACCGTGCGCGTCTCGGCCGAGGAGATGATCAAGCCGAGCGTCTACGGGCAGGCCATCATCATCCTGGTCTACGTGCCGCTGCTGACCTTCACCGGCGTGGAGGGCAAGACCTTCGCACCCATGGCGCTGACGGTGCTGATCGCGCTCGTGGCGGCCTTCGTGCTGTCCCTGACCTTCGTCCCGGCGATGGTCGCGACCTTCATCACCGGGCGGGTCGGCGAGGGCGACAACCTGCTGATCCGAGGACTGAAGGCGGCCTATCGACCGGTGCTGGGCGGGGCGGTTCGGACGCCCTTGGCTTTCATAGGCGGCGCGGTGGTCGTCCTCGGGCTGGCCGGGGCCCTGGCGACGCGGCTCGGCCAGGAGTTCACCCCGACGCTCGACGAGAAGAACATCGTCATGGAGGCGCGGCGCATCCCCTCGACGGCCATCTCGCAGTCGCAGGCCATGCAGCTCGGCGTCGAGGACGCCATGAGCAAGTTCCCGGAGGTGGCCTTCGTCTACTCGCGCTGCGGCACGCCCGACATCGCCGCCGACCCGATGCCGCCGAACGCCTGTGACACCTACCTGATCCTGAGGCCCCAAGCGGAGTGGCCGGACCCGTCCGAGGCGAAGGAATCGTTGATCGCCCGCATGGACGCCGAGGCGAAGCTGATCCCTGGCACGCTGCTCGGGTTCTCGCAGCCCATCCAGATGCGCTTCAACGAGCTGATCGCGGGCGTTCGCGACGACCTCGCGGTGAAGGTGTTCGGCGAGGAGTTCGGCCCGATGGTCGAGGGCGCCCGCAAGATCGCCGGCATCCTGCGCAGCCTGGAGGGCGCCGCCGACGTAAAGGTCGAGGAGGCGGTCGGGCTGCCTTTCCTGGAGATCAAGGTCGACCGGCGCGAGATCGCCCGGCGCGGCTTGAGCATGGCGGACGTGCAGGACGTCATCGGCACGGCGGTCGGCGGCAAGGACGCCGGGCTGGTGTTCGAGGGCGACCGCCGCTTCGCCATCGTGGTCCGGTTGGCCGACGACGTCCGGGGCGACGTCGAGGCGCTGAGGAACCTGCCGGTGCCGCTACCGCCCCCGCAGGCCGCGCCCGCGCGGTCGGGCACCGGGGTCCCGGCCGCTCCCGCGCCGGCCGGCGGGATGAGCGTGCCGCTGCGGCAGCTCGCCTCGTTCGCCTTCGGCGAGGGGCCGAACCAGGTGAGCCGCGAGAACGGCCGCCGCCGCGTCGTGGTCACCGCAAACGTGCGCGGGCGCGACATCGGCTCGCTGGTGGCCGAAGCGCAGGCGCGCATCGCCGCCGAGGTGCGGCTGCCGCCCGGTTACGAGGTGAAGTGGGGCGGGCAGTTCGAGAACCTGACGGCCGCTCGCCAGCGCCTGACGGTGGTCGTGCCGGCCTGCTTCGCGCTGATCTTCATCCTGCTCCTCGGGGCGCTCGGGTCCGGGCGTGACGCGCTGATCGTGTTCAGCGCCGTACCGATGGCCCTGACCGGCGGCGTGGCGGCCCTGTGGCTGCGCGAGATGCCCTTCTCGGTCTCGGCAGCGGTCGGGTTCATCGCGCTCTCGGGCGTCGCGGTTCTGAACGGCTTGGTGCTGCTGAACCACATCCGCGCGCTCGTGGAGGAGGGAACGGCGATTCCGGATGCCGTCCGCGAGGGCGCCCTGACCCGGCTGCGGCCGGTGGCGATGACGGCCTTGGTCGCCGCCCTGGGCTTCGTGCCGATGGCCCTGGCGACGGGCACGGGTGCGGAGGTGCAGCGGCCGCTGGCGACCGTCGTCATCGGCGGCTTGGCCAGCGCGACCGTCCTGACGCTGCTGGTCCTTCCGGCGCTTTACGTCCGGTTCGGCAAGGCCAAGGCGTCCTTCCCGTCCGCTCCACGAGGCCATGTCGTGGCGTGGACCGACACACCAACACCTTAGCCGGACGACCTCGTGAGCGGTCGGATCAGGGCGTCCGCATCGCGGCGCGACAAGGTCCCGGGCAAATCGGGACAAGCTGTGTTGAGAGCGGCGCTGTCGCGGAGCCGAAAACGGGACAAGCTTTCATGAGAGTGTGTCCTGCGCAGCCGCGCGCATGGATCGGCATCACCGAGGCTGCCCGGACCGAATGAGATGGCGCCCAAGCGGCGGGGCGGCGTAACCCGATGCGTGCCGCCGTCATTCATCGCCTTTGGGAACGCCCTGTCTCTGATCGCGTGCCGCCACCGTGGCTCGACGGATCGAGGCCAGATCGGGGGCCACGAGCGGCTGTCCGCCCGGGCTTCCGACCGGCTCGGATGAAAGGTCGCCGCCCGTCGCCCCTACTCGAAAGCCCCTGGGCATCGCACGGGACAACTCGGCGGTAGAGGCTTCTGAGCCAGGCTCATTCCGGCAGGCGCCGCGCCTTCCGAGCCGCCCGTCGGGGGCAGCCGGCGCGCGGCGTCGATGTCGCCGAAGGACCGGGGTGAGGCCACCTCGCCGCGGGTCACGCCCATGGCCTCGTGGCCGGGTTCGCCGGCCGTCCTCGCCGGCGGTGGGGCCGCCGGGGCGCTCGGCTCTCAGGCTGGCCAGTTCGCCGGCCGACCCAGGAAGCCGCGGCCCGGCATGCCGCGGAGCCATGTCACGAAGGCGCTCACCCGCTCGGGCGTGAACTGGTTTCGATGGCCCTGCGTGCTGTGCACGAGATCGCGCAGTTCCTGGGGGACCAGCGGGCCCGACCCGCCCCAGTAAGCGTATTCGCGCCCGAGAAGCACCCGGTCCGTCCGACCGGTGTCGCGCACCAGGTTCGGCAGGCTGGTGACGCCCCCCGGCTCGCTATGGAAGGAATCGGCCTGGACGAAGGTGCCGTCGGCCAAGCGGCGATAGATGTTGTCGCCGTAGATCTGCATGCGGCTGCCGGACATCACGGGTCGCTTGGCGCCGAAGCGAGCGTCGTCCCAGTACCGGTCGAAGGTGAGGATCTCGTCGACCCGCATCCAGTAGACGACACGGTCCTTGATCCCGTTCGGGATCGAGCCGGTCCCGACCACGAAGTCCCCGACGCTCGCGTGCTGCCGGATCAGCGGTTTGCACGCGCTCAGCGTGCACACCCGGTGAAACGGATTGGGCGCGAACCCGAGGTCGTGGTCGATCACGTAGGAGTGGACGCGCACGCCGGCCTCAGCACTTGTTCCGCTTGGTCTGGCGCTCCGCCCGCGGCTGGGCGTCGGGCTTCAACCACTCGGGCTTCGCGTTCCTCCGCGGTAGGGCGCCCCGCAGGCTGCCCGCATCCCAGGGAACGGTATCCCCGCCGTAATCCTCGAACGCGCGCGGCAGCGTTTCGTCCTGGGTTCCAGGAGGCCAGATCCCGATCACGCGACGACCCTGGGCGGCGGCCCGCTGCATCACGCGCCCCAGCTCCTCGTCCGCGAGGCAATCGGGAGACAGCACAATCACCCCCAAGTCCTCGTCCGGCGTCTCGGCGTGACCGGCCGGGGCCTCGTCATCCGCGGGCGCGGGCTCGTCGTCTTCCGGTGCAACGGGATCCTCGACGTGCTCGCCGTCTTCCTCCTCGTCGTCGTCCCCTTCGTCGGGCTCGACGGCGGCGACCTCCTCGTCCACGACCTCGCAGCCCGCCTCGGCCAAGAGCTTGAGCAGGGCCGTGCGTTCCTCGTCGTCGACAGGACCGAGCACGCAAACCTTCGGCATGTGCGGCTTCTCCCCGGTGCCCAGGTCCTTCCGTCGCGCATTCCGCCCGGGAGCCTGGCTCAGTAAAGCTTAGGTGGTCAGCCGCGGTCGGTATGGCAAGGGTGCGTCCGGAGCGTGTGTGGGTACAGGCAACCCTGGACTGAGCGCCGGAAAGGTCCGACGATGGCAACCTGAGGATAGGCCAACCGGGAGCGGGGAGGGGACATGGATACGGTGCCGCTTAGCCTGAACGGTTATCAAGCCGGGGCGGTCCGGACGGACCGGACGCGAGGGAAGGGCACCGGCCTCGACCTGGCCGTGCTCGGCCTCTTCGGCGAGACGGGCAGCCTGCTGAGCGAGACCAAGAAGAAGCAGCGCGACGCGCGGTCCTATCTCGGCTACGAGGCGAGCGTCGTCGAGGAGATGGGCGACGCGCTCTGGTACCTGGCGGTGATCGCCGATCACGCCGGGCTGCGCTTGGGGGATCTCGCCGGCCGGGACCTCGCCGGGGGACCCGAGCCGACCTTCGCGGACCTGCAGCCGCAGCGTGCCTTGCCTTTGCACGTCCCGACCGTCGCCTTCGAGCACACCCTGCTACAGCTGGCCGGGGCCGTCGGCCGGCTGGCCGCGCTGGGGGCGCGGGGCGACCTCGCGGGAAGCCCGGACCTCCTGGAGCGTCTCTCCGCAGTGTTCGGCCTTCTCGTCGCGGCCGCGAACGAGGCCGGCGTCACCCTGGAGCAGGCCGCCATGCGCAACCTCGCGAAGGCCGAGGACCGTTGGCCGGCGACGCGCGTCGCCCCGCCGCTGTTCGACGAGGCGTTCCCGGACGAAGAGCGCCTGCCCCGCGCGTTGACCATCGACATCTTCGAGCGCACCGGCGGGAACGACAGGCGGTACGTCGTGCAGCGATGCAACGGCATCTTCATCGGCGACCGCCTGACCGACAACATCATGAAGCCGGACGATTACCGGTTCCACGACGCCTTCCACTATGCCTACGCCGCCGTCCTCGGCTGGTCGCCGGTGACGCGCGCGCTGTTCCGCCTGAAGAGGAAAAGCGAGGCCCGCGTCGACGAGGGGCAGGACGGAGCGCGCGCGATCCTGATCGAGGAGGGCGTGGCGACGTTCGTCTTCGGTGAGGCGAAGCAGCTCGGCTTCTTCGAAGGACAGCGCCCGGGCGACCTGAGCTTCGCCTTCCTGAAATCGGTGAGGCAATTCGTGCGCGGCTACGAGGTCGAGGCCTGCCCGCTCTGGCTTTGGGAAGAGGCCATCCTCGCCGGTAACGAAGCGTTTCGTTTCTTGCGGGAGAAGCGCCGCGGGCGCCTTCGGCTCGATCTGGTCGGGCGGAAGATGCTGGTCGAGGACCTGCCGACATGACACCTGGCGCCTTCATCGAGGCCCTCGCGGCGCTTCGCTTCATCGACACCTTCAACCCCTACGCCGAGGCCTGCCCGGACCACGACGGCGTCGGTGCGCCCCAGGTCCGGCGTGAGAACCTGCGCCTCGTGCTGGAGGCGGCCCTCGCCGGAGGCGTCGACTCGATCTGGATCGCGCGCGACCTCGGGTACCGTGGCGGGCGGCGCACGGGCCTGGCGCTCACGGACGAGGCCCACCTCTCCGCCCATGCCGGCCTCTACGGTCAATTGCCGCTGGCGCGGGCAACCCGCGGCCCCGCGATGACCGAGCGCACGGCGACGGTGATCTGGCAGGTTCTCCGGGACCTGCGACGTCCGATCTTCCTCTGGAACGTCTTCCCGCTCCATCCGCACGCGTCGGGCGACCCGCTGTCCAATCGCTGCCACACTCGCCGGGAACGGCAGGCGTCCCGCCACCTCCTCGAATGGCTGGTGTCGGAATTGCGGCCCCGGGTCCTGGTCGCCATCGGGAGGGATGCCGAGGCGGCGTTGGCGGACTTGGGTATGGCGGCCGAGCGGGTCCGGCACCCCAGCTACGGAGGTCAGACCGAGTTCGTCGCTCGGATGGGCGAGTTGTACGGCCTACCCGCCAAAGCTCCGCACGCGGTGCAACTCACGCTGCCGTAAGGAAACCGCAGCCGGATCTTCCCGACGTTGGTCTGGCGGGCCTCCAGGTCAGGCATGACGCACCAGCACGTGTTCGTATGCTGGCCCGGGATGAGACGCCTCGAACCTTCCCATCGCCCCGGCGGCCACGCGCACCTATGCCGGCGAGACTTCCAGGGTGCGACGCACCGGTGAACCCTAGGGGCGGGCAACGGGAAGCCGGATCACCTTGCTTTACCTTAGGCGTGCCTCCGGTCTATCGCCTTGGCGAAGATCCGGCGGACGAAGGGGGGCGGTTTGGACGCGGCGGTTCGTGCGCGATTGCTCGCCTCCATGGAAGCCGGGCGCCTCGTCCTCCTCTGCGGCGCCGGCCTGTCGATGGCGCCGCCGAGTTCCCTGCCGTCGGCCTGGACCGTGGCCGCCAGGTGCTACGACCGCTATGTCATGAGCATCGATCCGGCGTGCCCGCAGGAACTGCGCGGCGACCTGGAGTCCCTGGCGGAGATCTTCGCCAAGGAGGACATGCTCGGGTCGGTCTTCATCGACGCTCTCGTGCCCTGGGAGGATTTCGTCCGGCCGCCCAACGTCGGGCACGCCGCGGTGGCGGACTTCCTGATCACGCGCTTGGCCGCCGGTGTCGTGTCGGCGAATTACGACACCCTGATCGAGCGCCGCGCGCAGGAATACGGGTTCGATCTCCTCGCCTCCCTCGACGGCGACGAGGCAAAGGTCCAGGCCCGCAAGCACGCGCCCCTGCTCAAGTTTCATGGCTGCTCCGTCCGCGAGCGGCGCGCCACGGTCTGGACGGCCTCACAGCTCACCGAGGACCGGGTGATCGCCGCGCGCATCGAGAAGACGAAGACGTGGATGGCCCACCACCTCCGCGAGAGCGACCTGCTCGTCGTCGGCTTCTGGTCGGATTGGTCCTATCTCAACACCGTTCTCGCCGAGGCATTGACGGGCGTCGCGCCGCTGTCGGTGACGCTGGTCGACCTGGCGCCCGAGGACGTCCTGCAGGCCAAGGCGCCCGAACTCTGGACCCTGGCCAATTCGGAGAACGTCCGGTTCACGCATGTTCAGCGTTCGGGGGCCGAAGTCCTGGACGAACTCCGGAGGGCGTTCTCCCAGGCGTACCTGCGCAAGGTCCTGCACGCCGGGCGCGCCGCGTTGGAGAGCGAGCTCGGGGCGGAGTGCGAGGCGGGCTGGCTCGATCCGCCCGACCTGGGCAGCGAGGAACTCTACGACCTTCGACGGGACGCCGAGGGCGTGCCGGCCACCGCCGCGGCGACCTTGCGGAACCCGGGGCCGTCCGAGGTCCTGGGCTACGCGCACCTGTTGCTGCGGCGTGCCGGTGCCAGCCAGACCCCCGTCGGCTATGATCTCGCGGGCCGCCGGATCAGGGTCGTGAACGGCTCGGGCATGCTGCTCCAGACGGTGCAGGACCGGTTCAGGGAGACGCCGTTCGAGGTCGCCGACATCGTGGTCTGCGCCGGAGCCACCGACGTCGGCCTGCCGTTGAACGTCGTTCGGGAAGGGCGACCGGGCGACATAATCCGGCCGAGCGCCTCCGCGGCATGGCTCGACCTTCCCGCCGCCCGCAGGGAGCTCGAAGTGTGATGGACATAGCGACCCAGTCCGAGGTGCTCCTCCGGTCGGCAGGCTATGAGACTTGGACCTGGCCGGGCGGCAGCGTGCCGGTCGTCTGCTTCGAGAACGCGGCGGTCGTCGGATTCCTGCACGTCTTCGCGAGCGGCGAGAGCCTGCTCGCCGATTGGCAGCAAATCCAGCAGACCACGCTCGGCCGGCATGCGGCCTCGTTGCGCTCTGCAGGCACAAAGGCCTGGAACGTTTACGCCTTGTTCCTGGCTTGCGGCTCCGAACCGGCCCTCGCGCGGCAGATCGAGCGGATCGAGGAGGACTTCTCCATGACCCGAAAGATCGCGCGCGGCGACTTGCGCACGGTCGCCGATTTGCGAAGAACGTTGTTGCCCCTCCTGCCGGTTCTCAGCGCACCCGAGATCGGCGGGGCCGATTACCGGGCCCGTCTGCGGGCGCGGTTGAGCGACCTGCCGGACGACGCGGTGGCCGCGTTCCTGGGCGCGGCGAGCGCTTCCGAGGTGGCGCGCATCCTGGTGGATGCGCCATGAGGCTCGACTACCTCGAACTGTGCGGCTTCCGGGGCTTCCTGGAGCGCCAACGGGTGGATTTCGGCACTGGCTTCACCGTGATCTGCGGACGCAACGGCGTCGGGAAGAGCACGCTGTGCGACGCGGTCGAGTTCGCCCTCACCGGCCAAATCGACAAATACCTCGTCGACAAGGCGGCGAAGGAAAGCCTCGACGACTACGTCTGGTGGCGCGGCGAAGGCCAGCCGGAGGCGCACTTCGTCACCGTGGGATTCCGCGCCGATGACGGGAGCGGCTTCGCGGTGACGCGCTCGCGCGAGACCGGCGCAGACCGGGACGCGGCACGCATCGAGGCGATGCTCTGCGTTCCGGGCGCGAAGCCCGAGCGGGCCCTCCAGCAGGTCTGCAGGACATCCATCATTCGCGACGAATGGATCGCTGCGCTCAGCCTCGACCTAACGGAAACGCAACGGTTCGAGTTCGTGCGCGCGGCGCTGGGCGCCATCGAGGGTCCGGATTACGCCGCCAAGGCTCGCGAGGCCCTGTCCTCCGCCGAGGCCGTACACAATGCCGTCGCGCAGGCCTATGAGGAGGCGCGCGCACGTCTGACCGCGGCGCTGACCGACTTGGAGCAGATCCGGGACGTCGCCCTGCAGGCCGGGGACGTCGCGGCCGTCCTTGCCACCCTGGACGAGCTTACGCCTGGGGCCGGCCCCGACCTGGGAGCTCGGGTCGCGGCAGCTCGGAAGACGCTGGCCAGGCGCCGGTCGAACCTCGGCGAGATGGGATGGGTCGCCGACGAGGCTCGCGCGGTGGCCGCATTGCGCGACACGGTCGCGCGACAGGGCGACAGCGCAGGCCGGGACGCGGTGGCGGTGGCCGAAGCCGAGGTCGCGGTCCAGGAAGCCCGCCGCCAGCTGCAGGCCGCCGAGGCGCGCCTGGACCGGGAACAGGAAAGCGACGGCCTCGCCGCGTCGCTCGCGATCCTGGTCGATCACGGCAGCCGGATCGGCCTGCATGACGACCGTTGCCCGCTATGCCGCGCGCCGCAGGGCGCCCCCGAGTTCGAGACGGGGCTCGCATCCGCGCGCCAGCGCCTCGCCGCCCGGCGGTCGGCAGTGCCGGAGGCGCGAGGCGAGGTCGCGGCGGCCCGAACCCGGGTCGAGGATGCCGGCGAGATCCTGAAGCAGGCCGAGACGGTCGTCCATCGCCTCGCGTCCGCCCAAGCCGAGCTGGAAGCCCGGGAAGAGGCGCTTTCGGCCGAGCTCGTGCGACGTTCCCTGGATGGAGAGCTGGCCTACGACCCAGAGGCCCTGGAGGAGGTGGTGGAGGCCGAACGGAGTCGGTTGATCGACCTGGAACGGAGCATCCTCACCTTGGAAGCTTCGCAGGCGGTGGAACGCGTAACGGAGCTCGAAGCGCGCCTCGAAGCGCTTCGGGCAGAGGCCGACGACGCGAGCGACCGGCTCGCGCGCGCCCACGCTGCGGTGACGACCGCCCGGACGCTGGACCGTACGGTCCGCAGGACGAATGCCGAGATCATCGACGAGCGCCTGGCGGTTATCAGCCCGCTGCTGAACGAGCTGTACCAGCGGCTTCGCCCGCATTCCGAGTGGCGGACCATCGATTACGGCATACGCGGCGACGTCAGGCGTTTCCTGAGCCTGCGGGTCGGCAACGGCTTGAACCCGCAATTCGTGTTCAGCAGCGGGCAGAGGCGTGCGGCCGGGCTGGCCTTCCTCCTCTCCGTTCACCTGTCCCGGCCGTGGTGCAATTGGCGGACGCTCATGCTCGACGACCCGGTCCAGCACATCGATGATTTCCGGGCCTTGCACTTGGTCGAGGTCCTGTCGGCCCTGCAGCGGTCGGGCCGGCAGATCGTCTGTGCCGTCGAGGATCCGTCGTTGGCGGAATTGCTGTGCCGGCGCCTCATGAGCGAGCCCACGGCGCTCGGTCGCCGCCACGACCTGGATCTTGTTCCCGGCGGGGGTGCCTCGGTCACTCGCTCGACGGACATCGCACCAGCCATGGTCGGCGTGCTCAGGAGGGCAAGGGACCTGAGCGCGGCGAGCTGAAACGGCCTTGATTACCGACGGCGTCGGGACTGTGCTCGCCCCGGACCGGTGCTTCGACCCGCGGTCCCCGATTTCGTGACCTCGACGAGGGAAGAGGGCAGGGAGCTCGACGACCGCCTCGCAAACGCTCCCCGCTCTCCGCAGACCCCGTCCGACGTGGGTGGCGCCCTGCCCGTCGAAAGCGGAGAGCATTCCTGCGCGCGGCAATTCCGGGGAGTGGATGCCCGATCAGGCCGCGAAATCGAAAAGGTTTCGTCCCGGCCAGCGGTCCTGGCTCAAGCCCGACACGGGGATCATCATGTCCGCAGAGGGGCGCGCGGTCACGGGCGCCCCTCTGCGGAGGCCATCGGGTTCAAGCACATCCCGGGCGTGAGGACAGGATTCCCTGACAATCGGGACAAGCTCTCTTGAGTGCATACCATTGGCAGGGCCGCAAATCGGGACACGCTTTCCTGATAGTCTGCCTCGGCTGTCCTAGCCGTCCGGCTCGCCTCGTCCCGAGGCGGCTTCCTCGTGCGTGCCGGGCCGCCGTCCAGATCATCGTGGAGCGGCCGATCCGACCACGTGAGGACCGCAGCGACTGTATCGGCGAAGCCAGCCGAGCCGACCGCCAGGACGCCTTCGCGGGCCTGACCGATCTGGGCGCTCGACCGGATGCCCACCCCGGCGTTGGGGGCCGGTGGTATCCTCGCGGCCATTCCGAAAAGAAAGTACGGAAACCCGAAGGGCATGGCCCGGTCCGCAGATCACACTAAGGGTGCGGTCTGGACCCATCGGCCCTATGATCGAGCCGGCATCGGGTTTGATGCCGGCCTCTGTTTCCAAGGGTTGGACCAGGCATCCGCGCCTGGGCATGTCGGGTCTAGGGAGCAGGCGGACCACGTTCCCTACAAATCGAGATAAACTTAAATGAGGCCGCCCCTCGGGGAGTAACAGAAATCAAAACAAATTCTCATGTTAGCTTGCACCAAGGCGGGTTGTCGGATCTACTGCGGGCTGTGCTGCGCAGACTCGTTTCCGGAACCAGGCTGTAGTACAGCCGCCTCAATCCGAAAAACTGTGCCGGCGTGACGGTGAGACGAGGGCAATCTGTTATCCTCCGAGCCATTGAGGAAGCCGCAGTCGGTCGAGAACGCGGAAACGCGAGGCTGAGCGGACGTGAGGGGCCGTTCGCGAACAAGGTCAAACTTCTCTGTAAGCATGGATCTGTAAGGACAGAGTTCCGTGTGCTTTGGGCCAAGCTCATTTGAGAGCACTCCCTGTGGGGATCCCTCAAATCAGGACAAGCTTTGCCGAGAAATGACAAGCTGGTCGAGGTCCGCTCGGGGTGGTGAGCCGTCACTGGACCGCCGCCCGAAAGCGGACATTCGACTCTGCGTCCATTGCCGCCGTTCAGACATAGGCTTGATGATCTCAAGAGCGGACGCTGCTCTAGCGAAGGTTCCGGGTCCGGCTTGCGCCACGTCCGGACCTTCGCTCAGGGCCAACGACATGGCCGCTCGTCATCCAACAGCTACCGTTGGCGCGGAAGGTTGGGTCCGGCCGACTATAATCTGCTGAATTTGTGACTTTCACACGGTGTCAGACTCAGGCTGCCGACGGGTTCAGCAGAACCCAGAGGCGCGCGATCCTGCCGTCCACAATCTCGGTCACGTCGGCTCCGCCGATGACGGGCCGCGACATGCCGCTGTGATGGCCGCCGACGTCAAGTCCGCCTCTTCCTTCCAAGCAGACTTCCAGACCGGCAAAGCGGAAGGTTCGGAAGGGGGCAGAAACGCCGGTGAGTCGAGAAATGCCTCGATGCTCGAGTGGGGGCGCGAGCGGACGTTCGGCTCCGCGCCCGTCTCAGCCATTCAGTCAACCTGATGCGCTCCTCCGGAGCGGACCTTGAACCAGTACGCCTGACCGTCTGCTCTGCGTCAGCAGGAGAAGATTAGGCTGCTGAGGAGCCGTGCAGGTCTAAGTACCGGAAGCGAGCTTCGGCAGCACGTCTGTTATCCAGCAACCGCAGACCGCTGGTCATGTCGCGCTCGCCTGCCGCCCAACGATCCCGGATCGAGGAGGGCGAGAAGTCGAAGCTCTTGGCCGCGAGCTCGTCAGCACCGGCTTGATAGACGAGGTGGAGCAGGGTCACCGTCGGCCCGTTCGGCTCAAGCCGCTGCCGCAGCGCGTACTCACGCGCGAGCGCCGCAATCGTGCGTCGCCCCGCACTGGAGAAAATCATGTCGTTGGCCCGCTCCAGTACCGCGTCGAGCGAACCGGGGCGAGGCGCGCGCAGGCTGAACAGCTCAAGGGCCAAGCAGAGGAGATCCTGCTCCGGTTCGGTCGCGAAGAGCGGATCAAGCGGCAGGTTGTTGACGTAACCCGCATCGCACAGGACCCGTCCGTTGATCTCAACCGGCGGAAAGGCTGGCAGGATCGCCGTGCTCGCCAGGATGTGCTCGGGCCGGATCTCCTGACGCGCGCTGTCGAAGTAGACCTCTTCGCTGGTCTCGGTATCGGCACAGGCCACCGTCAGGCGTGGCTCGCCCCGGTTGAGCCGCTCGAAGTCGACCAGCTCCTCGAGGGTGCGCAGCAGAGGTTTGTGGTCGAACACGGCGACATCGTTCGGCACCCACGGCAGAGCCGACCACAGGCCAGGAAAGCGCTGCCGGTATATGCCGGGCCGGCCATAGGTGAGCGCCAGGAGCGCGTGCAGGCCGTTGTAGATCTGGCGCGGCTTCAGCCACTCGGTCGGGCTTGGCGCCGTATGCTGGGTTGCCCCGCTCCAGAACGCGCGGAGCTTGCTGACGCGCTCCTCGGGCGCATTGCCGGCGATGATGGCACCTGTGACCGCGCCGACCGAGGCGCCCACAATCCAGCTCGGCTGCAAGCCTCGGCTGTCCAGAACCTGATAGGCACCGGAATGGTAGGCGCCGAGGGCGTTGCCGCCGCCCAGCACGAGAGCGAGACGCGGCTTGTCACCTGGCGCAGATTGTCCGGAAAAATCTGTCATCCGGATGGCTTGCTCCCCCCGCCCGGCTTCGCTGCCCAATACCTCGTCCGGCATCCGTCCTCCTGAAAGTGTCGGGCAGCAACCTGGGGCTGATCACAACCCATGACGCTGGGTTCGTGAGGCCAAAGTGGCGGCCCGGCACCAGGGTTCCGAGCCCGGTGTTGGCCTCCTCTGAGCGGCTCGGCAGCACTCGCCACACGGAACGACGACCCGCGATCTGAGGCCGGCTTGATGCCGAAATGCAAACGTTTGGCTTTTCGCCCCTTGCGGACGATCGCGCTCTCCCGGCCGAAGTTCTGCCCGTGAGATAGGAGCGGGCGAGGACTCAGCCGGTGTCAGTCCGGGGGCCAGCCGGTCGCAACTGAGCTGCCTCAAGCCGACGAAGACCAAGTCCTATGAAACCCGGGCGGGATCCAGCGCCTAAGCTTAACCGTCGCCAGACGCGGTGCCTCGAACGGGCCCGCATCGAGAATGACGAAGCTCAGTCCCGGTTGGACGAGATATGAAAGCGCCATCGGAGTGCGCGACGCGCTAGCTCGGCGAGGGCCTCCGACTACTTACCCGATCACCCTGTCCCCACGCGAGCAGAGATTTTCGCAGCGCCAACACTCATGCGCGGCGGACCGTCCTCTGGAATGCCGGCGGGCCGGCGGGCAATGACAGAAATGCGCCCATTGCCGCCGTCCAGACGAATCCGGTTGGATTCCGGAAGCGGACACTGGCCGACTGCCTGAAAAACCAAGTACGGCGACGCGGCCTAGTCGCCTCTTAAGGGCGTGTCGGGCAAACTCACCTGAAGCGCTCTTCGCCGAAGCGGATACCGATTCCGGCGACCGAGAGCGCATCAAGACACACGAGGAGCCGTTTCCACCGGCGATGCCGGGGACGCGGACCCGACGGGAGGGCGCCATGCAGATCGATATTGCGGCCGTCGAGACTGCGGCAGGGGTTGAACTGACGGGCCCGCCCCTGCGCGCGCGGAGCTGGCTGCGCCGGCTGGACGACGGGCTGGGATACCTCGTGGAGATTCCGGCGGCGCTGCTCGTGCTGGCCGAGATCGGGGTGCTGCTCGGCGGCGTGGTGAGCCGCTACGTCTTCCGCGAGCCCCTCGTCTGGACGGACGAGCTCGCCTCGATCCTGTTCCTCTGGCTCGCCATGCTCGGCGCCGTCGTCGCTTTCCGCCGCGCCGAGCACATGCGCATGACCGCGTTCGTGGCCATGAGCGGCCCGCGCCTGCGCGCATTCCTTGAGACGGTCGCCCTCGCGGCCGGCCTGATCTTCGTTGCGCTGCTCCTGGAGCCGGCCTGGGAATTCGCCAGCGAGGAGACCTTCGTCCAGACGCCCGCGCTGGAGCTGAACAACGCGTGGCGCGCCGCTGCCCTGCCGATCGGCCTCGGGCTCATGCTGATCGTGGCGGTGATCCGCCTTCTGGAGACCGCCGACTGGCGCCTCACCGCGGGGGCGCTCGTGCTAGGCGCCGGCGTCGCCGCCGGGCTCGCGGCGCTCCAACCTTGGCTGACGACCCTCGGCAACCTCAACCTGCTGCTGTTCTTCGTCCTCGGCGTCGGCGCGCTGGTCTTCTCCGGTGTGCCGATCGCCTTCGCGTTCGGCTTGTCGACCTTCGCCTACATCACACTCACCACCGACGCGCCCGCGATGGTGGTCGTCGGGCGCATGGACGAGGGTATGAGCCACCTGATCCTGCTCGCCGTGCCGCTGTTCATCTTCCTCGGGCTGCTGATCGAGATGACCGGCATGGCTCGCGCCATGGTCGGGTTCCTGGCGAGCCTGCTCGGCCACGTGCGCGGCGGCCTGCACTATGTGCTGGTGGGCGCGATGTACCTCGTCTCCGGCATCTCCGGATCAAAGGCCGCCGACATGGCCGCGGTCGCCCCGGTGCTGTTCCCCGAGATGAAGGCGCGCGGCGCCAGGGAAGGCGATCTGGTGGCGCTGCTGGCCACCACCGGCGCGCAGACCGAGACGATCCCACCGTCGATCGTGCTGATCACCATCGGCTCGGTCACCGGCGTGTCGATCACCGCCCTGTTCACCGGCGGCCTCCTGCCGGGCCTGGTGCTCGCCGCGACGCTCTGCGCCCTGGTCTGGTGGCGCTACCGCCGGGAGGACCTGAGCCACGTCGCCCGCCCGTCCGGTCGAGTCATCGGCAGGACCTTCGTCATTGCCATCCCGGCGCTGGCGCTGCCCTTCGTGATCCGCTTCGCCGTGGTCGAGGGCATCGCCACGGCCACCGAGGTCTCGACCATCGGCATCGTCTACGCGGCGCTGGCGGGCCTGCTGATTTACCGCCAGTTCGACTGGCGGCGGCTATACCCGATGCTTGTGACGACCGCGACCCTGTCGGGGGCGATCCTGCTGATCATCGGCGCGGCCACCGGCATGGCCTGGGCGCTGACCCAGTCGGGCTTCTCGCAGACGCTGGCGGAGGTGATGAAGAGCCTGCCGGGTGGCGCGCTCGGCTTCCTGTTCGTCTCGGCGGCCGCCTTCATCGTGCTGGGCTCGGTGCTGGAAGGGATCCCGGCGATCGTGCTGTTCGGGCCGCTGCTGTTCCCGATCGCCCGGGCGGTCGGCGTGCACGAGGTGCACTACGCGATGGTGGTGATCCTCGCCATGGGGATCGGCCTGTTCGCCCCGCCCTTTGGCGTCGGCTACTACGCCGCCTGCGCCATCAGCCGGATCCATCCCGATGCCGGGATGCGGCCGATCGTCGGCTACATCGTGGCCCTGCTGATCGGCCTTCTCGTCATCATCCTCGTCCCTTGGTTCTCGATCGGCTTCCTCTGAGGCCATCCGATCGGATCCGGGTGAACATCCCCGGACGGCTGCGGTGCCGTCCGGGCGGCTTCCGCACGCTGTGAATCCAGACCGCCGGAGCTGCTGTCATGCCCGACACGCCCAATCCCACGCTCACAGCCCGGATGGCCGACGCGATCAGCTTGCTTGCCCTCGACGTGCCCGACCGGGCCGGCGACGGCCAATCCACGGTGCGCTGCTGGGCTGCGCCGAGATCGCCGTGGCCTTCCCGGAAGCGGTCATCAGGTGAGCTTCCCGCAGGCCTTCTCCAGCAGCGACCAGCCCTCCTCGCCGTACCGGCCCTTCCACTCAGCGTAGAAGCCCGCCTTGCGCAGCTTGTCGCGGAAGGGCTCCGGGTCGGGCTTGTTGAAGATCATGCCGTTCTTCGAGAGATCGGCCTGCAGGTTGGCGTTGAGTTGGGCGACGTCGGCCCGCTCCTTCATCCCGGCGGCGTCGATGTGGCGGGCCACCATCGCGCGCAGGTCCGGCGGGATACGCTCCCAGGCGCGCCGGTTCGCCAGGAACCAGTAGCCGTCCCACATGTGGTTGGTGAGTGAGCAGTACTTCTGCACCTCATAGAACTTCGTCGTGGAGATCACCGCGAGCGGGTTCTCCTGGCCCTCGACGATCTTGGTCTGCAGGGCCGAGTAGGTCTCGTTCAGGTTGATCGAGGCGGGCGCGGCGTCGAACGCCTTGAACATCGAGGTCCAGAGCGGCGAGACCGGCACGCGGATCCGAAAGCCCTTGAAGTCGTCGGGCGTGGCGATCGGCCGGGTCGACGAGGTGGTCTGGCGATAGCCGTTGTCCCAGATCTTCTCCATGGCGACGAGGCCGGCCTTGGCGATCTGCTGGCGGACCCAGGCGCCGAGTTCGCCGTCCATGGCCGGCCAGACCGCCTCGTAGCTCGGGAACGCATAGCCGATGCCGTTGATCGATGCGTTGGGAACCAGCGTTGAGAGGATCAGCGGCGACATCGTGAAGAACTCGACGCTGCCAGAGCGGAGCTGGCTCAGCGTATCGGTGTCCGAGCCGAGCTGGCTCGACGGGAAGATCTTGAGGTCGAACCGTCCGCCGCTCTCTGTGCGCAAGGCGTCCGCCATCTCGCGGGCGCGGACGTTCATCGGGTGCGTATCGGGCAGGTTGTTGGCGTACTTGTAGGTGAAATCTGCCTTCTGTGCCCGCGCCACATGCGGCGCCGCCACCGGGCCGACGAGGAGGGCCGTGGAGCCGGTCGCCAGGAAGCTCCGGCGGGACAGGGGAAAGCGGGATAGCGACATCGGGGCCCTCTTGATGCGGGCGCAGTGGCCCGGCGTTTCCTCGGATCCGCATCGTTCGCGCGCGGACTTGATCCTGAGCCTACGGCCTCTAGCCGCTGGCCGGACGCAGTCAAAGGGCCGCTACGGTTTACCCCTATCGAATTCGTGGTCTTTCGTAACGGGCGGCGTCCCGGGGGCCGAGCCCGCCCCCGGCTCGAAGGACCGCCCGGTGCTTGGGGCGCCGGGGCGTCCGGGTCGTTTCAGGCCGCAGCCTTGCGGGATTCGCGCGAGAGCGCCGCGATCAGCTCGGCCTTGACGGCTTCGGCGCGCGCGATGGGGATCTGGCAGGTACCGGCAGCCCGATGCCCGCCGCCGCCATAGCCGAGGCAGAGCGCGCCGACATCGACCTGTGAGCCGCGGTCCAGGATCGATTTGCCGATGGCGAAGACGATGTTCTGCTTCTTCAAGCCCCACAACACGTGGGCCGAGACGTCGCAGTCGGGAAAGAGTGCGTACACGGTGAAGCGGTTGCCCGCGTAGATGATCTCTTCGTCCCGCAGGTCGATGAGCGCCAGCTTGCCGTGGACCGACGTGCAGCGGCGGAGCTGGTCCGCGAATGGCTCGCGGTGTGCCTCGTACAGGTCGACCCGCTCCTTGACGTCCGGAAGAGCCAGGATCTCGGCGATGCTGTGGTCGCGGCAATGCTCGATGAGCTGCATCATGAGCTCGTAGTTCGAGATCCGGAAATCGCGGAAGCGTCCGAGCCCGGTGCGCGAGTCCATGAGGAAGTTCAGCAGCACCCAACCCTGCGGGTTGAGGATCTCCGCGCGTGTGAACTGCGCCGAGTCGGCCTTGTCCACGGCCGCCATCAGCTCGTCGCTGATCCGCGGGAAGGCCGCCGCGCCGAAATGCCGGTGGACGACGCGGGCCGCGGACGGCGCCGTCGGATCGATCACGTGGTTCGGGAAGGTCCGCCCGGCGTTGCGCATCATCTCGCTCGCGTGATGATCGAAGGCGAGGTGGCAGCCCTCGACGTAGGGCAGGTTGGTGATGATGTCGCGACCCGTGATCGGTACGATGCCGTCCTGCATGTCCTTGGGATGGACAAACTTGATTTCATCAATCAAGTCGAGCTCGCGCAACAGCATGCCGCAGACGAGTCCATCGAAGTCACTACGCGTCACGAGGCGGAATTTCTGCGGCATGGTGGGTCACTCTTCCAACTGACGCAGGAGTGTCCCAGCGCGTGCTGAAGGTACCGTTACGCCTACTCGGCCTGAATTGAGCTTGGTTTAGAGAGGCTTTCTCTACCTGGTCGGATGCCGCCGAGCCAGTCAGTTGCTGGCCGAACAGAGGGTTCAGAAAGTCTGCTTCCGTGGCTCAGGTGCGGAAGGCCGCCAGACCGCTATCGGCCGGCTCCGGCCGACCGCTTCGCGCCGATTGCGTTAGAAAATGCGAAAACCGGTCGAAGCCGCGGCGCCGGCAAGGCCAGCTGCAGGAACTTCCGCTATTGCTTCCCACAAAAACTGCCGTGATCGTGGCGTTGTGTCGCCGAGATAGATAAATATTCCCCTGGCCGACACCTTGAATCACGTCTAAGACGCTTCCTCCCAGATTTTCAATACAATCCGCCCATTGCTGCCTTTCCGAGAAGCTTGGAGGGACTCCAGATGCAGACACCCTATGCAGATCCGGCGGAGTGGACGTCCGTCGCAAATCGAGAGGAAGGTGCCCCGCGACAGCTTTCCTGACCGCATGTCGAAAAGAGCCATCGACAAGGTCATCGGTTGCCCGAACGGCCGCGCTCGAACGCATCGATAAAGCCCTTGGGAGGCGTCTGCTGCGGATCTGAGTATTTTGGTCCCACCAAATAGATAAAACGAAATCCATTTTGCGCGGTCGGCCCGTGCATGGCCCAAGCCACGCGGCAGGCAAGCTGATTGTCGGCATCAAACCGAGCCTCAACATCATCAATGAAGGGCTTTAGCTCCTCCGGATTCGTGTAGCCGAAGGATTTGAGCTGAGACATCGCCAGAGTGGTGTTGAACTTCATCTCGTCGCATCGCTCCGAGGCTAGGTATGAGGCTGCGACGGCTTCACCGATGCGTAGGTAGAGTACAGCTTGAGTGCGCCGTCGCTCACCATCCAGGCCCGTGTTCATACCTGGCTGCTGGGCGTAGCACCGCTCTTGCGCGAACCTCGGAGCGATGCGGCGGCACTGGTCTCCAGCATGAGCGACCGCGTTGACGCTGCAGGCTATGCACATTCCCAGCGCTGCCGCTCTGATCATCTGGAGAGCTCCGCATTCATTAGCAATGCTCAAGGCTGACATATGGCGCTGAGCGGAGGCAAGACGCCTCCCACTTGGCATTTCTCAGCAGCGGGCCTCTTGGAGGCGGTCATCACGGTTTTAGGCGAATCGCGAGGGCGTCCTGCCGCCTCTGGCCAATAGGCCTTCGCCCTTTTGAGGTATGAGGAGCCGCACCGCGGCCCCCAGGATCAGGCGGGTGCCGCCTGAGGCTCGGTTTGGACCGCGCGGGTGCTGGCCAGGCCATGATACAGCTCGTCCTCCTGGGCGAAGTGCAAGCGCAGGATCGCGTCGAGGCCGTAGAGCACGCGCCGGAATTCGTTCATCGCCGAGGGGTCCGGGCCGTCCGGCGGCAGGTCGGCCACCATGCGGCTCAACAAGATGCCCAACTCCTGCACCTCGCGATGGGTTCGGTGCATGGCTGCGATCGGATCGTCACCGCCGAGGGCCCGCTCGATCCTTGGGTAGAGCTGCGCGTCATCCTCCTGCTCATGCCGCAGCAGCTGTTCACGCACGAGGTTTTCAACCGTCCCGAGCGCCACGACCGCCTCGGTGGGCGGCAGAGTCGCCAGCTGATCCGCAACCGCACGCACGCGCGCGAGAGGTCCCGCGAGACGCTCGTGCTCCTCTCTCAAACGCGCGACCTCCGCGATGGGCAGGCTGACACGCGGATGTCCGGGGATGCGCACTTGCAGTACCCGCAGCGCGTTCAGGATGGCGGCAACGTCAATGGCTTCCTGAAGCAGCGCCCCAGCGACGGGAGGCAGGAAGCCGAGCGCTGCCACGACCATGGCGGCGATGGACAGTCCCATCCCGATCCAGACGCTCTGAAGCGCGATACGCCGTGCGCCCTGGGCGATGGCGAGTGCGTCCGCCAGGCGGTCGAGGCGGTCGACCAGCAGGACAACGGAAGCCGCCTCCGAAGAGGCCCCCGAGCCGCGGGCCCCCATGGCGATCCCGACATCCGCGGCGGCGAGCGCAGGGGCGTCGTTCACCCCATCACCGACCATTGCGCAGACGGCTTCCGCCTTCGCCTCTGCGATGGCGGCGAGCTTGTCATGCGGCTGCAGCTCAGCCCGGACCTCGTCCACGCCGAGCGCCGCCCCGATCCGCTCGGCGACGTCGCGCCGGTCCCCCGTGAGCATGACGGTGCGCTCGATCCCAGCCCGGCGCAGCAGGCGCAGGGCGCGCGCCGAGTCGGGGCGGATCTCATCGGCGAGCTGGATGGCGCCCAGCATCTGCCCGTCCGCCGCGACGAAGGCCCCCGTTGCTCCCTCATAGCTCATCCGCTGCAGGAAGCGCCTGCTCCAGTCGGATCGCTTGGCCCGGGCCGACACATATGCGTAGCTCCCGACCGAGACGCGGCGGCCCTCCAGAACTCCCGTCAGCCCGGCTCCGGGCTCCTCCTCCACGTGAGACGGAACACCGAGCGGCAAGGTCCGGCCGCGAGCGGCTTCCACGATCGCGTCGGCGATGATGTGCTGCGAGAGTTGGTCGAGGCTTGCGGCAAGGCGCAGAACCTCGTCGCTCCCTACCCCCGCCTCGGTCTCAATGACCGCGACGCGCGCCCGGCCACCGGTCAGCGTCCCGGTCTTGTCGAGGAAGAGCGTCCGCAGCCGCGCCAGCTGCTCCAAGGCGCCACCACCCTTGACCAACACGCCACGCCCGGCGCAGCGTGACAGACCAGAGACGATGGCGACCGGCACGGCCAGGATCAGCGGACAGGGCGTTGCGACGACCAGGACCGCGAGGCCGCGCACGGGATCGCCGCTCCACGCCCAGGCCGCGCCGGCGAGCGCGACCGTGAGCGGCGTGAACACGAAGGCAGCCCGATCGGCGAGCCGGGCCGATGGCGCTTTGGCTTCCTGGGCCGCTCGGACCAGGCGCACGATCCCCGCGAAGGTGCTGTCGGCTGCCGTCGCCGTTGCGGTCAGGTCGAAGGGGCCGCCGGCGTTGACGCTGCCGCTGCGCAAGCGCTCGCCCTGCAGTCGCCGTGCCGGCAGAGGCTCCCCCGTGAGCGCGGCCTCGTCGAGCACGGCCGTGCCCGCCGCAAGATACCCGTCGACGGGCACCGCCTCGCCGGCTCGCACGAGGAGGCGGTCACCGACACGCACGGCGTCGAGCGGCACGCTCGCGATCTGCCCGCCGTCGTAGCGGCTGGCCGTGCGCGGAACGCGGGACAGGAGCGCGGACATCTCGCGGCGCGCCCGCGCGTCGGCGAAGTCCTCCAATGCTCTACCGCCCGACAGCATCAGTCCGATGACGGCGGCCGCGACATATTCCTGGAGCAGGAGAGCGCCGCCGATGGAGAGAAGGGCGATGATGTCGAGCCCGACCTCCCGACGCAGCAGGCTCGCGACGCTGTCGGCGAGGACGGCGACGAGCACCGGGCCAGTACCGGCGAGAAATATCCAGGCCGCCCACTCGTCGCGATGGAAGCTCCGGGCGATCAGCCCACCGATCAATCCGGCGAGGGCCAGACCAAGAAGTGCCAGATTGAGCGCGCGCTTGTATTCGGCCATGCTCGGGTCAGCCTCCGTCCGGCGACGTCGTCGAACCGCCCCGTCCCGCGCCGCAAGATCCTCGCGGCGGCCGTCCGCAGCATCATCGCACGCCTATCTCGTCGTCCCGTCCGAGCATTGATCCAGAGCAAGAGGGTGCCGGCACCTCATGAAAAGTGGCAGTGTCGCGCATGATGGCGGCAAGTGAAGCGTCCCGAGCCGTCGAGAGCAGCTTCTGGCGAGAGGCCGGGAATTATCGCCGCATTTGATCGGCCTCGATGCGCCTGGGAGGGCGGATCCGAGAATGTTCCGATTTCGGTGCCGGGCGCACTCGGTTCGGGGGGAAGATGCGACGAGCCAGCAAGCGTTTTTCCAGCCAGGTCCGCGACTCCGTATCGTCGCGCCAACGAAGCGGCCGTCTGCGCCTCGCGCTTCTGCGCTGCGGGGTTCTCTGTGCAGGTCTGCTCGGACTCGCCGGAGCGGTCGCGGCCGAGCCGCGCCCGGATTACGCGGCGGACGACCGCGGCATCTTCCTACGCTTCCTCACCGCGCCGGGACCGGATGAGGACCTCGCGCGGTCGCCGCGACTCGGCCTCTCCTTCGGCGGCGAGATCCGTCCCGTGCTGGTGGATACCGGCTCGACCGGCATCGTGGTCTCGGCCGCCCGCATCTCCGGTCTCGAGACCCTGGCCAGCCGGCCCGGGCGCCTGACCTACACGAGTTCCGGCCGGATCATGGTCGGCCGCTGGGTGCGGATGCCTGTGACCGTGTGGGGCCGCGACGGCGAAAGTATGATTACGCGGCCCATCCCGGTCCTGGCGGTCGACCGTATCGACTGCACCGCGCGACCACGCAACTGCGTGCCCGAGGATGCGCCGGCCCATGTGGCCATGATGGGCATCGGGTTCGGCCGCGAGGACGACAGCCAAGCCCAGAGCACGCCGGACACCAATCCCCTGCTCAACGTCGAACCGCCCGGACCCGGTGCGGTCCGCCGCGGTTACGTGCTGACCCGGCGGGGCGTGCATGTCGGCTTGACCCGGGCCAACACGCGCGGCCTCTACCGATTCGTGAAGCTTGATCCGCACCCGCGCGTCCCGGGCGACTGGCTCGGTGTTGGCGTATGCATCACCGTCGACGGGCGGGAGCCGGGCGCCTGCGGCCGCGCGCTGCTCGACACCGGCGTCACCGAGATGTTCCTGACGCTGCCGCCCGAGCAGGTCGCCGACAGCGTCCTGAGCGCGGCGAGCGGTCCCGCCACGCTGCGGCCCGGGACACGCCTGAGCTTCCGGTTCGGCGACGCGGCCGGCTACGCGGTCACCGTCGGCGACCGGGACGCGCCGCTCGCGCCCGAACGCATCACCCTCAACACCACACGGCCTCTGCGCTTCGTCAACACCGGACTGCACGTGCTTAACGGCTTCGACGTCCTCTACGACGCCGACCAGGGCTACTACGGCTTCCGCGTTCAAAGCCCGCCCCGGACAGCCGTTGAACCGTAGACGCCGGACCATCCTGCGCACGGGCTCCCTCCCGAACTTCGGGCTCCCCGTGCTGCGCAAAGCTTTGAAAGCCTCAGCTCGAGAAGGCGCAGCGCGCCTGGATCGCATTCCGTGACGCCGATTGCGGGGATCTCACTTACGGTGAGTGGGCCGATGGCGGTGGCGCAAACCCGGCAATCCCCGCTCGCCGTTACGAAAGGGCTATACAGCGGATCGCTGACCTCCTCAGCCGCCACCTGCTCCATCAAGAGCTATCCGGAGGCATCGGCGGAGGTGCCACAATCGATGCACGTCAGTCGGTGTGCCCGCGCAGGCGCCCAAGAATTTCGTGAAAGTTATAGTAATCAGCCTCATGCTTGCATTGTTGTATCCTGCCGCATCCGGTCAGGAGCGCACGGAACGGAACAGCGCGCTCAGGCGGCGACGGCTGGCACTCCGGACAGCTCCTCCCGCCGCTGCAGCCTGGCTTCGGCTGCAGCGATGTACTCGCGAGTGAGCGGTATCACATCGTTGCGGCGTGCGAGCTGGATCTGAAACACGACCGCGTCCTCGTAACGGAATGCAGCCTCGCAACTCGCTAGGTACCAATCCCACATCCGGCAGAAGCGCTCGCCAAAAAGGTCACGCGCGGCTGGCCGCCCTGCTTCGAAGCGTTCGCGCCAAGCGGCGAGCGTACGGGCATAATGGAGCCGCAGTACCTCGACGTCTGTCACTATCAAGCCCGAGCGCTCAATCGCCGGCATGATCTGGGACAGCGTCGGCAGATGGCCACCCGGAAAGATGTATCGGGTGATCCAGGCATTCGTCGGATAGGGCACGCCCGTGCGGCCGATCGAGTGTAGAAGCATCACGCCCCGCTCGGCGAGACGCTCGTGAGCAACGCGAAAGAACCGGCCGTAATTTGCGGGGCCGACGTGTTCAAACATGCCAACCGAGACGATGCGGTCGTATGTGCCCGTGGTTCGACGAAAGTCTTCCAGAGCGAACTGGACCCGTTCGGCGAGACCATGCGCTTCGGCCTGTGCGCGGGCCCGGGCGAGCTGCCCTTCCGATAGGGTGATCCCGCGTACGAAATCGCATCCCGCTACCCCGGCCAAGTAGAGAGCCAGGCCGCCCCAGCCACACCCGATGTCGAGCACGCGCTGCTCAGGCCCGACCATAAGTTTCGCAGCGATGTGGCGCATCTTGGCTCGCTGTGCCGCCTCAAGATCATCCGCATCGGACGTGAAATATCCGCAGGAATACTGCCATGCGGGATCGAGGAAGAGAGCGTATAGGCGTTCGTCAAGCTCGTAATGGTGCTCAACATGGCGGCGCGCGCGTCGTGGCGTGTTGCCCAACCCGATGCGTCGGACGAGGCTGCGCAGGGCCGCCATCGCGGTCATCGAGGGCAGCGGCACCTGGCCATGACTGCGGGCGAGGAGGATTTCCATGAACTCAGGCAGCGTTCCTTCTTCCAGGACGACCCCGCCATCGACGTAGAGCTCCCCTAGCCTGAGTTCCGGATCGAGGAGCAGGCTGCGAGGTGCCGCCGGATCTTGCAGCCGCAACGTCACGGCCGGCCCGCCCCCATGCCCCGCCACAATCCTGCGGCCGTCGGGCGCAACAACAGCGAGGCGGCCTGCGAGCGGCAGCGCCTGCAATATCCAACTGAAGACCTTCTCTGTGACAGTCGTCATCGGGGTAGCTTTCGAGCAGACAGGGCCGTGACCGAGCCTCAGCGCGAAGGAACTAGTCTGATACGCAATCTCCTTTATGATAAGACGCCACTCCCACCACAGGAGTTCCGGCGATAGTTCTGCAAGGAAAAAGATGCTGTTATGCGTGCTCTGCGGGCGAATAGAGACGCCCCGCCCTGAATATGGCTATCCGCAATCTGAGAAAGCTAGGAACCTCTGTGTTCTAGGCCCCGCCCTCCCAGCACTCAGCAAATACATCCGCAGATGATTGATGGCCGGCGGAACATGAGCGTTCCGCGGGGCCGATTTGCTGCCAATGTAGAAATATGATGAAGTTTCAGCGAGTGCCTCGGGAGTCCTCGCGCATGCCCCGCTATGCCCCAACGACGCATCTCCCTACACATGAGATCACGAACCAACCGCCGGACTTTCCGGAGTTGAACCTCTACGGCGTGGATCAGCCTCTACGCGATGCGGTGATGCGCGAGGCGGGCTCCTGGCTCGACGTCCGCATGAATGCGCTCGGGGCTGAGATGGGATCGGAGGAAGTTCGCGAACTCGGCGAGTTGGCGAACCGTTTTCCGCCTGAACTGCTAACCTTCGATCGGTACGGGCGGCGGCTGGATGAGGTGAGATTCCATCCCGCCTACCACGCGCTGATGGCGCTCGCGATGCGCCACAACATTCACGATATCGCTTGGACCTGTGATCAGCCGGGCGCTCATGTCGCTCATCTGGCCCTGCTCGCACTGTTCACGCAAGTGGAAGCCGGCGTGATGTGCCCGATCAACATGACCTACGCGGCCGTGCCGGTGTTGCGCGCTTTCCCCGCGGCGGGCCGCGTCTGGCTTGAGACGCTGCTGGGCGGACGATACGACGGGCCGCTGCGCCCAATCGGTGACAAGGCCGGCCTAACGATCGGCATGGCGATGACCGAGAAGCAGGGCGGCAGCGACGTTCGCGCGAACTCTACGCGAGCCGAGCCGACCGGAGATGGTGATTACCGACTGGTCGGACACAAGTGGTTTTGCTCCGCGCCCATGAGCGATGGCTTTCTGACGCTGGCTCAAGCTCCCGGCGGTCTGAGCTGCTTTCTCGTCCCTCGCATCACGTCTGCGGGTGAGCGGAATGCCATTCATCTGATGCGGCTCAAGGACAAGCTCGGAAACCGGTCTAACGCGTCTGCGGAGATCGAATATCAAAGCGCCTCGGCGATCCTGTTGGGAGAGGAAGGTCGCGGCGTCAACGTCATCATCGACATGGTGCATCATACCCGCCTCGGCACCGTCGCGAGCACGTTGGGCATCATGCGGATGGCGCTGGCACAGGCCGTCCACCATGTCGTCGGACGGTGGGCCTTTCAAAGGGCGCTGATTGACCAGCCGCTGATGCGCGCTGTCATCGCAGACCTCTGCGTCGAGTACGAGGCGGCTGTCGTCCTCGCGACCCAGGTGGCGCGCGCCTTCGGAAGGACGGACGAGAAGAGCAGGGCTTACGCGCGCCTGGCTGTCGCGATCGCGAAGTATTGGCTCACAAAGCGCAATCCCGGCTTCGTGTTCGAATGCATGGAGTGCCACGGTGGCGTCGGCTACGTCGAGGAGACACCGATGCCGCGGCTCTATAGGGAGGCGCCCGTCAACGCGATCTGGGAAGGCTCGGGCAACGTCATTGCGCTCGACATCCTGCGCACGCTGGCGCGGGACCCGGCCGCGTACGAGGCATACCGCGAGGTTGTGACCGAGGCGGGCGGTGCCGACACCAATTTGGATACCGCTACTCGGAACCTTGTCGATGAACTCGCGATGGGCCCTCCTTCCGAGGCGCGGGCGCGCTTCCTCGCGGAGCGTATGGCGCTGGTGTTGCAAGGCGCTCTGCTCGTGCAGTTTGCTCCGCCTGCTGTGTCGGATGCCTTCTGCGCAACGCGCTTATCAGGAGACTGGGCCCACTCGTATGGTGTCCTGCCGATGAAGGCGGACGTGCGCAGCATCCTTGCGCGTCAACTGAGCTAGAGGAGGGCTCAGATTAAGATTGTAGATCAAGGAATCCGGAGGAAATCAGCCGGGCGACTTGAAGCGACGACCGTTTCGCGCAGGGTCTCGCGGCCGCTCATGTAAGCCATGCCGGCGGCCGACATGCAGATAGCCTCCTGCCATGTCTCGTCGCTCATGCCCCGCTCTTCGCAGGAGGTCCGGAAAGCCTCTACGCAACCGCGGGGGTGGTCCCGATGGCCCCTGTGAGGTAACGGTCATGGTGCAGCACCACTACCGGCATGTCGGCCATCTACGGGATGCGGTCCATTGGAATCGTGGCCGCGACCAGCTCCTGAATCTTCTGCTTCTGCTCGCCCGAGACCGCCACGACGCTCCACTGCTGCAGGCCAGGCGAGCTCGATGGCGACCACGCGGCCGCAACGGTCGTCTCCAGAGTCCCATCGGGGAGCCGATTCATCTGAGAGGCCTCGCCTCCGTGTGAAAGCCGGACAGGAGACAAGCTCAGCAGCGGCGCCTGAAGGTGGTTGTATTTAGTAATCAACCGGTCTATTTCCAAATCATGACGCTCGAATCAGCCATGACAGGCACGGCACGCAGGAGGGGGCGCCCCCCGCGGCTGGAGCCGGCCTACGGCACGTCGCGCGAGGCCCTGATCCGCGCCGGGGTCGCACTTCTGGCTGAGAAGGGATACTCGGCCACCGGTCTCGAAGAGGTGCTGCGCAACGCCGGCGTTCCGAAGGGCTCATTCTATCACTACTTCACGAGCAAGGACGTCTTTGGTGCGGAGCTGATTGAGGCATACGCGACCTACTTCGCGCGCAAGCTCGACCGTTGGTTGCTCGACGAGAGCACGGCTCCGCTCCAGCGACTCAGGAATTTCGTCGCCGACGCACGTACCGGCATGGCGCGCTACGCGTTTCGCCGCGGCTGCGTCGTCGGCAATCTCGGGCAGGAGATGAGCGCCCTGCCGGAGCTCTTCCGGGGCCGCCTGCATGGGGTTCTGCTGGACTGGCAGGCGCGGACGGAGCGCTGCCTCCGGGACGCCCAGGCCGCCGGCGAAATCGGCGCGGAGGCGGATTGCGCGGCACTGGCAGCCTTCTTCTGGATCGGCTGGGAGGGCGCTGTCCTGCGCGCCAAGCTTGAGCGCAGTCCTGAGCCCCTCGACCTCTTCGCCAACCTGTTCCTGACCTCGTTGGCGCGCTGAGCGCCACCCTCGGAGTATAGCGGATGTTCAAGGCAGTCTTGATCGAGAAGGATGAGGCTGGCTACCGCGCCGGCCTGCGCGAGATCGATGAAGCGCAGCTGCCCGAGGGCGACGTTACCGTGGACGTCGCCTACTCGACGCTGAACTACAAGGACGGCCTTGCGATCACCGGCAAGGGTCCGGTGGTGCGCAAGTTCCCGATGGTGCCGGGCATCGACATCGCCGGCACTGTGCGCGAATCCCGACATCCCGGCTATCGAGCGGGCGACCGCGTCATCCTGAACGGCTGGGGCGTCGGCGAGACCCACTGGGGCGGGCTCGCGCAGGTCGCGCGCCTCAAGGGCGATTGGCTCGTGCCGCTGCCCGAGGCGTTCACGCCGCGTCAGGCGATGGCGATCGGCACTGCCGGCTACACCGCGATGCTGTGCGTGATCGCGCTCGAACGCCACGGCGTCAGCCCCGAGAAGGGCGAAATCGTCGTCACCGGCGCGGCCGGCGGCGTCGGCAGCACGGCGGTCGCTCTCCTATCGCGCCTCGGCTACACGGTCGTGGCGGTCAGCGGGCGCCCCGAGGAGGCCGACTACCTGCGCGGTCTCGGCGCGGCCGAGATCCTCGACCGGGCGACGTTCTCTGCGCCGGGCAAGCCGCTCGCTCGGGAGCGCTGGGCCGGGGCCGTCGATGTGGTCGGCAGCCATACGCTCGCGAACGTCTGCGCCGCCACGAAGTACCGTGGCGTCGTCACGGCCTGCGGTCTGGCGCAGGGCATGGACCTGCCGGCGAGCGTCGCACCCTTCATCCTGCGCGGCGTCAGCCTGATCGGTATCGACAGCGTAATGTGCCCGCGGCCCGAGCGGCTCGAGGCTTGGGACCGGCTGGTCCGCGATCTCGACCCGGCCAAGCTCGACGCGATCACGGACGAGATCGGCCTGACAGATGTCGTGGCCACCGCGGAGCGCCTGATGGCGGGCCGGGTGCGCGGGCGCGTCGTGGTCGACGTCAATCGCTAGGCGCCCTCATCCCCAAGCAGTAGTCCAGCAGCAGAACAATTGAAAACAGACAGGGAATATCTGGGCGCGATGGCTTAGCGACGAATGCGGCGCCGCCGCCGGACTGACAAAAACAATCGCAGTCCGTTCATGACAATGGAGGAACAATCATGAAGGGTGTATTGGCGCTGGCGATGCTGTTCGGCGGCATATCTGTTGCGCACGCCGATCCGCTGCCGACCTTCCGCATCGGCGTGCTGAACGATCAGTCGGGCCTCTACGCCGACATCGCCGGTCCCGGCTCCGTCGAGGCTGCGCGCATGGCTGTCGAGGACTTCAAGCCGGAAGCGAAGGGCTTTCGGGTCGAGGTTCTATCCGCCGACCACCAGAACAAGCCCGACATCGGCGCGGCCATCGTGCGGCGCTGGTTCGACGTCGACCATGTCGACGCCATCGTCGACGTGCCGACCTCGTCGGTTGCGCTCGCTGTGTCGAACATCGCGAGCGAGAAGGACAAGGCGTTCCTGATCGCCAGCGCGGGCTCCTCGGATCTGACGGGAAAGAACTGCACCCGCACGAACGTCCACTGGACCTACGACACCTGGGCACTCGGCAACAGCACGGCGCGTGCGGTGATCAAGCAAGGCGGAAAATCCTGGTACTTCCTCACAACGGATTACGCGTTCGGCCACGCCCTCGAGCGTGACGCCACCGAAGCCGTGACGAAGGCCGGCGGCAAGTCTCTCGGCCACGTCCTCGCCCCGTTCCAGAGCACCGACTTCTCCTCCTACCTGCTCCAGGCCCAGGGCAGCGGCGCGCAGGTCGTCGCGCTCGCCAATTCCGGTGGCGACACGATCAACGCCATCAAGCAAGCGTCGGAGTTCGGCCTCACCGACGGCGGCCAGAAGCTCGTCGCGCTCCTGGCCTTCATCTCCGACATCCATTCGGTCGGTCTGAAGGTCGCCCACGGTCTCACCTTGACCGAGGCGTTCTACTGGGACCTCAACGACGGTACGCGCGCCTGGGCGAAGCGGTTCGCCGCGCGCAACGGCGGCCGCTATCCGACGATGAACCAAGCGGGCACCTACGCCTCGATGCTCCACTGGATGAAGGCTATCGCCGCCCTCGACAAGGACAAAGCGCATCGCGGCACCGACGTTGTCGCGCAGATGAAGGCCATGCCGACGGACGATCCGCTGTTCGGGCACGGCTCGATCCGCGCCGACGGCCGTACCATCCACGACCTCTACCTGTTCCAGGTCAAGGACCCTTCAGAGTCGAAGGGACCGTACGATTACTACAAGCTCCTCGACACCATCCCCGGCGACCAGGCGTTCCGGCCCATGGCCGACGGGAGTTGCCCCCTCGTAGCCTACACGGCTGCGAAGTGAGGCGCTGTGGCCAAGGCGCTTCCTGACGCGGTCGACGGCGACGCCGCCGCCAAGCGGACGGCGGTCGTGCTCCTGCTCCTCAGCGAGGTGGCGGCGATGGCGACGTGGTTCGCTACGACGGCCTCGATCGGCGCGATCCGCACACACTGGGCGCTGAGCCCGTTCCAGGAGGCGCTGCTGACCAACAGCGTGCAGGCTGGGTTCGTCGCTGGCACTCTGGTGAGCGCCTTGTTCGGGCTGGCCGATCGGTTCGACCTGCGCCGGCTGTTCTGCGGGGCCGCCGCGACGGCCGGCCTCGCCAACCTCCTGATGCTGGCCTTCGAGCCGACCTCGCCGGTGGTGCCGCTGCTGCGCTTCGTGACCGGGGCCTGCATGGCCGGCGTCTACCCCGTCGGCATGAAGATCGCCGCGACCTGGGCGGTCGGCGATCTCGGGCTGCTGATCGGGCTGCTGGTGGCCGCGCTCACCCTCGGCTCGGCACTGCCGCACCTCGTCGCGGCCTTCGGCCAGCTCGACTGGCACCTGCCCGTGCTCGGCGCGGCGCTCGGTGCGCTCCTGTCGGCAGCCCTGATCCGTTTCGTGCGTCTCGGGCCGCTCCGCTCCGAGGCGCCGCCCCTGCGTCTGGAGAACGCGTTGGAGGCGTGGCGCAACCGCGGGGTGCGCCTGGCCAACCTCGGCTATCTCGGCCACATGTGGGAGCTCTACGCGATGTGGGCGTGGATTGGCGCCTTCATGGCGGCGAGCTTTCGGGAACGCTACGGCAACGCCCCTCCGTTCCCGCCGGAACTCGCTGCCTTCGCCGTCGTGGCGGCCGGGGCTTTCGGCGCCATGCTGGGAGGCTGGGCGGCCGACCGGTTCGGCCGCACCCTCGTCACCGGCGCCTCGATGCTTGCCAGCGGCAGTTGCGCCATCGCGGTCGGCTTCCTCTTCGGAGGCCCCGCCTGGGCGGTTCTGTCGGTGGGTGTGCTCTGGGGCGTGGCCGTGATCGCGGATTCGGCGCAGTTTTCCGCTGCGGTGAGCGAGCTCAGCGACCGCCGGCTGATCGGCACGATGCTGACCGTGCAGACCTGCGTCGGCTTCCTGCTCACCCTCGTCAGCATCCAGCTCATCGCGTTCGCGGGCACCGTCCTCGGCTGGCGCTTCGCCTTCGCGCTGCTCGCCATCGGGCCGTTCCTGGGTCTCGCCTCGATGCTGCGCCTGCGACGCCTGCCCGAGGCCAAGCGGCTGGCCGGAGGACGCAAGTGACAGCGAGGAGGAAACCGGCAGTGGCCTTCACGACGATCACCTACGAGACGCTCGCGCCCGTGGCCCGGATCACGCTGAACCGCCCGGAGCGCACCAACGCGATCAGCGCGACCATGCTCGACGAACTCGCGCGGGCGATGGACGCAGCCGAGGCCGACGTCGCGGTGCGCGCCGTGATTGTACGCGGGGCCGGTACGGCCTTCTCCTCGGGCTTCGACCTCAAGGATCAGATGGCGCTGCGCCCCGAGGGGGTGAGCCAATGGCGCCCGATCCTGCGCAAGGATTTCGACGTGCCGATGCGGTTCTGGCACTGTCCTAAGCCGACGATCGCGGCGGTGCGCGGCCCGTGCCTCGCGGGCGCCTGCGAGCTGGCTCTGGCCTGCGACCTGACCGTAGCGGCCGAGGACGCATTCTTCGGCGAACCGGAGCTGAAGTTCGGGGCCGGCATCGTCGTGATGATTCTACCCTGGATCGTCGGCCCGAAAGTCGCCAAGGAGATCATCCTCACCGGCGAGGACCGCATCCCGGCGCGGCGGGCCTACGAGATCGGCATGGTGAATCGGGTGGTGCCCGCCGCCGACCTCGACGCAAGCGCGCTTCACTTCGCCCGGCACATCGCCGCGATCGACCCGAATCTCGTCAAGGAGACGAAGCGGGCGATCAACCGGTCGGTCGAGGCGCGTGGCATGTTGGAAGCCCTGGAGACGGCCCTCGACATCGACCTGCTGATCGAGGGCGAGGGCTCGCCGGACAAGCGGGCCTTCATGGACATCGCCCGATCTCAGGGCCTCAAGGCCGCGCTGGCGTGGCGCGACAGCCGCTTTCCGGGAGCCGAGAAGTGACGGGCGCACTCGCGACGATCATGCGGGAGGGGCTCGCCCGCCAAGGCAGTCGGGTGGACGAGGTCTCCGGCCCCGGGATGTCGGGGCGCGAGCTCGACGCGCACGCGGACCTCGTGGCGGGATTGCTGCGTGGGGCAGGCGTGCGCCCACACGAGCCCGTGCACGTGGCCATCGGCAACCGGGCCCTGGATCTCGGGACGATGCTCGGCGTCTGGCGGGCGGAAGCCGTCGCAGTGCCCGTGCATCGGGCCGCCGCGCCGCTCACCCGTGCGGCGGTCGAGCGGGCGACGCGCGCCCGATTCTTGGTTGACGGGCTGAGCCTGGATAGGCTCGCGGACGAGGCGCCACCGGAGCGGCCTCTTCTGGACGGGGCCGCGCTCGTAGTCTTCACCTCGGGCAGCACAGGCGCACCGAAGGGCGTGGTGCTCGGGCACGATGCCCTGGCGCGCAAGCTCGCGGTTCTCGACCGACTGCTCGGCTTCCACCCGGACGACATGGTCGTGGTCCCGCTTCAGCTGACCTTCATCTTCGGGATCTGGGCGAGCCTCCTGGCGATCCGCTCCAGAGCGACTCTCGTCCTCGTCCAGAAGTTCACCCCCGCGACGCTCTCGGGCCTGCTCGCGGCGCAGGCGACCGTCCTGGCCGCGGTGCCGACGATGCTGCGGGTCCTGCTCGCCGAGGATGTCCCGCCGGCACCGCGTCTGCGCGCGGTGCTGACCGGCGGCGAGGCGCTCAGCCCGTCCCTGGCCCGGGCGGTCTGCGGCAGCTGGCCGGAGGCCGAGCTCGTCGACCTCTACGGCTCGACCGAGACCGGCTCGTGCGATTTCTGCAACCGGCCGCGGGACGCTGCGGAGGCCGGCTCCATCGGCGAACCGACTGAGGGCGTATCCTTCCGCATCGTCCGGGACGATGGCACGCCAGCTCCGCCGGGTGAGGTCGGGGAGCTGCGGATCCACACCGCGTGCGGCATGCTGGGCTACCTGGACAACGCCGAGCTGACCCGAGCCTCGTTCGAGGCGGATCACTTCCGGACGGGCGATCTCGCGCGCCTGCGTCCAGACGGTCAGGTCGAGCTCGTCGGACGCTCGAAGGAGATCATCGCGCGCGGCGGCAACAAGATCTCTCCGCTGGAGATCGAGAACGCCCTGTGCGCGCATCCGGATATCGCGGCCGCTCTGTGCGCCGGCGTCCCCGACGAGCGCCTCGGCGAGGCGATCCACGCGGTCGTCGTGCTGAAGCCCGGACTCGCGCTGACGGCGGACGAGCTCAGGCGCTGGGCGTCGGCCAATCTCGAACGCTACAAAGTACCGGACGTGATCGTCTTCAGTGACATGCTGCCATCGGGAGCGACCGGCAAGGCGAGCCGTGCGATGGTCAGTACGCTCACGCTGTGAGGCGCCGATATATCGTCGGCCAGCATGCATTGCCCACCGATGGAATCCTAGAACGAAGCGGAGGAAATGATGCCAGTCCAGCATGCTCCCTCGCCCACGACCGAAGACGACGCCTGTCCCTGTCGCGACGGGATGTTCGCCAGGCGCGGCGCCGACCGACGCCGCTTTCTCTTCGCCGCGGGTTCCGGCGTCGCTGCAGCTCTCTCGGCGGGTCGGGCTCTGGCCGACGACGGAGCCCCCGCCGGCGCGCGCCATTTCGACGTGCCCGATGATCCGACCAAGGAGCAGGGTCGCGCCGTCGGCGCGGACGGCGGCTATGGCACACGATCCCAGTTCGAGAAGGCCGCCCGGGTGCGCTACCCGACGCCCAACGAGAACACATCTTGGTCCTTGACCCCGCTCGCCGCGCTGGTCGGCAACATCACGCCCTCCGGACTGCACTTCGAGCGGCACCACGGCGGCATTCCGACCATCGATCCCAACCGCCACAGCCTCGTCGTCCACGGCATGGTCGGCACCCCGAAGCGGTTCAGCATGGACGACCTCCGGCGGCTGCCATCGGTGACGCGCAAGCACTTCATCGAGTGCTCCGGCAACGGCCTGACCGAGTGGAAGAAGCCGACGCTCAAGACGGTCCAGGGCACGCACGGGCTGCTCAGCACGTCGGAGTGGACCGGCGTGCTCTTCTCGACGTTGGCCCGCGAGGTCGGCCTGAAGGAAGGAGGCGCATGGGTTCTCGCCGAAGGCGCGGATGCCGCGGTGATGACCCGCTCCATACCTTTGGAGAAGCTGCTCAGGGATGGGATCATCGCGTATGGCCAGAACGGCGAGGCGATCCGCCCCGAGCAGGGCTACCCGGTCCGTTTGCTGCTGCCCGGCTACGAGGGCAACACCCACATCAAGTGGCTGCGGCGGCTGGAGGTCAGCGACAAGCCCTTCATGACCCGGGAGGAAACCTCCAAGTACACGGACCTGATGGCGGACGGCCGCGCGCGGCAGTTCACGCTCGACATGGACGCGAAGTCGGTCATCACGTTCCCGTCCGGCGACATGCGTCTGCCGGGTCCCGGCATCTACAGTGTCACCGGGTTCGCCTGGTCAGGACGCGGGCGCGTGCAGTCAGTCGACGTCTCGCTGGATGCGGGCAAGACTTGGTATCCGGCCTATCTCGGCTCCACGCCAGAGCCAATGTGTACGGTACGCTTCACCTTCCCGTGGACCTGGGATGGGACGCCCGCCATTCTGCAGAGCCGGTGCATGGACGAGACCGGCTACGTCCAGCCGACGCGCCAGCAACTGCTCGCCATCCGCGGCGATCACGGCCCATCCGCCTCGATCTACCACCTGAACGCGATCCAGAGCTGGGCCGTCTCGAGCACTGGGGAGGTCAGCAATGTCCATGCGTGAGTGCGTACGCGGCCTCGGATCGACGTCGTCAGTTCTTCTCGGCCTTGTGCTTCTCGCGACGCCCGCGGGGTCTCAGACGGCGGATGATACCCGGCTCGGCGTCGGCAAGCCGGTCACCGAAGCCGAGCTTGGAGCCTACTTCTCGATCCCGCCGAGCGGGAAGGGCTTGCCGCCGGGTCACGGCAGCGCCCGGGAAGGCGCTGCGGTCTTTCAGGAGCACTGCGCCGCCTGTCACGGTGAGAAGCTCCAGGGCAACATGGCGCCCGGCATCGGTGCAGACCGACTGGTCGGCGGTCGCGGCAGTCTCGCGTCGGAGAATCCGATCAAGACGACCGAGAGCTACTGGCCGTACGCCACGACGCTGTTCGACTACGTCAAGCGCGCCATGCCATTCAATGCGCCGGGCTCGCTCACGGACGATCAAGTCTACGCGGTCGTCGCCTATATCCTGTCGGAAGGACATGTCATCAGGCCAGACGAAACGCTGGACGCGGCCAGCCTGCCGAAAGTCCAGATGCCGAACCGTGACGGATTCATTCTCGATCCTCGGCCTGAGCTGAGTCTGTACCGATAGCGCGTCTCAAGCGCATGCTGGTGCTTGGTATCTGGGGTGCGGGCGGAAACCTTGCGTCGGTCCACCCGCATCGAAGCGATCAGGCCATGTGCCCTCATGGTGGACGGGTACGAGGGGCCGGGCCGCGAGCATCTCGCAACCAACAGTCCGCATTACGACAGTCGCGAGCCGCTACGTGCTCACTTCGCAGACTTCGGCGGCACCTACACTTTTAGCCGTCTCTTCAAGTCTTGACGGAACGTCATACAAGGCGAGGCTCTCTGCAATGCCCGGGCCGCTGAGCCCGACCGCTCCGGGCCTATCCGCTCCAGCGAATGCCACGACCAAACATCCTGGCAGCGCCGAGAGCGCCGGGGAGGCTGCGCAGATCGAGGCGGTCGCTGGCATTAGTCCTCTTTGCCGAAATCCTGCAGCAGGTTGCGACTGTGGGAGCAAGGCACCTAATGGACATGGTGGCTCCGGTGATGTTCGGTGCGACGCTTCGGTGTCCGATCTCCGGAAGAGGAGCCCCCGGCATGGTCGAGCGTTTGGAACCGGGCCATCTCGCGACTGGCAGTGACGGGGAAGGGGCTAACAAGTGCGTTAATCTCGCCCTCCAGGGTGGCGGGGCGCACGGAGCTTTCGCCTGGGGCGTTCTAGACCGCCTGCTTGAAGAAGATGGACCCACCATCGAGGGCATCAGCGCCACAAGCGCCGGGGCGATGAACGCTGCAGTTCTCGCTTACGGATTGACGGTCGGCGGCCGTAAAGGCGCCCGACGGGCTCTCGACACATTCTGGCGGCAGATCGCGCAGGCAGCGTTGTTCAGCCCACTTCAAGCCTCGCCATGGGACCGGATCTTCGGCAATTACGGGCTCGAAACATCCGTCATCTTTCCGCTCTTCGATACTCTTGCGCGGCTCATCTCGCCCTACCAAACTAATCCGTTGAACTACAATCCACTCCGCCAGGTCCTGGAGAGCAGCATCGACTTTGCCGCGTTGCGCCGCTGCTCCGTCGTCAAGCTCTTTCTCTCCGCCACCAACGTGCGGACTGGCAAGGTCCGCGTCTTCGGCGCGGGCGAGATCAGCGCCGATGCCGTTCTAGCTTCGGCGTGCCTGCCATTTCTATTTCAAGCCATAGAAATTGATGGGGAACACTATTGGGATGGTGGCTACATGGGCAACCCGGCCGTTTTCCCGCTGATCTACGAGTGCGACTGCTCGGATGTCGTTATCGTGCATATTAATCCAATCTATCGCCCGGACGTGCCCACCAGTGCACCGGAAATCATGAACAGGATCAACGAGATCAGTTTCAACTCCTCGCTTATGCGCGAGATGCGCGCGATCAGCTTTGCCAACAAGCTGATTGAGGACGGCATTCTACAGGGCAATCAGATCAGAACGATCCGCATCCACGCGATTGAGGCCGAGACCGTCATGCAGACGCTCGGCGCCGCCTCAAAGCTTAACGCAGATCTGAACTTCCTGCTTCACCTGCATAGAATCGGGAGAGAACGGGCAGACGCGTGGCTCGCCCGCGAATTTGCCGAAGTTGGCGAGCGCTCGACGGTCGATCTGCAAGCCAAGTACCTTTGACCCACGACGGTTTCAGATGCGCGCACGGCGGTCGCCCGGAGAGCCGGGCAGCTT
Organism: Methylobacterium sp. CM6257; assembly: GCF_054611515.1. NCBI lineage: Bacteria > Pseudomonadati > Pseudomonadota > Alphaproteobacteria > Hyphomicrobiales > Methylobacteriaceae > Methylobacterium > Methylobacterium sp. CM6257. Next base: position 1,468,923 of record NZ_CM137735.1, read on the forward strand.
CCGCGAGACATATATGTAAGGCGGCCAGTCAAGTGCGAACCAGTCTATGATGATGCATCTCGCCTCGTGATTAGACGTCTGGCGGCCTCCTGAAGGCTTTTCAGGAGCATGGGTCAGGGGTCGGTCCGACCCTCCGATAGGGCCACAAGCTCGAACGCCGGCACCTCGCGCAGGAAGCCCTTAAGGGCCAGGTTGCCGAGTGGCCTCGCTTGAGCGACGGCCTCGACAGCGCTCAACACGGACCGGCTCACCACGATCTGCCCTGCCTGCGCCGTGTCACAGAGGCGGGATGCTAGATTGGTCACGCTCCCAAGAGCCCCGTACTCGAAGCGACCCTCGAAGCCGAACTGTCCAAGAGTTGCATAGCCTCTGGCGAGGCCGATCCCGAAGCCGATGGTATGGCCGCGCGTTTCCCAGTGCCGGGACAGGCGGCCGACGCGCTCGCGGAGGGCAAAGGCCATGCGCACTGCGCGCTCGGTGTGGTCCGCGCACGGGTACGGATCGTTGAAGAAGGTCATGATCCCGTCGCCAGCGAAGTGCTCCAGGGTTCCCTCGTATTGGAACACGGCTTGGCCGACGGTCGTGTGGTACTCACGAAGAACCGCGACCACCTCCTCTGGGGCGGCCGTATCCGTGAAAGCCGTAAAGCCGCGCAGGTCACAGAACACCACCGTGATCTCACGCCGGTGTGGCTCCAAAAGCGAGTGGTCGCCGCGGTCGGCGGCAATCAGATCGGCGATCTGGGGCGAGAGGAACCGCCGCAATCGCCCGATCCGCTGGAGCTCGGCGGCCTTGACGGCGACTTGGCCCTCAAGATCACGATTTGCCTCGGCGAGTGCTGACTTCTGATCCGCAAGCTCACGCGATTGCGCCCGCACCGTGTCGGTCAGCGCCTTGAGGCGCAGCATCGAGCGGACCCGCGCCATCAGAGCAGCATGCTCGTAAGGCTTCGTCAGGTACTCATCTGCGCCGGCATCGAGCCCCTCCACGACGTCGCGCGTTTCAGCACGGGCGGTGAGCAGCACGACGGGCACGTAGCGCAGCGCCTCGTCCGCCTTGAGGCGGCGCAGAACATCCAGTCCGCTGAGACGCGGCATCATCACATCGAGCAGGATGAGGTCCGGCGGACTGGCAGCCGCCTGCGCGAGGGCTGTCTCGCCGTCCGGCGCGATCCCGACCTCGTAGCCCTGCGCCTCCAGGCGCACGCGCAGGATTTCCAAATTCTCAGGACTGTCGTCGACTACGAGAATATGCGCCGGCACGGCCTCCGCTCCGCCTCAGGCATCAACGAGCATCTGGCGAATCAGACTCAGGACCTTGCGCGGGCTGAACGGCTTGGCAACATAGCCGTCGCAGCCCGCAGCGAGGGCTCGCTCTTCGTCCCCCGAAAGGGCGTAGGAGGTCACGGCAACGACGGGGATGTGGCGCGTGGAGGGATCAGCCTTCAGGTGCCGCGCGGCCTCATAACCGTCCATCACTGGAAGCTGAATATCCATCAGGATGAGGTCGGGCTGCTCGGCTTGAGCCACCTCGACGCCGCGCCTCCCATCCGGAGCCTCGACGATGCCGTAGCCCGCAGCAGAGAGAAGGTCGCGCAGGATGCGGCGATTGTCCTCCGTATCCTCGACGATCAGGATGCGCTTCATGAGGCCTTCTTCCTCTCGATCGATGTCCGGATCGGAAGGGTCACCTGAAACACGGCACCCTGTCCCAGTTCCGATCGCACTTCGATCCGGCCGCCGTGCAGGAGGACGAGCTGGCGGGCGATCGAGAGACCCAGTCCCGTGCCCCCCTGTTGGCGTGTGCTCGAGCTGTCGACCTGCTGGAATTCGTCGAATATCCGCGCCTGATCGGCGGGCGAGATGCCGGGGCCAGTATCGGAAACCGTGATGACGAAGGTGTCGTCGACGGCCCGGGCAGCCACCTCCACAAAGCCGGATTGCGTGAACTTGATGGCATTGCCCACGAGATTCATGAGCACTTGTGTAAGCCGCCGCTCATCGCCTTGCCCGATCGGCAATGTCTCCGGGACGTCGAGTTTCAAGGCGAGACCCTTCGCGTGGGCCAGCGAAGAGGCCGCCACCGTGACGGACTCGATCAGGGCGCCCAGCGCGTAATCCTGGACATCAAGCGTGAGCAGGCCAGCCTCGATCTTCGTGAAATCGAGGACGTCATTGATCAGGCTCAGCAAGTGACGACCGTTGATCTGAATCCGCTCCAACGCCTCGCTCGCCTTCTCGCTGAGCGGGCCGTATAGGCCGTCGGCGAGCAGCTCCGAATAGCCCAGCACGGCGTTCAGTGGCGTGCGGAGCTCGTGGCTCATGTTGGCGAAGAACTGCGTCTTGTGGAGATCGGCGGCGGCGAGCTGCCGGCCCTTCTCGTCGACCTCCTGGAACAGGCGCGCGTTGCGGAGCGCAAGGGCCGCCTGATGCGCGAAGGTGTGCAGGACATGCTCGGAACTGCCCACGGGCGGGGTTTCGTCGCGGGCGAGCAGGAGGAGGAAGCCGAGGCGACCGTCACTGTCGACGAGGTTGATGAGCGTGGCTGCCCGGAACCCGTCGGCGGCGCCAGTCAGAAGCCCGCTGATCGTGGTCAGATCGCGGACCGGGATGACTTCAGCCGCGGCGTCGCCGGCTTTCGCCAGGGCATTTGCAGGGAGAATGTCGCTGACCGCGCTGGGCGGGAGGTTGTGGCCGCCAGCGCGGCGGAACGTCTCGCCCGGCGCCTCGACCAGGTAGACGGCGCTGGCGTCGGAACCTGCGAGGGTTGCTGCCCGCGCGGCGATCGCCCGAACGACATCATCGATATGCAGCGAGGCCACGATGGCACGTCCGGTTTCCTCAAGGGCGCGCAACTCGCTGACGGAGCGGGCAAGGTCCCGGGTCTGACGCTGGATCTCGCTCTCGAGCCGCGCGTACGAGGTCGAGAGTGCATCGGCCATGGTGTTGAACCGCGTCGCCAGAGCCTCGAACTCGTCCCCCGTGTGCACCGCGATGCGATGCTCGAAGCGGTTGGCCGCGAAGTGCTCGGCCCCGGCATGCAGCGCTCGGATCGGCACCAGCATGCGGCGGGCCAGCAGGAGACTGGCACAGATCGCGACGACGAGGCCGAACGCGAGGAGCCAGGCGAGACGGATGAGCAGGTCGCGCAAAGGCGCGAGCGCCTCGTTGAGGGGCTGTGCGACGACGAGCGAGGCGGGCAGCACGCCGAGAGGATATGGCGTGGCCAGGACTGGCCTCCCCGCGGCATCGTAGGCATACGCCACCGAATCGGAGGGCGGCAGCGCTAGGCGATCGCCCGTCGCATGCGGGCTTCTGTCCGAGTGGGCAACGACGATCCCGTCCGGCGTGACGAGGTCGGCGTAGCTTCCGGCACCCGCGGTCGGGAGCGGAAGGCTCCCCGCCAGGGCGGCCAGCCGGACGCGGGCCAGGGTGACGCCTGTCCCCGCGGCCGGATGCGGCAGCAGAAGACTCGCGTAGATCTCGCCCCCGACGATCTGAAGGTCCTGAAATCCCTTGCGCTGCGGGACCGGCCCGAGATCGGCCGAGGCCATGGGGTCAGGACTGTTTGGACGACGCGCCCGGACACGCTCGCGACCCTCGCTGTCGAAGTAGGCGAGGGTCAGGACGATCGGCGTCTGGTCGAGAAGCGCTGCGTAGTCCTCGCGGTGCTGGGCGAGGCTCTGCGCGCTCGCCCGCGTTACCCAGCCGACCTCTCGCTCGATCTCTGCCAGCGTCTCCTCGACGGCCGCCGTCGCGCCGGCCGCGTAGGTGGCCTGGGAGCGGGCGACGCGCTCGACGGTTTCCCGGTACAGAAACCACGTCTCGACAGCCGCATTGATCGTCAGGACGAGGGCGACAAGGCTCACAAGCGTGAGCACGTACTTGCGGAACAGGCTGCCTCGCCAGGTCAAGCTCGGCGCCGACGAGAGTGCGCCTCGCGTCCGCATCGGCAGACTCCACAATGCCGGGCCGGCAGGGACGGCCCGTCCCCACAATGGGTGGCGTGGACCACGATCGAATGCTCTACAACCAGCATGGTCGAACAGCGAACTTTGAGCAACTGAAAACAAGCTATTGCTCGATCACCTGCGTTCGCGCGAGACTCTGACGCGCACATGATCTCGGGATGGCGTTGATGGCGAAGGGCTCCGGTTTTGGTCCGCTTCTGAGCGTGAATCCGCTGTTCTCGGATCTCGGCCCTGAGGTGATCGATTGTCTTTCCGGGATGGCGACGACGCGCGCATTGCGGGCCGGCGAGATTCTGTTCCAAGTCGGCGATCCCGGTGATGCGCTCTACGGCGTCAGGCGCGGTGAAATCCGGATCGAGACCGGAACCGAGGCCGGGCGACGCATCGTGCTGAACAGCCTCGGCGCCGGCGACCTGTTCGGCGAGATCGCCCTTCTCGACGGGCGCGAGCGCACGGCCGATGCGGTGGCTGCCGTGGCGAGCGAGGTCTTCGTCCTGCGGCGCTCCGATCTTCTCGCCTATCTCAGGCGCGAGCCCGACGTGGCCGTCCGGCTGATCGGCCTGCTCTGCAGCCGGATCCGCTACATTGCCGGCCAGATGACCGAGCTGGCGACGCTGTCGCTGGGTGTCCGTCTCGCCCGCCGGTTGACAATTCTGGCCGAGGATTTCGGCAACGAGATCCAGATCTCACAGGAGCAGCTCGGCGCATTCGTGGGCGGCACGCGCGAGAGCGTGAACCGCCAATTGCAGGTCTGGCGCCGCGCCGGATACATCGATCTTCGCCGTGGCTGCGTCGTACTCGTCAATGCCGAGGCGCTGGCTCGAGTGGCGCAGGAGCCTTCGTGCGCGTGATCGGACGATGCGCCAGGGCGGATGCGTCACATTTGGACATCCGGGGCTGCGGCGCGTCCGGGCTCCGGACGGGGCGTGCGGCGTGATCCACGTCATGGCAGCGCGCGCACCACCCGGAAGCCGTTGGCATAGTAGCGGACGTCGGCATCGTAGCGGAAACGCGCGGTGGGCTTCACGTAGGTGGCCGCGCTGTCGAATGAGCCGCCCCGAAGGACGCGCTGGCTGCAGTTCCCGGTCAGCCAAGCCGTTCCATCCTGTGGGGCGCCCCGATAGGATTCATTCCAGCAATCCTCAACCCATTCGGCGGCGTTGCCAGCCATGTCGAACAGGCCGAACCCGTTGGGCGCAAAGCTCGCGACGCTGGACAGCTCCCGGCTGGCAGTGCGGCTGCACTCCCGGCAATTTGCCTTGCTCTCGCCGACATGAGGCCCCCAGGCGAAGGTGGTGTTTGTCCCACCGCGCGCGGCGTATTCCCATTCCGCCTCGCTCGGCAGGCGGTAGGTCCGCCGCGTGTGCGCGCTGAGCCACGCGACATACTCTTGCGCGTCGAACCAGCTCACGTTCGTGATCGGGTGCGTACCGGACTGCTCCTCCGCCGCGTTCGGCCGGTACTTGCAGGCCCCGGCCTCGACGCAGCTGCGCCACTCGTTGACGGTCGTCTCTCGGCGAGCGATCGCGAATGGGCGCGGGATGGTCACCCGGTGAACAGGCCGGTCGAACGGCAGAGCGCCGGCGCCCATCTCGAACGTCCCCGCCCGCAGGATGACGAGTTCGGGGCACGTCTCGCAGTCCCGCAGGCTCTGTCCTGCCGTCTGATTGCCCTCCTGCGGCGTCTGGGACCGCGGCGGAGCCGGCGCGGCCGGTGGCGCCGGGGCAGGCAAGGCCGCGACGGTCGACGGCACGGTCACGGGGGGAGGTGTCGGAGTTGGCGCGGGTAGGGGCGATCCGACGGGGTCGGAAGGCGGACGACGGGCGAGGCGAGACGGCTCGGGCCGGCTGGCCCGATCCGTCATGATCGCCGATGGCGCGTTGGACGGCGCGACGGCAAAACGAAACTCCTCGATCAAGGAGGAGGAAATCCAGGGAACGCGCTCCGCCTTCGATGCGCGTGACACCCCGATCCGGGTGTGCGTGAAGGCCTCTTCCGCAGTGATGTTCGGCGCGCGCAGTTCTTTCCCGAGTTCGCTCATGAAAAGGCTGACATCACCGTCATCCTCGCGCACCACCTTCCCCGGTGGGGCCGAGAACAGGATCAGGCTCCCCTCCGGTGCATCGACCGGCGCCAAACCCGCGGACGAGGCTCGGAAGCGGCGCTCGAACGGGTTCTGCCGGGCCGCGTCGATAACCGCGATCTTCACGCGCACGCCGCGTCGGTTCAACTCGCTCAGGATCGCGTCGAGGCTGATGCCATCACGGCGGACTTCCGTCTCGGACCAGATCTGCGCGTTGACGGGAATTAGGTAGCTCTGGCGCTCGATCTGGATGCCGTATCCGCCAAAATACACCAAGGCAGCCGCGCCGGCATTGAGCTTGGCATAGAACGCGTCCAATGTCGGCTGGACGTCCTCGCGCCTTAGATTCTCGCGCAGATCGACGTCGAATTCGAGACGCCGCAACTCCTCTGCGAGGAGCCGCCCGTCTTTTGCGATCGTCGGCAACGATCCCTGCGCATCGGGATAACGGCTGTTCGCGATGAGCAGGGCGAAACGCCGTCCGGCTCCGATCGGGTTCTGGGCCTGTCCGGGCTGTACTGACAGAATCAGTCCACTGAGGGTCAAGAGCGTCAGCAAGATCAGCATGCCGCACCGGCGGATGCGGCCGGGCAACCCCGCCCGGGACTGCGGCTCCGGAGGGCTCCGAACATCGATCCGTCCTGGCATGAACGATGACCTGCACGCTATGAGCGGACGAGCGAGGACTGCAGTGTATGTAGAATTAGCCGAAGCGCAATGATGGATTACGCCGAACGTTCGCTCATTCCTGGCCCCGTGTCGCTTCAGTCAAGATATCAATAGGTTTCGATTGCCAGTCCAGCGGCGCCGTAGTATGGATTTGCGATCGTTCCGTTCGGATCGAAACGACGTCGCACTCCGTCAAAATGCGAGCTCTGATCAGCGCGTTGCGCAGGAGGCATTGTGATTGATGCGGTGAAACCAATTGCGGGCGGGTTGCCTCGAGCGGCACTTGTTCTGCTGCTGACCGCGTCCGCCGTGGCCGCACAAGAGCGCAAAGGTGGGCCGACGCCATCGCCGGCGGGTGCGGCGGTCTACTTCGTCGATGTCAAGAACGGCTCTACGCTGCCGCCCAAAACGACGATCCATTTCGGTCTGCGGAACATGGGTGTCGCACCGGCAGGCTTGGATCGTCCGAACTCCGGACACCATCATCTTCTCATCGACGCGCCGATGCCAGCCTTGGACCGGCCGATCCCGAATGACTTCAACCACGTGCATTTCGGCGCTGGGCAGACCGAGGCTGAGATCGAACTGACCCCGGGCGAACACACGCTCCAACTTCTGCTCGCCGACAAGGACCACATCCCACACAATCCCCCGGTCGTTTCCGAGGTCATCAAGGTCCGGGTCGCTTCCCACGCCGCCGAGCCCGCCGCCGCGACGGGGGGAGGGCCGGTCCAGCAGCGTCCGTCTCCGCCGGGAGCGCGCGTGTATTTCGTTCAGCCGCACAACGGCGACTACGTGGGGCGCAAGACGCTCATCCGCTTCGGCCTGACCGGGATGGGTGTGGCTCCGGCCGGTTTCGACAAGGCGAATACGGGTCACCACCACCTGCTGATCGACACGTCCCTGCACGCACTCGATGAGCGGATCCCGAACGATTTCGAGCACCTGCACTTCGGGCTGGGCCAGACGGAGGCGCTCGTGACGCTGCCCCTCGGCACGCACAGCCTGCAGCTGGTTCTCGCCGATGCCGACCATGTCCCGCACAAGCCACCCGTGATGTCCAACGTGATCCGGGTGACCGTGACGCGAACCGGCCGCAAACCGCGACCCCGGCGCCACCACAGCCGGTAGATGATTGTCCGCTGGGTCGTTCGGTCCCCGCGCGGATGACGACCGCTCCCGCGATCCGCGTCACGAGGCGACGCCGGATCACCGCCGCGCAGCCCGCCTAACGATTGGTGGCGGATTTCGTGTCTGGCTCTCCTCGCTTGCGCAGGCCGTCGAAAGCGGCACGCTGCGCCAGGATGAGGTCCAAGTCTCGCCAAATCTGGCATTTTACGCGCAACTCGGTCGAGCGCCTCATGACATCCTCCCATCGGCTCGTGTTCTGATGCCGAGTGTCGCCCCGCGCGCGCTGAACGGCTGTGACGAAGATCACAGCGACGCGGATCTTGCCGGAGAGGCAGCCGCGGACTGAGCGAGAGATTCACGCACCTCTCCCCGGATCTGCTCAGACGAAAAGGTGCCCCGCCAAGTAAACTTGGCGGGGCACTCCGTCATGGGCTTGTGACCGTCAGGTTCCGCCGATCACCGCGTTCAGTGGAACATGCCCATGTCGGGAACGTGAGCATCGACGTGCCCCCCCACGTCCTGGTGAGCCGGCATCTGCTCGTGGCCATGGTCCGCAGGTCCGCTGCCGCCGTAGAGGTGGTCGTTGCCGGCCCCGCCGTGGATGGTGTCGTTGCCCTTGCCACCGTAGATCGTGTCGTCACCCTTGCCGCCGTAGAGGTGGTCGTTGCCGGCCCCGCCGTGGATGGTGTCGTTGCCCTTGCCACCGTAGATCGTGTCGTCACCCTTGCCGCCGTAGAGGTGGTCGTTGCCGGCCCCGCCGTGGATGGTGTCGTTGCCCTTGCCACCGTAGATCGTGTCGTCACCCTTGCCGCCGTAGAGGTGGTCGTTGCCGGCCCCGCCGTGGATGGTGTCGTTGCCCTTGCCACCGTAGATGGTGTCGTCACCCTTGCCGCCGTAGAGGTGGTCGTTGCCAGCCCCGCCGTGGATGGTGTCGTTGCCCTTGCCACCGTAGATCGTGTCGTCACCCTTGCCGCCGTAGAGGTGGTCGTTGCCAGCCCCGCCGTGGATGGTGTCGTTGCCCTTGCCACCGTAGATCGTGTCGTCACCCTTGCCGCCGTAGAGGTGGTCGTTGCCGGCCCCGCCGTGGATGGTGTCGTTACCCTTGCCACCGTAGATGGTGTCGTCACCCTTGCCGCCGTAGAGGTGGTCGTTGCCAGCCCCGCCGTGGATGGTGTCGTTACCCTTGCCACCGTAGATGGTGTCGTCACCCTTGCCGCCGTAGAGGTGGTCGTTGCCGGCCCCGCCGTGGATGGTGTCGTTACCCTTGCCACCGTAGATGGTGTCGTCACCCTTGCCGCCGTAGAGGTGGTCGTTGCCGGCCCCGCCGTGGATGGTGTCGTTACCCTTGCCACCGTAGATGGTGTCGTCACCCTTGCCGCCGTAGAGGTGGTCGTTGCCGGCCCCGCCGTGGATGGTGTCGTTACCCTTGCCACCGTAGATGGTGTCGTCACCCTTGCCGCCGTAGAGGTGGTCGTTGCCGGCCCCGCCGTGGATGGTGTCGTTACCCTTGCCACCGTAGATGGTGTCGTCACCCTTGCCGCCGTAGAGGTGGTCGTTGCCGGCCCCGCCGTGGATGGTGTCGTTACCCTTGCCACCGTAGATGGTGTCGTCACCCTTGCCGCCGTAGAGGTGGTCGTTGCCAGCTCCGCCGTAGATGGTGTCGTTGCCCTTGCCACCGTAGACGGTGTCATCGCCGCCACCGCCGTAAATGGTGTCCTTGCCGCCACCGCCGTAAACGGTGTCGTTGCCGCCACCGCCGTAGATGGTGTCGTTGCCGCTACCGCCGTAGATGGTGTCATTGCCGTCACCGCCGTAGATGACGTCGTTGCTGTGAACCTTAGCCATAATCGTGCTCCATTGAATGTCGAACGGAGATTTACCGCTCTGTTGCACTTCGATCTTGAATAGATCGCGCAGATTTGGTCTTCAGCTTGAGAGATTAGATCCGGAGATTTCCTCGTCGAAGCCGCCTTTGATTTACCGCGAGGCAAGATCAGATACTGTGATGAAGATCACAATGGGTCGCAGGATGAGCAGATGGGAGGACGTGCGCGGCTGAAGCGCGTTTCGCAGCATTGAATCTCGGCCGCGTGCTGCCGGTACGCCCGGCTACAGCGTCTTCCGCGCTGCCCCCGGAGGAACTCACGGATCAGGTCTGGTCGACGGACGAGCGATTTGCGACAATCAAGTTGCGCCGCCGGCCGCGACGACAGCTCTGCCGTCAACGTTACCGCTGCAGCCCGCCTTTTCCGCCGTATATTGGGCGTGATTTTGTGTTTCAATCCGTCTTCGATTCAATCTCGGCACTTCAAAGGTATAGCCATCGCGCTCGAACCTTTTCCTTGGCCTGATTGGCTGTCGATTGGTTTGATTTCGGGCTGGATACGCGGTTGGCAGTTCCACTGACTCAGCCAGAATTTTGAAGCCCTTGGGCGAGCGTCGTCAGCCCGTGACCCCGCGCGGAGCGTAGGCAGGGCCTCCACCACTCATCAGCACAGCCACGAGGCTGTCGATAAGGACCCGGTCGTCCGCGCGCTTCTCACCGCGCGTGCAGTCCGGCCGGTGCGGCGTGATCTGCGCAGACTGCTTTTTCCGTCGGCCGGACCGGATTCACGTGTCCCTCCCGTGCGAGCCCTTATAGCGCGGCGACAGCTGGGCAACCCCTACGAGCCCGCACCCCGGACTCCGTACCGTTCGCTGGCCGCGCCGGCTTTCCCGCGGCCCGTTCGGGCTCGTTCCGGATCTGAGCTCGGGATCGGCGCGGGCGGGACCCGCATCGGGATTTCGAACAGCCGCCTTGCCCGAGGAGCACATGAGACCGCTGGCTCGAACCGGGCGGTTTCGCGCCCAGCCGGACTTGGCGGCGGCGTGGCTGCACAGCCGACGTTGTCCCTTCACGGGATGGGTAACCTGCAGGCCGCGCAGACCCGTGCCGCGCGGCGCAACCGTCATCCCGCGCGTGCCCGGCCAACCGAGAGCGGGCGGCCCGGATGACCGGACCGCCCGCTCGAGGGGACGTCGACTGTGCGTGAACCGAAGCCCGGCTGCTGCCGGAAGCCGAATGGTGTCAGGCGCTCTCCTTCACGATGTGCATCGGGGGATGGTGCGCCACCGGGCGGCCGGAACCGGCGTCGGTCCGCGCGGCGCCCGACTCGCCGCCTGAATGGCCGCGGATCTTGCGGAGCACCTCGTCCTTGGTTCCGAAAGCCGCGACCTGGCCGTCCTCGATCGTCAGCATCAGGTCCACGGCAGCGAGTGCGCTCATCCGGTGGGCCACGATGATGACGATGCCGCCGCGGGCCCGGACGCTGAGAATCGCCCGATTCAGGGCAGCGTCGCCCTCTCCGTCGAGGTTAGCGTTCGGCTCATCGAGCACGAGGAGGAAAGGCGAGCCGAAGAGGGCGCGGGCGAGACCGATGCGCTGCCGTTGTCCGCCCGAAAGGCCCGTGCCGCCGTCGCCCAGCACGGTGTCGTAGCCCTCCGGCAGGCGCTCGATCAGCTCGTGGACTCCGGCCTGTCGCGCGGCCTCCTCGATCTCGGCGCGGTCCGCGTGGGGGGCGAAGCGAGCGATGTTTTCCGCCACCGTGCCGGCGAAGAGCGAGACGTCCTGCGGAAGGTACCCTACGTGGCGGCCGAAATCGGCGGCCTGCCACTGTGTGATCGGGACAGTATCGAGCCAGACCATTCCCCGGGCCATGGGAAGGATGCCGACGAGCGCCCGGACCAGGGTCGACTTGCCCGATCCGCTCGGGCCGGTGACCGCGAGGGCTTGCCCTGCCTTCAGGCTGAACCGCACTTCCTTCACCGTGAGGCGGGTGCCGCCCGGCGGGGCCACGCTCACACCATCCACCTTGAGCACGTGCTTGGGCGCCGGCAGGGCGGAAGTGGGTCGTGCCGCCGAGGCCTTGGCGATCGTGTCGGCGAGCCGGCTCCAGCTCTGTTGCGCGGCGATGACGCCTTTCCAGTTCGCGATCGTCGCATCGAGCGGCGCGAGGGCGCGGCCGAGCAGGATCGACGAAGCGATAATGATGCCGGGCGAACTCTGGCCGCGGATCACCAGATAGGCGCCGAGCGCCAGGACGCCCGATTGCAGGGCCATGCGAGCGGCCTTGGAGACAGCGCTTGAGGCTCCCGCGACGTCGCTCACGCGCTGCTGCGCCAAGAGGTAATGGTAGTGGGCTTCTTGCCATCGGGCGGCGAAGTGGCCCTGCATGCCCATCGCGATCAGGACGTCGGCGTTGCGGCAGCTGGCTTCTGTGACGGTACCCCGACGCTGCCCGTGCTCGGTCGCCACCTTCGACGGGCCGCGGGTGAGGCGGTCGGCGACCAGGGTGATCACAACGAGAAGGAGCGCTCCCGAGACGGTGGCGAACCCGATCAGCGGATGGAACAGGAAGCAGATGATGAAATAGAGCGGCATCCAGGGCAGGTCGCACAGTGCCGTCGGTGCCGAGCCTCCGAGGAAGCCGCGCACCTGATCGAGATCGCGCAGCGGCATCTGGCTGTTCGGGGGCGCCGCCCCGTCCAGCGGACCGCGCACCAGCGCCTCGAAGACGCGGGGACTCAAGCACTCGTCAAGGACGGCGCCGATCCGGCTCAGGATGCGGCCCCTAAGAGCCTCGAGAGCGCTCTGGAACGCGTAGAGCATCAGGGCCAGGAGGACGAGACCGACAAGAGACGGCACGGACCGGCTCGGGAGAATGCGGTCTGAGATCAGCAACATGAAGAATGAGGCTGTAAGATACAGGATGTTGAGGAGGCCGCTGGTGACGATGAGGCTGACCAGGGCCGGGCGGCAGCTCGACAGTGCCGCGCCCAGTTCGACGGAAGCCGGTTTCATCGCACTTCGTCCCTCTGTTGGATGGTCTGGCCAAGGAGCCCAGCGTGGCCCCGGGCTGTGGATCCCGAGGGCGCGTGGCCCGGATGCATGTGTTTGGAACCACCAGGGCCGAGGGTCCGTGAGCAGGCTCACACAGGGAGACTTCGACGGTTGACCGGCTGAGCCATCTGACCGCTTCGCCGGCCTCAACCGGATGTGCTCACGCGGCCATCGGACACTTGGCGGCCGAACGCGTCGCCTTCCGGTCTGCGCGCGGGACGAGCAACTGGTCGGGCCGGCGCTTCTTCGCCCTCTCGAACAGCGCGTAGGTGCGATTCACGTAGTTTGTGACGCCGCTGATATCGTCGATGTAGCGCTGCACCTGTGGCGTGATCTCCGCCTCCACGAGGCGCGTCGGCTTCGAGGGATCAAGGGTGTCGAAGCGCACGTAGAACCAGGGCTGTCCGCGGCGCAGGATCAGGTTCTTCGACGTGTCGTGCCACTCGAAGGCCCACATCAGGGGTCGCGGCCAGATGTGAACCGGGAAGCGGCCGCTGATCAGCGTTCCCGGCAGCGGGTCGGCTTGGTAGTCGAGAAACGGCGGCAGTTGGTTGATGTAGGCGACCTCGTCCGAGAGGAAGATGTAGGGCGTGATGATCTGGAGGATCGGCCGCTTCGGGTGACGCCACTCCGCCGGGTTCACGATGCTGACCATCTGGCCGATGTGCTTGGGGCGGATCGTGCTGCGGGCGCCGTCCACGTTCTCCAGGACTGGGGCACGACCCTCCTCCAGGTTGATGCGTAGATGGAGGTCGACGGGGCACCGGATCACGATATGCCGGGCGTCGAAATCGACCGCTGCCGGGCAGCCCTGCACGGATTTGGCCGATGCGGCCCGACCGAGGTCTCGCCGGAACGGCTCCGGGTCGTCCCAGATGAGGGCCGCCTTCGTATCGGCGATGGTCCAGCCCACTTCGGTGACCCGCTTGGAAGCCGGCGCTTCACGCCACTTCTTCAAGAAATCGAACATGATCATTCTCCTCGGGAAGGCGTCGCCGACGTGTACGCGGCGACTGGCTCGCGTCTGCCGCGTATCGTGAGATCGGGTATGGACCGGCAGTCCCGCGGCGGACTGTGATCGAGATCACGTCGGTTCCGTCAGTCTCGCGCGACGGACGTGCCCCGGCTTCGCCGGGCTGCACGAACGCGGGTCCTTGGCCCCGGCCGACGACCGCGACAGGCGGGTGCGCGGTCCGACCGGCATGACGAGACCGGCCGACGCGCCGCGCGGGAAATCCGGCTTCTTCTGGCGGCGTGCGGCCTGCTCTCCGAGAATGGCCGACCGTCACCGGCACGTGGGCGGGCGTCGCGAGTCCATGCCAGACGGGTGAGGCTCGGTGATCTGTCTCACAGTCGTCGATCCGGGCGGGTGGAACACTCAGGGCCAGAACAGGAGCAGGTGACCTGAACCTGAAGCCGCCGGATCCCATCGGGAGGCCGCGCGACGCCGCATAAGGAACCGGAGCAATGGAAGTCGAAACCCTTGAACGGCCCGCATCCCTCAAGGTTTGGCACGCCGGAGCGGCCCGCTTCCTTTCAAGGCATCCCGAGCAGTTCGACAGTCTGCGCGAAGCGATCGCCGCGGCCGCCGCCGTCCTGATCCATCCCGACCGGCAACCCTGGATCGTCACCGCAGAGGGTGACCTGCTGCCGCCGAACTGGATCCGCGGAAGCCTCAAGCGAGACACTCCGGACGGTTCCGGCGCCCGCGAAGCCTGCGGCGCTTCAGATCCCGAGGTTACCGGGAGTCTTGGAGTCATGCCCGGGCGAGGTCGGGCGATCCGACTCGGATGTGCATGAAGAAAGTACGTCCCCATTCTCAGGGAGCGAGCCGATCATGAAAGCGTCGTACGTCTTCGCCTGCCTCCTCGTGACGACCTTCTGGCCGATGCGAGCGGGTGCCGATCCTCTCCGGCTGCAGCTTCCGCTCACCTGCGATCCGGGCCGGACCTGCTTCGTCCAGTACTATGTTGATCGCGACCCTGGTCCCGATGCGCGCGATTTCGCCGGAGGTTCTCAGACATACGACCGGCACGACGGCACCGACTTTCGCCTTCCTTCCTCCATCGCCGCGGCCGGTCCGCTCGGAGCCGTGCGGGCGGCCGCCGCCGGCACGGTGCTCCGGATCCGCAACGATGCGCCCGACATCTCAGTTCGCGAGACCGGGATGGCGAAGGTGGCGGGCGTCGAGTGCGGAAACGGCCTCGTCATCGCGCACGCAGATTCGTACGAGACTCAGTATTGCCATCTGGCCGAAGGCAGCGTGACGGTGCAACCCGGCGAGGCCGTGACGGCCGGCCAAGTCATCGGTCACGCCGGCCTCTCCGGCGCCACCGAGTTTCCGCATCTGCACTTCACCGTTCGCCGCGCCGGTCGCACGGTTGATCCTTTCGCGCCCGACGGCTCGACCGGTGACGGCCGCGATGTGAGCCTCTGGGACGACGCGGTCCGTGCGAGTCTCGTCTACAGGTCCGGAACGGTTCTCAATTCCGGCTTTTCGGACAGTCCCGTGACGATGGCGGCCGTCGAGGCCGAGGCTGCCCGCCCCTTTAGTGCTCGGGCTGAAACCCTGGTGGCCTGGGTCCGGGCGATCAGCCTTGAGGCCGGCGACGTGCAGCGTCTCGTCGTCCGGGCTCCGGACGGGCAGATCCTCGCTGAGAACCAGCTGCCGCCCCTGGTCAAGCCACGCGCGCAATCTCTGGTTTTCACCGGGAGGCGGCGTCCGGCCGAGGGCTTCCGTTCGGGGGGCTACGAGGCGACGTTCGAGGTCGTGCGCGGCGGCAAGGTGGTCATCGCGCACCGCTTCGTCGGGACGCTGCCGTAGCGCGGCCGGAAGCTGCCCGCCCGCTCCGCTGTGTGACCCGGGTCACGGACCCGTGCCACGACCGTGCGACAAGGTCCCATCGGTCGAGACCAGACCGGCCGGGCGTCAGGATGAGTGCCTGACCGCTCCAGAACCCGCGCCTCGATCCGCCGCACTCCCGCGCGTCGTGGCGGGATGTCGTGCCCGCTTCACGCCCCAGAGGAGGGGACAGGATGCCCACCGCCATTCCGATGCGCGCCGCACCACAGAACGCGTCGCCGACGCTCGGCCATGCGTCCCGGGCGGCGATCCGACGGCAGGTCCGCTTCACCGCCCTGTTGGTTACGGCACTTGTCGGCGGCGTCGGCGGGTGGGCGAGCTTCACGCAGATCGGTGGAGCGGTCATCGCGTCCGGAAGGCTTGTGGTCGAGAGCGATGTGAAGAAGGTTCAGCATCCGATCGGTGGCATCGTCGGTGAGCTGCGCGTGCACGAAGGCGAGCACGTCAGGGCCGGCGACATCCTCGTACGCCTCGACGAGACGCAGCCGCGGGCGATCCTCGACACTGTTCTCCGCGCCATGGATGCCCTCGCGGCCAAGCGGACGCGCGAGGAAGCGGAGCGCGACGGCGACTTCGCGCTCAACTTTCCCTCCGATCTCCAGGCCCGGGCCGCATCGGACGACGCGGTCGCCCGCCTCATCGACAGCGAGACGCGCCTGTTCCTGGCGCGCAGCAAAGCGCGACAGGGTCGGAAGGCCCAACTGCGCGAACGCATCGCCCAGCTCAGCCAAGAGATCGCCGGGATCAACGATCAGATTGCCGCGAAGACGCGGGAGGTCTCCGCGGTCGACCAGGAGCTGAAGGGGATTCGCGAGCTGTGGCTCAAGAACCTGATCCAGCTTCCGCGCCTGACGGCGCTTGAACGGGAAGCCGCGAGGCTCGAGGGGGATCGCGGCAGGCTCGCCGCCTCGATCGCGCAGACCAAGGGCAAGATCAACGAGGTCGAGCTGCAGATCATGCAGGTCGACGAGGACATGCGGAACGAGGTCAGCAAGGACCTGACCGAGATCCGCAGCAAATGGTCAGAATACGAGGAGAAGCGGACGGCCGCCCTCGATCAGCTCCGGCGAACCGATCTTCGGGCGCCGCAGGATGGCGTCGTTCACCAGATGACGGTGCATACGGTGGGCGGACTTGTGACCCCGAACGAGCCCGCAATGCTGATCGTCCCCGAGTCAGACGAACTTGCGGTTGAGGTCCGGGTGGAGCCCAAGGATATCGACCACGTGCAGATCGATCAGCTGGCGACGCTGCGCTTCTCGGCGCTCAATCAGCGCACTACACCGGAGATCAACGGGATCGTGGATCGAGTAGCTGCGGACGTGACGCAGGACCCGAAGTCGGGCCTGAGCTTCTACAAGGCGCGGATCAGGGTCTCGGATGCCGAGCGCGCGCGTCTGGGCGAGATTCGTCTCGTCCCGGGCATGCCGGTCGACGCCTTTCTTAAGACCGGTGAGCGCACAGTCCTGTCCTATCTGACGAAGCCGCTGATGGACCAAATCAGCAAAGCCTGGCGTGAAAGATGAGCTGAGTGAACGGCGACAATGAGCGCACTGCAGTCATGTGTCTGATGACCTAAGCTGCCGTGGCACCTTGCAGCTCCGCCGTGCTCGCCAGGATTGTCTCCTGCAAGGCCATCGCGGTGGCGTGATGGCCGCCCGATCCAAGCACCACGAACTCCACCTCGCCGATCGCGGGCAATCCAGCCATCTCTGGGACAGGGGCCAGTCCCGGTGGCATCACCTTGGCCGAGTGTGGCGCGATGCCGAGGCCGGCCTCGACGGCCGCGCGAACGCCCATCAGGCTGCCGCTGGTGCAGGCGATCCGCCAGGACCGGCCTGCCGCTTCGAGGGCATCCAGCGCGAGGGTGCGTGTCATCGAGGGAGGCGGGTAGAGGACCAGGGGCAGGGGCAGCGCCGGATCGGGAAGGAAGCCGGGCCGGCCTGCCCAGATCAGATCCTCTGCCCAGACCAGCGCGCCACGCGAATCGCCGCGCCGACGCTTGCAGAAGATCACGTCCAGCTCGCCCGCGTCATAGGCCTGGTAGAGGGTCCGGCTGAGCCCGACCGTGAGCTGCAAGTCCACCGAGGGGTGCCGGTCCGCGAAACGCGCCAGGACTTGGGCCAGGGCCGATAGCGTGTAGTCCTCGGAGACGCCGAGGCGGATGCGTCCGCGTAGGCCGCTCGCCGAGAAGAAGGCGCGCAGCCGGTCATGCGAGTCCAGCACGTCGCGCGCGAAGCGGATCATGGCTTGGCCATCCGGCGTCGGAGCGACTCGATGCGTGTCCCGCATCAGGAGGCAGCGACCGAGCGCTTGTTCCAGGCGCGCAATGTGCCCGCTGATCGTGGATTGCCGCACGCCGAGCACCTGGGCAGCCGCTGTGAAGCTGCGGCTGTCGACGACGGCCAAGAAGGAGCGCAGCAAGTCGACGTTCAGATTGCTCATCATGGTTCGTGATAGCCGATATCGGTACCGCCCAAGGTCATGACAGGCTTAGGATCCAGGCTGAACCCGTTTGAAGCGCAAGGCCCAGCCTCACTCGATGACCGGTCCCGTCGTCATGGCCAGCATCTTCGTCAGCGGCTTCGTCGCCATCCAGGCGCTCGGGAAGTGGGCGCACTCCGTCAATAAGGGGCTCGCCTTCCTGCCGACGACCGCCGTGCTGGTGGCCGCGCTCGTGGCCCTCTGCAATCGGTCGCCCGAGTACCACGCCAACCCGCGGACCTCGGTCGCGATGACCGCGACTCCCTATGGCGATTAGCCCAACGGAGGGGCGCGATCGGCTCGCATCCGCCGGAACCGCTCTCGCCTTCGTCGCCGGGTTCGTCGATGCGGCGGCTTTCATCGCTCTGACAGGTCTGTTCACCGCCCATGTGACGGGAAACTTCGTCCTGATTGGTGCCGAGCTGGTCACCAATTCGACGGGCGTCCTGGCAAAACTTCTGGCGCTGCCCGTTTTCATGGCGGCCGTGGCGGCGGCGCGCATTCTGTCGCTGCTCTTGGAGCGATGGGATTGCGATCCTCTGCCCTGGCTCCTCGCCGCCGAGGCAGCCGTCCTCACGGGGTTCGGCCTGTGCGGAACCCTGTGGTCGCCCCTTGGTGAGCCGGATGGCGCCCCGGCCATCATCATCGGGATGCTCGCGGTCGCGGCGATGGGTCTTCAGAACGCCATCGGCCGTCTGTCGCTCGGTCACCTCGCTCCGACCACCGTGATGACCGTGAGCGTGAGCCAAGCCGTGATCGACGCCACCGATCTCGCCCTGAGGCGAGCCCAGAACCCCGCCCGGACCCGCGCGCGGTTCCTGCGCGTGTTGCCCGCCATTGTCGCATTCACGGTGGGAGCCTTGTGCGGGGCCTTCGGGATCGCCCGGCTGAGCTTCGGCTGCATCGCGGTACCGGTTCTCGTCTTGATCGCCTCGATCGTTACGGCACCGAGGCCGGCCGAAGCCTCGACACCACGACCCTGACCAGCGCGTGAGCACTCGGCGCGGCCCTCCTGCTGCTCGTCGGGGGCGGCCTGCCGCTGTCCGGGCGAGAGCCGCCGGGACAGCGGCAGGCCCCCGCGTTCCACCTACTCCGCCGCCCTGAGGTGCCGTGGCTTCGCCTCCGCGGTGCTCTCCGCGAACGCCGGCACGGTCGTCTTGCCGAACCGGGCGTACAGGGCCGGCAGCACGATCAGGGTCAGCAGGGTCGCGCTGATCAAGCCGCCGATGACCACCGTGGCGAGCGGCCGCTGGATCTCGGCGCCGGTCTCAGTGGCGACGGCCATCGGAACGAAGCCCAGCGAGGCGACGAGCGCCGTCATCGCCACCGGTCGTAGCCGGGTCATGGCCCCCTCCAGGATGGCCTCGCGCTTCGGGCGTCCCATTGCCACGAGCTGCTTGATGAAGGTCAGCATCACGAGGCCGTTCAGGACGGCGACGCCCGAGAGCGCGATGAAGCCGACCGCGGCCGGTACCGAGACCGGCATGCCGCGAAGCCAGAGGGCGAAGATGCCCCCCGTCAGCGCCAGCGGCACGGCGCTGAACACCAAGAGTGCGTCCCGGGGCGAGCCCAATGCCGAGTAGAGCAGCAGGAAGATCATAGAGAAGCAGACCGGCACCACGACCATCAGCCGCTGCCGGGCCGAGGCGAGGTTCTCGAACTGCCCGCCCCAGGTCACGTAATAGCCTGGCGGAAGCTGTACCTGCGCCCCGACCTTCGCCTGCGCCTCGGCGACGAGCGAGCCGATATCGCGCCCGCGCACGTTGGCCGTGACAACAACGCGCCGCTTGCCGTTCTCGCGCGAGATCTGGTTCGGCCCCTCGGTGACCGAGAAGCTCGCCACCTGCTTCAGGAGCACGGAGGTCGCCCGTCCGTTCGGACCCGGAGGCAGCGGGACGGGGATATTCTCCAGGGCCTCACGGTCCTCGCGAACCTTGTCCGTCAGGCGCACCACGATGGGGAAGCGGCGGTCGCCCTCGAAAACGACACCCGCCTCCTTACCGCCGATGGCCGCACCGATGACCTCCTGAATGGCCCCGGTGCTGAGGCCGAGGCGCGCCGCCTCCGCCTTGTTGATCTTGATGTCTAGGAAAGGCAGGCCCGCGGTCTGCTCGACCTTCACGTCCTCGGCGCCGTCGATGCCCTTCAGCGCCGCCGCGACCTGGTTGGCGGCCTTCAGCATCGGCTCGAACTCCTCGCCGAACACCTTCACGGCGAGGTCGCCCCGGGTCCCGGCCAGGAGTTCGTTGAAGCGCAGCTGGATTGGCTGTGAGAACTCATAGACGTTGCCGGCGAGCCCGCCCACTGCCTTCTCGATCTGCTCCTGGAGCTCGGCCTTCGACAGGTCGGGATCCGGCCATTCTTCCTGGGGCTTGAGGATCACGAACGTATCCGAAGAGTTCGGCGGCATCGGGTCAGTAGCGACCTCGGCGGTACCGGTCTTCGAGAACACGTAGGCGACCTGCGGGAACTTCGAGACCACCTGCTCGACCTTGAGCTGCATCGCCTGCGACTGGATGAGGCTGGTGGAGGGGATCCGGGTCGCGTTCAGCGCTATGCTCTTCTCGTCGAGCTGCGGGATGAACTCGGTCCCGAGGCGGGTGAACAGGATGCCCGCCCCGACGAGCAGCAGGAGGGCCGCGCCGACGAAGGCGAACGGCGCCCGGACCGCCGCGCCCAGCACCGGCCGGTAGACCGCCTTGAGGGCGCGAATGATGAGGTTGTCCTTCTCGGTCACCCTTCCGGTGATCACGACGGCGATAAGCGCCGGCACGAAGGTGAGCGACAGGAGGAAGGCCGAAGCCAGGGCGATGATGACGGTCAGCGCCATCGGCTCGAACATCTTGCCCTCGACGCCCGTGAAGGTCAGGAGCGGGACGTAGACTAGGATGATGATCGCCTGCCCGTAGAGCGAGGGCTTGATCATCTCCTCGGCTGAGGCCCGCACCGTCTGAAGCCGATCCTCGGTCTCGAGGGTCCGGCCTAGCTCCTGCTGCCGCTCGGCGAGATGGCGGAGCGCGTTCTCGGTGATGATCACCGCCCCGTCGACGATCAGCCCGAAATCGAGCGCCCCGAGGCTCATCAGGTTAGCCGAGATCTTCGCCTCGACCATCCCGGTCAGGGTCATCAACATGGCGACCGGGATGACCAGAGCCGTGATGATGGCGGCCCGGATGTTGCCGAGCAACAGGAACAGGATGACGATGACCAGGGCCGCGCCCTCGGACAGGTTCTTCACGACCGTCTTGACCGTCGCCTCGACGAGCTGCGTCCGATTGAGCACGGTCTGGACCTCGACACCGGGTGGCAGCGCGCGCCGGATCTGGTCCATCTTGGCGTCCACCGCAGCCGAGACGGTGCGGCTGTTCTCGCCGATGAGCATCAACGCGGTGCCGACGACCACCTCCTGACCGTTCTGACTGCCCGAGCCGGTGCGCAGGTCGCGCCCGATACGGACCTCGGCGATGTCCCGGATACGCACCGGGACGCCCCCCCGGGTGGTGACGAGGACGTTCTCGATCTCGTCCATGCTCTCCAGGCGGCCGGCTGCGCGCACCACGTAGCCCTCGCCGTTGTCTTCCAGGTAGCGGGCGCCCTGGTTGGCGTTGTTGGCCTGGAGCGCCCGGGCGACGTCGCCGAAGGACAGGTCGAGGGCGGTCAGCTTCGTGGGGTCGGGCTGGACGTGGTACTGCTTCTCGAAGCCGCCGACGACGTCGACGCCTGCCACGCCCGGCACGGTCTTGATCTGCGGCCGGATGATCCAGTCCTGAACCGTGCGCAGGTAGGCAGTCTGCTCCAGCTCGGTCCGGAGCCGCTGGCCCTCCGGGGTCAGATAGATCCCGTCCGGCTGCCAGCCGGGCTTGCCCGCCGGCGAGACCTTGCGCTCGCCCGGCTTCGCATAGCGCACCGACCACATGTAGATCTCGCCCAGCCCCGTCGAGATCGGGCCCATGTGCGGCTCGACCCCGGGCGGCAGGTCCTGCTTCACCTGGGAGAGCCGCTCGGCGACCTGCTGGCGGGCGAAGTAGATGTCGAGCCGCTCCGCGAATACGGCGGTCACCTGCGAGAAGCCGTTGCGCGAGAGCGAGCGGGTGTATTCCAGGCCCTTGATGCCGGCGAGCGCGGTCTCGACCGGGTAGGTGACCATCTTCTCGACGTCCACCGGCGAGAGGGACGGCGCGACCGCGTTGATCTGAACCTGGTTGTTGGTGATGTCGGGCACTGCGTCGATGGGCAACTTCGTCAGGGCGTAGCCCCCGAAACCGGCGGCCATCAGCGACAGGAGCAGAACCAGCCAGCGCTGGTGCACGGAGAAGTTGAGGATGCGGCTGATCATGTCCGGCTTCCTCAATGGTCGTGCGCGGCTTCGCTCTTTCCGAGCTCGGCCTTGAGGAGGAAGGAGTTGGCGACCGCGATCTCGTCGCCGGGCTTGAGCCCCGATGTGACCTCGTAGGCGTCGTCGTCGCCGCGCCCGAGCTCGACCTCGCGCTTCTCGAAGCCCTCCTCGGTGCGCACGAAGACGACGCGCTTGCCGTCCACTGTCTGCAGTGCCGCCTTGGGAAGCCTTACGGCGACCCTGTCCTGCGCGATCTCGACCTCAGCGGTGACGAAGGTGCCCGGACGCCAGGCCATGTCCTTGTTCGTCAGGGCGACGATCACCCGGGCGGAGCGGGTGTCCGGGTTCAGGATCGGGCTGACGAAAATGACCCTGCCCTCCTCGTGGCGGTCGCTGCCCTCCTGGCCGGGAGTGACCACGACGCGGGCGCCCTCCTTCACCTTGGCGAGGTCGACAGTGGGCACCGACAGCTCGATCCAGACATTGGAGAGGTCGGCTACGGTGTAGATGTCTGATGGGTCGCCCTCCTTGCCGACCGCCGTCCCGACGTCGACCTTGCGCTCCACGATCCGGCCCCCGAGCGGCGAGCGTAACTCGTAGCGCCGGAGCGTAGACTGGTTTGGAGTGGCCTCGTCGCGCTTCTGCGCGGCCTGGACGTCGGCGGCGTTCAGTCCGAGCGCGGAGAGCTTTTGCCGGGCCAGGTCGACGCGCAGCTGGTTCTCCAGGAAGGTGGCGCGCGCGTTCTGGAACGCCGCCTCCGAGGCCGCCTGCGAGGCCAGAAGCTTCTGCTGGCGCTCGAAGTTGATCTTCTGCAGCTCGGCCTGGACCAAGGCGGTGAGGTACTCGCTCTTGGCGTCGGCGACCTCCCGGCTGTCGAGCACGGCCACGATTTCGTCCTTCTGCACGACATCGCCGAGGCGCTTGCGCATCTCGGCCACGGTCCCGGCCACCCGGGCGGGGACCCGGGCGATCCGGTCGGTATCGGGGGTGATGGTGCCGGGAACGAGGATGTGCCGGGCCAGCGTCCCGCCCCCGACGGAGGCGACCTTGATGTCCTGGCCGGCGACCTGCTGGGCTGTCATCTTGACGTGCCCCTCCTCGCCCTCGGCCTCGGAGTGCTCGTGTTCGCCATGGGCGTGGCCGCCGGCTGACCTCGGCGCAGGCGTCCCGCGATCGTGGCCGCCGTGTTTGGCATGGTCGGCTCCGCCCGCGGACGCCTCTCGATCGGGCGTCGGCCCGGCGGCGAAGGTGAGGACCGTGGGCGGCAGTCCAGCTGAGGTCAGGAGGCCGCGGACGAAGGCGGAAACCATGGGAACAGTGGCGCCCACGAGGACGCCGGCGGCCACGAGGGCCGCGGTGAGGAGAATGCGCATGAGACCTGCTCGGCCGAGACCTGGCGCCGTTCGAACGGACGCGGCAGTCCCGCTTCGGTGACCTGGGAGGGCGGCCTGGAGCGTCGGCTCCAAGTTCAGGACGCGCGCCTTCGCGGCGTCACCTCAGGCGCGAGGAGGCCTCGGCAGACGGTCCGGTGACACAGAGGTACCCGCCTCGCTCAGGCGGGCATAGGTCGGCCGGGCAACGCCGAAGACCGGCTCGGTAAAGCCCGTCACGGCGGGTGCGGCTTGGTGGCAGCCGCAATGGAGGTGGCAGGCCATGCCGGGGTCGGTTGCACCGGCCTCAGGCGCAGCCTCCAGGCTCGCAAGCTCCGTAACGTGCCTCCCGCCGCCATCGTGGTAGGCGACGTCGGCGGCGAGGCCGGCGCTGGGCGCGACGAGCGACAGGGCAAGGACGAGCGCGAGCAGGCGGGCGGCGGTCGCCCACCACCCCGTCAGCGCCCCGAAGGCCCTATCGCGTCGCGCCGCGGTCATCGTCGCCCTTATGTGCGATTGAGGTCCGACGACACAAGCTCTGTCGTGAGGGGCTTGAACTCGGGATGAACGGCTCTTTCCACGCCGGCCTTCGGAAATGTTCGTCCGGCAATCCCACACGTTCAGCCAGACCGAGCGGTCGAGATTAGATGACCGGCCCGCTGCGAGCCAGAAGAGACGCGGGAACTTCAATCACTCGCCTTTGGAATGGCGGGAATCGACCGCACGGAAACCGAGGAGAAATAGCCCGAAACGGTTTCGCGCAACTCTGCATTGTGGAGCTATTCCAAGACCTCAGGAGACACAGATGAAGATCACCATCGCCGCTCTCGCCGCCTCCGCTGCCCTGGCTTTCGCCCCTGTCCCCGCGCTCGCCCAGCACGTTGATGTCGGCCCGGGCGGCGTGTCGGTTCACGGCGATCATCACGACGTCGAGCACACTCATGGCACCGTCGTGCACGAGCACCACCACGACGAGCCGGTCGTGCACGAGCACCACCACGACGACGTCCACGAGTACACCGTGGTCGAAGAGCACCGCCACTGAGGCCAATGCCGGAGGAGCCGCAGCCCGAGGGGAACCCGGTCCGCGGTCCTCGCGGCTTCAAGATGCGGGAAGGTTACCGGTTGCTGAACGTCGATGTCAGAGCGCGTTCAAGGCGGCCGTCCCAGGATGCTCGCATTCGGGATTACCTTCGGAGCGACACATGAGGACGATCTTGGCGGGTTTCACGGCGGCCCTGATCCTCGCGCCCGCCGTGGCCTCCGCCCAATACTACGAGGGCGGCGGATACCGGCGCCCGCACGACCACGTCGAGGTCTACCGCCACGGAGATCACGAGGACGTCGTCGTCCGGCACCACCACCCGCGGCGCTACGAGGAGAGGCGGTTCTACGAGGAGCACCACCATCACCACCATGACTTCGACGACTGAAGCCGCGGCGCAGGCATAACGGCTGTCGCCCGCCTCGCTCGCGTCGGGGCGGGTCTTTCATCCCGGGAGAGGGCGCAACTCAGTCGGGCGCCGGACGGGACTCATGCGGTCAGAATCAACAACAGAGCGTGCCTCAGGCCCCTCGGAAAGTCGGTGCGGCCGCGGCCCGGGTGCTTGAGGCGGCCACGCGCCTATCGCGTCAGTCGGAAGAGTAGATCGTGACGGGCGCGGAAATCATGGCGGTTTGAGGCAGCGAACGGCGCTCAGAAGGAGCGGGGCACCGAAGCTCCCGGCAGGCGCATCAGGGGCTCGCCCATGCGCAGGCGGGCCCCCTCGCGCAGGGTCGGCCAGAGCGTGAAGCCCGCGGGCGCCAGTACCACGATGGTCGAGCCGTGCTCGAACCAGCCCATCTCGGCGCCCTTGGCGAGGCGGGCTGTGCACGGCAGCGTGCGGCCGCCTGTCTGGCGAAGTTCGGTGCCGTCCGGCAGAATGCCGAGGCGCAGGCCGGCCACCAGAATCGCCGCCACCGGGACCAGCGTGACGGCATGGCCGGCTTCGGCCACCCGCAGGCGCAGAACTGCGCGCTCGTTGCGGCAGAACAGGGCCTCCACGCGCTTCAACGCAATCGGGTTGACGTTCCAGGTATCGCCCCAGATGTGCCGGACCGAGTCGACGCGCAGGTCGTGCGGTGCGTGGAAGCGGTGGTACATGCCAGCCGTCAACCGGAGGGTCGCGTAGGTTCCACCCTCATGGGAGCGGGCCAGCGCTTCGTCACCGCCGAGCAGGTCCGCGAGGCGATAGGACAACGCCTTGATCTGGAACAGGCGCCCCGCTTCGATCCGGCCATGGGCCCCCAGGATCGCGTCGCAGGGGCTCGTGAGGATTTCGACATCGGGATGCACCGGACGGGAACCGGGACGTAGGGCACGCACGAAGGCGGCGTGGAGGCTCGGAAACCGGCTGTCCCGGGCGTCGCTGAGATCGACATCGCAGAACAGGCGCCAGGTCGCGATGGAGAGATCGCGCACCAGCGGCTGCTCGATGCGGCTGAACCAGCCCATGAACCGGGTGGCGAGGCGCCGCGGCAGGCGGTTGGTCAGCAGGAAATTCAGATCCTCCTGCGCGCCGACCCGTGCCAGGACGCGCCGCAGGGGCGTTCCGGAAACCGTCATCATGCCGTGAACCGCCTTCGATAGGGAGCGAAGCGATGTCCGCGCTCCTCGCAACCCTGTCCGCCACCACCGCCGCAGCGCTGCTCGCCCTGCCACGGGCGGCACAACGCCTTCAGCTCTCGCGGGCGAAACATCCCTCGCTGACCGGCCACGCGCGCATGGCGCGGCGCGTGGCGGGGCTGATCCCGCACTACGCCTATTCCGAACGCGGCTTCTTCCGCTCCGACGATCCGGACGAGGCGGTGGCCTTGCGCCGGGAAGCCGGTTTCGCGCGGCTCTCCGCGCTGTTCCGGACCCGCTTCGCCCGCACCCGCGCCGAAACCGAGGCGGTGCGCGACGGCCTGTCGGACCTTCAGTTCACCGGGCTCTACCGGGTGCCCTTCCAGTATGCCCGCCATGTGCGCGAGCATCTCAGCACGGGCGCCTTCGCGGCCGCCGCGGAGGGTGTCACCGTCACGGATCTCGACGGCAACGTCTTCTACGATCTCGCCGGATCCTATGGCGTGAACCTGTTCGGCGTCGATTTCTACCGGGCGTGCCTGGAGGAGGGGGCCGCGCGCGTCGCCGCGCTCGGGCCCGTGCTGGGCCCGCTCCACCCGGTCGTGACCGGCAACGTGGCGCGGCTGAAGGCGATTTCCGGCCTCGACGAGGTCTCGTTCCACATGTCCGGCACCGAGGCGGTGATGCAGGCGGTGCGCCTCGCCCGCTACCATACCGGCCGGCGCCGGATCGTGCGTTTCTGCGGCGCCTATCACGGCTGGTGGGGCGCGGTGCAGCCCGGCATCGGCAACCCGATGCCGACCCGCGACACGCTCACCCTCGCCGACATGTCCGAGCCGACTCTGCGGGTCCTGTCGACCCGGCGGGACGTCGCCTGCGTGCTCGTGAACCCGCTCCAAGCGATGCACCCGAATGCCGGCGCGCCAGCGGATTCCGCTCTCGTGGATAGCGGCCGCAAGGCGCAGTTCGACCGCGACGGCTACACGAAGTGGCTGCACGACCTGCGCGCGGTGTGCAGCGCCCGCGGCATCGTGCTGATCCTCGACGAGGTCTTCCTCGGCTTTCGCCTCGCCCGCGGCGGCGCGCAGGACTTTTTCGGCGTGCAGGCCGATATGGTCACCTACGGCAAGACGCTGGGCGGTGGCCTGCCTGTAGGCGTGCTGTGCGGGCGTGCCGACCTGATGCGCCGCTTTCGGGACGACCGGCCCGTAGACATCTGCTTCGCCCGCGGGACCTTCAATGCCCATCCCTACGTCATGGGCGCCATGAGCGCGTTCCTGGACCGGCTGGACACGCCCGAGGTCGCGGCTCTCTACGCGGACCTCGACACGATCTGGGACACGCGCGCGCAGCGGCTCAATGCCATGCTGGCGGCGGCCGGACTGCCGGTGCGGGTGGCCAACCTGTCCACCATCTGGACGGTCTTGTACACCAAGCCGTCGCGCTACAATTGGATGTTGCAATTCTACCTGCGCGCCGAGGGACTCGCTCTCTCCTGGGTGGGGACCGGCCGCATGATCTTCAGCCTCGCCTATGACGATGCGGCGTTCGCGGCCGTGGCCGAGCGATTCGTTGCGGCGGCGCGCGCGATGCGCGCGGATGGCTGGTGGGAGGCCGGCGCGCCGAGCGACAAGGCGATCCGCCGGGCCATCTTGCGCGAGATCGCGGCGATACGCCTGGGTCGCCCCGGGCTGCGCGGACCGGAACGCGCCTGACGCGGCACCGCGCCGGACCGGCTTCGGCCCGGCGCGTCGGTGCGGCTCAGGCGCCGCGCTCGTGCGGCTCGTGCTCCTCCACCAGTTCGCCGTGCAGCAGCGCGAGCGGCGCCCGATGGTAGAGCTTGATGTCGTGAAAGGGGTCCGTGAGAATTTTGCTCACCCAGACGAGACCGGTCTGCACGTCGCGCTGGAAGAACAACTGCACCATCCGGAAGAGCAGGCCAGCGAGCGCCAGCCACAGCCAGATCCATCCGACATTGCGGACCAAGTCCGCGGTGGTCTGATGCGGTGCGATCAACCCGAACAGGCTCGGATCGAAGTAGAGTGGCAGCGGCGACAGCGCCCAGATCGCGAGAAGCACAACCTTGCGCCGGAGGTTATAGCCGACCTTGATCTCCTCCTTGTGCTCGTGCGTGGCACCGTTCACGTGGTCGTAGCCCTTCGGCTCGAAGAACAGGTGACCGGCCTGCCGAGACGTCATCGCCACGAGCCATCCGATGAGCGCCGCCGTGGCGGGATCCTTGAAGGCCAGCGCATAGGCCACGAGGAAGCTCACGGCGCTGACCACATGCAAGCTCTGATTGACGCGGTTATGATGGTAGTACCTGTGGTCATCCCAACGCTGGACGCGCAGCGCCTCCAGAAAGCTGGCCATGATGTGCTTCCCCGATCGAATGGTGGTGGGCTGTTAGAAGGCTCGCGCGACGGCCGCGTTCAGGCGCTCCGCTTGCGCATGCGAATGAGGGAGAAGTGCCCCAGCGGCGGCAGGTCGCGGCGCTCGACGACCTCGACCGGGGCCTTGGCCGCCCAGGCGGCATAGCGGCTCCAGGCGAATTCGGTCCGCCAGCCCAGACGTCTCGTGATCGGCGCCAGGGCATGCTCCACGGCGCGGCGCAGCCCCGCCTCGGCGCCGATCCGCGTGGTGATGATGATCTCGCCGCCGGGGCGGAGCACCCGGGTGAACTCGTCCAGCGCCGCCTCCGGGTTCGGGACTGCCGTCACCACGTATTGGGCGACGACCACGTCGAAGGAGGCGTCCGTGAATTCGAGGTGCTCGGCATCCATCACGGCGAGGCGCTCGACATTCTTCAGGCCCAACCGCACCACCCGGCGGCTGGCCTTCGCCAGCATGGGCGCCGAGATATCGATACCCACGACGGCCCGCACGCGGCGATAGGCCGGCAGGGAAAGCCCCGTGCCGACGCCGACCTCCAGGACGCGGCCGCCGATCTTCTCCGCGGCGACCGCAGCCAGGCTCCGTCCCTGCGCGAAGACCGGACCGAAGACCACGTCATAGACGGGTGCCCAACGGCCATAAGCCTTCGCGACGCCGTCGCGATCGAGGTCCGGGCCGGGCGTGTCCGCGCGCGATGGACCGGTGCCGTGCATTCCGATGGCCATGGATGTCCTGTCTCGCTGTGTGTCAGGCCGAACACCGGGCCGCCGGCGGTCACAGCCACCCTCGGTTGCTTGGCGCCCGGGCTCCGCCGGGATCAGGCTCGGCTCTGCCGAAGGATGAGCCGATCTCCTGCCTTGTCAGAGGGCGACTCTTCGGGGGCGCTCATGTTCACGCAAGCCGATCGGCCGCGGCTGAAATCGCGTAATGCCGATCGCCGGTCAGGAGCTTCGGAAGTACCGAGGGCGATAATCCGCCCGGAACGTCATCGAGCACACCCCGTTTTTTCGCAGCACTCTTTCCGCTGGCAAAGCTATGACTGTCGTTTGACAATGTTGTGACAGCAGTTCGAAGTTATTTTGGCCGATTACACTTCGTCGGCAAAGAAGGTATTCCCTGGGAATCGGGATTTGGCAGCGGATGCCGTGTCAGCTTGGCTCGGGACACCCGCTCCCGCGGGCGCGCGCTCCCGCGGGAGCGCGCGCACTCCCACGCCCCGGCCCGGACGCGCGAACGCACGGTGACGTGCAGAGTGGCCGAACACGCATTATTCACGACGCTCCGAACCGTCGGGTCGAACGATCTCGCGGCGGATCAGCGAATGCGCGATGTTTTGAGTACGGGACGGCTGAAGATCGCTGCTTCGACATCTTCTCGCCCTCATGTCGACGAGATGTGGCCCGGTATCGCCAGAAGGACGGGGCGCGACGATGCGCCGGAGGAGTGTTTCGCGTGATCGACAATAAGCGGCGTATGACCTTCGCGGTGGCGGCAATGGCTGGGCTCGCTCTCAGCGCCGGGCAGGCCCATGCCGCCCAGTGCGGCAGCTCTGCCGCCGGGTTCGAGACCTGGAAGCGGCAGTTCGCCGAGGAAGCGCGCGGCCGGGCCAGCGCTGCGAGCTTGGCGGCGCTCCAGAACACGACCTATTCGACGGCCACCATCTCGGCGGATCGCGGGCAGCACAGCTTCAAGCTGTCGCTGGACCAGTTCCTAGCCAAGCGCGGCGGCCCGACGATCGTCTCGCGCGGGCGGGCGCTCAAGCGCTCCAACGCCGCCCTGTTCCAGTCGATCGAGCAGCGCTACGGCGTTCCGCCGGGTCCGCTGCTGGCGATCTGGGGAATGGAGACGGGCTTCGGCGCGGTGCGCGGCAACGTGAACACCCTCTCGGCGGTGGCGACGCTCGCCTACGATTGCCGGCGCACAGAATATTTCACCGAGCAACTCTATGCCGCGCTGACGCTGATCGACCGCGGGCTGCTGACGCCCAGCACCCGCGGTGCGGCGCACGGTGAGGTCGGCCACACGCAGTTCCTGCCCAAGAACGTGCTCTCCTACGGAACCGGCGACCTCAACAACGTCGGAGCCGCCCTGTCGTCGACCGCGAACTTCCTCAAGGCGCATGGTTGGCGCGCGGGCGCAGGCTACCAGCCCGGTGAGCCGAATTTCGCCGCGATCCAGGGCTGGAACGCCGCCCCGGTTTACGAGCGGGCGATCGCGCTTCTCGGCCGGCAGATCGACAACGATTAAAGGGCATCGGCCACCGAAAACTGCCTGATGACCGCGTGTTAGCGGCGAAAGCTGCCCGAAAATGGTCCTGATCGAGCCAGGATCGACCACGCAGTCGCCCCAGAAAAGCCGGCCCGGCCCCGCTGTTTCAGCCTGAGCGGGGCCAGTTGGCCCGTCGCGATTCCTCCGCACCGTTCGCGGAGATGGCGGCGGTCTGGTGGTACCCCCTCCGCCACGAGGAGCATGGGCACCCACATGGCCATCGATTCCGTGCCGCTGGACGGCCTCGACACCCGGAGCGCGCGCCGCTCCTGCTTGGCCCCGTTGACGGTGCTCACGGGGGCATTGGTGATGGCGGCGGTCGGAAGCAGCGTGTTGCCGCCGGCTCCTTCGCCGGTCGCCTCACCCGAGGGGCCGGAATCCCGGATCGCCATGACCGAAGCGCCGGCCGAGACGCCCCGCGCTGAGGCGGCCCTCGAGACGCCTGCGCCGCAGGCGTCGCCTGTCGAGATGCCCACCCCAGAGACTTGGCGCGACGCCACCGGCGGCCCGCTGTCGCGCTGGGCTTGGACTCAGATGGAGCCCCCATCCATCGCACCGGCCCCGGAGATCGCCCCCGAGGCGGAGGCGCAGAGCGCCGAGCCGCCGCGGGCCGAGATGGTTGTCCCGCTTCCGGTGCCGCGCCCGCCGGAGTTCCGCGCATCAGGCGGTGCAAGCCTCACCCGCAGGGCCGAGCGCCGCATGGCGCGCCGCGAGCTGCCGCCTGCCCCAATGCCCGCGCCGCAGGCCGATGACCGCTCCTTCCTGGAGAAGCTGTTCGGGATCGAGAGCGCGCCGGCCATGGCCTACGCGGCGCTGGAGAGCAAACCGACGGATCTCGTGCCGCAGCGGCGCATCTCTCCGCCCCTGACCTTGTCGAAGGAGCCGAGCCCTACGGCGGGGGTTGCCGTCTACAACATCGCAGCCCGCACCGTGACGTTGCCGAACGGCGAACGGCTTGAGGCCCATTCCGGCCTGAGAGAGGGACTGGACGACCCGCGCTTGGTCAATGTGCGGATGCGTGGGCCGACGCCGCCGGGAACCTACGACCTCACCGAGCGCGAGCAGCTGTTCCACGGCGTCCGGGCGATCCGGCTCACGCCGGTCGGCGGCAGCGAGGCAGTCTACGGCCGCGTCGGCTTGCTGGCTCACACCTTCATGCTGGGACCGCGCGGTGATTCGAACGGTTGCGTGTCGTTCCGGGACTACAACCGGTTTCTCCAGGCCTTCCTGCGGGGCGAGGTCCAGCGCCTGGTTGTCGTGAGCGGCACGCAGGATCCCCTGCCGAGCCTTGCCGACACCGGACGCACCCGCATAGCCCGCAACTGAGCCCCGGTCCCGACAACAGCCGCTGTCTCTCATGCAGCGCGACGCCCGTGTAAGGGCCCGCTCATGCATCCGCACTGTGCACGGCGTCCTGCGACCATCGGCGCGAGCATCGCTACATATCGAGAGCACGAGGGTCGGCTCCCAGAGGAGTCGACGAGATGGTTCGGGCGAGACCGGGCCCTCCCGCTGCGATAGCTAGATGCCGAGACGGCCCAGAGCCGGCAGCTTGATCCCCGGACGGCGCAGGTCGAGCCCGGCCACGCCGCCGAGCACGTTCAACTCCAAGCCCTCGACCCAGCCGAGCGTCACCCCGGCATAGCCGCCGAGATTGACCCGGATACCGGTGCCCGAGGGTGTCCAGCCGATCCAACGGCCGTCGTAGGGAAAGTCCTTGCCGATAGCGGTCGTGGGCAGGCTGGCCCGGATCTCGGGAACGGCGGCCATCACGGCGGCGACGAAGGTGTTCGAGTTCGGTCCCGGCCAGACGACGTAGTCGCCGGGACGGGCGTAGCGGTACTGGGCGACGGCCTCACGGATCCGAGGGAGCATAGCCTCGGCTTCGGGTCCATCGACCGCGAACACCACGTCGGGCAGATTTCCGAACCAGCGGCCGTCCGGCACGAAGCGGTCGATCCAGATCGGATGACCCCAGGCCGTGTAATCGAAGCGGCGATAGGCGCGTTCGTCAGCGCCCTTGATGACGATCCAGCTGTGCGTCGCGACGATGCCTCGCCAGCTCACGGTGCGGGCCGAGAAGATGCGCACCACCGCGGCGGAATAGGATGCTGCCGGCGGCAGCAGTCCCGCGCTGGACCGGTCGGCCAAGCGCCAATCGCCGCCCGCCTTGAACCAATACAGCGTCGCCGAGATTGCGACAGGCACGACAAAGAGGGCAGCAAGCGCGAGGAGCGCGATCCTGATGAAGGTCACGGGCTGGCCGGGGCAGGAGAGGGGACAGGCTCCATGTAGGTATCCAGCCGAGCCGCGGGAATGCAGCCGAACAGTCCGGCTGGCGGCCGCGGCTCTGCCGGCTGGCGCGGTGCCTTCAGAATGCCGCGGCCAGCGCGTCGAGGAGCAGCGTCGCCGCCAGGAGATCGGCGCACCCTCCCGGGCTCAAACGCGCCGCCACGAAGTCGCGATGGATCGCGACGGCACGGTCCTGCCAGCCCGGCGCCGCGATGCCGCCGGTCGCCAGGAAAGCGGCGGCCGCTCCACGCGCGCTGGTCAGCCCTGCCGCCCCGCCGCGGTGCAACAGGTTGGTATCGTCGACAACGGCAAGGAGTGCGAAGAAGCATTGCACGCGGGTCGCCTCAGGATCGCCCGGCGCGCACGTGCGGCTCGAGCGGAGGGTTGGGAGTCCGACTGCGCGGATCGTTGGGAAGCCCGCCGCCGCTTCGGCGCTGGCGCCGCCGACACCGTAGCGCCGCGCCGCGCGCCCGCCGTGGCTCGTCAGCGAGGCAGGCGCCCGGGCTATCGCGTCTCCCCAGAGCCGTCCGACGGCCTCGGCGCGCGCCTCGGCGGACGCGGGGGCCTCGCCGAGCGCGCCAGCCGCCGCGCAGATCAGGCCCAGGGCGAAGACGGCGCCGCGATGCGCGTTGACGCCGCCGGTGGCCCGCAGCATCGCGGCCTCGGCCCGTAGGCCGATCGCGCGGAGTTCGCCCATGGTCGCGCCCCGGCTGCCGGCCGAGACCAGCTCCGCGAAATAGGGGCGAATCGCGGCCGCGCTGCGGCGCAGGATCCCGGCATCCATATCGTCGTGACTGCCGGAATCGATGGGGCTGACGAGGCCTGGCTTCGGCCAAGTCTCAAGCTCCCCGATCAACGCCCCATGGGCGAGATCGGCGACGCGCTCGGGAAGGTACGCGCTCGCCGGCGGCGCTTCGGCGAGCGCGACTGCGGAAGGACTAAGTTGCTGACGCAGGGGCCGGACTCCTCGCGACGCTCGTCGGCTGAGCCTGCGACGAGGACGGGTTCACCCGCCTATATCAGAAGACCGCCTTGGAGCGCCCTCACTCCGGCGCGGGGGCCATGGAACCCCGGGGCGCCCGTCGGGCGGTCCGCGCCCCAGGGATGGTCAAGAAAGCCCCGATGACCTGCTCGGGCACTTCCCTCAGGCCTGCGGGCTAACTTGGCAGGCTCGGCGCCGCGGCACCCGGTCCCTTCGCCGCGTCGCCCTCACGCCGCCGAGGCGACTGCCGGCGAAATCCGCTTGCGGGCCTTCTTGTCCTCGGTGCTGCTGACGAAGGCCTGCGCCTCCTCCTTTCGCTCGAAGACGTGGGGTGCGACGCCACGCCTGTTCAACGCCTCCTCCATCTTCAGGCGCAGGAAGGCGCTCGTCGCGTAGCGGGTCGTCGTCGCGTAATAATTGGCCTGGAGATACTGAACCATCCCAGCGTAATCATCGAACAGGTTCTCGTTGAGCCGGAAGCCGTCGTGGTTGATCACGGCGTTGACCCGCTGGCCGGCCTTGCGGCAGGCCTCGACGATGGTCATGCGCAGCTCGTCCATGTCGCTCTTCACCCGGCAATACCAGCCTTCCAGGTTGATGAAGAGAATGTTGCGCTCCCCATCGTAGCTGACGCGGGATTTCAGATCGAGGTTGAGCAGGTCTGAGATGAGCTCCATCGGCCCGTCGCGAAAGATGCGCGCATCCATCGGCACGGGGTTCCGCACCACCGGCTTGAAGTCCATATGGGCGAGGATGTCGCGCTCGATGTCGATTCCGGGCGCAACCTCGATCAGCTCCAAGCCCTCCGGCGTCAGCTGGAAGACGCAACGCTCGGTCACGTAGAGGACCGGTTGCGAGCGCTCGACCGCGTAGGGGCCGGAGAAGGTGTTCTGCTGCACGTGGGCGACGAATTTGCGTGCCTTGCCCTCGCTGACGATCCGAACCTGACCGTCGCTCACGGCGATCTCGAGGCCGCCCGCCGTGAAGGTGCCGGCAAACACCACGGTGCGGGCGTTTTGCGAGATGTTGATGAAGCCGCCGCAACCGTTGAGCTTGCCACCGAACCGGGACGTGTTGACGTTGCCGGCCTCGTCGCACTCGGCCATGCCGAGGCAGGTCATGTCGAGGCCGCCGCCGTCGTAGAAGTCGAACATCTGATTCTGGTCGATGATGCAGTCGGCGTTGGTGGCCGCGCCGAAACTCGAGCCGGAGGCCAGCACCCCGCCGACCGCTCCCGCCTCCGTGGTCAGCGTGATGTAGGGGGTGATCTTCTCCTCGTTGGCGACCGACGAGATGCCCTCCGGCGCGCCGACCCCGAGATTGACGACCCCGTTCGGGGGCAGCTCGAAGGCGGCGCGCCGTGCGATGATCTTGCGCTCGTTGAGCGGCATCCGCTTGATGCCGGTGACCGGCACCCGGATCTCGCCGGCGAGCGCCGCATCGTGCATCACGCCGTAATTCATGCGGTGCATCTCGGGCTCCGCGACCACGACGCAGTCGACGAGGATGCCGGGCACCCGCACGTCCTTGGGCAGCAGGTAGCCGTCATCGACGATGCGCTCGACCTGGGCGATGACGATGCCGCCGTTGTTGCGGGCCGCCATCGCCTGGGCGAGACAGTCGAGGGTCAACGCCTCCTTCTCGTAGGAGAGGTTGCCCGAGGGGTCGGCCGATGTGGCGCGGATGAAGGCCACGTCGATCTTGGTGGCGGTGTAGAACAGCCACTCCTCGCCATCGACCTCGACGAGCTTGACGATGTCTTCGGTAGTCAGGTCGTTGACCCTTCCACCGCCGTGGCGCGGATCGACGTAGGTCTTCAGGCCCACCTTCGAGAACAGGCCCGGCTGGCCGGCCGCGCAGGCCCTGTAGAGCTGCGAGATCACGCCCTGGGGCAGATTGTAGCCGCGGATCAGGTTCTCCTGCGCGGCCTTCGCGACTTTGGGCATGCGGCCGAAATTGGCCGCGATGACCCGAGAGAGGAGGCCGTCATGGTGGAGGCGGCCGGTGCCCAGGCCTTTGCTGTCGCCCGCGCCCGCCGTCATGATCAGGGTCAGCCCGCGCGGCGAGCCGGTCTCGACGAAGCGCTTTTCCAGGGCCGCATGCAGCGCCTCCGGGATGCAGCTCTGGACGAAGCCCGTGGTGGTCACGACGTCGTTCTCACGGATCAGCGCGATCGCCTCGTCCGCCGTGATGACCTTGTTCTTCCTCATGGAGCCCGTGATCCTCCCTGGGGTTCGGAGGACCGTGCGTCCGCGACGCCCGCCGTCTCCGACTCTGTTCTTAGGCTGCCCGCGGAGAACCAAGACGGATCCGGCCGCGGGAACATCTGAGTGTTACAGACGCCTCTTATTGCACCGCATCAATATTTTCGGCGCCGCATGAAACCACACGCCTGTCACGCGATAGTACTCCAAATCTCGGCGGCCATGCTGCTGAAAAACTCTTCGGTGGGCCGTCAGAAAAATTGTGTCGTCGTGACGGGCAGAAGCAGGCCTGCCGCAAGTGCCTCTCGGCCGTTGCACTGGAGCGAGCGGGGCATGCCCGAAGCCCTGGCTGGCGGCCCGCCCGGCGCCGGGGTGACCTTCGAAGGCTGTCACCTTCCCGCCGCCGCACGGACCGGACGCGCATTGACCGGCTCAGCGATGCTCGGCGCTCCCGTCGACGTTCGACCGCCCCCAGTATCTGCGGCTCGCGTGGGCCATTTCACTGCGCTGCGCCCGAGTTCGACACCCTCCTTCCGCCGCCGCGAGAAGGAGAAGACGGTGAGCCAGGAACGAGAAATGCTAGACCACCAGCTCCAAGGAGGCCGCCCCCCAGAATATGACCAGCCTTCCCAGCTAAACCGTTGCGAATCGCGAGCCGCGAGAGAAGCTGCGGTGACCGGTGGCAGCGCGCCGTTCGGGCGCGGCAGGAGCGGCGCGCCGGGTGCGTTCACGCCGGTCGGGAGGTCCGAGCTGCTCCTGAGAAAGCGGCGCCCTTTGCCACGGCCGGCCGTGCCGCCGAGAGGTAAGACTCTCGGCGTCGACCGAATGGACGCGGGCGATGCCCCCTTTTCCCTACTTTCTGACGCGCGCTGGCTGCGGCACAGGGAGCGGATCCGGAGAGGGAGTCAGTGGGCCGATGGACGACGAAGTCGCAGACGGCAGTGACAGCGGCGATGAGAGTTGCGACGCTGCGCAGGAAGCGAACGGCATCGCGTTCCTGCTCGCGAGCGCGGCCTATCTCGCGCTCGCCGACGCCCATCTGCGGCGCGAGGGCCCGGGCGGCCTCGCCCTGATGGACGAGATCGAAGACCGCATCACCGAGGCCCTGCAGAGCTTCGTC
Source organism: Methylobacterium sp. CM6257 (assembly GCF_054611515.1). Classification (NCBI taxonomy): domain Bacteria; kingdom Pseudomonadati; phylum Pseudomonadota; class Alphaproteobacteria; order Hyphomicrobiales; family Methylobacteriaceae; genus Methylobacterium; species Methylobacterium sp. CM6257. Next base: position 1,506,573 of record NZ_CM137735.1, read on the forward strand.
GACGAGACATCCTACGAGGATGCGCGTCCGGATATACTCTTGCACGCGACTCGGAAGGTCCGCGCATTGCTCGAAGCGGGGCGCTCTCTCGCTCCGGAAGCTCGAACGATACAGTAACCTCTCTCGAAGCGAGCTGGCGTCAAGGTGCGGATCGTCCGAATGCTTCGGGCGCGCGCCCAACCCGACAAACCCGCGCGTCCTGGCTCGTGACCGGCAGGCCACAGGAGCAGCACTGACTGCCCTATGTTGTAATTTCGCGCGCCAATGGACAGAAAATCGGCCTAGTTCCCACTCTCTCGCAACGAATTTACAATCCTTTTCAGACGGTATATAGATCCATCGGTCTGGGGAGCGTGTTTGATCAGGAACACGCGATGACCGATATCATGCCGATCGCGGATGAAGCCGCGACACGCTTGGCCTTCAGCCTCATGCGAAGCGCCTATCTTGACCTCGCGCAAACTTTAGTTCGTATCGAGGCGGAGCCTGCGCGCGAATTGCTGCAAGCTGTCGAGAACAGAATTACCTATAGGCTCGGTTCTCTGGCGAACGACGGTCCGGAGGGCGCCCCGAAGGAGACGGCGCTGCAGGTTGCAGCCGGCCAGGTCCGGTCCGTGCTCCGCGAGGCGCAGGGACACTGAGGCTGGCCCTCTCGGACGGGTCCGTTCCGATGCTGCGGATGCGGGCCCGTCAACACGCTGCTCGGTCCGGGCGCTCGGGCGGGAAGAACCGGTTGGCCGGCCGTCTCAGGCCAAGGTGGTCGCGTAGCGTGGTGCCCGTGTAGGCGGTGCGGAACAAGCCGCGCCGCTGGAGTTCCGGCACCAGCAGGTCGACCACGTCGTCGAGACCCACTGGCACGAACGGGAACATCACGTTGAAGCCGTCGCAGGCGCGGCTCTCCAGCCACGCCTCCATTCGGTCGGCGACCTGGGCCGGCGTGCCGACCATCTGCAGCCCGCCATAGCCCCCGACCTTGCGGGCCAGCTCCCGCACCGTCGCGCCGGTGCGCCGGGCATAGTCGACGATCTGCGCCTGCCCGCTCTTGCTGGCATTGGTCTCGGGGATCTCGGGGAGGGGCGCGTCGAGGTCGAAGCCCGACGTGTCGATACCCAGCCGCACCGAGAGGTTGGCGAGCCCGCTATCGGGGTGGACGAGATCGTCGAGGCGCGCCTTCTTGGCCTGGGCCTCGGCCTCCGTCTCGCCCAGCACCACGAAGCACCCGGGCAGGATCTTCAAGTCGTCCGGGTCGCGCCCGGCCGCCGGCATGCGCCCCTTCACGTCTGCGTAGAAGGCCTGCGCCGCCTCCACGGTCGAGCCGGAGCAGAACACCATCTCGGCGGTCTCGGCGGCGATCTGCTTGCCGGCCTCGGAGGCGCCGGCCTGCACGATCACCGGCCAGCCCTGCACCGGCCGGGCGATGTTGAGCGGGCCTTTCACCTTCAGGAAGTCGCCCCGGTGGTCGAGGACGTGCATCTTCTCGGGCTCGAAGAACAGGCCGCACTCCGAATTCATCGTGAAAGCGTCGTCGGCCCAGGAATCCCAGAGGCCCGTCACCACGTCGAAGAACTCGCGCGCCCGGGCATAGCGGGTCGCATGATCGAGGTGCGCGTCGCGGCCGAAGTTCAGCGCCTCGTCCGGATTCCCTGAGGTGACGAGGTTCCAGCCGGCGCGGCCCTTCGAGATGTAGTCCAGCGAGGCGAACTTCCGGGCGATGTGATAGGGCTCGTTATAGGTTGTGGAGGCCGTGGCGATCAGCCCGATCCGCTCGGTCAACACGGCGAGCGCCGGCAGCAGGGTCAGCGGATCGAAGGAGGTGACGGTGGCCGAGCGCCGGAGCGCGGCCATCGGCATGTTCATCACGGCCAGATGGTCGGCCATGAAGAAGGCGTCGAACTTCGCCGCCTCCAGCCGCCGCGCGAAATGCGCCAGATGCTCGAAGTTGAAGTTGGCATCCGGGTAGCTGCCGGGATAACGCCACCACGCTGTATGGATCCCGACCGGGCGCATGAAGGCGCCGAGATGCAGTTGGCGGTCCCGGCTCATCGGCGATGTCTCCGGCGGCTCACGGGTGCTTGTGAATGGGATCGACCCAGTAGACGGTCTCGGGCCGTTCGGCGGCCTGAACGTCGGGCAGGTTGACCACCACGGCCTCGTTGTCGGAGCGCACCAGTACGCAATGCAGGGGCTCGTCCGTCGAGGCGTTGATCTCCTGATGGGGTACGAAGGGCGGCACGAAGATGAAATCGCCCGGGCCGGCCTCGGCGACGTATTCGAGCCGCTCGCCCCAGCGCATCCGGGCGCGGCCGGAGACGACGTAGATCACGCTCTCCAGTTCGCCGTGGTGATGGACGCCGGTCTTCGCATCGGGCTGGATCGCCACGGTGCCGGCCCAGATCTTCTGGGCGCCGACCCGGGCGGCGTTGATCGCCGCCTGACGGAACATTCCGGGCGTCTGCGCGGTGTTCGCGTCGAGCCGGTCCCCCGGGATCACCCGCACCCCGTCGTGCTTCCAGCGCTCGGTAGCGCCGTTGTGGTGATCGGCAGCCCCGGGGTCGTGGGCGTGGCCGTGATCGTCGCTGTCGTGCATGTCGTTGCCTCCGGTGCCATCATCGCATGATGGCCCGCGCTTGGGAAAAGCCGAGCTCAAGGACCGGTGGATTCTCGACGTCGGCGCGCACGAGAGAAGGTTCTAACAGGCGCATCGGCCTTCAGGCGGCGTCGGGCATTCGGTCGAGCAGCTTGTCGAGGGTGATGGGATAGTCCCGCACACGGATGCCGGTCGCGTTGTAGATCGCGTTCGCGACCGCCGCGCCGACGCCGCAGATCCCCAATTCGCCGACGCCCTTGGCCTTCATGGGCGAGGACATCGGATCAACCTCATCGAGGAAGATCACCTCCTGATGCGGGATGTCGGCGTGGACCGGTACCTCGTAGCCGGCAAGGTCGTGATTGGCGAAGAACCCGCGCTTCGTGTCGACGACCAGCTTCTCCATCAGGGCCGCCCCGGTGCCCATGACCATCCCGCCGATGACCTGGCTGCGGGCGGATTTCGGGTTGAGGATCCGACCGGCCGCGCAGACCGCCAGCATCCGCCGCACCCGCACCTCCGCGGTGTCGGCGTCGACCCCGACCTCGACGAAATGGGCGCCGAAGGTCGATTGCTGCTGCGCGTGGACGATCTTGCCGAACTCGATCGTTTCCTCGGCCACCAGCGCTCCGTCCGAGGCTGCCTGGGCGAGCGGGATGGCGCGATTGCCTGCCCGGACCTGCCCGTCCTCGAACACCGCGTCGGTGGCATTGAAGCCGAGCTTCTGCGCCACGGCCTCACGCAGCTTGACACAGGCCGCGTACACGCCCGCCGTCGAGGAGTTCGCCCCCCACTGCCCCCCGGAGCCCGCGGAGACCGGAAAGGAGGAATCCCCGAGCCGCACCACGACCCGGTCGAGGGGCACGCCCATCATCTCGGCGGCGGTCTGGGCGATGATCGTGTAGCTGCCGGTCCCGATGTCGGTCATGTCGGTCTCGACCGCGACCGTACCTGTGTCGTCCAGGCGCACCCGGGCGCCGGACTTCATCACCAGGTTGTTGCGAAACGCGGCGGCCATGCCGAGTCCGACGAGCCACTGCCCATTCCGGACCTGACCGGGCTCGGGGTTGCGCTTGGCCCAGTCGAACCGCTCCGCACCGAGCGTCAGGCAGCCGACGAGGTCGCGGTGCGAGAAGCGGCGGTCCGGCTGGTTCGGATCGACCTGGGTGTCGTTGCGGATGCGAAACTCCACCGGATCGAGTCCGAGCTTCTCGGCCATTTCGTCCATGGCGACTTCGAGGACTGCCAGACCCGGGGCCTCACCGGGCGCGCGCATGGCGTTGCCCTCGGGCAGGTCGAGGTGGGCGAGCTTCATGGCGGTCAGGCGGTTCGCCCCCGCGTAGAGGAACTTGGTCTGGTTCACCGCCGTCTCGGGATCGCCGTCGGGCAGGTTCCCGGAGGTGCTCTCGTGCGCGATGGCCGTGATCGCACCGTCCCGCGTCGCGCCGATGCGCACCCGCTGGATCGTGGCGGGCCGGTGCGTGGTGTTGTTGGCGATCAGGGGGCGCGTCAGCGCCACCTTCACGGGGCGCCCCGCCGCCTTCGAGGCCAGGGCCGCCAGCACCGCATCGGCGCGCACGAACAGCTTGCCGCCGAACCCGCCGCCGACGAAGGGCGAGTCGAGCCGGACCTTCTCCTTCGGCAGACCGAGGATCTTGGCGATGCTGCCGTGGCCCCAGCCGATCATCTGGTTGGAGGTCCAGAGCGTGACCCTGTCGCCCTCCCAGGCCGCCACGGTGGCGTGCGGCTCCATCATGGCGTGGCTCTCGTCGGCGGTCGTGTAGGTCGCGTCGAGCGTCACCGGCGCCTGCGCGAAGGCCGCCTCGAAGTCGCCGACGCGCTCCTCACCGTCGCCGCCGCTGCCCTCGCCGCTGTCGGCCGGGACAGGTTTAGCGGCCCTCGCTTCGGTCGCGAGGTCGAACTTGCCCGCCTCGGGCGTGCAATCGACCTTGACTAGGAAGGCCGCCGCCCGGGCTTGCTCGAAAGTCTCGGCCACCACCACGGCGATGGCCTGGTGATAGTGCTGGATCTCGTCGCCGCCGAACAGGTAGGCGGCGTTCATCACGCCGCGCTTCAGACGGGGCGTATCAAGGGTCGTGACGATGGCGACGACGCCGGGGGCCTGCCGGGCCGCCGCGGTGTCGATGCTGCGGATGCGCCCCTTCGCGATGCCGGCACCGAGCACGTAACCGTAGACCGCACCGCGCGCCGCGTCGTGGCGCTCGTAGGCGTAGGGCGCGGTGCCGGTCGTCTTGTACTTGCCGTCGATGCGGTCGGTGGCATGGCCCACGATCTTGAGCCGGTCGATCGGGTTCGGGCCGGCGGGGGTGTCGAACTTCATGGCTCAGGACCTCGCTAGATTGAGCACCGCGCCGAGGGTCCGCTCGGCGAGCTTCAGCTTGTAGGCGTTGTCGGCGGTGGGCCTGGCGTCGGCGAAGACCTGATCTGCCGCTGCCTTGGCGCCCTTCGGGAGATCGGCCTCGGCCGCCTCGACCCGCCACGGCTTGTGGGCAACGCCGCCGAAGGCGACGCGCCCGGTGCCGTCCTCGGCGATGATCGCGGCCACCGAGACCAGCGCGTAGGCGTAGGAGGCGCGGTCGCGGACCTTGCGGTAGATATGCGTGCCCGCTTTCGGCGCGGGCAGCGTCACCGCGGTGATGAGTTCGCCGGGCCTGAGGTTCGTGTCGCGCTGAGGCTCGTCGCCGGGCAGACGGTGGAACTCCGCGAGCGGGATCTTCCGCTCAGCGCCCTCGGCATCGACCGTCTCGACGGTGGCGTCGAGCACGCGCATGGCAACTGCCATGTCGCCCGGATGCGTGGCGATGCAGGCCTCGCTGCCGCCGATCACGGCGAGTTGGCGGCTCACGCCGTCCAGAGCCGAGCAGCCGGAGCCGGGCTGGCGCTTGTTGCAGGCCTGGGCCGTGTCGTAGAAATACGGGCAGCGCGTCCGCTGAAGCAGGTTGCCGGCGGTGGTCGCCTTGTTGCGCAGCTGGCCCGAGGCGCCCGCGAGCAGCGCCCGGGCCAGCACCCCGTACTCCTTGCGCACCCGCGGATGGGCCGCGAGGTCGGTGTTGCGCACGAGCGCGCCGATGCGCAGGCCGCCCTCTGCGGTCGGCTCGACCATGTCGAGGCCCAGGCCGTTCACGTCGACGAGGTGCCGCGGTGTCTCGATCTGCAGCTTCATCAGGTCGAGGAGATTCGTTCCGCCGGCGATGAATTTGGCATCGGGCGTGCGCGCGACGGAGGCCGCGGCCTGGGCCGGGGTGCTCGGGCGCTCGTAGGTGAAGGACCTCATGCCTGCCTCCGCGCGGCACGGTGCCCTGCGACCTCGGTCATCGCCTCGACGATGTTGGAATAGGCCCCGCAGCGGCAGATGTTGCCGCTCATCCGCTCGCGTATCTCGGCCTCGGTCATCTGGGGTGCAGCGGTGAGATCCGCGGTCACGTGGCTCGGGATGCCGGCCTCAATCTCCTCCAGCACCGCGACGCCCGAGCAGATCTGGCCTGGCGTGCAGTACCCGCACTGGTAGCCATCATGCTTCACGAAGGCGGCTTGCATCGGGTGCAGGTTGTCCGGCTGCCCAAGCCCTTCGATGGTCGTGATCTCGGCGCCTTGGTGCATGATCGCCAGCGTCAGGCAGGCGTTGATTCGCCGCCCGTCGACGATCATCGTGCAGGCGCCGCACTGACCGTGGTCGCATCCCTTCTTGGAACCGGTCAGGTGCAGGTGCTCGCGCGCCGCGTCGAGCAGGCTCGTCCGCGTGTCGAGTTCCAGGTCTCGGCGCTGACCGTTCACCGTGAAGGCGACCTTCGCGAGGACCGGCTCATCGGTCCGGGCCGCCGCGGCGCCCACGCGTGAAGGCGCGGCGGCCATGGCTGCCGCAGCGGATGCTCCCACCATCGAAACTCTCCGGTCAAGGTTAAGGTTTACAGGACGCTGCTTCGCGATCTTCGGCCCCCGGGTGGGAGATGGCCGACGCTGACCGGCTTCGAAGACGGAATGTCCGGGGGAAACACGGATGTCGCCGATAAGCTCCCGGGTGGTGAGCTATCCCGCCCACGGAGTGCGGGGCGGCCGCCCAGGCCCGCAGCACGTCATCGTGCGACACGTTGGACGCCTTGACGCAGAGATGATGCCGGTTTCATCGGCGCCTCGGGTCACGGCAAGCCAACCTCCGGGGTGTGACGGAAGCCCCGAGAAGCGACCTCCTGGGGTTGGGCCACATACCGGTAACTTTCGGCCGAGGAGACAACCCGCGTCGAGCGCGCGCTTTCCAAGCGGCCTGTTCTTATGGGAGTTGGAGCGACAGCGACCTCAAGCCGCCGGATCAGTACTCACGGGCGATCGTTCGCCTCTCGCGCGCCGCCGCAGAGGCTCGGCAGGGATGCATCGGGCAGAGGCCGGTGCGCAACGATGAGGACACGTTCCTGGTCGCGCCAGTCTCGATCGGCTTGTCCCGAGAGGTGTTCTGGGGCTTGAGCACAAGGCGGTTCGCAGCGCGAAGCCAAGCCGAACGTGCAGCGTGTCACTCTGCCGCAAAATTGGCGTTGCCGTTCCCGCGGTTGTCGCCCACGCCAAAGTTGCCGTTGCCGTTCGTCTCGTTTCCATTGCCGTTATTCGAACCGACATTGCCGTTGCCATTGTTGTTGCCGGAACCGCCGGTCGGGCCGAAGCTGAAGCCGCCGGTGTTGAGGGTATTGGCTCCGCTCGGCGCCGGGCCGGCCAACGGTGTGCCGAAGCTCAGGGGCGCGAACGGGACGAGACTCTGCCAGGCCGGGAAAACCCAATTGACGGGCGGCTCATAGGGTCGGATCCAGAGGCGGCCGGGTGTTATCGCTCGCGCGTCCGCCGGGCCAGGAGCCGCGGATGACGCTGTGAAGTCCTGGGCGAAACTGGGCGCAGGCATCAGGGCCGCGGCGGCCAGGGATGCGCCGCCCAGTAGGTGTCCGAGGTGATCGTTCATGGTGAGGCTCCCCCGATGCGCGCGCGTCGCGGCTCAGGCAGGCCCGAGCTCAGGCTGTCCGCACGTGCGGGGCACGCGACCGGTGACCTGCTCGGGCGCAGCGGATTAGACCCGCGCCGAGCGCGGTTTCCTCAATGGGCGCTCGGTCCAGTCTGCGGGACAGTCCCGCAACCGCATCAGGTTGGCTGGTTGATACGGATCGGCATAGTCACCAATTGGAACTAACCGAGATGGGTTACCTCATCGCCCCCGACGAAGATTGGTTTTCCATCCGAACGGATCTGCAACCGGGCATCATGTTCCGCGGCTCCGCGGCGATCTCGGCCTGCGCTCCTCGAACGACCCACCATCATCAGCGGGCCAAGTCGCTCCCGCATCCACCATCTGCGCCGAGGCGAAGCCCGGCGGCCTGCGCGCTACGGTAGAAAGACAAGGAGTCGCTTGAGGCCAAGCGAGGCTGCGAAGAATGGTAGCGAGGGAGGGTTTCGAACACCCGACGCAAGGATTGTGATCCAAACCCGAGCACGGCCAAGTCATCGATAGGGCAGGGGATGCCTCCGCTGTTCAACCGGCAACCCGCACCTCATCGTGTAAGATCGCCGCGAGCGCCCACAATCCCCTAGACCGCAGCGCCCGCATGATCGCGGACGCCGCCCTCACTCCTGCGATCCAGGATGCGGAGTAGCAGCAGGGCTGAGGTCAGCACGAGCACGCGCGACACGATCGGGGCCGCCGTTGCGGCGATCGCCAGCGCCGGGCAGGCCCAAGTTGTCCCGTCGATGGGCAACGCCCGCGCGATCCTGCCGCAGAAGCTGAAGGACGAGGTCATGGAGGACGCCGAGGAGGCGCTCAAGGCAGCCCTCGGAGTGGGAGAGCAGCTATCATAGCCACTCCCTGTCCCCACCCGGGTGCCGCGTCAGTGAACGCCGGGCGCCGCCTTGGACAGGGCGCGTCCTGCGTTCAACAGGGCGCCCAGCTTGTGCGCCGCCTCCAGCATGACATCGGCGCGTACGTCTCGGTGTCCGGGCTCCATCGCGTAGCGCCGCAACACGTCGCTCATCTCGGCCTCGACCTCGCTGATCAGACCCAAAGCGGCCGCTTCCTCCCGGCGCATGTAGGCTTCTGCCAGCTTCAGAAAGGCGTTGCTCGCGAGGATGAAGGCAACGCCGTTCGCCTCCTGAAAATCGTCGGACAGGCCGGCGTGGTCGCCGTCGTCGATCAAAGATTCGTAGTTCATCGGCCTGTCCTCCGCTTGACCCGGTCCGGTCAGTTTGGGCCGGCCCCGGCGCCGCGCGATGTCGGGAATTGGGCGCATCGCCCTGCCCACTCGAGCTACGCCAAACTAACGAGTCGCGGCCCGGAACACTGTGCTTCTCCTCACACTTGCGCCTTCTGCGCCGATCTGGTGGGCGGCCTTCGCCCACTTCGCGCCGCGCCCTTCTCGGCGAGCGGCGAGGGAGCGGCGGAATGAACGTGCCTCTCGCGCTCCAAAGATCTGCTGCTGCAACTCAGTTCGTGAAGACAACGCCTAACAGATGCTTAGTCTGGCGCGTGACACGGCACCGCTTGGTTATGCCGGTGCTTGCCACGGACAGGTGGAACTCGGTTGGCAAGCCTTCCGTCGCTTTAACCTCGATTAGGGCTCCGACTTCCGAGGAGTTGCGGACAAGGCAGTCGATCGGTGCGGCGCTCCTGTCCGTCATCAGTTCCCCCAGCCGGAAAATGTCTCGCCGCGGGGCCGCTCTGCGCTCTGTGGGCATGGCTGAACCAGATCAGATTAGACTCGAGCATTCTGCTTGGCGCCGGTTAACAATCCGGCCGATGACTGATTTCGGATTTTAGAGCGAGCATCGGCAAGTGAATTTGCCCCTCAGCCGGCAATCCAAGCCGCGGAGTAGCAGTATGGCCGTGTCCAGCCCTATCAAACGCGAGATGATCGAGGCGGCCACCGGGGCGAACGCCGATGGCCGAGCCGGCCGACAGCGCGCCCTGCCGCTCAGCAGCCTCCTCGTGACCCTGCTGCCGAAGCTGAGGGCCGAAGTCCCGGAGGATGCCGAGGGGGTGCCGGAGGCAGCCACCGCGACGGAAGAGCAGCCGTGATCCGCCCCGTCCCGCTACGCGCTGCCCTCGACGTGACACGAGCCCCGCGATGCCCGCACGACTGTGCACACGCGCCGCGCAGCCTCGTGCAGGACCGGGCTGCCAGCCATGTCGGGCCGGTCGGCCTCGAATCCTTCGAGGGTGGCGACAAGCCGCTCCTCGAGTTCGAGCAGCAAGGCATTGCCGCGCTGGGGGTCGGAGCCGCGAATGGCGACCGCCAGCTCGCGGAAGGCGGAACTCAGCAGCATGAAGGTTACAACGCCGGCCTCAGCCTCGAAAACGACATCGCGGTTAGCCATGGGCGGCCTCGCTGGTTCGTCCGACAGAAATCTGAACTCGCAAGGCGCCTCGGACGGGCGATCGTCCGTTGTGAAATCAATCACGCGCGCGTCTGGTTTCCCGCGGGTCAACCTGCCGCAGGAGCGGGTCTGTGGCCGCCGCGCTCCTCCTGCCCGCACTCGCGCCCCTCACGCTGATCTGGTGGGTAGCCTTCGCCCGCCTCCCGCCGCTCTCGGCTGCCACAAAGGCCATCGGCCTGATCAACCCCGACGAGAACCTGCAACCGACCTCTGCTCCATCCTCGCCGAGATCGCGCGGACCGCTTTCGCGCACAAGGCTGCTCATGGGTGAGCACAGAGCCATCACGAGCGGCGGCGCGACGGCTTCCCTAACACTCCGCAGGCCAAAGCTTTAAGAACGTCATCGTTCTCGCAGAAAGGTCATGCAGAACGCGAAGAAAATAGCCGCTGAAAACGCCCACTCTTTAATAAAGAACCCGTTGATCTTATCTCGTGCCATAGGGTCATATTTAGAACCAAATGCGCCGACAAGGAAAAATAGGGCGGAGCCCGCTAGCAGCAACCACCTTGCCTTGGGCATATATGGCACTCTTATCTATAAAAACCGACTTTGGATACTATAGAAATAACTCAGCAACAGATCAAGATTGCTTAACCAGAGGCGCTCTTGACGGCGCTTCCGTCGCGACCCGAGGCGCCCGCGGCTGAGCCTTCCTCCAGCAAGCGGACAAGGCTATGCGGGGGCCTTCACATCGTCGGATGCGGCGGCGGCTGAATCCACGGGTGGACGGCCTCGTGCTGCCAGGCAGGATGACGCGCATCCAGACTTCCATGCTGGCCGACGTACAAGGTTGCGAGGAACCCAAGCAGCAGAAGCAAGGCCAAGGTGACGGCGTCGGGATGCCGGCGCGCGCTGTGGATGCTGACGCAGCCCAACGTGAAGACGGCTGCAAGGATCATGGGGGTGAGCGTGATGCGCGACATCAGAGATACCGCCGGGCAGGTCCAAGCCGTCACCCCTTGCTCAGGACACCCTTCGGTGTCGGCGAGAGGCTACTGGGAGTAGACGTCCGAGACCGGCGAAACATCCTCACCTGGGCTTGCAGCCGCTCCCCCCCCCGACCGACCCGCTCGACATCGCGCGTGGAGGCGGCATGAGCGCCGTCATCACCTGGGGATTCAGCCTCGCCTCAAGGCTGCGGCCGCGCGTCGATCAAATCGCCGGCGCGCAGCGGCTGGAAGAGGGCCACACTCGCCGCCATCGTAAGCGTCAGTACGGTCAAGATGATCAGCAGTTCGGTGCGGCGGCTCGGATCATGCCGCGTGCGCCGAATGCCAACGGCTCCCGCAGTGATTACGAACGTGATGGTCAGCCCCAGAGCTACCATCGGCGGGGTGAGAACGTCAGGCATCAGGGCCGATCTCCTCGCCGCGCCCGGATCGGGCTTCACGGCAAGTATGGACGTGTGTGGGAGTTCCGCGTGTTTCCTGTCTGTCCGGAAGGAGACGCGCATCGCGACACGCGGACTAAGCCTCTTCCGCCGCCAGCGGTGGGTGGCCAAGCCATGCGTACCGCCACCCCCGCCACTCGCGAATTGTTCGGCGTGCGGATTGCCGACGCGATCGCCAGTTCGGCCAACCTATCCCGCCGCGGTGCCTATTGCTTCACGCTCGTCCGCACGTGGTTGAGCAAGGGCGAACACGTCTGCTTCATCGGCCTCACCCGAGCACGACGGATCATCGGCAGGACGATTCGTGGCTCGGATTGGCAAAAGCACCGAGGTGGCCGCCGCTCAAACCCGGTACGCTTGGCAGCCTCATCGCCGCCTACCGTGCGTACGCGGCGCCCACCGATCTCGCGCCGCAGACCCGCCCCGACTACCGGAAGGCCCTCGACGCGCGAGAGGACAGCGACAAAACCGATCTGGAGCGCTTCACGCGCTCGTTCGTCGCGAAGATCCGGGATCGCGTGGCCGAGTGGTAAGGCTGGCGCTCCGGGAACTCCGCGAAGGCGGCCCTCTCGCTGCCGTTCACCTGTGCGCGGCCGGGGCAACAGGGCTGGACTGGTCCGCTTGGTCGAGAACCGCCCGAGCTTCACTCAAATCGGCGGAGGCGCCCCTCACAGATGAGTCCTGTCGCAGCCGACATCAGGCGAAGGACGGGACGCCCGTAGGCGCCCCATATTCATACCGGCCCTATAGCTACCCTCAATAGCCATAAGGGTCGTAATAGCCATAGGCCGGAGCGGGAGCGTAGTAGCGCGGCGCCTGAGAGGCAGCGATCGCTCCCCCGATGATGCCGAGAGCAGCACCTGCTGCCAACGCGCCGCCCACACCAGGGCCCCGCCGGTGGCCGTAATGGCGGTATCCACCCCGGTAACCGTAGCCACCGTGATAGCCATAGCCCCCACGGTAGCCCGGGCGAGCTTCGGCGGATGGGGCGATGAGAACAGAGCCCGCGAGAGCGGCTGCGAGCGCCGCATAAGCCAGCCTCTTCATATTCACTCCTGTGAGGTTCGCGAAGACCTGATATCACGGCTACGCTGAACTGGCACTGAACCTCACGAGCGTCCCATCGAGTGAGTTCGTCGATACGCGTAAGAAGCCGCTCGTTAGCCGAGACATCACGAAAGGGAAGGGCGGAAACAGCCGGAGCGTTCCTTCCCGGCTTGCAACGGCTCCATAGGCAGGTTCCACAAAGGATCCGGCGATGAACCGGACGCGAGGGCTCTGCGTGAGCCCAAACGGCGTCCGATGGCTTTCGGTGCACGACGAAGCCAAGGGCTGCCCGTTCGTTCAGCACGAGGCGGCCCCCGGATCCGGCCGCCCGTCGGCCGAGATCGAACTCGGCTCTCTTCTGGTTGCCGGCGGAGGTAGACCAGAGCACCTGGAGCTACCCCGCTCGATCGCGACGCTCGCCAAAGCGGCTCCCCTCGCAGAGCAGGACTCCGACCAAGCGGAACCCGCAGCGCCCTTCCATTCAAGATGGGTTTCGGCCGGCAATGTAGGCTGAAAAGCAGCGCTCAGGTGTTGCCGCGCAGCGCGCCGAGATCGTGGGTCGCAGATACGCCACCGTAGAGCAGCGAACCTCCGGCCGCTCAGCCAAGGTTGCACGATGTTTCCACGTGCCGCGGGTTCGACACGATATTTTGCAAATGTTAATGGAACCCCGGCTCATCCGAGGTACGAACGTGATCGTGAGGCGCCCGAGAGCGCTCCGTTCGGGAGGCAACGTCGCGCAATGGCAAAGTTCTATTTCGACCTGTATCGCGATGGAGAAAAGGTCGTCGACAAAGAAGGAATGCAATTTGAGAACATCGGCTTTGCATATCGCAAGGCCAAGCAGATGGTTGAGGTTCTGCTACAAGAGCAGGCGCGCGGTAGGTATCCCGTCTGTTCTTCGTGGGTTGAGGTCCAGTACTCAGACCGGTCCGTCATATTCAAAGTGCCAGTTGCCGCTGCAGCCTGAAAAATCTTTGGTCGACTTGTCGTTCAGGTAAGGACTTGAGCGACAAACTTTTGTGATCAGGTGTTGTATACGCGGCACCGGATCGCAATCCGGTGTACCCCACGGCATCCAGGAGCGGCCTCCACAGCCCGGCATCCGTTCGCGACCGGCGGCCGCGACTCCTGCACGGGTTCGTCCCAGTCGAGAGCGACCAAAGGCGGGCTTGAGGCAGCGGGCGCCGCCCACCTTCATACTCCATCCTGTCGCGACATTAACCATTTCACAGGTCATGAACGCCCTCTGCACCTGAGGTGCAGAGGGCGATGTCCCGCATCGATCAAGCCGCCTTGGTAGGCTGAGCCGTGCTCGCGAGCTCCTTGGCTTGGCTCTGCAGCGCAGCGAACTGCGTGCGGACATATTCAGATTGGAGCTGCAGCGCATCCTGCAGATTGTTGGCTCGAACCAGCTTCTGCGCGAGATCGAAGGTGCTGGCGAGGTTCTGCTCGAAGAACTCGAGACCACGCACATAGGCGACGCTGATAGGCAGCTCTGCAGTCTTCGTCTGCGCCTGAGCGCTCTCCATCGCCTTGCGAGCGTTTTGCACGAAGGTAATGAATGCGGAGCGCGACTGCTCGACGCCTTTCTCCGCAAAATCGCGCATCTCGGTCGAGATCTCGAAACTTGGCTGGGTGACGCTCATGATAGCCCTCGAAACTCAACAACGCCGGATTGATTTGTGCGGCGCTACGGCCTAATGCTGCATCGCAAATCTGACGTCAAGCAGGACAGCAGGAATATTCCGTATTTCCGGCAGTTTTGCCGATCATTTCCCGACGTCTTGAGCCCTCGGCCCGGATTTCTCATCCGATACGCGAGGACCATTCTAACGGCGCGATTATCTGGTGCGCGCCTTAATTGAGTCTGAACCCCCGATTAACATTTGATAATAGCCTCTCGGGTCAGGGCTCTATGCAGATATGCTTGCCAATTGTACTTTAGTATGAAATGAGAGCTGAGGCCAAACGCGGCGCCGTGGTCGCGGATGGGGGGCGTCAAATGTTCATCGATGAATACGAGCTCTCGCCGCCTGACCGCGGCTGGAACTACGAACCCGCGCGCGCTCAGCTGCTCCAGACGTTCTCGGCTCCCTTGTATACCACTGATGCCGAAGGATGGCTGACCTACTACAATGATGCAGCTGCCGAACTGTGGGGCCGTCGCCCAGTCATCGGCGAGGAACGTTGGTGCGGTTCTTGGCGCATCTACGACACTGACGGAACGCCAATAACGCGTGAGCACTGGCCGCTTGCGCTTGCATTCCAGCAAGGTTGTGCGGTGCGTGGCCTGCAAATTTTCCTTGAACAGCCTGACAATACACGAATTCCGGTCATGCCGCATCCGACGCCGCTGCGGGACAACGCTGGGAAGATCGTGGCTGGCTCGAACATCCTTGTAAAAGTGAAGCAACTGTCGGTTTTGGGCGCTTGATCCGCTTGCTCACTGGATGCCGTCCGAACGGAACCGACTCGGTTCCGGCGGTGACCATGCCCACCATCTATCGAGCCAAGGGCGACAAGATCAGCGAAGCAGTGTGAGGTTTAGATGAAGGACGAGCACGATACAGCGGCGGCGCGGGAGTTTGTGGAGATCCTCACGCGTCGCGCTCAGCGAAGCGGGGTTAGCCCTGGTCGGGCACTGAACCAGCACCGCCAGAATCTGGCTTCACTCGCAAAACTGACTTCCGTCGTCCGCCTACAAGCCGTTCTATCGGAGCTGGACAGCCAGACGGCAAAGCTCGAGCTGGAGCGTAATTCGTAGACGGAGATCGCAGCACGATTTCTCTGCGCCCGACTTCCTCCGATGCTGATTGTCTTCCCTGAATCTGCGGCCCTAGAAATCTTTGCAGAGACGCGGCCCGCGTCACGGAGCGCCGATGAGGACGGCGACGGCGTCGGCGCTTTGTTGTTTGCCAGCCAAGGCCAAGATTTTCGCTATGTGGCCTCCCCGAGTTGGAGGGCTACGTCGCGGAATTCATGTCTGGCAGATGGGTGGCCCGCAACCACCGTTCGGCTCGGTTGTTGTCCAAGCCGCACGCCGGGTCCCACACCGATCTTGATGTCTAAACGCCCAAAGAGATCGGGGCGAACCCGATATTCACCCAGTTCCTCCGGCCGCGCGGGCTTGGCTGGGGCGCAGCAACAGCCGTTATGGTGCCGAGCGGCGACCAGATCGTGGTCGATGTTGAGCGAGTTTACGATCGCGGCCCTGTCCCGGCCTAGGTGGTCGCGCGACTCGATCCCCTGCGTCCGCATCTTGCCCGCGCCGCAACCCTCTCCGCGCGCCTGCGCCTCCAAGCGGTACAGGTCGCCGTCGACGTGCTTGAACTCATCGGGCTGCCAGCGGCCGTTCTGGGCCGCCAGGGACAAGCATTCGCGATGAATCAGGGCTGCCAGTCGATGTTGCGTACGACAACGCGCGGCGGGCCCCGCCTCGGCTTTGTAAAGGCAACAGCTGACCGCCGATTGAACCGGCGCTTTAACCTCCTGGGTCCGACGCGCCGGTGGCGGATCACCTCGCGAGGCTTGCTTGAGGCGGAAGCCGCAACCGCCATCATGTGCCGGTGCAGGTTCTGCCGCGAAGTGGCAGACGCTAACCCGGCAAGAGCACTCTCGTTCTGCTCAAAGCGTTGGATTCGAGTCCGATCCGAGCCTATTCGCGTCTCATTCGGCTGGTGAGCCAAGCGCTCGCGGCCTCCAGTGTGTCGAAGTGAACAGACAATGGGCGAGCTTCACAAGCTCCGAATCCTGCCTCGAGACACCAATAGCCCGCTCTGCCGTCTGAGCCATGCAACTCATCGCTCAGGCGCACCAGCACGGCGACGAGCTTACCGTTCGCAAAAGCAAGACGCCCTTCGGTGTCAGCGCACTGGGTCCCAATCTGCACCGATTGCAGCGTGATCTCCACCATCGCGCACCTCAGTCGAGTAACTGCTTACCGCCAAGCCACTCCCGTCCTGCTCTCGCAAGATCGACCAGTTCCATATGCCTCCGCAGGGCGTCAAAGCTACAAGTCATCCGAGGCTACTTCAGGGTCCGTAGCCGTCGAAACACAGGTAGCCTGGGTCGAACTCGGCAAACTCTTTCAGAGCCTTTACGTCTGAGATTGTCACCCGATGCTTGGTCCAAGTGATCAGACCGCTCCCACGCAGCGCTTGTACGATGCGATTGATGTGAACGCCAGAGACCCCAAGCGCGTCAGCCATATCGCTTTGACAGATTGGCAGCTCAAAGCTTTGCTCATCCGCCAGCCCGATCACCTGCAAGCAGACCAGCAACTCGCAAAGCACATGGGCCAAGCGCTGTTCGGCCGGACGCGCGTCGTTGACGATCCACTCTCGCGCCCTGCTCAACTCTCGCAACGTAACCCACCACATCGCCCGGCTGACGGTGGGATATAAGTCGATCAGTTCAACCAATTTGGAGCGGGAGATATTGGCAACGGAGCACTGCGACAGAGTTCCAATCCTCAGATCGCGTCCAAAGGCACCGGTGTCGTGCATATAACAGAGGTCGCCCGGCAAAACAAAAGAGACAATCCGGCGGGTGCCGCTTTGCAGCGTTTTATAGCGGCAGGCGAAGCCGCTTGCGACAAGATAAACCCGTTCCGTGTTGCCGCTCGAGGCGATGTCAGTTCGGGCAGGCGCGACACTGCGGCTGGTGGTCAGGGCTTGCAGCTTGGCCTTCTCTTCGTCTGACAATTTACCAGCACGCTCAAGCTTTTGCAGGAACGGGTCACCAACCACAAAATCGCCCCTTTACGCACTGCCCTTCAGAAGGACTATATTCATTGTAATTCGCAGCCTATCACCGATCGAATGCTGTGGCTCGTTCAATATACGTAAATCAGGATTGTGCATAGAGCATGCTGAGAGCGGCTTAGGCGGCGAACTGGCGAGGAGTATCCATAGCCAGTGCTCGCGGAGCAGATCGGCATCTTCACGAGACTGGAATGGCTGGCGCGTGTCCGCCGGCGCATCGCTGTAGGCGATGATCGGTCGGAGTGACGGGTCGGCGCGCACGACCTCAGCGGCGGCCGCGTGCTGGTACGGCCCTTCGTGCTAGGGGCACCAGAACCCAACCGAGCCGCGTAAGCAGGAAGCGGACCAACTCGGCTGCAAACTGCTCGGCAAACCGCTCGGACTGCCGCGACAGTCCTGGGGCTGCCCCGAGCACCTGGGACACCGCTGCCCCGGTCTCCTCGACTGCGCCCGCCACACCGGCGATGTGGGCGATCCTCCCACCGATGCCTCGTGCTGCCTTGGCGACGTTGCGCACGATCTCCTGTGTAGTCGCGCCCTGCTGCTCCACAGCCGCCACGATGCTCGCCGCAATTCCGCCGGTCTCCTGGATGCGCGCACTGATGGAGCTGATCGCTATCAGGCCTGCCCCGTCGAGCCGTTGATCCGGGTGATCTGGCCTGAGATCTCGCTCGTCGCACACGCGGTTTGCCCGCCAATGCCTCCACCCCGGCGGCCACGGCGGCAGAACCCTTGCCCTTCTCGCGGAGCAGAACCCGCATCTCTACGTGAAGGGCGCCAAGCCGGTTGGCCGCCGGTTACCCGATTTCGGCGTCATGCTACGTAGAAACCCGCATTGTTGCCACACTGTTGCTGAAGCTTGGCCATACGTTCCGCGATGAGCGGGCGTGATGTGTCTCAATCCCCCCGCAACCAGGAGTGCTAATGCTGGTCAACCACGAGCGCCGCCTTCTCAACAAAGCTGCCGAGGCCTCCGATTATCGGATCTCGATCCGCAAGAAGCCGGACAACTCCTGGCCCAGCGATCACAGTCGGCTCACCGCCCTTGAGAGCGTCGGTCGTCTGAAACAGGTTGGCGACCACGGAATCAGCATTCCCTGTGTCACTCGGCAGATCACCTCCACCGGCCTGACGCAGCTTCAGGCTCTCACGGGCGGAGGTGAGTGATGGCATCAGTCAAGATCCGCGCAGTCGACGACGGCACCTTCGTCGTTTATCGCGACGGTGAGGTCGTAGCGTCTGGACTGACGCGTGACCAAGCCGAGCAATGTGCCTCGGTACTTGGTTGGATCGCGCGAGCCGCCTAGAAGAGCCGCGCAACAGAGGCGCAAACGGCACACGGGAGAGGCGGACGCCGTTCGGCGATGCTCATCTTTTCTGCCAGACTCGTTGGCGGGTTTCGACGGTCCCGCTGACCTTCTATGCTCGCCCCGACGCTCTTCTCCGTCTTCGGACTGACGGGCGGGCATGGAAGATTGTGCACACGGCCGAGCAAAAGGGGTTTGCGCCAGAACCGGCGATAGCTGCTCAGCAGGCTGGCTCTTCGCCCCCGATCGGTTCGCGATGGCATCGGAGCGACCGACAGGGCCGGCTGGATAAGCGTTACGGTCGCTCGCCGCTGTCGAGTTCGCAGGCGCCGTGCATCTTGTGCGCGATAGCGGTCATGGCGTCATCGAGGGTGGCGTGCAGCGGTACAATCCCGACAAGCGCCCCCTTCGCCGCGATGACGAAGGACCCGTTGGGTCTGTAATGATAGATCGCGCCAAGGGACCGGCCGAGCCTGTCCGCCAAGGTCCAGCAGGTGCCGGCCGATCCGGCGGATTTGACGACGACGTCCATGGCGCATCTGAACGTCTAGATAATGGTCCTGGCCGATCTTTGTTGCGCGATGCGTCACGGGGCTTGGCACAGGAGCGGGCCGGCCCAGTGCCGCCCGGCACGCCGGCGGAGAGCGCCTGGCTCAGGCGAGTGAATGTCGGAGGGCACGTGGATGGCGAAGATCGAGGGGCCGCACCCGGGATCAGACCCGACCTCTGGGCCGGAATATGGCCGACATATTGTACGCCTGGAACGATGTTGAAGCCCCTCTTCGTCTCATCGCGTAGATCACGATATTTTGTCAGCGCCGTTTTTCACGGGCACTCCAACGGCCAGCGGAGCAGGCACCGGCACAGTGCCCACGGCACGCGAATGCGGCATGGCTGACCGCATCGATCTGCAGACACCAGCATCCACCCGCCAGGCTGCAGGCGTATGCTCTTCACAACAGGAGGACATCGTGGCCTACAGAAGCAATATTCTCGAAAGGCAATCGGACCGTCGCCAGCCGACTTTGGCCCTGCAGTCTGGAAGCGGCGACAGCCCACGCTCTCGCACAATATCCGTTGCAGCACACACGGAACGGGGCGACGTCCGTGACCGTCGTCGACGCCAGAACCGGGGCCGCCCTCTTCCAGTTCGCGGACACCGACATGGGCTCGAGGGAGCGCCGCAGGATCTCGTTGGGCCTTCCTCCGCGAGGGGTCAGAGACACCTCTTCGAGCTCGGACCCGATCACCCGCTGATGCGAAGAAAGCGGCAATCGGCGGGTGGATCAGGACCGCGCAACGTAGAACCGGGCCTCCCGTCAGTAGGCGCGCGAACTGGCTCCGCAGCTCCCAAGCTGCCCAGCCGCGCAAGTCACGACTGCTGAGCCGCCCTCCCGAAGGAGAACGGCCCATTGTTACTGGGCGCGGTCTGACAGCGCGCCTAATGCCTCTCGCGTCAGTAGCGTCCTACTCCGCAAACGCAGCGTTGCGGATACCGGCGCGGCGCTCGACCGTACCGGTGGTCACCTCCGTCTCCGGATGCAGCACCGCCTCTCGACTGGTGACCGTGTGCGGGCGCAACACGGTGCGGTTGCTCACGACCGTCCGTGGCCGGATCACCGCGCGGTGCTCCACCACGGTTCGGGGTCGCAGCACGGTTCGGTTCTCGGTGATCGTGCGCGGCTGAAGCACAGTCTCGTTCTCCACGACTGTGCGCGGCCGCATCACCGTGCGCGCCTCCGTGATTGTCCGCGGACGGGCAACCTCTTGAGTTTCCGTCACCGTCTCAGGCCGCATCACGGTCTGCATCTCGGTGACAGTGCGAGGACGTTCCACGGTCTGTGTTTCCGTGATGGTGCGCGGGCGTTGAACGGTCTGCATCTCCGTGACGGTCTGGGGCCGCATCACCGTCTGGGTCTCGGTCACGGTGCGAGGCTGCGCCACGAGTTCAGTCGTCTCCACCTTCTCAGGCCGGAACGCGACGTAGGGGACCATGACCGTGTGCGATCGCGTGACCGGGGCAAGCTCGGTGATCGTGCGGCTGACCGGGATCTGCGCAGGTCGCAACTCGGTGCGGGTTACCGGCACCTGCTCCGGCTGCATCACGGTGCGCGTGACGGGCACCTGCTGGCGCTCGACGACGGTACGCTGAACCGGCACCTGCTCGGGCCGCATCACCGTGCGGGTGACTGGAACCTGTTCGCGTTCGACGACCGTGCGCTGAACCGGCACCTGTTCCGGCTGCATCACGGTGCGGGCACGCTGGACGGTGACCGGTGTCTCGACCATACGCTGTGTCGGCACGGTGACGGGCTGCAACTCGGTCCGGGCGACCGGGACATCAACCTCCTCCGGAACGGTCGCAGCGGTCCGTTCGATTTCGGGACGCAGAACCGTTCGCTTCCGCTCGATGATCCCTCGCCGCATGACCGTGCGGGCGCGTCGAACGGTCTTCCACTCGATCACGTCATCGTTCCCCATGTCGTCTCCGCACGGGAGGTCGCCTTGAAGGGCTGCGAGGCTGCCCTCTGGGGCGCAGCCCAGAGGAGCGGCTTGGGCGGGCGAGGTTGCTGTCGCGAGCGACGAGCCAAGTACAAATACAGCAACAGAAGTCAGCAACGCAGCTTTGACCATACCTTTCCTCCCAAGTTGCAGCAAGAGTGGCGCGCTGAACGCCCACCCCCCGAACGACGTCGAGGGAAAAGCGGTTCCAACAGCTAAGGTTTGCTTTATTCAAGGCACGATAATGCTGCCGGCGGCGAATCGGCTGGTCACATCATCGCCCTGCAGTGAAGATGTTCTGAAACGTATACGCAATCAGCCGCAGGAGAGAAATTCCGTGTTCAGCGGCTAAAGGTACGGTCGTTTCGAACGCGGAGCGCATGCATCAGGCCGCCTCCCTCAGCATTTCGGCTGAGAACGGGAGCCGGGCTCTCCCTGCTCGCCGATCCGTACGCCGAGAAGGTTCAGGATGCGCCGCCCGCACTGATTGGAGGAACGCCGATTGCGCTGGTTCCGCTTCGGTTCAACGGATCAGGGCGGCGATGCAAGCCGAGGCCGAGCAGATCGCCGCCTTGCCGTAAGAGATGGCCCGTAGGAAATCCCCTGGGGCCACCATGCGGTCAAGGCTACGAACTGCAAAGTACCGACATGGCAGTCGGTCGCACTCGCACGATATTCGAGTGAGGATAGCGGAGGCTACTTGCCTCTGAGAGTATCCTTGATGCCGCCGACCGCGTTCTGGACCTTACCCTTGACCTGATCCATCACCCCTTCGCTGCGCAACTTGTCATCGCCGGTCACCTTGCCGGCACCTTCCTTGATCTTACCGCCTATGTTCGTGGCAGAGCCTTCGACACGATCCTTATCCATGGGTTCCTCCGAACAAACCAGGAAGCTTGATCTTGCCATCGGGAAACGAAGGCGGGTCGAAAACCGTTCCAACCTTGGTGGAGGAACGAGAGTGACGATGCTTCCGTTTCTCAAGCTCTGAATTCTGGAGGTGAACCATGAAATGCATTGCGCTCGTGATCGCGGCAACGACGCTCATGGGCTCGGCCGCGCTGGCTGCTGAGGGGGGCGCGGCAGTCGGAGCCGCAACCGGCGCGGCTGTCGGCGCAGGGGTTGGGCATGCGGCAACCGGACCAGTTCGCGATACCGTTGTCGAGCGCCGAGGCGGCTGCTCGCACACAACCGTGCACAAGGAAAATGATGCCGGCGATTCGAAGACTGTGCACCGGGAGAACTGCGACTGACCCTCTCTTCCGCGTCACTCACCAGCGTTCATAGATTTTGGGGTCTGTGAGCCGGTAGCGACGCCCCTTGAGTTTACAGGCTCTCGTTTCAGGCGGCTGTGCGGGTATGCTAGAGCTTATCCTTGGCGATCTGTCCGGCCTGATCGCTGCGCACGGCCTCTGGATCGTGGCGCTGGTGATCGGCCTGGAAAGCATGGGCTTGCCGCTTCCCGGTGAGACCTGCCTCGTCACAGCATCCGTCTACGCGGGCGCAACTGGCAATCTGTCGCTGCTTGCGGTTATTGCAGCAGCGACAGCCGGAGCTGTGATCGGCGACAGCCTCGGCTTCTGGACTGGCCGCAGCGTAGGCCAGCAAACTCTGATCCGGCACGGTCCGCGCATCGGTCTCACGCCCGAGAAGATCAAGCTTGGTCGCTACCTCTTCCTGCGCCACGGCGGCAAGGTCGTATTCCTGGGCCGGTTCGTGGCAGTGCTTCGCGTGCTCGCAGCACTGCTGGCCGGCGCGAACCAGATGTCGTGGCCGCGCTTCTTCCTGTTCAACGCCACGGGTGGCGTTGTCTGGGCTACCGTGTTTGCGTGCGGAGCCTACTTCTTCGGCTCACAGGTCGAGGTCTTTACTGGACCGGTGGGCATCATCCTGCTGGTCTTCTCTGCTGCCGGCTTGATATGGCTGGTGGTGTTGACGCGCAGACACGAAGCGAAGTGGGTGGAAGCGGCTGAACAAGCACTTCCCGGTCCGGTTCTTCCTGGTAGAGGGGACCGGGCCGCCTGACGGCGACCCATATAGCCCGGCGTGAACAGCCGTAGCGGTCACCTCTCACACCGGGGCCGCCGGTAGGAGCTTAGCCCAGGCCACAACCCCGACGGGTCGTGGCGCGGCTTGCTCCGTAGCGTCCAGCTATACACCCGACCACTGCGCCTATGACGCCGTGGTGATTGGCGAGGTAATGACCGGCGCCCCACCGATGATGGCTCTTTTGATGCAGCCCTGCGCCTCGCCCGGGCCGACCCCGACCGGTATCACAGCCGTCATCGCCGCCGCCGCTGTAAGAATGTTCATCTGACGCTTCGCACAAGTTGGCGAACCGCCCGACAAACCCGTGTCCATCTCCGTTCCCCTGATGGCGCGATGTGCCGGCGTGTCAAATCAACTGGGCAGAACCATTTGGCGACGAATTACGTACGTCTGGTCGGATCCGGTCGTGCAGCCTTCTGATGATCGCTCCTCAGGTCCGTACCACTGACGTCCGCGCCACCGTCGCTGATCTGCGCCAGCAACCGGCCAAATTCGGACGGAAGAGGCTCTTCAACCGTGCCGCTGTAGACCTCGCGCAGCCCCTCACTGAGGCAGGCATTAAGCAGAGCAGAATCCAAGCTGCTATCCAAGGCTAAACCGATGCTCCAATCGCCACCCGTCACGACCCGCATACCAACTTCCCCGATATCAATCCCAAATCGGACGCGCCTTTCGACGCTGCCCCACAACAGACCTATAGAACTGACCCGACAGATCAGCCGTTTCAGCTTGGCATTAACATAAGATAGATTGCGCAATATCTGTTTGCGCGCTTGCCAGGGCTAGCGTCGGCGTTGAGCCGGGTTCATTAGACTGGATCACCCCTGTTCGAGGCATCACTACGCGACTGGAACTGCATGCCGCCGATCCGCGTTGCAGCCCCAATCCGAACAGCAAAGGTGAGCGGTATGGGCAGCAATGAAGGATTGCGCGTGGGCGGCAACGGGCCCAGCCTTATTCAGGCAAGCCTCGGGTTCACGTTATCGCTGATAACGCTGGTAGGCTGCGTCGTCGGGCTCGGGATGGTCGCCTAACCGGCAGAGGCCGAGAACCAACCGCCCCGCTTCTCACAGTCTGAGCGCTCATGAGGCTGTCGTCTGACCCAATCGCAGGTCTGCTCATCGGGCAACGATCAAGCCTGCGTCCTTCAGCGCGAGCGGCCGGGCCCTCGACGGCGGAACCGTCCGGAGGGGCTTGCCGTTCGTTGCTCCCAGTCCCGGCGAGCGAAGGCGTCCATATTTATGAACAACGGACACGACCGAAAGGCCCGTATCGCAGAATTGGCCAAGTTCCTCGATCCGGAGGCTTTCAAGTACGAGCCCACTGGGCCGCTCTTCCATAGGCGAGAGGCCGCTTTGGAGAAGGCCCGGAATCGGATCGAACCCGGAGCGCAAACATCGGCAGCAAAGAATCAAGCTGTCCGATAGGTCTCATAGTAGATCACACACATGGATACGGCAAAGCTTAATGATCAGCACAAGCCATCGAATTCAGGAACGCCTTTCTGCCTCAGCACGTTACTGCCCCGACCCGTGCCGGATCGAAGAACTGGCCGGACTATTGGCTTGCGTGAGGAGTTTGCCATGTTGAAGCTACTTGCCTTCGCTGTCGTTGGCTCGGCTGTGCTCGCCGGTCCCGTACTGGCTGAAACAGCGCCGGCCTCAAACAACGGACAGTTCGTTACTCAGGAGAAAGCCGGGCAGTGGCGTACGTCCAAGCTTAGAGGTTTGAACGTCTACAATGACAACAATGAGAAAATCGGCGACATTAACGAACTTTTGGTTGATAATACCGGCAAAATCCAGGCGGTTGTGATAGGTGTTGGCGGGTTCCTGGGCATGGGTGAGCACGACGTTGCGGTGCCCTTCGACCAGATCAAGTTTACCAACGAATCGCCGCGCCAGGCCAGGAACGATGTGAAGAAGGCGGAGACGACTGGCACGACGAAGACGGACACTGGCAACACGACTGATGCAAACCGCTCGGCGCCGGATCACGCGGTGTTCAACGCGACCAAAGATCAGTTGAAAGCCGCGCCGCAGTTTAAGTACGCAAAGTAACGATAACCGGAAATGGGGCCGGGCTCGCAGCCCGACCCCTGCCGCATAGGCTCGATTGGGTTTGCCGCCCCTCGGACGGCAGCGAGGCGGCCTCCCGACTGCGATGGCCTGGAGAATGGGTCGCGTGGGCCGCTCCTACATCACGGACGATGATTGGACGTTCGAAAGATATCTCGACCGCCGCCAATTCCGGCTGTGAGCGTCCGGATGCGCCCTGAACCGGACTATCCGCAGGGTCGGCGGCTTTGCACCACGGCGTCCTATGGGACAGATTCGTCTCCCCCTTGACATCGCGCTTTCGAGGGCGATGACTAGGGGCTCGGGAAGCGATCTCCCGACGAGGCTCCGGCCGAAGAATCGCGTCCAATCTGCACTCGATGCAAGGACGCGCCATGCCTACGCCTACTGCAATCCCCGTCGACAAACTCGCCCGTCTCGTCGGCACCGTCGGCTGCCCCGTTGTAGTCGACCTCAGGCCGGACAATGCCCTCGGCGCCGATCACCGCCTGATCCCCGGCAGTGTCCGCCGTTCCGCGCCCGGCATCGTGCACTGGTCTGCCGACCTCGCCGGTCGAGCGGCGGTCCTCGTGTGCCGAGATGGTCGCGATCTGAGCCACGGCGCGGCTGCATACCTGCGCCAAGCTGGCGTTGCGGCCGAGACCCTGGAGGGCGGCTTCGATGCCTGGGATGCCGCTGGCCTGCCGCTGGTGTCGGAGGCGAAGCTGCCGCCACGGGACGCACGTGGCCGCACCGTCTGGGTCACCCGGGCCCGGCCCAAGGTCGACCGCATCGCCTGCCCCTGGCTGATCCGCCGCTTTGTCGACCCGGACGCGGTCTTTCTGTTCGTGCCGCCGCCCGAGGTGACCGCCGTGGCAGAACGGTTTGCGGGCGCCGCGTTCGACATCGACGACCCGGACGTCTTCTGGAGCCACCGGGGCGCGCTGTGCACCTTCGACGTCATGGTCGAGGAGTTCGGCCTCGCGACGCCGCCGCTCCTGCATCTCGCGGTGCTGGTGCGTGGAGCCGATACCGCCCGGCCCGACCTCGCGCCCGAGGCGGCCGGCCTGCTCGCTGCGTCTCTCGGTCTGTCGCGCATCTTCGCGGATGACCTGGAGCAGCTCGAGGCCGGGATGCTCCTCTACGACGCCTTCTACCGCTGGTGCCGGGACGCGACGGAGGAAACCCATAACTGGCCGACCAACAAGCCAAAAGTGAGAACCTGACCATGGCCGGTGCCACACTCAGCCACGCCGCGCCGGAAGAGTCACTCGTGACCACCTCAAAAAGCCCGCAGGCTGTGACCCTTGCCGAGGCCCTGCCGGTCTGGGTGCGGGTGGCCGCGCTCTCCTTCGGCGGCCCGGCCGGGCAGATCGCGGTGATGCACCGCATCCTGGTCGAGGAGAAGCGCTGGATCTCCGAGAACCGCTTCCTGCACGCGCTGAACTTCTGCACGCTCCTGCCTGGCCCCGAGGCGCAGCAGCTCGCGACCTATGTCGGCTGGCTGATGCACGGCACGCGCGGCGGGCTGGTCGCGGGCGGCCTGTTCGTCGTGCCCGGCATCGCCGCAATCATGGCGCTCAGCTGGATCTACGCGCTCTACGGCAAGGTCGGGTTCGTCGCCGGCCTGTTCTTCGGGCTCAAGGCCGCCGTGCTCGCCATCGTGCTGCAGGCCGTGATCCGCATCGGCAAGCGGGCGCTTAAAGGGCCGGCGATGGTCGGGCTCGCGGCGGCGGCGTTCGTGGCCATCTTCTTCCTCGACGTGCCCTTCCCGCTGATCGTGCTGACGGCCGGCGTCATCGGCTATCTCGGCGGCCGGGCCGGCTTGCCGCAGTTCCGGGCCGGTGGGCACGGTGGCGGCGGCAAGGTCGTGGAGGGCCCCTTCCTGCTCGACGACAACGAGCTTCCGCAGGAGCGGGCCGCAGCAGGGCGTACAGTGCGGGTACTGCTGACCTGGGGCGCGCTTTGGCTGGTGCCGGTCGCCGCCATCCTGGTCGCCGCTGGCCCGGACGACGTGTTCAGCCACATCGCGGTGTTCTTCTCGAAGATGGCGATGGTGACCTTCGGAGGCGCCTACGCGGTGCTCGCCTACGTCGCCCAGCAGGCGGTGGAGCATTACGGCTGGCTGAAGCCCGGCGAGATGCTCGACGGGCTCGGCATGGCCGAGACCACGCCCGGGCCGCTGATCATGGTCACGCAGTTCGTGGGCTTCATGGCTGCGTTCCGGGCGCCGGGCCTGCTGCCGCCGCTTCTCGCCGGCACACTCGGTGGCCTGCTGACCACCTGGGTGACGTTCGTGCCCTGCTTCCTCTGGATCTTCGTCGGTGCGCCTTACGTCGAGCGCCTGCGCGGCAACCGGGCTCTCGCCGGCGCCCTCTCGGCCATCACGGCCGCCGTGGTCGGCGTGATCCTGAACCTCGCCGTCTGGTTCGCGCTGCATACCATCTTCGCCGAGACGCGGTCATACACGGCCGGGACGATCCGGCTCGACGTGCCGGTCCTCGCAAGCCTCAATCCCTGGGCGCTTGCGCTCGCCGCGGTAGCCATCCTGGCGGTGTTCCACTTCAAGGTCGGCATGGTCCAAGCGCTCGCGGCCTGTGCCGCGGCCGGCATCGCCCTCCATCTCGTGGGACTGGCGTAAGGGGCGGGAGGACCCGCGGTGACGGCACCCAGCCTGGAGAGGTCATGCTGCGGGTAGCAGCGCACCGGTCCTGAGAACGCGCAAGCTGAAAACAACCGAGGAGGTGACCATGCGTCAGTTGCTTGCCCATCTCACCGTGCTGGGCACGGTCGCGCTGGCACCCGCCGCGTCAGCGGCCGAGCCCTGGCAGGACGCCATAGCCCAAGGTCTCGGCAAGGCTGGTACGGTGATGCCGGGCGGCGTTTACCGGGTCGGGCTGCCACGCACGGACCTGGCGGTCACAGTCGATGGCGTTCGGATCAAGCCAGCCCTCGCACTCGGTTCCTGGCTCGCCTTCACGAAGACGGGCGACAACGAGGTGATGGTGATGGGCGACCTCGTCCTGACCGAGGATGAGGTGAACCCGGTGATGAAGCGCCTCGTTGAGAACGGGATCGAGATCACCGCCTTGCACAACCACCTGCTGCGGGCCTCGCCGAGCACACTCTACATGCACGTCTCGGGTCATGGCGAGCCAAGCAAGCTATCCACGATCCTGATGGGCGCTCTGGGCGCAAGCCAGACGCCATTGGACGGCGAAACGACGGGGGGCGCGCCGCCATCGACGGCCAGCACGGGTCCGACTTCGGCCGGAGAGGGGCCGGTGCCCGCGAAGACGATCACGTCCAATCAGCCTCTCGACCTGGATACGGCCGCCATCGACCAGGCGCTCGGGCACAAAGGCAAGTTCAACGGCGGCATCTATGCTGTCAGCGTGCCGCGCACCGAGACGCCGAAAGATCATGGTTTGCTGGTGCCCGATGCGATGGGCTCGGCCATCGCGATCAACTTCCAGCCCACCGGCGGCGGCAAGGCGGCGATCACGGGTGACTTCGTGCTGACCGCCGACGAGGTGAACCCGGTCCTCAAGACACTCCGCACGAACGGCATCGAGGTGACGGCCCTGCACAACCACATGCTCGACGACGAGCCGCGGTTGTTCTTCATGCACTTCTGGGCCAACGACGACGCGGGCAGGCTGGCAAAAGGCCTGCGCGAGGCCCTCGATCACGCCAAGGTCGCCAAGGGCTGACGAACCGGGACGCCGTCATGCTCGTTGAACGACGGACGGTCCTCTTATGATGGCAGAGCTGGTTGACGCTTTCTGTCTGCGGCGACACCCCAGACCGACGCTGCCGAGCAGGGCGAGGCCTCGGGGTGGTGCAGCGCCCACCCCATGGGCATCGCCGAAACCCTGACGGTCGTGGGTGATGGTGACAACAAGAACGGTCTCTGCAACGTCGACGACAGATTCGAGCCTTCGTCGGAGACCTTCCTGACCCCGGGGCGCGGGCGCATGAGGCCACGTTGCAACGCGATATGCTGGCCGGCGCCACACGCGCCTCCCAACAGCGCTGGCCTTGCCGTAGAGCGCCGTGCGCCCGGCTTGACGTTTCCCTCGGCTCCCTCGACGAGCCTTGGTGTCACGCCGGGTGATCAAAGATGTGAGAGACGCGCAATCCTCGACCGTGACATTGGGGGCGATCGTCCGCCCCCGACAGCTTCGAGCATTGCGGCGCATGTGTTTCAAGGACCGAGATGGGTCGAAAGCAGCGTACCCGCTTTTCATTTCAATCGCCTCAAACCGGATTGGCGGCTTGCGGCCATTGTCAGCCGGCTGCTTCGCGCCCATTTCGGCCGATCCGCCGACTCTCGCGCCCCATCCGAGGCGGACGTCAGGGGCAGCTTAGCTTATTATAGGTCTGCGTTGCGGTTGTCGGCCAGCACTCGACATCGGCGCCGATTAAAGACCCACGGGGCGGGTCAGGACCTTCCCGGTGGGCGAGCATCGAACGCAGTGACGCCGCTCAAAGTGCCCCTAGTTATTCCGCGCAAGTTCCCGTTTGGAACGTCGCCGCTCGCGGGAAGGAGCTCCAACTTGACGCCGTCACCGGAGAGCAGCCCATCTACGCCGTCAGCAGCGAGGGGCAGTGAAGATTTGAAACCGCTGATCTTATCACTCGCCAGCGCCGCAATTCTCAGTGCCGCCGTGTTGGTGTCCGCGCAGGCCGGGTGGAAGGGCCCCGACGCTCAACCCCTTTTCATCAACGAGGCCAATCCGAAGGGATACAACTACGCGCCGAGCATCATCACGGAGAACGGGACGACCGATATCTGGTGGTGTGGCCAGGGTGAGACCGATGTCATCTTTCACAGATCCTACAATCCGCAAACGGGGTTCTCTCCAGCGCAAATTGTTTTTCAACCCACACCCGGCTCTTGGAACCGCCGGTATGTCTGTGACCCGAGCGTCATCAAGGGCAGCTTCACCAATCCAGCCGATGGCCAGCGTTACAGCTATGCCATGTACTATTCGGGCGCAGACAATCAGCCGGGAAACAACAATCAGATAGGTTTAGCCCTCTCGAACGATAAGATTAATTGGGTCGACTATCCCACACCGGTAATCTCATCGATCAACCCGGCCGTCGCTCAAGGCAATTATGGAAGTGGGCAGCCGGCAACCTTCAATATCGATGGCCGGTCCAGCCTGTTCATCTTTACCACCGATCTGAGTGGTCCGCAGGGTGTGAATGGCTTCGGTGATCTCTACGTCCGCCGCACGTCGGATGGTGTTCATTTCGACAAGCCCGTGCGGGTGCCGAACGTGGCGTCCGACGGCACGACCATCAACCCCAACTCCGACTTCGGCTACGATCACGCGACGGGCGACGTCTACGTCATCACTGGCTTGCCAGGTCGCAATTGCCGGCAGGTTGCCTGCAAAGACCCGGCCCGCAATCCTGATCGTGAGACCTACCAGTTGGGTCTCTTCAGAATGCCGATGGAAGCCCTGCTGAGCGGCAATCCCGCGAAGTGGACGCCTATCGGCTACCTGAACTCGGACGTGACGGGCTTCTACCTGAACCACAGCCCGGGCTTTCAACGCGACTCCTACGGCAACATCACGCCATTTTTGCCGAACATCACCGTCTTCTTCTCGGGTGGAGACCCTTACCCGGGCACTTGGCGGATCGCGGCCGCGACCGCGACGCGCGCATCCGATCGCGCGCCCCTCAGGCAAACGTTGGGACCAAGCGGGCACTGGGTCACTACGGGCTATGTCGGCGCAGACTACGAGTTCGAGCGCAATTTCGGTTCGCTCTTCCTGCTCTCGAAGCCCGGTACCTCGAAGCTGATGAGCTGCGTGGCTGGCACGGATCATTTCCTTAGCCGCGACGCGAATTGCGAGGGTCACACACCGCTGGGGCAAACCGGGTATATCTACGATGCACAGCAGCCGGGCAGCTATCCGATCTTCCGCTGCAACGCAGGCGGACACGACCATTTTGTGTCCGCCGACCCGAACTGTGAGGGCCAGTCATCCGAGGGCCTGCTGGGCTACACCCTGAATTGACTTGGTTGGGCAGCTCTGACGCGCTCGGCGCGGGTGGTCTGCGCTGGTCTAGGGCTGAATGGCATGCTGTACGCGACGCGGGCCGTGGTCTGCCGCTGACGCCCCCAGCTCCCCGTCCCGAGCCTTCGTCCACCCTAGCGCATTACGGGCGGACCCGCGAATCGCTCATGGCGCCAGCCCAAGTGCAGAGACGAAGCCGGGGTTAACAACGGAATTCTTGTATCTGATGCTTTCAAGCAGCTCATTCAGCGCGGACAGGACATGCTGTCGCTCGGGTTTGATCTTTTGCCTCTCCGATTGCGGCGCGTACATGAGCTTCTGGTACGCCACGATCTCATCCCAGTAGCGCGGCGCCGGATAAGTCTTGATGCTGCTTGGTGAACTTAATTTCTTGTACGGCCAGAACGACCAGCCGACGCGCTGCGCTTCGAGGAGGGTACGGAACTCTCGAACCCACTCGTCCGTGTTCTCTCCCGACTCGCCCATGACCACAGGCACCCTCAAGCGATCGCGAAAATCGAGAAATTTTCGAATACCCTCCTCGGTCGGGTCAGACCAATAGTAATGAAACACGTAAGCAGACCCCTTGATGAGGGGCGCTTGGTCGAAATTCTGGAACGACAAACCCCAGTTGGCGCCCTCAAGAAAGAGCGCGTGATTCATGTCGACTTCTCTTATGCGATCGGAGACCTTCCTATAGACCTCGTTCAGCACTGCGAGATTTGGAGCCTTGCCCTGAACGAAGGGCATCGGCTCGTTGAGCAGCTCGTAGCCGATAACGGTAGTCGAAGTGGCGTAATGTTCCGCAATGCGCCGCCAGATCCGACCCATCCGCTCCACGCAACGTGCGTCCTCGAAGAGATGCTGGTAGCCGTAGGAGTTGTCGATGTTGGATCCGGTCTGTCCGCAGGGAGCCGCATGCATATCGAGGAGGACGAAAAGACCGTTTCGGGCGCTCCACTCGACGACACGGTCTATGTACCGGAAGCCCAGATCAACCCACACCTCGGGGTACTCCTCGGGTGTGAAATCCCGGTAGTCGAACGGCACCCTGATCAGGTTGAGGCCCATCCGCTTGATGTCGCTCACATCGTCAGCCGTTACGAATTCCTCGCGCCACTGCGACCAGAATGCGTTGGTGGCCTCTTCACCCACCAGTTCGCTGAACACCTGCCTGATCTCACGGGGCGACGTCGCGGAGTCGAAGCCGAACATGTAGCCTTCGGGGACCAGCCAGTTGGCTAGACTGATGCCGCGCAATAGCAGCGGCGCGCCATCAGGCCCGATCAGGTCGGGACCACGCGCCGCCACAAACCCACTTGCCTGTTCGCGCGGCAAGTCGCCTGCGAACCCATAAGCAGAGGCTTGTGCGAGAGCGAACAAGACCAAGAGTGCTCGTATCATCCAACCTCGCGGTACGACCCTCGCAACCTATCATTTAGCTATAACGCGTGTTTGGCCACTCGCCTGACGCAGGCCTGAGAAGAAATTCGGACCGACAGGTGTGTCACAGGGCGATTGCCGCACATCCGCTCACCCCGCCGCCTGCCGCCGCGCCATCCCGCCCGGAACGCCGAGCCCGATCGCCTTCGCGAGTGCCGAGCGGCGCGCAGCGTAGCCGGGGGCGACCATGGGGTAGTCAGCAGGCAGACCGTATTGGGAGCGGTATTGCTCGGGCGTGAGACCGTGGGCGGCGAGATGCCGCTTCAGCGTCTTGTACGAATTTCCGTCAATGAAGCTGGTCAGCGCCTCATCCGTAACGGACCGACGGATCTGGGCAGCACTGGGCAATTCGGCGCCGCAGTCGCGCACCGCCGCACCGACGGGATCACGATACAATTCGCAAAGCTTGCTGTGAACAGAGGCGATCAGGTGCGGCAATTGAGCGGGCGACACATGGTTACGAGAGACGTAGGCGGCTGTGATCGTCGTTGTGAGTTCCACGTTGTCGAAGAGGCGCGGTCGGTCGGCTGCGGCCATCGTCTTTATCCCTCTGTTCCGGTGAGATCGAAACTGCATTGCGCCGGGTCAGCCCCCTGGACTTCGCTCGCCCGGGAGCGGTCGCTGATTTCGACTTGTGTCTATAGATTTGATTTAGTGGCAGCTGCGTGCAGGCAACGTCGGGACTGCGACCCTCGCATCGTTCTACTTTCCTAACCCGTCGCCAGCTCGTGACACGAAGTGACGACGGGGCGAGATCGGCAGACAGTGCCTGTCTTCACTGTCCGCCGATCCGCTGCCTTATCGCCGGCTTGGACCGGCGCGCGGAAGGTGTCAGCGTCTTAGTTCGGCGACGTGCCGTCCCAGTTCGAGCAGCAGCACATCTACGATCACGCGAAGGTGCGGGTCAGGAAGACCAATGATTGACTTGCGGAGGTTGAGGGCTTGTTCGACCGCTCGCTCAAGACGACATCTCAGGTCATCGCTCTTGCTATCGCTCGCCGGCACGATTTCCATGTCGCCTGTACCTTCTCTAGCTCGCCAGCCGGGCCGCGACACGACTTTCCGGCGCCAAGACCGACTCGGTGGTTCCCCGCATCTTCTGCAACTGTCGCAGGCTCCGGATGTCGAAACCTGCGTTGACCGCGACAATCTCGACGTCATCGATCACCTGCGGAAGCCCGAGCGGGAGCGCGTGGATATGAAGCTGCAGCAGCCGAAGGAGCCAACTGGTCGGCATCTCGGAGACGAAGCCCTTGATGCCGCGCGGGAGCCCCCATTCCACGATCGCCGTCAGGATCGCCAGGGCCGTCGGATTGAGTCGCCGACCGGAAGTGCGCACGCTGTCGGCCACGCCAATCCGGCTCCACTCGACGATGTGCGGTGAGCTGGGCGGATCCAGCTCGCAGAGCTGCGGCAGATGTGTGGACAGGACGTACGGCCGCGACGTCGGAAGAAGACGAGAGTAACCGATGACTTCGTCGTCCTGCACGGCAAGCAGATGAACGGCGTGCTCATCGTCGAATTCGTCAATCTCCCGATTGTCGTCGCGTGCGATGGCCGACCAGCCCATCTCCTCGACGAAGATCTTGTGGCGAAGCCGCCAAGCCTGCTCCATCAATTCCTTGTTCCGATCGATATCAGCTGCCGTAATGATCTGGATCATGAAGTACCTCCGTGCTCTGGTGTGCCCGCCCGATGCGGCGGGCGACACCACGCGAACGCGTGGTGTCGGGACACAGGTTGCGCGTCGCAGGCCACGGCCTGCCGGGATGCCTTATCCCGTAGGCGAGCGTGTGGATTGGCGTTATCAGAGGAAGAGGACAGGAGGCGTCGTGAGCAGGAAGTCGCTCGATCACACGCTCAAGCTGCTCAAGGACCTCGACCGGGCCGGCAGTATGTCGGAGGTGGTGGCCACGGTGCAGCGGCAGCTAT
This sequence comes from Methylobacterium sp. CM6257, assembly GCF_054611515.1. Classification (NCBI taxonomy): domain Bacteria; kingdom Pseudomonadati; phylum Pseudomonadota; class Alphaproteobacteria; order Hyphomicrobiales; family Methylobacteriaceae; genus Methylobacterium; species Methylobacterium sp. CM6257. The sequence goes on from NZ_CM137735.1 coordinate 1,541,114, forward strand.
CCGGCTTCGGCGTCGGCTCCATTATCGCGGCGCTGCTTCCGACGGCGCCCTCGCTGGCAGGTTTCAACCGCCAATTCTTGGTCATGGAGAGCGTGTCCGACGAGTGGCGTCAGCGGTACCTGCACCGCCGCTACGCTGCACACGATCCAATCGTCGCCCAGACCCTCCAGCGCCAGATGGGCTTCGCCTGGAGCGATCCGGAGATTGCGACGTCGACATCGTTGATTGCGCGTCGGATCATGAGCGAGGCCGCCGAGTTCAGTTTGTGCGATGGCTACACGGTCCCCCTGACGACCATCGAAGGGGAGGCGGGCGGGATGAGCTTCGCCGGAGCTCGCTTAGAGATCGCGCCAGAGCACCGCGGCATGCTTACGCTGATCGCGAATTACGCGTTCGGCCAAGCGTTGCTCGTGCGCGGCCAGCCCACAGAGAAGTCAGCTAAACTCTCGCCGCGTGAGCGTGAGACGCTCCAGTGGGCAGCCGAGGGCAAGACCGACTGGGAAATCGGCGAGATCATGGGGATCTCGGAGCACGGGGTCGATTCGAGCCTGCGCTGCGTGCGCGCGAAGCTCCGGACCCGCAATCGGGCTCAATCCGTGGCGGAGGGTTTCCGGCTTGGCATAATAGTTTAGGTACACCATCGCCCATCAAACGAAGCGGCGGTCAGGAGGCGTGCCATTGGCAGAGGACGAATGGAACGCCCAACTTCGTGCGCGCTCCAAGGAGGCCGCCCTACGCCGCTCCTCTCGCAACACTTCGATCGGCGGCTGCCACCAGCCACGCGTCAACTCGTCCGAACCCGGCATCGCACGCGCGGGCCAAGTCCGGACCAACTCATCGTGCGTGGGCCTGCGCCGGGTCGCCCAGATCAACGTCTCGATCCCAGCGGTCACATCCGGGTAGAACCGGGCTGCAATCAGGGGTTCCACGCGTTCGCCGGTGATAGCCTCGAACACCACACTTCCCGCGTAGGTCATCAGCACGCGCCCGAGCGGTGGCAGCGCGTCCTTGGGCACAGGGTAGCGATTGCGGCGGCGTTCCGCAGCCTCGGCCAGTCTATCCGCGTGATCAGGGGACGCCTTGCGACTTGCGTCGCGTTTCCGCCGCTCGTCGGGCTCGGCATGGCGGGCGGCGTTCTCGATACCCGGCCAGCGCCGCCGCAAGTCCTCGAATGACCGGAACGGCACGTGCCACGCTTTCGATGCCGGATCCCACCGCGCCCAAGGCACCATCCGCAACTCGGCAATCACCGTTCGGGAGTACGGTGTACGAACAACCAGATCGCCGGCAGCCTCCAAATAGGGGCTTGTGATCGGTTCGAACATGAAGGCGTCGCGACCGCGCTCGTCGGCGTAGGCCAGTACGCCCGACCATTCCCGGCTCGACCACGCCATCAGACGACGCTCCGCCGTTGTGCCCGGAACAAACCAAGCCCTAAGGTCGTCGCGCCATCGCGCACGTGGGAACGCCGCGCGGAACCGCTCCACGGTCGTCCGATCATACGGGAAGGCCGCCATAGCTCCAGGCGCATCACCGTCGGTGTCATGCTGCGTCGCGCAGAACTGAACCGTTTCAGCGGTCACTGTTCGACCTATGTTGTCCCCTCAGCGAAGGGGTGACTTCCAAGCGCATCAGGTGAAAGTTTGCGCACCGACAACCCGTTCCCGCTCCGAACGTCCGGCCGCACTGAACGCTCGCAGGGAGCTGACTGTAGCCTCGCCGGTGTGATCATGGCCCGTGACTTGATCGTCCGATCCCGAGCTCCGGGTATCAGAAAGTTGCCGATGCCGCCTGCGGCACTCGACGGCGGACGGGATCGACGCCATTGCTGCGCCGGAGCGTCTGGTTAGACAGCTCGCCAGCTGCTGCGCCGAAGCGACGGCGTTAGCGTCAATCCCAGCCACCACGTACCATGGGCTGAGCCGCCTCGGATGTCAGACCTGTCTTCCTCCAATCTGTCCCCCTTCCGCGACCTCCTCGGCGAGGGCGGCGTCATCACCGATACCGGCAGCCTGACCCGCTACACACATGATCAGCGCGCCCTGATGCAGGGGCAGACTTCGGGCATCCTGCGACCGCGGTCGACCGTAGAAGTCCAGGAATCCGTCCGCCTTGCAGCGCGCCTCGGCTTCGGCCTCGTGCCTCAGGGTGGCAACACCAGCTACGTAGGTGGTGCCACGCCGGAGCCCGGTCGCGGGCAGCTCGTTGTCGCTCTTGAACGGATGAACCGTGTTCGTTCCGTCGACGCGACGGGCTTCACCCTTGCCTCCGACGCCGGCACAATCCTCGCCGACGCACAAGCGGCCGCCGCGGCAAGCGGCTGTCTGCTGCCACTCAGCCTGGGAGCTGAGGGCAGTTGCCGCCTCGGCGGCAATGTCGGCACCAATGCCGGTGGCCTGCAGGTGCTGCGCTACGGCATGACCCGCGATCTCGTCCTCGGCCTGGAGGTCGTGCTGCCGGATGGGTCGCTGTTCTCCGATATGCGGACGCTGCGTAAGAACAACATCGGCTACGACCTGAAGCAGCTCTTCGTCGGTGCTGAGGGTACGCTCGGGATCATCACCGGTGTGGTGCTCAAGCTTTGGCCCGCGCAGACGCAGCGCGCCACTGCTTGGATGCAACTCACGGCAGGCGCGCCCATCCCGGAGATCGCGGCTCTGGTCCGACGAGAGACCGCAGACCTCGCCTCGACCTTCGAGCTCATCTCGGCCTCATCACTCGGACTCGTCGCCGACATGCGCGGCGCCGAGCTCGGGCTCGCGGCCGGGCCTGGCGGCGCGGTGCTGCTGGAACTCTCCGCGTCCTCAGAGCGCATCCCGCTCGACGACATCCTTCTGGGCACCCTGGAGGCACTGATCGAGGCAGGCCATGTCGAGGATGCGGTGCTCGCTCAGTCGGAGCGGCAGCGGCGCGAGATGTGGACGATCCGCGAGACCATCCCCGAGGCGGAGAAGCACGCCGGCGGATCGGTGAAGCTCGACATCGCTGTGCCGACGTCAGCAGTCTCCGCCTTCCTGGTTCGGGCGGGCGCGGTGGTTAAGGAGCAGTCTCCGGGTACGCGCTTGTCGTTCTACGGCCATGTCGGTGACGGCAACATCCATTTCAATCTGATGGTGCCGCCGGGCCGCGACCGGATCGCCTTCACGCGAGAAGTGGAGGAGGGCGTCGCTCATGCGGTCTACGCGGTGGCGATTGACCTCGGCGGGAGCTTTAGCGCCGAGTACGGCATCGGCCGGTTCAAGCGCGACTTGCTGAACCGCTACGGCGATCCGACTCGCCTAGCCCTGCTCAGCGTTCTCAAGCAGGCCATCGATCCGCAGGGATTGATGAACGCGGGTGCGATGATTTGACCGGCCCAAGCCAGGTCATACATCTCAGTCGGGCGTAGGGCCGGCTCAGCTGCTTTTCAAGCCCCCGGCAAACTCTCACGCCCGCACGATGATTTTTCCGGCTGTGCCAGCGCTGTTCCAGGACTTAAAGCCGACATCCGCAGGGAGCAAGGCAAACAAAAACCCCGACAAGTGCTTAGCGGGGCTGCATAGATTTGGTAGCGAGGGAGGGATTTGAATCCCCGACACAAGGATGATGATTTGAACGCGGGCACGGCTCAGTCATTGATAGGGCAGGGGAGGCCGGGGCGCTGCCTGTTCAGGTAGCCGCCTCCATACAGGATGCGACGGGTCACACGACCAGACGGGGCGCTTGGACTGGGCGTTTCGGATGCGTGGGGTAGCTGGATCAAAATCGACCACTATTGTCCTGACTGTGCCGGGGTAAGCGCACGGCTTGGGAACGTTTCCGACTTGGCTACATCTAATACCTGTTCGCAACAGCGGGCAGTCGTGCCATGACCGAGCGCATTCATCAGCAGCCCCCGGCAGACGAGGCAGAACTCCTCGAGCAAGCTCGCCGCCAAGACCCAGCGGCCGTGCGGCAGATGCTCCAGCAACACAACCGCCGCCTGTACCGCATCGCGCGCAGCATCGTCCGAGACGAGAGCGAAGCGGAGGACGTGCTGCAGGAAGCTTACGTGCGAGCCTTCACTCACCTGAATACCTTCCGGGGTGAGGCTCGCTTCAGTACGTGGCTGACCCGCATCGTCATCAACGAAGCGCTGGGCCGCCTGCGGCGTCAACGCCCGGCTCTGGATCCGAGCGTCGGCAGAGCGCCCAACATCGGCGCCCAGATCATCCCGTTTCCGCACGCCAGCGCGTCGCTCGATCCGGAAGCTCTCATGGCACAACACGAGGTCCGCACTCTGCTTGAGCAGGCAATCGATAGGCTGCCCGATGCATTTCGCACAGTGCTGGTCGCGCGTCTGGTCGAGGACCTGAGCACCGAGGAAACCGCTGCGCTACTCGGTCTCCGGCCAGAGACGGTGAAGACCCGCTTGCACCGCGCGCGTCGACTGCTGAGACGCGACTTGGAGGAGCGGATTGGACCTGTGCTGGCTGATGTATTCCCGTTTGCCGGTCTCCGCTGCAAGCGGCTGACCGATGCTGTGCTGGAGCGGCTCGGCTTCCCATAGCGCGCGGGAACCTTTCCGCGCGTCCGGCATCCAACCGCGCTCGAAGAGCCACTTCGGTGGGCCCAGCGATGGAGAGACGCGATGTTCATGAGAGGAACTGCGGCTTTTGCCGCGTTGGTGCTGAGCGCTGCCGCGGTCAGCGCGCAAGGCACCAAGCCGAACGACGCGCAGATCGCCCACATCGCCTACACGGCCGGGCAGATCGACATCAAGGCTGCAGAACTCGCGCTGCAGAAGTCCAAGAACAAGGACGTGCGCGCCTTCGCGGAAGACATGGTACGCGACCACAAGGCGGTGAACGACAAAGCTCTGGCGCTGGTCAAGAAGCTTAACGTCACCCCGGAGGATAACGCCACCAGCAGGGCGCTGACCAAGCAAGCTGACGAGAAGGAAGCTTCGCTGGTGAAGCTCAACGGTCCCGCCTTCGACAAGGCCTATGCCGAGAACGAGGTCGGCTACCACAAGACCGTCAATGGTGCGCTCGAGACCACGCTTATCCCGTCGGCGAGCAATCCCGAGCTGAAGGAGCTGCTGCACACGGGGTTGAAGATCTTTCAGGGGCATGAGCAGCATGCCGAGCACGTCGTCCAGGCGCTGAAATGAGGTGCCGGTCCATAGGACGTCAGCTGCGCTTGGCTTCGCTTGTCGGTCTGGCAGTGTGCCCCGCGTCCTCAGCGGCGGCGGAGACGATCCGGATCCGCGTCGAGGATCTGGCCTATGTTCCGGCGCAGGCTTCTGCCCACGTGGGCGACACTGTCGAGTGGGTCAGCCGCGACTTCGTCGCGCACACCGCAACCGCCCGTGATGGGAGGTGGGATGTGGCCATTCCAGCAGAAGGAACTGGCCACGTCGTGCTCAAGCAGGCTGGCGAGACCGAGTACTACTGCCGCTACCATCCGGCCATGCGCGGGCGGATCTCGGTCGGAGCGCCGCGCCGGGACTGATCAACTGGCTGCCTATACAGGAGATTTAAGCGCTTCGGTGAACAGCACGACCGTCGTCTGCTGCCCGGCTTCGTCGGTGATCTCGAAGGCGCGGCGAAGCGGATCGTGCTCGCGCCGCCCAGAGCAGGGTGCGACACTCGAAACGGCCCGGCAAGCCGTAAGATTGGCTTCCTGCGTGAGGCTCTGGCGGCCCCCGGCTCGACGCGGTGCTCAGCGTTGGCCGCACCCCGAGCAGGGTGGCGCACCCCAATCTGCGCGGGTTGATCCTGTCGACCCAGTTCGACATCACCGCCGTGGAGGAGCAACTCGTTGGCTACGAAAGGCGCGTCCGGGCGTCGGTGATCAGTCTGGCCGGGCTCAACGAGCCTGCCTACGCTCGGGCGACCGAGGAGCTGACGCTGCTCTGGTCTCGAACGCTCCTACGCCCGAATCTGGGCTTCTCCTTCGCCTATTGCTCTCCCGCCGGGGCGGGCGATGGATGTGAGCACTGGCGAACGCGCAATCGGCGGCGCTCTAAGCGCCCACCGGGAACCGATTTCGCCAGGGCGACGCTGACTGTCTTTCCAGTCTCCTATGACTGCCCGCCCGGTCCGCCACGGCAGGCTTTTCGTTCGACTACTCGACGGTGTGCCATTCATAGGCGGCAGACCGAGCGGGTGAAGCTGCATCCTTTTAGCAGAGGACGCGAGAAGGCTTCCTCGTGGCGTAGCCTGCATCTTGATCATCACAGGAGGTGCAGATGCGCTTCGCCGTGCTCACAGCTGTGCTCTCGATCGTCTCGCTCACCTTGCATGCTGAGGAAGCCTCAACACCACTCGCAGCGTCGTGCGCGCAGACTGCGTCTGATCTGCAGCGCCAAGATCTCGGGTGCCCGAACGACGAGGTGCAGCACGCCTCGCCTGACCACGCACCGTCCGACTGATTAAGCATCCGGAGACCTGCAGTTCGGTGGGGCTCAATAACCGTGCTGTCACCCGCTGCCGACGGCGCGGTCATTCTGTCGCACAGCACGGTTTACGTTCTGCATTGGTTGATCCCACATCTGCCACACAGTCGGATGGGGAGCCGATCAGCTGTGACCTTACCGTTTGTCGTGATGCTCGTTGCCGCGGTTGGCGCCGTGGCGATCATCGTGGCGACCCTGCCAGCCCTTGACCGCTTCATTCGCTGGTGAGCCGGCAACTGAAACCTTCTGCTCCGTCCTGGGTTGATTGCGCACAAGCGATCTGCAGGGCGGCGCTGTGGCGATAGCGGTTATGGTCTCGGGCGCACTTGGAGCCCTCCTGACGGTGGCATTCCTCCTGCCAAGTCTCGACTGGTTGTTCGACTGGTAGGATCGCGTCGCGCAGCGGCTGCATCGCGGGGGCGCGGCTCCAGCGTGCGCCTTTCCTCAGCGGCAAGTCCGGTCTCCGTGCCCGCGGAGTTACCTGACAGGACCGCTTGCGGTTGCCGATTCCGACTTCAGCAGCGCCGTTGACCGCGCCTGCAATCCACTCAGCAGCCCTGTAGAGGGTGCTCCGCGGATTGGCCCACGACGGCAACTCGATGCACTGCCCGCACCACCGGCTAGCCTCTCCAAGGCGACCTCCTCGGTCCGCACGAATACTCCGCGTCATTGCCCGCTCGGTGATTCCGCCCACGCCAAGCGCGGTCGAAGGAATGCCAGTATCCGGCATTACCAAATAGATCATCGCTCGAAGCAAAAATATTCGCCCTCAGCTCAAGTTTCTAATCCATACCGGGGACGCAATGCTGGAATGCATGACGATAATACAAATCCATCTTATGAACCATCGAATGTACATAGATAATATTTAGCCGAGGACAATTTAGTGACGGACAACCCTTTTTTGCTGCAGCTCGAACATGCCGGTCCACTGACGCTGGCGGAACGAGCCGAGCTGCAACATCTGGCGTCCAAGCAACGGTCGGTGCGAGCTCGTCTCGATCTTGGGGAGGGCGACGCCTCAGATCGCGTCTACCTGGTCCTGAGTGGCTTCGCTTGCCGCTACAAGGTTCTGCACGCAGGTGACCGTCGGATCGTCTCCTTCGTTCTGCCGGGAGACCTCTGCTATGTGCACGACACTGGCGTGTTTGGGCGCAATCTCCGGGTCGGTACGCTCACTCGCTGCACGGTAGTAGACATCTCCCGCTCCAAGCTGGCGGAACTGATCAGTGCTCATCCGGGCATCCAGCGCGCGCTCTGGTGGGTGACGCTGCGGGAACTCAGCCGCGCGCGGGAGTGGATCGTCAACGGCATCCGACCCGCCGAGCACCGTTTGGCACATCTCCTGTGCGAGTTGCTGGTTTGCCTGCAGGTCGTCGAACTGGCAAACGAGAACAGCTTCACGCTCCCGCTGTCGCAATCCGACGTGGCCGACGCGTTGGGCATCTCTCCGGTTCACACAAACCGCGTCCTGCGGACTTTGCGGGAGACCGGTTTGGCTATCTGGAGCCGTCACCACGTGGACATCCCTGACGTGGGACGGCTGAAGACATACGCGGAATTCGACGAAGGCTATCTCTGCTTCGGGGGCCTAGCGCCGCAACCGAATGTACGGATCTTCCAGCCGCCTCTGGCTTGTGCGCGGTAGCCTGAGGGCGAGAACGTCGCCGATTGCGTGCTCGCCCTTATTACAGAGCTTGCGGGCTGATGACTTTTGATTCGACGATGATTACTTATAATTTGTTGATGATTCAGGAATACTATGCGTCGCGCCAGCACCCCGCCGACGCGCAGCTTAGGCCACCTTCCCTACGCTTGAGCCGCTTGTCGGCGACCTCTCTGCGCATCGTGGCGAACTTAGCTCGCTGATTGCAACGCGATCGTTACCAGCTCCGCGGGATCAGTCGCATACAGGAACAGTACAGTGAGCGAGTCTATGCTCATCCGCAGCGCTCGCCAGCGTGGTAGAATGATCAGGCCACAGATTTAAATGCAGGTGAGCAGCGCGCCGAGCCCGACCATGTACACAGCCATGTCCCGCCCGGCGGCACACTCGAGCCTGCACGCGACGGGCCAAGCCGATCTGCCTGGCACCGGACCCACGGAATGATTGCGTTCCGCCAGCTACTTGATCCATCTCTGATACAGGTCGATCCTAGCAGCTTGTCTCACCAAGCGAGGCTGCCATGTCGGACCACGTCTATAAGGTCATCGAGCTGGTCGGCTCATCCACGGCGTCGATTGAGGATGCCATTCAGGGTGCTATCGCACGCGCCAGCCAGACTGTGCGCAACCTTCGCTGGTTCGAGGTGCTGGAGACCCGTGGCCAAGTCGAGAACGGCAAGGTGCTGCACTACCAGGTCACCTTGAAGGTTGGATTCACGATGGAAGGGGCCTCACCAGGAGCCTAGGTGCAGTGGCGGCACAAAGCGTCGGTACACCTCGTTGGGAAGCGGCTTCCCAATTCGTTGTCACGCTGCAATTGGTCCTAGCCGACGCTGCGAGATGCCGCAGAGCCACCCGAGAAGGGCCGGCTGCGTGCAGGCCGCCCGCGCCGAACCCAAAGCCGCTGTCCCAGGTGGATGACGCTGTAGAGGGCGCGGCGCAGCTCCTCCTCGGTCACCCAGATCCGCCCAAGCTGGCAGCGCTGGGCGAGACACTGCCGCGACAGGCGAGCAAGACACCTCCTCCCGGCTCGGCGGCCGTTCCGCAGTGGTCACGACAGGCGTTCGTGGCCGCCGGTCCGCCTCTCAGCGGATGGTGAATGCTGAACGGATTTCTCCGCGCGGAACCAGCGCCAGAGAAACGCACCGAGAAGACGGCCCCGTGTTGCTGCTGCCTCTGAGCAAGCGCGGCAGTGCTCGAGACACCGGCAGCCAGGGTGAGCCGCATGGGTGCCCTGGGCCTGTTCGGATAGCGCTCAACTTGGTGCACTGTCGCCGTGCTTCCGTTCAACGCGTGAGCCAGAGGGCACCGCTGACGATCACGGCAGCCGCAGCGATGAAGCCGATGTAGGCAGGGATAACCCAGGATTGCCGGGCATACGGGTAGCCGGCAGGACGCCTCGGCCGGTTCTCAGCCTCCGTCTTCCTGGCAAGCGCGATCCGCTCAGGTGAAGGCGGCGTGCCGGCGACCTCGTCGCAGGTGCCGAGCTGCGCCATGCCCACGTCGTACTGCTCGACCTTGTCACCTGTGGCGCCGCTGTCGATGTCGGCTTTCAGCATCGCGGTGGTCGGCTTCTCCGACGCGGGCGGCGGCTGGACGTGCAGGTTGGCGGGAGGGGGCGGACTTCCCGATCGGAACAAGCGAAACACCACGGCAGACCTCCTTGAATCGTCCGGGGAAGTCCGCCGCGTGCCATACGGTTCGACCGCACTTGCCGCGCCGGCCGTTGGTCTGGTCCTGAATGGCGTATCCTACCGAGTCGTCGGGATTGAAGTCTGGTTCGCCGATCCGCGACATGGCCCCGTTCAGCTCCTGCACGAGAGCGGCCGCTTGGCTGGCCTCATCCGCGGCCGTGCGGGCCAGCTGCGCCAAGCCCTGAACCTGCCGGCCAATCTCCTGCACGGACCCGCCCAGTTGCCTGGCGGACGCCGCCGTGGTCGCCCGTAGGCGCATCCCGGCCGAGAACTGGCGCGCTCACTGGTAGCAGCTGTCCGCGTTCGCCGTGATCATCTACATGGAGAATGCCGTGTACGTGGCCTTTGCCGCGGTTGGTTCCTCGCTGGGAGCTCACGCGTCCGTCATGCGCCTCGTTCGGCCCGCGGCGCCGCATGCATGACAAGATCGAGGACGGCCGCGGTACCGGATAAGGTGCAACGATTCTCCTGGAGGGCCGCTTATGGAAGCCAATGACCTCAAGAACCCGTCGTTCCGGGTGCTTACCTTCCGCGACGGGCAGCAGGTGATCGCCGAGGACGTGGCCACCGAGGTTGCCGCGCGGACACGCTTCGCTTCGGCTGTCGACCTCTGCAAAACACGCCACGACGCTCACGCTCACCACGTCGAGCTGCACGCCGGGTCGGCCGTGCTGGATCGATGGCCCGCAGCCGAGGTCTGAACAGCTCGCTTGAACCGGGCGCACGCTCCGAACAAACCGTGCGACCTCGTACGCACCCCTAGGTCATCGAGCGGAGGCTGAGGGCTCTGGTGAGCGAGAACATCGAGGCCGAGGTCAAGCTCCTCATCCGGCAGGTCTCTGAGCAGGTGACACAGTGCGGCGGCATGAACCACCAGACCTACGATGCCCTGTCAGCAGCCTCCGCGACGCTCTCAAGCGAGGCACTTGCCAGCGGGCGTCGGGGGGCGTGCGGCAGCGCTCCGTGCCATGAGGGAGCGTCTCCGCGCCTGTAGCTCTGAGATCTACGCTCAGACGGCCTGAAGACCATTCCGCCGCCATTGCAGGAGCGTCTCGGGCATGGCCGCCCTGCTGGGCTCTTGGCGGGCCCCCAAGCCCGACAGCTCGCGCCCCAGACCGACCATGGCGCTCAAGAAGTACCTGAGACGCTACAGAGAGGCTTTTCTACTACCAATGCGGCTTAGCCGATCTTCGGCGGAGATCGACTGGATCGTGTCGCGTAAGGCGGCAACACTGAACGGCTTGACGAGGCACGCGTCCACACCAGCCCGGCCTGCGGCCATGAAGTTCTGGGCGTATTCCAGGGCACCTTCGGCCGGTTAATGAGCCCTCACTCACTGATCGAGGGCGGTACCGGCAGTCCTCTCCCTCCTGCTTAGTTATTGGGAGGGACGCACCGGTGCGACCCACCCTTACCCAATCGTGACCGATCAATCGCTAGAGCCGGTCCCGGGCGGATTGCGACGGGTTAGCGGCTGGCGCGTTGACGGGTGAAGGAGCATGCCGATGCCTTCACCTCTGTCGGTCGACTTACGCGAGCGTGTCGTGGCTGCCGTGGCGGCAGGGGCCTCGTGCCACCGAGCCGCAGCTCGCTTTGGGGTCAGCGTGTCGAGCGCCAGCCGCTGGTCGCAGCGCTCGCACCAAGAGGGCCATGTCGCGCCCAAGCCGATGGGCGGCGATCACACCTCGCAGCGCATCGAGGCGCATGCCGCACTGATCCTGGCGACCTCCGAGCAGGAGCCGCGTCTCTTCCTGCGCGAGTTGCGCGACCGACTGGCTGAGCAGGGCGTCCAGACCAGCACAAGCGGCCTGTCGCGCTTCTTCCAGCGACACGCGATCACCTGGAAAAGGGGGCGACGTTCGCAGCTGAGCAGGAGCGTGAAGACGTAAGAGCGGCCCGCGAGGCGTGGTTTGAGGCACAGCCCGAGCTCGATCCGGACCGGCTGGTGTTCCTGGACGAGACAGCGGCGGCCACCAACATGGCGCGGCGCTCCGGCTGGGCCCCACGCGGCGAGCGCTGCCGGCTCGCAGCCCCACTGGGCCATTACAAAACCACGACCATCACCGCCGCCCTGCGCACGAGCGGGCTGTGTGCCACCGCGCTGCTGGACGGCCCCACGAACGGCACGCGCTTTTGCAGCTATGTCACCGACACCTTGGTCCCGGTGCTGCAGCCGGGCGACATCGTCGTCATGGACAATCTGCCAGCCCACAAGGTCGCCGGCGTGCAGGATGCGATCGAGGCCGCAGGAGCGCGGCTGCTCTACCTTCCGTCCTACAGCCCTGATTTCAACCCGATTGAACAGGCCTTCGCAAAGCTGAAGGCGCTGTTGCGCAGCGCGGCAGCCCGCACGATCCCGGATCTGTGGGCGGCGATCCGGCAGGCCTTCACCCGTTTCACGCCGCAAGAGTGCCGCAACTACCTCGCCGCAGCCGGCTACGAGAACGACTTGGCCGTCGCTACCTGACCGGGAACAGCTCTAGGTTTGACCGACTTGGTCGCGAGCCGGTCATCTCACACTGCGGCCGAGTTCCGGCGCTGATTGCAGGCAGGCGGAGATCACCGTATCGGCAATGGCGATGCCCAGCCCATCAACCCGCACAGCCAGGTCAGTGAGCCTCTTTGCCGAGGCTTGCATGCGGCTGCCCCTTTTCGATGACCTGCCCGGCGACACGATCCACCGCCTCTCGGCGTCCGGGTATGGTCGCGGGTTCCTGACCACATCCTTGCGGGCCCGCCTGCGCAAGGCCGACTTCCGAGACCTTGGCCAGCTGGCTCAATCCTCGCCGGACGCGATCACCAAGGTTCGAAAGTTCGGTGCGATCCGGGTCGCGGCCGTTCGGACTTACATCCTTGAGGAGATCGCCCGCTGGCTGCCAGGCGCGAGGTGGGCGCCACTTCGCCTCGCGGCGGCACTGATCGGCCTGTGCGGCTCCGACGTCGCGCACGCGCAGAGCCACACTGACCAGCTCAACGTCTACGCACGGGCACTGTCCACGACCACTTTCGCGGAGCAGGCCTGCCCGGGCTTTCGGACGATTGCGGCGAAGCTCGCCCAGATGCGCGCGCAGGCCCGGATCACCGATGCCGAAGATGCGACGATCGCGGACAGGATCCGGGAGAGCACCGCCGCGATCACGTCGACATACGAGCGGGTTGGGCAGGGCGCTTGGTGCGCCGACACCTACAGGCTGTTCGGGCCGGACGGCACGCTGGTGAAGGGCGCTCTGGCGAAGAAGCCGTGACCGCGCTCGCGACCCGCCGACACCGCGGGCGGCAGCGACGCGCTGTCCGTCCCGTTCCGCCCCGTACCGTAAGGAGGCCGTGGTGAGCAGGCCATCGAGCACGCCCGCCGTCCATCGCGCGGACCTTGCCGTCGATCCCGTGACCGGGCTGCTTGGCCGAGCGGACACGGGCGGCAGCACAATCCTGTTCCTGGTGCGCCTCATGGCCGGAGGCACGTGCCTGCTCGTAGCGGTCGCGGGCCTCGCATACCAGTATTGGATCGTGGCGGTCGTCGCGGCGGCGATCGGGCTCCCGCTGATGCGCGACAAACGCGGGCCAAGCCCACAGCAGGTCGGCGTCTGGGTGGGCGAATGCCCGCGTTGCGCCACGCTCATCCATGAGCCCGCATCGGCATTCGAGAACCACTACCGCTTCGCATGTCCCGGGTGCCGGCACGCCATCTTGCTGAAAGACCAGCGGTTCGAGGCGGCGCGATCATGACCGACCCAGTCTTCTCCGTCTTCGGACTGACGGGCGGGCATGGAAGATTGTGCACACGGCCGAGCAAAAGGGGTTTGCGCCAGAACCGGCGATAGCTGCTCAGCAGGCTGGCTCTTCGCCCCCGATCGGTTCGCGATGGCATCGGAGCGACCGACAGGGCCGGCTGGATAAGCGTTACGGTCGCTCGCCGCTGTCGAGTTCGCAGGCGCCGTGCATCTTGTGCGCGATAGCGGTCATGGCGTCATCGAGGGTGGCGTGCAGCGGTACAATCCCGACAAGCGCCCCCTTCGCCGCGATGACGAAGGACCCGTTGGGTCTGTAATGATAGATCGCGCCAAGGGACCGGCCGAGCCTGTCCGCCAAGGTCCAGCAGGTGCCGGCCGATCCGGCGGATTTGACGACGACGTCCATGGCGCATCTGAACGTCTAGATAATGGTCCTGGCCGATCTTTGTTGCGCGATGCGTCACGGGGCTTGGCACAGGAGCGGGCCGGCCCAGTGCCGCCCGGCACGCCGGCGGAGAGCGCCTGGCTCAGGCGAGTGAATGTCGGAGGGCACGTGGATGGCGAAGATCGAGGGGCCGCACCCGGGATCAGACCCGACCTCTGGGCCGGAATATGGCCGACATATTGTACGCCTGGAACGATGTTGAAGCCCCTCTTCGTCTCATCGCGTAGATCACGATATTTTGTCAGCGCCGTTTTTCACGGGCACTCCAACGGCCAGCGGAGCAGGCACCGGCACAGTGCCCACGGCACGCGAATGCGGCATGGCTGACCGCATCGATCTGCAGACACCAGCATCCACCCGCCAGGCTGCAGGCGTATGCTCTTCACAACAGGAGGACATCGTGGCCTACAGAAGCAATATTCTCGAAAGGCAATCGGACCGTCGCCAGCCGACTTTGGCCCTGCAGTCTGGAAGCGGCGACAGCCCACGCTCTCGCACAATATCCGTTGCAGCACACACGGAACGGGGCGACGTCCGTGACCGTCGTCGACGCCAGAACCGGGGCCGCCCTCTTCCAGTTCGCGGACACCGACATGGGCTCGAGGGAGCGCCGCAGGATCTCGTTGGGCCTTCCTCCGCGAGGGGTCAGAGACACCTCTTCGAGCTCGGACCCGATCACCCGCTGATGCGAAGAAAGCGGCAATCGGCGGGTGGATCAGGACCGCGCAACGTAGGAGGCGTGACGTGAAGCGCATCTGCACGATCTACGCGATACGCGGCCGCGAGATCAGCAATCTGCCCTGCGCCTGAGCATGGATAGTTGCAGAGCAACGGGATCTTCTGGCAAAGTTGGAAGGTGGGGACGGTCAAGCACGTTGGGAAGACCGTAATAAGCGGGCTGCCGGACGCCGCGGCCCTGGCTGATATCGACGCCACAGTGAGAGAAGCACGTAAGCCATCGGAGCTCTCCTCAACGGGCCTCTGTAGAAAAGTGGGCACAGTTCAGTGATAAACTCCCTTGGTCCGCACTTTCACAGCGATCTAAAGGGCAAGACCATCCGATCACGTGCGCAAACCGGTGATCCGAGGTGAATGAGAAGTCATCTATCCATGATCCAACTTCCACTGCCAGGACAGAATTTCAACATTGTCCCGTTCGTCAACGTAGAAAACATGATGCGGCTCGTTGTCGAGATCGGCATGGAACGCTTCATGGCGGAACTCGCCACTTACATCAAAGAAGACTTCCAGCGTTGGCATCTGTTCGACAAAACGCCACGCATCGCTTCGCATAGTCCTGATGGCGTTATCGAACTCATGCCGACGAGCGACGGCACGACTTACGGATTCAAGTATGTCAACGGCCATCCGAAGAACATTCGCCAGGGACGTCAAACGGTCACAGCTTTCGGTGTTCTAGCTGACGTTGGCAACGGCTACCCGATGCTCTTGACCGAGATGACTATCCTCACTGCGCTCCGCACAGCGGCAACCTCAGCTCTGGCGGCCAAGCATCTTGCCAAACCCGGCTCGCGCACGATGGCTCTCGTCGGCAACGGGGCGCAGGCCGAATTTCAGGCATTGGCCTTCAAGGCCTTGCTCGGTGTTGATCGAGTACGCCTGTATGACATCGACCCAGCTGCGACAATCAAATGTATGCGCAATCTCGCTGCTCTCGGCTTCGAAATGACAGCCTGCAGGACTGCTGCGGAAGCGGTAGAAGGGGTCGACATCATCACGACAGCCACCGCCGACAAGCAAAACGCCACGATTCTCAATGACAACCTGGTTGGTGCCGGCGTGCACATCAATGCGGTTGGTGGGGATTGTCCCGGCAAGACCGAGTTGCACCGCGACGTTCTGCTGCGCTCGGACATCTTCGTCGAATATGCCCCGCAGACCAGAATCGAGGGCGAGATCCAGCAACTGCCACTTGGGCACCCCGTGACGGAACTATGGCAGGTCATGTCCGGTCTGTCTTCAGGCAGGCGCGACCCGCAGCAGATCACAATCTTCGACTCAGTTGGGTTTGCGGTCGAAGATTTCTCGGCCTTGCGTTATCTACGGAGCAAACTTGAGACGTTTCCGTTCTACGAAAATCTCGATCTGCTTGCCGACCCAGATGATCCGCGGGATCTGTTCGGAATGATATTAAGGTGGAAACATAACAGGTGACGCAACCATGTTAGTTACCGTCACATAATCCTTCTCCTAAGCCTCCGGAGAGAGACGTGGCAGCGGTAACAAAGAACGGGCTGAACTCGCGTGCTAATTGCGTTCACCCTGCACTTGAGCGCTTACGCCCCGACGGCATCTGTACACGACACGCCCGAGTTCAAAAGCTTCGTTTCGGGATATCGCGTGCTTTCTCTGGAGCCGGCAAGATGATTTTGCGAAACAATCCGCACAGACCTGTCCCGCTGAAGGGAGGGCATCTACGCGACAGCTCAGGCTTGATTTGTAGGGCCTGGATCCCGTCACCGACGACCAGGGGACAAATGCAGTCGGCAGCACGCTGAGACGCCGCTTCAGCACTGCTCACGCCGTTTCGACGTAGCGTCCACCGGTGTCGCACTCTCCTAACTCCTAAGGCAGACGCGGATGATTGGCTCCGGCCTGCAGGAAGCCGGAGGCGCCGTCCTCTTGATTTCAGAGCGAGGCGCTGAGGATGACCGATCGGGGAAGAGCGACGAACTTTAAGTGCCGATCTGAACCAGTTCGGCAACCCCGGCCAGGAGCGTAGCGATCACGAACAGAGCTCCCTAGAATCCGGTACGTTCATCAGCATGTCGTCCGGCTTCGGTGATTCCGTAGCCGCCGGGCGTGAACACGGCCGCTACGATTAGCGAAAAGCAAGAGTCTGCAGCATACGCACCGTCCACCCGAAAATCCGTGGTGGGCGATGCGATTCTGGCGCGCAATGGCACGCTGAAGGTGTAGTCTTGAGTCTCGCCGCTTACCGCACGCCCAAGTTGAAGCGACTGATGGTCCGCTGCGCGATCCGGCTGGCCCATCCAGTGCGGAGGCAGGCCGCTCCGGAAGAAGCGGACTTGATGACGTAGAGCGATCCAGGCCACCTGCTTAGAACTCGCCGGCATCGTACTCGCTGATTGCGCGTTCTCTCCCTACTGGGAGGAGCCATGCAATGAGATTGCCCAAGAAGCTAGCCCGTGTGCTCTCCGACGAGATTCAGGGTGAGTACCACCTCACCTTCGAGGCCGAAGATGGAGAAATCTTCCGCGTCCGTGCGAACGAGCAGCAGGTCGCGGACCTAATCCAAGAGTTGGACGACCTTCTCGGCGATGACGCCGAAGAGGAAGATGAAGCGACTGAGCACAAGGAGATGGGTGACGAATAGCACCTGGGCTGGCAAACACCGGGATGCGTGTGGCTGCCGACATGCAGTAGCCTCGCATTCAGCCCGGTCCAAAATGCCAGTCAGGTCACGCAGCGACTCGCGTCCCGCCGAGAGCGCGATGACCTCGCGGTCGAGCTGAGCCAGCGCTGCGAGCACGGCATTCATCGATCACGACATGCTCCCTTGGTCGACGGCGGTATAAAAGAGCTCTCTTCTGACCCGAAATAGCGCTACCTTAAGTTACTAAGGCGCGCCTCGGGGTCAGCCAAGTATATCTCAGCGGGCGATCAATTCGCGGATGCGGGCTGCTAACGTATCGACTGCGAAAGGCTTGGTCAGCACGGCCATGCCTGGCTCAAGCTGACCGTTTGTGAGTAAGGCGTTCTCAGCAAAGCCGGTAATGAACAGCACCTTGAGGTCCGGGCGCGTGATCCGCGCCGCATCGGCCATCTGCCGGCCGTTCAACCCGCCCGGTAGCCCGACGTCGGTGATCAGCAAATCGACCCGCGCACCCGACTGCAGCACCTTGAGGCCACCGGCCCCGTCTGCGGCCTCGACAGCCGTGTAGCCGAGATCGCCCAGAACGTCCGTGACCAGCATCCGCACGGTCGGCTCATCGTCCACGATCAGCACGGTCTCACCGGCTTCAGCGAACGGCAGCAACCCGGTCTCTGGCAGCACCTCGTCGTGCTCGGCGTCGCCGGTGTGGCGAGGCAGGTAGAGGCACACGGTCGTGCCTTCGCCGACCTCGGAGTAGATCCGCACCTGCCCGCCAGACTGCTTGGCGAATCCGTAAATCATCGAAAGCCCGAGGCCGGTACCCTCGCCGGTGGGCTTGGTGGTGAAGAACGGGTCGAACGCCTTCGCGATCACGTCGGGTGTCATGCCAGTGCCGGTGTCGGTGACGCACAGGGAAAGGTACTGGCCCTCCGGCATGTCGTGTTCTTTGGCCGCGTGCCGGTCGATCCAGCGGTTTGCAGTCTCGATCGTGATTCTGCCGCCTTCGGGCATCGCATCGCGCGCGTTGATGCACAGGTTGAGGAGCGCGTTCTCCAGCTGCGACGGATCCACCAGTGCCGGCCAGAGGCCCGCTATGCCGACCGTCTCGATCTGGACGCTGGGGCCTACCGTACGTTGGATCAGCTCGACCATGCCGCTGATGAGCGTGTTGACGTTCGTCGCCTTGGGCTCGAGCGCTTGGCGGCGCGAGAAGGCCAGCAGGCGATGCGTGAGTGCAGCCGCGCGCTTGGCCGCTCCCTGAGCGGCGGCCAGGTACCGGTCGACGTCCTGATAACGCCCTTGCGCGATGCGGGTGTTCATCAGTTCCAGGCTGCCCGAGATTCCCGCAAGAAGGTTGTTGAAGTCGTGCGCGAGGCCGCCCGTGAGCTGGCCCACCGCTTCCATCTTCTGGGACTGGCGCAGCTGCTCTTCGGCGCGCAACAGTTCGGCCGTGCGCTCGGCCACACGCTGCTCCAATGTCTCGTTGAGGGCGCGCAGGGCTGCGGCGGCGCGATCGCGCTCCTGCTCCACGGCTCGCCGCTCTTCGACGTCGAGGAGAACTCCAGGGAATGAGAGCGGCGTGCCGTCCGGGGCGCGGTCGACGCGGCCGTTCGCCTCGATCCAGTAGTAGCGCCCGTCAGCGCGACGCACCCGGTACTGGTGCGCGTAGGCACCACCCCGCGCGATGACCGCGTCGATTGCAACTGCGAGACCGGCCTGATCGTCCGGGTGGACGGTCTCGACGATCTTGGCGAGCGGGATGCCTTCTCGGCCGAGTGCCGGGTCGAGGCCAAAGGCGCGCGCGAAGCCCTCATCGACCGTAAACTGGTCGGCTGGGATATCCCAATGCCATGTGCCGATGATCGCACCGGCCGCGAGCGCCAGCTGCACGCGCTCCACGTTCTCGCGCGCCAACGCCTCGCTAGCGCGCAGCCGTTCCTCCGCGGCACGCCGCGCGGTCACGTCTTTGAAGATGATCGCGATCTGCCGCTCCGCCGGGTCGCCGACCGGGACGGCCCGAACGTCGAACCAACGCTTGAAGGCCTCGGCATAGCTTTCGAAGGTGGCGGGCTCTCGAGTCTTGGCGACCCGACCGTAGGTCTCGAACCAGAACCGCTCCAGGTTCGGGGCAAACTCGGTGACCCACTTGCCGTGCAGGTTGACCCCAGCCTCGCGCTCGAACGCCGGGTTGGCCTCAAGGAAGCGATAGTCCACCGGCCTGTCGTCGCCGTCGAACGAGACCTCGACGATGGCGAAGGCTGCCTCGATCGTGTTCAAGATCGTGCTGAAGCGTTCGTCGCGCGCGCGAAGGCGCAGGACTTCCGCTTCGAGCGCCTTGCGGGAAAGAGAACTCAGCACGCCTCAGGTCTCATGGTGCTCTGATCGGGTTGGCTGAATCGGCCGGGCTGACGGTTCGACAGGGTTCGGTGGCCAAGGGCGCGATTGCCTCGCTCCCGACGGCGGAACGCTGTCAAGAGGCTTGCCGACCCCTCGTTTCAGACAGCCTCGCAAACCCGGCCATCGTTTGAGGCTCGGCCCTGAAGCGACACGAGGGTGCCGCTCGCGTTGTAGACAGCGCCCAGCACGGCCTCGAAGTGGCGCTTGACCGCGCCGTGGCACTCGCAGGCGGCCTGTTCCACAGCAGGACGGCTCACGATGATAATCCGCCCGCGCCGCACCTGGATCAGGCCCTGCTGCTGCAGGGTTCGAAGGGCGCGCGAGAGGTAGGAGCGCTGCACGCCCAAAAGCTCGGCCAGCACCTCGTGGGTGATCGGCAGAACATCGGTGCCGAGCCGATCCTGCAGGCTGAGGAGCCAGCGAGCGCAGCGCGCCTCGATGGTGTGGCTGGCGTTACAGGCCACGGACTGCAGCACCTGAGCGAGCAGGCAGTCGGAGTAGCGGGTGATCAGGTTGCGCAGGCCTGGCGAGGTCTGCTTGATCTTCTGCAGCATCGCCGCTTCGATGCGCAGCACGGAGCCGGGAACCTGCACGACCGCGCGACTGAACGCGGGCAGGGAACCCTGGCTGACCACGCCACCGATCGCGCCCTCGCGTCCCACCGTGGCCGTCTCGACAGCACGCCCGTCCCGCAGCCCAATCACCAGGGCAGCCACGCACTGACCGAGCGGGAAGGAGATGAAGCTGACGTTCTCGCCGGCCTCGAACAGCGCGTCGCCGCGCTCGTACGTCTTCAGCTCCAGATGCGGTTTGAGCAGGGCCTGATCGGGCACGCGCAGGGCGCTGAGGAGCAGGTTTTCTCTGAGCAGTGCGTCGACGTCGGCGAGCATGGGGCAGAGGTGGGTCATTCCAGATCGATAGGGCACAACGTTTTTACTGCGACGCTTGGTTGGCTGTCTGGTCACTAGTGACCCGACGGCGAAAAGTTGAGCGCATCTCATCAGTTTGGCCGATGTCGTCGCCTGCGTTCTGTAACCTATGCAACCTTTTGCGCCTGAACGGTTTCTAGGGTCGCACCCGTCTGCGTTCACCAACCCGCGCGTTGCGATGCCTCGCTATTTCATTGACTACGAGGATGGCTCGAAGAGCCTGCGAGACGAGGAGGGCACGTGTTACGCGAATCTACACGACGCACGCAACGCGGCGATCGCGGCGTTGCCGGACATCGGCCGTGAACCGCCGCCCGCAGACGGTCAAAGAGCGTTCACGGCCTACGTGCGGGACGAGGCTGGGACGGTACTGTGCACCGTCACCCTCAATATGGCCGCCAAGTGCTACCCTGAGCGTTAAGGCACGCCTGCATGAGGCCGCCGGCTGGTGGCGATAGCGGCAAAAAGCCGAAGCTCAGGCTGCCTTGTCGGTCTGTCGTACCCTCGGCTCGCATGTGGATCCTGGGTGTGATCGAGCCCCAGGACTTTGGGGGTGGACCGCACAGTCCTCGTGTTTGCGTCTTTAGAGCTGTTACCGGTCAGGAAGCAACGGCCGAGTCGCCCTCGTAGCCAGGTACGCGCGCGGAGGCCACCTCACAAGCGTGCGGACTGATCGGCATTCAGATCCTGCGCCGGCGGAACGGGGCTTCGGCCAGCTGGCCTTCGAGCCGACGGGGCTCGGGTCGGCTGAAGGGGTCGAGCCTCCGCACCGTGACCGCACGACGTGAATGCAAGTTCACCGACATACGACTCAACATCCTCCGAAGAGGCGGCCGCCAGCGCGGTGAAGCGAACCTGATCTCCGGCGAACGACGCGTGGCCTGCTTCTCCGATGGCAGACAGGTTGCGCCCCAGGGCCCTCGCTGCACCTGCCCCGCAAAGCCACCTCCATCCGATCACGGCCTTGAACAGACGTCGCCGAGCGTCCTCTCGGATCAAGCGGCCGTGCACTGGCGGCAATACGATCGAGCCAGCCAAGGTGTCGAAGCCGACCGCATCCCGGCCCGATCAGACTGGCCGGATCCGGTGGGCCGCGAGGTGCCGCGTTGTCCTCCGGCGAGGAGACAATGTCATGAGACCGCTTCTGATTGCATTCGCGGGCTTCGCCGCCCTGATCCTGACGAGCCTGACAGCGGACGCGCGCGGCTTCGCATGACGTACGCAGATGGGCTTGCCGGCGGGAGGCTCAGGTTAGGTCGCACTCCGCTCGAGAGCAGGTGTTTTCCATGCCCTCTGACAGGAGAAGCTTCAGAAGCGACGCCGGAACACTGTGTTCGCAATGTGAAGAGGATAAGCTTCGCGGCACACGCGTTAACATGACAAGGGGCATGTGTTCGGAGGTGCTGACATGAAACGTCTTGCCCTTGCGACGACGGCGCTCCTCGCCGTTCTGGCATTTGCATCTGATCCCGCAGATGCGCGCGGGTTCGGTGGCGGGGGATTCCGCGGTGGCGGCTTCGGAGGCGGCGGCTTCCGGGGTGGCGGGTTCGGTGGCGGAGGGTTCAGGGGCGGCTTCGCCGGCGCTGGCTTCCGCGGAGGAGGCGTCGGCTGGCGCGGTGGGGCCGTCGGTTGGCGCGGTGGGGCCATCGGCTGGCGCGGTGGGGCTGTCGGTTGGCGCGGTGCGGGCTGGCCTGGCGGCTACGGTTGGCGCGGATATGGTTGGCGGCGCGGTTGGGGCTGGGGCTTGCCCGGCGTTGGGCTTGGCCTTGCGGCCGGCTCCGCTCTCGCCTACGGCTATCCCTATTGCAGCTACTACGATCCCTACTGCTACGGATACGGATACGCGCCGGCCAGCTACTATGGCTACGGCTATTACGGGAGCCCGTACTACGGCTGGGCTTACTGAGAGCGGTCGCTCACTCGAACACCGACCAGAAGGGCTCGCGGCTGAAGGATCTTCCCGCCGCGAGTCCCTGTTGCGACCTCGCACTGCCTCGCCGGATCGGCCCGAGACCCAGGGCTCCCCGAGCCATGGCAGACGCCATAGAGGTCTCGCATCCAGACAGAAAACTTATCCTCAAACCTCATTCGTTTTGCCGCAGAAGAGGAATGTCTTCTTCCGGGCTGCCTTCACGTTCAGCTGAATGGCGAGAATGGGCGCAAAGTCGGATGTCGGCTCTCGGGCGGCGGCCAAATGGAGGCTCGTCGCCGAGTGCTGGCCTCATGAGCACACATCAGTCGAGGCCTCAACGTACCGGACGCCGACTCGACCAGGCGGCTATGGCGTCCTGAGTTGAGAAGACCCGAGTACATTGACCCACAGCACGATTGTCTGACCATGCGTCCCAGGATTGCCGAAGCGATGCGGTCGACGGCTTTCGAAGCGGAAGCTGTCCCCTTCAGAGAGCTGAAGCGTGCGCGTCTCGACGACGAGCGTGAGACACCCCTTCAAGACGAGGCCGGCCTCTTCGCCGTCGTGGCTGAACAGCTCGTCGCCCGTGCTGGCGCCCGGCTTCAGCACCATGTGGAACAGGCTCATGCCCTGCGTCCCGCCCGGCGGCGTCAGTAACTGCTTGGTGATGCCGGCTCGCCAGAGCTGGAGTTCAGGCCGATCCTTCCGGAACACGACGATCGGATCCGGTTCGGGCTCATTGAGGGGCTGCTCGAACAGCCCCCCGATGCCGATCTGCAGCGTGTCCGCAAGCAGTGCCAGCACTCGGAGCGAGGGCGATGATAGCCCCCGTTCGACCTGGCTGATGAAGCCGATCGACAGGCCTGTGCTGGACGCGACCGCCTCCAGCGACAACCCTCGCGCACGCCGCAGGCTGCGCAGACGCTGGCCCACCGCCTGGTCGACCGGTTCCGGACCCATCGTACCGCCTGGGGGGATGCTCACCGTCACACCAATCTGCCTCTCGCGCATCTCTTCATGCACGTGAAAGTCGCTTGCGTCGACACGGAAAACATGCGGTATTCTTCACGACAATGAAATCGGACGCTGGTCTTGGCCGGTCGGTCCAGGCATGTGACGGGAGCGGCATGATGAAAAGACGGTTGGCCGGCCTGTGTCTGTCGTCGGCGCTTCTCCTGGGTCTCCTGGGGACGACGTCCAGTGCCCAACCCTTGAAGGTCGGCGCGACACCCACCGGCCTCCCATTCACCTTCCTCGATACCAAGACCAACACCATCCAGGGCGTGATGGTCGACCTTGTCAACGCAATCGGCAAGGAGGCGGGCTTTACGGTCGCGGTGGAGCCCCTGCAATTCTCGACGCTGATCCCGGCGCTCACCGCCTCGAAGATCGACATCATCTCTGCGGCGATGTTCATCACGCCCCAACGCAAGGAGGTCGTGGCCTTCTCAGCGCCGGTCTACAGCTACGGCGAGGGGCTGATCGTCCCGAAGGCCGACGCGAAGGACTACACGTCCTTTGCCGACCTGAAAGGTGAGACCGTGGGCGCCCAGGTCGGAACCGCCTTCGTCGAGCCGCTGAAGAAATCCGGCCTGTTCGGCGAGGTGAAGATCTATGACACGATCCCCGATATCATCCGCGACGTGAATTCCGGCCGGCTGAAGGCGGGCTTCGCCGACGCGCCGATCCTCGCATACTACGTCAAGCAGGGCGCGTTCCCCGGTGTCCGCTTGGTCGAGACCTTCAAGCCGACCGTCGTCGCCTCGGTGGGTCTCAGCGTGCGCAAGACAGATACTGAGCTACTCGCCAAGATCGACGCCGCGCTCACCAAGCTCAAGGCGGACGGGACGGTCCAGGCGATCCTCACCAAGTGGGGCCTGCCGCCGTCGGCCGACCGGTCCTGAACTTGATGCGCGAGTTCCTCGCCGACGCGCAGGATTACCTGCCGATCCTGCTGCAGGGCGTGCAGCTCACAGTTCTGATCACCGTGGCTTCGCTGGTGGTCTCGACGTTGCTCGGTCTGGTCTGGGCGGTACTGCGGGTCTCCGGCATCGCCGTGCTGGCGGGCTTCAGCGCGGTGATGATCAACATCCTGCGCGGCATCCCGATCATCGTGCAACTGTTCTACATTTACTTCGTGCTGCCGGATTTCGGCCTGTCGCTCACGGCCGTCCAGGCGGCGATCATCGGTCTCGGCATCGCCTATTCGGCCTATCAGGCCGAGAACTTCCGCGCCGGCATCGAGGCGGTGGATCGCGGACAGGTTGAGGCCGCGCTGTCGATCGGGATGGGCTGGGGCATGACTATGCGGCGGGTGATCCTGCCGCAGGCGATCCGGATCGCGCTGCCGCCCTACGGCAACATCATGATCATGATGCTGAAGGACTCGTCGCAGGCTTCGACCATCACGGTCGCGGAGCTCGCGCTTCAAGGCAAGCTGATCGCGTCCTCGACCTTCAAGAACACCAGCGTCTACACGATGGTGGCGCTGATGTACCTGGCGCTCAGCCTGCCCCTGATCCTGCTGGTCCGCCACTTCGAGGCCAGGGGGCGGCACCGATGATCGTCCTGAAGGACGTTCGGAAGCATTACGGCTCGCTGGAGGTGATCAAGGGCGTCTCGGCGGAGGTCGCAAAGGGCGAGGTGGTCTGCGTCATCGGTCCGTCGGGATCCGGAAAGTCGACTCTGCTGCGCTGCATCAACGGGCTTGAGGCCTATGACGGCGGCGAGATTCATGTCGGCGGCCAGCGGGTCGACCGGGACAGGCGCAGCATCAAGGCGATCCGCACCCGGGTCTCCATGGTGTTCCAGCGGTTCAACCTGTTCGCCAACCGGACCGCCCTGGAGAACATCGTCGAGGGACCGGTACACGTGAAGGGCGAACCCCGGCCGGAGGCCGAGGAGCGCGCCCGCGCCCTGCTCGCGCGGGTCGGCCTCTCGGGCAAGGAACACGCCCGGCCCAACGAGCTCTCCGGCGGCCAGCAGCAGCGCGTCGCGATCGCCCGGGCGCTCGCCATGCGGCCCGAGGCGATCCTGTTCGACGAGCCGACCTCGGCCCTCGATCCCGAACTCGTCGGCGACGTGCTGCGGGTGATGCGCGGGCTCGCCGACGAAGGCATGACGATGATCGTTGTCACTCACGAGATCGGCTTTGCCCGGGAGGTCGCCGACCGGGTGCTGTTTCTCGATGGCGGCCGCCTCGTCGAGCAGGGCCCAGCCGCCGAAATCCTGAACCGTCCGCAGAATCCGCGCACCCAGGACTTCCTGCAGCGCGTGCTGCATCCGCTGTAGGACACGCCGTGGCCGAACCGTTCCCACTCGCCCCGTCGCTCTGGGCCACCACGGCATCGCCCGCGCCGGAGACGCCGCCGCTCGCCGAATCTGGGCGGGCCGACGTGGTAATCGTCGGCGGCGGCTTCTGCGGCCTTTCTACCGCCCTGCACTTGGCCGAGCGCGGTATTCGGCCGGTCGTGCTGGAAGCCCGCGAAGTCGGCTTCGGCGGCTCCGGCCGAAACGGCGGCCAGGTGATTCCAGGCTTGAAATACGACCCCGCCGACCTTGTCGCCCGGTTCGGGCGCGAGCGAGGCGAACGGCTCGCGCATTTTGCCGGTGCCACCGCCGACACGGTGTTCGACCTGATCGCCAAGCATGGGATGGATGTGCCGCACCGGCGGGAGGGCTGGATCCAGGGCGCTCATACCGAGGCCGGCTTGGCCGAGGTCGAGCGGCGGGCATCCCAGTGGGCCGATCTCGGGGCACCGACCCGCGTACTCGACAAGGCTGAGACCGACCGGCTGCTCGGGACTGAACGGTATCTCGGCGGCTGGCTTGATGGTCGTGGCGGCGCCATTCAACCGCTGAGCTATGCCCGCGGCCTCGCCCGGGCGGCTCTGAAGGCCGGCGCGGCGATCCACGGCGACTCGCCGGTTACCGAACTGAATCGGACGAGATCGGGTTGGACCGTCACGACGGCGCAGGGGGCTCGGCTCACGTCAGAGCGCGTCATCCTCTGCACCAACGGCTATACCGGGGGGCTTCTGCCGGGCCTCGCCCAGACGGTGATCGCGGCAAATTCCTTCCAAGTCGCTACGGTGCCGCTCTCCGACAACCTGCGCCGCTCCATCCTTCCGGAAGGTCAGGTCTCCTCGGACACGCGCAAGCTGCTGCTCTACTTCCGCCTCGACCATTCCGGCCGGCTCCTGATGGGTGGACGCGGCCCTTTCCGCGAGCCGCGCAGCCCTCAGGACTGGGCGCATCTTGAGCGGATCGTGGGCAAGCTGTTTCCACAGCTTGAGGGCGTCGCCTTCGACCATCGCTGGTGCGGTCGCGTGGCGATTACCCGGGACTACCTGCCCCATCTTCACGAGCCGGCACCCGGCCTCCTCATCGACATCGGCTGCCAGGGCCGGGGTGTTGGCCTCCAATCTGCGATGGGCCGCGCGATGGCCGCGTACATCGCCACCGGCGATGCCGACGCCCTGCCACTCCCGATCACGCCAATCGCGCCGCTACCGCTGCATGCGCTCCATCGACTGTACGTCTCGGCGATCATCGCTTGGTACCGTTTGAGCGATGGCGGCATTCGCTGATACGTCGCGCTCGCGAAGGCGACCAGTCAGCATCGGTCGAGACCGACCATCGGTCTTTCGAACGCGAAGCGCGCGTGTGGCTTGATCCAGGGTCGGAATGCCCACCGGCTCAGCCTTTCCGGCGAGCAGAAGCGTGCAGCTTGCCGACATGATCCTCGGCCATCGCCCCACCTCCGACATCGTGTTCCATCCGTGTCGCGTGGAGCAGCCTCCGCAAAGCCGTAACCCATCGTGAAACCACGACCCGTGTCGCAGCGTTTTGCAATCCCGCGAGGACGTGTTTCGGCTAGTAAAAGACCCGCCAAGCCATTGACCAGACGGGCGAACTTGATGGTAGCGAATCAGGGATTCGAACCCCCGACCCAGGGATTATGATGCCCTGCTTGTTCGCTTACCTTCAGGCACTTAGCGTCTGAAATCGCGTCGAACTGCCCCGTTGTATTCAAGGACTTAGGTGTCCGGGCCCGCCTCGACTCTCCGCCGGGTGCGGGTTACGCCTCCGCCATGCTCCTCGAACCGACCGTCACCGACCTCTTCAAAGCGAAGGGGGACACCCTCGATGATCTCGCCACTGCGACAGACGACGTGGTGGCTGGCTTCAGGACCGAAGCCTACCCGTTGGCGAAGGGCTGGATCCTCGACCTGGTCGAGATGATCCGCACGAACAGCCGCGCGGCCGAGGCGCCGAAGGCCGAAGGGCCGGCGTGGAAGCGCAACATGGTCCGCGCCGCAATCCTGCTGGCGCATCCGGTGAAGGAATGAGCGAGGAAGCCGCCACAGCTGCCGACCGCAGGCACTGGTTCTACGACAACCGGGTGCTGGTCTGCACGTTCTGCCTGCTGTCGTTCATGGCCATCTTCTGGGAGGTCAGCCAGTTCGAGGGCTTCCAGCCGATCTTCACCTGTGCCTCCGAGAAAGATCTCGATCGCGGGCTGCTCACCGTGGGGATGGAGGCATGCATGGCTGCCGCTGGCTCGCGATCCGGTCAGGAGCGCTGCATGCGGACCGCATACCTGCTGGCCTGCACGAAGGAGAGGTGGCGCTGAATGGGGCTTGGAACGATCATGCTGGCACAACCGGTGAAGGAGTAGGCGGTGAACGACTTCGCCAGCTCGTACCTCGGCCGCTTACGGGCGTCTGTCGGCTCTCGCCTGCTGCTCGTGCCAGGCGCGCGCGTCGTCATCGAAGACGATCAGAACCGTGTGCTGCTGGAGTTGCGCTCCGACTTCGGCGTGTGGGGGCTGCCGGGCGGCGTCCCGAACGAGTGCGAAGACATCGTTGCCTGCGCGATGCGCGAGATTCTCGAGGAGACCGGGTTGCGGATTTCCGAATTGGTCCCGTTCGGCTTCGCCTCTGGACCCCATACCGAGGTCTGGACTTACCCCAACGGCCATGTCTGCCACTACTTCAGCATGATGTTCACGACCCGAACCTTCTCGGGCGCGCCGGCAAGCGATGGAGGCGAGAACATGAGGGTCGGGTGGTTCAGGCCCGACGCACTACCGGAAGTTCTGCCGACGGTGGCGCTCACGATCGAGGCCTTCCTTCGCTGGAAGGCGACCGGCGCATTCCAGATGATCTGATCGATGAGGGTGGTGGCTGCACCACGTGGCGCCCGGCCCCGCAAGGCCCCCCCCCGCCCGCGCCTGTTGGCTGCTCTGTCCGCCAAGCCCGCGACAGCAGCTGTCATCGCCGAGCTCGCCGGGACCCCAGGTCGTGAGCGGGCGCGGGAAGTGACCCTCGTGCTGCTGCGGCTCGAAGCCGGAAGCACAAAAAACCCGGCGCAGCGCTAGGCTGGCCGGGTCGAGGTCGTTGTCACGGGTGGAAGGTCTCCACCGTAGCAGCCGGCCCAAGCTCAACAATTTTTGGCCTGGCATACCAGAGCGGCGGGCGATGCATGCAACTGCGATCGGCCACTTCGACCGCTCTTCGTGGTGAACTCCCAGATCGGGAAGCCTGGCGTCTGGCCCTTCAGAAAACGGTCGCCCGAGGTCTGCGCGAACGCGACGCGATCGGCGTGGATCGCTTGGACCGCGCCAGTGCCGAGCATCAGTGCGCCGCAGGAATCCACGCGCAGGGTGCCGCTCTGCGGGTGCAGGCCGAACAGCTCGGCCGTCGACCAGCCGAGCCGGTGCGCCTCAGCGCCGAACTGATCGATGCAGGCCAGCGCGTTCGCGCGGATCGCCGCCCACTTCGACGGGGCAAGATACCGGCAGGGCGAAGCGTGCCCGGACAGGTGCTCGATCTGGTCGCGTCAGGAAGCGACGGCGGGCGGGAGGTCCGACATGGCCGCTGCGGCCGGCTCACTGCACTAACGAGGCGTGGCCCGTGAGCCGCCAGCTTCATCTCAATTGAGGAGGACGGCGCGGGACCGGCGTTGGGGTTGAGGAAGGAACGAAGCGATCAGAGACGCCCGAGGTCGATATGACCCTTTCACGGCGTCAATAACGATTGCCTCATCATTTCTGAACGCGCTCAGGGTACACCGAGGAGCCCCGCCGGATCCCGGAGCGGCAAGCATGCGATCACAACGGAGAAAAACATTAACTCTTTCAGAAAGAATTTAGATAGGAGATTTCGAACGCTAATGTGTAAGCAGCTGCAATCGGCCGCTCGAACCACACGGTCTAGGTAGGGAGCAAACCGCGATATACCGTCGGCTGACATGGCATTGCTCTTCGGCACACAAAAAATCCGCGACCGCGAGCCGGGCGGGCTGGAACGGCCGAACGATTCGCCGTCAGATCAGATAGACGGTGCCGTGCGCCTTGAAGGCCTTCGGACAATCGCTCTCGTCCACCAGCTTCTGGGCTTCGGCGAGCGTCAGGTGCCGTTCCGCGGCCAACTCGGCCAATGTCATCCACTTGCTTTGCATGTCGTGCTCCTGCTCACGCGGGCAACGCTGCGGCAGCCGATTCGTTCTGGGCCCGACAAGGAAAGCCCACCCCGGCTGGGCCGGGCGCAACGCGGCGTCCCGAGTGGACTTCTCAGCTTGCGCATCCCAGGAAGCCCATCCCAGAGCGGCAAAGGATGGTAGGATGGCGGAAGACGCTGTGCGCGGAGAGATCGCGCTAGCACAGGCGGCGATCCAACGGGCACTGGAGCTGTTGCCGGAGCGCGAGGTCGCTCTGGCAGAAGCAAACGCCCGTACGGAGGCGGTGCAGATTGTGCTCTCAGCCGTGGTCGCGAGTCGGGGGTGGCGGGGGCTCGATCGCCAGAAATTCCGCAAGATGATCACCGAGGCGAGCCGTCTTGTGCCGAACACCGGCCCCCTGGCGGTGCAGCACGAGGTGTTGCTGGCCGAGGCGCGCAAAGTCCTCGCCGCAAAGGAGTAGGCTAGCGCCTACCGGTCGAAAAAGCCCGCCGCGGCGACTGTCGGGCGGGTCGAGGGACAAGTCGCTCGGTACGTTACGCCGAGCGCCTGGCTGGACAGGAACAGCGCCCGGAGCGGAGGAGAGCCCGCCGCGATGGCAGAACGGGCGAGCTCTCAGCAGCGCCTTTCGCTGTCGCAACCCTGAGGCTCAGTCGTCGGAAGAGGTCGGTGCCTCCTGACAGAGACACGCGAACTCGACGAACCCGGCTAGGAAGGCGGCAGCAAAGACGGCTTCAGCATGCATTGGCTTCTCCGGATTCCAGATTGGCCCGCAAGGTGCGGACGAGTTGGGGCGACAAGCTCGCCTTATCCAAAATGTTCCAGCTCGGCCGAAGAAAAGCCCGCCGCGGCTGGGCCGGGCGGGCTGAGTCATTCATCGCTGACGAGGGGCTTCACTCCTCATCGGCACGACCTTAGCTGTAATGACTAGCCGGTATACTCTCGGATGACGTATTTGTCGGCAAATCCCCACGGTATAGTACGCAGATAGTGGGCTTGGGTTCGGTCCGCCCAAGCCGCGCCACGCCAAAGAGACGTCCTGGCCGGAGAGGCGTCCGATCCACCCGGGTGAGTGGTCGGACATCGTCCCGGTCCTTTGCTCGCGGCGGCCCGCCCGCGTTGTGCGTGCCCGGGGCGGCATCTCGCCCGTCATCGGTGACTGCCCACGGCGCGGGTTCTCACCGTTTCGGCCCGGCCACCTGCGGCACGATCTTGTCCACCGAGCGGGCCAGCGTGTAGACGCCGATGCCGGCCATCAGCAGCGACTATAGCTCGGCCGGCACGCCCTTGAGTGCGGTCACGACCTCGACCTGCAGGCCGACCATGGGGGCGAGACCACCCCAACCCAGGAGATCATCGCCAGCGCCCGTTTGAGCTGGCGCAAAGTCATCACCGCTCGAACGGTGCACTTCCCGTTTCAACGTGGGAGGCGCTCGTGGACCGAAACAAGCGAAAGTTGAGCTGGGCGCTTTGGTACGTGATGGCGGCCTTCTTCGG
This sequence comes from Methylobacterium sp. CM6257, assembly GCF_054611515.1. Lineage (NCBI taxonomy): Bacteria > Pseudomonadati > Pseudomonadota > Alphaproteobacteria > Hyphomicrobiales > Methylobacteriaceae > Methylobacterium > Methylobacterium sp. CM6257. Next base: position 1,572,621 of record NZ_CM137735.1, read on the forward strand.
CGTGCTGCTCGTCCAGGATCTATGGGTCGGAGTCAGCCAGACGGAGACAATCCCCTACAGCCAGTTCGAGCAGTTGGTGTCCCAGGGAAAGATTGCCGAGGCGACCGTCGGCACCGACCGGATTACGGCCACGCTAAAGGAGCCGGCGGAAAGCGGCCGCCGGTACGTCGTGGCGACGCGCGTTGATCCAGCGCTCGCCGACAAGCTCTCGGCCAAAGGCGTGGTGGTCAAGGGTGCCCCACCTACGGGTTTCCTGACGGGCCTCCTCTCCTGGATCTTACCGGCCTTCGCCTTCTATCTCCTCTGGCAGTTCCTGTTCAGCCGCCTGTCGGGACAAGGCGGCCTCGGCGGTCTCATGACCATCGGCAAATCGAAGGCCAAGGTCTATGTCGAGACCGATACGAAGGTGACGTTCAAGGACGTGGCCGGCGTCGACGAGGCGAAGGCCGAGTTGCAGGAGACGGTCGCCTTCCTCAAGGATCCCAAGTCGTTCGGGCGGCTCGGGGCGCGATCACCGAAGGGCATCCTGCTCGTCGGGCCTCCGGGCACCGGCAAGACGCTGCTCGCACGCGCCGTCGCCGGCGAGGCCGGCGTTCCGTTCTTCTCGATCTCGGGGGCCGAGTTCATCGAGATGTTCGTCGGCGTCGGCGCCGCCCGGGTGCGAGACCTGTTCGAGCAGGCCCATGGGGCCGCGCCCGCCATCATCTTCATCGACGAACTGGACTCGCTCGGCCGCAGCCGCAGCGGCACCCAGATCCTCGGTGGCCACGATGAGCGCGAGCAGACCGTCAACCAGCTCCTCGCGGAACTCGACGGCTTCGACCCGGCTACCGGCGTGATCCTCCTGGCCGCCACAAACCGGCCGGAGGTCCTCGATCCGGCGCTCCTCCGGCCCGGCCGCTTCGATCGGCAGGTGCTTGTCGACCGCCCCGACCGGAAGGGCCGTGTCCAGATCCTGAAGGTGCATGTCGGTAAGGTTCGGCTCGCCAGGGAACTCGACCTGGACGAGGTGGCGGGCATCACGCCCGGGTTCACGGGCGCTGACCTCGCCAACCTCGTCAACGAGGCCGCCATCGTGGCGACTCGGCGCGGCGGAGCGGACGTCACCTACGCCGACTTCACGGCCGCCATGGAGCGGATCGTAGCCGGGCTTGAGAAGCGCAGCCGCGTGCTCGGGCCGGAGGAGCGGAGGCGCGTGGCTTTCCACGAGATGGGACACGCGCTCGTTGCCGCGAGCCTGCCGGGTGTCGACCCGGTCCTGAAGGTCTCCATCATCCCGCGTGGGGTCGGGGCGCTCGGCTACACGATCCAGCGTCCCACCGAGGACAAGTTCCTGATCACGGCGAGCGAGCTGCGGAACCGGGTCGCGGTCCTGCTCGGCGGCCGTGCGGCCGAGGCGCTGGTCTTCGACGGGGATGTCTCGACCGGTGCCGCGGATGACCTGCAGCGCGCGACCCAGATCGCGCTGGACATGGTGACCCGGCACGGGATGACGGCAGAGCTCGGCCAGCGCACCTATCTGCCACCCGCGAACCCGTTCTTGACCGAGTTCGGCATCGACCGGCCGAACGCGGCCGAACTGACGGTTCGCGAGATCGACGTTGCCGGTCGGGACATCGTGGCGGGCGCATTCGAGAGGGCGACAGAGATCCTGCGACGGCGGCGACAGGATCTGGAGGCCGGGGCCACGCTCCTCCTCGACATGGAAACCGTCACGGCGGCAGAGTTTCCCGCGCTCAGGCAGGACCCGGAGCGAGGCTCCTCTCCCGAGCACGAACGGCGGCGCGCTCCGGTCGTCCGGCTGCCGGTCGATGCGAAGTAGGGGGGCACCGACCGATGAAGCCAGCGGGCATCTGGGACCACGGTGAAGCCGGGGTAAACCGACGGCATTCGGCGGCGGAGGCTTTCATGCCCGATCGACGCGATCAGCCTCTGAAGGCCTTTATCGGGACCAGGGTGGCATGAGCCCGACCGCCGCGGATTGGGATGCGCGGATCGACCGTCTGACCGGTCGGCTTCCCGGGCGCGTGCGCGACGCGGTCGTGTGGCTGAGAGTGCCCTCGCGGCGGCCGTTACGACTGGCGGCGGCGCTCGTCCTGATCGGAGGCGGGGTGCTGTCATTCCTGCCCGTCCTCGGCCTCTGGATGCTGCCTCTCGGCCTCGCGCTCCTGAGTGAGGACATCCCGGCACTGAAGCCGCAGCTCGAAATGGCGGCTCAGGCGGGCGAGAGATTTCTGTCTCGCTTCCGGAAGTCGTGACCGGTCCGAGCGAGCGTTTACGCGTCCCGCTGCCCGGCTTCTCTCCGGTGAGCCGGAGCGTGGTCGTGTGCACCCCACAGACGGCCGAGTGTTGCGCTTGATCAAGGCAAGATGCCGAGTTCGTCCCTGGCACAGGCTCTTCGAGCGCATCCTCATGCCGCCGGTCTCAGGCGCTCTGACGCTGCGCTCGGTACATCCTCGGCTGGCTTGGCTGTCACCCTGCCAAACCGCGTGTACAGAGCGGGCAGGACCAGGAGCGTCAGCAGCGTCGCACTGACGAGGCCGCCGATCACGACGGTCGCCAGCGGACGCTGCACCTCCGCGCCCGTGCCCGTCGCCAGGGCCATCGGCACGAAACCCAGGGCGGCGACCAGCGCGGTCATGACCACGGGTCGGAGGCGGGTCAGGGCGCCCTCCTGTACGGCTTCCGGAACGGCCATTCCGTCCGCCACCAGCGTGCGGATGTGGTTGAGCAGCACCAAGCCGTTCAGGACCGCCACGCCCGAAAGGGCGATGAAACCGACGGCCGCCGAAACCGAGAAGGGCATGTCCCGCAGCCACAGGGCCGCCACCCCGCCGGTCAGAGCCATCGGCACCGCACTGAACACGATAGACGCATCCCGGGCAGAGCCCAGGGCCCCGAGCAGCAGGATGAAAATCAGCGCGAAGCAGGCCGGCACCACGATCGTCAGGCGCTGGCGTGCTGCCGTCAGGTTCTCGAACTGTCCTCCCCAATGCACCTCGTAGCCGGCCGGCAGCCTCACATCGGCGGCGATGCGCGCCTGCGCCTCAGCCACCAGCGAGCCGATGTCGCGGCCGCGCACGTTCGCCGTCACCACGACCCTGCGCCGGCCGTTCTCGCGGCTGACCTGGTTCGGTCCCTCCGTGAAGGTAAAGCTCGCCAGCTGCCGCAAAGGCACGCTGAGACCTCCGGCCGGCCCGGGTGCCGACGGAACGCCCGTGCCCGTCCGGCCCTGCGCAACCTGTGAGACTGGCAGCGGGACCGGGAGATTCTTCAGCGCCTCGACGTCGCCGCGGACGTTGTCGGCGAGGCGCACGACGATGTTGAACCGACGGTCACCCTGGTAGACCAGCCCGGCGTCCTTGCCGCCGACCGCGGTCCCGATCACGTCCTGCACATCGGCCATGCTCAATCCGCGCCGGGCGATCTCCCGCCGGTCGATCTTGATCTCTAGAAACGGAAGCCCGACTGCCTCCTCGACCTTCACGTCGGCGGCCCCGTCCAGGCTCCGCAGGATGCCGGCGATCTTGCGGGCGCCCTCAACCATCGGCCCGAACTCCTCGCCGAACACCTTCACCGCGAGGTCGTCGCGCACGCCGGCGATGAGCTCGTTGAATCGCATCTGGATCGGCTGCGAGAAGCCCAGCAGCGTGCCCGGGATCAACTTCGCTTCCGCCTCCATCCGGCCGATGAGCGCCTCCTTGGTTTCCTCCGGATCGGGCCACGCGCTCTGCGGCTTCAGGATGAGGTAGGCATCGCAGGCGTTCGGCGGCATAGGGTCCGCCGCGATATCGGGCGTGCCGCACCGCGAGAAGACGAAGGCCACCTCGGGGAACTTGCTCATCGCCTCTTCGACGCCGAGCTGCATGGCCTGCGACTGCGAGATGGCCGTCGAGGGGATGCGCCGTGCCTCCAGAACGATGTTCTTCTCGTCGAGCGTCGGCGTGAACTCCTGGCCCAGTCGCGTCGCCAGGATCCCTGCCAGGCAGAGAATGGCGATCGCGCCGGCCACATAAGCCAGGGGTGCCCGGATCGCGCCGGCGAGTAAAGGCCGATAGGCGCCCTTCAGCACCCGAATGAGAGCATTGTCGCCTTCGCTGACGCGGCCGGTGATCACGGTCGCAATCATGGCGGGCACGAAGGTCAGCGACAGAATGAAGGCCGCCCCCAGCGCGATCAGCACCGTCAGCGCCATCGGTGCGAACGTCTTGCCCTCGACCCCGGTAAAGGTCAGCAGCGGTACGTAGACCAGGATGATGATGGCCTGCCCGTAGACGCTCGGTTTGATCATCTCCTCGGCCGAGACGCGAACGGTCTCCAGCCGCTCGTCCGGGGTCAGCGGCCTCCCGAACTTGTGCTGGCGCTCTGCGAGGTGCCGCAAGCTGTTCTCGGAGATGATGACGGCGCCGTCGACGATGAGGCCGAAGTCAAGGGCGCCAAGCGACATCAGATTGGCGCTGATGCGCCCCGCCAGCATGCCGGTGGCCGTCAGCATCATGGCCACTGGAATGACCAGCGCCGTGATGATCGCCGCGCGAATGTTGCCGAGGGCCAAGAACAGCACCGCGACGACCAGCAGCGCCCCTTCCGCGAGGTTCTTGGCCACCGTCTTGACCGTTGCATCGACAAGGTCCGTGCGGCTGAGCAGTGTCTGGGCCTGGATGCCTGGCGGGAGCAGCCGATTGATCTCCTTGATCTTTGCGGCGGCTGCCGCCGCGACCGTGCGGCTGTTCTCGCCGATCAGCATGAGCGCGGTGCCCAGCACCACCTCGTGCCCGTTCTCGCTGGCCGAGCCGGTCCGGAGCTCCCGTCCGAGTCCGACCGCGGCGACATCCCGGACCAGGATGGGCACGCCGTTGCGGGTGGCCACCACGATGTCGCGGATCTGGTCGATGGTCTCGATCAGCCCGCCGGCCCGGACGACATAGCCCTCGCCGTTACGCTCGACGTAGTTCGCCCCGCGGGTCACATTGTTGGCTGCGATGGCCCGCGTGAGGTCGGCGAAGGACAGGCCGTAGCCGACGAGCTTCATCGGGTCGGGTTGGACTTGATACTCCTTCACGAAACCGCCAACGGCGTCGGCCCCCGCCACCCCCAGCACGCTCTTCATCTGCGGCCGGACGATCCAATCCTGGACCGTGCGCAGATAGACCGCGCGTTCGAAGTCCGAATTCAGCCGCTCGCCCTCAGGCGTCAGATAGCTGCCGTCCGGCTGCCAGCCGGGCTGGCCTTCCCGGACGGGCGATCCGTCGCCGGGCGGCCGGTACTCGACGGCCCACCAGTAGATCTCGCCGAGCCCGGTCGAGATCGGTCCGAGCCGGACTTCGACCCCGGGGGGCAGCGTGCCTCGCACCTCGACCAGCCGCTCGTTCACTTGGCTCCGGGCGAAGTAGACATCCACCCTGTCGCTGAAGACGGCGGTGAGCTGGGCAAACCCATTGCGCGAGAAGCTGCGCATACTCTCCAGGCCCGGCGTGCCGGCGAGCGCCCGCTCGACCAGGACCGTGACCTGCTTCTCGACTTCGACCGGCGTCAGCGCCGGCGCGATGACGTTGATCTGCACCTGGTTGTTCGTGACGTCTGGGACCGCGTCGATGGGCAGCCGTGTGAGCGACCAGGCGCCGAAGGCGGCCGCGATGAGCGTGACCAAAATGACCGCGTAGCGATTGGCGACAGAGAAGGCGAGGACCGAGCGGATCATGGCTCAGTCCTCCGCCGCGACCTTGCCGAGCTCGGATTTGAGCGTGAAGGTGTTGGCCACCGCGATGACCTCTCCCGGCTCCAGCCCCGCCGTCACCTCGACGCCGTCGTCGTCCGACCGCCCGAGGCTGACCGGCCGCGTCTCGAAGCCCTCCGCCACCCGCACGAAGACGCTCGGCTTGCCCTCCAGGGTCTGGATGGCTGTCGCGGGGATGAGGACCCGAATGGGCTTGTCTGAGATCGCGATCTCGGCGGCCACGAAGGAGCCGGGCCGCCAGATCTCGTCCGGATTGGGCAGCGCCGCGACGACCCGCGCCGCGCGCGTCGTCTGATCGAGGACGGGCACGATGATGACGATGCGACCGCGAGCCGCTTCGCCGGTGGCGTCCGCCCGCACCACCACGGTCTGGCCCTCGCGGACCAGCGGCAGGTCGCTGGGGCTCACCGCGAGATCGATCCAGACGGTCGAGAGGTCGACGACGCTGTAGAGTTCGGTCTCCAGGTTGTCCCGTCCGACGGCCGCCCCGAGGTCGACGCGCCGTTCCACCACTTTGCCGCTGAGCGGCGAACGGATCTCCTGGCGCTCGAACTGAGCCTCCGGCTGGTTCGGCAGCGCCTGGATCTCGGCTTGGCTGAGGCCGAGAAAGGTCAGCTTGCGGCGGGCCGCGTCCTCCTTGACCTTCAAGTCCTGATAGCTCGCCTGCGAGCGCAGGTACTGCTGCTCGGACGAGACGCGCTTGTCCCAGAGCTCCTTGTCGCGCTCGTACAGGGTCTTCTGGAGCGCGGCCGTCACCCGAGCCGCCAGGTACTCGCCCTTGGCATCGGCGATCTCGCGGCTGTCGAGCAGGGCGACCACCTCGCCCTTGCCGACCTTGTCGCCGAGCCCTTTGCGCAGCTCCACCACCGTGCCGGTCGTCTTCACCGCGATCCGGGCGGTGCCGTCGGCGCTCGGCACGATGGTGCCCGGGACGTGCAGGTGACGCGAGAGGCGCCCCTCGCCGACGGGGGACATGCGGATCCTGGCCCGCGCGACCTGATCGTCCGTCAGGCGAACCAGCCTGGACCGTTCCAGCTCTGGAACGGCCGCCGGTGTGACTTCTGGGCGTGCGATCGTGGGCTCGTGCCGCGTGCCGGTCAGCAGGGCTCGCAGTGCGTCGGGGGCGGCGGGCCACCAAGTCGCGACGAGGAAGCCGCTGACGACGGCCAGCAGCACGATGAGGAGGCGCTTGAGCATGTCTGTGCCATGGGCGGCGACCCACGCGCGAGCGTGGTCTCAGTGCCGGTGTTCGAGGAAGGTTCGCAGAAACTGCTGATCTACCCTCTCGCTGGCCGGCCCGGCGACGACAGGGATACCGATCATGGTCATGGTGTCCGCCTCGTCGAACGGAGCGGCCATGGTGCCGACGACCTATCTACGGCCGGCCCCCGACATGGACCTCATCGAGCACATCCACCCTGATCCTACACACTTGGAAGCCGCCGGGGGCGCCGGCACGCTCATGCCACATGTCATCGCCCACCTGCATCATCGCTGGCCCATGGCGGGACTGGGCTGAGGAAGACGTGTGCCCGCTCGTCCTGCTTCCGCTCGTTCTTTGCGGGTCGATGTGAGCTTTGATCACTGCTCTCCGAAGAATTTCCGAAGCTCGTCAGGGGTCACTTTTCCATCCTTGTTGGCGTCGACCGCATTGAAGATGCGCTTGTGAATAGCCGTCACTTCCTCGAACGAGAGCGACCCGTCTCCGTCCATGTCCGCAATAGCGAACATCATCCGCATTCTGAGGCCGCCATCCATCATGCTGCTGTTCACCCCGTGCATCATGTGGCCCATCAATCCACACATGCCGCCCTGGCCCATCCCTCCCATGCCGCTCATCATGCCAGGGCCCATCATCCCAGGCTGATTGGGCTGGGCGCGTTGGTCCGGAGTGCTTCCCGGACCCGTTGATGTCTGGGCGCCTGCGCTGGACCGCGAGCCGCCAGTGAGGAGGGTGGTGAGGGCCGTCACCTGCACCAGTGTTGCCAGCGTCATGGCGCCCTCCCAAACTAACGGTGGATGTCCCCCATCACGAGCGCCGCCGCCAGCGATGAAGTCGGCCGTCGGTGCAGCCGGGCTTAGACTGACCCGGCCTGGGTGGTCACACCTTGATGTTGATCAAACGCTCGGGACCTCTGGACTGAAGTTCACGCCGGTACACGCCATGCTATCGGCATCGCTCAATCCCTATTGCGAAGCGGCCCCACGGCCGTCGAAGTTCTGTGCGGGCTGTACCCGTACTCCAGCGCACCAGAGCTATCACCCAGGCTCTCCGATGACTCGCGTAAGTGTCAGCCGTCTAAGAGCCTCATCTCCACGTCAGCATCGCTGGGTCATAGGACGCTGCGCTTGCCGAACGGCTCGGCCTTCCCTGGCTGCCGGTTCATCTGCTCAACCCAACGCGCCGTCGCGCGGGCGCCTGCCCCACGTGTGATTGCCCCGACCGACCAAGTGCTTGATGATCTTGTCGCCGACCTGGAGCCTGAAGGGTGCCGCGGCCAGTTCGCCCATCGATCCAATACACCCGCCTGCGTTTGCAGCGCAGTCGCACGACCCGCTGAAAATATATTAGAAGCACCTAAATAAGATGGACCTAACGTCTTGGGATGCGGATAGATGGATGCTGTGACGCCGACCGACCTGCTGCACCTCCAGGACAAGGCGGCCGATGCGGCGCGACTGCTGCGCCTGCTCGCCAACGAGAAGCGCCTCCTCATCCTGTGCCTGCTGATCGCGCGCGGCGAGATGGACGTGACCAGTCTCGCCGAGGCCGTTGAACTCAGCCAGTCGGCCCTGTCGCAGCATCTCGCCAAGCTTCGTGAGGACGAGCTCGTGGCGTTCCGGCGAGAGAGCCAGACGCTCTACTACCGATTGGAGGATCCGCGGGCGGCGCGCGTGCTCGCGACCTTAAAGGATATCTTCTGTCCGAACCTCGGCTGAGCGCACGAGCGCGATCAGCCTCGGAGGATCTCCGCTTCAAGCCCCGGCCGGTCAGACCGGTTGCGGAGCTGCAGGCTCAATCCACTCCGGCGCGACGCCAGTTCCGCGATGGCCAGCCCGAGACCGCTCCCCGTCGCACTCTTATGGCGTCCCCGGAAGAAACGCTTCGTCACGTGCGGCAATTCCTCGTCTGGAATGCCTGGACCCTCATCGCGCACGAAGACGCCCCCGCCCTCCGGTCGCCGTCCCCACTCGATCGTCCCGGTCTCCATGTGCTGCACGGCATTCTCGTGCAGGTTCCTGACAGCGAGGCGCAGGCTGTCCGGGTCCCCGCGGATCGTGAAGCCCCGCAGCCCGGGATCGATGGTGGTTCGGATGCCAGGCGGCGTCCGCATGCCCCTCACAGTTTCGGTGACGAGCGCGCCCAGGTCGACTTCCGTCAACGGCCGGGCTTCCGTGGCGGCATCGAGCCGGGCGGCGTCGAGGAGCTGGCGAACGAGGTGGGTGGTCCGGTCCACCGCTGCCATGATCTGGCGGAGTGCGGCCTTCGTGACGTCCGGGTCCGTGGCGGCCAGAGCCACCTGGGCCTGGGTCTTCAGGCCGGTCAGCGGCGTGCGCAGCTCGTGCGCGGCGAAGGCTGTCACCTCCCGCTCGTGACGGCGGGCCGCTTCGACCTTGAGGAACAACCCGTTGAGGGCGGCCGCCAGGGGACGTACCTCCGTCGGCGCTCGTGCGGCGTCGATGGCGCTCATGTCATCGGCCTCCCGTGCCGCCAGGTTTCGGGCCATCAGCCGCAAGGGGCGGAGGCCACGCCCCAGGCTCACCCAGATCAGCATGCCGAGCAGCGGGACGATGAGGAGGGCCGGCGCGAGCAGGCCCATGATGAGGTCCGTGACGAGGCGCTCACGCAAGCCGAGGCGGTCGCCGACCATGACGCGGACCTTCTTCTCGGGTTCCTCGACGGTGAAAACCCGCCAGGTCTCGCCGTCCACCTCGCGCTCTGAGAAGCCCGCCGGCGCGTCACTCAGGCGCCGCTCCGGGGCGCCGCTCGAGCGCGCGACCATCCGGCCGTCGATGGACCAGATTTGGCAGGAGAGCTGCCGCTCGTAGGACATCGGGGCCTGGATCGTGTGCGGTGTCCCGTCTGAGTCCGTTCCGCCGACCGCACCCACAAGGGAGCTGACCATGCGCGCGGCTTCCTGGAGGCGGTTGTCGAGGACCCGTTCCACCTCGCGCCTGGAGCCCAGGTAGATCCACGCCATGGCGCTCAGCCAGATCAGGCCGGTGGCAAGCAGCAGGATGGCGAAGAGCCTGATGCGCAGCGACCTCATGCGAGCGCCCTCATGCGATAGCCAAGGCCCCGAACCGTCTCGATGGCGTGCTTGCCGATCTTGGCGCGCAGGTTGTGGATGTGGACCTCGATTGCGTTGCTCTCGACCTCCTCCTGCCAGCCGTAGAGCCGATCCTCCAACTCGGACTTCGAGCGCAGCACGCTCGGCCGTTCCATGAGGGCCGCCAGCACCATGTACTCGCGCCGGGACACGGTGACTGGCGCCCCGTCGACCGTGACGGTCGAGGTGCCAGGGTCGAGTCTGATGCCGCCGTGCTCCAGGCTGGCCGCGGCCCGTCCCGAGGCCCGCCGGACGACGGCGCGGATTCGGGCGGAGAGCTCGTCGAGATCGAAGGGCTTGCTGAGGTAGTCGTCGGCTCCGCCATCGAGCCCCGCGATCCGATCCGCCACGGCGTCGCGGGCGGTCAGCAGGACGACGGGTGTTCGATCACCCCGGCGGCGCAGGCTGCGCAAGACATCCAAACCGGAGCCGTCCGGCAGCATCAGATCCAGGACAACGGCACCGAACCGGCTCGCCGCGAGCGCGGCGTCCGCATCGGCGCAAGTGGCGACGCAGTCGACCGTCGCGCCGCTCATGGCGAGGCCGGCCCGGAGGCCGTCCGAGATGATATGGTCGTCCTCGACGACGAGAATGCGCATGCATGTCTCCCTGGCTGTCCGGCATCCGCCGAGCTTGGCTTAAGCCTGGCTTAAGCTGCGCTTCCGACCCGCGGCGGACCGATCCGACCCCGGACCCCGCCCTCTCATGCCGAACCTTATCGCCCACATCGTACTGGCCATTCTCGTCTGGACAGGCTCGGCGCTCTGGTCGCCCGGACAGTGCCAGGAAGGGTCCGTCCGGCGAACACCGTTCACCCTCTCTGCCACCCGCGAAGCCGACCTCTCGCTCCGCCTGCATTGGACCATTCCTCCCGGCACCTACCTCTACCGGGACAAGATCGGGGCAGAAGCCAGGGCCGGCCTTGAGCTGCCCCTCAGCACCGCGCCGGGCGAGACCAAGGACGATCCGAACTTCGGGCCCACGGAAGTCTACCACGGCTCGGCCGAGGCCATCGTTCCGGGCACAGCGCTCGCGGGCGTGCGCGAGGTGCGGGTCACCTTCCAGGGCTGTGCCGAGAAGGGCATCTGCTACCCGCCGGTCACGCGCCGGATCGACATGTCGGCTTTGGGCGCGAAGGATCCCACGCCCCGGGACGAGGTGCTCGCGACAGGCCGTCTGACGGAGGCTGCTGGTGAGCGAACCTCGAACGCCTCGCGTTCGAGCGTCCTTCCCGAGAGTCCCGCATCGCTCCTGACCGGTAACTTGGCCGGGGTCCTCATGGGCATGTTCGGGCTCGGCATCCTCCTGGCGTTCACCCCCTGCGTCCTGCCTATGGTGCCCATCCTCTCCGGCATGCTGGTCCGCGCGGGCCAGGACCTGACATCCGAACGCGGCTTCATCCTTTCTGGCAGCTATGTCCTCGCGATGGCCGGGGCCTATGCCGGCCTCGGTCTCGTGGCGGCGTGGCTCGGGCGCAACCTGCAGGTCGCGCTTCAGACCCCGGTCGCGCTCGGTCTCATGGCCGCCGCCTTCGGCGCCCTCGCTCTCTCGATGTTCGGCCTGTTCGAGCTTCAGGCGCCGCGCTGGTGGCGAGATCGCCGGAGTGGCGCGCCCGCGGCGAAAGGGGGATCGATCCTCGGCGCCGCGCTGCTCGGCTTCAGCTCGGCCCTGATCGTCGGGCCTTGCGTGACCCCGCCTCTCGCCGCCGCGCTCCTGTACGTCGCCCAGACCGGCGACGTCCTGCGCGGCGCGCTGGCCCTGTTCGCGCTCGGCCTTGGGATGGGCGCACCGCTCGTGCTGGTCGGCACGTTCGGCGCCGGTGTCCTGCCGCGGTCCGGCCCATGGCTGGTGCGGGCCAAGCAAGCGTTCGGCTTCGTCTTCCTGGCGCTCGCGGTCTCGCTGATCACCCGCCTGCTGCCGGACGGGCTGTCGCTCCTGCTCTGGGGCGCGCTCGCCATCGGCTTCGGGCTGTCGGTCGCGGCGGTTGCCACGAGCGGCATCCCGGCGCGCGTGGGCAGGACGGCGGGGATCGTGGCCGTCGCCTACGGCTGCGCCCTCGTCGTTGGCGCCACGGCGGGCGGATCCGCCCCCCTCGGACCGCTCGCCGGCTTCGGCTTTCCGCAGGTGGGTCGGGCCACCGAGGCCCGCACGGTTTCCTCCGTCTCCGCATTCGAGACCGCCCTCCAGGCCGCACGTGCCGAGGGGAAGCCGGTGCTCATCGAGTTTGCCGCCGACTGGTGCACCGTCTGCAGGACGAACGAGCGGACGGTCCTGGCCGACGCCGGCATCCGTGAGAGGCTCAGGGCCGTCTCGGTCATCCGGGCCGACGTCACCCGCGATGACGCCGACACCCGCGCCCTGATGCGGCGCTTCGAGGTCGTCGGCCCACCGACGCTCATCCTGATGCGCCCTGACGGTGCCGAGGTGCCGGAGGGCCGCAGCGAGGGCGAGCTCACGGTCGAGGACCTGACGCGCCGTCTCGCCCTGGTCGGCGCCTGAGCCAACACCCCCTCGACAACCCCACGGAGACCGTCATGGACCGCAGGACCCTGCTCGCCCTTCTGCCCGCCGCCGCGCTCGCGCCGGCCCTGCTGGCACCGCCGGGAGCTGGCCAAGCCTTCGCCGAAGGCATCGACGCGAATGCCATCCTCAACGACCCCGAGGCGCCTGTCTCCGGCAACGTGAAGGGCGACCTGACCATTGTCGCCTTCCTCGATTACAACTGCCCCTTCTGCAAGAAGTCCGAGCCCGACCTTCTCCGGCTGGTGAAAGCGGACGGGCGGATCCGCCTCGTCCACAAGGACTGGCCGATTCTCGGCGACGCCTCCGTCTACGGTGCCCAGCTCGCCCTCGCGGCGAAGTACCAGGGCCGCTACGACGCGGTGCACCGGGCGCTCATGGCCATTCCGGGCCGCAGGATCTCGAAGGAGCGGATGCTGGAGGCCGTGTCCGCCGCGGGCGCGGACATGGCCCGCTTGGAGGAAGATGGGAAGGCCCATCAGGGTGAGATCGCCGCTCTGCTCCAGCGCAACCTGGACCAGGCCGATGCTCTCGGCCTGCAGGGCACGCCCGTCTTCCTGATTGGCCCGCTGAAGGTGGCCGCGGCGCTCGACTACGACGGCTTCAAGCAGGCGGCGGCCCAGGCGCGCGCCAGGGGGCGCTCGTGATGCGGCGGGTCCTGCGCCTCTCGGCGTTGATCGCGCTCGCCTCGGCGCTCGGCGCCTGCACGGCCTCAATGGGGGCACCGGCTCCGGTCGCGGAAGCCCGGCCACGCATCGCACCGGATGCCCTGCGCCGGTACGCGGCGATCACAGACGAGCCGTTTCTGGTGGAGGCGGTCGATCCGCGCGACCTCAAGGCCCGCAACGTCCGCCAGGTGGTCGACTACCCGACGAATGAGTCGCCCGGCACACTCGTGGTCGACCCCTACAAGCGCTTCCTCTACCTCGTCATGGAGGGTGGCAAGGCGATGCGCTACGGGGTTGGTGTCGGCAAGGCGGGCTTCGAGTTCACCGGTGAGGCGACGGTCGCCCGCAAGGCCGCGTGGCCGCGCTGGACGCCGACGCCCGACATGATCCGGCGAGACCCGGAACGGAATGGGCGCTGGGCGGGCGGCATGCCGGGCGGGGAGAGGAACCCCCTCGGTGCGCGGGCGCTCTACCTGTTCAAGGACGGCAAAGACACGCTCTACCGCATACACGGCACCACGGAGCCGTGGAGCATCGGCGAGGCGGTCTCCTCAGGGTGCATCCGCATGATGAACCAGGATGTGATTGACCTGCACCGGCGGGTGCCGACCGGCACGAAGGTCGTGGTGCTCGGATCACGAGGTACGGCCCACGCCGCACGGCAGGTCAGGCCGGAGACGACGGGCAGCCTCCGGAGCGGCGCGTCCGCCGGACCAGAGCTGGAGGATGGGCTCGACCATGCGCGGCTCGACAGCCTGTCTGCCCAGGCCCCGGAGCCCCTGACCGACGACGGAGAGCCCGGTGACGATCGTCTTTAGAAGCCTGCTGCTCGCGGTCCTGCTCGCAACCCTTGGCGCGGGAGTCGCCTGGCCCGGCTCGGCAGCGCCGGCCGGCTACTACGCGGACCAGAAGGTGGTCTACCACAACGGTGGGAGAGGCCCCGACGATACCGTCTACTTCAAGCGCCTGCTCGGCAATCTGCGCAACCATGTCGAGGCCGTAGGCAAGGAGCACGTCGACATACGCGTGGTGAGCCTCGGCGACGGGGTCGCGCTCCTCCAGTCTGCCGTGGACAACACGGATCTTGCCGGACGCATCGATGCCCTCCGGGCCGCGGGCGTCAGGTTCCTGGTCTGCGCCAACACGTTGCGGGAACGGAAGATCGACCGCGGCGCTCTCTACGGCGTGAGCGAGGACGATATCGTGCCGAGCGGCGTCGCCGAGTTGGCGCGCCTGCAGGGCATGGGATTCGCCTACATTCACCCTTAGCCCGGCGAGATGGCGAGGCCGTTCTGGCGCCCCAGCATCAGAGCCTGGCCGCCATGAGCGCGTGACCCGCCCGGGTGTCGTGGTCGCCCGGGCCCGGTCCGATGGGGCCGAAATCGCCCCGGAGCGCCTTCAGAGCGTTGCGCTCCACCTCAATCTCGCGGGCCGTGCGGAAGCCGAGCCGCCGAAGCACCGGCAAGGGCGGGCACCAGCCCTGAACGGCATGCTGGAGCAGGAACGCTGTCACTGCCAGCGGCAGGGCGAGCCAGCGCCGGTCGGCGGTCATGCCCAGCACGGTTCCGGTGAGCGCCAGCGTCGCGGCATTGGCTTCCAGTGTCCGCTCGATGTCCCACTCCGCGTCGAGCTCGCGTATCCGGCGACCGATGGCCTGCGGGTGCTCGGCATGCCAGCGGACACTGGCATCAAGGTCGGCGGCGATGCGCCGGTTGTCGTGCGCGCCTGTGTGGAGCGGGACCCGCTCCGCCGTTCCGGGGATCATCTGCCATCTCCCTCTTGACGTTGGATTAGATCTTACTAATTAAGTATCATCTAATGTTTCTGCGGCCGAGCGCGGGGGCACTTGGTCAACGACAACCCCGGAAGTGGCTCGCGGATCATGCGGCGCCCACGGGTTTGCCGCTGCCGCAGCTCGGGAGAGATCACCATGGACGGTTTCACGCCACTCAGCGCTACCCTCGGCGGCCTCATGATCGGCGCCTCCGCGGCCCTGTTCCTGCTCCTCAACGGACGCATCGCCGGCATCAGCGGCATCCTCGGCGGGCTGCTGGCCCCGCCCTCTCGCGAGACCGGCTGGCGGATCGCCTTTCTGGCCGGCTTGGTCCTGGCGCCGCTGGTCTATGCCGGCCTGGGAGGCAGCATGCCGCCTGTGACAGTCGCCACCTCGTTCCCGCTCCTGGTGTTCGCGGGCCTGCTCGTCGGGTTCGGCGCGCGCCTCGGGGCCGGCTGCACCAGCGGCCATGGCGTCTGCGGCATCGGTCGCGGCTCACCCCGCTCCCTCGTCGCGACGGGCACCTTCATGGCCGTCGCGATCGCCACGGTCTTCGTCACGCGTCACCTGCTCGGAGCCTGAGTCATGGCCAAGACCGCCTCCGCCTTTGCCGTCGGCCTGCTGTTCGGGCTCGGCCTACTCGTCTCCGGCATGGCTAACCCGGCCAAGGTCCTCGCCTTCCTCGACGTGACCGGACGTTGGGACCCGAGCCTCGCCCTCGTCATGGCGGGCGCCGTCGCGGTCTCGGCCGCTGGCTACTTGATCGCGAGGGGCAGGCGCAAGCCGCTGCTTGCGCCACGGTTGGAGATCCCGACCCGGCGCGATCTCGACCTGCGCCTGATCGCTGGTGCCGCGATCTTCGGTGTGGGCTGGGGTCTTGCCGGCCTCTGCCCCGGGCCGGCGCTGACCATCCTCACGGTCGTTCCAGCGCAGGCCGCCACTTTCGTAGCCGCGATGGTCGTCGGCATGCTGCTGTTCCGCCTCGTGCCCTCGGCGGCCTCGAAGCCCTCGACGGTGCAGGGAGCGGACGCGTGATGCCCAATTTGCTGACATCCGGCCTCGCGACCGGGTCCGGTGGGGTCGTCGGCGTGATCCTCGGCCTCGTTGGCGGAGGGGGCTCAATCCTGGCAGTCCCGCTCCTGACCTATGTGGTCGGGGTGAGCTCGCCGCACGTGGCCATCGGCACCAGCGCCCTGGCGGTCTCGGCCAGCGCGGCCGGCAACCTCGTCCCGCACTGGCGCGCCGGCATGGTGAAGGGGCGGTGCGCGGCGGTGTTCTCGGCTGCCGGAGTCCGCGGCGCACTCGCCGGCTCGGCGGCGGCCAAGGCGGTCAACGGGCAGAGCTTGCTGGCCCTGTTCGGGGTCGTGATGCTCGTCGTCGGGGGCCTGATGTTGCGCAAGCGGCGCGGCGCGGGCGATCCGGACGTGCGCCTGACCAAGCGGAGCGCCCCGGTGCTCCTGCCCTGGCTGCTCGGCATCGGGTTCGCCGTGGGCCTGTTCTCCGGCTTCTTCGGCATCGGCGGAGGATTCCTGATCGTGCCGGGCCTGATGCTAGCGACCGGTATGCCGCTGCCGATGGCCATCGGCACCTCGCTGGTTGCGGTCAGCGCCTTCGGAGCCGCCACCGCGGCCAGCTACGCCGCCTCGGGCCTGATCGACTGGCCGGTGGCCGGCCTGTTCATCCTCGGCGGCATGCTCGGCGGCCTCGCGGGCGCCCGCCTCGGCAAACGCCTCGCCGAGCACAAGCGTGCCCTGACCATCACCTTCGCCGGCCTCGTCATCCTGGTCGGCCTCTATGTCGTAGCCCGCGGGATCCCACCGCTCCTCGGCGCGACGACCTGAACCCGGACGGAGGAGATCCATGTCGGACCAGATCACCGCGCCCTTGCGCGGGCGGCCCACCGTGACGGGCTTCTACGACGAGGCGACCGGCAGCATCCAGTACGTCGTCGCGGACCCCGAGACGAAGCACTGCGCCATCATCGACCCCGTGCTCGACTTCGACCCGAGGTCCGGCGCGACCGCCACCCGGTCCGCCGACGCCCTGCTCGCCCACATCGAGCGTGAGGGCTACGCGTTGGACTGGATCCTCGACACGCACCCGCACGCCGACCATTTCTCGGCGGCGGGCTACCTGCACGACAGGACCGGCGTCCCGACCGCCATCGGCGAGAAGGTCGTCGAGGTGCAGCGGCTCTGGAAGGGGCTCTACAACCTGCCCGACACGTTCCGGACGGACGGCTCGCAGTGGTCGCGCCTGTTCGCCGACGGCGAGCGCTTCCGGATCGGCACCCTGGACGTCGAGGTGATGTTCACGCCGGGTCACACCCTGGCCTCCATCGCCTACCGGGTGGGGGACGCCGCCTTCATCCACGACACCTTGTTCATGCCAGATAGCGGCACGGCGCGGGCGGACTTCCCGGGCGGCAGCGCGCACGTGCTCTGGCGCAGCATCGCGCGCATCATGGCGTTGCCAGACGAGACGCGGCTGTTCACCGGGCACGACTACCGCCCGGGTGGGCGCGAGGCCGCTTGGGAGAGCACGGTCGCCCGGCAACGGGCCGAAAACAAGCACCTGACCGAGACCGGGACCGAGGAGGCGTTCGTGCGGATGCGCGAGGCGCGCGACCGTGAGCTGCCGATGCCGACGCTCATCCTGCCTTCGCTGCAGGTGAACATCCGGGGCGGCCGCCTGCCCGAGCCCGAGGCGAACGGAAGACGCTACCTGAAGATCCCGCTGAACGCGCTCGACGGCGCAGCTTGGGGCGAGTGACGGAGGCCATCATGACCACGAAAAGCGCGAAGGACTTGGTGGCTGAGGCCAGCCGCGCGGTGGAGACCCTGTCGGCCGAGGAAGCGCTGGCGCGCCTCGGGCAGCCGGACGCGGTGTTCGTCGACGTGCGCGAGAGCGAGGAACTGAGCAAAACCGGCAAGATCGCAGCGGCAATTCACGTGCCGCGAGGATTTCTGGAGTTCCAGGCCGATCCGACAAGCCCGACCCACAGGGCCGCGCTTGCAGGTGGCAAAAAGCTGCTGCTCTACTGTAGCTCGGGTAATCGCTCGGCCCTGGCTGCCAAGACGCTCATGGACATGGGACTGGGACCGGTCGCCCACATCGCCGGCGGCTTCTCGGCACTGGAGAAAGCGGGCGCACCAGTCGAACGGGGGTGAACGGAAAGCGCCGCTGTTTGGGCTTGACCTATCCACACCGATTGTCCTTGGCGGCAGGGTGACATCCCGGGGAATCTCTGGGTCCGTTCAGGGAAGCAGACCTCAGATGCGCCGCTTCGCTGGAGCGGCTGCGGGTCGTTTCGCGCTCTTCACCGGGGCCGATCAGAACGTCCGCTAACCCATAGGCAGACCTCCGAAGCGGACGGGCGGCTCTCGGCCAGACTACATCACGCCAGACAGCCATCGCGCGCAGGACCGGACGTTCGGCTTTGCGCCCGTTGCTGCCTTTATGCCGTACCCGGCGGCTTCTCGGAAGCGGACGTTGCGTCAGCGCGGGTTGCGCGCGTGGATCACGCCACAAGCAGAACATCGTCCGCCCCGCGCAACAGCTGCGTTGCTCGTCGCCAAGCAGACTGTCGCGAAGCATGTGCCCTACCGGTTCCGGAAGCCAGCATCCAGCGAACCTGATTGGAACAGATCTGCACCTCCACTTACCGTCGCACCGAATAGTCTGAATCTAAGAAGCCGGAGATCGGGCGACCGCGCGCGTTGACTCGCGCGGCGCTGGTGAAGATCATCCAACATATGCCGATAGCGCTGCAGCCTCGGCCTCCAACGATGTCCGCTGCTGCGGCGCCCCCGCGATCGGTGGCTTGCGACGTCAAGATCTCGCAACCTCGATCTGTCAACGCGACACCGATCGCTTACCTTCTAGTATTGTGAAGCCGGCGCGCAGCCGAACGGCCTGCAGCGCACGCTGCGCCGCTCGGCTCGATAGCCCGACATACGCTTCTCTCTGAACCGCTACATTCAGGGCCGGCAGGTTGCCCCCGCGATCCGCCCGGCTCCCGGTCTCGCGCAGAACTCGCTCGGCCGTAGCCCAACTCAGGTCGGCGCTGCGCATCACCAGAAGGGCAAGGTTCTTGATGGAGCTCAACCCTCTGAGAGCCTGAACGAAGGTTTCCGGTTCCTCATTTGCGAGGCGCGCGATGATGACGACAGCCTCAGCCACGCGCCCACCCGCGAGGGCATCAGACACTGACAGGCTCGTCAGCGTATGCGATTGGGCCAAGAGATCGACTTGCATCGTGGCCGAGAGAAGCCTCTCGGCCGAGAGCGGATCCCTATCTTCTTGCCCTGAAGGAGCCGATATCTGCGGAGAACTCACCGCACCCGGAAATTCGCTGGGGAGCCGCACTTCCGAGCATTCGCCGCGCAGTGAGGGGCGCCCGGCTGTCGCCATGTCCCTGAACTGGGTTAGCAGATCGCGCTGGGCCGCGGCCGGCACGTCACTGCGTTTGGTCAAGGCCACCGTGATGTGACCATCGCCGCAGGATAGGGCTACAAGCCGGGCCAACCCATGGCCAGATAACGCCGCCGTTCGGTTCGCCGCCAGAAGACGCAGCACCGGCCAAGAGCCACGAGCCACTACGACATCCGTCACCGGCGCGCTGACGGCCGGCCGTTCCGCCAAGGCCTCGAGATGCCCTTGGCCGCGGGATCTTGCAATCATGACGAGGTCAGCGTCCCGGAGGAGCACGGACCTGCGCAGGACGGGCGCGGCGACCTCAGGATCGAGATCGTAAGCGAGATCGGCCACGGTGCGCACCGGGCCGGCTCCGACAGGAGCCAAGCGTTGCGAGAGATGTACGCGCACCTCGCTCTTCTCGGCCCGCGCCAGTCGCAGCAGGGCCTCGTCATAGACGAGGGCTTCGGTCTCGGTCAGCCTGCCTTCGAACTGCGCGGCGAGCTTGAGGGCGGACCTAGCATAGGTTTCGCGGGCTATGCCCGCCAGCAGGGCTTCCAAGCGGTCCGACCCTTCCGAATGCATGCTCACGGCAGCGCCTCTCCTGCTACAGCGGAGGAGCAATGAGCCACCTGCTCCTCTGTCATTTAAGCATTGCTGCTTGCCAGCAGACAACCTAACGCTTTCGTAGAGAAGCTTGAGAGATTTATATCAAATTGCAGTCAGTGGATATATGAAAATATTCACGCCTCGTCGAGCCTCACCTAACAAGGCGGCTCGCTCACGCCTAAATTATACTTCTGATCTCTGTGATGAGGTCGATACATGCGGTAATAATATGCTCCGATCTTTGATCCAGTGTCCCGCGACGAGCCGCAGCCATGCTGATCTAAAAGGCCGGCTGGCGACGCAGTCGATGGCAGCCATCAAACTGCACCGCCGCTGAGATGCCCGGTAGACTGTCGATGATCGACGGGCCAGCATTCCTGATGCCGCTCCAGATTGCCCAGGTTCTGCCATGTTTCGGCATCCGCGCCTGCGGTGCCGGGTCGGGCTCATCGTGGCAGCCGCTTGGCCATTGTGCCCATGCTCAATCGGCGAAAGCACTAGGTCGGACAAGGGCATAGCCTCACCGAGCGGCGACTTCGAAGAGGTTCCCTAAAATTTTTGTTCTGCTGGCAGTTTCGTTACCTGCGTCATCCGACCGCGCCTAAAGCCGAAACAACTGCGACATGAGCAGCTTACGGCGATTTTGGTCGACTTCGAGCTGGCGCTGAGTCGGCTCAGAAAACTGGTAGTTGCTTGTGCGCCCAGGCTTCCCGAAAGCCGATGGCAGCACAGGAGTTTGCCACTCTGGGATCATGGCTTGAGCCGGGCAAAGCGCATCGTGGCCGTTCCTTTTATGCTGCACCGCAGCATTTCCTCGGGGTTGATGCGCAAAGGCTGCTGTGATCACTTGAACGCGGAAGCATTGCTAAGGCGCTTCTTTGGAAAGCTATCGGCATATTTGTCTAAAGGATTGATCAACAGCAAGGAACTTGCATGCCGCAGAGCATCGAGCCGATCCGCACGTCGAATGCTTCTGAGCTTGACGAGGCCGGCGGTCTTGCGAGCGGCCCTCTCGGCCGTGTGTCGGACGGCGTCAGCGTCGGCTGATTACCGGAACTCGCACGGCAATGAGACCGCGTCAGCCCAAGTGCTCATGGCCGTATGCTCAACCCGGTGATGGGCACGAGGCGAGTTGGAAGGATTCGCTCTGCCTTAAGGTCGGATCGTAGGCGCTTGCCACGGGATGGCGCGAGGCGTCCGGCGCTCTGCTCTGAAATTTACTCCGCATGAAGGCAGCCACGTATGTCATTTGAGATTGTATTCACGCAATCTGCTCTTTCCTCGTCGGAAGATGACGAATCGGTTTTGGCAGACTGCGCGCGGGAGAAGATCGTGGAAATATCCGGCGGCAGCCTAAGCGTATTTGAGGAGCAGCTGTTTCACTCCTTCGTCACAGACGCTGGACGCGAGTACATCTGCATGTTGACAGCTGACGGGGCAGTCCGCGTGGACGCCTGCTCAGTCGATTCAGCCTAGTCAGAGAGCATATTCCATCCGGCACAGAGGCGTCTGACGGCGAGGCGAAATCTCGACCTCCAAAATGGATCCAGCGATGCTTGGATTGCGCTCGATGCGAAGCGGGAGGGAACCCATCGATAGACACGGCCGTAAGCTTGGGCGTACGGTCTCCTGCAGGCGTCCGATCGGTTTGACCCTGCGCAGTGTCGAGAGCTGAGATGAAGACCATCGCCTACTTCCTCGCTGGCGCGTTGGCACTTGGTACCGGGATGGTGGTGAGCACCGCTCCAGCCAGTGCCGACGAGCCTGTCGGCTACAGCCACCGGACCTACAAAGGCCGTCCGGTTTTTCGCTACCGCGCTGTCTCTAGCAGGCGCCGGATTGTGCGCCAGGTTGTTGTAGAGCGCCCCGTCTACCGGACGCGGCGCATCGTTCGTGAGGTCGTGGTCGAGCGGCCGATGGTCTACCGCCCCCGGCCACTCGTGCGCGAGGTATTTGTCGAGGCGTTCGATGATGGTCCGCCGCCTTATGCCTATGGACCGCCCATGCGGCCACGGTTTGCTTATGGGCCCGGATTCTTCCGGCCCTTCCGCCCTGTTGGCTTCGGGTTTGGGCCGCGGTTCGGCTACGATCCTTATTTCTAGCCAAGATTTGTCTCGGGAGCTTTGATCCTCCTCTAAATGGGTGGACGCCTTTGTCACGCTCCTGCGGGAATGGAAAGGTGTCTGTTGAGGACATCAAGGCGGACGTTCACGGCCGGGTTGAAGCGCGAGGCCGTGGCGCTGCTGGAAAGCAGCGCCACGGCCTGAGAGGCAGATCGCAGCCAAGCTTGGCATCTAGCTCTCGATGCTGCGGGCCAGGCGCGAGGTCTGCAGGGTTGCTGTTCAGACTACCTTCCAACACCCCGGCCTGACACCTCGCCAGCTTCGCGTGCGAGCGGAAAGCCACAGGCCTCCATCAGTTCGCGCAATTCCTCGATACACGCCTCCGCGTCGGCGAGAGTTAGTAGCGGTCCTCGCCGGTAGATCGAGCCGGAGGACGAAATAGCCAGAACCGCGAACCGCCCATCTGCACAGTCGATGATGCTGAAGATCACTGGTCGTCTCATCACCTCAGCCGCGGCACCTTGTGGGCTCGCGCAACGCGAGTGGTTCACGAAACGATCCATCAACCAGGGAGTTATTTGTTCACTGTACGGCCAGGCTCATTGCGACATGACATGCTGACGAGGGCCGCGGACAGGCGCCACTGGGCCACCGTCGCAAGTGTCGGGAGGGGCTTGTTGCAAGGGGCGCCACGTGTCTGACAGCGCGTCGGGCCAGAGCACGGGGGCGGCGAATTCCCCTCCCATGCGGGGTTGAGTTGATGGATGTGTTCGTGGGCCTGAAACAGGACTCGGGTAGCCTAACCCAAACCGAATCCTCAGATATTTCTATTCTGCCCCCGGCCGTGCGGGACCATCTCGGCGCTCAACTGCGGGCAATGGTCTTACCACCACAGGCAGTTCGGTGTCTGCGATCCCACACGTCGAGGTCGAGAAGCCGAGCGCGGCCCAAATCCGCAAGTCGGTCCGGGACGATGGGAGCGTCAGCTTCGTCGACGGGAGAACCTACAAGACATTCAAGTGCCACCTGAGTGCCAACGGCCTCGACCCGCGCAGCTACCGGGCGCGCTACAGCCTGCCCGCCGACGACCCGATGATTGCTCCGAGCTACACCGAGCAGCGCTCCGCCATCGCTGAGGCCTTCGGGCTGAGGCAGCCGGGCGCCATGGCTAGGCGCGAGCGGAAGGGCCGCAAGGCTGCCCGAACGGCGAGCTCCTATTGGGCTCTCCGCGTCGAACGGCAGTAGGTCTGGGGTATGTCGGCGTGGCGATGTTGCCGGCCGGGGCTCGCAGCGGCATCGGTGCGGGCTCGGCGGAGCTGACCTGAGTTGAACCCGCGCGCTTCTGACCAGAGCCGACACGTCCAGGACGGGCCGGTGGACAGGCCCCAGAGCCGGATGATTCTGTAACCTTTGCCGCGGCCTTATCGGCCTGCATCGTCCTCAAGGAGGCGGGCCGTGTGCATCAGGACGCTCTCAGCCTCTTCGATGGTCGCCTGAACCTCTTCGATCTGACGATCCGCCGCGCGCCGTAGTCGATCGGCCTGCGCCGCCAGCTCACGCCCGCGCGCGATCACCGCCTCGGGATCTGCCGGTACGGGGGCGTCGGGCACGATATCGTCGGGTTTGTCGGCCATTCATCGCCTTGGTGCGTTGATCGTGAAGACTAAAGTGCTGGTGCGTTACCGAGGCTGAGCATTGCAGAGCGAAAAGACTGCCGTCCTAGCGGTAGAAACTCTTACCCCGGCTCGCCACAACGCCGTCGAGATCATGAAAAAGCTATGCTGTGAGGTGTTTGCTGCCTGCGACGGCCCGGCAGCTTTGGAGGTTCCTCAAACCCACCCGGAAATCCGGATCCTGTTCACGGATGTGCGCAGGCCGGGCACGGATGGGCTGGAGCTTGCCGAGGCCGCTCAGCATTTGCGGCTCGATCTCAAGGTCGTGCTCACCTCCGGCTACGTCGGCCCGGAGGAACTGCCGGAGGGCATGGCCTTCGTTCCCAAACCCTGGCGGGCGGAGGACTTCGCGGCGGCACTCGCCAGCCTCGGCTGAGCCATGAGATGCGGCAGGCCAGATTCGGATCGTCACGCCCTCCCCAAGGGTTAACCTTTCACTAAACAGCCAAGCTAACCGGGATCGTGGTCAAAGCGTGGCCGTTTGCGATCCGAGCCCCGTCGGTGCTTGGCAGATTGCGAGAGGCCAAGACCGTCGCGGATGCGGTGCTCGACAGGATCGCAGGCGTTCTTGCGGGCGGGGATCGGATCGAACTGCGGGGCTTCGACGCCATTTCCACGAAGTTCCGTGCACCGCGATGGGCGCGCAATGCGCGAACTGGCACGACCGTCTCACCGGAGGAGAGGTCCGGTATCGCTTTCAGACCGGGTCGAGAGATGGTCCGCGGTCACAATGACGGTAGCGAAGCACCCGCTGCTGGCTTTCCCTCCGGCTCGGCTCGCCGGGTCGCATGACGCTGTGTGGGGGCTTCCAAATGTCCGGGCGGCGGCAGCCAGCCCGGTTGGAATGGCGGCCTTCCTAGTGATCCGCCCGCTGAAACCGCTGTATGAACCGCACGCCTTCCCAGAGGTAGACGGTCGAGGTTGCAGCCATTTCCCGGGCGCGTGCTGCAGCCTCTTCGAGCCGGGTTGCCGGCAAGGTATCGACGCTGACGACCGTGTTCTGCGCATCGACGACGACCGCCCGGTACGCCGGCTCGCGGCTGCCGCTATCCGACCTATGCGTCACGAAGATATCCGACATTCCTACTCCTGACCTGCGCCCGGAAGCACGATTGCCCTGGCCCTCTGGGGCCGGGCCCTTCGCGCGGCTTGGGCCATCTGGATCAGTTCGTGGGCCGTGAGCGGCCGCCCTGGCGGTCCGGCAGCGTCGTGTCCGACGAGTTCTGCCGCCGACCGCCTCCTAGAGACGCCGTTCGTGCGGATCTCCAAGTCGGGGCTGCGCCGGGTGCTCCGGCAGTGAACGGTTCTTGCTTGTGCTCCCGCCATGGTCCTCTGCTGCTGCAAATCACCTGCACCGGGGCTTTACCGGAGCTTGGCTGTTCCGCCCATTCTTGAAGTCGCGGTGCGGTGCTCTAGGCCGGGCTGGAGGGGTGCCGGGCTCGGATGACACGGGTCCGGAAGCGACGCCCCGAATCGAATTTGCGCGACCGCTTACCGGCTCGCCGGCAGGACGAGGGGACGATAGTTGTGCGGATCGCGCCCCACATCGCGCGATTGGCGAAGCTCTGCTTCGTCGGGTCCGCAAGACGTCCTAATGCAGACGGGCCGAAGCGAGCGGCTGGCTGCGCGCCCGCACCTTGACACCGAACAGTAGCGTACCGCGTGAACTTCAGTCACTGCGCGACATGCGGGGTGCGCCTCGAAGGAGGCCGCCCCAAGCTGGGCGGGCTCAACAGAGGTAGTGCCGAGCATCAACAGCCTGGCGTAAAGCCCTGACGCCCCAGCGAATCGAGAGGCTCGGGCGATGATGGCCGCTGCCGACTGCTGGAGCCCATTCGTGCCCGACCTCGACCCGGCCGAGCAGAGCGCCCGCCTCCGCGCTCTCCCCCCAGGCGGCCCGCTTCCTCGCCGGCCCGCGCCACTCACCTCTGCCGGCTCCTCGCCCAGGCCGAGACCAACTCGGCCGCGTTGCGGCGCCCGCCGCGTCCTCGACGCATTGCCGCCCAATGACAAGCGTCAGATCCGGGCCGCCTACGCTGCCCTCGCCCGTGCCGCCTGAAAGGACGCCCACATGGTCGATCTTCGCACCCTATTCGGTGACGCCCGCACGAACATCCGCTCAGCGGACGCTGGACCCGTTCCTGCGGCGACGTCGCGTGAGCAGGGGCGCGTTCAGCTCGAGCGAGCCGCGGCAGCCCTGCCGACCGAGGGGCCGCTGTCCCAGATCGTCGGGGCGCTCGACGCCGTGCTGACCGCGCTTCGTCAGCTGGACGCCACCAGCCCAGCGGCATGGACCGGAACGCACCTCGACCCGTTCTGCGATGATCCCAACGCCGAGTTGGGCGAACTGGTCTGCGAGCCGGTCGCCTATGCGCTGCGCGTCAGCCTCTTCCGCCTCGGTCTGCACGCCCACCGGCTCACCGGCAGCATCGAGACGATGCGGGCGATCCACCACAAAGCCGCGAACATGGTCGAGGATACCGGGGACGCCGAGTACCGCCGCGACGTGCTGGACAAGGCGTGGCACGGCATCGGCGATGAGCATGGCACCTGGATCGCCTAGGATCGGTCGGGAGCGGCAACACGCGATAGCTCCTCGATGCCATGGCCAGCCCCCAGCCGTCCTCGACTCTAGTCCAGAGTACCCTGACACCGGGACCGCTGGCCCATGTCCGTTACTGGCGCTGAAAAAGATCTCAGAAGCTTCGTGTGAAAAGCCCGGAAGGGGCCACTTTGAGGCATTCATCTGAGCCGCGCAGAATGTCCGCTTCACCGCCTTGCCCGCTCAGAAGCGGACGGGCCGCTTCTGGCCACCTTCGGTCATTCGAAGGCGATCGAACCTCCGGCCGGACCTTCCGAAGGTCTGAGAAGGGCCGATGACGGTCGGTACGAAGCTTCAGATTCCTTGCGCTCGAACGCAACCTCGGGTGTAGGCACGCGCGGAAAGCCGCGGAAGTTGGTCTCATTGGCGAACTTGGATCGGTAGGCCGCCAGGGTGTGGTCGCAGCCCTGGCAGGCCGTGAAGATGTCTCCCGGGGCCTGCAGCGCACCACGCTCCGGTCGGACGGCGTGCCGCCGTAGATCGCGTGGCCGTCGACGACGGTAACTGCCCAGATCTGCGGTGCCACGACACCCGGGCCAGCGACATCGAATTCGGCGATGGCATGGCCGGCGACGACGAAGACGACGTGCTGATGCTGCCGGCCGCGTGCGGATGCGCGGGCAGATGGCCGGTTCGTGTGCGAGGCGGTGGCGTGATGCGCGAGCCGAACTACAGCGACCGGCAGAGTTCGGCTAAGCGGGCGAGGACTGCCTCACGTGCCCGCTTGGCCCGGCGAAGGCCTCAGTTCTCCAGTGCTTCGCGGAGCACGCTCCGGACACGTCCGGCAGCGATGGCGAGCACAGTCTCCTGCGGGGTCTCGTCCGGAGCGTACTGCGCCGACGAACCGAGCCTGTATTCAATCCGACACTCTACCGTTTGCAGCAACTCGCGCGCGGCGTCCTCGTCGAGGCTCCGCAGCGTATGCGCGAGGTCAATATACGCGTTTCGCATGAGGCTAAAAGCCAGGCGTGTCGCGGCTTCATCCGCGATCGGCATCATATCAGTCATAGCGTGTCCCTTGCAAAACACGCTCCCCAGACCGCCACGTCTATATACCGGCAGATTGCCGCTGTAAAGTTAGGCAAATATAGGCCTCTACTGCCACATCATCGGTCAATTGGGGCGGCCAATTCCAACGTATGGCAGTCCCCCAGAAAGTGCGCTGTCAAATCTACCAATCGAGCCAGGGTTGCCGCCTCCGACGGCTTCGGGGCGAGCGGCGAGGGGGCAGTGTGATCCACTATCACGGCACCCCAGTCACGCCCGTGGCGGCGCTCTACCAGCACGCCGGCACTTCTGCGTCAGTCACGCCCGCCCCGAGCAGGTCGCCCGCCTGCACGAGATCGACCAGAGCGTGATGCTCGACGATGGCGCCTTCAACCTCTGGAAGCGCGGTAGAGCCACCGACTGGCCAGCTTTCTACGCGTGATACGATCGCTGGCTGGGATTCCCAACCACCTGGGCGGTGATCCCCGACGTGATCGATGGCGGCTCGCAACTGCAGGATGCGCTCCTGCGGGAAAGGCCATTCGGATACCGCGGCGCACCGGTCTGGCACATGGACGAGCCGCTCCTCCGACTGCTGCGCCTGTGCTCGGATTGGCCCCGCGTCTGCATCGGCTCGACGGCTGAGTCCCGCAAGGTGATGTCCGACCTCTGGCGTCACTGGCTGGACGCGTGCTGGAACGCGCTCGCCAGCGAGCACCGGCACCTGCCGTGGATCCACATGCTTTGCGGCATGAAGTGCAGCGGCCAGTCCTTGCCGTTCGCCCCCATCGACAGCATCGACATCGCGCAGAACGACTGGCGCTCGCAGAGCTGGCCGCGCGGCATGACCGACAGCGGGGACGCTCTGCAGACGCCGGGCGCGTGGGAGCAGCGGCCCGGGCAGATGGAGCTCGTCGCCGGATGCTACTCTTCCGTTTTCACATCAAACCGACGGAACAGCATGCGACTGTAAGTAATCGCATAACTGACGATCGGACGCATGTTCGTTCCGGTCTCGTTCCAAAACACCCCGACACCGAGGGCCGCTTCGTCGGGAGACGGCGGCACGATGTTCACACCCTCGATGAGCTCTCCATTCGGCAGTTCGCGAAGGCCTGCGAGGAGCATCTCCTCCAACTCGGCCAGCGTCTTCGTCTTACGTTCCATGGACCCTCTCCGGCTGCTGGGAAGCGATCCTTTCCGGACGGGGTACACGCACTCCTCACCCCGCCACCGAACTCACAGAGTAGCAGCAGGGCCGGGTCCAGCACCATCACGCGCGACCATTGCGTCGCCGGCGGGCGAGCGCTCAAGAGCGGTGATCCCGTGTACCAGGACGTGAACGAAGGCGTCATCCCTGCGGATCGCTGCGGCCCGGAGCGCGAGGCTTTCGCGGACCCCGGTGGAGAGTGGTTTAAGCCCTACGAACCGATTCCGCAGCCGAGGCCCGACCGCGACGCCCGCGCCATGGGAGACGCCTGCGTCTGAGGACCTGCTTTCCCTTCATCGCGTCGATGAGGCCGGGCACTTCCTATTCAGGGACTTCGCCGTTCGGTCGATCCTGGGCCGAGGACTTTCTGTCCGGAGGCTGCCGCCGCGGGCCGCCGTCCTCGATCATCCGCCTCCTGCTGGCCTCCTCGCGCTCAGCAACCTCATCCAAAGATGGCGCCGTGCCGTCGTCCTTGCCGCCAGTCATCGCGTTCTCCCACTCTTCTTGTGGAGGCGGCAGACGACCAGAGCCATGGCGTGGCGACCAGCCGTCCGTGGACGGCGCGTTCGCCGTCCGCTCCACTCGAAAGGAAGTGATCAGCGGCTTCGCGCGTTCCACCTCCCTCCGTGCGAGGGGGATAGCCCATGCTTGACGCCTTCACCGCTGCGGAACTCGCCGACTGCGCCGAGTGCGAAGTCCGCCAGCAGCAGCGCACCGATCCCAGATGGGTCGAGTATGGTCGGATGACCCAGCAACTCGCCGATCGCCAAACCGCGCTCATGCAAGCTCAGCGCGAAGACCAACGCCAAGGACGCGAAGGCGGATCTGTTCGGCGGCGATGCGAAGGTGCGGCCGTGAATGCTGCTCTTGCCTATCGCGCGTGGATGCGCGCGAGCGCGAGTCGGCTCATCCGACACGATGATTGTGAGAACGACCGTGGTCTCACACTGTGGACGCTCAAGCGCGTCTGCACGCAGGCGACAGCCGCCATTTGCAGTGCGGTCGCCGTCATCACCAAACTTGCCAACGACGCCAGCGTCAGCGCCGACGCGATAGGGACCAGCAGCGATACCGTCGCGACGACGTGCAGAACGGACATGGCGGGTCTCCCTGGATGCGATCACGTCATTCGCTATGGATACTGCTTCTCAGCGGGCGCCTCTGTGCGGGCAGTCACGCACCGCGATCCTTGCAGCAGCCTCTGATCCGCCGGCAGCTGCCAGCCCCGGCCGGCGCGCTCGACATCGCGGGGACGCCATGAGCGCGACCGCCAACGCCACTCGCGACCTACGCGGCGTGCCGTTCGCCGACACGATCGCCCGCTCGACCGACCTGTCCCGCTGTGGCGCCAACCGCTTCGCGCTCACCCGCACCTGGTCGGGCGTGGGCGGCCACGTCTGCTTCATCGGCCTCAACCCGAGCACCGCGGATCACCGGCAAGACGATCCGACGGTACGCCGCTGGATTCACTTCGCCCGGGCATGGTGCTGCGGCGGCTTCACCGCGGTGAACCTCTACCCGCTGCGCACCTCGTCGGCGGCCCGGTGCCGCGCCTGGGCGCAGTTCATGGACGACGGCCCTGACTGGCACGCGCGACCGAATCCACTTCGACATCCAGCCGCTGCTGGTGGGCCCGGCGAAAGCCGCGGCGCTTGTCGTCGCCTGCCGGTCGCGCGGGATCGCCAGCTCGATCCGGCCGGTCTCGGTGGTCACAATCTTGCGGCCGTAGCCGTTGCGCGTGTTGCCGGCGTCCTCGCCCGCCGGATGGTGGCCCATCTCGGCGTTGAGGGCGCGCTCGGCCAGGGCCTTCTTCAGCTCGTCCAGCAAGCCGTCGGCCTCGAACGCCGATTTCGGATCAGCACCGGCCAGCACCTGGTCCAGGATCGCGTCAGGGATGCGGGGGGCTTTGCGTCGGGCCATCGGGATCCTCCTTCGGATCCACTATGGCCACCCCCAAACGAAATTCCTGACAGTCTCGCCGCGTAGGGATCATCTTGAGCACCGGATCAGCCAAGAGGGTGGGCGGCCTCAATTCGCCGCGGCCGGTCCAGCCTCAGCGAGGTACGCCCATGCCGCAGCCTCCTCGGACAAATCGAAGGTCTTGGTCTCCACTGGCATGATCGTCCCCGACAGCTTGATCATAGCCCGGGCAAACATCGGTGCGCCGACCACGACGTACGCGCGGATGCGCGCGACCGAGCGGGCCATTACCTCGTTGGCATAGCCGTCGAACCTCGCGCCGAGATCCGTGCCCTCATAGTTCGACATGATGAGCAGCATGTCGATCTTGCTGTGCGCCTTCATGGCTGCGTCGGCGATGGAGGACATCCACTCGATGTCCGGCTTCGTGATCCTGTCCTTGATCTCGAAGGCGACGAGATCAGGCCGGGGTGCGTCGCGCTGGATGACCGAACCGTCCGGTGCTGCGTTCATGGAGTTTTCTCATCGCCGCCCTTGGAAGTAGCTGTTTGGAACGGCGCATCGATCGGTTTTGATCCACGGCGACCGAGAGCGGCGCGACTTCGGCGCGGCTGCGCCCAGTCCGCATCGGGCCCCTCGTCGTGGGTAAGCGGCCATTCGGCGGGGCTCAGCTGAATGCCTCAGACCTACCCATTCCGGACCTTCCACCGCGCGGCTCCGAAGGTACGGTCAGGTGCAGGAGGCAGAAGTCTCATCGGCCGCCACGCCAAGGCAGATTGATCAGTGGAACCATTGCTGCCTCCTCAGGCGTTGCCGCGGGACTAATGGAGGGTTCCATGAAGAAGCTGTTTCTCGTCGCTGCCTGTGCCATGCTTGCCACTCCCGTCTACGCTCAGTCGGTGACTGAGAAGTCAGGTTTGAACTCGCTCGTGGGCGCCAGCCCGAGCACGGCAGACTTCGTCAAGGAAGCGGCGATCAGCGACATGTTCGAGATGCAGTCGAGCCAGCTCGCAGTCGAGCGCGGCGATGAGGCGACGAAGAAATTCGCGCAGCAGATGATTGCGGACCACCAGAAGACGTCCGGCGAGCTCAAGAGCATGGTCCAGGGCGGCAAGGTCAAGGCTGAGATCCCGGCTGCACTGGACTCCACCCATCAGAGCAAGATCGACAAGCTGAAGACTCTGCAGGGAGCGGATTTCAACAAGCAGTACCACGAGGATCAGGTGAAGGCGCACAAGGATGCTGTCGACCTGTTCCAGCGCTACGCGAAGGGCGGCGACAATCCAGACCTCAAAACTTGGGCTGGAAAGACCGAGCCAACCCTGGAGCAGCACCTAAAGATGGCTCAGGACCTGAACAAGTAGCGCAGTACCGCCCCGGTAAGCATGCCGGCCCAGAAGGCCGGCATGTCCGCCGGGTCCACTTTGTCCGTCGTCCCGGCTTTCGGCAAATGTGCGAAACGTGACGGGGGCCGCACCCGGCCATGGTTGTCGCTGAACCTATACAGCTCAGTGTCTACCAATTTTGGGGCCGGGGCATCTGATAAAGTTTCGCTTTCTGAAATATAGAAGGCGTGCGCGTGGCTGGCTTCGAAGGTATGGATTCAGCGCAATCCAGACCCGCGAGTTTCTCGACCGGAGCGTCTGCCTCCAAAACGGTGTCGAGCTCGGCTGAGTCGCTGCAATGAGCGCAAAGCAGTCAGTCGGATCTGGCCGAAAGCCACCGTTCTGCCTTCGACATCGAAAACACAGGATCGGTCGCTTGGCGCAGCGCGTGAAGGGCAGCGCGACCGCGGAGCATGATCAGCACCGCAGCCACCAGACCGTCCTGACCGGCTTCGCGCTACGGGGCTACTCATACGGTCAGCGGCGGAGGACCGGCTTCGCAGCCGGCCCCTCGCTTTCACGCAAACATGTCGGGTTGTGTCTCGGCGATATGGTTGTACAGCGTCTGGAAGTGCAGCCAGCCAATGTAGTCGCTGCCCACGTGCTCGCGGCTGTAGCGGGCGGTCTTCTCCGAGAGGAGCTGCGGCTTGATCCCGCTGGCCTCGACCAGGAGTTGCTGCTGGCAGGCCCGCTCCAGGGCGATGAACCAGAAAGCCGCGTCGTCGATGCTGTGGCGCGAGCAGGTCAGCAGGCCGTGGTTCTGGTGCAGCACGCCGCGGTTGCGGCCGATCTGCTGGGCCACCGAGAGGCCGCTCTCCTCCTCCACCGCCACGGCCCCGGCGGAGGCGCCGATCACCGCGTGGCTGTTGTAGAAGGCCGCCGCGTCCTGGCTGATCATGTCGAGCGGGCGGCCGGTAGCGCACCACGCGGTCCCGTAGGTCGTGTGCGCGTGGCACATCGCCATCACCTCCGGGTACTCGTCGTGCACGGCGGCGTGGAGGACGAAGCCCGCCCGGTTGATGGCATGGCGCCCCTCGACGACCCGGCCCTTGTGATCGGCCAGTATCAGATTCGACATGCGCACCTGCGAGAAGTGCACGCACATCGGGTTGGTCCAGTACAGCTCCGGACGCTCCGGGTCACGGATCGTCAGGTGCCCGGCGAAGCCGTAGTCGAAGCCATGCATCGCGAAGGCGCGGCAGGCGGCCACGAGGTGCTTCTTGCGGTACTCGCGCTCCTCGGCGTGGTTGGCGAATTTAGGGATCTCCGGGAAGATCAGGCCGGCCTGCTCGGGCTGGTAGATCGAGGTCCGCTTGCGGCCGGCCTCGTCGTTCGGCAGGTCGAGGGCGGCGGTCTCGTCGTGGGAATGATCGTCGAGCATGGCGTGTCCTTTCGTAGGGCGAGAGGGGACGGGATGAGGGGCGTCTGCGGCTCACGAGGCGCTTGGGCACCGTCAGCGCCAGGAGGCTGTCCAGGGCGAGGCACGCGGCGAGGGTGTAGACGCCGAGGCTCGTGGACTTCGTGGTGTCGATGATCCAGCCGATCAGGTAGGGGCTCACGAAGCCCGCGAGGTTGCCGACCGAGTTGATCACCGCGATGCCGGTGGCGGCGGCCGCCCCCGCCAGGAATGGCGGTCGGCAGGCACCAGAACTGGGCGAGCGTCACGAGCACGCCGATGGTCGCCACGGTCAGCGCCGCCTCGGCGATGACGAGGTCCGTGCTGAACCGGATGCTGACCAGCCAGCCCACCACCCCGACGAGGCCCGGCACGGTGATGTGCCAGCGCCGCTCCCGGGCCGCGTCGGACAGGCGCCCGACCGTGATCATGGCCACCGCGGCGGCGCCGTAGGGCAGCATCGTCAGGAGGCCGATCTGCAGCGGGTCGGAGACGCCCGCGCCCTTGATCAGGGTCGGCAGCCAGAAGCCGACGCGGAAGCGGTGGGCGGTGACGTTGGCGCCGTCGGCCGCGACGTTGCGGGAGAGCAGCGCCTTCTCGTCGGCGCTCAGCCACTTGGCCTTCTGGATGCCGTCGTCGAGGCAGGCGAGGACGCAGAAGCCGAGCACGAAGGACGGCGCGATGATGCCGCCGCGGCGCTCGGACGGGTACCAGTAGGTCAGGTACAGGATCACGCCCGGGAACAGGCCCGCCTCGGCGAGGCCCGGCAGGAAGCGCAGGACGTAGAACCAGGTCGGCGAGGTCACGAACATCATGGCCGCCGAGATGACGGCCCAGCTCAGCATGACCCGGGCGATCCAGACCTGGGCGCCGACCTCGTGGAGGATCATATTGCTCGGCACCTCGAACAGGACGTAGCCGATGAAGAAGATCCCGGCGCCGAGTCGGTAGACCGTCTCGCTGAACTGCAGGTCGCTGAGCATCTGCAGCTTGGCGAAGCCGACATTGACGCGGTCGAGGTAGGCCGCGACGTAGCAGGTGAACAGGAACGGCACGAGGCGCCGCGTAACCTTGCGGTAGATCCGCGTCATCTCGTCGATGCTGGCTCGACGAGGGTCATGACCCCCTGCGCCATCGCAACGTCTCTCTATAGCTTATAGTTCGCAGCCGTCTTCGCGGTGCGGCCGGCACTATCGTTTCTCGTCGATTCGTTGACAAACGACGATTTTTCACTCTTTTCGTGAATTCAATTCATGGATTGCCGTATGCGCCGGATCCCGAGCTTTTCCGCTCTGCGGGCCTTCGAGGCGGCAGCCCGGCTCGGCAGCTTTGCGCGGGCGAGCGAGGAGCTGCACCTGACACCCTCCGCGGTGAGCCATCAGATCCGGGCGCTGGAGCGCTGGTTCGGGCGGCCTTTGTTCCGGCGGACGAACCGCCAGGTGACGCTCACCACCGACGGCCAGCGCCTGTTAGCCGGGCTCACGGATGCCTTCGACGCCATCGAGGCGGCCTGCACGGAGCTGAGCCCGCCGCCGCCCTCGTCGCTCGCCGTCCACTGCACGCCGAGCTTCGCCGCGAAGTGGCTCGGCCCGCGGCTACCCGTCTTCGTGGAAGCGCACCCCAGCATCGCCATTCGCCTCTCCACCAGCGCCGACCCGGTGGATCTCGGCCGGCACGAGGAGATCGACATCCTGATCGCCTACGGCCGGCCTCCGCGCGGGGCGGGCCTGACCGTGGAATCCCTCGGGCCGGAGGAGATCGCTGCCCTCTGCACGCCGGAGGTCGCCCGGGCGATCGGGCCGGTCGGGCCGGATACGGTCGAGCGCTTCACCCGGCTCGAATCCTCCGTCAGCCCAGTGCGGTGGCCGGAGTGGTTCGCCCGCAACGGCCTGTCGATGCCGGCAGCGGCGGCGGGGGCCGCCTTCGACCGGGGCTCGCTCGTGATCTCGGCCGCGGTCCAGGGGCTCGGGGTTGCGCTGGAGACCCTGCGGTTCGCACATGACGAACTCGGAGCCGGGCAGCTCGTACGGCTGGGGGCCGACCGGGTGGAGAACTTGTACCGGGACCTTCACTTCATCTGCTACCGCGAGCGGGACGGGGCGTTGGAGAGAATCCAGGCCTTCCGCCGCTGGCTGCTCGACGTGGAGACCGCGAGCCGGGCGGGGTGACGATCAGGGCTCTCTCAGCCAGAAGGCGTCGCCGGCAGCCTCGGCCTGCCGGGTCAGGAAGTCCGAGACCACGCGGACCCGCGGGTGGTCTTGGGTATCCGCGTGAGCGATGAGCCAATAGGCTCGGACGAGGCGCACGTCCTCGGGCAGGACGGATACGAGGTCCGGGCAAGTGCGCGCCAGGAAATACGGCAGGATCGCGAGACCCGCGTTCAGCACGATACTCTTGAGGGCCTCATGGGTGGACCGAATAGGACGCTCGAGCCGACGCCAATAAGGCCTGGAATGTCAGGGGAGCGGGCACTCAAGCCAGGTGACCGCGGCGGCCTGCTTCGCCATCGGGATGGATGTTTGCGGACCGGGCGTCAGTAAGCATCCCGCCCGGCTGGTGGATCTCACGGCCCGGAATAGCCGAGGGCCTCGGCCGCCTTGCGCAGACGCGCCCTTGCGGCGGCCGCGTACGCCAGACGCGTGGCCGCCGGATCCAATGGCTGGCCCGGGCTTACCGCGTCCTCGATCACGGACAGCTTGATCAGTATGGCCCCCAGATTGCCGCTCGCAGTCAGCTTGGCGATGCACGCCTCATCGGTCTCCTGGCCTTTCGGCTTCGTCAGCAACGCCACCATCCTGATCACTGGCTCGGCGAAGCCGGCGGTGCGCAGCTCGCCCGCAGTCACCGAGGTGTTCGCGATGACATCGTGCAGCCAGGCCGCCTGCGTGATCTCGTCGGGCACCGCCGGCAGACCCGTGTCTTGAGCGTGCTGGGCACGGAGTTCGGCAGCGAACGCGACCCGTTCCAAATGCTCGAAGACAGGCTGCCCGATCTCATCCACCTGGCCCACATGGTGCAGGCGGGCAAAGGCTTTGGCATCGGCGCTCGTCATCATGCTCGCCTCACGCGAACAGCCAGATCACCACTCTGCTGCCGACCCCGTCACGAGCGGCACCGCCGCCACGCCAAGCATCACGCGCATGGGGGCGCGGTTCGCAGAGGAACAGGCCGCGGGCTTCAAAATACGGCAATAAGTTCGCCGACGACATCACGGCCTTCGTGGACGAGGGGTCGGATGACCTGACGGACCAGACCAGCGCGACGCGCTACAGCCTGATGATTTTCAGCGCCCTCGGGATGATGGCGGGCCTGCTTGCGGCCGTGTTCATCGCCACCGTCGGCATCACCCATCCGCTCGGTCGCTTGGTCGCGGTCCTGCAGCGCATGGCGCAGGGGGAGATCGACGCCGAGATCAAGGAGGCGGCCCGCCGGGACGAGGTCGGGGCGGTCGGCAAGGCGGTCGAGGGCATCAAGGCGATGGTGGCCCGCAAGGCCGCCGCGGAGGCCGAGGTCAAGCGCCTGGCCGACGAGGCCGCGGCGGCCGAGCGCAAGCGCACCATGCTGGAACTCGCCGACGAGTTCGAGCGCGCGGTCGGGAGCATCGTCGGGACGGTCTCGTCCTCGGCCACCGAACTCCAGGCCACCGCCCAGACCATGACGTCGAGCGCCACCGAGACAGCCAGCCAGTCGACCACCGTGGCGGCCGCCGCCGAGCAGGCCTCCGCCAACGTCCAGACCGTGGCGGCCGCCGCCGAGGAGCTGGGCTCGTCGGTCCAGGAGATCGGCCGGCAGGTCCTCGGCCGCGGCTCAAGTGCTCAGCGCGGCGGACGAGCTGTCGCGCCAGTCCGAGCATCTTGGTGCGGAGGTGGCACGCTTCCTCGCGACCGTCCGAGCCGCCTGAGACTTGCTCGGGCTCCGATGCACACTCCTGGTGCCCGACTGCGGGAAAGCGGCCTGGTCGGGTGAGATGGAAAGCTCAGCCATTGGACCGTTCATCGCCAGCGCCGGTCAGCCTGAGGAATGCGTCACGGCCTAAGCCGTTTTTCCCGAAGGCAAAACCAGGCTGCCATGACCGGAACGATCATCCCACTGCGCTCCAAGGAGGATGAGAGCGCCGTCGTGGCACGGACGGACGAGCTCACCGCGGATCTGGTAGCGGCGCGGATCGAGACGCTCCTGAAGGTGCTGCGTCGGAGACGGACCGAGCTGAATGCCCAGATTGCGAGTCTGCAGAGCTTGCAGCCGAGTGCCAAGATCCAGCTCACCAAGCTCACAGCGGAGTTGGTCAGCCAGATGAGCGAAATCGTGGTTCATCTGAACCTGCTCGTCGGTCAGGCCGAGATGTTCGTCCGTGAGCTGACACGCGATGCCCCTCGGCTTGAACCTGAGTGAGATCAGCTGATCTCGATCACCTGAGCCTCGTCGAAGGCAGGATAGGAGAAGCGGGGACCGGCCAGGCGCACGTGCTGGCCTCGACGACGCTGAACCGGCACCTGACCTACGTGGCGACGACCCTGCACCGGGAGGCGGTGCGGCTTTACGCGGCGCGGGACGCGTTCGACGATACGCGCGGCGCTGGCGGCCGACCCGGAGGCGCAGGTTCAATCCGAGGCGAGGCCGGCATCCACGCCTTTCCTGGCGGCTGTGCATCTGGGTGAGGACGGCCCGGGGGTAGTGATCACCGCCCGTGCGGCCGCGATGAAGACGCTGGACCGGCTGCGAGCGGCTCTGGCGCAGACGATCGCCGGCATCGTCCAGGATCCCGCGCCGCTGCTGGCACCGATCCAGGTCGAGCTGCACCAGCCGGAGGCGTTGTTCGCCCTGCGCGCCGAAGCCCTGTTCGCCGCGCTGGAGCGGTTCGGCGGCTTGCCCGGCAGGAGCGGGCTACTCGCCTCCAGGACAGCCAAGCAGCAGCGCGACTGGGCCCTGCGGATACCGCCGGTGGCGCGCAGGGAGGCCGGCGAGCTGAAGGCGGGCCACGAGGCGCAGCTTGCCGCAGCGCGCCGCGACGCGCTGGAGTATCGTCAGCAGTTGCGTATCGCCCTGCCGGGTCTCAGTGCGCTGCAGAGGAGGCAATCGGCGCCGTGGCAAAGGCCAAACCTGGCACGCAGGATGCAGCTGTGGCGCGGGCGGTCGCCGATCCCGCGCTCTGGCCGAAGATCGAGGCGTTCGCGAAGGCGGCGGGGGAGCGGTTCGGGCGCAACGGCGCAATCGGGCATAAGCTGGAGCCGTAGCGGCCGCCCGGCCACGGCACGGTCACCCCGGAGCTGCGCTATGTGATGAACGGCGCTGGCATCCTCGCCCCCCGGCTGGCGCGCCGGGCGAAGCTCGGCGAGGAGCTGGTCCAGCGTCGCGAGCTGCGGCTCGGCCGAGAGCGGGGACTGTCCCTGTGAGGCGCGTCCGATCGGCCCAAAAACGACGCTCTCTTCTCGGTGGCAACTGATGCAGCTCTCCGATCGCCTCGCCCATCTGCCCGAGCGCAAGCAGCGCGAGCTGGGCCGCGTAGCGCGGATCCTGTTTGCGGCCTTCCAGTCAGCGCAGGCTGGCAAGTTGTCGGAGAAGCGCCGGGGCGGGCGGATCCTGAATCCGATCCTGTTCGGCTCCTACGCACGCGCCGCCTGTGTCGAGGATCACGCCAGCGGCTACCGTTCGGACTACGACCTGCTGGTGGTGGTCGACGGCGAGGCGTTTGCCGAGGGCTACGAGCCTTGGGAGCAGGTGGAGGCGCGGCTGCTGCAAGAGCTGACGGCGACGAAGGGCTTGGCCACGCCGGTCAACGTCATCGTGCACTGCTACCAGGATCTGAATGACCGTCTAGGTGTCGATGAAGGTCTGCTGGTAGATCCGCCCGACCCCCTTCATCGTGCCCACGTGAAAGGTGTCCTGCGCCCCACAATAGCCGAGACATTCGTTCTCGAATTCGCCGTGCGTCGGCTTACGGAACAGGGCGCGGCGCGTCGGCGGCCATGGCCTGTGTGGGCCTTCGCCGGGCGGGCAACCGGCACTGTAAGCCTTCCACCCGACCAACAACCTGTACGGCGCATGCAGGGCCGCCTGCAGGGCTGCCGGCCGTACCAGCCGCCCGGACGGTTCGGCCATTTTTGGCCAAACCTCCTGCTCCAGTGTTCCCAATGACTTAGCCGTTTCCTTGATCTGGACCAGTTCGAACCGAGCCGATTTCCTGTGTCCTGCCAGATGTTTGCCCCACTCAAGAAGCTCAGCCATTTTTGGCCAAGCCCTCGGCCATTTTTGGCCAAATCTCTCTACCCGTGGTCGAAGTAGAAGAGCGCCGAAGCAGCAAGTTGAAGCGATCCGCTCGCAAGATCATGCGCTTGCAAAGCCAAGCACACAACTCGCGCGTCCAAGCACAGTCTGGCACGAACACTGCCATAGGATCCCGTGCACGGCCGCAGCCGGCGGGATCCTCCCGCCCTCAACCCGGATGATCACGCGATCGACCCGGGCCGGCCGCACCGGGAGAGACCATGCCGACACCCGCCTATATCGCGATCGAGGGCTCGACCCAGGGCAACATCACCCAGGGCGCCTTCACCGAAGCCTCCGTGGGCAACATCTGGCAGGAGGGTCACGAGAACGAGATCCTCGTCCAGGCCATCGACCACCGCGTCACCATCCCGCGCGACCCCCAGTCCGGCCAGCCCTCGGGCCAGCGCGTCCACCTGCCGTTCAAGTTCACCGCGCCGCTGAACAAGGCCACGCCGCTGCTCTACAACGCGCTCACCTCGGGCGAGATGCTGACCAAGGTCGAGGTCAAGTGGTTCCGCACCAGCTCGGCCGGCAAGCAGGAGCACTTCTTCACCACACGGCTGATCGACGCGACCATCATCGACATCGACGCCCAGCTGCCGCACTGCCAGGACGCGCGCAACGCCGACTTCACCCAGCTGATCGCGGTCTCCCTGTCCTACCGCCGGATCGAGTGGGAGCACACGGTCGCCAGCACCTCCGGCGCCGACGACTGGCGCAGGCCCAAGGCCTGAGCCCAAAGGCCTGAGCGGCGGGGCCGTCGCGGTGCGAGCCTTGAGCCGGCCGCCCGGGCGTTCCCAGCCGGCTGGCCACGCTCACCCTCGGCCCGGTGCTCGGCCTGATCGGCCTGGCCGGCTTCGGCCGGCCGCGCTCCTGGCTCGGGCTGATCCTGGGCGCGGGGCTGGCCGCCTTCTGGCTGCACCGCTTCGTCCTCCACGTCCCGGGCGGCACCCCCTGAGCCGACCGACCACGCCAGACCGACCACCACCACCGACCAACGCCGGCCCGCCGCCTTCGAGGCTCCCCGATGATCGCCCTGCCCGCCGAGATCACCCAGCCGCTGAGCGCGCTCGAGCACGATTTCACCCTCGCGTTCAAGGCCGAGGGCCTGCCCGACGCCGAGCTCACGGCCACGGGCTTCCGCCTGGAGGAGGCGATCTCGACGCTGACCCGCGCCGAGATCGCGCTGGCCTCGCCTGACCCGGGCCTGGAGCTGACCGCCCTGCTCGACAAGCCCGCCCGGCTGACCGTGCTCGACCGCTACGGCCCGCCCCGCCACGTCCACGGCGTCGTCGCCCTGGCCGAGCGCGGCGACAGGGGCGCGCACCACACGCGCTACTCCGTCCTGGTGATGCCGGCGCTGCACCGCCTGCGCTTCGGCTCGGATTGCCGGATCTTCCAGGACAAGAGCGTGCCCGAGATCGTCGAGGCGGTGCTGAAGGAGAATGGCGTCACCGCCTCTCGCCTCGCGCTGACCGAGCCGCACGGGACGCGCGAGTACTGCGTGCAGTACCGGGAGACGCACCTCGCCTTCCTGGAGCGGCTCTTGGCCGAGGAGGGCATCGCCTACCACTTCGAGCACGCCGAGGGCGGCCACACGCTGGTGCTCACCGACGCCACCCGGCTCGCCCCGGACGCGCCGGGCGCCGAGGCGATCGAGTACAACGCGCTGCCGGGCGGGAGCGTGAAGGGCCCGCATGTCGGGCGGTTCACGTGGCGGGAGGTGGTGGCGCCCTCGGACGTGGTGCAGCGCGACCACTTCTTCCGCAACCCCGTGCACGACTTCGAGGCGCGCGCGCAGGCGTCTGCGCTCAACGGTCTGACGCGCCAGCTGGAGATGTACGACTACCCCGGGCGCTACAAGGCGGACGCGGTGGGGAAGGCGTTCACGCGCTACCGGCTGGAGGGTTTGCGCGACGAGGCGAGCCACGGGGAGGGCGCGGGCCGGTGCGCGCGGCTCGTGCCGGGGCACCGGTTCGCGCTGAGCGCGCACCCGGATCCTGCGCTGAACCGGCGGTTCCTGGTGGTGGCGGCCAGCCACGCCGGCAGCCAGCCGGGGGCGGTGGCGGGCGATGCCGGGGACGGGGGCGCGTACCTGACCACGAGCTTCCGGGTGATCCGGCACGACACGCCCTACCGTCCGGATGCGCCGACCAAGCCGCGGGTGGAGGGCCCGCAGATGGCGATCGTGACGGGTCCGGCGGGCGAGGAGATCCACTGCGACGCGTTCGGGCGGGTGACGGTGCGCTTCCCCTGGGACCGGTCGGGGCGGGCCGACGACACGGCCTCGTGCTGGATCCGGGTGAGCCAGGGCTGGGCGGGGGCGAGCTGGGGCCAGATGGCGCTGCCGCGGGTGGGCCAGCACGTGATCGTGGACTTCCTGGAGGGGGATCCCGACCAGCCGATCATCACGGGCCGGGCCTACAACGCGCGCGAGCCGGTGCCGTACCCGCTGCCTGAGCACAAGACGCGGATGACCATCCGGTCGAAGACCCACAAGGGCGAGGGGTTCAACGAGCTGCGCTTCGAGGACGCGCAGGGTCAGGAGGAGGTGTTCGTCCACGCCGAGAGGGACATGCGGGTGAAGGTGCGCCACGACCGGCGCAAGCGGGTCGACCGCGACCAGTCGGAGAGCGTGGGGCGCAACAAGGCGATCGATGTCGGCGGCAACCACGTCGAGACGATCGCGCAGAACAAGCAGCTCAGCGTGGCGATGACCATGAACCGCACGGTGGGCCTGACCTCGTCGGAAGAGGTCGGGCTGATGAAGACCACCGTCGTCGGGGTGAACCAGACCGTCACGGTGGGCCAGGACGCGCAGGTCACGGTCGGCGCGCAGCACGTGATCAATGTCGGCAAGGAGATGCTGATCAACGTCGGCGAGACATTCCAGCTCAAGGTCGGCAAGGCGATGCTGACCCTGGACAAGGACGGCCATGTCACGCTCACCGGCACGACCCTGACCACCGACTTCTCTGGTAAGATCAAGCATTCAGGCAAAACAATCGGTTTCAACTTTTGATATCGATTCAATTTCTACAGGCAAGCGTCCAAGATTTATAGTAATAATTATCTGCATTAATCCGGAAAATCGTAGCACCATTCGGTCTCTAAGCGCGATTATAATTAGGATCGGAAATGATGAAAGATTTTGATGGTGAAGATTTGGACTTCGCCCTTGAGCACGCAAGATTTAATCTTGATATAAACGAGATAACGAAAATCAGATCGCTTCTGAAGCTGGCAAGTTTCATTGAAATAGATTTAGACAGAGGCCAATTGATAATAAAAAACAGAGCTGGAAGCGCGAAAATCACAATCCGTGATGACGGCACTCTAAGGATCGAAGGAATTCGTATCACAACATCCGCCAGTGAATCGATAGTACTTGATGCCGCTGTGATTGGATTGAATTAATACCATGCGGGAGATCATCAATCGAACTCCGTTCTCGGCGGGCTGATATTTTGTTCGAAATGAAATTGGCCGAGAATTCTGGTGTATAGCTGTACGCGGTCGATTTTCAGCAAGATCTGAAGAACTCGCCGCCATCAGTGAGGCGCAATTGCCAATCAGCTTGCATCCTGACTACTCAGAACCGGATGCCGATGAACTGCTTGCCGATTCGAGTTTTTGTCCGTTCCGCCCAAAGCCTGATATCATTATCGAAGGCGAAGCAACCGCCGTTGATCGGCGGCCATTTTACACACAGGTCGTAAAATTTTCCTTTGGAGTTTTAAGTAAATCTGCCGTCGCCGTCTACCCTCGCCGTGTCGTAAAACGTGCCGGCAAATGGGAAACTGTCAATCGACTTGCCGTCTCGGCCGTTCCTCTGTCATGGCGCCTATCGCTGGGTGGTCGCGACCCCTATGCAACCGAGGAATCGATCTGTGAGTCCAATCCGATCGGAAAGGGTTGGTCGCAACATCTCGCCGATGCGGCTGATGCAGCGGAATTCGATCTCCCTCAAATCGAAAATCCGAACGCTCCGTTTCATCCCGATCACCCGATGCCTGCTCCTATCGGTTTTGGCTCGGTACATCCTTCTTGGCCAAGTCGGCTTGTTCATACCGGTACCTACGATGATGAATGGTCCAAACGACGGGCCCCGCTACCGCCGCTCGATTTCTCAAATATTTTTCATCAAGCCGCACCGCCGGATCAAGTCTATCCCGCAGAAATCAAAGGTGGCGAAATCGTTTGCATCGAAGGTCTGCATCGCGAAGGTAACTATAGATTCCGGATTCCGCAGGCCATCCTTGAGGCGCGGACTTGGATCGGACGGCGATCTGAAACACATCGGTTCCGGATTATATCGATCCACATCGAGGCAACGACCAAGCGTTTCGACATCACCTGGAACTCCTGCATCCCATGCCCGGAGGGCGACCATCTGGTGGAGCGCTCTCTGGTCGTCCTCCGGCAAATTGCAGGAGCTGTGCGGTGACGATCCGACGGGCATTTATCTATTCCGTTGGCGTCACCTGCCCGGCGGGACACACTTTCGCCGACACAATGGCGGCGTACGTCAATGGCGACACCTGTTTTGTGAAAGATCTAGGCGCCGTCAGCTCGGACGGCTCACCGCCAACCGTCGCACGGGTCTATCCGCTGGCCGACGTCCGCGATTACTCGAGACGCATGCAAGGATTGCTCCGCAGCGCACACGATGATTGTCTGAGTAAAATTTCTTTGTTGCAGACGATCAAGAGGTTTCCGCTGCTTCTGGTGCTTCCGCCGTGGATGCGCGGCCACCCAGTCGCCCATGGGCTGTCATCTCTGGCTGATAAAAATCCACTCGATCGCGTATCGTCTTTGCGGATCTTTTACGGAGAACATGCCGAAAGTCTTTACGCGATCCAGCTTGGCTGCATGGACATTGAGGAAAACCGCAGCGGAGGCATCTTCGTGGCTGCAGTCGATAGTCACTTGCATCCTTCGCGGCTCGACCGGCTCGCTGTCCAGCAGCAACTGCTGACGCGTCACA
The DNA here is from genome assembly GCF_054611515.1 of Methylobacterium sp. CM6257. Taxonomy (NCBI): domain Bacteria; kingdom Pseudomonadati; phylum Pseudomonadota; class Alphaproteobacteria; order Hyphomicrobiales; family Methylobacteriaceae; genus Methylobacterium; species Methylobacterium sp. CM6257. The sequence goes on from NZ_CM137735.1 coordinate 1,617,166, forward strand.
CACCCTACGGCTTCATACCGGGCGAAGGGGCGGTCGTGCTGTTTCTCTGCGAACACAAACTGGCCCGTTTCCTGCGGCCGCTCGGCCGGCTTCAGGGGGTCGGATGGTTCAACGCACTGAAGACACCGCGGACTTCGTCCACCCCTGAAGCCATCCGTGGGCGGAGTCTCGCCACCGCGTATCAGCAAGCATTGACCTGCCTGCCGGACACGTCGACCCTCGGCCGATTGATCGTCGATCTGAACGGAGATCGCGGAAGAGCGGAGGAATTCGGCTTCGCCATCTCGGCCTCGGGGCCGAGGCTCGCCGGCTTTGCGGGCGATCCGGAGGCGCCCGCGACGTGTCTCGGTGATCTCGGGGCCGCCACGGGGCTGACCATGGCCGCGCTGGCGCTCGGCCCCCAGCCTGTTCGTCGCGGCCGCACGGAGATCGAGCCCGCGCGGCCCACAAGGCCTCCGCTGCTCCGCCAGGTGTCGTTCCTGTCGGCGTCGTCGCCCACAAGCGGATGCTGCTGCGCTGCGCTCCTCGAAAGTCCGCGCACGCCGATGCCGGATGCCGTGCGATGACAACGGAAACGATCGCCGTCAACGGCCTGACCCTGTGCCACAAGCACAGCGACGGGTTCGTGCGCTCGACGCTGCCCGATGTCTGCCTCACGCCTCCGAACCCCGTGCCGGTGCCCTACACCAACGTCGCCTTCGCGCGCGACCTGGACGGCGGCACCACGACCGTGTTCTCGCATGGCGGGGCGATGAACGGCCTCAAAGGATCGCGCTTCGCCAAGTCGACCGGTGACCAGCCGGGCTCGGCCGGCGGCGTGAAGTCCGGCACGCATCTGCACGAAGCGACCTGGCTGTCCTGGTCGCCGAACGTGTTCATGGAAGGCCGGCCGGTCACGCGCCTCACCGACAAGATGCTGCTCAACAAGGGCAACACGCTGTCGGCCGGTGGGTATTACACCGGCCCCGTCCAGGGCGCCGACCGGGCGGTGATGGACCGGCTCTGCTTCCATGCGTGCACCTGCAAGCAGGCGGGTACCGCGCGTCAAACTTGCGTCGAGCGCGCCATCATGGCCGACCCGACCAACATCCGCGACGCCGACAACGGATTATGGCCGGAGCTGACCTTCGGTCCAGGCGGCGGATTCGGCCGGACCGCGGACGGGATGCCGTCGCGCCGGCGTGGTCTGTCGGGCAACCGCCTCGATGTCACCCTCCTCGTCGATGGGGCTCCGGTGGCCGTCTACGAGATGAAGTTCAAGGGCGATCGCTTTCGCGAAGGCCAATTTGATCGATACAGCGACCAGGCTAACGATTTGGGCGCTCGCTTCCGGACGATCGACGTTGAAGAAAACTGTGTCTGCACCGACGATGACGGCGAAAAACAGCCTGTTACGGTCCCGAAGGAAGCGGCAAAGCCGGAGGAGCAGAGCTTTTTCCAGAAGCATCCGTATTGGGCGGTCGCCGGCGGTGCCGCGGCGGTGGTCGCGGCCGGGGCGGCGACATTCTACGTGGGCGGAGCCGGTGCGGCCGCAGCCCTGGCAGCCCTCGGCCTCGGCGGAGGCGCTGTAGCCGTAACACAATGAGATCTTGGGAGTGACGTGCGATGACCACATCGGAACAGGCAATCGACACCATCTTGGCCGCGTTCAAGGACCTCGGCGATCTCGACAAGCTGGCGGTGCTCAGCCCGCGCGGCTTTGTCAAGGTCCGCTTCGGCTTCGTCGTGTCGCTGTTCTTCCTCAACGGCAACACGCCCGAGAAGCGCCTCGCCTTCACGGAAGTCGTGCGCCACTACTACGGCCTGTTCGGCCAGGCCGTGACCCACTACCAGAAGATCCTCGCCGGGCGGCTGACGCCGATCGAGGACGCTTCGTTCCTCGATCACTACGAGCAGAACGCCACCCGGCCCGTCCTCGACGAGACCGAGGATCCCGACATCAATTTTTTCGGGCCGCACCTCTACGGCTATCCGGGCGGCGAGGAGAAGGACGAGCCGTCGCTCTACTACTGCGGAGGCTCGTGCCGGCCGCTCAACGACTGGTTCCCGGCCGGCTCGGTGTCATTCCTCGACGCCTACATCCCGGCCTCGTGGGTGGCGCAGCAGGGCTACCCGGCGCTGATCGACACGGTCCGGCACTGGTGCGGGCTGCTCCAGCCCATGCACGGCACGGCCGGGCTCGGCACCCTGTTCAACCAGGGAGACGACCGGCACATCAGCGGCCTCGTCGCCTTCCCGCTGATCAAGCGCTTCCCCGGCCTCGACTACAGCGACAGCCGCGTATGGTGCATCGTGAGTAAGGCCGACAACCGTGCCCTGCGGACGACCAACTGGCTGACCGTCCTCGACGCGGGCTTCGTGCGGCAGCTCGGGGGGCGGGACGCGCTGGAGCAGCGCCTCGGCCCGGCCTGCCCGATCCACGACTATGACGGCGGCGTGATCGTCCAAGCCGGACCGCAGCCGGAGCTGGGCGACGTCAACCACGGCAGGGTTCCCGAACACTACCGCACCGTCGCCCGCACGCTCGCACCCCTGCGCTTCGAGGCCTTCCGCCATCCCTGGCTTGAGGTGCCCGACCCGCTGGACGGCTTGGCCGAAACCCTCGTCTGGGTCCGCCGCCTCGATTGAGGGTGATGGTCTGTCTTGGATGAAGATTGTTGGCAAACGGAATAACCGCAGGAATGTGATTCCAGGGCTCGTGACACGAGTGCTGCATCCTGGGGCGCGCAAAATGATGCCGACAAGGACCTCGCCCTGTCGTTTGCCGACCTCGATACCCTGCTGCTGAAGGACGGCGGCCTGTTCCGACGCTTCACCCGCCAGGCGGACGGGGTCCGGCGCCTGGCCGCGATCGAGGACCGCAACGGCAACCGCATGACGGTCGCGCGCGACCCGCGCGGGCTGATCCCGCGGATCGACCACCCGGACGGCCTGAGCCTCGCCCTCGACAACGACGAAGCCGGCCGGCGCACCGGCATCACCCTGGTGGGCACCGACGGCGCGCGCTGCGACCTGCAGCACGTGCTCGACCCGCTCGGGCGCTCGTGGGTCTACGGCTACGACGAACGCGGCAACCTCGTCGCGGTGACCGACCCGCTGGGGCACCGCACCGACATCACCTACGACGCGGCTGGGCGCCTGTCGGGGATCCGCGACTATCGGGGCGAACTGACCCGGTTCGCCTGGGACGGGTTCGGGCGGGTGGTGGCGGTGGAGGATCCGCTCGGCGGGGTGATGCGCTTCGGCCACGACGGGCTGGACCGTCTGGAGCGGGTGGAGAACCAGCTCGGTCGCGCCTGGACGTTCGAGCGCGACGCGGCCGGTCGGGTGGTGGCCGAGACTGACTTCGACGGGCTGCGCACGACCTATGCGCACGACCGTGCCGGGCGTCCGACGGAGAAGCTGGCGGCGGACGGCACGCGCACTGTCTACGAGCACGACGCCTCGGGGCTGCTGACGCGGGAGAGCATGGCGGTGCCGGGGGCGGCCGAGCCTGCGGTGACGACCTTCGCCTATGACGGGGCGGTCCAGTTGGCGTAGCACCCGTGTCAGAAGGGCGAGGCAATCGCCTCGACGCTCCTCCGCCCGCTGGCGCTCAACAAGTTCAGTCTGCGGGACTCCCCAGCTTTCCCACTGAGCGCCGCGAGGGCCCGATCAGGCGACATGCCCTGCAACGGCAGGCCATCTACCGCTATCAGGCGATCACCCGGCTGAGCGCCCCAAATTTAAGAGCGCCTAGCAGAACCGCCTGATCTGGTTGAGGGTAATGAGGTTCGCGGCGAGGCTGGTGAAGGCCTCGCAGACGTCGCTGCGCCGCTCGTAGCGGATGGGCAGGCGGCGGGAGCGGTTGAACCCAGCATGCGTCCGTTCCACGACCCAGCGGTGGCGGCCGAGCCTCTCGCTGCTCTCGATGCCGCGCCGGGCGATGCGCGGCACGATCCCGCGCGCCCGGCACTCGTGTCGGCGCAGTTCAGCATCGTAGGCTTTGTCGGCGTGCAGCTTGTCGGGTCGCCGGCGCGGACGTCCGCGCCGACCGTTGCGCAGGGACGGGATGGCGTCGAGCGGCGTCGCCATCATCACGCTGTCGTGCCGGTTGGCCCCGCTCAGGCAGAGGCCAAGCGGCGTGCCGCGCGCGTCGGTGACGAGGTGGCGCTTCGTGCCCGGCTTGCCGCGGTCCGTCGGGTTCGCTCCGGTGGCAGAGCCCCCCTTTGGCCGGGACAGAGGCGCTATCCAGGCTCGCCCGGCTCCAGTCGACCTGCCTGGCCGCGTGCAAGCGCTCCAGCAGGACCTGATGCAGGCGCGCAAACGCCTGCCTCCTGCCAACCGCGCAGCCGCCGCCAGCAACTCTTCCCGCAGCCGCAGTCCATCTCGGCCGGCAGCATTTCCCAGGGCAGCCCCGAGCGCAGCACGAATAGAATGCCAGTCAGCACCGCCCGGTTCTCAGTCGGGCGGCGCCCACTTTTCGGACGCGGACGGGGTGGCGGCAGAAGCGGCGCGATCTCGGTCCAGAGATCATCGGGTCGAAGCGGACGAGCCATCAGAGCCAACGCCCGCCCGATCTGTGCCCGTTCTGTTAGGCGCTCTAAGCTCGACTTTGGCCATTCATGCGGCGTGGCAGAGGGCATAGGCCCAGGGCGCGGGCAAACGGAAGCGGGGTTTTGTTCGGGCGCGTCGGCGCGGTGATGTTGCCAAAGTCCGCTCGCGCCAGATCGCGCAGCGCACGGCGGCCAGAGCATCGGCGAAGGTCGGGCGCGGTTTGGGGTACCACGCGGCGGCCGCGATCCGTCGCCGTTGGCGGGCCGGGAGCCGTGCGGCCAGCAGCGTGACGATCGAGAACAGGGCGAGCAGGCAGGGTGTGGTGCGGGCAATCGCCGTGTCGGACCACTGCCGCTGCGTCTCGACGCCGAGATGAGCGCGCACTTCCTGGAAGGTGACCTCGACGGTCCAGCGCCGCACGAACCACCCCACGATCTGCGTGGGCTCGCGCGTCGGATCAGTGCAGAGCAGGGCCTGGGGCGGGAAGCGTGCCTTGGGATCGCGGATGAGTACCCAGCGGATCGGCACGACCGGCAGACCGCCGTGCCGCCACACCGCGGTGTCCGAGGCGATCTCGATCGTGCGCTCGCCCGCCCCGTACCAGCCCGGCACCACGACCGCGTGCCAGCGCGTGTCCTTGGCCGCGAGGGTCGCGGCGAGCGTCGGCCGCCGAGCGCCTTTGGTCCGCGGGCGCCCGATCGTGCCGGGTGGCCGCGGCGGGGCGGGATCGTAGAGAGCAGCATCCAGCCGCAGGCGGGTGATTGCCGTGATGCGGGCGCGGCGCATCGCGTCGAGGAACAGCAAGGCCGAGAAGCCGCTGTCGCCCACCACCACGAGGTCGCGTGCGCGCAGCCAGCGGCGGGCCTGGAGGGCAAGTTGGCGTCCGACGTCGAGCAACGGCTTGTGCCGACGGCCCCGGTCGCGACAGGCGCGCTCTGATGGCACCAGCGCGGTCAGGAACGGCAGCGCCCAGACGCGCCCCGCCCAGGGGATCGGGGCGAGCAACATCAGGCTCATCCAGCGCAGCCCGCTCGCCTTGACGAAGTGGCTGTCGGAGGAGCGAACCGGATCACGGTAGATGCCCTTGGCGGCGATCCGCTTGCCGCGGCGGCGCTCAATCGTGTCGTCCAGTCCCAGGACCACGGGGCCGCGTTGCGCGAACGCGTCGACGAGGAACCCGAGCAAAATGCGGCTGCCGCTGCGCGGGCACCACGCCGCCCGGTTGAGGATGCGGTGGGCGTTCACGAACCGCCGCTCCTGCGCGCGGCCCATGATGCGCAGGACACTCGCCACCGTGCGGCGGCCCGGCGTCAGGATCGCGCCGATCAGCAGAAGCTGAGCATGGCGCCACGAGCGGTGGACGAACAGCGGCGCGAACGCCAGGATGATCCCGGCGAAGCGGGTGGGCAGGTCCAGCATGGCGGTGTCTCTTGGCGGGGACGCCACCAGCCTATCCGTCACACCCGCTTCGTCACCTCACATCCTCGACGACCCGTCCGATTGGCCAAAGTCGAGCTAAGGCTTACTGCGCGTCACGCCACAGAGCAGTCATCTTCTGGAGAGCGGATTCTCCTCGGCTGAGCGCTGCTTGCTCATCTGGCAACGAGTAGAGGCATCGCCGTAGGATGCAATCCTGATCGTGGATGATCCAGCGCTAGCGCGACCGGTCCTCCGGGCAGGGCTCAACCTGCAGGGAGGGGGCCGCCAAGGCTTCCGCCGCCATCGTGATCTCCTTCGGCTTGCCTGTCTGCGCTCCCGTCCCCGACCGGCGGGCAGTCCGGGAACTGCATCCAGTGGGTGAACGCGTCGGTGCGGTAGCTGTGCTCGCACGAGGCGACGTGCCAAGGCGCTGCATCGCCGGCGTGGTGGGGATCCCAGCGGATGATGGCGCGCTGGTCTGGCTCGTCACGGTTGATGGCGATGATCCACCGCCCATCGTGCGGGGCCCGATCCATGGCTCTCCAAGTGTGCATGGCACCCTCCCGGCACGTCATCGTGTTCGACCGCCAGGAACGCTCGAGGCGCTGAAACCGTTCGTAATCCCTTCAGGCGCAGATCAGGACCAGGGCTTCGTTGCGCAGATCTTAGAATGCTCCGGTCTCCGTCACCGGTGGTGACACGCTTCCGGTCAAAGGGCGATTTACTCGTATGGATAAGCGCTGCCTCAGCGTGGCAGCAGGTACTTCAGCAGGGCAGCAACCGCCAGGATCAGGGCGGCGAGACAGAGCAGGCCAAAGACGGCCATGCCACCCATCGTCCAGCCCCCGTCACCGATCATGCCGTGCATCACCTCCTCGTCGCGAGCGTCTTGGCGGTGTTCTCCGACGAGGACATCCCCGGCCCAAGAGGCGCGATCATCAGTCCGGCCTCGACGCGTTGACGAGGGGTGCGGCCCGCTAAGTGTTCGATCTGGTTGCCGCCTGGGTCGTGGACTGGCTATGCAGGTCGCGGCCCGATCTCGTCGGCCTGCTCAGCGAACTCTCGATGCAGCCCAAATCGAGGCTTGAACACGTGGTGACATCGTCGGCCTGCAGCGCAAGTATCCGCGACCAAGCGTGAGCACAGGAGAACATTATCAATGAGCGGCGGGAGACATCGCGTTCATCAGGCACCCCAGTCCACGTCTGGATCGTACATGTCGCGTCGAGCCGCAATCCTTTCGGCTGTAGGTCTGCTCTCAACCTTTACGACCGTATAGTCCGTGGTTCAGGCGGAGGATGCAGCCATGAGTGCCAAGCTAGGATCATACGGCAATGGAACGCTCCCCGCGGGCATCCGGTCGCGCCTCCTACCGGGAATCAATGGCCTGACCGTTCACGTGCTGGAGGCCGGGTTCGAGCCGGCCGACCGGCCGCTCGTGATGCTTCTGCACGGCTTCCCGGAACTCGCCTACAGTTGGCGCAAGATCATGCTGCCGCTGGCGCAGGCCGGATTTCACGTCGTCGCCGCTGACCAGCGGGGTCACGGTCGGACGACCGGTTGGGACCCATCCTACGACGGGAGCACGCATCCCTTCGGCTTCCTGAACGTCGTCACCGATACCCTGGCTCTGGCTGCCACCCTCGGACGCAAACAGGTTGCCTGTGTGGTCGGCCACGATGCTGGCTCTCCCGCCGCGGCATGGTGCGCGCTCATCAGACCGGATGTCTTCCGCTCGGTCGTTATGATGAGCGCGCCGTTTGCGGGACCGCCCGCCCTTCCATGCAACGCCGGGGGCGCTCCCACTCTCTCGCCAGCGCAAAGCGACGATGCCCTCGATGCGCAGTTGGCCGCCCTGCCACGCCCGCGCAAGTTCTACCAGCGCTGGTACAGGACGCGGGAGGCCAACGACGACATGCTGCACGCGCCTCAAGGACTTCGTGCCTTCCTCCAAGCATACTATCATTCGAAGAGTGCCGACTGGAAGGACAACACTCCTCATCCGCTGAAATCCCGCTCGGCTGAGGATCTCGCGCAGCTTCCGACCTACTACATCATGGACCGGGACAAAGGCATGGCGGCGACGGTCGCCCCGGAGATGCCGTCCGAGGATCAAATCAAGTCCTGCGCGTGGCTGACAGACGCCGAACTGGACGTGTACGTGACGGAGTACGCGCGCACTGGCTTTCAGGGCGGCTTGCAGGGTTACCGCCGTTATACGGATGCCGAATGTGTGGGTGACCTCCGCCCCTTCGCCGGCCGCACCATCGACGTGCCGGCCTGCTTCATCTCGGGTAAGAGCGACTGGGGCGTCTATCAGACGCCGGGCGCGGTTGAGGCAATGCGCAACCGCGCCTGCGCGAACATGACCGACTTTCACCTCGTTGAAGGTGCCGGGCATTGGGTGCAGCAGGAACAGCCGGAGGAGGTCGCCCGCCTTCTCAGGGCGTTCATCCGCGATCACACCTGAGCCTGCGACGGGTCGAAACTCTCTGCGAATTGGCGGTGCGTTAACCAGCTTCGGTAGCCGCCGCTGTAAGCGGGGATGCTGACCGTCAGTCTCTCGTCATCGAGCGGTTGTAGGTGCGTCGCCTCTGTGCAACGAAGAGGCGTCCGTACAAGGCGATGCGGGAGAGCCCAGGCTGGCGTAATCCGGTCATGGCGTCGAGGAGCGACCGCCCCCGGGAGCTCTGAGGCACAATCTCATATCGTTGGATGATCTGGAGTGCGACGCGGCTCGCGTCACCGACAAGCTTAAGCTGCCATCATGGCGGCGAGATCGGCTTGCAGGCACCCGCGACAGAGGGGGGCGACCGGAATGCTTGGACGGGCATTTCGTAGCCTGTCCGTCGAGGGAGTGCAGCATGTTTCCGGACGATGATGAGTTCGAAGTCGTCGGACCAGATCGCGGCTGGGTTTACGAGCCGGCGCGCGCCGAAATCTTCAGGCAGTTCACGTCCCCGGTCTACACGACAGACGCGGAGGGCTGGCTGACCTACTACAACGATGCGGCAGCCGAATTGTGGGGGTACCGTCCCGATCTCGGCAAGACGCGCTGGTGCGGAAGCTGGCGCATCTACACGCCCGAAGGGACACTTCTCCCGCTCGACGCGTGCCCCATGGCTGTGGCGATCAAGGAAGGGCGGCCGGTGCGTGGTGTGCAGGCTGTTCTGGAGCAGCCGGATGGAACACGCATCCCGTTCATGCCGTACCCGACGCCGCTGCGCGACGCCTCAGGCACGCTGGTCGCAGCGTCCAACATTCTTCTCAAGATCACCAGCCTGAACGGATCTGATCCGATTGACCTTCCCGCCGATCAGTGGGCTGAGCCGATGCCGGAAGTGCAGGCAGGAGGAACCGACCTCGACGATCTGACTGGTTTGCTCCAGGCCACCTTGGCCGGGCTGGCTGATGTCGAGTTCAGCTACCAAATCGACTGCGAGCGCCTGGAAGGATGGTCCGGCTCCCTCGAAGAGAGAGACCGAGTTCTGCACCAACTTGAACAGCGGCGGCAGCGGCAGCGGGACACTCTGAACAAGCGAGTAGAGCAGCTACAGCAGCGCGCCAGGAAGGTCATGGCGCGAGTCCCGTCCGAATCAATGCAGCGGGCGACGCTCGCCTCAACAGGCAATGGCACGGTCCAGTGACCGCACTCACGCCTTATCTGGCGCAATCAGAGGATGCGTCCTGAGCTTACGCGTGCAACTCGGGAGCAGCCCCGCTGGAGGCGAGCGCGCCTTCAGCTATCAGCGCCGCCGGTATCTCTAGGTCAGACTCGGCGGTCGCTTGGGCTGCACCGCCGAGCTTGATCGGCGGCGCAGCCACTGCTGTCTCGGCCTGCGCCTCCATGAAGGCGACGATCTTCGGCACGATCTCGGCGCGGAAACGCGAGCCATTGAAGATGCCGTAGTGACCCGCCCCGATCTGAAGGTGGTAAGCCTTCCTGTCGGCCGGCAGATTGGGCGTCAGGTCGAGTGCGGCTCGGGTCTGGCCGAGACCGGTGATGTCGTCCTTCTCGCCCTCGATGGCCATCAGCGCACAGCGCCGGATCGCGCTGAGGTCCACGGGCCTGTCTCGGTGGCGCATCTCACCTCGGGGCAAGCGGTGCTCGATGAACACCGTCTCGACCGTCTGGAGGTAGTACTCGGCCGCAAGGTCCATCACGGCCAGGTACTCGTCGTAGAACTCCCGGTGCTTGGCGGCCGAGTCGCCGTCGCCCTGGACGAGGTGGTTGAACATGTCCCAGTGCGCCGTCTGGTGCCGGTCGAGGTTCATGCTGATGAAGCCGGCCAACTGGAGGAAGCCTGGATAGACCTCACGGCCGTGCCCCTGATGGGTCCACGGAACCGAGTGGATGCAGTGGCGCTCGAACCACGCGATGCTTCGCTCCTGCGGCAGCCTGTTCACCGCCGTGGGCGACCGGCGCGTGTCGATAGGACCGCCGACCAGCACGGCCGAGCGGGGGACCAGCGGGTGATCCTCGGCTTCCATGCGGGCGATGGCGGCCAGCACCGGCACGGAGGGCTGGCACACGGCCATCACGTGCAGGTCCGGTCCGAGCGCCTCGAACATCGCCATGCAGTAGTCGATGTAATCGTCAAGGTCGAAGCGTCCCGCCGAGAGCGGCACCTTCTTGGCGTCGGCCCAGTCGGTGATGAGCACCTGATGCGTGTCGAGGAAGGCCGCCACCGTGCCACGGAGCAGGGTCGCGTAATGGCCCGAGAGCGGGGCGACCAGCAGCAGCTTCGGCTTGGTGGAGGGCTCACCGAAGGCGATCACCCGGCAGAACGGGCGCTCCCAGACCACGCGTTCGGCGGCGGGCAGGTTGAAGGCCGGCTTGGGATAACAGCGCGTGGCGCGCTCGAACAACTCACAGGACGCGGCGACGGCCCGGCTGTTGGGCGCGTAGGAGAGCGGACTGAACGGGTTCTCGCAGGCGGTTCTGGCCATCTCTGCCGCCACCCGCATGGGCGAGAGCATCTGGTCGTAGGCATCACGCATCAGGTACAGCATACGGACGTGTCCTCCGGCAGCCTCACGACCGCTGACTTCCGAGGTGCCTAACGCTTCAGCATTATGATGCGTTGCGCGGGCCGGGATCGAGCGATTCGCCCGTGCAAACGGCAAAAAATTGCCGCTACAGCGCAGAATTGGCCATGTCATTTCCGGCTATGCACGGACGAATGAAGGGCTGTGGTGCCGGCAAGCAACAGAGGAAGGCGAGCCCTCAGGCGGCGACTCAGGACAGCGGTCCATCAGTCACACCGTCCATGCCCGCCATGAACCAATATCCCATCGAGATGTTCAGCAAGGGAGCGGGTGCTGGCTTGTTGGCGCGGTCCCGTGGGAAATGTTTGAAGGAGAAGCCCGTGAACACCACTCCGAATTTTGAGATACCCAGCGCAATGCGAGAGCTTGCCGAGAAGGGAATCAACCAAGCGCGTCAGGCATTCGACGGCTTCATCAGTGCAGCGCGTCAAACATTTGCGAATACTCAGAGCTCGGCTCAGACAGCGGAAACGAGCACACAGGACATGGCATCTCACAGCTTCCAAGCTGCCGAACAGAATGTGCGGGCGGCCCTGGACTTCGCGCAGAAGCTGACCCAGGCCAAGAGCCTACAGGAGGCGATGCAGCTTCAGGCTGAGTTTGCTCGCGGCCAACTTGCTGCCGTGCAGGCACAGGCGACCGAGCTTGGCGGCATCGCGCAGAGCGCGATGAAGCAAGGGTCAGAGCAGGCTATGAACGCCGCCCAGAGCGGTGCGGATCAGTCGCGCATGTCCATGGAAGAGGGCGACGGGATTGGGCGATAAGGCGGTTCGAACTGACGCTTCAGATTAAGCGCACCACCGGGAGCGGGACTCCAACGCGCGGTATTCGGGTACGGCCCCGGCCGCGTATTCGGAACCGTGGTTCAACGATCAGATCCATAGTGTGGTCGAGGTCCCGGCCGGCACGCCGCGCATGGAGCCTCAGATCGAAGGATGGCTGCCCGCGATTGAAGAAGGCCAAAGACTCGCTTCGCGCACTGCCTCCCGTTTCCGCGCGCTCGTCAGGCGTGCGGGTTCATCATGCCGAGCGCGCTCACATCGAGCAGCACCAAGAGGCCGAGACGTTGCTCCACCGCGACACTGCCGATGAGGAGTCGCAAGCTCGTCCGTGAGCGAGCTGTGCGTAGCCGCGGCAGAAAGCGGTCGCGGGTGAGCGCGGCCTGCCCGATCATGACCATGACGAGTATGATCTTGAGCGCGAGGACACGCACGAAGGTGTCGATGAAGTTCACCGTCCCGCCGAGCATGTACCACGTGTTGACCGCGCCCGTTGCGACCACGCCGCACACCGCGACTGTGCCGACGGTAGCGAACCGGCGTAGTGCCCGTTCAGGGGACTGGAGATCGGAACCGCCGCCATAAGCGGCGAGCACGACCAACCAAAGAGGCACCGATCCGCCGAGCCAAGGGGCGGCGCAGAGCGCGTGCAGCGCGAGGTTCACGGAGCCGAGCATGCCCCAGGCCACGGCATGCCCGCTCCAGCCCTCACTGATCAGCAGCACTGCCGCCGGCCGCGCGATCACAGGGCTCGGCGGGCGAACAAGGGCCGCCAGCAGCAGCAGGAGCGCTGCTCCGAGTGCCCCTGAAAGATCGGCCGCCCAAGCGTGGTCGGGAAAATATCATCGAGGTAGAAGTGTACCTGTCCGAGCACGCCAACGTGCCGTCCGCTCTGCCGGTTCGCCGGATCAGTGCCTCAAGGTCGAACTGCACCTTCTGCCCGACCCAGATCACGCCGGGATTGATCGTTCCGGTGGTGGGCAGGCGGGCGAATTTGTTGTTCGCGGGCGTCACGAACGTGGCCTCGACCAGCGGGATCAGGTGGTTCACGAAGTCGGGTAGATCGAGGTCAACGACGTTCGTTTTGAGGTAGGGCAGGCTGTGCTGGAGGGTGCCCCCCAGACGACGTTGCGCGGGTTGCGTTCGGTGTCGAAGGTGACCAGCCCGCTGTCCTGATCGATGCCGGTGAAGGTCACCGTGCGACCCGAACCGGGAATGGCGTACCCGACCTGCCCGGTGATGGCGAAGGGCCGGACCCAGGAGAGGGTGTCGGGCAGATCGCCCAAGCCTTTGCCGAACCAGATCGTGGGCGTGAACACGTTGAAGCTCTCGGCCCGGATGCGGGTGGCACCGGTCCCGCCCCACTCAACGCTCAAGCCTGCCGAGAGGATGAACTCGTGCTCGGGGTCGGTGATCGCCTGATACCTGAAGATGGTCTCAAGATTCTGCCAGCCGCTGCCGCCGGGGTGCAGATGCGTCCACGTCTCACCGAACGAGACGCCGAGGTACTCGGTGAATCGTTTCGAATAGTCGAACGAGAGATCGACCTCGCGGGCGCTGTCGCCATTTCTGAAGATGGCAAAGGTGGACAGAGAGAGCTCGTCTGCGACGAAGGGATCACCGACCGCGAGGGTGGCGGGGAAGAAGCGGTAGCCCACAATTCCGTGCGCCAGGGCAGGCGCGGCGCTGGTGAGCAAGTAGGAGGCTGGCGCCCCTCCAGCAAATGCGTCTGAGATGAGAAGCGCGGTCGATACCGCGAGCCTGTGCCGCGCAAGGAAGTCGCACAACAAGATTCGAGCGAAGGCGCTGTTGCCGGGCGGGCGCCCGGCGTGTTGCCGCGTCAGGCGCGACCGATGAGTTGTCGCACCGCGCGGTGCATCTCGAAGGCGCGTATCACTCCTTCACCAACTTGCATGTACTTTCGGAGAGTGGCTGGAACGCTTGCTCGCCAGGAATGGTCTTCAGGATCTTGTAGAAATCCCACGGCCCCTTCGATTCGGCTGGTGCTTTCACTTGTGCGAGGTACATGTCGTGCACCATGCGGCCGTCTTTGCGTAGCTTGGCGTTTCGAGCGAAGAAATCTTGGATCGGCAGCTCGCGCATCTTAGCCATGACCTGCAAGCCGTCGTCCGTGCCGGCGGCTTCAGCTGCCTTAAGGAAGTGAAGCACTGCCGAATAGTCTCCGGCTTGCACCATGGTCGGCATCCTGCCGCCCATCCGCTCGCCGAAGCGCCGCGCGAAGGCGCGGGTCTGCTCATCCATGTCCCAGTAGAAGCCCGTCGTCAGGATCATACCCTGAGCGGCTGGCAGTCCGACTGAATAGATGTCGGTCAGGAAGATATTGAGGCCGCCCAGTGTCTGCCCTCCCTGCAGGATCCCGAACTCGCTCGCCTGTTTGATAGTGTTGATCGTATCGGCGCCGGCGTTGGCCATGCCGATGATCTTCGCGCCGGAGGCTTGAGCCTGCAGCAGGTAGGACGAGAAGTCGGGATTGGGGAACGGGTGCTTGACCGACCCGAGCACCGTGCCGCCCTTGGCCTTGACGACGCGGGTGACCTGTGCCTCCAGATCATGTCCGAAGGTGTAATCGGCCGTGATGAAGAACCATGTGTTCTTCGGATCATCTGCCAGAGCCGAAGCTGTCCCGGCTGCGAGGGAGTAGGTGTCCCATGTCCAATGAGCGCCGGTCGGGGAACAGGCGGCGTTGGTCAGCGCCATGGAACCGGCACCGGAGTTGATGTCGATCTTCCCCTTGCTGCGCGCGACCTCGCGCACTGCTAGACCCGCGACTGAGGAGTTCGTATCGAAAATCGCGTCGACCCCCTCGGTATCGAACCAACGTCGCGCGATCGACGAAGCGATGTCCGCCTTGTTCTGGTGATCCGCAAAGATCAGCTCGACCTTTCGGCCATTGATCGGGCGGCCAAAGTCCTCCACCGCGAGCTGCGCAGCTGTCACGGATCCTCGACCAGCAAGGTCCGAATAGCCGCCGGACATATCGGTCAGAACGCCGATCTTGATGCCGCCATCAGCATATTGCGCGAATGCCGGCACGATGGTGAGGGAAGCGGCACTGAATGCAGCGGCCGCCGCCAAGGTACGATAACCCATCATATCCTCCCCTGTTTATTGCTCGTGAAGGACCTCTCTTCGCCGAAGAGATCGAGCAACGTTACCTTGTGGTGCAGAACAGCTGCGCGGTACATCAGATGCGCCGCGCGGCTCGAGATCGTGTGCGTCGGCAATGTGATCGACCAGTCCGCTTCGACAGGCCGTCATCTGCGCGGCGCTGCCACCGGTCGCCGCCGTTCCCGGCGAAAGCCGTTTTCTCCCTCAAAGATAGCTTCGGCCGTCGAGGTAGGCCTTGCGCCAGCGCCTGATCTCGACGCGCTCGAAGAGGCCCACTTTGTAGAACGGGTCCGCCTGGATGAGCGCCTCGGCCTCGGCACGGGTGTCGACATTGACGACGTACAGGCCGCCACCCGCGTCGCTTCCGTCATCGTTCAGCTTCGCGCCACAGGCCAGGAGCTGGCCCTTGATCCGGTCGAGGTAGACGAGATGCTCGGCACGATTGGCTCTGCGGATGTCCAGGCTGCCGGCCTTGTCGAACGTCTCGATCATGTAGGGCATGGGACTTTACTCGTCAGTTGGCTGCGATGGCGGATGGATGTTGCGCCAGAGGCGTGACGCTCACCGACATGTACGGGTAGAGCGGCAGCGAACTCAGGATGTCGTGAAGCTCATCGTTGCTGACAACGTCGAACACGCTGTAGTTGGCGTACTGCCCGGCGATGCGCCAAAGGTGGCGCCACTTGCCCTCGTGCTGCAGCTTCTGCGCGTAGGCCTTCTCCTCGGCCTTCAGGCGATCCGCCTCCTCCTTCGGCAGGGTGGTGGGGATGTCGACCTGCATGTGGACCATGTAGAGCATAACGTCGATCCTTTCCCGTCCAGATGCCTGAGTGCATCTGACCTGAGATGCGCTTCGGTGCACGTTGCCGAGTGAAGATGAGTCCGGACCGGGACGGCCGCGGAGCCGCCGAGGCCGACCCGGATCATCGTGCAACGACATAGCCTACGATACCGCTCAGCTTGAGCTTGAACAGGTCCGTGACTGGCAGGACGCGGAATGGCACGGCCGTCCCCCGCAGGCCGAACCCGGCGCCGAGCAGGCGCCGGCCCGCTCGGCGCGGCCATTTTGCAATGCGCACTTGATGAGCAGCACACCTCAGGCATCGGCGCGGATCAGGTCGGCAGCCTTCTCGGCAATCATGAACACCGCGGCCTGCGTATTCCCGGAGACGATGCGCGGCATGATCGAGGCGTCCGCCACGCGCAGGCCGGTCACCCCGCGCACGCGCAGGTTCGGATCAGTGACGGAACCGGGATCGCCACCCATGCGGCAGGTGCCGCAGATATGGTAGATCGTCTGGCCGTCGCGACGGGCGAAGTCGAGCCAGTCGGCATCCGTCCGGCAGTCCGGTCCCGGGTTGAGCTCGGCGCCGCGGAAGCGATCCATGGGCGCTTGCTCGACGATGGACCGGGCGATCTTCATCCCGTCGACCATCGCGCGTCGGTCCTCCTCCGTGGCGAGGAAGTTCGGGCGGATGGCCGGGGGCTTCAGCGGGTCAGGCGAGGCGGCGTGGATCGTGCCGCGCGATTCCGGCCGCAGTTGCGTGACGCCGATCGTCATGCCCGGCAGGCGGTCGAGCTTGCGCTCGGCGGCGTTGGCGTAGCTCGCGTGCATGAAGAAGTACTGCACGTCGGGCCCGTCGAGTCCCGGTCGCGTGCGCACGAAGCCATGGGCGAGGCCGGTCCCCAGCGACAGGATGCCTCGTCGGGTGGCGAAGTAGCGCGCCGCCGCGACGCCGAGGCGGAAACCGCGGGTCTGCTCGTTCAGCGTCACGGGCAGGTGCACGCGCCAGTTCATGCGCGTGCAGTAATGGTCCATGTAGTTGGCACCAACGCCCGGGAGCGCGCGCCGCACCGTTACGCCGAGCCCGGCGAGGATCGCCGGATCACCGAGGCCGGACAATTCCAGGATCTGCGGGGTCTGAGCCGCCCCGGCAGCGAGGATCACCTCCCCGCGGCAGCGGAAGAGCCGCTCGCGCCCGCCGACCTGCGCGGCTACGCCGCTCGCCCGATCCTGGTCGAAAGTCAGCCGCAAGACGTGCGCGTCTGTCACGACGGCGAGGTTCCCGCGTCCCAGCGCCGGCCTCAGGTAGGCGTCGGCGGCGCTGATCCGCCGCCCGCGCCGCTGGTTGACCTGATAATAGCCGAAGCCGTCCTGGCTCGCCGCGTTGTAGTCGGGATTGCGCGGATGTCCGGCCGCCTGCGCGGCGGCGATGAAGGCCTCCGCGATGGCCGGCCGCTCGGCGACTTCGGTGAGCGGCAGCGGGCCGCCGCGCGCGCGCAACGGGTCGGGCGGGCCGTCGTAATCCTCGAGCCTGCGGAAATAGGGCAGCACGTCCGCGAAGCCCCAGCCGCGGCAGCCGACCTGCGCCCAGGCATCGTAATCCTGCGGCTGCCCGCGGACGTAGATCATGCCGTTGATCAGCGTCGATCCGCCGAGGCCCTTCCCGCGCGGTACCGCGATCACCCGGCCGCCGGTCGCCTCCTCCGGTTCGGTCCGGAAGCGCCAATTGTAGGCTGGGTGCTGGAGCAGGCGGCTGAAGCCGGCCGGGACGGACACCCAGGGACTGCGTGCTCGTCCCCCCGCCTCGAGGACCAACACCCGGTGCGCCCCGGATTGGGTCAGCCGGTTG
This sequence comes from Methylobacterium sp. CM6257, assembly GCF_054611515.1. Taxonomy (NCBI): domain Bacteria; kingdom Pseudomonadati; phylum Pseudomonadota; class Alphaproteobacteria; order Hyphomicrobiales; family Methylobacteriaceae; genus Methylobacterium; species Methylobacterium sp. CM6257. The sequence continues at coordinate 1,634,711 of NZ_CM137735.1, forward strand.
GCCAGGACGCAGCCCGCCGTCCCGCCGCCCACGATCACGTAGTCGAAGTCGCCCGCTTCGAGGGCGTCGGTGTCGATCCGTCCCAAGACCCGGCCTCAGAGTGCGCCCATGTGGCGGGCCATGAGTGCGATCTGGCGCTCCAGCATCGGCAGGCCCTTCTGGATGCGGCAGCCAGCCGCCAGCGCCGCGTCGAGCAGCGGCGTCGTCTCCGGATCCATGATCGCCTCGGCGACGAACTGGCCTGCGTGGAGGGCGGCGAGATCGAAGGGTGCGGCATCCTGCGGGCGCATGCCGAGGGACGTGCCGTTAACGAGCAGGTCATGATCCACCTGAACTCCTTCGGCGGCGACCGCGAGGGTGGGGTATGCGGCGCGCAGGCGCTCCACCAGCGCCCGGGCGCGCTCGGCGGTGCGGTTCAGGATCGTCAGGCGCGCGACGCCCGCCTCCGCCAGCGCGAAGGCGATGGCGCTCGCCGCACCGCCAGCACCCGCGAGCGCCGCACGCCGACCGTGGGGCTCCAGTCCCGAGGCGCGCAGCGCCTCGACGAAGCCGATGCCGTCCAGCATCGTGCCGACCATACGGCCGTCCGCCTCGCGCCGGACGCAGTTGACGGCCCCGATTTGCTCGGCCTCGCGGGTGAGCGCATCGCACAGGCCGGTCATCGTCGTCTTGTGCGGGACCGTGGCGATGAACCCGCCGAAATTGCGCAGGTGCCTGAGCCCGTCCATCACGGCGGCCAAGCCATCCGCGGTCACGTGCAGTGGGACGAGGACGCCGTCCACCCCATGACGGGCGAAGAGCCGACCCATCACCTCGGGCGCCTTCACGTGGTAGATCGGATCCGCCAGGATACCGTAGACCCGGGTTCGTCCGGTGATCCCCGCCACGGTGATCGCTACGTCCATGGCCGTCCTCTCCTCCATACCCCGTCCTGACCGGTCCCAGCTCACGTCATGTATAGGCCGCCGGCCACGTCAACGGTCTGGCCGGTGACGAAGCTGGCTTCGGCGGAGGTCAGGTAGAGGGCGAGGTCGGCGACCTCCTCGGGGGCGCCGAGACGAGCCATCGGCGTCAGGCGGACCTGTTCGTCGTTGACGGCGCTGCCCACCGCCCGGACCATCGGGGTCTCGATGCGGCCCGGGGCGATCGCGTTGACGCGGATGCCGAACGGGCCGAGTTCGGCCGCGAGGTGCTTGGTGAGGCCGATCAGCCCCGCCTTCGAGGCCGCGTAGTGACAGGCGACGATCGGCGAATAGGTCTTTCCCGCCACCGAGGACAGGTTGACGATCCAGCCGCGCCCGGCCGCGCACATCGCCGGCGTCAGCGCCCGAACGGTGTTGAATGCGCCCGTCAGATTGACCGCGACGACGCGGTTCCACTCGGCCGGATCCATCTCCCAGACGCGGTGGGCTGCTCCGTCGTGCTTAGGCGAGACGCCGGCATTGTTGACCACCGTGTCGAACGGTCCGCCCAGCGCGGCGGCCTCAGACAGTGCCGCCTCGGCCGCCGGGTAGTCGGCGACGTCGAACTTCATCGGCAGGGCGCGCCCGCCCGCGGCCTCGATAGCCGCGACCGTCGCCGCCACCTCGTCCGGGTTCACGTCGGCGACGCCGACCAGGGCCCCGCGCCGTCCGAACCCCTCCGCGATCGCCCGACCGATGCCGCGGCCGGCCCCCGTGACGAGGACGCGCCGGCCGGCGTGGCTCGGTCGGCGCGCGATCGCGTCTGGATTCGTCTCCCGCTCGGTCATCTCAGATCCCCAGGTAGCGCGCCAGACGTGATCGTTGTCGAGCAGCGCCTCGGAAAGGCGGTGAGGCCGAGCAATACGGTGCCCAGGAACACTGTCCAGAGCACCGAGGGGCCTTATCGACTTGGGCGCGCGGAACCGGTGGGATGCGCTGCTGGTCCGCCATGATTCACCGAGGCATGAGGGCTCACGCTTGGCCCTTCGGCTACGGCACAACGGCGACGAACGCACTTTTGTGCCTGGACCAACCAGCGAGAAGCGACAGAGTCCCTCACCTGCGTCAGGCAATCAGGAGTCTCGCCTTCGTCGAGCGTGCCTGTGGCGCCGCGAATGGCGCGTGCAACTCAGCGCGCAGTCGGCGACGAGAAGCTTGTTGCGGTTCTCATCCTCTGGCTATCCGACAGCCGCTGCCGCGCGGTGGCCCGTCCAGTCATGGCCGCCGACCCAACGGTGGGCGGGCGGCCCTGGTCCGTCGACGTTCACCGGCTTTCGGATAGTCGCTTGATACAGCCGTGACGGCTTTCCCGTACGGCAGTTCCCGGCCGAAAGCGACCTGACCGCTTCCGGCGCTTAAACCGCAGAAGCGGATGCTCGTCACGGCTCAAGTGTCGGCCCTGGAGCGAACCTGATCAATCCTTCCGTCTGGCACGATCCGCACCGAGGCCAAAACTGAACGTGGCCATTCAGTGTGCACGTACTCCGATTCGGATTAGGCAACTCCAACGTCTAGGTAATCGCCGGCTACCAAGTTCCCGGCCGGGAAAATTTAGAATTATACCAGTCTCAGGAGATTTTCGCCGTTGTAAATCTGAAACCTAGTACGCCTTCGTACATCTCGCGAACAATTCAGCCCTATAAGGCGCCTTCGCAGTAAGATCAATCATTAAATCGAATTCATGCAGACAAAACTGCCGAGATTGGAACTCGCCCGAACGCAAGTAGTTTTTTGTCTGTATCCTGAGCCGGACTGCGCTCAGGCAACGTTCAACATCCGTCCTAAAAATAATGGAGCGCACAATGCATCGCTTCGTAACGTCCATTGTGATGACTGGCGTCCTTTGCGCCGGCCCTGCATTTGCTGCTGGTGCCCAGACACCGAATCAGCCTGCTCAATCAAACCAGCAGTCGAGCGTCAACTCGGCGGGCCAGCAAAAATCCCTTCTTACCGCACAGAAGCTGAAGCAGGATCTTCAGAATGCCGGCTTTTCGGACGTGAGCGTTCTGAACGAGGCATTCGTCGTTAGAGCAAGATCAAAGAACGGCGATCCTGTCGTTATGACAATTGGCCCCTCAGGCTTCGATATGGTTGAGGCAGTTCATTCTGCCAATCCCTCTATGACAGGTTCGACTGGATCGAATGTCAGCAGGGCGGGCAACACAGGTTCGGCGAACACTACGAGTCATTGACCTTCTGAATCGGACCACGGCACTCGGCTGAGGAGGGATAGGCCAGGATGGCAAACGCCACCTGCGATATATGCAGGGTCCGGCCCGCAACCGTTCGCGCCCAGGTCGTCAGCGATGGTCGGCGCCGCACCATGGAGCTGTGCGATGTCGACTACCGCCGCCTCGCCCGCCAGCAGAGTCACTCCAGCTCTCCGCTGGAGAGTCTGTTTGGCGGCGGAAGCGGCAGCTTGTTCGACGACTTCTTCGGCGGCGACTTCTTCGGTCGGCGACCGTTCACCGGACGCGGCGGCGCTTGTATCGGAGAGGCCGACGAACGGGAGGACGACGGAACACCGATCCCCGTCCGCTCCGGCGGGGGTGGGTCGCGCGCTCGCCCGACCGGGGGCATTTCCGAGCGGCTCTCATCGCACGCGGAGGAACTCCTCCAGGCTGCCGCCCGGCGCGCCCATGATCTCAGCCGCCGCGAGGTCGACACCGAGCACCTCCTGTACGCGCTGGCCGACAGCGACATCGTGCGCACCATCTTCGGCCAGTTCAAGGTCGCGGCTGATGACCGGCGCAGACAGCTCGATGAGGCCGAGGGCAGCGCAGCGGGAGCGCAGAAGGATGAGAACGCGGGTCAGATCGGCGTCTCGCCGCGGGTGAAGGACGCCCTGTCGCGCGCCTATCAAGCCTCCCGCGATTTCGGCCACTCCTACGTCGGCCCGGAGCACCTGCTGATCGGCTTGGCTGAGGAGGGCGAGGGCATCGCCGCCGACGTGCTGCGCCGCTACGGACTGACCCCGCAGGCCATCCGCCAGCAGGTCACCAAAGTGGTGGGGCGCGGGGTGGAGGAGGGGCGTGTCAGCGCGCCTACCAACACGCCCAACCTCGACAAGTACGCGCGCGACCTCACCCTGCTCGCCCGTGACGGCAAGCTCGACCCGGTGATCGGCCGCGCCCGCGAGATCGAGACCACGGTCGAGGTGCTCGCCCGGCGCAAGAAGAACAATCCCGTCCTCATCGGCGAGCCCGGTGTGGGCAAGACCGCCATCGTGGAGGGGCTTGCCCAGCGCATGGCCGCCGGCGAGGTGCCGGAAAGCCTGCGCGACAAGCGTCTGGTCGAGCTCTCGATCAACTCCATGGTGGCAGGATCCAAGTACCGCGGCGAGTTCGAGGAGCGCGTGCAGGAGATCCTGAAGGAGGTCGAGGCCGCTCAGGACAGCCTGATCCTGTTCATCGACGAGATCCACACCATCGTGGGTGCTGGCCAGGGTGGCGGCGAGGGCGGCCTTGACATCGCCAATGTGTTCAAGCCCGCGCTCGCCCGAGGCGAGTTGAACCTGATCGGCGCGACCACGCTCAACGAGTACCAGAAGCATATCGAGACGGATGCGGCCCTGGAGCGGCGCTTCCAGCCCGTATTCGTGCCGGAGCCCACGGTGGCGCAGACCATCATGATCCTGCGCGGTTTGCGCGACACGCTGGAGGGCCACCACAAGGCCACCATCACGGACGAGGCGGTGATTGCCGCCGCCGAGCTGTCCGACCGCTACGTCACCTGACGCTTCCTGCCCGACAAGGCCATCGACCTGATCGACCAGGCGGCGGCGCGAATGAAGATCTCCGCGACCGCGCGGCCGGTCGATGTCCAAGAGCTCGAGGCGGAGGTGCGCCAGCTCAAGCGCGAGCAGGACTACGCGGCCTCGCGCAAGCAGTTCGACCGCGCGCAGTAGATCCAGGCGCAGCACGCGGCCAAGGATAAGGAGCTCGGCGAGGCGACCGAGCGATGGCGGCGCGAGCGCGGCTCCGGATCGGCCGAGGTCACCACCGAGCAGGTGGCACAGGTCGTCGCAAAGCTCACCGGCGTGCCGGTCAGCGAGCTGACCACGGAGGAGCGCCAGCGGTTGGTCGCGATGGAGGAGCGGCTGCACAAGCGCGTCATCGGCCAGGAAGAAGCGGTAAGGGCGGTGAGCGACGCTGTCCGGCTCGCGCGTGCGGGCTTGCGCGAGGGCCGGCGGCCGATCGCGACCTTCCTGTTCCTGGGTCCGACGGGTTTGGGCAAGACAGAGCTTGCCAAAGCTCTGGCCAAGACGGTGTTCGGCGATGAGGACGCGCTGATCCGGCTGGACATGTCCGAGTACATGGAGCGGCACGCCGTCTCGCGCCTGATCGGCGCGCCTCCGGGCTACGTTGGCTACGAGGAGGGTGGCCAGCTCACCGAGCGCGTGAGACGGCGGCCCTACGCGGTGGTGCTGCTCGACGAGATCGAGAAGGCGCACCCGGACGTTTACAACACGCTGCTGCGGGTGTTCGACGACGGCCGGCTGACAGACGGGAAGGGCCGGGTGGTGGACTTCACCAACACCGTGCTGATCGCGACGTCGAACCTCGGTGCCGACATCATCCAGCGCAACCTGCGCTTGCGGGGAACGGAATCCGAAGACCCGGTGCGGCTCAAGCGCGAGTTGATGGACGTGCTGCGGGGGCACTTCCGGCCGGAGTTCATCAACCGCATCGACGAGATCATCGTCTTCCACGCGTTGGGGCAGAGCGAGATCCGTTCGATCGTCGAGCTGCAGTTGCAGCGTGTCCGACGCACGGCACAGGGGCAGGGCGTCGAGCTCGTCACCGACCAGAGCCTCGTCGACCACCTTGCGGCGGCAGGGTTCCGTCCGGAGTTTGGTGCGCGCGAGTTGCGGCGCCTGATACGCACGGAGCTGGAGACGCAGCTTGCCCGCGCCATGTTGGCCGACGCGGTGCACGAGGGGGACCGTGTTCTGGCCCGCTGGGACAGCAGCCACCAGAAGGTGGCGCTGGAGCCGCAACCCGGTGCAGCCTGGACTTGCTTCGGTTTAGTGGAGAGCTGTTTGGTGGGCGATGCCCCTCTCGAATTGGGTGGGGCTGATGAAGCCGAGCGCCGAGTGACGGCGTCGGGGATTGTAGAAGCCATCGATGTAACGGGCCAGCGCGACGATGGCCTCGGCTCGCGTCTGGAACGCGGTGCGCCAGATCATCTCGCTCTTCAGTGTCTTGAAGAACGTCTCGACCATCGCGTTGTCATAGCAATTCCCCTTGCCGGACATCGAGATCACGATACCATTTCCTCGTAGTTCCGCCTGATACTCAGTCGAGCAATACTGACTGCCGCGGTCGGAATGATGCAGTAAACCTGGTCCTGGCTGCCGAACGACGAGCGCGCGTCGGAGTGCGGTCAGCGCGAGTTCCTTGTGAAGCCGGTCGCCCGTCGCCCAGCCTACGACCCGTCGGGAGTACAGGTCGAGGACCACCGCCAGGTACAGCCAACCCTCCCGCGTCCAGATGTAGGAGATGTCGCTTCCCCACTTCTGATCCGGCCCGGCCGCCGTGAAGTCCTGGTCGAGGTGGTTGGGCGCGATCGGGAAGGTGTGGCCGCTGTCCGTCGTGCGCCGGAAGCGGCGCGGCTGGCGGGCCTTGAGCCCGTTCTCCCGCATCAGCCGGGCCACGCGCCGACGGCCTGCCGCCAGGCCCTGCTCGCGTAGTTCGTGCGTCATGCGGGGGCTGCCATACGTCTCGTGCGAGAGCGTGAAGGCTGAACGGACATGGGCGAGCAGCACGAGATCCTCGCGCTGCCGCGTCGAGGCCGGACGGTTCTTCCAGGCAAAGTAGCCGCTCGGACTGACGTCGAGAACCTTGCACAGGCGCGCGACCGGGAAGTCCTTCTTCGCCGCATCGATGAGGCGGAACCTCACCGACTTCCCTCCTTGGCGAAAAAAGCCGTGGCCCGCTTCAGGATCTCCCGTTCCTGGCGGAGTACCTCGTTCTCGCGGCGCAGGCGCTTGAGCTCGGCGGCCATGTCCTCCTGACGGTCGGCTGGCGGCGCGTCCATCTCGCGATCACGCTGCCCGTCGATCCAGTTGCGCAGCGTCGAGAGCCCGACGCCGAGATCGGCGGCGACCGCGCGGCGGGACCGCCCGCTCGTCTGCGCCAATCGCACCGCCTCAGCACGAAACTCAGGGGTAAAGGTTTGCTTCCGGTCTGCCATCGGAACCCTCCTCCTTCAGGAAAAGAGCTCTCCACTTTTGCGGAGCAAGTCCAGCCGCGCCGGCGACCGAGGACAAGCCATCCACCAAGAAGCGCTCGCGTCAAAGCCGCAGCGGAAGCATGAGCAAGAAGGAGGGAATGGTTGCCGATGAGAGTGCCAGCAAATCTGATGAGGAGCCTGCTGCGGCAGCCGAGTAGCTTCAAGCCGCCACATAGTTCCTTTGAGCGATGATGGCTCCTCTGGCGACTGGCCGTTCACCTGCTTCCCACCTTTGGCACTATCTCGGAAGCCGCGGCCACGTATCTCTGCTTAGTTTTGCAGTTATCAAATTTTACACGGTAGGATAAAGTTCGTTTGGAGAGCACAATGCCCGAAGACACCAAGGTGGATATAAAAATTGAATTCCTCTCCAGCCCCCCGACGTTCAAAGGAGAACCCGATGGAAATAACCTAGAGATCAACGTCACAAACGGCTGCAAAATCGATGCATTGAACGGACGCGTCTCTACCCTGGCGGGTGAAGGCCAGGATGCGCAGGTTGTCGCATTCAGTTTCGTAAATGCTAGAGGAGGGTTCGATAGCAAAGACCTGCGCCTGACCGGCAAACTCCGAGGCATTCATGCAGAATTCGAACTCCTGAATGGGACCAGGGTCGAGGGCGATGTGAATGCCGACTCTGTTTCCAGTCGGGTCGTTAATGTCGCCCTCATCGAATAAGAGGCGGATTTCTGCCAGTGAGCGTCGCTGAGTCTGGTCCAAGTGGGCCAGGCGAGCGATGGACATCGGCCAGCTTTAACGGGTCTCCCACGGGATAGCCCAAGTCAGAAGCCAGTCAAGGTTGGCTCACCAACCCACAGGTCCGATGCACGGTTCCCCCACGTACGCCGATGATGGCGCTGACGTCGGGACAAGTGATGGCGCGTGCCTCGGTCCATCATCCAGCGCCCTGGAGCGACCATCCGCACGTTCGTTACGAGATCAGCCGGTGCAGCAAGCCTCACCGCGGGAAGGAGGGGCACCGCTGAGGCAGGGCTGGCGAGCGAGGCTACTCCGAAAACTGCAAAGAGAATTGTGGTGAGCATAGACCTGATCACGAATGAGCTTCCCTTCCCAAAAGAGCCGTGATTGAGCCGCAATTTTTGCGATCGCGTAAGCAACGCCTTCCACCGTCATGCTGTTTTTGCAGCGAAAGAAGGTCTCGGCAGTAGAACTACGCCTGCGTACACATTTTTACCTCGGGGAGTGGCCGCCTACGAAGTCAAAGATGGTGTGCACACTTTGCTGAACCTCCTGCCGGTCCGTGATCCTGCGTCCATGGGCGCGTAGCCAAGCAGGCTTGGCATGCTCTCCCCCTCCCGGTTGCCGCTGGCCAGGCCCGACGATGGCCGGCTTTGCGACTTTGGGGTCTAGGCAACGGCTGAAGGCTCAAAACTGCCCGTTCTCCCAAGCCGGGGCGCCCTCCAGGCTGGGCACCTCGGCTGCTCCGCCTCAACCACCTGCCGCTCTAGCCGCAGCTCGCGCGGCCTTCTCACGCGCGTGAGCTTCCGCCTCGTCAGCGGCTTCCCGAATGTCGTCCAGGCGCTCGGCTTTCGCGCGGGTCTCCAGGCGCTGACGCAATTCGTCGAGCTCTTCCTCGGTCAGGCTCTCAATGCCGATGAAGCGGTTCTGGGCGGCGCTCGACCGGATGAGCTCGTCGAGCTTGGCCTGGATAGCGGCTCCATCCCTGTTCTGCGAGTTCTGGATCAGGAACACCATCAGGAACGTCACGATGGTCGTGCCCGTGTTGATTACGAGCTGCCAGGTCTCCGAGTAGCCGAAGAACGGGCCGCTGACGGCCCAGCCGACGACGATAGCGGTTCCCAGCGCGAAGGCGAGGGGATGCCCGGCCCACTTGGCGACCTTGCTGGCAAAGCGGGTGAAGGCGCGGGAAGCGGACATGGGTGCAGCCTCACACGAGGATGCCGGCCTATGGCCGAGCTCGGGCTATGAAACGCCAATGTCCAGGGATCCGATCCTCAAGGATGATTTGATGGTGGCCTGAGGGCCTGCCGCCGATCGAAGCCGTCCTCGCATCGCCGACCCGAGATTCGTCCAAACAGCTCATCGCTATCGCGAGCTGGTCCCACTCAGCGCGCAGCGCCCGACGTGCCTACCCGCACGGGAGCACGTGACAGGCGCCGCCTCTCGAGCTCGATTCCCAGGCAGGCCACGGATCAAAGCTGGGTGTAAGTGCCTGACTGGCGAGGCATCGCCTTGCTCTTTTCCACTGCCTGGCCCGGACGAGAACGGAACGCGAACTGAGGCGTTCTCTGAGGCTGCTGGCGAGGACGATCAAGCGCAGATGGCCCGCTACCGCTTCCACTGCACCAACGGACTGGAGTGCGTGTTCGACGCTGTCGGTGACGACGTCCGCACGCCGGAACGCCTTTCACGCCCGGCTGAGCAGGTGGCGCAGAATGTCATGCGCAGTCTTCACGTCAGTGTAGGCTGGCCGAAGTGGCACGTCAGCGTACACAGTCTCAGTGGTCGACGCGTGCTGGTTCAGCCGTTCGTGCCAAAGGGGGGGTGAGCTGAACTAGGCCGCGTGACCTCTTCGGTGGCCGGAACAGCGCCCTTGAGCGCTTCTGGCGCTGATCCGAAGCACGGGCAGCACCGTGGCTGCGTCGGTGAAGCGGCCGCAGTCCTAAGGTGGCCTCGGGCCACTACGACGCGTGCCGGGCAGCATGCCCCGCAGCTGCAGCCGGCCCGCGGTGAGATCACGCGCAGCCGACTCACCCTGTTCAGGTGCAAGCAGCGGGTCACGCCAGCAAGCGCCTCGTGTTCGCAGCCGCGTGCTGACGATAGCGCGCCGCGAACACCTCGCGCGATCTGCCCATCGCAAGAGCACCAATTGCCTCAGTGGCAGCTCCGATCTTCCCGAACGCCGACTTCTGCATCCCTGCCTGAGCCTCTCGTCCGCCTCAAAAATTGCCGAAGAGGCGAAGCTCAGTGATGTTCCGAGCTTTGAAGAGCCCTGAGGCCTCGCCGCGCAATGGCCCTGTTCTCGGCGTGCTTCAATCTGCGCATCAACACTTCCACTCTGCCCCAGGGTGATCGACGGGAACGGGTCAGCGGGAGGGGTCTGGCCTGTCACCAACCGGAACCGGCGTGTGATCGTCGCCACGATCAGTGCGGCCTCGATCATCGCAAAGCGATGGGCGATGCAGATGCGTGGTCCGCCGCCGAAGGGCAGGTAGGCAAAGCGCGGTAGACGGCGTTCAAGACCGTCCTGCCAACGCTCGGGACGAAACTGCTCAGGCGCCTCGTAGTAGCGCGGGTGCCGGTTCAGGACTCAGGGCGACATGTAGAGCTGGGTTCCCGCCTGCACGGAAGAGCCCTTGATCACGCAATCCGCTCCTGCCTCGCGGCCGATGATCCAGAACGAGGCTCGTAGCGTGACGCCGCTGCTGTGACGGCGAGCCACGAGAGTGCCCCGGTTTAACGACGCGATTGAAGACCGACTGTCGTCAAGCTGACATAGAACAGCTACAACAACTTCCCTTTATTGATGGCCCAGCAAAACAAGATCCGCTCCGTACGCGCGACTCCGCAATCCTCAAGTCCTGATCTGAAACCTATGATCACCCTCCCACGTGCAGCCCGCCAGTCGGCTGACCGGGAGGCGACTAGATCTCAGGCGCTCCAGGGCTTATCAAAGGTGCACGAGCGCACCTCTGGCAATCAGAAGTGCATTTGGTTGCTGAGAGAGTTGCGTCATGATCAGCTCCACCGCTGACATGCCCCAGAACGCCGCTCCTGCACCGGTAGGTGGACCGGGCCTGTCAGAACTCCTCCGGACAGCGCTCGACGGTATCAGTGAGGCCGTCATCATTACCGGCCCTCAGCTTGAGCGGCCAGGCCCGGTCATCGAGCACGTCAATGTCGCCTTTACCCGCATGACCGGCTACAGCGCGGAGGAAGTCGTTGGCCAATCGCCACGCATCCTACAGGGACCGCTGACCGACAGGACGGTTCTCGATCATCTACGCTCCGCCCTCGAGACACGGGAGGCGTTCCAAGGCACGGCCATCAACTATCGCAAGGACGGCAGCACCTACACACTGCACTGGCACATCACGCCGCTGCGCAACGAGGCCGGTGCGTTGACCCACTGGATTGCCCTGCAACGCGAGGTCCGGCCGGGCGACCAGCCAGGTGAGTCTCCCACAGAGCGCGTTGCTCGGGTCCGCGAGATCATGGACCAAGCTCTTGCCGGGATAGGCCAGACAGTCGGTGCACCTGCGGACGTGAGCCGGCTCATGGAGCAATTGGATCAGACCTCTCGCGCGCTTCAGAAACAGGTACGCGCCACGCTTGCGCTGGTACGCTCGATAGCACGCCGCACTTCCGAGACCACCGAGGCCGCGGCAGATGATGCCGTGCACCTGGGCAACCGGATCGAAGCTCTTCAACGCCGGGAAGGTGCGGCGCGCCAGAGTTCGCGGTCTGGCATCGATCTGGAATGGCTCGTTGCCGACGAACTGCACGCCTTCGAGCTTGAGCGCGAGGACCGTGTGCGCATTTCCGGACCGCCGGTCACTCTTCTGCCGCAAGTAGCCGAAGTGTTTAGCCTGGCGGTACACGAGCTGACGGCGAACGCCGTGAAGTTTGGAGCCCTGTCGGAAAGCGGGGGATCGGTCGCGGTAAGATGGCGTGTTCAGTCCACCGCAAGCGCACCGTGGCTCGTATTCCGGTGGGCAGAGCGCGGGGGGCCTGTGCCGGCACCATTGCCGGCACACAAAGGTTTCGGCCTGCGACTGCTGGCGCAAATCCTTCCTACGGACGTTAACGGGCGCTCAAAATTGCGCTTTTTACCGGACGGACTTCTATGTCGAATAGATATACCCGCCTCCTCGCGCGCTATGGAGATTACCTGATCCATCACCCCTTGATGGAACCTTGTCGGCAAGCCCTATCACGGGACGGAGTTGCATCTGCGGCTGCCGCCGCAGACTGATAGGCGGGCACAAGATCAGACTTAGCGGACCGCGACACTCGAAAATTTCTGCGGCACATTGATGGTTCGCGATTCATCTTAGAACCAGGCAAGCGGATCGGCCGTTGACAGGGGCGCAGATCGCAAGGCCTGATCGGCACATGCTTTCAAGAGGCCGGGGCCGAGGAGAACGCTCATGCCCACGGAAGCAAAGAGAGCCAAGCTCGCGCAGAAAGCGCTCAACTTGTACCTGAACGAGCACGCGACGGAGCGGCGCTGGAGCTACCCTATGGCTGGATTGGATGTTGCTGAGTGCGACATCGTCGATCTCATGACCGACTCGCTGATCCTGGCTCGCCGGAACGGACACGATCCGTGCGCGGTATTGCGAACGCCGCAGGTTCACTTGAAGGCTGAAATAGGGGAGCGGTGCTGAGAGCAGGGCGATGGCCAACCCAAAACAGGCAGCCGATCCTGCTGGGCAAGCGCACTGCGAGCGCAGCTTCGATCCAAATCGCTAAATGCTTGTAGATGCACTTAAAGATCGCAGCCAATGTCCGTTTCCAGGTGTCGAGGAGGGAAGGGGGCTCCGATCAGTTCGCGTCGTAAATGAAAGACGCCAGCGCATTGCCGTGCGCGATCGTGCGCTCACCGGCATCCTTGGTCACGACTTGCCCTGGATAACAGTAACCGAGCATGCGCCGACTGGCATCCTCGACATAATCATCGAACATTAGAGCGAACTGCGTGCCGCGACGATTCTGGTAGCAACATGCACGTGCAAGTTGGCACTCAAGCCACACCTTCAAGTCACCGTGCTTTGCAGCTTCCGGACGATCTCCTTCTTGGTCTCCATCAGGTCCTTGATCTCTTCCTCCAGCCGTGCCACGCGCTCGATCGTCGAGCTGATGCGGTCGCCGGCGACGCCCGAGGTGTCGGTCATGTCGGTCATGCTCCCTCCTCGCGCCATCCAGCCCCAGCCTCGTGGATTGGGATAAGCGAGGCGTTAAGCGGACTCGGCCGCGCCGTGCGCCTCGTCTTCGCGAGCTTTCTCGTGTTGGCGTGCCCGGCCCAAGAGCCACAGGCGGTGTTCCGCAAACGGGACAGCGGCAACTACAGGCAAGACCGCGCAGCACCCCGCGCCCTGTTCCTCCTCGTCTCTGTGGGCTCATCGGGTGCACTGCCGCCAGCGTGTACATACGCATTCCAACGATCGGGCCTACGGTCGTAGAGTTCAGGATGTGGCTCTTCGTCGGCGCCTGCGCCCTGTCGGCCCTTGAGGTTGATCTCGGAGAGATTGTGATTCTCCCAGCAACGCCTCGAACGATCCCCCTCGACAAGGATCGAGAGCATCCCGTATGACGTTTTGGTCCTATCGGCGCGATTCGCGCCGCCGAGTGCGATGTTTTCAGGATTTCCACACACATGAAGCGCCGCAGCGCGCGACCGTTCACGGTCGAAGTCAAGCACACCCGTACATCCCGCGCCTCCCTGCACGAGGCCACCTCGCGGTCCCGCAAGGGCCACGAACTCTGGCGGGGCATACCGCTGGGCCCGAGTGATGAGCCTGTTGAGGTGAAGCCGGCAAGCCCTACACCGATGGTTCATCCAGAGCCTGTGCAGCCCAAGGCGCCGGCCCCTCGCGTACTGCCGAGCCTGGTACCGACATTTGCCATGCCGGTTGAACCCGAAGTTCCAACGGTTCGTGAGGGACCAGGACCGAAGCGCCTGCCGCGCGTCCGCCGCGTCAAATTGCCGGCCGAGCATGGGCAGAAACCAGCGGCTGGGACCACCGCCAGGCGTGGGCCTCGCGCCGAATCGGCCGTCCAGACGCAGGTCACACCCGCTGCTGCTCCCGCCTCGATCGCGAAGCCTCTCGTGGCTACTCAACCTGCTGCGGCGCAGGCGCGTACCGCACGGCGCTCGCAGCCAGCCGTAACACTGCGTGCTGGCGAGCGCTGGAAGCGGCGGCTTCCGCGGGTTCTCTGGTGACCTAGCGCTGCGTTGTCTGCCGCACGCCGATGATCACGACGGCTGACCTTTGCTTGCGTCTCGCCTCTGCGGTGCTCGTCGGCGGTCTGATCGGCATCAACCGTGAGGCGCGCGCCAAAGCTGTTGGCGTGCGCACCCTTGGGCTTGTCGGACTTGGCGCAGCCCTGGTCACGCTGTCCGGCTCCGGCTTCTCAGGTGAGATGGACGCCAATGCCAGCCGCGCCCTTCAGGGTCTGATCACCGGCATCGGGTTCCTGGGTGCCGGTGTGATCGTGAAGGGTCCGAGCGAAGAGCAGGTACACGGTCTGACCACGGCAGCGGCAACCTGGGTCGCGGCAGCGCTTGGCGTGGTCTGCGGGCTCGGTGCTTATCTCCCGCTGATGATCAGCCTCGTTCTTATGGCGACGCTGCTGCGATTAGGCGGCTACATCGACGACGCCGTGCATGGCTGGTGGCACAGGCCAGGTAAGACCGACGCCGACCATTGAGAAAGCTCCAGCTGATTGGGGTGCGCTGCAGTACAAATTGCGGTGCAATGCAGTCCTTCTGATACTCGCACAAAAGCTCTTTTCGCCGCATCCAAGCTGTGCAACAAAGGCGCGTCCGCATAAGGCTATGCGGGAGAGCCCAGACCGACGCGAGCCGGTCATGGCGTCGTGGAGCGACCGCCCCCGGAAGCTTCAAGGCACAATCCCGTAGAGTTGGACGATCTGGAGTGTGACGCAAGCACGCGTCCCGACGAGCCGAGCCGGCCAGCGCGCCCATTCGGCTCCCAGGCACCGCGACAGAGGGGGGCAGCCATGTGGTTGACGGGCCACAGGCCCGCTGTCGTGGAAGGTGCGGCATGTTTCCAGATGAGCGCGAATTTGGCCCCGCTGCATCTACGCAGAGCTGGAATTATGAACCCTCGCCTGCCGAGGTGTTCGAGCAGTTGACCGCACCGATCTACACCACGGACGCGGACGGCTGGCTGACCTACTACAACGATGCGGCAGCAAGGCTCTGGGGCTACAGACCCGTTCTGGGCGAGGCGCGCTGGTGCGGCGCCTGGCGCCTGTACGACCACGAGGGAGCAGACTTACCCCACGAGACCAGCCCGATGGCCGAGACCCTGCGCGGAGGCGAGGTCACTCGCGGGCAGCAGATCCTGTTAGAAAAGCCGGACGGCACCCGCGTTCCAGTCATGACTTATCCGGCTCCACTACGCGATGCCTCGGGCAAAGTCGTGGCCGGCTTCAGCGTCATTCTGCCGGTTTCATCAGCTCCGACAGCATCGCTATCGTCTGGTCATATTCCTGAGCGCCCGAGAGCTGTACCCCGTCATCGTAACGCTCTTCGGCCTCGGGAACGGATCATTGAGCCACTCCGGGTTGCTTGATCCAGGCCGCCTGCGTGGTACCTGGCCGCTGCTCGAAAGCGGCAGGACAGGTGCCGATGACGGCGGACATCGTGGAGCAGGATTGGCTGGTGACGCTGGTGACTCGCATTGTCATTGCCTACGTGTCGCACAATTACGTCCAAGCTGCCGAGCTGCCCGTGTTGCTGAGCGACGTGCATGCGGGCCTGCTCAGGCTCCGCATCGATTCGGCTGAGCCAAGCGATGAGCGGCCGAGGCTCACGGCAGCCGAGGTCCGCCGCTCGATCCGGCCTGAAGGGTTGGTCAGCTTCGAGGATGGCAAGGTGTACAAGACACTGCGCCGTCACCTGACGGTGCGCGGCCTCACCCCTGAGACGTATAGGGCGAAGTGGGGCTTGCCGCCCGACTACCCGATGACGGCAGCGGCCTACTCGGCGGCGCGCTCGCGGCTTGCGCTGGACCTCGGCTTTGGCCGGATCCGGTCGCTTCGCTCCGAGGCAGCAGAAGGTCGGGGCGTTGGAATTGTCCCGACGGACGCCCAGATAGCCACTGAGTTGCCTGAGCAGGCTGCTGGGTCAGACGAGTTCGACGAAGGCATCACGCGCGAACCCTTCGACGAGGATGGGGCTGCGCCTTGAGCTGCTGCCAATCGAGTGCCGTTTTCATCTCAAGCCGTCCGAAGGTGCCGTCCGGGGACGTTTGCCACACGCGTGGCTGCATCGAGCTGCGCTGATGCTGGGCCGCGTTGCGCGCTTACATGTCGGCGAGATCACAGCGCGCAGCTGAGGCGACCTCCTCGATGGCTCGGGGAGGGGGTGCGAGCAGCTCCGGTTCAGTGCGGCCGTGACCGAGGTGGCCTCGGCGCGGGGTTAAACTCGATGGAAGGTTGGCCGTCATGCCACAGGGTGGTCATCGCGGCCGCAACGGGCAGTAGCGATGTTCCTCAGCGTCTTCGATGTGTTTAAGCTTGGCATAGGCCCGTCCTCGTCGCACACGATGGGGCCGATGACGGCGGCGGCCGACTTTCTCGATCTCCTGCGGGCGGCTGACGCGAGAGGCACGGCCGCCGCGATCCGGGTGACACTGCACGGCTCGCTCGCCTTCACCGGAAAGGGGCACGCCACCGACCGCGCCGTCGCGCTCGGCCTCCTCGGCTACCGGCCCGCTAATATCGAGATCGACGAAGCCGAGCGTAGGCTTGAGGATCTGCGCGCATCCAAGCGCCTGACGACGCCGGGGCTCCCGGTTCTGGCCTTCGATCCCATAACCTCCGTCGTGTTTGACTACGGTCCGCCGCTGCCCGGACATGCCAACGGTTTGGTCTTCACCGCCCTGAACGCGGATCGCGAGCCGGTTCTGTCGGAGACCTACTACTCGATCGGGGGCGGCTTCATCGTCACCGCCGCACAACGCGACGCTGAACTGCCGCCGCCCTCCGAGGCCACGGACCCGCGGCTCTGGCCTTATCCCTTCGAGACGTCGGCGACCATGTTGCGAATGGCGCGCGAGAGCGGCTTGTCGATTGCTGCCATGAAGCGCGCAAACGAGGCCATCGGCCGTCCAGAAGCGGAAGTCGACGCCAGCCTCGCGCGTATCTGGCAAGCCATGGACGAGTGCGTCGAACGCGGGCTGTCACGGGCCGGTGAGCTGCCCGGTGGCCTTCGCGTCAAGCGCCGCGCCAAGCGCATTCGGGACCAGCTTGAACGCGAGCGCGGCTCGAACGCGGCGCAGCCCCACAGCGTGACGGATTGGTTGAGCGTGTACGCCATGGCCGTTAACGAGGAGAACGCGGCCGGAGGCAAGGTCGTGACAGCGCCGACCAACGGAGCTGCCGGCGTCGTGCCTGCGGTGATCCGATATTACCTGGACCATTGCATCGGTGCGGACCCGACCCGGGTGTCGGATTTCCTTTTGACGGCCGCCGCTGTGGGCGGGCTGATCAAGCACAACGCCTCGATCTCGGGTGCGGAGGCCGGCTGCCAAGGCGAGGTCGGCTCCGCCAGCGCGATGGCAGCGGCAGGGCTGTGCGCTGTGCTCGGCGGCACGCCCGCTCAGGTCGAGAACGCGGCCGAGATCGCGCTGGAGCATCACCTCGGGATGACCTGCGACCCGGTCGCCGGCCTGGTTCAGGTTCCCTGTATCGAGCGCAACGGCATCGGGGCGACGAAGGCGGTCGCGGCTGCATCACTGGCATTGCGCGGCGACGGCTCGCATTTCATGCCTCTCGACAACTGCATCGCGGCCATGCGGCAGACCGGCGAAGAGATGAGCGCCAAGTACAAGGAAACGAGCTTGGCCGGTCTTGCGGTGAACCTGCCTGAATGCTGACAATCAGTTCTGCGTGCGCCGCCGGAGACGTCCTGGGACTTCGAGTACATCGATATCGATTCCGAGGTAGTCGGTGGCACTGCCGGGAATTTGAAGTGTGGGCGAGATCGACAGTTAAAGCCACGGCGGCATAAATTTGGTAGCGAGGGAGGGATTTGAATCCCGGCACAAGGATGATGATCTGAGCGTGAGCACGGCTCGGTTATTGATTGGACAGGGGAGGCCGGGGCGCTGGGCTAGCAATGCGATACCGAGCAGTTTGGATGCCCTTCCTCCCCCCGCTCCAAACGCGCCAGGGGCTTGCTGTATCTTTTGCGAACCGGCGCGCCATACATCTGGAGGGAGAACGCATAGCGGTTGCAGCGAAGAGCGATCAGCTTGGTTCACAGGCCGGGAATGTACGAATCGACGACGGCGCTCTAACGTGATTTTTGCATGCTGCCGAATTCGAGCGGACCGAGGCATGAGACAAGCGACCTCTGATCCTCCTCCAAGCGATGGAAGCAGAGTTGTTCAATCGGCTCCAGAGCGGGCCCGGCTCTTCCGCAACCCTTTAACTGGTTCACGTCCTGGCGCTCGATTCGAAGCAAGATCGTGGCTGTCGCGATCGCTTTAATCGTTTTTATGCTGGCGACCTCCATAATCTCAATGGTTATGTCTATTACCGTCAGCGTCCTCCTTGAAGAACTGACAAGCCGATACATACCCGCATACAGCCATCTAGCACGTGCGAACGTGCACTCGCTCGAGCGAGCGCTGGCGTTGCGGCGTATGGCCCTCGCCAGAATGCAAGTGCCGCCTGATGATGACAGTTACAAAGCGCAATTGCGGATTGCCACCGAAAAGGGTTCGCAAGTTGCACACGAGGCAGATGAAGCGCGCAAGCTGATCAACGCGATAATTGATGACAAGCGCACCCCATCGGACAACGCCGCTCTCGGGCGATTGGATGCCCGCATTGAGAATGCAACTTCCGAGCTGCTGCATAAAATTTCGGACGAGGACGGCAAATTAATAGAACAGCTTGATGTAAACAATTTCACGGAAGCGCGCCGATCGATGGCCCACGTCGACCTGATGCGAAATCAGTTTATTCGGAAAATTGATGAAATCAGGTCCGACATGCTCGCGCAGGTCCACGCGAGCTCATCCACGGTAATCCGAGATCAGCATCGCGTTCTCGTAACATCGGTCATCGTCAGTCATCTTGCTGCAATTTTCGGGGTCGGCGTAGCGATGGTGGTCGCTAGTGGCATTACACGTCCAGTCAGAGAACTTTTGCAGGGGACGCGTGATGTCGAGCTGGGCCGCCTCGACGGTGGCGTAAGTGTCTCGACGGCAGACGAGATCGGTGAACTCTCAGTTGCGTTCAATCGGACGTCGGAGCAATTGCGAAAGGCACGACGCGCAAGAGAAACATTCGGTATGTATATCGATCCCAAAGTCGCAGAACAACTCATCGACCGGTCATCTTCGACAGCTTCCGACGGCCAGAGACGAGTTATGATAGTGACGTTCTGTGATATAAGGAATTTTACATCATTAAGCGAGGGATTGACGCCGCAGGGCCTCGTGAAAGTTCTAAACCTGTTCTTGTCGGCGATGTCGGCGCCGATACGTCAGAGTGGCGGCATCGTCGACAAGTATATAGGCGACGCGATAATGGCCTATTGGGGTCCGCCGTTCATCGCCGATGCCGACCAAGCATCTCTGGCCTGTGCTGCGGCCTGCGACATGGTGCGGCAGCTACCCACGTTGCGGAGCCAATTTCCAGAGCTGCTGGGCTTGCGGCACATGCCCGGTGAGCTGGACATCCGGATAGGCATCGCGACCGGAGAAGTCCTTGCCGGTAGCATTGGGTCCGAGTTGATGATGAGCTACACCGTGATGGGCGATGCGGTTGTTCTTGCCGCACGACTTGAGAGCCTGAACAAGGTTTACGGGACGCGCATTCTCGTTGCGGATCGCACTGCGGATATGACGCGCGAAGCCTTCGCGTACAGAGAGGTCGATCGGGTCATTGTGTATGGTCACGAGGCCCAAACCACGATTCACGAACTGCTCGGGAAGGTTGAGGATCTTTCGGCTGCTCAGGAAGCACTTCAGAAAGCGTACAGCGCAGGTTTAAATGCTTACCGGCAACAACACTGGGATGAGGCTCGCGGGGCATTCGAGAAGGCGCAAGAACGCGTGCCAGAAGATGGCCCCTCCCGTGTTCTCTTGTCTCGCATCAAGGACCTTGAGGCTCGTCCACAAGCTACCGCTTGGGATGGCTCTTGGAGAATGGACAGGAAGTGAGGAAGCTCCCCAGGTCAAAGGGTCCCACTGCGCCTCACTCCGGGGCGCAGTGGGCGGAGGCGCCAGATCCGATCAGGCCGCCTTGGCAGGCTTGGCCGCATTGACGAGTTCCTTAGCCTGGCTCTGCAGGGCAGCGAACTGCGTGCGGACGTACTCGGACTGGAGTTGCAGCGCATCCTGCAGATTGTTGGCCCGCACCAGCTTTTGCGCGAGATCGAAGGTGGTGGCGAGGTTCTGCTCGAACATCTCGAGACCACGAACATAAGCGACGCTGGCCGGCAGGTCAGCCGACTTGGTTTGCCCCTGCGCGCTCTGGGTGGCCTTGCGCGCATTCTGCACGAAGGCGATGAGCGCAGCGCGGGCCTGCTCGACGCTCTTCTCGGCAAAGTCGCGCATCTGGGTCGGGATCTCGAAGCTCGGCTGGGTGGTGCTCATGATGCCCCCTCAAGGCTCAACAACGCCGATGCGATTTGTGCGGCGCCAGGGCCTAATGCTGCATTGCGGGACCCTCGTCAAGCCGATTGGCAAGAAGATCCGGTCATGACGCGCCGGCTCTCACGTCATTATCTCGTATCGCCAGCGTGAAAACTGATGCTTGATTCGCCGCATGCTGGATACCGGCGCGGCCCGATTATGTAGCGCGCAGCTCAATCGGCACCGCAGCTTCAATTAACATTTGTTGAGGGCTATAGACGTCAGTTCCGGATCTCGCGATCGTCCGGTAGCAGCTTGAGAGGCTGACCAGCGCCGGGCCCGCACGATCAGCGATCTCTAGGCGGCCATCCACAAAGCCCTCACACGCTTCTCGCCCGAGGAAAGCCGCAACTGCTTCACGGCTGCCGGCTATGAGAATGATGCTTATGACTCAAACAGATCGGGCCGCGCTCTAGCTGGCCACGCGTGTCAAATGCTGATGCTATCGATCTTCAGGCGCCACGCTAGTCGGTCCTACGTCGGGCCTGCGATGGACCGGGCGGTGGTGCTGCAGTAACTCATTGGTGTGGCCAAAGAAATCCATTCCGTCAGCGACCTGCGCCGCGTTGTGACACTCGTTTGACTGACGCCGAGCGCACGGGCGATGCGCCTTGTACGATGTTACGCTCACCTTCTCAGCTTACGCTCGGGCTGTGTAGCGGACCTTTGGATTCAGCTGCACCCGCGAGTCCTCAAGCCACTGCCGCTCCTTCTATCCTCTCATCACATCGATTGGATTCGGGCGGAGCCGGCTTTTCAGGGAGACAGATTTTGATAATATGCAATCGTTGCTTCTCTGACAAAGGAGGTCATTATGTCCTCGGAAAAGAAGCGGGGAAACCGCGAAGCTAAGAAGCCGAAAAAATCTGTTCCGAAGTCGATAGCGGCAGCGCCATCCGCCAAGGACATGGTCAGCGCCGCCGTGAAATCGGCCAATCGGAAATAGAGCGTAGCCGCATCGCTTTAGGCGCGTCAGTGAGGCAGCCGAAGGGCTCGGCCATGCTGTCGAGAAGCGCGGCAAACAGAGCGGATCGCAAGCTCCAAGCTATGAGCGGGATCCCGTGCCAGTTCCAGCGCAGACGCGGGCGCACAGCCGCCACCGGCGCACCGGTACGCCCGCATCGTGGACATGATGGTGTGATGCTCCGCCAGATCGAGGTGCAGACAGCTCAGGAAGCGGCGTCGTCGTTGCCTGCAAGGAGGCAGATATCACCGAACAGAACTCAGGGACGAGTGCCTGAAGCAGGAGATCTTCTACTCGCTCAAAGAAGCGCAGGCCGCGTTCGGCGTTCGGCAGAATACCTACAACCGCGTGAGGCCACCACATTCGTCGCTCGGCTACCAGCCGCCTGCACTCTTTACATTTTTCACAACCGGCCTTCCGGCTACCGACGGCCGCTACCGTGCAGTAGTTTCTCCGCTGGCTAGGTCTAAATTGCCGGCCAGGCCACGTTACGGTAGGAGGGAACAATGAGTAGAGCCGCCTATCATCATCCAGCCGGCACCTCCAACACACGTATCAGTGATTTGGACCGCACAAGCAAGGCGAAGGCCGACGCTGCGACTGAGTACAACCGGATTATACAAAATCCGACGTTCCAAACTTTAGTGCACGAGCGTACCCGCTTCGGCTGGATCCTCACGATGCTGATGCTAGTGGTGTATTTCGGCTTCATCGGGCTGATCGCTTTTGATAAGGCGTTGCTCGCCACGCGGGTTGCCGGCACGGCGACCCTTGGCCTCTTCCTTGGTGTTGGCGTCATCGTCCTGGCCTTCATTCTCACCGGTGTCTACGTGGCACGCGCCAATACTCGCTTCGATGCGCTGACACGAGATTTGATGCGCGACCTCTCGCGCTAGTGGCCAGACGCGGACGCACGATGCAGGACGGCTCCGCAAGCACCTGGAATTGCGGCACGATTTTTCCCTTCGGCGTGTTGTTCCGAATGCGTCTCCAATGGCCCGGCTCCGCGGCGCATTCTTCGGCCCCGCCATTGGAGCCAGCCTCAAGTTCACGATGTAACGTCTTTTGGATACGGTAGACGAGGTATGCTCTCTTGGTCGCGGAACTGGTCGGGATAGCCTAGACGATGCAGAGCCTCGATACACTGAGTCCGCCTTTCGATCGTCTGACTCACGATCAGGCGGAGACACTCAAGCAGCATATTGACGTCGGCTATTTCCGCCCAGGCGTCGCGATCGTGCGTCAGGGGCACGCATCCGATTGTCTGCACGTCATCATCAAGGGCGCTGTCGAAGCTCGCCACGGTGCAGCGCTCCACGACGTGCTCGGCACAGGTGACATCTTCGACGCGCGCGCCGTCGTGCATAGCGAAGCAAGCGAGGATTTCATCGCCGCCGAGGAGACGCTCTGCTTCTTGATTCCGCGGACTGACGTTCTCGACCTCGTCCACCGCAACGATGGCTTCGCCGCTTTCTTCTACGCAGAGCTCTCACGCAAGCTCGACGCGCTTTCCACATCGCGTGATCCCAGAGGGATGGATTCGGTGCTTGGCACCCGCATCCGCGATGCGCGCTACCGCGAGGCCGTCTTTATCGATGGTTCCGCCAGTTTGGAGGCGGCGGCGCACGTCATGCTCGAAGCCGATACAGACGCCGTGTTCGTCGATGAGTGCGGGCGGATCGGGGTCGTCACTGGCCTGAAGCTTACGCGTGCTTGCATGATCCGGCGTCTGCCCCTCGAGACGCCGGTGCGCGAGATTGCGCAGTTTGAAGTGGTCTCCATCGAGGCCGACCAGCTCCTCGTCGATGCTCTGCTGATCATGACTCGGTCCAACAAGCGACGGATCGCGGTGACTGCGGATGGACGCTATGTCGGGCTGCTGCGCGACCTCGACCTCCTCGGTCTCTTCGCCGGAAATTCGCAGCTAATTCCCGGCCGGATCGCGCGGGCGACGTCGGTGGCCGATCTCGCAGGTGCAGCGCGCGACATCCAGGATCAGGTGGAGCGCCTCTATCGACAGGGTGTACGCATCGAGGCCATCAACGGCATCACGGCCGATCTCGACAGCCGGCTGCATGGCAAGCTTTTCGAAATCATCGCACCACCTACGATCCGTGAGGCGGGCTGCCTGATCCTGATGGGATCTGAGGGACGCGGCGAGCAGAGTGTCCGCACCGACCAGGACAATGGGCTCCTCCTTGCGCGCCCGGTTCCTGAGGCCGACCTCGCGACCTTCCGGGCCGACTTCACGCAGGCACTGGAAAGCTTCGGTTTCCCGCCATGCCCAGGCAACATCATGGTGCGCAACCCGCTCTGGTCGCAACCCCTGGATGGATTCCTGGCGCAACTGCGAGCTTGGGTCGCTGCGGCTAACGGTGAGGCCGCTATGAACCTATCGATTTTTGCCGACGCCGCCGCGGTGGCCGGCAATGCCGATGTGCTCGCCCACGCTAAGGCTAAGCTGATTGAAATGTTCCGGGGCGAGACGCGGCTGCTCGCCGAGGTCGCGAAGCTGATTGACCTGTTTTCTACAGACGATCTGGGCGTGCTCGGCACCGTATTTGCCACGATTAGTTTCCGGCATAAGCACGTCGATCTAAAGCGCGACGGTACGTTCCCGATCATTCACGGAGTGCGGGTTCTGTCGCTTGAGCACGATACCTTGGCCGGATCGACGAGACAACGCGCTGAGGCTCTCGTTGCACGCGGAGCGCTGGATGCCCGGTTCGCCGGGGAAATCCTCAGTGCGCTAACGATCTTCATGAATCTCAGGCTCTCGGCGCAGATCGAGGCGAGGCATCGAGGCCGAGCCGAGGCCACCTCCGTAGTCAATGTCGCTACAATGCCGACGGTGGAGCGAGATATGCTGCGTGACGCGCTTCGCATCGTGCGCCGTTTTCGCGAGTTGATTCGTCTCCGCTACAACCTCACGGGGCTCTGACATGCTCCGCAGAGTGCGACGCGCCATCGATCAGGTACGGATCTCTGACCCTCGCTACACCTTCCTGTTTGACGACGCTCCCCCCGACGAGGTCGTGGCCGTCGATTGCGAGACAACAGGACTCAACCTGCGCAAGGACGAGATCATCACGATTGCCGCAATCCCTATCCGGGGCGAACGCATTCTGACAAGCGAACGTTTCGAGGCATTGGCCAAAACAAACCGGAAGTCTGCGCACGAAGCCATCAAGGTTCATGGCATTCTCGACCGCGACTTGCAGCATGGGCGCCCGATGCGCGATATTCTTCCGGAATTACTTCACTTCATTGGCAGTCGACCGATAGTCGGCTACTACACGGATTTCGACGTTGGGATGATAGACCGCTATCTCGTTCCATTTCTCAGAGTTCATTTGCCTAATAAACGGATCGATGTATCGTCCATGTATTATCAATGCAAGTACGACGGCGCGCCTGATTATGTGACGATCGATCTGAGCTTTACATCCATTTTGGACGATCTAAGCATTCCCAAGCTTGCGCAGCATGATGCCGGAAATGACGCACTTATGACCGCGATGATCTATCTGCAATTGCGCGACATGCTCCACCGCGGCGTTCGGATCCCGCGCACATCCGCCGGCGCAAACTCCTATGCCAAAGGTGCGGAAGCAGCACGTACCGACTGAGGCCATCAGGAGCGGCCGAAAACGGGAGGCTTCTGCATCAGGAGTTAATCATGCCGTGTTCCGCAGCGCCGCTCCGGCGCAACGAGGCCGCAGCGATCCGCATCGTGGGGCCGTAGAAACAATGTCGCTTGAGCCAGCTCAATGCCTCATGCTCCATGATCCTCGCCGCCTCGAACGCAATCGCTCGAGCAGCAGACCGGTCTCTTAGTTCGCTGTGATTGACCCGGTGATGACGACGGGCGGCCCGGCCGAAGCCAGGGCGCGCTCTAAGCGGTTCGAAGCGGGCCTGTAGTGGCGGGTCAGCTGCTAGGCTATAAATACAGCTCTTCCAACAGCTCCGACCGGCTCACAATCCGGCCGATGAAGGCGCGCATGAGGCCGTGTTCCCGATTCTACTGCCAATGCGCCTCGTGCTCGGGCCCGACTTGGCTCTCAGTCTTGATCGGCGAGCGCCCGCAACGGCGACCCGGCCGGCGCCCCCGACCGCCTGCACGAGCGTTTCGTCTGCGCCGACCGTCAAGCGCCCGATCCCGCAGACGCACTGGCAGGACTTCAGCGAAGCCGAGACCGTCCTCAGCTTCCGCAATCATGGCATGTTCGCCGAGGTCCTGCGCGAGCCGATCACGCCCTTGGCCGCGCACTACCTGCTGATCCACTTCGACGTCCCGCAGTTTAGCGACGAGAACTACACGCTGATCATCGCGGGGCGGGTACAAACGCTCTTGCAGATCGGACTGGGTGAGTTGAAGACCCGACCATCCGTCACGCAGTTCGTTACTATGCAGTGTGCCGGAACGGGCCGGATCCTGCTCAAGCCCCGCCCAGTCTACTACCCTGGGCTGATGATGCGGTCGGCCACCTACCGCTGGACCGGCACGCCGCTGCGGCCGCTGCTCGACCTCCTCGACAATGCCGTCGAGATCCTGTTCACCGGCTGGGATACGGGGGTCGACCTCGGCATTGAGCATGCCTTCGAGCGCAGCCTCCCCGTGACCGACGCCCTGCGGCCGGAGGTGATGCTGGCCTGGGCGGCCAACGACCAGCCGCTTTTGCCCGAGCACGGCTTCCCGCTGCGGCTGATCGTGCCGAGTTGGTATGGCATGGCCAGTGTGAAGTGGCTGCGCGCCATCACGGCTCTGAGCGCCCCGTTCATGGGCGTGCAGCAAGCTCAGGCATACCGCTATCAGCAGACCCGTGACGAGCTGGGCGAACCGGTGCGCGAGAAGCGACTGATGTCGCTCCTGATGCCGCCCGGCATCCCCGATATGATGTTGCGCTGTCGCTTCATCGCGCACGGCCAGCATGTGCTGCAGGGTAGGGCGTGGTCCGGGGGAGCTCCGGTGGCAAAGGTCGAGGTGAGCGCGGATGGAGGGGAGACTTGGTCGCCGGCCGAACTGAGCTGCGTCTCCGACGACCCGTTTGCGTGGGTGGGCTGGCGGGCACCGTGGGGCGTCAACACGCCGGGCCACTACACTTTGGCCTGTCGCGCGACGGATGCGGCCGGGTCGGCGCAGCCGCTTGATCCACTTGAGATCTGGAACGTCGGGGGCAACGGCATCAACGCGGTCAGGAAGGTGCAGGTGATCGTGCAGGAGGGCATCGGCGCGGCGGGCTTGAAAGTGCCCTCAGTCCCGCAGCCGGTCCTGGCCGAAGCTGCCACCAACGGCCCGATAGAACCGGAGCGCGGCAGGGCCCGACGGCACTCCGACGCCGGCCGACTTGCTGCCGTCGTACTTATCCGGAAACGAGAGCCGGCAGGGGCGCGGCGAGGCGTGCGCCGGCCGCGATCAAGCGCCCTCCTGCTGATGTCGGCGGTGCCGGCCAGGATGCGGCCAAGCTTCGGCGATAGACGCCCAACTCGCACGAGGCCCGGGGAAAGCCAGGTCGGCTAATGACGGAGCGGGCGAGGGCGCCTTGTGCACCTCGCGCCCGGCATGATCAACGTGCTGGCGGTCGCGCACCACCCGCGCGATGCTGGCCGCGGCCCATCGGGATCACGATACGTCAGAGGAGGCGGACGCCAATTTGGCCGTCTTCCGCCAGCGGCGCTCCATGATCCTAGACCGGGCGGAGTGCCGGCGCAGACGGTAGACGACGCTGTTCGGGCGGAAGGCCCTGGGCGATCTGTTCGGCGGCGCCTATGCCTAAGCTACGGCCCCGTCCTCGGAACCGGGATTGTCACTAGTTTGCCGCAGATAGCGGCCATGATTATCATGAGATGTCTGCTCAGAACGGTTCGCGCTCACGCCTGCGATGTGCCCGAAGCTTGTCTGGCCGATCCGGCGATACAAACGAGTTCTAAAATATAACACAAATTAGGCTCGCTTTTCACGAGCCGTGATGGAGAGATATTTCGGAACAGCTTCGAGTGCGCTCGGTTGTCGATTTGCAGCGAGGTGATGGCGTCGCAACGCTGTAGCCCTTCCTGGGCGTTTCCTCCCAAAACTTCGGGCCGTCCGCATGGGCGGCCTATTTTTGTCAGCTGCCACATAGGTCAGCTTCTCAAGCTGCTTTCGGTTCGCGTGGACGAACCATAATCCGTCCCTGCCCGGAACACTCATGGCTTCGGCTCAAGGCTGGCTGAGTGATCGTGGTCTGAGCCGATGAATTTCGGGTGCCACACGTCCATACGCGCCGCATCTGCTTAGCAGTCTACATCCAGCATGCACGTCCGGCTGCCGCGCGTTCGGCCCCGCCGCGATGCCGCCCAAGCTGGCGACGCCAGCTGCGTAGGTTCCGCTTACCTAGGCAACAAGACGCCGGTGCCGGAGATGGCGGGCACCTCCTGGCTGCTGAGCGCCCTGGCCAGTCCGTGCAGGGACAGCGCGAAGAACGTCTCGGCCAGCGAGGCCGTCAGCCACTTCGGAACCGGGATCGGCCGGCGAGCGCGAAAGCCGCGACGCCGGACACTTCGGGGCGCCTAGGCCTTCTCCAGCCCAGGCCGTCACGCGGTGGCGCGACGATCGACGGGGCAGACGATACCCTCGCAGACGCGACTCACAGAGGCCGCAGACATGCCGAGCGCCCGAGTGATGGCAGCGACCTTCTCACCTGCGGCGCGAGGCCGACGCGCCCCGGCGTAATCGAACCACTCGCCGGCGCCCGACTGGCGCGGCACCAGACCACCGTCGAGGGCAGCGCGCGACACCTTGAGCGCCCGCGCCACATGGGACGGGGACATTCCGCCTGCGTGCGGCGCCACGACCCGAGGAGCGAGACCGGCGGGAAGGGCGCTCATGATTGCGGCGCCTCCGCCGTGTCGGCGAGTAGCGGGGCGTCCTGCGCGGACTCGTTGGCCGAGAAGAGGAAGCCCTCGACGACCCGGCCGTCCTCGCGCGTGGCGCGGAAGCGCAGCGCGAAGGGTTCACTCCAGGGACGGGAGCGGCCGTTCAGCGGCGCCCTGGAGAAGGCAGTTTCGTGAAGCCCCCGCTCCTCGGGGACGGCTCGCGCGGCGATGTGATCGGCCTCGCAGGTGGAAAGCAGCGGGGCAGCAACGAGTATGGCAGCCGCTATGCGCCCTGCACCGTGGACATCGCGCGCGTTCAACTTCAGGAGGTGCTGCAAGAAGCAGCTATAGGGGCGAGCGATGACCGCGACCGAAGAGGCCGAGCTCCGCAGAGAACTGGCGGATCTGCGGGAGGCCTTCCAAGAGCTGAAAGTCCGCTCAGCACTCGAAGTCTCGGAAGCCAACCACCGCATGGAAGCCACGCGCGCAGTCATGACGGCTCTTCTGAAATCTGTCGGCCCACGAGCCGTAAAGCGCCCGCGGTTCCAGGAACTGATCGCCCAGGAGAGCAGGAACACCCCGAACCACGGACCCGCGGCAGTCCGGCACGAGGTGCTGCTGGAAGAAGCCCGTCGCGTTTTGGGCATGCAGCGCCGATAGAAGGCATCCCCGGCTGCGAGTCCGCCCGAAAGGGGAAGGAGCGCGATAGCTCCAGCCAGTCGGTCTCGGGAAGAACGCTCAGGATGGCCCCGGGCAGCTCGGGCGCAGGGCGCTGCCCGGAATGATGCGAGCGGGCCGGCGCGTCCGGTGGACACCCGATCCGCGTGGCCCCAGCATCGCTGCTGCGGGACGATCGATGGAGCTGAGGATGGCGGGAGAGAAGAAGCTGAGCCCCGAGGGCGAGGCGCTCGCCGAGGCGTTTGGCGCGATGATGGCCGGCTTTGCTTTCGAGCTACACACGAAGGCACAATTGCCGCGTCCGTTGCTCATGGCGGCGTTGGGGCGTGGCCTGCTGTACATCGAGACGAACAAGTCGCTCGAAGCGCCGCAGGATGTGCGAGACGCTATAGCGGCGGCAATGCGGCGAACGGCGCTCATCTAGGCCGCTCCTTGCTCGAAAGAGGTGGTCGCTCCACAGACGAGTACGCTATTCAGCAGCGTGGCACGGTTGATCGCCGCATGATTATCGGAGATTGCTGTCTCCGTTCGCCGGCCCGCGCGCGGAGACTGCCATGCGCTCCGAGGACTTCCACGACCTGATCGCCGAGCAGGCTGCGCGGCAGCAGGTCTTGCTAACCGCGGGCGGTGGTGGAGCCGCCGGGGAACAGACATCCTCTGATGGACCACCGGCCACGAACAATACCTCCGGCATGGCAAGCGATAAGTCGAAGGCCGCCGAACGCGCGCCAGAGGGCCCTGACACGAAGGACACCGTGGACGTGTCGCCGGGCGGCCGGGCGGTCGAAGGGGCGGGCGGCACCCGCACATGACGACCCTCACGGCCCCGAGCGACTGCGCGACCGAGATCGCGCCTGGGATCCGTGTCGAGAGCCCTTGGGCGCCACTTCGCCTCGCGGCGGCACTGATCGGCCTGTGCGGCTCCGACGTCGCGCACGCGCAGAGCCACACTGACCAGCTCAACGTCTACGCACGGGCACTGTCCACGACCACTTTCGCGGAGCAGGCCTGCCCGGGCTTTCGGACGATTGCGGCGAAGCTCGCCCAGATGCGCGCGCAGGCCCGGATCACCGATGCCGAAGATGCGACGATCGCGGACAGGATCCGGGAGAGCACCGCCGCGATCACGTCGACATACGAGCGGGTTGGGCAGGGCGCTTGGTGCGCCGACACCTACAGGCTGTTCGGGCCGGACGGCACGCTGGTGAAGGGCGCTCTGGCGAAGAAGCCGTGACCGCGCTCGCGACCCGCCGACACCGCGGGCGGCAGCGACGCGCTGTCCGTCCCGTTCCGCCCCGTACCGTAAGGAGGCCGTGGTGAGCAGGCCATCGAGCACGCCCGCCGTCCATCGCGCGGACCTTGCCGTCGATCCCATGACCGGGCTGCTTGGCCAAGCGGACACGGGCGGCAGCACAATCCTGTTCCTGGTGCGCCTCATGGCCGGAGGCACGTGCCTGCTCGTAGCGGTCGCGGGCCTCGCATACCAGTATTGGATCGTGGCGGTCGTCGCGGCGGCGATCGGGCTCCCGCTGATGCGCGACAAACGCGGGCCAAGCCCACAGCAGGTCGGCGTCTGGGTGGGCGAATGCCCGCGTTGCGCCACGCTCATCCATGAGCCCGCATCGGCATTCGAGAACCACTACCGCTTCGCATGTCCCGGGTGCCGGCACGCCATCTTGCTGAAAGACCAGCGGTTCGAGGCGGCGCGATCATGACCGACCCACACCTTCGCCCTCGCCACCGCCTCTGAACCTCTCTCGCGGTGTGCGCAGGGCGGCGACGCCCGTCAGGGACGCTTGGACAAAAGTCCCACGGAGGCACCCTCTGAAGTTACCGTCGCGTAACGACCAAGCACGTACTTCTTTCGAGGCGCCGCCGTTGAGCTTTAATCACCTGCTATCGGCAGCGAGGTTCCATCGGACACTGAGCAAGAAGCAGCGCTAATGCTGGCTCGATGCTTCTCGGTCTATTTTAGCCGCGAGAATGAAATCATTCTCGTGCAATCCCTTTATCTTGTGGGTCTGCAGCGAAATCGTGGCGTAGCCCCAACCGAACGTAATGTCGGGATGATGGCCCTCGCGCTCGGCGAGATCTGCCACACGCTGCACAAATCTAAACGCGTCGGCAAAGCTGCCGAATTCGAACCTTCGCTCGATGCGGTGCGCGTCTTCAAGCAAGGCCCAAGCGGGCGTCTGCCGGCGATGATCCTCAGCCTCGTCAGGCGCAAGCGGCCGGATCCCACCTTGGCACGGCGTACAGGTTTTCGTGACCAGTTGTTCAGGATGTGCGGACATGGAGCGACCCTCCAGGATCGATCCGGTTTACCATCTTTGTCCCACGCCGGAACCTATCGGCTCATCCTCGTCGCGACTGGAGCGGAGTTCCGGCGCTGATTGCTGGTAGGCGGAGATCACCGTATCGGCAATGGCGATGCCCAGCCCATCAACCCGCACAGCCAGGTCAGTGAGCCTCTTTGCCGAGGCTTGCATGCGGCTGCCCCTTTTCGATGACCTGCCCGGCGACACGATCCACCGCCTCTCGGCGTCCGGGTATGGTCGCGGGTTCCTGACCACATCCTTGCGGGCCCGCCTGCGCAAGGCCGACTTCCGAGACCTTGGCCAGCTGGCTCAATCCTCGCCGGACGCGATCACCAAGGTTCGAAAGTTCGGTGCGATCCGGGTCGCGGCCGTTCGGACTTACATCCTTGAGGAGATCGCCCGTTGGCTGCCAGGCGCGCGCGAGATGCACGCGCTGGAGGCCACCAGGGAGCGGCGGCTCGCCCGACTGCGGGACGTTCCAGTCGAACGCCTGCCTCTGAACAAGGATGAGATCGCCGCCCTTGGTTTCGATGGCGGCTCCTGTGCGGATTTGGCTGGCCGCTCACGCCTCGAGCTGCTTCGCACTGGGGTCGTCGTGTCCGGAGATCTGGACCGCATCGTCACGACGCTCGCCTGCTTGCTCGGAGAAGGCAGTCGGATTGTCCGTCCGGTGATGGAGGCACCTGCGGAAGCGTCGGTGGCCGATGCAGAGGAAGTTGCCGCCCGTCGTGCGACCCGGCTCGCAGAACAGGATCGCGAGTGGGAGGAAGCAGCTCCGGCCGACGGATGGGCACGGGATAACGGTGCAGCGTAGCGTATGGAATGAATAATGATCTCGTCGGT
Organism: Methylobacterium sp. CM6257; assembly: GCF_054611515.1. Lineage (NCBI taxonomy): Bacteria > Pseudomonadati > Pseudomonadota > Alphaproteobacteria > Hyphomicrobiales > Methylobacteriaceae > Methylobacterium > Methylobacterium sp. CM6257. The sequence goes on from NZ_CM137735.1 coordinate 1,666,950, forward strand.
CCTGAGGATGGCCTTCTCTCCGAGCGGGCGCGGGGCCCGTTCCGGCTAACATGGACGCGTTCGCATGTGCTGGCGCGGGTGGCCGGGATCGGGATCGAGCCCGAGGCTTGGAGCGACGGGCCAGTGGCTTGGTGGGTCGTCGCCCAGTTCGAGAACAGCACGCGACGCTGGCGGCTTACGCGACGCGCGGCCCGCGAAGTTGCCCTGGCCGTGGCCCGAGACGTCGCATCGCGCTCGCACCTGCCCCTATCGAGTCGAGCCGGGCTCGATCAATCGCCCGATTGATCGACGTCAAGGTAGGCTCGGCGGCCCTTCCGCATAGGCAGGAAGGTCACCGGCTCTGTCGACCCGAGCGACCGACCACTCTCTCCGCCGCGGCCAGGCGCCCGCGAGGCCTATCAGGATACCTGCGCATGCATCTTCGGCTGGCTTCGGACGCCCACCACTCGGCCCCGGTGACACAGGGCAGGAGCGGCCACGACTACGCGGGCTTCTTCAGGGAAGCCGTGTCCCGCCTCCACGACGAGCGGCGCTACCGCGTCTTTGCCGATATCGAGCGCATTTCCGGGCGTTTTCCCACGGCCAAGTGGCGTAAGCCGGACGGCAAGACCGCCGAGATCACGGTCTGGTGCTCCAACGACTACCTCGGCATGGGCCAGCACAAGGAGGTGGTGGCCGCCATGACCGAGACGGCCGCCCGCTGCGGCGTCGGGGCCGGCGGCACCCGCAATATCGCCGGCAACAACTCGCCCCTCGTGGATCTCGAGCGCGAACTGGCCGACCTGCACGGCAAGGAAGCCGGCCTCGTCTTCACCTCGGGCTACGTCTCGAACCAGGCCGGCATCTCGACGATCGCCAAGCTGATCCCGAACTGCCTGATCCTGTCCGACGCGTTCAACCACAACTCGATGATCGAGGGGGTGCGCCACTCGGGCTGCGAGAAGAAGGTCTTCCGCCACAACGACCTCCAGCATCTGGAGGAGCTGCTGCGCGCGGCCGGCGACCGCCCGAAGCTGATCGTCTTCGAGTCGGTCTATTCGATGGACGGCGATGTCGCGCCGATCGGCAAGATCTGCGATCTCGCCGATGCCTACGGGGCGATGACCTACCTGGACGAGGTTCACGCCGTGGGTCTGTACGGCCCGCGCGGCGGCGGCATCGCCGAGCGTGACGGCGTGATGGATCGAGTGGACGTGATCGAGGGGACGCTGGCGAAGGGCTTCGGCTGCGTCGGCGGCTACATCACCGCTTCGGCGGCGATCTGCGACGCGGTGCGCAGCTTCGCCCCGGGTTTCATCTTCACCACCGCCCTGCCGCCCGCGGTGGCGGCCGCCGCCCGGGCCTCGGTACGCTACCTCAAGCGCTCGAGTGCCGAGCGCGAGGCGCACCAGCGCCAGGCGGCGGCCACCAAGGCTGCGCTGACAGAGGCGGGCCTGCCCGTGCTCGAGACCGAGACCCACATCGTCCCGGTGATGGTCGGCGATGCCGAGCTGTGCAAGGCGGCGGCCGACCACCTGCTGGAGCGGCACGGCATCTACATCCAGCCGATCAACTACCCGACCGTGCCGCGCGGCACCGAGCGGCTGCGGATCACGCCCTCGCCCTTCCACGATGCCGACCACATCGCGCGCCTCGCCACGGCTCTTTCGGAGACCTGGGAGACTCTCGACCTGCCGCGGGCCGGAACAGTGTTCGTCGAGGCGGCGGAGTAATCCACTCGAACAGCCCGTACGATTGACGGTGGCTTCTCGCTCGTATGATCGAGCCATACACCTCGCAATTCGGCATGGAATCGGACCACTTTCCAGGAGTGATTTCGATCCGCGCTCGATCCTTACAATTCGGCTAACCATGCTGAAATCAAACGGCGTTTGATTTCAGGGCCATAGCGGTGGGGGCCGCTCGACCGTGAAGCAACGGACTGAGAGAGCGGCCTTCCGCGTCCAGGATGTTGGAGGCGACGCAGCTCTGTATTCACGGGCTCGTCCCGGGGCGCGACGTTCCTCCCTTCTCCATCGACGGATGTTCGAGGCGCAATGAGCAGCCGGCGGCGATTGTGCGATCGGCGTCCGGCCTTGGCCGCTGACTTGGGTTGCCGGTGCTTGCGAGGGCGTTGAGATGAGCACGGAGCTGAAATTTTTGGCCGGTACGAGCTGCCACGCGGCGCAGGGCTGCTTGATGGGCCGTCCCGCCGCGATCGGCACCTTCACCGAGCAAACGCGCAGCGCTCGACCTGAAGCGACTCGTATCACTGCTGCGGCTTGGAGCTGACCAAACTGGCAAGGTCAGTGGATAGCTGAGAAGCAGAACGTGGGTGCGGATGAACAGCAGTCCGTTGTTGTCGGGTGGTGGACATAGTCATGGGCGTGGTCACCGCCACCTTGCGTGATCCGCGATCTCCTCGGCGGCGAGAGCCCGGTCATCCTCAGTCGAGAAATCTACGCCTCGGCGGCACTTGCCGGAGCGGCGACCTTCGTTGGGCTGACGGGCCTCGGCGTGCCGCGGGAGGTCGCGCTCGCGGCCGGCTTCTTGGTCTGCCTCTCCGTGCGTGCCGTCTCGCTCCGCTTCAGCTGGGTGCTTCCGCGGTATCGCCCCCGGACCGCCGGCCCCTATGACAGGATGCGATAGAGCCCTTGCGACGAGGAGCACCGGGATGCCGTTCCGGAAACGCCTTGGAGGGCTCGCGATCGCGGCCCCGCTCGCCTTGTTGAGCCCTCATCTCTCGAGGACGGCACTCGCCCAGAACGCATCGCAGAGGACCGGGGAAACGGGGACAAGCTCGTTGCCCGGCCCCTCGGACGACCAGCTCGCGAAGCTGGAGGGCATCTACAAGGACATCCACGCCAACCCCGAACTGTCGATGCAGGAGCGGCGCACCGCTGGCATCGCTGCTCACTGGCTGCGGGATCAGGGCTTCGAAGCCGCCGAAGGCGTGGGGGGCACGGGCGTCGTCGGGCTCCTGCACAACGGCGAGGGGCCGACGGCGCTGCTGCGCGCCGACATGGACGCGCTGCCGATGAAGGAGAACACCGGCCTCCCCTACGCGAGCGCGAAGACCGGCACCGATCCGGCCTCAGGCCGCGAGACCGCCGTCGCGCACTGCTGCGGGCACGACCTGCACGTGACCTGGCTGATGGGCGCGACGCAGATCCTCGCCGCGAACACGGACGAGTGGCGCGGCACCGTCATGGCCGTGTTCCAACCCGGCGAGGAGGTTGGGCAAGGCGCCCGCGCGATGATCGGCGACGGTATGGTGAAGCGCTTCCCGAAGCCGAACGTCACGCTGGGTCAGCATGTGCTGCCGTTCCAGGCCGGAGAGGTCCGCCTCAAGAGCGGCCCGGTCCTTTCCCGCAGCGACAGCGTGAAGGTGACCCTGTACGGCCACAGTGGGCACGGCTCCAGCCCAGAATCCACCGTCGACCCGGTCGTGATGACGGCGGCAACCGTGATGCGGCTGCAGACCATTGTCTCGCGCGAGGTCGCCATGACCGACAGCGCGGTGGTCACGGTCGGTTCGCTGCAGGCCGGCACCAGCGCCAACATCATCCCGGACCAATCCGAGTTGCAGCTCAACATCTGCACCTTCAACGACCAGGTGCGTGACCGGGTCCTCGCTTCGGTGAAGCGGATCGTCACCGGCGAGGCGACGATGTCGGGCGCCCCGAAGCCGCCGCTCCTCACCACGCTCGGGCAGTTTCCGCTGACTGTGAACGACGCGGACGCGACGGCCAAGCTGGCGGCGGCCCTGAAGCAGCGTCTCGGCGACGAGCGGGTGCAACCTGCCGGCAACGCCGCGGCGAGCGAGGACTTCACCGAGTTCGCCCGGGCCTGGAACGTGCCATCTGTGTTCTGGTTCGTGGGTGGCACCGACCCAAAGCTCTACGCCGAGGCTGAGAAGGCTGGGACCCTGAACGAGCTTCCGTCGAACCACTCGCCCGAGTTCGCCCCCGTCCTGAGCCCGACTCTGCGAACCGGCGTCGAGACCATTCTCGCGGCGGCGGGCGCCTGGCTTGCGCCCGCCGCAGCAAACTCCCACGCGCGATGATGTCTCTCGCGACGGATACCTGACCCGCGGGGCGGCTCTTCTTGCGGGCTTGGCATGCCCCCTGGCGTGGGATTAGCGGGATCGTCGATGGGGTCAGCCGGCCTTCCGTGTCCGTTCCCTTGCTTCCCCGACCTCGGCCATGGTTCCCGGACGTCCGAGACCGATGGCCTTTGCGATCGCGGAGCGCTGGGCCGCATAGTTGGCCGCCACCATCGGGTAGTCCTTGGGCAGCTCGTAGCGCGCCCGGTAGCCGCGGGGATCGAGCCCGTGGGCCGCGAGGTGGCGCTTGAGGGTCTTGTAAGGTCTGCCGTCGATGAAGGAGATCAATGCGTCCGCGGTGACCGACTTTTTGATCTGGGCCGGCGTCGGCTTCTCGAACGTCTCGCCGGGCGCTGCGTTCTCGGCCGAAGTACCATCTTCCAACCCTTGCAAAGCGGTGTGCACGTTCGCGATCAAGGAGGGTATCTCAGCGGCGGGAACGGAATTGTTCGACACGTAGGCTGAGACAATCCCGCCGACGAGTTCGAGCAGCGCGGATCTCCGGTCGTAGTTGAAGCGCATTGAATAAACCCCCGATGCTCCTCGTTGCGCGCGGTCGCGCGTCGTCCCCGGAGCGGGAAGGGACGGATCTGTGACGGCGGGAACCTGCGGCTACTAGAGCTCGCGGCGGATCCCGTGGCTGAGGCGCCTCATCATCGCGCGCCCGATAGCCCAAACCAGCATCTCGGCATGGTGCCTGAGGGAGGCGTCGCCATCCTGGTGATTGGCCCCCTGCGCCGCTATTGCGAGGTTCGCGGCCTGGACCAGCGGGCTTGACGTGCGACCGCCCGGTTGGGGGACACGCTCGCCGCCGGACGCTCCCGTCACCTCGTCGATCGACACCTCGCCGCGGCCAACGAGCGTCGCGACGCGCCGCCCGGTCTCGTCACGGACGTGCACGCCGATCAGGGCTGAGCCGCCCCGGCGCAGCTCGTGCGCGAGCAACGCGCCGAGCGCGTCCCGAAGGTGGCGCCGTGCGGCATCGAGATCCGAGAGTTCGTGACCTTCGTCGTCGCGAACGATGCCCCCATCCTCGATATCGAAATAGAAGCGCGGCACGCATCCCTCGCCCGTCGTCGCGGGCGTCTCTGTATTCCCGCCGTTGATGTGCCATGCTAACCGGCACGCAGTGCGCGGGATCGGCTTCCCCGGAATGGGTCCTCGGCTGCATGAGAAGGCGTCATGCGAAAAATCTGTACGACGGCCGGCCTCCACCCGCGTGACCGCTTCGACTACTGGATGAGCGTCATCCGCAGAGACTTCATCGACAATGATGCGGTCCCGGCCCGGAGGAGAGCCTTCAGGGCGGACCTTCGCGCCGGCTCGATTGGCGGGGTTAAGCTCGCGCTTGCCCGCAGTTCGGAACTCAGGGTTGCGCACACGAAGCGCCACAGCGGCCAGCCCAGCGACGACCAGCTCTTCGTCTTCATGCCCCTGGCCAAAACGAAGACCGTCCGACAGAACGGCCGGCAGGCCGTACTGGACCCCGGGCAGTTCGCGCTGGTCGACCCGCGGCTGCCTCACGAGGGATGCTTCTCCGAAGACTCCGAGGTCCTCACCGTGATCATGGAGCGGCGGGCACTGGAGAGCCGCCTCGGAGCGGTCCACGACCTGACGGCGCGACCGCTCACCTCGGACACCGCCGAGGGGCGTTTAGCGGCCGGCTACCTGGCAATGCTGCCTGCCCAGGCCGGCCAATTGAGCTCCGCGGGCGAGGACATGATCGAGACGCACCTGCTCGACCTCCTCGCGCTCGCGTTGGGCAAGGCGGTAGGCGGGCGGATATCGCTCGGCTCGTCGGCACGCTCACTCATCCGCATGAGACTGCACGCGGCAGTCGAGGAGATGTTGGCCGACCCCGGTCTGAACACGGAGGCGGTTGCGGCTGCCGTCGGCGTGAGCACGCGCCACGCCAACGCCATCCTGGCCGACCAAGCGACGTCGCTCGGCCGGCTCATCCAGGCCCGGCGCCTCGCTCGCTGCCGGGAGGCGCTTGAGGACCCCAACCAAATGCACCGGACGGTGAGTGAGATCGCCTACGGCTGGGGGTTCTCCGACATGACCCACTTCGGCCGTCGCTTCAGGTTCGCCTACGGTATGTTGCCCAGCGCGTGCCGCCGGCAGACGCGCGCCCAGGCTTGAGGGCGGCGCCACGTCCAAATCGTCCTGACCCCGGCATGGGCGTGAGGCGCAAGTGCGTTCCCCATGGATCCCACACGAGTAGCGCATCCACGTCCTCGACGAGGAGCAGGCCGTCGTCCCGGCAGCGGGTCCGCGCGGCTGCCAGAATCCCGGCCTCCGCAAGCAGCTCGACCTCGTTGAGGCCGGTCGCTCCGTTGTCACGCTCAGGGGCGCCGGGGCAGTTCCAGACGTTTCCGGCCAGCTGGCGGGGGTAGCCGCCGGCGCCGAGGAACAGTGCACTCGGATAGCGGCAGGTCACTGCTTGGAGGGTGGCATCATCGTGTTCGATAAAGCTGGCTACACCCGAAGAAGCCTACTCAGGCGCAGCCCACGAGAAGCGAGAGCGGGACATGAGGTGACACGCTCACAATTGAGCGATACGGCTCGATGTGCAGATCGCAAAACTAGCCGGTTCTGCGCATTGACACGTACCGCTCACCAGCGTGCGCCTAAGCTCTTGTCGTGAGCGCCGCGCTATAATCGAGGGGCATTTTTCCCGCTCCGCGTACTCGCGGGGTGCTGGTTCGAGCCCGGCAACGTGCAGCCTACCGAACCCCCTGGGTGATCGCCGCAGGAACCGGGCGGCGCTCTTCACGTGCTGACTTTCGCAGTAAACTGTTCGTTTTCAATCTGCAGCTAGCACGGGTCGCGCCGACCGGGGTGAGAAGGGGATCCCACTGCACCTCAGTGGCGTCTGCCTGTATCACGCTTGCTCCCCACCGGCAGGCGCAGCCACGCGTTCCCGAAGGATCACGACCTGATGCGAACCGTTGTCTACGCCGATGGCGGCTGCGATCCCAACCCCGGCCCGGGAGGCTGGGGCGTCGTCATCTCAGGACAGGACGGTGTCCCGGAACTCTGCGGGGGTGAGCCCGGTACCACGAACAACCGGATGGAGCTGACTGCCGCCATCCGAGCGCTTGAGCACTTCCCTGAGGGGGCGCAGATCGAGATGCGCTGCGACAGCCAGTATGTGGTTAAGAGCGTGACCGAGTGGATGCGCGGCTGGAAGGCGAAGGGCTGGCGCACGACCACGGGCGAGGTGAAGAACGTCGATCTGATGAAGCGCCTGGATGAGCTCGCCAGCCGGCGCGACGTGCGCTGGACCTGGGTCCGCGGTCACGCGGGCGACCCGCTCAACGAGCGTGCGGACCGTCTCGCAACGCAGGGGCGACACGAAGCACGCGGCATCCGGGTACAGCCTGCTCCGGCTCCGGTTCCTGGTCCAGTCTCAGTGCCGATCAGCGCAGAAGCCGCACGACGCACCACGCCAGTGCAGATCGACCTCGCCTTGGGCCTTGAAATCTCGCGTGCCGCTAAGCGCGCCGGCACCACACCAGCAGCCTTTGTCGAGGAGGCTATCCGGCTTGCGCTTGCGCTCGGGTCGGAGGAAACGGCTCGCCTGCGCGAAAAGTTCAAACCTGCGCCAATCGCGGCAGCCTGACGAGGCTGCCCTTCGGCCCATGAGGACGCCGGCCAGCGTCGTTCAAGCTTCCCGCCCACATGGACCTGCCTGTGTCTCGTGGCATGCAGGCTGTCCGACCTCACCGCCCAGACGCGTCAGCCGCTTCGCTCCTAAGCGTAGTAGCGGCGACGAATGCTTGATCATCGGCACAAGCAAAGCCAGTTTGTATCATATGTGTAAAAGTTGTGAAATTTAGGCCTTCTCAGGAACGATACGCGTCTTCGATCTCTCAAACCCACCTCTCTTCGACATCAACCAATCCATATACGCGGTGATGTCCTCGTTCTTCCACCAGTTCCTCTGCAACGACATGGCTGTGCCATTCCATGCCAGCTACGCAGTGGTCATCTTGTAGTCCGTCTCTATGCGGAGCTTCATCGAGCAGCGCACCAGCGTCTTGATGTTTTCAGCTACGTGCTTGTGCTGGTGAAACTCCGCGACGCACGGAGTTCCAACGTTGGTCGGATTTCCGCTTGTAGCGGATCATGTTGCGGATGCTCGTCTCCGTTTCATCCATGCACGGATCTACTGCCGAGACCGAACGTGGATGGCACCTGCAGCGTCAGGAATGCCATGTCGTCGTTGGCGGTTCCTGCGAAGTGCTTCTTGATGGTCTTGCCCGTTTCTCTGCCGCGCTTCACCATGAAGCAGCGCGGGCAGAACGGCACTCCGCAGAGCCGCATGTTGTTGCCGTTCTCGTCCATCGTGCCGCAGGCTTCCATTCGCTCGCATGTGTTGTGCCTCCAGCCGATGGCTTCCATCAGACGAGCGCATTGCTCGGCCATTTCCGTGAAGAGGTAGCGGATGTTCTTTCGCCCCAAGTAGATGAGCTCCGGAATGAGTGTGGATTGCGCCTCTTTGATGCTTGCTTTTATGTTGTCTGGTCCTTGATGCGAACTCTTTTTCCCATCTATTTTATGCCAGACGCGAAAGTCGATTTTTGCCTGGGCGTGGTGAGACGGCAAGGGGCTGCGGCGCCATCGCCGAACATATGGGCACGCGTCAGCAAGTAGGTTGCTGCGCGCTTGGGGCTCTATGGCTCAGGGACGGTGCTGCATCCCAGTCCTCAGCCACCTCTTACGGAAAGGATAGAAGATCACCCATGCTGAAGGTCAGAGCGTCCGCTCCCGAGCAGTCCAACGGGTCGACTTCGGCATCTACTGGCCGAAAGCGGCATGTCCGCTTCGGAGGACGCCCGCTCAAAAAAGATATTATTCTACCGCCCTATAGCGGAGCTATGATCTCGGGCGGCGTCCGCGTGAGGCGTGCCATCAAGCCGGGACGTAGGTCAGCCTGACGACGTCCTCTTCGATCAGTTCATTGGATACAAGCCGCAGCGGCGGGCGGGGGCCGGCGAAAAAGGGCTTGCCCTGGCCGAGCACGACCGGGTGAAAGTAGAGGCGGTACTCGTCGATGAGCCCGAGCGCCGTCAGGCTCCGCGCGAGTTCCGGACCGGCGACCCCGATCTCTCCGGCGTGCTCGGCTTTGAGCCCGCGCACCGCTGCCTCAAGTTCCTTGCCAACCAGCGCGGCGTTTGAGCCGACCGACTCCAGGGTGTGCGACACAACCCACTTCGGTTGCCTCCGCCACGCGGCCGCAAACTCGCGCTCCTCTGCGCCCCACTCAGGGTGCTCGTCGTCCCAGTACCGCATGATCTCGTATATGCGCCGACCATAGATGCTGCCCCTCAATCCCCGCACATGTTCGATCCAGTGCCGGAAGAGAGCAGGGGCTGGCGCGAACGCCGTGTGATCGACGAAGCCGTCGAGGGACTGATTCATCCCGAAAATCAGCTTTGCCATGCACGCAAGCTCCTGCCGCCTTGTTCTCTCAGTCCCGGTCCGGTGCGCCGAGCGGGAATAAGGAGCGGAAGGGCCGCCCCTCGTCGACCGCACGGGCGAATGAGGGGCGCTCAAGCAGGCGCGAACGGTAGGCGCGCACGGTTGGGAAGGCGTCGCCGATCTCGTGCACCCAGTCCGCGTAGAACAGCGAAGGCGCGGCGGCGCAGTCTGCCATGCTGAACCGATCGCCCGCCGCCCAGGCGCGCCCGGCCAGCCGCTCTTCCAGCCAGCCGTATGCGGTTTCGAGCGCCTCGGCTGATCGGGTGAGCGCCTCCTCCTTGCGACCTCCGTCCCGCCGAAGCGCCTCGCTCACAGGCTGCTGAACCCGCGTCATGACGTGGTTGTCGAAGAAGCGGTCCATGAACCGGACTTCCAGCGCCTCGCCTGGATCCTCGGGCAGCAGCCGAACTGGGCCTGGGTGGAAAACGTCCAAGTGTTCGATGATGATGCTCGACTCTGCGACCACCCGACCATCGTCGACGAGCACCGGAAATTTCTTCAGCGGCCAGAGTGACGCCCAGTCGGCGGAGGCTTCGGGGTTGTCGGGTGTGAGGATGCGATACTGAAAGGTCAAACCGTTCTCGTAGAGCGCCACCTCGACCTTCTGACAATACGAGGAGAACGGGTGTCCGTAGAGCACGAGCGACAAATTCGATCCCCCCTCGGCAATCCGCTTGCAAATCGCAACCGGTTGCAGGCTAGTCCCACTGCTCGCATCGTGCAAGCGATCCAATGAGCAGAGGCGATAATGAAGGCAGAGCAGCGCTCCGGCTGCCCGATTAACCTGACGTTGGAGATGGTCGGCGATCGCTGGAGCCTGATTGTCATCCGCGACGTGATGTTCGGAAATCGCAGAAGCTACCGCGACCTGCTGACGAACAGCGAGGAGGGGATCGCGTCCAACATCCTCGCCGATCGGCTGAAGCGGCTCGTTGCGGCCGGACTGCTGACGAGGCGCGACGATCCGAGCCATAAGCAGAAGGCGATCTACAACCTGACCGAACCGGCGATCCAGCTTGTGCCTCTGCTCGCCCACATGGGCGCATGGGGGCGGCGCCACACCCCGGTTTCGGCGGAGCTTTCGATCAGGGCCGAACTTCTGGAGCAGGGTGGGCCCGAGTTGTGGGCAGCGTTCATGGACGAACTGCGGGCCACACATCTCGGCGCCGATTCGCCAAAGCGCGCGGTGCTGGCGGAGTTGCAGGCCGCCTACGACCGCGTCGTGAACGAAGGCCGGCAGTAGACAAATCATCCCTGTGCCGTTCGAGCGCGCCTGTTCTGGCAATCGCGTCACCCAGCAACGGCTAGTCCGCTATCGGCCAAGAACCCACCAATAGCTCTCCGCCCACTGCTATTGTTCAAGGCCGATCAGAGTACCGCAAGCATACTCTTGTCGGACCTTCAGAAAGACTGCTTACCAACAATCCGGTTGGCCCGGCACGACCGAGCCTAGAGCGTGTTATGAACTGCTGATGCGGCGGTGCGCTTCCGAGGATGAGCTTGGAACGCGCTGCCTACCTGTCCGACGTCAGCGATGAAGAGTGGGCGCTCGTGGCGCCGTATCTGGCGTGGCTGGCGTGGGCGTGGCGCAGCCAGTGCAAGGACACCTCCGGCGGCAGGCCGGCGCGTGCCGCGACCGCCTTCACGACCCGGTGCATCGCGCTCGGGTCGAGCGCCCCGCCTTTTTCACGGCCAAAAGACCGTCTCCTTCGGCCCCGCGCGGTCCTTCACGGTGTAATCCAGAATGCGGTTCGGACGCCGATCGGCGCGCTAAGAGCTTGATCTGGAAGGGAGCGGATGGGTCCCTTTTCAATGCCGATCACACCATGAGACCGCTATGCGTGTCCTTGATAAGCTTCCGCGTCATAGACGCTGAATAATCGATTTTTACTCCTAGCAGTGGCTTGACGATCAATACTTAGGTCGTGAAACCTAGTATTAATGGCCTCCCGAAATTGCGGGCCCGAGCTCAACGACAGGCGGTGGTGAAAGTTCGTCGGGTGCGCCCAGTAGGACGCTCCACGTTCACGCTCGCTGCTCCTGCGGAGCCGTCAAGTCGCGACGTCCACGATTTCCACCATGAACGGCGTCGCCGGAGGCAGATGCAATTCGACCCCGCCATCCGTCTCGTCGGTTCGCAGTGAGGACACCCTGCCGTCGCGCAGCGTGATGATTCGTCCCGACGCGCGGATGGTCTCGGGCCGGTGCGCGATCACGATCCGCGTCACATGGGCGGCGGACAGCGCGGCGTTGACGGCACGCTCGCGGTCCACATCGAGATGGCTCGTTGCCTCATCGAGCATGAGGATGCCCGGCCGGCGGTACAGTGCCCGGGCGATCAGCACCCGCTGTTTCTGGCCGCCGGACAGCACCGTCCCCATGTCGCCGATCAATGTGCTGTACCCCATCGGCATCTGGATGATGTCGGAGTGCACAGCCGCCAACTTCGCGCATTCAACGATGCGCGGCAAATCCGGCTGCTCGGCAAAGAAGCTGATGTTATCCGCGATCGAACCTGCGAACAACTGGTCGTCCTGCATCACGACGCCCAGCATGGAGCGGTAGTTCTGCAGCCCAATCCGGGTCATCGGCTCGCCGTTGATCAGGATCTCACCGTGGGTCGGGGCCACCAGGCCGGACAGGATCTTCAGGAGCGTCGACTTGCCGCCACCAGAGGGACCAACGATGGCGACCGATTCCCCCGCCTCGATCCGCAGGCTCACATTGTCGAGGATCCAGGGCTCGTGTTCCCCGTAGCGGAAGCTGACGTGGCGCAACTCAACGCTTTGCGGCGGATATCCTTCCGGCCGAAGGCGGGCCGCGCTACGCGGTTCGGGCTCCGTCAGAGCGATGTCGCCCAAGCGTTCCGCGTGCAGGCGCAACATTTTCAGGTCGACAAATTTGTTGATGAGCTCCGCGACGCGCTCGAGGAACTGGTCCTTGTACAGGAGGAACGCCAGCAGCAGGCCGACCGACATCGTGTTGGCCATGATGTGACGTGCGCCGAGCCAGATCAGGATGATCTTTAGAAACCCGAAGAGCAAGCTGTTCGCGATCTTGAACAGAAACCGGAGCCGCTCGACCGAGAGCTGCCGGTTGGTCGCGGAGACGAGGAGGTTCAGCCAGTGCGCACGCCGCTCCTCATGCCCGTTGAACAGCTTGATCGTGCGGATGCCGCGCAAGGTTTCAAGGAAATGGCTGTCGCGCCGCGCAGACCAGACGATGGCCTCGGCGGATGCCTCGCGCAGTGGCGTGTAGGTGGCCCATCGCAGACCCGCGTAGAGCAGTGCTCCGATCACCGTCACGGCGGCGAGGTCGGGCGCGAGCAGGACCATGATCAGCAACGTGATGCCGGCCATGATCCCATCGATGATGCTTTCGACGAGCTCCGTCGTGACGACTTGGAGGATAGACTCTTGCGAGGCGAAGCGGGACTGCACGTCACCGAGATGCCGGCTTTCGAAAAAGGTTGTCGGCAGGTTGATGAGGTGACTGAACAGGTTGGCGCGTGACTGAACCTTCAACGTCGCGCTTAGGCCGATCAGCATCCAGCTCCGCATGGCGGTCACAGCCGTCTGGATCAGCAGCAGCAGCGAGAAACCGAGCGCGAGCGTCAGCAGAAGGTCATGATCGGCAGCGACCACGGCATGGTCGACCACCCATTGCAGGAAGAGCGGGCTTGCGATCGCAAAAACCTCGATAGCCAGCGCCAGGATAATCTGATGGCTTAGCGCCCGCTTCACGCCGACAGTGCGGCCGAGCAGCCGCAGGGTGCGAATGCGCGGGGGCGCTGCGGCCGGCACGAAGCGGTCGGTCGGATAAAGCTCCAGCGCCACGCCGGTGAAGTGGCGCGACAGCTGCGCCTTGCTGATCCGCCGGATGCCGCTCGACGGGTCGTGCACGACGACGCTGCCGCGTGCGACCTTCTGCAGGACGACGAAATGGTTCAAGTCCCAGTGTAGTATGCAGGGCAGCCGCAGCTGTCCAAGTTCTGCAAGCTCCAGCCGCAACGGCCGGGTGGCGAAACCGAGCTCATCCGCGATCCGCATCAGCTCATTGAGCGTCGCGCCTTTGAGTGACATGCCATAGCGGCGACGCAGTTCGGCAAGACCGGTCTGGTAGCCAAAGTAGCTCGCGACCATGGCGAGGCTCGCCAGCCCGCACTCAGCCGCCTCCGTCTGGAGCAGCATCGGGACGCGGCGGCCCCAACCGAGATTTAGGCCTTCCAGTGCAGCTACGCCTGCCATGATCCGCTCAGGGTGTATAGAGGTTCAAGCACCCACTCGATAAGGCGGCGACTCTCGATCAACACGTCCGCCTCCAGCTGCATGCCGGGCTGCAGCGGCACCGCCTGGCCATAGGCGACGACGCTCTGACGGTCGAGGTCGACTGTGATTCGATAAACGGGTTCATTCGCGCCAAATAGCGCCGTCAGCCCGGTCAAGGACTGGTTTAATTCTGCTGGGCTCAGAGCCGACCGGGATATACTCGCCACGACTCCATCGTAGAAGCCAAATTTCTGGTACGGGAAGGCTTGATAACGTAGCAGCACCCGCTGCCCGGTGCGCAGGAAGCCAATGCCACGGCTTGGGCTGAACAGCTGCGCCTGCAGCCTGGACCGAGACGGCACGATGGCGAAGAGGGGAACTGCCGTGGTGGCACTACCACCGATTTCGGCCTGGAGGCCGGTGATCGTGCCATCCTGCGGCGCCGTGATGACGATCTCCCGGCGCGACTCGGCCTCGGCCAAGTCCTGCTCCAGGGCCGCGACATTGCGCTCGATCTCATTCTCCTGCGTTTGCCGGCGCAGCGGTACGGCCCGCGTGGTGGCCCGTGCCTCTGCCTGGTCCCGTTCCAGCGTCGCAAGGCTGCGCTCCAAGGCCTGGAGCTTGGCCGCCTCCTCAAGCCGATCCTTCTCGGCATCCTCCATCCGCGGAGCAGTAACGATGTCGCGCTTGCGCAACTCGCGAAGGCGCGCTGCGGTCTTGTCGGCCATCTCGATTTTGATCTTCTGCAGGCTGATCTCTATTTCGAGATGCTTCTGCTCTGCGTTGAGGATGTCGAGCTTCTTGCGCGCGCCGTCGAGCTGATCCTCGAAGACGCGCCGTTGAATGCCCTTTTCCTGGAGCATGCTGTCGCGGCGCCGCTTGAGTTGCCTGACGATTTCCTGTCGGGTCGCCCCGGCCGCGCTACTCAGCATCTCGGTCGAGACGACGAGGACTGGGCTGCCCTTCTGAACTGTCACGCCCTCTCTAACGAAGACCTCCTTGATCACGCCGGCCTGCGGGGAGAAGCTCCGGACGACACCCTGCTCCGGCACGAGCCAGCCGTTGATACGCGCCTTGCGCGTGTAGGAGCCGAAGAAGAGCAGCGACAGCACGGCCGCTGTTGCTGCCATGGCGAAGAGGGCGAACATCCAGTGGGCGAGACGTGGCTCCAGGAGTACGGTTCCGAGCCACTGTGCCTGCCCCTCGGCCAGGACCTCGGCCCGAAACAGCGACTCCCGCTGGATGGGCAGTTGCTCCTGTCCGGCCGCGAGTTCGCAAGCAGTTCCATGCTGGGTCATGGATTTGCCTATGCGTCGTTAAGCGTCCTGACTGAATAATCCTTGACTTCGAAGCTCAGCTCGATGACCTGCGAGGTCCTGCGGACCTGAATCACCTTGCGGAGCCGGGGTTCAAAGAAATCTTTCAGGAGCGGCGGGCGCGCCGCGCGGAGATAGAAACTCGGCGACGCCATGATCTTACTCGACGCCAGCAGGCCGAGCTCCTCGCCACGGGTTGCCGTCTGGACGATGCATGGCGCGTATTGGATGCCCATGGCGCGCAGTGCGTAGGCGCGGTGATGGCCGTTGTGCAGGAGCAAGCGCCTGTCGGACTCGACGACGCTCAGAAAGTTCGACCCGAAGCCGACGACGAGCGATATTGCGCCGCTAATTGAGCCGTAAGCGATGTGTTCGGCCAAGTCCTCAGGTCGGAGCAGGAGGCATTCGTGGAAACGGAGATCCGACGAGGCCGAGGAGAACAGGTACCGGCGTGGGCCGGCCTTCTGGACTCTGACGGGCGCCTCAAAGTCGCCGAGAGGCTGGCAGAAGCGGAACAGCGCCTCGGCGCTCTGAGGAGCACCGGCGCGGGCCTTGAGCCGCTCGGCGTGGTCGAGGTCGATGTGGGACTGCGTCACCACGAGGCGGTCGAGTTCGACCAAGGCGAAGCGGGTCGGCACCTTGTCGAAGGCGCGGCGGTAGCGCGGATCGGCCCGCACCTCCTCGGCCAACCTGATGCATTCCGGTTCGAGGTCGCGGACCTCGACGGCGTCCGCCGATCCGGCCTCGTCGAGTTCGAGACGATGGTAGTAGTCATTCGCCGCGCGCCATTCATCGACCAGCTCCGAGCGAGGCACGGTGGATATGCGGAGCGCATGGTCTTCGACATAGTCCAGGAAATCCTGGAGACCGGGCTGCCCAAGCAGCCAAGCTTCCCTGATGCTCGTCCCCTGCTCGTGACAGGCCAAGGGCCATTTCTCCCGAGCGTCCATCTCGTCCTCCCAAGGCTGCCGCCAGACACGGGCGGCCCGACTCGCCGTGGTATGCGCGCACCGGCGATCTTCCGCCGGTGCGCTTGGCGCTTACGCGCAATGTTTTTTGCTGCCGCGTGACTTCGAGTGCCGGTTCGAGCGGCTCGCGTGGCGGGTCCGGCTCTTGCCCTTGCTCTTGCTGCCGTTGTTCTTGCACTTAGATGCCGAATAACAGGAGCCCGCGCCGTAGACATGCGTCAGTTCATTGCTAGTGAGCTCGCGCATTGGATCTCTCCATTGCTGGAAAGCCGCAATTAACATGCTCTGAACGTGAACTTATTCCGGCCAGAGCAAGCATATTGAGAGGCGGCAACTCTCAATACAACCCTGAATCGAACCAAAATCATATCCCGATGCCGCACAGCCACGCGTCGAGTTGCTTCGCGCCGCAACAAGATCCAAATCCTCGTTCGGCTCGCCCCTCCTGATACGCAAATTAAGGAGCAGATTGGGCCGGATTACCTTAATATGACGGGCAAATCAGGACGAATTTTTGCCCAACTGCGTTGGTAGACATGACCTAAAATTTTAAAAAAATTCCGTGCAAACAGACATTAATCAAAAATAGACACAATTCTGAGGTATCACAATACAGTGCTACTTGGTTTTTATCAATTTATCTTTTGGATTAAGCCATCAGTATTGTTACCGCAACGCGAATAAGCAGGCTGTCGTCCCTGGAAACACGAAATCTGAAGCGATTCACTTACCATGTCAAGTAGAAAAAATTTTGAACGTCCAAACCAGCACCCATACAGAGTGCTTCGGTGATCGCCGGAAGTATGGCGAACGGCTGCTGAGGCAAAATTGGACGCAATTCAATCCGGCCCTAAGCATTCGCGATGCGGTCATTCTCATGATAAACAGACAAGCTAGATACCGCGCGGGAACGCTCATTCCATTCTCAAAGTAAAAATCGTCGATTTTACTTTTTGTATGAAATATTACAAAATTAATAAATCTTCAATGATGTACGTTATGGTGATACATCTCGATTTTGCTGCTTAACATCCGCCGCATACAGGACAAAATGAGCAGCAATTTACCAGTGATTAATATTTACCCCGGAGACCGGCACAATTGCAGGATAATCTTGTGAGAAGCCGACTCGGAGGGGCTGCTGGTCATGCGCTCACGTACTTATCTGCTGTTCGCAATCGTGTTGCCTTTAGCTTTACAGTTGCACGCTGAGCACCCTATCTGAGAGATTTCGGCTCGGAGAGCGCGATGTTCTCAGCCGCGCTCAAGTGCGCGCTGGAGCTCTGGTCGATCACGCTGCAACGGGCCAAGCAGCGCATCCGCACACTGATTACCGTCTCAAGTGCGAATGCGGCCGCCAGCGCTGAGTCCAAGCATTTCCGTGCTTGCTATCGGACTAGCGCGCCAGAAGCTCTCGCTTGCCTCTCCGACAGCGAAGCGTCTGACAGCGAGAACGTCCGAAAACTATCGGAGGCAGTCACTCCTTCTCCTCGAACAGATACTCTGCTTCAACACCCTCCGCTGCACCACTCCACGAACCGTAGGGAGTCCAGCCAACGAGCGCGCGGCCGATCCGCTCCCTTACCCAGGTGATCAGGCCGGGGTAGTGCCGGACCCAAGTCGCCAGGCGGGTGCGGTCATAGAAGGCAGTGTGGAGTTGACCAGTGTTAGCGACATCCGTCGGCGCCTCGCGCAGCGCATTGTGTCGGTTGCGGAGAGCGATATCAGCCATCGAGCGGTGTGAGCTGACAATGACGAAGGCGCCTACCTCATTGGCGAGTTCCTGGATGACGGGTCAGCACCAAACGGTAGGGCCACAGTGGTCTCAGGCTTGAGGCGCAGCGCGCGGCCGTCGAGACCTAACGCAACGGCGGCGACTGGATGGTCTGCAGCGAGTTCGTGGAGGTCGAGTCCGGCAAGAGCGACGCGAACCGGCCTCAGCTGCGGCGCGCCATCGCGGCCTGCCGGATCTACGGCGCCAAGCTGCTGATCGCGAGGTTCGACCGGCTCAGCCGTGACGCCTACTTCCTACTCGGACTTGAGAAGGCCGGGATCGAGTTCGTCGCCACCGACAACCCGCATGCGCACCGTTTGACGTTCGGCGTCATGGCGCTGGTCGCGGATGAGGAACGTCGCGCCATCTCGGCCGGGACCACGGCCGCTCTTGCACGCAAGCGGGAGTTCTACGTCAAGCTCACGGATGAGCAGCGGGCCGACTTGAAGGCCGCCAGGAAAGCTACACAGCTTGGTGGTGATCGTGGCGCTGTCCTGACTCCGGAGGTGAAGGCCAAGGGCACCGAGACGCGCGTTGCCGAGGCGAACAACCGGGCGACCGCTCTGGCCTCTGTGTTCGCTGAGATCCGGGCGGTGCTACATCCCTGCGGGAGATCGCAGCGGCCTTGAATGTGCGCGGCGTTCCTGCAGCTCGCGGCACCGGCACATGGTCGACCGTTCAGATCTCACGGGTCCTGGCCCGGCTCTGAGCATGGCCAGACACAGAGATGGCCGCCCGAATGGAGCGGCCAGAGGTTAGGGAGGATACGCCGCAGTCGAATTGACTGCTCAGCCACGGTACACGGCTGGGCGCATCTTTCTAGACTGTCGACCCGAGCACGACATCAATTCCGCGCGAGCAGTATCAATCGTAAAATCAGTTGGCGGGGCCGCTCCGCGCATCCCAGGAGCTCACGGTGGCCAATGGGCGGCTGTCCAGGTGCAGCGGGGCAGGCACGACCCTGAGAGCAACCACAGACCATCCGGCTCATTCTCAATTCTCTGGAGCATCGTCCAACAAAGGAGAATGCCGTGACTCAATCTGATGCCGACTACCTGCGGCACATAAGGACGAAATATGGCATGCTAGATTCCAATGAGCGCGGGCTTCTTCTGGGGATAGTTAGAAAGATGCAGTTGCAGAGCATCTGCAGTTGGGTCGAGCCAGAGAAGGCCGATAGGGTGACGAGAGCGACCGCACGTCTCTAGGAGCCGCCCTCGCCGTCGATGCCAGGGACGGATCACTCCGGCATCGAAACTCAATCTGCCGCTCTTGCAGCCTCGAATTCAGCGAGCGCCTTCTCGGCGGCGGCCTCGGCGCGCGCCTGCATCGTTTCTTCCTTGGTCATCGTGAGTGAGCGAGACGGCCCGAAGCCGAGCCGGTGTGATATCTCGCGCTCCACGGCCGCCATCGCGTCCAGGACGTAGAAACGGGTGTTGTGCATCTCGGTCATGCTCACACTCCGGTCGGGGAGGTCTGTTCCGCCAGATGAGCTCCGGGGCACCAGGGCCGATCTGCCACCCGTGTAGCTGCATCGCGACCAGCCCACCACGGGACTGCGCGGGCGTGGCGGCTTGCGTGGACGACCCAAGGCGCATCGCGAGGGGATGAGAGGCGCCTTCCCCGTCCAACTGGCATGCCAGCCTGGCGCCATTGTGTGAATGGCTATTGATCTGGCTCAAACAGATTGTTGATCTCACGCAACCGTGTTCAGGAGCATCCTGAAGCCCGCCAAGACCGTGGCCGGCGATGGGACCGCTCCATCAAGTAAGCCCGCGGACGCCCACCCTAAATCGGCCGCCCGTGAAGTGCCACATCGTCGAGTAGGTGAGGGCCGATCAAAGCGGCGCGTCGATCGGGCGTCGCGTTTGGAACTCACGTACTCGTTGCGCTCCCGGTAGGCGCACTCGCTGTCGCGCTGGGCCCTGCCGCCGGGCGATCTTGGCCTGCTGCCGCTGGTTTGTCTCGATGTCATTCAAGGCGTTCAAGCTAGACCAAATGCTCGCCCCCTCTCGGGCGAACATTTGGTCTAGAGCGCACGAGCCAGAGACGGCTGCGTGCTTCCTACACGCGGCTGCGGTGCAAAGCCCTCAAAGCAGAGGTAGCCCCGGTCGAACTCCGCGTACGCCTTCAGTCGTTCCACGTCGGGGATGTCCACGTGGTGACGGCTCCAAGTCACCAGACCGCCCTCCCGCAAGGCCCGCAGAATGCGGTTCGTGTGAACCGGAGAGATGCCCAACGCATCGGCCACGTCGGATTGCGACAGCGGGAGCGTGAAGCTGTTCTCGTTTGCCAGTTCGACGACCTGCAGGCAAACCAGCAACTCGCACAGGAGATGTGCCAAACGGTGCTCGGCGGGTCGGATGCCGTTGACGATCCACTCCCGCGCGCGGCTGAGTTCCCGCAGCGTCACCCACCAGAGCGCGCGCTGGATGCCCGGATGAGCCCTGATCAGTTCCGCCAGCTTGGAGCGGGAGATGTCTACTACCGTGCAGCGAGTGAGCGTACCGACCCGGAGATTGCGCCCAAACACGCCAGTGTCGTGCACATAGCAGAGGTCCCCCGGCAGAACGAAGGAGACGATCCGACGGTCACCTGCGTGCAGAACCTTGTAGCGGCAAGCGAAGCCACTCAGGACCAGGTAGACGCGATCTGAGGCGTCGCCCTCCCCAAGATCGAGACGAGCTCGCACCGACCGTTGCTTGGACGTCAGATGTTGCAGCTCGGCTCGTTCCGCCAGTGTCAGTGGACCGGCATGTTCGAGCTGCAGCAAAAAAGGGTTGGTCGCCACTGAATCGCCACCAAGGTAATTCAACTTCTTACATGCGAGAGCTCATAAGCCAGATTTGTAACCGTTGGCTGCATTGCAGTATTGCACGGACGGCATGGAATAGAAATTTTACCCTAAGTCACGGATTTCTGATACAAATTATAACATATGTGGCATTTCTCGTATTCGGCATGTTGCCGACATGGCTCAACTCGCGTGAAACGCGTTCCGAGTACGCTAACGCTAAGCGTGGATCGCGACGCTCGGCGAAGAGGTAGGTGGCCAGGTTCCGCACCATCCTCGCTCGCACCGCGTTGGAGCCCGCCTGCTGCGGCCTCGACGCGCTGGCCGCCAACGACTGCCGCCAGATCCCGGCGAGCTACGGCGCGTTGAACAGACCTGCAGCCTGAGGGGGAGCCGCCATGGCCCGCGCTCCCTTCGACAGCGTGTGCGACCGCATCGAACGGCATGTTTCGGCTGAGGAGACCGCGCCAGCCGCGGTCAGCATCGTCTCGGACCTTGCCGTTCTCGCCTACACCAACGACGCGCGGGCACCGGCCGCGCGTTCCGACGCGCTGCGCAGGCCGAAAGACGCTGCGACGTGGTTCAATGGCCGTCCGGTCCAAGGCCGTCCGGTCCAAGTCGCCGCACCAATCGACGACATCGCGGCGATGGAGCCCTCGAACCGCGACCGCCCCAAGGCCGTGCTCACCGCAGCGGGCCGATCTGCTCGCCGAGTGAAGGAGCCGCTGTGCCTCGCCCAACTGATGGCCGGCTGCCCCGTCCCGACCGCACCTCGGCCGAGCGCTGCGCCCTCGACCGCATTGGCTGTGGCGAGCCAGATCGCACTCGCCAAGGGGGCCGTCTCGCACCTGCTCGTCGGCATCGTGACCGGCACTGCGGCCGGACAGTCCGTAAGGCCTCCTATTTCCCGCCCGACGGCTGTTGGGTCTCCTGCGGGTTCGGCTCCGGTTCCTTGGTCACGGTCATCTTCGTCCGGTTGGCCGCATCCTGCTGCTCAGGTGTGGGTGGCGTCTGCGGGTAACCGTCCTCACCACGCCGCCTCCGACCAGTCTTCCCGGATGCGTGAGCGCGGCTGCTTTGGTCGTGGGCCATGGTGCCCTCCTGCCTCTAAACCAATTCCTGGAAAGGTCAGGCGTTCGGGATTTGAAGCCAGTCGTGACAGATCATGAGGACCGCCGCGTAAAGCGCACGCTAACCACCAGCTTCTGTGCACCGGCACCGAGCTGGGAGCCTGGGGCCTAGCTCGAGCAGACGGCGGCGGCGTCCTGGCGCGAGGTCGCACCAATCGTGTCGGCTCTGGTCACCACCCTGGAGGCCATCGAGGCCGGGAAGGCCAAACCCGTGAAGAAGGCTCACCGCTCGGCCATGCGTCGCCAGGGTAAGGCTGCCGCGGCACTGGGTGGGTCAGAGGTGGTGAAGGCGTTGCTGCACTGCCGGGACCTGCTCCTGCGCCGCGGCTGGATCGAGCGCGCGCATGCGGATGCCCAGCGGCGGGCGCGCTTCGACGGCTACCGCCGCACGGCGTCAGCCCGCACTGACCGGGGCATCGCGGGAGCTCACGGACCGGTGCGACCGATGGTCAGAAGTGGTGGTGCCGCCGGTGGTGGTGGTGATGGTGATGGTGACCCCAGCCGTGATGGTGCCGCCGGTAGTGATGGTGGTGGCCCCAGCCATGATGGCGATGGCCCCAGCCTCGGTGATGGTGATGGTGCCGGCCGTGATAGCCGTACTGCGCGAGGTCGATGAGGCCCACGTCGCCAACCGGGGTCAGGCCGGCCCCGGCGAACAGGGGTG
This sequence comes from Methylobacterium sp. CM6257, assembly GCF_054611515.1. Classification (NCBI taxonomy): domain Bacteria; kingdom Pseudomonadati; phylum Pseudomonadota; class Alphaproteobacteria; order Hyphomicrobiales; family Methylobacteriaceae; genus Methylobacterium; species Methylobacterium sp. CM6257. Next base: position 1,689,435 of record NZ_CM137735.1, read on the forward strand.
ACGCCACGGTCAGGGTGGTGCCGGCGAGGCTGATGGCCGCCGCGAGGGCCAGGGAAGCGGTCAGGGTCAGGATGCGCATCGTTACCCTCCTGGATAAGGGGAACGTCCGATGCGGCCGCTGTATTCCCGCGCCGGTCGCAGGGTGCCGCGACAAGCCGTACGCAGGGAACAGGGCCCGGAGGGCCCCAGCCGTCTCGCACACGGTGGTGGCGGTGCCTGTGCCGCATCAAGTGGCTGAAAGCTCTCGACCCGCAGCTCGACCACGCAGGCACTCGAACTAAATTCTGATTATCAATTGAAATATCTACTCTGCAGCCGAGATCTCAAAAGATGTTACTTAAATAAAATTTACTTATCATCTATCTTCGTCACAATAATTAATTTCAGCTTTGAGCCATGAAATCACGAAAAACCGTCGCCATCCTCATCGTGCTGGTGTCTCAATTCAGGACTCCCTTTCACGGGTCCCGCTGCCTTTTCCGATCCGAACTGGCTTTCGGTTCGGGCCGAGTCGATGAACAGGCGTGCCTCACCCTCTCTCACGCCGAGACTGCGCAACGCGTAGAGCGACATGCCCAGTGCCAGTTCCCGCTCTGCCATCAGGACGAGACCCACCCGATCCTCTTCGAGGTGCCGCCGCTCGGCCTCGCTGTGGGTGCGGACCACGGTGTCAATCTTCGGGTTCAACGAGCGTGCCGCCTCCACAAGCCGACGGGCCTGATGCGGGTCAGGCGTGGCGATCACAAGCAGCTGCGCCTCGCTGATGTCGGCCGCTTCAAGAATACCGGGCGCGGTCGCGTCCCCGAAGACCGCCGGAACTCCCGCTGCGCGCAGATCCAGCACGCGACGCCGGTCACGCTCCACCACCACATACGGCAGATCCCAGGCCTGCAGCGTCGTTCCGATACTGCTGCCTACGCGCCCGTAGCCGACGATCACAACGTGGTCGCGTCTCCGTGACGCCTCGAATGAGACTGCCTCATCGGCCACGCTTTTGCGTTCGAAACGGGGAGCAAGATCCGGACGCATGGCGAGGACCCGCTTGATCTGCGCCGCAAGTGCAAAGAAGAGTGGGTTCAGCGTGATTGAGAGCAGGGCTCCCCCCACGATCAGATTGCGCCCTTCTTCCGGCAGCAATTTCAGCGACAGGCCAAGCGTCACCAGGATGAAAGAGAATTCGCCGATCTGAGCCAGACTCGCGGCGATCGTCAAAGCCGTGCCAATCGGGTGTCGGAAGGCCAGTACGATCGCCACTGCGGCGAGCGATTTGCCGACCATGATCACGCCGAGCGCCGCCAGGACCGAGAGCGGCTCACGGAGGAGAATGCTCGGATCGAACAGCATGCCGATGGAGACGAAGAACAGCACCGCGAAGGCGTCTTGGAGGGGCAGGGAGTCGGCTGCGGCTTGATGACTGAGATCAGACTCAGCGAGCACCATTCCCGCGAAGAAGGCCCCGAGCGCAAACGAGACGCCGAACAGTTCCGCCGAGCCAAAAGCGATACCCAGGGCCATCGCCAGGACGGCGAGGGTGAACAACTCCCGCGAGCCGGTACGCGCCGCCTGATCGAGCAACCAAGGTATGAAGCGGCGTCCGCCAACCAGCATCAGGCTCGCGAAAAGCGCAACTTTGGCGAGCGTCAAAAAGATGGTGAGCAGGAGGCTGCCGGCATAGTCAGGTCCGACGAGACGCCCGATGAATTCGTTGAACACGCGGGCTGTACCGTGCACGGCCTCCTTCGCTTCGCCCCCGAGGGAAGGTGCAAGGGCCGGCAGGACGACGAGCGCGAGCACCATCGCTAGATCTTCGACAATGAGCCAGCCTACGGCGATGCGCCCGTCGTCGGTGTCGAGCAGACCGCGCTCCTCCAGGGCCCGTAAGAGGACCACGGTGCTCGCCACGGAGAGAGCGAGGCCGAAGACCAGTCCTTGGCCGAGGCTCCAACCCCAAGCCACAGCGAGGCCAACGCCCATGGCCGTGGCCGCCACGATCTGCACCACTGCCCCCGGCAAGGCGATCGCGCGCACGGTCATCAGATCTTTGAAGGAAAAGTGCAGACCGACGCCGAACATCAGTAAGATCACGCCGATCTCTGCCAGCTGACCTGTCAGGTTGCTGTCGCCGACAAATCCCGGTGTATAAGGCCCCAGGAGAACGCCCGCCAGGAGATAGCCGACCAAGGGCGGCAGCCTGAGGCGCTGCGCGACCATCCCGCAGATGAAAGCGAGCGTCAGCCCGAGAGCGATGATTGCGATCAGTTCGGTCGCATGCGGCAATGAATCGTGGCCTTCAGAAAGCGGACGGGGCGTTCGGAACCATGATCTTAGACGGATGAGACCACGAGACAGATCCCGGCAGCCGTGCCGCGGGTGGTCAACGCGACCGAATAGGCAGTGCAATCGGGCTTGAGCGGAAGCAGCTTACGCCATACCAAGCGAGACGCAGCGAGACACGATCGTCCCTGGGCGCAAACGCTGCAGGGGCATCTTGGCCCGGGAGGCAGAGCCCACGCCGCGGCTCGCGGAAGGCAGCCCTATCTGCCAGGTTTCCGAGACGATCTCCTCGCGGCAGTCCATAGCGCCGTGCTACTAGATGTTTGATCCCGGCATTACAGCGAAATGGACGAGGCGGGCTGCGCGGCCTCTCTGACGCGAGTGTTTTTGCGCTCGTCGACCAACAGCGGCGGTGCTGCAGGCCGGTCAGGGCCTTACCCCGCAGTGAGAGCTGGCATACAGCTCGGACAGGTCCGCCTCATCCATGAGCCTGCGCCGATGGTGTCTGGTCTCCCATCTGTCCGGCCAAGACAGGGGTGCGTTCAGCTCAGCGCGCCAGCTACGTCGACGAGACCTTGGGCCTCCGTTGCCAAGCAGGCCTCGAGCAGTAAGCAGAGGCCACCAAGGAGCGCGATGCCGGTCGTGGCCCACACGAGATCTACTGTACGAATGGGCGGCTCAGCCTGCCGGCCAGCCAGTGAGCTTCGAACTCTGCGGGCATTTGCGGATGTACGGTGCATGTGGCGACTCTGCAGCTGGAGATCCTGTTTGTTAACGGTCTGGAGGTCGAGCCTTCATCCCGGCGCGCGTCATCGGCCGATGTTGCCTGTGCGACGTCGCACAAGTTCTGAAGGCCGGAAGGAAATTTCACCGGGCAATTTTCTACTATTAGTGAGCTTGGGTCCCTCCGCAGGCCGAACAGGCCCTCAAGAGGCCGACTTCGCCGGACAGGGATAGATATTCTACCGCAATCCGAGCCGCTGGCGTTTTCATTCAGGCTCGGTCGTGAGCAGGTATCACAGCGACGTCCGCTTTTCCGGTTTCCTGTCCAGAAACGGACGGGCCGCAATCGGCCAGACTCCGTCACGCCGGATCGCCATCGCACGCAGGACCGGACGTTCGGCTTTGCGCCCATCTCGGCCGTATAGCGGCCTCCGACGGCATCCCGAAAGCGGACGCTCCAACGGCATAAGCTTTGGGTCTGGCTCGCGCGACTACCGGACCTTCACCGACCAGAGCTCGGGCTCAAGGCGCTCATGGTCCGCGTCGTGCTGGCACGAGGTAGAGGGAGCCGACGACCAGCAACTGCATGCGTACCCGCCCGTAAGCTTCGGCGAATGCGGCATCCCTGTCCTGGGCGCTCACGCCGTCCCGGAAGGCGAGAACCATGGCGAGCAGCACGCTGTCGGTGCCGATCTGCAGGCTGCGTACGTCCACAATGCGTGCGATCCGGTCATCTGCAGCGACGAGATGCAACATATGCGCTAAGCTTCCAGGCGGCTTATATCCTCTGGTCAGCCATGCTGAGTGGCGCCTAAATTCTATCATCCGGCAACCGGTTTGCGCAGACATGCCGTTTTCACTGACACGTATCAGGAATACCATGACATGCCGCCGTCGTAGCGAAGCTTGACCGTTGCGCCGGCGCCGGCCCGAGTTCGCCCTTCCTGAGTGGCGATATCGGAGCGAGGGCTTGGCGCAAGATGGCCGAGCCCTCGCAGTGAGGTGGTCAGGTATTCTTCTTGTCGTACTTGAATTCGGGCGCGTTCTTGACCGTGTCCTTGTCGGCGTCGACCATGGCCTTGAGAGACCCGTCGGCGCGGTGGAGGAAGATCGTCGAAGGGTCGACCAGCACGTAACGCTCGCCCATACCGAGGAAGCCGCCGACGCTGACGACGACACCGGTCACCGTCTTGCCGTTCTCTATGACGAGGTCCTCTATCTCGCCGACCGTCTCGTTCTGCTTGTTGTAGAGGTTCTTGCCCACGAGCTTCGAGGAGGTCACCTCGGCCGGCTTGGCGGTGACGAACCGGATCTTGACGGCCGCAGTATCGGCCATCGTCATGCCTCCTGAACCGTTAGAGCTCCCGCTGGCACTGTTCGGGGCAGCCGGCATCGCAGTACCCGCCGCCGGAGCTTTCATCGGGGCTGTCTGCGCGTTCGACGGTTGCGCCTGCTTATCCTGGGCGAATGCGGGAGCCGCGAGCATCGCGCTGGCGGCGAGGGTACTGAGAACGATGTACTTCATGGTGCTGTCCTGACTTTCGTGTGGAGGGCACGGCACCGGCAGCGGGAAGGAGGGCCTTGTGCCAACCAGGTCCGTTTAATGGGAAGGAAACCCGGGCGGCATCCGCGACGGGGCGTCCCGTGTTCATGCTCGTCTCAGTAGCCGCAGCCGTAGTAAGGCCGACCCACGCCGTAGCCGAAGCGGTATCCGACCGAGGCGTAGGGGAAGCCGTACCCGTAGGAGGCCCCGTAGTAGGCAGGCCTGGCGGTCGCTGCGGCTAGGCCGAGGCCCAGGCCAGCTGCGAGACCGAGCCCGCGATAGCCGCGGCGGTAGCCGTAGTGGCCGTAGTGGCCGTAGTGGCGTCCGTAGCCGTAACGGGCCGGACGGAAGCCGACGCTGCGATAGCCACGGAAACCGCGGTAATGGTGCCGGAAGCCCGCAGCCCTGAAACCGCGGAAGCCGTGGTGGCCACCCCGGAAACCGTGGAGCCCGGCATGGTGACCGGCAAAGCCGTGCCCCCTGCCGAAGGGCCGTGCCTCGCTTGTTGGCGCGAATAGGACGAGGCTGGACACCGCCGCGAGGGCGACTGCAAGAGGTTTCATCATCTCGACTCCATGGTTGCCGTGAACGGACGGCGTGCGGCGCGAGGATCGACCGCGGAGCGGCCTCGACAGTTCGACAGGCCGACCGAGAGCCTGGAGTGCAGGCTCTTCGTGAGGGCGTGCCGTACGGGACGGGTCCGGATCGGCGGCGACCCGTTCACCCCCGTCACGGTCCTGGACCGGCAGAACTGCCCGGCTCACGTGGCAGCCCCCATCCCGTGCGATGAATGATCTGGGTCGCGAGGCGCGGTGCAGCAGTCGGAGAAGACCGCACCCCTGTCGGGGCAACCCTGACACCGCACAGGCGCGCCCTCGTGGCGGGCTTGGCGCGGCGATGGCCGTTTCACGAATGGTTAAGCAGGATCGCCAAAACCTCCGCAGAGCACCCGGGGCAATGCCCGGGGTCTCCGCAAGGGTGAGGGTCGATGACGGCGTCCGCATGCGGACCGCCGGTACGCACCCCGACGCGACCGTGCGGGCCTTCTCTGCAGCGGTCGAATCAGCAAGGAGCGGCATGAGGACAGCATTGGCCCGGACGGCACGGCTCGCCCGTGCATGGCGCGGTCGGCGGGAAAATCGCCCAGGCGCGCGGTTATCGGCGATATTCGAACGGCAGCCTTCCCCATCGGCCCGGGTACGCTGCATCGAGGACTGGGCGCGGTACGGTGGCGGTCTCAGCGCGCCCGACCTGACCGAACACCAAGTCTCGGGTGGCCTAGTTGGGATCGGCGCAGATGGGCGATGCTCCGGCCATGTCGTGCCGCCATCAGCCTGACGCCACGCCGTCAGGCGACTACGAGGAGGCGCCCTCCGGCTGCCGCAGGTGGCGTCGCTGGCCGAGCGAGCGTCCCAGACCCGCAAACGACAACGGCACATACCGGGCCGGCTGGGTGCTCGGCGTCGTTGCCTCGACGGCCGTAGGCCTGCTCGGCGTGTTGGGCGCCCTGATCACCCTCGCGTCCTGACCCGCCTAGGCCGCCGGACGAGGGTGCGGCGTAGCGGCGGCCAAGTCATCTTTAGCAATCATTCCAGCCGCGCAGACGGAGGCTGACCTTGACGTATTCGCAGATCCGAACCCGCCGGCTTCAGCAACTCGCGTTCGGTGGTCAGAGCCCGGGCGCGCCGCGCACGTCCGACCTCGTCTTGGGCATTATCGGGACAGCGATATTCGGCGCGTTCTGCCTACTGATGGCCGCCAACCCCGTCGCCAGCGTGCTGGAGGCAGCCGGCTGACCTCCGTCGACTTTGACGCCGCCCCTGCGGCACGTGGCTGCCGGAGGCGCCCTTCGTATCAGGTGGTGCCGCGGTTCACAGCCCTGCGGGTTTCTCGGCCGGGCGCGCGACGGGCGGCGACGAGGCTGGGGGAGCCGGATTGGCCGGCGTGGCGCTGGGAGCCGGTGGGCTGGCCCGTGACGCCTCCGCCTTCTCATCCTTGCAGGCGGTGAGCGCGAGCAGGCCGACCAGCGGCACAAGAGTAGGCAGACGCATGAGTATCCTTCGGGTGCTCGTATCCTCAGGGGAGACCGGCCGCATCTTGCCGCTGGAAACGAGAGGCGCCGGGGTTGGACAGGAGGTCAGGGACAGGGATGACGTGCGCCGTCGTTGCCCAGATAAGTGCCGCTTGTCGCATCGTAGGAGCGGAACCGACGTGCGCAGGCGGCGACCGCCTCGGCGTCCGCCCCACCTCGGGCGGCTTGCGCCTGCGAGTTGACGATGGCGCCGCCGATGAGCGCCCCGGCGGCCAAACCTCCGATGCCCGCGCCAACGGCCGCGCCGACACCAGGGCCCCTTCGGTAGCCGTAGCCGCGCCGGTAGCCGTAGTGCCGGCCATAGTGACGGTGGCGATGACCGAAGCGGCGGTACTGGGCGTAGCTCGTCGGAAGGGCGCCGGCGGCTAGCGCCTCGACCGAGTTTCCGAGCGGCCTGGCGGTGCCGGGCTGGACGAGGAGGAGTGCCGGGATCGTGACGGTGAGGACGAGCGAAAGCCTCATGTTGAAGGGGCTCCTTCCGGTGCTCGGGGATGGAATATGGGCGACCGGGAATAGGTCAGCGGCTGGATTCGGATCAGGGGGTCGACGAAGTGACTGGCGCTCATATTCGCCTCAGATTACCAAGGACTACTGGTTCATCTGCTGCAAAGTTAGCGCTTCGTAGGTTCGCACGGGAGCGTTCCTCAAAATTGCAGCTGTCAAGCAAAGCATTGCTATGACGGCCACCGCAAGCAACACTCTTGGAATGGTCATTACTGGACCATGTCTGCCAAGTGGGTTTCGTAGCCGCCCGCCCCACATGGGCGGGCGGCCGCCGCGTTTCCTCTCCCAGACATTTTAAGGGCTTAGGACTTGTCGTCCTCTTTCGGTTCGCGTTGCCGGGAACCGTTTGCCGTGCCCTCCTCGGCAAACTCGGGCATGTCATTCTTGGTATGCATCTGTTCGCTATGACAGTCATGCAAGCGGATATTGCTTAAAACTGGCGCCATCACTCTAGACGATGCGAACGGCGGCTAATGGCTGTACAAGCATGACGTGCGAAGCGAGGTCAGAAATTCGTAGGTCAGGCTGCCGAATACGAGCTCACGCATCTTCGAGTGCCCATAGGCTCCAGCCACTACGAGATCTGCCGCCTCATTGCGGGCGAGCTCAGTCACCGATTCGGCGGCATGTGTCGTCTCCGGCAACTCGACTCTTTCACACTGAACGTCATGGCTCTTCAGATACGACTCTATCGCCTCGGCGTTCGTCTCCGTTTCCGTTGATGCGACAGTCACGAGAAGAACACGTTTCGCTCTCTGCAGGAGCGGCAAGGCGTCCGCGACGGCACGCCGAGCCTCACGCGTATCCTTCCACGCAATGACAGCACACTTCAGAGGCAGGTCGTCGGTTTGCGATGGCGTGACGAGCACGGGGCGTCCCGCACGTAGGATGATTTCGGACGGACTTAGCGCTTCGATGATTTCAGTCGAGCTCCGATCATCAGGCCCTCGCGCGACCAACAGATCGCACCGTGCGCATTCCGAGATCACGCATTCGAGAGGATCCCTGTCGTACAGGCGCAGTTGAGCTTTGTTATAGCCGTTGGTCATTTCACGGAAGACCGCTTCTTGTTTGTTGAGTTCTTCGCGTGCATTGGCGGCGGCCAACCCGATAATATGATGATCCAAGTACGATCCTTTCCCGTAGATCGAGATTGGCAGGGGATCCTGCGCCGCCACACCGATCAGGTTCGCATCGAAACGTTTCGCAAGATTGCAGGCCAGCCGCACCCTCCCGGGTGTGCTGCCGCTACCATCGAGGCTGACCATGACGTTGGAAAGCATCATGACGGCTCACCGTGAAGAATACAACCTGCCATATCCAACCATCATTTAGGTTTCCGCTTGCCGTATGTCGGTGGATAGTTGCTGAAATTTGGTCTTGTCCCTTCGTGTAATTATTGGATCGGAAGCGTCAGCTCGCCTGGTACTGAATGCAGGCTGACATCGTACGTTATTGTATCCACGCATCGAGTCCGTGCGAACCCGGCGTTTTGTCAGGGCAACCCCTACACGCACACGCGCAAAGTTCAGCTTGAGTTGCCAGCAGCCATCGACCTGATCGCGCTTCCAAGGCCCGGTAGTCGTCATGGCGGTCTGGAAGCCGGCTGGCCTCGGTTTCCGTCCTCGGGCTCAGGGCACGATCTGGAAGGGTTTGCTGGTCAGCTTGACCGTGTCTCCGCCGCGCAGGGTGAACACCACGCGGGTGCTGCTGTCGCGCTCCGGCACCTGCACCGTGGTGTCTAGCGTGCCCTGGTCGGAGCTGCGGGTGTCCTGCAGGACCCGGAAGGCTTTGTTGGGTGCGCCAACTCCGATCTTGAATGGCCGGCCCTTTGGCAGCCCCGTCGCCATCAAGGTCACCGTTGAGCCGACCGGCCCTCGATCCGGCGCTATGGTCAGGCTTGGTGCGCTCCCGCCGTCAATCAGGCCGATCCGCTGGCCCAGTCGCTCCACGCGGCTCTTAAGGTCAGGGTTCTTATCGAGCAGGTCCTGGGCGGAGGACCCAACCTGCCCGGCGACACGGCCCAGGGCATCGTTGGCCTCGCGAGCGAAGTGGTTGAGGCGTTCCCCCAAGCGCTGGCTCTGACTAGCCGCCGGTTGCAGGCTCAACGTGGCGCCGACCTGCAGGTCGGCGGAGCCGTCGATGGACGGATTGGCGGCCAGGAGCGCGCCCTCCGACACGTCGCAACGGCTGGCGATCAGGCTGAGCGTATCGTCTGGCCGGACCTGCACCTTTCCGTCCCGGCAGTCCGCCTCTTGCGCGAACACGTGGCCGCCAGTCAGCAAGCGCGTTCCGGCGAGGAGGGCCAGGACGGTCGTGCGCCATATCCGATGACTCACCGCGACCTCCTCGGCGCTCTCCATGCATCGTGCAACGCGTCGGGTGAAGAGCCGTTGCGGCCGCATCAGGGTCGACGGACGGAACACCCATGCCGACCTGCCGGAGCGATCCGAACAACGAAGGCGCGTCCTGTGGTTTCTGCCTGGTCGCTTCTCCTGCCGTTCACCGGCCTGCTGCTCTGCGCGGCTTGTGCCCGCGTCCTTCAACCGACTTGCAAATCATTGGCGGGCTTAGATACTCGCAACCGGCATACCCCCTGATCATGGGAGATGCACGCTGCCTGGAGAGGAGCCACCGAAGCCGTTTGACGAGAACCCTGGCGCAGAGCGTGGCATGTGACGATGCTCGCTCGGGGTTCAGGGACCGTAGCGCGCTCCCCGGCTAATTCTCTCCTGTCAGAGGCTCGGATGCAGGCCGCAGACCGGGCTCACGCTCTCCAGCAGCGGCGGCGTGCAGGAGCATCGTCTCGGCCTGCCAGCTACCCACCAACTGCACGTTGATCGGCAGACCCTCACGGCTCGTCCCGAACCGCGTCGACAAGCCCGGCAGGCCTATCGCGTAGAGGGGCAGGGTCGCGCCCTGGAGGTAGGTCAGGTCGACCGTCTCGCCGTTGAAGACGAGTTCCTGGATGCCGTGCTTTTGCGCCGGGACAGGCAGCACCGTGGTCAGGAGGACGTGATAATCCCGGAAATAGGCGGCATAGCCGTCCCGGAGCCGCTCCGCCGCCTGTTCGGCCGCGACGTGGTCCTCCTCAGCTGTGTCTGGCAGCGACAGCAGGGTTCTGGATATCTTGTGGATCTCGTGCTCGCGACGGCCTGCGGTCGCCTCCCGGAACGCCGGCTTCATCTCCATGACGGTGAGCTTGCCGAACACGTCGACGGCGACGTCGCGCTCCAGCGCCGGGATGCGAAGCTGCTCCACGTGGCGGCCCTCGCCCCTAAGGGCTTCGGCCGCCGCCTGCACGGTCGCCGCAACCTCGGTGTCGATGGACTCGAAGCCCCGCCTGTGTACCAGCATAGCATCTCTTGATACAGCGGAGTAGCGCGTCGTTGGCACTCCCTTTCACATAAGGGAGCGTGCTGATCATCTCGCGGACCTGCAAAGGACTATTCTTTGACTCTGGCGCTGGGATTCGGCCTTCACAGACAAGCTTGTGAAGACCTACCTCTTTAACCGTTCTCAATCCTTTGCGTTTGGCTCGCGCACTTCATCCAGACCTAAGTCTGTCCGCAGGAGGCAGGCCCCAGAGAAGGTTTATCGCCCGGTTGTCGGGTTTGTCGAACCGATAGAAGCTGTGCGTTTAGAAACATTTCCAATGCTGGGCAGACGCTTTAGGATAGACCTAACGTGTTCGCGAACAATTTCATTTGAAGGCACTGAGCATGTGCTTTTTGGATGCCCTGTGGCGAGCCTGTCTTTGCACATACGTAGTCTCACTAAGCACATGATTTGATCAACAAACCATCGCATCCTCATGACCACGTGTGGAGCTAGTGTTTTCCACCATTCTGTCAGGAATATCCCTCGTCGCTGGCCAATTTGTCAGGATTTCACCGACAAGCGAGCCGCAGCGTTCTGGACCCGTTATCTGCCATGCGCGTGGTGCGGGTCTCATGGCGTCGGTTGGGGAACGCCCTGATGGGCTCACTGGTCGGCCACCCGATCAGCAGCGGCTTTCCGGCCGAGCTATCTGCGGGGAAGCTGTCCGCTTCGGTCGACCAGTGCTCCTGAAGCGGACCAGCCGCTTTCGGCCAGACTACGTCACGCCGGAGCGCCATCGCACGCAGGACCGGTCCTTCGGCTTTGCGCCCATCGCTGCCGCTTAACGTGAACTCGACACTCCCGGAAGCGGACACGAACAACTGCGTTTCCAACTTCCCTTCCGCGTGCCTCCTATTCGGTGAAATCGGCACGGCTCAGCGCATAGTGCTGCCTTGTCTCGGTCAGGGTACGGCGGGAGAGATCGAGCATGCGCATGACCTCGATGATAGTCCCTGATTCTACAAGGCTTCGCGTATCAGGTTTCGCTCGTAGAACTTGAGATCACCGGAGCCCTATTCCTCGCCGAGATGGAGTGCTTCAAGGATCCGGTTGAACTCGACCCGATGTGCACCCTGCGCTTGGCCCTCGACCCGGACGGGCTGATGAATGCCGGCACGCGCATTCCTGCAGAAGTCCGCAACTTCCCGATGCGTTCGCTTCACACGATTCGTCCGTAGAGACGCGCATGATCGGCTGGATTGCCCGCTGAAACTCGCGTGCGGGCAGATGATCCTTAGGCGGCTCAGCGGGTCTGGCGGCCTGCTTTGGCCAGGAACGCCTCGACGCCACGCCTGTACTCCCCGTTCTCTGCGAAGCCGTACACCTCCATCCTCTCGGCGCGCGTCACGGGGGCGGCATCCTGCATCAGCCGCTGGATCTGACGCTTGTGCGACCGGGCTGCCAATATGTCGCTCGCGCAGATGTTCTCGACCATCTCGGCGATGGCGCCCTCGAAATCCTCTGCCTCGACATCTGGCCGCCGGCATAGGCGAATGGGAAGAGGCTTAGGTCGAGGGCGCCCTTGCGGAGTGCGGCAAACTGGGAATTCGTCTTCATCAGGGACGAGTTCGGATGGACGGTTCCCGCGAGCGCGCCCTCGGAGCGTTGCCGCAACACCGCGGCGAACTTCCGGCAGAGCCTGTCGCGGAGGCCAAGGCGCAGTTCGCCGTCATCTTCGGCGAGCGCTCCACCCAGGCTATGGCGGCCTGATGTTCAACACGCCGCCCCTACGCGGAATTTCTGACAGTCCCCATAGCGTCGGGCAAGGTACATTCAGCAATTAGGAAGCGGCCACAGAACTCCACCTCTTCCGCGCCATGTTCCGCCGACTACGGCTTCGACGGTGCGTTTCCTGACCCCATGCCCGCGCTTCCGGTCGCGGGCAGCGCCCGTACTTTGTCGAGCAGCGTGGTGGCGGCATCCACACAATCCTTCAGCGTCTCGCGCGAGCCGCATCTGACATGGATCTTTGCATCGCCGATCTGTATTCGGAACGAAGAACCGCTCCTCGCGTGGTGGTCCGCATAGCCGCGTCGGTAATCCCAGTCTCCATCCTCGTCTGGATGATAGCGTGCGTCATCCTTTCTGCTGTCGCTGCGGGCATATGACCTGTCCCTGTCATCATCGCGCGACGAGCTTTGAGCCAGCACCGGGAGGGGCAGGGTAAGAAGGCAAGCAGCAGTGACAAGAGCCTTGCTCATTTGAGCTCTCCAAGAAGTGGGCCTCGGGACCTCGTGTGCGTTACGAAAAAGGTGGTTTCGTTTCTGAACAGGTTACAACCGACCGGCCGGCCGGGTACACTCGACGCCACAATGCCAATCATACCTTTGAGGTTGGATGTACACGGCATGTCCTATTTTGAGCCGCTCCCGACCAAATCGCGGCGCAGCGCAGCTTAACGGCACCGCCGACGATACCGCTGGCAATTGCCTCTGCCCTCCTCGCCAAGCTCCTCTTTGTGAATGCAAGCTTGGCGCAACTCACGGCACATCTCGCGATACCCGCCTCCACGTCGCTCTTCGTAGTACCCACGCCTGGGACGGCCATCATCGAAGCCTACGCCGCCAGGGCCAACATAGATGCCTTGCGCATAGACCGTGCCCGGCACAGCAAAGAGAGCGGCTGAGGCAGCCGCGCCGAGGATGCACTTACGCATGGGTTTCCTCCGTGCTGCTCATTTTTGTCGTGTATCGTAGATCCGCTAACGCCCCGCAGAGTCGAACGGTTCAGTTGGCTTCGGAGGGAGACGTTAAGCTGATGGCTGCTGAGCACACGGTCTGCCGCTCCGCTTAAAGCTCCTGTTATCAGAACAGAATGATACCATAAAACAGGATTGGCCGAACTGCGGTTCAGATCGGTTCAATAGGACGATCAGATGCGAATGGGACGGCCAAGTTCTAGCTGTACCGTTTCAACGCTTAAACCTAGTGGAACGCTGCGGTCCGGGGCCGCCACGAGCCACGGGCGGCTAATCCGCCTGTCCCGAGCGAAAACCAAACTGTGGCGCGCTGCTGCCGGAACAGCTATCCGGTGAACACCGCTTGTAGGGGCAACGTAGACTGACTTAAGGCGAGATTGAGCTGTTAGCGGTCGGGAGAGCTAAGTCCGCGAAGCCACAAGCCCAGCTCCGCCGCAAGCGTCGGGACCAATCTCTATGAATTAAAGCATGACGATCCCGACAGTGCAACCGAACCAAATCAAAAATTGGCGCGAGACTAGGATATAACGAGGCACGTCGCCAAACGTTGGCAGTATTCTCTAGTCTGATCGCGTCCCTGCATGCGCACCGCTACTCTCACCGGCAGGTATGTTCACCCGAGCGGGCGGCCGGCATCCTTGATCTTCGCCAATCTCAGTATCGCACGCTCCCCGAGTTCCTGGAGACGTGCTAGCCGGTCTTCGTCGGCGCTTGTCTCGGCTCCGTGCAGGTAGGCCTCGGCCAGCGCCTCAGCCAAGGACTCGGCCGACTGAAATTGCGGGGGCGCCACCCTGATTTGCAGGGGCGAAGCTAAGGCTCCGAGCGCATCGGTTTCGCGAGCGAGCTCGGCGACCACCTCGGCCGGTGCATCCAACCCGCCTTGACGCAACTGTGCGCCCAGCGCCGCTTCGAGTTCGGCAGCATTGGTCTTTGTGGCAAACGCCGTCTCGCGCTCTCGCATGGTTTGAAAGGCCCGGCGCCGCTCCCGTCGGAAGGTTGCAACGTGCTCGAGCTCCTCGCGCGCCATCGATTCAGCGGCCCGGCGCACAGCCTCGTTGCGCGTCTGAGCGGCGACATAGGTCCAGAAGGCGAAGGCGCGCTCCTCGTTGCGGACAGCGATCGATAGCACGCGATAGGGCGTGAGGAGCTGTGATCCGGTAAGTTCTGAGGCGTCGTCGCGCTCGAAGGTTGGCGGAGGCGACCAGCGCAGCCGCTCCGGCTCGGGGTTCCGGCTGGCAGTCGCTTGCGACCAGTGCGCGACGTTCGCTGCGTGCCCGCGTTCCTCACCGGCGATCCGCTCGAAGGTTTCGGCGAGACCGGGACGATCCTGCCGCCGCATCAACTCTGCGAATTCTGCATAGCTGCGCGCCGCCTCGGCTTCCATCGTGTGGGCCAGCGCGAAGAAATCCTTGAGGTTCTCGATCGTGCCGGCAGGCTCCGTCTTGAGGACTGGCATCGGCGGTTCGACTCCATTTTCCAACGATTCTGGATCGAAATCGAGCCGCGGTCGAGCTGACAAGCCTAGGTTGTAATGCGGGATTTGATCTCGCTCAAAGACGGACGGGGGCTGAGGTGGTCTTCCGGACCTGCAGCCCGCGCGGTCATCCGACAAGGCTACGTTTTCCAGGAGGAGCCGTTTCCATGTCGCGACGGGGTTGGTCTCTGCGAAAGTTCGGATCCAAGCAGAGACGGCGATAATGCCTATAGATGCTTCCAGGGGGCCGTTCCGCCGCCTGCTGGGTATCTCCGCGGCGCTTGTCGTGGCCGCCTTGCTGTCTCTGTTCAGCGCGGCGAGTGCGGCCAACGCCGCCGGTCCCGTGCCGCTTGCGGACTACCTCGCCAAGACTCAGCCGAGCGAATTCTTCGCCGAGGCGGACCGCTTCGGCTCCCCTCAGGGCGATCCGCCCATTGTACCCGTCTATGCCGGCAGCACGCTCAAGGGCTACGTCTACCTCAACACCGACTTCACCAACGCGACGGGCTATTCCGGCAAGCCCATTCATATGCTCGTCGCCATCGATCCGCAGGGCGTGCTCAGGGGCCTGAAGCTGGTCGCCCACAAGGAGCCGATCGTTCTGATCGGCATCCCCGAGAAGCGCATCGTGACGGCAGTCAACGCGCTGATCGGCAAGGATATGCGTCCGGTTGCCAGCGGCATGGAGCCCCTGCCTCAGGTCGACATCGTGAGCGGCGCGACGGTGACGGTGCTCGTCATCGGCGACAGCGTCGTGCGCTCGGCCGTCAAGTTGATCAAGAGTGGTCGCCTCGGCGGGGCGGCGGGCGCTGCCGTGGCGGCGACGGTCGCCAAGACCGTCAATGTGGACAAGAGCGAAGTCAAGGACTGGCAAACCCTGCTCGGCGACGGCTCGATCCGACGCCTGCGCCTGTCGGTCGCCGAGATCAACGAAGCCTTCGCCAAGTCCGGGAATGCAGGGGCGGCTGCGCATCCGGAGCCCGGCGCCCCCGACGACACGTTCATCGATCTCTACGTCGCCCTGGTGTCGGTCCCGACGATCGGCCGCACCCTGCTCGGCGACGCGGGGTACGCCCGCCTGCGCTCGCAGCTCAAGCCGGGGCAGCAGGCCATAATCGTGGCCGGCGAGGGAACGTACTCGTTCAAGGGCGCGGCCTATGTCCGCGGCGGCATCTTCGATCGCATCGAGCTTCTGCAGGACGGCAGCGGCGTCCGCTTCCGCGACCGCAACCACACGCGCTTGGGCGACCTCGGCGGCGGCGCGCCCGACATGCCGGAGATCGGCCTGTTCACCATCCCGCCCGACTTTGCCTTCGACCCGACCGAGCCATGGCAATTGCGGCTCCTTGTGCAGCGGGCCGTGGGTGCGCGCGAAAAGGCCTTTCTCACCTTCGACCTCGGCTACACGCTGCCGGAGAGCTACATCCGGCGGGAGCAGCGGGCCATCACCGTTGCCGATCAGCCCGCTTCCGCCAAAGCGCCCGCCGTCGACGCACGACAGGGTGCTGCGCCGAGCCCGGCGGCAGCGGAGGCGAATGCCGCGGCGGCGGACGAGCCGCTCTGGATGCGCATCTGGCGCTTAAGGAGCGTCTCAATCGCCGTCACGGCGGCGGCGCTTGTCGCGCTCACCGGCATCTTCTTCTTCCAGGATGCGCTGGTGAAGCGCCCGCGCATCTACGTCTGGGTGCGCCGCGCCTTCCTGCTGTTCACGCTGGTGTGGTTGGGCTGGTACGCCAATGCCCAGCTCTCGGTGGTGAACGTCCTCACCTTCACCAACGCGCTGGTGACGGGCTTCCATTGGGATTTCTTCCTGGCGGCGCCGCTGATCTTCATCCTGTGGGCAGCCGTCGCGGCGGGCCTGCTGTTCTGGGGGCGAGGACCCTTCTGCGGCTGGCTCTGCCCGTTCGGCGCGCTGCAGGAGCTCACCAACAACCTGGCCCAATGGCTGAAGGTGCCGCAGCTCAAGATTCCGTGGGGGCTGCACGAGCGCCTCTGGCCCATCAAGTATGTCATCTTCCTCGGCCTGTTCGGGATGTCGCTCTACTCGGTCGCCATGGCTGAGACGCTCGCCGAGGTGGAGCCGTTCAAGACAGCGATCATCCTGAAATTCCTGCGCGATTGGCCGTTCACGCTCTACGCGGTAGCGCTCCTGGCGGCGGGGCTCTTCGTCGAGCGCTTCTTCTGCCGCTACCTGTGCCCGCTCGGCGCCGCACTCGCCATCCCGGGGCGGATCCGGACATTCGAATGGCTCAAGCGCTGGCGGGAATGCGGCTCGCCCTGCCAACGCTGCGCCAAGGAATGCCCGGTCGAGGCGATCCATCCCGAGGGGCACATCAACGTCAACGAGTGCATCTACTGCATGCACTGCCAGGAACTGTACCACGACGATCGCCGGTGCCCGCACATGATCCAGGTGCGGCTGAAGCGCGAGAAATTCGAAGCGCTCAGCTCGCCTCCGCCGCGGCGCGGTAGCGGTGCGAAGCCCGTCATGACCGTGAACGGCAAGCCTGTCGCCGAACCGGCCCAACCTGTCGCCAACCCGACCTGACGTAGGAGAACGTCGCATGTCCGACACGTCCGATCATGCAAAGCTGAGCCGCAGGCAGCTGCTCGGCACCACGGCTGCCGTGGCGGCGGCCGGCACTGCGGGAACTCTCGGTGGGGCTGCCGCCACGCGCGGGCTCGTCGCGTCGGCCGAGGCGCAGACCCGGCCCGCCGCGCGTCCGGCCGTCGCGGGCGGGCCGAACAAGACCGAGGTGAAGCCCGGCGAGTTGGACGAATATTACGTCTTCTTTTCCAGCGGCCAGAGCGGCGAGCTGCGCATCATCGGCCTGCCTTCGATGCGCGAACTGATACGCGTGCCGGTGTTCAACCGCGACAGCGCCACCGGCTGGGGGTTGACGGACCAGAGCCGCAAGGTGCTGACCGAAGGTCTGCTGCCCGAGACCAAGGAGTTCCTGAAGACCCGCGGCGGCGTCTACCACAACGGGGACCTGCACCATCCGCACCTCTCCTTCACCGACGGCACTTATGACGGGCGCTATTGCTTCGTGAACGACAAGGCCAACACCCGTGTGGCCCGTATCCGCCTCGACGTCATGCGCTGCGACAAGATCATAGAGCTGCCCAACCAGCACACCGTGCACGGTCTGCGTGTACAGAAGTATCCACGCACCGGCTATGTCTTCTGCAACGGCGAGGACCGTGTGCCGGTCCCGAACGATGGCAAGGTGCTGGACAACAACAAGCAATATCACGCCATCTTCACGGCGGTGGACGGCAACACGATGCAGGTCGCCTGGCAGGTGATGGTGGACGGAAACCTCGACAACGTCGATGCCGACTATCAGGGTAAGTATGCCTTCGCGACCTGCTACAACTCGGAGGAAGGCGTCACGCTGGCGGAGATGACCGCCAAGGAGCAGGATTGGGCCGTCATCTTCAATCTCAAGCGCATCGATGAAGCGGTGCGCAAGGGCGAGGCCAAGATGGTCGGCGGCGTCCCGATGGTGGACGGTCGCAAGGGCTCACCCTTCACCCGTTACGTGCCGGTCTCGAACAGCCCGCATGGCATGAATACGGCGCCGGATGGCATCCACGTCGTCGCCAACGGCAAGCTGTCGCCGACCGTGACGGTGATGGATGTCCGCCTCTTCGACGATCTGTTCGACGACAAGATCAAGCCGCGCGACGTCGTCGTCGCCGAGCCGGAACTGGGTCTCGGCCCGCTGCACACGGCCTATGACGGCAGTGGCAACGCCTATACGACACTGTTCATCGACAGCCAGGTGGTGAAGTGGAACATCGAGAAGGCCAAGCAGGCCTATAAGGGCGCCAAAGTCGATCCGATTATCCAGAAGCTCGACGTCCAGTATCAGCCGGGCCACAACCACACCTCCATGGGCCAGACCAAGGAAGCTGATGGCAAGTGGCTGATTTCGCTGAACAAGTTTTCCAAGGACCGCTTTCTCAACGTCGGCCCGCTGAAGCCCGAGAACGACCAGTTGATCGACATCTCGGGAGACAAGATGGTGGTCGTGCACGACGGCCCGAGCTTCGCCGAGCCGCATGACGCCACCATCGTACACCGCTCCAAGATCAATCCGGTCTCGATCTGGGACCGAGCCGACGCCTTCTTCGCCGATCAGGTGCAGCAGGCCCAGGCGGACGGGATCAAGCTGGAGGAGGACAACAAGGTCGTCCGCGACGGCAACAAGGTGCGCGTCTACATGACGTCGACGGCGCCGGCCTTCGGCCTCGACTCCTTCGCGGTCAAACAGGGCGACGAGGTGACGGTCCACGTCACCAATATCGACGCGGTCGAGGACCTGACGCACGGCTTCTCCATCGTGAACTACGGCATTCAGATGGAAGTCGCGCCGCAGGCGACCGCCTCGGTCACTTTCACAGCGGATCGACCCGGCGTTTACTGGTATTACTGCTCCTGGTTCTGCCATGCGATGCACATGGAGATGAAAGGACGGATGTTCGTGGAGCCCAAGAACGTCTGACGTCATGAGCCAGGTGCTGCACAAGGGCCGGTGGATGCTGGCGGCGGTGGTTGCCGCCGGCACGACTCTGCCGGCTCGGGCGGAGCGGCGGGCGGTTTCGCCTGCGGCCGGCTCGCCGCAGCAGGCTGTCGATGCGGCTCACGAGGGCGACACGCTCGTCTTGAAGAGCGGCCGTTACGCGGGCCCGATCGTGATCGGAAAACGGCTGGCCATCGAGGGCGAGCCCGGCGCAGTGGTGGAAGGCGACGGCAGCGGGAGCGTCATTACCGTGACGTCGCCCGGTGTCGGCCTCAGCGGGCTGGAGGTTCGCGGCTCCGGGACAGACCTGGAGCGGATGGATTCCGGGATCTTTCTCGCCAAGGAGGCGAAGGGGACGCGTGTGGAGCGCAACCGCATCGTCGGCAATCTCTTCGGCGTCTACGTGCACGGCGCCGAGGATGCCCTCGTGCGCCACAACACGATTATCGGCATTCAGGCCGGACGGATCGCCGAGGCGGGCAACGGGGTGTCGGTCTGGAACGCGCCCGGGGCGCAGGTCGTCGACAACGAGATCAGCTTCGGCCGCGACGGCATCTTCACCATCAGCAGCAAGCGCAACGTGTTCTCCCGCAACAATTTTCACGATCTGCGGTTCGCCGTGCACTATATGTACACCAATGACAGCCAGATCACCGACAATGTCTCGACCGGCAATGCAGTCGGCTATGCGATCATGTTCTCAAACCGACTGACGGTACGAGACAACGTCTCCGACCACGATCGCGACGACGGCTTCCTCTTCAACTATGCCAACGGATCCGAGGTAACCGGCAACATGGTGCTGGGTGGGCCGCAGCCGGCCGAGCGTTGGACGAGCCGCGGCCAGCGCTCCGCGCCCGAGCATGGTCTTCCGGCGGCGGAGCCCGCCGCCGAAGCGGTTGGCGGCACGCGGATCGGCCCGGAGAAATGCGTCTTCATCTACAACGCCAACCAGAACCGGTTCCGCGACAACTGGTTCGAGGGCTGCGAGATCGGCATTCACTTCACGGCGGGCTCGGAAGGTAACCAGGTGTCGGGCAACGCCTTCGTGGCCAATCGCAACCAGGTGAAATATGTCGGGACGCGCTATCTCGACTGGTCAGCCGGGGGGCGTGGCAATTACTGGAGCGACAATCCGGGTTTCGACCTCGACGGAGACGGGCTCGCCGACACGGCGTACCGGCCGAACGACATCGTCGACAAGGTGCTCTGGACGGCGCCCGCCGCCAAGGTTCTGGTCAATTCCCCGGCGGTCCAGGTGATCCGCTGGGCGCAATCACAGTTTCCGGCACTGCTGCCAGGCGGTGTCGTCGACACCAAGCCTTTGATCTCGGCGCCCGCGAAACCGACTCGATTGGGACCGGCGCGATGACCGCAGCGGTTGAAATGATGGGCGTGACGAAGCGCTACGGCGCCGCCGAGGCGGTGCGCGACGTGAGCTTCGCGCTGCCCCCGGGAGCGGTGGCGCTCGTCGGCCATAACGGCGCCGGCAAGACGACTCTTATGAAGCTCATGCTGGGCCTGATCCGCGCCAGCGCCGGAAGCGTCAAGGTGCTCGGCGAGAACCCCGCCGCCGGACAGTTCGCGGCGCGACGGCGGCTTGGCTATCTGCCCGAGAACGTGTCGTTCAACGCGGCACTGACCGGGCGCGAGACCTTGGCCTTCTATGCGCGGCTGAAGCGTGAGCGGGTGGCGGCCAGTTTGGCCCTCCTCGACCGGGTCGGGCTCGGTGAGGCGGCCCAGCGCCGCGTCGGCACCTATTCCAAGGGCATGCGGCAGCGCCTGGGTCTAGCCCAGGCCCTGATCGGCGAGCCCGAGGTGCTGCTCCTTGACGAGCCGACGACCGGCCTCGACCCGGCCCTTCGGCTTGCCTTCTACGACATCGTGCGCGAGTTCGCCGGCCGCGGCGCGACGGTGCTGCTCTCCTCTCACGCGCTGAGCGAGCTGGAAGACCGCGCCGACCGGGTCATCATCATGGATCGCGGCTGCGTGGTGGCGAGCGGCTCGCTTGACGAACTGCGCCGCCTGGCGCGCTTGCCCGTGCGCATCCGAATCCGGCCGCGAGTGGCAGCGGACCCGGTGCTGCCGGAGGGCCTGCCGGCCCCGCGCCGCCTCGCCTCCGGAATGCTGGAGTTCGAGGTGCCGGCCGAGCGTAAGATCGTGGTTCTGCAGGCGCTGCTTTGCGGCGGGTCTCCGCCCGAGGACATCGACGTGCTCGCGCCGACGCTCGACGATCTCTACGCCCATTTCCTGCGCAATCGGGAGCCTGCGGCATGAGGGCGATGCTGATCATGGCGCGCAAGGAGGTGCAGGAAGCCCTGCGCAACCGCTGGGTGCTCGCGACCACACTCCTGATGGTCGGGCTGTCCCTAGCGCTGACGTTTCTCGGCAGCGCTCCCACCGGCAGCGTCGGCGTGCGCGCACTCGACGTGGTGGTCGTCAGCCTGTCCAGCCTGACCATCTTCCTGCTGCCGCTGATCGCGCTCTTGCTCGCGCATGACGCGATCGTTGGCGAGATGGAACGCGGCACGATGCTGCTGCTGCTCAGCTATCCGGTCGGACGCGCCCAGGTGGTGCTCGGCAAGTTCTTAGGCCACCTCTCGATCCTGGCTTTCGCCACGCTGCTCGGCTACGGCGCCGCCGCGGTGGCCCTGCTGCTCACCGGCGCCGAGATCCAGGCCGCAAGCTGGTTCGCCTTCGCCGCTCTGATCGGCTCGTCGATCGCGCTCGGTGCCGTCTTCGTGGCGCTAGGCTATCTCGTCAGCGCCCTATCGGGCAGCCGCGGCACGGCAGCCGGGATCGCCATTGGGATCTGGCTCACGCTCGTCCTCATCTACGACATGGCGCTGCTCGGGCTCCTGGTGGTCGATCAGGGCCGGGTGATTTCGGCGGGTCTCCTCAACGTTTTGCTGTTGCTCAACCCGACCGACATCTACCGACTCGTGAACTTGGCGGGGCTCGGAACTGTCAGCTCGTTCTCCGGAATGGCTGGCCTGACGGCGAGCGCCGCCCTGAGCCCATCGGTTCTCATTCTGGGCCTGTGCCTGTGGACAGCGCTTCCGCTCTCTGCGGCGGCGCTGTCCTTCTCCCGGAGGGAATTATGAGGCGGCTTGGCCTGATCTATGCGGCTGCGGCCGCGCTCCTGACCGTCGGATGCCATCCGCAGAACCGGACCGAGGCACCGAAGCCTTTCGCTCTGACGGCCGACGCGATGGGCCATTATTGCGGCATGAACGTGCTGGAGCATCCCGGTCCCAAAGGACAGATCTTGCTGAAGAGCCGGATCGAGCCGGTCTGGTTCTCCTCGGCGCGCGACGCCCTGGCCTTCACGATGCTGCCGGATGAGCCGAAGGACATCCTGGCCATCTACGTGTCGGATATGGGTAAGGCCGCGTCATGGGCGAAGCCGAGCGCCGACGATTGGGTCGAGGCGCGCTCCGCCTGGTTTGTCGTCGGCAGCTCGGCGCGGGGCGGCATGGGAGTTGAGGAAATCGTGCCCTTCTCCGACAGGCAGGGGGCGCACAGTTTCGCCGCCGAGAAGGGGGGGCGGGTGCTGAACTTTGCCGAGGTGCCGCCGTCGGACGTCCTCGCCGCCGGCGGCGCCCCTCCCGGCGCTGCCGCTGACCGTACCGGCGCTCTCGGCGAGGCTGCGCACGACGCTCAATGAGGCATGCCATGACCCGCGTGACCCGCCGCCGCTTCCTGAGCATCAGCGCCGCTTCCGCCGGTCTGGCAGTGCTGCCGCTGGGCGCCGCGCCGAAGGCCGAGGCGGCGCTCGCGACTTGGCAGGGCCAAGCGCTGGGTGCGATCTGCAAACTGCAGATCCATCACGAGGACCGAACTGCGGCGGAAAGGCTGATCGGGCGCGTGGTCCAGGAGGTGCGCCGGCTGGAAGCCATGTTCAGCCTCTACGACGAGACTTCGATGCTGGTTGCATTGAACCGCTCCGGCTTCGTCGAGGCGCCACCACCCGAATTCGTCGAGTTGCTGCGGGCGGCCGAGAGCGTGTCGCAGGCGACCGGAGGCGCCTTCGACGTAACGGTTCAGCCGCTCTGGGTGCTCTATCGCGCGCATTTTTCGAAGCCGGACGCCGACCCCGCCGGCCCGGCGGAAGCTGCCCGCCGGGAGGTCCTGCAGAGGATTGGCCACGACAAGCTGCTGTTTGGCCCGGGCCGGGTGGCCTTGCGTCGTGGCACGGCGATCACTTTCAACGGCATCGCGCAGGGCTTCGTGACCGATAAGGTCGTCGACCTGTTGCGCAGCGCGGGCGTGGACAGGAGCCTTGTCGACATGGGCGAGACGCGCGTGCTTGGCACTCGTCCCGACGGAGATCCGTGGCAGGCCGGGATCGAGGATCCGCAGCGTCCCGGCCAGACGGCCGCGGTGCTCCCGCTCACCGACCGCGCTCTGGCGACATCAGGGTCCTATGGTTTCCGCTTCGATCCAGACGGCCGCTTCAATCACCTGTTTGATCCGGCCACCGGCGGCTGCGCGGCGCGGTATCAGAGCGTGAGCGTGCTCGCACGTACCGCAACCGCAGCTGACGCATTGTCGACGGCGTTCAGCTTCATGCGCCCCGAGGCGATGCCTGCCGTCGCCCGTTCGCACGGGGCGGAACTCGTTCACCTGATCGACAGGCACGGCAAGGCGACGCAGGTCGCGGTCTGAGGCTGGATGCCGGAGGGCCGCCGAGTCGGGCGGCCCCGGTTCGCGCTGCTCTCCGCCTTTCAGCGGCATCCAGCAGTATTTCGAACTCCGAAGTGCCCGCGGCAGAAGCCTTGAGCCTGCATCGCGCCGACGATCGATGGATCGGGTCCAAGGACGATCTGCGGATCACGATCGGGGTAATGTAGGGCGGACAGGATGAACTGCAGGACGTTCAACCGTGCTCGGCGCTTGTCCTCCGATCTCATGACCGTCGAAGGCACGTCCGCAGCTCGCGGGGACGAGACTGACCCCGCCCGCTCGGCAAGGGGATCCGGCAACTGCTCGCATCGTCGGCAAGGTCATGCGCGACGCGGCGTGCCGTCGCGCTCGAACCGCGCCACGGCGTGGAGGCCGGCCCAGAGCTCGACCACATCCTCCTCGCCGATCAGCTCAAGGGCCTGGAGGCGCGCCTCGGCTTCGGAGCCGGCCGGCAGGGGGACCATGTCGACGATGCGGCCACCCCGAGCCACCAGGAAGGCCCTGTAGGTTTCGGCCGCGACGGGCGGATGGACAGCGCCCGGGACGTGAATGGGCGTGACGTCGCACATGGTGGGAGACCCCTCGCGGCAGCGGAGCGGAACCGGATCGGCCACCCGGCCCCGGCGGCGAGCCATGCCCGGGAGCCGGAAACCCGTTCCAGCATCCCACTGGGGCGTGACCTGAGCCTTGATCCAAGTCATGGAATTGCCCCGCGCCGTCCGTCCGTCGTGGCCGGCGCGGCAGCCGTCCTACGGGAGGGCGCCGATGAGGCGCTTGGCGTCGGTGAGGATGTTCTCGCAGGTGCGCTGGTTGCCCTCTTGGTCCTCCTCCAGCGCCTCGCGGATCAGCAGGCGGGCGGCCGCGATGTTCTCGCGGGTAGGCTTCAGCTGCGGGTCGCTGGGCGGCTCGGCTAAGGGACGGGGCAGGGCCCTGACCGAGCCGGTGGTGAGGGTGTGGCCGGGTTCCAGGCCGGCCACGCGCACGGCGCCAACGCTGTCGAGGCGACGCTGCAGGGCGCCAACCTGCAGCGCGCACGGCGTGGCCAGCGCGGGCAGGGCGGAGCAGCCGAGCAGGGCGGCGGCGAGGAGGGCAAGTGAGGTACGCATATCTTTGTTTTCCTTGACAGTCGGGCAGGTAGTGACCGTACCGGACACCGTCTTGTGCGACGCAGCGAAGTGCCAAGCTTTGCGCTGGATCAAGGATACGGAAACGCGCCTCGGCGCTTACGCAACCCGTCCGGGAGGGTGGTCCATCTGAACTGGGTGTGACCTATACGCGCGTGGTTTTCGGAGGGCTGACGCAGAATGGCAGGTCCATCGAACCCGGCGCAGGAGGTCGTAAGGTTCGAGGAGGCATTCGGCGGTGGGGCGCGTGCGATCCTGGGCGTCGCCGGGCTTGTCCCGCTCCTTGCACCTTGGGAATTCCTCGTGCGCCCTGGCATCACCGCCTTCGATACCGTGACACTTCTGCCGTGGCTCGTGTCGGCCGGGGCGCTCGCGGCCGGCCTTCCCCTTCTCGGCGTCGCCCTGCTGGGCTTTCTTCGAACGGTTACGATCATCCCCGGGGATGGCCTTCTCTCCGAGCGGGAGCGGGGCCCGTTCCGGCTGACATGGACGCGCTCGCAAGCGCTGGAGTGGGTGGCCGGGATCGGGGTCGACCCGGAGGCTTGGAGCGGAGAGCCGGTCGCCTCGTGGGTGGTCGCCCGATTCAAGAACCGTACGCGGCCCTGGCGGCCTACGCGACGCGCGGCCCGCGAAGTTGCCCTGGCCGTGGCCCGAGACGTCGCATCGCGCTCGCGCCTGCCCCTGTCGACTTGAGCCGGGAGATGCGTCGTTACCGGTCGTCCGATGTGGCCGGCCCCCTTGTTGTCCTGGCCAGGCTCGGTCGATCCACGGATTAATCGACGTCAGGGCAGGCTTGGCGTTCCTTCCGCATAGGCAGGAGGGTCACCGGTCCGCCTCACCCGTAAGGGGCCGACCACTCCCTCATCGTCGCGGCCACATCAGGACACCTGCGCATGCACCTTCGGCTGGCCCGGACGTTCACCGCTCGGCTCCGGTCGAACAGGGCAGGAGCGGCCACGATTATACGGGCTTCTTCAGGAAGACCGTGTCCCTCCTGCATGACAAGCGTCGCTATTGCGTCTTCGCCGATCTCGCGCGCATCGCCCCAAAGCGGCCGCTCACAGCGCACGCGCTGAGCGCGCGATCGCACACATCTTTCCGCCCGTAAATTTGCCAATAGCATCTCTGGACACCCACCCGGGTATCTATGTTATATTTGATAGATCAATATTGCTGAGTTCAGAGTCTACTTTGATGCAAATCAATGCGATACACCATCATGCGGGCATAGACTGAGCACAAGCGAATATAGAATGCATCATTACATGATACCGCCTGATTACCGATCTAGTTATTTGTCTCGACTGCCGATCTGGAAGGCTTCTTGCGTGCTCCATGTTGCCACTGCAATGTTGTTACAGTGGATCCAGCCCACTCTCGCCCAAACTCCGCGAGAAGCTTATCAGCAAGGATGCGGCGGATGCCATTCAAGTGAAAGGCATCTCCGTCGAGTGCCCTTGGCGACAATTGACGAGCGGCGCGCGTGGATTGAGAATTTTATGACGAATCATCCTAATGAACGCGACAGATTGAAGCCGCTCATCGTGGATTACATTGTTTCGGTAACCTCATCGAAATAAATATATGTCCTGACTCTCGCCTACAAAAATCTATCCGCGCCGCGCGCCAGTTCTTCGAGGATGAGGGTGTCTGCGCGCGTGGGAGGTCGGCGGTGTCAATCGTTCGATCCTTCACCGTTGCCCCGTGTGTTGCCCGATGACCCACTCGCTTGGCGGATGCACTCGCCGTCGCCCGGGGCACACGGTGTATGGAACTGATGACGCCCGTCGCTGTCCTCATCCAGTGGCACGATGACTGGTGCGGCAAACTCATCCAGCTATAATGGCGGATCAGCGGTGCGCCAACTCGAATAGTCGATCGGGAATGACTTCCGGCTGATGAGCGATACACCAATGGAAGTCCCAGCCACAGATTTAATCCATCCGGAAGGATGCACGTGCAGGTCTGACATGGCAATTGTAGGTGTGCCAACGCCGCCATGCAGGAAGCGTGAAACGGGGTTGGTGGAGCTCTCTGCCGCTCGACTTGAGCCAGTGATGTCTCCGGTTCAGCCCGCAGCCGCGCGAAGGAATGGCTCAACCAAATCGCTGCGCTGGTAGATTGGTTCGTCGCCCCCACAGCGGATCGCGTCCCGCTGACAGGCTCCCCCCGCGATCACGTTCGAAGCACGCGCTTACGGCGGTCCACGTCTCAGGATAACTGCATCGCCACCTGCCGAGATAGTCAGCCCGTGATCACGTCATCTAGCCCGACCGAGCTGGCGAGGACGTCAATGGCCGCCACCGAGATACGCCGCCCGCACGGCCGGATCGTTGCGCATCTGTTGCGCGGGGCCCTGGAAGCGGATCCGGCCGTTCTCCAGCACGTAGGCGTGGTCGGCGACGCCGAGCGCCGCCATGGCGAACTGCTCGACGAGCAGCATCGTCACCTGCTCGGCCTTGAGCAGGCGGATGATCCGGAAGACCTCCTCCACCAGCTTCGGGGCGAGGCCCATCGAGGGCTCGTCCAGCAGGAGGATCTCGGGCCGCAGCATCAGGGCCCGGCCCATGGCGAGCATCTGCTGCTCGCCGCCCGAGAGCGTGCCGGCGAGCTGGGCCCGCCGCTCCTTCAGCCGCGGGAACATCTCGAAGGCCCGCTCGCGGTCGGCCGCGACGTCGCCCTTCGGGCGCGAGCCGGTCAGGCGCGGGAAGGCGCCGAGCGTCAGGTTGTCCTCGACCGAGAGCGTCGGGAAGACGCGCCGGCCCTCCGGCGAGTGCGCGAGGCCGAACCGGGCGACGTCGTGGCTGTCGAGGCCGCCGATCTCGCGCCCGTTCAGGCGGATCGAGCCGGCCCGCGGCCGGATCATGCCCGACAGGGCGCGCATCGTGGTGGTCTTGCCGGCCCCGTTGGAGCCGATCAGGGCCACGACCTGACCCTTCGGGACCTGGAAGTCGAGGCCGTGCAGGACCTCGACCTGGCCGTAGCCGGCCGACAGACCCGTGACCTCAAGCATGGGTCATCTCCTCGTCGGCGACAGGACTGCCGAGATAGGCCTCGACGACCTTCGGATCGGCCTGGACCTCGCGGGCGCTGCCCTCGGCGATCTTATGGCCGAAATCGAGGACGCTGACGCGGTCGCAGAGGCCCATGACCACGTCCATGTGGTGCTCGATCAGGATGACGGTGATCCCGGCGTCCCGGATCTTGCGGATGATCGTCGTCAGCTCGGCGATGTCGGGGGCGGTCAGGCCCGCGGCAGGCTCGTCGAGGAGGAGCAGGACCGGGTCGAGGGCGAGCGCCCGCCCGATCTCCAGGAGGCGCTGCTTGCCGTAGGGCAGGTTGCGGGCCTCCACCTGCGCCAGGGCGCCGAGGCCCACGAAGTCGAGGATCGCCATGGCGCGGGCGCGCTGCTCGCGCTCCTCCCGGCGCCGCCGCGGCGTGCCGAGGATCGCGTCGAACAGGGTGCCGCGGAAGCTGTGGTGAAGCCCGACCAGTACGTTCTCCAGCGCGGTCATCTCGCGGAAGAGCTGCACGTTCTGGAAGGTGCGGGCGACGCCGGCGGCGGCGATCTCCGACGGGGTGCGCCCGTCGAGGCGCTTCGTGCCCTGGCCGCGCGCCAGGGTCACGCTGCCGCCGGTCGGCCGGTAGATGCCGGTGAGCACGTTCATCATCGTGCTCTTGCCGGAGCCGTTCGGCCCGATCAGCCCGTGGATCGTGCCCGGCCGCACCGTCAGGTCGACGCCGGCCAGCGCCTTGAGGCCGCCGAACTGCATCAGGGCCTTGTCGACGGAGAGGAGCGGGTCGGCGCCCCGGTCGCCGCTCTGGGCGCTCAGCGCCGCGCCCTCGGCGTGGAGGCTCTTGCCCTCGGCGGTGTGGGACGGGCGCAGGGCGGGGATCGCCTCGCGGAGGAAGCCGACGATGCCGTCCGGCAGGTAGTAGACCACGAACAGGATCATCAGTCCGAACACGGTCAGCCGGAAGTCGGTGACGGATTCGAGCGCGAGCGTCGCCGGGAAGAAGGCAAGACAGAGCCCGACCGGTACCAGCAGGGCGAACCGGTTCTCCCGGCGGCGCAGGAAGGCGAGCACGCCCACGACCAGCGCCGCGCCGGCGATGATCCCCGCCATGATCCGCACCAGCCCGATATCGGCGAGCACGTTCGGCATCATCACGATGATCGCCGAGCCGATGATCGGCCCCGCCCGCGACTTGCGGCCGCCCATCGTCACGGCGAGGAGGAACAGCACGGTGAGCTCGAATCCGTACGAGTTCGGCGCCACGTAGCGCTCCGACCACGCGAACAGCGCGCCGGCGAGGCCGGCCAGCGCCGCCGAGATCACGAAGGCGTAGACCTTGTAGCGGTAGACGCTGACGCCCATGCAGTCGCAGGCGATCGGCGAATCGCGCAGCGCCTCGAAGGCGCGGCCATAGGGCGAGCGCACCACCCGATTGACGACCAGGATGGTGGCCAGCAGCGCGAGGCAGACGAGATAGTAGAACTCGAGCTTGCGCCCGGCCGCGCCCCAGGGAGCCTGAAGGCCGAGGAGCGAGAAGTCGAGCACGCGGGCCGGCGGCAGGGTGATGCCGAGGGGGCCGTTGGTCAGCGGCGTCAGCTCGTTGATGAAGATCTGCACGATCGTGCCGAAGGCCAGCGTCACCATGGCGAGGTAGGGGCCGGTCACCCGCAGGGCCGGCACGGCCAGCAGCACGCCGAAAGCCGAGGTCACGCCGATCCCGGCCAGAATCCCCCACCAGATCCCGAGCTTGAAGTGGAGGAACAGCACCGCCGCCGAGTAGGCGCCGACGCCGAACAGGCCGGCATGGCCGAGGCTCACCTGACCGGTATAGCCGACCACGATGTCGAGCCCGAGGATCAGGATCGCGTAGATGGCGATCACCACCATCAGGTGGATGTAGTACGAGCTCGTGACCACGTGCGGGAACACGGCGAGGCCGAAGACCAGCAGCACTGCGCCGAGGACGCCGATGTGGCGCGACAGGCTCGGAGCGGCGGCCGGGACCGGCGCGTCGGCGGGGGCGAGGGTCTGCGCCATGGCTCAGGCTGCCGTGAGGGTTGCGCGGGCGGTCACGGTCAGACCTTCTTGATGACGGCCTTGCCGAACAGGCCGACCGGGCGGATGGAGAGGACGACGAGGAGCAGGATCAGGCCCGGCACATCCTTGTAGCCGGTCGAGATGTAGAAGCCGGTCAGCGTCTCCGCGACGCCGAGGATCAGGCCACCGACGATGACGCCGAGGCCGGATTCGAGGCCGCCGATGATCGCCACCGCGAAGGCCTTCAGGGCCAGAACGGAGCCCATCGTGGCGCCGGTCAGGGTGACGGGCGCCACCAGCACGCCCGCGAAGGCCGCCGTCATGGCGCTGATCGAGTAGGAGAGGGTGATCACCTTCTGGGTGTTGATGCCCATCAGCCCGGCGGCGTCGATGTCGTTGGAGGTGGCGACGACCGCCTTTCCCCAGATCGACTTGCGATTGAAGATCTCCACCGCGAGCATCATCAGCAGCGCGCCCGCGACGATCAGCAGTTCCATCGGCAGGATGCGCACGCCGCCGACCTGCAGGGCGGTCTCGGGAAGCGGGGAGGGGAATTTCAGGTCGTCGCGACCCCAGACGTTCTCGGCGACGTTCTTGAAGATGATGCCCAGCGCGATGGTCGCCATGATCCACCCGTACTCGGACTTGATCTTCACGGCCGGGCGCACGCCGAGGCGCTCGACCACGGCCCCGAGGGCGAAGCCGAAGACCAGGACCAGCGGGATCATCAGCCAGTAGCCGATGAACGGCACCAGGGTCAGGCCGAACAGGGCCCCGAGCGCCAGCGCCTCGCCCTGTCCGAAATTGAGCGTCTTCGAGGTCGCGAAGGTGAGCTGATAGCCGAAGGCGATAGCGGCGTAGATCATGCCGACCGCGACGCCCGAGGCGATGAGCTGGAGCAGGATGGCCATGATGCACTGTCACCGGAGGGGCGCCCGGTCGCGCGGGCTGCCGCCGCATGACCGCTGGGCCGGGTTACGGGCAGCCTCGAGGACGCCGCCGGAGCCTGATGGGGCGGCCGCGCCCCTGGCGGGCGCGGCCTCGGGACCTCAGTTGGAGGTCTTCTCCTTGACGCGGACGACGCCGGCGTTCTTGGCGTCCTCGTCCTTGGCGTAGACGATCTTGCCGTCCTGCACCTTCCCGAACACGACCATGTTGCGCGAGATCGCGTTGTGGTCCTTGGCGGTGAAGGGCTTGTCGTAGGTGGTGACGACGCCCTCGACCTTCTCGTTCAGGTTCTCCAGCGCGGCGCGGATCTTCGCGCCATCGGTGCCGCCGGCCTGCTTGATCGCCGCGGCGAGCAGGTAGATCGAGTCGTAGCCCTGGGCGCCGGCGACGGGCGTCGGGATCTTCGTGACGCCGTAGGTCTTGTAGTAGTTCTCGAGGAACGCCTTGCGCTTCGGCAGGGTCTGATCCTCGATGAAGGTCTGGGGCATGATCACGCCGTTGCCGTTCGTGCCGGCGATGTCGATGAAGCTCTGCATCGAGGACGGCCAGCTCGTGATCATCGGCACCTTCCAGCCGAGCTTGGCCATGCCGTTGGCGATCTGGGCCAGCTCCGGCCCGATGCCGTAGGCCAGGATCACCTCGGCGCCGGCCTGCTGCGCCTTCAGCAGCTGGGCCGTCATGTCGACGTCCTTAATGTTAAATTTCTCGACAGCGACGGGCTTCACGTTCTTGGTCGCGAGGTACTTCTCGATGTCCTCGCGGCCGAGCTGGCCGTAATTGGTCGAGTCGGCGAGGATCGCGATCTTCTTGTGGCCCTGCGCGAGCGCCTCGTCGACCATCAGGCCGGCCTGGAGCACGTCGTAGGCGGAGTTCCGGAAGACGTAGTTCGCGTCGTAATCCGGCTCCTTGAACTGGTTGGTGATGATCGTACCGGTGGCGACGTTGTTGAACACCGGGATCTCGGCTTCCTGGTAGAAGCGCTGGGCGGCCAGCGCGACGCCGGTGTTGATGAACCCGACGGTGGCGACCACCTTCTCCTTGTTGATGAGTTCCTGCGCGACCTGCGCGCCGACCTCGTTCTTGGCCTCGTCGTCGCGCTCGATCAGCTGGATTGGTCGGCCGAGGACGCCGCCGGCCTTGTTGATCTCGGCCGCGGCGAGCTTGGCGCCGTCCCGCATCGAGACACCCATCGAAGACGAGCCCCCCGTATAGGGGCCGCTCAGCCCGATCTTGATCGGGTCCGCGGCCCGCGCCGGGGCCGACACCATCGTCAATAACAGCACCGCGGCTGCAGCGCGACCTGCGAAGACCATCGTTTCCTCTCCAAGATTCCGCTCGCGCGGTGTGCCCTTCACCGTGGCACTCTGAGAGGCAGATCTCCCGACTCAGGTCGAGCCGTCAAGCCGCGATTTCGTCGGATCCCAGACGATTAATACACATTGAACGAATTTGACCGTTGAGAAAACCACAGGGAAAAAATTTCAGGCCCGCCTCCTTGGTGACGGGATTAATCAACGATGGCGTTCGTAGCGCGCGGACGCACCCTGATTCACGGACATGACTTCTGGCCGATAATCCCTGCCCGCTGCGGCGATCTCCTCTGGCGCGGCGCCGAGTCCCGCGCGGCAGCGCTCGCCTCTTGCGAGATGTCCGGTTTGAAAATGTCAGCACGGTTTGGCGAAGCTTGGACGGGCGCGAAGCGGCCGACCGGATCTGGCCGGCGATAGCCTGTCCGCTTCGGAGCTCAAGCTGCAGGTAAGCGGACGCTGCGCGGCATAGGTGAATGCCGCCGGGCTACCCCTTCTGGACTTCGGCTTTACCGCCCCGCAGGCTCGTTCGAGGGCCTCGTTCGACAGAACCCGCTCTCTCCCGATCGGCATGCTTGTATCCCTTTGCCGCGGACCGGCCGCTCGGCCCCGCCTCGATCCGATCACGCGGCGGGGGAGCGTCCGATCTCACCAGCGTGGGCCGATACGCAACGTGGCCCGACGGTATGGTGCCGTGGCTGGGTTAGGTGGCTGTCACCTGTGTGGGCTTGCGGCTGTGTCGGGATAGGCTTGCAGGCCCTGGAAGGGCAGCAGCTGGCGAGTTGGTCGTTGATCGTCGCGGCATCTGCCACGAGGCCGTAGACGGACACCAAAGCAGCCACAGCTGGGCAGATTGCGAACAGCGCGAAGAAGGTGATGCCGGCCGACACCCGCATAATCCGGTTCTCCCCGACATCGCGGAAGGTGCGCAGGGCGATGTCCTTCAAGCCCTTAGAGCGTTTTCGGTTTGCGCTGAGTCGAAGAGGTGGGGTTCACGGAGAGGCGACGGGCTGATTCACTGATCGCTCTGGGGAAGGAGCGGCGGATGGGACGACCCTACAGCCAGGATCTGCGCGAGCGGGTGGTGGAAGCCGCGGCAACGACCTCGCGCCGGCAGGCGGCCGCGTGGTTTAAGGTCGGTATCGCCACCTCGATCCGCTGGATGGCCGCGCTCACGACGACCGGGACGGTGGCCGCCCGTCCGCAAGGACGGGCGCGCCGCTCGAAGCTCGATCCGCACGAGGCGTTGCTGCGCGGCCTGATCGACAAGAAAGACGACATCACCTTGGAGGAGATGCGCGCCCGGCTTCGGGACGAGCACGATCTGACTGTCGGGCTCGGCACCCTGTGAAGCTTCCTCGACGCGCGCGACCTCACCTCAAAAAAGACAGCTCGCGCCGCAGAGCAAATTCGCCCGGACGTGAAAGCTGCGCGCGAGGCCTGGTTCGCGGGCCAGCTTGATCGCGATCCTGCGTGCCTCGTATTCCTCGACGAGACCTGGACCTCGACCAACATGGCCCGCCGGCGCGGACGGTCTCCCCGCGCCGAGCGGCTGCGCTCGCCCGTGCCGCATGGCCATTGGAAGACGACGACGCTGGTGGCGGGCTTGCGCCTGTCCGGGATCGCCGCGCCCTTCGTGCTCGATGGGCCGATCAACCGCGACGCCTTCCAGACTTACGTCGAGCGCGTGCTCGTGCCCGAGCTTGTTCCCGGTGACATTGTCGTCATGGACAACCTCGGCAGTCACAAGGGTCCGGCCGTGCAAGCCACCATAGAGGCGGCCGGCGCACGGCTGTTGTTCCTCCCGCCCTACAGCCCCGACTTCAACCCTATCGAGACGGCGTTCTCGAAGCTGAAGGCACTGCTGCGCAAAGCTGCCGAGCGAACCGTCGAGGGACTGTGGTCTGCCATCGGACGCCTCGTCGACACTGTTACACCCAACGAGTGCGCCAATTTCTTCGCCGCCGCACGATACGAACTAGATTAAACCGAAAGCGCTCTAGCAACGACAGAGACCTATTTGGAAGACGAACACGAGCTTGCCTCGAAGCTGGTCGCCTCCGCTTGATGAAGCTCACCCGGCCACACCAGAAAGCCGCTTGTGATCCGTTGAAGGGTCCTAAAACTTACCCGAACCCGGCACGCAAGCGGAACATGCAGTCAGCGCCCCAGAACCCCTTTGCCGTCGTAAGGCGCCGATGGCTCTCGGAAAACGTCCGGCGGTGATGGACTAACAGCGAAGCTTGGCGACCTCGGGCTCCGATGCTTCAGCCTGGGCAGGATGAGGCACCCTCGCGGCGCGCTGCCGGCCCTATCCCGCGAAGATAACGAAGGAACGGAATTGCAGGGCTGCACAAAGGAGCGGTTCGCCCAGACGGCTTCGATCAACTCTGCGACCCAGGAGCCGATCTGCCCGGAGCTCGCATCGAATTTTGGGTCCAAACCGTTGATTTTATTGGTAGCGAGGGAGGGATTTGAACCCCCGACACAAGGATTATGATCTGAGCGCGAGCAGTAGCCGGGGCAGATTCTCGGGCGGTCAGCCTGTTGCGGCGTTTCTGACGAGGTCCGGTAGGTGCGGGATCGGGTCACCGTCCGGGATCCCGAGGCGGTCGCCGAGGTAGCGGAAGAACGAGACGCCGAGCTTGGCGCAGGTCTTCATCAGGCCGAGCATGACGTCGCGGGCGGTGCGGCCGGCCTCGCTCTTCGTTCCGCCGGAGATCTTCCGCTTGATCACGCAAGCGCGGATGTCGTTCTCCGAGCCGTTGGTGTGGAGCGGGATCTCGGGCCGCTCCAGCACGCGCAGCAAGGCGGCCTTGTGCTGGTGCAGGCGGGCGAGCAGCCGGTCGAGCATCACCATGCCGGTCGCGCGTGTGAAGATCCGCTCGAAGCGGGCACGCAGGGCGCGGGCTCGTCTGGGGCAAGGGGCGCGAGCCCAGGCCTTCAGGTCGGCATAGAACCACCAGATCAGGGTGCGGGTGAGCGCGATAGCTTTGCGCTGAGCCGCGGTCGTCGGGATCAGCGTGTGGACGAGGCGCTCGGCATGAACCCAGCATAGCGCGTGCAGGCCGACCCGGAACTGACCGGCCCCGTCGGAGACCACGACCGTGTCGGGCATCAGGCCGTGATGCCGGATCGCCCCCCACAGCGCGCCTTCGGTGGCGATCTGCACGGGGTTGGGCGTGACCGCGCGCGCATCGAAGCCGAGGGCGGTGAGATGCGCCTGCCAGGCCGGGGTATCGGCAAAGACCTTGACCGGGTGGGCGGCGAGCGCCGCCAGGAAGGGACCGGCGAGCGCGCGGGTGTGCATGTAGGCCAGCGCCGCGTCGTTGACGACGAAGTCGCCGTGGCCAGCCCGCAGCAGCGCGAGGACGTTCAGGCGGGACTTGGACGCGGTGGTGCGGAAGGCGGTGAAGCGTGCATCGCCGATCTGCGTGGTCACGCCGTCAGTCCGCGCATGCCGGGCGGCGGTGTCGTCGACGCTGATCCAGGCCGCGCTCGCGAGACCGGCGCGCAGCACCGCCTGCTCCTCGGCGACAAAGGGATCGAGCCGGCCGCTCAGGAGGCGAACCACCTGACGCTTGGAGATCATCAGGCCGAGCCCAGAGAGCATCGCCGTCAAGCGCTCGCTCGTGACCTGCCCCTGGACATGAGCCGCCAGGAGGAAGCGGCGCAGATGCGGCCCGAACCCGCCGACGATCCCGGGCGGCAGCGCGGCCACGACCCTCGCCCCCGACGGCGTGGACCAGCGCTCGCGCCGGTAGCGGATCACGACCGCCTCCAGCACGAGGTCGCGCACCACGACATCCTCAAAGCCCTTGAAGCGCGAGCCCGCCGGAACGGCAGCCTTGAGCACCACCTCGCGCGTGATCACGCGCCGCTCGTGCACGGGCCCACGCCGCCGCTGGCCCGGTTTGGCCTGCGCCCGCTCGCTTGCCTTCTCCATCCCGGACGGGGTTGGCCGCGTCGGCGGGCGCGGTGGCAAGCCCTTCAGCCGCGCGACCTCGTCGCGCAAAGCCCGGTTCTCGTCCGTCAAGGCGCGGACCTGACCGATCAGGGCGTCGACCAGCCCGCGAAGTTCGCTCAGCGAGAGGGCATCCAGGCCATCGGGATCCGGCAGCGCCATGCCGGGTGTTGAATCACGCCACGGCCAAACCGCAAAACGCCACCGCCCGGATATCTGCCCCGGTTACGCGCGAGCACGGCTAAGTCATTGATATGGCAGGGGCTGCCGGTGCGCTGCGCTAGCACTGCGCTACTTCGCAGTCGGGATACCCTTCCTCCTTCATCGCTGAACCCGCGAGGAGCTAGCCATGCTCGACGCTGCACTTGCCGAGCTTGGATCAGAAATCTAGAGACGATGGCCCTATCCAGCGCAGGCGCCTTTGCAGACACCAGAGCTGGACGTGAAGCTGGCTCGGAAGGCTGCTTGTTCAGGTACACTCCGAGCGCCGAGTTGCCGGCTTTGATTTCCAGCGTCTACTCCGCACTGTCCGGGCTCGGCCAGAGTGGCGCCTCCGGAGCTCCGGCGGTCGAGAAACTCACGCCCGCGCAGATCCGGAAGTCAATCACACCGGACGCGCTGATCAGCTTCATGAACGGCAGGCCATACAAGACGCTCAAGCGCCACCTGAGCGGGCATGCCATGACGATTGAGGGGTACCGGGCGCGCTTCGGCCTGCCGCGGGATTACCCGACGACGGCTCCCAGCTACTCGGCTCAGTGCTCCGCGTTGGCTAAGAGTGCTGGGCTCGGTCAGCAGCGCCGGAAATCCGCTCAAGGCCGCTAACACGGTCGAGACCGTCGCTGAGCTGCCGAAGACCAGCGGCCGTAAAGGTTGCTGAGCCCGCTGCGGAACCAACCAAGGCCCGCAAGCCGAGGAAGGTGATGGCAGCAGCCGCCGAGTGAGCTGGCGTTCATGAGATTGCTGCAGGCGGGCGAGGACGGCGACGGCTGGGCTCGCAACTTCTACAGCAATGCCTCCCCCGACCGCGCCAGAGGTGTTCGCGACCCCAGAGGATGCTGCGGTGGGCGGGCACGCGGCGACAGGCATGTGCGGGACAGTTCCCCCGTACCCCGCCCGTGAAGTCTTGGTCGGGCAGTCGCGTGAGGGGCGGCGTGGCGGGGGGCTGGACACCGCAAGCGCGGCTCAAGGCCTGTTACTGCAGGCGATGCGAGGCGGTGAGTTCAGCCCGCCACGGGACTTCACGGGCGTGGCAGCTTACGTGGATCGGCCCAAAGCGCATCGTGAGGAGTATGCACCGGGGAGTATGAGGCGCCTTCCCCGATCCAACTGAACTTGCGTAGCCTGAGCGCCCCTGCGCAGCACGACGTTGATCTTGATCAACTGGGTCGTCGATCGAGCGCCAATGGATCAAGCAGGCAAGCAACTCCAGCCAAAGCTCGAGCATTTCCCTGTCCCGCACTCGCACAAGACGGGCGCGTGCAGCGCAGGGAGGGCGAGCCATGCACGGTGTGAGCGTGCGCGCCACAGCCGAGACTGGGCAAGTGGAGACCGTTGGCGACGTGCGTCCTCTCAACTCGTTCGAGTGGGCTTCCGGGCGGCGGCGCCGACTGCCCG
The DNA here is from genome assembly GCF_054611515.1 of Methylobacterium sp. CM6257. Classification (NCBI taxonomy): domain Bacteria; kingdom Pseudomonadati; phylum Pseudomonadota; class Alphaproteobacteria; order Hyphomicrobiales; family Methylobacteriaceae; genus Methylobacterium; species Methylobacterium sp. CM6257. The sequence goes on from NZ_CM137735.1 coordinate 1,727,353, forward strand.
AGCTACTTCATCAGTCGCGAGACCGTCATCGCCTCAAAGCAGAAATCCAGCATGACGCCTCGGCGCGAAGGAGATCTTCGCGCTGATGCCGCGCAATGCCGAGGAGACGGTGGACTACTCGCGTGCTGGCCCTGCAGGTGAGAGGTTGACGCCGAGACGGAGACGTGAGGATGAGGCGGGCGGCGGCCCAGGAGCAGAGGCGATGAGGACGCCGGAGGGTTTCGGCGAGTTCAACCCGGTCGTTCACGCCGCGGGCCGGCCATGCACCTTCGCGGCCACGACACATGCGCCCGGCAGCTATCCTCTCGGGATGCGCTACGCTCTCGCCGCCATGGCCTTCATCATTATGGCGGGAGGGGCATTCGCGAGCGAAGAAAGCTTCCCGACCGCGCTTCGCGGCATGTGGGCCGAGACGCCGCAGATTTGTGACCTGCTTCGGCGCTCGCCAGCAAACGTGCCTGCCAACCGGTACTGGTTGCACATCTCGTCCAACCGCGTGAACGGCACATCGACTGGGACGGTCATCAGAGCGATCAACTCGCAGTCAGCTGAGGCCAGCTCAGACGTCGACCCATCGATCGTGGTGGCGTATGCCATCAAGCCGGGCGGCAAGCTGTCCGAGACGGTCGCAAGCGCGAATACTGCAATGCACTACGTTCGCTGTCATTGAGCTTCCTCACACCTGCCCGTAGTTCGCCGCCAACGCGAAGAAGGCGCTCTCGCCCACCCGTCCAGTATCGGCCAGCGCGCGACCGTGGCGCAGGAGATCATCGCAAGACAGCAAAAAGCCAGCCCCGGTCGCTCAGGGCTGGCTTTGTGTTGAGCGGCCCTCAGTAGCCGTAGTCGCGGTAACCGTAAAGGCGACCGTAGCCGCGGTCACGCGCATCGCCTGCTGATGACTTTGCGGAAACTTTTGTATAAAATAGCACAAATATAGCAAAGCTCGACCTTTGCTGGAGTTCGGCCATGTTCGATCCCTTCTCGGAATACCGGCATGCCGTAGCTGCTCCCTGCCCGACCGGGGATCCGAGCGATTGTCTCGCAGGAGCTTGGGCGTACGAAGTCTGCGGCGAGGATTGGGTCTGGAGCTGGTGCGATGCCGACAGGATCCGGATCGCATTCCGCCGCGAGAGCGACTGCGTCTCCTTTCTCGCCCACGCAGGATCGGCCTCCTCGATAGCGCCAGTGGGGCTGTACGACACTCCGCGAATGAGCCTCTGAGACCGGCTCTAATGCTCTGATCATCGGTACTCAGGCCGACAGGTTCGAGCCATGCCGAAGTGCAGGACATGCGGCGCCCCGATCGAAACCACGGCCCGGATCTGCCGGAACTGTGGTGCCCTGACCGGCGTGAGCATGCCATCGAGTGATGAGCCGATCGCGTTCGGGTTGCTTCCCTTCCTCGCCGCCTTGGCGATCTCTGCCGGCTACCTTCTGCTGGTAGATTGGCTCATGCCCTAGTGCGCATCAGACTCGTGCTCACCGCCTCGTGGTCGTCCAGCCGAGCCGGTGCGCCTCGGCGCCGAACTGGTCGCAGAAGGCGAGCACGTTCTCGCGGATCGCGGTCCGCTTGGCCGGCGTCAGATAACGGCAGGGCGGGGCGTGCAGCGCGACGGAAGTCCGACGCATCGAAGCGCGAGCCGTCTAGTACGATAGGCTCGAGGTCTCGATATCGCGGAGCGCGAGGAACTCGGCGCACCGCCGCTCAAGGTCCGAGCGCGGCTCAAGGTCTGGCTGGGTGCGCTTGGCCTCTTGCCACGCTTCAACGGCGGCCTCGGCGCTCGCCTGCATCGCGTTGTCCTGGGCGATGGTCAGCGAGCGAGACGGCTCTAGGCCGAGCTGGTGGCCGATCTCGCGTTCAATCGCTGTCATTGCAGCAAGGATGCGGAATTTGATCTCGTGCGCCTCGTTCATGCTCGCACTCCAGCCGACGAGCTGGTCTCGGGTCCTTGTAGCCGGTTGTCCACGGCTTTGAGCCAGCCATAGACGTGGTGTCAGACGCCCAACAGCTCGCACGAAGCGAGCAGGGTGCCGAGATTACCACCGACCGTTTTGGCGATCGAGACGGTGACGGTCGGCCTCCCCGCCCTGCGGCCACAATACAGCCCGGCCTCACGCCGCACCCGACGGTGGTATTCGCTGCACGGCCTCGCTCCAGTCGAGGATGGCCAGCCAAACGTCTGCGTGAGCAGAGGGTGCCACCAGGGGCCGAGATGCTGGATCAGCGGGCCTCGCCCACCGTCATATTCGAGGGTGGTGACGGACAGGCCTGGTACGGCGTCGAAGCCTCTCAGGAGTGAGGACGGAGGTCCAACGCGGCCGTACGCATTTGTGACAACCATGACAGGCGCTCAAATCGCCGATCTCAATTCGGGCCTCCTCGCCAACTCCTCTGGTCGGCCTGATCCTCTCAATCAGCCCGGTCCAAAGCCAGCCGGTCAGGTCTGTCAGTGGGCGTTGAATACTCCCTGATTGTGGGGACCGAAAATTCCCTGGTTGGTGCCCTGGCCTGAGTGCGCGGCGGGCACCCCGCGTCCCCGGGCTTATCCATCCTCCGCCATCATGCCCGCCGATGCGTATCGGCCGGGAGCGACGAGGATGGTCCTGCTGGGAGAACTCCTCATGATCCTCGACCTGCACCGCCAGGGTCTGTCGATCACCGCCATCGCCCGCCGGACCGGGCGCGATCCAAAGACCGTCCGCAAGTACATCGCGCGCGGCCTCGAACCGCCCGCCTACGGTCCACGCCAAGCCGGACGCCCGAGCAAGCTCGCCCCCTACCTCGTCTATCTGCGCGAGCGCGTCGCCGCCTTTCCTGATCTCAGCGCCGTGCGCCTGACCCGCGAGCTGCGGGAGCGCGGCTATACGGGGGACTACACCGCCGTAAAGCGGTTCGTGGCCGCGATCCGGCCGCCCGAGGCCCAGCCCTACGAGGTTCGCTTCGAGACGCCCGCCGGCCAGCAGGCGCAGGTCGACTTCGCCCGCTTCGAGGTCTCCTTCACGGACACACCGGGCGCGACCTGCATCGTCTGGCTGTTCTCGCTCGTGCTCGGCCATTCCCGGCATATCGAGGCACGCTTTGTCCTGCATCAGGACCTGCAGACCCTGCTGCGCTGTCACATCCAGGCGTTTGCCGCGATGGGCGGCGTGCCGATCGAGATCCTCTACGACCGCATGAAGACCGCGGTCACCGGCGAGGAAGCGGACGGCCACATCGTCTACAACCGATCCCTGCTGGCGCTGGCCAAACACTACGGCTTCCTGCCGCGTGCCTGCCGCCCCTACAGGGCCAAAACCAAGGGTAAGGTCGAGCGGCCGTTCTCCTACATCCGCCAGGACTTCTTCCTGGCCCGCTCATTCCGCAACCTTGACGACCTGAACCTCCAGCTCAAGGTCTGGCTCGACACCGTCGCCAACGTTCGCCTGCACGGCACCACGCAGCGGATCGTCTCGGAGGCCTTCGCCGCCGAGAAGCCCGAGTTGCAGCCGCTGCCGGCCGTGCCCTTCAATGCCCTGCTCAAGCTGGAACGGCGCGTCAGCCATGACGGCCTCGTCTCGATCGGCGGCAACTACTACAGCGTGCCGGACCGGACGCGGCGGGTCGTCGAGGTGCACCAGCTGCCCGACACGATCCGTATCCTCGACGGCGGCCGGCTCGTGGCGAGCCACCCGATCCTGGAGGGCCGGCGACAGTACCGCGTCGATCCCGACCATCGACAAGGCGCGGCCGCTCGGGCCATGCGGCACGGCCATCCCGACAGCCTGACGATCGGTTGCCGGGGCGATCACGTCGCCCGGCGCTCGCTGTCGGTCTACCAGGCCGTCGGCGAGCGGCTCGCCGCCGGGATCGAGGGCCGGTCATGACCCGCGCCGCCCCCTCCCATGCCACCACGACCCTGGACAGCATCAAGCGCAGCTTGGTCGGCCTGCGCATGCCGCGCGCCCTGGAAGTCCTCGACGCCGCGATCCGGCGCATCGAACAGGGTGAGATCGACGGCATCTCTGCCCTCGACGAGATCCTGACCGAAGAACTGACGTTGCGCGAGAACCGCCGGGTGAAGACCGCCCTGCTCGTGGCACGCCTGACCACGATCAAGACGCTGTCGGGCTTCGACTTCGCTTTCCAGCCCTCCCTCGACCGGGAGCGGATCATGGCGCTGGCGGAACTGACCTTCATCGATCGGGCCGAGGTCGTCCATCTCCTCGGCCCGCCCGGCACCGGCAAGAGCCATCTCGCCACGGCGCTTGCCGTCGAGGCGGTAAAGGCCGGGCGCAGCGTCGTGTTCTCGACGCTGGCTGATCTGATCGCTTCGCTGGCCAAAGCTGAGCGCGACGGCGCGTTGCGCGAGCGGATCCGCTACCTCAGTCGGGCCTCCCTCTTGGTGGTGGACGAGATCGGGTACCTTCCCGTCGTTCCGGGTGGGGGCAACCTGTTCTTCCAGCTCGTCAACGCGCGCTACGAGAAGGGCGCGATGATCCTGACCTCGAACCGCGGCTTTGCCGAATGGGGAGAGGTATTTGGCGATCCCGTGGTGGCCACGGCTCTGCTGGACCGCCTGCTTCATCACGCCGTCGTCGTTCAGATCGAAGGAGCGAGCTACCGGCTGCGCCAGCATGGCGAACTTGTGCCCGAGCACGTCCGCTCGAAGGCACTCATCACCCCACCGCCCCCTCCACGCCGCCGTGGCCGGCCACCAAAGAGCGCGACCCTCGATCACAGCGCCGGCTGATCACCGTCGACCACCAAACCCGCCGATCAGGGAATTTTCGATGCCCATAATTGCGGAGACTTCGGTGCCCGTTGACACAGGTCATCAGGCCTTGGTGATGTAGTCGCGCATGTCCCGCTGCTCGGCCTCCAAGGTGGGAAGGCGACACTTGACCACATCTCCGATCGAGACGAGGCCAACAAGCTTACCATTCTCGCACACTGGCATGTGGCGAAAACGTCCATCCGTCATCAGCCGCATGATCTCCCCGTTGGTGGTCTCGCGGTGGCAGGTGGCCACGTTAGCGGACATGTGGCTCGAGATAGGAGCATCGAGGGCGGCTGCACCTTGGCGTGCCAACGCGTGTATGATGTCGCGCTCCGATAGGATGCCGGCGACGTGCCCCTCTGTGTCGCAGACCACCAAAGCGCCGATGCTCCTGTCAGCGAGCAGGTGGATTGCATCATCGAGGGTTCGCTCGGGCTGCACGGTCACGACGAAGGAGCCCTTCTCGGCCAGAATATGGGCGACAGTCATGGATGTCCCTCCCAGGAGAAACATGCACGCTGTCAGCCCGCAGCGCGCCTCGTGGCAATCAATCAAGCCTGTAACGGCTCGTTGCTCTACATAGCGCATAATTTCCGTATGAGTGGGAGTACCCACTCAGATCAGATGGGCCACACTCTACAGGAGCATGGACGAGCGTGCAGCATGAAAGTGCTGCCTGTTGTTGCCCCTAAAGACCGGACAGGGTCACCTGGGTTGCTCGGGCGATGAACTCGCGCGGCGAGCGGTAGCCCAGCGTGCGATGAGGGTGAAGGTCGTTGTGGTGCCCCGGCCAAACGGGAAGCTGGCGCAGCACGCTCTCGGCGCCCGGCAGGACCGAGACCCGCACGTAGTCGCGCTTCAAGTCCGCACGAACGCATAGGCCATGCCGTTACTCTGCGGGCTCTCCAGCGGCGTCGTTTTCGGTATCAGACCGAGATCGCGGGCGAAGCGGCGCGTGTCGCGAGCCAGATAGCAGCTGCCATTGTCGGTCAGCCACTCGATCGGGCTCAGCACCTGGTCGACCAGCCCGAAGCGACGCTCGACGGCCGCCACCATCAGATCACGCACGTCCTCGCCCGTGATGCCCGCCGTAGTCGCCACGTAGCTCATCGCCAACTGCAGCCAGTCCCGCGGGTGTCAGTTGGTGATGCGCACGGACAGGTAGCTGCCCTCGGCCCAGGTCTCCTATCCCACGGGTGAGCCCTCGGTGTAGCGGCGGGAGGTTGTCCTCGGTTTGATGTCTTGGGCCAGAAGGTGCTCGGCGTAGCCCATCGCCAGGGGGAGGGCCCCGCCACCATCAACCTGAGCGACCCGCAGCAGGTCACGATCTTCGACTCCGTCGCTTTGCGCTATTCGCGACTCAAACTGTAGGCGTTTCCGTTCTACGGAAATCTCGACCTCCTCGCCGATCCAGATGACCCGTGCGATCTGCTCGGAATGTTATTGAGATCGAGGCATAGCAGCTGAAGCAGTGACCTCAACCGCCGCTGCGGAACGTTCCTGGCAGGCGTCCAACGGGAACCCCGGCAGGGGCGAGGAAGCAGTAGCTGCACTCGTGTTTTGGCTGAGCCTTTCTTGCAAATGAGCGATAACGCACTGTGTGTTGCCGCCTTTCAGCAGTTCTTCGGGGCACCCGGCTAGGCCGACGAGGAGGCGAGCGCCCTGGTGGTCCCGACAAGCTCAGCCTGCCGGTGCGCCGCACCTGTTGTCCAACGGAGATGTGATGGTAGCGGGAAAGCTTTGCCGCTCAAACTTAAGCACCAACCTGCGCTGCCAGAGCGCAATAACCTAGACAAGCTTAGTGCCCAAAATACGCGACCCGGGTGAGCAGCGTGTAGCTCGCTTCGGATGTCATGATCGCGATGAAGATCAGGATCGCCGTGGGCGGCACAAGGATCGTGTATATGAGGGCCAAACGCTCCCAGGCGAGGTGCATGAATACGCCCACGATGAGCCCCGCCTTGACGATCATGAACAGGAGGATCAACGACCAGCGCAGGATGCCATCCAAGTGGAAATAATCGACAAGGTAGGAGCAGGCACTCAGCACGAATAGCCAGCCCCAGACGAGAAGGTAGAGCCCGATTGAGTGTCCCTCGCCCTTGTGCGCGCCTGCGGCTGTACGCATCCTGTCCTCCTACCAGAGATAGAACAGAGCGAAAATGAAGACCCAGACAAGATCGACGAAGTGCCAGTAGAGACCGGTGATCTCAACGTTCTCGTAGCGCCCGCGCCGGCTTGTGAAGAAGCCGCGCCGGCCCGTGTCGAAATCGCCCCGCCACACTTTGCGGGCGACGATCAACAGGATGATGACGCCAATGGTCACGTGGGTGCCGTGGAACCCAGTGATCATGAAGAAGGTCGAGCCAAATTGGTGCGCGCCCCACGGATTCGTCCAAGGACGGACTCCCTCGCGGATCAGCTTCGTCCACTCAAAAGCTTGCATGCCCACGAAGGTGGCACCGAGGAGGGCGGTGACGCCCAACAGCAGCGCCGTCATCCGACGCGCGCGCCGATAGCCGCACGCCACCGCCATCGCCATCGTGCCGCTGCTGGAAATAAGCACGAAGGTCATGATGGCGATCAGGAGTAGAGGCAGCTTGGTCTCTCCGATCTCGAGCGAGAAGACCTCGCTCGGGTTCGGCCAGGGCACTGTCGTCGACATCCGGACCGTCATGTAGCTGATCAGGAAGCAGGCAAAGACGAAGGTGTCGCTGAGGAGGAAGATCCACATCATGGCCTTGCGCCAAGATGCTCCCGCGAAGGCCTCCCGATCAGCTGCCCAGTCGCTTGAGAGGCGCCGCCACTGGGTTGGCCGGATCTCCGTATCAGGCAGAGAGCGCAGGACGGTCTCGGTCATGGAGCCCTCGTAACGGTCAGGCGGGACGGCAGATGATGTCGACCAAGCCCGACCACGGCGTCCTGAACAGGAAGCCGAAGACGACGAGCCAGATCGCCAGGAGCGCGTCCCAGTACAGTGTGCAGAGGTCGATACTTTCGCGAAGGTCCACGGGCGGCGGCGCTCCCGCCGCACGCCGCAGGGTCCTCGCAAGAGCGGCAAGGCCGCCCGCAAGGTGCAGGCCGTGCAGCGCCGTGATCAGGCAGAAGAAGGATCCGGCAGCGTCCGAGGTGCGAACAGCTCCCGCCTGCCAGAGCAGTCGCCACGCGAGAGCCTGCCCGGCGAGAAACATGAGGCCTCCCGCCATGGCGACGCGGAGGGCCGCGCGGGCCTCAGCCGGATCTCCATTTCGGACAGCACCTCCGGCCCGGTGGAGTGCGACGCTCGCGACCACCAGGGCTGCCGTTGTGAGCCAGAGAAGGCGCGGGTCTGTGAGGACCCGCGCTCCTCCTACGGGCACTCGCATGTCGTATGCCGCGATAAGCAGTGAGAATAGCAAGCCTACGGCGGCCAGGAAGATCTTGAGACCTAGCCGAGCAGAGTCCGCAGGCCCGCCAAGGGCTGGTGCGAGTGGCGGGCCCGCGCTCACCCAGGACTTGGCGGCCAGCTGCTGGCGTGCGAGCCAGCGCGCAGCCACGGTGCCGAGTGCTGCGAGGTAGACGAGGACGAGCGTCATGGCGCTGCCTCTGCCGTGACCAGGCCGGGCTGGTTCTGTGGCACGAAATCCTGCTCGGCGCCGGGTACGCTGTAATCGTAAGGCCAGCGGTACACGACAGGCAGCCTCGCACCCCAATTGCCGTGCGCGGGCGGCGTCTGAGGCGTCTGCCACTCCAGCGTGGTGGCGCGCCAAGGATTGCCGCCGGCGGGCGCGCCGTGCGTCAGGCTGCGGATCAGGTTGCTCAGGAACACGAACTGCGCGGCCCCGACCACGAGGGCCGTGACGCTGATGAAGGCGTTGAGCGAAGCGACCGAACTGGGGACGAAGCCGAGCCCAACGATGTCGTAATACCGCCGTGGTACCCCAAGCAGTCCAAGGTAGTGCATCGGGAAGAAGATCGCGTAGGCCCCTAGAAATGTGACCCAGAAATGCAGCCGGCCAAGTCGTTCATCAAGCATCCGCCCGGTCACCTTAGGATACCAGTGGTAGATCCCACCGAAGATCACGAGGATCGGTGCGACCCCCATCACCATGTGGAAATGGGCGACCACGAACATGGTGTCTGACAGCGGGACGTCGACCACGACGTTGCCGAGAAACAGACCCGTGAGGCCGCCGTTCAGAAAGGTCACAATGAAGGCAATAGCGAACAGCATCGGGACGGTGAGGTGGATGTCGCCCCGCCAAAGCGTTAAGACCCAATTGTAGACCTTGATGGCCGTCGGCACAGCAATGATCAGCGTCGTGGTCGCGAAGAAGAACCCGAAATACGGATTCATGCCACTGACGTACATGTGGTGCGCCCAGACTACGAAACTGAGCGCACCGATGGCGATGATCGCCCAGACCATCATCCTGTATCCGAAAATATTCTTACGAGCATGAGTGCTGATAAGGTCGGAAACAATACCGAATGCAGGGAGCGCAACAATATAGACTTCAGGGTGGCCGAAGAACCAGAACAGGTGCTGAAATAAGATCGGCGTCCCACCCCCGTAGTTCAGGCGCTGCCCGGCTTCGATGATGGCGGGCATAAAGAAACTTGTGCCGAGGAGGCGGTCGAGGAGCATCATCACGGCGCCGACGAGCAGGGCCGGGAAGGCCAGCAGCGCCAGCACCGTCGCAGTAAAGATACCCCAGACGGTAAGTGGCATCCGCATCAGCGTCATGCCGGGTGCGCGCGCTTGCAGCACCGTCACGACATAGTTCACACCGCCCATCGTAAAGCCGATGATGAACAGAATGAGCGAGACGAGCATCAGCACGATGCCCCACTGCTGCCCCGGCGTGCCCGAGAGGATGGCCTGCGGCGGGTAGAGGGTCCAGCCGGCTCCGGTCGGCCCGCCTGGCGCGAAGAAGCTCGCCACGAGCACCAGCACAGCAAGCAAGTACACCCAATAGCTGAGCATATTCACGTAGGGGAAGACCATGTCCCGTGCGCCGAGCATAAGCGGGATGAGGTAGTTACCAAATCCACCGAGAAACACGGCCGTCAGCAAGTAAACCACCATGATCATCCCATGCATGGTGATGAACTGGTAGTATTCAGCCGGACCGATGAACGGGAGGAGGCCGGGGAATCCGAGCTGGAGCCGAATCAGCCAGGATAGCACGAGGGCGACGAAGCCGATTCCCAAGGCCGTACCGGCGTACTGGACAGCGATGATCTTGGCGTCCTGGCTGAAGACGTAACGCGTGAGCCAGCTGTGCGGGTGGTACAGCTCGACCTCGTCCGGTTCCGAGACCGGAAAGGGACCGGCGATCCCGACGGGCGTATCGGCCATGACACGTCTCCTCAGCGTTCCTCGGCCATTCGCTGGCGAAGGCTGGCATCACGCGGGCCTTTCGTCGGGCGGGAGGCGAAAGTCGAGAAGGTCTTTTGCTGATCGAGCCAGGCGTGGTAGGCGGGCTCGTCATCCACCACGACCCGCCCGCGCATAGCATAGTGGTTGACGCCGCAGATCTCATTGCAGATCGCGTCGAATTCGCCCGTCCGAGTTGGCGTGAACCAGACGTAGGTCACCATCCCGGGGATGATGTCCATCTTGGCTCGGAATTCCGGTACGTAAAAATCGTGCACGACATCGAACGAGCGCAGCAGCAGCTTCACGGGCCGTCCGAGCGGCAAGTGCAAATCACCCCCATCGATGATGATGTCGTCCCGACCGGACGGATCATTCGGGTCGAGACCGAGCGGGTTCTCGTCGCCGACAAATTGGATCCCAGCCGCGCCGAGGCGTCCGTCGACACCGGGCAGGCGGTAGCTCCAGCGCCATTGCTGGGCGACGACGTCGACCTCCGAAGCCATGGTCGGGACCCGCACGAATTGTGCCCAGACGGCAAGCCCCGGAGCCAGCATCGCCGCAACGCCGAGAGCCGTGACGGCCGTCAGCCAGCCTTCGAGCCGCCGGTTCTCTGGCTCGTAGGCCGCCCGCTGTCCGGGTCGGTGCCGGAATCGGAGGAGGCAATAGGCCACGAACAACACGAGGGCCGTGAAGACCGCGCCCGTGATCCAGAACGTGATGACAAGAGTAGTGTCGATGTAGCCCCAGTTGGACGCGATCGGAGTCCACCACCACGGGCTGAGGAGATGGAAGGCGATCGAACCGAGGGCGATCAGCACGAGAATGAACGGCATGACCAGCTCCTATGCCCGCCCTGATGACCGGGGCGGCATCGCCCGGCCCGGCCGGTGCGTCCTGTCCTTAGGGCAGGACGGCCCGCCGATAGAGGTGCCACGTCGCGTGACCAAGGACCGGCAAAACCAGCGCGAGCCCGACGAAGAGCGGCAGCATTCCTAGAGCCAGCAGACCCGCGACGATGAGGCCCCAGACGGCCATCGTCCGTGGGTTTTCCCGGACGAGGGTGACGGAGGTATCGATCGCCTCTGCGGCACCGGTGCCGCGGTCGATGATGAGCGGGAAGGACACGACACTGACTGCCAGCGCGATCAGCGAGAAGGCGGCCCCCACGAGGTTCCCGACCACGATGAGCGCCCAGCCTCTCGGCGTCGTGAGCACCTCTTGCAAGAAATTGAGGATCGAATCCTGGCGCGCATTGCCGTAGAGGGCCCAATACAGTCCCATCGCGGCGATCAGCCAACTGACGAAGAGCAGCATCAGGACGGCGCCGACCACCCCAATCGCCCGAGCAGATCGGCCGGTGAGAGGCGCGTAGGCGCGGACCCAGGCCAGGTCGAAGCCCTGTTCCCGCTGGCGGCTCATCTCGTAAAGCCCGATTGCCGCGAACGGACCGAGCAGGGCGAAGCCCGACACCAGCGGAAAAAGGATTGGGATAAGGTCGTTCTCGAATGTCACCGTCGCGATGATGATTCCTGCGACGGGGTAGATGGCGACGAGGAACAGAGCGTGCGTCGGCATCGCGACGAAATCCTCGACTCCTTTCACCAGGACATGCCTGAGATCTTGGACACTGAGCGAGCGCAGATGTTGGCGTGCGGCCGCTTGATCTGGAGACCCAGTATGAAGTGCTTCCATCGCACGGCCCTCCATATGGACGGCTCAAATCGCGACAGGCTCTTGATCAGGACGGAGCTCGCGACTGCCGTCAAGCTTTCAAGCGCGATTTCCAGTTTATACTACTATATAGCCCTCCTGTCTCGAAGTTTCCTGCCCGGCGCTGCGGAGCGCTCGCGGCCGTACACTTGCTTGTTGACGCTTTGCGGCACCCATCAAATCTCTTGTTTCGGCTCCTGCCGTTCGGCTGTTACCCCACGCCGTTCCTCAGCCGGTTACCATCCACGGTCTCAGGTGCGCTCTCTGTATCCCCAATCTCGGCAGTTCGCTCGCGCCGCGGCCGCATCGAAATATGACGCCGACATCTGAAAAGACTCGATTTTGTCGAGGCAGCCAGAGCGGGCGCGTTCGGTTTTAATCGGCGCGCCGTTGTGGGATCCATTCATCTCGCGGAGGCAGTGTCTGTATCCCTGCGGCACAGAGTTTTCGAGCGTTTCGACAGCATGCTCCTCTCCGCTCAATTCGATCAAATTCACCGCTCCGACCGAGCTACAAATCTTGCAACGAAGCCAACCGAAGACATAGCCTCTCCGAGAAAAAAATGAGATCCTTAACCTAGTGTTACGAACCTGACACTTGCATCTGCCCTCCGGCCAGCATGATCGACAGCTTAGCGTGCCAATGAGCAGACCTAAGTGTTAGATTTTGACCACTGGATCTATTGCATCAAACATCACTCGACGGATCGGGACGGCATTCACCGCAGTCCGAGACCGCGAGCATCACGAAGGCTCCCGCTCTTTCCCCGCCACATAGAACGACTGAGAACCAGACCTCCGTTCCCGTTGACACCACTCCGTCGGGCGCCTCAATCGGAGTTGAGGGTTGGGTGACGCGCCACATGACTGTGGCCGTGCCCGCGGCGAACCTGATCGAGCCCGATTAGCACGAGCATAAGGACGAACACGATCCAGTCGGACACGCCTACGAGCTCTCGGACGCTTAACGCGATCGGCATCACGGGCCTCCTATCTTGAGGGATGATTCACGCTCCAAAGGATCGAGACTAAGCCAACGAAGCACGCGATGAGGCCAAGCATGCCGACGAGAACTGCCATGTCCGGCACGCCTTCGAGCCCTTGAACACCTACGGTGATCGGCATCGCGCGTCTCCTATGACTCTCGATGCGGCGAGCATCCACCGCGCCGTAGTCCTCGTCTCGGTCATGTCCGCGGTTTACCGTCACCCCTGCGACGTCACCCACGCAACCCGGCAGAGCGAGGCAGCCAGCTCTCCAATTCCAGTGAGAGCCCAATCCTGCGCGCCCATTGACGCGCCGCCGCATCGAACTCGCGCCCTTTCGCGCGAAGGCAGGTACATTCTATACCAAATTTGCGCCAATGTCTTGGCAGACCGCGAAATAAACCTTGAAAACCTATGCGGCACACGCTGGAATACTTAAGCTCATGAGCTTGGCCTAGTCACCTTCGGCCCGCTTCCTCACCGCGCGCAGCCGCGAGCTGAAGCGGCAGGCCCGAAGCTGCCACTCGGTTGCGACGGCGCGTCTTACAATCTGATAGAGCAGGGATGCCGAAGCGCTGCGCTAGAGCGTCATCCAAGCGGGCTGAAACGAACGTGGTGATGAGGGGTTGGTCGGCGAAGGAGAGCGCCGATGTCCTCAGCCCTGTCCGTCGATCTGCGCCAGCGCGTGGTCCGTGCCGTCGAGGCCGGCGCGTCGCGACATCAAGCGGCCGAGCGTTTTGGGGTGAGCTTGGCTCGTGCGAGCTGCTGGTGTGGACAGTTCGCTCAGGCGGGCCACGTCGCACCCAAGCCCATGGGCGGCGATCAGCGCTCGTACCGGATCGAGGCTCATGCCGACCTCATCCTCTTCCTCTACGAGGCGCAGCCCGGCATCTACCTGCACGAGGCTATCGCCGCGGCTATGACGACGGATACCGCTTGAGCAGCTACGGCCGCGGTTACGGCCGGCCCTACGGCTATCGCGACTACGGGTACTGAGGGCTGCCTGAAGCTTGAAGCCAGCTCTGAGCGATCAGGGCTGGCCTTCTGCTGCACGGCTCAGGCCGTCGGGGTCCGCCGCCTTGCGCTGGCCGACACCGACAGGCGGGTACATGCGTGAGGAGCATGCCGGCTCCATCAGGGTTGTCGGACATTCCGGAGCCAATCCGGCCTGAGGAGCGTTCATGTGCCCTATTATTTCAGGAGAGAGGCCATGCACTCCGACCTGGAGAACGCAAGGCGCGCACTCGACCGCACGATCGGGACTGTAGAGCATCTCGAGAGCCACCCACCCGCGACACAAAAGGGCGGTGCTCGGCACGAGGCAGAGCTGCATTCCGCCCAGCTCCGCACCTTCTTGGCACGCGGGAGGGTCATGGCACTGGAGCGGAGCTATCACGCACACCGAGCGTGTGAGGACGCGCCGCGAGAGGGCTTGAGGGCCTCAGACGCGTTCACCTCAGCGCTGAAGGGGCACTGACCGACACTGGGCTTTGCGGCGGAGTACGTGCGCCTCTCCCCATTCTGCCGGTCGAGGCACTCACGTCCGAGCGGGACGAGCTGTAGGCACTTTGGCTGCCAGCACCCGCTCGCACACCCGCCAGACGAGCTCCAGCCAGCATGGGGCCGCATCTCGGAACCGGCGGAGCTGCGGCCGTGAGGCTGGCGCCGTCAGGTCTTGGCATCGCAAGCTGATGCCGCCCATCACACGTGGAGGGTCGAATGGCACGCCAGCACGGAAGCGACGGGGTCAGCCAAGGCATGGATGAGGCCGGAAGCGGTCAAGCACCGAAGCTGACTGAGACCACGGATCGGACAAAGTCTGCCGCCCCCCATCCCGAGAAGCAGGATCGGCTCAGCGAGGGCATGAGCAAGGCGGGAACTGAGCGCGCAGCTTTCGGCGGCAAACAAGGCGGGAGGCCAGCCTAAATGCCGGCGCGGAGGCAGATTGCGCCAGCCCTCCTCCTCGCTGGCTTAGCGGGCGCTCCGGCCTGGGCGCAGGAACCAGCCACCCCACCTCGAGGGCAGAGCGGCAGTGGCACACTTACGGACAGTGGCAATGGCCAAAATCTCAGCGACAAGCTTGAGACCAGCGAAGGTGTCCTGCGGCCGAGGGGGGACCCGGACCCCGGGATCGGCGCAAAACCGCCGGAGCCGAACCCGGAAAGCACGCGGGTCATCAAGCCACCAGGCACGCCAGGAGGGGACACTTCGGTTCGACCGAAGTGAACCCTTGCGACGCCGCGCCTCGCCACCGCACCGTGCGGGACGGGACAGCACGCGGCGACAGGCAATCATACACGCACCGAGTAATGCCCGTTTGATGTGGCTTGCAGCTGACCCCGGTATCCCGAACCCGTCCAACCCGGGCCGAACACCACCGCCATACCCGCCGCTACCAGGAGACGAGCCGGAGGACGATCCCGATACAGGTCCGACGGGGCCGCGCGTGCCGGGCCCGGATCCCGACATAGACGAGCCGCCGACGCCGGAAATCGTCCCTGATCGGCTCCCCGGCGCACCGACCCATCCGGGCGTCCGCCGGTAGCAGCAGGCAGCAGGAGGTCCCGATGCGCCCGGCACCGGATCGAGGCTGCAGCGTCGCCGTCGTTCCAAGCACCACGAGTGCCGGCTGCTACGACTGGATCATCCATTCGCCGGACGGGCAGTGCTTGGCACACTCGCCCTACGCGTTCGCGACCACGACAGCCGCACGGCTGTCCGGCGAGCGCTGGAAGAATACGATGATCAGCGGCAGCTCGACGGCGTGAATGCCAGCCGTCTCCTGCGCAGCGGAAGTGATTGTATGATGGTCAAGCCTGAAACCTTTGATTCGGGTGGTCCTGATCTGCCGACGCCCGGCGAGCCGCCGCCGATCAAGCCTAAGCCCACACCCAGAGACCCGCCGGTTCCAAAGCCTGCGCCCAGCCCTGTCCCTAGCGGTGCTGTGACCTGACCGGCCGGCTTTGGACCGGGCTGGTTGAGAGGATCAGCCGGGACCAGAGGTGGGGATGAAGCGAGGACAAAAGTCGCGCGCGGAGCAGGTAATGCCGATGCTGCGACAGATCGAGGTGCAGACGGCCCAATGTAAGATCATCACTGGAAAAGCATACGGTCGCTCAACCGTTCGTCTTGCTGGCCTTAACGCGCTGAAGGGCCAGGGCACTCTCAGCCTCGAACTGCTCCGGCGTCAGCAAGCCCGCGTCCACGCGGTGGGCAAGCTCCAGACGGTGCTGAATTGCCTCCTCCTCTGCCGGGCTCAACTGCATGCCCGCGCGCGCGGCTGCGCCGGTGCGTACCGCCCATTCGGCGTATGAGATGCGCCCTGCGTCACGGTCACCTCTGAGGCGGCCGATGTCCTCTGGCGAGAGCATGACCTGCTGAACGGCCGGCATATCGGACTGGCAGGCGGATAGTGCAATCGCGGCCAACAGGATAACGGCGGCACGCCGGTGCATGAGCAATTCCTCCCTCGCTTGGGGACAGAGTTGAAGTGCCTATCCGGGCGATGGCGATGACCCTATGGCAACACCGAAACTTATACAGGGAATACTGCGGCTCAATCTGCGCGGTCCGCCCAACCGGAATAGCCGGTTTCGCGAGCCTCTACCGTGTTAGCCGTGCGGCGTGTGTGAACGGGGCGCCATACAGATCGTCGATTTCCACGACAAAGCTCCTTATTCTCAACCTCGGGACAGAATTCGGCTCGACTGCCGGCGCTCCCCCGACGGACAGCGCAACTCTCGTCGTGTCGGAGGACATGGCCGCGTCGCTGTGACTAGCCCATTCCCAACAGACGCGCCGGGTCAAAGCTGGGTGTAAGTGTCTGAGCAGCCGTGCAACGCCTTGCTCTTTTCCACTGCCCGGCCCGGACAAGAATGGAACGCGAACTGAGGCGTTCTCCGAGGCTGCCGGCGAGGAGGAACAAGCGCAGATGGCCCGCTACCGCTTCCACTGCACCGACGGACTGGAGTGCGTGTTCGACGCTGTCGGTGACGACATCCGCACGCCGGAACGCCTTTCACACCGGGCTGAGCAGGTGGCGCAGAATGTCATGCGCAGCCTGGACGGCGGTGAGGACTGGTCGAAGTGGCACGTCAGCGCGCACAGTCTCAGTGGTCGACGCGTGCTGGTGCAGCCGTTCACGGCTCATGCGGGTGAGCTGAACCAGGCTGCGTGACTTCCTCGGTTCGGCGGGCACAGCGCCATTGAGTGCTTCTGGCGCCCATCCGAAGCATGGGCAGCACTTTGGCTGCGTTGATGAAGCGGCCGCAGTTCTAGGGTGGCCTGGGGCCACCTCGACACATGCCGGGTAGCATGCCCCATATCTGCAGCCGGCCCGCGGTGAGATCACGCGCGGCCGACTCGCCCCTGTGCAGGCGCAAGCAGCGGGTCGCGCCAGCAGGCGCGTCGTGTTCGCAGCCGCGTACCGACGATAGCACGCCACGAACACCTTGCGTGATCCGCCCATCGCACTCTGACCCCAGGTGGACCAGAGCCTCCGTCCCCGAGCGTCCCAAATTGTCTTAAATCATCTGACAACGAACTGTGAGCACAATTCGCGACATTAAATATCGGGTTAGCGTCGAAATCATACTTCTGCGCCTCGCCTGCGGTGTAGACCCTGTTTTCAGGCGCACGGAAACTTTCCACATAGAGCTTAAAGCAATGGATGAGCGCGTACATCAATGCGCGAACGGCTGGAATTCTTACGCGGCTCCGCTAACTAGGGTGCACTCTTCGCCACAGCCGAAGGCCGGCATCCGATTACGATTCAGTTGACGTTTTACACCCATCGCATGTTTTCGCTGCATGACAGGCTGCACACGGTGCCTCTCACCCGCCCGCGCAAGAGTGCACATATTGCGCCGCAGCAAGCCGGGCGCTCCGTCCGGGCATAATCGGGATCGTCACGATGACCACCCTCGCGAACCTCGTCGGCTTCCGTTCGGAGAGCCCCGCGCCGCTTCTCGCGCAGATCGTGGGACGCCTCAGCGTCGCGGTACGCCGCGCCGCCGCAGGCCGCTATGCCGAGCAGCGCGAGCGGATCGTGCGCACCGGCAGCGCTGGCATGATCTGAACGGCCCGACGCGCCTTAGCGCACGCGCGTCCGTGTAACCTAAACCACCGCCTTGGCGGTGATGTCGAACTGGCGGAGAAGGTCCTCCGGTGCGTCGGAGGTCCAGAAGCCGGTCAAGCCGACGAACCAACCGGCCTCGCCGATCCAGCGGTCCCAGCCGCAGCGCAACGCGGCCTCGACCGTGACGCGAATGGTGCACTGCCGGATGACGCTGCGGCGATACTCCGCGTCCTGCGCGGCGTAGGCTTCTCAGGACGGCATGGAGGTCACCGCAGGGGGTCTCCCTTCACCCGAAACCAGTTGCAGGCGGCGAGCGCCAGCGCCACCTCCGATCCGGTCCCGATCAGCGTCACCCGCCGCACCCCCTCGGCCTCCGCCAGCAAGTAAACATCGCGCGCGCAGCAATCCCCGCCACTGCCCGGAGCCTGAGGGCCGGCAGAGCCTGCCACGAGCAGATCAGGGAGATCGGGCTGCTCCGGTTGGCGAGAGCCATCTCCAGCATTCGGCCGTCTCACTACGTCGACTGGGCGAAGCACCAGTATATTGGGGACCGCCCGCAGTGCGGCGTGGTACTCCACCCGCTGATATGTAGGGCCGTTGGGGCCGACGTCGGTCGAATCGTGACTGTAGACGGTGATGAACGGCAGGTTCATCAGCGCCGCAATGCGCAGCGACGGCCGATGTAGTCGGAAAAGACGGGTCGATGGCGCCCACCGGCACCAGCCCACGATGGGCCGCGATGCCGTTCATCATCAAAGCCATCGCGTGCTCGCGGATGCCATAATGCAGGTAGCGGCCGGAGCGGTCCTGCGCCGTGAAGGCGTGGAGGTCACCCTTGTGCTTCGTCGGTCCCTCCAGGCCGGGGGCGCCCGAGAACAGCTCGGGGACCGTGTCGGTGAGCGCGCCGACGTTCTCCGCGGAGACCTCGATGCTCGGGCGCGCCTGGATGCGGCTGAAGAAGCGGGGCGCGGTGGCCACCCGCTTCGCAAGGACCGCGTCAGCTTCACCGGTGTTCTATGCTCCATTGCCGGTCTTGGTTGGACTGAGTGCTCACCGGCCCTAAAATTACCTGCGGCGTTGCCTCGAAAGCCTCGGGCCACCCCTGCATGGCGCAACAAACGTCGACGCCGGAGTCCGCTCTGGTAAGGGTGACTAGGCGCAAAGAATGCACGCCAGGACTGAAAGGTGATAATGCCTGCATCCCTTCCCCTGTCTGCAATCCGGATTTTTGAGGCAGCAGCCCGTCGTCGATCGTTCAAAGAGGCCGCCGGTGAGCTGAACCTCTCGGCCAGTGCGGTCAGCCACGCCATGAACAGGTTGGAGGAATCACTTGGCGTACCCCTCTTCGAGCGCGCTGGGCAAGGTATCGCGCCGACAGTAGCTGGCGAGGTGTTGTTCGATCACGTCAGTCGGGCTTTCGCTGAGCTGAACCGTGGATTCGATATGATCTCGACCCGCGGCTCCCAGGTGCTGCGGCTGCACTGCGCGCCGAGTTTTGCCGCGCAGTGGCTCACCCCCAGGCTCGCTCGGTTCCTGCGTGAGCGGCCCGGCATGGAGGTGCGGCTGGCCGCCGGCATGGACTACGCGCGCTTCACCAACGACGAATTTGATGCTGACATTGTCTACGGACAGCCCCGTGGCGAGGGTCTACTGCGAATGCCACTCGGTTTAGAGACAGTAACACCACTATGCGATCCTGATCGCGCCAGACAGATCTCTGAACCCGCCGATCTGTTTAAGCAGCCGCTGATTCAAAGCGATACAAAGCTAGTACGCTGGCATCACTGGTTCGATCAAAACGGCCTCACTGCGCCAGCCACGCCATCTCTCCGTTTCGATCGCAGCTTTCTAGCCCTTGCAGGTGCCGCTGACGGTCTCGGCGTCGCACTGGAATCGACTCTGCTCGCAGAACGAGAACTTTCCACCGGCCGTCTAGTCGCGCCTCTCGCCGGTCGTTCAGAAGACGTCCGCTATGTCGGCCATCATCTCGTCTATCCACCGTCGGCCCGGCGGTGTTTGCCGCTGAAAATATTTGCGCGTTGGATTGCTGAAGAACTGTCGATAGCGCCGAGCTTGGATTTCGCATAGGGGACAGGTGACTCTCAGTCATGTTTTGATGCAAAATTAGCGTTTGTTCGCCTCCCTGTCCCTTGGCACTATTCTGCCAACGATAGGACGTGAGGAAACGACCAAGGGATGCCGGCGCCGCTCGCGCGCCGCAGCTCAACAGCGCGAGCCGGCTTTGTGCCAGCCCCGATTCTCACCTCCCATTGCAAAAAACTGCACCGTCCAGCCTGCAGGGAGGGTTTATCCATGCTTCTCGATAACAAGGTCTGCGTGATCACCGGGGCGGCCTCCGCCCGCGGCATCGGCAAAGCGACGGCGCGGCTATTCGCCGAGCACGGCGCCCGTATCGTCATCCTCGATCTCGACGCCGGTCAAGCCGAAACCGCCGCGGCCGATCTCGGTGCAGGTCATCTCGGCCTCGCATGCAACGTCACCGACAAGGCCCCCTGTCAGAAAGCCGCTGATACGATCCTCGAACGCCTCGGGCGCATCGACGTGCTCGTCAACAATGCCGGCATCACCCAGCCGCTCAGGATCATGGAGATCGGGCCGGAGAACTACGACGCGGTCACCGACGTGAACCTGCGCGGCACGCTCTACATGAGCCAGGCGGTGATCCCTGCCATGCGCAAGCAGAGCTCCGGCTCAATCGTCTGTATGTCGTCGGTTTCTGCCCAGCGCGGCGGGGGTATCTTCGGCGGTCCGCACTACTCCGCAGCAAAAGCCGGCGTGCTCGGCCTTCAGAAGGCAATGGCGCGCGAGCTCGGCCCCGACAACATCCGGGTGAATTCCGTCACGCCGGGCCTGATCCAGACCGACATCACCGGCGGTAAGCTCACGCCCGAGCTCAAGGCCGAGATCGCCAAGGGTATCCCGCTCGGGCGCCTCGGGGTGGCGGACGATGTCGCCAACGCCTGCCTGTTCCTCGCATGCGACCTGTCCGCGTACATCACCGGAGCGGTGGTCGATGTGAACGGCGGCATGCTCATCCACTGAGAAGGAGACACCATGTCAACCGAGCGCCCGCACCAGGGCACCAATGTCTCGCTCGCGGAGCGGGCCTACCACATCCGCCGCCATGCCTTGCTGATGGGCGAAGTCCAAGGCCAGGGCTACATCGCCCAGGCGCTCGGCATCAGCGATGTGCTCGCAGTGTCCTACTTTCACGCCATGACCTATCGTCCGGAGGATCCGGAATGGGAAGGCCGCGACCGCTTCTGCCTCTCGATCGGCCACTACGCCATCGCCCTCTACGCCGCACTGATCGAAGCCGGAATTATCCCTGAGGACGAGTTGACGAGCTACGGCGGCGACGACAGCCGCCTGCCGATGTCAGCGATGGCGGCCTACACGCCCGGCATGGAGATCACCGGCGGGTCTCTGGGCCACGGTTTGGGCATTGCGGTCGGCATGGCGCTTGGACTCAAGCGCAAGGGTTCGAAGAACTTTGTCTACAACCTGTTCTCGGATGGCGAGCTCGACGAGGGCTCGACCTGGGAGGCCGCGATGTCGGCGGGCTCGTTCAAGCTCGATAACCTCATCGGCATCGTCGACGTGAACGGCATGCAGGCGGATGGCGCCTCGCTGGGTGTACTCAATTTCGAGCCGCTGGCGCCCAAGTTCGAAGCGTTCAACTGGTTCGTGCAGCGGGTCGACGGCAACGACATCGACGCGCTGGTCGAGGCCTTCGACACGGCACGAAACCATGCCGGACCGGAGCCTCGCGTCATCATCTGTGACACGAAGATGGCCAAGGGTGTGCCGTTCCTGGAGGAGCGCGAGCGCAACCACTTCCTGCGCGTCGAGCCGACCGAGTGGACGCAAGCGCTGAAAATCCTGGACGAGGGGAGGGTAAAATGAGGCGTTCGAAGTACGAGAAACCTGCACCGCGGGTTGGTAGCGGTGCGAAGACCTCAGCGATGATCGCATCGCTGGCCGCGCCCGGCCAAAGGACAAAGCCAGCCCCGTTCGGTCACGCCTTGGTCGAACTCGCCCAGACCCGTCCCGACATCGTCGGCCTCTCGGCGGATCTGGCCAAGTACACCGACCTGCATATCTTCGCGCAGGCCTACCCCGAGCGGTTCTACCAGATGGGTATGGCCGAGCAACTCCTGATGAGCGCGGCCGCAGGCATGGCCCGTGAGGGCTTCGTACCGGTCGCCACGACCTACGCAGTGTTTGCGGCGCGTCGCGCCTATGACTTCATCTGCCTTGCGATCGCCGAGGAGAACCTCAACGTCAAGATCGCCTGCGCCCTGCCGGGACTGACCACCGGATACGGCCCGAGCCATCAGGCAACGGAGGACGTAGCAATCTTCCGCGGTCTGCCGAACATGACAATCCTCGACGCCTGCGATGCGCACGAGATCGAGCAGATGGTGCCGGCGATGGTCGCGCATCAGGGACCGGTCTATCTGCGGCTGCTGCGCGGCAACGTTCCCCTCGTGCTGGACGAGTACGGCTACCGGTTCGAGTGGGGCAAGGCCAAGACGATCCGCGACGGGCGCGACGTCCTGATCATCTCCTCCGGGCTGATGACCATGCGGGCGCTGGAAGTCGCGCAGGAGCTGGAGAACGACCGGGCGGACGTGGCGGTGCTGCACGTGCCGACCATCAAGCCGCTGGACGAAGAGACCATCCTGCGCGAGGTCGGCCGCGGCGGCCGGCTCGTCGTGGTGGCCGAGAACCACTCGGTGGTCGGTGGGCTCGGCGAGGCCGTGGCAGGGCTGCTGATGCGCAACGGCACTCTGCCCGGGCGCGGCTTCCGGCAGGTCGGCTTGCCCGACGAATTCCTCGACGCCGGAGCTCTGCCGACGCTTCACGACCGCTACGGCATCTCCACGCAGGCCATGGCCCGCAGCATCCGAGGGTGGCTGTGATGGGCGCGCCAAGGACGATTGCCTTCGTCGGGCTCGGTTCGATGGGTATGCCGATGGCCCGCCACCTGGTCGCCGCCGGCTTTGCGGTGCGCGGCTATGACATCCGCCCTGAGAGCCGTGCGGCGCTCGGCGCCGCAGGCGGAGCGCCGGCCGAGGAACTCGCAGCGGCCGCGGACGGGGCCGATGCCATCATCCTGATGGTGGTGAACGCCGCCCAGGCCGAGGACGTGCTCTTCGCTCAGGGTGCGCTCGAGCGTCTCGTCCCGGAGGCGCACGTGATCCTGATGGCAACCTGTCCGCCCGAGGCGGTGAAGGCGATCGCCGCCCGGGTTCTTGCGGCTGGGCGACGCTTCGTCGACGCGCCGGTCTCAGGCGGCGTGGTGGGCGCCGAGGCCGCCAAGCTGTCGATTATGGTCGCTGCCCCGACCGAGATGTTTGAGGCGGTGCGCCCAGTGCTCGCGGCGTTGGGCGACCGGATTTTTCACGTCGGTCGCGAGCCCGGTCAGGGGGCGACGGTGAAGGCGGTGAATCAGCTACTGTGCGGCATACATATCGCCGCCGCCGCAGAGGCACTGGCGCTGGCGGGCCGGGTCGGCGTCGACCTACACGTCGTCTTGGAGATCCTGTCGGGCTCCTCGGCGTCGAGCTGGATGCTGCGCGACCGCGGACCACGAATGCTTGAGGAGAGCCCGCGCGTGACGAGCGCGGTCGATATCTTCGTTAAGGATCTCGGGATCGTGCTGGAGGCCGGCCGCGATGCCGGGGCGGCGCTGCCGCTCGCCGCGCTTGCACACCAACTCTTTCTCTCGACCACTGGTCGGGGTGACGGTGCGGCCGACGACAGTCAGGTTGTGCGCACCTACCGCCTACTCAATGGCGCGTGAAGATCGGCGGCCGCGGCCGCTGCAAGATAATGGCGCGGATGGAGCGGTCATCCCCCTTCGGTCCTAGCACGACCAACGCCGACAATCCGCAAAAACCGGTATCGGCTTTTCGTACCTCAAGGGAGGAACATCATGCGCGACACATGTCTGAGCCGCCGCAATATTCTGGCCGGCGCCGCCGCGATCCCGCTCTTCGGTATCCTCACCCGCCGGGGCGAGGCCGCGGAGTTTACCTATAAGCTCGCCACCGGCCAGGACCCGACCCACCCGGTCAATATGAGGGCCCAGGAGGCTATTGATCGAATCCGTGAGGCTACAGGCGGCCGTATGGAGATCAAACTGTTCCCGGCCAACCAGCTCGGATCCGACACCGACCTGCTCGGCCAAGTGCGCAACGGCAGCGTCGAGTTCTTCAATCTCTCAACCTCGATTCTGTCGACCTTCGTCCCGGCGGCGGCGCTGCCAAACACCGGTTTCGCTTTCAAGGACTATGACGCCGTGTGGAAGGCTATGGACGGCGCATTGGGCGAGCATGTCCGGTCGGAAATCGCAAAGACACCGATCCTGCCTGTCTCTAAGATTTGGGACAACGGATTTCGCCAGATCACTTCCTCGACACGCGAGATCAAGGCGCCGGAGGACTTGAAAGGCTTCAAGATTCGGGTGCCCCCAGCGCCGTTGCTCACGTCGCTGTTCAAAGCGTTCGACGCCGGCGTGTCGCCGATCAACTTTAACGAGCTGTACTCGTCGCTGCAGACCAAGGTCGTGGAGGGCGAGGAGAACCCGTTGCCGATCATCGCCACCACGCGCCTTTACGAGGTGCAGAAGTCGTGCAGCATGACTGGCCATGTCTGGGACGGCTACTGGATCCTGGGTAACAAGCGGGCGTGGCAGAAGCTGCCGGACGACATCCGCCAGACAGTCTCCAAGGAGCTGGACCGCTCGGCCACCGACCAACGCGCCGATGTGGCCAAGCTCAGCGACTCGCTGCGTCAGACCCTGACCGAGAAGGGCATCAAGTTCATCGACGTCGACCGCGATCCGTTCCGCTCAGCGCTTGGCAAGACGAGCTTCTACAAGGACTGGAAAGCCAAACTCGGCGAGGTCGGTTGGGGTCATCTCGAAGCCGTCGCCGGCAAGCTCGCGTGAGGGGGCGGTGTCATGCATATCGATATCGCTGCCGCAGAAGCCGCCCCCGACACCGGCCTGCATGGGCCACCGCTGCGGGCCGGCACTTGGCTGAAGCAGCTCGACGCTGCGATCGGCTACCTCGTGGAAATTCCGGCGGCGCTGCTCGTGCTGGCCGAGATCGGCGTGCTGCTCTCCGGTGTGGTTAGCCGCTACGCCTTTCACGAACCGCTCGTCTGGTCGGATGAGCTCGCCTCGATCCTGTTCCTCTGGCTCGCCATGCTCGGCGCCGTGGTCGCCTTCCGCCGCTCCGAACACATGCGCATGACCGCGTTCGTGGCCATGAGCGGCCCTCGCACCCGCGCTTTCCTGGAGACCGTCGCCCTCGTAGCCGGCCTGATCTTCGTCGCCCTCGTTCTACACCCGGCTTACGAGTTTGCGAGCGAGGAAATCTGGGTGCAAACTCCTGCCCTCGACCTCAACAACGCCTGGCGCGCCGCCGCCCTGCCGATCGGCCTCGGCCTCATGCTGATCGTGGCGGTGATCCGCCTTCTGGAGACCGCCGACTGGCGCCTCACCGCGGGGGCGCTCGTGCTGGGCGCCGGCGTCGCCGCCGGGCTCGCGGCGCTCCAGCCCTGGCTGGCGACCCTCGGCAACCTCAACCTGCTGCTGTTCTTCGTCCTCGGCGTCGGCGCGCTGGTCTTCTCCGGGGTGCCGATCGCCTTCGCGTTCGGCTTGTCGACCTTCGCCTATGTCACGCTGACCACCAACGCGCCCGCGATGGTGGTCGTCGGGCGCATGGACGAGGGCATGAGCCACCTGATCCTGCTCGCCGTGCCGCTCTTCGTGTTCCTCGGCCTTCTGATCGAGATGACCGGCATGGCCCGCGCCATGGTCGGGTTCCTGGCGAGCCTGCTCGGCCACGTGCGTGGCGGCCTGCACTATGTGCTGGTGGGCGCGATGTACCTCGTCTCCGGCATCTCCGGATCGAAGGCCGCCGACATGGCCGCGGTCGCGCCGGTGCTGTTCCCCGAGATGAAGGCGCGCGGCGCCAAGGAAGGGGATCTGGTGGCGCTGCTGGCCACCACCGGCGCGCAGACCGAGACGATCCCGCCCTCGATCGTGCTGATCACCATCGGCTCGGTCACCGGCGTGTCGATCACCGCGCTGTTCACCGGCGGCCTGCTGCCCGGCCTCGTGCTCGCCGCCACCCTCTGCGCCCTGGTCTGGTGGCGCTACCGCCGGGAGGACCTGAGCCACGTCGCCCGCCCGTCCGGTCGAGTCATCGGCAGGACCTTCGTCATTGCCATCCCGGCGCTGGCGCTGCCCTTCGTGATCCGCTTCGCCGTGGTCGAGGGCATCGCCACGGCCACCGAGGTCTCGACCATCGGCATCGTCTACGCGGCGCTGGCGGGCCTGCTGATTTACCGCCAGTTCGACTGGCGGCGGCTCTACCCGATGCTGGTGACGACCGCTGCCTTGTCGGGGGCGATCCTGCTGATCATCGGCGCGGCCACCGGCATGGCCTGGGCGCTGACCCAGTCGGGCTTCTCGCAGACGCTGGCGGAGGTGATGAAGAGCCTGCCGGGTGGCGCGCTCGGCTTCCTGTTCGTCTCGGCGGCCGCCTTCATCGTGCTGGGCTCGGTGCTGGAAGGGATCCCGGCGATCGTGCTGTTCGGGCCGCTGCTGTTCCCGATCGCCCGGGCGGTCGGCGTGCACGAGGTCCACTACTCGATGGTGGTGATCCTCGCCATGGGGATCGGCCTGTTCGCCCCGCCCTTTGGCGTCGGCTACTACGCCGCCTGCGCCATCAGCCGGATCCATCCCGATGCCGGGATGCGGCCGATCGTCGGCTACATCGTGGCCCTGCTGATCGGCCTTCTCGTCATCATCCTCGTCCCTTGGTTCTCGATCGGCTTCCTCTGAACTTACTCACTTAAGTACGGAGAATGACTGCATCACGACGGAAATGGTTGTTTTCTATGTTTGTTGATTGTGATCTCTCACTCCAACCTCATACTGTCTCGTGAGCAGCTTCTCTTATTCGGATATTCTGGCCATCCTGATCTTCCTTCTTGCATGGGGCGCCTACAGTGCCAGCCTAGAACGCGTTGGGGATGGGCGCGTCAGCCTCAATCGGATGATGAATTCGCACCGGCATCTCTGGTCAAATCAGCTTGGCGTCCGTGAAAACCGCGTAGTCGACATTCTGATCAACGCCACGCTGCAGAATGGTACCGCTTTCTTCGCATCGACCTCACTAATCGCCCTGGGCGGCGTCCTTTCATTTTCAAACACCGCAGACGATATGCTCACTATGTTTTCAGGATTGATATTTAATCAGTCATTCGATCGAAAAGTCTGGATTACAAAAGTACTTGGGATGGCGCTTATATTCATTTATGCCTTCTTCAAATTCGCCTGGTCATTCAGGCTATTTTACTATGTATCCATTCTTATGGGAGCGGTGCCCGATCGAAGTGACAACCCGGAAGAGATCAAGCGTGCGGTACATCGAGTTGCCATCGTAAATGTCGAGGCCGGTCGCCACTTCAATCGCGGTCTGCAGGCGTTCTTTTTTGCCTTAGCTTATCTCGGTTGGTTCATCGGGCCGTATGTGTTGATGGCGACGACGATCGCAGTTCTCTTCGTTATGTGGCGGCGCCAATTTGGTTCCGATGCCCGACGGGCGTTAACCGACAACTGGCTTTGATCTCTGTAAAAACTAACTTATCAGGACCTGACCGGCGATCCATTACTCCAGGATAATGTCAATGCTCGACGTCGTCATCCGCTCTTCGTTGGGGTGTACGTTCGGCGATTTTAATAGGAGAAGAGACCATGTCGCTCCCGTCTACCTCTTGTGCTATGGCGAATGCGATCCGCTTCCTTTCCATTGATGCCATTGAGCGCGTGGGCGAGGGGCACCCTGGAACACCTTTAGGATCCGCCGAGACGGCCACTGCGCTGTTCACAAAACACTTGAAATTCAATCCGCAGGATCCGACGTGGTTCGATCGTGACCGTGTCGTTGTATCGAACGGTCACGGTTCGATGCTCCTTTACTCACTTCTTTACTTGACTGGTTACGCAAAGATCACTCTCGACGAGATCCGAAGCTTTCGAGAGCTAGGTTCACGGTGTGAAGGGCATCCGGAGTTCGACCCCACTTGCGGAATTGAGACGACGACTGGTCCCCTTGGCCAAGGCATCGCCAACGCGGCGGGCATGGCGTTGGCCGAGGCCTACCTAAATGCGTGGCTAGGTCCAGATATCGTCGATCACCGCACGTACGCGTTCGTTGGGGACGGTTGCTTGCAGGAGGGCGTCGGTCAGGAGGTCATCTCGCTGGCAGGCCACCTTCGCCTCGGGAAGCTGACTTTCCTCTGGGATGATAACCGGATGACGGACGACGGCGCGATTGAACTCGCGCTGAGCGACGACATGCCCGCGCGCTTCCGGCTCAGCGGCTGGCATGTTCAAGAAGTCAACGGCCATGACGTGGAGGCAGTCTCCGCGGCAATCTCAGCGGTCAAGGCAGACCCCCGTCCGTCCCTGATCCGTTGCACGACTGTCATTGGCCGGGGTCTGCCAGGCGTCGAAGGAACACGAGCCGCTCACAGCGGCCGGATCGATAGCGACTTGGCCGACCGTGCACGGGATGCCGCAGACTGGCCGCACGCTCGATTCGAGGTGCCCGCAGATGTCCTCGCGGCCTGGCGGAACGCGGGCCGCCGCAGTCTGCCTGAATACGATGCCTGGATGGAGCGCGTAGCCAGACTCGACGCCGGTAGGAAGGGCTTGCTCGATCGTCTGCAGGCTGGGCGCCTTCCGGAAGGCTGGCAAGTACCCCTGCACCAATTGCGTGATGAGGCATCACGTCAGCCGTCGGCGGAGCACGGCTTCAAGCTTTCGGCCGAAGCCGTGGACAGGTTGGCTGAGGCAATCCCCGAACTGATATCCGGCGCGCCGGATCTGGAAGGGGCGACGCAGCACAAGCGCGCCCTACGAGCGTTCACGGCGACCGACCACGGCGGGCGCTACGTGCATTACGGCATCCGCGAGCATGCGATGGGCGCGATGATGAACGGGATGGCCGCGCATGGGGGCGTGGTTCCGGTCGGCGTCACCTATCTCGTGTTTTCGGATTACCTACGGCCAGTCCTGCGCCTTGCGGCGATGATGCGCCTTCCGGTCCCGTTCATCTTCACGCAGGACTCGATCGGCATTGGCCGGAACGGTCCGACCCACCAGCCCGTGGAGTACCTCGCTTCGTTGCGGGCAATACCCAACATGCTCGTGCTACGGCCGGCCGACGCTGTGGAGGCCGCAGAATGCTGGGAGATAGCCTTATCCAACCGCACTGGGCCATCGTCGCTTATCTTCTCTCGCCAGCCATTGCAGGCAGCAAGGTCGAGTGTCCACTCTGAGAATTTGTCGAGACGTGGCGCGTACGTCCTCGCAGAGGCTGAGGGCCCCAGGCGTGCGACAATCCTTGCCACGGGATCCGAGGTTTCCATCGCCATTCGGGCGCGAGACATCCTGCAGGCATCCGGAGTGCCAACGGCTGTCATTTCGATGCCGAGCTGGGAACTTTTCGAGAGCCAGGACGAAAGCTACCGCGAGTCTGTCCTCGGAAGCGGCACCGTTCGCGTGGGTGTCGAGGCAGCGGTGCGCCTAGGGTGGGACCGCTATCTTGGCGTCAACGGCGGCTTCGTCGGTATGAGCACCTTCGGTGCGTCAGGCGCTGAGACCGACCTGTGGTCTCATTTCGGCATCACGGCCGAGCGTGTCGTCGAGGAGGTGGAGGCGCGGCTTTGACCACGGCCCGAATGCAGCCTGCCCCTGCACGGCAGCCCGACCGATACTGGTTCGCTCTTGGTGCGAAGCCGAACACGGCTAGAAGCCTGTCCGAGTAACGGTTTTATCGCGCGACTTGAATGGGTGCGCGCCGACCAAGCGTGCTGAGAAGCCTCAGCGCGCAGTCTGAGCCAGCTTCAGGAGGTTGGGCCGTGCAGATCATCGCCCACTCGCCCCGGACTTGATCAAGACCACGCGTCAGGAACTGTCGGAAGCCTCTGGCCTGCTTCATATGCCCGAACACCGGCTCAACCACCTGCTTCCCGAAAAGGTAGCGGCTGCAGCGGCCAGCCCGTTTCAGGCGGGCAGCAAACCGAGCGCACGGGGAACCGACGGTAGGCCGTGGCTGAGCGAGCTTCAGGAGCCGCGCCTCTGGCTTTCTATCATCGTTTCTGCAGTCAGAGCCGCCGGCTGTTAGCGTTGGTAGCAATCTGAAGGGCCTCATGGCTTAGAACGCTTCGCAGGACCGGGCTTGCGCACCTTCGCCCGTTGTGCCGGCTCAGCCTGAATGAGCAACTTCGGAGCGTCCTCGAAGGTCCTGTGGCGTACTTTGAGAGCCACCTGAGTCCATATCAGCTTTTCCGCTCGATCTCCTCTTACCCGTGCTTGCTGAGCTCTCTCGCAAGCCACTCTGAACGCGTCGTGACCGTAGAGCTCAATGAGGCTTACTACATCCAATCTAATTACCTCGCTGACCAACTCTCGAGTGCTGTGCTGGCCTTTCTTGAAGTGAAGCATCGAGCCCTCTCAGGACGTCACCGCCGTTTTTCCATGATAACGTGACTCGCGAAAAAAGGCATCGCAGATAGATGTACTGCTGAGATGTTCGCCACGGAGTCAGGAGGGCTTCCGCATGTCGGGTCACTCGATTCACGTCAAGCTAGACGGTAGGATCTACTCAGGCACCTTCAAGGTTGACCAAACCCCATGACCGCCACGACGACTTATGGGAAGAAGTCCGCGCCGGTAGACAAGTCTCAACACGCACGATTTGCGCAGAGAATTTTGGAAGATCTTATAAAACTGGAGAAGGCGCGGAAGGGCTCGTCCCTGTAATCCCTGCTGCGGCTCACTCCAGAGTGTCCCCCGTCTGCGGTCGTCGATCGCCCTCCGGCGGAAATAAGCCTACGCGGTGAGGGCCCGTAGGTGAAAGGCGAGCCTGACGGGCAGCTGCATGCGATATTGTCTTAGGAATGCTGATGCGGCGGCCGACGATCCAGTTCGCGACCGGCTATGACGCGGTTGTAATCTGAGCGTGAGCACGACTAAGTCATTGATAGAGCAGGGGTCGCCAGGGCGCTGCGCTAGCACTGCGCTACCCCGCAGTTGAGACGCCCTTGCTCCTTCATCGCTGAACCCGCGGGGGTTAGTCATGCCCGAGCTGTGCTTGTAGAGGTCTTCGCGACCGCGCCCGCATGGGTCGCCGAGGGGCGCGATAGAGATTGAAGTCCTAGGATTGCGGTCCGGCCGGCACCTCGTCCCGCTCAGGAGCCGCCTCAATCGGTCCAGGTCGGTAGGCGTCGAGCGCAGCGTAGGCCTCCGTATCGGTAAGCCCGACCCGCTCCATGTCGTTCAAGAGCGCCAGGATGTCCGCGTCGACCGGCTCGCCGCGCTCCTTGCGCGCGATCAGAGCGTTGACCAACTCCAAGTCGTCGTGCGGCGCCGAGCCGGGTTCGTTTGTGTCGGGGGAGGACATGAGCGATCTCTCGTGAGGCGTCTCCAGGTCCTAGGGCGCGGAGGGGTGCTTGGCTACATCCGGGTCTGGAGCGCATGCCAGGAGATGACCGAGCCACTAGACGAAGTCGACCTCCTCTAGGTCGAGCATCCCGTCCAGCGCGCCCTCGCGCTCGTACTTGTCGCTCGCGGCCTCCTCGATCGCCGAGCGTGAGCCGAGGAAGAGGTCCAACGGATCGAACGGCATGCCCTCGATAGCGAATAGGCCGCGCAGCGCGTCGAAGGACACCCGGCACGGGACGAGCAGGCCGTCGTCCCGCATGCCGAAGCGGACATGCGCTTCGGTCTCAAAGTCGATTGCCGCGGCGGACGCCTCGTAGCTCTCCAGCGGCACGCTGAGCTCCCACAGTTCGCATCCCTGCTTCGCGCCGCCCAGTCTGCTGGTCAACCGACAACTCGCACTTCATCGCGTAAGCTTGCCGCGAGCGCTCAACTGTGATCGGTCTGTGGCAGAACACCTGCAATCGCATGAGGTCACACTCGTCGCTTCGCTGCCGGCCACCCGCGCCCG
Source organism: Methylobacterium sp. CM6257 (assembly GCF_054611515.1). Lineage (NCBI taxonomy): Bacteria > Pseudomonadati > Pseudomonadota > Alphaproteobacteria > Hyphomicrobiales > Methylobacteriaceae > Methylobacterium > Methylobacterium sp. CM6257. The sequence continues at coordinate 1,759,307 of NZ_CM137735.1, forward strand.
TCACGTTCCCGGATCCAACCTTTCGGCTACTGATGGCAGCGGCCATGCGGCGGTCTCTCACTCGGCCCGAGCAAACAACGGTCAGGTCGGCATGGCCGGTCCTCGAGCCATGCTTGGAGGCGTTCCAGGACCCGCATGTCCGTTCGGACTTGTTACAAGCGGAAACCCGGGCTGTACCGGAACGGCATAGATGTAGGCTGCAGTCGGCACCGGATATCATCCGGCATGCTGCTGGTCGATGTAGGGAGGTGGCAATGAGGCGGCTGAGGCTTACGCTGGCGCTTACCGGGTGGGCACTCATCGCGCCGGCTGCGGCCGAGACACAGGATAGCGACAGCGTCCATTACGCAGCTCGTGTCGAACTACACCCCTTCCTGACCCTCACTCTCACCGATGAGCAGTTCCTGAAAGGCCGCGCCGATAAGGCCGAACCCGTGCCGATTGCTGGCAGCCTACGTATCGCTCGTGGAGGCAAAGACCGTCTGCCGGTGGTCATCCTCATGCACGGCTCAGGCGGCATCAGCGCCAATGTGGAGTTCTGGCAGCGCGAGCTAAACGCCCTCGGCATCTCCACGTTTACCATAGATGGCCTCACCGGCCGGGGGCTCACGAACGTCAACGCCAACCAAGCCCTGCTGGCCCGGACCAACCTGATCCTCGACATCTACCGGGCGCTCGACGTCTTGGCGAAGCACCCGCGGGTCGATCCGCAGCGTGTGGCGATCATGGGATTCTCTCGCGGCGGGCAAGCTGCACTGTACGCAAGCCTGAAGCGTTTCGACGCCCAGTGGAACAAGTCCAGCATCGTTCCGGCCGCCTACCTGCCGGTCTATCCCGACTGCTCCATCGCGTTCATCTCCGACACCGACGTAATGGAGCGTCCGATCCGCATCCTCGCTGGCGGCAGCGACGACTATGATCCACCCGCTTCCTGCGCGGCCTATGTCGAACGCCTGAAGGCGGCCGGCCGCGACGCGACGATCACGATCTATGCGAATGCACAACACGTCTTCGACAACCCTATCGGTCCTGAAACCCCCACAACGGTTGAGGGTGGTCAGACGGTTAGGAACTGCGCGATCAGCGAAGAGGCGGGCGGGCGTCTGATCAACACCGCCACTGGCGCGGCCTTCACTTACGGAGATCCATGTGTGGAGCGCGGACCGCATATTGGGTCGGATGCTACGGCCCGAGCCAGCGCTCTTCAGACCGTGAAGGAGCTCCTCGTGCAGGTCTTCGGCCTCAAGTGACGGTCTCGACAATGCGCCAGCCTTCTCCCGAAGCGCGGCCCCATTGCGGCCCTTCGAACCGTACGCCTTTAGCGTCCCCCCCGAGAAACGAACGTGGCGGGTTTCGTGCGCTTACGTGTGGCAAGGAAGCGTGGCTGGCAGGCCTGCACGGAAACACTCGCGGACCCAATCTGCGGCGCTGTCCAGAGTGTCGAAAATGAGACCTTCACGGTCGCAAAGCCCGAAGCCCACCCGTAGGTACAAGCCTTCCTGGGCTGGCAGCAGGACGGCGGCGAGCTGTTGATTGGCGAAAACCAGGTGAGCTTCCTCGGAAGCGGACATTGTCACCGCCTGGACTGCCATGAAACTGACGTCGACAATCATAATTATTCCACGAGCGAGTTCAACGAGCAAGTTGATTCCAATTCCTATGCGCTAAGACCCAGCCGTGGGAGCAAAAGAGCGCTTCCGCGCTCTAACATCCCTCCTTTTTGGAGGGATTAAGTTCCGCTGTTGTCGCGCATTCTCCCGCGGAAAATCGGTATCCACTCCGCGGAAAATCCTCTATCGACGCGGCGACCGGCCGAGCTCAAGGCATGCGCTGATCGGAGTTGGCTGAAGTGATTTTAGCGATGCTTACCGCTGCTCACGGCAAGCTTCTGCGGTGGTCGGCACGCCTACGTGCGTACTGGAACAGCCGAGTCCTCCGCCTCCCGGTTGCTTGAGACACCCCGTTAGCGGACGGTCTCCGCGACAGGGGTGAGGACGATGAGCTCGGATACGAAGGCAGATGCAGGCGCAGTCGGTCCTGGTCGCGGCGGGCGCATGTCCCGGCAGCGCAAGCGGGATGCGGTGCTGCGGCTGCTGCGCGGCGAGGACCTGGAGAGCGTCTCGCGCAGCTTAGGCGTGACGGCCGCGACCTTGTCGGGCTGGCGCGACGCCTTCCTGACGGCGGGCGAGGCCAGTCTCTCCACCCGGTCCCTTGATGCGGACGCGCTGGAGAGCGGGCGACTGAAGGCCAAGCTCGGCGAGATGCTGATCGAGCGCGAGTTGCTGGAGGCCAAGATCGCTGCCCTGGAGGCGCGCGGCCCCGGCCCTTTGGCCCGCAGGAGGTCGCGGCTATGAGCCGGGCCGTCTCGCCTGCCAGCGGCAAAGCTTACGGACTGGCCCGGGTGTGCCGGATCTGGCGCGTGTCGCGCGCCACCGTCCACCGGCACCTCTCACCCGCCCGGCCCGAGCCGTCGCGCCGTCCCGGCCCGGTCGGGCCGATGCCGGATGCGGCGCTACTCACGCAGATCCGCGCCACCCTCACGGACAGCCCCTTTCACGGCGAGGGTCACCGCAAGGTCTGGGCGCGGCTGCGCCACAAGGGCGTGCGCACCTCCAAACGCCGCGTGCTGCGCCTGATGCGCGCCCATGATCTGCTCGCCCCCTCTCGCGTCGGCACACCGCGCGGCCCGCGCAACCACGACGGCACCATCGTCCCGGAGAGGGTGGACACGATGTGGGGCACTGATCTGACCACCACCTGGACGGCTGAGGGGCAGGTCGCGGTGTTCGTGGCCGTCGACCACTGCTCGGCCGAATGCGTGGGCCTCCATGCGGCGCGCCGGGCCACGCGCTTTGAGGCGCTGGAGCCGATCCGCCAGGGTGTGCGGCAGCGCTTCGGCGGCTTTACGGCCGAGATCGCCTCCGGCCTGAGTGTCCGGCACGATCACGGCAGCCAGTACATGTCGGACGATTTCCAGGCGGAGCTGGCGTTCCTGGGTATCGCAAGTTCGCCCGCCTTCGTGCGAGCGCCGGAAGGAAATGGCTGCGCCGAGCGCTTCATCCGCACGCTCAAGGAGAACCTGCTGTGGGTGAAGCACTTCGACACGGTCGAGGACCTGCGCCGCGCGCTGCTGGCGTTTCGCGACCTCTACAATAAGACGTGGCTGATCGAGCGGCACGGGTTCCGACCACCAGCCGCCATTCGCACCGCGCAGCTTCCACCCGCGGCCTTGGCCGCATAGGCTTCAGATCGGTGTCTCACAATCCGCGGGCGGTACACGAGAGCCGTCTTGCTATTCTCGGCCAAATAGATGGTGCGTCATGCCACGTGGAGCTCGAAGCTGATCGGCCTCCGCGCGGTGGTTCATCGCCGAGCTTCGTGGAACGAAGAGCGTGACGGCAGGGGTCTTGGCGTGGTCGGCTCGGCCTCACAGAACGGGGCATGACTTTGCTCTGCCCTGTGCCCGGCTGTCGCCTGTCGCCTCGTTCGTGTCGTGCGGGACGGCCCCGCCGCCCTCACTGCCGTGGCCGAAGCACGGAACGGTCACATCCTCTGCCCGACGTGCCGAAGCCTCAGCACGGTGGCCGATAGAATATACGGCTGGGCCAAACTCGACCTCCTGCGCCGCCGTTTCCTAGTCGCAGCGTGATCCAGCAAACCCGACGAAGAACCACCGCGCGGGAAGCGATTAGGCATGTCCCAAATGCGGGCAGACCTGCGCTTAAGTATCATTGACTGCGCCCGCCTGGATCGGGGCCGGACCGAGCCGCTCCACGATGACAGAAGGGCATGGTCAAGACACCTTGCCGACGTGCTGTAACCCGTCCGACTGTCCCGACCGATCAAGTGAGATCCCTAGCCTGAACATAACGTCCGAGCGATGAAGGGGGAGGCATGCCTTCCCCCGCCGGCGATAGTTCGCCTCGGCTTACCTACTTGAGGCAGGGAGACAACCGCATGAAAACTCTGCTGATGGCTTGCACAGCCTGTGCCGCCCTGATCTTCACCAGCGCGGCCGCGGACGCTCGCTTCGGTGGCGGCGGCTTCCGAGGCGGCGGTGGCGGCTTCGGAGGTGGTGGTTTCCGCGGCGCCGGCTTTGGTGGCGGCGGATTCCGGGGTGGTGGCTTCGGCGCTGGCGGCTGGCGCGGCGGCGTTGGTGGATATCGTGGCGTGGCTGGTGGCTACCGCGGCGGCTTCTACGGTGGCCGCGGTTACGGCTACCGCGGCGGTTTCTACGGTGGTCGTGGTTACGGCTACCGGGGCTACGGGTACCGCGGGTACGGCTACGGCGTCGGTGCGGGTCTAGCCGGCCTCGCGGTCGGCACGGCGGTCGGGGCTGCGGCCAGCAACTATTACGGCGGCTACGGCTACGGCGATTCCTATTATGGCGGCTACGCCCCGGCCGCCTACGGCTACAGCTACCCCGCGCAAGGGTACGGTGGCTGCACCTGCGGCTACTAACGCCACTGCATGAACACCGGGTTCGCTGCCTACGAGCCTGTCGCGAGTGCGAACCCGGTGACGCTCACTGTCGGGCACATATGCGGGCCGAGCTTGCCGCCTTCTCGTCAAGGCCGGCCCATAATCCTCAATGCTCTCGCCTTAACAGGCCTGCCTGCTACGCCTACTACTGTGGAAGAGAGCGTGATCGGTCTCGTGCAGGAAAGCCTGCGCAATTAAGTCGGCGACAGCCTCGTGGCGACTGACGCCGGCGGGGAAAGATGTCCGTTGAATCCAGTCTCGCACGCCCTGGCTGAACTCGTCGCAAACCCCGAGCCGCATCAACGGGCGGACGAGCTTAAATGCCCAGTCGCCCAACCTCGATCATGACATCGTCCAGGTAAGCCTTAAGCCGGCCGATACCGGCAGCGCTTGGCCCTGCGATGCTGAAGCCAATCAGCTCGCCACGCGCATGGACCCTGCGGATCAGGGTTTCCGCCTTCGTGGCGATCTCGCGCTCAGACGGCGCACGAAAGATGCTGCCAGTCTCCTTCGTCGTGATCCGGATTTCGAAGACAGGAACCGCAGTCATGGCTTCGCTATCGGACAACCATTCTGCGGCGAAAACTTGTCCGAATAGATAAATAAGGCCACCGCGCGATCGTATTGTGCAGCCGATGCCCTGAGGTTGAGGTGCCAGATTCCGACTTGACCTGACCGGCTGGCTTCGGACGGGCTGATTGAGAGGATCAGCTAGGACCAGAGGAACCGAGGATGAAGCGGGGTCAGAAGACGAGCGCGGAGCAGGTTGTTTCCAAGCTGCGCCAGATCAAGCTGTAGACGACGCAGGGCAAGAGCTTGGCGCTAGCCTGCAAGGAAGCGGAGATCTCCGAGCAGAGCTATCGTGACGAGTGCCTGAGGCAGGAGATCTCCTACTCGCTCAAGGAAGCCCAGACCGTAATTGCTCTTTGGCTAACCACCTACAACCGAGCCCGGCCGCATTAGTCCTTGGGCTATCGGCCGCCCGCGCCCGTCATGTTCCCGGATTTGGCCTTCCGACTACCCGTGGTGACCACCCTGTAGTAGCCTCTCAATCGGCCCGGTCCAAACTACCGGTCAGGTCAAGGGGTACGGCCGATCAAGCCAGGCACGTGGAACAGCAGTAGTGTGAGGGGTTCATCAACCAAGCCGGCTGATCGCTGATCCGCTGTCAGTCGGCACCTCGGGGACGCGGGACTCAAATGTCCCGTGGCGTACGCAGCATGAGCGACATCGACGCCCCCTTCACCAACGAACAGCTTACCGAACTGGCTCTGATGCAGGCGGAGAATACAGCGCAGCTCGAAAAGGCACTGACGACGACGGCACATCAAGCCATCGCGGGATTGGTGATGAACGCCCTCCTGATGCACACGCTGGAGCGTGCTGGCCTCGCGGACCGCAAGGCCGTGATGGCAGAGGCCATTCGGCGGGCTCGGTCGATCCAACCGCCGGAGGTGGGTGCCAGCGTAGCCCAAGTCATCAAGACCATCTTCAACGGAAAGGCGCCAGCTGCGGTAGGCGCAGACTTCGCCAGCGTCGACGGCAGCCGGCCAGACGCGAAGCACTGAGCACGGGATACTACCGCCGCAGCCCATTATCGTCAGATCGCGTACATACAGTTGATTTGTCCCATTCGATCAAGCAACCTACCATTGCACCGATCAACTGGCGGCAGAGGGGTGCCGCTATGCTTGCATATGCTAGGCCGGACATCGATAGCAGGCCGAGCGGAGCTGTCGCAGACAAGGGTTCCAATGCGGCTGAGGCAGTGCCTCCCGTCGGCTTCATCCATCTCGATACTGTCTCCGTCGAACTCGGGGCCGATCTCGACGCCCTCGCTGCCGAAGCGGGTCTCGATCCCCGGCTCTTCGACGATAGCAGCCGGCTCGTCCCGTTCACCGCACTCAGCCGCCTGATGGCTCTCGCGGCCGACCACACGCGCTGCCCTCATCTCGGACTGCTGATCGGGCAACACACGACGCTGACCTCGCTCGGGCCGCTCGGCTTGCTGCTGCGCAACTCCAACACGTTGGGCGACGCCTTACGGGCGCTTGAGGCCCATCTGTGCGTGCGGAACCGGGGCGCGGAGATCGTCCTCCACGTCCACCACGATATTGCCGTCCTCAGTTACGTCCTGCACGAGCCTGAGGTCGAGGGGGCTCCCCAGCAATCGGAATGGGGGCTTGCCGAGGCGGCCAATCTGATTCGGGCGCTGTGCTCGCCCGATTGGGCGCCGCTGGAGGTGCTGCTGCCACGCTCAGCACCGCGCGACACAGCTCCATACCGTGGCTTCTTCAGAGCACCCGTCCGGTTCGATCAGGAAGGGGCCGCTCTGGTCGTCGAGGCGCAACTTCTGGAGGAACGCATCGTGGGCGCGGATCCAGCTGTGCGCCAGCACGTAGAAGATCGCATTCGTCAGCTTGAGGCCAAGGAGCCTTCCTCTCTGGCGGATGATCTCCGCCACCAGCTCCGCATCATGGTGACCCGACAGCGCTGCAAGGCCGAGCGCGTGGCGCGCCAGTGCCGAGTGACTCGCCGCACCTTGAGCCGGCGCCTCAAAGCCGAGGGCACGACGTTCAGACAGCTTGCCACCGAAGCCCGGTTCCGGGTGGCCAAGCAGCTCCTGGCCGATACGGCCTTGAGCCTGACGCAGATCTCGACCGCCCTGAACTTCTCCGAGCCGGCCGCCTTCACGCATGCCTTCCGACGCTGGACGGGCGTGACGCCGACTGCGTGGCGGCAAGCCAACCGACCGCCGGCCTCGTTGATCTAGTGCACAAACGCGGACGGACGATGGAGGGCGCCTCCGCTAAGCGCCTGTAATTACGGCACGATTTTTCCTTCGGCGTGTACGTTTCCGATGCGTCTTTGCACTCGCTCTCCGCGAAGGCTCGCCAGCTGACCTGAACAGCTACCTCATTCAGGTGCTTCAGCTTTACGTTGCTTCAACACCCGCTCCTTACCGGGCTGGCTCGAACTCCCCCTCGAAGACCTATTTGTCAAGGCGGCCACCAAGCGGTTCTTCCGCGAGATGTCGCAGGAGGAGCTTCCGCTCGCGCCCGACCGCATCCGCATCGATGGTGCTGCCTGTACCTGTCAGCGACCGCCGAGGCAGGAAGATGGGCCTGCTGTCGCGCACGCCGACCCACCGCGTGACCAAGCAGGTGCAGCAGGGAAGCGAGAGCGACCACTTCCGCGTGAAGCGGCTGATGCCGCGAGGTGGCGGGCTCCGCTCGTTCGCCACGGCCAGGTGCACGCTCCAGGGCTTCGCGGCGATGATATGGCTGCGCGAAGGCTTCGGATTCTCCGGCGCTTGTACGGTGCGGAGGCAGAACTAGCTGCCGGCTCACTGCGCAGATATCGTTCGGTTGTTCAGCGCTTTTGCCCCCCGGGGACCGACGGCCGCCGATTCATTGTGCCAGCAATTACAGCACTACTGCACAATACGCTAAGCTTCCGTCTTAGATCTAGAAAACTGGGCGAAGCGCACGGCCATGTCAGGCTGGTTGGCGGCCTTGCTGGCCAGGATCGCAAGCAGGGGCTGCCGTCAGATCAGAAGCCGATGAGTAGGGTTCGCGAACGGTGTAGCCGGGGCAGATTCTCGGGCGGTCAGCCTGTTGCGGCGTTTCTGACGAGGTCCGGTAGGTGCGGGATCGGGTCACCGTCCGGGATCCCGAGGCGGTCGCCGAGGTAGCGGAAGAACGAGACGCCGAGCTTGGCGCAGGTCTTCATCAGGCCGAGCATGACGTCGCGGGCGGTGCGGCCGGCCTCGCTCTTCGTTCCGCCGGAGATCTTCCGCTTGATCACGCAAGCGCGGATGTCGTTCTCCGAGCCGTTGGTGTGGAGCGGGATCTCGGGCCGCTCCAGCACGCGCAGCAAGGCGGCCTTGTGCTGGTGCAGGCGGGCGAGCAGCCGGTCGAGCATCACCATGCCGGTCGCGCGTGTGAAGATCCGCTCGAAGCGGGCACGCAGGGCGCGGGCTCGTCTGGGGCAAGGGGCGCGAGCCCAGGCCTTCAGGTCGGCATAGAACCACCAGATCAGGGTGCGGGTGAGCGCGATAGCTTTGCGCTGAGCCGCGGTCGTCGGGATCAGCGTGTGGACGAGGCGCTCGGCATGAACCCAGCATAGCGCGTGCAGGCCGACCCGGAACTGACCGGCCCCGTCGGAGACCACGACCGTGTCGGGCATCAGGCCGTGATGCCGGATCGCCCCCCACAGCGCGCCTTCGGTGGCGATCTGCACGGGGTTGGGCGTGACCGCGCGCGCATCGAAGCCGAGGGCGGTGAGATGCGCCTGCCAGGCCGGGGTATCGGCAAAGACCTTGACCGGGTGGGCGGCGAGCGCCGCCAGGAAGGGACCGGCGAGCGCGCGGGTGTGCATGTAGGCCAGCGCCGCGTCGTTGACGACGAAGTCGCCGTGGCCAGCCCGCAGCAGCGCGAGGACGTTCAGGCGGGACTTGGACGCGGTGGTGCGGAAGGCGGTGAAGCGTGCATCGCCGATCTGCGTGGTCACGCCGTCAGTCCGCGCATGCCGGGCGGCGGTGTCGTCGACGCTGATCCAGGCCGCGCTCGCGAGACCGGCGCGCAGCACCGCCTGCTCCTCGGCGACAAAGGGATCGAGCCGGCCGCTCAGGAGGCGAACCACCTGACGCTTGGAGATCATCAGGCCGAGCCCAGAGAGCATCGCCGTCAAGCGCTCGCTCGTGACCTGCCCCTGGACATGAGCCGCCAGGAGGAAGCGGCGCAGATGCGGCCCGAACCCGCCGACGATCCCGGGCGGCAGCGCGGCCACGACCCTCGCCCCCGACGGCGTGGACCAGCGCTCGCGCCGGTAGCGGATCACGACCGCCTCCAGCACGAGGTCGCGCACCACGACATCCTCAAAGCCCTTGAAGCGCGAGCCCGCCGGAACGGCAGCCTTGAGCACCACCTCGCGCGTGATCACGCGCCGCTCGTGCACGGGCCCACGCCGCCGCTGGCCCGGTTTGGCCTGCGCCCGCTCGCTTGCCTTCTCCATCCCGGACGGGGTTGGCCGCGTCGGCGGGCGCGGTGGCAAGCCCTTCAGCCGCGCGACCTCGTCGCGCAAAGCCCGGTTCTCGTCCGTCAAGGCGCGGACCTGACCGATCAGGGCGTCGACCAGCCCGCGAAGTTCGCTCAGCGAGAGGGCATCCAGGCCATCGGGATCCGGCAGCGCCATGCCGGGTGTTGAATCACGCCACGGCCAAACCGCAAAACGCCACCGCCCGGATATCTGCCCCGGTTACACAAAAACCCCGCTAAGTGCTTAGCGGGGTTGCATAAATTTGGTAGCGAGGGAGGGATTTGAACCCCCGACACAAGGATTATGATCTGAACGCGAGCACGGCTAAGTCATTGATAGGGCAGGGAATGCCGGGGCGCTGCGCTAGCACTGCGCTACCTCGCCGTTGGATCGTTCCTCCTCCTCCCGCTTCCAACGCGCAAGGAGTTAGCTATGCTCGACGCTGCCCTTGTTGAGGTTCTCGCGACCGCGCCCGCACAGGTCGCCGCGGGGGGAAGATAGAGACTGGTGTCCTAGGGTTGCGGTGCGGCCGGCACCTTGTCCCGCTCAGGAGCTGCCTCAATCGGTCCAGGTCGGTAGGCGTCGAGCGCAGCGAAGGCCTCCGTATCGGTAAGTCCGCTCCGCTCCATGTCGTTTAAGAGCGACAGGATATAGCGGCTCCGGATCGGCAACCTTGTCGTCGTGCGTGCCCTGCTTAAAGTGCATGCCTTGTTGGTCCACTGGACTGGAGGCAGGTACGGGCTGAGTTCACTCTCGCGCTGCAACCTCGGCCAGCAGGTGCCCCTCGGCCTTACGAACGATGGAGAGTGGATCGTGGCTTCGCTGATGCGCCAGCAGGAGCAGATCGGTGATGAGATCAACGATTGCGCAGGAGGGTACACCATCGTCTAGGCGCCGGTCTGCACCCTCGGCAGAGATGTAAGCGTCGAGAGCGGTCTGGGCGAGCTTTGTGCGGCTGACTTCCACCGTCATGAGCACGCTCCTCAGAAATTGGGCCTACCAGATCACGCCATCTGGCGGTTGATCTGACGAAAGACGGCATTCGTTGATCAGGCGCCCCTGTGCGTCGAAGATGCCCCGCCATGCGGCCTCACGGCATTGAACCGTAACGCGAACCCGACCTTCGTTCCGGCCATGCCCCGTCTCAACCTGCGTGCGAACGAGGCCAAGGCTCGTCTCATCTTGCAACAGCCGAAGTGTGATGCCGAGCTTGGCTGCAAGCTCGCTTGGGTCCAGCCTCCAATTGCCGCCCGTCTTGCGATCGAACCGCATCAAGGCACCCTCCGTCAGCTCGACAGGAGGGCGGGCTGAGATTGACTTTAGCACAGGCAGAGAAGCCACGCGACCGAGGCGTTTTCGGCATGGCTGAACGGCATGTCGCGCTAGGTCCGCAACCGGCCATGCGGCTCGATCAGCCGGGCGGGCATGTTGCGCAGGTCGTCGCGCACGTGGTCGTTGTCGACCGCTCTTCTGCGCAGCCGTCGACCAATGATGCGCGTTGATGATTATGCAGGACCACTCGCAGCCCCAACCGGCCGTCCCGCCGGATTACTCCCGTGCCCGGACCCGCATGGTCGACGTGCAGATCGCTCGTCGCGGCGTGCGGGATAAGGCCGTGCTGAAAGCCATGCGGAGCGTCCCGCGCGAGGCATTCGTCGAGCCTGGATCCGAGGAGTTCGCCTACGAGGACCGGCCGCTGCCCATCGGCGAGGATCAGACCATCTCGCAGCCTTACATCGTCGCTCGGATGATCGAAGCCGCCGAGATCAAGCCGGGCGAGCGGGTACTCGAGGTCGGGGCAGGATCAGGCTACGCCGCCGCGCTTCTGAGCCGAATTGCCGAACAGGTTTACGCCGTTGAGCGCCACCGCTCGCTCGCGGAAGCGGCACGGGATCGTTGGAGAAAGCTGGGTTACGGCAACATCACCTTGCGCGTGGGTGACGGCACGCGCGGTTGGCCCGAGGCCGCCCCCTTTGATGCCATTCTGGTGTCGGCTGGCAGTCCCGCGGTGCCCCCCGCGCTCATGACGCAACTGGTCTGTGGTGGCCGGCTGGTCATCCCCGTCGACGAGAGCGCGGGGGGCCAGACGCTTCTGAAGATCACGCGCCGGGGCGAGACCAATTACGTGAGGGAGAGTCTCGAGCCCGTATCGTTCGTGCCGCTGGTCAGCGAGCAGGGCTGGCCGGAGAACCCGGCGACTTTTGGCGCTGGCGGCGATATACAGGGCCTCATGGCTTAGAACGCGTCGCAAGACGAGGCTTGCGCACCTTCGCGCGTTGTGCCGGTTCAGCCTGATCGAGCAACTTTGAAGCGTTACCGAAGGCCCTATGGCGTACTTAGAGAGCCACCTGCGTCCATATCAGTTTTTCTGCTCGATCTCCTCTTGCACGTGCTCGCTGGGCTCTCTCGCAAGCCACTCTGAACGCATCGTTGCCGTAGAGCTCGATGAGGCTACTACATTCAATCTAATCGCCTCGCTGGCCAAATCTCGAGCGCTGTGTGCTCCGTTCTCGAGGCGAAACATCGAGCCCTCCCAGGCGCGCCACCTCCGTTTTTCTATGATAATGTGAGTCACGAAAAAAGATATCACAGATAAATGTACTGCTGAGATGTTCGCCACGCAGTCGGGAGGGCTTCCGCATGTCGAGTCATTCAATTCACGTCAAGCTAGACGGTAGAACCTACTCGGGCACCTTCAAGGTTGACCGAAATCTCATGACAGTTACCACAAGTTACGGCAAGAAGATCGCGCCAGTAGAAAAGTCGCAACATACAGCACTCGCGCAAACGCTTCTAAGAGAGCTTATACAACTGGAAAAGGCACGGAAGGGCTCAACCCTGTAATCGCTGCTGCGGCTCACTCCGGAGTGTCCGCCGTCAACGTTGGTGGATCGTCCTCAAGAGGCAATAACCCTACGTGGCGAAAGCCGTGCTCGACGGGCAGCGGCGGGCGACCCGGTCTTAGAGTCTGTCCGGCATCATGATGTTTTCTGACAGAGCTTTCGGGTCATGAGGCGGATGGAGGCCAAGAGGACGAACGCTCGTCCTTTCCGGCTTTTGCATTCCCAATCCCTTGCGAGACGGCGGCAGTGGTTGAGCCAGCCGATCGTTCGCTCGACGATCCAACGCTTGGGCAACACGGCGAAGCCTTTAGCCTGATCGGAGCGCCTGACGATCTCGACCGTGAGGGTGCGGCAGACCTTGCGCAGACCATCTTGGAAGGCCGGTCCCTGATAGCCGCCGTCGGCGAAGAGCTTGAGCAGGAACGGGTAGAGGCCAAACAGCGTGGCCATCACCAGCACGCCGCCGTCCCGATCCTGAATGTCGGCGGGATGGACGAGCGCGTGCATCAGCAGGCCCTGGGTGTCGACCAAGATGTGGCGCTTCTTGCCCCTGATCGTCTTGCCCGCATCGTAGCCGGGCGGGTCGATCGAGCGCCCCCCTTTTCCGCGCCCTTCACGCTCTGGCTGTCGATGATGGCCGCCGTCGGGCTGGCCTCCCGACCCGCCCGCTCCCGGCAGGCGACGTAGAGCGTGTGATGGATCCGCTCCAGCGTGCCGTCATAGTCCCAGAGGTCAAAGTAATCGTGCACCGTCGAGCGCGCCGCCAGATCCTTCGGGATCGCCCGCCATTGGCAGCCGGTGCGGAGCCACGTACAGTAGGCCGTTCACCACCGCCCGCATGTCGACGCTGCGCTTGCCGCCGCCGCGCTTGGCTGGAGGGATCAGGGGCTTGATCAGCGCCCACTCGTAATCCGTCAGATCGCTCGGATAACGAAGCTCGCTTCGATCGTAGCGGGCTCGGTTCTCGCTCGTCCACATCGGCAACCTCCAAACAGGCAGCCTTGAATTACAAACCCCTCACGTCGTTCAATATGTCGCCGGACAGACACTTAGGAATGCTGAGGCGGCGGCCGACGATCCAGTTCGCGACCGACTATAACGCGGTTGTAATTTGAGCGCGAGCACGGCTAAGTCATTGATAGGGCAGGGGATGCAAGGTTGCTGCGCTGGCACTGCGCTAGCTGCTGTTCCACGCACCACAAGCCGGGGGAAGGAAAAGACAAGGTGCTTAATCTTTGCGGTCGAAAAGCAGACCTACGTCTTCGCGCCCATTGCCGCCCTACAGTGCCACTCCAGCACATTCGAGAAGCCGTTGCTTCCTCAACCGCCGAGGCGTCGCGAATTCGGATGCCGCGTGATTGCGCGCAAGCTATTTGGGACCATCGGAGGGAAGTTGACCACGGCTCATTCCGGGTGGGGCATCACCTGTGACTGAGAATCATCGGTTGGGACCGAGGCGCCGATAACGCGGCGTAAGACTCGGCCGACCTGCGCGGCCGAGTAGGGCTTGTGGAGCAACTCGAAGCCGTGGCTGTCCTCGCGGGCGAGGACATGGCTGTAGCCTGAGGCCAGGATCACCGGCAGGGTCGGGATGCGGATACGCAACGCCTTGGCGAGCTCGATGCCGCCCATACCTGGCATGACGACGTCGGAGAATACGGCTCTGAAGCCCGCCCCGTCCGTTCCGAGACGTTCGAGCGCCTCTTCCGCGTTGACGACCCACTCGGGCGCGTATCCGAGATCCTCCAAGATCTGCGTGCAGAAGCCTCCGACCTCCAGGTTATCTTCCACGAGCAGGATGCGCTGACCGAGCCCAGCCGGGGACAGATCGGCGTCGGGATCGGAGACAGGGGCTTCGGCGGCCTCGGACGAGACTTCGGGCAGGTAGAGAGTGAAAATTGTCCCCTTTTCGCTCTCGCTTGTCACGCCGACGTTACCGCCGGACTGTTTGGCAAACCCAAACACCTGAGAGAGCCCGAGACCCGTACCGCTCCCGACGTCCTTGGTCGTGAAGAACGGCTCGAAGATGCGCGCCAGCACCTCCACGGAGATGCCTGAGCCGGTGTCGGCGAGCGAGACCGCCACAAACGGCCCACACGAGCCGGCATGCCCCCGGATCATTGGCATGACCTGCCCGGCCACTACCCGCATCGTCAGCGTCCCGCTGCCGTCCATGGCATCGCGGGCGTTTACGGCGATGTTCACCAGGGCCGTCTCGAACTGGTTGAGGTCGGCGCGCACCAGGGCGGGTCTGTCCGGCATCTCGACCCTGACTTGGATGCGCGCGCCGGTGATGGTGTCGAGCATCTCGGCCACGCCGCGCAAGCGTTCGCCGACCTCGAATACCTCGGGCTTCAGGGATTGGCGACGTGCGAAGGCCAGGAGCTGTCCAGTAAGCTTGGCGGCGCGGTCGACCGTGTCGGAGACGGCGTCCATGTACCGCTTGCGCCGATCCTCCGGCAGATCTGGGCGGCGGAGGAAGTCGACGGACGAGCGGATGATGGTCAGCAGGTTGTTGAAGTCGTGCGCAACGCCGCCGGTCAATTGCCCGACCGCTTCGAGCTTCTGCGATTGCCGCAGGTCCTGCTCCATCCGCTCGCGCTCGACCGCCTCGGCCAGGAGCCGGGCGTTTGCCTCCGCAAGCTCGGCAGTGCGGGCCGCCACTTGGCTTTCCAGGAGAACGCCCGCCTCGCGCAGGAGCACGGCTTGCGCCTCCAACTCGGCGTGGAGCGCAACGACGCCCCGGTTCGTCTCGGAGAGTTCCTGGTTCAGGCGCTGGGTTTCCTCCTCGCGCTCGGCAAGCGCGGCGAGGCTGCGCAGAAGCTCCCGGTTCTGCTCACGCAAGGCGACCAGCGGTTCCTCAATCCTGGCCCGGGCGACATCCTCGGCCAGGGTCGCGAGCCTCGGTCCCGTGAAATTTTCCGCCGCGGATGGGAGCCGCTTCCCGAACGTCACGACAGTGCCGTTGCCGGCCATCGTGTCGACCTCGAAGCGGTCCATCAGCCGCCGTGAGCCGGTGATTCCAATGCCGAGGCCCGTCGTCGAGCGGAAGCGACCTTCAAGGATGGCGTCGAGTTCGGCGATGCCTGGTCCCTTGTCGCTCACCCTGATGACCAGGAACTGCTCGCCTTTGTCCGGATCGAGCTGATCGAGGCCGTACTCGATGCGACCGCCACCGGCGTAGCCGTAGGCGTTGCGCGCGATCTCGGACACTGCCGTGGCGATGCGGGTCTGGTCCTGGATCTCGAAGCCCAGGCGCTCGGCCAGCCGGCGCACGCGCTGCCGCACCTTTACGATGTCGTCCTCGTGCTGGATGGAACTGGTGAGGAGCGGCCACCTCATCGCGCCCGCTCCCGCACGACGAGCACGGTGGCATCGTCCCGGGCCCTGGCGAAGTCGCGATAGATCACCCCTGCCACGAGCGTCGGATGGGCGGCCGTGAGGCCGGGGTGGGCGTCGAGCGACCAAGCCGTGGTGATCCCGTCCGAGCACAGCACGAATAGATCGTCCGGGCGCATCGGGTACTCGAACTCCTGGATACGCCGAGCCGAGTGCCCCGCGGTCCCGGCGAGGCTGACCGTTCGCTTGGTCAAGGTGCCGGAGACGACCGCGCCCAACACGTTGCCGATGCCCGCAAACGCGAGGATGTCCCGGTCCCGCTCATACCGCGCTACGGAGATCGCACCGCCTCGTGTGTGCGACAGGCCTGCATGGATGGCGGACAGAATCGCGGCGGGCGGCTTGTCCTGGTGTCTTCGAAACAGCCTCAGCGCCTCCTCGGAAGCCTTGGCGGCCTCCGGTCCGTGGCCGAGACCATCCGACACTACGGCGGTCCAGCCGTCGGCTCGCTCGCGTACGGCGTAGGCGTCGCCGTTGGCGATCTCACCCTTCAGGGGCACCGCCACCGCCCCGAACCAGGGCACGGCGTCCGACACGGACTTCCTATTGATTGACAAGCGCGCCAACACCGCCGTGCCAAGCCCGGGGCGGGAAACGATGTCGAAGGCGTCAGACAGACGGCGCACCGCGCCAAGGCCCTCGCCGGCGCTGCCGCCAGTTGAGTGTCCGTCCCTCAAGGCCAAGCCGAGATTTGAGAATCCTTCGCCCTTGTCGAGCGCGAGGATCTCGACGCCCGAGCCGGTCCCGTCCTCGTAGGTGCCGACCAAGACCTCGCCCGGCACGCCGTACTTTACGACGTTGGTGGCGAGCTCGGTCACCACGAGGGCAATGCGGCCGGCCGCGGTCTCGTCGAACCCGATGGACTGAGCGACGGCCACCGCTCGCCGTCGGGCCTCGGCCACTTGGCTCGCTTCCGTGACGGTAACCCGGTCCATGTTCATTTCCACCGGGCGATCATGACGCGCGTGCCGACGCCGGGCGTCGACTCGATGTGGAACTCGTTCGAGAGGCGCTTGGCCCCGCCCAGGCCGAGGCCGAGGCCTTTGCCGGAGGTGTAGTGATCAGTCATCGCCTGCTCGATGTCGGCGATGCCGGGGCCCTGGTCCTTGAAGCTCAGGCGCAGGCCCTTGCGCGTCCCGGCCTGGACGATCTCCGCGCGGACCTCACCGCCCCCGCCATAATCGAGGGTGTTGCGCGCGAGCTCGCTCGCGGCGGTGATGATCTTCGTCTGATCGACGAGCCCGAGGCCGATTTCGATGGCGAGTGCGCGCACGCGCTGCCTCACGCGGACGACGTCGTCACCGGACCGGACGGGGATGGTCTCAGTCTTCGAGACCGTCACGGTCGCTCCCATAACCCTCGCCGTCCTCGGCCAAACGCGCCTTCAACAAGGCCATGCCGCGCTCGACGTTAAGGGCCGTCCTGATGCCGGTGAGCTCCAGGCCGAGCTCGACCAACGTGATGGCGACCGCGGGCCGCATACCAGCCAGGACCGTTTCGGCGTCGAGCACGCGCGAGACGGCGGCGATGCTCACCAACATGCGCCCGATGAAAGAGTCGACGATTTCTAGCGCGGAGATCTCGATCAGCACGCCGCGCGCGCCGGTGCGCGCGATCATGGCTGTCAGGTCCTCCTCCAGGGCCAGCGCGAGGCGGTCGTGCATGTCGACCTGGATGGTGACAATCAGCATGCCGCCGAGCTTGAGGATCGGGATGCGGTCCATGGCCTCAACCGCGCTCCTCGGTAACCGTCGCCTGCTGGCGCACCACTTTGCGGCCGGTCCGCCTCAGGGCGAGCGCGAAGGCGTCAGCCAGCGTCGCCTTCGAGACGACGTTCAGCTCGACGCCGAGATGGACCATGGTCTGCGCGATCTGCGGCCGGATGCCGGAGACGATACAGTCGGCGCCCATCAGGCGGGCCGCCGCCACGGTTTTGAGGAGATGCTGGGCCACCAGGGTGTCGACGGTCGGTACGCCGGTGATGTCGATGATGGCGATCTCGGCCTCCTCCTCGACGATGGCCTGGAGCAGGTTCTCCATGACGACGCCGGTCCGGGCGCTGTCGAGGGTGCCGATGAGCGGCAGCGCCAGGATGCCGTCCCAGAGCCGGACCACTGGCGTGGAGAGTTCGGCGATCTCCTGCCCCTGGCGCCCGATGACTTCCTCGCGGCTGGCCAGGAACACCTCCATCGTGAGCAGCCCGAGCCTGTCGAGAACCTTCCCCGCCGCCCATACGCCTGCGGCCAGTGCCGAGGTGTCCGCGGCCGACTTGCGCCGCAGCGCCTCGAAGATCGGCTCTTTGAGCGAAAAGACGAAGTTGGCAGTGTCGGTCGGCGTGAACCCCTGGATCGCCCGCGAGCGCGAGATGTCGGCGAGGTTCTCGCGCAGGGGGGCATAGCTTTCCACGTCCGCATCGACCCCACCGGACGAAAGTCCGTCCCGAAGCTGGCCGAATACGGCCTTGGCCTGGGTCTGGAGCTCGGCCTCGCGGATACGACCGCTCTGCAGGGAGGTACCTTCCCGGAGAGATATGTTCCAGGCTTCGAGGATGGCGGCCTCGTCTTCCGTGAGCGTCCTGTTTAGGACCTCGGCGCCGTCCATTCTCATCAGGTTTTTCCCATCGTTATGATGCAGCCTTTATCCCGATACTCAGCCTCTCGATAGGCGGCATCGCTACGAAGGAGGTGACCGCGGCAAGTTATTTCTCGCCTTAGGCTTTCCGCTGTTAACTCATTGACCTCGGCAATAGGGATCTCGGCGTTGCCATTGCGGTCGCTTCACGCTCCGTGAAAGCGAGTGTCGGAGCCTGAGATAACGTACATAAAGGTGGTGGCCTGACTAATTACCGAAATTCCTCACGAAGCTGCAGCAGCAACGGCAACAGGAAGTTGCCAGCATACTTTTAGGCCGGCTTCACAGAACAAAAGAAATTTCCTAAGACAAGGCGGCTGCTTTAAAGGCAACGTCTGTGCTTTCCCGTCCCATTTTTTCCAGTGCGGACCAGTGGCTAATGGCCAACTTCAGGCGATCAACCCACTCGATCAGGCAACCCGTAGGCGGACGGTTCCAGGGGCTGCTTTCGGTCGCAAAAGCCTTTCGCATCAGATACTAAATGCCAGGATTAGCGTCCTAAGTCCTCAACTGCTTCGGGTGCCTAGCATCAGGCAGTGTTTTGCGAACATGATGCCGAACGATCTCCGCGCTGAACGGTTTGCCAATGAACGTCGCTCCGTCCGGCAGGTCCCCGGGCCCAGGCTCGGCTTGGCCGGAGGCGACCACGACCCCGATGTGCGGCCATCGCTCCGTTGTCTGCCTCGCCAAGTCGAAGCCATCAGCGTTCCCCGGCATGTGCACGTCGGTGAAGAGCAGTTCAATCGCGTCGTGATGCTGATTTAATATCCTCAGAGCCTGGACGACGTTTATCGCCTCCAGCACCCGGAACCCCGCATCCTCCAGGATACCGGTCGCTTCCATCAGGATCAGAGCGTCGTCATCGACGACGAGGGCGTGGGGCGCATCGCCCTGGGGGTTATGAGTCACACAGTTCAAAGCGCAATTGAGAGAGGAAGGTTGCCTCCCGACAGATTTGTGGTCCCGGCTGATGGTCCGATCCTCGGAGCCAAAACGTAGTCGGATACATGCTAGGCTGCGTCGGGATGACGCGCGTGCCCCACGCGGCCGTGACGGATCGAACGGCGCTTCCTTCATCGGCCTGCGTATTCGCCACTAGACGACGTACCGCCATCGCCAGCCGGTCAGTGTCGGACCACACCGGCTGATGATGACGCCGCGGGAGAGTCGCGACCTGCGCCTGCTGTTGAGTCACGTCACTCTGTCGCCCGACGCCACCGTCACCCGGGCCCAGGATGCCGTCGGCAACGCCGTGTTCCTCCGCCTCCCGGTTGCTTGAGACACCCCGTTAGCGGACGGTCTCCGCGACAGGGGTGAGGACGATGAGCTCGGATACGAAGGCAGATGCAGGCGCAGTCGGTCCTGGTCGCGGCGGGCGCATGTCCCGGCAGCGCAAGCGGGATGCGGTGCTGCGGCTGCTGCGCGGCGAGGACCTGGAGAGCGTCTCGCGCAGCTTAGGCGTGACGGCCGCGACCTTGTCGGGCTGGCGCGACGCCTTCCTGACGGCGGGCGAGGCCAGTCTCTCCACCCGGTCCCTTGATGCGGACGCGCTGGAGAGCGGGCGACTGAAGGCCAAGCTCGGCGAGATGCTGATCGAGCGCGAGTTGCTGGAGGCCAAGATCGCTGCCCTGGAGGCGCGCGGCCCCGGCCCTTTGGCCCGCAGGAGGTCGCGGCTATGAGCCGGGCCGTCTCGCCTGCCAGCGGCAAAGCTTACGGACTGGCCCGGGTGTGCCGGATCTGGCGCGTGTCGCGCGCCACCGTCCACCGGCACCTCTCACCCGCCCGGCCCGAGCCGTCGCGCCGTCCCGGCCCGGTCGGGCCGATGCCGGATGCGGCGCTACTCACGCAGATCCGCGCCACCCTCACGGACAGCCCCTTTCACGGCGAGGGTCACCGCAAGGTCTGGGCGCGGCTGCGCCACAAGGGCGTGCGCACCTCCAAACGCCGCGTGCTGCGCCTGATGCGCGCCCATGATCTGCTCGCCCCCTCTCGCGTCGGCACACCGCGCGGCCCGCGCAACCACGACGGCACCATCGTCCCGGAGAGGGTGGACACGATGTGGGGCACTGATCTGACCACCACCTGGACGGCTGAGGGGCAGGTCGCGGTGTTCGTGGCCGTCGACCACTGCTCGGCCGAATGCGTGGGCCTCCATGCGGCGCGCCGGGCCACGCGCTTTGAGGCGCTGGAGCCGATCCGCCAGGGTGTGCGGCAGCGCTTCGGCGGCTTTACGGCCGAGATCGCCTCCGGCCTGAGTGTCCGGCACGATCACGGCAGCCAGTACATGTCGGACGATTTCCAGGCGGAGCTGGCGTTCCTGGGTATCGCAAGTTCGCCCGCCTTCGTGCGAGCGCCGGAAGGAAATGGCTGCGCCGAGCGCTTCATCCGCACGCTCAAGGAGAACCTGCTGTGGGTGAAGCACTTCGACACGGTCGAGGACCTGCGCCGCGCGCTGCTGGCGTTTCGCGACCTCTACAATAAGACGTGGCTGATCGAGCGGCACGGGTTCCGACCACCAGCCGCCATTCGCACCGCGCAGCTTCCACCCGCGGCCTTGGCCGCATAGGCTTCAGATCGGTGTCTCACAATCCGCGGGCGGTACAGTGTCGATGGCCACATTCGCGGCCCCGACCGATCGCCTCGACGTGGAGAGTGTATCTCCGGTCGAACTCTCGGCAGAGGCTTATCCCATCTTTGCCATCGCCGCTTCCGCCATTGCGTTCCCGTTCCAGTACACCGACGACGAGTGGACGGACCTCGGCGGCCTGACGGCCCCGCAATTTCCGAAGGAAGAGCAGAGCCTGCGGGCTTTGGCGCAGGGGTTCGTGGCGTCCCGCCGGACCGACACCCTGTCGCTCCTCAAGGACCTGAACGCTGGGATCGGCGGTACCGTCGCCTACCAAGTCAGGGCAGACGAGGGCACGCAGTCGCCGAGCGAGACCATAACCCGCGGGATGGGATCATACCGGGGCCTGGCGACGCTCCTCGTTGAGGCGGTGCGCAGCCTCGGCTTCGGGGCCAGGATCGTGTCCGGCTACCTTCGCGAGTCGTCGCGAACGCTGCTCGGCTCCGCCGATGCGGGGGCTACGCATGCCTGGGCGGAGATCTGAACGCGAGCACGGCTAAGTCATTGATAGGGCAAGGGAGGCAAGGGTGCTGCGCTAGCAATGCGCTACTCTACCTATCCCATCTCTCGAATGAGTCAGAGGAGGAGACAAGGCAAATTCTGCAGCTCGTACGATCAAGGAGACCTCAAAACAAATTCGCAACATCGACAGGGAGTAAAGATCCTCAAATTTACGCACGTCCTGTACAGCGAGGCCGTCTCTGATCGTGCTAGGAAGCGGAGATCAGAGCTGCGATCGACCTAACGGATCTCACGCGCTGCATCTCGGCAGCATGGACGAGCCCTTCGACGCTGACGCTGAACGGACCATTGTCGACCCGAAGCTGGATCGGATCAGACAACACATCAGCCGTGGCATTATCCTAAGTATTGGTGCTGCGCACCGCAGGCTGCAAAGAAGACGAGATCTTGCGTGCGCCCATTGCGCTATCGGGAAGTGCTGAAGCGTCCACCGCATGACCGATCGCGAGGTGCGAATTCAACATCTGCGCCGCCATCAGCATAGTCAGAGCTGCCAACATAAGCCCAGTGCTGCCGATTACACCATAAACCATCGGCAATCCTGGACCACCGTGCTGCCCGTTTTGATTGGAACGCCGTTCAGCCACCTGGAGACCTCGCTGATCCACAGATGCGGATCCGATTAAGCAACAGGCTCTGCCCTCAATAGGTCCACCCCTGCGGCACTATGGTTGTCAGCGTAATCCACGTCCTCGGCGGTGGCCCCGGGACTTCGGAGCCGCGGGGCAGGGGGTGATTACTTGCCGCTCGGCGCTGCGCCGCTGCCAGGCGCGCTGTTGCCGGTCCGATTACCGGCGGGCGCACCAGGCGTGCTTACGGGCCGGCCGCCTGTGGTGCCGGGCCCAGTGCCCGCGCTCATTGAGCTGGATCCGGTGCTCATGCCCTTCTCAGCATTCCTCTCCACGGAGCCCGGGTTGTTCATGTTGCCTTCGGCGCTGCCGCATCCGGCGGTCCGAGCCATCGGGGCACCTGAGAGTGCGAGCGTGACCACGGCGGCCAGTGTCAGCATTTTCATCGGCATATTTGTTCCTCCGAGCGGATCCATACGATCTACCGGAGACCACACATCATCGCGGTCGTTATAGTTCAGGTGAGCGCTGTAAATTTGACATTAGATCTGCAATTGTCGCTTCAGCCGAAACGCCAGAATCAGCGCGCTTGGCACGCACACAAGACCGAGCAGGGCGATTGGTATGATGGAACGGCCCTTTCACCACGCGATGGTCACCGGCAGAGACGGACCAGACGCGCGACTGAGAAGGGCGCAGAGCTCAAGGTCAGCGACGTCCATAAGAGGCATGTAGGACATGATACCGCACGCTTCACTTGCGGCGACGGGCACAGGGCTGCCGCCAGGTAAATTCGGTTCCGGTGTCGCTCCGTCTACATTGTCGACTCGCCGCCGTACTCGACCGCAACTCGATTTCGGCGGACCTTCGGTGTGGCCGGTGCGTTGAGTGAGATGAACGCTCAGCTCTCGCCTGCACCGGACCGTGCCCGCCTCGCCCTTACGGAGTCTGCCCTCGCGGCAGCCGATGACCTCTGGCGGGCCGAGATGCATCGAAACTTCGGCACGGACGCAGTATTACGCTACGGCTACTCACCGGAAGGCCAAGGTGGCCTCGGGACATCGCTGCGACGGACCTACGAGGCCCGTCGGGTGGCGGTCGCGCTCTGGCGTCACGAGCGGCACCGGGCAGCGCCGCTGCCTTGAACTGGGCGGCTGGATCGACGAAACGGCGATTTGGCGAAATTCCGGACTGACGCGGCGGCCAAGACCGATATGCCCGAAGCAGGCAGCGTGATGCCTTCAGCGGTGCCGATCTGAAACGTGAATGCGCCGGACTCAATGATGGGCAGCGAGCCCGCGAGGAAGGTACCGGTTTGCGGTGCTACCCGCCATGAGCCTAACAGGTTGTTGAAAAAGTCGAAAAGCGCCTCAGAAGATCGAGGCGACATACCGCTGGCAGGTGCGGTTTACATATGGCTATACTAGATTCAGATCCAAATTCCACCTGTCTGGACTTTCTCAACGCCCTGCTAAGGGTGAGCGGCCGCTCAGTGGTAAGGTCGCGACTTGGGCGTGGTGATCGCGGCGCTGGCACAGGCCTTTGGACGGGCGCAAGCTCGGAGGGCGTAGGACAAGCCGCCGCTGGCGCGAGGATGAGTGATGCATAGGCACGCGGACACCGACGATCTGCGCCTCGACGCGCTCACCGCGAGCGCTTGGCACATCGGCATCGCGATCCGGGCGAACAGCCTTCAACCGGATCGCTACGTCAACCTCACTCCAGACCAAGCCATGCAGCTCGGCGAATGGATGGTGGAGCGGGCGAAGGCGCGTGGGGCCGTGAGCAAGGCGATCGACACCGACCGAATCGAGTTCTGACTTAGATGCCAACCCTTCGTCGCCAACTACCAGATCAGGACCTTCTGTCCAGATGTTACTGATTCCGCCAGGTAAAGGCTCGAACTGGATCTTCTATGTCTCGGCCCCATAAGCAGGCCACCGCCGATCATCAGCGACGTGCGGGGCTCGCCTCAAACCTGAGGCTCACGGGTTCCCGCTCATGCGATCGGTGGTGGCGCTCCTGCCTACTTCTGTGATGGCCGATTGGTGCCAAATCCGGGCTGCCTCTGGAATGTTGCGCCCTTCTCTACATCAGTTCGGCCAATCAAAAGCGCCTTGACGCGCGCGTTAAAATCTTCCGCTGAAACAGGCTGCGCTTTGCCGGTGATCAAAGCACGAGACATACTACCCTCCGCCAAACAGCCCAAGGCGCTCGATCGCGCGGAGGCATCTCTCAAAATGAGGCCGGGCTGCAGAAATTCAGGGCCTGACGATCTAGATTACAATAGAATCGATTGGTATAGTGTGGCGATCAAACGAAAATTCAGGCGGCTTTGCGTCGAACCCAGCGCGCTCGGAGGCGGCCGCGCTCGGGAGCTCTGAGATGATGGCCTCGGTACGGCCGATCGGTTACCAGAATGGAACGGGCCGCCGCCAAGCGGGATCGCGGGAGGCGCCGGCGCCTAGGCTCGATCAGAATCTCTAATCGTCGCGCGGCCAGATCGAGCACCTAATCTTGGCCATATCGTCGAGTATTTCCTTCGATGATGCGCCGACACGCGGCCCGTCCTCAGCACTGATCTGAATTGATCCAATGGGCTCCCAAGGAGCATTATCCGAGGGCAGGCTAGCCTCAATCTTGTCCCGCGTAGTGTCAACACGACGAGTGGCCCTATTAAATTTCCATAGCTCAATAACGAGCTCTTATTTGGTCCTCAGCATACACCAGCGTCCGACTGCTGAGAGCCGACAAACCTTTCCCGGCACCGGCCGGGCTGCCTGAAAAGGTCTATGCCAGTTACCGTGTACACCTCGCCGCCGACACGATGGGACTAACGTCAGCCGGACCGGTCCAGATACGCCTTCGTTCCAGCCGGCGCTGGGTGTAGGCTCTGTCGATGATAGAGCCCAATCAGACCGCCTTTATCGTGACGGTCAGCCTTCCGGACGAGAATGCGCCGGAGCGCCTGCTCACGCTGTCCTATGCGGTCATCGCCGATGATCCTGAAAGCGGAGTTCAAATCGTGAAGGATGCCGTCAAGGAAGCGGCAGAGGTCACGCTCACCGAAGTCCGCCTCTCCCAGGCTACGGCACAGGCGATCAACCTGCTTCCTGGCCACGCGCGAGCCCTATGACTATATCGGTCCGGGCGCGCTGCCTGATTGCGTAGGCAGCCCCTAACGAGCGTTCTGCCACTGCACCGTGACCTCGCGGAATGCCGTGTCGCCATCCGCCTCAGAGGCGCCATGAGAGCCAAATGACCGAGCCGACTGGCGCACCACCACGTCATCTCGCGTGATCGACCAAGCGAACCGCCCAGGCTCGGTCAAGGATGGCACAACGCGCAGCTTGTGCGGGTTCGGCTTGAAGATAATCATCGGACGTATGTAGGGCGGCGCACGCAGATTCATAGCGGAGAGCCCTCGCACTATGTGTGCTTCAATTTTGCCATGGGTGGCCGTCGCCTCGGCGGCCGCGCTCGTCATCAAAGCGCAATTGGGAACGCTGGCTGAGCGGAATGCGCCTCCGGGGAACGCCCTGAAGAATGCTTCCATGTCTCTACAACAGCCGCGACGCTGACTAGCCTTTCTGCAATGGTGTGTAAGGCTACGACACAGCGGTCTATCTCCAGCCGCCTATTCGGGCCTATAGATTGGTCGACCATTGTCAACGTGAACGCGTCTGCAGCTAAAACAAGCCGTTCCGCGACACGTCGCAGCGATTGTGGCCCAGTGAAGCTCGTTCGCGCATCGGCGGCGACGCAAGCCACCAGCCTCACGATTCCGGGCTCCAGCTGCATGCCCCAATGCTGTTCGTAGTCCGAGGCCAGCATCTGGCACTTGGTGAACCAGCTGAACTCAAGGCCGGTAAGTCGTGGACTAGACATAGCTCATTCCCTATGCACTCGGACGAAATCAATCAAAATCACGCTCGTTAAGCTCAACAATCCCATCGATGGTGCCGACGGCTTCGTGCTTTTTGCCGGCAGCGTCCTCAATTGCGGTCTGGCAACTTTCGAACAAATCGATTGGCTCGGAATTCTCATCGCCGAAGCAGTCGCGCAGGGCATCGATCGATATG
The DNA here is from genome assembly GCF_054611515.1 of Methylobacterium sp. CM6257. Taxonomy (NCBI): domain Bacteria; kingdom Pseudomonadati; phylum Pseudomonadota; class Alphaproteobacteria; order Hyphomicrobiales; family Methylobacteriaceae; genus Methylobacterium; species Methylobacterium sp. CM6257. The sequence continues at coordinate 1,785,501 of NZ_CM137735.1, forward strand.
CGACAGGGGATGAGCCTGCGCCCATCCGACATTGCAAAACGGACGTGCTCTCGCGTGTTCGCATCGATGACCGGCGGCCAACCGGGATAACCGACGATTGCCATGGCAAGCCCCTGCGGTTTTCAGTAGCCCTTCCCCCGGAGCAATCTCTTTCTAATCAACGAACCGAAACCGCCATTGGAGCCATAAACAGCAAATTTTATTTTGAAAGATTTTAGTACGAGCGAAGAAGCGTTCCAAAACGTCGATGAGCAGATTGCCTTACGGCAAGCCGAGCACGGACGCGTCCAAACTTCCCGCGGTATACCCGGACAATCCTCGGTGCCCCATCGCTATCGCCCGCGGCTGGCCTGGCGCTGTCATGCTGCTTGGGCCACTTCGTCGACTGCGGACATGACGCGGGTCGGCGCGGTATGGTGAACCAGGTGCCCGCAGCCCTCCACGACGTGCAGGCGGCTGCGCGGGTTCTCGCGATGGAAACGGCGCGCCTGATCTTCGATATCGACGACTTCGTCGCCGGATCCGGCTACGATTGCGACCGGCATCGCGAGCTCACCATAATGGTCCTGGGCAGCAAAGGCGTCCGGAACCATCAGAACCGCTTCAGCCGAGCTGGCCCGGAGCTGGAAGGGGCGCACAGCCATCTCGGACGGGAAGCTGTAGAACGACTCTGCCACAGCTGCGGGAGCGAACTTCTTGCGCACCATCGCAGGCCACATCAGACGAGCGATCAGCGGGGACAGCGTGTAGCGCAGCACGTCGCCGAACAGGGGCACCACCGGTCCAGACATCATCACGGCGTCGGCGCGTACGGACTGATAGTTGTAGCCACCTTCCAGGATCAGCCCGCGCACGGCTTCGGGGTATTTCAGGCCGAGCGCAATCGCCACCGACGCTCCCCAGGAGTGGCCGAGCGCGAGGTAGCGGTGACCCCGATCCGCGCGAGAGCTGCGTGCAACAGGTCTGCCTGCGCTACCGGCGTCCAGATGGTGGTGCGCGGCCGGTAGCTGTAGCCGTAGCCCGGGCGGTCAGACATGATCACCCGGTAGTGCTTTGCCGCGAGCGCGAGGAAGCCGCTCGACAGGAAGTCCTGGATCATCATGCCGTTGCCGTGCAGCAGCACGAGCGGCTCGCCCCGGCCGCACTCGACATAGTGGAGTCGCACACCGTCGACCTCGACGAAGCGGCCGATCGGCGGGGCAGCGACCTCAGCGGCGCGGGCACGGGCGCGAACCGTGAGGGCAGTGGCCGCGGAAGCGCCGACGATGAGGGAAGCGGCGAGGTAGGGACGCGCGGGCAGGCTTGTGCGCTTTGCCATGATCGGGATCTCCGGAAAGGAGCAGCGCAGACCGGGAGCAAGGAGCGTCACAAATCATGGTGCGATGCAACAGAAATGAACGGGTGAGGCCCGCACCTGTTCCGCTTGTGGGACAGGCATCATCTGCGCTTCGGCGAGTGGCTTCCCGTCACATTGTATCTTGCATCGCGTAATGCGGACGCTGGCCCCGATCTGTAGAGACGTACGACGGCCACTCACCGGTATTAAAGCCGTGATTGAGGGCCGCCAACAGTCCGCAAAGGGGCGGCGATATCCGGCCCGGGAGCAATGCAACCTTGCTCGTTGTACCACGTTGGTGTTCATCCATTCAACAGATTACCTGAGGCGCGGTCTTCGTGAGAAGTCGCGAAGCATTCGCATATGACGTTCGGTTCGACAGCCGTTCAAATCCGCGCCGCCACCCATATCGACATCTATGATCACGTCGTGCGGGCCGCCTGGTCCGAGCGCTTCGGCGTGACAGACGCGCAGCTGCGCAAGGCGGTGAGGATGGTCGGCTCCCGAATTACCACCCTCTCAAGTCACCTTCGCAGGCCGTCCGGATCATGACGGCCGTCGCTACACTCAACCAACGGGCTACGTTGGCCTCGCACCAGCTCGGTGTCTTGATCGTCGACGACGATGCAGTGCAGCTGATGGACATGGCCCAGACGCTGGCCGATGCCGGCATGGCCGTGTTCGAAGCATGCAGCGCTGGCGAGGCGCTTGGCGTACTCGGGACTCGCACCGACGTGCGCGTGATGATCACCGACGTCGATATGTGTCGCGGCGACCTGAACGGCTATCAGCTGGCGAAGGCGGTCTCGGCACGATGGCCTGAGATCGGGTTGCTGATCGTGTCCGGCCAGAGCTGGCCCAAAGCTGGCGACCTGCCGGAAGGCGCGCGCTTCATGGCCAAGCCGTACACGCCCAGCATGCTCACTGCCGACGTGTTCGACTTCGTGGCGCAGCAGAGCGGTAGCTTCTAGGCCGCCAATGGCGATGGCTTGAACCCGTAACCCGACGCGGCTGGCGGGCCGTGTAGCTGCGTGGGAATGTTCCGCACCATGACTGGATCAGCGGACTCGAGCAGGCGGTGTGAAGCCGCCGGGTCCGAACTGACGCGCCAGCCTCTCCGAGGTATACCGGCCAGTGAAAGCGTGACCTTGGCTGTCGTAGGATTAGCACTTTCGCGTGGCGAGTGCTAAGGTCGGACAGATCGGGCCGCGATGCTTTGCTGCGCCGCTACTCTCCCGCGATCGCGCCAACCACCTCGGTTGGATCTCGCTTGGGAGCGATCAGGATCTCACGATGAAATTCCGTCCGCTGCACGACCGCGTGGTGCTCCGTCGCATCGAGAGCGAGGAGAAGACCAAGGGCGGCATCATCATCCCGGACACCGCCAAGGAGAAGCCGCAGGAGGGCGAAGTCGTCGCCGTCGGTCCCGGCGCCCGCGACGAGCAGGGCCGCGTCAACCCGCTCGACGTCAAGGCCGGCGACCGCGTGCTGTTTGGCAAGTGGTCCGGCACCGAGGTCAAGATCGACGGTCAGGATCTCCTGATCATGAAGGAATCCGACATCATGGGCGTCGTCGCCGCCTGATCGGATCACCCGTCCCGCCCTTTGAGGCCGCCTGAGGCCTTGGGGCAGAACCCAACCAGACAAGAGGCAAACCATGGCAGCGAAAGACGTTCGTTTCTCCGCCGACGCCCGCGATAAGATGCTGCGCGGTGTCGAGCTGCTCGCCAACGCGGTGAAGGTGACGCTCGGCCCGAAGGGCCGCAACGTCGTGATCGAGAAGAGCTTCGGCGCCCCGCGCATCACCAAGGATGGTGTGACGGTCGCCAAGGAGATCGAGCTCGCCGACAAGTTCGAGAACATGGGCGCCCAGATGGTGCGCGAGGTGGCCTCGAAATCGAGCGACACCGCCGGTGACGGCACCACCACCGCGACCGTGCTGGCCGCCTCCATCGTGCGCGAGGGCGTGAAGTATGTCGCCGCCGGGATGAACCCGATGGACCTCAAGCGCGGCATCGATCTGGCGGTGGCTGCGGTCGTGAGAGATATCGGCGAGCGCTCCCGCAAGGTCTCCTCGTCCGACGAAATCGCCCAGGTCGGCACGATCTCCGCCAACGGCGACAAGGAGATCGGCGAGATGATCGCCCACGCCATGCAGAAGGTGGGCAACGAGGGCGTGATCACGGTCGAGGAGGCGAAGACCGCCGAGACCGAGCTCGACGTCGTCGAGGGCATGCAGTTCGACCGCGGCTACCTCTCCCCGTACTTCATCACGAATGCGGAGAAGATGGTCGCCGAGCTCGAGGACCCCTACATCCTCATCCACGAGAAGAAGCTCTCCTCGCTCCAGGCCATGCTGCCGGTGCTCGAGGCCGTGGTCCAGACCGGCAAGCCGCTGCTGATCATCGCCGAGGACATCGAGGGTGAGGCGCTGGCCACGCTCGTGGTCAACAAGCTGCGCGGCGGCCTGAAGGTCGCGGCCGTCAAGGCGCCGGGCTTCGGTGACCGCCGCAAGGCGATGCTCGAGGACATCGCGATCCTGACCAAGGGCCAGATGATCGCCGAGGATCTGGGCATCAAGCTCGAGAACGTGACGCTCCCCATGCTCGGCCGCGCCAAGCGCGTGCGCATCGAGAAGGAGAACACCACGATCATCGACGGCGCCGGCGAGAAGTCCGACATCGAGGGCCGCATCGCGCAGATCAAGGCGCAGATCGAGGAGACCACCTCGGACTACGACCGGGAGAAGCTGCAGGAGCGTCTGGCCAAGCTCGCGGGCGGCGTCGCGGTGATCCGCGTCGGCGGTTCGACCGAGGTCGAGGTGAAGGAGAAGAAGGACCGCGTGGAGGATGCCCTGCATGCCACCCGCGCGGCGGTCGAGGAAGGCATCGTCCCGGGCGGCGGCACCGCGCTGCTGCGCGCCATGGCGGCCGTTCAGGGTCTCTCGAACGACAATCCGGACGTCCAGGCCGGCATCAAGATCGTGCTGAAGGCGCTTGAGGCTCCACTGCGCCAGATCGCCCAGAACTCAGGCGTCGAAGGCTCGATCGTGGTCGGCAAGATCACCGACAACACCTCTTCGGAGACCTACGGCTTCAACGCCCAGACCGAAGAGTACGTCGACATGCTCCAGGCCGGCATCGTCGACCCGGCCAAGGTCGTCCGCGCGGCGCTTCAGGGAGCCGCTTCGGTCGCCGGCCTGCTGGTGACCACCGAGGCGATGATCTCTGAGGCTCCGCGCAAGGAGGCTCCCGCCATGCCCGCCGGCGGCGGCATGGGCGGGATGGGCGGCATGGACTACTGACCTGCCGAAAGTACTCCGAGTGCTTTCTGACGAGCCATATGTCGGTTCGTCGGAGAGCATTTCTGAGTAACGCTGGCCGGAATGTGTTGAACAGGTCACGCACCACTCCGCGAGTGCCGTGACCACACCGGCGGGCCCACGATCCGCGCGTTGTCATCATGATCAAGGCCGCTGGCTCGCATCGTGATGCGGCCTGAGGCATGCGGCGTCGAGGGGACCGATGCAGATCCCGATGAAGTTCCTCAGGACAGAGCCCATGCGCATTCTTGTCGGCTGCGAGATGACCTACGAGTTCCCGCAGCCCACCCCTGTCATCGCGACGCTCAACGTCCACGCCTCGCGCTTCTCCGATCTCGAGCGTCCCGACTACCTGATCACGGCCCCCTCGGTTCCTCTGGATGGCTACCGTGACAGCCTCGGGAATTGGTGCAGCCGTATGGTTGCGCCAGCCGGTCGGTTCACGCTGAAGACCGATACGATCGTGCGGGACCACGGCAGCGGCGATACCCAGGAGCCCGACGCTCCAGAGATCGCAGTCGAGAAACTGCCGTCGGACACCGTGCTCTTCCTCCTTGGCAGCCGTTATTGCGAGACCGACCGACTCTCATCGACCGCTTGGGATCTGTTCGGGCACGTACCGCCAGGCTGGAGGCGCGTGCAGGCGATCTGCGACTACGTTCACGATCGGATCACCTTCGGATACGAACATGCTCGCGCGACGCGGACTGCCTTCGACGTTTTCGAAGAGCAGCAGGGCGTCTGCCGTGACTACGCGCATCTGGCGATTGCGTTCTGCCGCTGTCTTAACATCCCGTCACGCTACTGCAACGGATATATCAGCGACATCGGCCTGCCTCTACCACATGCGCCCGGCGATTTCGCTGCTTGGATGGAAGTTTATCTTGGGGGCCGCTGGCACACCTTCGATCCGCGTAACAACAGCTCACGCATCGGCCGGATTCTCATTGCCTATGGCCGCGATGCTGCTGACGTGCCGCTGACGCTTACTTTTGGGCCGAATAATCTCATTGGGTTTCACGTGGTGACAGAGGAAGCACCAGCATTGTCTTAGACGGTTGGTGTAGTTGCCGTCGGCCACGGAGGGCGACGGGCAGAATAACGACACGGTGTTTTCGCTGCTGCGCCGATCATCCTTTCGATGCATCCGGATAGGGCGGACGAGGGCTGGAACGTCCGTGGACAACGTCATTCGCGGTGACCTCATCATTGGAGGCGCGAACCGACCGATGGGGCTTGAGACACGTCCGACGAAGCTACGCCGATCATCAGCATGCTCTCCGCTGCGATGGTCGAAATACGGGCGCCAGACGTCGGCGCGAAAATCCGATTTGGCCTCTGGTGGGAGAGCCTCGGCGCGTATTGTGAGATCGCGTTGCGGGTTCGCAGCCAATCCCTTGAAGATGCGATCCCACTTGCGAAGGAAGAACTGCATCGGATCACAGCCCTGCTGGCGAAGTCAAACGGGGCGGCAGATCGAGCATCGAGCGGAGCGGAATCCCCAGCACCCTTCTTTCGGCCATGGAAGCAGCCGGACCCAGATAGCGGGGCGTAACACCCGGCGCGCCGAGATTTGAATCGGCGTCCGACTCGCGGCCGTGTCCTCGACGGGGGCAGGGGAGATGTCGCAATGAAGCTCGTGCCGAGGCATGCGGCTGACCTTTTCGGCATCAAGAACGCGCAACGGCGGGCAGGGCTATGAGACGTGGCGCGGAGTCGAGTGGCTCTCCGCGCCCTCCCTGCGACCGAGCGGCATGACGATCTGCGTCATTCAGGGAAATTGCCGCCAAGGAATGCACACGCTGACGGACGAGGGTGTCCACTGAGGGATGAGCCCGCCGTACCTCGGGCTGCGCTCGTACTGCCGGAGGAACATCCGCAGAACGCGCAGAAGACCGGACCTAAGCTGAGATCGGTCGCCTTCCGTCGAGCAACGAGGTTCGCGCCGTGCGAATCTACGGGCGCGCCGTACCAGCGATCCAATGTTACTGCTGACGCGAGTGAGCGGATGCAGAAATGTCCTCTTCCGATATTTAACGCAAAGCTTCGCGAAATATCAGCACAAGTATCCTTGCGGCATTGCTCTTCGCCTTCAGCCCACAGAATGGGCGCTGAACTTTGCCTCTCGCGGGGTTGCAGTACGAAGGATATCTATGAGCTTAATGATAGTAGAACAAGCTTGCTTCCTGGCAGCTTCAACGTTGACCTTCCCTTCAACCAATAACGAGACCGATAGAGCACGTGATGCATCCAGGGCCGCATCAATCGCATGGTCGAGCGATGGTGTTGGCACCAGCCAGTCGTGTAAGCACTCACTCATGGCGTTGGCTGTCTCACACAACCAATGTGCCGAACCTAGCTCGGCCCCTTCAATGCCCTCAAGCCAGGGCTCGATAAAGAGTGCTGCCCAGCAGGATAGGCCGTCAAGCATCGGATTGTCGCTGCTGGGCGTTCTTGCGACAAAGCCGAACTCGGCTCGGACATGAAGCGGGGAGGGCACCCAGGGCGGGACATCTGGTGCTCCGGGGCGAGGCATCGGCATCACTCCCCAAATGGGACCAGCGCTCCTCTTCGTAGAGGCGGGCGCGACCTCTCATGATGAAAAGTCTTTGCGTTAGAATTCGTTGCGGTGCGCGGCGCGATAAAACCCCTACTCCGCCGCCAGAACAGGTTAAATCACTTCGCTCATACCCGAGAAGCGTCAGAGAATTTGCAGCTTTCCTGCCTCGAAGATCGTCCACCTCGGGATTAGCGCAGATGGTACCGTGCGAACACACGATCGGGGTTATCGCATGAGCGTACCCGCCCGCCACACGCCGGGCGCAGAACCTCACCTGCGCATCTCCTGCGTCATTAGTAAGCGCGCGCCGGCCGTTACGGTTGACGGCGCGCTTTTCTCAGTCCGCAGCTGCTTAAGACGCGTGGCGAAGTGAAGCAAGCAACCTCCAGCGAGGATGGCTATAAAAATCAGCGACGTGTCAAATACCTGCATGGATTGATAAACCGTCGGATAAATGCTGCCGTACAGCTCTACTGGCTCGATCGCGATAGTGGCGCTCGTGCCAGGATCCTTGCTCCACGGAGCTGCCGGCGTGTCTCAGAAACGCTCCTTCAACATAAAGGTGGGATGGCGTGGCCCCGGTTTATCCGCCAGATCACTGCGTACGCGCATACCGCCCGGGGCATTCAGATCGAGTGTTCTAACTCGGTCTGGGACTGTCTCACTGGTTTTCGGCATGTTCGACATTCCGTCGTCCGCGCCAACAGCAGGAACCGCGACAATTTGCGCGAGAGCTGGCGTGCTTACGATCACGGCAGCTGCGGCAGAGAATTTGAAAAGAGAGTACATTTTTAATTCCTCGATCCGAAAGGATTAATAACTCAGCAAAACTCCTTTTCGTCCAGTTCGCAAAGTCCGTTACAGACGTCGGCGCCGGCGTACTTTCTATTGGCCGCGACCTCGATGTCGCTTTTGCCGCTGTCACACAGATCCACCGGCTAGGAATTTTCCTCGCCGAAGCAGTCGCACAGAGTGCGGATCGACATGCGACAGGGATGAGGCTGAGACCGTCGGACATTGCAAAAGGGACGTGCTCTCGCGTGTTCGCATTGATGACTGACGGCCAGCCCGGGCATCCGAGAATTGGCGTGGTAAGCACCTGAGGTTTTCAGCAGCCGCTCCCCAACACGAATCCTTTCTTAGACAACGAGCCAAAGCGTGAGGCGGACCATGGCAGACGCACTTTATTTTCGAATTTCTAACGCGAGGCGCAAAGACGCACGCTCAGCAGAGACTTGTAGGGAGGACGGGAGAGGTCCATAACCGGGTACCTGCATCCGTGCAGTTTCGTACTGAGGATGCGCTATGGCGACCGTTTCAGATCTCTCTCGCCAGGCCGAGCGGATCAACCTTGAGGTCGCGGCAGGAGCCGATCTGCAGATCGGCCGGATCGTCCGAAGCTCACGGTTCCAGCAGCTGATTGCTGAGCGCACGCGCTTCGGCTGGATCCTCACAGGTGTGATGCTGGTGGTCTACTTCGGTTTCATCGGTCTGATCGCCTTCGACAAGCAGCTTCTGGCGGTAAAGCTCGGCGGTACCGCCTCGCTCGGGCTGTTTCTGGGCGTGTTCGTGATTGTATTGGCCTTCGCGCTCACCGGGATCTACGTCGCCCGCGCCAACACGCGCTTCGACGTGCTGAGTGACGCACTTAGGCGGGAGTTCGGCCGCTAATGATCAGCCATTGCTTAGGGACATCTGCAGCCTGTGTTACTCTTGCAGGCGCTCAACCGCTGGAGGTCGCCGACCACCGCCAAGATCGATCTTGATGACGCCGATCTTGCGCCAAGACCGACGCGGCTGCGCTGAAGCGCCGGGATCATCAGGCCGCAGAGCCGGGACCGACTGCGGCTCGGGCGTGATCGCAACAGACACACGATGACCGGAACTTGCTCATCTTGGACTTGCTTCGGTTTAGTGGAGAGCTGTTTGGTGGGCGATGCCCCTCTCGAATTGGGTGGGGCTGATGAAGCCGAGCGCCGAGTGACGGCGTCGGGGATTGTAGAAGCCATCGATGTAACGGGCCAGCGCGACGATGGCCTCGGCTCGCGTCTGGAACGCGGTGCGCCAGATCATCTCGCTCTTCAGTGTCTTGAAGAACGTCTCGACCATCGCGTTGTCATAGCAATTCCCCTTGCCGGACATCGAGATCACGATACCATTTCCTCGTAGTTCCGCCTGATACTCAGTCGAGCAATACTGACTGCCGCGGTCGGAATGATGCAGTAAACCTGGTCCTGGCTGCCGAACGACGAGCGCGCGTCGGAGTGCGGTCAGCGCGAGTTCCTTGTGAAGCCGGTCGCCCGTCGCCCAGCCTACGACCCGTCGGGAGTACAGGTCGAGGACCACCGCCAGGTACAGCCAACCCTCCCGCGTCCAGATGTAGGAGATGTCGCTTCCCCACTTCTGATCCGGCCCGGCCGCCGTGAAGTCCTGGTCGAGGTGGTTGGGCGCGATCGGGAAGGTGTGGCCGCTGTCCGTCGTGCGCCGGAAGCGGCGCGGCTGGCGGGCCTTGAGCCCGTTCTCCCGCATCAGCCGGGCCACGCGCCGCCGGCCTGCCGCCAGGCCCTGCTCGCGTAGTTCGTGCGTCATGCGGGGGCTGCCATACGTCTCGTGCGAGAGCGTGAAGGCTGAACGGACATGGGCGAGCAGCACGGGGTCTTCGCGCTGCCGCGTCGAGGCCGGACGGTTCTTCCAGGCAAAGTAGCCGCTCGGACTGACGTCGAGAACCTTGCACAGGCGCGCGACCGGGAAGTCCTTCTTCGCCGCATCGATGAGGCGGAACCTCACCGACTTCCCTCCTTGGCGAAAAAAGCCGTGGCCCGCTTCAGGATCTCCCGTTCCTGGCGGAGTACCTCGTTCTCGCGGCGCAGGCGCTTGAGCTCGGCGGCCATGTCCTCCTGACGGTCGGCTGGCGGCGCGTCCATCTCGCGATCACGCTGCCCGTCGATCCAGTTGCGCAGCGTCGAGAGCCCGACGCCGAGATCGGCGGCGACCGCGCGGCGGGACCGCCCGCTCGTCTGCGCCAATCGCACCGCCTCAGCACGAAACTCAGGGGTAAAGGTTTGCTTCCGGTCTGCCATCGGAACCCTCCTCCTTCAGGAAAAGAGCTCTCCACTTTTGCGGAGCAAGTCCATCTCTGTCCAGCCGGCCTTCCCGAGCTTGGCGTCGGCAGGTGAACAGCAGCCCTTGGGCGATCCCGTGTCGGCACGCTACCGAACACACCGACACCCCGGCCACACATGACCCTTGGATGATCCGCCCCCTGTCCTCCAACGACCAGCGCCGCCAACGTTCGGCCCTCCCCAGTAGCTCGACCCACATCATTCCGACCCGCTGACCTCAAAGCCAGCATTAAGGTCTGGCCTCATCGGACGGTGCAATGCCGTCCAGCGCGGCCGTCACTGGATGCGCACTGGTCAGTGCTCAGACAATCACGAGCAGGGCCGCCGATGACATCACCGGCCTCCTCGGTGCGCCATCCGGTCTTGGCGACTCCGTGCCCGCCAAGGGCGCACAACGATTGGTCGGCGCGCAGCCGACAACGCGCTTAGTGCAGCTGCAGCGCTTGCAGCGCCTTGCGCAACACGCGCTCCGCACACGGCTTGGGGATGAAGTGTGCGGTGTCCGGCAACAGTGCCGCCTCGTCGGGCGTGCAGCCCGAGCAGACAATAACTTTGGTCTCCGGCCAACGCGCCACGACGGCATGCGCGAGGTCGCAGCCGTCCATTACGCCGGGCATGTTGATGTCAGTTCAGAGGAGCGCGACCCCAGCGTGCGCCTCCAGGTGCTGGAGCGCGCCGTTCGCGTGCTCGGCCTCCAGCATCTCGAAGCCGAGGGAGGTCAGCATGTCGGAGGGGGCGAAGCGAATGATCGCTTCATTTTCGGCGAGGACGTCGAGGCGGCGAGGGTCTGACATGGATTAAGCACTGCGCCGGGCCATAGCGCGTTTCAGCATAACCTTCGATCCTTTCAGCCCAGCCGGCAGCGCGCGAGCCTCCGTCCGAGCATCGAAGTACTTGCACACAATCCCTTCGATGTCCCTCACGACGACGGCAGACGACCCGTTCTAGGGCCGCAAAGCAGAATCGGGACAGCAGCGTGCGAAATTTTTAAACCTACTTTCACGGCAGCTCAAGGGGATGCTGAAGTTCCTTCCGCGAGATCGAGTAAAATTTATAAAATAGAGGCTCCCAATTTATTTTGGAACCAAGCCACTCGCGGCATCTTGATCGATAACCACGCGGCCACGGCGATGGTCAGCGCTGAATTTGTTGAAATTTTCTCTCCGAGGACAAACAAGGAGCTTGACCATGGCTGGCCGCACACGCTTTGGACGGAAACAGCGCCTCCCGTCTACAATCCAAATCAAACATGATCTCATCGAGATGGGGCGAGCGGACATCCTCTTATTTGAAATTCGCAAACAATCATGCGCGACGGAAGAGCTCAAAAACATCATCGACGGCTTGATCGCTGAGCACCACATCTCCCGCGATCGTGCGAAGATGCTGATAAACCGCTTTGGGCGGGAGAAAGCTACACTCGCAGCTGCGGGCAATGATCTGGCGTCGAGGAAGCACGACTACGGCATTGGCTGAGCCGGTCCCGGCGCCTCTTATTTCCTTCATCGGACCAGGCCTACCATCTTGTTTGGTACGACCTGCGCTCTCTCACATGTTCGCATACAGTGCGGCAGGGCGCTTCTCATTGCGACGCCTTAGGTGGGGCGGCAGAGCAGGCTTTCTACTGCGGCTTGAAGCTACAGGCCGAGCGACACGTTGATCCTGCGTGAATGACGAACGCCTCACAAATAGGGAATTTTACAAGATGACGACCGAAGCGAACGAAGTTCAACGTCAGAGGCTCGATTTGGAGGCAGAGCACGAAATGACAAGGCTTGGAATAATCCGAGTGCCGGCCGATTATTTTCGATATCGTGATTTTCGCTACACGCATTTGCAAGACGCCCTGGCTCAGGCTAGGCGCGATGCCGAAGCCGAACAGCGAGCGGGGACGTGGAGCATCTCTCGTCAGACCAAATAAAGCAGCATGGATAAAACCTATACGCGATTCTGCACGGACGCGGGACGGTGCTGTCTTCCTGTATTCTGAATTCTACTCGCAACGCTGCTTCAGCCTAACTGCTCGAGTCCCACGCGGCTTCACGAACTACACAACCGTCAAGTTCACGCCGGCGAATGACATCTCACATCAAAAGGCGATGGTAGCTGCGGGTGCCGTGCAGGCGAACGTTGGCGCCGGTGTCGAGCCAGGCCCTGAGCTGGAGCACGGTGCATCGCTGGTTCTTGCGCCTGTCGCAGGCAGGCGTGTTCGAGCGCCTCGCCCACGCTCTCACGATGGCCGATCGGGAGCGGGTCGGACGCGAGGCCAGCCCGACCGGCTGTGTCATGGATGCGCAAGCGGTGCGCTCGGGCGGCATGGGGGTGGCAGGCGAGCGCGGTTACGATCCAGCCCGGCGGGTCGTCGGGCGCAAACGCCACGCGCTGACCGACACAGACGGCCGCCTACTCGTGGCTGGCGTTTCATCCGCTGACCTGCACGACAGCCACGGCGGCATCGCCCTTTTGCGGGCTTCGCGCGGGCTATTCCCTTTCCTGACCCCACTGCTTTGCTGACCGCGCCTACAGAGGTGAGCGCGTCGGCATGGCCACGGCCATCGTGGTCGAGATCGTCGAGGCGGAAGCCGGGCAGAAGGGCTTTGCCGTTCAGCCCAGGCGTTGGGTGATCGAGCGGACATTCAGTTGGATCAGCCGCTGCCGCTGGCTCGCGCGCGACCACGAAGCGACCCCGTCCTCAGCGCTCGCCTTCTTCGTGCTCGCTGCGGCCATGATCCTCGTCAGGCGGCTCGCGAGAGCGTTATGAAACGGGGTCTCACGCGTCTTCCGACGCCCGGAGGTCCCACAACTGCCGACGCAGGACCCACAAGGCGTCCATCTGCGCCCAGAGCTGCTGCTGCACCTCCACGGTTGCGGCCTCAGTCCTGCTTAGGGCGGCGAGCGCAATAGTCGCTGCCGTCGAGCGCATCTCAGCCTCCGCGATGCGGCGGCTCAAGCTCTCCACGGCTGCCTCGAAATGAGTGTTGGCGATACTCATGCGTCGGATGGGACATTCGCCAACAGAATGTTCCGTTGGGTGCGGACCAGGGCGAGGCTCATCCTATAGGACGCGAGCAGCATCTCATTCTTAGCCGTGACATGGCCGTGTTCGGCCAACTCAGCGGCCAAGATGCACTGGCAGTGCAAGCGCCGTTCGCAGGCGATGATATCTTCGTTCATGGCGACGAGCGCCTCAATCCACAACAGCGACATGACCCGCGCCCTCCAATCCGGCGCCTCCTCGACAGGCTAGGGTTGAAGCTCGTGGAGCAGGCGCGAAGTGCTCGATGAAGCGAAGGCCGTCCCATAGCTCGACAGCACATTCCCCCTTCAGGGTTTCCGTCATCGTGAGCGCTTCGAGATCGCTCTCGGCCGTTATGGGGAGAGCCATCAACACGCGGCCATCAGCTGCCAGATGCAAAACGCGACAGGCCTGCGGCGGGAAGAGATCGTTGATGAGGGGATTGGTTGGCATAGGGGCGCTCCTCGTCCTAGTCAGGCGGGAGCGCAGTAGTCTCTCAGGCGCTGACGCCCGGTGGGTCATGGTCAGCGATGACGTAGCTTAGCATTACAGTTGCGTTTTTGTGCGTGTTGGCTGACGGTTGGCCCGGCTTGGCTTCCGGCGCTGCCGCCGCCGTTTGGCGTCTGACGCGCGTTGTTTGAGATGGGCCTGGCGGGCGGCCGCCTGACGGGCCCGTCGCCAGAGCGACCATGCGATGACGTGAGCGGGCTGAATGCGCCGCTGCGCCAGCCGCACCGCGATGCGACGGATCTCCTGCACCGACCAGCGGATCAGTGGGCGCGCCGTCTCGGCCGGGCTCGGCTTTTTGGGGGCGGCGCGTTGGCGTGATGGCGGATCACCGCCAGCAGGGCGAAGGCCATCATGACCAAGCTGACGTGCCGGTGCCAACCGTGCCAGGAACGGGTCTCATTGTGAGCGAGCCCGAGTTCGGTCTTGGCCGTCTCGAACGCGTCCTCGATGCTCCAACGCCGTCCCTCGACGCTGACCAGGGTCTGGATCGGCGTGCCGGCCGGGCACCAGGTCGTGAAGTAGGCCCGCTCGCCATCGCTCAGGCTGCGGCGGATCAGGAGCCCCCGCGTCCACAGGCCGGTCTGGTCGTAGGCGGCCCCATCGAGGTTGGCCAGTTCACAATAGGCCCAGTCGTACAGCCGCGCGCCCTTCGTCCCGTCGCCCGCCGACAGGCGCGTCCAGGCCGAGGAAGCCAGGCCATCCGCGATCGTCTCGGCGGTGCCGGCCACCAGCGGCTTGCCGGCCCAGGAGTGGAACGGGTGATCGCTCTTAACCCCGAGCACGTAACCCTTGCCCGCCCGCCGCAGTGCCATCTCGATGTCGCCGACCCCGTAGACGGTGTCGGCCGCCACCCAGGAAAACGGCACGCCGGCGGCCATCGCCCGCTCGATCATCGCCAGAGCCAATCCCGGCTTGGTTGCGAAGGTCGTCCCCTTCGGCACGTGGGCGGCGGCCAGCCGGGCTGGATCCGAGGTCCAGGTCTGGGGCAGGTACAAGGCCCGATCGATGAAGGCATGACCGTGCCGTGAGACATAGGCCGCGAATACGCCGATCTGACAGTTCGTGATCTTGCCGGCCAAGCCGGTGTACTGGCGATGCACGCCGCACGAGGCCTTGCCCTGCTTCAGAAAGCCGGTCTCGTCGAGAACCAGAACCGCATCCGGGTCGGCCAGCGTCTCCAGAGCATAGTCACGCACCACGTCGCGCAGAGCGTCGGCGTCCCAGCGTCCGCGCCCAAGCACCGCCTGCTGGCGCCAGGGCCCCGGATCGCCCGCGGCTTCCGCCCGCATCCAACCCGTCTTGCGCCGCTCTGCACCGAGCAGTCCATCCAGGAACGCTCCGGCCGAGGCGGCGACCCGGTCCTGGGTGAACAGAGGCCGCATGCGCCCCTTCACCTCCCGGAGCGACGAGGCCCACAACTCCAGCGTCGCCTCGACCGAACTCTCCGACGTCCATGATGCGCGAATCATGGCCACGCAAAGAGTCAGAACCTCGCCCAAAACGCAACTGTAATGTTAGGGTAACCGGGGCAGATATCCGGGCGGTGGCGTTTTGCGGTTTGGCCGTGGCGTGATTCAACACCCGGCATGGCGCTGCCGGATCCCGATGGCCTGGATGCCCTCTCGCTGAGCGAACTTCGCGGGCTGGTCGACGCCCTGATCGGTCAGGTCCGCGCCTTGACGGACGAGAACCGGGCTTTGCGCGACGAGGTCGCGCGGCTGAAGGGCTTGCCACCGCGCCCGCCGACGCGGCCAACCCCGTCCGGGATGGAGAAGGCAAGCGAGCGGGCGCAGGCCAAACCGGGCCAGCGGCGGCGTGGGCCCGTGCACGAGCGGCGCGTGATCACGCGCGAGGTGGTGCTCAAGGCTGCCGTTCCGGCGGGCTCGCGCTTCAAGGGCTTTGAGGATGTCGTGGTGCGCGACCTCGTGCTGGAGGCGGTCGTGATCCGCTACCGGCGCGAGCGCTGGTCCACGCCGTCGGGGGCGAGGGTCGTGGCCGCGCTGCCGCCCGGGATCGTCGGCGGGTTCGGGCCGCATCTGCGCCGCTTCCTCCTGGCGGCTCATGTCCAGGGGCAGGTCACGAGCGAGCGCTTGACGGCGATGCTCTCTGGGCTCGGCCTGATGATCTCCAAGCGTCAGGTGGTTCGCCTCCTGAGCGGCCGGCTCGATCCCTTTGTCGCCGAGGAGCAGGCGGTGCTGCGCGCCGGTCTCGCGAGCGCGGCCTGGATCAGCGTCGACGACACCGCCGCCCGGCATGCGCGGACTGACGGCGTGACCACGCAGATCGGCGATGCACGCTTCACCGCCTTCCGCACCACCGCGTCCAAGTCCCGCCTGAACGTCCTCGCGCTGCTGCGGGCTGGCCACGGCGACTTCGTCGTCAACGACGCGGCGCTGGCCTACATGCACACCCGCGCGCTCGCCGGTCCCTTCCTGGCGGCGCTCGCCGCCCACCCGGTCAAGGTCTTTGCCGATACCCCGGCCTGGCAGGCGCATCTCACCGCCCTCGGCTTCGATGCGCGCGCGGTCACGCCCAACCCCGTGCAGATCGCCACCGAAGGCGCGCTGTGGGGGGCGATCCGGCATCACGGCCTGATGCCCGACACGGTCGTGGTCTCCGACGGGGCCGGTCAGTTCCGGGTCGGCCTGCACGCGCTATGCTGGGTTCATGCCGAGCGCCTCGTCCACACGCTGATCCCGACGACCGCGGCTCAGCGCAAAGCTATCGCGCTCACCCGCACCCTGATCTGGTGGTTCTATGCCGACCTGAAGGCCTGGGCTCGCGCCCCTTGCCCCAGACGAGCCCGCGCCCTGCGTGCCCGCTTCGAGCGGATCTTCACACGCGCGACCGGCATGGTGATGCTCGACCTGTCAACGGGCACCGAAGTCTCCGCAATTATGGGCATCGAAAATTCCCTGATCGGCGGGTTTGGTGGTCGACGGTGATCAGCCGGCGCTGTGATCGAGGGTCGCGCTCTTTGGTGGCCGGCCACGGCGGCGTGGAGGGGGCGGTGGGGTGATGAGTGCCTTCGAGCGGACGTGCTCGGGCACAAGTTCGCCATGCTGGCGCAGCCGGTAGCTCGCTCCTTCGATCTGAACGACGACGGCGTGATGAAGCAGGCGGTCCAGCAGAGCCGTGGCCACCACGGGATCGCCAAATACCTCTCCCCATTCGGCAAAGCCGCGGTTCGAGGTCAGGATCATCGCGCCCTTCTCGTAGCGCGCGTTGACGAGCTGGAAGAACAGGTTGCCCCCACCCGGAACGACGGGAAGGTACCCGATCTCGTCCACCACCAAGAGGGAGGCCCGACTGAGGTAGCGGATCCGCTCGCGCAACGCGCCGTCGCGCTCAGCTTTGGCCAGCGAAGCGATCAGATCAGCCAGCGTCGAGAACACGACGCTGCGCCCGGCCTTTACCGCCTCGACGGCAAGCGCCGTGGCGAGATGGCTCTTGCCGGTGCCGGGCGGGCCGAGGAGATGGACGACCTCGGCCCGATCGATGAAGGTCAGTTCCGCCAGCGCCATGATCCGCTCCCGGTCGAGGGAGGGCTGGAAAGCGAAGTCGAAGCCCGACAGCGTCTTGATCGTGGTCAGGCGTGCCACGAGCAGGGCGGTCTTCACCCGGCGGTTCTCGCGCAACGTCAGTTCTTCGGTCAGGATCTCGTCGAGGGCAGAGATGCCGTCGATCTCACCCTGTTCGATGCGCCGGATCGCGGCGTCGAGGACTTCCAGGGCGCGCGGCATGCGCAGGCCGACCAAGCTGCGCTTGATGCTGTCCAGGGTCGTGGTGGCATGGGAGGGGGCGGCGCGGGTCATGACCGGCCCTCGATCCCGGCGGCGAGCCGCTCGCCGACGGCCTGGTAGACCGACAGCGAGCGCCGGGCGACGTGATCGCCCCGGCAACCGATCGTCAGGCTGTCGGGATGGCCGTGCCGCATGGCCCGAGCGGCCGCGCCTTGTCGATGGTCGGGATCGACGCGGTACTGTCGCCGGCCCTCCAGGATCGGGTGGCTCGCCACGAGCCGGCCGCCGTCGAGGATACGGATCGTGTCGGGCAGCTGGTGCACCTCGACGACCCGCCGCGTCCGGTCCGGCACGCTGTAGTAGTTGCCGCCGATCGAGACGAGGCCGTCATGGCTGACGCGCCGTTCCAGCTTGAGCAGGGCATTGAAGGGCACGGCCGGCAGCGGCTGCAACTCGGGCTTCTCGGCGGCGAAGGCCTCCGAGACGATCCGCTGCGTGGTGCCGTGCAGGCGAACGTTGGCGACGGTGTCGAGCCAGACCTTGAGCTGGAGGTTCAGGTCGTCAAGGTTGCGGAATGAGCGGGCCAGGAAGAAGTCCTGGCGGATGTAGGAGAACGGCCGCTCGACCTTACCCTTGGTTTTGGCCCTGTAGGGGCGGCAGGCACGCGGCAGGAAGCCGTAGTGTTTGGCCAGCGCCAGCAGGGATCGGTTGTAGACGATGTGGCCGTCCGCTTCCTCGCCGGTGACCGCGGTCTTCATGCGGTCGTAGAGGATCTCGATCGGCACGCCGCCCATCGCGGCAAACGCCTGGATGTGACAGCGCAGCAGGGTCTGCAGGTCCTGATGCAGGACAAAGCGTGCCTCGATATGCCGGGAATGGCCGAGCACGAGCGAGAACAGCCAGACGATGCAGGTCGCGCCCGGTGTGTCCGTGAAGGAGACCTCGAAGCGGGCGAAGTCGACCTGCGCCTGCTGGCCGGCGGGCGTCTCGAAGCGAACCTCGTAGGGCTGGGCCTCGGGCGGCCGGATCGCGGCCACGAACCGCTTTACGGCGGTGTAGTCCCCCGTATAGCCGCGCTCCCGCAGCTCGCGGGTCAGGCGCACGGCGCTGAGATCAGGAAAGGCGGCGACGCGCTCGCGCAGATAGACGAGGTAGGGGGCGAGCTTGCTCGGGCGTCCGGCTTGGCGTGGACCGTAGGCGGGCGGTTCGAGGCCGCGCGCGATGTACTTGCGGACGGTCTTTGGATCGCGCCCGGTCCGGCGGGCGATGGCGGTGATCGACAGACCCTGGCGGTGCAGGTCGAGGATCATGAGGAGTTCTCCCAGCAGGACCATCCTCGTCGCTCCCGGCCGATACGCATCGGCGGGCATGATGGCGGAGGATGGATAAGCCCGGGGACGCGGGGTGCCCGCCGCGCACTCAGGCCAGGGCACCAACCAGGGAATTTTCGGTCCCCACAATCAGGGAGTATTCAACGCCCACTGACACGACCGGCTGCTCGCCCGCCTGCACCAGCACAAGGCCGCCTTGCTGCGCGTGCTGGAGCGGCCCGAGATCCCGCTCCACACCAACGGCTCGGAGAACGACATCCGCGCTTGCGTGATCAAGCGGAAGATCTCCGGCGGAACGAAGAGCGAGGCCGGCCGCACCGCCCGCGACGTCATGCTCGGCCTGATGAAGACCTGCGCCAAGCTCGGCGTCTCGTTCTTCCGCTACCTCGGCGACCGCCTCGGGATCCCGGACGGTGACCCGATCCCGCACCTACCGGACCTCGTCAGAAACGCCGCAACAGGCTGACCGCCCGAGAATCTGCCCCGGCTACTAGCTTAGGCTCTTAAGCCTCAGATGCAAATGATGCAGGACGGCCGCCGAGACGCGGGTGTTGAGCCGGTCGGCTGATGCCGACGCACTTGAGGTCGGCAGCCACGTCGGCGCAATTGGATCATTGCACGCCGCGCGTGCGGAGATCCGGCCTGGGCTCATCGGCTTGGATCGCCCGCTTCACCTCGGCAGCCTTTCGACGGTCACGCCGCATCACTGGCAGCCAGACGCCGCGGGAGCACGCAGAGGCGTTCTCTACGCAGGCGGACGAGCTGTAAGCGCTGGCGCTCTGGAACGCGCAGATGGCGACGGTGTAGGCGCGCCCGGCGGTCAGTGCTCTACGACGCGGAAGTGGCGCGCAATGGCGGCTTTGACGCCGGCCGGCAGATCGAGGGCGTTGGAGAGCGATGTGCCGCCGGTCTGCTCGGATACCAGCTTCAGGATCTGAGCAAGCTCGTAGGCCGTGATGTCCCGCTGGGGCTCGAAGTGAAAGCGCTTACCGATGAATGGGCGCGATTCGCTGACCTGCTTCTGAAACTCGGCCATCGCGCCCTACCAATCAGTTTTCGCGCGTGTCGCGCATCCCGGCAGGATAGCTGCCGGGGTGTGGGTGTCGAGGCGCCATGTATCCTGGCTCTGAAGTCACCGCTTCGCATCAGCCAAGTAGGATTTCGTGTCGGCGCTGCCCTGCATGGATTCCTCGTCCGCGACAGCTCGATCTATCGCCTCGATCTCAGCCTGTACATTCTGAATGCTCTCTTGCTGATCCACGAGCCTGCGGCGCCTCATCACCATCTCATCGCGCAGCTCCTGCAGAGCCTTGACCGGACTTAGCATGGCGTTCCTCCTCAGGGTCCTAGCGGCGTTGCACGTAACTCGGTTCACCACATCAGGTTCTCCGAGGGTCAGGACGGATCCTTATCCGGCGAGCCAGCTGTTCGATCTTTAGCTTCGTATCCCGCGCCGTCCGTAACGTCTTGAGGCGCACGGTCCGGCCGTCAAAATCAACCCGATCGGCTTCTATTTCGTCGCGAACGGTTTGAGCATTTGCCTCTGAGATCGCTTCTCTGGAAGCCGGCGTCACGAGCTATCCGCGAAGATTAAACGGCAAATTCGACATCGCGCAAATCTCGCTATCACCTGATTAAAAGAAATGAGGCTCAGGCACCCAATTTGCGACCGCTGCCTCCTTTAAAATTTCTCGGCCAAGCTACTGAACGATAGCCCAAGATCATCGAGCCGTCGACCTGATTGATCGGTACGACGCGCGGACCACGAACATCCGGATCCCACCGTTCCCAGACCGATAGTGCAGTGTTGGCCGCCTCGATGATGGCCCCCGGAGAACCGCTGCCGATCTACGGACGGATCGCCTCAACAAGGCGCACTAGGATCACCTGCTCCTGAATCGGAGGTGTTGGCATCGTGGCCGCCTATCTTGAGGCTTGCGCTACGATCCCGGAGATCAGTGCCGACTTGGCCCGCGAGCGGAAGAACCCGGCCCGCTACTCGTTCGAGATCGCGGATCCAGCTGGCAAGCTCCTGACGGAGGTGCTCTTCACGGAGATCCTGGACCGAGGGCGGGGACCCAGTGTGTCACCATTCCGGGATCGGCCTCAGAAGAAATGGCTGAGATGAAGCGCACCGCGCGCCTGATCAGCTCCATGGGCGGGGAGCGGGTCACACGCGCCGAGCCATCTGCTCAGGCTGCTGTCAGGCGCTTCGTGTTGGCGGCGACGTGCTCCCGGTAGCGGGCTATAACCACGTTAGCAGAGCCTCCGGTCATCAAGGTGCCTGAGGCCTCGACGAAAGCGCTGATCTTCTCACTGACCATCCGGTGCGCCTCCAACTGTCCTTCGGCACCGCCCCAGGCGAGTTTCACAAGCCGAAGTTCCACAACCTTTTGCGCCTCAAGAGCGAGCAGGGTAACGGCAAAGGGGTTGTACATCGCGCACTCCGTGCCACACCGCGCTAGAACCGATGCGACTGAGACAAACGAAAAGGGCGGCCGAAGCGACCGCCCTCGGGTTTATTGCGGGATCGAGGATTACTCCTCGACCTCGGTGTCAGGCGCTTCAGCGCGCGCTCGCTGAGCCCTGCTGCGCGATGCCGGAGAAGGTCTTGCCGGCCTCTTCGATGGCGCGCGCCGAGGTCTCGGTGATGGCTTTGCCGTCCTGAACCATCGACTGCAGCCCCTCACGGACGAGTTCGCTCTGGATCGCGGAGTACTCCTGCACCGATTTAGCGCGAGCTAGCTTATTCAGGCCGTCGAGGTTGCGCTGCCACTGCTTCTGGCTCAGCTCAAGCCAGATCCGTGAGGTGTCCTGGAAGGCCTGGGTGAGCACGGTCCCGCAGCGAACGACCGCTTCCATGTTCTGCTTGGACTGCCGAGCCAAGCGCTCGCTGCCCTCGCCCGTGTAGCCGAGGGTACGGCTGAAGCGATCCGCGGCTTCGCGCGCTTGGTGCGAAGCCGTCTCGACGCCTCTCTGCACGATGTGCTTGGTGTTCTCTGCGGCGCGCTCGTTGAGATCGACGATCTTGTTTACACCCTCGCGAGCGGCATCGGCGAACTGTGCGCTCTGCTCGGCGGAGTTGTCGATGTTAGCCTTCAGAGCGTCAGCGGTCTTGTCAGACTGAGTGTTGTGCTTGTTCTGAGCGGCGTTCTGATTGAATGTCATCGTAATTTCCTGCCCTGAGTTCGATAGGCGTTATCTGTTATGCAAAATCTAGCGATCTCTCAGTTTGCTACGCTGACTATTTCTGCTGATTGTTGCACTGCATCTAGATCGTGCTTCGTGGCATATAAACAAGATCTGAGATGCGGATTTGATCCGATTAATTTTCGGCGATCTGATGAAAACGATCTACTTAGATGATAAGCCGCTGATTGCACTGCAAAATAAAAATTTTGGCAGAACGCGCAATCTCATGTTTTGGAAAGGCCGCTTCTACGGCCAGACAGAATTTACCACGCCGACGCAAGGCGTTGAAGGCAGGGGTGAGCACCCGCTGCATGACACGGTTGGATCTCGCACCGGCCACTACACTCCTATGTAGCAGGCCGAGTCTTCCGGGGCCGCGCGTGCAGGTAACGCCCGGTGGTCGCAACCGAGGCGTGGCCGAGCGTGGCCTGAACGAGGTGAACTGGGGTGCCGCTGTCGAAGGTGTGACTGGCGCGGGCGTAGCGTAGTCAATGCGCCGAGACCTCGGCCGACCGGACCGGCTCGAACCGCCGCGGCCTACACGATCCGGCGGATAGAGCTCTGATCGAGAAGACCGCCGCCCTTGCGCGAGCGAGCATCACACCCGCGATGAGATAGATCAGGCTCAGGATTACCACGGTGGACCGCTCGACGCCCGATGCAGGCGCCCTTCAGTATGCAAGAGCCCACCACGCGCCGCCCTTCGCGAGTGCCGGTCGCGCGGCCTTTACAGACTGTCCGGGGCGCCATCTCACTCCCGGACGAGCTTGGGCTCCGGCTTGGCGGTTCGCATCAGGCTCTGGATCGCTCGCGGTAGCCGGCCAGCCTTCTGCGCGATCTCGGCCTCCTGCTGCTCAATGAGATCACGGGCTGGCTTGTCGCCGTCCAGGCTGCCCAGGATCTCCATCGGCACGCGCCGGTTCGAGGCGCGGCTGCCGTCCTCGAAGACGACGTCGAAAAGGACCGAGCCTCGCGCCTGCGGGAACTGTTGAATGCGCTTGGCCATATGGGTCTCATACGCCGGCGAGTCCGGCAGCGCTAGACCACTGAAGGGAGCCGCGAGCACAGGACACTGCTGGGCTATGGGAACGATCCGCGCTGGGGTCCCAGAGCCTTCGCACGTCGTGCAAGCGCGAGCAGTGCTGCGGCACCGCAGCCTCTCGCTCCTCCGGGGCGACGCTGCGGGCTCCGAAGCCAGTCTATTGAGGGTGTATCCGCCTGGGTGGAGGCTCGGTGCGAGGGCGGCTACGGAGTTGGCCACCATGAGCGACTTCGATCACATCCTGAACTGGAAGCTTCTGCGCGGTTCGCATCCCTTTCCCGGACCAGAGGGCGGCACCTGCATTAACGAGGCGGCGGCCGTCGCGTGTGGCTTTCCGTACCGGCCGGTGCGTTCGGTCAACGCCATGTCCGCCTGCTTCTCTCGGCCAATCTGCCAACTCGCCATGCAGCTGAACGACGAGGCCACGGCTGCGCAGCGGCAGCGCCTGCTGCCGTTCGTGACCCGACTGGCCTGTGCGGACACGTCCGAAGTCGAGCTTGAGCGGGCCTGTTACATCGACGCAGAAATCGGCCACCCGCGGTTTCCGGGTTGCTTCAACTCCGACAAGGGTCTCAAAGCTCTCGAAGGCGCGCTCGCCATCAGGCGGCAAGCGGACGCGCTCGGCCTGGAAGAGGCGGCAAGCCGGCTAGACGCGGCTCGCGGCCCAAACAAACCCGTCAAGAAGCGCTCTAGCTCTCTGCCTGCGAAGGTGAAGGAGTGGCTGGGCTTGCCACAGGCGCCTGAGAACGCCGATTGACACTCAGGTGAGGGCAGCACCGCGGACATGTAGGACCGAGATTAGGACGCTCGCAGGATCTGCTCGGCCTCCTGCTCGGGGTCGGCCTTCTCAAGGTTGAGCCGCGTCCGCATCGCCTTGCCCGGCTTGAAGTGGACCGTCGTCCTGGCCTGGACCAACACGGCCTTGCCGGTGCGCGGGTTCCGGCCGGTGCGGGCCTCGCGGTCGCGCACGCAGAACGTGCCAAAATCGCGCAGCTCGACGCGGTCGCCTTCGGCAAGTGCCGTCGCGATACGGTCGAGGATCGCGCTGACCACCGCCTCGACCTCTTTCGCGAAGAGGTGCGGGTTCTGCTCCGCGATGCGGGTGACAAGCTCGGATCGGATCATGCGATCTGGTGTGCCGCGCTTGGACGCCGACGCGCAAGTCCGAGGCCGCATTCGATCCTAGTCGTCCGCAAGGGGCTGTAGATCGTCGAGCTTCGTGAGCAGCTCGTCGAGGTGTCGCATATAGAGCTCGATGCTCGCTCGTTCGCGGTTAGCGCCTTCCGCGGACAGGTTCGGGTCTCTAAGCGCGTGCGTCGAAGACCGGACGCTCTCCTGCAGCGTGGCGATCTCGCGCTCAACCCGCTCAAGCTCGGTCATCGTCGCCCCCAAAAGCGCTGCCTTAACCGAGCCACCCGCCCGATATCAGTTATTCGGGTCGCGGACACTCCCGCAACCCTTCTCGTTGGCGTACCTTGCGCCAATTAGAGGCAGGTGCACGTTCATGACCGAGCGGCGAGAACTGTACCGAAGCCCGAATGGGGACACGTGGTATCTCGGACGCGAGCCGGAGAACGGCCGAGCCTTCGTCATCCACCAACCGAATAGCCCCTCTGGCGGTCGGCTGTCTCACATCGAGCTGGGTGAGTTCTTGCGAGGAAGCGCCGGAGGACCGGAGCATCAGGCGTTGTTGCGTCTGATCGGTACGCTCGTGGATGTCCCCCCGTATGCTGATTAGACACAAGAGGTCGCGCCGCCCCTCACGGACGCCGCTCGCGCATCTGGTGCGGGCGGCAGTAGGAACTCTGGGTGCCCTATGAGATCCAGCCGAGCACCGCCACCAAGTGGTCTGCCTGGGCTCGGGTCAGGCCAGAGGCGACGGCGGCTCCGTTACGACAGACCGCATAGGTTCCGTCACCAGCCGCACGAATTTTGATGGAAGCCATGGAGTTGAACCCGCGATCACGTCGCGGCCGATGTCGAAGGCTCAGGACGAGCGGACTGGGATGTGGTCCCAGCTTCGAAGCAACGAAATGCGGCGGACGGCCTCAGGGCCAAAGTGGTCCGCTCAGATCTGAGCATACCCTTCACGAACGCCGCGAGAGCATGCGGTGCGAGCCTACCCCTCCGCTACGCACACGGTGATTGCGGAGGCGCCAGCAAAGGGTCGACCAGCCTCTGCAATCGACTTGGCCGCCGCTTCGCACGCCTGCTTGCAGTTGAATTCTACCGATCCGATCGCCGAGCCGGATCCTGCCAGCATGATGGTGAGCACGTAGGCCACCGCATCCTCCTCGGTTGGCCGCTCAGTCGGGTGCTCACTTTGCTTGCCAGTTCGAGGGCTGCGTCACGCCGCCGATCTCGATCAGTCCCGTTCCTAAGACGAGCGCCCCGGCTCCGACGACAGCCAAGATCACAAGGAGCCAGAACCACTGCATCGAGCGATCTTCCTGATCGTCAACGTGCCCAGGCGAATTGCGACCCCAGCGTGCGGAAGTGACCCTTTGCGCGAACGTGCCGAAGTCGCACGGCTCAGTCGAGGGTCAAGGCTTGGTCGGATGAGCCGTCATGATGGCGGTCGCCAACGCTATCCGGAACGCTCTCTCGTGCAACCCGGACCGCTCCGCCGAACGGAAGCGGGACTTTCACACCGTGTCTGTCTTCGAGGCTCTGACACTATCGGGACTATCTTTGTCGTCTCCAGAAGCGCAGAGTTCTGGCATCACCGGATCGGCTAAAACAGGCTCCGGTGACTGAGGGCCTGTGCCCCCGCCTGCAACGGACAGGCGAACTCATGGCAGAGCTTCTCAAATTCCCCGCCAGACCGCGTTCGCGTCACGCCAGACGGATCTATCAGGTCCACGAGTTCGCCAAGGACGGTGGCGTTTTGACGTCCCGATCCATCACGGCTCGCAACGACACTGACGCCAAGCGGTTGGCCTTGGGACTGACCGACGAGCACCGCATCGAACTCTGGTCCACCAGCCGCTTTGTCGCGCAATTCGGGCCTCCGGGCACCCCAGTTGCGACCTGGATCAAGTCGCTTGAGGACCAGCCGGTAATTGATCTGTGAAGGCACCGCCTTCCAGCCTGTAAAGCTCACCCAGGAACGAGACCATGGCTACCGAAAAGAAGCGCGGCAATCGCGAGACCAAGAAGCCGAAGAAGCCGGTGCCCAAGACCAACGCCGCGGCGCCCTCAACCAAGGGCACTGTCTCAGGAGCCATGAAGACCGCCGGGCGCGGCTGAGGCGATGGCCGAACTCCGGGGCGGCTGACATGGTGGATCACAGCCGACCGCTGATGTGCCCGGTGATGCGGAAGCTGATCATAATGGTCGCCCGCATGTCTCAGTTCCCTGGGCTTCGGGAGCACGGGCAGTTGATTGATCAACTCAGGGAGCTCGAAGCCGAAGCTATAGCCAAGGATGCCTCTTGGCGGACCTTGGAGGCTATCCGGGCCACGCGGCTGAAGCTGCGCATCGAGAGCCTGATGCCGAGATCACCGACCATCCGAGGCCAGTGAACGGGGCTGGACAGCGATCTGCTTGGCGAGCCGGGTGATCTCATCGAGCGCGATGCGGATATGATCCACCTGCGCGAATATCGCAGCCGCGTCGAGCTTCGCGGCGGCGTCAGAGGACCACCATATGCCGCCGTCGATGTGGCGGATGAGATCGTTAAAGCGCTGATTCTGCAGCGCTAAGGCATCAATCGCGTTCTGACTGTTCACAGTATCGTCTCCCACGTCTGCCGGTAACCATACGCCTGCAGGAGCGGGTGCGGGAGAATATCATCTTGAGCACGTCTGGAGCCCGGGAACGCGACATGATGTGGCCGGACGGTCTGACTGAGTGACGAGCGTATTCCGTGCCAGCCTCATTGCCCGCAGCCGTGCAGTCCTCTCGTCAACCGCTCGCCGGTTATACGCGCGCCCTGGTCCTGCACCATGACCTAGTCAGCCGCGAGGTCATCCTGCATCAGCGCTTGCACGCCTTCTCCCAGCATTGGGGCTTCCGGGTGCAAGCCTGCGCCCCTTACCGGGCGCGCACGACGGATGAGGTTGAACAGCCCCTTTCAACGCGGATCGTGCTATTTTTCTGCCGCCCACGGGTGACCACGTGACGAAGAGCCGGGTGCGAGGTGCAAGCCCGGCCGCGCCGTCCTCATAGTCGCTTCTCCTTTGCGGCGCCCGTGGGCACCTTCCGTCCCCGTCGGCTCCGGCCCTCCATCATCCGCCGATAGGCGACCTCCGCCTGCTCGACACGTCGCCGTTCCTCCTGGCGCACGCGCGCCAGGTTGTAGGTGTAGGCCGCGCCCCGCTGACCGCGACGTGCCGGCTCACCCGAGCGCAGCTCCAGCTCCCGCAGCTTCTTGGCATGCAGGGCCGGGCGCACCCAGGCGTAGTCCTCGCCGCGCGTAAGCAGGTGCCAGATGATCACCGCGAGCTTACGAGCGACCGCCACAGCGGCAATATGCGGTCCTCGGCGGCCTGAGACACGCTGGAAGAAGGCGCGCAGCGGCCCGGGCCCCCGCACGGCCTGCCAAGCGGCCTCGACCAGCATGGAGCGCGCATGCGTGCGGCCTTGCTTGGTGATGCGCCCGTGCCGCGGCTTGCCGGAGCCGGACTGATGCACGCTCGGGTTCAGCCCGAGATAGGCCACGAGCCGATCCGGGCCGGCGAACCGCGCCACAGGTCCGATCGCGGCATTGTCACGTTAAGCAGTGGCAGGTCCGCTCGGCTCGGGGTAGGGCAGGGGCCCTGCAGCCCGTCTCGTACGCTCGTCACTGCGAGGTGGTCAATCTGACCGGTCTTGCCTGAAGGCGTAAAGAAGCTCGCTGCGGCGGAGCCTGCCCTTAGCGGCCGCGTGGACTTGTCGCGGTTTGCCCCGCACGGCGTCGGATCGCATCGTGCACATGGGTCACGAGCAATGTGACAAGCCGCATTTCCACGCTTTCGGTTCGCCCATGCGCCTCCGCTCGGATCGCCTCCGCGGTGAGCGCGTCCGCCTCGACGGGCAGGACGTGCCGGTGAAGCTCAAGGTGATCGACTCGTTGTTCGTGCCGCTGGCCAAGTAGTCGATGCTTCTGTCCTGCGAAGGCCGGCGCCGCGAGGCGGCGCTGCCGCTGCCAGAACGAGCCGGAGCTAGTGAGCAGGTCATTGCCGAAGACGGCTCTCACCTGACGCCAGAAGAAGCTGCCCTTCGGAAAGGCGGCGTGCTCGCTGAGGAGGACGCGCTCGATATCAGCCGGGTCGCTGAGCAGCAGCGCGGTTTTCGGACCGAACCTGACGGCGACGATATCCCCGTAGCGGTGCGCGCAATCGGTGAAGAAGGCCAGCGGATCGCGACGGATCGCCGGGATATTGCCGAGCAACGGCCAGCCTTTCGGGCCCGGTGGTCGCAGGCTGCTGGACTGACGGGAATGAGAAATGGATGTGGTCCTACCCGTATCCATGATCGTGCCCCGGCAGTGAGCCCTGTTTCAGAATAAGCCTATACCTGGCCGCAGCCCGCGAGAAACGAGACCAGGACGTCGGGCAGCATGCTGACAACCTAGCGATACGGCTCGATGTGCAGATCGCGAAACCAGCCGGTCCTGCGCACTGACACGTGGCGCTCACCAGCATGCGCCTAAGCTCTTGGAGATACGCTCAAAAATTTCAGCAGATTTCCGGTTCTGAACGCGGAGGAGGGTAGGGGGCTCTGATCAGTTCGCGTCGAAGATGAGTGCAGCAAGAAACTTGTCGTGCGTGATGTGAACTGCACGACGCTTTGGTCGAGCGGCAATCGTTAAGCATGGCGCTGTTGTGCTGCCGACCAGGCGAGCACCCTTTAAGGTGGTGAGTGCGATGGGTGGGGTCCTTGCAAAGGAAGGTCCTGTGGTTCTGATCGGCCCCCACGAGGTGGTCCAAGGTCAAAGTTAGTGCAGGGTTGGTCGCTGGACCACGGCGAAGTGAAGCACTGGACGTGGTTACCTGTGCTGCGTGGACGGCTGCGCAAACGGGTGGCCTGATAAAGTTTGATTTCTAAACTTTTTAGATTTCTAAAACCTTTGCTTATGGCGATGGCTAGGCTTTCAGCCTGGTCATTTCCATGTTCAGCTGCTCGCGCCCAAAGGAAGGCTCTCCGCGCCGGCGTTCCCTGGGGATTGACCCTGCGGGCATCAGAGCCGGCGGCCGAGAGCGGGCATTACTTCCGGGGCACAGCAAGTCGCGTCGCTTGCCCTGGAGCATCCTGGACCCTTGCTGACGCTTGCAGGGTTAGGGCTGCCCGATCAGTTCTCAGGATGCCGCTCAGTCTGCGTCGTAGATGAGCGACGCCAGCACGTTCCCGTGCGCGATCGTCCGCTGACCAGCGTCCTTCGTCACGTCCTGCCCCGGGTAGTAGTAGCCGAGCGTCCTCTGCGCGGCATTCAGCGCCTTCTGACGCCCGCTGTTCTCAGTGATGATGTAGCCGAGCGTACGCTGATCACGGTCTTTGATCGTCTCGCGGCTCATGTGGCTCTCCGCTTGAGGTGTGGCAAAGCGGCTCAGCAGGAGCCGCAGCGCTGCGCGTGCGAGTGAAAGGCTGGGCGGTGCCCGGCGCAGCCGCTGGTGGCTGCACGAGAAGCATTGCGGTTTGCTAGCCGTCTCGCCGCAAAGAAGTTTGTCTGTACAAACAAGTGCAAACGCTTGGCCGCCGCCGGCGTACGGCGGCCCACTGTACGCCATTCACATAGCCAGCCGCTCAGGCGGCCCTCTTTCGCCGCTCAGCCATCATCAGCCCGCGCGCGGCGGCTGACTCTTTGATCTGCGGATCAAGCTCACCCGCACGCACTGCGGTAATCAGCGTATCGATGGTGGCGGGCAGCTTGTCGAGGCTGCCGATACTGATCGCAGCCTTGCCCGGCTGTAGTTCCAGCGGCTTGCCACCGACGCGCATGATGAAGTGTACGGTACCGGCCTCATCCTGAAACCAACCCTTGCGCACACGACGAGCCACCTCGACCCGCACGCGCTCGCCTGCAGCATCCTTGCGGATCGCGGGCACCTTCGGCGGGTCGTACAGCCGCCCCTCGAGCGTAGCATTCACCATGCTCTTCTGTTCGACGAGCTGACCCAGCAGCTTCTCACGGGCTCGACCCAGGGGATCGTTGGTCGAGATGGCTGGAGCTGCATTTGAGAGCTTGAGGGTCTTGAGCACGGACATTTGCATCTCCTTACATGTGAGCTCGATCAGCTCTCATGTCCGAGACGGTACTGCCGCTATCCTGCCGTTCAACCGAAGATCGGTATGGCCAGGCCGAGGGTTAACAAGGTTATCTATGCGTGCTTGTAATCGGGTGATTTCCCGCCGCGTCGATGATTGACCCTCATCTTCTGCAGCACCATCCCGGTGCCATTGTGCAGCTCGAGTGCGCTCAGTTCTCCGTTATCCCAACAAGTGCGAGCCATAATCCGCGGCATAGGCGAGCCTTTGCAGCCCCAGTCTTTGTACAACCCGCTTACGGCGAAGCGTTCATCCCGCTCCAATTTTCCGATGATGCCTGATGCTTTTCTGCGGTATGGAGCCCCTACAGATGCCCACATGTGCTTGCTCAGCCAAGCATGCTCCGCTGGATGATATTCCTTATCCAGATACATCTTGCTTTCGCATCGGGTGTACGTTTCAAAGTTCACTTGAAATTTCTGGCCATTGATCGTGATTTCGCCAGAAAGGTTCTCATCCTTGAGCCAGAGTGCGGCCTCAATCTGCATTCTGCCACTTACCTCAAGCCCCGGCTTGATCTCCCCAGTAAACTCTTTCGGGCTCTCGTCTAAAGCTTCATGGCCTCGCAGCTCCTGCTGAGCTACTCGGGCGAGTTCCGCTAACTCTGCTTCGGAGAGGTCGCCGTAGGCGCGACTGCTGGTCGGGCGCTCGCCTACCGCGGTTTCGTTGCCTTGCCTCCTAGGTGGCGCGACGCCTAGCGCCATCATTCTCTCTCTGAAGCTCATGTGGGCTGCCACTTCCCCAGCGGAGCGAAGCACAGACACCACTGGCGAGCCGACAGGCGAGCCAGGGTGTTCAGGTGGCGTGGCGAGCGCCACCTCGTCCGCAGGACTAGCCACTGGAACACGCGGAGCAAGACCCAACGACCTACGAGTGGACCGGAGGTCCATCTCAGTCATCCGTTCTGTGTTGTTCCGTTCCGTTGTGTTTCGTTCCGTAGAGGACGCTAAACTATTTACGCCATTGACATCTCCGCTCCATTCGCCACAAGTTGGCAACAAGCTGACAGCATGCGAGATAGGAATTGGATACGAGCTGTGTACGTCATGGTCACGAGCTGATGACATGCCAACAGTAATGCCGCGGGTGACTGATTGACCAGCGCCAAGTGCAAGAGCGTCGGCGTCAAACGCCTGGGGGAAAGAGGCGATTAGGTCTGTCAGGATGTTGCCCTCGTTCTTCAGCGCTGTTTGGCGCTGCCGTGCGGTGAGCATCGCCATCGGTGGGAACTCCCGTGTCACGTATTGCCCACCTACCCGCGTACGCACGCTCTCTACGAAGCTGTCGCGCTGCTTGGGGCTGAGAGGCCGCCCGGCGAGCAGCACCTTCACGCATTGGGCCATGATGCTGCAGTCGATGTTGTTCGTTCGTGGGCTCCGCGTTCCGTCGCCGTAGGATTGCGCAACTTTTACGGCGAGCTTGAGCCACTGTTCAGAGTTCTTCATGTGAGTTCCTTTAGAGATTCCGCCTCGTCGGCGTCTCTCGCAGACACTGCTGAACCTACACCGGGTTCGTCAATATTATTTGCATGTTGGGCGTTCGGCAGCCCTCTTGCAAAGGACGAAAGGGAAATCGGTGCGGCGAGGCGAAGATTGGCGCCGCCAAGCGAGGCAAGCTGCTGTCGGAGGCCCACAAAGAGGCCATTCGAGCGGCACGCACGGGAGTAGCTCAGAGCGAGGAGCACAAGCGTAAGCGCATAGCGGCCATCAGAGCTACCAAACAGCGACAGCGCGAGGAACGCCTCGCCCTGATGGCCCGTGCGGCTGAAGTCGCTTAATATCGTGATTGGCGCGGAGGAGCATATTTCCCGCTCCGCGTTCTCGCGGAGCGCTGGTTCAAGTCTAGTAACGTGCAGCCTTCCGAACGCCCTGGGGGATTGCCGCAGGGACCGGGCGGTGCTCTTCACGCGCGGACTTTCGCGGTAAACTGTTCGTTTTCAATCTGCGGCTAACACGGTCGCGCAGACCGGGGCGGACAGGGGATCCCACCGCACCTCACTGGCGCCTGCCCGTTTCACGCCTGCTCCCCACTGGCAGGCGCAGCCACGCGTTCCCGAAGGATCACGACCTGATGCGAACCGTTGTCTACGCCGATGGCGGCTGCGATCCCAATCCCGGCCGCTCATCCACGAGGAGATGTGGTGAAGTCATCGCACCGGCCCCGCTGCTCGGCGGTCGGCACCCGTCGACTCGACGGAACCGAAAAGGAGCGTATCCTCACGTTAGCCCCACCAGAGGGCACGGGAGGAAGAAATGTCTGCAAACTGGAAATCAGTTAAAGAGGATCTGGATTGGAGCTTAAACACAGGCGAGGATGTCAAAGGTCGTGAAGAACTGAGAAACGCCTTTAGCAGGGAAAGCGCGAAATACATCGGATCCGTGGTTGAGGCCTATAAGCTGGGTCAGCGAGATAGCCATAAATTGTCAAATCTTTCGAGGTGCGCCCATGAGGATGATAAACGCTTATACAACATGGGAAGAAAGCTCATCGGATTGAAGGCCTTGTGATGTGCGGACTTGTTTGCCGTTGAAAGAATAACGTACATCCTTGCTACTTGACGCGTGATCGGACCCACTCCCGGTCGCGCTCGGCCTGCGTGGCACGCTGCTGCGCCTCGTAACCCTCCTGCTCGGCCGATTCCCGCCTCGGCCGGCCATCGGCAGCGGCGGCTGCCTGCTTCCGCCACGCCTCGGTCTCGACCTACTGGCGCAGCAACTCCTCGGCGGTGATGGGCTTTATCGATTCCTTCGGCTGAGCCCAGGCGTAGGGTCCGCGAGCATGCGGCGGCACTGCGCCAACCGACGGTCAGACAGGTCGGAGCCTTGCCCTCGCGTCGGCCAGCGTGAGGCTAGCGGAGGCTGCGATGCGCTCCGCAGCCACGTGGGCGGCGGCACGCTCACCGGTCGTGGCGCCGCGCTCGGCCAAAGCGGGGCACTTCGCGAACCGGTCGAGGTCGATTGGGTTCATTGGCCCGTCTCCGCGCCTTCGACCGTCCGCAGTTCGTGTAGGAATTCAGCCGGGATGCCGGCTTGGGACCAGAGCGCCAACACGTTGTGCTTCAGGAGCGCCGCCTCGTCTAAAGAGCCTGAGTAGTGCCGCAAGCCCCAGACGGCGAGGGGGCGGGTGTCTGACATAGATTAAAAACTGGGCCCCGCCGTGGCGCGTTTCAGCGTCGCCGTAGATTTTTCGAGCCGGGGCAGCTGAGCGCGCCCCCCTTTCCGAGCATCAAACTACTTGCGCACAGTCCCTTCGATGTCGCCCGCGGCGACGTGAGGCGGCCCGATCCAGGACCGCAAGTTAAAATTAGGACAGCAGCTTGAGAAGTTTCTGAATCGGCTTCCACGGCAGCTCATGGGCGACGCTGGAAAACCGTATGCCGAACCGAAAAAAATCGGCAAACCGAAATCTCGCTATTTATTTTGGAACTATATTATTTTCGAAAAATTGTCTGATAGACATGCGGGAACGGCGGCGAGAGTTGCTGAATTTGTTGGATTTTCCTCGCCTATGGCGCATCATAGGAGCTTGACCATGGCTGATCGCACGCGCTTCGGACGAAAACAGCGCCTCCCGTCGACGATCCAAATCAAACACGATCTCGTGGAGATGGGGCGTGCAGACACTCTGTTACGCGAACTTCGCAAACAGCCATGCACCGTCGAAGAGCTCAATAGCATCATTGGCGGCTTGATCGCTGAGCATCACATCTCCGGGGACCGCGCGAAGATGCTGATATCCCGGTTCGGGCGGGAGAAAGCTGCGCTCGCATCTGCGGGTTATGATCTGGAATCGAGGAAGCACGATTACGGCATCGTCTGAGCCAGGCCGGGGACCTCTAATTTCCTTAATCGAGTCCAGGCCTACCGCCTGGTTTTGCAATACTTGGGCTCTCCCCCACTCTCACATACGGCGGGACAAGGCGTTCCTAACTGCGATGCTCGGGTAAGGCGGTGGAGCAGGAATGTGTCCGGCGTTTCAAAGCTACAGGCCGAGTGCTATCTCGCTTCTGCATCGATGACTAGCATTTCTTAGGATATGGAAGATTACAAAATGTCGATTCCGGAAAATGAAGTGCAGCGACAGAGGCTCGATCTAGCGGCTGAGCAGGAAATGGCGAGACTCGGAATTGTTCGAGTGCCGGCCGATTATTTTCGATATCGCGATTTTCGCTACACGAATTTGCAAGATGCGCTGGCTCAGGCTCGGCGCGACGCGGAAATCAAACAGCAAGCAGGGGCTTGGAGCACCTCTCGGTAGGGAACCTAAAGCAGCATCCGGTCAGGCTGGCTAATAAGCGCCGCAGCCTGCGGCTGCGATAATGGGTCCGGCGCGCCTTATGCGCGAGGCGATTGAGGGCGCGAGCTTGCTCGGGCGTCCGGCTTGGCGTGGGCCGTACGCGGGCGGTTCGAGGCCGCGCTCGCCTCTTGGGCGCAAAGCTTACGCCGGCGGCACGGGCGTATGAGGCGGCGCTCGGGGGGCGCGCACATCCCGGGTTTGTCGGCGAGATTGAGGGTGCCGCTTTGGCTGTAGCGTGATCGCGTGGTGCCTGGCATAGCGTGCCGACTGCCAACAAAGTCTCCCATCCCTACTCCATCGAGGTCTCGCCACTTCCCAAGCCGGATGGGCACTTCCAGTGGGCGATCCGCCGGAGCAGCAAGCTGATCGAGCGGCCCGATCGTCCGCATCGCAGAAGGCGTATGAGAGCGCCATGGAGGCCGTCGAGCGAGCGATGAAACCGGAGAGCGGAGGCGGGGGCGTCGGTGAGTGCGAACACCTGTGCTGCGCCGACAGGGCACCCGTGAAGGTCATCGCCCGTTACCGTGAGCACGTCGCCGCCACTACGAAGTGGCTGTCATTAGCCTTACCGGTCCAGACACCCCTTCGTTGCAATCGCCGTAGGGTGTAGGCTCCGTCGATGATAGAGCCCAATCAGACCGCCTTCATCGTGAAGGTCGCCCTCCCGGACGAGAACGCCCCGGAGTGCCTGTTCACGCTGTTCTACGCGGTCATCGCCGATGATCCTGATCGCGGGGTGCAGATCGTCAAGGACGCTGTGAAGGAGGGCGCGGACGTCACGCTGACCGAGGTCCGTCTGTCTCAAGCGACGGCGCAAGCAATCGAGCTTCTTCCCGGCCACGCGCGAGCCCTATGACTATGACGGTCCAGGCCCGCTGCCTGCGTGCGTAGGCAGCACCTAACGAGCGTTCTGCCAGCGCGCTGTGACCTCGCGGAATGCCGTATCGCCATCCGCCTCGGAGGCGCCATGCGAGCCAAACGACCGAGCCGACTGGCGTACCACCACGTCATCTCGCGTGATCGACCAACCGAAACGGCCCAGCTCTGTCCGTGAAGGTGTGACCTGTAGCTTGTGCGGGTTCTGCTTGAAGACGATCATCGGACGTATGTAGGACAGCGTAAGAAGATTCGTAGCGGAGAGCCCCCCACTATGTGTGCTTCAATTTTGCCATGGGAGGCCGTCGCCTCGGCAGCCCCGCTCGTCATCAAAGCGCAGGTGGCAACGCTGGCTGAGAGGAATGAGCCTCCGGGGAACGCCCTGAAGAATGCTTCCATGTCTCTACAGCAGCCGCGACGCTGACTAGCCTTTCTGCAATGGTCCGTAAGGCTACGACACAGCGGTCTATCTCCTGCCGCCTGTTTGCACTTATGAATTGGTCATCCTTTGCCGACGTGAGCGCGCCTGCAGCTATAACGAGTCGCTCCGCAACCCGTCGCAGCGATTGTGGCCCAGTGAAGCTCGTTCGCGCGTCAGCGGCGATCCCAGCCACCAGCGTTACAATCTCGGGCTCAAGCTGCATGCCCCAATGCTGTTCGTAGTGCGAGGCCAGCATCTGGCACTTGGTGAACCAAATGAACTCGAGGCCGGTAAGTCGTGGACTAGCCATGGCTGATTACCCGCACGCTTTGATCATGATCAAGTAAAATCAGGCTCTTCAAGCTCGATAATCCCGTTGATAACGCCGCCAGCTTCGTACTTTTTGCTGGCGGCGTCCTCAATCTCGGTTTGGCAACTTTCGAACAAGTCGATTGGCTCGGAATTCTCGTCGCCGAAGCAGTCTCGCAGGGTACCGATGGATATGCGGCAGGGGACAAGCCTTCGCCCATCCGACATTGAGAAACGGACGTGCTCTCGCGTGTTCGCATCGATGACCGGCGGCCAGCCTGGATAACCGACAATTGGCATGGCATGCCCCTACGGTTTTCAGCAGCCCTCCCCCGACGCAATCTCTTTCTTGATCAACGAACCGAAACCGCGGATGGAGCCGTAAACGGCAGGTTTTATTTTCAAAGATTTGGGGGCGTGAGGAAGCATTCCAAACCATCGATGAGCAGATTGCCTTTCGGCAAGCTGGACCGAAGCGCTGAAATTTCCCCAGCATACCCCGGCCATTCCTCGGCGCGCCCACGTCCGCTTTCGGGCATCCTGATGCAGGATCCTGACCGATCCTGGCCCTAAGCGGAAGGTCCGCTCTTGAGAGAATGACGTCGGAAGAGAGCTTGAAGTGGTGTAAGTTCTAGGATGGTCGGCGGCCCCATCCCCGTCAGACACTCGGAGGGTCCCATGACGACCTTCATGCCCCGTCGCGATTTCCTCAAGGCATCGGCAGCCATGGCTGGCGCGGGCGTTGCCGGTTTCAGCTGCGTGGAGATCGCTTCGGCAGCACCGATCGAGGTTCCGACGATCGACAAGCTGTCCATGCGCGTCCTCATTGACCAAGCGCACGATCAGTTCCTGCGTGGCAGTACGGTCAATGGTGTGGTCCACGAGGCGCCTGGGGCTGGGCGCAGCGCTGACGCTCGCAATGTTTTACATAACCAATGGGGGCTGTCGCTCTTCCTTGAGTCGCAGCGCGAGCAGGAGCAGCGTGCCGTCATGCTCGATTTCGGCTACACCGCCGAGGCGCTCGCCAATAACATTGGCCTCCTGAAGGTCGACCCAAGCAGGATCCAGGCGCTGATCGTCAGCCACGGCCATATCGACCACTACGGCGGCCTGATCGGCTTCCTGCAGAAATATCGCAGCGCTCTACCTCCGGACATCAAGCTCTATGCTGGGGGTGAGGACAATTTCTGTCACCGGCTCCGCCGCACCGACGCGGCGCAGCTCGGGGAAGGCGGCACGCTGAGCCGCGGCGACATCGACGCGCAGAAGGTGACGACCGTGCTGTGCGAAACCCCGACCGTCATCGCCGGTCATGCTTTCACAACTGGCAAGATCAAGCGCAGCAGCATCGAGCATGTGCTGCCGAACGGCTTCGTCGATTACACGCCGCAGGCGGCCAGCTGCGATTACGGCCACTACACGGCGGCCGAGCTGCAGGGGAAGGCCGTGCCGGACGAGCACGTCCATGAGCACGCCACCTGCTTTAACATCCGCGGCAAGGGCCTGGTGGTGATCTCGTCCTGCGGCCATGTCGGCATTGTCAATTCCGTGCGGCAGGCCCAAGAGGTGTCCGGTGTCCAGAAGGTCCACGCGATTGTCGGCGGCTTTCATCTCGGGCCGGCGCCAGCCGACTACCTCAAGCAGGTCGTCGGCGAGATTAAGAAGCTGGAGCCCGACGTAGTCGTCCCGATGCATTGCAGCGGGCTCAACTTCCTGCTTGAGGCACGCATGCAGATGCCGAGCAACGTCATCCAGACCTCGACGGGCAGCCGGCTCGTCTTCAGCGCGTAGCGGTTATAACGCATGAGAAAGCGGATCCTGCTCGGGGCCCTCCTGCTTCTCGGGGTGGAGACCTCAGGGCTCGCCAGTTCGCCCGAACGCTCCGCCGCCGAGCTGATGGACGTGGTGATGTGGAACCGCGAGCCGATCGGGGGGCCCTTCGCGCTTGTCGACCAGGACGGCCGATCGCGCACGGACGCGGATTTCCGTGGCAAGCTGATGCTGGTCTATTTCGGCTTCACGTACTGCCCTGACATCTGCCCGACCGATCTGCAGCAGATGGCCATGGCGGTCGACCGGCTGGGCCCGGCCGGAGAGCTGGTGCAGCCGATCTTCATCACCGTCGATCCGGAGCGTGACACGCCTGCACATCTCAAGGATTATATGCCGATGTTCCACCCGCGCCTCGTCGGCCTGACTGGCGACCAAAGGGCGGTCCAGGCGGCTGCGCGGTCTTATCGGGTGTATTTCGAAAAGGTGGAGCGCGCCGACAGGACCGACTACACCATCAACCACTCTGCCTTCTTCTACCTAATCGGCCGCAACGGCGAGTATCTCGGCTTCTTTCCGCCCGGTACGTCTGCCGAGCGATTGGCCGAAGCCATAAGCACCAGCCTCTTGCCCAGACCCTAATACGAACTGGGTTCACTCTCGCGCCGCAACCTCGGCCAGCAGGTGCTTTTCGGCCTTCCGAATAATGGAGAGCGGATCGCGGCTTCGCTGATGCGCCAGCAGGAGCAGATCGGTGATCAGGTCAATGATTGCGCAGGAGGGTACGTCATCCTCCAAGCGCCGGCCCGCGCCCTCGGCAGAGATGTAAGCGTCGAGAGCGGCCTGCGCGAGCTTTGTGCGGCTGACTTCCACCGTCATGAGCACGCTCCTCGGGAATTTGGCCTACCAGATCACGCCATCGGGCGGTTGATCTGCTGAAAGACGGCACTCGTTGATCAGGCGCCCTTGTGCGTCGAAGACGCCCCGCCATGCGGCCTCACGGCATTGGACCGTAACGCGAGCCCGTCCTTCGTTCCGGCCGTGCCCTGTCTCAACCCGCGTGCGAACGAGGCCAAGGTGCATCTCGTCTTGCAGCAGCCGGAGTGTGATGCCGAGCTTGGCTGCAAGCTCGCCTGGGTCCGCGATCCAATCGCTGCCCGTCTGGCGATCGAACCGCATCGCAGCGCCCTCCGTCAGCTCGACAGGAGGGCGGGCTGAGATTGACCTTAGCACAGGCAGAGAAGCCACGCGACTAGGGCGTCCTCGGCATGGCTCAACGGCATGTCGCGCTAGGTCCGCAACCGGCCATGCGGCTCGATCTGCCGGGCGGGCATATTGCGCAGGTCGTCGCGCACGTGGTCGTTGTCGACCGTGTATCGTGCTGCTGCCACCGAAGCGCGAGCCCTAGCGCTTTGCTCTTCCGGCCCCGACGCCCTGGCTACGGTAGCGCCATGTCCAACATCGTCTCCTTCCCGCACGGCGGGCGCGGCCCCGCACCCGAACAACCCGTCATCGTCACGGTCACCGACCACAACGGCTCGACTCTCGTGTCGATCCCGATCGTTGGGCCGGACGAGGGTGTCTGCTTGCTCATCCCCTCCGACCCGATCGAACGGCGGCGCGCCATTGCCGCCCTCCAGTACGCACTCGAAGAGCTCAACGAGCCCGATCCGGCCGATTAACGGCATCGGCTACCCCGCCCGAGAACGTTGCCTCGTCGAAGTCGACGGCTGCGACGGGGCGGGCAAGACGTCATTCGCGGGCCCGGCGCACGCCGCGCTCGGATTGGCTGGCGTTGAAGCCAGGCGCGCATGAGGGTTACGCCACGTGGGAGCGGGCGGAGGCGATCCGGGTGATGGTAAGCGAGAACGTCCCGACGAGTTCCCGTGGCGCGCCCAAGCTCGGCTCGGCCCTGCTCTCCGGTCTGCTGCGCTGCCGGCGCTGCGGATGCAAGCTGAGCGTCCAGTACACCGGGGCCAAGGGGCAGATCCCGCGCTACGCCTGCGTCCGCGGGCGGATCGACTACGGGGAGCCGAACTGCATCGCCTTCGGCGGCCTGCGTGTCGATGACGTCGTCGAGGCGGCCCTCCTGTCGGTGGTGCAGCCCGGCGCCATCGAGGCGGCGCGGGCAGCCGAGTCGCAGGCGAGCATGCGCCGCGACGAGGCACGTGAGGCGATGGTGCGCGACCTGGAGGCGGCGCGCTATACGGCCGACCGCGCCTTCCGCCAGTACGACGCCGCCGATCCCGAGAACCGCCTGGTGACCGGCGAACTCGAAGCGCGCTGGAACCGGGCTCTGTCCCGGGTCGGCGCCTGCGAGACGCGCGTTGCCGAGCACGACGCGGTCGCCCCCCGACCCGCCCTTCCTCCAATCGCGTTGGAGACGCTCGCCGCGGACCTGCAGGGCGTCTGGTCAGCGCCCACGACGGATGCGCGGCTCAAGAAGCGGATCGTGCGCACCCTCATCCACGAGGCGATCGCCGACCTCGACGAGGTACGGGCCGAGATCGTGCTCACCTTGCATTGGGTCGGCGGCGCCCACACCGAGCATCGCCTGCCGCGTCGGCGACGCGGTCAGCGCACCAGCACGCCCGCCGACGTGATCGAAGCGGTGCGCACACTGGCGCTCATCGCGCGCGACGACGTGATCGCGGGCGTACTCAACCGCAACGGCGTGAGGACGGGGCACGGCAACCGCTTCACGCGCGAGCGCGTCACCGCATTGCGCTCGCAGTGCCGCATCCCGGTGTTCCGCGAGGCCGCGGCGGGAGAGGAGCCTTGGTTGAACCTGACCCAAGCTGCCACCCGCGTCGGCGTTGCCGCGCGAACCCTTCGTCTGGCGGCGGAACGGGGCTAGAGCGTGTTATGAACCGCTGATGCGGCTGTGTGTTTCCGAAGGATGAGCTTGGAACGCGCCGCCTACCCGTCCGACGTCAGCGATGAAGAGTGGGCGCTCGTGGCGCCCTATCTGGCGCTTCTGCGGGAGAGTTCGGGGCAGCGCGATCACGAGCTGCGCGAGGTGTTCAACGGCCTGCGCTACATCGTGCGCACGGGGGCACCGTGGCGGTTCATGCCTCACGACCTGCCGCCTTGGGCGGCCGTCTACCAGCAGACCCAGCGCTGGCTTTCGGCAGAGTGCTTTGCCGATGTGGCGGGCGACCTGCGGGCGGTGCTGCGGATGGCAGCGGCGCGCGAGCCGGAGCCGTCTGCGGTGATCCTAGACAGCCGCACGCTGCGGTCCACGCCGGAGAGCGGTGAGCGGGCGGGCTACGACGGGGCCAAGCGCAAGAAGGGCTCGAAGGTGCATCTGGCGGTCGACACGCCCGGGCACGTGGTGGCCCTGCACGTGACCCCGGCCGACGCTGACGACAGAGGCGAGGTCGGGCGGCTGAGTGCGGCCGTGCAGGCGGAGACGGACGGCCACGTGGAGAAGGGCTTCGTCGATCAGGGCTACACCGGCGACAAGCCTGCGGCCGCGGCCCGCGCGCACGGGATCGATCTGGAGGTGGTCAAGGCGCCCGAGGCCAAGCGGGGCTTTGTGCTTTTGCCGCGCAGGTGGGTTGTTGGACTTGCCTCGCTTTAGTGGAGAGCGGTTTGGTGGGCGATGCCCCTCTCGAATTGGGTGGGGCTGATGAAGCCGAGCGCCGAGTGACGGCGTCGGGGATTGTAGAAGCCATCGATGTATCGGGCCAGCGCGACGATGGCCTCGGCTCGCGTCTGGAACGCGGTGCGCCAGACCAGCTCGCTCTTCAGCGTCTTGAAGAACGTCTCGACCATCGCGTTGTCATAACAATTCCCCTTGCCGGACATCGAGCTCACGGCACTATTCCTTCGTAGTTCTGTCTGATAATCGTTCGAACAATACTGACTGCCGCGGTCGGAATGATGCAGTAAACCTGGCCCTGGCTGCCGAACGACGAGCGCGCGTCGCACCGCGGTCAGCGCGAGTTCCTTGTGAAGCCGGTCGCCCGTCGCCCAGCCTACGACCCGTCGGGAGTACAGGTCGAGGACCACCGCCAGGTACAGCCAGCCCTCCCGCGTCCAGATGTAGGAGATATCGCTCCCCCACTTCCGATCCGGCCCAGCCGCCGTGAAGTCCTGGTCGAGGTGGTTGGGCGCGATCGGGAAGGCGTGGCCGCTGTCCGTCGTGCGCCGGAAGCGGCGCGGCTGGCGGGCCTTGAGCCCGTTCTCCCGCATCAGCCGGGCCACGCGCCGCCGGCCTGCCGCCAGGCCCCGCTCGCGCAGCTCGTGCGTCATGCGGGGGCTGCCATAGGTCTCGTGCGAGAGCGTGAAGGCGGAGCGAACATGGGCAAGCAGCACGGGGTCTTCGCGCTGCCGTGCCGAGGCCGGACGGTTCTTCCAGGCAAAGTAGCCGCTCGGGCTGACGTCGAGAACCTTGCACAAGCGCGCGACCGGGAAGTCCTTCTTCGCCGCATCGACGAGGCGGAACCTCATCGACTTCCCTCCTTGGCGAAAAAAGCCGTGGCCCGCTTCAGGATCTCCCGTTCCTGGCGCAGCACCTCGTTCTCGCGGCGCAGGCGCTTGAGCTCGGCAGCCATGTCCTCCTGACGGTCGGCTGGCGGGTTATCCATCTCTCGCTCACGCTGCCCGTCGATCCAGTTGCGCAGTGTCGAGAGCCCGACGCCGAGATCGGCGGCGACCTCGCGGCGGGACCGCCCGCTCGTCTGCGCCAGCCGGACCGCCTCAGCACGAAACTCAAGGGTAAAGGTTTGCTTCCGGTCTGCCATCGGAACCCTCCTCCTTCAGGAAAAGAGCTCTCCACTTTTCCGGAGCAAGTCCATACAGGTAGGGTGAGAGCGGAACGAGCCCGGCAAACAACGCGCAGATGATCCCGATCTGAGCGTGAGCACGGCTAAGTCATTGATCGGGCAGGGGATGCCAGGGTGCTGCGCTAGCACTGCGCTACCGCCCAGCTCAACCGCAGCCCCGGCTACTCCCCTCCCAGCCCGCCTTGGTTGGCTTTCGGCGAGAGCCATCTTTTCATGCTGCCGAGGCGCGAAAATGTGCGATCCTGCATTCACGACATAGGGAGGTAATGATGGCCTCGGAGAAGAAGCACGGAAACCGCGAAGCTAAAAAGCCGAAGAAGCCGGTGCCGAAGGCGATTGCAGCAGCGCCGTCCACAAAGGACATGGTCAGCGCAGCGATCAGATCGGCCAATCGGAAGTAGGACCCGTCACTCGGCAGCTGTTGGTGTGACCATCCCGCTTAAAGCGCTCCAGAGAATGTGACGCTGGAGCGATGCTGCGTGGCTTGTGCCTTTGTCAGCAGTAGCCAAGATCGTGAACTTGCGATCTCGCTTCATAAGTGCCTGCGGATGAGCAGAAGCACGGTGATCAGAACAAACAGGAGCGTGTCCAGGCTGCAGCTCTCTTGGCGGAGGGCTCCCCCATTAGGAAGTCACCACCAGCAACAATAACCAGGAGTAGGACGAACAGGACGAGGGTGAGGAGGGACATTGCCCAGTCAGCCTCATGGTCGCCCAGAAACTCACGGCGGGGGACAGCGCTGCCGAAAGTGGCCGAAGCGCGAGCGCCCCCGCAAGTTCCTCTTGGAGAAAATGCCCCCGTAAGCCTCGGGACGGCTGGTGCGCGGCGCACCCGCCGAAATAGCGGACGCGGGCCGGAGCGTCCGGTGGACACCCGACCCGCGCAGCCTCAGCATCGGAGGTGCGAGCCGACCGATGGAGCTTAAGACATGTCCGACGAAGCTACGCCGATCATCAGCATGCTCTCCGCTGAGATGGTCGAAATACGGGCGCCAGACGTCGGCGCGAAAATCCGATTTGGCCTCTGGTGGGAGAGCCTCGACGCGCATTGTGAGATCGCGTTGCGGGTTCGCAGCCAATCCCTTGAAGACGCGATCCCACTTGCGAAGGAAGAACTGCATCGGATCACAGCCCTGCTGGCGAAGTCAAACGGGGTGGCAGATCGAGCATCGAGCGGAGCGGAACCCCCAGCACCCTTCTTTCGGCCATGGAAGCAGCCGGACCCAGATAGCGGGGCGTAACACCCGGCTCGCCGAGATTTGAATCGGCGTCCGACTCGCGGCCGTGTCCTCGACGGGGGCAGGGGAGATGTCGCAATGAAGCTCGTGCCGAGGCATGCGGCTGACCTTTTCGGCATCAAGAACGCGCAACGGCGGGCAGGGCTATGAGACGTGGCGCGGAGTCGAGTGGCTCTCCGCGCCCTCCCTGCGACCGAGCGGCATGACGATCTGCGTCATTCAGGGAAATTGCCGCCAAGGAATGCACACGCTGACGGACGAGGGTGTCCACTGAGGGATGAGCCCGCCGTACCTCGGGCTGCGCTCGTACTGCCGGAGGAACATC
The DNA here is from genome assembly GCF_054611515.1 of Methylobacterium sp. CM6257. NCBI lineage: Bacteria > Pseudomonadati > Pseudomonadota > Alphaproteobacteria > Hyphomicrobiales > Methylobacteriaceae > Methylobacterium > Methylobacterium sp. CM6257. The sequence continues at coordinate 1,829,947 of NZ_CM137735.1, forward strand.
CGCAGAACGCGCAGAAGACCGGACCTAAGCTGAGATCAGTCGCCTTCCGTCGAGCACGAGGTTCGCGCCGTGCGAATCTACGGGCGCGCCGTACCAGCGATCCAATGTTACATCTGACGCGAGTGAGCGGATGCAGAAATGTCCTCTTCCGATATTTAACGCAAAGCTTCGCGAAATATCAGCACAAGTATCCTTGCGGCATTGCTCTTCGCCTTCAGCCCACAGAATGGGCGCTGAACTTTGCCTCTCGCGGGGTCGCAGTACGAAGGATATCTATGAGCTTAATGATAGTAGAACAAGCTTGCTTCCTGGCAGCTTCAACGTTGGCCTCTCTTTCGACCAATAACGAGACCGATAGAGCACGTGATGCATCCAGGGCCGCATCAATCGCATGGTCGAGCGATGGTGTTGGCACCAGCCAGTCGTGTAAGCACTCACTCATGGCGTTGGCTGTCTCACACAACCAATGTGCCGAACCTAGCTCGGCCCCTTCAATGCCCTCAAGCCAGGGCTCGATAAAGAGTGCTGCCCAGCAGGATAGGCCGTCAAGCATCGGATTGTCGCTGCTGGGCGCTCTTGCGACAAAGCCGAGCTCGGTCCGCACATGAAGCGGGGAGGGCACCCAGGGCGGGACATCTGGTGTTCCGGGGGGAGGCATCGACATCGCTCCTCAAATGGGACCGGCGCTGCTCTTCGTAGAGGCGGGCGCGACCTCGCATGATGAAAAGTCTTGACGTTGGGTTTCGTTGCGGTGCGCGGCGCGCTAAAATCCCTACTCCGCCGCCAGATCAAAATAAATTACTTTCCTCATGTCCGAGGAGCGTCAGAGTGTGCAGCTCTGCTGCTCCGAAGATCGTCAGTCTCGGGATCATCGCAAATGGGACCCTGCGAACACACGATCGGGGTGGTCGCATGAGTGTACCCGCCCCGCCGCAGGCCGGGCGTAGAACCTCACCTGCGCATCTCCTGCGTCACTGTGGGGTTGACGGCGCGCTTTTCTCAGTCCGCAGCTGCTTAAGACGCGTGTACCCCACCCAAAACAGCGCCTAAGATCGTAACGCACAGGACCGCCGCGATAATAAGCAGTGCCGCAGTCACCGTGCGTTGGTAAAGGCGCGTGGCGAAGAGAAGCAAGCAACCTCCAGCGAGTATCGCTATAAAAGCCAGGGAGGGGTCAAATATCTGCATGGACTGATAAACCGTCGGGTAAATGCTGCCGTAGTTCTCTGGTCGCCCGATCGCGACAGTGGCGCTTGTGCCAGGATCCTTGCTCCACGGAGCTGCCGGCGCGTCTCAGAAGCGCTCCTTCAACATAAAGGTGGGATGGCGTGGCCCCGGTTTATCCGCCAGATCACTGCGTACGCGCATACCGCCCGGGGCATTCAGATCGAGCGTTCTAACTCGGTCCGGGACTGTCGCACTGGTTTTCGGCATGTTCGACATGCCGTCGTCCGAGCCAATCGGCGGAACGGCGACAATTTGCGCGAGAGCCGGCGTGCTGATGATCACGGCAGCTGCGGCAGAGAACTCGAAAAGAGAGAACATTTCGGATCCTTCCATCCCGTAGAGTCAACAATTCAGCCAAAATCCTTTTCCTCCAGTTCGATAAGCCCGTTATTGACGTCGGCGCCGGCGTACTTCCTGCTGGCCGCGTCCTCGATTTCGCTCTGGCAGCTGTCAAACAGGTCCATCGGTTCGGAATTTGCCTCGCCGAAGCAGTCGCGCAGGGTACCAAATGATATGCGACAGTGGATGAGCCTGCGCCCGTCGGACATTGCAAAACGAACGTGCTCTCGCGTGCCCGCATCAATGACCGGGGGCCAGCCCGGGTAACCGACGATCGACATGGCAAGCCTCCGCTGTCTTCAGCAGGCTTCGGGAAAATCTGTCCTTCTTTGATAACTAACCGGCGAATGAATCGAACCATAAGCGGCAGTTTTTATTTTCGAGAGAGAGAAGCAAGGAAGAAAAATCTTTTCGGTCGTAACGTCTAGCCGGCCTCATTTTGAACCGGGCTCAATTATCTCGATATGTTTAGAGTGCCGAGCGCACGGCGCGTTCGTCCCTAACTTCTTTCCAGCGCGGCGGAATTGACGCTGCGTGCTGTACGCTTTGATGGAGTCAAGGCATTCGTGTTGCGACCTCGAACTGTTCGTCCGGAGAGCGCCGCTCAAGCTTCGCGTATGACATATTCAATAAGATACGCATGCAATCGGAAGGGTTCGATTTGACTGAAAACGGCTGGCGGTCATGCAAAAACGCATAGCCATAACGCGAAAACGGACTTGATCCTTATTCACGGCCGCGTGTTCCACCAGAGGGTAGCTCGCCCGTTGCATGATGAGCTGCCAGGAGTTGCGACCGTGAACCCGATTACCGCCATGCTGGTCGCGGCCCTCTTGTTCTGCGGGCTGGCGATAGGCGCGTTTGACACATTGAGGCCCGGCTGGTTGGCCGAACTCTTCGCCGGCCTATTCCTCGGGGCGGCTATGCTCGTCGCGCTCTCTCTCAAAGTAGCCAACGCCTGGGAGAAGTTCGTGATCCTGCGCGCAGGCAAGCTGCAGGGTGTCCGCGGTCCCGGCTAGTTCCTGATCCTTCCCGTCTTCGACCGGGTGACCGCCGTGATCGACGAACGCATCCAGACGACGGCCTTCAACGCGGAGCAGGCACTCACACGCGACACCGTGCCGGTGAACGTGGACGCGATCATCTTCTGGCACGTACACGATGCCGAAGCAGCGGCCTTGAAGATCACAAACTACCGCCAAGCGATCGACCGGGTCGCGCAGACATCGCTGCGCGAGATGATCGGCTCATCGATGCTTGCGGACCTACTCTCGGATCGCAAGGCGGCCGATGAGGAATTGCGCTCGGAGATCGCCCTCAAAACGGCGGCGTGGGGCATCGCGATTACCTCGGTCGAAGTTCGGGACGTAGCGATCCCCGTTGCGCTTCAGGATGCCATGTCCCGCCAAGCGCAGGCCGAACGGGAGAAGCAGGCCCGCATCATCCTCGGATCCGCCGAAGACGAGGTCGCCAGTCGGTTTGTCGCGGCGGCCAAGACCTACGCGCAGTACCCAATCGCCCTGCAGTTGCGGGCTATGAACATCATCTACGAGACGACCAAGGAGCGAGGATCGACGATCTTGATCCCGACGACCATGGTCGAGGCTATGAACCCGGCCTCTGCGCTGGTTCTGGCCGGTCTGGCATCTGCCAAAGAAGAAGAGCCGACGCCGCTCAACGGGGCGATCCCGAACAGGTCTGCCATTTTGGCCGATGGACGAGAGTCCGTCCGGTCATAGAGCAGACTAGCACGGGACAGCTGGCCGGCCTCCGGCTTTGGCCGGTTTCGCGCCCGTTACGTCGCAACGGCGGCGGTGAATGGTGCCCAGGACTGAGATGGGCATCACAGCGTGGAGGAGATGCTCGCTGCATCACGGATCATAGGAGGGCGCGATGCCGATCACCGTAGGGATCCAAGGGCTTGAAGGCGTGCCGGACATGGTCGCTCTCATCGGCATGCTCGGCCTTGTCGCGTGCTTCGTCGGCTTAGTCTCGATCCTTTGGAGCGTGCGGCATCCCTGAAGACCGATGGAGATGCCGGACGGCAATGGCACAGCGCCGTCTACCCAAACCGCCCTGGCCAGGAAGCCCTTGTCGATGGCTCCCACGAACACCTTAGGCCTGATCGACTCGGGGACGGACCCTGGGACTGCGTTTCGCATGTTCGGTCACAACGAGGACCCTGCAATGGCCGGCGCGCTCGAGATTTTACCTGAAGAAGTTGAGGAGCTTGCTAAGCTTGCACGCGATATGATCGACAAGCGCCTTGCTGAGATCCCGGAGAGCACGAGACCGCAATTTTGGACCATCATCGCGAATGTCTATGGCCGAGGTCTTACAAGAGACGCGGTGTCTGCCACCCTCCTCGAAGCGCTGCCGGAGTTAGCGGACAGCGTCGATCTCTCGGTTCAGGCTAAGACCCAAGCAAACGGTGGGATGAGCCAAAATCTGGATGGCGCCCCTTCTTCAAACGGACGCTGACAGCGGCGCTATCGAGGGGTCCAACGACGCCTGGACCGACCGGCAGCTGACACAGCAGGCCATTCTGGTTCAGGGCATCAGCTTCCGATCTCGCCTACGACGCGTTCGATTTTGTCTATGGCGGTCTTGATCGTTTCGGACTGCTCCTGCAGGTCCTCGACTTTTACGAGGCCAGGTTTTTCCTTCGTCCACCAAATGCCGTTGTCGATCACGCCGAGCAGGCGGCCCAGACGGGCATGCTCATGCTTGAGTGATGCGATGAAGTCGGTGCTGGTTTTCATGGCAGTCCCTCGCTTGGCAGCTATCATACCGCAGTGAGAGGGCAAGAGCGAGCTGCAGGGCTCAGAGGCGGATCCAGTCTGACCAAGATATAGCTCCAATAGAGCTATCGCCGAGCTTCCGTCGTTCAATCCGCGGCTAGGACGCAGTCTATCATGTCTGCAAATTGCTCGGTAACTCCTTCAATGCTCGGAAAATGATACTCAGGATCGCCTGCGGCGAGCATCATTTTGCTCGGCTTCTTAAGCTCAGTGAGCACGGCGCGAACGATGGCCTCAGAGGTGCCCGAGTCCGTCAGTTTGACGTCCTCGCGGACGGCCACGTCTTCGACTACTCTGCACAGTCTTTCCATGTCATAATTCATAACAACATCCCTGGATGGTAATAAAATTAATTATATACCAAACATCCGATGCCGTGCAGATTCGATGAGGTTGTAGAATAACTTTAGGCCGCACCCCTGTCGCAGGCAACCGGCGCGCCTCCACTCAAGGCAGCCGGGGTCCAAGCGGTCGAAGCGTAACCATGATGAGCTGGTCACGGCATCGAGTGCCAGGCGAAGCGTCCAATCTTCGCCGTTGTGATGAACTCTTTCGCTCCCGGAACCGGATCCCGGCCCCGCCGCCGTTCTCATGGATCCGAATGATCCCGTTGGCCACAGCCGCTCGATACGGGACCCTGCCCCAGATCTTTCTTCGTCCAGGATGGATCGTTCGGCTCTGAGCGATGTTTGCATATTGCAGTGCAGCATCCTCCGCGACCACCCGTTCGCTGCGGTGATCTGCTGCGCACTCTGATCGTGCGATCTGCCGGCCCTGCCATGGCACTCCGGCTGATCGTTCGCCGCACAAAGGATCTCACATGCGCCTCGCGCTCTCTCTGGGGGCTTCCGCCCTCCTGCTCGGCCTCACGCAGCTTCCCGTCCAAGCGAGCTCCTGCGCCGAGCAGATCGGTACGATCGCGCGTCGCCTCGACAGCGCCGGCGCGGTCCACGTGGCTGGCCTCCAAGACGGACATACGATTCGCAGCAGCAATTCACCGAAGGCGCTGCCCAGCGCTCCTAAGGGGGAGCCGAGCGATGTCAGGATGATCTCGACGAGTGCACACATCGCCGACGCGCGCCGGCTGCTCCATCGTGCGGTCGAGGAGGATGGCCGCGGACATCAGCGGGCGTGTGAGAACACGATGACGGAAGCCAAGGGCCTAATCGGCGCGCTCCCATAGGGGCTGCCGACTGCCGCAAGCACGACCCGAGGACTGCCGCATCCCGCGGTGCGGAGTAGACCATGTTAACCCCTTTCTTCAGCACCATGATGCTCGCTATCGAATCGCAGCGCGTGATCGAACTTCGGCTTGTCAGGATTGCCTGGGGCGGGGCTGAGGCACAGGCCGAGATGCAGTCGATGGTCTCCGAAAAGATCGGTGCTGCCATCGAGGCTGCCGGAACGCTGGTGACTGGTGGCTCCTTCGAAATCGTCGTGTCGCGATACCGCGAGCACGTGGCCTTCAACACCAAGCGCCTCACCGCCGCCTAGCGCCGGGCTGAGGCCGTAGGCTGAACAGATCGCATCGCTTCAGATTGATCCCGCCGATCAAGGAGCATGCCCCATCACACGCAGGATCATACCATGACACAACGTTCCAGCACCGGCCGCTGGCTGGTTCCGACCCTGCTCGGGTCAGCCGCAGTCCTCGGCGCATCGGCGCTCTACGCGGTCGCCAAGACGCGGGAAGCCGAGCGGCAAACACCGCCCATCGGTGAGTTCATGACCGTAGATGGGGTGCGCCTGCACTACGTCGAGCGCGGACATGGCCCGGCCCTGGTGCTGATCCATGGCAACGGCATGATGATCCAGGACTTCCTGGTCAGCGGCATCGTCGACGACCTCGCCAAGCGCCACCGGGTCATCATCATCGACCGGCCCGGCTACGGCTACAGCGATCGCCCGCGCGGCCTGTGGACGCCGCGCGCCCACGCGACGCTGTTCCAAAAAGCGCTGCAGCAGCTCGGCGTCACGCAGGCCGTCGTGCTCGGGCATTCGTGGGGCGCGCTCGTCGCGGTCGCTCTCGCGCTTCAGGCCCCGCAGCTCGTCCGCAGCCTCGTCCTGGCATCCGGTTACTACTATCCGACGCTGCGTGCCGACGTGATGCTATCCTCCCCGGCGGCGATCCCCGGCCTTGGCGACCTGATGCGCCACACGGTGTCGCCCGTAATCGGACGGGCGCTGCAGCCCGCCATGATCAAGGCCATGTTTGCTCCGGCCCCTGTCACAGAACGCTTCGATCGCGAGTTCCCGAAAGCCATGATGCTGCGCCCGTCGCAGCTGCGCGCCTCCGCGGAGGACGCCGTGCTGATGACGCCGGTGACCGTCGAGCTTGAGAAGCACTACCGCGACTTGAAGCTGCCGGTCGTGATCATCGTCGGTGGCGACGATCAGATCGCCGACGTCGACCGGCAGTCGAAGCGGCTGCACGGCGAGTTGCCGGACAGCGAACTGATCGTTGTCCCCGGCATGGGCCACATGATCCAGCACCTCGCGCCCGAGCAGGTTATTGCCGCCGTGGAACGCGCGTCGGAGCCGGTTCGCGCGGCGGCATGAGAGGTCGTCCGATGCGCATCGAAACCTGCTTCCTGTTCGACTTGGACGGCACGCTCGTCGACAGCGTCTACCAGCATGTGCTCGCCTGGAAGCAGGCGCTCGACGCGGAGGAGATCGCTCTGTCTGTCTGGCGCATCCACCGGAAGATCGGCATGAGCGGCGGCCTGTTCACGAACCAGCTCCTGCGGGAGACGGGGCAGGAGATCAGCGAGGAGCGCATCGCGCGCTTGGGCCGTCTTCATGCCGAGGCGTACGGGCATCTCTCCTCGCAGATCTATCCCCTTCCGGGGGCACAAGCCCTGCTCGGCACCCTCACCGAGGCCGGGATCCCGTGGGCGATCGCCACGAGCGGCCGGATGGAAACGGCACGGGTCAACCTCGACGCTCTCGGCGTCGACCTCGAGCAGGTGCCGGTGGTGACGCGCGACATGGTCAAGTACGCCAAGCCCGACCCTGACCTGTTCTTGGCCGCGGCGGATCGGCTCGGCAAGCCGATCGAAACGGCGATCATCGTAGGCGACTCGATCTGGGACATGCTGGCGGCACGCCGCTGTCGTGGGCTTGGGGTCGGGCTGCTCTCGGGTGGGTACGGCACGGAAGAGCTGGAGCGATCCGGCGCAGTGCGCGTCTACGAAGACCCAGCAGACTTGCTCGAGCATCTCGATGAGGTCGGCGGGCGGCGTTGATTAGAGCCGAGAATGCCTGCCGGCGCCGACGAGCCTCTCTCAGGCGCGAGCGGCAGAAAGCTGGTACCCCAAAGCACTCTGCCCCAGGCGCGCTCATGCAGGTAGTAAAGCACGGTTTTGGTCGTGCTCTCGATGCCGACGATGGCGAAGGACCACGTCATACTCCCGGTGACCAGATAGCTGACCACAAACGTGTCCACCTCGGCAATGATGCGCCAAGTCAGGGTCTTCACGAGCGAGCGCTTTGGCGAGGTGACCGCGCGACGCGGTCGGAGCACCGAGAGGATGGCCACTGCGCTGTCTCCGAATTGTGGTGTCCACGTCCAGTTTTGCGTTACCGCAGCGCCTCCGCCGCTGATCGCGGCCGACGAAGGGCGGCGATCGCGCTCGTCTACCCGTCGTTCTCGCTGGTGAGTTCGCCGAGGTGCAGGCCCTCGTCACAGGGACCCTGCCGCCTGAGCCGCACCCCAGGGCCGCCCTCAATCGTCACGCAGTTGTCGAGAAAGATCACGCCCGCGGTTTCCAAGGAGCAGACGGCCCGGTTGAGCAGGTGCGGGTCATCCGCGTCTTCCTGGCATTCGATGAGCGCCAATGTCTCTTCGGGCACCTGAGACGCCCGAGCGAGATCGCTCGTGGTCCAAGCCAAGAGCCCCCGCGCTGCGCGTAGCTGCGCACTTGTCACTCGCTTGAGCATGGCAGCACTGCCTTAGTGCATAAACGAGGATTTTAGCACACCCGCTCGGGCAGGTTCAAAGAGCGCCCCAAAAACCCGGTGTCTCAGCGCCTAAGCGCTATCATGAGACTGCCCTTCGAACTTTCCGATCTACGTGAGGCCGGCCTCAAACGAGTCTCCGCAGGCACCGCCCCGCGATCGGCAACACCGTACATCGTGCGTCAGGATGACCTCGCGGAGGATCAGATCGACCAGCGGCAGTTCTGCGAGGATCCAGAGAGAAGGCCAAACCTGCGCCAGTCGCGGCAGCCTGAAGTGGCTGCCCTTTATCAATACCTCTCGTTCACGAGGATCGCTATTCCTACGAGGATCGCAACCGCCGGCGTCAGTATTTGAAGGTAACCATTCAAATAGGTCAATCCGGCGAGGGGCTCTATGCCCTCGGGCCATTTACCCGCTTCGAGTCGGTTGCTTACCCACCGGAAAAACCGCTCGAGGGTCAGATCCAAGACGCCACAGACGATAGCCAAAATTGCGAGGGCAGTCATGTTAAGCCTCCAACAAAAACTCAATTTCGGAAACTTATTCGTTAGCTCGTCTAATTGTAATAGAAGTCGTCTGAGCAGCAGACTCGCATGAATTGCCATTTTTGTTTCGCTCGGAATTCCGTCTCTGCCGAATGACGCGCTCCCGTGGCTAGGGGCCGACTCCGACCGATCTCAGCGTTCAGCTTGAAGCCAACGAACTGGCACCGGCTGCGGCGGTTGTCGCAATGCGATGGGTGCCATCATCGTCATCGCCGCCTCGAACGGTGGCTTCGATCCGCTGGTGCAGATCATCAAGGCTCTGCCCGCCACCTGTCGCGCGTCCGTGTTCATCGTCCGGCACATCGGCGCCAACCGCGGCTACTTGCCGGACATCCTCGCTGCACGCGGCAACCTCCCGGCGGCCTTCGCTCGGCACGGTGAGGTCATCAAGCCCGGACGCATCTACGTTGCGCCGCCCGACCACCACATGCGGTTGCGCTTCGGCGTGATCCGCCTGGATCAGGGCCCGAAGCTTCATTTCACCCGCCCGGCTGCCGACCCCCTGTTCGTCTCGGCGGCCGAAGCCTACGGCGAGCGCGTTATCGGGATCGTGCTCAGCGGCGGGGACGGCGACGGTGCTGAGGGCCTTCGCGCAATCAAGGCGCACGGTGGTCTCAGCTTGGTGCAGGAACCGGAAGAGGCCGCAGTGCCCGATATGCCGCTGGCCGCGTTGAGGCGCGATCACCCTGAGCAGCGCCTCACCACCGGCCAACTTGCCGAGTTCGTCGCCACCCATTGTGCTTGCAGAGGTTGAGAGCACTGCGGATGTAGCTTCGGCTCTTCATCCCGAGCGGACCTCGTGAGTGGGTACCAAGCGTCAGATTTTGATCACTTGAGCGCGACCCGATCAGTTTGAAGAACAAGCGCCATTCTCGTAGCCGGCAGCTGTGAAGTCGTTGCGGCACTCCTCGGGCGAGAAGCGCGCGAAAGCCTTGTGGATGGCCGCCCAGAGATCGCTGACCGTGCGGGCCGCCACGCTGCGCAGGAGCGCTTTGAGCTTCGCGAAGGCAAGTTCAATCGGGTTGAACTCAGGCGAGTACGGTGGGAGGTACAAGAGCCGAGCCCCCGCTGCCTCGATCGCCTCGCGCACGCCCGCCACCTTGTGGGCGCCGAGGTTGTCCAGGATGAGCGTGTCGCCCGGCCTCAGGGTCGGGACCAGCGTCTCTGACACGTAGGCGCGAAAGCGCTCGCCCGTCACAGGCCCGTCCAGCAGCGCAACCGCACTCGGCCCGCTCGTGCGCAGCCCGGCGATGACCGTGGTGGTTTTCCAGTGGCCCGCGGGCGCCGCGATCCGGCAGCGCGCGCCGCGCTCTGCCCAGCCGTAGCGGCGGACCATGCTGGTGTTAGCCGCCGTCTCGTCCAGGAACACGAGACGATCCGGATCGAGCGCGGGCTGGCCCTCAAACCACGCCTCACGCGCCGCTCTTACGTCGTCTCGCTCCTGCTCCGCTGCGTGCAGCGCCCCCTTTTGCGCGTGATCCGGTGCCGGGCGAAGAAGCGCGACAGGCTGCTGGTGCTGACCGCAACCCCGTGCGCCTGAAGAGCCTCGCGCAGCTCACGCAGGAGGATCTGCGGGCGAGCCTCATAGGTCTGCCAGATGAGCTCGGCATGAGCCTCGATGTGGCGGGAGCGCTGGTCGCCGCCCAGCGGCTTGGGCGCGACGTGGCCCACGCACCGCTTCTGCTGCGACCGGCGGCTGGCGCTGGCCCGGCTCACGCCGACGCGCTCGGCAGCTTGCCGGCAGGTCCGCCCCGGCTGAGACTGCGGACGCCACGCGCTGGCGCAGATCGACGGACAAGGTTGTCGGCATGGCCGCCTCCTCGCCCCATCAACCCTCGGCCACCCAGCATAGCTTCCGATCGGACGAGCCCCGCTCTAGCGCGACATCCATCGACGGGCGCAACCTCGTTTCCGCCTGCATCTCGACGATCATGCGCACGAATGCATCCGGCGGCAAGAACGTGTCGTGGAGCTCGGCCGTCGCACGCCGAATGGTCGAGTGCTCTGTCATCGGAGCCCTCTTTTGGCGCTCGCGTCAGGCGACCGTCGCCAAGGCATCTTCTGGCTTGCGCTGGGCCGCGGCTTGAGTATCGCGGCAGGCGCCTACTTGGCCGCGTCTCGTTCGGCCAAGCAGACCGGGTCTCCCGCTGCGAAGGTCCTCGTCATTCCATAGCGTCCTGGCGTGTCCGGAATGGTAGGGGTTACGAGAAAGAGCCTCGGCGGTGCCGTTCTCCGCTTTGGGCCCAGGACCCGGCCCCTGGCGGAGGCCGAGCACCGAGCTGTGTGGCTGGCAGCGGCCATCGGGTAATCCCACGGTAGACCCCACTTCTGGCGGTAGGATTGCGGGGTGAGCCCAAAGGCCGTGAGATGACGCTTCAGAGTCTTGTACGGCTTGCCGTTCTCAAAACTGATCAGCGCCTCGCGGGTGACGGACTTGCGAATCGAGGCAGGGGAAGGCTTCCTGGCAGTGCCGCTCCGGTCCAGGTCAGCGAGAGCTGCATGGGCGGCAGTAAGCATGCTTGGCACCTCGGCAGGGGGGACCAGGTTGTTCGAGACGTATGCCGAGACGATGTCAGTGACGAGTTCGACGTAGCTCCGGGTCTTGACCCCGACGACTCCCATATATGCGTTCATGGCACGCCTATCCTTGAGCACTTCGCACGCTCTGTCGGCTCGGCTGAAGCAAGCAGTCGGGCTGATGCACCGCCTCGGAAATCTCATGCTGAAGATCCTGTCGCTGTATCTCTTCAAGGTCGGAGAGGATGTTGTGGTGCGCGGCATCGATCACCGAGATCAGCTTCACATCACCACCTTCCCTCTTGAATGTCACCAGGACTTGAGCCTCGCCGTATTGGTCGGTCGGATCGAGGCAGTAGTGCGTGGGCATATGGATCTCCGGACATCGGTACAGGATTACCGCCTCCGTGTTGCCGGCTTCATGGATGTGACGTCTGGGGCGACGGTACGAAGTGCCGGTGCGCGTGCAGGTCGGACTAGGGCGTCTCTGCAAACTCAGGTCGGTCACACGAAGCCTACGAGTTCACCCCCCTCGGCGCTCGGAAGACCGAGCGAAGCCATTGCTAATTACGCTTGATGAAAGCAAATAGCTGACGCGCTCGCACGAATGAGGCAGTTTGCAGAGACGCCCTAGTGGCCCGCGCACCGGTCCGAATGCCAACCGGCGATCCGACGGCCACAGTTAGCAGCGGGACGTTTTCGCTGCGCGCGTCAATTTTGACGACCGGATCCGCGAATATGATGCTGCCAGCATTTCTTGGACGAGGTCCGGTGCGGCATCCCCCGCCATCCGCTCTTCGCCTCGACATCGTTGCTTGCCGGGGTAGCGCTCGGAATATCTGAGCAGAGATAGCCAGTTCCTGAGGACGAGCACGCGGCAGATCTGGCGTCTGCGCCGGCCGTCGTGGACAATCGATCCATCCGGATCAGCCCGCTCATCCTGGCATCGGCCTCGCCTGAAGAATGGCGGCTCGCACGAAGGGGCGCTTCAGTCCGGTTCCGACGTTGGGACGACCGACAAATTCCTGGGCGCCCGGGTGGCTGCGCACCGCTTTGACGAGGTTCAGTCGATAGCCTACCCGGAAGAGGAAGACGCTCGCGGCCGAGCCCGACAGGAAGGCTTCGACTGCCGTGTCCACCTCGCCTTCCGAGATAAGGCCCCGTTCGCACAACGTCCCGATCGTTTGAAAATCAAGCATCGTAAGCATGTAGGGCGCGAGGAGACGACGCCGAGGAGATCGTCACGATGGAACGACGCATCGCCTGCGCCGATGCGTTCCAGATTGCCTTTCTCCAGCCTGGCCATATTGTACGGCTTGGCTCACCGCGGGGGGGCTGGCGACGGCTCCGGCCGAGATAGCCAGCGATGCCGGAGTAATTCCGACGTCGGATCTTATCGTCGAAGCACGCAGCCTCATTCGTCGCGCGGTCAACGAGGACCGTCGCGGCGCCCAGCGCACCTGCGCAAACACGGTGACCGATGCCAAGAGGATGATCGTCGCTTTCCCGTAGGCGACAACACCTCATCCTCGTCCCCCACCTCGGAGTCCAAGGGGTGGGGTTAAGATCGGTCCTGCAGCGCGAACGGAGCTCAGATTCCCGTTAGCGGCATGTCGGCCTGGGACGTCAGGGTTGCCTTAGCACAGGCGAGCACACGTTCTCGGCCGCTGCCGCCTCCGAGAGCAGCCCAGAGGCGAAGCATTTCCAGCGCGTCGTCGAGTTCGCGGATGGCCTTCGGATCGTCACAGAAGTCACTCGGGAGGAAGCCGAGGGCATCGGCAACGCGCTCGCAAGTCCTGAGAGCGATCCGCTCGTCGTTCCCTTGAACGAATGGGGTCAGAATATCGCGCATCGCAGATCTCATTTTGAAGCGGATGACTATTGCGGCGCTGGTGTGGATTGCAGTTGAACACGTCGCTAACCGTTGAGGTGGCCATAAGTCAATTTAACTGACCGTGAGTGGTACAATCGTGCACCGGACCCCCGTCGCCTCTCGTGGTCAAGGTGCGAGGTGCAACGTCTCGTGTTTCAAAGCTGATGCCGATGCGATATTGCCGAGCTTTTCTGAAATGTATCGTAGAGCTTCGGCCCCGCGATCTATCTCGTGCCTCCTGTTGGCAACGAGATCTGCATCATCCTTTGTCGATGAGATCGCGTCTGCGGCGAGAACGAGCCGTGCTGCCACACGTTGCAGAGATTGCGGCCCCGTGAAGATCGTTTGCGCATCGGCGGCCAGAATATCCACCAGCGTTCCAGCCTCGGGCTCCAGCTGCATGCCCCAATGCCGCTCGTAGTTCGAGGCCAGCATCTGGCACTTGGTGAACCAGCTAAATTCAATTCCTGTAAGTCTGGGGCTTGTCATGGAAATTTCCCGAACGAGTGACAAAATTCAATTAAAATCGGACTCTTTGATCTCGATGATACCATTTATGATTCCGTCGATCTCGAATTTACCGCTGGCGAAATCCTCAATTTCGGATTGAAAACTTGCGAAGAGAGCGATCGGCTCGGAATCCTTATCACCGAAGCAGCCACGCAGTGTGTTGATCGAGATTCGACATGGAATAATTCGTTGTCCATCCGACATGGCAAAGCGAACGTGTTTTCGCGTGTTCGCATCAATGACCGGTGGCCAACCCGCGTATCCGACGATCGGCATCACAGACCTCCACAAGCTTCGAGATAATTTCTGAAACATGCCTCATTTATGCAGCAATGATTTGTAGCGTGCGAAATAACAATAAACGGCATATTTATTTTTCATGATCTCGCGACATGCGCCGGCGAGTGCGGTGCCGCGCGACGTCTCGATGCCAGGACGCCGGGCTCTTCCTCCGAGAATGAGGTGATTGCCCTCTTTTCCCAGACGAAGATCCGATCGGCAGCTGGATCGGCACGCCCGAGGTCATCCGATCTCCGGTGGTGCACCGGAGGGAATGCCGAGAGGTTCGTTGGAAGGCGGGACCTCGTCTGGCTCATGATCGGGCCTGCCCGAAGGTTCCGGTAGCGGTGTCCGGTCAGGGTTCGGGGGGTGCGCCGGCGATGGATCGGGAAAGGTCGGGTCGGGCCGCTCGGGAGACATAGGGTTTGCCATCAGGGATTCCTCGTTAAGCGAGGACCGGAAGCACGGACCTCAATCCATGAAGTGCCAAGCTGCCTCGGCGGCGGACCGCCGGTCGTGAACGATGCCATCCGGTTGAGGGGCAGCTTCCTCGATCCGGGCCATTTCGGAATGACTCAGGGCCAGATCACGCTCCTTCTGGGCGGCGGTATGCTCAGCGTTTGCGAGATGCCTGGCGGAACGCCGGTAGTGGGCGGCCGCACGGTCATGCTGATGCGCGGCCTCCTCGCAGGTCCATGCCATCTCGGTCATCGACATCACCGGTCTTCCTCGCGGTCTTGATCCGGACGAGCGCCGTCCGACGGCGCTCAGCTACCGGCCTGCGTCGGCGCCATTTCGCGATCCCAGGTCGTCCTGGCAGCCTCGCGGGCGGCGCGGGCGGCGTTCGCGGTGGCTGTGGCGGCCTTGACGATGGAGGCCCGCGCGGCCGATGCCGCCCGACGTATCGCGGTCACGTTCGAACGGACCGAGACCTCGGCGGCATCCTTGGAGGTCTGCACCGCCAATCGCGTCGCTTCCACGGATTTCCGCGCGGCATCCGCAGCCTTCCGCATCGAGGCGTTCGCCGCCATGCCCGCCGCCCTGTTGGCTTCGGCAATCTTGGTCTCGGCGCGTGTCGCCGCCTCCGCGGCGTCGGTGGCGAGCTTGCCAATCGTGTCGGCGGATTGCTTCGGGGCATCCGTCACCGCCGCCTTCGACGCCTGCATCGCGAGCCGGGCCGCCTCCCGTGCCGCATCGGCAGCTTGGCTCGCCTCGCGCCCCGCCTCCCGCATCGTTGACGCGGCATTCACGGGGGCAGTGACCGGCTGCTGCGCCTGGGCCGCGGTCATCGTCGATAGGACGAGGAAACTCGTCGTCAGTACTGGCATCGTTCGCATGGCAAATTCCAATCGTGCTTCTAAGCGTGGAAGGCAGCGGCCTTCGGTCGGTCGACGCGAGGCTCAGTCCGTCCGCCGGGTCTTTGCGTCGGCGTTCGAATAGGCGTCCGGCTTCGCGGTCTGCTGGGCAGACGGCTCCGCCTTCGTGAAGCGGCCCTCGATGATCCGCGGGGCCCGATCCATGCCGTCCTTGCTCGTGTCGAGGACGAGGATGTTCAGGTTCGGCGTGACCTTGAACTGGCCCCAACGAACCGCGACGTGGCGTTGTCCGCGGCCGAAGACGCCACCGCGAGCGACGAGGAGGTAGGCGATATTGCCGCCCTCAGGTCCCATGACGATGGCGCCGCCGCTGCCGAGCGGCACGTTGTCCGGTGTGCGCACCTTGCTCCCGAGCAAGTCGTCCGAGCAGAAGGACGTCGTCCGCACGGCATGCTTTCGTCGCTAAGACCCTACTGGCAAACCGGTCACCGTATCTTCTGAACGGCATACTAACGTCTCGGCTCAGTACACGGGCCAAGCATTTTCGACATTTGGCTATGCAGAGATGGATACGTCGTGGCCGAACGGGAAATCGGCCTTGAGCGGAGCTTGAACGAGGTGACGTGGGAAGCAGGGCTTTCGGCGCGAAAACTGATCCGCGAGGGCGGCCGTGCCCGCGCTCTGTCACCCGGTCACGGCCCGGCCTGGTTGCCCGCTCTCCTCGACGGGTTGGAGGACCGCGGTGAGCGCGTGGATGCATTCCGTGATGTGGGTCAGTACCACCCGGATCCGCGGCGTGTCGCGGTTGTCCTTGTGAACCAGCAGCAGGACGTCGGCGCTGGGTGGCTCGGTCGGTACCGGAAGGCGCGTCAACCGAGCCTCCCCGTCGCCGCGGAAGCGTGCCAAGCATGCCAAGCCTCCTCCGCTGGCGGCCGCGAGCACGGCGGCTTCGTGGCTGCTGGTCTGAAGAACCACGGTGGCACGTGATGCCAGGTCGGTCAGCCACGCGGACTGGGTCATCTCCTGCGTGTCTTCGAGCTGCGTGATCAGACGATGCCCGGTGCAACCGTCATCGACATCCAGACCGCCATGGTTCCGGACGTAATCCGGTGTCGCGTAGATGCCGAAGGCGATGCCCCCGATACGCCGCACGACGAGATCGTGCTGCTCGGGCTGGCGCATGCGCAGGGAGATGTCGGCCTCCCGCATCGCCAAGCTCAGCTCTCGCGGATTAGGAATGAGCTCGATCATGATGTCGGGATGCTGCTCGTGAAGCTTGGCGAAGCTCGGCGCGAGGATGTGGGCGGCCAGCGTCTCGGCACAGGTCACCCGAACCAGGCCGCGCAGGCGGATGTCGCGGCCGGTGACGTCGCGTTCGAGGGCGATCGCCTCCGCCTCCAGGCGTTCGGCCTTCTCGCGAACGTCGACACCAGCCAACGTTGGCACGTAGCCGTCCGGCGTGCGGTTGAGCAGGCGCACCCCGAGGGTCGCCTCCAACGAGTTCAGGCGCCGCCCGACGGTCGATTGCGAGACATGCAGCACCTTGGCGGCGGCCGAGAGCGAACCGTGCCGGGAGAGCGCCAGGAAAAATCTCAGGTCGTCCCAGTCAAGCATGCGCTGCCTGCCATCCGTTTTTGCATTCCTCGTCGTCGACTTTGGTGACCGATTTCTCCGCCGGGAAGCTTATACTCAATCTCGGATATAACCACGGCATACATTTCTTCGAGGCCTGAGAATTTCAGAACCGGCTATCCGCGGGAAGGTAACTTCATGGCACGATCACCGAGAAACCCTGCCGCCGTGGTTCCCGTGCCCATCGACAAACGCGAACTCCAGGCGGTGATCGCCGAATGTAAAGCGGACCCGACCGCTGTCCGGACCCTTCGGTGCCGGACGGTCGCACAGGGACGACTGAGCCAACTGAATTACATCCGGAACTTGCCGCCACAGCCTGTGATGGAGGACGAGCCTGAGGGCTTGCTCGGCGACAGCACCGCGCCGAACGCCTCGGAAGCCCTGCTCGCCGCGTTGGGCTCGTGCCTATCCATCGGGCTCCACGCCAACGCCTTGAGTCGAGGCATCCCAATCCGATCGCTGGAGCTGTGCGTCGAGGCCGACATCAACATGACCTCGGTCTGGGGGAGCGGGGATCTCACCCCTAAGACCATCGGCTTCGAGACCGTTCGAGTTTCGGTCAGCATTGAGGCGGACGCATCGCGAAAAGTCTTGGCGGCGCTGATCAAGCACACGGTGTTGTGGTCACCGGTCGCGAATACGTTGCACAATCCGGTTCACCTCGACGTGGCCCTCGCACCAGCCGCAGCTGCCGCGGCCTGATGCGCGCGGGATCCGAGGCGTAGCGTTTCCCCCTCACGACCGGTCCGCGAGCGGCCTGACGGTGGCGGTCCCCATACTTGACGGGGATCATTCGGTCGCCGACCAGCGGGCGAGGCCGTTTCAGCTGGAAGGACAAGCTCATATCGATACGTTCGTCGTCGGCTGCACCAACCACCGAGCCCCCCATTCCCGTCCCTTCCAGCTACTCGGACGGACGCATCTCCAAGCTCCGTCTCATCAGTCCGTATACGGCCCTGCCGCTGGCAGAGCGCGACGCGCTGGAGCCGTTGAGCCGGCGTATTGCGCTCAACCCAAAGCAGAACCTCTTCGGTCAGGATGAACCAGCGGGCTCGGTCTACAACGTCGCCTCTGGCGCTTTATGCCTGTATCGCGTCCTTCCAGACGGACGCCGTCAGGTCACCGGCTTCGCCTTCCCGGGCGACTTCCTCGGGCTCTCGTTGGTCGACCGGTTCAGTGTCTCCGCCGATGGGCGGCACCCACCGCGGCGCCAACGACGGTCTCGTCTCCAGACAATTAGCCGGGGCAGAAATTTGCCGTGCATCGCGAACGCCGGGAAGAAGCGAACAGCCTATCGGCCGGATCAAACAATCTCTGATGCATTCTCGCATTGCGGGTCAGCGGGTTTGCTTTACCTGCGGTGCAGCTAATGCCTTAAGCTCTTCCATCGTGACTACACGGCGGCCGCAAAGGTCGTGCAGAGCCGGATTGATTCTCAGCTGCCGGCCGCCCCCGTCAGAAGGAGATGAGGCTATGAAAGTAACTGTCGAGGTTGATTGCACATCATTCGAGGCGCGGCAGTTCCTTGGATTGCCGGATATTCAGCCGATGCAGGCAGCGGTCATGGCCGAGGTGGAGAAGAAAGTTTTGGCGGAAATCGATCGCTTTTCGCCCGAGGGATTGATGAAAAGCTGGGTTTCACTCGTTCCCCAGAATCAGCAGCAGATCCAGGATTCCTTCGCGGCGATGTTCAAGCAAGGCTTCGGAGCGAGCATATCGCCGACGAACTGAAGGCTGCGAGGGGCCTCACAGGCATGAGCCCGCAAGGTTCAGAGTCGGTGCGTCCTTGCATAGCCGGTCGTCGAAGTTGCTCCGGGCGTCCTGCGGCCTTGCCGGTTAGAATTCGTCCAGAGCGATGTGGCAGCCGCCCGAGCGGACAGAGAGCCACCTTGAGGAAACGCCAATGAACAAGCCGGAATTCCTCGGCGACGCCAAGGTCAAGTCGCCCTTCTCGGCCCGCTACGACAATTTCATCGGAGGCAAGTGGGTCGCCCCCGTCAATGGCCGCTACTTCGAGAACACCTCTCCGATCACCGGTAAGGTCGTCTGCGAGGTCGCGCGCTCGGACGCCGCCGACATCGACAAGGCCCTCGACGCCGCGCATGCCGCCAAGGATGCCTGGGGCCGCACTTCCCCGGCCGAGCGCGCCGGCATCCTCAGCCGCATCGCCGACCGGATGGAGGAGAACCTCGACCTGATCGCGCTGGCCGAGACCTGGGACAACGGCAAGCCGATCCGCGAGACGACCAACGCCGACATCCCGCTGGCCATCGACCATTTCCGCTACTTCGCCGGCTGCGTGCGGGCGCAGGAGGGTTCGATCTCCGAGATCGACCACGACACGGTTGCCTACCACTTCCACGAGCCGCTCGGCGTCGTCGGCCAGATCATCCCGTGGAACTTCCCCATCCTGATGGCGGTGTGGAAGCTGGCCCCGGCGCTCGCCGCCGGCAACTGCGTGGTGCTCAAGCCCGCCGAGCAGACCCCGGCCTCGATCCTGGTCGTCCTCGAGCTCGTCGGCGACCTCCTGCCCCCGGGCGTGCTCAACATCGTCAACGGCTTCGGCCTCGAGGCCGGCAAGCCGCTCGCGTCGAGCCCCCGGATCGCCAAGATCGCCTTCACGGGTGAGACGACCACCGGCCGCCTCATCATGCAGTACGCGTCGCAGAACCTGATCCCGGTGACGCTGGAGCTCGGCGGCAAGTCGCCGAACATCTTCTTCGCCGACGTGGCGGCGGAGGACGACGACTTCTTCGACAAGGCGCTCGAAGGCTTTACGATGTTCGCCCTCAACCAGGGCGAGGTCTGCACCTGCCCGAGCCGCGCGCTGGTGCACGAGTCGATCTACGACCGCTTCATGGAGCGGGCGATCAAGCGCGTCGAGGCGATCACACAGGGCTCGCCCCTCGACCCGACCACGATGATCGGCGCCCAGGCCTCCTCGGAGCAGCTCAAGAAGATCCTGTCCTACATCGATATCGGCCGCCAGGAGGGCGCCGAGTGCCTGACGGGCGGTGAGCGCGGTACCCGCGAGGGCGACTTCGCCGAGGGCTTCTACATGACGCCCACCGTGTTCCGCGGCCACAACAAGATGCGGATCTTCCAGGAGGAGATCTTCGGGCCCGTGCTCTCGGTCACGACCTTCAAGGACGATGCCGAGGCGCTCGCGATCGCCAACGACACGCTCTACGGCCTCGGCGCCGGCATCTGGACCCGCGACGGGACCCGCGCCTACCGCTTCGGCCGGGCGATCCAGGCGGGCCGCGTCTGGACGAACTGCTATCACGCCTACCCGGCCCATGCGGCCTTCGGCGGCTACAAGCAGTCCGGCATCGGCCGCGAGAATCACAAGATGATGCTCGACCACTACCAGCAGACCAAGAACATGCTGGTCAGCTACTCGGCCAAGAAGCTCGGGTTCTTCTAGGAGTCATGCCCCGCACGAGAAGCGCCCGGGCTATGTTGTGACCAAGAACCAGAATGGTGACGGACACCTCGGGCCGATGCTGCGAGACGCGAAGAGCACGGAGTGGAATCATCATGCCGACTGCCCTGACCGACGGAAACGATTGAGCTCGTCAAAGGGACTGTGCCAGCCCTGGATGCCTACGGCCGAGCCATTACCGACCGCATGTATGAGCGGCTGTTCCGCACCCCGGAGAGCCGGGAGCTGTTCAAACAATCGCATCACAGTGAGACCGGATCGCAGTCGAAGGCCTTGGCTGCGGCAATCGTTGTCTACGCCCGCAACATCGAGAACTTGGGCCTGCTCGCCTCGCGCGTGGAGCGCATCACGCAAAAGCATGTCGGCCTGCAGATCTTGCCGCGGCATTATCCGTTTGTCGCCGATGCGCTACTAGGTGCTAGCAAGGACGTGCTGGGCGAGGGCTTCGACGCCAGAGATCTGCGCTGCCTGAGGTGAGGCCTACTGGTTCCTGGCTAATACCAACGGCGGCCGGGCGTGACTCCTTTTTGAATGACGGACTGGGTTTGGCGTGACTCTGTGCGTCCTGCTGAGTGGCGGGAGCGGTACGATGACCCTTGCGATCACACGCCTGGATCTGACGGCCGAGGATCTTCGGCGTGCGGCGCGGTCGAGCCGGAGTGTTGCCCAAGCCCGTCGCTGTCTTGCGATTGCGTCCGTCCTGGATGGCCAATCGCGTACGGCGGCAGCGGAGAGCGCCGGGATGCAGAGACAAACCCTGCGGGACTGGGTGCACCGCTACAATGTGGACGGCGTTGCAGGGCTGATGGATCGGCCGCGTCCAGCACGTCCCGGCCTGCTGAGTGCGGCGCAACGGGCGGCGTTCGACCGGATCGTCGAGGCGGGTCCCGACGTGGCGGCGGACGGGGTGGTGCGCTGGCGCCGCCGCGATCTCAAGCGGGTGGTAGAGGCTCGCTTCGGCGTGGTCATGGCCGAGCGCACGATCGGGGATCTGCTGCACGCCCGCGGCTTCCGCCACGTTTCGGTGCGGCCGCGTCACCCGAACTGTGACGCGGCGGCCCAGGCGGATATTAAAAAACCTTCGCCGCGCGGGTCGCGCAGGTGATCCCCGAGGAAGCCCGCGGCCAGCCGCTTGAGATCTGGTTCCAGGACGAGGCCCGGATCGGCCAGAAGGGCACGCTGGCCTACGTCTGGGCGCGCCGAGGCACGCGCCCGCGCGCCGTGCAGGACACGCGCTACGCCTCGGCCTACCTGTTCGGTGCCGTCTGTCCGCAGCGCGGCGTCGGCGCGGGCCTGGTGATGCCGCGCGCCGACACCGAAGGTTTCAACGCGCACTTGGCCGAACTCGCTCGAACCGTGGCGCCGGGGGCCCACGCCGTTCTCGTCCTGGACGGTGCTGGCTGGCACAAGAGCACTGATCTCGTCGTTCCCAGCAACATCTCGCTCCTGATGCTGCCGCCATACGCACCTGAACTCAATCCGGTCGAAAACATCTGGCCATACTTACGCCGCAACAAACTCGCCCATCGCCTCTACGACAGCTACGAGGCCATCGTCGAAGCGTGCTGCGACGCCTGGAACTGGCTCATTGCCGCGCCAGACACCATCACCGCCATCGCAAACCGGACATGGGCAAACGTGTCAGCATAACCCGCCGCTGGTATGAGAGAGGAGCACGAGCGTCTCGCGGGACCACTCGCGCGCGTGCGTGCGGTTGCAGATCAGCTGGCGACCCTTCCGCCCGCCGAGGCGGTCGTGGCGCTCGGGACAGTTGAAAACCTCGTGCGGGAACAGTTGCTGCGGCATGAGCAGGAGGATGACGCGCAGCTCTACCCACGGATCGAGCGGGCCCTCGGCGGTGACGATCCGATCGCAGCCATGCACCGAACCCATCGCGAGGTGCAGGAATTGGGCATCTTGTTGAGCCGCATGGTGGCCGACCTGCCGCCGGACGGCCCGGACCCCTCGGCGATGAACGAATTCCGGCGCGTGCTCTACGGTCTCGACGCGATCCTGCGCCTGCACTTCGCCCAGGAGGACGAGTTGTATCACGGCCTGGCCAGCACCCGCGCGGTCCAAACCGAGCCTCAGGCGGCGCCAGCCTGATCCCGGGGCTGTGACCGCGGCGCTTCATCCGTCGGACGGGCGAAGGCGTATCGGCCCGTTGCACCAGGCCGAAGGTCTGCGATGACACAGGTCGCCCCTATAAGCTGGCCTACTGTGACGTCCGCTTCGGAGAAGCCGCTAGGACCGGCTGAGCGGCCGAGATGGGCGCCTTGCGGAAGGTCAGCTTTCCGGCCGGATGCCAGAGTCTGTTACAGCGCCCAGCGAAAGCGGTGTGGGGCGTCGGGTGCCTCTACGCCAGCACCTTCGCCGCGTTTGCGCCGTGCTCGCGGACGTGAACCTCAGCGAGGCAGACACGTGGGCTGTGGCTCTGCTCGGCCAGCCAATTGCCAACCCAAGCGAAGATATACTCGGCGAATGCCTCGCAGCTCACGTGCGGGAGAACGACGAGCTGGACCAGACCGATCTCTTCCATCACTCGCATCTCGGACAGCAGCGGATCGTCCGCAGCGACCAGCGTCTTGTGGTCGAAGGTTTGCTCCAGCCACCGCCTGACCGGTTTCAAGCTGCCGAAGTCCATGACCCAGCTGCGAGCGTCGAGATCGTCGGCTTCGAACTCCAGGTGCACGGCGAGCGCGTAGCCGTGGAGGAACCGGCAGTGTGAGGCTGACCGCCACTGCCGAAAGCAGCAGGACAGGCCGATGTCGTGACCATACGTCTTCGTGCTGCGAAACTTCACGCATACAGCTCCAATCGTCTATACCGTCGCCCTCGCAGCCTAGTGCAGCGAGTGCATTGTACGCGGCTATGCCGCGCCGAGCCTCAGTTCGGCAGGCTACTGCGGCTCACCCGGAGGACCTGGCGGCCTCGTAGTCTCTAGGCGAACACCCGGGTGTACAGCGCCTCTCCTGAGAAGAAGGGCGTCAGCTGCTGGCGGCAGGGCTCCAGATCGAACCCGTCTCCCGCGGCACGAGCGAGGACCTTGTCGAGGTAAGCCACCAAGGCGGGCTTGTGCTGCTGGTAATCCTCCCAGCTCGCGGTCCATTCCGGGCGGTACCGAAACTCCTTCGGGTACATCTCCTTGTAGGAGAGCCGGTTGGGCACCACAGGCACAGCCCCGGCAAGCACGCCCTCGTAGCAGCCGATCCCGAGGGTTTCCTGCAAGGAGCAGGAGAACACCACACGTGCCTCAGCGAGGTACCGGTGGTACTCGGCTTTGCTCAGCGCTTCCTCTTGGCACACGACGAAGTCCCAGGCGGTGAACTCCGCGGCAAGGTCCGCGAAGATGCGGACCTGCTTCTCCGGTGCGATCCGGTGAGGGAACAGCACGAGGTTGCGCTTGGGTGTGGCCGCGTATGGCTTGAGCACGCCGCTCAGGTACTCCATAGGCCAGCCGCACTGGGCGATGCGGGTGTCGTCCTTGCTGACCCGCAGGCCCTTCCGGAATAGGTCGATGTGGTACTGCGTGGCGAACACGCTGACATCATAGGCCTCGAACAAAGCCCGCTCCATCGCCTCGGCCCAGGGCCCATCCTTGTGGTCGATGCGCCCGAGAAAGTCGTTTGGGTCGTAATGGCCGGCGTGCCACAGGCCGATGATGCGCACGGGCACGTTCAGCAGCGCGCTCATGTAGCGGATCTGATGCACGCCAGGGTGCCAGGCATCGCTTATCAGGAACACGTCGCCGGGCTGCACCTCGCCTCGTTGGAAGCGGCGCGCGACCTCGGCGATCTGTGTGCTCTTGAAAACGTTGGTGCCGGCAAAATCGAGGAACGCACCAGCTGTTGGCTGCTGGTCAGGCATTTCGCCCGTGACCACGTGGACGCGAGCATCAACACCCCCGTCGGCTGCGCCATGAGCCAACTGCTCAGGCAGATGCCGCCGCCACTGCTCGGTGTATCGCTGTTCGTGTGCCTCGATAGGCAGCAGCCAGATGTTCTTCACCGGGGCTCCTGCTCATAGCGCATGAAGGCACCGCACTCGCCGTCCTCGTCCACCTCGATCCAGATGTCTCGGTTCTGGAAGCGCTGTTCCTGAACCATTCGTGCATGGAGTTCATTGGCCAGCATCTCGCAACTTTTGCCGTCAGCCTCCAAAGCGCCGCCGCGCTCGTACAGGCTTTCCAGCCAAGCCTGCGTCATGTGGAACTCGATCTCGCGATTGTCGCCCCATACCTCGATCCACACACGGAAGCCAAACTGATGCCGATGGCGCTCGCGCAGATAGGCAACCTCTTCCGGCGCACCCGGATAGCAGTGGAAGCCACGCACCTTGAACGTGACCCAGATCATACGCTTGCTCGCGACACTCGCGATGGATGCAGCAGAAGTCATTAGGCAGGAACCCTCTGGGTCATTCTCTTGTTGTGAAGATGACGAAGCACGAGCCAGATCACAACATTACTCGCCATCTTGCCGATGTAGTGCGAGATATAATTTGGGACCTGTACCGCCCGCGGATTGTGAGACACCGATCTGAAGCCTATGCGGCCAAGGCCGCGGGTGGAAGCTGCGCGGTGCGAATGGCGGCTGGTGGTCGGAACCCGTGCCGCTCGATCAGCCACGTCTTATTGTAGAGGTCGCGAAACGCCAGCAGCGCGCGGCGCAGGTCCTCGACCGTGTCGAAGTGCTTCACCCACAGCAGGTTCTCCTTGAGCGTGCGGATGAAGCGCTCGGCGCAGCCATTTCCTTCCGGCGCTCGCACGAAGGCGGGCGAACTTGCGATACCCAGGAACGCCAGCTCCGCCTGGAAATCGTCCGACATGTACTGGCTGCCGTGATCGTGCCGGACACTCAGGCCGGAGGCGATCTCGGCCGTAAAGCCGCCGAAGCGCTGCCGCACACCCTGGCGGATCGGCTCCAGCGCCTCAAAGCGCGTGGCCCGGCGCGCCGCATGGAGGCCCACGCATTCGGCCGAGCAGTGGTCGACGACCACGAACACCGCGACCTGCCCCTCAGCCGTCCAGGTGGTGGTCAGATCAGTGCCCCACATCGTGTCCACCCTCTCCGGGACGATGGTGCCGTCGTGGTTGCGCGGGCCGCGCGGTGTGCCGACGCGAGAGGGGGCGAGCAGATCATGGGCGCGCATCAGGCGCAGCACGCGGCGTTTGGAGGTGCGCACGCCCTTGTGGCGCAGCCGCGCCCAGACCTTGCGGTGACCCTCGCCGTGAAAGGGGCTGTCCGTGAGGGTGGCGCGGATCTGCGTGAGTAGCGCCGCATCCGGCATCGGCCCGACCGGGCCGGGACGGCGCGACGGCTCGGGCCGGGCGGGTGAGAGGTGCCGGTGGACGGTGGCGCGCGACACGCGCCAGATCCGGCACACCCGGGCCAGTCCGTAAGCTTTGCCGCTGGCAGGCGAGACGGCCCGGCTCATAGCCGCGACCTCCTGCGGGCCAAAGGGCCGGGGCCGCGCGCCTCCAGGGCAGCGATCTTGGCCTCCAGCAACTCGCGCTCGATCAGCATCTCGCCGAGCTTGGCCTTCAGTCGCCCGCTCTCCAGCGCGTCCGCATCAAGGGACCGGGTGGAGAGACTGGCCTCGCCCGCCGTCAGGAAGGCGTCGCGCCAGCCCGACAAGGTCGCGGCCGTCACGCCTAAGCTGCGCGAGACGCTCTCCAGGTCCTCGCCGCGCAGCAGCCGCAGCACCGCATCCCGCTTGCGCTGCCGGGACATGCGCCCGCCGCGACCAGGACCGACTGCGCCTGCATCTGCCTTCGTATCCGAGCTCATCGTCCTCACCCCTGTCGCGGAGACCGTCCGCTAACGGGGTGTCTCAAGCAACCGGGAGGCGGAGGAGACCGTTAGTTCGTGCAGGCCGTACAAAATGATAGCGCCATCAAACAACGTCGCTACTGCCGACGACTTGAGTATGCGATCCTTAATGTCATTCATGTCCAACTTATGCCACAGGAACTGATCAATGCCTTCGGCGACCAGGAACGCTGCTCCGCTGAACAAGCCGAGACGACCATCGATCAGCACGCATACGATGGCAGAGGCCGCCAGAGTGCATGCTATCACCCAGTCTCCGATCACCTGCTGGGTGTAGTCGCGCAGCACGAAGATGAGCCCCACCAGCAGCGTGCCGGGGATGATGGGGAACGTTGCGGCGGGATCATCAGAGAACGGGATATGCACGAGGTACACGGGCACCAGATGAGCGAACTTGTTCACCAACACGCCACAGCCCACATACGCGACGATGAGCAACAGGGTTAGAAGTGGTATTTCATTCCATCGCGGCTTGTATGTGCCCCTTAGGAAACCGACAATTTTTTGATTTAGCATAACAACCAGAACCTAACTCAATCCACCAGCGCATCCAGTATGCTACGGTTGTCGTCTATAAATGCGTGCGCTTGAGAGGGCAAGATGCCCGTCCATGCGTGATTTTTGCTGAAAAGCATTTCAACTCTGGTGCGGATCTTGATCAGTTCCGCGGGAAAGTTGTCCCTGATCTGAGCATTGTTGCTTGTCCAATTCTCAAGAACCGTCTCCATGGCACGGGTGATGGCGTCCACATTATGCGCACACATCAGGTAAGACGTGCGGCTTGTGGGCTTGAGTACGAAGTTTTGGGGATCGGGGTCATTCCTGTCCTGCCTAACCACGGCGACATCGTTCAAGCGCAGCGTCTTACCGATTATGCTAATGGCCGAGTAAGGCGTGGGTCGGCCGTGGTTGACCCTATAGTTTTGGGGAGGAACAACGCGATTTCGCTCGGCTTGTGCTCGCGAATGGCACCACCCGTTGATTGTGAATGTGAGTTCACTCTCGTCCGCGTACTCACTCAACGGAGCCTCAGATGGATGAAGATACTTCCACGCTAGTTTGACATCATCGATCGTGTACCACGCCATCAACTGATAGCGTTCATTAGCCTCTTGAAACGGCGTCGCTGTATCAAAGGTAATTTGTAATTCGGGATTGATGCTGGCGCGGATGCATCGCTGAATGGTGGTCCTCCGCCTCCCGGTTGCTTGAGACACCCCGTTAGCGGACGGTCTCCGCGACAGGGGTGAGGACGATGAGCTCGGATACGAAGGCAGATGCAGGCGCAGTCGGTCCTGGTCGCGGCGGGCGCATGTCCCGGCAGCGCAAGCGGGATGCGGTGCTGCGGCTGCTGCGCGGCGAGGACCTGGAGAGCGTCTCGCGCAGCTTAGGCGTGACGGCCGCGACCTTGTCGGGCTGGCGCGACGCCTTCCTGACGGCGGGCGAGGCCAGTCTCTCCACCCGGTCCCTTGATGCGGACGCGCTGGAGAGCGGGCGACTGAAGGCCAAGCTCGGCGAGATGCTGATCGAGCGCGAGTTGCTGGAGGCCAAGATCGCTGCCCTGGAGGCGCGCGGCCCCGGCCCTTTGGCCCGCAGGAGGTCGCGGCTATGAGCCGGGCCGTCTCGCCTGCCAGCGGCAAAGCTTACGGACTGGCCCGGGTGTGCCGGATCTGGCGCGTGTCGCGCGCCACCGTCCACCGGCACCTCTCACCCGCCCGGCCCGAGCCGTCGCGCCGTCCCGGCCCGGTCGGGCCGATGCCGGATGCGGCGCTACTCACGCAGATCCGCGCCACCCTCACGGACAGCCCCTTTCACGGCGAGGGTCACCGCAAGGTCTGGGCGCGGCTGCGCCACAAGGGCGTGCGCACCTCCAAACGCCGCGTGCTGCGCCTGATGCGCGCCCATGATCTGCTCGCCCCCTCTCGCGTCGGCACACCGCGCGGCCCGCGCAACCACGACGGCACCATCGTCCCGGAGAGGGTGGACACGATGTGGGGCACTGATCTGACCACCACCTGGACGGCTGAGGGGCAGGTCGCGGTGTTCGTGGCCGTCGACCACTGCTCGGCCGAATGCGTGGGCCTCCATGCGGCGCGCCGGGCCACGCGCTTTGAGGCGCTGGAGCCGATCCGCCAGGGTGTGCGGCAGCGCTTCGGCGGCTTTACGGCCGAGATCGCCTCCGGCCTGAGTGTCCGGCACGATCACGGCAGCCAGTACATGTCGGACGATTTCCAGGCGGAGCTGGCGTTCCTGGGTATCGCAAGTTCGCCCGCCTTCGTGCGAGCGCCGGAAGGAAATGGCTGCGCCGAGCGCTTCATCCGCACGCTCAAGGAGAACCTGCTGTGGGTGAAGCACTTCGACACGGTCGAGGACCTGCGCCGCGCGCTGCTGGCGTTTCGCGACCTCTACAATAAGACGTGGCTGATCGAGCGGCACGGGTTCCGACCACCAGCCGCCATTCGCACCGCGCAGCTTCCACCCGCGGCCTTGGCCGCATAGGCTTCAGATCGGTGTCTCACAATCCGCGGGCGGTACAGTGGTGAGGATGCAACCGCTCTCGAATGTTCCCGTACCCAGCACGTGAATGTGCTTGATGTGCGCTAGGTTGCCGTCGTCGCGCATGTCGATCAAGCGATGCAGCATGAGCCGGTAACTGGTCTTGCCTTCGCCCGCGAACGCCACTCCCTCAGCGTTTGCGATGAAGCGCTGGTGCGCCTGATACCATTCGCGGCTCTCTGGCTCGCTGGTGCCTTGAAGCACCACGAGGAGTTTGGTGCCCGGCTGGCGGTGCATGAGCATGAGGTCGGTGTTGATCACCGTCTGCCGCAGGCATGCATTGAATGGCACGCTTAGGCCATTGGCCCTACTCATTGCCTCGATGGGCTCGCCCTCAACGTCGATGAGCCGGCGGACATGCTGCTCCATCTTTCCCGTGTCGATGCCGCCCGTGGGGAAATCGAGGGCCATCACGTAGTCGCCGTGCTGCTCCTGCCATCGCAGCGACTGCAACACCGTGGCTTTGCCGCGCCACGGTCCCAACGTTCCCTGCTGGATTTGAAATCCGCCGCTGTCGGCCATGACGAATGAGTGATTGGGATCGCGATCGGTTATGATCGTGCGAGCGCTGTCGAGCAAACCGCTCTCCCGGATGACCTGCCCTGCACTCGCGAGTGTTGCGGGATAGCGGAAGATGCCACCAGCACGGAGGTAGTCCAGCATGGTGCCGGGAAGACCTTCGCAGCACCAGTTAGGGTCGTTCGCCACCTTGGCATAGCCGTGGCTGATCGCCGGCAGGTAGCGAGCCACGTTGGTGAGATGGGGGAAGAGCTTGTCGAACATGCGCGCCCAGGTGGGCGACGCGACTTAAGAAAGGCATAACGAAGCGCGGATAGGAGGCGCGAGATTTTAGTTTTCTAAAATTTCTTGGAAGTCGGACACGTGTCATCCAACAGCACCACCGCGGCAGACCAGATAGAGCATGAACTAGATGACATCGATGATCGCCTTAAAGCCGCCGAGCGGCACGCGGGTAAGGCTCGCAAACACGAGGATGCATTCTGGTCTCGCGTGTACCAAGCCCTGCACGACATCTATGAGGTTTGGTATCCGCTGCTGAACTCCGAACACTTGATTGAAGCCTACTGCCATCGGCACGATATCGATTTTAATAGCACAAAGCGAGGCAACCGTTTCTATGCTCCCATTCAATATTGCTTTAGGAATGCAAGAAGCGGCGGGTCAATCACTCACTATGCCGATACCCTCAAAGAAGCCGACCGGATTGGCAAGAAACCTCACGAACTCGTTGAGTGGGTGAAAAAGCACGATGGTCCTGACGGCGTTTATGCGATCGTGGCCGCGAGGAGGAAAGCCGCAAGAGCCGCGCGGGCCGCTGCGGCACACCTGCCGGTTACCGCGCCTCAACCCGCATCTCAGCCTGTGCCGCAGCCGGTTTCCACCCAACCCGGTATAGCGCTTCCAGCAGCCCCCTCGCCCGCCACCGCCACTCAGCCTACGAATACGATTGGGCGAGTTGTTGATGCCATCCGCGCAGTCAACCATCTGGTGAACGGTAAAGAGAAGCGACCGGCCGGCAGAGACGACCGCTTCTTTCTGGTGCGCAATGTTGCTAAGGAGAGCGGTCGCAATCTATGCGTGGAAAACACAGACAGTAGACAAACTTTCACCACCGCACGTATCGCGCTGCCATTTGCGTGGAATGATATCGGTGATCGTGAATACATGATCTCCCATCGTGAGGGTGACCGCTTGTCTCGGGTGCTCAGTCAGAGCCCCAACTGGACGTTGAATGCTGAAGTGGATGAACTTGAGTTTCGCTCCGCCGCGGGTCATCGTATCGTCGCATCTGCGCTGAGCGACATGGATACGCACCACAGGCACATGGCAGTGCCCACAGGCCATGGAACGCATCTCGCGCTCACTGCTGATAGAGCACGCGATTTCCTAAAGTGGTTCAAGAAAATCAAAGATAGCGTACACACACAGTCCAGACATCAGCGCAATGAAGCGCTCAAGCAGATCATGCGGCATAAGGAAATTCTCGACGGACTTTGGAGGCAGCAAAGCCGGCTCCGCCATGGCAAGCGCACGATCATGCACGTTCCAGTCTCCAATCGGCTACTAGATCAAAATTCCTATGAATTTCAGATGCCTGCTAAAGTTGTTTTTCCGCGCGCGCTGGACCTTGTCCCCGGCAAGTACTCGGTGAAGCGAGGAGATATCGATCCCGCCCTAACGGGTGATGAGGCTGAGGAGATGATTTGGCAGGATGTCCTCGAGGTAAACTTGTTCTCGACCTACCATCTCCCGTTTGCCACATTGGCGGACAACTTGCAGTGCCAGCCCTTCCATGCAGCCGGTGCGGTTCGCATCGGGGAGGATGTTCGCCTACCCTGGCTGGAACTTGAGTGTTTGTGTGAGATGCTCGTGACCAGCGGCAACACCGCGAGCGCGCAGTTCGTCAACACGGACGAGGTTCATGCGGCCCTGCTCGTTGAGTTCGCCCACGGAGGCGAGCAGGTTCGCTACATGATACCCACGGTTAAGTCGGCATCGATGCTGCGCCGCCACGCCTGTCAGCCGTTGGTCAAATCGGTGCAGGCAGTTTGAGCAGGTAGGAAAGGGGCTGCGCTGGCAGCCCCTTTCGCACATGCCCTACGGGGGCGGTTTTACGCCACGATCCTACCTGCGGCTCGCGCGTCACGCGCGTACGCGGACAACGACTTGCTGGCTTTGAACGACGGGTCGCGCTCAAGGCCGATCGCGAGCCCGGCACTCACCTCCTTCAGTTCCTCAAGGCTGACATAGCCGAGCTCGGGCTCACCAAAGCCAAGGTCGCAGAGGCCATACAGGGTGTCGCCATCCGCCTCCATCGCGCAGATCAGCCAGGTAGCCGGCCCCATTGGGTTGAACAGCTTGAGCACGGGGCGGTAATCCCGCTCCGGCTCACGGCCGTTGGCCAGGAGCAGCTCTCGGGTAGCTTCGTCGATCAGGGGCAGCATGGACATCCTCGCGAGTGTGACGAGGAAGCCGTGCAGCCAGGCTGATCAAAGAGCGAGCACGCCAAGTGTGAGGTGTGCCCGCACCAAACATCATAAAAACTAACTTTTATGATATTTCGAGCTAAGTCGCTGATCTTTTTGAGATCAACTCAGCGCTCACTCTACGTTCAATCTGGAAACATCATGCGTTGTGGCATAGGCGCACAAAGTATGAGGTTTCAGTGAAGCAGGCACGCGTACCCACGGAGGCTGAGTTCAAGCGCCTGGTGGCCGTAGTAGGGCAGGGGCGGCACGGAGCGCGGAATCGAGCTGCCCTGATGCTCAGCTACCTCGCCGGCCTACGCGTGGGGGAGATCGCAGCGCTCCGCTGGGGCGATCTCCTCGACAGCGAGGGGAGGGCGCGCGAGCAGCTCCGGCTGAGTGCGGCTGTTACCAAAGGCGGACACGCGCGCGTGGTGTTCATGAACGCGCGCCTCCGGCGTGAGATCGAGCTGTTCCGATCGACACTGCCGGCACCGCCCACCGCGCAGCAGCCCGTGCTTATCACCCAGAAGCGCACGGCGTTCAGCGCGAATACGCTGTGTCAGCTCATGCGCAGCTGGTACGATCAGGCCGGGCTGGATGGCGGCTCAAGCCACAGTGGTCGCCGTTGGTTCATCACACGCCTCGCGCACTCGGGCATTTCATCGAAGGCCATCATGATGCTGGCCGGCCACCGTCATCTCTCAACCACGCAGCGCTACATCGACGTCAACGACGAGATGATGCGCGCCGCCGTGGAGGTGCTCTGATTGCAACGGCAGCATGAGTGCCCGTCGGCTGGCGGTGGCGATGTTTTACGCCTCGGTAACCGTGCGGCACGAGAGTAGCTTATGCTCAACCCCTCGGCACCACGCACCCTAACCTTCCTCGTATCTCTCGTGCTGATTGGACTGGCCGTTGTCAGCCTGTACATGCGCATCCCGACCATCGGTCCGACTGTGGTGAAATTCAGGACGTGGTTTTTCGTTGGCGCCTACGTCGTGCTGGCGCTCGGGGTGGTGTCGAAGAGCCTGTGACCCGATGCCCACCATCTACTTGGATTGCGACGGCGTGCTCGCCGATTTCGATGCTAGTGCCGAACACGTCTTCGGCATGCCGCCTAAGGAGTTCGAGCAGCGCTTCGGACCCAGGCAGTCCTGGAGCAAGCTGGTTTCACTTGACAATTTCTTCGGTGAACTACCGCTACTTCCTGATGCCATGGAACTCTACGAGGCGGTGCGCCATCTGCAGCCGATCATCCTTACTGGATTGCCGCGCGGGAACTGGGCTGAACCGCAGAAGCGCCGCTGGGCAGACAGGCACTTTCCGGGTGTCGAGGTGATCACCACCCGCGCGGCGCTGAAGCGCGAGCATTGCCGTCCAGGTGATGCCTTGGTCGATGATCGTGAGAAGTACCCCGGTCTCTGGGAACAAGCTGGCCGCACCTTCATCTACCATCGCGACGCAGCGTCTTCGATCAGAGAGTTGCGTGCGCGCGACTTTTTTTGAGAAGCGCCGGTGATATCCGCATCGACGTTCCTAGACAAAGATCTGCCGTCCCCCATATGATACGCGAACGCTGTCAGCGCGAGTTGCGCGGCTGAGCGTGTTGTTTTCAGGATCCCTGCACACATGAAGCGCCGTAGTGCGCGACCGTTCACGGTCGAAGTTAAACACACTCGTACATCGCGTGCGTCGCTAACTAACGCCACAGCGCGCCCCCGCAAAAGCAATGATCTCTGGCGGGGCATACCGCTGGATCCGGGTGGTGAGCCTGTTGAGGCGAAGCCGGTGCGGCCTGCGCCCGTAGTTCACTCGAAGCCCGTGCAGCCCGAGGCACCCGCTCCTCGCGTACTGCCGAGCCTGGTGCCGACATTCTCGATGCCGCTCGAGCCCGAGGTGCCGGAGGTGCGTGAGGTACCTGCCGTTGACCGCCTGCCGCGCGTCCGACGGGCCAAGCCGCCGGCCGAGCCCGTGCAGAAACCAGCCTCAAGGACCGGTGCCGGGCGCGCGCCGCGCGCCGGGTCGGCGACCCAGCCGCAGGTCACGTCTGCGGCTGCTCCTGCCCCGATCGCGAAGCCTGCCGTGGCTACTCAACCTGCTGCGGCGCAGGCGCGTTCAGTACGGCGATCTCAGCCGACCGAAAAACTGCGTGCCGGCGAGCGCTGGAAGCGGCGGCTTCCGCGGGTTCTCTGGTGACCTAGCCCTGCGTTGGCTGCCGCACGCCGATGATCACGACGGCTGACCTTTGCTTACGTCTCGCTTCTGCGGTGCTCGTCGGCGGGCTCATCGGCATCAACCGTGAGGCGCGCACCTAAGCTGTCGGCGTGCGCACCCTCGGGCTCGTCGGCCTCGGATCAGCCCTGGTCACGCTGTCCGGATCTGGCTTCTCAGGCGAGATGGACGCCAACGCGAGCCGCGCCCTTCAGGGTCTGATCACCGGCATCGGGTTCCTAGGTGCCGGTGTGATCGTGAAGGGTCCGAGCGAGGAGCAGGTACACGGCTTGACCACGGCAGCGGCGATCTGGGTTACGGCAGCGCTTGGCGTGGTCTGCGGGCTCGGTGCTTACCTTCCGCTGGTGATCAACCTCGTGCTGATGGCGCTGCTGTTAGGCTTGGGCGGCTATATCGACGACGCCGTGCACGGCTGGTGGCGCGGGACGGATCACGGAGAGGCCGAAGGTCGGAAGACGTCCGACGGCCCTCGATAGCTCCGAATTTCCGAGCAAACGTCAGTCGATTGTTCGTTCGAAGCACGAAGGCGATAACCGCATCGGCGCCCGATTTGCCGGGTTGGATAAGCGACGCCTCATGACGGCAGAAGCGACTACGCCAACTCAGCGTCCGGCTCAGTGGGTGCAGCATCACATGCCTCACAGGCGCGGCGCAGGAGGCTGCCCAACTCCTCCGGCATGGTGTCGGGGCTAGGCAGATCGAGCTGCCGCTTCAGTCCGTGGGCGACACCCTGCAGCACGGCATCGGTGCCATCATCGCTGCCGCTGGTGTGGAGGTCCTTGAGTTCACGCATGACAAATGCTCCCGGTCAGCAGCTCCTTTCACGGGTGCATCTGGCCGAACTGTCGTGTGGCAGTAGACAGCTCAGATAGTGCCTCCGGCTGTAGTTTGAAATGGATAGCAGCCATGCGGGCGGACGTGCCCGCGCGCACATCGGTCTCCAGCTGTTGAGCCGCAGATCTGGCCGCGAAAATGGCCACGCCAGCGCCCATGAATTTGCCCAGCTGCGATTGCCGCTCCGCATCTTTCGGTAATTTCCATGCTGACTTGATCCACGCCACCTGCGTGGTACCCCGCCGCTGCTCGAAAGCGGCAGGAAAGGTGCAGATTGCGGCGGACATCGTGGAACTCGTCAATTTCTGCTCGAACGTCATGACGAGCGCGGCCAGTCGGCGAAGATCGATTGCCCGACGCTCGTCATCGCCAGGGCCTTTGACCGGCTTAGGACGCTGGACGAGGCTAACGATCTTCGCGCAGAAATACCCGGAGCCACCCTCGAGGGGATCGAGGGCACAGGACACATGGCCCCCCTCAAAAGCCCGGAACAGGTCACGGATACCATGGCCCGTTGGCTGTCCGAACATGCCGGACGGCGCATCCGCCCGGCGGGCCAATCGGGCGTGTCAATCGTCACATGTGAAATATCGATTTTGTAAGGGCGCCTCCGACTGGTCTTGTATCTGTAAAGGTATAATACCCTGGAGGAAGCCCATGCCGCTCGATGGCATCGTTGCGCGCCGAACGATCCTGCGCTCGGCGCTCGCCGCGCCGTTCATTTTGCCGTTCGGCATCAATCGCGCCAGGGCGGCGACGGTCCTGAAACTCTCCCACCAATTTCCCGGATCCAACGGCGACCAAGGCGACTTCCGCGACCGCATGTGCCGGAGGTTTGCGGCGGAGGTGAATGCCCGGACCAAGGGTGCGCTTGAGGTCCAAGTCTACCCCGGCTCGTCTCTGATGAAGACGAACGCCCAGTTCAGCTCCATGCGCAAGGCCGCCCTCGACATGAGTTTGTGGCCACTCGCCTACGCCAGCGGCGAGGCGCCTGAGACCAGTATCGGCCTGATGCCGGCGCTCGTCGGCTCCTATGAGCAGGCGGCACTCTGGAAGAACGCACCGATTGGGCGTCGGCTGACGGAACTGATGGCGGCCAAAGGCCTGATCTTTGTGAGTTGGGTCTGGCAGTCCGGCAATGCCGCGAGCCGCGACCGGCCGCTCTATCTGCCGGACGACGCGAGAGGGCTGAAGGTCCGCGGTGGCTCGCGGGAGGTCGACCTTCTCATGAAGGCCGCCGGGGCCGCCACCCTCAACCTGCCCTCCAACGAAGTCTACGTGGCTATGCAGACGGGCGCTTGCGATGCGACGATCACGTCCTCGACAAGCATGATCTCCTTCCATGTTGAGGAGCTGGCCAAGCATCTCACCTCGGGTCGCGGACGCTTCTACTGGTTCATGCTGGAACCCATCATGATGTCGAAGGCGATCTTCGACGGCCTGCCCAAGGATCAGCAAGAAGCCATACTCTCGGTCGGGGCCGAGATGGAACCGTTCGGGCTGCACGGCGCGCAGGCCGACGACGTCGAGGTCGAGAAGGTGTTTGGTGAGGCCGGCGCGAAGGTCGTGCCGCTGGACGATAGCGCACTTGGCAAGTGGCGTACCCTCGCGCAGGATACTGTCTGGAAGGAGTACGCCAACCGCTCCTCGACCTGCGCCGAACTCCTGAAGCTGGGTGAGGCAGTCTCGTAAGCTCAGCCGGACTGAGCCGGACTCAGACCGAGACAGCAGCGTTCGTCAGGCGACGCTCAGCTCTCGTCCAGGGCGGCTGCGATGGATCGGAACCGAGCCCGCAGCCAAGTGATGGCCGGGTTCTTGTCGTGCCTGCGGTGCCAGTAGAGCGACCAGGCGAAGGGTTCCGACGCGAATGGGAGGTCGCGCACCGCCAGCCTATGCCCGGCCGCAGTTAGGGCGGAGGCCAGCCGCTGCGGCATAACCGAGAGCAGGTCCGACTGGTTCAGGACGTGCGGCACGAGGAGCCAGTGCGGGACGTTCAGCGCCAAGCGACGCTTGAGGCCGTCGCGTGCGAGCACGTCGTCGACGAAGCGCAGGTCGGTGGGCGACATCGAGACCTTGAGGTGTGGGTGTGCCAAGAATTGGTCGAACCCCATCGGTCCCCCTGCAGCAGGATGATCCTCCCGCATCGCGCAGACCATGCGATCCTCCATTAGAACTTCCGACTGGATCGCCGTGGAATGACCGAGGCCCATGCTGACGGCGAGGTCGATCTCGTCCCGTTCCAAGCCTTCCACGGTTTTGGATGGGGAAAGGTGCACGACGTCGAGGTGAAGCCCCGGCGCCCGCGCGCCCCAACCTTCCAGCAGTGACGGCAGCAGGATTAGGCCGAGCAGGTCGGACAAGCGGACCGTGAAGGTCCGTTGCGCGACGGCAGGATCGAACTCTGTGTCGTGGTCGAACACACGCTCGATCTGACGCAGCACCTGCCGCGTCGGCTCAGCGAGTTCAAGTGCGCGAGGCGTGGCCTGCATGCCAGTCGGGGTGCGGACGAGGAGGTCGTCCTTGAACAGGTGCCGCAGGCGAGAGAGAGCGTTGCTCATCGCCGGCTGGCTGAGGCCGACCTTCTCGGACGCCCTGGTGACGTGCAGTTCCGTCAGAAGGGCGTCCAGAGCCACAAGGAGATTCAGGTCGACGGAACGCAGATTCATCAGGGCTCCCATAAGCGTGTCGTGCATCGCGGCCCGTGACGCGGTCTCGGACCATGCATGTTTCGATGGCCGGGCCGAGACCGCAAGGATCGTCTCGCAGTGCGCGGCGATCCAATTCCAGGCTCCATCGCATCGGGCTGTAAGCCGCATCCGTCCGCGCCATTCATGGTCGCAATGGACGAAGATCGAGAATCAATTTTACCGCGGCGCTCGGTGTTGCTTTACCTCGGGCCGCGGAAATTCAATGCCGAGGCAGAAAGATGGCCATCGCCGACGATCTGAAGAAGACCATCAAGGTCTGCATGTTCGACCAGTACGGGACGGTCGTGGACATGCAGGGCGGGCTCGTCAAAATCGCGACGCCCTTCCTCAAGGCGAAGGGCTGGACGGGCAACCCCAACTCGTTC
Organism: Methylobacterium sp. CM6257; assembly: GCF_054611515.1. Lineage (NCBI taxonomy): Bacteria > Pseudomonadati > Pseudomonadota > Alphaproteobacteria > Hyphomicrobiales > Methylobacteriaceae > Methylobacterium > Methylobacterium sp. CM6257. Next base: position 1,867,910 of record NZ_CM137735.1, read on the forward strand.
GTGACGTGGTGGCGCCGCACGCACTTCGAGAACTCCATGATCGACGCCCTCCTGCACAAGGAGCACACGCCTTACCGCGAAATCGGGCAACGCGCCGTGGCCCATGTGCTGGAGAGGTCCGGAATTCACTACACCATGGACGAGGTCCGCGATCTCGTCGCCGAGATCGAGAAGTTGGAGTGCTTCCCCGAGGTGCCCGAGGCGCTGGCCCGCCTTCAGACGAAGTATCAGCTCGTCGTCCTCTCAAACGGCGATCCGGACATGCTGGAGACGGCCAAGCAGTACCACAAGGTGCCCTTCGACAAAGTCATCTCGGTCGCGGAGGCGAACGCCTTCAAGCCGCACGTGGCGACCTACACCAAGGCCGCCGAGATCCTGGGCCTGAGCATGGACCAAATCCTGTTCGTGGCCAATCACGCCTTCGACGTCATCGGTGCAAAAGCTGCCGGGATGCGGACCGCGATGATCAACCGCCGAGACCGGCCGTTCGAGCGCACGCCCTATCAGCCCGACATCACGGTCTCCACCATGACGGATCTCGCCCATGTCATGGTCTGACGGGAAGCCTTTGGCGGGCGTCAAGATCCTCGATCTCTGCCGTGTCGTCTCCGGTCCGTTCGCGACCATGCAGCTCGGCGATCTCGGCGCGGACATCGTCAAGATCGAGGAGCCCGGCAAGGGGGATGAAGCCCGAACCTATGGACCTCCGTTCGTGGGCGGCGAGAGTGCATACTTCCTGTCGATCAATCGCAACAAGCGAAGCTGCGCGGTCGACCTGAAATCCGCGGCCGGGCGTGACCTCGTCGTCGCGCTCGCCGCCACGGCCGACATCGTGATCGAGAACTTCCGGCCCGGCACCATGGACCGCCTCGGCCTCGGCTACGAGGCGCTGCGGCGCCGGAACGAGCGCCTGATCTACTGCGCCATTTCGGGCTTCGGGCAGACGGGACCGGACGCCGGCCGGCCCGGATACGATCTGATCGTGCAGGGCGAGTCAGGCGTCATGGACATCACCGGGGATCCGGATGGTCCGCCCACGAAGGTCGGCACGTCGATCGCCGATCTGGTGACCGGCTTGTACGGGGCCCAGGCGGTGCTCTCTGCTCTAATGCAGCGCGCGCGCACCGGCACGGGTGGCCGCGTCGACGTGTCGATGCTCGACGCCATGGCCTCCCTGTTGACCTTCAACGCCGGCATGTACTTCGCCGCAGGAACGAGCCCACGGCGACGGGGTAACGCGCATCCGACGATCAGCCCATACGAGACCTTCCAGGCCGCGGACGGTTGGATCAACGTCGGCGTCGCGAACGACCGCTTCTGGAGCAGCTTTTGCCGTGCTCTCGACCTACCGGATCTCGCCTCGCGAATTGAGTTTGGTCGGGCGTCGGAACGGGCAGCGCGGCGCCCAGAGCTCAAGGCGATCCTGGAGCCGATCTTCTTGCGCAAGCCGCGCGAACACTGGATCGCGCTTCTCGGCCGGGCCGGCGTGCCGTGCGGTGCGATCCGGACTGTCGGGGAGGTTTGTGAGGCGCCGCAGCTGGCCGAACGAGGGGTGACCCGGAGATTTAACCATCCCACAGCGGGGGACGTACGCTATCTAGCAAGTGCAATCCGCTTCGATGACCAAGCGCCTCCGGATGCTGTGCGGCCGCCGATGCTCGGGGAGCATACGCCTGCCGTGCTCGCCGATTGGCTTGATCTCGACACGGCCGCGGTTGAACGGCTTGATGCCGAGGGCGCATTCGGACGTCCTCGAACAGGTGAGACTGCTGCATGACTGACGAGCAGGCAAACCGGCGTGCGGCGCTCGGCACCGCCATGTTGGCGCGGGCCCAGGCGAGCGAAGCTCAGCAGTTCGGTTCGTTCTTCCTCTCCCGCCTCCTGGGGTTCGAAGTCTCCTACATTGACGAGACGTGCATCGTTCAGTTCGAGGCCGTACCGCCTCTATTCAATCCGCAGGGCACACTCCACGGCGGCGTTCTCGCGACAGCGATGGATGTATCGATGGGGCACCTGCTGCATCATGTGGACGGAGCGGGCGCGACGTTGGAGATGAAGGTCCAGTATCTCGCTTCAGTGATGGCGGGGCTTGTGCGCTGCAAAGGAAGCTTCCTGCGTCGGGGTCGCGGTATATCCTACCTGCAATCCCATGCATTCGACGGGGACGGACAGCTCGTCGCGCACGCGACCGCGACATGGAAGCTGCGGAAGCCTTCTTCGTGAAGTTCAATCCAGCCGAGGGTCTGCAATGCCATTATGAGCAGCCCTTCAACGAAGGTGGCTTGAACAGCTGCTGACCGCACCGCTCGTCGACGAGGCTGCGCGCATGGACTTGATCGCCGCGGCCCCGCTGGTTGTGTCCCGAGGTGCCTCACGGGCTTTTGCGCCTGTACCGCGCGATAGGGTTTGGCGGCTCACCAGTCGGGATTGGTTCGGGCGGAGAAACGGTCGCGCGCGGTGAACCGGTCGGCCGGCAGGTTGGCAACGGAGCGGCCGAAGACTTGTTCGCTGAGGAAGGTGCGCTCTACCTCGATCTGTGCCTCATCGAGGTCGATGTACCAGCTACGCCGCTGGCCGCTCCACCGGTAGCGCCGGGCTTTGAGCACGTCCTTGGTGGTGATTGGGGATCCCTCAGCCCACAACCGGACTGTCGGTCTTCTGGCAGTCTCCAGCAGGGCGGCCAGCGCCAGCTGACCGGAAATCCGCAAGGGCCGGGCGAGCAATGCCAGCAGTGCGTGGCAGTCGTCGATCGCACGGTGCCCACGGTGAAAGAATCCGTAGTCGGCAAGCAGGTAGCCGAGCTTCAGACCCTCGTGGCCCTCAGCGCGCCACGGGATCTGTTGACACGAGCAGCCCCAGTTCTTGTCGCGGAACACCGGCCAGCGCGGCTCACACATCTGGCGGTCGAAGCTGGCGTTGTGCGCGATCACCACCGCGGCATCCGTTGCTATACGTGCCACCGCCGCATCGTCGATCCGCTGCCCGGCCACGTCGGCGTCGCTGATGCCGGTCAGCCGGGTGATCTCCGGCGGGATTGGCTTTGCGGGCTGGTGCAGCTGGTTCAGGGTATCGAGCACGCGATAGATGCGACCGCTGGCGCCATACTCGAATTTGACGATGCCGAGCTCGATCACCTCGTCCCCGACGAAGTCCGTGCCGGTGGTCTCCACATCGACCACCAGACCGATGAACGTGGGTTCGTCCGGGGCGTCCGGGTGGTCGGCTAGCGGCTGCAATCGGCGCAGCACGCGGTACTCACCCGTGCTCTCAAGGACGCCCGCGATGCTGTCGAGAGGATCGCTCACGCCACGCTCGCCCCGTCACTCCAACCCTCAGGCTGCCCCGATGCGGTGCGGCCTGGAGTAAGGGTTACGCGCGGTGCGTCTTAGCCGCGAGGTTCGCCCCAGCAGCGTCCACAGCATATGCGTGCGTTCTCCAGAGGCCGGTGCACGAGTTGACGTCGGCGACGGGGCAATGCGGGCCGCGGCCTTCGTGTCAGTCCACAGCTCAATAGGGCTCCTTTCGAAGGCATTGCGATCATCCACGGCAATCGCGGGCAGCCGGTAGCATTTCGGTAAGGAGCGGCGTCGGAAGCCCTGGTCCCGCTCCGGCGTAGCGTCGGCAAGCAGAGACGGAGGTCGTCGTGCAAGCGCCCAACGTGACCATTCTCGAACTGGCGGCCGAGGTTGCCGAGCTGCGGATCCAGCTCGCCGAGTCGCAGGACCAGTGCATCGAGATGGCTGTCGATGCAGGCGAGCTCCACGCGGAAATTCAAGCCCTGCAGGAGGAGCTCGCTGCTGTTCGTTCCGAGAGGGATGCCTGGGTGGCGGAAACGCGCCACCAGCCGCTGCTCTGCGCGGCCGCATAGCGCGGCATGCCGTTGCAAGCTGACCAACCGCCTGCTCCGTTTCAGGTTTTGCGCAACGCCGACGCGCTATCCAGTCGACGTGCGCCGGCGCCGCCTGCCCGTCGCCCTGCTCAGTACGCGCGAGACTTGCTCAATCGAGTATGGCTTGTGGAGGAGTTCGAAGCCGTGCGTTCCCTCTTGAGCCAGCACGTCGCTGTAGCCCGAGGTCAGCACCACCGGCAGGTCCGGCATCCGAACCCGCAGCATCTTCGCCAACTCGATGCCGCCGATGCCCGGCATCATCACGTCCGAGAACACCGCGTCGAACGCGGCGCCGGTGGGCCCAAGCGTGTCCAGTGCCTCCTCGGCATTGGCCGCCCAGGTCGTCTCAAACCCAAGGTCCTGCAGGATCTGGGCTGCGAAGTGGCCCACCTCAATGTTGTCCTCTACGAGCAGCACACGCTGACCAACGCCCGCCGGTGATACGCTGGCGTCGCTCTCAGACTCTTGCTGCTCATGGGGGGCCCCGGTCTCGGGCAAGTAGAGTGTGAAAGTCGTGCCCTCTCCCCGCGCGCTTGCGACAGCCACATCGCCGCCGGACTGCTTGGCAAAGCCGAACACCTGGGACAGGCCGAGGCCGGTCCCCTGACCCACTTCCTTCGTCGTGAAGAAGGGCTCGAAGATGCGCCCGATCTGGTCGGACGAAATGCCTGAACCGGTATCGGTCAGCGACAGCGCGGCGAACCGACCGGGAGCTCCTGCATGCCCGCGTATCGGCGGCAGCGGCACACCGCAGGCAAGCCGCAGGGTCAGCGTGCCCTGCCCGTCCATAGCATCCCGGGCGTTCACCGCCATATTGATGAGCGCTGTCTCGAACTGGCTGATGTCGGCGCGCACGAAGCAGGCTGTCGCGGGCACCTCTATCAGAACGTGGATCCGCGCACCCGTGATGCTGTCGAGCATCTCGGCCACGCTGCGCAGCCGCGGGCCGACATCGAACACCTCGGGCTTGAGTGCCTGCCGCCGCGCGAAAGCGAGGAGCTGACTCGTGAGCTTGGCGGCCCGTTCCACGGTGTCTGACACGGCGGCGAGGTAGCGCTGCTTGCGCTCTTCGGGCAGTTCGGGCCGACGGAGGAACTCGACGGAGGAGCGGATGATGGTCAAGAGGTTGTTGAAGTCGTGCGCCACCCCGCCTGTGAGCTGACCGACGGCCTCCATCTTCTGCGACTGACGCAGCAACTCCTCAGTCTTTAACCGCTGGTTCACCGCCTCTGCCACGCGTGCTTCCAGGACGAGGTTGAGCTTGCGCAGCTCGCTGTTGGCAGTCTCGGCGGCCCGGCGCGCCTCCAGCAGCTCGCGCTCGTAACGCCGGCGATCGGAGGCGTTGAACACGGTGATGCGGATAAAGCGAAGCTCACCTGCATCGTCCCGCCGTTCCACCGCATTGACCAGGACTGGCAGCACGCGACCGCCTTGCCCCACCAGGTCCAGAGCAACCTCGCTGAGGAAGCCCTGCATGCGCAGCAGAGGTGCGAAATGTGTCTCGTGGTAGATCTTTCCGGCGATGTTCAGAAGATCCTGAAAGCGTCGCCCCACGAGCTGCTCTCGCTCATATTCGAGCCAAGAGGACAGCGTTCGGTTGACCTTGGTGATGCGCCCGCCTGGCTCGGCCGAGAGATAGCCGCAGGGCGCATTCTCGAAGAGGTCTTCCAGATCCTCTGAAGGGCGCAGCTGCGGAGCGCGGGCATCCTCGGTCACGCCACGCGCCTCAGACAAAGGTCCGGATCGCCGCGATGGTCTCCTCCGGAGCGCTCAGGTTCGGACAATGGCCGGTGGCCTTCATGACCACCAGCTGACTGTTCGCGATCTTCCGGTGCACGTACTCGCCCACCGCAAGCGGCGCGATCACGTCCTCCGAGCACTGAAGCACCAGACTTCGCGTGGTGACACCCTCGAGGTCCTGGCGATTGTCGGACAGGAAGGTCGTGCGGGCGAACTGCTTGGCGATCTCAGGATCGGTCCGGCAGAAGCTGTTATTCAACTCATCTCCGAGCTCCGGCCGGTCGGGGTTGCCCATGATGACCGGCGCCATAGCTTGCGACCAGCCCAGGTGGTTGCTGTCGAGAAACTCAAGGAGCTCTCGGATCTGCACCTCAGAGAAGCCGCCGATATAGCCTTCGTCGTCGATGTAGCGCGGCGATGGGCCTATCAGGACAAGATCGTCGAACAGGTCAGGCGCCGCCTTTGTCGTGAGGATGCCGATCATAGCGCTGACCGAGTGACCAACGAAGACGCCGTGCTGGACGCCGAGCTCGCGGCAGATCTCCACGACATCGTCGGCATACCCGTTGAGCGAGTTGTACTTCTCAGAATCATAAGCGGCCAGATCGGACCCGCCGGCACCGACATGGTCAAACAGGATGACCCGGAAATCCATCTCGAACGCGGGAGCCACGAACCGCCACATGTTCTGGTCGCAGCCGAAGCCATGGGCGAAGACCATGGCTCGCGCTCCTGAGCCGGTGACCGTGACGTTGTGCCGCCGCAAGATCGTCAACCACCGCCCTCCTGCTATGCCCGGGCTGGCTACCATTCCCACGGCAGTGGCACCACTGCGACGAGTGCAGCCCCTAGGCACTGCCCTGCGCGGAACCTGTAGCTATTTTCTAGGGCAGCGGCGTACTTTCCGCGCCGGAGCGGCGGCGCGCTCTTTGGTCGCCGGGATGCGCGTCAGGGTCGTAGGATTGAAATTTCCTGCAAAGATGAGTGCGCTCAGGCGCGCGTCCACTCCGGCCGAAGGCGGTCGACGACGCGCTCAAGCCGCACCTGGCCGTAGTGCTTGTCGATCATGGCGAGCGAGGTGCGGCAGTTCCGGGCCACGTCGAGCACTTCGGCCCCGTTGGCCAGCTGCTCGCTGATGTAGAAATGCCGAAGCGAGTAGGGAGTTCGCTTGATGCCGCGGTGATCCCGCTCCAGGCCAGCCGCCTTCAGGAGCTCCGTGAAGCCGTTGGCGACCGAGGTGATGCGCTTGCCTTGCTCACTGGCAAACACCGGGTCGGTGTCGGCGGGCTCTCGGCCCATACTGCGCTCGAACAGCATCCACAGTGTGTCGAACCACGGGATCGCCGCCTTCTGCGGGATGGCCTTGCCGCTCTTGCCCTTGCCGCGCACCTGCAACCGGATGTCCCGGTCATCCACGCTCTTACCCCTGCCGGTGCGGTAGCCCAGCACGTCGCCCCAGGTCAGATTGTACATCTCGGTCGGGCGCAGCCCTGAGAAGGCGCCGATCATCACGTAGGCGTGCAGCACGGTGCGATCGCGCCGGGTATGGTCATCCAGCCGCTTGATGCGCCAGCTGCGCCGGTCACTGGCGCGCACCTCGGCACCCGTGCCATCCATGATCGGGTCCACCAGACGGCTGAGGCTCACCGCCTCGAGCTTGGCGAACTCGTGCGGCTCGAAGCTCGGCCGCCGGTTGTCGGGTGAGCGCCGCGCCTTGATGCTGATCTCCGGCGGGGTTTTCAGGTAGCCCTGCCGCGAGGCCCAGCGAAGCAGCGCTCGAAGCACCACGGTCTCACCGCGCTGCCGGCTCAGAGACGGTGCCGAGCGTCGCACAGGCCGGCGCAAGCGATGGCCGTCGCGCTCGTACTCAATATGTGTGACAAGCTTGCCGGGACCCTCGGTCCAGTAGGTGCGCCGCCATTCCGCGTAGCGCTCCAGGTCCACCTCGGTGACCGCGTCGATGGGTTTCTGGCCAAAATAGCCGATGAAGTACCGGCGAATCACGGCAGGCTCGCTCTTGCCCTGGTCGGCGCGACGCTCCCCGCGCTCCACCTCGCGCAGGATCTGAGCGATGTAGGCTTCAGCGACGCTCTCGAAGGTGTGCGCCTTGGCCGTGAGCCCCTGCTTGGCTCGGTAGGTGGCCTCGTACCAGATGGCATCCGCCCGCCGCTCGGCCTCTCGCAGGTCGTCGGTGTCGAGGGACCGCTTGAACTGGCCCTGGCCCTTGATGCTGAAGCGCACCTGCCACTTGGTGCTGCCGGCGCGCTGGAACAGCTGGTAGCGCTCGGCTTGGACGTTGCCAGGGGTGCTCACGATGCGGCCCTGTCTGGTTACTGCGGTGCGGCGGACTGCGCTAGAAGTGCGCTAGGCTGCTTTCTGAGCCCCCAGCAAACCGTTACGCCCGCACGATAATTTTTTCGGCTGCGCTAGCGCTGTTCTAGGATTTAAAGCCGAAACCCGCAGAGAGCAAGGCAAACAAAAACCCCGCTAAGTGCTTAGCGGGGTTGCATAACTTTGGTAGCGAGGGAGGGATTTGAACCCCCGACACAAGGATTATGATTCCTCTGCTCTAACCAGCTGAGCTACCCCGCCCCAAGCCGCATCCGTCCCGAAGGCCGCGACGCGTCCAGCGGCCGGGGTATAGGGAGGCTGGGCGCTCGGTGTCAACGGTCCTGCGCGTGCAAATCGCTCGCGCCTGAAAACCGCGATTTCAATGTGAACAAACGGGAGGGCCGTCACGCAAATCGGGCAGGGTCGGCAGGAGTGCCCATGATAGGCCCAGCCAACGCCGCTATGATGGACATGGCCCCGCTCGGGGCCCTGCTACTCGGGAGTGTTCGATGACACGTCGCGCCGGAACCCGCCTCTCCATCCTCCTCGCCCTCGCGGCATCTGCATCCGTCGCGGTTCCAGCCGCTTTTGCGGCGGGAGAGAGCATGACCTACCGGGCAACCCTCAACGGGGCCAGCGAGGTGCCGGCGACAGCGTCGAAGGCAACCGGCGAGGTCACCGCGACCTTCGACGCGGCCACCAAGACGCTGCGTTGGAACGGGAGCTATAGCGGCCTCACCGGCCCGGTGACCGCGGCGCATTTCCACGGCCCTGCGAAGCCCGGCGAGAACGCCGGCGTGCTGGTGCCGGTAACCGCCGCCAGCAGTCCCTTCTCCGGCGAGGCGACCCTAGACGACGCCAAGGCCGCCGATCTTGAGGCCGGCCGGCTCTACTTCAACGTCCACACCGCCGCGAACCCGAAGGGTGAAATCCGCGGGCAGGTTGAGAAGGCGCGCTGATCCCCTCTGGCCGCGGCCTCGACGTGCGTCCGTGCACCCGGTAGGCGGGTCGTCCCGACCTGCCGGAGGTGCCGATGAAGCAAATCGAGGCCATCATCGCCTGGACGCCCGTCCGCTGGGCGGAGCTGAAGCCGGAGACCGCCGGGCAGGTCATCGTGCTACCCGCGCCTGACACGACGGGCGAGGCAAAGCGCTACATGATGCGCGCGGGCGCCAGCTCGTCCGCGCTGGCCGCGCTGTCCGAGGACGCGCGCATCGCCCGCCTGTTTATCGATTTCCAGACGCTCGTCGTGCGCGACGGAATCGATCCGCAGGCGGCGCACCGCGCCTTCCTGGCCATCGACGAATACCGGTTCCGCATCGCGCCCGACACCGAGGGTGCCGAATTCGAGGATCCGCCCGAGGAGGATTAACCGTAGGGCGCGCCCGGGTCGCGGATGCTCGCGGCCTCGCTCGCGCAAGCGTGAGAATAAAGAATGCACATGCGCCTGCCCGCGCCCTATCTCACTTCGGCGTCTGACATCCCGGAGGTCGGCCATGTCCGTATCCCGTCGTGCCGTCATCGCCGCGGCGGCGCTCACGCCGCTCGCTCCCCGTTTCGCGCTGGCCGCAGACCCACTGGCCCGACGGCCGATCCCGTCAACCGGTGAGATGCTGCCGGCGATTGGCATCGGCACGTCGCGGCGCTACGAGGTCGAGCCGACGCCCGACAAGATCGCGCCGCTCAAGGAAGCGGTGCAGACCTTCGTGTCGCTCGGCGGCTCGGTGATCGACACCGCGCCGAGCTACGGGAGCGCCGAGGATGTGCTCGGGGTGATCCTGGCGGAACAGGGCCTACGTCAGAAGATCTTCCTCGCCAGCAAGGTGGATACCACCGGCCGTGCGGAGACGCTCGCTGAGTTCGAGCGGTCGCTCAAGCGGATGAAGGTGGACGCGCTTGATCTCGTGGCGGTCCACAATCTGATCGACGTCACCGATAATCTCGCGGTGCTGCGCGATCTCAAGAGCCGAAAGCGCATCCGCTACATCGGCGTCACGGTCTGGCGCGACAACCAGCTCGACGCCCTAGAGGCCGTGATGAAGCGCGAGAGCCTCGACTTCATCCAGGTGAACTATGCCATCGACAACCGCGCCACGGCCGAGCGAGTGATCCCGCTGGCCGCCGATCGCGGCATGGCGGTGATGACCAACGTGCCCTTCGGCCGCGACCGTCTGTTCAGGGCAGTGCAGGGCAAGGAGCTGCCCGCCGTGGCCAAGGACCTCGGCTGCGCGAGCTGGCCGCAGTTCTTTCTCAAATACGTGCTCGGCAACCCGGCCGTGACCTGCCCGATCCCCGGTATGGCGAAGGCCGCCTATGTCGAGGACAACCTCGGCGCCGCCCGGGGCATGCTCCCGGATGCGTCCCAACGCAAGCAGATGGAGGCCTTCATCGATGCGGTCTGATCTTACCACGCGCCGCGCTGCGCTCGCCCTGGCGGCCGGGCTGTCGCTGGTTGCCGCTCTTCCGGCCGGGGCGCAGGATGGCACCAAGAAGATCCGGATCGGGGTGATCGGCGCCGGCAATATCGGCGGCACGATCGGGGCCCTCTGGGTCAAGGACGGCCACGAGGTGATGTTCGCCTCGCGCCACCCGGAGGCCCTGGCCTCGATGACCTCGGAACTCGGCCCCAAGGCCAAGGCCGGCACGCCCGAGGAGGCGATCAAGTTCGGTGAGGCCGTGTTCATCGCCGTCCCCTACAAGGCCTATCCGGACGTCGCGACGGAGGTCGGGCCAGCCCTGAAGGGCAAGATCGTGCTCGACGCCGGCAACGCCACCCAGCGGCGTGACGGAGCACTCTACGATGAGGTTCAGGCCAACGGCATCGGTGCGACCTCCGCCAAGTACTTCCCGGGCGCCAAGCTCGTGCGGGCCTTCAACGCGGCCAATTATAAGGTCTTCGCCAAGGAAGGCGCGGACGGCGGCAAGGACCGGGCCGGCGGTCGGATGGCGATCCCGATCGCCGGGGATGATCCCGAGGCGCTGAAAGTGGCCGAGGGGCTGGTCCGCGATGCCGGCTTCGATCCGGTCGTGGTCGGCCCTCTCAAGGAGGCCGGCAAGTTCGCCATGGGGTCGCCGGGCTTCGGGCACGACGTCACCGCGCCGGAGCTGCGCGAGAAGCTCGGATTGGCGAAGTGAGCATGCATGCGGGACCCGCTCCTTTCCCTACGACAGGGGAAGGGGCGACGTTTGCTGCCGCGGCCGATGCGCGTGTGCCGGCCCATGCCTGAATCCCTAGCCGCCCGCGGCCCGCTCGCCCGCCTGATCGACGTACACTCAGGAGAGGGCAGGGCGCTTGCCTGGTCCTGGGCCTACATCTTCTCGATTCTGGCCGCCTATTACGTGCTCCGCCCGATCCGCGACCAGATGGGCGTGGCCGGAGGCATCGAGAATCTGCCCTGGCTGTTCACCGCGACCTTGGTGGGCATGCTGAGCCTCAACCTGCCCTTCGCCTACCTGGTGAAACGGATGCCGCGGGCACGGTTCGTGCCGATCACCTATCGGTTCTTCGCGGCCAACATCCTCGCTTTCGCGCTGACGCTCTACCTCGCGCCACCGGATTGGAATGTCTGGATCGGGCGGGTCTTCTTCGTCTGGCTCTCGATCTTCAACCTGTTCGTGGTCTCAATCTTCTGGGCGACGATCGTCGACGTGTTCTCGAACGCGCAGGGCAAGCGCCTGTTCGGCTTCATCGCGGCCGGCGCGACGCTCGGCGCCATCGCGGGGTCGGCGACCACCGCGATCCTCGCCCAGAACGTCCCGACCTGGGGGCTGATGCTCTGCGCGGTGATGCTCCTTGAGATCGCGGTGTTCTGCATGCGCGGACTCGCAGCCCTGTCGACCCGGCTGCACGAGGTGCCGGGGAGCGGCCAGAGCACCGAGGATCGACAGGACCGGACGATCGGCGGCAGCGCGCTGGCAGGCGTGACTCGGACCTTCGCGTCACCCTACCTCCTCAACATCTCGCTGTTCCTGCTGCTGTTCTCGGTGACATCGACCTTCCTGTACTTTGAGCAGGCCGGCATCGCGAAGCGCAGCTTCCCGGATCGCGGCGCCCAGACCGCCTTCTTCGCCAGCGTCGACCTCGCGGTGAACGTGCTGACGCTGGGGGTTCAGCTGTTCCTCACCGGGCGCATCGTGAGCCGGCTCGGCGTGGCGCTGACGCTCGCCATCCTCCCCGCCTTCAGCATCCTGGGCTTCGCAGCGCTCGCCGTCTGGCCGACGATCGGCGTCATCGTGGCCTTTCAGGTCCTGCGCCGCGCCGGCAATTTCGCCATCGCCCGCCCGGTCCGGGAGGTTCTGTTCACCGTCGTTCCGCGGGAGGACCGCTACAAGGCCAAGAGCTTCATCGACACGGTCGTTTATCGCTTGGGCGACCAAGTCGGGGCGTGGTCGTTCACCGGCATCCAAGGTGTCGGGCTGGGCAGCGCCGGGATCGCCGGCGCCGCGATCCCGCTGTCCGTGGCATGGCTGGTCAACAGCCTCTGGTTGGGACGGGCACAGGAGCGGCGCCGAGCCTTGTAGGCGTCCGACAACGGGATGCCTGCCGACGGGGTGGGACGTGCAGTGCCGCTCAGCCGGACTGCCGCCCCGTCCGGACGGTAACCGGCCTCAACGTCGGCTCCGCAGCTCTGGTTCGCGCCAAGAGGCCGAGCGTCACGGCGCCCCACAGGATGACTACGGCTTGGGCGATGACTGGTATCGTCATGGGCAGGCCCTCCGGAACGGTAAAGAAAAGGTGTCCGCCGGGCTCTTAACGAACCGTTAAGAGCCCGTGCGGCACGGCGCTCTGCGATTTCGTCGACGCTTCGAGTTCCTTCGTGCCGCCGCTCCACCGGAGCTGGAGCCGGTTCCAGACCAGCAATGCCGGGGAACGGCAGCATGACGACGAAGGCGATCCAGTCGAATCTCTGAGGCATGGGACAGTGCTTCGGACGGCCCGCCTCACGTTCTACCGTTCTCGCGTCCCGAAGTTCCGGCACGCGGTCACGCCAATCCACACCGATGCGGTCACGCTCGCTGCCCGGCAACCGATCGAGTTTGACCCGCGGCGTGTGTGACCGATGCGCCGGGCGGGCCGGCCCCGTTAAGGCGGGGTTTACCCTATGACGGGAGGTATTCGGTTCGGTTCTGCCGGGAGGGATGCATGACGTGCGCCGCGCCGCCGGTTCCGGAACGATCGGGCGGTTTCGACCGCTGGATCCTGGCCTTGCTGGGTCTCCTCGCCCTCGCCGCGACGCCGGCCCGGGCCGAGGAGCCGCTCTTCATCCGGATCCGGCCTCTGCCTGCGGCCGAGGCAGCGCGCACGGCGCGGGAGCTGTTGTGGGCGCGTCGGCAGGCCCATGCTCGGGCGGTGATCGAATCCGTTTGTACCGGGTGCCTCGGGGAATGGAAGCCGGCGGCCGAACCGGCACGCGAGAAGCCGGCGCCCGCCCAGAAAGCCGTTGCGAACCTCACTGCCCCGATAGGGGTTGAACTCGACCCCGGCTCCGGGGCATCCGACCATCCTCCCGAACCATCCACTCCCGAGAGGCATCCATGACGCAAGCGCATCCGACCAGCGGCGCCGAGCCCGAGGTCGATTGCCCCGTGAGCCTTGAGGTCCTCGGCGCGGTCTATCGGGCCGACGAGTTCGACCTGCCGCTGATCCTGGAGCAGATTCCGCCCTTGAAGCGTGCCCAGCTCGCCACCTACCTCTACGGCAAGAGCCACATGCACAAGCTGGGGCTGAAGGTAGCCCGCTCCTGTGAGCGCGACGACCTCATCAGGGTGGCGGGCGAGATCGGTTCGGTGATCCATGGGCAGGCGCACCTGAAACCCTCCCGGCCGGCGCCGGAGGCTGCGCCGCAGCTGCGCGCCAAGACGCCCCCCGGCCAGAAGAAGGTCAGCCTGGCCGGTGCCCCATCGAAGCCCGCGATCAGCCTGGGTGGCTCGGCCAAGGTCCGCAACTTCGACTGAGCGCCTTTTCCTGCGCGCTCTTCTACTCCCGACCTCATCCTGAGGTGCCCGCGTCAGCGGGCCTCGCAGAGTTCTCCAGCGGCCGCGCTCCGAAGCTCTCCTCCGAGGCGGCTCGGCCGCACCTCAGGATGAAGAAGAGATATCGGGAGAACCGGGATTCTGGCGCATGCCTTGCGCACCGGTCCCCAGCCCGCGCCGGGGATCCGCGTTGCGCGCGCGCCGCCCTTCGGATAATCGCCCGCGATGAACACCGACCACGACAAGATCCTGATCGTCGATTTCGGCTCTCAGGTGACCCAGCTCATCGCCCGCCGGGTGCGGGAGGAGGGCGTCTACTGCGAGATCGTCCCATTCACGAAGGCCGAGGCCGCGTTCCGCGAGCAGCGGCCGAAGGGCGTGATTCTCTCCGGCGGCCCCGAATCCGTGACCGTCGAGGCCTCGCCCCGGGCGCCGCAGCTCGTGTTCGAGTCCGGCGTCCCGGTCTTCGGCATCTGCTACGGCCAGCAGACCATGGCGGCCCAGCTCGGCGGCGCCGTCGAGGGCGGCCATCACGCGGAGTTCGGCCGGGCCGAGGTCGAGATCCTCGCTGACTGCCCGCTGTTCAAGGGCGTGTGGCATAAGGGCGAGAAGTACCCGGTCTGGATGAGCCACGGCGACCGGGTCACCAAGCTGCCCGACGGCTTCACCACTGTGGCGATCTCGAAGAACGCCCCCTTCGCGGCGGTGGCCGATGAGGCCCGCAACTACTACGCGGTGCAGTTCCACCCGGAGGTGGCGCACACGCCCCATGGCGCCCTGCTGATCCGGAACTTCGTGCGCGACGTCGCCGGCTGCTCGGGCGACTGGACCATGGGCGCCTACCGCGAGGAGGCCATCGCCAAGATCCGCGAGCAGGTCGGCTCTGAGAAGGTGATCTGCGGCCTGTCGGGCGGCGTCGATTCCGCCGTGGCGGCTGTGCTGATCCACGAGGCGATCGGTGACCAGCTCACCTGCGTGTTCGTGGATCACGGGCTCCTGCGCCTGGGCGAGGCCGAGCAGGTCGTGGCCCTGTTCCGCGACCACTACAACATCCCGCTGGTCCACGTGGAGGCGTCGGGGATGTTCCTCGCGGCGCTGGAGGGCGTCAGCGACCCGGAGGTCAAGCGCAAGACCATCGGTCGCCTGTTCATCGACGTGTTCGAGGCCGAATCGAAGAAGATCGGCGGTGCGAAGTTCCTCGCGCAGGGCACGCTCTACCCGGACGTGATCGAGAGCGTATCGTTCACGGGCGGCCCGTCCGTGACGATCAAGAGCCACCACAATGTCGGTGGCCTGCCCGAGCGCATGAACATGAAGCTCGTGGAGCCGCTGCGCGAGCTGTTCAAGGACGAGGTCCGGGTGTTGGGCAAGGAACTCGGCCTGCCCGAGGGCTTCGTCGGCCGCCATCCGTTCCCGGGTCCGGGACTTGCGATCCGCTGCCCCGGCACGATCACCGCCGAGAAGCTGGAGGCCCTGCGCAAGGCCGACGCGATCTACCTCGACGAGATCCGGCAGGCCGGGCTCTACGACACGATCTGGCAGGCCTTCGCGGTGATCCTGCCGGTGAAGACCGTAGGCGTGATGGGCGACGGCCGCACCTACGACCACGTCTGCGCGCTCCGCGCCGTCACCTCGGTGGACGGTATGACGGCCGACTTCTATCCGTTCGACATGGCCTTCCTCGGCCGGGTCGCCACCCGCATCATCAACGAGGTCAAGGGCATCAACCGGGTGACCTACGACATCACCTCGAAGCCGCCCGGCACGATCGAGTGGGAGTAGGGCTTCACCCCCCGCACAAAGCCGGCTCCAGCGCCCGGAGCGCCGGCCTAAAAGCCGCGAGGTGCAGCCCGTCGCGCAGGGCGCCGGGCTTGGCATAGCCGGTCTCGCCGTCGCGCAGAGCCGCGAAGGGATCGGCGAAGACGCAGCCGAGCCGCCCGCACAGGGCGCGCAGCCGCTGCGAGTAATCGCCGACCGCCGCCGCGTCGACGAGGTCCGCGATCGCGCGCCCGACCGGGGGGAGGGCGGTGACCACCACGCGCGGGCTCAGGGCCTGGAGCCGCGTCACGATGGCCTCCGCGGAGGCCTCGAACCGCGCCGCCGGCTCGGGGGCGCGGGGTTTGTTCTTGGCGAGGATGTCGTTGGTCCCGATCGTGAGCGCGGCGATCCGGGGATGCGCCTTGAAGGCCAGGCCGGCGAGGTGCGCGGCATAGGCGGCCGCGGTCGAGCCGCTGACCCCACCATTGACCACGGGCAGGCCGCAGACCTGCTGGCCTCCGGGCTGCAGCTCGACCTGCGAGTCGCCGCCCCAGAACACGTAATCCGGCGGCGCCTCGTCCAGGCTCACCTGCACGGCGATGAGGCGCATCACCGCGTAGGCGCGCGCATCCGCGGCCGGCCTGTGCAGGCGCCAGCCGGCGAGACCGCCGAGCGCCAGGAGCGCGAGCCCGCCGACGATCCCGAGACCGAGGCGTTTCACGGCTCGGCGCCGGCGCGGTCGACCTGCGCGTCGGGGCGGGAATCCGTCGAGGCGTAGTAGGGCTTGATGTCGAGGAGCGGAGTGCCGTCGAGGCAGTCGAGGCCACGCACCCGGAGGGTGTCGCCCTCCCGGCCGAGCAGCTCCACCACCGACAGGGCGATCGGGTTCGGCCGGGCCGGCGAGCGCAGCGAGAAGGTCCCGCGCGGGCCGTCCGCGTGGCGCGGACGCTGGACCACCAAGCCGCGGGTCGCCCGGTCCATCCAGTAGAGCAGGATCAGGTGGGTGCAGCCCGTGACGTTGCGCAGGGCGGGAGCGTAGGCCGGCTCGATCTCGACGGTGCAGACGGAGTCGGTCTGTAGCCCGTTCTTCGGGCACGCCGCACGCGACTGCCAGGGCGTGCGCAGGCGCCCGATGAAGTGGAGCCCGGCATCGAAGGTCGCGGGCAGCGCCGCCATCTCCTCGCCGGGACGGGTCCCGAACGCGTCCGCTTCCATGCCGTCTCGCTCCGATCGGTCTGGCTTGTCGGCCAAGCGCTTGCCGCCCGCAAGCCCGCATCTCGCCCCTGCGCGGCCACGGGTGTAGATCCGGCGGCAGGATCGGAGGTGCCATGATCGAGCGGGAATTGCGGCCGATGCAGGCGGTGGCGGATGCCGGCACCGCCATCGACCGGCTCGTCGAGCTCTACGACGGCGCGGCCGGCGCCCTGCGGACCGCCCTGGAGCGCTACCTCGCGGGTGGGCCGCCGCCGGACGCCACCGAGCGCCTGGCCTTCCGCTATCCCGAGCTGCGGATCAGCTACCGCCCGGACGGGCCGCTGCCCCGGGTCCGTCGGGCAACCGCCAAGCTCCAGGCCGCCGGCACCTACGCCACGACGGTGACGCATCCGGCCTTCTTCCGCCACTATCTCACCCGGCAGCTTGAGCCTCTGATCGCCGATTACGGGGTCGCGATCGAGGTGGGCCTCAGCGCCCAGGAGATCCCCTATCCCTACGTCCTGGAGGCGGGGCTCGACGCGCGCGGCCGCGCCGTCGACGGGGCGGAACTCGCCACATATTTCCCGGTGCCGCTCCTCTCGCTCGTCGGCGACGAGATCGCCGATGGCACCTTCGACCAAGGCGCGGGCGAGCCGCTGCCGCTCGCGCTGTTCGACGCCGTGCGGGTCGATTACTCGCTCCGGCGCCTGGTTCACTACACGGGCTGCGACTGGCGCGACGTCCAGCCCTGGATCCTGCTCACCAACTACCACCGCTACGTCGACCAGTTCGTCCGTCACGGGCTGGAGCGGCTGGCCTCGGGGGAGGCGGGTTTCGAGCGGCTGGTCCTGCCGGGGGGGGTGTCCGTGAGCCGCGCCGAGGCGGCCAATGCCGACCCCGCCGCGGTGATCGCTGCCTCGCCGTGGCACCGGCACCAGATGCCGGCCTACCACCTCGTCGCCCGGGGATCCGACGGGACGCTGCAGGGGACGACCTTGGTCAATATCGGCGTCGGTCCGTCGAACGCGAAGACGATCACCGACCATCTCGCCGTGCTGCGCCCGGATTGCTGGCTGATGGTCGGCCATTGCGGCGGCCTGCGGCAGTCGCAGACCATCGGCGACTACGTCCTCGCCCACGCCTATCTCCGCCGCGACCGGATCCTCGACGAGTTGGTCCCGCCGGACGTGCCGGTTCCCGCCCTCGCCGAGGTGCAGGTGGCGCTCCAGAGCGCGGCCGCCTCGGTCACGGGCGAGCAGGCCGAGGACCTCAAGCGCCGCCTGCGCACGGGTACGGTCGTCACCTACGACGACCGCAACTGGGAATTGCGCTTCAGCCAGGAGCGGCGGCGGATCAACCAGTCGCGCGCCGTGGCGGTCGACATGGAGAGCGGCACCGTCGCCGCGCAGGGCTTCCGGCTGCGCGTGCCCTACGGCGCGCTGCTCTGCGTGTCGGACAAGCCGCTCCACGGCGAGATCAAGCTGCCGGGCGCGGCCAACGCCTTCTACGACCGGGCCGTCTCGGAGCATCTGCGCGTCGGGCTGGCGGCGCTCGACGTGCTCCGCGCCGACCGGCACGGGCTGCACTCGCGCAAGCTGCGAAGTTTCGACGAGCCGCCCTTCCGGTAACGGGCACCACCTGCCGACAAACCGGAGGCTTTCGATGGCAGACATCCAGTCACAGCGACCGACTGCCACGTAAAACCGTATCGTCAAGCTCGGATACACCGAGCTTCAGCACGGCTGGAGAGCCAGAGACAACTCATCAGATTGGACATTCCGATGAAGCGTTCGGCCCTGGCGTCGACCGCGCTCCTGGCCGCGGTAGCCTTCCTCCCGGGTGGCGCGGATGCGCGCGGCTCCGGCGGCGGTGGTTTTCACGGTGGCGGCTTCGGCGGTGGCTTCCATGGCGGCGGGCTCGGAGGCGGCGGCTTCCGCGGCGCCGGCTTCGGTGGAACCGGCGTGACGGGTGCCGGCGTCGGCGGTCTTCGCACAGGCGGCTTCCGGACCGGCGGCTTCAACAACGCTGCCCGCGTCGGCCTGGTCGGACAAAGGGGTGTCGTCGGCCGCGGCTTCGCCGGGCGTGGCTACGGTCACGGCTACGGGCGCGGCATCGGCAACGGCCTCGCCGGGGTGGGGCTCGGCCTCGGGGCCGGTTACGGCCTGGGCGGCATCGGCTACGGCTACGACAACTGAAGCTACGATTAGGGCTACGGCGCCTACGATCCCGCCTATTGCGGATATTACGGCTACGTCTACTGAGCCGTCCGACGCGTCTCACACCCGTTCGGGATCTCAGGCCCGGCTGCTCTGCGGCCGGGCCTTGATGCTCGATCATGACAGATCGGCGACCCGGCGGCAGGACGCGCTCACGATAGGCTCGAGCGACTGCCTTCGTCATTGGCGAAGGCTCGGTCAAGAACTTCCGAATTGCGAACCGTTCCAAAGCGACCAGGATGCCGCTTCCCTCGGGTCTCGTGGCGTGGAGGATCGAGTGAGCGGGGTGGCGGTTGTTCCGGCGACGGCGGCTCTGCTCGTCCTCTGCATGGGCCTCTGGGCGACAGCCCTGCTGCCCGAGATTGTGACGGCGCTCGCCTTCTTCGGGCTCGCGATGCTCCTCCGGCTCGGCAGCGCCGGGACGGTCTTCTCCGGCTTCTCGGCCTCGGCCTTCTGGCTCGTCCTGTCCGGCATGGTGGTGGGACAGGGCATGACCCGGACGGGGCTCGGTGCCCGGATGGCCCGGGCGCTCGCGCTGCGCCTGTCGGATTCCTACGGGCATTTCATTGCCGGGCTGGTGGCGCTGAGCTTCCTCATCGCCTTCGTCATGCCGTCGAATCTCGGGCGGATCGCGCTGATGATACCGGTGACCCTGGCGCTGTGCGACGCCTTCGGACTCACCCCGGGCCGCCCTGGGCGGATCGGCGCGGTCCTGGCGGTGGGCGTGGCGACGCCGATTCTGTCGGCCGCGATTCTGCCCGCCAACGTGCCGAACCTCGTGATGGCGGGCTCGGCGGAGCGCCTGCTCGGCCTGCATCTCTCCTACCTGTCCTATTTCCTCCTGCACGCGCCTGTCCTGGCCGTGGTGAAGGGCGCGATCCTGGTGGCGCTGATCGTCCGGCTGTTCCCGGACCGCCTCTCCCGGGGGGCGCCGGTCCTGCCGCCCCTGCCGCCGATCTCGGGCGCCGAGCGTCGCCTCGCGACGATCCTCCTCTGCACCCTGGCGCTGTGGATGACTGACAGCCTGCATGGCCTCGCGCCGGCCTGGGTCGGACTGGCTGCCGCCGTGGTCTGCCTGCTGCCGCGAGTCGGCGTGCTCCCGCCGGAAGCCTTCCAGCAGGTCAATCTGCGCACCTGCTTCTACATCGCGGCGCTGCTCGGCCTTGTGGCCCTGGTCAACGAGACGGGTCTGGGCGAGCGCCTCGGCCACCTGCTGCTGACGATCGCGCCGCTCGAGCCGGGCGCACAGGTGCAGAACTTCGCGGTTCTCACCGGCCTGGGCACGGTCCTGACGCTCCTCGTCACCGCCAACGGCGCGCCGGCCCTCTATACGGCGCTGGCGGGCGAGATGACGGAGGCCAGCGGCCTGTCACCGCTCGCGGTCGTCTCGCTCCAGGTGATCGGCTACTCGACCTTGTTCTTCCCCTATCAGGCGCCTCCGATCGTGTTCGCCAGCGAACTCGGCGGCGTCCGGCTCCGGGATGCGACGCGGCTGACCTTGCGCTTCGGCTTGGCGTCGCTGCTCATTGCGGGACCGCTCGATTACGCGTGGTGGCGGCTGCTGGGGGCACTGAAGTGACAGAATCCGATTAGTGTCGCCCAGCGTGGCACATTGCGTTGCAGCATGACGCATTGCGGCTTGCTCCCGCCGCCACTAGCGCTACCAGATTAGAGACGGTCCAGTTCGCAGCTGCGAGGCTTCAACCCGATGGCACCCACCGCGCGCCCGACAGTGGCACAGCCCATGTCGCCACATCTCCAGATCTATCGCTGGACCTGGACCATGGCGATGTCGGTGTTCCACCGCATCACCGGCACGGCCCTCTATGGTGGGACTGCGCTGGTGGCGATCTGGCTTGTCGCACTCGCTTCGGGGCCGGTTGCTTATTCTTACGTGGCCGGATTTTTCGGCTCGCTGATCGGGCGGCTGATCCTGTTCGTCTACACTTGGATCCTGATGCACCACATGCTCGGCGGCATCCGCCACCTCGCCTGGGATTTCGGCATCGGCTTCGACCGGGAAAAGCGCCTCGCCATGTCCCGCCTTACCCTGATCGGGTCGGTGGTGCTCACCCTCGTCATCTGGGCGGTCGCCCTTCTGGTCCGCTGAGGAGGTCGGCATGGCTAAGGAACAGGTCCGCCAGGACACCCGCGTCTCGATCCGCACCCCGCGCGCCCGCGTCCGCGGCCTCGGCGTCGCCCATCACGGCGTCGGCCATTGGTGGCTGCAGCGAATCACCGCAGTGACCAACATCGTGCTGATGCTGTCCTTTGTGGTCATCATCGCCCGGATGGCCGGCCGCGACTACGCGGGCGCAGTCCAGGTGATCGCCAATCCTTTCGTCTCGATCATCCTGATCCTGGCGTTTCTGTCCGTGACACTCCACATGCGCATCGGCATGCAGGTGATCATTGAGGATTACGTCCACGCGCAGGCGACCAAGATCGCCGCCGTGTTCGCCAACAATGTCTACGCGGTCCTTGTCGCCGTGGCCTGCCTGTACGCGGTGGTGCGCATCGGCTTCGGACAGCCGGCCTGAACCCCGCCATCACGAATCTCGAGGAGCCGAACATGGCCGCCAACGGCACCAACGGCAGCGGGCCTGCCTACACCATCCACGATCACGCCTTCGACGTGGTGATCGTCGGCGCGGGCGGCGCGGGCCTGCGGGCGACCGTGGGCTGCTCGGAAGCCGGCCTGCGCACCGCCTGCATCACCAAGGTGTTCCCGACCCGCTCCCACACCGTGGCGGCGCAGGGCGGCATCTCGGCCTCGCTCGGCAACATGGGCCCGGACGACTGGCGCTGGCACATGTACGACACCGTGAAGGGCTCGGACTGGCTCGGCGACCAGGACGCCATCGAGTATCTGGTCCGCAACGCGCCTGCCGCCGTCTACGAGCTGGAGCATTGGGGCGTGCCGTTCTCCCGCACGGAGGAGGGCAAGATCTACCAGCGCCCGTTCGGCGGCATGACCACGGATTACGGCAAGGGCACCGCCCAGCGCACCTGCGCGGCGGCCGACCGCACGGGTCACGCCATGCTGCACACCCTCTACGGGCAGGCGGTGAAGAACCAGACCGACTTTTTCATCGAGTACTTCGCCCTCGACCTGATCATGGATGACGAGGGCCGCTGCCGCGGCGTAATCGCCCTGGATCAGGCCACCGGCGAGATCCATCGCTTCCGCGCCCAGATGACCATCCTGGCGACGGGCGGCTACGGGCGGGCCTACTTCTCGGCCACCTCCGCTCATACCTGCACGGGCGACGGCAACGCCATGGTGCTGCGCGCCGGCCTGCCGCTCCAGGACATGGAGTTCGTGCAGTTCCACCCGACCGGCATCTACGGCGCAGGCTGCCTCATCACCGAGGGCTCCCGCGGCGAGGGCGGCTACCTGACGAACTCCGAGGGCGAGCGCTTCATGGAGCGCTACGCGCCGTCGGCCAAGGACCTCGCCTCGCGCGACGTGGTCTCGCGCTCCATGACCATGGAGATCCGTGACGGCCGCGGCGTCGGCAAGAACAAGGACCACATCTACCTGCACCTCGACCACCTCGACCCGAAGATCCTGCACGAGCGCCTGCCGGGCATCTCGGAATCCGCGCGGATCTTCGCGGGCGTCGACGTGACCAAAGAGCCGATCCCAGTCATCCCGACCGTCCACTACAACATGGGCGGCATCCCCACGAACTATCACGGCGAGGTGCTGACGCTGCGCGACGGCAACCCCGACACGGTGGTGCCGGGCCTGATGGCGATCGGCGAGGCGGCCTGCGTCTCCGTCCACGGCGCCAACCGCCTCGGCTCGAACTCGCTGATCGACCTCGTCGTGTTCGGGCGCGCCGCCGGCAAGCGCTGCGCCGAGATCGTCGAGCCGAACGGCCGGGCCATGGAGCTGCCGAAGGGCGCCACCGACAAGGCGCTCGAGCGCCTCGACCGGTTCCGCAACGCCAACGGCTCCACGCCCACCGCGGAGCTGCGCGCCGAGATGCAGAAGACGATGCAGAACAACTGCGCCGTGTTCCGCACCGGCGAGGTTCTGGAGGAGGGCAAGGACCTGATCCACAAGGTCTGGAACGCCGCCGCCGACGTCCGGGTCACCGACCGGTCGCTGGTCTGGAACACCGACCTCTTGGAGACCCTGGAATTCGACAACCTCATCGGCCAGGCGGTCGTGACCATGGAATCGGCCGCCAACCGCAAGGAATCCCGCGGCGCCCATGCCCGCGAGGACTTCCCGGATCGGGACGACAAGGAGTGGATGAAGCACACCCTCTCCTGGCTCGACGAAGGCCAGCATCAGGTGACTATCGATTATCGGCCGGTGCACACCTACACCATGTCGAATGAGATCCAGTACATCGAGCCCAAGGCACGCGTGTACTGATCATCTAATCCGAAAGCTGCGTGCGGCGGCGGGGCATCACGCTCGCGGCCGCCCCGTTCTGCTCTAGCGGAAGCCGTCCAAACCCATGGCCCAGTTCAACCTTCCGAAGAACTCTCAGATCACGCAAGGCAAGTCCTGGCCGGCCCCTCCGGGCGCCAAGAACCTGCAGACGTTCAAGATCTACCGGTGGAACCCGGATGACGGGGCCAACCCGCGGATCGACACCTATCAGGTCGACCGCGAGGATTGCGGCCCGATGGTCCTCGACGCGCTGCTGTGGATCAAGAACAAGGTCGATTCGACCCTGGTCTTCCGCCGCTCCTGCCGCGAGGGTATCTGCGGCTCCTGCGCGATGAACATCGAGGGCCAGAACGCGCTCGCCTGCACGATGGGCATCGACGAGTGCAAGAGCCCGGACAACGCCCTGCCGGTCATGACCCGCAAGGACAAGGACGGCGCGATCCGGATCTACCCGCTGCCGCACATGCCGGTCCTCAAGGACCTCGTGCCGGACCTCACGAACTTCTACGCCCAGCACGCGGCGATCGAGCCCTGGCTCCAGACCGAGACGCCGGCCCCCGAGAAGGAGTGGCGCCAGACACCGGAGGACCGCTCGCGGCTCGATGGACTCTACGAGTGCATCCTGTGCGCCTGCTGCAGCACGTCCTGCCCCAGCTACTGGTGGAATGGCGACAAGTTCCTCGGCCCGGCGGCGCTGCTCCAGGCCTATCGGTGGCTGATCGATTCGCGGGACGAGAATACCGGACACCGGCTCGACGGGCTGCACGACCCGTTCCGGCTCTACCGGTGCCACACGATCATGAACTGCGCCAACACCTGCCCGAAGAGCCTGAACCCCGCGAAGGCCATCGCCGAAATCAAGAAGATGATGATCGAACGCACGCTCTGATTGCAGGACGGTGAGGCCTACCGGCCACACTGCCCCGAAAAGGCGGTCTCTCCGCAGCGGACTCGCCTGCGGTCGCGGAGGCCGCCTTGCCGTCAGCGCATTTGGCACCGAGTCAGGGGAGAAGCGCCTCCGTGCGCGCCTCCAAGCCTGACCCGAAGTGGAAAGATGCTGCGCCAGAGCCTGTCGACGTTCGCCGTTCTCTGCCTGGGCGCCAGCCTCGGTGCCTGCGCTTCGAGCCGCCTCGACGCGCCGCGGACCCGCGGTCCGTCCCCGCAGACTTCCCTCGACACCGTGCCGGCCCTCCCGTCAGGGACGGTGACGGCGGCGCCGCTCGCGCCGCCGCCCGGCGTGGCGGCAAGCCCGGACGCGCCGCCTGCGCCCGGCGCGCAAGCGGCACTGCCGCCTGCGACCCCGACGGTCATCCCTGAGCCTGTCGCGCCCCCCGCACCGCCGCCGCCCGTGGTCACGAGCGGCCGTGCTTCCGTGGTTGGAAGCTGGGATGCCCGGGACGCCACCGGGGCGAACTGCAAGGTCACGCTGTCCAGCGCGCCGGCCCTCGATCTCTACAAGGCCACGGCTTCGGGCTGCGCCAACAAGGATCTCGCCCGGGTCTCGGCCTGGGACTTCCGCGACGGCGAGGTCTACCTCTACCAGCCGGGCGGCGCGGTGGCGGCGCGGCTGCGCCAGGGCGGCGGCGGACTGGAAGGCGCGCTGACCAAGTCGGGCGCCGCGCTGGCCCTGAACCGCTGAGGCGGCGCGACGCCGCGACCAACCCGCACGGTTGGCACGCGGCGGACCGCGCTTACATGAGGGGCTCCCGCAGCGTCACGCCCCCGGAAGCATGTTCCTCGATTGGCTCGAGCGCCGCGTCGATCCGTTCGCGCCTTTCGATGAAACGCGGATGCCGCCGCGGTCGGTCACCGGCTTCGCCTGGTTCTACCTGCGCCCCATCCGGGGCGTCCTCGCGGCTCTGTTCGTCATCGCGGTGATCGCCGGCACGGTCGAGGCCTCGCTCTACCTCGTCATGCGCTGGTTCATCGACCTGCTCGGCACGGCCGATCGGACGACGGTGCTGTCTGACCACGCGCTCGAACTGGGTCTCGCCGTCCTGCTCATCGCCGTGGTGCGACCCCTGTCGATCTGGGGCCACGAGGTCCTGTCGAATCAGCTCGTGGTGCCGCAATCCACCAACCAGATCCGCTGGCGGGCGCATCTCTACACCCTGGGCCACGCCCTCTCGTATTTCCAGGGCGACTTCTCGGGCCGGCTCGCCAACCGCGTCGTGCAGGTGGGACCGGCGGTTCGGGAACTCGCCGTCGTGTTCATCGATACGCTGCTCTACGTGGCGATCTACGCGGTGACGGCGGTCGGGCTGTTCAGCTCGATCTCCCCCTGGCTCGTCCTTCCGGTGATCCTCTGGATCGCCGCCTATGCGGCCCTGACCACGTGGTTCGTCCCCCGGGCCCGGACCCGGTCGCACCGTACGGCCGATACGCGCTCGACCCTGATCGGCCGGATCGTGGACAGCTACACCAACATCCTCACCGTGAAGCTCTTCGCTCGCGACCGCGAGGAGCGGGCCGCGGTGCGCGACGCGGTGGAGGTCCATACCGGGGCCTACCTGCACCAGTTCCGGCTGGTGACTCTGACCACCAGCCTGCTCGGCCTGCTCAACAGCACGCTCCTCATCGCGACCGGGGCGGCGTGCCTCGCGCTCTGGCGCAGCGGCGGGATGACCACCGGCGAGGCCTCCGCGGGCCTCGCCCTGGTGCTGCGCCTCATCGCCATGTCGGGCTGGGTGATGCAGACCGTCCGCGGCGTCTTCGAGAATGTCGGCGTCGTGCAGGAGAGCATGCAGACCATGGCGCGGCCCCACGCGTTGGTCGACGCCCCGGACGCGCGCGACCTCGTCGTCTCGGGCGGCGAGATCCGCTTCGAGAATGTCGGCTTCCATTACGGCCGCGGCGACGCCACCGTCATCGAGGATTTCTCGCTGACCATCCGCCCCGGCGAGAAGGTCGGTCTGGTGGGCGTCAGCGGGGCGGGCAAGTCGACCCTGGCGGGGCTGCTCCTGCGGCTCTACGACGTGGAGAGCGGGCGCATCCTGGTGGACGGGCAGGACATCGCCCGCGTGACGCAGCAATCCCTGCGCGAGGCGATCGCGATGGTCAGCCAGGACACGTCGCTGCTGCACCGGTCGATCCGCGACAACATCGCCTATGGGCGGCCCGGCGCCAGCCAGGCGGAGATCGAGCACGCCGCCCGGCTGGCGCATGCCGACGGGTTCATCGCTGACCTCGTCGATCACAAGGGCCGCCGGGGCTACGACGCCCAGGTCGGCGAGCGCGGTGTCAAGCTGTCGGGCGGCCAGCGGCAGCGCATCGCCATCGCCCGCGTCATGCTCAAGGACGCGCCGATCCTCATCCTGGACGAGGCGACCTCGGCCCTCGACAGCCAGGTCGAGGCGGCGATCCAGGACTCCCTCGACACACTGATGGCCGGCAAGACCGTTCTGGCCATCGCGCACCGCCTGTCAACGATCGCGGCCCTCGACCGTCTGGTGGTGATCGAAAGCGGGCGGATCATCGAGGAGGGCACGCACACCGAACTCGTCGCCCGCGGCGGCGTCTATGCGGGCCTGTGGTCGCGCCAGTCGGGCGGCTTCCTGGACGACGGAACGGCGCGCTACGACAGCGCTGTCGCGTAGCGGACCGGCAGCCGGCAACATAACACGACAAACGTGGCTGGACTTTCTCGCTGCGCTGCAAACGGCCGCTTGACTCCGGAGCGGCAGACGGTCTCATTGCCGGGATTAGAACGATAATGCTTTGATCCTGGCTCGACCGGGATATCAGGGCAGGGCGCCTGCGGCCCTTACGCCGACGCATGGAGTTCCGAATCTTGGCGAACACATCTGCCGCCGCTCCCGCGGCCTCCGGGCCTGAGGGCAGCCGTCGCGACTTCTTGTTCCTGGCCACCGGCGCCGGGCTGGCAGTGGGGGCCGCAGCCGCGGTCTGGCCGCTGATCTCGTCCATGGCACCCGATGCCGAGACGATTGCCGCCGGAGCGCCGATCGAGGTCGACCTGACGCCGATTCAGGACGGTCAGATCGTCAACGTCTTCTGGCGCGGCAAGCTGATCTTCGTGCGCAAGCTCACCGAGAAGGAGGTGGGCGACATGAAGGCGGTCCCGCTCTCCGCGATGATCGATCCGGCCGCCTTCACGACGCGGGTCAAGAACGGCCACGACCAGTGGCTCGTGGTCTACGGCAACTGCACGCATCTCGGCTGCGTGCCGATCGGCCACCAGGGCAATTTCGAGGGGTGGGCCTGCCCCTGCCACGGCTCGCAATTCGACGCGGTCGGCCGCGTCCGTCACGGACCGGCGCCCATCAATCTGCCGATCCCGCCCTACGCCTTCGAGACGGACACCAAGATCCGGATCGGCGAGGGCGGCAAGGAAGCGGCGTGAGGAGGACGCGAGCATGAGCGGAACTGCCAGCACCTACGTCCCCAAGAGCCGCGTCGCCAAATGGTTCGAGGCGCGCCTGCCCATCGTCGGGCTGGTGCATTCCTCGTTCGTGGCCTTCCCGGTCCCGCGGAACCTCAACTACTTCTGGACCTTCGGGGCGATCCTGATCGCCTTCCTGGGCATCCAGATCGTCACCGGCGTCTGGCTGGCGATGCACTACGAGCCTTCGGCGACGGGTGCGTTCACCTCCGTCGAGAAGATCATGCGCGACGTGAATTACGGCTGGCTGCTGCGCTACGCGCACGCCAACGGCGCGTCGATGTTCTTCGTCGCCGTGTACCTGCACATGTTCCGCAACCTCTACTACGGGTCCTACAAGGCCCCGCGTGAGGTGCTCTACATCCTCGGCGTCGTGATCTACCTGCTGATGATGGCCACCGCCTTCCTCGGCTACACGCTGCCCTGGGGCCAGATGAGCTTCTGGGGCGCCACCGTCATCACCAACATCCTGGCGGCGATCCCGGTGGTGGGCGACACGATCCAGACCCTGCTCTGGGGCGGCTACTCGGTCGGCAACCCGACGGTGAACCGCTTCTTCTCCCTGCACTACCTGCTGCCGTGGATGATCGCCGGCGTGGTCGTGCTGCACGTCTGGGCGCTGCACGTCACCGGCCAGAACAACCCGGTAGGGATCCCGATCAAGTCGGGCAAGGACGCGGTGCCGTTCACGCCCTACGCCACGATCAAGGACGTGTTCGCGGTCTGCGTGTTCATGATCCTGTTCTCGTGGTTCCTGTTCTACCAGCCGAACTATCTCGGCCACGCCGACAACTACATCCAGGCGAACCCCGCGGTGACACCCGCCCACATCGTTCCGGAATGGTACTTCCTGCCGTTCTACGCGATCCTGCGCGCGGTTCCGAGCAAGCTCGGCGGCGTCATCCTGATGTTCTCGGCGGTGATCATCCTGGCCTTCGCGCCATGGCTCGACACGTCGCGCATCCGCTCATGCAACTACCGGCCGATCTACCGGCAGTTTTTCTGGGTGTTCGTCGGGGCGACCCTGCTGCTCGGCTGGCTCGGCTCGCAGCCTCCCGAGGGCGGCTACGTGCTCGCGGCGCAGATCTGCACCGCCTACTACTTCGCCCACTTCCTGATCGTCATGCCGCTCTGCGGCCTGTTCGAGACGCCGAAGGCGCTGCCGGGCTCGATCCTGGAGAGCGTCACCGGGCCGGGCAAGCAGGTGAGCGGCTCCGGCATGCCGGCGGGCGCCGCCGCCGCTCCGACCACCAAGGGCTGACGGGCTGACGGCAGGACCATGATGATGACTCGCGTCCTCTCGACGACCGCCGCGGCCGCCCTGGCCGCCCTGCTGATCGGGGCCATGCCGGCCTCTGCCCAGGAAGGGCATGGCGGGCCGATCCCGGCCCGCATCAACTGGAGCTTCGCCGGCGTATTCGGCCGCTTCGACACCGCGCAGCTGCAGCGCGGGTTCCAGGTCTACAAGGAAGTCTGCTCCGCCTGTCACTCGATGAAGCTGGTGTCCTTCCGCAACCTCGCGCAGGAAGGCGGACCGGATTTCAGCGCCGGGCAGGTCAAGGCCCTGGCAGCGACCTACCAGGTGAAGGATGGTCCGAACGATTCCGGTGAGATGTTCGAGCGGCCCGGCCGTCCGGCAGACTATTTCCCGCCGCCCTTCCCGAATGATCAGGCGGCCGCCGCGGCCAACGGCGGCAAGGCGCCGCCGGACTTCTCGGTCATCGCCAAGGCGCGCACCTTCTCGCGCGGCTCGCTGTACTTCCTCACCGACTGGCTGCCGCTCATCGGCTATTCCGAACAGGGGCCCGACTACATCCACGCGCTGATCAACGGTTATGAGGATCCTCCGAAGGATTTCGCGCTGCCGGAGGGCGGTCACTACAACAAGTATTATCCCGGCCACATCATCGCCATGCCGCCGCCGATCACCGACGGGCAGGTCTCCTACCCGAAGGACGACAAGGGTCAGCCGGTTGTCCCCGAGACCGTCGATCAGTACGGCAAGGATGTCGCGGCCTTCCTGATGTGGGCGGCCGAGCCGCACATGATGGACCGCAAGGCCCTGGGTTTCCGGGTGATCCTGTTCCTGATCGTGCTGTCAGGTCTGCTCTACTACGTGAAGAAGAAGATCTGGGCCGATGTCGGTGGCGAGGTCCACGGCCTCCAGCCGGAGCTGCACAAGGCGTATTGAGGCGCCGCCTCGGATTGACGTCGCCGATGGGCCTCCCTCGCGGAGGCCCATCTTTTTTGGACCCGGGCTCCATGCTACCGCTCGGCCGCCACGACGGTCGGTCCACCGGAGGCGGATCCATCCCAATCCATACCCTCGTCCTGAGGTGCTGCGCCGCAGCCTCAAAGGAGGGCTCCAGGGATCGCCGCGCCAGGGCTCCTTCGAGGCCTCCGCAGCGCTCCGGCACCTCAGAATGAGGTGGTGGAGGGGACATGCGGCGCGCCCGTAGCGTCGCTGAAACCATAGGGAAACAGCATGACGGCAGCGGTACTCGGGGTGATGGGCGGCTCCGGCGTCTACGACCTGCCGGGTCTTGAGGACATCCGGGAGGAGCGTGTCGCCTCGCCCTGGGGCGAGCCTTCGGACGCCCTTCGCATCGGACGGATCGGCGACACCAAGGTCGTCTTCCTGGCCCGCCACGGACGGGGGCACCGGCTCTCGCCATCTGGCATCAACTATCGCGCCAACATCGATGCGCTGAAGCGGGCCGGGGTCACCGACCTCGTCTCCCTCTCGGCCTGCGGCTCGTTCCGCGAGGAGCTTCCCCCCGGCCTGTTCGTGCTCGTCGACCAGTTCGTCGACCGCACCCACGGACGGGCCTCGTCTTTCTTCGGCGATGGCTGTGTCGCCCACGTTTCCGTCGCCCACCCGGTAGGACCCGGACTTCAGGCGCACATCGCGGCGGCCGCGAAGGCCGAGACCATCGCGGTGCATCGCGGCGGCACGTATGTCTGCATGGACGGGCCGCAATTCTCCTCGCTCGCGGAATCCAGGGCCTACAAAGCGCAGGGCTTCGACGTGATCGGTATGACCAACATGCCCGAGGCCAAACTCGCCCGGGAGGCCGAGATCACCTACGCGACCATCGCGATGGTGACCGACTACGATTGCTGGCACCCCGGTCACGACGCGGTAGACGTCGCCGCGGTGGTCGCGGTGGCCCGGGCCAACGCCGACAAGGCGGCGCGGCTCGTCGCGCGTCTGGCGCGCGATTTCCCGGCAGAGCGTGAGCCGTGCCCGGCGGGGTCGCACCGGGCGCTGGATGGCGCGATCATGACCGCTCCCGCCGTGCGCGATCCTGCGCTGCTCGCCAAGCTCGACGCCGTGGCCGGGCGTGTGCTGCACGGATAGCTTGCCGCCCTTTCCAATCTGGAGAGACTCCCTCTAGAAGGCGCGGGCGGCCGCAGCCGCCCCAGACGCGAAGTCCAGACCGAGATGCGCAGCGCCACCATCAGCCGGAAGACCGCGGAGACCGATATCGCGGTGACCGTCGATCTCGACGGGACCGGGCGATCGAAGATCGCGACCGGTATCGGCTTCCTCGACCACATGCTGGATCTGCTGGCCCGGCACGCCCTGTTCGATCTGGATGTGAAGGTCGACGGCGACCTGCACATCGATCAGCACCATTCCGCCGAGGATTGCGGCATCGCGCTGGGACAGGCCTTCGCCAAGGCTCTGGGCGACAAGCGCGGGGTCACGCGCTATGCCGATATCCACCTGCCGATGGACGAGGCGCTCACCCGCGTCTGTGTCGACATCTCCGGCCGCCCGTTCCTGGTGTTCCGCACCACGTTCCGGGTGGAGAAGATCGGGCAGTTCGACACCGAACTGATCCGCGAGTGGTTCCAGGCCTTCGCGATGAATGCAGGCCTGACCCTGCACGTCGAGACGCTCTACGGCGACAACGCCCACCACATCGCGGAGAGCTGCTTCAAGGGACTGGCCCGCGCCTTGCGGAGAGCAGTGGCGATCGATCCGCGCGAGGAGGGGCGCGTTCCATCCACGAAGGGCTCCTTGTAGACTTCTTGTTTTCGCACTCCCTGACCGGCCACGCGGCCGTCGCGGAGCGACCTTCCCGGAGACCCGCGATGCGGATGCGCAGCTACACGCTCCACCTGCCCACAGATGCGCGGCCGGGCGAGGCGATCGGCCTCGACCGGGCCGTGCTGGTGCGGGACGGCTTCTCCTGGGCGGCCTTCGCCTTCACCGTGCTGTGGTTCCTGTACCATCGCCTCTGGGTCGCCGCGCTGATCGTGCTCGTCGGATTGCTCGCCCTGGCGGGCGCGGGCGTCGTGCTCGGCCTGTCGACCGGCGCCGGAATGATCGCTTCTCTGCTGGCGGCGTGGCTGATCGGGCTGGAAGCCTCGAGTCTGCGCCGCTGGACGCTGGCCCGGCGCGGTTGGCCGGTGCGCGACGCCGTGATCGCTGCAACGCCCGAGGAGGCCGAGGCCCGGGCGATCGGCCGCTGGCTCGAGGCCAACTCCGCCGCGCCGCGTCCCCCGTTCCCGGGTGGCCCTAGCCGGCGCATCGAGCCGGTGATTGGTCTGTTTCCCGCCCAGGAAGGCGCCCGGTGAGTCAGCGGGCGAGACACGCATGAGTGCCGAGACGGTCGCGATCATCGATTACGGGTCGGGAAACCTCCATTCCGCCGCCAAGGCGTTCGAGCGCGCCGCCCGCGAGAGCGGGCGCGGCGCGCGGATCTGCCTGACCGCGGATCCGGACGTGGTGGCGGCCGCCGACCGCGTCGTCCTGCCGGGCGTCGGCGCCTACGCGGATTGCCGCCGCGGCCTCGACGCCGTTCCCGGCATGGTCGAGGCCATGACGCACGTCGCCCACGTGGCCGGGCGCCCGTTCCTCGGCATCTGCGTCGGCATGCAGCTCCTGGCGACCCGCGGGCTGGAATACACCACCACGCCCGGGCTCGGCTGGATCCCCGGCGATGTCGGTCGGATCCAGCCGTCCGACCCGACGCTCAAGATCCCCCATATGGGCTGGAACACCCTCCGGACGGAGCGCGACCACGCGCTCCTGGCCGGCATCCCGACAGGGGAGAACGGCCTGCACGCCTATTTCGTGCACAGCTTCGCGCTGACCGCCGAACGTCCGGACGACGTGGTGGCCCGGGCCGAGTATGGCGGGCCGGTCACCGCCCTCGTCGCCCGCGATAACATCGCCGGCACGCAGTTCCACCCCGAAAAGAGCCAGCGTCTGGGCCTCGCGCTCATCGCGAATTTCCTGACCTGGCGCCCCTGAGGGCGGCTCCGCCCCGGCAATCAAGGACAAAGCTGCCCGTGATCCTCTACCCGGCGATCGACCTGAAGGAGGGGCGCTGCGTCCGCCTCGTCCAGGGAGACATGGCGCAGGCCAAGGTCTTCGGCGACGATCCGGCCGCGCAGGCCGCGATCTTCGAGGAGCAGGGCTTCTCCTGGCTGCACGTGGTCGACCTCGACGGCGCCTTCGCGGGCGCACCGCGCAATGCCGCCGCGGTGGACGCCATCCTGGCCCGGGTGAAGATCCCGGTTCAGCTCGGCGGCGGCATCCGCGAGATGAAGACCCTCGAGGGCTGGCTCGGGAAGGGGGTCGCCCGGGTGATCATCGGCACGGCGGCGGTGCGTGATCCTGGCTTCGTCCGCGAGGCCGCGCGCAAGCATCCCGGCAAGATCGCGGTCGGCATCGACGCCAAGGACGGCCGGGTCGCCGTGGAGGGCTGGGCGCAGACCTCCAGCATGACGGCGGAAGAACTCGGGCGCCGCTTCGAGGACGCGGGCGTCGCCGCGATCATCTACACCGACATCGCACGGGACGGCATCCTGAAGGGCCTCAACGTCGAGATGACCCTGGCCCTCGCGCAGGCCGTCCGCATCCCGGTGATCGCCTCGGGCGGCCTCGCCTCCATCGACGACGTGCACCGCCTGCTCCAGCCCGACTGCGCCTTGATCGCCGGCGCGATTACGGGGCGGGCGCTCTACGACGGGCGCATCGATCCGAAGGCGGCTCTGGCCGCGATCGCTGCGGCACGCGGCCCTGCGGCGTGATACCGTGAGGCCCGCGAGATGAGACGCCGCCCGTGCTGAAGACCCGCATCATTCCCTGCCTCGATGTGAAGGACGGGCGCGTCGTGAAGGGCGTGCGCTTCGAGGGCCTGCGCGACGCGGGCGATCCCGTCGAAGCCGCCAAGGTCTACGATGCGGCCGGCGCCGACGAACTGTGCTTCCTCGACATCACGGCGAGCCGCGAGGCCCGCGGCACACTGCTCGACATCGTCAGCCGCACCGCCGAGGCCTGCTTCATGCCGCTCACCGTGGGCGGGGGCGTGCGCACCGTTGAGGACGTGCGCGCCCTGCTGCTGGCGGGTGCCGACAAGGTCGCGATCAACACCGCGGCCGTGAAGGATCCCGACCTCGTCGCTCGGGCCGCGGAGAAGTTCGGCGCCCAGTGCATCGTGGTGGCGATCGACGCCAAGCGCGTCTCCGGCCCCGGCGAGCCCGCGGCCTGGGAGATCTTTACCCATGGCGGCCGCGACCCGACCGGGATCGATGCGGTGGACTTCGCGCGGCTCGTCGCCGGAAAGGGGGCCGGCGAGCTGCTGGTCACCTCCATGGACAAGGATGGCACCCGCTCCGGTTATGACTTGGCCCTGACCCGGGCGATCAGCGACGCCGTCAACGTGCCGGTGATCGCGTCCGGCGGAGTCGGCGGGCTCGACGACCTCGTGGCCGGCGTGGCCGAGGGCGGCGCGAGCGCCGTCCTGGCGGCCTCGATCTTCCATTTCGGGCAGGCGAGCATCGCCGAGGCGAAGGCCCATATGGCCGCGGCCGGTCTCGCGATGCGCCTCGACGGCACGGCATCTTCGGCGAGGGCGCCCCTGTGAGCAGCTATCTTCTGGCCAACGCGAAGCTCCTTGATCCTGCGACCGGGCACGAGCAGGCCGGCGCCGTGCTCGTGCGCGAGGGCCGCATCGCCGACATCGCCTCCGGGGCTGCGCCCGGTATCCCGGCGGACACCCAGCGCATCGATTGCGCCGGCCGAATCCTGACGCCGGGCCTGATCGACATGCGCGCCTTTGTGGGGGAGCCGGGGGCCGAGCATCGCGAGACCCTGGCCTCGGCGAGCGCCGCGGCGGCTGCCGGTGGCGTGACGACCCTGGTCTGCATGCCCGACACCAACCCGGTGATCGACGGGCCGGCGATCGTCGATTTCGTGCTCCGCCGCGCCCGCGACACCGCGAGCGTCAATGTTCTGCCCGCCGCCGCCATCACCAAGGGCTTGGCCGGTAGGGAGATGACCGAGTTCGGCCTGCTCAAGGAGGCCGGCGCGGTAGCCTTCACGGATGGGCTGCGTGCCGTCGCGAACGCCCAGGTGATGCGGCGTGCCCTGATGTACGCCCGGGACTTCGACGCCCTGCTGATGCAGCATGTCGAGGAGCGGGACCTCGCCGCCGAGGGCGTGATGAACGAGGGCGAACTCGCCTCCCGCCTCGGGCTGAAGGGGATTCCCCGCGAGGCCGAGACCGTGATGCTGGAACGCGACATCCGCCTCGTTCGGCTGACCGGCGCCCGATACCACGCGGCGATGATTTCCTGCGCCGATTCGGTGGAGATCGTGCGCCGGGCCAAGCAGGACGGCCTGCCGGTCACCTGCGGCGTCTCGGTGAACAACCTCGTGCTCAACGAGAACGACATCGGTCATTACCGCACCTTCTGCCGGCTCTCGCCGCCGCTGCGCGACGAATCCGACCGGCACGCGGTTGTGCAGGCCCTCGCAGAGGGCGTGATCGACGTGGTCGTCTCAGATCACAACCCGCAGGACGTGGAAACCAAGCGTCTGCCGTTCGCCGAGGCGGCGGACGGCGCGCTCGGCATCGAGACGCTGCTCGGGGCCTCCCTGCGCCTCGTTCATACCGGTGACTTGCCGCTGGCCAAGCTGATCGCCGCGCTGACCGCGAACCCCGCCCGCATCCTCGGGCGCGAAGCCGGCCGCCTGGCGGCCGGTACACCGGCCGACCTCGTGCTGATCGACCCCGATCTGCCCTACGTGCTTGACAAACGGCGGTTGAAGTCGCGCTCGAAGAACTCGCCTTTTGATGAAGCGCGCCTCCAGGGCGCGGCGGTGCTGACGCTGGTCGGCGGCCGGATCGTCCACGCGGCCGACGATCTCGCGGCGGCGGCCTGATGGTACCGGATCTCGCGACCCCGGCTGCCCTCGGCGGTCTCGCCCTCGGCTATGCCTTGGGCTCGGTCCCCTTCGGGCTGATCCTGACGCGCCTTGCCGGACTCGGCGACGTACGGGCGATCGGTTCCGGCAATATCGGCGCCACCAACGTGTTGCGGACCGGCCGCAAGGGCCTGGCCGCCGCGACCCTGCTGGGCGATGCCCTGAAAGGAACCGCCGCGGTTCTGATCGCCAAGAGCTTCGGCGAGGGACCGGCGCTCGCCGCCGGACTCGGCGCCTTCCTGGGCCACCTCTTCCCGATCTGGCTCGGATTCAAGGGCGGCAAGGGCGTGGCGACGTTCATCGGCGTGCTCCTCGCCTTCAGCCCACCGGCGCTCGGCGTGTTCGCGGCGATCTGGCTCGGGCTCGCCTACGCGCTCAAATACTCATCCTTGGCGGCGCTCGCAGCCTCCGCGGTGACGCCCCTGGTCCTGTGGGCGCTCGGCACCCCGTCTCAGGCTGTGCTTTTCTTCCTTATGGGCTTGCTGCTATGGTGGAAGCACGCGCCCAATATCCGCCGGCTCGCGTCCGGCACAGAAGGGCGCATCGGTCAGAAGGGCTGAGCGCCGACGCGGGGCATGAAACCCTTGGGGCGCTGCCCGGGGGGATGCATGCAGCTCACCGATGCCCAGAGGCTCGACTGGCTGCGGCTGATCCGCACCGAGGGCGTCGGGCCGCGGACCTTCCGCACCCTCATCAACCGGTTCGGCGGCGCGGCGGCCGCCCTCGACGCTTTTCCGGATCTCACCCGACGGCAGGGAAGGCGCATCGAGCCTACGACACGGGCGCAGGCCGAGGACGAGATCGCGGCCCTGAAGCGGCTCGGCGGCCGGCTGATTGCCAGCGGCGAGACGGCCTATCCGCACCTCCTTCAACAGACCGATGCGGCGCCGCCGCTCCTGGCCGTGCGCGGCGCCCCGATCCTGAATCGACCGGGCGTGGCTCTCGTCGGCTCGCGCAACGCCTCCACGGCGGGGCTTGCCTTCACGGAGCGGCTGGCTCGCGGCTTCGGTGAAGCCGGTCTCGCGGTGGTCTCGGGTCTCGCCCGCGGGATCGACGCGCGTGCGCACAAGGCCAGCCTGCGGACCGGCACCATCGCGGTGATGGCCGGAGGTCAGGACCGCATCTACCCGGCGAGTCACGCCGCGCTGGTCGAGGCGATCCTGGAGGAGGGGGGCGCCGTGCTCGCCGAAATGCCGATGGGATGGGAGCCGCGCGGGCGCGACTTCCCCCGGCGTAACCGCATCATCTCGGGCCTGTCCTACGGCACTGTCGTGGTGGAAGCGGCGCGCCGGTCGGGCTCGCTCATCACGGCGCGCTTCGCCCTGGAGCAGAATCGAGAAGTCTTCGCCGTCCCGGGTTCACCGCTGGACCCGCGAGCCGAGGGCACCAACGACCTGATCCGCCAGGGGGCCACGCTGGTCTCCGAGGTCTCCCACGTCCTCGACGTGATCGGCCCGCTCATCGAGCACGGTCCGGACCCGGACGCAGCTCCCAGGCGCGGCAGGCCGGACCTCGCCGAGCAACCGGATTTCTGGGACGAGGTCGACCTGGGTGCACTCAGCGGAGACTGCGAACGGCTTCCCGATCTCGTCGGGCCACAAGCGCCAGATGATGGATACGGCATGGCGGAGCTCGTCCTGGAATCTGCTGACGACCGGGAGAAGATCATCGCCCTGCTGAGCCCCAGCCCCGTCGGAACCGACGAGTTGGCCCGCAGCGCCGGCGTCGGCGCCCGGGTGGTGCAGACCGTGCTGCTGGAGTTGGAGCTCGACGGCCGGATCGAGCGTCACGGCAGCGGATCGGTCTCGCTGATCAGCCGCTGAGCGGATCCTCGTCGGCCTCGGCATCGGCGAGGTGACGCATGACGTCGAGGCAGCCCTGCAGGATGTAGGCGGCGGCGAGCTTGTCCACGAGTTCTCCGCGCCGGGCCCGTGAGGCGTCGGCCTCGATCAGCGCCCGGGTTACCACCGCGGTCGACAGGCGCTCGTCAAAGAAGACGTGGGGCAGGGGCAGGATCGGAGCGAGGTTGCGCATGAAGGCGCGGGTCGATTGCACCCGCGGGCCCTCGCTGCCGTCCATGTTCAGCGGCAGCCCGACCACCAGGCCGCCGACGGCGTGCTGCCGGCAGAGCGCGGCCAGCCGCTGCGCGTCCGGCGTGAACTTCACCCGGCGGATCGTCTCCAGCGGGGTGGCGATCTGGCGCCCCAGATCCGACAACGCGAGCCCGATCGTCTTGCTGCCGAGATCGATGCCGATGAGGCGCGCCCCGCCGCGCGAAGCGGCCGCGAAGGTACGGATCGCGTCGTGATTCATGAGTCCGCCTGCGTGCCCCGCGCCAAAGTGGCCTCCGAGAAGCCCTCGAAGCGCGCGGGCAAGGGCTCCGCGCCCGGTCCGAGCACCAAGGCGACGGAGGGACCGGTCACCCTTTGGAAGAGATCGGTCAGGCTCTCCCCGGCGAACCGGATGGTCTCGAGGTCGGGCGCGAGCAGCCAGATATCGTATTCCTCGCCCGCCCCGGACACGTCCCAGAACAGGAAGCCGCCATCCTCGACCGCGCCGAAGAAGAAGGCGCGCTCGATGACACTGGCATCGCCGCCTTCGACGTCGAACCGGTGCGGTTCCGCCCCGTCTTCCAGCATCGTCACGGCGGCGCCGATGCTGTGAGCGATCACGCCGGCCTGAGCGACAAGATCGCTTGCCTCGAACGGCGCCGGCACGGCGATCCGGAACTGTGCACCCGCCAGGCCGATGCCGCAGGTCCGGCAGAAGCTGCGGTAAGAAGCCGGCAGAGCGAAGCCCAGCGCCTCCGACGCCCGGTCCAGGTCGGCGTCATCTGCCGTGAAGCCCGGCGACAGGCTGGTGAAGACCTGCTCCCACATCGATGCCACTCCGCCGTCCACAGCCTTCATCTGCTCCGTAGATCGACCCCGGTGCATGCGGAGCCGTTCCCGAATAGGTAAGTTAACGCATCGTTAAACCGCGCCAGGGGTATCCGCCTTGTTGACGATCGGTCCGCTTTCCCGTCCCGCCCCGTCCGAGCGCGGAACGAGGATGACCCGCAAGCAGTGCTGGATGCTGCTGCTGGCCTTCGAGGTTCTCGTCTTCGGCTTTGCGCAGTCTGTGTATCGGCCGGTGCGTCAGTCCGGCATCACGATCGAGATGTCGGTGACGCCGAACCATGTGGTGACCTGATCCGGTCCTGAACATCCTTCGTCCCGGCAGCCCGACTTCGCAAGCCCGGTTCGGTCGCGATGGTCGCCGGCGGGGGTCATGCCGCCCGCGTTGCGGCGCGTCGGAGGCCGATGCTATAGCGCGACCGATTTCGGGTGATCGCGCCCGGACAGGGACGAACGGGACGGCATGTCGGTCGACGAGAAGACGGTTCGGCGCATCGCGCATCTGGCGCGGATCGCGGTCACCGACGACGAGGTCGGGCCGCTTCAGGGCGAGCTGAACGCGATCCTGGCCTTCGTCGAGCAGCTCGGCACGGTCGATGTCTCCGGCGTCGAGCCGATGACCTCGGTGACGCCGATGGCGATGAAGAAGCGCGAAGACGTGGTCACGGAGGGCGGCCGCGCCGCCGACGTGGTCGCCAACGCGCCCGAGACCGAGGACAATTACTTCCTGGTCCCGAAGGTGGTCGAGTAGGCCGATCTCGGCCCGGACCTTGCGGACCGGTTTTCTGGCGGGCAGGTGCGCGGCGGCGCGCGC
Source organism: Methylobacterium sp. CM6257 (assembly GCF_054611515.1). Taxonomy (NCBI): domain Bacteria; kingdom Pseudomonadati; phylum Pseudomonadota; class Alphaproteobacteria; order Hyphomicrobiales; family Methylobacteriaceae; genus Methylobacterium; species Methylobacterium sp. CM6257. The sequence goes on from NZ_CM137735.1 coordinate 1,907,759, forward strand.
GGGGACGTGAACAGCGTGAATCCGAACGAACTTACCCTGGCCGAGGCGCGCGACGCCCTGAAGGCGAAGCGGATCTCGGCCCGCGAGCTGACGCAGGCCCATCTCGACGCGATGGAGAAGGCGCGCGCGCTCAACGCCTACATTTTGGAGACGCCGGATCGGGCCCTTCAGATGGCGGACGTCTCGGACCAGAAGATCGCGTCCGGCGTGGCGCGGCCGCTGGAGGGGATCCCGCTCGGAATCAAGGACCTCTTCTGCACGCACGGCGTGACCACCACGGCGGGTTCCAAGATCCTCCAGAACTTCGAACCGCACTACGAATCGGCGGTCTCGGCCAATCTGTGGCGCGACGGCGCCGTGATGCTGGGCAAGCTCAACCTCGACGAGTTCGCCATGGGCTCGTCCAACGAGACCAGCGCCTTCGGCGACGTGGTCTCGCCGTGGCGGCGCAAGGGCTCCGACGCGCAGCTGGTGCCCGGCGGCTCCTCGGGCGGGTCCGCCGCCGCGGTCGCGGCGCGGCTCTGTCTCGGCGCCACGGCAACCGATACCGGGGGATCGATCCGCCAGCCCGCGGCCTTCACCGGGACGGTGGGGATCAAGCCCACCTACGGGCGCTGCTCGCGCTGGGGCACCGTGGCCTTCGCGTCGTCCCTCGACCAGGCCGGGCCGATCGCCCGCACGGTGCGCGACTGCGCGATCCTCCTCGGCTCGATGGCCGGCGCGGATACCCGCGACACGACTTGCGCCGATTTGCCGGTGCCCGACTTCGAGGCGGCCGTGTCCCGCGGCGTGAAGGGCCTCACCATCGGCATCCCGAAGGAGTACCGAGTCGACGGCATGCCGGCCGAGATCCAGAAGCTCTGGGACGAGGGCGCCGCCTGGCTGAAGGCAGCGGGTGCAACCATCAAGGACATCTCGCTGCCGCACACGTCCTACGCGCTCCCGGCCTACTACATCGTGGCGCCGGCCGAGGCCTCCTCCAACCTCGCCCGCTACGACGGCGTGCGCTACGGCCTGCGCGTTCCCGGCAAGGATATCGCCGGAATGTACGAGAACACCCGCGCCGCCGGTTTCGGTCGTGAGGTGAAGCGCCGGATCATGATCGGCACCTACGTTCTCTCGGCGGGCTACTACGACGCCTACTATGTCCGCGCCCAGAAGATCCGCACGCTGATCAAGCGCGACTTCGAGTTGGCCTACGCGGCCGGGGTCGACGCGATCCTCACGCCGGCGACGCCATCCGCCGCTTTCCGAATCGGCGAGAAGGCCTCCGCGGACCCAGTCGAGATGTACCTCAACGACGTGTTCACCGTGACGGTGAACATGGCCGGCCTGCCTGGCATCGCCGTGCCGGCGGGCCTCGACGGGCAGGGGCTCCCGCTCGGGCTCCAGCTTATCGGCCGGCCGTTCGACGAGGAGACTTTGTTCGCCGTCGCGCAGGTGATCGAGGATTCCGCCGGCCGCACGGCCCTGCCCGAGCCCTGGTGGGCATGACCGTCCCCTACTATCCCTGGACGGTCTGGATCTGGGCCGGGTTCGATCCGGCGCTGATCGTGGTCGCGGTCTATCTCGGCTGGACCGCGAGCCAGTTCGGCAAGGTGTTCATCGCGGCGATTGCCGCCTTGGGCTTCTCGGTCCTGTTCTCCTACGCGGTGAGTGCGGCCGGCATTCCCTGGCCGGCGCCGATCACCCATGACGGGCCGACCTTCTTCCCGGTCCGCGCGGTCGCGGCCCTGCTCTGGGCGATCCTCGGCTACGGCAGCCGCCGCGCCGTCGGACGCCGCGCTTGATTCTTGCCGCCTTGGCCTCCTAACTGAGATTACGACACCCGTTCCCACCCGTGCCCTCATCCAGAGGTGCCCGTATCAGCGGGCCTCGGAGGCCTTCAGGGGCCAGGCGATCCCTGGAGCCTTCCTCCGAGGCTGCTGCGCAGCACTCCACGATGTGGGGTAGGGTGGGAGCATCCCGCGAAGCGCCTCTCGGCCCGGACGACTATGAACGCACCTGTCGACCCCAAGAAGCTGATCAAGGGCGGCCTCCACGACTGGGAGGTGATCGTCGGCATGGAGATCCACGCCCAGGTGTCCAGCCGGGCGAAGTTGTTCTCCGGCGCTTCCACGGAGTTCGGCGGCGAGCCGAACGACCATGTCTCGCTGGTCGATGCCGCGATGCCCGGCATGCTGCCGGTCATCAACGCCGAATGCGTCGCGCAGGCCGTGCGCACCGGCCTCGGCCTGAAGGCCAAGATCAACCTGCGCTCGGTGTTCGACCGGAAGAACTATTTCTATCCGGACCTGCCGCAGGGCTACCAGATCTCGCAGTACAAGGACCCGATCGTCGGCGAGGGCGAGGTGCTGGTCGACATGGCCGACGGCTCCTCGATCACCGTGGGCATCGAGCGTCTCCACCTCGAACAGGATGCCGGCAAGTCGCTGCACGACCAAGACCCGACGCGCAGCTTCGTCGACCTCAATCGCTCGGGCGTGGCGCTGATGGAGATCGTCTCCCGGCCGGACCTGCGCTCCTCCGAGGAGGCCAAGGCCTATGTGACGAAGCTGCGCACGATCCTGCGGTATCTCGGCACCTGCGACGGCGACATGGAGAAGGGCTCGCTCCGCGCCGACGTGAACGTCTCGGTGCGGCGTCCCGGCGAGCCCCTTGGCACGCGCTGCGAGATCAAGAACGTCAACTCGATCCGCTTCATCGGGCAGGCGATCGAGACCGAGGCCCGCCGCCAGATCGCGATCCTAGAGGATGGCGGCACGATCGAGCAGGAGACGCGTCTGTTCGACCCCAGCAAGGGCGAGACGCGATCCATGCGCTCGAAGGAGGAAGCGCACGATTACCGCTACTTCCCCGATCCGGACCTGCTACCGCTCGAATTCGACCAGGCCTATGTCGATGCGCTGGCACAGGAGCTGCCTGAGCTGCCGGACGCCAAGAAGGCGCGGTTCGTGACGCAGTTCGGCCTCTCGCCCTACGATGCCGGCGTGCTGGTCGCCGAGCGCGCCTCCGCCGACTACTACGAGGCGGTGGCGCAGGGTCGCGACGGCAAGGCCGCGGCGAACTGGGTCATCAACGAGCTGTTCGGCCGCCTGAACAAGGAGGGGCTGTCCATCGAGGCGACGCCAGTCTCGGCGGAACAGCTGGGCGCGATCGTCGATCTGATCGGCGAGGGCGTGATCTCCGGCAAGATTGCCAAGGACCTGTTCGAGATCGTCTGGACGGAAGGCGGCGACCCGCGCGCCATCGTCGAGAGCCGCGGCATGAAGCAGGTGACCGACACCGGCGCCATCGAGGCGGCAGTGGACCAGATCATCGCGGCCAACCCCGACAAGGTCGCCCAGGCCAAGGAGAAGCCGACTCTGCTGGGCTGGTTCGTCGGTCAGACCATGAAGGCCACCGGCGGTAAGGCGAATCCGGCAGCGGTCAATGCGCTGCTCAAGGAGAAGCTCGGCATCGCCTGAGTGTCAGCCGGCTAGCAGCGGCATCGAGCAAGCGCCGGCGCTCGAGCCGCTCAGTGGCTTAGCGATCCGGAGCCGCAGCGGAGACTGTGTAGACCGGCAGCGATTGTGGCCCATCCGCACGTTCGCGCGATTGGCGAAGCCTCAGAGCGCGATCCGAAACGACGATATCCCGCGCTGGCGCTGCCAGGCGGGTGATGGTCAAACGGATCCAGAAGAAAACCTGGCGGAACGGCTCAAAGTGGGGCCTTTCGCGCATTCGAAGGCGTGCCGTGTCGGCCGCTTCTGCGCCCCTGGAGCCGTTTCCGTCCGGCTGCTCGTGTGGTGCCGCTGAGTCCCAGGCCGAACCGATCCCGAAACCGTCTAGGCGGCTTTGCGCTGCGGTGGAGTCATTCCTGTCTCCTCCAGCCTCCGACGATCGACGCTGCTCCGAAACCTGACCCAGTCAAGGTTTCCGGCCGATCCGTGCCCGCATTCGCGAAGCACATCCGGACACTGCCCCCGTCCTCGAAACAGGTCAACACCTATTTCTCCGATGCATTGCTCTTTGATTCAACTTGGCCCTGCGTTCGGCGACGCAGCAATCGTAGCGTCAAGCACTTGGATCGATCTCGCCGCACCGCAAAATAGTGTGCGCCGCGCGAGACACTTGCCGGCGCCCCTATTGTTCCCGACCAGAAAGCGGATGCCGCGATCGAAGGACTCGCCGGTGCAGCCGCGCAGATCGACGCTGCAGGCGCGCTCCGGGGCAAAGTCGGCGAGCGGCTTCACGTAGACATTGAGGTTCAGGACCAGGTCGAGACCTTCTGGACCTCGCCGGTGATCGCCAAGTCGGCCCCGAGCTTGCGGGCCGGCGCGTCGGCGCGGCCGTTGCAGCGACGCAGGTCGGCACTCTTGGCGACCTCCTCCCGCGCCGGCGCGGTGGAGATGACGGGGAACTGGCCCTTGATCTGGAGCAGGTCGCGCAACTCGGCGCTCACCCGCTTGAGGCGCGCCTCGTCGGCAAGGTCACTCGGCACGGGCGAGAGGTTGGAGAACTGGAGGTCGAACTCCGCCGTTTTCTGGGGAATCACCAGGGCTGAATCGCCTGCGATGAGGAAAGCCGCGAGCGCCGCGAACCGGATCATGAGCGCCTTCCGCGACGAGGCCCCGACTTGGTCAATGCGGCGCGCGGGCTTGCGGTCGTGATCGGGCAGTGGGGTCAGCGTCGGTCTGCCTCGACGGTGGGCCCGGCGGCCGGCGTGGTCAGCGCGGACACGCGGTCACGCAGGTTCATGAACCAGTCCGGAGTCGGCGCACGGCCGCCATTCACCACGACCGTCGCGGTCATGCCGGCGATCAGCGGGACCTCCGGCGGCACATGGTCGATGCGGATCCGCACCGGGACCCGCTGGGCCAGGCGCACCCAGGTATAGACCGGGTTGACCTCGGGTAGGCCCTGCGTGCTCGCCGAGGCGTTCGCCGTGGAGATGCCCAGCGTAATGCTGTCGACCGTTCCCGCCAGGTGAGGATCGAAACCCATCAGCTTGATGTCGGCCCGGTCGCCCACATGGATGTTGGGCATCTTGGTCTCCTCGAAATAGCCGTCGATCCAGAAGGAATCGGTGTCGACAACGCTGATGTTCGAGGTGCCGGTGCGGGCGTAGTCGCCCACCCGCAGCAGCAGGTTGGTCACGCGGCCGTTGACCGTGGACCTGACCTGGGTCCGTTCGAGGTTGATCTTCGCCTGCCGCAGCTGCGCCTGCGCGCTTTCCAGCGCCGCCGCGGCGATCTTGGCGGTGCCGGCAAATTGCTGCTTCTCCTCGATCGAGGTCGAGACTGTGGTCAGTTCCTGCCGCCGGGCCGACTGGGCATTCTTCACTTGGAGATCCGCCTCCCGATTCTTCACCTCGGCATCCGCGGAGGTAACCGAGATCTCGAAATCGGCCGGATCGATCACGTAGAGAACATCGCCCTTGCGGACGTTCTGGTTGTCGCGAACGCGAATGTCGACAATCTGTCCGGCGACCTGCGGCGCGATGTTGGCAACCTGGACCCGGACCGTGCCGTCCCGGGTCCACGGCGCCGCGACGTAGAACTCCCAGACGAAGGCCGCCGCGAGGAACGCAACAATCAGGATCACGCCGGTCGCGGCCAGACGGAAGATCTTGGCGGCGCGCCCCCGGCGGGGGACGACCGGCAGCCGATCGTCGCGGTTGGTCGTGCCCTCGTGGGAGGCGGCCTTGGGATCATCCTCGTCGGCAGTCGTATCGGGCATTCAGATCAACGCGATCAAGAGGGCGAGCACGCAGACGTAGATGCCGGCCTCCGCGAGCGGGACATTGGCAACGTAACGGCTAAAGCGGATACGGGCGAAGAACCAGCGCAAAACGAGGAAAATCGCGAACGCGGCCAGTGCATAGGCGACGAAGGAGGAGATCAGTACTCCACCGATATGGATATCCTCGTACATGTCCGCACCGAGAGAACCTGCCCGTCAGAATAGCGCGACTTCGAGGCGTCGGAGGAACCGCCGATGGCGCGCGATGGTTCGCGCCGCCGTCACGAGATCGCTGGCGGCGCGCGCCGTGGTGAGCCGCACACTCCGCTCCTGCCGGGACGCGCCGCGGATCAGGTCACGCGCGGCGATTTCGAGTGCCCGGTCGTCCCCCGCGGCGAGACCGGCGCGCGCCCGCGGGATCGAATTCCGCAGGGACGTCACCGACCAGAGCCGGCGCAGCTCGGCATGCGCGCGGGCGGCTGCGGCCTCCAGCCGCGCGAGGGCGAAGGCGTGCGAAAGGCTCGCCCGTCGCACGGCGCTGCTCCCCGAGCTATAGCCCGCGAACTGGTAGAGCCGATCCGCATTCAGGCTGGTACGGGTGGTGGCGTCGCCGCCCTCACCGACCAGGGCGTCGGCCAGCGCCCACCGCGCCGAGTCGAGGGCGAAGACGCGCTGCTGTGCGGGCGTGATCGGCAGGAGCAGTCGGACCACGATCGACAGGATCACCGCCGCTACGACGACGAGGAACGCGTTCAGCAGGAACACCAGGGCGTCGTAGCTCTGCGGATTGGACGGGCCGAGAAGGACCGGGAAGAACACGATCACGATGAAGCCGATGCCGAAGGTTTTCGGGTTCAGCGACAGGAAGCAGCCGAAGAAGATCACCGGCGCCATGACGATGGCCAGCATCGGGAAGCCCTGGACGCCGTTGAGGAACGCGAACCGGGCGATCCCCGCGAGGGTAGCGGCGAGGCACATCCCGATCACCACCCCATTGGCGAATTTCCTGGGATCCGGGTTCACCGAGGCCAGGGCTCCGGTCGCCGCGACCTGCACCAGCGCGAACGAGGCCTGCGGTAAGCCGAGCGCCACGAATGCGGCCGCCGTCACGGCAAAGCCCAGGGCGACCCGAAAGGCGCTGCGCAGGGCCACCGGGAAGTCCCGGTGCGTCGGCAGGCGCGCGTCACGCAGCGGGGCGTGACCGGCGGCCACGGCCCGAATCCCGTCCTGGGCGAAGGTGGCCGCGCAGACGAAATCCAGGGCGCGCTGCAGCACCACCACCTCGTCGAGGGGGCGCTCCCCGTCGCGGATCGCGTCATCGACGAGGTCGCGCAAGCGTTCGTCGTCCCGGTCGAGCGTCTCGGCGTCGGGCACATCGGCCACCCGCCGGCAGATGGCCATGGCCTCGGCAACCGCCGGGCTCCGATCGCGCAGGCAGGCGGATGCGGCCGCAACGGCGCGGATCGCCGCCGCCATCACGTAGAGCGCGGCGATGCAGCTGCGCGCACCGGCGGCGCGGAAGCGGCCGTCGTCCAGTTCCCCCGCGATGGCGCTCGCATCGGCCCGCATCGGCGCGATCGTTCGAATCAGTGCGGCGGTCCGGCCGGCGCCGAGATCGCCTTTTGTCAGGGTCTCGCGGGCATAGGCTCTGGTACCCTCCCAGGCACTGCGCAATTGGGGCAGCAGCGCCCGCCACGTGCTCGGGGAGGCAAGGGCGTCGTTGATGAACGTGATCGCCACGATGCCCAACACGATCACGGCCACGCGGGCGACAGCGGCATCGAAGGTGCCCTGCGGGTCGTCGATCTGGCCAAGGGCGATGATCGCGACCGTGTAGCCCGACAGCATCGCCCCGTAGGCTCGGGTATCCTGCAGATACTGCGCGATGAACACGCACAGGCCGAGCCAGACCGTGAAGGAGACGAGGAGCAGGACCCGGTCCTGACCGAACAGGCTCATCACGACGATCGACACGGCGGCGCCGATCAGCGTGCCGAGCAGGCGGTAGACGGCCTTGGAGATTGCCTGCCCGCGCTTGGGCTGGGCGAGGATCGCCACGCAGGTGGCGGCCGAAGAGGCGCTGTCGAGCTGCAACCAGAAGGCTGCGGCAAGCGCCAGCATCATGGCGATCCAGATGCGAAAGGCGAACGCCCAGGCGGCCGGCCTCGGAACCCAATCGTCCAGCACGGCGAGCACGCGGTCGACGATCGCGCCGAACGGCCGATACCGACGCGCCGCGGCCGAGATCTCAGCCATGTCGGTCCGGGCTCGGCCCGCTTCTGTCCGAGGCATGCGGGAGCGGGCCGTGCCGATGGGCCGACTCACTCACCGCTTGCCTACGCGGCCTTCGCTCCGTCATGGCCTCACGCCTCCCCAGGGCCGCCTGTCGGGGGTGGGAACGAACGAGAAGCTCAGCGGTTCGCGGCCACAATCAGGCCTTGTCGCCGCCTTTCAAGCGCTTGTTGCACTTGCTCCAGAATTGCGGCCACTTCGGCCCCTGGGCGGTCTTCTGAGCATCGGTAAGACCGCGCCACTCGGCTCCGCACTTCTTCTGCCGTTCGCGCGCCGCGGCCTGACCCGGGCTCGGCTGCTTTGCCGCCGGCGCGGCGGCCGGGGCCTCGCTCGCCGCCGGCGCCTTGGCAGGCGCTTCCTTGGCGAGCGCGGGCGCCATAGCGACAAGCGGCGCGCAGAACGCCGCGATCCTCACGAGACGGTGGACCATCGAAAATCTCCCCCTCAGGCGTATCGACGACGCCTGACGCCAGTCTCGCCGCTCGGCCGCTGCGCCGACAAGGGTCCATGGACCGTCGCCAACAGGCACGGCTCGGACTCTCGCAATCGTGAGCCGCGCAGCGGCGTTGCCCTTGAGCGCGGCCGGGAAATCGTTTTCACTGCCCGGGTTGTCCGAAGTCGGCGGAGGTCCGCCGCGCCGCCGACGGTTCGGTCGAGGAGCAGTCAGACCATGGCAGCGGTGTCCGGGCGGCCGATCGACGTCCATACCTGGAGCACGCCGAACGGCTGGAAGATCCCGATCATGCTGGAGGAGTGCGGGCTCCCCTATCGGGTTGTCCCGGTGGACATCGCCAAGAACGAGCAGTTCGCCCCCGACTTCCTGGCGATCTCGCCGAACAACAAGATCCCGGCGATCGTCGACCCGGATGGACCGGACGGGAAGCCGATCTCGGTCTTCGAGTCAGGCGCGATTCTGCAATATCTCGGCCGGAAGACCGGCCAGTTCTACCCGAAGGACGAGCGGGCCCGGGTCGTCGTGGAGGAATGGTTGTTCTGGCAGGTGGCGGGGTTCGGGCCGATGCTCGGGCAGACACACCACTTCAAGATCTACGCGCCCGAGAAGGTCCCGTACGCGATCGACCGGTTCACCGCCGAGGCGAATCGCCTTTACGGCGTTCTCAATCGCCGGCTCGAAGGCCGGGACTTTATCGCCGGCACCTACTCCATCGCCGATATCGCGACGGTGACCTGGGCCAAGCTCAACTTCAAGCAGGGCGTCGATATTGGCGCCCTACCGAACGTGGCGCGCTGGCTGGAGACCGTACTGGCGAGGCCGGCTGTGCAACGCGGCCTCGCGGCGATCTGACGGCCGGTCAGTTCTTGTTGGCGGCCTGCTGGTTCACGTCAGGCACCCGCGTCCAGGTCTGCGAACCGCACAGCACCTTGAGCATGCAGCCCGAGACGCTGAGTTCGGCCTCGCTCTCGCGCTCCAGGCTGACCGTGTAAATCTTGCCTTCCTCGATATTATAGAGCTCGCCGGTGTACTTCTCGTCATCCGGCTTGAGACCGTCGATGAGCTGAAGCCCGATCACCGGGCGGGTACGCTTCTTCGGATCGGGATTCTTCAGGTCGGTGCGCGGGGCGCCGTTTTCGAAGGTCGGCACCTTGAGCCAGACGACCTTGCCGCAGACCAGCTTCTGGCCCGGGCCGCAGCGATCGATGCGGATCTTGGCGCGGCCGTCGCCCGTGAGCCAAGTCCCGGACGGGTCCTTGGCAGTGTCGGCGGCAGCGGCGGAGAGGCCGGTGAGAAGCAGGGCGGCGCTGAGAGCGAGTCGCATGGTTCGTCTCCGGGGTTGAGGCGTCGCGGACGCCTGAGGGGGTGGACGAAGTCGGCTGGTGCGCGAATGAGCCGCCGCAATCCGGCGATTTTTCGGCGGTGTTGCGGCAGAGCCACGGCCATGCTTGTCCCGCCCGGTTCGGGCGCGCGGCTTGAGGCAGGATGGGGCGCCCGCTATAAGCCCGGCGCCGAAGCGAAATTTTCGCCCGAGACGCGCGTCCGAGATCTCGGACGCGCCGCACGTTCTTTCCACAGACAGACCGGACGCACCATGGCCACCGAGCGCACCTTCTCGATCCTGAAGCCCGACGCGACGCGGCGGAACCTGACCGGCGCCGTCAATGCGGTGATCGAGGAGGCGGGCCTGCGCATCGTCGGCCAGCGCCGCATCCGCATGACCAAGGCCCAGGCAGAGAAGTTCTACGAGGTACACAAGGAGCGCCCGTTCTTCGGCGAGCTCGTCACCTTCATGACCTCCGGCCCGGTGGTGGTTCAGGTGCTCGAGGGCGAGAACGCCGTCGCCAAGTACCGTGAGGTGATGGGCGCCACGAACCCGGCCCAGGCCGCCGAGGGCACGATCCGCAAGAAGTTCGCCGAGTCCGTCGGCGAGAACACCGTCCACGGTTCGGACAGCGCCGAGAACGCCAAGATCGAGATTGCGCAGTTCTTCCAGGACTCCGACATCGTCGCGTGAGGCGACGGACGGTGGCGGGTCGGGCACACCGGTCCGCCATTGTTCCGCACTGCACCCGGCCGCGCGGTGAATGCAGCCGGGTGTGTCCGGACCGTCCTTGACGGGACGGAGCGTGGAAGCGTCCAACGGCTGAGCTTAGCCAACCTCAGCACCCGGACCACCACGACCATGACGATGCGCCGCCTGCCCCTGCTGATCGCGACCGGCCTGATCGCGCTCGGCGCGACCGCCGCCCTCGCGGGCGGATCCTCGGCCCCGTTCCAGCAATACGAGCCCGATCCGGCGCTCAAGACGGCCACCAAGGCGAACCTCGAAGGCCGCGTGCGCCACGCCTGCACCGTCGTCCAGGCGCGCATGACCAGCGCCACCGAGGCATCCCTGGAGCGTCCCTGCGGCTGCTATGCCCGGCAGACCCTGCGCAGCCTCGACGAGTCCGAGATCGAGGCCTACCGCACCACCGGCTACTTCAACGATACGGCCCGGGCCAAGGCGCTGTCGGCGGTCGACAGCTGCAAGCTGCAGCGGCCGGTCTGAGAAAGCCCAGGCGAGACTGCTGTGTGGCACCTCCGTCCCTGCGGGCGGGGCGAAGCAACCCGGCGCAGCAGGATCTTGGCGAGCGGGGCGCAGATGGATTGCTTCGCTTCGCTCGCAGAGACGCGAGAGCGGCCCCTGCCGCAGAAGCCCGCTAAAGGCTGAAGAGCGCGCCGTCCGGCGCCGCATCGGCGATGACAACGCGCTCGCCCTCCAAGCGGGCGCGGCCGCCCGCAACAACGGCCAGCACGGCCGGGTAGAGGCGCCGCTCCTGGACGATCACGCGATCGGCGAGGCTGTCCGGGTCGTCTCCCTGACGGACCGGGATCGCCGCCTGCGCCACGATCGGGCCGGCATCGAGTTCCGGCACCACGAAGTGGACCGTGCAGCCGTGGAGCCGCACGCCGGCCTCAAGCGCCTGCGCGTGCGTGTGGGTGCCCTTGAACAGGGGCAGCAGGGACGGGTGGATGTTGAGCATCCGGCCTGCCCAACCCGCTACGAAGTCCGGTGTCAGGATCCGCATGAAGCCGGCGAGGCACACGAGATCGACACCCGCGGCCTGCAACGTGGCGTCCAACGCGGCGTCGAAGCTGGCGCGGTCCGGAAAGGCCTTATGGTCGATGACCTGGGTCGGGATGCCGGCCTCGGCCGCCCGCCCGAGGCCCGCGGCTTCCGGTCGGTTCGAGAGGACCAGCACGATCTCGGCCGGATAGGCCGGATCCTTCGCCGCCTCGATCAGCGCCACCATGTTCGAGCCGCGCCCGGAGATCAGGATCGCGACGCGGGTTTTCCGGTCGACCGCCATCAGAGCGCGAGGCGTCCGCTGAACGTCACGGGCTCAGCCCCGCGCGCCGTGACCCTTCCGAGGCGCACCGGCGTCTCGCCGGCCCGCGTCAGGGCTTCGTCGACGTCGTCTACAGCGTCGGCGGCAGCGATCACCACCATGCCGATGCCGCAGTTGAAGGTCCGCAGCATCTCGGGTTCGGCGACACCGCCCTCGCCGGCCAGCCAGCCGAAAACCGGCGGCGGGCTCACGGCATCGAGGTCGATGGCGATGCCGATCTCGTCCGGCAGGACCCGGGGCAGATTGTCGGGGAAGCCGCCACCGGTGATATGCGCCAGAGCGCGGATTCCGTCCGTTGCACCGAGGGCGGCCAGGAGCGGCTTCACGTAGATCCGGGTGGGCTCAAGCAGCGCCTCGCCGAGGCTGCGGCCAGGAGCGAACGGAGCCGGCGCATCCCAGCCGAGCCCGGTCTTGGCGACGATCCGCCGGACCAGCGAGAAGCCGTTGGAATGTACCCCGGAGGAGGGCAGGCCCAGCACCACGTCGCCCGGACGGATACCGGGTCGCGGCAGCAGCGAGCCGCGCTCGGCGGCCCCGACGGAGAAGCCAGCGAGGTCGTAATCGGAACCGTCGTAGAGGCCGGGCATCTCGGCTGTCTCGCCGCCGATCAGCGCGCAACCGGCCTGGCGGCAACCCTCGGCGATGCCGCGCACGATGTCGGCGCCGACGCCCGGGACCAGCTTGCCGGTGGCGTAGTAGTCCAGGAAGAACAGCGGCTCAGCCCCCTGAACGATGATGTCATTCACGCACATCGCCACGAGATCGATGCCGATCGTGTCGTGGCGACCGGTTTCGATGGCGATCTTGACCTTGGTCCCCACACCGTCGTTGGCCGCGACCAAGATCGGATCGCGGAATCCCGCAGCCTTCAGATCGAACAGGCCGCCGAACCCGCCGATCTCGGCATCGGCGCCGGGACGCCGCGTCGAGCGCACCAGCGGCTTGATCGTCTCGACCATGGCGTTGCCGGCGTCGATGTCGACGCCTGCCGCCGCGTAGGTCAGCCCCGTGTTCGGCTCCTTGCCGTCCTTGGCTGTCATGCCCGCGCCACCTCGTTCCATACTGGTCCCGCTCTAGCGGCTTACCGCGCGCGGCGCGAGTCGGCCACGAGGTGCCTTGATCGGCGACGGCCGCATGCCCACTCTGCGTCCGGGTGCGAGCGCGGGTTCGCTCGCGACTCTGAGCCGAGGCAGGGCAGCCCTTGACCGCCGCCGGTGCGGGATGAACCTGGACGACGCATGCGCGAGAATGCACCACCGCGGCAGTTGGCCTTCGACCTGCCGCTCGATCCCCGCTACGGGCGCGAGGATTTTCTCGTGGGGCCGGCCAACGAGGCCGCCTACGGGCTGATCGAGGCGTGGCCCGACTGGCCGGACAGCGTGCTCGTGCTCACCGGTCCGTCGGGCAGCGGCAAGAGCCACCTCGCGGCGATCTGGGCAGAGCGGGCCCATGCCTGGACGATCCCAGCCGCCGAGGTGGGCGCGGACGCGGTCCAGCACCTCGTCTCCAACGGAGCCCTCGTCATCGAGGACATCGACCGGGCGGAGAGCCGGGACGAGGCGGCCCTGTTCCATCTGCTCAACCGCGCGCGCGAGCGCGCCTGTCCCGTGCTGCTGACGAGCGCCACCGGGATCGACGCCCTCGGCCTCGCCACGCCCGACCTGCGATCCCGTCTGCGCCTCGCGCCGCGGATCGCCATCGAGGCGCCGGACGATGCGCTGCTGCGCGCCGTGTTGGTCAAGCTGTTCGTGGATCGGCAACTCGTGGTCGATCTGGGCGTCATCGATGCGTTGGCGCTGCGGATCGACCGATCCCTCGGTCGGGCTCGGGACGTGGTGGCGGAACTCGACCGCGACGCTCTGGGCCGCGGACGCCGCATCAGCCGTCCCCTGGCTCTGGCGGTGCTGCGTCGCATGGGCCTCGACGGCGAGGCGGAGCCCAGCGGCTGAAGGCCGAATCCCGCGCCAGTCACGAAACCGTCGTGAAGGCTGCGGGTGTACGGTGGTAAACGCTCCGTCCGCGAGGAGCCGCAGGCAGGAACAAGGATCGGGGATGGAATCGACGCAGAAGCCCATGGAACGCGACGTCGCCGACGAGGCAACGGAGCCCCGTCGGCGCTCGATAGCCAATCCGACAGCGCGTCGTGCTCCTGCCGCGCGGCGCGCACCAGCCGAGCCCACGGGCGGCGTGACGGCTCCGGGCGTCGCCGGCACCGCCTTGGATGCGAACGACGAGTGGCCGGCCACGGTGTCTCCCGTTGAGCCCGCGGTGACCAGCGCGGCCCGGGAGCCGGTGCTGGAAGCCGGCCGCTCCCTGCGCCACTCGCCGGAGCGCTTCGTGAATCGCGAGCTGTCCTGGCTCCAGTTCAATCGACGCGTGCTGGAGGAGGCATCCAACCCGAACCATCCGCTCCTGGAACGCCTGCGCTTCCTGTCGATCTCGGCAAACAACCTCGACGAGTTCTTCATGGTCCGCGTGGCCGGCCTGATCGATCAGGTTCGGGCAGGACTCACGGTTCCGTCCCAGGACGGCCTGTCGCCGTCCGAGCAGCTCGTGCGGATCGGTGCGGAGGTCTCGCGCCTCGCCGCCGACCAGCAGGCCCGCTGGCGCGAGCTGCGCGCGGAGCTGCACGCCGCCGACATCGACATCGTCGAGCCCGCCTCGCTCACAGCGGAGCAAGCGGCCTGGCTGGAGGAGTACTTCCTCAATCACGTCTTCCCGGTCCTGACGCCCCTGGCGATTGACCCGGCTCATCCGTTCCCCTTCATCCCCAACCTCGGCACTACCATCGCGCTGATGCTGGTGCGGCCGCGGGACGGGCGCGTGCTGCGGGCCCTGATCCGCGTGCCGGGTGTCCTCGACCGGTTCGTGCGCCTGCCGGTGAGCAACAGCGAGACCTCGGCGCGGCTGATCCCCATCGAGCAGGTGATCGGGATGTTCACCGGGCGGCTGTTCCCCGGCTACCTCGTCAAGGGCAGTGGCGCGTTCCGGGTGGTGCGCGACTCGGATCTTGAGATCGAGGAAGAAGCGGAGGACCTCGTCCTTCACTTCGAGACGGCCCTGAAGCAGCGCCGCCGCGGCGTCGTGATCCGCCTCGAAGTCGAGGCCGGGATGTCCGAGGATCTGCGCAGCTTCGTCGCGGACGAGCTGGAGATCGCCCCCGAAGCGATCTTCCTGGTCGAGGGCATGCTGGCCCTGAACGAGTTGTCCCAGGTGGTCGGGATCGACAGGCCGGACCTGAAGTTCAAGCCCTACAACCCGCGCTTCCCCGAGCGGATCCGGGAGAGCGGCGGCGACGTGTTCGCGGCGATCCGCCAGAAGGACTTCATCGTCCACCACCCCTACGAATCCTTCGACTCGGTGGTGCAGTTCCTGGCGCAGGCCGCCCGTGACCCGAATGTGGTGGCGATCAAGCAGACGCTCTATCGCACCTCCTCGAACTCGCCGATCGTGGCGGCGCTTGCGGAGGCCGCCGAGCTCGGCAAATCGGTAACCGCGCTCGTTGAGCTGAAGGCGCGCTTCGACGAGGAGGCCAATATCCGCTGGGCGCGCAACTTGGAGAAGGCCGGCGCGCAAGTGGTGTTCGGCTTCGTCGAGCTGAAAACCCACGCCAAGCTGTCGCTGGTGGTCCGGCGTGAGGGCGACAAGCTCGTCACCTACTGCCACGTCGGCACCGGCAACTACCACCCGATCACCGCGCGCATCTACACGGACCTGTCCTTCTTCACAGCGGATCCGGCGATCGCCCGGGATGTCTCGCGGATCTTCAACTTCATCACCGGCTACGCGGAGCCGGCCGAGCTGGAACGGATGGCGGTCTCGCCGCTGACGCTGAAGAACCGGCTGCTCGAACACATCGAGGCCGAGGTGGCCCACGCCAAGGCTGGCCGGCCTGCGGCGATCTGGATCAAGTGCAACTCGCTGGTCGACGGCCAGATCATCGACGCGCTCTACGACGCCTCGGAAGCGGGCGTTCAGATCGACTGCGTGGTGCGCGGCATCTGCTGCCTGCGGCCGGGCATCCCGGGCCTGTCGGAAACGATCCGGGTCAAATCGATCGTCGGGCGCTTCCTGGAGCACGGGCGCATCTACGCCTTCGGCAACGGCGTCGGGCTGCCCCACCCGAAAGCTACAGTCTACATCTCGTCCGCCGACCTGATGAGCCGCAACCTCGACCGGCGCGTCGAGGCGCTGTTGCCGATCACCAATCCCACGGTGCACCAGCAGGTCCTCGACCAGATCATGCTGGCCAATCTGCTCGATAACCGTCAGAGCTGGCGGCTGCTGGCCTCGGGTGGCTGTGAGCGTATTCAACCTGCGGAGGGCGAGGAGCCGTTCAACGCGCACAAATACTTCATGACGAACCCGAGTCTATCGGGCCGCGGCAAGGCCTCGAAGAAGTCGAGCCCGCGGGCGCTGAGCCGCCGTGCACAGCGCGCCTGAGTTTCGCCGCGCCGCGGCGCTGGGCTAAACTTCCTGCCTGACGCGCCAGCCAGCGCGTCGGACTCATCAAGGACTCGGACGTTTGGGCAGCCCTCGTGCCAATCTCACCCTCGCGCATGCCGCGGACCCGCTTGCCGACGGCCTGCGCCATCCTGTGGCGATCATCGATATCGGGTCCAATTCAGTCCGGCTCGTCGCCTATGACGGCCTGAGCCGGGCACCGACGCCCCTCTACAATGAGAAGGTGCTCTGCGGCCTCGGTCGCAACGTGCTGACGACCGGCCGGCTGAACGAGGACGCCGTGACGCGGGCTCTCGCGGCACTAGCGCGCTTCCGGGTGCTCTGCGAGACGATGCGCGTCGGACGGGTGTTCGTGCTGGCCACTGCGGCGGCCCGGGACGCCGAGAACGGCCCCGATTTCCTGCGCGCCGCGGAGGCGGCCTGCGGCCAGGAGATCCAGCTCCTGTCGGGCCGGCGCGAGGCGGAATTGTCGGCGCTCGGCGTGGTCTCCGGCTTCCATGCGCCGGACGGGGTGGTGGGGGACCTCGGCGGTGGCTCGCTCGAACTCGTGGACGTCCGCGGCACCGTGGTGGGCCAGGGCGTGACCATGCCGCTCGGCGGCCTCGCCCTCCAGGACCTGTCCGGCGGCTCGCTCAAGAAGGCCGCCAAGATCGTGCGCGAGCACATGCGCAAGGCCGTGCCGCAGCTCGAGACTCTGCGTGGACGCACCTTCTACGCAGTCGGCGGCACCTGGCGCGCCATCGCGCGGCTGCACCAGGCCGCCCGCGGCTACCCCGTCCACGTAATGCACGGGTACACCGTGGAGCCCACCGACGAGTTGAGCTTCCTGCAGGTCGTGGAGCAGACCGACGTGTCCCTGCTGCAGGATGTCGACGCGATTTCGGAGGCCCGGCGTCCGCTGCTCGCCTACGGGGCTGTGGTGCTGGAAGAGATCATTCGGGTCGGGCGCCCGCGAGAGGTCGCGATCTCGGCCTCGGGCGTGCGGGAGGGTCTGCTGTTCGAGCAGCTCGACCGCGACGCTCGACTCATCGACCCGCTGCTTGCCTCCGCGGCCGAGTTCAATGCCCTGCGTGCCCGCGCGCCCCGTCACGGGGAAGAGCTGATCGCCTGGACCGACCGTTTCGTGACGACCCTCGAAGGGCACGAGACCGCCGACGAGCGCCGCCTGCGGCATGCGGGCTGCCTGCTCTCGGACGTCGGGTGGCGGGCCCATCCCGATTACCGCGACGAGCAGAGCATCGCGGCGATCCAGAATGCCGCCTTCGTGGGTGTCGACCATCCGGGTCGCGCCTATCTCGCCCTCGCGGTGTCGCTTCGGCACACCGGCCTCGCTCCGGAGAAGGCCAACCCGATGCTGCGGAGCGTGGCCGGCCCCCGCCTCTTCGAGCGGGCGCGCCTCCTCGGCGCACTGCTGCGCGTCGCCTTTCCCATTTCGGCCGGTATGGACGGTGCGCTTGGCCGGGCACCCCTCATCGTCGAGGATGGACGCGTCATCCTGCGGCTGCCGCGTGAATGGGAGGCCCTCAACGGAGACCGCCTGCTGAATCGCGTGCGTGGTCTCGGTCGGGTCGTGGGTCTGGACGGCCGGATCGAGATCACAGGCGCATCCGCCTGATCAGGGTTGCGGAGAAGCTGCCCGGCTGACGGCCCCGCGTGGCCGTGAACACCGCGCCTGCGCCTGGACCGAAGCCGGGCGGCGTAGGGCTTGGCCATCTTCGGCCGGTACAGGGCATGTGCGACGCAGCCTGGCGGCCTTGAGCAGGCCGGGACAGGGACCAGAGGCGAAAGCTTTGGCCTCAAAACCAGCTTGCGTCCGCCTCAGGCTGCAACGCGGCGGCTATACTCGACGGATCGAGTCGCGAGAGGTCTATCCGCATCTTCAATTTCTGATCTCAAAATGAAGTTTTAATCCCATCTTCGCCTGATATGCAGACCTTTTCTGCAATTTTATTGTGATTATTGATAAAAACCTGACTTACTATTTCAAAATCCTCCATCCATCACAAATTCGCACGATATGGATGATGCACGACACTCAATTTGGCGCTATCATGAGGAAATTTTTGTGCTCAGATTCCTTGTAGATTGGGTCAGTTACGATGTGGCGACTTGGATCAATATCAATTCGCACAATCCTGTGCTCGGCGATATTTGCAATAGCTGCGATGCTATTGAGCTATGCCGCTAATTCATTAATCGACGCGCGGCTGCAGACTGTACAGGCACAGGAAGCCGTGACGCTGGCCCGCGCGAGCCGTACTCTGCTCAAGGCCATCCTGCCGCTGCGCCTGGAGAGAGGCTCGACGCTGGCCCTCGGCAGCGAGCCCCCCGCGGATTCGGAGACCCTCTCGGTAATCTCAACGAACCGGCAGGCTATGGTCGAGAATTACCAGAGAGCTCAGGCTCTCCTGCGCGAGCAGGATGTGCCGGCCGTCAAGGCCACGCTCGGTGGGCTGACTGCGGCGCAGGATGCCATGAACGCCCTGCGTCCCCGAATCGATGAAGCCCTGCGCCTACGTAAGGCGCAGCGCGATGCCACGCTTATGCCCGCCGTGCTGACGGCCTTCCAGAACCTGCTCGACGCGCTGACAGCCACGACCGACGCGGTGGACGCTGCCATTCCGCGTGAGGACACCCGTCTGCAGCGTTACCTTCTGCTGAAACGTTCGGCGTGGAAGACACGTGTGGCGATCGGTAACGTCGCTCTCCGGGTGCAGACGTCCCTGGCGGCCGGTACAACATGGACCCTACCCGAGACGGTCGCTGCCGCCGAAGAGCGCGCGCGGGTGCAAGGCGCCTGGGCTACCACGGCCGAGGCGGCAGCCGATGTCTCGGAGACGGTGCGGGCCGCTTTCCAGAAGGCGAAGGCCAGCAATTTCGAAGGCGAGGCCGATTCGGTCGCGCGCGTTGTCTTCGAAGCGTTGAGCCAGCAGAAGCCATCGCCATACACGTTCCAGGAACTTCGGCGGCGCAACACTGCCGATCAGATGACGATCGTCGATCTCGCTTACGCAGCGCTCGACGAGATGGTTGCGCGCGCCGAGGCTCTGGCCGGGGAGGCGCGCGGCGCTCTCCTGCGCAATGCCGCAGCGCTGCTGGTAGCGGCTCTGCTCGTAGCCCTGGGTCTGCTCGCCGTATTCGCCGGCGTGCTGCGGCCGATCCGGACGATCTCGGCGACGATGCGGGCGCTTGCGTCCGGCGACGTGGCGGTGGACGTGCCGGTGCGCGACTATCGGAACGAGTTCCGCCCGATCGTGGAAGCCGTGCAGGTCTTCAAGGAGAATCTGATCCGAACCCGTCAGCTTGAGGCCGACACCGCGCAGGCCCGGCGCGCAGCCGAAGAGCAGCGACGAGCCGCAATGCGCCGGGTGGCCGAGGATTTCGAACGCGCGGCCGGCAGCATCATCGAGCGCGTCTCCGCTTCCGCCGCCGACCTGCAGGCCACCGCGCAGGCGATGACGTCCAACGCCGCCGAGACGGCAACCCAGTCCACGACCGTGGCCTCCGCGGCGGAACAGGCGGCGTCCAACGTGAATACGGTGGCTGCCGCCGCCGAAGAGCTGGGAAGTTCCGTTCAGGAGATCGGGCGGCAGGTCGACGGATCGGCCAAGCTCGCTCAGGGTGCGGTGGCGGAGGCAGACCAGACCGGCGCGCTGGTCCAGGAACTCAGCGTCGCCGTCGCCAAGATCGGCGACGTCGTCGGGCTGATCTCATCGATCGCCGGGCAGACCAACCTGCTGGCGCTCAACGCCACCATCGAGGCTGCGCGCGCCGGCGAGGCCGGTCGCGGCTTCGCCGTCGTGGCGAGCGAAGTCAAGGCATTGGCCAGCCAGACCGCCAAGGCCACCGAGGACATCGCTGGCCAGATCGCATCGGTTCAGTCCTCGACCCATCAGGCGGTCTCGGCAATCGGCTCGATCACCAAGCGCATCCAGGAGATCAGCGGCGTCGCGGCCTCGATCGCGGCGGCGGTCGAGGAGCAAGGCGCGGCGACGCAGGAGATCGTCCGGAACGTCGGCCAGGCAGCGACAGGCACCGGCGAGGTGACCCGCAACATCGCCGGCGTGGCCGGGGCGGCCGAGCAGACCGGGGCGGCGGCATGCCAAGTCCTGGCCTCGGCCTCCGAGCTGTCGCGGCAATCCCAGCAGCTCTCCTCCGAGGTGAGGCGGTTCCTCGAAACGGTGCGCGCTGCCTGAAGCCGAGACGACGCGAAAACGGGAAGCCACCAGGCTTGCGCGGCGGCGCCTCGATCAAGCCGTAACCGGCGCGTGGACCCGCCCATTCGGGTCCGCGATATCGATGCGCCGCCCCCGGAACTGCCAATACAGGATTGCGCTCACGACGGCCGCGTAGAGGCACCAGACGGACGTGAAGGCATAGCCCTTCACGACCAGGGTCGCGACGACGCCCAAGAGGTTCAACCAACCGAACCAGCGGACCACCCGGTAGCTCGACAGGACCAGGGCCCCGCAGGTCGCCAGGACGTAGATCACCGCAACGGCGGTCAGGGCAGTGCCGGGGTTATCGTAGTGGATCGAGTGCTGCTCGATGCAGGCGGTGCTCGGATAGACGATCAGACCTCGGAACACGAAGGCGGCGAGCCCCGCCCCGATCAGCGTCAGCCCCGCGATGAGCCATCGGCGGCGGCCGGGCGGCTCCATCAGGAGCACCGACAGCGGCATCAGCAGCGGCAGGATGCCCTGCGCGTAGAGCATATACAGGAAGACGAGGTGACCCTGGGCCTCCGGGCGGATCTTCCCTTCGAGACCCAGCCAGACGAAGCCCTCCGTGAACTGATGCAGGGCAAAGAAGATCGGCGTCGCCGCGAACAGGACGGCACGGGGTTGCCGGACATGCGCGAGCGTCGCCACACCGACGACCCCGATGAACCCGCTCGCGATGAAATCGACTTCCGGCGAGAAACACATACGCGCACGCCCACTCTCGAAGTCCCCGAAGGGGGTTCGTGCTGAGGGCGCCGCGTACGGTCAAGCCGCGGACGATGCTCAGGCAACGCGGTCTGAGAAGATCGCCTTCTTGACCACGGCGTGGACACCCCAGTTGCCGTCGACAACCTGGGTGATCCCGAAATCCACCGCCACCGACATCAGCGAGATCGCCTCGTCCTCGGTCAGGTCCTTCGCGTACATCAGGAACTGGCGCATCTTGCGGAAAGCGTCGCGCATGGCGAGATCGATCGAGGATTTCTGGAAGATTGCGCTCTGCGCGTCCGGGCCGAGGTCGCGCAGGTAGTTCGGGTAGCTGAAGCCGGACAGAACCCAGTCGTCACGGGTCTCGATCATCGGGAAATCGAGGGCTTCGAGCGGCGTGCCGGGCAGATCGGCCTTCTTGTGCAGGATGAACTGGAACGTGCCCGTGAGCGAACACTCGATCGCCGTCCCGCACAATTCGGAATCGCCCTGGCTGGCATGGGGGTCACCCACGGAGAACAGCGCCCCCGGCACAGCCACCGGGTAGTAGAGCGTCGCGCCCTTGCCGATCCGCCAGTTGTCGATGTTGCCGCCAGTGTAGCTCGGCGGGATCGTGTTGACCCGGTCGGCCTCGGCTGGCGCCACGCCCATCGTGCCGAAATGCGGCCGGATCGGAACGCGGATCCCCTTCAGCACCTCAAAGGTCTTCTGCGTCTTGGAATGATCCACCGGCAGGCCGGGATAGTCGATGGTCGGGTGCGAGACGCCGAACGGATCGGTCACGCCGGGCCAGCGGAAGCTGTAGACCGCCCGGGCCCAGTCCCGCTCGCCGGTGGCATCGACCTCGTAGATGGTCACGACCTCACGAGGCTTATCGCCGGTGATCAGGTCGTTGTAGTGGTAGCCCCACCAAGCCGCCGCGTTGCTGCCGAAGGCAAGGCCCTTGTATTTCGGGTTGGCACAGGGCCGCGGCGCGACGTCGAGAATGCGCACCTCCAGCACGTCGCCGGGTTCTGCGCCGCGGATCGCCACAGGTCCGGTGCAGATGTGCACGCCGAGGCCGCCGCCCGGACCGGTCTTCGCATCCATCGGACCCGCTCCGCGGGGCAAGACCCCCATCCTGTCCTTGGTCCAGAAATAGACACTCTCGGCGCCGGGATCACTCTCGATCATCCGCTCGGCATCGTCGCTCGCCTGATGGGTGAGCGTTTCGATCGTCACGAAATCGCCCGAGCCGATCTCGACCCGCGGCTTGAGGCTGCGGCTGAAGAAGCCCCAGTGCACGGTCTCGGCATTGGCCGGCAGATGGTAGTGCGCCGTCGCGGCGATCTTGGCGCCGCTCGCCTCGGCGAGGGCCGGGCTCACCAGCGAGGGACCGCCGGCCGCGAAGGCCGCCGCCGCGGCCCCCGTGGCCGCGAAGCCGCTCTTCAGGAAGGCACGCCGTTCCGGCTCCAGGTCGCGCCTGAAACGGCGGCGATGCGCCTCAAAGGCATGGCAGTTCGGATCATCGCCCAGGCACATAGCGTCCGCTTCCGGTGGCTTCGTTCCCCGGGAGCGGGCAAGCAAATCGACGGCCACGCTGGTGGCCGTCGAGGAGCTTCCTCATTCCGAGATCATGCCGACGCCGCTCTCGCCGGGCTTGGCCGGAACCGACTGATCCGCCTGCGCCTCGACCACCGCCGCCGCCGTCACGTTGACGATGCCGCGGGCGGTCACCGACGGCGTCAGGATGTGGGCGGGCTTGGCCGGACCGATCAGCAGGGGGCCGACCGGCAGCGCGTCTGCCAGGATCTTGGCGAACTGGAACGCGATGTTGGCCGCGTCGAGGTTCGGGAAGATCAGGACGTTGGCCGCGCCCTTCAGACGCGAGCCCGGCAGTACCCGGTCACGGACCATCTCGCTGAGCGCCGAATCCGCCTGCATCTCGCCGTCAACCATCAGGTCTGGATCCCGCTTCTGAAGCAGCGCGAGGGCATCGCGCATCTTCATCGCGGAGGCCGAGTCCGACTGGCCGAAATCCGAGTGGCTGAGCAGCGCGATCTTCGGCGTGAGGCCGAAGCGGCTGACATGACTGGCGCAGGCCTGGGCCACGTCGGCGATCTCCTCGGCGGAGGGGTTCGGACGGACATGGGTGTCGGCCAGGAAGTAGGCGCCCTCGTGGGTCACCACGAGGCTCATGGCGGCGCACTGCTCAACACCGGGCGCGAGCCCGATCACGTCGCGAATGATGCGCAGCCGCGTCTCGAACCGGCCTTCAAGACCGCAGATCAGGGCATCGGCTTCGCCGCGGCGGACCGCAATGGCCCCGATCACCGTGTTGTTGGTGCGGACCAGCGTGCGGGCCGCGTCCGGCGTGATGCCGCGCCGCCCAGCAACCTCAAGGTAGGTCTGCACGTAGGCGCGGTAGCGCGGATCGTCCTCGGGATCGATCAGCTCGAAATCCCGGCCATGCACGATCGACAGACCGAAGCGCTTCAGCCTCGTCTCCACCACCCGCGGCCGGCCGACCAGTATCGGGAACGCAACCTTGTCCTCGACGATCGCCTGGACCGCGCGCAGCACGCGCTCATCCTCACCCTCCGCGTAGATCACGCGCTTGGGCGCCTCCTTCGCCTTGGAGAAGAGCGGCTTCATGATCAGGCCGGACCGGTGCACGAACCGGTCGAGGCTCTCCACATAGGCGTCGAGATCCGCGAGCGGCCGCCCGGCCACGCCCGAATCCATCGCGGCCTTCGCCACGGCCGGGGCGATGCGCAGGATCAGGCGCGGATCGAAGGGGCTCGGGATCAGGGATTTCGGTCCGAACGGCCGGGCCTCGCCGCCATAGGCCCGGGCGACCACGTCGGAGGTGGTCTCGTGGGCGAGCCCCGCGATCGCCTTAACGGCGGCCTTCTTCATCTCCTCGTTGATCTTGTGGGCGCCGACATCGAGCGCGCCGCGGAAGATGTAGGGGAAGCACAGGACGTTGTTGACCTGGTTCGGGAAGTCCGACCGGCCGGTGCAGATCATCGCGTCGGGACGCTCCTGCTCGGCGAGGTCCGGCATGATCTCGGGATAGGGGTTGGCCAGCGCCATGATCAGCGGCTTCTCGGCCATCTCCTTGAGGTATTCGGGCTTCAGCACGCCGCCGGCCGAGAGGCCGATGAAGACGTCCGCCCCCGGAATGACCTCGGCGAGCGTGCGCTTATCGGTCTCCTGCGCGTACGCATCCTTCCACCGGTCCATCAGTTCGGTGCGGCCCTTGTAGACCACGCCCTTGATGTCAGTGACCGTGATGTTCTCCCGGGTCGCGCCGAGCGAGACGAGGAGGTTCAGGCAGGCGAGTGCCGCCGCGCCCGCGCCGGAGGTGACGATCCGGACGTCGGACAGGTTCTTGCCGGCGAGTTCCAGTCCGTTGAGGACGGCCGCCGCCACGATGATAGCGGTGCCGTGCTGGTCGTCGTGGAAGACCGGGATGTTCATCCGGGCCCGGCACTGCTCCTCGATTTCGAAGCACTCGGGCGCCTTGATGTCTTCCAGGTTGATGCCGCCGAAGGTCGGCTCCAGGGCACAGACCACTTCCACGAGCTTCGAGACATCCTTCTGGTCGACCTCGATGTCGAACACGTCGATGCCGGCGAATTTCTTGAACAGGACCGCCTTGCCTTCCATCACGGGCTTCGAAGCCAGCGGGCCGATATCGCCCAGGCCCAGCACGGCCGTGCCGTTGGAGAGCACCGCCACGAGATTCTGGCGAATCGTGAGAGTGGCGGCCTCCTGCGGGTCATCGTGGATCGCCATGCAGGCCGCGGCCACGCCGGGCGAGTAGGCCAGCGCGAGGTCGCGCTGGTTGCCGAGCGGCTTGGTCGCCTGGATCTCCAGCTTCCCGGGCTTGGGCAGGCGGTGGTAAACGAGCGCCCCGGCCTTGAGGTCCTCGGACATGTTATCGGCCATCGCCTACGCTCCCGCTCACCTGCTTTCCCGAGGACGACGCGAGTGCGCATCGCACGGGCTCGCGTCTTGACCGGTCTGTTGCACCGGCTGCGCAGGGGGCGCAACCCGCACAACGAAACCCGGATCCACCTCGCCAAACTGGCGAGGATCTACGGCTTCTCCATAGGCGCTTATTCGTATGGGCGTCCAAAAGTCCGCTTCCCGGAGAGCGGGCGGCGGCTGACGATCGGCCGCTATTGTTCCATCGCCGACAAGGTCGAGATCCTGCTCGGCGGCGACCACCGGCTCGATTGGGTCTCCACCTATCCCTTCGCGGCGATG
Source organism: Methylobacterium sp. CM6257 (assembly GCF_054611515.1). Taxonomy (NCBI): domain Bacteria; kingdom Pseudomonadati; phylum Pseudomonadota; class Alphaproteobacteria; order Hyphomicrobiales; family Methylobacteriaceae; genus Methylobacterium; species Methylobacterium sp. CM6257. The sequence goes on from NZ_CM137735.1 coordinate 1,933,270, forward strand.
CGTGGGCTGTTCCCGGAGGCGCGGGCCCCGGAGGATTACCACGCCTCTCGCGGCGATGTGGTCATCGGGCACGATGTCTGGCTCGGATCCGGCTGCATGATCCTGTCAGGCGTCACGGTCGGCCACGGCGCGGTGGTGGCGGCGCGGGCCGTGGTGACGCGCGACGTGCCTGCCTACGCGGTCGTCGCGGGCAATCCGGCCCGCGTGGTGCGATACCGTTTCGACGCGGCTACCGCGGACGCGCTAGTGGACGCGGCGTGGTGGGATCTGCCACACGAGGCGGTAATGCGGCTTGTGCCGTTGCTGCAGAGTGGTCGGGTCGCGGACCTCCTCGCGGCGTTGCGCCCGGGCTCGGATTCGCTTACCGGCGAGCCCCTGTCCCCGATGCCTGCGCGCGGGGTCCACCACGACGCCGACCCGAGATCCGGACGATGACCGACACGCCTCCCGACCGCCTCGCCGCCAACCCGAACAGCCCGTTCTACGACGAGAAGGTGCTGGAGCGCGGCGTCGGCGTGCGATTTAAGGGCGTCGAGAAAACCAACGTCGAGGAATACTGCGTGAGCGAGGGCTGGGTCCGGCTCTCGGCCGGCAAGACACTCGACCGGGCCGGAAATCCGATGACGGTGAAGCTGAAGGGCACCGTCGAGCCCTATTTCCGCGACCCCGCGCCGGACGCCTGATCGGCCTTCCGCGCCAGCGCGGCCTGAAAGTTCCGGATTGCGCCGCGGACCAGATCCTGGACCTGTTTGGCTGAGCGCGGCGCCTCAATGACGAGACTCGCCAGGATGTCAGTTCGCCGCGCGCGCTGCTTGGCGGTCCGGGGATGGTTCGACACACGCAGGTGCCACGGGCAATCAGCCGGCCTGAGATAGAGGCTGTCGCCGCGCTCGTTCCGCGCGACGATCATGAAGCCGTGCGCCTCCAGCAGCCGCGCCGCGAGGGCGAGAGCCGCCACCGGCGGCAGAGACGTCTCGGCGCCGCTCACGGCCCGGCCGGCTCGATCGTGCCGAGGCTGCGCCGCCCGAGCGCCCGTGCCTTGAGCGCCAGAGCCGGCCGCTCGATCCCGTACCAGGACAGCGCCGCCACCGGCAGCGTCAAAGCGAGCGCCGGAGCGAGGAGGGCGGGGCCCGAAGCGTCCGGCCACAGGGCGTGCAGGCTCTGCTGGACGGGCCAGCCGTAGAGATAGATCCCATAGGACAGGTCGGCTGCGGGATCGAAGATTCCGCGGGCCATTGGTCCCAGCGCCAGCCAGACCACCCCATAGGCTTCCGCCAGGAACAGGAGAGGCGGATAGGCCGGTGTCCGCGCCAGGGCGACGGCCGCGAAGGCGAGGCAGGCGAGGGCAGCCGCGGAGACCCGCAGGCGGTCGCGCCACAGGTAAAGGCACGCGCCGGCCGCGAAGATCAGCGGCAGGCGCAGGGCCGTTTCGATGCCCTTCGGCAGCTCGGGTCCGCGAAGGCCGCCAGCGATTGACAGGGCCAGGGCCAGGCCCGCCACGATCAGGAGCGCCGGCCACCGCCTCCGGAGTAGCCCGCACAGGGCGGCAACGAGAATGCCGAGGTAGCACAGCACCTCGTATTTCAGCGTCCAGACCGTCCCGAGGGGTGCCCGGTAGGGATTGGCGTCGAAGACCCCGGGGAGGGCGGCGTTGCTCTTGAAAGTCGTGAGCGTCCCGCGGATGAACGACCACAGCGCGGGATCGCGGAAGTACTCGGCCAAAGGCAGGCGGGTCATCGCCGCGCCGAGCACCAGGGATACGAGGAGCGTCGCGGCGACGAGACCCGGCAGGATCCGCAAGGTCCGGGCGAGGGCGTAGTCGCGGATCCCGCGCCGGTCGCAGCTCATGGTGACTAGGAATCCCGAGACGGCGAAGAAGCCGTTCACCGCGTGCTCGCCGAGCGTGTAGCCCGTGATCCGTGCCAGGGGCTCGTCGCCGGCCGCGCCAGTCGCCACGCTGAAGGCGTGGGAGACGACAACGGCCAGGGCCAGCGCCAGGCGCAGGCCGGTGAAGCCGTTCCGCCCGTTTCCGAGCGCGGCCGCAACGGTCGGCACGGCCATCAGAGCAGGCCTTCGCGCGCCAGGGCGTCCCGGCCCCACAGGAAGGCGAGGGCGCCGGCGGCCGAGCCGCCGTAGCGCTCCAGACCGGCGCGGCGCAGCACCAGGGCCGACAGAAGCGCCTTAGGCAGGTTGCTCATGAGATCTGCGCGGCTCGGATCCGGCAGACCGTACTTGCGGCTGACATAGGCCCGCGACCAGGCCTGATGCCAGCGCGAGCGGAATACCCGGCCGGGCTCCGGCGCCGACGAGCGGCCCCTTCCGTGCAGCGCCTCTGCGCCGTGGACATGGACGAGCGCCCGACCCATGTCCGCGATGCGCCGACACAGGTCATCGTCCTCGTAGAACAGGAAGATGTTCTCGTCGAAGCCGCCGAGGTCCAGGAACAGGGCGCGCGACATCATCAGGCAGGCCCCGGAGAGGAATGGCGCGCACGTATCCCCCTGCGGCAGCGCGGGGCGACCACCGGGATTGGTGAGATAGGGCGCCAGCAGCGAACGCGCCTGGAAGAAGAAGCGCCCGTCCGGCTCCACGAGGCGCGGCGCGAACAGGCCGGCATCCGGCCAGCGGCGAGCGGCCTCTAGCAGGGCGTCGACGGCGCCCGGGTGCAGGATCACGTCCGGGTTGACGATGAGGACAAGGTCCGCGGTTCCGGCAGCGCGGACCCCGCGGTTGTTCGCACGGCCGTAGCCCTCGTTCCGGGCGTTCCGAATGACCTGCGCGCCGGCGGCCTCCGCAACTGCCGCGGAGTCATCGCGGCTCGCATTGTCCACGACGATCGCCGGCACGTGCTGCCCGGCCAGTGCCTGGAGGCAGGCCGGCAGCACGTCGGCGCTGTCATGCGCGACGACGATCGCGACGAGGCTCGCCACGGCGCGACCGGTCTACGGCGGAGGCCTCAGGCCTTCTTCTCGGGCAGGTTGAGCCGGATGTGCAGTTCGCGCAGCTGCTTCGGGGTCGCCTCGGAGGGCGCACCCATCATCAGGTCCTCGGCGCGCTGGTTCATCGGGAACAGCACCACCTCGCGGATGTTCGGCTCGTTGCACAGAAGCATCACGATGCGATCGACGCCCGGCGCGATACCGCCGTGCGGCGGGGCGCCCATGCGCAGGGCGTTCAGCATGCCGCCGAACTTCTGCTCCAGCACCTCGCGGCCGTAGCCCGCGATGGCGAAGGCCTTCTCCATGACGTCCGGACGGTGGTTACGGATCGCGCCCGAGGAGAGTTCCACGCCGTTGCAGACGATGTCGTACTGGAACGCCTTGATGCCGAGGATTTTCTTGGTGTTCGGGCCGTTCTCGTCTTCGGAGGCGAGGGCGCCCAAGTCGAGTGCCAGGAACTCCTCCCGGTCGATATTGGGCATCGAGAACGGGTTGTGCGAGAAGTCGATCCGCTTCTCCTCTTCGCTCCACTCGTACATCGGGAAGTCGGTGATCCAGCAGAAGGCGTACTGGTCCTTGTCGCACAGGCCCAGCTCGTCGCCGATACGGATACGGGCCTTGCCGGCGAGCCCGGCCGCCTTGGCCTCGGGGCCGGCGGAGAAGAACACCGCATCGCCGGCCTTCGCGCCGGCCCGCTCGGCGATCAGCGCCTGGACCTCGGCCGGGATGAACTTGACGATCGGCCCCTTGCCGGAGAGCTGGCCGTTCTCCTCCTCGAAGACGATGTAGCCCAGCCCCGGCGCGCCCTCGGAACGAGCCCAGTCGTTGAGCTTGTCGAAGAACGACCGCGACTGCGTCGCCGCCCCCGTCGCGGGGATCGCCCGAACCACGCCGCCCCCGGCGATCACGCCCTTGAACGCCTTGAAGGCCACGTCCTCGCGGGCGAACAGGTCCGTGACGTCCGCGATGATGAGCGGGTTGCGCAAGTCCGGCTTATCGACGCCGTACTTCAGCATCGAATCCGCGAAGGTGATGCGCGGGAACTCCTTCGTGACCCGCTTGCCCTCGGCGAACTCCTCGAACACGCCGCGCAGGACCGGCTCCACCGCCTGGAACACGTCCTCCTGGGTGACGAAGCTCATCTCAATGTCGAGCTGGTAGAACTCGCCCGGCGAGCGGTCGGCCCGGGCGTCCTCGTCGCGGAAGCAGGGCGCGATCTGGAAGTAGCGGTCGAAACCCGCGATCATCGTGAGCTGCTTGAACTGCTGCGGCGCCTGCGGCAGCGCGTAAAACTTGCCGGGATGGACGCGCGACGGCACGAGGTAGTCGCGCGCACCCTCGGGGGAGGACGCCGTCAGGATCGGCGTCTGAAACTCGAAGAACCCGCCCTCGCGCATCCGGCGGCGGAGCGAGTCGATGATCGCGCCGCGCTTCATGATGTTGGCGTGGAGCTTCTCCCGGCGCAGGTCGAGGAAGCGGTATCGAAGCCGCGTCTCCTCCGGATACTCCAAGTCGCCGAAGACCGGCAGCGGCAGCTCGCCCGCCGGGCCCAGCACCTCGAGGTCGTCGATGTAGACCTCGACCGCGCCGGTCGGCAGCTCGGCATTCTCGGTGCCGGCGGGGCGGGTGCGCACGCGTCCGTCGATCCGCACGACCCATTCCGAGCGCGCGGTCTCGGCGGCCCTGAAGGCCGGGGAATCGGAATCCACGACGCACTGCGTCAGCCCGTAATGATCGCGCAGATCGATGAAGAGCACGCCGCCATGGTCGCGGATACGGTGGCACCAGCCGGAGAGACGGACGGATTGCCCGACATCGGACGGGCGGAGCGCCCCGCAGGTATGGGAACGGTAACGGTGCATGGCGGGCTTCTTCTAAGGGAAGGCCGGCACCATTCACGCGAGGCCCCCCAAGTCAAGCGCGGTCCGCGCGCGGCGGCTCAGAAAGCGCCCTCCGCGCAGCCCGCCGACCTACCGGGAAGTACCGTCAATCCCCATATGATGTGCATGAGCCACAACGCCTTTTCCCATCCGGTGGGCCATCCGGAGCCGCCATTCAAGGCTTCGCCGAGCGCTTGGCGGACGCTGCCGCTCGACGGCCATTTCGACCTCGTCTACGAGGACGCCACCGGCGCGTGGAGCAACCGGTCCCTGGAGGCGCGCGAGCTGAAGCTCGGCCCGGGCCGGACCCTGCTCGGCGGCATCGATGCCCGGCGCGGCGGCTATCGGGGCTTCCGCGTCGACCGGATCCGCCGCCTCACCGACGGCGCCACCGGCGAGCGCATCGAAACCGGCATCCTGGATCGGCTCCTCGGCCGTGCAGAGGCGCAGCGCCGCGCCGACGCCTTGCGGATCCGCCGGCAGACGCGGGCGCGCCGCCGGGCGGTCCTCGCAGGCCCCGCATGAGCCGCCCGAACACAGGAGATGCGTGAAACATGGGGACCTTCGCGCGTGCGGCTCCCCATGGTCGCGGCGGTTGCGTATAGCCGGACCATGGACCTGATCACCACCACCGGCGCGCTGCGCGAAATCTGCACGCGTCTCGCCGAGCAGCCCTTCGTGACCGTCGACACGGAGTTCATGCGCGAGACGACGTATTACCCGAAGCTGTGCCTGATCCAGATGGCGGCTCCGGACGGCACGGCCGTCCTGGTGGATCCCCTCGCGCCCGGCCTCGACCTTCAGCCGTTTATCGACCTGATGGCGGATGAGCGGACCGTGAAGGTGTTCCACTCGGCCCGCCAGGACCTCGAGATCATCTGGCTGATCGGCGGGATCCTACCTCACCCGTTCTTCGACACGCAGGTCGCCGCCATGGTGTGCGGCTATGGCGATTCCGTCTCGTACGAGCAGCTTGTCAACGACGTGGCCAAGGCCAAGATCGACAAGTCATCGCGCTTCACGGACTGGTCGCGGCGGCCGCTCTCCGAGGCGCAGCTGACCTATGCCCTGTCGGACGTGACCCACCTTGTGAGGGTGTACGAGGTCCTCGTCGCCGAGCTGCTGCGCACCGACCGCGGCGTGTGGCTCGACGAGGAGATGGCGGTGCTCACCTCGCCGGAGACCTACCGAGCCGAGCCGGCGCAGGCGTGGCGGCGTCTCTCGGGCCGGATGCGCAAGCCGCGCGAGATCGCCGTTCTGATGGAAGTGGCCGCTTGGCGCGAGAGCGAGGCGCAGGCGCGCAACGTTCCGCGCGGGCGCGTGCTGAAGGATGAGGCGGTGATCGACATCGCCTCGGCGGCACCGCGCAACGCCGAGGCCCTTGGCCGCCTGCGCACGATTCCGGCGGGCTTCGAGCGCTCCCGTACGGGCGCGGACATCCTGGCTGCGGTGGAGCGTGGCCTTGCGCGCGACACCAGCGAGATCCGCATGCCCGAGCGCGTCCGCCGGAGCGGCGGAAACGGTGCGCTTGTGGAACTTCTCAAGGTCCTGCTGAAAGCGGTCTGCGAGGCCGAGAGCGTCGCACCGAAGATCATCGGCACCGTCGACGACCTGGAGGCGATCGCGGACGACGATGCCGCCGACGTTCCGGCCCTGCAGGGTTGGCGTCGAGCCCTGTTCGGCGAGAAGGCTCTGGCCTTGAAACATGGCCAGCTGGCGCTCTCCGTAGCGGCCGGGCGCATCGTCGTTCGGCCTCTTGAAGCGGCGCCGACCACTCAACCTTCCGATATTGCCGACTGACAGAGAGCGGCACCCGCCGCGGCAATTCCGTCGCTCACGCGTGACTCACCTCCGGACCGGGACTAAACGGCAATGGGACTGCCGTTTAGTCCCACCCCCGCCTCACGCGCATGTTCGAGCCGAACGAAGTCCTCAAGACGCTGACGGGGCGCGGGCGCGTCGCAGCGGAAGGATGTGAGCCCGTGCGCGTCCGCTACCGCGTCGTGGTGGAGCGGCGCGACGGCGGGATCGTGGCCTACGGCAACCTGTATGGCAGCTATGCCGGTTTGCGGCCGATCTGGCTGGAGCCGGATGCCCAGCTCCGCTTGGCAAATGGGCGCCGGCTCAACATCTCCGTGACTGACCTGATCGGCGACGTCGCGGATTTCGAGAGTACCGGCCCGGTCGGAGCCCTCTGAGCCGTCATCCGACGCGTCGACGATTCGACCCACCGCTGATCGCCCCATGAAGCCCCGAGGCACCCGACTCGGTCCGATGTCGAAAGAGGCACGCGGGATGATTCGGCAATTTGTCGCGCGCGAACCACGTAGACGGCGCTTGGATCCCTCGTTTTGAGGGCCTGCGGCGACCGGGCGCACGACGTATCGACAACTTTCGATCGGCTCTCTCGTCGCCGAGTTATCTCGCAATGCAATCAACCACACCGCCGAGAAAGGGAGCAGCTCCGGCCAAAACTGCCTTTCTCCGCGCGGCTGACGCATGCGTACCCTCAGCAACCCCTGACCGATTGCAAGATGTGCATGGGCAGCGCTCACGTTGCGACCAGGCGCCCGGCAATAATTGCCAAGCCGTTTGTGCGTTGCAGCATTTCTTTTCGCAGCCGGATGACATCGCTCCAGCTTTTGTCACTCGAAAAGAAGCCTTCACCGTGTGCCAAGAGCCCCAGAAGAGCGAGTTGACGGCGCTCAAAAATCTCTTAAGGTCCGTTCAAGCCTCGGTTTCGAGGGGGCCGCCTCAGGGATGGCGGCTCCTGGCTTCGGGATCTGTTGATCTCCACGAGTCCGCAATGCCCGCTACCGAGGCGTCCATCCCTGTCGCAAACAGTCAGGTCGGAGTCCAAGCGACGCCGTTCTCGAAACGCGTCGCAAGAACTCTCAAAGACTTGTCGGAGGAACCCATGAGAGCGGTACATCTCCTTGCGCTCGGCGCGGGCGTCGCGGCAATCGCCGCGCCGGCGCTGGCCAATGAAAGCGTCATGAAGGGCATCGCCAACCCGGCGGAGCAAGTGCTTCAGACGGTTGACTACGCGAATACTCGGTATTCAAAGCTCGACCAGATCAACGCGTCGAACGTGAAGAATCTCCAGGTCGCCTGGACCTTCTCGACCGGCGTTCTGCGTGGCCACGAGGGCTCGCCGCTCGTCGTCGGCAACGTCATGTACGTGCACACGCCGTTCCCGAACATCGTGTACGCCCTCGACCTCGATCACGAGGCGAAGATCCTCTGGAAGTACGAGCCGAAGCAGGATCCGTCCGTGATCCCGGTCATGTGCTGTGACACGGTCAACCGTGGTCTGGCCTACGCCGACGGCGCCATCCTCCTGCACCAGGCCGACACCACCCTCGTGTCGCTCGACGCCAAGACCGGCAAGGTCAACTGGTCGGTCGTGAACGGCGACCCGAAGAAGGGCGAGACCAACACCGCGACGGTTCTGCCGGTCAAGGACAAGGTCATCGTCGGCATCTCGGGCGGCGAGTTCGGCGTGCAGTGCCACGTCACCGCCTACAACCTGAAAGACGGCAAGCGCGTGTGGCGCGCCTACTCCGAGGGCCCGGACGATCAGATGATCGTCGACCCGGAGAAGACCACCTCGCTCGGCAAGCCGATCGGCAAGGACTCCTCGCTGAAGACCTGGGAAGGCGATCAGTGGAAGACCGGCGGCGGCTGCACCTGGGGCTGGTTCTCGTACGACCCGAAGCTCGACCTGATGTACTACGGCTCGGGCAACCCCTCGACCTGGAACCCGAAGCAGCGTCCGGGCGACAACAAGTGGTCCATGACCATCTTCGCGCGTAATCCGGACACCGGCATGGCCAAGTGGGTCTACCAGATGACCCCCCACGACGAGTGGGACTATGACGGCATCAACGAGATGATCCTCACGGATCAGAAGGTTGACGGCAAGGAGCAGCCGCTCCTGACCCACTTCGACCGCAACGGCTTCGGCTACACGCTGAACCGCGAGACCGGCGCCCTCCTGGTCGCCGAGAAGTACGACCCGGCCGTCAACTGGGCGTCCAAGGTCGACATGGACAAGGGCTCGAAGAACTACGGCCGGCCTCTGGTCGTGTCGAAGTACTCGACCGAGCAGAACGGTGAGGACACCAACTCCAAGGGCATCTGCCCGGCGGCCCTCGGGTCGAAGGATCAGCAGCCTGCGGCCTTCTCGCCGAAGACCAACCTGTTCTACGTGCCCACCAACCACGTCTGCATGGACTACGAGCCGTTCCGGGTGACCTACACCCCGGGCCAGCCCTACGTCGGTGCGACCCTCTCGATGTACCCGGCCCCGAACTCGCACGGTGGCATGGGCAACTTCATCGCGTGGGATGGCGTCAACGGCAAGATCAAGTGGTCCAACCCCGAGCAGTTCTCGGTGTGGTCCGGTGCTCTGGCCACCGCTGGCGACGTCGTGTTCTACGGCACGCTTGAGGGCTACCTGAAGGCGGTCGACGACAAGACCGGCAAGGAGCTGTTCAAGTTCAAGACCCCGTCGGGCATCATCGGCAACGTGATGACCTACCAGCACAAGGGCAAGCAGTACGTTGGCGTCCTGTCGGGCGTCGGCGGCTGGGCTGGCATCGGCCTCGCGGCCGGCCTGACCGACCCGAACGCCGGCCTCGGTGCGGTGGGTGGCTATGCGGCTCTGTCGCAGTACACCAACCTCGGCGGCCAGCTGACGGTCTTCGCCCTGCCGAACTAATCGGCCGCAGGGTCAGACTGTGAAATCGGTGCCGGCGCGGGTTCCCGCGCCGGCATCCTTGTGATTAGACTTTCTCGCAAGGGGCTGCGGCTCGGAGGGAGCCGGAGAGCCTCGATCCAGGGAGACACATGCGTTGCTCAACCTCAGCAAGATCGTAACGCGGCCGGTTATCGCCGCCCTCGCCCTAGCGACCGTCTCCGCGGTTGCCGTACATGCTGAGGATGCCAAGCCCGCCGATCCCGCCCTCGCCAACTCGCTCAATGCGAATGACAAGACTGCAGAGCAGGACCCCAAGCTGCTGAAGCAGGATGCCGCCGTGAAGGTCGAGGACGGCAAGTATCTGGATGCCGACGGGCATCCGACGTTCCACGTTACCCAGGACGGCAAGAAGCTCGACTGGTACTCCTACTCCGGCTACCGCCGCTATCACGCCGAGTGCCACGTCTGCCACGGCCCGGACGGCATGGGCTCGACCTACGCGCCGGCGCTCAAGGATTCGCTGAAGCACCTCTCCTACGAAGAGTTCATCGGCATCCTCGTCGGCGGCAAGCAGGACGTAAACGCCGCCGAGCAGAAGGTCATGCCGGCCTTCGGCGACAACAAGAACGTCATGTGCTACTCGGACGACCTGTACGTCTACCTCAAGGCGCGCGCCGCCGGAGCTATCGGGCGGATTCGTCCCTCCGAGCACGAGGACAAGCCTGAGGCCGCCAAGAAGGCCGAGAAGGAATGCATGGGCGGCTGATGTCGTCTTTTGCCCGGATCGCCGTCCTCTGCGTCCTGTCTCTGACCGGGGCGCAGGGGGCTCTCGCCCAGCATCTGCCGGATACGGTCACCACGGACGTGCTGCGCGTCTGCGGCGACCCGGGCAACATGCCGTTCTCCGAGCGCAAGGAGGACGGCTTCGAGAACAAGATCGCAGCCATCATCGCCGATGAGCTGAAGGTCAAGGTCCGCTATTATTGGTTGACTCAAGGTCCCGGTTTCGTGCGCAACACGCTCGGCACCGGACTGTGTGACCTGATCATGGGTCAGGCCTTCGGCAGCGACCTCGTTCAGACCACCAATCCTTATTACCGCTCCGCCTACACGTTGGTCACCCGCGCGGGCGAGTTCGATGGCGTGACGGCCCTCGATGACCCGCGCCTGAAGGGCAAAAGCATCGGCGTGATCGCCGGGACGCCTCCGGTGAACCGGATGGGTGAACTCGGCCTCGTCTCGACCATGAAGGCCTACGCGCCCTACCAGCTCGACCCGTCCCGCAAGTACCAGACGGTCGCTGCCGAGATCATCGCGGCGCTCGCCGGCAAGGAGATCGACGCCGCTGTGCTCTGGGGTCCGGCCGCCGGTTGGCTCGCCAAGCAGTCGGGCACCCCGATGGTCGTCGTGCCGCTGCTCAAGGAGCCGGAGCGGCCGCCGATGGCCTACCGGATCGCCATGGGGGTGCGGATCGGTGAGAACGACTGGAAGCGCACGCTCAATACCGTTCTGCGCAAGCACAAAGCCGACATCGACAAGGTGCTGCGCGACTACGACGTTCCGCTCCTCGATGAGGAAGAGAACAAGCTGGCCCAGCCCGGCGAGCGCTGAAGTCGACCTCGAGGCGCTTCAGGGCCTGGGTGCCAGGAATGACAGTGCTCCAGCCTAAGCTCGGGCGGCCTCAGGCCCGCTCGATGCCGGTGCGATCCAGCTTCGCCAACGCATCCACGACGCGCTCGCCGCCGATGACGAGATCGGGCGCGATCTCGGCGAGAGGCACCAGCACGAAGGCCCGCTCACGGACAAAACGGTGCGGCAACACGAGGCGCGCGTCATCCACGGAAGCACCCTCGTAAGACAAGACATCGATGTCGATCACGCGCGGTCCCCAGCGCTCTTCGCGGATGCGACCGAGATCGTGTTCCACCGTCAGGCACGCGTCGAGCAGACCGTGCGGATCGAGCTCGGTATCGACCGCGACGGCACCGTTGAGAAACCAGGGCTGGTCGGTCTTGCCCCAGGGCGGCGTACGGTAATCGGCCGAGCGCGCCACCACGGTGATGCCGGGCGTCGCAGCAAGCCCCGCAATCGCCCGGTCCAGCATAGCCGCCATGTCGCCGATATTGCTGCCGATCCCGAGATAGGCCCTCATGCGCGCGCTCCCCGGCGCCGCGTGATCTCGACGCTGACCCCCTCCAGAATCGCCGGGACCGGCGCGCTCGGCTTGTCGACGCGCACCCCGATTGCTTCCACCGGCGGGAAGCGTTCCAGGATCTCGGCCGCGATGGCCTCAGCCAGGGCCTCGATCAGGTTGAACCGCCTCTCGCTGGCGATCGCGCAGGCGATCTGCGTCAGGTCGGCGTAGCTCACGGTTCCGGCGACGTCGTCCGAGCGTCCCGCCTCGCGCAAGTCGAGGCGCGCTTCGAGGGAGATGTAGAAGCGCTGGCCGAGCACGGCCTCCTCGGGCAGCAGGCCGTGCCGCCCGAACACGGCGATCCGTGTGACCCGGATCAAATCCCCGTCCATGATTACCGCCCCTCCGGCCGCATCACGGCATCCACGACCCGCATGGCGTCGATATGGGCAGCCACGTCATGCACGCGCACGATGTCGGCGCCGAGCGTCGCCGCCAGGGCATGCGCGGCGATGGAGCCGTAGAGACGGTCCGCCGGTCGGGTCTCACGATCGTGCAGCCGCCCGAGGAGCGACTTCCGGGAGACGCCCACCAGGACCGGAAAGCCGAGGGCGCGGATCTCCGGGAGCCGGCGGAGGGCCTCCAGATGCTGCGCCCAGGTCTTGCCGAAGCCCACGCCCGGATCGAGCACGATATCGGCGTCCTTGATGCCGGCACGATGCGCGATGGCGAGAGAGCGCTCGAAAAAGGCCAGCATATCGGCAACGATGTCGCGTTCGGCGTCGATCGTCTCGCGGTTGTGCATGATCACGACGGGCGCGCCGTGCGCAGCCGCCACCGCGGCGATGTCGGGCTCGCGCTGGAGCCCCCAGACATCGTTGACGATCCTGGCGCCGGCTTCCAGCGCCGCGCGGGCTGTGGACGCCTTGTAGGTGTCGATGGAGATCGGGACAGACAGGCGAGGGGCAACCGCACGGATGACCGGAAGGACGCGCGCCTGCTCCTCCTCGGCCGGAACCGGGACGTGTCCGGGCCGCGTCGACTCGCCGCCCACGTCGAGGATCGCCGCGCCCTCGGCGACAAGCCGCTCGGCCTGCGCCACGGCCGCGGCTTCGCCCGAGAACAGGCCGCCATCGGAGAACGAGTCGGGCGTGACGTTGAGAATGCCCATGACCAGCGTGCGCCCTCCGAGTTCGGGCAGCAGGTCAGACAGGCCAGAGGAGGGGATCACGGATCGGGTCTCGTTCGCCAGCGCGGTCGGGGACCCGGTGTGCTTGAATCGCGAGGCCGGCGCAACGGCGGCCGGCCTCGTCTCACGATCAGCCGTGGTAGCAGCGGATTTCCGCCTCGGCCTGCGCGCGCCGGAGTTCCGCGACCTTGTCGTCGAAGACCTTGGTCGACTTGAACTCGTTGGCGCGGTTGCCGATGCCCTGGCGCATCGACAGGATCGTGCTCGCCTGGACGTACTTGTCGTAGGGCAGGATCGCGGCAAGCTGGTCGAGCGAGCAGGAGCATTTCTGCAGGCTGTCGCGGGTCTGGCCGTTGGCCGCCATACAGCCGAAGACGTAATCGACCCGCGCGTCGGTCGGATAGTCGTTCTCCTCAGCGGCCCAGCCGGCCATCCCCGACAGCGTCAGGGCGAGGACGGCCAGCGCGCCGCGTTCAGCCAGCCTTCTGATCATAGTTCAGCTTCTCCTCAAGCAGTTCGCCGCCATCCTGGCTCTTCGACGACGCCTCGATTGAGACGATCTCGCCCGGGACGGACGGTGCGGTGACGAAGGTGTAGGTCAGGTCATCCATGCCGCGCATCCGCTGCGCCATCGGATCGCCCTCGAACGGCTTGGTGACGACGCGCCAGCCGTCGACTTCGCGGCCGCCGAAGCTCACCTTGGTGGGCGTCACGGTGGCGCGCTCGCGCAGGCCACGGCGGATCGCGAGCTTCAGGTAGCGCGGGTTCGCCTCGAGCACCTTGGCCAGCGCGCGGAGGTGGTTCTCAAGGAACAGCGACACCATCGGATTGCCCGACATGTCCTCGAAGGGGCCGGCGGGCACGCGGTTCAGACCGGAGAACATCGTCACGGTGATGTCGCGCGCCTCCGGGCTCTTGCCGGGCTCGAGCTTGAGCGTGACCGTGTCCTCCAGAGGCGCCCCGAACAGACCCTTCGAGATGCCGGAGCGGCGCAGATAGTCGTACGTGATGGTCGAGCCCGGCGCCGTGTTCTTCATGTGCGGCTGGTCGAACAGCAGATCGGCCGCCCGCGGTGGCGCTACGGCGTTCGCCTGGGTGACGGTGGCGGGTTTCGCTGCGTCCTCGGCAAGAGCCGGCAGCGCGGCCAGCACCAGCGCGATGGCGGTCGTAGCAAGAACTCTCACGAGTGGACTTCCTCCTTGAACGGCGACCGAACGTTGCTGCCGATCGTCCGATAGACGTAGTCGGGCGGGTTCTCGGCCGCCTCCTCGACGGCGAGAGCGCGCACTTTGGCGTGGAGCGGGGAGAGGGAGCAGGCCGGATCGGTGGCCGCAGCATCGCCGGCAAGCGCCAGCGCCTGGCAACGGCAGCCACCCCAATCCTTCTCCCGTCGGTCGCAGGACCGGCAGGGCTCCTTCATCCAGTCCGTGCCCCGGTAAGCCGTGAAGGCCGGCGAGTCGCGCCAGATCTCGCCGAGGGAATGGTCGTTGACGTTCCAGAACTCAAGACCCGGGATCGTCTCGGCCGCGTGGCACGGCAGGACCTTGCCCTGCGGCGTCACGTTCATCAGCTTGCGGCCCCAGCCGCCCGCGCAAGCCTTCGGGTACTTCGCGTAGTAATCCGGCACCACAAGGTCGATGACGAGTTGGCCCTTGAGACGCTCGCGCGCCGCCTCGACGATGCGGATCGATTCGTCCACCTGCGCCTTGTTGGGCATCAGCGCGGCACGATTGACGTAGGCCCAGCCGTAATACTGCGTGTGCGCCACTTCGAGCCGCTTGGCGCCCATCTCAACCGCGAGATCGATGAAGTCCGCGACCTCATGGATGTTGCCGCGGTGGATCACCGCATTCAGCGTCAGGGGCAGCCCGAGCTCCACCACCTTTGCGGCGAACTCGAATTTCTGCGGCTGCGCGTTCTTCAATCCCCCGATCTTCTCCGCATTCTGCGCGTCGACGCCCTGCACCGAGAGCTGAACGTGATCGAGGCCGACATCGTAGAGGGCCTGCAGCTTCGCGAGTGCCCCGCCGACCCCGGATGTGATCAGGTTGGAGTACAGGCCGAGATCCGCGCAGGTCTTGGCGATCTCGACGATGTCGTTGCGCGCCGTCGGCTCGCCGCCCGACAGGTGCACGTGGAGGACACCGAGGCCGGCAGCCTCCTTGAGGACACGCTGCCACGTCGCCGTATCGAGCTCGCCCGAGCGGCGGTCGAGTTCCAGTGGGTTGGAGCAGTAGGGGCAGCGCAGCGGGCACCGATGGGTCAGCTCGGCGAGCAGGCCCACCGGAGCCGGCGCTTCGGGCCGGTTCGGTGTCAGCGCGTTCATCGCTCAAGAACTCGTTTTTCGGCGAGGCCGTCGAGCATCGTCAGGATGTCGGCCTCGATGGCACGCGGGTCGGCCGCGTAGGTCTTGCCCAGCTCGTCGGCGATCTCGGAAACGCTGCGCGAGCCGTCCACGAGCTTGAGCACCGCGACCGCGTTGTCGTCGAGGTCGAAGGTGCGCTCCGGAGCGAGCAGGACGTACTTGCCGCGCGTCTCGTCGTTGCGCAGCCGCACGCCGCGCGGCAGGCGCGGACGGTCACCGGCCGCCATCTTGCCGGTGCCACCCGTCCGAGCTGGTGCCGCCTCGGCAACGAGGCCCTCGCCGGGTCGCCAGGCGTCCGGGGGAACCATGCCGGGCGCCACGTAGGCGAAGTACAGGGCGTCGAGCTGCGTCCAGAGGACGTTGCACTTGAAGGTCAGAGCCGCCATCGCCTTGCGCTGCAGATCCGGGGTAGTCGCGTGCTGCTTCACGTAATCGAGGGCGAAATCGGCATCGCGCGGCGCCTGGGTGAGGCGCTTGTCGAAATAGGCGAGCGTCTCCTTGGTGATGAAGTCATAATTCTTCAGCATACCGGCGACGCGCTCGGAGATGATCGTCGGCGAAAACATCTCGGTCAGCGACGAGGCGATCGCCTCGAGCAGGCTCTTCTCCGAGACAAAATGGACGTAGGCCTCCACCGAGAACTTGGTGGCTGAAAGAATGCCGCGGGTCGACAGCACGTAGTCCCGGTCGAAACCGACGCCCTCGGCGAGCTTCAGCCAGCGCTCGATCCCGCCGTCGCCATCGTGGTCGCCGTCGTGATCGACGATGCGCTGGCGCCAGATCCGCCGCAGCGACGCGTCGGTCATCCGGGCGAGCACCGCCGCATCCTTCACGGGGATCATCGCCTGGTAATAGTAGCGGTTCAGCGCCCAGGCCCGGACCTGATCCTTCGACAGCTTGCCATCGTGCAGCAGCCGGTGGAACGGATGCAGGTTGTGGTACCGGCGCGCGCCGATATCGCGCAGCGCCGCTTCCAACTCGTCAGGGCTCAGGAGACGCTGGCTGTCGGCGGTGTCGGGGGTCGGGAAGACTGCGTTCATGGCGTTTCCGGCGTCCGTTCTCGGGTCGCGTTTCCTGTATCCTGATCCCGCCCTCGTCCTCGGGGCGACTGTCGGGCCTCAGGAACGATATAGTGCTGGCCAGCCCGGCACCCAACCGCCGGTCCCGGCTGCGGGGGCCGGCGGTCGGGCCCCAACCCCCAAGATCCCCTGCGGCAAAAGCGTTCTAAAGCGACAGGCTCAGACCATCGTGAGCCACGGTCCAGCCGGCGGCCTCGACGTCGGCCCGTTCGGGCGAGCCCTCGACCAGCACCGGATTGGTGTTGTTGATGTGCACGAAGATGCGCTGTCCGATCGGCACGCCGGCGAGGGCGTCGATTGAGCCGTTCTCCCCGCGCATCGGAACGTGCCCCATGCGCCAACCGGTCTTCGTGCCGACGCCGGCGCGGATCATGTCGTCGTCATGCAGGACGGTGCCGTCGAACAGGAGCGCGTCCACACCGGTGATCCGATCCCGCAGGCCGTTCGTTACCCGCGCGCAGCCAGGAATATAGGCGAGGCGACGCCCGCCGGCCTCGATCAGCGCGCCGACCGTGGTTTCGGTCTCGGCGCCGATCTCCATGGTCTCGTCCTCGAGCCAGAGCGGCACCTTGCCGGGGACAGGAAAAAGGGTGACCGACAGGCCGGGCAGGGGCTCGAACCGTTCGCCCATGCCGATCGACTGCCGGGCAACCACGCCCTCCGCCATCACGTCGAAGACGCGGTTCGCGTTCACGGAGTCGAGGATGCCGCGGGTCGCGTAGAGGGTGTAGGGCTGACCTTCGCGCAGGGTCAGAAGACCCGCGACGTGATCGACATCGCCGTTGGTCAGGAGCACGGCCCGGATGGGCGAATGGCGCAGGCCTTCGCGGGGGTGCATCTGCGGATTGTCGAAAAGCTGCTGCCGGATGTCCGGCGAGGCGTTGATCAGCAGCCAATCCGACCCGTCCGCGGAAACCGCGATGCTCGACTGGGTCCGGGGCCGCACCCGGTCCGGCTCGGACCGCGCCAGCGTGCAATTGGGGCAGCGGCAATTCCACTGTGGAAGGCCGCCGCCAGCCGCGGAACCGAGGATCACGATGCGCATGGTGCGGCTCCCGCGATCCCCGGCCCTCGGAAACTCAGTTGAAGGTGTCGATCTCGGCTGACTCGTAGCTCGTCACTTCCATGCCGACGCAGATCTCGGACACGACGGGGGCAGCCCACTTCATGGTGTTTCTCCTTGGCGGTATCCTCACCGAGTGTCGCGAGGTTCCTAAGAAGACCCTAAGACACTGATGGCGCTCTCATTTCCGGCGCAGAACCGGTATCGACGATTCAGCTGCGCTCTTCAAGCACTAAGTTGCCGGATCCTCCCAAATTTTTTGCGAGACACTGCCTAAACGCCCAGAAACCATCGAGAAACGCCGTTGCTTCGACTTAAGTATAGTTTGTCACTGACGAAAGTCGGGGCCGCGAAGCTCGAGCATGAACCCCTTTCCGCGCACGGTGACCAATCCCGGCCCGCCGTAGCGGACGAAATCGGCCATCTTCGAGCGCAGATAGCCGATGTAGACGTCGACGACGTTGAGCGACAGGCCACCCTGGCTCGCCCAGAGCCTGTCGAAGATCTCGGCGCGGGAAACCGGCTTGCCTATGCTCTCCATCAGCATGCCAAGGAGATCCGCCTCGCGGGGAGTGAGCCGGGCACTGGCCTCGCCGCAACTGGCCTGGCGGGTGTCGAGGTCGAGCATCAGCTTGCCCACAGTGATGCGCGAGCGCGGCGCCTCTGCCTGTTCGCGGCGCATCAGGTGCGTGCGCAGCCGCGCGACCAATTCGTCGAACTCGAACGGCTTGACGATGTAGTCGTCGGCGCCCATCGCCAGACCTTCGGCACGGTCGCGGATCTCGTCCCGGGCGGAGAGGAACAGGATCGGGCCGGGGAACCCGCCCTCGCGCAGCGACCGGCAGACGTCGTGACCGGAACCATCGGGCAGGTTGATGTCGAGGAGCACCGCCCCGGGCGCCGGATCGTGCGCGGCCTTGAGAGCCTCGTCCACGCAGGCCGCCGTGCCGACCTCGAATCCTTCCGCCTCCAGACCCCGGGCCAGAAGGCCCCGGATGTCGATATCGTCCTCGACGATCAGGATCCGCGTCATGCAGCCGGCTCCCTCACCTGCGCGTTGCCGGCCGCGTCCCCGGCCGTGCTCCCTTCCCATGCCGGATCGTACGCCGGGATGTCCAGGCTGACGCGGGCGCCGCAGCCCCCGGCACCCGTGCCGAGCCGGATCGTGCCGCCGTGCTGCTCGACGATCCAGCGCGCCAGGGCGAGGCCAATCCCGAACCCGGTCTCGTCCGGGCCGGCGCCCTTGCCGCGCCGGAACCGCTCGAACAGGTCGGCCTCGGACGCGCCGAATCCCGGCCCGTCATCGGTCACGGTGATCCGCCCGACTGGCCCCGGACCGGCCGACAGCGCAACCTCGACCCGGGTCAAGCCGGTGGCGTGCCGCAGGGCATTGTCCACGAGGCTCTCGACGGTCTGCCGGATCCACTCGCGGTCGGCGAGGCACTCGACGTCCCGGGTTCCGGGATCGAGGGTGAGTGCGACCCGGCGGCGGGCGGCCTCCGAAGCCATGTTGTCGACCGCTTCCGACAAGACCAGGGCGAGCCCGAGCGGCCGCTTGTCGAACTCGATCTCGCCCGTTTCGGAGCGGGCGACGCGCAGGAGATCCTCGACACGCAGCTTCAGGCGCTGCGCGCGCTTCTTGATCGTGGCGAAGATCGGCGCCGGATCAGCCCCGCGGGACGCGCCGCGCAGGGCGAGGTCGCATTCACCGAGGATCACGGTGAGCGGCGTCCGCAACTCGTGGCTGACATCGGCGAAGAAGCGCCGCCGGGATTGGTCGACGGCCTCAAGGCGGGCATTGGCGGCGCGCAGATCCGCCGTCCGGGCCGCTACGGTATCCTCCAGAGCCGCACGATCCGCCGCCACCCGGGACTCGCGCCGGGCGAGGCGGGCGGCCATGCGGTTGACGTTGGTCATCAGCAGGCCGAGTTCGTCGCGGGTCGCTACGGAGAGGCGCGTGTCGAGGGCGCCATGCCCGATGGCGCTCGCCGCCCGCCGAACCTCCTCGATCCGCGCCAGGGTCGGCCGGGTGACGCCGCGATAGAGGATCGCCAGCAGGACGAGGGCCGCCGCCACCGCGGCGGCGGCGGCAACGCGCAGGCGCACCGAGAGCGCGCGGGCCTGCTCGGAGCCCAGCGCCATACTGCGCCGCTCCGCCTCGATGAGGAACGAGAGCGGCTGGCCGGTCATGGCACCGAACCCGTTGAGAGCGCCCTTGATGGCGTCCTGACGCTTCTCGGGATCGGTCTGGCGGCTGATCAGCGCCACCTGCCGGTCGAGGATGGCCCGGGCGGCCCTCAGCTGCGCCATGGGGCGCGTCCGTGCCGCGTACTGCATCCGGTCGGCGGGATCGTCACTCGGTGGGAAACTCTTCGCCAGTGCCTCGTCCACGGTGGTCAGGGCGCGATCCGCATTGTCGCGGGCGATCCCCATCGCTTCGGGCTGGCCGTCAGGATTGCCAACGGTCTCGACGGCCGCGAGGCCGAACTGGGTGAGACGGCCGGACAGCTCAGCGAGCAGCTCCAGCCGACGCTGGGCCTCCAGGGTGCGGTCGACGGTGCGCTCGGCCGCCCCGATCGCCGTGAGCGCGGCCACGGCCGCCAGCATCACCACGATGGCAGTGCCGCCGAGCAGCAGCGCGAAGCGGACCTTCAGCGAGCGCATCGTTCCCGTCCCGCTCTCAACGCGGTCCCGAGCATGTCACTGCCCGGATGCGGAGCCAAGGCGCCGTCACAGGTCCTTCGGCAGGCTGCCCTTGGCGGCGCAGCGCCAGCGTTCCACGTGCCATTCGGGATGCGCGGCCTGCCAGGTCGCCAGCGCGCTCTGCGAGTTGCGCAGGCACACGAAAGGACTGGAATTCTCGTAGGACATCTCGATCCGGTCCTCGCGGCAGGTCGAGGGCTGGGCGACGAGGCAGATTGACAACAGCAGCAGCATGGGTGCCTCCCCGGGCTGCCGGCCTCGCTCGGGCCGGCTTCGGCCAAGCATATGATGCCCTGACCGGCCGTGCCCAGGCGGCGTCAGGACGCGACCCAGATCTCCCCCTTGGCGATGGTAGCGAGATCGCCGGAGTAGCGACGCAGCGGCCGGCCGAGGAGCTCGGCGTGCTCGGCGCTGAGACCGCGCAGGACCTTGGTCAGCAGGCGCAGGAACACGAGGTCGTGCGAGCCGGTCTCCACGAAAGTCGGGGCCAGCCGCCCGTGTGCGCCGACGACGAGCGTGCCGCGGCGCATGCCCAAGCCCGGATGATCGCCGACCGTGAGCGCCGCCAAGGTTCCGGCGATCATGCGCGCGCCGGCGAACGCACCGGCGCGCCCGGCCACGATCGTTCCGCGGCGCATCCGGTCGCCGAGATAGTCCCCCGCCGTGCCCCGGATGATCAGCGTCGCCCCGTCGAGCCCTGCCTTGGCGGCGTAGACGGCACCGCCGGCGTGGTCACCCGCGTCACCTTCGATGGTGATGATGCCGCCGGTGGCACCCGCTGCCGCGTAGGGACCGGCATGGCCTGCTACCGTCAGTCTTCCGCCGACCATGCCGGCGCCGAGGCGCTGGCCGACATCGCCGGTCACGCGGATCGCGCCCTCCGACAGGGCCGCACCCACGCGGTCGAGGCGCTCGTGGCCGCCCTCGATGGTCAGCGAGTTCGAACCGTCGAGGGAGACGGAGAAGCAGTCGCCGAGGCATACGCCAGTCCGGCTCGTCCCGACCTCCAGGCGCTCGGCTTCGGCCTTGGACAGGCGGCTCAGCGCCAGGGGATTGATGTTGAGGAAGTCGAGCCGCTCAGGCGGCGTCGCGCGCAGGGTGAGGGTGCTCAACGCTCAGCCCTCCGACTTGGAGTCGTTTCGCGCGATCAGGTCGCGCAGGTGATAGTGGTGGCGGCCCAGATTGCCGCCGTAATTGCCGGCCGTGACGGCGATCAGCCCGTGCTTGCCGCCAACCTCGGTGGCCGCATGGAGGCCGGCCCGCATCGAATCGGACACACCCTGCGAGGTGAGAGCGTCGATCACGATTTCCAGGACCACTCCGCATTCGGCCGGCAGCGCCGAGCCGGCGCGTCCCTTCAGGGTGGGGCAGTAAGCGTCGTTGGTGGATGCCATCATGCCCTTGGTCCGGCCGCCGACCTTGGACCCGGATCGCACGATGCCGCCGGGGAACGGCAGGATCGCGCCGGGCACCGCCTTGGCGGCTTCCACGGCGATCTCGGCGACCTTCAGCGTCTCCGCATGGTTGCGGCCGAGGAACAGCAGGTTGCCGCCGCCGACCGCACCGTCGACGGCCCGGACGGAGTCCTCGCACAGGAACTCGCCGTCCATCACCGGGATGCGCCAGTAGCGCCGGGCCTTGCCGGCGGCATCGGGTAGGCGCTTGGCCACCGCGAAACCGTCGCCGAAGTAGCGGATCGCGCCGCCGAGCTTGATCTTAGTGGGACCGCCGACGCCCGCGTAGCAGGCCGTGCCCGGACAGGTGAGAATGCACTGTCCGACACGCTTGATCAGCTGATCCTTGAGGCCGTTCGGCTCGAACCCGAACAGCAGGATGCGCACGCCCGGACGCCCATCCGGAGTCTCCTCCGGTGACAGTTCGGCATCGATCCCGGCCTCGGCGCCGCAGCCGATGACCGATGTGGCGAAGCCCGTCATCGTGGTCGCGGCGATCATCGCCCATTTGGCGGTGTCGTTGGTGACGATGATGGCGGTGCCGGCCACGTCGAACGCTTCCGCGAAGGTGTCGACGACCCGGATGCCGTTGAGGGAGAGGTCAGACATTGGTTCTTCCGCGGCTCGCCCCGCTGATCACGCCCGGCATGCAACGTCCTCGAAGATCTCCGCGCCTCCGCCGAAGGCCGCGTCCGGCACGGCGAAGCTGCCGAGGCCCTCGCCGAAGCGGTCGGTGAGATAGGCGTCGGCGCGCTTCGCCATCGCCCGATCGGATTCGACCGAAAGTGCCAGCGTCCGGCCGGAGCGCCACTCGACCACCTCGCCGTCCTCGATGATCGGCACGCCGTCCTTGAGGACAAGCTTGGCGGCCGTGAACATCGCGGTCCGGTCGGTGTCGTCGCGGTAGACCGCCACGTCCGCTCGGGCGCCGGGCCGCAGGTGTCCGCGGTCGGTGAGTCCCAGAAGCTTGGCCGGTCCCGACCGGGTCATCTGGGCGATCTCCGACAGTGTATACTCGCGCTCCAGGCTCGGCAGGCTCGAGCGCTCGCCCACGATGCCTGGCAGCGTCGCGATCTCGCGGTCGCGCTCAGCCTTATCCATGAGGAGATGGATGATGCGGGGATATTGCGTGAACGGACCGCCGTTCGGGTGGTCCGTGGTCAGGATCGTCCGCTCCGGGTCGGTGGAGAGCAGCATGATCTCCAGACCGATTGCCCATTGCAGCGAGCTGGTCGGGCCGCGAGGCCGGTACAGGAACGGCACCACGCCGCCGCCCTCCGCGTCGCCGGCGTTCAGCACCCACTTCTTCGGCTTGGCGCCTTTCCGGCCCGCGAATTGGCGGAGGATGTCGAGGGAGACAGTGACGGTCTGCCCGAAGACCACCTGCCCGATATCGAGAGTGGCGTTCGGATTGTCGGTGATCGCTCGGGCGATACGCTCCGCAGCCGAGCGGAAGCCACCGGTCCCGGGATTCGCCGGATCGACCGCGCCGTAAGCGTAGAACTGCGCGTGGGCGAAGTGGATTCGCCGGCCTTCGGCCGCCTCCAGCGTCGCCATGAACGACTCGTCCGCGCCGGGCAGGCCCAGATTGTTGCAATGGACGTGCAGCGGGTGCGGGACGCCGATCTCCTCCACCGCGTCGAGCAGCGAGCCCATGATCTGACGCGTGGTGAGCCCGTAGCACGGGATCTCCTCGTCGATGGACAGGCGGAGGAATCCGTCCTTGAAGGCGGAGGCGCCACCCGCATTGATGCATTTCACGCCGAGCCCGCGCGATTCGGCGAGCGTGAGCGCCACCAAGTCGCGAACCGCGTTCCCGCCCTCGCGGTCACGGAGCATCTGGAGCAGCTGGTCGTCGTTGCCCATCACGGTCAGCGCGCCGCGGTCCAGCAGCGGGATGTCGGCGAGTTCGAGCTGTGTCCCCAGAGCGTGGGTCGGCGGCATCGCCGGCTCGACCGCGGTGGTGTAGCCCATCCGCGCATAAGTCGACCCGATCCAGGCCGCGGCCCCGCCCGCATGCGCGAAGGGATGCCCCTCTGGCGCGGTCTCGCTCACGTAGAGGTCGGGCAGGAGCAGGCGCGAGGTGATGACGTTGCCGCCGGCGATATGTGAATGCACCTCGACGCCGCCGGCCATCACCACGCAGCCTGCCGCGTCAATCACCCGGTCGGGTTCACGGCCCGGCGGATCGATCACGCGGCCGTCCTCGATCCAGACGTCACCGACGGCATCGCGGGACGCGGTCGGATCGACGACGCGCCCGCCCCGGATCACGCTCAGCATGCGGACTCACTCCTCGACGCGGCTTGGCCGGCGATCAGGCGCTCCTTGAGGGCGCCCAGCACCGATGCGGCCGACGGCCGGTCGGACGGCGCCGAAGCCGGCCAGTAGGTCATCGCGGCGCGCTGCTCGTTCCACAGGACGCCACCGTGGTCGCGGCCAGGCTGACCGACCGCGATCACCACGTCGGCAGCGCCAGCCTCTGCGTCCGCGATCAGGCTGACGGACGGCACGGACGAAAGCCATGCCGGCCGGTCGACCGGCATGGACGCGAGCCACAGGACGGCATCGGCCTCGCCGGCGGCGACCTGCCGAGCGGCGTCGAAGCGCCACGGATCATGCTCCGGCACCCGGCGCCCGAAGCCGCTGCGCGGAGCCTGGCCGGTCATCCAGGCAGAGACCGGCACGACGGCCCGGTCCTGCCCCGCCCGCCCGACGGGAAGCGTGAAGCAGCGCGTCGTCTCGCTCAGCTCCATGGCGAGGCCCTGGAGCATCTCGACACCGAGCTCGCCGATCTCGGCGGGATCGTAGAGCAGGACGCCGTACCGCCCCTCGGCGAGACGCTTGGCGATCTGCGACGGAAGCGTGTCGCCCGCCAAGTGGCCGCGGGTGTAGGCCCGCAGCTCGGCAAGTCCCTCCAGCAGACCGCCTTCGGCCGGCCAAGCCAGCGACACGGAGGTGCCGCCAACGTTCGCGCCGATGGAAAGGATGGCACGATCCGCACCGGCGGCGCGCCCGCGCGACGGCTTGGAATCCGCCAGCCGCTTCAAGAGCTGCGCCTGCCAGGGTGCGGCGCCGACGGCCAGCACCGTGTCGGCGCGCCCGACCGCCTCGGCCGGCGTCGTCGTCATGCCGCCGATCCGGCTGAGCGATCCGAGTTCGGCGTAGGTCGACGCGGCTCCGGCGGTGTCGATCGACGCACCGATTCGACCCGCGAGATCAAAGGCCGCGCGAATTGCGGCGACGTCCGCGCTCAGACCGGCGATGACCGGCGAGCGCGCTTTGGCGAGCAGGGATGCGGCCGCCTCGATGGCGGTGTCCGCGTCCGTCGCGCCACCTTTCACCCAGGCTGCCATGCTCCCTCTCGCAACGTTCTTGCTTGGCTTCGGAGCGGGCGACGGCCGTAAGACCGGACGAAGCGGGTACGCCCAATGGAAGGGCTCCCCCACCGAATCGGAATGGCTCATCCGCCCGGCGAGTTCCGGGCAGGCGGCAAACTCGGCACGCCGTCGCGGATCATAGGTTTGCATTCATCCGCGCACCGCGGCAAGGGGGTTCGGCCGATCGACCTCACGATCCCGTTGCCCCGGCGGCACGCGGCGTGGGAAAAGCGCGCCGATCAGGCGGCCCGCCGGCGGGTTTCGAGGGAGTTGGCGTGGGCGAGGTCCCCAAACGGAACGATGTGGCGCCTGAGGGCCTCGTGCGGGTCGAGGCGCCGGCGCGGCTGCATTTCGGCTTCCTGGACCTCCACGGCGGTCTCGGCCGGCGTTTCGGCAGCATCGGCCTCGCCATTGACGAGCCGTCCCTGGCGCTGACCGCCCGTCGGTCGGCGCGGCTCTCCGTCGAAGGCCCGGAGGCCGAGCGCGTGCGCGGCTACGTCGGCGCTGCCGCCGCCCATCTCGGAAGCGGCGCAGGCGTATCCATCCAGGTCGAGCGCGCGATCCCGGCCCATGCCGGCTTCGGCTCCGGGACGCAGCTCGCTTTGGCAGTGGCGGCCGCCATGGCGCGCCTGAACGGGTCACGCTTCGCGGCCGACGCGTTCTCCGCCACCCTCGACCGGGGCAACCGATCGGGCGTCGGCCTCTGTGCCTTCACCGAAGGGGGCCTGATCGTCGACGGCGGCCGCGGACCGGACGGCGGACCGCCCCCGGTCATCGCCAGGCTGCCCTATCCCGAGGCATGGCGGGTCGTGCTCATCCTCGATCCGAGCATGGCCGGTGTGCACGGAACGCGCGAGGTGGAGGCGTTTCGCGATCTTCCGCGCTTCCCCGAATCTCAGGCGGCCGAGATCTGCCGGATCGTGCTGATGCAGGTTCTGCCCGCCGTCGCCCTTGCCGATCCGCAAGGCTTCGGGGCCGGGATCACGCGGATTCAAGACCTGATTGGCGATCACTTCGCGCCCCACCAGGGCGGCCGCTACGCGAGCGGAGCGGTGGCGCAGGCGCTGGCCAATGCCGCCGCCCAGGGCGTGCCCGGCTACGGCCAATCCTCCTGGGGGCCCACCGGCTTCGTGCTGATGCCCTCCGAAGGCGAGGCGCGCGCCCTGGTGAGAAGCCTGGATCGCGGCAGCACGCTCCGGTTCCTCGTCGCGCGCGGCCGAAATGCCGGCGCCGCGGTCACCGGACCGGACTGAGCCCGCATCCGCGGACTTGACCCAGGACACCGCTCCGGGTTTGGACGGGGCAGGCGCATTGGACGCGCGCCGCAGAGGACGCCATGGCCCGCTCGATCCTCCACATGCTGACGCCGCTCCGGCACATGAGCCCGTTCGATGTGAACATGGCCGTGGATGCCGGCTTCGAGACGGTGGTGACCTACACCGAGGTCAGTCTCGCCGATGTGGTGTCGCTGACGCAGGATTCGATCTTCTCGCGCGCACCGGCCGACGGGACCCGCACCGGGATCTTCATCGGCGGCAAGAACGCCGAGGACGCGCTCGACATGGTCGACCGCGCCAAGAAGGCCTTCGTGCCGCCCTTCGTGAACCATGTCTTCGCCGATCCGGCGGGCTCGTTCACCACCGGCGCCGCCATGGTGGCGCAGGTCTCCCGCGCGCTGCGGCAGAAATTCAACACCGATCTTACCGGCAAGCGCATCGTGATCTTCGGCGGTGCCGGCGTCGTCGCCTACGTGGCGGCGGTGATCGGCGCGCTCCAAGGGGCGACAACCGTCTTGGTCGGCCATGACGGCGAGGAGCGGGTCTCGAAGATCGCCTTCACGATGAAGTGGCGCTTCGGCATCGAGGTTGGCTCGGTCGACGGCACCACGCCCGAGGATCGCCGCGCCGCCATCCGGGACGCCGACGTGATCCTCTCGGCCGGCCCGGCCGGCATCCCGATCCTCTCGGCGGACGACCTGAAATCGGCACCGAAGCTCCTCGTCGCCTCGGACGTGAACGCCGTACCGCCCGCCGGCATCGCGGGGATCGACGTCAACGCGGTGGACGTGCCCCTGCCCACCGGCCAGGGCGTGGGTATCGGCGCGCTGGCGGTCGGCAACGTCAAGTACCAGACGCAGCGGCGCCTGTTCGACCGGATGCTCGCCTCCGACACGCCCCTCTGCCTCGATTTCCGCGACGCCTACGAGCTCGCGGTGGAGATCGCCGGCTAGGTCGCTCCCGGACCGGATTCCAATGGCGGATGCGGTCCTGATTGCCGCCCAGGCCGGGCGCGCCCTGGCCGAGGCGGCGCGGCGCGCCGGACTTCGCCCCTACGTCGCCGATCTGTTCGGCGATTCCGACACCCTGGCTCTCGCCGAGGCCTACAGGCCACTTCCCGGCCGGTTCGGCACCGCCCCCGCCTCGGACGCCACCCTGGCGGCGCTTGACGACCTCGCCGCGCGGGCCGGGAGCCCGGTCGGCCTCGTCCTGGGCAGCGGCTTCGAAGACGCGCCCGGCCTGATCGGCCGCCTCGCCGCGCGGCACCGGCTGATCGGCGCGTCGGCCGGGACCGTCGCCGCCCTCAAGGATCCTCCGGCCTTCGCGGCCCTGTGCGCGCGCCTCGGCGTGCCGCATCCCGCCGTGGCGATCGACCCGCCGCCGGATCCGGCGGCCTGGCTGCTCAAGCGGGAAGGGGGCTCCGGCGGCAGCCACATTCGGCCGGCTACCCGGTCGCCCGCGCCGCCGGGCCATTATTTCCAGGCGCGCGTGCCGGGGCGGCCGCATGCCCTGAACTTCCTCGCCGACGGACGCACGATCCGCATCCTCGCGCTCACCGAGCAATGGTGCGCGCCGTCGCCGATCCGCCCGTTCCGCTACGCGGGGGCCCTGGCCCGCGGCGCCGGAGAAGCCCCGGTGCTTCCCGCTCACGTCGTCGAGGCCGTCGCCGCCGGGACCGAGCAGATCGTCGCCGCGACCGGTCTTCGCGGCCTCGCCAGCGCCGACCTGCTGGTCCACGGGACCGACTGGTGGCTCACCGAGATCAATCCGAGGCCCGGCGCGACGCTCGACATCCTCGACCGGCGCGGGACGCCGCTGCTCGCTTCCCACATCGCCGCCTGTCTCGGCACGATGCCGGATCCCGGCGTGCACCCGGCGGGTGCGGCGGCCGCGCAGATCTGTTACGCCGACCGTGAGCTTGCGCCTGTGCCGGACCTCGATTGGCCGGACTGCGTGCGCGACCGTCCGTGCCGCGGCTCGGTGGTCCGCCGCGACGCGCCGCTCTGCACGGTGCTGGCCGAAGGCGCGGACCGGGCGGAGGTGCTCGCCCTGTTGGAAACGCGGACGGCACACCTGCGGGCCGACCGCGCGGCGAAGAAAACACACCCCGAGGAAGCCCCGTTATGAGTGCCAGCCAATCCTATCCCAGCATCAACGCGCTCTCAGGCCCCCTGGTCGAGCGGCTCGTGGCCGACGCCGCGACGCTGCGGCTCTCCGTGTCGCAGGCCGCCGGCGGCGCCCGCATGGTCGATGCCGGCGCGCAGGCGAGGGGCTCGATCGAGGCCGGGCGGCGCATCGCCGAGATCTGCCTCGGCGGTCTCGGCACCGTCACCATCGCGCCGAGCGGGCCGATCGCGTCCTGGCCCTACTCGGTGACGGTGCACGCCGCCGATCCGGTTCTCGCCTGCCTGGGCAGCCAGTATGCGGGCTGGAGCCTCGCCGACGAGACCGGTGATTCCGGCTTCTTCGCCCTCGGCTCGGGCCCGGGCCGCGCTGTGGCGGCCGTCGAGGACCTGTACCAGGAGCTCGGCTTTCGCGATTCCGCCACCAAGACCACCCTGGTGCTGGAAGCGGCGGGCGGCCCGCCCGAGAGCGTCGTCGCCAAGGTCGCCGAGGCGTCCGGGCTGCGGCCCGAGGACCTGACCTTCATCTTCGCCCCGACCCAGAGCCTCGCCGGTTCCACCCAGGTGGTGGCCCGCGTCCTGGAGGTCGCCCTGCACAAGGCGCACACGGTCGGCTTCGACCTGCACGCGATCGTGGACGGCATCGGCTCGGCGCCGCTCTCGCCGCCGCACCCGGATTTCATCAAGGCGATGGGCCGGACCAACGACGCGATCATCTATGGCGGGCGGGTCCAGCTCTTCGTCGACGCCGACGATGCCGACGCCAGGCAGCTCGCCGAGCAGCTGCCATCCACCACGTCGAGCGACCACGGCGCTCCCTTCGCCGACATCTTCGCGCGGGTGAACGGCGACTTCTACAAGATCGACGGCGCCCTGTTCTCGCCGGCCGAGGCGATCGTCACGTCGGTGCGCTCGGGCGCCACCTATCGGGGCGGCCGCCTGGAGCCGACGCTCGTGGACGCGTCCTTCGCCTGAGGAGGCGCGCTTGCCGCGCTCAAGGTCTACGGCCCTCCCCGGAGTCGGGACCACCTGCTGAGCCGATTGTAGGGAGCAAGACTGCCCCCCCTCTCCTCGGGAGAGGGGTCCGCGCCCGACGCATTCAGCGGCATCAATCCCCGGCCCGCCTCTGAAGGCGGGCCTCTCCCGTGACGATCAGGAACCCCATGCACATCGGGCTCGCGGCCGATAACGGCAACTGGCACAAGAACCGGCTGTTGGCGGCACTCCAGGCGCAGGGCGTCGAGCCGGTGCTGTTCTCCCTGTCCGACGTCGCCGTCGTGACGGGCGGCGGCGAACCCCTGCGGGTACCGGGCTTTCCGGACTCGCTGCCGGACGGCGTGCTGATGCGGACCATCGCGGGCGGCACCTTCGAGGCCACGACGATGCGGCTCGGGGTCCTGCACGCTCTGGTCGGCGCGGGCGTCACGGTCTGGAACGCGCCCACCGCCATCGAGCGCTCCGTGGACAAGGCGGCGACCTCGCTGCTCATCGCCCGGGCAGGCCTGCCAACTCCGGCCACCTGGGTGTTCTCCAAGCGCGAAGCCGCCGCGTCCCTGGTTGCGGCCGAGGCGCGGCCGGGCGCGCCCCTCGTGCTCAAGCCGCTCTTCGGCTCGCAGGGAGAGGGGCTCGCGTTGATCGAGCGCCCGGAGGATCTCCCCGACGAAGAGGCGGTGGCGCGGGTCTACTATCTCCAGCGCTACGTTCCGCGCCGGGACGGATTGTGGCGCGACTACCGGGTCTTTGTCTGCGACGGACGGGCGATCGCCGGCATGATCCGCGAGGGCGACGGCTGGATCACCAACGTTCACCGGGGCGGCCGCCCGCTGCCGTGGGCGATGCCACGCGCCGCTGCCGAGCTCGCCGAGGCGGCGGCCGGTGCCGTAGGGGTCGATTATTCTGGCGTCGACCTCGTCGAGGATGGAGAGGGCGGGTTCTCCATCCTGGAGGTCAACTCCATGCCGGCTTGGTCGGGCCTTCAGACCGTGTGCGAGACCGACATCGCCACCGCGGTGGTCCGCGGTTTCCTCGCCGCCGTCCGCGGCGCCAGCCGCCCCCGGCTCGTCGTGGCATGACCGGCCTAGACCCGGCGCTGATCGGAACGCTCTATCGGGCCGCCTGCCTCGCGGAGCTCGATGCCCTTAAGCCGGGCAACGTCCATGCCTTCGCGGCGGGCCACCGGATGGTAGTGGCAGATTTCGTGGCCAGCGCCGATGTCTCCGCGCCGGCCCTGGCGGAGGCGGGAGCGGGCATCGGCAGGCGCATCCGCGAAGGCGTCGCCGCGACCATGGTGGCGGTGGGTCAGAACACCAATCTCGGCATCCTGCTGCTCTGCGCGCCCCTGGCCGCCGCCGCCGAGCGGGATCAACCGATCGCGTCGGTATTGCGCAGCCTCGATCGGAGCGATGCCGAGGGCGTCTTCACCGCGATCCGGCGCGCCAATCCCGGCGGCCTCGGGCGTGCCGGCCGCCACGACGTCGCCGCCGCCGCACCTGAATCCCTTCTGGATGCGATGGCGGAAGCCGCCGACCGGGACCGCATCGCACGGGCCTACGTGACCGACTTCGCAGACGTGCCAGGTATCGGCCTTGCGACCCTGGCCGAGGCGCGCGCGAAGGGCCTCGATCCGTCTTGGTGCACGACCGCGATCCACTTGGCCTATCTGCGATCGGTGCCGGACAGCCACGTCGCGCGCAAGGCGGGTGCGGTCGCGGCCGAAGCGCTCCGTCAGGAAGCCGAGGCGACGCTGGCCGGGCTCGACCTTGCAGACCGGCCGGTCGAGACGCTCCTCGCGCTCGATACGTCGCTGAAGGCGCGCGGGCTCAACCCCGGAACGAGTGCGGATTTCACGGTCGCGACCCTGTTCTGGGACGCGCTCGCGGCCGCTGGCGCTGCCTTGGCCTGAACCGAGCACAGGTTCCGGTCTTTCCCGGCGCAGAGGGACAGAAATTCCTTCGGGGCAGGGCGTTGCGCGGGTTGTGAGCCGCAGGGCCCCGCTGTAGGGTCCGCCGCGCTGTCCGGCCCAACCGGCTCGGCTCATCCGGCTCGGCCGGCATGGTCGGGCGCCGATAACAAGGATGGCTTCCCGGCCGCGGCATCGCCCGGCGCGCGGCTCTATTTCGGAATCCAGGGAGAGACACCGAATGGCGAAGATCACCAAGGTTCAGGTCGGCGAAGCACTCGTCGGCGACGGCAACGAGGTTGCCCACATCGACCTCATCATCGGACCGCGCGGTTCGCCGGCCGAGACGGCTTTCTGCAACGGCCTGGTCAACAACAAGCACGGCTTCACCAGCCTGCTCGCGGTCATCGCGCCGAACCTGCCGTGCAAGCCGAATACCCTGATGTTCAACAAGGTCACCATCAACGACGCCCGTCAGGCCGTCCAGATGTTCGGCCCGGCCCAGCACGGCGTTGCGAAGGCCGTTCAGGACTGCGTCGCCGAGGGCATCATCCCGGCTGACGAGGCCGACGACCTGTACATCCTGGTCGGCGTGTTCATCCACTGGGAGGCGGCGGACGACGCCAAGATCCAGAAGTACAACTACGAGGCGACCAAGCTGTCGATCCAGCGCGCCGTCAACGGCGAGCCGAAGGCTTCGACCGTCACCGAGCAGCGCAACTCGGCCCAGCACCCCTTCGCCGCCAACGCTTAGATCGGGGACGGTCCTGGGCAGAGCGCGCCTCCGCCCGCACCGCGGGGCCTGCTCCAGCGACTGGCCTCGATCTTCCTAGGCCGATAGGAACAACCACGAACGGGACGGCGAAAGCCGTCCCGTTTTCTTTTGGGCACAGGGGCTGGTCGCCGTGCACCAAGACCCCTCAGCGGGCGAGATGCCCTCTCCCGGAAAGCGGGGCGATCGCAGTCGAACAATGATGTTCTGCTGAGCGAGCGTCTTCGCTCCCGCGCCGTAATCCCGGAACCCCGCCGGCGAGCCCGGCCGCGAACGGGCAGGTAGAGGCGGGCATCCGGGAACCGCTGTCGGTCCGGTCTCTCGCGCGTCGGCGGCTCTCGATCCCGGCCCCTATTGCGCGGCTCCGAGATGACAGTGCGGGTCAGACTGCCCGAGCGATCCAGAGGACGCGATACACGACGAGAGGGCTCTCCGCGGAGCGGCGCGCCCAAAAGAAAAGGGGCCGCCTCTCGGCGACCCCCTTCCTCCGTCTCGATGGATGGCGCGGACTTAGAAGTCCATGCCGCCCATGCCGCCGCCCGGCATCGCCGGAGCAGGGCTGTCCTTCTTCGGCGCGTCGGCGACCATCGCCTCGGTGGTCACCAGCAGGCCGGCCACGGACGCGGCGTCCTGCAGGGCGGTGCGCACCACCTTGGCCGGGTCGACGATGCCGGCCTGGATCATGTCGACGTACTCTTCGGTCTGGGCGTTGAAGCCGAAGGTCTCCGAGGAGGTGTTGTCGGTGATCTTGCCGACCACGATCGAGCCCTCCACGCCCGCGTTCTGGGCGATCTGGCGGATCGGCGCCTCAAGCGCCTTCAGCACGATCTTGATGCCGGCCTGCACGTCCGGAACGTCGGACTTCAGCTCGGAAACCGCCTTCTTGGCCCGCAGCAGCGCGGTGCCGCCGCCCGGGACGATGCCTTCCTCGACCGCCGCGCGGGTGGCGTTGAGGGCGTCGTCGACGCGGTCCTTCTTCTCCTTCACCTCGACCTCGGTCGCACCGCCGACGCGGATCACCGCGACGCCACCGGCGAGCTTGGCCAGACGCTCCTGCAGCTTCTCCCGGTCGTAGTCCGAGGTGGTCTCCTCGATCTGCGCCTTGATCTGCGCGATGCGGCCCTCGATGTCGGACTTCTCGCCGACGCCGTCGATGATCGTGGTGTTCTCCTTCTCGATGCGCACGCGCTTGGCGCGACCGAGCATGGGGAGCGTCACGTTCTCGAGCTTGATGCCGAGATCCTCGGCGATCATCTGGCCCTTGGTCAGGATCGCGATGTCCTCGAGCATCGCCTTGCGGCGGTCACCGAAGCCCGGCGCCTTGACGGCCGCGACCTTCAGGCCGCCGCGCAGCTTGTTGACCACCAGGGTGGCGAGCGCCTCGCCCTCGATGTCCTCGGCGATGATCAGCAGCGGCTTGCCGGTCTGAACAACCGCCTCGAGCACCGGCAGCATGGCCTGGAGCGAGGAGAGCTTCTTCTCGTGGATGAGGATGTAGGGATCCTCGAGCTCGGCGACCATCTTCTCCGCGTTCGTGATGAAGTACGGGGAGAGGTAGCCGCGGTCGAACTGCATGCCCTCGACGACGTCGAGCTCGGTCTCGGCCGTCTTGGCCTCCTCGACCGTGATGACGCCCTCGTTGCCCACCTTCTGCATGGCGTGGGCGATCATCTCGCCGATCTCCTTGTCGCCGTTGGCGGAGATCGTGCCGACCTGGGCGACCTCGTCGGAGGTCGAGACCTTCTTGGCGCGCGAGGTGATGTCCTTCACGGCGGCCTGCGTGGCGAGGTCGATGCCGCGCTTCAGGTCCATCGGGTTGATGCCGGCGGCGACGTACTTGGCGCCCTCGCGGACGATGGCCTGGGCCAGCACGGTCGCAGTGGTGGTGCCGTCACCGGCGATGTCGTTGGTCTTCGAGGCCACTTCGCGCACCATCTGGGCGCCCATGTTCTCGAACTTGTCGGCGAGCTCGATCTCCTTGGCGACCGTCACACCGTCCTTGGTGATGCGCGGGGCGCCGAAGCTCTTCTCGATCACGACGTTGCGGCCCTTCGGGCCGAGCGTCACCTTCACCGCGTCGGCGAGGATGTCGACGCCGCGCAGCATCTTGTCACGCGCGTCGGCGGAGAAACGAACGTCTTTCGCTGCCATTGTGTGCCTCTTGTCGTAGGGTTGGACCCCAAGGCCCTGACGGCCTCAAAGGGCGGGGAGGGGTGATCCGATCAGGCGGCGACGACGCCCATGATGTCGGATTCCTTCATGATCAGGAGATCCTGACCGTCGATCTTGACCTCGGTGCCGGACCACTTGCCGAACAGCACGCGGTCGCCGGCCTTCACGTCGAGCGCGTTGACGCGGCCCTGCTCGTCGCGGGCGCCGGGACCGACGGCGACGACCTCGCCCTCCTGCGGCTTCTCCTTGGCGGTGTCCGGGATGATGATGCCGCCCTTGGTCTTCTCCTCGCTCTCGATGCGAC
The DNA here is from genome assembly GCF_054611515.1 of Methylobacterium sp. CM6257. Taxonomy (NCBI): domain Bacteria; kingdom Pseudomonadati; phylum Pseudomonadota; class Alphaproteobacteria; order Hyphomicrobiales; family Methylobacteriaceae; genus Methylobacterium; species Methylobacterium sp. CM6257. Next base: position 1,967,705 of record NZ_CM137735.1, read on the forward strand.
GGACGACCACGCGGTCGTGCAGCGGACGGAACTTCATGAGCTGCCCTCTTGCTTCAGGTCTGGAGTTGGCGTTGATGCGGCCGGCGGGACCGCTGGCGAACCCGACTGTTAGCACTCTGTCTCGGCGAGTGCCAATGACGGCGGCGAGATAGTCTCGCGTGACTTCCGAGTCAAGGCTGTCGCACCCTCGCGTGACGGCGAGATGACGTCCCGGTGGCCTCCTCCCTGCTCATGGATAATGCGCCTTCATGCTGAGCCTGCACGGACCAGACGGGCCGCTGGCACCGGAAGCCGGCGGCACAGGCGCCCGCCATGCCGTCTGGCTGGACCTCAACGACCCAAGCCCAGAGGAGGCGGCTACTGTCGAGACCGCGACCGGCCTCCGCGTCCCATCCCGCGCGGCCCTCTCCGAGGTCGAGACGTCGAGCCGGCTGCGCCGCGTCAAGGGCGGCCTCTCCCTCTCGACGCCGATGATCACCTTCGAGCGCAGCGATTCGCAGCTGAAACCGCTGGGCTTCCTGCTGTCGAAGGACCACCTCGTCACGATCCGCTTCCACGACCTGCGGGCCTTCGAATCCTCGGCAAAGCGCATCGCCGAGGGCGACGGGAGCGCCACACCGAGCGAGATCTTCCTGATCGTCCTTGAGGAGCTGGTCGACAGTCTCGCGGACGCACTTGAAGACATGGCGTCGGAACTCGACACGCTCTCCACACGGATCTTCGATTTCGACGTGCGCGGCGCGGATCGGCGGCGGCTGGAGAGCCCGCCGCCCCGCCGCCGCGACCTTGCCTTGCGCCGGATCTTGCGCGGGATCAGCAACCGCGGAAAGGTGTTGGGCAAGATCCGCGCAAGCCTGCTCGGCCTGGAGCGGATCGTACCGTTCGTCGCGGCGGCCTGTGACGGGCTGGGGCTGCCCGAGGACGGCCGGTTCGAGACGATCCGGCGCGACATCGAATCCCTCGATGAGTTCGAGACGCGGCTGGCCGAGAACGTGCAGTTCCTCTTGGACGCGGCCCTCGGTCTCATCAACATCGAGCAGAACAATGTCTTCCGGGTGCTGACCGTCGTCTCCGTCGTGGGCGTGCCCCCGACGCTGATCGCCTCCATGTACGGCATGAATTTCAAGCACATGCCGGAACTGGACTGGACCTACGGCTACCCCTACGCGCTCGGGCTGATCCTGCTCAGTGCCGTCGTGCCGATCGTGTACTTCCGGATACGCGGCTGGTTCTGATATTCAGCCTGCAAATGTATTTCGACAAAGACATTGCCGGCTCAATATGGATTGAGCGCCGTTAGCTGGTCTTTTGATCGATTTCTCGGAACAGAGCGCCGCAGATCACATCGACACAGCGCGGCGAAATCTGCCAGTCGTCGCATAATTATAAAATTTTCAACATAATAGATGTTAGGTCCGCACTCGGATACTGCGAGCACCGTCATGTTCAATCGAACCATGTACAATGAAGCTCAGACCGAGATCGAAGCGCTCGACCGATCGCTGGCGATCATCGAGTTCTCCATGGATGGCAACGTCCTCCATGCGAACCAGAACTTCCTGAATTTGATGAAATACAATCTCGCGGACATCAGGAACAAGCATCATCAGCTCTTCATCGAGAAGGTCTACGCCGCAAGCCCGGATTATGCCGCCTTCTGGGACGGCCTGAGGCGCGGCCGGTATGTCACCGGTGAGTTCCTGCGGGTCGACAAGGATGGCGCATCGGTCTGGCTCGAGGCCACCTACAACCCGGTGCTCGACGCGAAAGGACGACCGATCAAGGTGGTCAAGTTCGCCTCCGACATCTCGGCGAAGAAAAAGGAGATCAGCCGGCTCCTGACGATGATCGACAACGTTCCGGTGGCAGTGATGACCGCCGACCTCAACGACGACTGCAAGATCGACTACCTCAACGCCACGTCGCGTCGGACGCTGGCGACGATCGAGCAGCATCTGCCGGTCAAGGCCGGCGATATGCTCGGGTGCTCCTTCGACGTCTTCCACAAGAATCCGCACCACCAGCGCACCATGCTGGCGGATGCGAGCCGCCTGCCGCACACCACCAAGATCAAGGTCAGGCCGGAGACGCTCAACCTGCGGGTGACCGCGGTGAACGACGAGACCGGCCGCTACATCGGGCCGATGCTGACCTGGGCCGTGGTCACCGCGCAGGTGAACATGGAACTGGAGGTGAAGCAGGTCGTCGACGCCGTCGGCTCCGCAATCCACGAGATGCAGAACTCGGCCGAGGGGTTGATGCAGTCGGCCGAATCCGCCCGCGCCAAAGCCTCATCGGTCGCGGCGACGTCCGAGCAGATGAACGGCGCGATCCAGGAGATCTCCGGGCAGGTCACGCGGGTCTCGGAACAGGCGCAGCAGATCGCCGTTCAGGCCGAGGCCACGGACGCGACGATGCGGCAGCTCGCCGAGAACGCCCGCAAGGTCGACGCGGTCGTCGGCATGATCAAGTCGATTGCCGGTCAGACCAACCTGCTGGCGCTCAACGCCACCATTGAGGCGGCGCGGGCCGGCGAGGCCGGCCGGGGCTTCGCGGTGGTGGCCAGCGAGGTGAAGGCGCTGGCCGAGCAGACCGCCAAGGCCACGGGCGAGATCACCCAACAGGTCTCGGCGATCCAGAGCGCCACGGGCGAGGCGGTCGGCGCCATCGAGACGATCACCGCGGCGGTGGGCGAACTCTCCAAGCTGACGCTCGCGATGGCGAGCGCCGTCGAGGAGCAGGCGGTGTCGACGCACGAGATGGCCGGCAACATCGGCGGCGTCTCGGAGGCTGCCAGCGCGACCGGTCAGCTCGCCCGGACCGTTCAGGGTATCGCCGAGAACCTCGCCGGCCATTCGGCGGGACTCTCCGAGAGCGTGACCCGATTCATGAGGTCGGCCTGATCGGCCTCGTCAGTCCCGGGCGAGCTGCGCCCGGCCGATGGCGAAGACCCGTCCGTCGCCGAGGAGGTGAGCCGTAAAGCCCTTCGGGAACAGGCTCTCAAACGCCCGGTCGCGGACGTTGAGGCCACCCGCATAGGCGCCGAAGGCCGGCATCACGAGGCGCGTCCCGTCGGTGACGAAGCAGCGGCGGCGGACCGCACGGCCGCGCATCGCGACCTTGCCGCAGGGGTGGAGATGTCCGGCGATCTCGCCGGGCACGGGCTCAGGACCCGGTTCGTGGCGCAGCACCAATCCGCCGATCGTCAGCGCGTCGGCGTAGCGGCCGCCGACGCCCTCGCTGACGGCCGCGTCGTGGTTTCCGGCGATCCAGACCCAGTCGCGGCCGTCCTGAAGCGCCGCCACCATGGCCCGGTCGCCGGGCTCCATGCGCTCCGGTCCCCGGGCGTCGTGAAAGGAATCCCCGAGGGCCACCACGCGGACGGGATCGTGGCGCACCAACGCCTCGTGCAGGCAGGCCAGCGTCTCGCGGGTATCGTAGGGCGGCAGGAACTGACCGGACCGGGCCGCGTAGGACGAGCCCTTCTCCAGATGCAGGTCCGAGACGATGAGCGTCCGGTGCTCCGGCAGCCAGAGACCGCCGCAGAGGTCGAGAACCAGTGTCTCGCCCGCGAGCTGCAGGGTGGGGTGCTTGGATGTCTTCTCAAGTCTCAGGCCGGCCACCAAGATCGCATCCTCGGAATCGTCGGGGGAGGGCGGATCACGGGTCAGGACAGAGCCTCCTGAAGAAGCTCCGCCTCGGCCTCGGCCAGGATCTCGTCGGCGCCCTCGCCGTAGACCCGCTCGCGCCCGATCTCGAGCATGACGGACACGGAGAGCGGCGAGACCCGGTCGAGAGACCTGTGGATGATTCGCCCCTGGATGCGCTCTAGCATCATGCCGAGGCGCCTCACGTCGAGGAGTCCGGTTGCCGCATCCTGCCGCGCGGCCCGCAGGAGGAGGTGGTCGGGCTGGTGCTTGCGCAGCACGTCGTAGATCAGGTCGGTGGAGATCGTGACCTGCCGTCCGGTCTTCTTCTGCCCGGGATGATGGCGCTCGATCAGCCCGCCGATCACCGCGCATTGCCGGAAGGTGCGCTTCATCATCGCCGATTCATCGAGCCACGCTTCCAGGTCGTCGCCCAGCATGTCGACGGCGAAGAGGTCGCCGATGAAGTCCGGATCGAGCGCGGCGCGCTCGGACAGGTCACGGTTCGCCCAGATCGCGATGCCGTAATCGTTGGCCGCGAATCCAAGCGGCCGCAGGCCGGCGCGCTCCAACCTGCGGGTGAGCAGCATGCCGAGCGTCTGGTGGGCGAGGCGACCCTCGAACGGGAAGGCGGTCAGGTAGTAGCGCTTGCCCCGCGGAAACGTCTCCACCAGGAGATCGCGCTCACCCGGCAGGACCGACCGACGGCGCTGCTGCAGCAGGTACTCGCCGATCTGCTTCGGCAGGCGGTCCCATTCGAACGGGTCGGCGATGAGCGCCCGGACCCGGGCGGCCAGGAAGGTCGAGAGCGGGAATTTCGCGCCCGCGTAGGAGGGGATCGCCGGATCTGTGCCAGGCGGTGCGCGGGTCACCAGGCACTCATCCTCGGCGAGACCCTCGAAGCGCAGGGTCTCGCCCGCGAACAGGAAAGTGTCGCCGACCGTCAGCGTCTCGGCGAACTCGTCCTCGATCTCGCCGAGCACGCGGCCGGACTTCGGCAGAACGGTTCCGGGCTTGCCGCGCAGCGTCCGCCCGAGCCGAACTTTCACCCGCGCTGCCTCGACGATGGTGCCGACATTCATCCGGTAGGCCTGGGCGGTGCGGGCATCGCGCACACGCCAGAGCCCGTCCGGCCCGCGCACGATCTTGGCGAAGCGCTCGTAGGCGCGCAGCGCGTAACCGCCTGTGGCGACGTAATCGACCACCTGCTCGAAGGATTCCCAGGTGAGGGCGGAATAGGGCGCGGCTGAGACGATCTCGTCATAGAGATCGACAGGATCGAAGGCGTCCGCGCAGGCCATGCCCAGCACGTGCTGGGCGAGCACGTCGAGGGCGCCCTGCCGAGCGTCGGGAGTGTCCTGCGCGGCCTCCTCGACGGCGTCCAGCGCGGCCTGGCACTCCAGCATCTCGAACCGGTTGCCGGGGACCAGATAGGCCTTCGAGGGCTCGTCCATGCGATGGTTGGCCCGGCCGATCCGCTGCATGATCCGGCTCGCGCCCTTCGGCGCGCCGACATTGACCACGAGGTCGACGTCGCCCCAGTCGATGCCGAGATCGAGGGTGGCGGTGCAGACGATCGCCCGGAGCTGGCCTGCCGCCATGGCGGCCTCGACCCGGCGGCGCTGCTGCGCGTCCAGTGAGCCGTGGTGGATGGCAATCGGCAGCGCGTCCTCGTTGAGCCGCCACAGCTCCTGGAAGGTGTACTCGGCCTGGAGGCGCGTGTTCACGAAGACCAGCGTCGTGCGGTGCTCGCGGATCAGCTCGTAGATCGCCGGCATCGAGTGCCAGGCGGTGTGGCCCGAGAGCGGCAGCGTCCGGCCGAGATCGAGCATGCGCAGGTCCGCCTTCGCGCCGCCCGCCACAGTGACGAGATCGGCCATGTGGAGCTCGACATGCCCCCTCTCCCGTGCGGGAGTGGGCACCCGCGCGCAATCCTGAACCGGGGTTGCCGTCTCCGACCCGGGATCGTCATCGTCTTCGGAAGGACGAGCCGTCATCTGCGGCACCAGATATTTCCGCAATTCGTCCGGCTCGCGCACCGTCGCAGAGAGCCCGACCGCCGCGAGACCGGGGCTCAGCCGGTGCAGCCGCGCCAGCGCCAGCGCGAGGAGATCGCCGCGCTTGGAGGTCACCAGCGCGTGCAGCTCGTCCAAGATCACGCACCGCAGCCCCGCGAAGAACGCCGCGGCCTCGCGATGGGCGATCAGCAGCGCCAGCTGCTCGGGCGTAGTCAGCAGGATGTCGGGCGGACGGCTGACCTGGCGGGTGCGCTTGTGGGCGGGCGTGTCGCCGGTACGGGTCTCGACCTGGATGGGGAGCGCCATCTCGGCGATCGGCGCGTCAAGATTGCGTGCGATGTCCACCGCCAGCGCCTTCAGCGGCGAGACGTAGAGGGTGTGCAGCCCCTTCGACCTCAGCGGCTGCGCTCCGCGCGCGGAGAGGGCGACGAGGCTCGGCAGGAACCCCGCCAGGGTCTTGCCGGCGCCGGTCGGCGCCACGAGCAGAGCCGAGCGGCCGCCGCCGGCGATCCGCAGGAGGTCGAGCTGGTGCGGCCTGGGCGCCCAGCCGCGCGCAGCGAACCAGGCCCGGAACGTCGCCGGCAGGATCTCGGACGAGTCGCTCAGGCGAGCGCCATCAGGAAGCGGTCGATCAGCTCCAGAGCCCGCTCGCTCATCGGGCTCGGGTAGCGGGCGAAGACGTGGCAGCCGCCGGGGTAGATCGCCGTATGGCCGCCATTGCCCGCAGCCGCCCAGCGCGCCGACATGTAGAGCGTGTCGTCCAGCAGCGGATCCATGGTGCCGATCGTGAACAGAGCCGGCGGCAGGCCCTTCAGCTCGGCATAAATCGGCGACACGTCCGGCCGGCGCCGGTCGATGCCCTCACGGACGTAGCCGTCGGCAAACTTGGTGAGGTCGCGGGTATTCACGACCAGTCGCTCCTCGCCCCAGTTGCGCACCGAGGGGGTCAGGCCGAGGTCGAAGAAGCCAGCGTTGAGGTTTGCGCCCCGGAAGGCCCGGGGCAAATTGTGCTTGTCGCGCAACCGCAGCAGCACCATCACGGCGAGATGCGCCCCCACAGACTCGCCGCCAATGGTGAGGGCGTGGATCCCGAGTTCGGTCTTGCCGGGCCCGGCAAGCCACAGGGCCGCGGCCTCGCAGTCGAGGAGAGCCGCCGGATAGGGATGCTCGGGTGCGAGCCGGTACTCCACCGACAGGGCGACGAAACCACAGGCGTCGGCGATCCGCTCCAGCCACGGGTCCTGCTCATCCGCCGAGCCCCAGACCCATCCGCCGCGGTGGATGTGCAGATACGCGCCCCGCAATTTGGTGCCGGGCCTCGGACGGATGACGCGGAGCTTGAGGGGGCCACCGGGGCCCTCGATCGTCAGCCATTCCGCGCGGGCGCTGTGCGGCATCGCCGGTGCCGCCTTCGTGCCGGCCCGGCGCCGCTCGCGCACCTCGGATATCGGCAACGACCAGGGATCGGGCAGCGCAGCGTGCGCCGCGACGATCTCGGCATTGAGCCGGAGCGTCTCGGGATCGATCGTCGCCGGGTCGAACAGGGCGTGGTCGATCATCGTGTCTTTGGTCCCGTCGGCACTCAGAGCCTCTCAACAATACGCCCGATTCCCGGGAGTTCTCCTTTTGGCCAAGATGGCGCAGCGGAGGTTTCGCGAGGTGCCCAACCCATGGCCAGTCCCGACATCTTGGCGGGAGCGGCCTCGCTTGCCATCTGGGGTTCGCGGGAGAAACCCGCCAACGCGCGATCCGCGCTCGGGTTTCGACGCGGTGTGGTGCGCCGGCCACGGTTCTGCCCGCTTCGTCGCCGATCCGTGGGTCGCAGGCTTCACGAGGACACGATGCTCGTCGATCACGACCGGCGCCGGCACGGTGCCCCGCCGCCGAATGCAGCCTATGGGGCGGATCACTACCGGCCACAACCCGCTGCGCTGCGGCGCTTTCTCGGCGGCTCGCCAGCCGGCGTGTTCCTGCGCCTGCTATTCCTGTCGGTCTTGGTCGGCGCCTTCATGTCGATGCTCGGGCTGACGCCCGGCCGCCTGTTCTGGCACCTGTATGATTCGGCCCGGGCGCTGCTGGAGGTCGGCCTCGCCTCGCTCCACGATTTCGGCGGCTGGATCGTTGCGGGTGCGGTCGTAGTGGTGCCGCTCTGGCTGATCGCCCGCCTCTTTGCCGTCTCCCGCTGACGGACGGTTCGCGAGGCGGCGCACCCCTCCGAGACTGCGATGAGCGTTCGCGAACCGGTCGCGGCGGCATGACGCGCGCCGCTTCCAGTCCTGGCCGCCCGACACATCGGCGCGTGCTGGCCCTGGCGCTGCCGATGACGCTCGCCAACGTCACCACGCCGATGCTCGGATTCGTCGGCGCGGCGGTGATCGGACGTCTCGGGGACGCCGCCCTGCTCGGCGCGGTCGCGCTCGGGGCCATCATTTTCGACGCGATCTTCTGGTCGTTCGGCACCCTGCGCATGGCGACCGCGGGGCTGACCGCGCAGGCGGTCGGCGCGCGGGACGGTTCGGAGGTGGATCGCATCCTGGCCCGGGCCGTGACGGCGGGTACCCTGATCGGGCTCCTCCTGGTGGTGCTCCAGTGGCCTATCGCCCGCGTCGCCTTCGCCGTCAGCGGGGCGAGCGACGCCGTGACCGCTGCCCTCACGACCTATTTCCACATCCGCATCCTGTCGGCCCCCTTCGTGCTGGCGAGCTACGGCGTGCTCGGCTCGGTCCTGGGCCGCGGGCGGACCGATCTCGGCCTCCTGCTCCAGGTGGCGATCAACCTGACCCATATCGGGCTGACACTCGCCCTGGTCCTCGGCTTCGGCCTGGGGCTCGCGGGCGCGGCGCTGGCGACTCTCGGGGCCGAGGCGGCCGGCTTCGGCCTCGGTCTGGTCGTCCTGGCGCGCCTCGGCTCCCGGCCGTTCCGGGTGCCTTTGCGCGACTTGCGCGACGCCGCAGCGCTCCGCAGGACCCTGAGCGTCAACGTCGACGTCATCCTGCGGACGCTCGCCCTGATCACCGGGATCGTCCTGTTCTCGGCGCTCGGCGCCCGACAGGGCGATGTCGTGCTCGCGGCCAATTCGGTCCTGTGGAATCTCTTTTTGATCGGCGGCTTCTTCCTCGACGGCTTCGCCACGGCGGCCGAGACCCTGTGCGGGCAGGCCGTGGGTGCGCGGGACGCGGAAGCATTCCGGTCGGCATGCAGCCTGTGCTTGCGCTGGTGCCTCGGTTTCGGACTGGCCGTCAGCCTGATCTCAATCGTCGGCGGTCCAGGTTTCATCGACTTCGTCACGACGAGCGGCCCGGTGCGCGAGACCGCGCGGGCCTATCTGCTGCTCGCAGCCCTGGCGCCCCTCGCGGCTGCCGCACCCTTTGCGTATGACGGGATCTATATCGGTGCGACTTGGACGCGGGCGATGCGCAACCTGATGCTCCGTGCGCTCGCCGCCTACGGCGTGATCCTCGGGCTCGTTCAGGCTTTCGGTCTCGGCAATGCCGGGCTGTGGCTCGCCTTCGTGGCCTTCCTGGGCGCCCGAGGGCTCGGCCAGGCGGTCGCCTTTCCGGCTCTGGCTCGTGGGACGTTCTCCGACGCCGCCTTGCCGGAAGCCCAGCCGGCGAGGTGAGACACCGCCGGCCTGCGGTCTAGTGGGGATCCTTCCAGGTCGTCGGTGCCGTGGTCTGGGCGACTGCCCGCGGGGTGCGCGGGACCTCGGCCTCTGCCCGACGCGGGAGCGGATGGCGGGCGCCTGCATAGCCGTAGCGGCGTCCTCTCCGGACATGGCGGCGTCCGCGCTCCGCCGAGTTCCCGACCAGACCGCCGACCACCGCCCCGGCAACCGCGCCGATGGGACCGCCCACCAGCGCGCCCGCGACAGCGCCGGAGCCGACACCCATCGTCGTGCGGCTCTGTGCCCGGGCCGCCTCTGGAACGGCCAGGGCCCCGATCACGGCGAGGACTGCCAAGACTTTGCGCATCATCGTGGTCCAAGGATCCGGGGATTGGTTTCGAGCGGCCTTTAAGCGGGCGAACATGACCAAACCGCGGCCTCGACAAGAGAAGGCCCGAGGCAGTGTCAAATGTCGTGCGGACTCACCGACGCCGACCAACGGGGGTGTGGCTTGCACGGCGGCGTGCTTTAGGGTGCAGCGCAACGACGGCAGGCCGCGTGGCGGCTGCAGGAGGGAGAAGCCTATGGCAACGACGATAGACCTGCGCTTGCGCCGGAGCGTGCTCTACATGCCCGGCTCGAATCAGAGGGCCCTCGACAAAGCGAAGACCCTTCCGGTCGACAGCATCATCTTGGACCTGGAAGATGCGGTCGGGCCGGAGGAGAAGGAGATCGCCCGCGAGCAGGTCTGCGCCGCGGTCAAGAGTGGGGCTTACGGCGACCGCGAGCTGATCATCCGCGTCAACGCTCCCCAGACGCCCTGGGGCGAGGCGGATCTCCAGGCGGCCATCGGGGCGAAGCCCGACGCGATCCTGATGCCGAAGGTGTCCTCTCCGGCCGTGCTGGAGAGCATCGCTGACCGGCTCGAATCCCTCGACGCGCCGGAGGGCATCGCAATCTGGGCGATGATCGAGACGCCGGCCTCGATCCTCAACATCCAGGACATTGCCCGCGCCAAGCGCGACCCGCGCAACCGATTGACCTGCCTGGTACTGGGCACCAACGACCTCGCCAAGGACACCTGGGCGAAGATCGTGCCTGGGCGCGTGCCGATGCTGCCCTGGATGATGATGGCGCTCGCCGCCGCCCGCGCCGAAGGCCTCGCCATCCTCGACGGCGTCTACAATGACATCGCCGACACGGAGGGCTGCCGCGAGGAGTGCCGGCAGGCGCGCGACCTCGGCTTCGACGGCAAGACCCTGATCCATCCGACGCAGCTTGAACCGGCCAATTCCTCTTTCGCTCCCACCGAGGAGGAGGTGCGCCGCGCCAAGCTTGTGATCGAAGCCTTCGAGCGGCCGGAATACGCCAAGCGCGGTGCCATCAAGCTTGAGGGCCGTCTCTACGAGCGGCAGCACCTCGGCGTGAACCGCCGCGCTGTGACCTGGGCCGAGGCGATCAAGGCGAAGGGATTCTGAGCGCCCATCTCTGTCGGGACATCCGACCCTCGACCTCATCCTGAGGTGCTGGAGCGCAGCGGAGGCCTCGAAGAAGGCCTCCAAGGGTCACGGCGCCCTCTGAAGGGCTCCTTCGAGATGTGCCGCCACGCTACTGCTCTCCGGACGCCGAGTAGCGAGTCCGCTGCGTGCGGGGATCGCGCGCCGTCACGGCGACGTGACCCGCCTCCTCCAGACCGGCCAGGGCGCGCAGGACGAGGGCGTGCTCCACCGCGAAGGTCCGCGCAAAGGCGCGGCTGTCGCCCGGCAGGCCGAGGTCGAGAGCCGCCAGCAGTCCCGCCTCAAGGGGGTAAAGCCCCGGATGCGCCGCCGTCGTCCGGTCGAGAGCGGCCACGAAGGCCGCCTCATCCAGCGCGTCCCGTGCCTCCTGCCGCTTCGGACCGCTCAAGCGGCCTCGCGCGCCTGCAGGGTCACGAGCACCGACTTCGAAGTCGGCGTGTCGCTCTTCTCGCCGAAGGTCGAGAGCGGCACGAGCACGTTCAACTCGGGGTAATAGCCCGCGAGCGAACCCCGGGGCATGTCGAAGGGCACGAGGCGGAAATCCTCCGCCCGGCGCGTGATGCCGTCATCGTGCGTTCCGATGATGTCAACGCGCTCACCGAGCCGGTCGCGGATCTCCGCGAGGTCGTCCGGATGGGCGAAGAGCACGCGGCGCTCGCCATAGACCCCGCGGTAGCGGTCATCGAGGCCATAGATCGTGGTGTTGTACTGGTCGTGGCTGCGGAAGGTCTGCAGCACGAAGGTGTCGCGGGTCTTCGTCGCCGCTTGGTGCTCGGTCTCGACCGGCAGGGCGGCCGCCGAGAAGTTGGCAAGGCCCGTGTCGGTCTCGAACACCCGCTCGGCGGCAAGGTTGCGCAACATGAATCCGCGCGGCTTGCGCACCCGGGCGTTGTAACCGGTGAAGCCCGGCACCGTCGCGGCGATCGCCTCGCGGATCCGGTCGTAATCGGCCGCGAAGCCGGCCCAGTCGATGGTGGACGAGCCGACCGTCGCCTGCGCGATCCCGGCGATGATGGCGATCTCGGAGCGCAGCTCCTTCGAGGCCGGCTTGTTAATGCCGCCGGATCCGTGGACCATGCTCATCGAGTCCTCGACGGTCACGATCTGGACCTTGCCCTCGGCGTTGCGGTCGATCTCGGTGCGTCCGAGGCAGGGCAGCAGGTAGCCGACCGCGCCGGGCACCAGATGGGCGTGGTTGAGCTTCGTCGCGATGTGCACGGTCAGGCGGCAGGAGGCCAGGGCCTGCGCCACGACCGGCGTGTCTGGGGTCGCCCGGAGGAAATTGCCGCCGAGCCCGATGAAGGCCCTGGACGAGCCGTCCCGCATGGCGCGGATCGCCGCGAGCACATTGTGGCCGTGCCGCCGGGGCATGGCCGTGCCGAAATGCTGCTCCAGCGCGTCCAAGAAGGTCGGGGAGGGGCGCTCGTTGATGCCGACCGTCCGGTCACCCTGCACGTTGGAATGGCCCCGCACCGGGCAGAGACCTGCGCCGGGGCGGCCGATATGTCCGCGCAGGAACAGGAGGTTGGCGATCTCCCGGATGGTCGCTACGGAATGACGGTGCTGGGTGACGCCCATGGCCCAGGTGGCGATGACCCGCTGCGCTCCGAGATAGACGTCCGCCATGGCGGTGATCTCGTCCATCGTCAGGCCGGACTGGTCGAGGATTGTCTCCCACGAGGTCACCTCCACCGCAGCGCGGTAGGCGTCGAGGCCGGCAGTGTGGTGCTCCAGGAAGGCGCGGTCGAGCAGCGACGGGCGGCCGGCCGCGAGGGCCTCGGCATCGCGGGCGAAGATCACCTTGGCGATGCCCCGGAAGGCAGCCATGTCACCGCCGGACCGAGGCTGGAGGTAGTGGCTGGCGATCGGGCGGCTCGCGCCCCGCAGCATCTCGACGGTGTTCTGCGGGTCCGCGAAACGCTCCAGACCGCGCTCGCGCACCGGGTTCAGCACCACCACCTTCGCGCCGCGCTCCGCCGCCCGGCGCAGGTCGCCGAGCATGCGCGGATGGTTGGTGCCGGGATTCTGGCCGACGCAGAAGATCGCGTCCGCCTTCTCGAAATCCTCCAGCAGGACCGTGCCCTTGCCGACTCCGATCGCCTCCGCGAGGGCGATGCCGCTCGCCTCGTGACACATATTCGAACAGTCGGGGAAGTTGTTGGTCCCGTAAGCCCGGGCGAAGAGCTGGTAGAGGTAGGCGGCCTCATTCGAGGCGCGGCCCGAGGTGTAGAACTCCGCCTGATCCGGATGGTCGAGCCCGCGCAGCGTCGCGCCGATCTCCGCGAAGGCCTCGTCCCAGCTCACCGGCAGGTAGCGGTCGCTGGCGGCGTCGTAGCGCATCGGATGCGTGAGGCGGCCCTCGCCCTCCAGTGCGTAGTCGCTCCAGGTCCGCAGCTCGGTGAGGGTGTGGCGCGCGAAGAAGGAGGGTGGCGTGCGCTTGTCGGTGGCCTCCCAGGAGACTGCCTTCACGCCGTTCTCGCAGAACTCGAACGATGAGCCGTGCTCCGGGTCACCCCAGGCGCAGCCGGGGCAGTCGAACCCGTCGGGCTGGTTGGCCTTCAGCAGGGCGCGGGCGCCGGTGAGCGGCGCGCGGCTCCCGAGCAGGTGCTTGCCGCAGCTCTTCAGAGCGCCCCAGCCGCCGGCCGCGGATGAGCGCTTGGAAGACCCCTCAGACTGGGCCATGAACCGTCCTGAATTTGCAGACGCGACCGATCTCGCAAGCGCGAGATAAGCGTGCTCGCGTCGCCCTCACAACGGCGTGCGCGCGCAGGTCCCTTATGCGCGGAGCACAGGCTAAGCTCCCACTCCGCAAAGCCTTTCTAAACCGTGGTGCCGGCTCATCAGCCAGCGTGGGCGAGATCTGCGGCGTCGCGGCCGACCGCTTGCGCCAAGCTGGTCACGCCATCCCGGCGCATCCGCTCCAAGAGCCCGGCCTTGATGCGCCCGACCAACGCAGGTCCCTCGTAGACGAGCGCCGAGTAGAGCTGCACGAGGCTCGCGCCGGCCCGGATCTTGGTCCAGGCGGCCTCCGCAGAGTCCACGCCGCCGACGCCCACCAGGGGCAGGCTGTCGCCGACCCGCAGGCGTGTCTGGGCCAGCATACGGGTCGCCGGCCCGAACAGGGGGCGGCCGGATAAGCCGCCCGTCTCTCGGGCCAGTCTCTGCTCAATGAGGCCCGCCGGCCGTGCCACGGTCGTGTTCGAGACCACGAGCGCCTGGACGCCGCGCCGCTGGGCGGTGGCGCAGACCGCATCGAGGGCGTCCAGAGCCATGTCGGGGGCGATCTTCAGGAGGATCGCCGCCGAGGCCCCCGCCGCGTCGCGGGCCTCGACCGTCCGGGCAAGCAGTTCGTCGAGGAACGCCTCGCCCTGAAGGTCGCGCAGGCCGGGCGTGTTCGGCGAGGAGACGTTGACGGTCACGAAATCGACCAGCGGCGCCAGCGCCGCCGTGCAGGCGGCGTAGTCGGCGAGGCGGTCGGCCGAATCCTTGTTGGCTCCGATGTTGACGCCGACGATGCCGGGCCGGCCGGCTCGGGCGCGCAGGCGGGCGGCCACGACCGCGAGCCCCTCGCTGTTCAGGCCGTAGCGGTTGATCACGGCACGGTCGGCTGTCAAGCGGAAAACCCGCGGCTGCGGGTTGCCGGGCTGCGGCAGCGGCACCACCCCGCCGACCTCGACGAACCCGAAGCCCAGGCCGAGCATGGCGTCCGGCACCCGCGCGCCCTTGTCGAAGCCCGCCGCCAGGCCGACCGGGTTAGGGAAGCGGCGCCCGAGCAGCTCGACGGCAAGCCGTGGATCGTCCGCCGGGGCCGCTCCGGGGGGCATGAGGGCCAAGGCGCGGAGCGTGAGGTCATGCGCGCGCTCGGCGTCGAGCCGATGGAGCAGCGGGCGAACCAGCGGGAAGGCTGCGCCAATCACGCCGGCAGGACCCCGGCCGGGAATCTGTGGCGTCCGTCCTCGCCGAGCGGCAACTCGTCCACCGAGACCACGGCGGAGAGCGGAAGCGTGCCGTAGAGATGCGGAAAATCGTCGCCGCCGCGGGAAGGCTCGTAGCGCAGGCTCGGCCCGAGCGTACCGGTCTCGACGGTCACGAGGAGCAGGTCACGCTGACCGGCGAAGTGCCGCGCCGCCGTCTCGGCAACCTGAGCGGCGGTGGAGAAATGGATGAAGCCGTCCTGGTGGTCGATCGGGGCCCCCGTGAACTGGCCCGCGGCCTCAGCTTCGCGCCACAGCGCGCGCGGACAGATCTTGTAGATGAGCGGCATCGAAGCTCCCCGGCAATCGAGGCGTCGATAGAGGCGCGGCGCCCCGGCGGCAACTCCGGGAACCGGGCGATTCGAGGAGCGATTGCATTCTGCAGCCCGTAGTTCTACTTTCCTACGACTAGGCTGAGCGTCACAGAGCCATGTCCGAGGCGGGAGACCCGCTTCGCATCGTGAATTGTCCAGTATTTCCGCGCGTACCCGCAGGGTGCGTTCCCTATCCTGCGGGAAGATCGTCTCTGTGCCCCCGAGGCAGCCGGATGCCGGCTGGCGAGACGGGGGCGCCGGCCCGCTCAGGACGAGCCTCCGAGCCTGACATGTTGTCTCACGAGCAGATCTGGAACGCCATCGACAGGCTTGCCGAACGCCACGGCTACTCGGCGTCCGGGCTCGCCCGTCGCGCCGGTCTCGATGCGACGAGTTTCAACCGCTCGAAGCGGATCGGGGCCGACGGGCGCAAGCGCTGGCCGTCCACCGAGTCCGTGTCCAAGGTCCTGGCCGCCACGGGGGCGAGCCTGGACGAGTTCCTTCGGCTCATCGAGGCCAGGGAGATCCCGGCGCGCACCATGGTTCCCCTGATCGGCCTGACTCAGGCCGGCGCCGGCCGCCTGTTCACCGACGAGGGCATGCCCACCGGCGGCGCCGGCTGGGAGGAGATCGAATTCCCCGATCTCGGTGAGGAGCGGGCCTTCGCCCTGGAGATCCAGGGCGATTCCATGCTGCCCCTGTTCCGCGACGGCGACGTGCTGATCGTCTCGCCCACGGCCAGCGTGCGCAAGGGCGACCGCGTCGTGGTCCGGCTGCACGGGGGCGAGGTGCTGGCCAAGGAACTGAAGCGGCGCACGGCCCGGACCGTTGAGCTGGCCTCGCTCAATCCGGAGCACGAGGACCGCGTCCTGAATATCGGTGAGGTCGCCTGGATGGCCCGGGTGATGTGGGTGCGCCAGTAGAGTAAGCTCCTCAGGCTGCGGGCTCGCTTTCGGCCCGGCGCTTGGCCAGCGCACGGTTCGTCGCTATCGCTGGCCCGTCGCGGGCCTTCCGCATCCGCTGAGCGCGAACGCAGCATGGCGCAGCCCAGGACGGATCACGGTACGGACGAGCGTGAGCCGCTCACGGGCGAGACCCGCGCGCTCCTCGACGCCCTCCCGACGCCGAGCCTCCTCTTCGACGCGCGGGGTCGGATTCGGCACGCCAATCCGGCCCTCGAACGGCTGTCCGGCTTTTCGGCATCGATGCTGGCGGAGCGCGGTCTCGACCTGATCTTGGTGGCCCAAACCACGCCGCCCGACCCGACCCGCGACGAGCCGCAGGAATTTCTGGCGGTGCGGGCGGACGGGACGAACTTCTGGGCCTGCCTCGACACCGCGCCGCTGCCCGGCACCACCTGCCGCGTCGGCCAGATGCTGGATGTCACGGCGCGGCGCGAGGCCGAAGGTGCGCTCGCGCTCTCCCGACAGCGCGAGGCGCTGGGTCTGCTGACCAACAGCGTGGCACACGAGTTCAACAACTTCCTGCAGATCCTGATCGGCTATATCGACGGCCTGAAGCGCCGGCTTGGCGACCGCCAGGAACCGTTCATCCAGCGGGCGCTCACACGTTCGGCCGATGCCACCGAGCGGGCCGCGATCCTCACCCGCCAGCTGCTCGCCTATTCCCGGCGCATCGCCCCCGACGTGCGTCCGGTCGACCTCGACGCCATCGTGGCGGATGTCGCCGCCCGCCTGGCGCCCGATCTGCCGCCCGGGATCCGCATCACCGTGACGGCGACGCCCGGCCTGCCGCGGGCCATCAGCAACCCGACACAGATCGAGTTCGCTCTGCGGCAACTGGTCGCCAATGCGTGCGAAGCTATGCCGTCCGGCGGAATGCTGACGCTCTCGACCTTCCGGATCGATCCGGGCGACCGCGCCCTGCAGCAGCCGGCCGACGGCAGTGTCGGCATCGTCGTAAGCGATACCGGCCAGGGCATGTCGCCCGAGATGCTCGCACGGGCGCTCGCACCGTTCCAGACCAGCCGCGAGGCGGGCCGCGGCGCAGGCCTCGCCATCGTGCACGGGCTGATGAAGCGCCAGAACGGCACCATCACCCTCGACAGCCAGCCGGGTGAAGGCACGCAGGTCCGCCTGGCGTTTCCCGCGGCGCCGGAGCGCACGCTGCACTGATCGGCGGAGCGGTGGAAAACGTCACCGCGGCGCTATTCGCGCAGGACTAAAACCTACCCTCGGCCGTTCCCATATGGTCACTGGCGCTCTCGACGCCATCCTGTTCTCGTCCTCTGAGGCGTGTACATGCTTACCCAGACTTCGCGCCGCCGGCGCGTGGCCGCCCTCCTGGCGCTGGCCGCCGCACTGAGCGTCGCGGCCCCCGTCGCAGAAGCCCGTCCGGGCGGTGGCGGATCCTTCGGTTCCCGGGGCTCGCGCACCTACACGGCGCCGTCAGCCACGCCGACCGCTCCAGGCGGCGGCATGACGATGCAGCGCTCCCAGACCGCGCCATCCCCTGGGATGGGCAGCCCCGGCATGCAGGCTCCGGCCGCGCTCGGGCGCCGGTTCGGCGGCGGCTTCTTCGCGGGCCTCCTCGGCGCCGGCCTGCTCGGTGCCCTGCTCGGCGGCGGCTTCTTCGGCGGCCTCGGCGGCCTCGCCTCGATGATCGGCCTGCTGTTCCAGGTCGGGCTCCTCGTCCTCGTGGTGATGCTGGCCCTGCGGTTCTTCCGCCGCCGGAGCGAGCCGGCCGGTGCCGGTGCGCCCTACGCGCGCTCCTCCTTCGACGGCCAGCCGGGCCGGGGTGGTCCGATGGGCGGTGCTCCCGGTGGCACCGGAGCCGGCATGTTCGGCGGGCAGCGCCCGCCGCAGACCCGCCCGGTGCAGATCGGCCCGGCCGACTACCAGGCGTTCGAGCGGCTGCTCGGCGACATCCAGGACGCCTATTCCCGCGAGGATCGGGTGACGCTTGCGAACCTGTCGACGCCCGAGATGGTGAGCTACTTCGATGAGGAGCTGCGCAACAACGCGGCTCGCGGCGTGGTGAACAAGATCTCGGACGTGAAGCTGCTCCAGGGCGACCTGGCGGAAGCCTGGGGCGAGGATCGCACCGACTACGCGACCGTGGCGATGCGCTACGCGCTCAAGGACGTGATGGTCGAGCGGGCGAGCGGCCGTGTCGTGCAGACCGACGCCTCCGAGGCGACGGAGCTCTGGACCTTCTCGCGCCAGCCCGGCCGGGGCTGGGTGCTCTCGGCGATCCAGCAGACCCGCTGATCGCGACCGCACTCCGGCCCACGGGCCGGAGCCGCTTGATCATCCGTCACGCCGGCGCCGTCACCGCGGCGCCGGTTTTTCTATGGGCGTCCCACAGGTTCGCGAGGTCCACGAAGCCCGCCACCGGGACCTCCTCGGCCCGGGCCGTCTCGGCGAGGCCCGCCGCCGCCAGCAGGGCCCCGGCCTCCGGCGTCAGCGCCTTCAGGCTCTGGCGCAGCATCTTGCGGCGCTGGCCGAAAGCCGCCCGGGTCACCGCCTCCAGCGCGCCGGCCCGGCAGGGCAGGGGTCGCGCCCGCGGCACCAAGCGCACCACGCTCGACGTGACCTTGGGGGGCGGCACGAAGGCCGAGGGGCTGACATCGAACAGGATGTCGGCCTGGGTGCGCCACCCGCAGAGCACGCCGAGCCGGCCGTAATCGGCCCGCTCCTCCGGGCCCGCGACGATCCGCTCGGCGACCTCCCGCTGGAACATCAGCACGGCCTGATCCCACCAGGGCGGCCAAGCCTCGCCGTCGAGCCAGCCGGTGAGCAGCGCCGTGCCGACATTGTAGGGCAGGTTGGCGACGATCCGGGCCGGCCCCGATCCCACGAGTGGCCGGGGATCGAAAGCGAGGGCGTCGGCATCAACCACTTCGAGCCGACCGGGATAATGGGCGGCGATCTCGGCGAGCGCCGGCAGGGCGCGCGGATCGCGCTCGATCGCAACCACCCGCGCCGCACCCTCGGCGAGGAGCGCCCGGGTCAGGCCGCCCGGGCCCGGACCGACCTCCACCACCGTCATACCCTCGAGCGGTCCGGCGGCGCGGGCGATCCGGCCGGTGAGGTTGAGGTCGTACAGGAAGTTCTGGCCCAGCGCCTTCTTCGGCTCCAGGCCGTGCCGGGCCACGACGTCGCGAAGCGGCGGGAGTCCGTCCCCGGCGCTCAAGGCTCGACCCTCACAACTCGTCCTCCGGGTCGAAGTGTCGGGCGCCAGCCGGCTTCGGCCGTCCGGCGTAGACGCTGAACGGGATCACGTCGGCACTGCCGGGCGCGGCCTCGTTGCGGGCGGCCGCGTTGGCCGCGAGCCGGTCCGCGAGGCGCAGTGCCGCAACGAGGCTGTCGGGCCGCGCGATGCCCTTGCCGGCGATGTCGAACGCGGTGCCGTGATCCGGCGAGGTGCGCACGAAAGGAAGTCCGAGGGTGACATTCACGCCGTCATCGAACGCGATGGTCTTGATCGGGATCAGCGCCTGGTCGTGGGTCGGCGCCAGGGCGACGTCGTAGGTCCGCCGGGCGCGGGCATGGAACAGGGTGTCGGCTGGCAGCGGTCCGCGTACGTCGATCCCCTGGGCGCGCAGCCGCGCCACCGCCGGAGCGAGCACGTCCCGGTCCTCGTGGCCGATGGTGCCGGCCTCTCCGGCATGCGGGTTCAGCCCGGCGAGGACCAAGCGCGGCTCCGGCAGGCCGAAACGCTCCCGCAGGTCCCGGGCCACGATGCGAGCGGTCTCCTCGACGAGATCCTGGGTGAGGAGGCCCGGCACGTCCTTGAGCGGGACATGAATCGTCACTGGCACCACGGAGAGCTCTGTGCTCCAGATCATCATCACAGGCCGCGGCGGCGTGCAGCCAGCGGGCACCGACAGGGCGGCCAGAAACTCGGTGTGACCGGGATGGGCGAAGCCCGCCCGGGTCAGCACGAACTTGGCGATCGGGTTGGTCACCACCGCACTCGCGCGCCGGGCCTTCACGAAATCCACCGCGGCCGTGATCGACTCGATGATCGCACCGGCATTGACGGAATCCGGCACGCCAGGCTCGGCGGCGACGCTGGCGCCGCTCGGAAGCGGCACCACCGGCAGGGCGCGCGGGAAGACCTCGACGGCAGTCTCCGGATCGACCTCCGCCACCGGCACCGGGCGGCCGAGGCGGTGCGCGAGGCGCTCGATGAAAGCCGGGTCGCCCACGAGGAAGAACGGCGGCAACGGATCCGCGCCGCCGCGCCCGAGCCAGGCGCTGAGCGCCAGCTCCGGGCCGATCCCGGCAGGGTCCCCGAGAGTGAGGGCGAGAGGTGGCATGGACGGGTCTATAGCGCCCCCGCAGCGCGGGCGCATCCTCGCCGCGGGCCCGTTCGCGACTACCGCACCGAGGCGATACCGTCCGCCGTATTGGCCGTGCCGACGTTCTGCCGCAGATCCGCCTCGCCCAGCGTTTTCAGCTCGACGCGCAGCAGCACGGTCTGATTGCGCTCGCGCACGCCGGTGGCGGTGGCGATCGGCGAGTTGATGTAGTTGAGCGAGACGGTGGTGCACTCGTCCTGATAGCCGCCGCCGAAGCTGGCGCCCGAGAGATAGAACCGCCCCGGATTCTGGTAGATCGGCACGGTCCCGACCGGGTTGGCCAAGTAGGACGTCAGCGCGTCCGCGTAGGTGTTGCGCACGTCGAGGTAGTGCGTGAGATCGACGAGCAGCGAGCCCGAGAGGAACCAGTTCGGCGTGATGTTGTACGTCGCAGTGGCCGTGATGCCTTCACGGTAGTGGCTGTACCCGAGTAGCGGCTGTGCCTCGTAGTACGAGTAGAAGGCCGACAGGGTGAGCGGCACGAAGGGCGCGAACCGCGCCGTCGCCCCGGTCTCGAACCGCGCCACGTGGAAGTCGGACTGGTTGAACCGGGCCCGGCTGATGAACGTGATGTTCTGGTTCGGGGAGACCTGGAAGCGGCCCACGAAGTCCGAGCGCTGCGTCTCCAGGCCGGAATCGAGACCCACATTGGCGATGTCGCCGCGGCGGAACGAGTTCACGCCGGCAAGCTGGATCGACTCGCCGAACAGCACGTTCGCGTACCAACCGGACGGGGTGACGACCGAGTACTGGCCGCCGAGATTGGTGCGCACGCCGCCCTCGACCCGGTCGTAGCCCGAGAACTTGTCCCACTCGAACAGCGATGTGTCGTCGAAGACGAGACTCTGCGCGTCCTCGTTCGGCAGGTGGCCGATCCGCGTCTCTGACGGACGGGCGATGATCTGGCCGATCGGCTCCAGGGTATGGACGCCCAGCGCCCCGAAATTGGCGACGAACGGATAGCGATAGTCGAGGCCGACCGCCGGCATGACGCGGCCGGCGAATCCTTCGTTGATCGTCGCCACCTGGGGCGCGAGGTTGTTCTGGTAGCCCGAGAAGCTCGGGTTGGTGAAGAACGCATCGGTCCGAAGATAGGCGAACGGCGTGAACTTCTGACCCCAATCGTCGATGAAGCTGCGCCGCCAGGACAGTTCGGCGGAGGCGCGCGTGTTCGTGCCGGCCAGTCCCTGGATCAGGCAGGTGCCGCGCTGGAAGATCGTGCAGGTCTGGTAGAGCGGGAAGCTGACGCCGTTGACGCTCGGCGAGAACACGTAGCTCGCGGTGCGCGGCAGACCTTGGTACTGGGTGGTCTCGCGGGTCAGGCTGGTGATGTTCGCCTGGAAACGGACCTCGCCACCGATCTCCGACGGGCCGTTGACGCGCTTGTCGTAGTCGATGACCGGCGCGACGACCGGCTGCTGCTTCTGCCAGTCGAAGCTCGACAGGCCCTTGAAGTAGTAGCCGCGCGCCTCGAACCACGAGCGGTCGCCCTGGCCGATAAGGAAGGCCGTCGAGGTCGCCTCACGGAAATAGTCCGTGGTGATGTTCTGGTTGCGGATCCGATAATTGTCGAGGAACCACTTGTCGGTGACGCCGACGAGATCCCAGCCGGTCCGCCAGCGCGGGTTGATGTAGAACCGCCCCTCCGATTCCACCGAGCCGCGGAAATCGCGGTCGCCGGCGCCCAGTGGGCTCGGCAGGAAGGCCGAGGGCGTCGTCTGCGAGATGCCCGACAGGCGGATATTGTAGAAGCCGTTGTCGATCCGCTGGCGGAACTCGCCCTGAGCGAGCAGGCCCTGGCGGCTGAGCAGCGTCGGCGTCAGCGTCAGATCGTAATTGGGCGCGAGGTCGACGAAGTACGGCAGCGATACGCCATTGCCCAGCGCGGTCGTCGTGACGAAGCGCGGGGTCAGGAAGCCGGTCTTGCGCTTCACGGTCGGATCCGGCGCCTCGAAATACGGCAGGTAGGCGACCGGGATCCCGGCGATCTCCAGGGTGGACTCGTCGAAGTAGACCGTGTGGGTCTCGTTATCGTGGATGATCTTCTTCGCCTTGATCTGCCAGAGCGGCGGCGTCTCGGGATTGTCCTTGCAGGGCTCGCACGCGGTGTAGCTGCCGGACTCGAAGCTCGTCTGCTCGCCGTTCAGGCGCTCCGCCCGGGGGGCGGAGAAGCGGGTGCGCACGGTCTCGAACTTCCGCTGCACCGTCTGCTGGCCGCGGAAGGCGTCAACGAAGCCGGTCTTGAAATCGTCGGTGAGCTCCATGCGCTCGCCGGTCACGACCCCGCCATCGGCCTCTGTGAGGCGGACATTACCCTCCGCGAAGACGCGGCCGGTGTTGCGGTCGTAGCGGACGCGGTCGGCCTGGAGGGTCCGCGAGCCGTAATGCAGCTCGGCATTGCCCCGGGCCGTCACTGTGCTGTGGTCGTTGTCGTAGATCAGCTCGTCGGCCTCGACGAGGAGCTTGTCGCCGGGCTTGCCGACCTTCACGGCGGGCAGACCCTGGGCGTGCGCCGACACGCCCACCGCCAGCGGCGGGACGAGCGCGAGCGCGGCCAAGGAGCCCGCCTTCCGCAGGATGTCGGCGACCTTACGCAACGCGCGTCCCAACCCCTGTGACGTTTGCCGCCACGAACCTCAACACCCGTCTCCCTCCCCGCGAAGGATCGCGGGAGTCAGCCGTCTTCCTGGTACAGAAGCGTGAGCGTACCGAGAAGACTGCCTACCACGGCCGGGAACCAGGCCGCCACCGGTGCGGCGACGAGGCCGGACGCACCCAGCCCCTCCATGACCTGTCGGATCACGTAGAGGGCGAAGCCGGCCGCGACGCCACCGAGGACGAGTTTGCCAACACCACCAAAGCGGAAGAACCGTAAGGAAACGGTTGCAGCCACGATAACCATGGCGACGAACAGGACCGGTCTTGCCCACAGGACATCGTACTGAAGGCGGTACCGGGTCGCGTCCAAACCGGCCCGCTCCGTCCGCGCGATGGTTGTGGGAAGTTGCCAGAAAGGCACAGATTCCGGGGGCGTGAAGCGCTGCCGCACCTGTCCTGGATCGAGGTTCGAGGCGATCAGGTAGGTGTCGAACGACTCAGGCGGTGCGTCCGGTGTGAGAACGCGCACATCGGACAACTCCCAATAGCCATCGTGGAGCGTGGCGCGGGCGGCCACGAGCTGCTCGGCGAACTTGCCCGCGTCGTCGAAGGTGAAGACCGAGACGCCCGACAGGGTCGTGGTCCCCTCCACGGCGGTCTCGGCGCGCAGGATCGCCTCGCCGTCGCTGCCCTTCTGGCGGATCCAGAGATCCTTGCCCGAGCTGGCCTTGGTCGATTTGGCGAAGATCTTCGCCTCGATCTCGGTGGAGCGCTGCTTCAGCATCGCCGAGACCGGGTTGTAGACCCCCACCGCCACCGCGCCGAGGGCCAGCGCCACGAAGAAGCCCGGCTGCAGGAACTGCCAGGCCGAGATCCCCGCGGCGCGAGCGACCACGAGCTCCAGCTTGCGCGAGAGCTGGAGCAGGGCCGCCATCGAGCCGAACAGGACCGCGAAGGGCAGCACGCCCTCGGCGACCGCGGGGGTGCGGTAAAGCGAGAGCTGCGCCATGAGCCCCGTGGACGCACCCTCGGCATCGCCGGCACGCCGCAGCAACTCGACGAAGTCGAGCGTGTAGACCAGCGCGAAGACGGTGACGAAGACGCCGAGCACCGTGCGGGCGAACCGGGCGGCGAAGTATCGCCCGAGGGTTGGACCGATCAGCATGGCCGGCTCAGGTCGCTGGAGCGAGCCGTTGGCCGCGAACCAGGGTCCGCAGCCCGCGCCCCAGCGCGGCGTTGAAGGCGCGCACGCGCGGCCCGAAGAAGATCAGGAGACTGGAGAGGAGGATCGCGAGCAGCGGCACGCCGTAGACGGCGGCGACCGCCCCGGGGCTGCGCGCGGCGGCGCTGACCGCCGCGAAGCCGCCGATGCGCAGGGCCACCACGGCGAGGATCGCCCCGGCAATCGCGAGCCCGCGTCCCTGGCGGGTCGTGCGCGGATCTCCCAGCGCCGCGAAGGCGATGAAGACGAGCGCCAGAGGATAGAGGCAGGCGGAGAGCCGGTCGTGCAGCTCGGCCCGGAAACGCCCCTTCTGGAGCTGGTAGTAGCCCTCAGTCCTGTCGGGGAACAGGAGCTGCGCGGTCGAGCGCTCCCGCGGCTTGTAGATCGTGTCGGAATCCGGGGGCGCGAAGGCCGCGAGGTCGATCGTGTACCGCTCGAAGGTCAGGATCGAGGAATCGTGCGAGTCCTTCTGCTGCTGATGGACGCTGCCGTTCTCGAGGATCAGGTAGCTCTGGCCGTCGACATCGACCGCGTTGCCCCGCTCGGCGAGGTAGACCTTGGTCTTGCCGGCCTCGCGCCGGTCCTGGATGAACAGGCCCTTGAGGGTGCCGCCCGGTCCGCGCTCGCGGAAATGGAAGGTGATGCCGTTGTCGAGCTGGGTGAACTGCCCCTCCTTGACGACGTTCGCGATGAAGTCGCCCCGGACCCGGGTGATTACGTCGCGCAGCTCCTGGAAGCTCGCCGGCATGACGACCACCACGAGGAAACCCACGAGAAAGCTCACGATCAGCGCCAGCGTCAGGAACGGCCGCAGGAGCGAGCGCGGCGGCATCCCGGCCGCCGACATGACGATCAGCTCGGAATCGCCGTTGAGCTTGTTGAGTGCGTAGACGGTGCCGATGAACAGGGCCACCGGCGCAATCACCACGAGCAGGGTCGGGAGCGACAGGCCCGTGACGAACAGGAAGACCAGCAGCGTCTGGCCCTTGGCGGTCACGAGGTCCAGCTCGCGCAGCGCCTGCGTCAGCCAGATCGTGCCGGTCAGCCCGACCAGGCAGGCGATGGTAGCCCCGAGGGCGATCCGAAAGATGTAACGTTCGATCTGCCTCATCGGCCCGGCAGTCCCGCCCGTCCTCTCGCGCCCTCGGGCCGGCAGGGAACCGACAAAAGGGGCGATTCCAGGGCTGTCGCGCCGCGTTGCGTTCTTCGCCTCAGCGGCTACACAGGGCGGATGGCCCGCACGACGGCGTGCGGGTGCGTAGTACGGCTCCGGGATAACGGGCAGGGCGGCGGGTATGGCGGACGGTATCGAGATCGGTTTCGGCCCCCTGGAGCAGAGTGGCCAAGGGCCGGGTGGATCCGGCGATCTCGTGGTGTTCGTCGGCGACGATCTCGCCCTCGGACCGGCCGCCCGGGACATGCTGGGCGCTCCGGGCGTGGACCTCGTCGCCCGCGCGGCGACCTCGGAGAAGTTCAAGGGCCGCTCGCTCAGCGCCATGAGCCTGCCGGCGCCGGCGGACGTCCCGGCCGAGCGGCTGGTGGTCGTGGGCCTGGGGTCCGAGAAGGACCGCGCCAAGATCGACTGGCCCGCGCTCGGCGGCTTCACCTCCAGCAAGGTCTCCGGCCGCACGGCCCGGGTGATGCTCGACTGGCCCGGCGCGACGGTGAGCGCGACGGAGGCCGGTGAGTTCGCCCTCGGAGCCCGGCTGCGCACCTATGCGTTCGACCGCTACAAGACCAAGAAGAAGCCTGACGCCGACGAGAAGGCGGGAACCGCGCTCACCCTCCTGCTGGCCGATCACGGGGCAGCGACGCGCGCGGGTGAGAGCGCAAGGACGCTCGCAGACGGCGTGATGCTGGCCCGCGACCTCGTCAACGAGCCGCCGAACGTGCTCTTCCCGGAGGAATTCGCCCGGCGCGCCTCGGAACTGTCGAAGCTCGGCGTCGAGATCGAGGTGCTGGAGCCCGCGCGGATGCGCGAGCTGGGCATGGGTGCGCTGCTGGCCGTGGCCCAGGGATCGGCCCGCGAGCCGCGCCTCGTGATCATGCGCTGGAACGGCGGCCCCGCCGGCGAGGCGCCGCTCGCCTTCATCGGCAAGGGCGTGGTGTTCGATTCCGGCGGCGTCTCCATCAAGCCGGGCGGCGGCATGGAGGACATGAAGGGCGACATGGGCGGCGCCGCCGCGGTGGTCGGCGCGATGCATGCGCTCGCTGCCCGCAAGGCGCGCTGCAACGTGGTCGGCGCCATCGGCATCGTCGAGAACATGCCGGACGGCGGCTCCTACCGCCCCTCCGACATCCTGACCTCGATGTCGGGCCAGACGATCGAGGTGATCAACACCGACGCGGAGGGCCGGCTGGTTCTGGCCGACGTGATCACCCACGTGATCCGCAGCGCCAAGCCGAAGGCGATGGTGGATCTCGCGACGCTCACGGGCGCGATCATCGTGGCGCTCGGCCAGGACATCGCCGGCATGTTCTCGAACGACGATACGCTCGCGGGCAACATCCACGCCGCCGGCGAGGCGACGGGCGAGAAGGTCTGGCGGATGCCGCTGATCCCCGCCTACGACAAGGCGATCGATTCCAAGTTCGCCGACATGAAGAATACCGGCGGCCGTCACGGCGGCGCGGCCACCGCGGCGTCGTTCATCAAGCGCTACGTCGAGGATGTGCCGTGGGCGCATCTCGACATCGCCGGCGTGGCGATGTCGTCGAACGCTAGCGAGATCAACCGCAGCTGGGGCGCGGGCTGGGGCGTGCGCCTGCTGGATCGGCTGGTCCGGGATCATTACGAGGCCCGGTAGAGCCGTTCCCTTCCGGCCCGATGCCTGCGCACCCGAACGCCGCCCCTGATCCGGTCCGGGCCGGAGCGGCGGGACACGCGCGTCGAGGAGTTGGCCCGCTCACGGCCTCCGGTCCGACCCTGGTCATGCTGGCTTCGCTCGTGCTTGTGGCCGCCAGCGGCTTCAGCCAGCGCTCGCCCGTGCCGGAGACGGTCGAGCCCTGGATCTACGGCTACTTCGTCACGCGCTACCCGCTCTTCGCCTTCGCGCTCGTCTACGGGATCGCTTACCTCGTCTCGGTGGCGGCAGGACCCGGGCCCGCCTCGACACCGCGGCGGATCCTGTTCGGCCTCGCCGGCATCATCGCCCTGACTTTGGCCGGGCTCTATCCGACCTTCGGCGGCGTGATCCTTCGAGCCGGGTTCGCCACCGGCGGGATGGCGTTCCTAACGCATCAGCCTTTGTGGCTTGCCTATGCGCTGGGGGCCGGGGTGGCGGCGGCCCTGTTCGGCGGCATCCTCGGTCTCTTCGCGACCGCGGCGAACGGCCCGCTGCGGCCGCGCTTCAGCCGGTTCGGTTCCGCAGCCCTCGCCTTCTTGGCTCTGTGGTTCGGCGCGACCCTCATCGGATCGGCCGGAAGCCTCGGTGTCGGCCCCTGGCCCAGCCGCGCACTCCGGCCCGAGGAGGCCGGCCTCGCAGGGCTCCTCCTGGTCGTCGCCGCCCTCCCTCACGCCACGCTGGCGACATTGCGCCGGCTTCGTCCAGCCTCCTGAGACCCCTGCCTTGCGGGCGAGAGCCCGGTCGCGCACAGTCGGGGCATCTGCGTTGGGGGGACTCGGCCGTCGAGAGCTGAGCCTGCAGGAGGCACCGCGATGCGCGAGGCGAACGTGATCGAGCACGGCGCTCAGGCTCCCGCGTCCGGGCGGACGTCGGACCCAACGGCCGATCGGAGATCGGAGCGCCCGTGGCTGGCCTCTTACCCGCCCGGGGTGCCGGCGGAGATCGACGTGGCGAGGCTCGGCACCCTCGTCGATCTGTTCGAGACCAGCATGACCGCCTTCGCCGACCGGCCGGCGATGCTCTGCTTCGGCTCGACCATGACCTACGCGACTTTGGGCCGGCAGGCACGCGATCTCGCGGCCTGGCTGCGGATGCAGGGTCTGTCGAAGGGTGACCGCGTCGCAATCATGCTGCCGAACGTGCCGGCCTACGCGGTGGCGATCTTCGGTGTCCTGCTCGCCGGCGGCACGGTGGTCAACACCAACCCGCTCTACACGCCGCGGGAGTTCGCCCAGCAGATCAACGATTCCGGGGCACGGATCCTGATCGTCCTGGAGAATTTCGGCGCCACGGTCGCGGCGGCCCTGCCGGACGTCACCCTGCAGCGGGTCGCTTTGGTGGGACCGGGCGACGGGCTCGGCCTGAAGGGCCGGATCATCAACCTCGCCAGCCGGCACGTGCGCAAGGCGGTGCCTCCGTTCCACCTGCCGGACGGTCTCGCGGTCCCGTTCGAGTCCGTCCTGCGCCGGGGCCGCGGGCTGCCCCGCGTGTCGGTGCCGGTCAAGCCGGAGGATCTCGCCTTCCTGCAATATACCGGCGGCACCACGGGCATCGCCAAGGCGGCGATGCTGACCCACCGCAACATCATGGCGAATGTCGAGCAGTCGCAGCTCTGGTTCGACTCCAAGGATCCGAACGTCCAGCGCTGCGTGGTCACGGCGCTTCCGCTTTATCACATCTTCGCGCTCACCGCGTGCTTCTTCCAGTTCATGCGCAGCGGCGGCTCGTGCCTGCTGATCCCCAACCCCCGCGACTGCGACGGCATGGTGAAGACGCTGAGCCGCACACCCTTCACCCACCTGATGGGCGTCAACACCCTGTTCAACGTGCTGCTCAACCACCCGAAGATCGGCACGGTGGACTTCTCGAAGCTCGATTTCGTGGTCGGGGGCGGCACGGCGGTGCAGCGGGCGGTGGCCGAGCGCTGGAAGGCGCTCACCGGCACCACGATCATCGAGGGCTATGGCCTGTCCGAGACGTCGCCCGTCGTGTGCGTCAACCCGCGCGGGATGCGCGGCTTCTCCGGAACGATCGGCTTCCCGCTGCCATCGACGGAGGTGTCGATCCGCGACGTGACCGGTCAGCCGGTGCCGCAGGGACTGCCCGGTGAAATCTGCGTGCGCGGCCCGCAGGTGATGCGCGGCTACTGGAACCGGCCGGAGGAAACGGCGCGTGCCATGACTCCGGACGGGTTCTTCCGGACCGGCGATGTCGCCATCATGCAGGCCGACGGCCAGTTCAAGATCGTGGACCGGATGAAGGACATGATCCTCGTCTCCGGGTTTAACGTCTATCCGAACGAGGTCGAGGACGTGCTGGCCGCGCATCCCGCCGTGCTCGAATGCGCCGTGGTCGGTGCGCCGAGCGAGGAGACCGGCGAGATGGTCGTGGCCCACGTCGTCCTGAAGGACCCAGCCGTGTCGGCCGAGACCCTGCGGGCGCATGCGCGCACGCAGCTCACCGGCTACAAGGTCCCGCGCCGCGTGGTGCTCCACGAGTCGCTGCCCAAGACCAATGTCGGCAAGGTGTTGCGGCGAATGCTGCGGGACGAGACTCCGCAGGCCTGAAGCCAGACTCGAATTGCCGGCGGCAAGCCGGCGCTTCCCGGCAGCGTAACCTCCGGACCCGATCGCCGAATGGTGAGGCTGCGGCGCTTGCACCTCTTTCGGCGCGAGCCGATCTGTGAGTTGTGCACAAGGAAGTTCCGAGGAGGCGGCCATGTTGATCAAGCGCAAGCGTCGATGGGAGATTCCGGAGCACCTCGCCACGCCCGAGGCCGTGTTCCTGAACCGCCGAGCCCTGATCGGCGGTGCAGCCGGGCTGGCCGCCGGGTCCCTTTTGGACTGTCGGGCGGCGTTTGCGGCCTCCGGCGAGGAAGCGCTCTACCCGGCCTCCCGCAACCCCGCCTACACCCTCGACCGTCCAGTCACGCCCGAGCGCTTCAGCGCCGACTACAACAACTTCTACGAGTTCGGCACGTCCAAGACCGTCCTGCCGGCCGCGAACGCGCTCAAGACGCAGCCCTGGACGCTGAAGATCGAGGGGTTGGTGGAGAAGCCGTTCGAGATCGGCGTCGACGACCTGATCCGGAAGGTCGGCTTGGAGGAGCGGCTCTACCGTCACCGCTGTGTCGAGGCGTGGTCGATGGCCGTACCGTGGACCGGCTTCCCGCTCTCGAAGCTGGTGGCGCTCGCCAAACCGAGTTCGGGCGCGAAGTACATCCGCTTCGAGACTTTCATGGACAAGGCGATGGCGCCCGGCCAGCGGGCCTTCTTCTATCCCTGGCCTTATACGGAAGGCCTGACGCTCGCTGAGGCCAGCAACGACCTCGCTTTCATGGTCACCGGAATCTACGGGAAGCCGCTCCCCAACCAGTTCGGCGCACCGATCCGCATCGCGGTGCCTTGGAAGTACGGGTTCAAATCCGCGAAGTCGCTGGTGAAGGTGTCGTTCACCGCCGACCGCCCGAAAACTTTCTGGGAGGGGCTGCAATCGTCGGAATACGGCTTCTGGGCCAACGTGAACCCCGCCGTGTCACATCCGCGCTGGAGCCAGGCGACGGAGCGCGTGCTCGGGACCGACCAGCGCGTGCCGACGCTGATCTACAACGGCTACGGTGAGCAGGTCGCCGATCTCTACAAGGGGCTCGAAGGCGAGCGGCTGTTCGTCTGACGCGCTCGACCGGCCATGAGCGCCACCAGCCCGGTGCTCAGTAGGTCCAGCGCTGCGCCTTCGACACCAGGAAGTCGCGAAACGCCTGGACCCGGGCGACCGAGCGCATCTCCTCGGCGTAGACGAGGTAGCTCTCGAGGCTCGGCATCTCGGTCTCGCGCAGCACCTGCGTGAGCTGCTGGCCACCATCCACCGCGTAGTCCGGCAGGATGCCGATGCCGGCGCCGGCTTCCATGGCGCGCTGCAGGGCGCCGATATTGTTGACGGTCAGGTGGACGTGGCGTCGCTCACGGCCCTCGCGCCCGGCATCCGCCAGCCAGTGGGCGGCCAGAAGGTAGGAGGGCTCGTTGCCGCCGAACGAGACGAGCCGGTGGTCGTCCAGCTCCTCGATGGTCTTCGGCTCGCCGAAGCGCTTGACGTAATCGTGGCTCGCGAAGGCGTGGTAGTGCACGGTGAAGAGCCGTCGCTGGATCAGGTCCGGCTGGGCGGGGCGGCGCATGCGGATCGCTACGTCCGCCTCGCGCATGGCGAGGTCCAGTTCCTCGTTGGTGAGGATCAGCTCGATGCGCACGTCCGGGTAAAGGTCGAGGAACTCACCGACCCTCTGGGACAGCCAGGACGTGCCCAGGCCCACCGTCGTGGTGACCTTGAGATCGCCGGTCGGCCGCTCGGAGGTCTCCACCAGCCGGGCGCGTGTGTTCTCCAGGCGCAGCTTCATGTCCCGCGCCGCGCGGAACAGCAGATCCCCCTGCTCGGTGAGAAGGAGGCCGCGGGCATGACGGTGGAAGAGCGGCGCCTTCAGCTCGCGCTCCAGGGCGCTGATCTGGCGGCTCACCGCGGATTGGCTGAGGCCGATATCGTCGCCCGCCTTGGTGAAGCTGCCGGCCTCTGCGACGTTCAGGAAGATCCGGATCTTATCCCAATCCAAGGCAAGAACCCCTACCAGCGCGGGCCCGCGCCCTGCGCCTCGATAAGGGAGCGCACAACGCGTGGGCGAATCACCGGGCGAACAACGCGGTGCCAAGCGGGGCACCGCGCGGGTATGCAATAGTTGCATCCCGGCGCAGTCGGCACCCCTATGCGCATGGTGCATGGTCCGGCGCAAGCACAACGATGGGGAAGTTGTTGAAAGGAAGCCGCCGGCAGCGCCTTTCGGACGGGCCGGCGGCGCGACCTTACTCGGCCGCGGCCGCCTGGACCGGGCTCTCGCCGATCTCCATGTTGGCGAGGAACTTTTCAGCCTCCAGCGCGGCCATGCAGCCCATGCCGGCGGCCGTGATCGCCTGCCGATAGACGTCGTCGGTGACGTCGCCGGCCGCGAACACGCCCGGGATCTCGGTTTCTGTGGTGCCGGGCTTCACGGTCAGGTAGCCGCCGTGGCGCATCGGCAGCTGCCCATCGAAGATCGCGGTCGCGGGCTGATGCCCGATCGCCACGAACACGCCGTCGGCCTTCACCTCGCTGATCTCGCCCGAGCGCGGATCCTTGAGCCGCACATGGGTCACGCTCGGCGCGGGCTTCTGGACGCCGCAAATCTCGGCAATCTCCCGGTGCCACAGCACCTCGACGTTCGGGTGCTTGAACAGGCGCTCCTGCAGGATCCGTTCGGCGCGGAAACTGTCGCGGCGGTGAATCACCGTCACCTTGCTGGCGATATTGGCGAGATACAGCGCCTCCTCGACCGCGGTGTTGCCGCCGCCGACCACGACCACCTCCTTGCCGCGGAAGAAGAACCCGTCGCAGGTCGCGCAGGCCGAGACGCCGCCGCCCTGGAAGGCAGCCTCGGACGGCAGGCCGAGCCATTTCGCCTGCGCACCGGTGGCGATGATCAGGGCGTCGCAGGAATAGGTCTCCCCGGAATCGGCCTCAAGCCGGAACGGCCGCTGCTTGAGATCGACCTTGGTGATGTATTCCGAGACGATGCGTGTGCCGACGTGCTCGGCCTGGAGCCGCATCTGCTCCATGAGCCACGGGCCCTGAATCGCCTCGGCGAAACCGGGATAGTTCTCGACATCGGTGGTGATCATCAGCTGGCCACCCGGCTGGAAGCCGGAGATCAGCAGCGGCTCGACCATGGCGCGGGCCGCGTAAATCGCCGCCGTGTAGCCGGCGGGTCCCGAGCCGATGATCACGAGCTTGGCGTGGGTATGGGCCATCTCTCTCGGTCTCCTCAGGCCGGTCCGGCCGCACGGCGCGCAGCATAGGCATCGGCGAGCGCCTGCGCGATCACCGGCGTCGCGTCGATGGGCTTGTATGTCAGATCCACCAACTGACCGGTGAACGGCCGCAACGCGCCGGCAATCGCCAAGCCGGCGAACATCCGCCGATGCCGGATATAGGTGCGCGGCAGGTCGAACAGCAGAACCGGGGCGCCGGTCGCCACCGCCTCGCTGACCATGTTGGCCGAATCGGAGGTGACCACGATCGCCTCCGCGAGGGCCAGCATGGCGACGTAGGGATTGTCGCCCGTGCCGTCCCAGAGGAACCCCCCGGTTTCGGCGGCGAGCGCCTTCACGGCATCCCGAAGCGGGTTGGGCGTCCGGCGCGAGATCGTGACCATGAGCCGGCAGCCCTGATCGGCCAGGCTGCGCAGATCCTCCACGAGGCGGATCATGTCGGTCTTGCGATAGCTCAGATGCCGGCTGTCGCCGCCGACCAAGACGGCCACCCGAGGTCCGTCGAGCCGTGCGAGCCGCGGATCCGGTCTGGCACGGGCTGCGGCCAGGCGCGCCGCCGTGACGAGGTGCGGCGCCGTCAACGTCGTGAAGACGTTGGGGCCGCGCAGATCGTCGTAATCCGGAACCCAGATGAAGTCCGCGCTGTCCTCGCCGGTGCGCGGATCCTTCAGGAAGGCCGTGAAGGTGCGGCCACCGGTGGCGCGGCGCACGGCCCGGAGATAGGGCACGGACCGTCGTCCGGATGCGATGAGGAGGTCGGGGTAGGGACCCGCCAGGGCCCCGTCGCGGCGGCGGGGTCCCTCGCGGGGATCGATCGGGCCCCAGGGTGCCATCCAGCCGAACGGCCCGGAGGCGGGCACCTGCCGGATCTCAAAATCGAGGCCCAGGGTCTCGGCGATACCGACGCACTGGTTCTCGTCGCCGGCCTTGCCGTCGGTGACGACCCAGGCGCGGGCGCGGGAGAGTTCGGGCAGGCGCTCAGACCACGGATCCGGGCGGCTGAGCGGGGCGGTTCTCGCCTCCGACACGTCGATGCTTGCCATGCTCCTCACCGGAAACGCCCCGGTCCGCGAACTGGCCACGGACAGGGACTCGCGGCCGTTCTAATCCCGCGGCAGGTCCCGGGCGAGCCACTGGGCGTAGATGTCGGCGATCGCCGCAAGCCGTCGCCCCTCGAATTGCGGATCGTACCAAGCGCCGCCGTAGCTCGACGGCGTCGCGGTCATCTGCGGGTAGCGCCCGAGCACCTGCCCCTTGGGACCGATGAGCAGCGCCTCGCCCTCCATGTAGTCGGTCTCGAAATTGCCGCCGAAGCCGCGCAGGGCACCGCTCCCGACATAGGGCCGCAGCGACAGGCTCGTCACAACCACGACGAGGTGCGGCCCGCGGCCGCCGATCCGGCCGACGAAGTTCTTCCGCAGGGCGTCGGTCAGGTCGCCGGCCAGCGCCTCGGCCTGCAGCCCCGCGCCCTTGTCGAGGAGCGGCCGCACGTCGACCCGGACGTCGGAGAAGACCGGGGTCGGCGGGAAATCGCTCGCCGCCGCGGATCCCGCGACGGCACCGAGGAGCAGGCCGGCGAGCCGGCCCCAGAAACGTGGACGCATTGGGTTCAGGCGCCGTACTGCACGGCGACGACCTCGTAGGACTTGCCGCCGCCGGGCGTCGTGACCTCGACGGTGTCGCCGACCCCCTTGCCGATCAGGGCGCGGGCGATCGGGGAAGTGATCGAGACGCGGCCTGACCGCACGTCGGCCTCAGGCTCGCCGACGATTTGGTAGGTCTTCTCCTCCTCCGTGTCCTCGTCGACGAGCTTCACGGTGGCGCCGAACTTGATCTTGTTGCCGGAGAGCTTCGAAACATCGATGATCTCGGCGCGCGCGATCATGCTCTCGAGCTCCATGACGCGGCCCTCGTTGTGGGACTGCGCTTCCTTGGCGGCGTGATACTCCGCGTTCTCCGACAGGTCACCAAGCGCGCGCGCCTCAGCGATCGCCTGGATGATGCGCTGGCGCTCCACCTGCTGCCGGTGCTTCAGCTCCTCCTCGAGGGCTGCGAAGCCGCGGACCGTGATCGGAACCTTGTCTATCGTCATCGTCTCGCGCCACAATGAAGAGGCCCGGCCGAGAGTGCAGCACTCTCTCCGGGCCACGAGATAAAGTCAGCGGGACCCTGAGGCTCAGGCCGCAAAGTATTCCTGCAACGCGCGGACCTTGAGATCGCCTTCTAGATAGGCCTTGATCCCCTCGGCCGCTGCCATCGCGCCGGCCAGAGTGGTGTAATACGGCACCTTATGCAAGAGGGCCGCGCGCCGGAGGGAGCGCGAGTCCGACAAGGCCCCCGCGCCCTCGGTGGTGTTCAGGACGAGGTGGATCCCGCCGTTCTTGATTGCGTCGACGATATGCGGTCGGCCTTCGAGGACCTTGTTGATCCGCTCGGCGGGGACGCCGCTCTCAACCAGATAGCGCTGCGTGCCGCCGGTCGCCAGGATCGAGAAGCCGAGATCGGACAGGAGCTTCATGGTCGGCAGGATGCGGGCCTTGTCGGCATCCCGCACCGAGACGAACACCGCGCCCGCCTTCGGGACCTGAGTCCCCGAGCCGAGCTGGCTCTTGGCGAAGGCGACGCCGAAGCTTGCATCCAGCCCGATCACCTCGCCGGTGGAGCGCATCTCCGGCCCGAGCAGCACATCGACGCCCGGGAAGCGGGCGAACGGGAAGACCGCCTCCTTCACGGCGATGTGCGGCAGGGTCTTCGGTTTGAGACCGAAGGCCGAGAGCGTCTCGCCCGCCATGATCCGCGCCGCGATCTTGGCGATCGGCTCGCCGATGACCTTGGCCACGAAGGGCACGGTCCGGGAGGCACGGGGGTTCACTTCCAGGACGTAGATGGTGCCGTCCTTGATGGCGTACTGCACGTTCATGAGGCCGACGACGTTCAGGGCCAGCGCCATGGCCTTCGTCTGCCGTTCCAGCTCGGCCATGATCTCGGGCGAGAGCGAGCGCGGCGGCAGGGAGCAGGCCGAATCGCCGGAATGGATGCCCGCCTCCTCGATGTGCTCCATGATGCCGGCGATGAACACGTCCGTGCCGTCGCAGACCGCATCGACGTCCACCTCGACCGCATCCGACAGGTAGCGGTCGAACAGGAGGGGGTTCTTGCCCAGCACCGTGTTGATCTGGCCTGTCTTGTCGTTCGGGTAGCGGGCCTTCACCTCGGACGGGATCAGGCTCGGCAGGGTGTCGAGGAGGTAGTCGGCGAACTGCGTCTCGTCGCGGATGATCGCCATGGCGCGGCCACCCAGCACGTAGCTGGGACGCACCACGAAGGGCAGCCCGAGATCGGCGGCGACCAGCCGGCTCTGCTCCACCGAGTAGGCGATGCCGTTCTTCGGCTGCTTCAGCCCGTGCTTGTCGAGGAGCCGCTTGAACTGATCGCGGTCCTCGGCGAGGTCGATGGCGTCGGGCGAGGTGCCGAGAATCGGTACCCCGGCGGCCTCGAGGGCGCGGGCGAGCTTCAGCGGGGTCTGGCCGCCGAACTGCACGATGACGCCGTGCAGGGTGCCGGCCTGCCGCTCGGTCTCAATGATCTCCAGCACGTCCTCGGCGGTGAGCGGCTCGAAGTAGAGCCGGTCGGAGGTGTCGTAGTCGGTCGAGACCGTCTCCGGGTTGCAGTTGACCATGATGGTCTCGTAGCCCGCGTCCGAGAGCGCGAAGCAGGCGTGGCAGCAGCAATAGTCGAACTCAATGCCCTGGCCGATCCGGTTCGGGCCACCGCCGAGGATCACGACCTTCTTGCGGTCCGAGGGCTGCGCCTCGTCCACCACCGCACCGGCGAAGGGGGCCACGTAGGTCGAGTACATGTAGGCGGTGGGCGACTTGAACTCGGCCGCGCAGGTGTCGATCCGCTTGAAGACCGGGCGCACGGCGAGCGCCCGGCGCTTGGCGCGCACCTCGGCCTCCTCGACGCCTGCCAGCACCGCGAGACGCGCATCCGAGAAGCCGGCGGCCTTGAGCTGGCGGAAGGCGCCCGCGGTGCCCGGCAGACCGTGGGCCTTCACCCGGTTCTCCAAGTCGATGATCGCCTGCAGCTGCTCCAGGAACCACGGATCGATCTTGCAGGAGGCGTAGACCTGCTCGTGACTGACGCCGAGCCGCAGGGCCTGCGCCACCTTCAGGAGTCGGTCCGGGGTCGGGGTGCCGATCGCCGCCTTGATGGCGTTGTGGTCATCGCCCTTGCCGAGGCCCTCGATCTCGATGTCGTCGAGACCGGTCAGCCCCGTCTCCAGGGAGCGGAGCGCCTTCTGCAGCGATTCGGCGAAGCAGCGGCCGATCGCCATGGCCTCACCCACCGACTTCATGGCGGTGGTCAGCGTCGGCTCGGCACCCGGGAACTTCTCGAAGGCGAAGCGCGGGATCTTGGTGACGACGTAGTCGATCGTCGGCTCGAAGGAGGCCGGGGTCGCGCCGCCGGTGATATCGTTGGCGATCTCATCGAGCGTGTAGCCGACCGCGAGCTTGGCCGCGACTTTGGCGATCGGGAAGCCGGTGGCCTTCGAGGCGAGCGCCGAGGAGCGCGACACGCGCGGGTTCATCTCGATCACGATCATGCGCCCGTTCTCGGGGTTGATCGCGAACTGCACGTTCGAGCCGCCGGTCTCGACGCCGATCTCGCGGAGCACCGCGAGGGAGGCGTCGCGCATCACCTGGTATTCCTTGTCGGTGAGCGTCAGCGCGGGGGCGACGGTGATGGAGTCGCCGGTATGGACGCCCATCGGGTCGATGTTCTCGATGGAGCAGACGATGATGCAGTTGTCGTTCCGGTCGCGGACGACCTCCATCTCGTACTCCTTCCAGCCGAGCACGCTCTCCTCGATCAGCACCTCGTTGGTCGGCGAGGCATCGATGCCGCGCTCGACGATGTCGAGGAACTCCTCGCGGTTGTAGGCGATGCCGCCGCCGGTGCCGCCCATGGTGAAGGAGGGGCGGATGATCGCCGGCAGGCCGACCTCGGCCAGCGCGATCAGGGCCTGACCCAGGGCGTGCTCGCCGTAGCGCTTGCGCCGGTCGGTCTCGCCGGCCGTCCAGCTCTTCTCGAAGGCCGCAAGGGCGACCCGGCGCGCCTCCGGATCGGTGTTGGCGGATTCGATGCGCGCAACCTCGGCGAGGTACTTCTCGCGGTCGGCCTTCTTGGCGGCAGAGGCATTGGCGAGTGCCGATTTCGGGGTGTCGAGCCCGATCTTGGTCATGGCGTCGCGGAACAGGCTCCGGTCCTCGGCCTTGTCGATGGCTTCCGCAGTGGCGCCGATCATCTGCACGCCGTACTTGGCGAGTACGCCCATCTTCTGCAGCGAGAGCGCGCAGTTGAGCGCCGTCTGTCCGCCCATGGTCGGCAGGATCGCGTCCGGGCGCTCCTTCTCGATGATCTTGGCGACGATCTCGGGCGTGATCGGCTCGACATAGGTCGCGTCCGCCATGTCCGGATCGGTCATGATGGTCGCGGGATTCGAGTTGACCAGGACGATCCGGTAGCCCTCCTCGCGGAGTGCCTTGCAGGCCTGGGTCCCGGAATAGTCGAACTCGCAGGCCTGTCCGATGATGATCGGACCCGCACCGATGATCAGGATCGAGGAGATGTCGGTGCGCTTGGGCATCTGCGGCCTTCTCAGGCCAAGCGCGCCCGATCGGGCACGGCTCGTCTCAGCCGTGCTCCCGGACGCGCGTGGCGGGATTGTCGTTGAGCCCCGCGTTTACACGGGCGGCGGGCTCATTGGAAGGCCGGGAGAAGGCCGGGCCGCATCCGCAACCTGGACGCGCAGCCACTGCATGGCCTCCGGTTCGGTTTCCGACGGGGATCTCTTCTGCGTTATGCCTGAGATTTCGCCGCAACCCGTCGCGGCCCCTCGCGGATCGCAAGGCTCTGGCGCCCGGTAGATACGCCCGATTCGCCGCCGCCTGCAGGCGTGCCGACCTTCAAGCTCCTGGCCGGCGAAAGAGCAGATCGCGCTCCGTGAAAATTCGGGGCGCTTCGGCTTCGAGAAGTCGCCACCCGTCATCATGCATTGAGCATGGTCGGTTCAAAATAGGTCGGAGATAGGAAGCAGAACCTGGAGGAGTCCGGGCGGCTCAGCACAACAAGCCGGCCGCCAAGCATTTCGAGCCGCTGTTCGAGAAGGTGCAGTGCGCCGGGCAGGCGGGGTGGCGCTCGCCACCCCTTTTCAGAAACCGGCGTGGAGCGCAGCCATGGCGCGGTCGATGGAGAGATAGAACACCCCGAACGCCACGACGGCGGCGGCCGCGAACTCCAGGGCGACGTTCGATAGCGTCTGCGCGCGGCGCAGGGTCTCGCGACCGAAGTACAGCGACACCCAAGCCAGGGCCAGAACGGCCGGCATGGCGAACAGATACGAGACCGTGCTCTCGACGCGGTCGAAGCCGGCGGTCGGATCGATCAGCGCCCGGATGTTACGCACCCAGGGGGCGTAGAAGGCGGCGTAGAGGGCTGTCAGCCAGGACAGGCCGGCCGCGACGCCGAGGTGGAACGTGAAGGTACGGTGCAGGCGGGAGAAATCGTCGCGCGCCTCGTCGATGGTCATCCGGCAATCCCCTGCGACGGAGCCGCCGTCGGCGGACGCGGATGCGCCGCCGTTCAGGGGCCGTCGTGGGATCTCTTTAGCCGTCCGATTCGGCGGAATTTATGGCCCCGGCGCGGCCCGATTGGGATTGCGCCGCCCAGGGTGCCTCACACCGGTCAGGCCTGCTTGCCCGTCTCCGGAGCGCCCGAACGCATCAGCGTGACGAACCTCTCGAACAGGTAGTGGCTGTCGCGCGGGCCGGGCGAGGCCTCCGGGTGGTGCTGCACCGAGAAGGCCGGACGGTCGGTCAGGGTGAGACCGCAATTCGAGCCGTCGAAGAGCGACACGTGGGTCTCCACGGCCGTCTCCGGCAGGCTGTCCGGATCCACCGCAAAACCGTGGTTCATCGAGACGATCTCGACCTTGCCGGTGGTCTTGTCCTTCACCGGATGATTCGCGCCGTGATGGCCCTGGCCCATCTTTACGGTGCGGCCGCCGAGGGCGAGCCCCATGAGTTGGTGCCCGAGGCAGATACCGAAGGTCGGCATCTTCTCGTCCAGCAGCTTACGGATCACCGGCACCGCATAAGCGCCGGTGGCGGCAGGGTCGCCGGGGCCGTTTGACAGGAACACGCCGTCCGGCCTCATCGCCAGGATTTCCTCGGCGCTGGTGGTAGCCGGAACCACGGTGACGTCGCAGCCCGCCTGGGCGAGGAGCCGCAGAATGTTGCGCTTCACCCCGTAATCGATCGCCACGACCTTCAGGCCCTGGCCGGGTGCGCGCTTGCCGTAGCCATTGCCGAGCGCCCACACGGTCTCGGACCATTCCGAGCGCGTGCGGCTCGTCACGGGCGGCACGAGATCGAGCCCCTCCATCGGAGCCAGAGCCGCGGCGCGCGCCTTCAGGGCCTCCCGGTCGAACCTGCCTTCCGGGTCATTGGCGATCACGGCGTTGGGCATGCCCTGGTCGCGGATGCGGGCGGTCAGCGCGCGCGTGTCGACGCCCGTGATGCCGACGATGCCGCGGGCCTTGAGCCAGCCGTCGAGATGCGACGACGAGCGCCAGTTCGACGGGTTCGTTACGGCCGAGGCGATCACAGTGCCGCGTACGCCGGAGGCCGGTGCCGCTTCCAGGCTCTCCAGATCCTCGTCGTTGGTGCCGACATTGCCGATATGCGGGAATGTGAAGGTGACGATCTGCCCGGCATAGGACGGGTCCGTCAGGATTTCCTGATAGCCGGTCATCGCCGTGTTGAAGCAGACCTCGCCGTCGGCGATTCCCGTCTGCCCGATGCCGAAACCTTCCAGGACGGTTCCGTCGGCCAGGACAAGCAGAGCCGTGGCGACGGGCTCCGCCCAGGGCTCGGGAGCATGCTCGGGGGCATGCGCGGCGACGTCTTGCAGCATCGGGCGAGTCTCGCTTATGTCCGGCCGAAGGCAGGCGCCGGATTGCGGCGCTCTCGGCTGGCGGCATGATCGTGTGCGGCGCTCTTAGCGAGCGGCCC
Organism: Methylobacterium sp. CM6257; assembly: GCF_054611515.1. Lineage (NCBI taxonomy): Bacteria > Pseudomonadati > Pseudomonadota > Alphaproteobacteria > Hyphomicrobiales > Methylobacteriaceae > Methylobacterium > Methylobacterium sp. CM6257. The sequence goes on from NZ_CM137735.1 coordinate 2,008,695, forward strand.
GCGATGGGGTCAATGTGGCTCTGTGGTCGTCGAGGCTCAAGACCCGCAAACCGCAGGCCAGCCCCCCGTTTCCACCCTTGGTAAGGCTCATCGAGATGCTGCGCGCACGATTCACCACCGAGATGAAGGAGGCCATGAAGGCCGGCGACAAGGATCGACTCGCCACCGTGCGGATGATCCAGGCCGCCCTCAAGGACAAGGACATCGAGGCCCGCGGCAACGGCAAGGAGCCGATCTCCGACGAGGAGATCCTGTCGCTGCTCCAGAAGATGATCAAGCAGCGCACCGAATCGGCCGCCGTCTACGAGCAGGGCGGGCGCCCGGAACTCGCCGGCAACGAGCGCGCCGAAATCGCGATCATCGAGAGCTTCCTGCCGAAGCAGATGGACGAGACCGAGATGAAGGCGGCCGTCGAGGCGGCGATCCTGGAGACCGGCGCCGCCGGGCCGAAGGACATGGGCCGGGTGATCGGAGCCCTCAAGGGCACCTTCGCGGGCCGCATGGATTTCGGCAAGGCGAGCGGCTTGGTGAAGGCGGCTCTGGCGGCCAAGGGCTGAGGCTCTCCCCGCAATCCCCCGCCTCTTTCCGGGCAGGCGAGGGACTCCGGTACGTGCGCCGCGCTATAGCTGGCGGTTCACGCAACCCACCCCAGGCCCCGTGCGCTACCCGCCCCATATTCTGGACGAGATCCGTGCCCGGCTGCCGGCCTCCTCCGTGGTCGGACGGCGGGTCCAGCTCAAGAAGGCCGGCCGTGAATGGCGCGGCCTGTCGCCGTTCAACGCCGAGAAGACGCCGTCCTTCTACGTGAATGACCAGAAGCAGTTCTATCACTGTTTCTCGTCGTCGAAGCACGGCGACATCTTCACCTTCCTCATGGAGACGGAGGGGCTGAGCTTCCCTGAGGCGGTCGAGCGGCTGGCCGGGGAGGCGGGCGTGAGCCTGCCGGCTCCCACCGAGGATCACCGCGCCTCCGAGACCAAGCGCGCCGGCGCCATCGAGGTAATGGAGATGGCCGCTTCCTGGTTCGAGGAGCGGCTCCAATCCGCGCAGGGCAGCGAGGCGCGCGCCTATCTCGAACGCCGCGCTCTCGGCCGTGAGGTCCAGCAGCGGTTCCGCCTGGGCTACGCACCGGGCGAGCGTTACGCCCTGCGGGATCACCTTGCCGGCCGGGGCGTCGACAAGGCGCTGATGATCGAACTGGGGCTGCTCGCCGCAGGAGAGGGGGTCTCGGTCCCGTACGACTATTTCCGCGACCGGGTGATGTTCCCGATCACCGATACCCGCGGCCGGGTCGTGGCCTTCGGCGGCCGGGCGCTGGCCAAGGACGTGCGCGCCAAGTACCTGAACTCGCCGGAGACGCCGCTCTTCCACAAGGGCCGCACGCTCTACAACCTGCACGACGCCCGGAAAGCCGCTCATGAGCGGGGCTCGATTATCGCCGTGGAGGGCTATGTCGACGTCATCGCCATGGCGCTCGCCGGTCATCCGGAGACGGTGGCGCCGCTCGGCACGGCGCTGACCGAGGAGCAGCTCGGTTTGCTCTGGCGCCACGCAGACGAGCCGATCCTGTGTTTCGACGGCGACAAGGCCGGCCAGCGGGCCGCGTTCCGGGCTCTCGACCTCGCGCTGCCGCTCCTCGAGCCGGGGCGCTCCCTCCGGATCGCCCTGCTGCCCGGCGGCCAGGATCCCGACGACCTTCTGCGATCCGGCGGCCCCTCGGCGATCGACCAAGTGCTGTCGGCGGCGCTCCCGCTCTCGGAACTGCTCTGGCGACGGGCGGTAGAAACCGGGTCCGCCGATACACCCGAGCGGCGCGCGGGCCTCGCTCAGACGCTGCGTAACACCGTCGCCACGATCCGTGACGAGACCGTGCGGCGCTATTACCGCGACGAGATCGAGGAGCGGCTGCGGAGCTTGTCGCCGCGCAATGGCGCGCGACCCGCGGCGCCAAGTGCCCGGAGCCGAGGACGCTTCGTCCGGCCCGGCGAGCCGGTCTCACCGCGCATCACCGGAAGTCCGAGCCCCTCGGTGACGGCTTCGGCGGGCTTTTCCGGCGCCGCGCCGGTGCGCGAGGCGGTGATCACCGGCACGCTCCTGGCGCATCCCGAGATGATCGCGGAATTCGGCGACGAGATCGCGGACCTCGATTTCGAGGACCCCGATGCCCGGGCGCTCCTGTCCGTCCTCCTCGCCTGTGCGGCCGAGGACGAGCGAACCGACGCCGAGCTGTTGCAGAATCGCATCACCCGCGCCGGACTCACAGCGGCAGCCGACCGAATCCTCGCCCTTGCCCGCTCGCGGGATCGTACAACCCTGGCTCCGCATGCGGACCCTGCGCATCGCGCAGACGCGCTCAGACAGGCGATGATCTTGCACCGGCAGGCAGGAGCGCTACATAGCGAACTTCGCGAAGCACGGCAGGCGTTTGAGAACGATCCGACCGATGCCGGATGGGCATGGCTCTGCGAAGTGAAGGCGAGGCTTGAAACCGTCATCGCCGCCGAGGCTGAAGCCGACGTACCGGCGTCGAGCGACTCGACTGCCGCATGAGGGCTGTGCGATGGCGGTGGCGGAGGGCAGCGTCCCGCCATAGTTAACAATCGGTCAAGCCTCAGGCTTGCATACGGAAACCGACGACTCAAGGCGAACGGAGCGATCCGGCGCCGTACTCATACAGTGGCGCCGACAGCGTGGTGCGGCCTTCCCCGGCCCCCGCAGCGCGCCTCATGCGAAACAATAGGCTGATCATGGCGACGAAGGCAACGGAACGGGACGAGACGGACGCTGCCCCCGAGCAGCAGACCGACGGGCCGCTCCTCGACCTGACGGATGCTTCGGTCAAGCGAATGGTCAAGCTCGCCAAGAAGCGCGGCTATGTGACCTACGAGGAGGTCAACGAGGTCCTGCCCGAGGGCCAGTCCGACCCAGACCAGCTTGAGGACGTGCTGTCGCAGCTCTCCGAGATGGGCATCAACGTCGTTGAGGCCGAGGAGACCGACGAGGCTGCCGGCGAGAAGTCTGCTGACGGGGAGGAAGAGGAGGCCGAGGGCGGCGAGGTCGCCGAAGTCGCGCCGACGCGCGCCGTCGCGGTCACCACGACCACCAAGGAGCCGACGGACCGCACCGACGATCCGGTGCGCATGTACCTGCGCGAGATGGGCTCGGTGGAGCTGCTCTCCCGCGAAGGCGAGATCGCCATCGCCAAGCGCATCGAGGCTGGCCGCGAAGCGATGATCGCGGGTCTCTGCGAGAGTCCGCTCACCTTCCAGGCGATCATCATCTGGCGGGACGAGCTCGTGGAGGGCAAGGTCCTCCTGCGCGACATCATCGATCTCGAAGCGACCTATGCCGGCCCGGACGGCAAGAACGCGCCGCAGCTCGGCGAGGGCGAGGAGGGGTCCGAGGACGGCGAGCCGCCGGCCCCCCCGGAGGGCGGCGACGACGAGGACGATCTCGAGAACAACGTCTCGCTTGCCGCGATGGAGGCCGAGATCAAGCCGCGGGTCCTGGAGACCTTCGACGCGATCGCGGCGAACTATCGCAAGCTGCGCAAGTTCCAGACTGAGGGGACCGAGCGGAAAGCAGCAGGCGAGCAGAACACCCCGGACCAGGACCAGAAGCAGGCCGAGCTGAAGGACATCGTCGTCGCCGACGTGAAGTCCCTGTCGCTCAACAACAACCGCATCGAGGCGCTGGTCGGTCAGCTCTACTCGATCAACAAGCAGCTGATCGGCCACGAAGGCCGGCTGATGCGCTTCGCCGAGAGCCACGGCGTGGCCCGTGACGAGTTCCTGCGGCACTATCAGGGCTACGAGCTCGATCCGAACTGGATGGAGCGCGTCGGGACGCTCGGCGGCAAGGGCTGGAAGAACCTGGTCGAGAAGGGTTCGCGGCAGGTCGGGGAGCTGCGCGCCCAGATCCTCGATCTCGCCTCCGAGACGGGCCTGGAGATCGGCGAGTACCGCCGTATCGTCAACATGGTCCAGAAGGGCGAGCGCGAGGCCCGGCAGGCCAAGAAGGAGATGATCGAGGCGAACCTGCGCCTCGTGATCTCCATCGCCAAGAAGTACACGAACCGCGGCCTGCAGTTCCTGGACCTGATCCAGGAGGGCAACATCGGCCTGATGAAGGCCGTGGACAAGTTCGAGTACCGGCGCGGCTACAAGTTCTCGACCTACGCCACGTGGTGGATCCGGCAGGCGATCACCCGCTCGATCGCCGACCAGGCCCGCACGATCCGCATCCCGGTGCACATGATCGAGACGATCAACAAGATCGTCCGGACCTCGCGCCAGATGCTGCACGAGATCGGCCGCGAGCCGACCCCGGAGGAGCTGGCCGAGAAGCTGGCCATGCCGCTGGAGAAGGTCCGCAAGGTCCTGAAGATCGCCAAGGAGCCGATCTCCCTCGAGACGCCGATCGGCGACGAGGAGGACAGCCATCTCGGTGACTTCATCGAGGACAAGAACGTCGTCCTGCCGATCGACGCGGCGATCCAGTCGAACCTGCGCGAGACCACAACGCGGGTGCTCGCCTCGCTCACCCCACGCGAGGAGCGTGTGCTGCGCATGCGCTTCGGCATCGGCATGAACACCGACCACACCCTTGAGGAGGTGGGTCAGCAGTTCTCGGTGACCCGGGAGCGCATCCGCCAGATCGAGGCGAAGGCGCTGCGCAAGCTGAAGCACCCCTCGCGCAGCCGGAAGCTCAGGAGCTTCCTGGACAACTGAGCCCCCGCCGCGGTCGACGCCGCGGCGCTTTCCCGTCAACCGCGTGGCATCGGCGCCCCGCGGCATCCCATCTGGCGCCATGCTCGAACGCCGCCCGTCAACGCCCGGATTGCCGACGGCCTTCGCGGACGGCTCGGAGGCCGACGACGTTCCCTTCGGGGCGCTGCAACCCTCGGTCGGCATCCGTGACTGGCTGCTGGGCGAGGGTGCCCGGATGCCGAACGCGGAGGATATGCTGGCGGGGCTCGCCGAGAGGCTGATCGCCATCGGCGTTCCGGTCGATCGGGCGTCCACGGCCATCGACACCCTGCATTCGGAATATGCCGGCGTCGGCCGGATCTGGACACGGGACGGCGGCACCACCGTCCGACTGTTCCCGCACGGCGCCCGCTCGACGGACGCCTACCTCAACAGCCCGTTCCACACGGTCCACGAAACCGGGGACTGGCTGATCCTCGATCTCGCAGAGACCCCGGACGATGCCTACGCGATCATCCCGGACCTGAAGGCCGGCGGCTATACTGGCTACGTCGTGGCGCCGCTGTTCTTCACCAACGGCACGAAGAACGGCATCACCTTCGCGACCCGCTCGCCGGAGGGCTTCGGTGACGATGACATCGCGATCCTGCGCTTCGTCATGCCGGCGCTCGCCGCCGTGATGGAGATGCGCGTCCTCAACAAGCAGCTTGACCATGTGCTGCGGCTCTATGTCGGCGACGAGCCGCACCGGGCGATCCTGGCGGGCGACATCCGCCGGGGGCAGGTGACGCGGATCCGCTCGGCGATCCTGTTCGCCGACATGCGCGACTACACCCGCACCTCCGCCGACATGACGCCCGAGGAGGTGGTGGGCCTGCTCAACGTGTTCTTCGACTGCCTTGTGCCCCCCATCGAGCGGGAGGGCGGCGAGGTCCTGAAGTATCTCGGCGACGGCCTGCTGGCGATCTTTCGCGAATCCGGCGACGATCTCGGCGGGGCGGCTAAGGGGGCGCTCACGGCAGCCCAGCACGCGCTAGCGGCCCTCGACGAGGCCAACGCCCTCCACCAGTTCCCCGTGCCGGTAGCCGCCGGCATCGCGCTCCATCACGGCGAGGCTGCCTACGGCAATGTGGGGTCGGGCTCGCGGCTCGACTTCACGGTGATCGGGCGGGACGTGAACTTGGCGAGCCGCCTCGCGCAGCTGAACCGTGCCTTGGGCGAGCCGCTGCTGATGTCGAAGCCCTTCGTCGACTTCCTCTGGGGCGATCCGATCCCACTGGGTGAGCACAGGCTCAGCGGCTTTCAGGAGCCCATGGCGGTGTTCCGCCCGAAGTTCCTGCGCCCGCGCAATCCGAACTGAGCGCGATCAGCCCCGCAACGTCAGCGTCGTCCCGGTGACGCTGAAGTCGCGGAGACGGCTCAGAAACGACATGCCCAGAAGATTGGTGGACAGGCGGCCACGCGGAATCACCACCGCCTCGACGTCGTGAACGGTGATCGATCCGATTTGCACAATCCCGATCCGGATCGGTGCTACCCGCACCGTCCCGTTCGCCGTGTTCCAGACACGCGTGAAATCGGCCGGTCCGACCCGTATCCCGATCCGGGCGGCATCCTCCTCCGAGAAGGCGCAATGGGTCGCGCCGGTATCCACCATCATCGGGAGAGAGCGGCCGTCCAGCAGGGCATTCACGAAGAAATGGCCGCCGCGCCCCGCCTGAAGCGCGACGCCGGCGAGGGCCGGCCCGTCCGGAGTCGACATGCGGGTCGCGAACGGCGCAACCGGATCGGGCGACAGCCGGTCCCGCAGCTTCTGCACAGCGGCGGCTGACAGGAAGCCGATCGTGCAGAGGACCAGAATTGTGCGCACGACGTCCCGCCTCCGAGTGAGCGATGGGGGAATGAGGCCGACGAGCCATGAAGGGATCGTGCTCTGTGCCCAGCTGTCGCGTGCGCACGCGGGATTTCGTCCGAACTGGTGTCCAGGCGGTGACCGCAACCGATCGATTGTCGTGCGGGCAAGCGAGCCCGGGCGCCGGCGGGGTTGACCGACGGCGTGCGGCGGACCAAATCTGTGACCGTTCCAGGGAGATCCCCGGCAAGGGGCTGAGAAACCGCTGGCACGTCCGTCAGGACCTGCGGCGCGGAAATCCTTCGAACCTGATCCGGCTCATACCGGCGTAGGGATTGGACCGCGGCCGCCTTAAGGGCCGGCCACAGCTTCTCACCGAAGCAGACGGCCCGATCTCCGCGACGGAACCCCGCGGAGTTGCGCGTGCCCTTGGACCGCCCAGAGTCACCGATCGGACGTCGCCGCAGCCCGGACGGCAACCCCACGTATGCGAGCCTGCCGGCGCGGGCCGACATCGCCGTTATCGGCGGCGGCCTGATCGGGCTGTCCACCGCTTGGCGGCTGGCCCGCGCGGGCCGCTCTGTCGTTGTCCTGGAGCGGGAGACGGTCGGGGCGGGCGCGAGCCTCGCGGCCACCGGCATGCTGGCACCGGCCGCCGAGCACGAGCCCGGCTCCGATCCCCTGCTGCCCCTCGCCCTCGCCTCGCTCCGGCGTTGGCCGGTTTTCCGCGACGAACTGGAAGCGGATGCGGGTCTTGCGATCGATTATCGCCCCGATGGCACCCTCGTCCTCGCCGTCGGCCGCGACGAGGTCGAGCGTCTGCGCTTCCGCTACGACCTGCAGCGCCGCTCCGGCCTCGACGCGACCTGGCTACCGGGCAGCGAGGTGCGGCGCCTGGAACCGGGCCTGCGCCCCTCGGTGACGGCGGGGGTCCATTGCCCACTCGACCATCAGGTCGATCCGCGCCTCGTCATGGGTGCTCTGGCCGAAGCCTGCCGGCGGGCCGGCGTTGCCGTGGTGGAGCGGACTGCCGTGACCGCCCTCGACTGGTCGGGGGGTCGCGTGACGGGCGTTCGCGCCGGGAATCGCGGCGTCGCGGCTGAGACCGTCATTCTCGCCTCCGGCGCCTGGAGCGGGGAGAGTGGCCTGCTGCCGGAGGCCCTCGCCCTGCCGGTGCGCCCCCTGAAGGGGCAGTCCCTCGCCCTGCGCACCACCGCCCGCACCGGAACGCTCGGCCGCATGGTCTGGACCGAGCAGGTCCACATGGCCCCGAAGAGCGATGGGCAGCTCATCGTCGGGGCCACGGTGGAGGATTGCGGCTTCCGGCCGGGGGTCACCGCCGGCGGCCTTTACGCGCTGCTGGAAGGCGCGCGGCGGGTGCTGCCTGGGATCGAGGAGATGGAGGTCGAGGCGGTGTGGAGCGGCTACCGCCCCACCTCGGACGACGACGCGCCGATCATCGACACGCTCGCGCCGGGTCTGGTCGCCGCCACGGGTCACCACCGCAACGGCTATCTGCTCGCCCCGGTCACCGCCGATGCCGTGGCCGGGCTGGTGACGGACGGGGCGCTCCCGGAAGTCGCCCGTCCGTTCACTCGGGCGCGGTTCGCGCGTCCGGAGCCCCGGAGGGCCTCGGCATGAGACTCTTCATCAACGGCGAACCGCGCGAGCGGGAAGCCGAGACCATCGACGCCCTGTTCCGCATTGAGGCGGAGGAGAGCGGCATCGAGAGCCCGCAGGGGGTCGCCATCGCGCTGAACGGCCGCGTGTTGCGCCGCCGGGATTGGGGAGAGACCCCGATCGCCGACGGCGACCGCGTCGAGATCGTCCGCGCCATGCAGGGAGGTTGAGCATGGACACCACCGTCACGCCGCTGCACCCCGAAAACGGGGATGACAGCCTCACCATCGCCGGAGTGAGGCTGTCGTCCCGGCTGTTCATCGGCACTGCCGGCTATCCGACGCAGGCGATCATGCGCGACGCCGTCCAGGCGAGCGGCGCCGATGTGGTGACCGCCTCGATCCGACGGGTCTCGCTCCAGGGCCACGGCTCCGACACGGTGAAGATCCTGAAGGACAAGCGGTTCCTGCCGAACACCGCCGGCTGCGAGACCGCCCGGGACGCGATCATGACCGCCGAGCTTGCCCGGGAGGCGCTCGACACCAACTGGATCAAGGTCGAGGTGATCGGGGACCGCGAGACGCTCTACCCGGATGTCGCAGAGCTGATCGAGGCCTGCCGCCACCTCGTGGATGACGGCTTCGTGGTGCTGCCCTACTGCAACGACGATCCGATCGTCTGCCAGCGTCTGGAGGACCTCGGCTGCGCCGCGGTGATGCCCATGGGCTCGCTGATCGGGTCCGGCATGGGCATCGCCAATCCGGCCAACCTCGAGCTGATCTGCCGCCGGGCCAATGTGCCGGTGGTGGTCGATGCGGGAATCGGCACCGCTTCGGACGCCGTGATCGCCATGGAGCTCGGCGCCTCCGCCTGCCTGATCAACACCGCGGTGGCCAAGGCGGACGACCCGGTGCGGATGGCCCGCGCCATGCGGCGGGCCGTCGAGGCGGGCCGCGACGCGCATCTGGCGGGCCGGATCCCGCGCCGCGGTCGTGCCGAGCCCTCGAGCCCGCAGCTCGGCCTCGTCGGCTCGTGAGGGTGCTGCCGTCACCGCTCCTGGCGGTGACGGACCGGCACGGGCATGCGCGGCCGCTCGCCGAGACCGTCCGGGCGATCCTGGAGGGTGGCGGCCGCTGGATCTGGTTCCGCGACCGCGACCTGGAGCCGGAGGCGCGCAGACGCCTCGGCGAGAGCGTGGCCGAGCGCGTGCGGGCCGCTGGCGGAGTCCTGACGGTGGGCGGCGACGTCGCGCTGGCGCGTGCCCTCGGCGCCGACAGCGTGCATCTCGGCGGCGCCTCGGGTCCGGAGGCGATCGCAGCGGCGCGGGCGGTGCTTGGGGAGGTGGCTCTGATCGGGGTGTCGGCCCACACCCCCCAGGAAGCCGCCCGGGCAGCGGCCGCGGGCGCAGATTACGTAACCCTCAGCCCGATCTATGCCACGGCCAGCAAGCCGGGCTACGGCCCGGCGCTCGGTCCGGACGGCCTCGCGGCGGCGCGGGAGTCCGATCTTCCGGTGGTGGCTCTCGGCGGCATCGACGCGGAACGGGTCGCGGAATGCCGCGCGGCGGGCGCGGCGGGAATCGCTCTCATGGGTGGCCTGATGCGCGCCGACGATCCGGTCGGCGTCACTGGGGTACTTCTGAAGGCCTGGAGCGGAGCTTGGTCCTGAAGGTCCCGATCGTCTCCGACGAGGAACCCGAATCGTCCAACCCAAACCCTCATCCGGAGATGCCGCAGGGCAGAAGGCCTCGAGGGAGCCCTCTCTCGAGGAGGGTCCACCGCACCTCTGGATGCGGGTACGGATTGGAGTCGAGGCCGCACGTTCGTCCGAGGGCCTAAATCCTACTTGTCCGACGGCCCGTAGGGCGGCCGCGGGATTGCCCGGTGCGCCGCCCGCAGCGCCGCCGACCAGCGCTCGCGCAGATCGTGGAAATAGCCTTCGCCGGCCTCGATCCGGTAGTTCACCTCGAGATTGAGCGCGTTCCGGCGGGCGACCGCGATGTCGATCGGCAGGCCGACCCCCAGGTTCGACCGCATGGTCGAATCCATCGACACGAGGCTCACCTTGAGGGCATCGTAGAGGTCGGTCTCGTACTTCATCGCCCGGTCTAGGATCGGCTTCCCGTATTTATGCTCGCCGATCTGGAGGAAGGGCGCGTCGGTGCTGCACTCGATGAAGTTCCCGGCCGAGTAGATCAGGTACAGCCGCATGTCGCCGCCGCCGATCTGGCCGCCGAACAGCAGCGAGATCGAGAACCGGATGTTGGCCGCCTCGAATCCGTCCTGCTCGATCGACCGCACCCGCCGAATGGCCCGGCCGATGAGCTGCGCCGCCTGAAACATGGTCGGCGCCTCGACGAGCTTCTGTGCCGGCTCGTCCCCCTCGCCGGGCAGGCCCTCCTGCAGCAAACTCAGGACCGACTGCGTGATCGACAGGTTGCCGGCCGAGGCCAGCATCATCACCCGCTCGCCCGGCACGTTGAAGTGGTGGAGCTTCCGGTAGGTCGAGATGTCGTCGAGACCCGCATTGGTGCGGGTGTCGGCGACCATCACGAGCCCCTCCTCGACCAGGACACCGACGCAGTAGGTCATCGTCTTCGGGCTCTCGTGCGGCCGGCGGACCGGTGTCTCGGAAATCAGGATTGGGCGGCGGCCCTGCCTTGCTCGACCCGGAGCTTCACGTCCAGCGTCTCGGTGCCGCCGCCGGTGCGGCTGCCACGGATCGGCGCGGCCCCGAGATAGTCGAGTCCGGTCGCGACGCGGATGTAGCTCTCCGATGGGCTGACGTCGAAACACGGGTCGAAGGCCACCCAGCCGAGGTTCGGCACAAGCGCCTCTGCCCAGCCGTGCGGCGCCTCGACCTCAGCCTGGCCGTCGTCGCGGGCACGATAGCCCGCCACGTACCGGGCCGGGAGGCCGACATGGCGGGAAGCGGCGATGAACACATGGGCGAGATCCTGGCAGACACCTCGGCCGGCCGCGAAGGCCCGCCCGGCCGGGACGCCATTGGCCGCCGGGCCCGGCGCGTAGGTCACGCTCCGGTGCACGGCGCCCATCAAACGATGGAGCAGGGCCAGCGGCGCGGCGTCACCCTTCGTGGCAACACGTTCGGCGAAGACGTGCAGATCCGGGCTCGCGGCGCAGAGATCCGTGTCGCGGAGGTAAAACTCATCCGGCAGGCGCTCCACCGTGCCGCGCACGACCCCGTGTGTGTCGTCGGTATCGACCTCGCCGGTAACCCGGATGGTGAGGGCATCGGACGGCTCGTCCGGGGTGAACCAGTGGACGATGTTGCCGAACCCGTCCTCGCGGGCGGTGAGCCGACCGTCGACGGTCGTGTCGATCCGCCAGCTCCGGACGTATTGCCCGTCATGGTCGCGCGGTGTCAGGCGCAGGACCTGGACGAGCCCGCGGGCCGGCTGCTCATAAGTATAGATGGTCTCGTGGACCACGCGGATGCGCATGCGCCGTCCTGTCCGTCTTCCTCAGAGCATCATCCCGACAGGTGGCTGCCGGCTTTCGGAAGCGATGCTGCATAAACGAGAGACTACACCCCGTCCTGGATGCGAGATCCAGGTTGAGGGTCTAGCCGACCAGATACTGCTTGGCGATCGCCTCGCCCACCTTGTTGTTCTCGGCGATGAACGCCTCGACGAACTCGTGCAGTCCCGAGGCGAACACCCGGTCGATATCTTCAGCCTCCAGCTTCGCCAGCATGTTGCCGGCGAGCCGCTGGCTGGGACCCCGACGCCCATAAGCATCGGCGATGAGGTCGAGATACTCGACGATCACACCATAGCAGTTGGCGAAGGAGCGCGGCATCTGTTTGTTGAGCATCAGCAGGTCCGCCACGAGCAGCGGCTTGATGCTCTCGCGATAGACCCAGTGATAGGCATTGAAGGCGGAGACTTCGCGCAGGATCGTGGTCCACTGGAAGTAGTCGAGGCTGCCGCCCACGGTCTCGTCGTGCGGCAGGAGGATCTGGTACTTCACGTCGAGGATGCGGGCTGTGTTGTCGGCGCGCTCGATCGCCGTGCCGAGCCGGGTGAACCAGAAGGCGTCGTTGCGCAGCATCGTCCGGAAGGCCGAGCCGTCGAAGGTCAGCGAGACGGTCTTCACCCAGTCGAGGAAGCGGCCGAACTCGTCGCGGTTGAGGTCCTTTCCGGCGTAGTTGCGCAGTTCCAGCCACGCGCCGTTGATCGCGTCCCACATCTCGGTGGTGAGCGCGGTGCGCACCGAGCGGGCATTCTCGCGGGCCGCCTCGATGCAGGAGCGGATCGACGACGGGTTGTGCAGGCTGAAGGCCAGGAAGTCGCAGACCGTGTCGGCGTTCACCGCGCTGTAATGGGTCTTGAATGCATCCGGGTCACCCGCCGAGGCGAGCGCCGATTCCCACTCATTGGTCTCGCCGCCGCCGTAGCTCGTCGGCAGCGAGGCCAGCCGGTGCGCCGCGTCGAGGATGCGCGCGACGAAGTCGGCACGCTCGACGTAGCGCGAGAGCCAGAAGAGGTTGTCGGCAGTCCTGGAGAGCATCTGTCTTCAGCCAAGTCGTGCGGACCCCAAAGTCCGCGCCGCGGAACGTCCGGACGTCATGAACCTCAGGCGTCGAGCACCCAGGTATCCTTCGTACCACCGCCCTGGCTCGAATTGACCACCAGGGATCCCTCCTTGAGCGCGACCCGGGTCAGGCCGCCCGGCACGATGCGGATCTGATCGGCACCGCAGAGCACGAAGGGGCGCAGATCGACGTGACGCGGCGCGACACCGGAGGCGACGAAGGTCGGGCAGGTGGAGAGCGACAGGGTCGGCTGGGCGATGAAGCCGTCCGGAGCGTGCTTCAGCTTCTTGGCGAAGTCGTCGAGCTCGCGCTTGCTCGCATGCGGGCCGACCAGCATGCCGTAGCCGCCCGAGCCGTTGACCTCCTTCACCACGAGGTCCGCCAGATTGTCCATCACGTACGCGAAGGCATCCTTCTCGCGGCAGCGGTAGGTGGGCACGTTGTGCAGGATCGGCTCCTCGCCGGTGAAGAACTTCACGATCTCCGGCATGTAGCTGTAGACTGCCTTGTCGTCGGAGATGCCGGTCCCCACAGCGTTGGCGAGGGTGACGGAGCCGCGTTCGTAGGCATTCATCAGGCCCGGCACGCCGAGAACCGAATCCGGGCGGAAGACCAGCGGATCGAGGAAGTCGTCGTCGAGGCGGCGGTAGATCACGTCGACCCGGCGCGGCCCCTCTGTGGTGCGCATGTAGACCACGTCGTCCTTGGTGAAGAGGTCGGACGCCTCCACCAGCTCGACGCCGAGCTTGTCGGCCAGGAACGAGTGCTCGTAGAAGGCCGAATTGTATCGGCCGGGGGTCAGCAGCACGACCGTGGGGTCCCGGGTGGCCGATACCGGGGCGAGGCTGCGCAGGGTGGCGAGCAGCGCGTCCGGATAGTTCTCCACCGGGGCGACCCGGTGCTTGGAGAACAGGTCCGGGAAGAGGCGCAGCATCACCTCCCGGTTCTCTAGCATGTAGGAGACGCCGGACGGGATACGGGCATTGTCTTCGAGGACGAAGAAATCGTTCTCGCCAGTCCGCACGATGTCGATGCCGGCGATGTGGACGTAGAGGTCGTGCGGCACGCGGAACGAGCGCATCTCCATACGATAATGAGCGTTCCGGTAGACGAGATCGGCCGGGATGATGCCGGCCTTGATGCATTCCTGGGCGCCGTATACGTCCTTCAGGAACAGGTTGATGGCGGTGACGCGCTGCTTCAGGCCGCGCTCCAGGAAGGCCCATTCCGGCTTGGTGATCACCCGGGGGATGATGTCGAACGGGATCAGGCGCTCGGTGGATTCATTGTCGCCGTAGACCGCGAACGTGATACCGATTCGCCGGAACAGCAGTTCGGCCTGGCTGCGGCGGGTGTTGAAGTGCTCAGGCGGCGTCGTCTCGAGCCAGGTCTTGAGCTTGCCGTAGGCATCGCGGACGGCGGCCGGATCGGCGGCACCGATCCCGTTCATCTCGTCGAAGGCCGTCAACGCCATCTCGCTCCTCCCTGTCGCTCCCGCTCTTGAGGCAAGAGGCGCGCCACTCGATCATGGCTATATGCGCGCTCGACAACGCTCAAGGCGGCCGGAAGATCAGATGAGCTTAAGGCCTTTCAGGCTGGCGTGCCCGTTTCGACCCAGGATGACATGGTCGTGCACGACGATCTTGAGCGGTGCCAGGACGGCCACGATCTCGCGGGTCATCGCCACGTCGGCGGAGGAGGGGGTCGGATCGCCGGACGGATGGTTGTGGGCCAGGATGATGGCGGTCGCCGAGAGTTCCAGCGCCCGGCGGGCGATCTCCCGAGGATAGACCGGCGTGTGATCGACGGTACCGCGCCCCTGCACCTCGTCGGCGATGAGATAGTTGCGCCTGTCGAGGAACAGGACGCGGAACTCCTCGCGCGGCGCGAAGGCCATCGTGGCGCGCAGATACTCGCTGAGCGCCCCCCAGGAGGACAGGAGTTCCCGCTCGCGGATCGCCCCCCGGGCGAGGCGTCGGCTCGCGGCCTCGACCACCTTGAGGTCGGAGACGATCCCGGCGGTCATGCCCTCGACCTCCGTCAGCCGCGCGGGCTCGGCGCTCACCACCTCGGCGAAGCTGCCGAAGCGGCGCACCAGGGCCTTCGCGAGCGGCTTAACGTCCCGCCTGGGAATCGCGCGGAACAGGACCAGTTCCAGCAGTTCGTAATCGGGCAGCGCGTCTCCGCCGAGCGCCGCGAATTTCTCCCGCAGGCGGTCGCGGTGACCATGATAGTGCGGCGCCTCCTTCGCCGCCGGTGAGGGGGCAGCGCTCTCGGCGAACAGCCCCGCCTCACCGTCCTCCGGCAGCGCCGTCACGGCCGGTCAGGCCGCGGGGTTGACGGGCTGATGCAGCCCCTTGGGCGAGATCGTGAAGATCTCGACGCCGGTCTCGGTCACGCCCACAGTGTGCTCGAACTGGGCGGACAGGGACCGGTCGCGGGTGACGGCGGTCCAGCCGTCACCGAGCACCTTCACGGCCGGGCGACCGAGATTGATCATGGGCTCGATGGTGAAGAACTGCCCCGGCCTGAATGGCACGTCGTAGCTCGCTTCCACGTAGTGCAGGATGGTCGGCGCGTCGTGGTATGTCCGCCCGAGACCATGACCGCAGAAGTCGCGCACCACCGAGCAGCGCTCGCTCTCGGCGTAGGATTGGATGGCCCGGCCGATGTCGTTGGTGGAGCCGCCCGGCCTCACCGCCGCCACGCCACGCATGAGCGCCTCGTAGGTGATCTCACACAGGCGCTGCGCCTTGCGGGGGACCTCGCCGACATAGGCCATCCGGCTCGAATCGCCGTGCCACCCGTCGAGGATCAGGCAGATGTCGAGGTTGACGATGTCGCCCTCGCGCAGGGGTTTGTCGTTCGGGATGCCATGGCAGACGACGTGGTTGATCGAGGTGCAGATCGACTTCGGGTAGCCGCGGTAGAGCAGGGACGCCGGATAGGCGCCGTGATCCATGGCGAACTCGTAGGCGAGCCGGTCGAGGGCCTCGGTGGTGACGCCGGGTTGCGTCGCCTCCATCAGCAGGTCCAGAGCCTCGGCCGTGAGGCGGCCCGCCCGGCGCATGCCTTCAAACCCCTCCGGGCCGTGAATCGGCGGCTCCGGGGCGCGGCGCGCACCCTGCGCACTGGCCTGTTCCTGTTGCATGATCGAAGCTTTGTATGGCGTCGTAAATCGGTAGCCTCACCTATGTACGGTGCGCGGCGCGGCAGGCCAAGCGCCGGACCGGGTCGCGTCGGGCGAGGCTTGCGCCGGCCGCGGGGCTGGCGGCATAAGCGGCCGCGAGACGCCCGGACGTGCGCAGGCAGATTCGCCGCGCGGTCGGAGCGGGTGAGGCGAGGGCCGGATGGCAGGCAAGGCGGTACCGCACTTCCACAATGAGCCGGGCGTGCCGGTCATCGCCGTGGGGGTGAAGGAATTCATGTGCATCGGCGCGCTGCCGCCGTTCGACCACCCGCACGTCTTCCTCGACATGGGCGCCGATACCGAGATCATCTGCCAGTACTGCTCGACCCTCTACCGCTACCGGCCCGGCCTGAAGGCGGACGAGGCGGACCCGCAGGCCTGCGTCTGGCAGGACGACGCCAAGCTCGCGGCGGAGTAGGCGCGCCCGCCCGGTGTCCTCGGACAGTCGACCTCTGCGTATCGGGATCGTCGGGGCCGGGATCGGCGGACTCACGGCGGCTTTGGCGCTCTCGGATGCCGGCCACGCCGTCACGGTGATCGAGCGCCGGACCGGGTTCAGCGAAGTCGGGGCCGGGATCCAGATCTCGCCCAATGCCAGCCGGATCCTCGCCGGACTGGGTCTCTCGGCAGCCCTGCGCCGGGCCGCGAGCGAGCCGCCGGGGGTCGAGGTTCGCGCCCTCGACAGCGGCCGCCGGATCGGCGCGGTGGCGCTCGGCGCCAAGGCGCAGCAGCGCTTCGGCGCGCCCTACTACGTGATCCACCGCGCCGACCTGCAGACGCTTCTCCTCGACGCCCTGCGCAGCCGGCCGGCGATCCGCCTGATGATGGGCCGCACCGTCACGGGCTTCGCCGAGACGGCCTCCGAGGCGATTCTCACCGCCGAGAGTGCCAGCGGCCCGCAGGAGCTGAGCTTCGACCTCGTGATCGGCGCGGATGGCCTGCGGTCGCGCCTGCGCGCCCATCTCGACGCGGCACCGCTCCGACCCAGCCGTGCCGCCGCATGGCGGGCGCTGGTGCCGATCGACGCGGCGCCGGAGGCGCTGCGGGGCGCCGCGACCGGCCTCTGGCTCGGCCGTGGACGACACGTGGTGCATTATCCGGTGCGGGACGGCCAGTTCCTCAACGTCGTGGCGGTGGTTCCCGAAGCGGTGGGTGACGAGGATTGGGGCCGGCTCGGAGAACCCGCCGTACTGCGCGCCCATTTCCGCGGCTGTGCGGGCCCCCTGCGCGACCTCCTGAATCTCCCGGATTCCTGGTTGGTCTGGTCGCTCGCCGACCGGGCCGTCGCCCGCCCGATCGCCCGCGGCCGGGTCGCGCTGATCGGGGACGCGGCGCACCCGGTCCTGCCCTACCTCGCCCAGGGTGCCGCGCTGGCGATCGAGGATGCCGCGGTCCTGACGCGCGCGCTGGCGGACCATGCGGAGGTGCCCGCGGCCCTGGCCGCCTTCGCGGCCGCCCGGACGGGCCGCGTCCGGCGCGTGCAGAGGGCCGCCCGCGACAATGGCCGCACCTACCATGCCGGCGGCTTGGTGGCCTTCATCCGCAACGCCGTGATGGCGCGCCTCGGCCCCGACGGGATGCGCGACCGTTACGCCTGGCTCTACGGTTGGAAGCCCCCCGCTTGATCGCGCTCCCGGCCCCCGTTACCGAGAGAGCCATGCGGACGTGGCGGAACCGGTAGACGCACGAGACTTAAAATCTTGCGGCCGCAAGGCCGTGCGGGTTCGAGTCCCGCCGTCCGCACCAACCCGAGCAGCATCCCTCGACCAACTGGCAGGACGTCCGATCCGGACGACTAAGCGGCCAGCTCGGATCCCCGACCCGCGGCGATCAAGGCCCGAAACTGCGAGGCTGGGAGCGGTCTGCTGTAGAGGTAGCCCTGCACCTCGTTGCAGCCTTCCTTCCGCACGCGTTCGAGCTGATCGACCGTCTCGACCCCCTCGGCCGTGACCGTCATGCCCAAACCATGGCCGAGGCTCACGATGGCCCGAACGATCGAGCGCGTGCCGGGATCGGCCAGTGCCTGGATGAAGCTGCGATCGACCTTGAGCTTGTGGAATGGGAATCGCCGGAGATAGCTCAGGCTCGAATAGCCTGTGCCGAAATCATCGAGCGACGTCCGGACACCGATAGCACGCAGGCGGTGCAGAGCGTCGGTCACGTCCGCTCCGTCCTGCATCAGCACGGATTCGGTGATCTCGATTTCCAGGCGCCTCGCCGGCAAGCCGGAACTGACCAGGGCGCTGCACACCATTTCCGCGACCTGTGCATGCCGGAACTGCACCGCCGAGACGTTCACGGCGACGCGCATCTCGTCGGGCCAGCCGACCGCCTCTGCGCAGGCGGTGCGCAGAACCCATTCACCGAGCGGGACGATCAGGCCGGTTTCCTCGGCGAGGGGGATAAAATCCGCCGGGGAGACGAGACCGCGCTTGGGATGACGCCAGCGGACGAGAGCCTCGGCGCCGGATGCGCGCCCGTCTGCGGCACCGACGATGGGCTGGTAATGCACCTCAAACTCGCCGCGCCCCAGGGCCCCGCGCAGGTCGAGTTCCAGCCTGCGCTTCTCTTCCGCGGTCTCGTCCATCACGGCTTCGTAGAAGCGGTGCGTGTTCCGGCCCTCGGCCTTGGCCCGGTAGAGCGCGCGATCGGCACGCTTGGTCAGCGTGTCGGCGTCCAGCCCGTCCTGGGGTGCCAGGGCGATCCCGATGCTGACGCCGATCTCGATACTGTCGCCCTCGATCGTAATCGGCCGATTGAGGATCCCGACCAACCTCTCCGCCAGAGCCGCGGCCTCCGCCGACTGACCGGCGCCGCTCACCTGCAGGACGACGAACTCGTCTCCGCCCAGACGCCCGACCATGTCATGGTCGCTGATCACGGATCGGAACCGGCCTGCGACCTCACGCAACAGCGCGTCACCAGCGAGGTGACCCAGCGTGTCGTTGACGGTCTTGAAGCGGTCTAGGTCGAGGTAGAGCAGCGCACAGTGCCGTCCGCACGAGTCCAGACCGGCGAGGATCTCGTCGAAGCACTCCCGGAACCGCGTCCGGTTGAGCAGCCCGGTCAAGGCGTCGTGACGCGCGATGTGGGCGACCCGCTGCTCGGCCTCCTTCCGCTCCGTGATGTCCATATGCGTGCCGATCACGCGCTGCGCGCGTCCGCGTGCATCGCGGCTGACCACGCGCCCGCGCGCCAGAACCCAGCCATAGGTGCCGTCCTTGCGCCGGAGGCGATGCTCACACTCGTAGACGGGGGTGTTGCCCTTCAGATGATTGAAGAAGGCACGGGTCGCCAGTTCGAAGTCTTCCGGGTGGATCAGATTCTCCCAGGTCTTCACGCCCGGTTCAATCTCGTCCGCATCGTAGCCGAGCATCGTCAGCACGCGGTCAGAGAACCAGAGTGTCTGCGCATCGGCGCTCCAGTCCCAGAGCCCGTCATTCCCGCTCTCGACCGCGAGGGCCAGCCGCTCCTCGCTCTGGCGCAGCGCGTCCTCGGCCGCCTTCCGGCTGCTGATATCGCGCAACGCGGCGACGTAGCCGTCGGGCTTGCCCGTCTCGGGGCAGCGCGTGAGGCTGATCGTGGCCTCGATCCAGACCCATGATCCGTCTCTGCGTCGGTAGCGCTGTTGACGGACAGCCTGGAGAACGTCCCCCCTGTTCAGCTTCTCCAGCAGAGCGGCAAAACCGCCGGCGTCGTCCGGATGCAGGAAGGCGAACGGTTCCGTGCCGACGAGTTCGTCCGGTTCGTAGCCGAGCAGCCCCCTGGCCGCCGGCGATACGTACCGGCGGGTTCCGTCCAGATCGCAGCGCACGATCAGGTCGGTCGTGTTGTCGGCCAGGAGCCGGTAGCCGGCAGCACTCTCCCGGGCGCTCCGCTCGGCCCGGGCGAGACGAAGCTGCGCGACGACGACCTGCGCCAAGTCGCGAAGCTGGTCACGCTGGTCCTGCGAGAGCGTGCGCGGCACGCGGTCGCTGATGCACAGCGCACCGAGGTGAATGCCGGGGGCGAGCACCAGCGGCGCGCCGGCATAGAAGCGGATGTGCGGTTCGCCGGCGACGAGTGGAAGCGCGGCGAACCGCACATCCCGCGTCGCATCCTCGACGACCATGATCTCGTCCGAGAGAATGGTGTGCGTGCAGAAGGAAGCCTCGCGCGGCGTCCCCTCGATATCGAGTCCGCAGCGACCCTTGAACCGCTGCTCGGACTCGCCCACCAGGGACACGACGGCAATTGGCACCTGGAAAAGGGCTTGAGCCAAGCGGCAGATCGCATCGTATCGCGGCTCGTGACCTGAGCCGATCACGTCCAGATCCTCAAGCGCACTGAGGCGATCAGGCTCGTTCGGGTGCAGCGGATACATGCATGGCCTCACCGGGCCGGACGCACGTCACCGATCTCACCCGACCCGCCGCCACCTTGTCGAACATAGATTAACAACTTCGATCTATTTTCGTCCTCGCCAACCGCAGAAGCCGGATATAAAAGTACAATATCATTCATTTCAGCGAATTTTGACCAAATACCAGTCACGGAAAGGGTTCGTTAAAGCGGCTGTGGGGCAATGAGACAGCCTGAGCGCTCTGGGCGGTGCTCGGATCGGTATTACTGTCCCACGACGTTCCGCCATGAAGCGCCTCAACGATCTCAAGTTGATCATCAAGCTTGCGATACCAACCTTGCTGCTGGTTGCTGTTACAGCAGGCCTCATCATGTTGGCGCGATCCAATCTCACGATGTTGGATCAGAACACGCAGCACATTGTGGACGTGAGTGCGAACCGCTTGGTCACAGCACTCGGACTCGCGAAAACTATCGATGAGGCTACCATCCGCGAGAAGAACATTATCATCGAGACCGATGACGCCCGCATGGCCGCTCAAAGCGAGGGCTACAACGAGGCACGTCAGACCGCCTACGCGGACATAGATCGGCTGATCGCGATGGCTGACACACCCGAGCGCCGTGCCGCCAACGAGGGGATCAAGCGCCTCATCGACGAGTTCTTCACGGCCTCGGAGAAGGCGGTCGCGCTCGGGCTCAAGAACGACAACGACGCAGCCACTCGCATCTCGAACACCGCGGGCCGGGCAGCGCGCGGCAAGCTTGTCGAAGCCGTCACCGAGCGCGTCGCCAGCAATCAGCGCGATCTGGCAACGGCCAAGGCGAACGCCTCCGCGGTCGCGGCATCGGCAACCCAGACGCTCACCCTCGTCGCGGTGCTGGGCCTGATCGGAGCGGTCGGCGTGCTCGCGGCCATTGCGGTGCTGGGTATCACAAGGCCGCTCGTGGCGATGACAGGGGCGATGGACCGCCTCGCCTCGGGTGACCTCGATGTTGCGGTGCTCGGCACGGAGCGCAAGGACGAGGTCGGCTCGCTGGCGCGCTCGCTCCAGATCTTCAAGGAGAACGCGATCGAGGCGCGTCACCTCGCGGCGGCTCGCGAGATGGAGAACGAGGCGAAGATGCGCCGCGCGAACGTGCTCGACGACCTCACGAAGCGTTTCGAGCGCAGCGTCTCCGTCCTGACACAGGGCCTCGCCGGCGCCGCGACCGAAATGGAGGCTACTGCCCGGTCCATGACGGAAACCGCCGATGAGACGACGCAGCAGACGATGGCAGTGGCCGGCGCGTCTCAGCAGACTTCGGCCAACGTCCAGACCGTCGCCGCCGCCTCCGAGGAGATGGCGGCCTCGGTGCAGGAGATCGTGCATCAGGTCAGTCAGTCGGCTCAGATCGCCAACATGGCGGTGGAGAAAGCCCAGCATACGGACGCGACCGTGCAGCGTCTGGCCGGCACAGCCGAGCGGATCAGCAGTGCCGTGTCGATCATCTCCACCATCGCGGCGCAGACGAACCTGCTGGCGCTGAACGCCACCATCGAAGCGGCACGAGCCGGTGAGGCGGGCCGGGGCTTTGCGGTGGTCGCCACGGAAGTGAAGGAGCTTGCGGGGCAGACGGCGCGGGCGACCGGCGAGATCGGCGAGCGTATCGCCGAAATCCAGACCGCGACCGAGGAGGCGGTGGCCGACATCCGCGAGATCAGCCGCGTGATCGCCGATATGTCCACCTACGCGGCCAGCATCGCGGCCGCGATGGAGGAGCAGGGCGCGGCCACGCAGGAGATCACCCGCAACGTCCAGCAGGCAGCACGCGGCACGGAGCAGGTGACTCGGAACATCGCGGGCGTGCGCGAGGGGGCCGGCCAGACCAGTGCCGCCGCCACCCAGGTACTCGGGGCGGCCCAGGAACTGGCGCGTCACACGGAGAGCCTGACGCAGGAGGTCGGCACCTTCCTGTCCAGCGTCAAAGCGGCCTGAGGACCAAGCCCGCATCGCGGGCTTCGACCATGCTGGGGAGGCGCGCCGCGCGTGCGCCTTCTCCCGAGCAACCCGGATTCGCCCCGGCGGGCATCACGACTCGGGGGGCTGCCGGAGGTGGAGCCCGGCCTCGCCGCCGGCCGTCCACGTGAACGTGACGCCGCTGGCCTCGAAGGCCGAACGGGCGGCGTTCAGGTTCGAGAGGCGGATGGTCTGCCAGCGCGTCTCGTCTTCGATCCGGGCGATCGTCGAGGGCGACAAATCCGATTTGGCGGAGAGATCCGCGATGCTCCAGCCGAGGATCGCGCGCGCCGCCCTGACCTGCCCGGCAGTGATCCGCTCCCGCTGATGAAGAGCCGACGCTCCGTCCACCTGGAAGCGCTTGCTGCCGGTGATCGCGAGGCAGATCCCCACCCACTCGCGAATCGTGCCGTCACGGTTCAGCACGGGCGCACCGCGGGCATTGAACCAGCGGTAGATGCCATCCTCGCAGAGGATGCGGTAATCCGTGTCGAAGACGCCCTGATGCAGCACTGCCGTGCGCCAAGCCTCCTGTGTGCGCTCGCGGTCCTCGGGGTGGATGGCATCGAGCCAGCCGTAGCCGACCATCTGTTCGGCGCTCTGACCCGTCAGGCGCGTCCAGTCGGCACCCACCCGCGTTGAGCCATCCGGGGTCGCGGTCCAGACGACGGTCGCCACGGCGCGCACCAGGGCGGTGTAACGCTCGTGCCCGAGGCGTGTAGGGTCCGCGACGGACACGCTTGTCGGCTGTTGCATCGGCTCCATCGGCGGCTTCGTCACTGCGCCTCAACTGACCGATTTTCCTGGCTTCATAAACCCCAACGCGCCTGGACGCGTCACCCTCCCACCGGGGATCGGCTCTCCGGGGCCGGCATGGGAGGCCGGTCGATCCGATACGCGGTCGATGTCTCGCGAACCTCTGTTTCCGGGTAGAGCGGCGGGACAGGCGAGCCCCGACCGCTCAAATTCGCGCGATCCGCGCAACCGCCGCTCAGCGGAATCCTGTCACCGTCTCAGGCGGGAGATCCGACCATGATCGACGCCCTTCAGACCGCCACCGCCGGCATGGCCCGGGCGACCGACCGGCTCGGCACGGCCGCGAAGACCATTGCGGCCAGCGGCGCGCCGCTCGGCGACACGGCCCTGCCTCCGGCTGCACAGGTCGATTTGTCCAGCGCGGCCGCCGACCTGATCGGGTCGGAGGCGGCCTTCGCGCTGAACGCCGCGGTGGCGCGCACCGCCGATCGCATGACCGGGAGGCTCCTCGACATCAGCGCCTGAGCGCCGGCACCGCGAGCCACGCCAGGACAGCACCGGCCGCAAACAGCAGGGCCACGCCGACGACGCGATAGATCAAGACGCCCGCAAGGCCGCCGGCCAGGAAGGCGCCGACCGTCAGCAGATGGAGGTGCAACCTCGCGGGGTCGTGCGGCTTCAGCACGCCAGAATCGCGACTGCCGCCATCGAGCCAGCGCGCGAGTTCGATGCCGATATCGGTGATCATGCCCGTGACATGCGTGGTCCGCACGCGGGCCTCCGAGATCTTCGTCACCGCGGCATTCTGCAGGCCGAGGGCGAAGCTCAGGCCGAGCACGAGGGCGCGGCTCCGGGCCGGGTCGTGGAGCGGCAGTACGAACAGGCCGATAGCGACGAGGAGGAACGCCTCGGCGCAGACGCTGTAGGCGTAGGCACCGGCGCGCGCGCGCCGCAGCCGGCGGCGGATCAGGAGCGTCGAGCTCGCGGAGCCCAGGACGAACAGGAGGATAAGCAGCAGTGCCTGCCC
The DNA here is from genome assembly GCF_054611515.1 of Methylobacterium sp. CM6257. Classification (NCBI taxonomy): domain Bacteria; kingdom Pseudomonadati; phylum Pseudomonadota; class Alphaproteobacteria; order Hyphomicrobiales; family Methylobacteriaceae; genus Methylobacterium; species Methylobacterium sp. CM6257. Next base: position 2,032,747 of record NZ_CM137735.1, read on the forward strand.
GGCCAGGGCGAGGTTCCCCGTGCCGGCCCGGTCGGAGATCGCCGAGACGTTGCCGGTCATGTTCGAGGCGTAGAGGCCGACCGCGTAGAAGCCCGCGGTGTTCAGCGCGCCGGCCACCGCCGCCAGCGACAGGGCCAGATTCCTGTCGGCCTCGCGGGTGCGCGCCTCGCCTTCGTGGACCAGCATGGAATCATCGGTGATGGTGGGAGGGAGCCGGATTTCAGCCCAACCGCATGGTCGGCATCAAGCGGCCTGCGCGAGATCGCCCTCGACCGCCGCGAGTGCCCACTCCAGCGCAGCGAAACAGACCGGGTCGAAGGCCTTGCCGAGATCGGCGCGCACGATCCCGAGCGCCTCCTCAAGCGGCATTGCTGCCCGACAAGGGCGATCCGCGGTGAGCGCGTCGAACCTTCGGCAGGCCGTCGCTGACCGTCTTGAAGTCGCGCTTGAAGCCGATGTCGTCCGACAGCTCGAGCGCGCAGATCCGGGCCGCGTTGCTGGAGCAGCCCAGGTCCTTCAGCATGATCGTGTAGTAGAGCTCCCAGAGCTCGCGGGTCGGAAGACCCATCGCGCGCCCGACATACATGCCGATATAGGTCGCGCGCACGCAGTGGCCGGCCGGCTGCCCCTCGGTGAGATCGAGGGCGTGGCTCAGGGCCGCCAGGACGTCCGAGAGACAGACGTCGTTCGCAGCCCCGGAATCTGCACCGAGCAGGGGCAATGACATCGCGGGCCGATCCCGACGCATCCGCGGGACCTTACGACGACAGGCATGAACACCCGGTTCATGCCTGTCGCGCCCGAACGCGTGGACCCCGGATGTGACGGGCCGCCGTCCAGCTTACCATCCGCGATAGCCGTAGCCGCCGTCCCAATCCCCGTGCCAGTGGCGGGCGGGGCCGTAGCCGACCGGCACCCGCTCGTAGGTCACGGTCCGCCGCGTGGCATAGGCCGGAGCGTCTTCTTCGTAGACGCGATAGGCTGGGGCCGGCCGCACCACGACGGGCGCGGGTGCGTAGCCGTAGTCAGAATAACCGTAGCCGTAGCCGTAGGCGGGGGCGGCGTGGGCCTGGGCCGCGGCGCCGATCAGCGCGCCGGCCGCGAGGCCGCCGATGATGCCCGCCGCGATGGCTCCGCCGCCGCGCGCCTCGGCTGTCGACGAGGCCAGGGTGCCAGCGCCGACCAGCGCGGCGGCCGAGAGCAGAGCGATGCGAGTCATGACCTGTCTCCGAATGACGCGCGGGCGGCCTGAGCCGTCCCGGATCACGGAAGACACGATCCCACGGTCGCGCTGCACCGCGCCTGAAACGTGCCTGCAGCCGCTGTTCAGCTTGCGCGCTCGCATGCTTGGCCGGGCGCCTCCCGGATGTAGCCGCGGGAGATCAAGCGGCTGCGCTCGCGGGTGCGTCGCTCCGCCTCCATAAGGTCGGAGAGAGCGTCGGCGATGGCGCAGCGCAGCGCGATCCCGGCATCGCCGCCGGCGAAACCGAGATACGCGGCACTGATCGCCTCGACGGGGCAGGCATGGTCGTCTCGCGTGGCAGCGGCCTGGGTCAGCATCATGGCCTCCTTCGTTGCGCCCGTGAACGAAAAGAGAACAAGCCACACTGGTTAACGTTCGGTCAATGCGCCCCCCATCAGCCCGGCCGGCCCGGCCGAACCCTGTGGAAAACGGGGATTTAGCCGCCTAGCCCCTGTGGATAAGCCAGTTCATTCGGGCATGCGCGGCAGCGGCTTGCCGTCCTCGGGAATCGCGTAACGCGCCGCGTTCAGCTCCATGGCCAGGAAGGTGTAGTAGCCCGAGATGGCGGCGAGATCGACGACGGCCGCCTTGCCGAACCGGGCCTCCGCGCGGGCAAAGGTCGCGTCCGAGACGCGCTTGGTGTCCTGCAATTCCGACGTGAAATCGTACACGATCGTCTCGTCGTCGTTCATCTTCGCCGGCCGGCGGCCATCGCGGATCGCCGCGATGATCTCGGGCGCGATCCCCGCCTTCTCGGCGATCGGCGCGTGAACGTACCACTCGTAATCCTGCGTCCAGCGACGGGCGGTCATCAGGATCACCAGCTCCGACAGCGTGGTGCCGATCTTAGGCTTGAATCGGAGGTAGTCGCCCATCGACCGAGCCAGCGTCATGACCTCGGGAGAGTGCATCAGGGGCTCGAACGGCCCGAAGGGCGGCTTCCCGCGCGCCTGCTGGAAGGCCTCGGCCGCCTGCCTCTGCTCGGGTGTGTAATCCTGCGGCGGAATGGTCGGAAGCCGGTCCTGCGCCCGCGCGGCGGTGAGCGAAAGGGGCAAGGCGGCCAGCGCGAGGGCACGCGCGAGGCGGAGGCGTCTCATGGGGTCACTCCCGGTTGTTTTTTGCAGTCACGCCGCACCATCGCGGCCGGGCGCGTCCCCGGCCAGGGCTCCCGTGGCCTGTACGGTATCGATTTCCGCGCAGCGTCACGCAGCGGCCAAGGTGGTTGCGCTCGCCGCCGCGCCGCGCCATCAGCCACCGCGATGGCCGGCCCCTCAACCGCGCTGCCGATCGAGGCAGCGCTCCCCGATCTGCGTCGCGCGCTCTCCGGGCGGAACGCCGCCGTGCTGGTGGCGCCGCCGGGCGCCGGCAAGACGACGCGGGTGCCCCTCGACCTGCTCGAGGCGCCCTGGCTCGAGGGGCGCAAGATCATCCTGCTGGAGCCGCGGCGGCTCGCGGCCCGGGCCGCCGCGGCCCGCATGGCGCAGACGCTCGGCGAGCCGGTCGGCGGCACGGTGGGTCTGCGCGTCCGGCTCGGTTCGAAGATCTCTGCCCGCACCCGCATCGAGGTGGTCACCGAGGGTGTCTTCACCCGCATGATCCTCGACGATCCGGAACTCTCCGGCATCGGCGCGGTCCTGTTCGACGAGTTCCACGAGCGCTCCCTCGACGCGGATCTCGGCCTGGCGCTGGCGCTCGACGCGCAGGGGGGCCTGCGCGAGGACCTGCGGATCCTAGTCATGTCGGCGACGCTCGACGGCGCGCGGGTCGCGCAGCTCATGGGCGATGCCCCGGTTGTCGCCTCCGAGGGGCGGGCCTTCCCGGTGGAGACACGCTACGTCGAGCGCGACCCCAACCGGCGCATCGAGGATTCTGTGGCCGACCTCACGCTCCGCGCCCTGCGGGCGGATCCGGGCTCGATCCTGGTCTTCCTGCCCGGGCAGGCGGAGATCCGCAGGACAGTCGATCTCCTGGCCGAACGGGTCGGCCCCGAGGTGCAGCTCGCGCCGCTCTACGGCGCGCTCACCCCGGCCGAGCAGGACAGGGCCGTCGCCCCGGCACCCGCCGGCACCCGGAAGGTGGTGCTCGCCACCAGCATCGCCGAGACCTCGCTGACCATCGAGGGCGTCCGGATCGTCGTCGATTCCGGGTTGGCGCGGGTTCCGGTCTACGAACCGGGCCTCGGCCTGACGCGGCTCGTGACCGCGCGGGCCTCGCGCGCCTCCGTGGACCAGCGCCGGGGTCGCGCAGGCCGCACCGAGCCGGGCCTGTGCTGGCGGCTCTGGTCGGAGGCTGGCACCAACGCCCTGGAGCCCTTCACGCGGCCCGAGATCCTGTCGGCGGACCTCGCCGGGCTGCTCCTCGACTGCGCCGCCTGGGGGGTGGCCGACCCGCGGAGTTTGGCCTTCCTCGACCCGCCGCCGACCCCGGCCCTGGCCGAGGCCCGCGCTCTGCTGGCCGAACTCGGAGCGCTCGACGCGGACGGGCGCCTGACGGAAGTCGGCGCGCGCCTCCGGGCCTTGCCGCTGCCGCCGCGGCTCGCCCGGATGGTGACGGCGGCGGCCGGACAGGGTGAGGCCCGCGCCGCCGCGGACCTCGCGGCGGTCTTGGTCGAGCGCGGGCTCGGGGGTGAGAGCCTCGATCTCGACGAACGGGTCGAGCGGTTCCGCCGCGACCGGGGTGGCCGGGCCGCCGACATGCGTCGGCTCGCGGAAGGCTGGGCGCGGAGCGCGGGCGGAGGCCAGCAGGGCACACCGGCCCCGGCCGGCCCGCTCCTGGCGCTCGCCTATCCGGACCGGGTCGCCCGGTCCCGGGGCCGCGAGGGTGAATTCGTGATGGCGAGCGGCCGGGCAGGCCGCCTCGACCCGGCCAGCCCGCTCGCGCGGGGGACGTTCCTGGTGGTCGCCGATCTCGCCGGGTCGGCCGGCAATGCCCGCATCCTGGCCGCGGCGGCGATCGAGGCCGACGCGATCGAGCGGCTGTTCGCCGACAGGATCGAAGCGCGCACGGAGATCACCTTCGACCCGCAAGCCGCCGCCCTGCGGGCCCGGGCCGTCCGGCGCCTGGGCGCGGTCAATCTCGGTGAGCGGCCGTTGCCGGTGCCGGCTACCCCGGAGAGCGCGGAAATCCTGGCAACAGGCATCGCCGGTCTCGGACTCGACCGCCTGCCCTGGACACCTGCCTTGTCGCAGTGGCGTGCCCGGATCCGGTTCCTGCACGCCGCTGAGAGCGATCCTTGGCCCGACCTCTCCGACGAAGCGCTCGCGGCGACCGCGTCGGCCTGGCTCGCGCCGGCGCTGATCGGGCGGACCTCCCTGTCCGCCGTCACGGCGGACGACCTCGCGGGTGCCCTGCAGGGCCTGCTGCCCTGGCAGCTCCGCGGCCGGCTCGACGCCGAGGCGCCGACCCATGTCGAGGTGCCGACCGGCTCGCGCGTCCCGGTGGATTACGATGCCGAGGAACCGGTGCTCGCCGTGCGGGTGCAGGAGCTCTTCGGCCTCGACCATCACCCGCAGGCCGGGGGACGGCCGCTGATCCTGCATCTGCTGTCGCCGGCCCAGCGCCCGATCCAGATCACCCGCGACCTGCCGGGTTTCTGGCGCGGCTCCTGGGCGGCTGTGCGGGCGGAGATGCGCGGGCGCTACCCCCGCCATCCCTGGCCGGAGGATCCGCTCAGCGAGGCTCCTACCCGCCGGGCGAAGCCGCGGGGCACCTGACCGGCCGCTGCCATTTCCCGAACCTCGACATTCACGGACGAAACCCGATGACCACCAAAACGAACCCTTTCGATCCCGCTGCCGAGGGCTGGTCACTGGTGGAGGACAAAGGCTTCATCGCCCATGTCGGGCCGCTTCACCTGCGCGAAGCGGACGGCGCCTACGCGTTCTGGGCAGAGCAGAAGCACGCCAACCTGATCGGCGTCGTCCACGGCGGCATGCTCATGAGCTTCGCCGACCGTGCCCTCGGCGAGACCGCCATGCGCGCAGCCGATGGTGCAAATTGCGTGACCATCCAGCTCGAGATGAAGTTCATCGACGTCGGCCGCCTGGGCGACTGGATCGAGATCCGCCCGCAGGTGGTCAAGCGCACGGGCTCCCTCGTGTTCATGCGCGGCGAGGTCCGCGAGGGCACGCGCCTGTTGGCTTCGGCGGACGGCGTCTGGAAGATCCTGCGGCGCCGGCCAAGTTGACCCCACCGCCGAGCACATCATTCTGAGGCAAGCTTGGCGCCTTAACGTACAGCCCTGCCTATCGGGGGAAACCGGATGAAGCCGTGGGAGAACGAGACGCCGAAGGTCGGCGGCAGCGGCCTCGCGGCGCCATCCCGTCGTGCGCTCCTTGTCGGAGCCAGCGCGGCCGTCGCAGTAGCCGGTGGCGCCGCGGCCCAGCCGGAACCGGCCAGCACTGTGACGACCCCGCCGCGCGACTTCCGGCCCGGCGCCCCTCCGACCACCTATTTCACAGATCCTGACGTGATCGCGGTCGATCCGGCCTTCGAGCCCTACATCGTTCCCAACAGCGCCATCCGTCGCCTCTGGACTGGGGCGCTCTGGGCGGAGGGGCCGGCCTGGAACAGCGTGGGACGGTTCCTCGTCTGGAGCGACATCCCCAACAATCGACAGATGCGCTGGCTGGAGGAGGACGGGCACGTCTCGGTATTCCGCGCACCGAGCAACAACTCCAATGGCAACAGCTTCGACCGCCAGGGCCGCCAGCTCTCCTGCGAGCACGCCGGCCGGCGCGTGGTGCGCTACGAACTCGACGGCTCGGCTACGGTGCTGGCGGACAGCTTCGAGGGCAAGCCGCTCAACGCGCCCAACGACGTGGTCCAGCATGCGGACGGGTCGTACTGGTTCACCGATCCGCCCTACGGCGCGCTGCTGTACGAGGGCGTGCCGGACGAGGCGGGCGGCCCGTCGAACCCGCACGGTCATCTCAATCCGCGGCTGGGGCAGCCTGCGGGGATCGCCACGAAGCGGCGGGTGCTACCCAACGCGGTCTACCGGATCGATCCGTCTGGCCGGATCGACCGGGTGCTCACCGACGATCAGGTTCCCGACCCGAACGGGTTGTGCTTCTCGCCCGACCATCGGATCCTCTACGTCTGCTCAACCGGCAAGGGGCCGGGCGAGACGGGTCCCGGCGGCAAGGGCGAGATCTACGCATTCGATGTCGGGAGCAACGCAGCGCTGTCCAACAAGCGGCTCTTCGCGGATTGCGTTGTAGACGGCGTGAAATGCGGGCCCGACGGCGTGCGAGCCGATGTCGACGGCAATCTCTGGGCGTCGAGCAATGCGGGCCGGGCGACCGGCTACAACGGCGTCACGGTGTGGACGCCACAGGGCAAGCTCATGGGCCGCATCCGCCTGCCCGAGGTCTGCGGCAACATCACCTTCGGCGGCCCGAAGCGGAATCGCCTGTTCATGGCCGCCAGTCAGTCGATCTACGCCCTCACGGTGAACACCCAGGGCGCCGGGCCAGCCTGACCGGCCGCCGCGGAGGCAGCGGTCCGGCGCATCCCTGCCATCGGCACGGGCTCGACAGCCATGGCTGCCGGCCTGCCGGCACGCTATCTGTCGTGGGCATGAGCGAGGAATCCGTCCCCGACCCCACCTTGAGCCGCCTCAGCGCGGCCCTGGGGGACCTGCCGAAGCGCGGGCTGCCGCCGGTCGAGCGCTGGAACCCGCCCTATTGCGGGGAGATCGATATCCGGATCGCGTCGGACGGGACCTGGCACCACAACGGTTCGCCGATCCGGCGGGACAAGCTCGTCAAGCTGTTCGCCACCATCCTGCGGCGGGAGCCGGACGGGCGCACCGTGCTGGTCACACCGGTGGAGAGCGTCGGGATCACCGTCGAGGACGCGGCCTTCGTGGCGGTCGAGATGGCGGTGGACGGAGCCGGGGAGGGGAGGCGCATGTCCTTCCGGACCAACGTCGACGATCTGGTCAGCGTCGATGCCGAGCACGCCCTGCGCTTCGAGGAGGCGCCGGACGGGGCACTCAAGCCCTATCTCCATGTCCGCCGCGGTCTCTGGGCACGGGTGACCCGGGCGCTCACCTACGATCTCGTGGATCTCGCCGAGGAGTGCAGCATCGACGGCCAACCCTGGCTCGGCCTCTGGGCCGGCGGCGTCTTCCACACCATCGCGCCGGCCGTCGTCGCGTGAGAGACCCGCTCGCCGACTTCCTCGCCCGCGCGGCCTCCGGCCTGTCCGCGGAACCGCCGGGGCCGGACGACCCCACGTCAAATCCCCGGGGCGATCACAGCCTCGACCCGGATGGGTCGGCCGTCCTCCCGCCACCGCCGCATCGGCGGGCCGCAGTGCTCGCCCCCGTGATCCTGCGCGCGGACGGCCCGAGCCTGGTCCTGACGGAGCGCGCCGCGAACCTGCGCGACCATTCCGGCCAGGTCGCTTTGCCTGGCGGAAAGATCGACCCGTCCGATCCGGGACCCGCAGATGCGGCCTTGCGGGAGGCTCACGAGGAGATCGGGCTGTCGCCCGCCTCCGTGCGCCTGCTCGGCTATCTCGATCCCTACCTGTCGGGGACCGGCTTCTTGGTCACCCCGGTGATCGGTCTCGTCGCCCCGGAAGCGACCTTCCGGCCGAACCCCGCGGAGGTTGCGGACGTCTTCGAGGTGCCGCTGTCGGTGTTGATGGATCGGGAGCGCTACAGGCTGCGTTCCCGGGCCTGGCAGGGCCGCACCCGCTGGTTCTACGCCCTGACCTTCGGCGAGCGGCTGATCTGGGGCGTGACCGCCGGGATCCTGAACAATCTCCGGGAGCGACTCTACCCGGAATCCGAACCCGGTGAGGTCCGCCGCTCGGCGGGATAGGCTACGAAAAGCCATGCTGCGTCGCGTCCTCGAAGAGTTCGGCCTCTTCCTCATCCCCTTCGCGCTGTTCGTGATCTACCTCGTGCTGGCCGGCCGCAATCCGCTGCGCCGGGTGCACTGGGACCCGCATCTCTGGCGTCTCGTGCTTGCCGGCCTAGCGGTGGTGATCGGGACGCTCGTCTACGAAGGCCTGTTCTCGGAGCGTCGGACCGGCGGATACGTGCCCACGCATATGGAGAACGGCCGCCTGGTTCCGGGGGGCTTCCGATGAGGCGCACCCTCGACCGCGCGGCTCTCTCGGCTCTGCTCGAGCGTCCGGGAGTCCGGCGGGCGCTCGCAGCCCTCGACCAACACGGCGCCGAGACCCGTCTGGTCGGAGGCTGCGTGCGTGACGCGCTCCTCGGAGCCCCCGCGGCCGATATCGACCTCGCGACCACCTTGCCGCCGGATGCAGTCATGGCGTCCGCCGGGCAGATGCGCGGCCTCAAGGCAGTGCCGACCGGGATCGAACACGGCACGATCACCCTGGTCACCGAGGACGGCCCGATCGAGGTCACCACCCTGCGGGAGGATGTTGAAACGGATGGACGCCGCGCGGTCGTCCGGTTCGGCAGCGATTTCGCCCGAGACGCGGAGCGGCGCGACTTCACCGTCAACGCGCTGTCGCTCGGCGCCGACGGCGTGCTGCACGACACGGTTGGCGGCCTCTCCGACCTGGAGGCCGGGCGGGTCCGCTTCATCGGCGATCCCGCGACACGGATCCGCGAAGACGCACTGCGAGTCCTGCGCTTCTTCCGCTTTCACGCGCGCTTTGGCACCGGGGCGCCCGACGCCGCGGCGCTCGCCGCCTGCGTGGCCGGGCGGGACGCCCTGGACCGCCTCTCCCGCGAGCGGGTGCGGACGGAGTTCCTGAAGCTGCTGGCCGCCGCGGGCGGTCCGGCCATGGTCGCGACACTGAGCGCGACCGGGCTGCTCCAGCGGATCACCGGCGGCGTCGGCGAACTCGGCCGACTGGAGCGCGCCGCGGCCGCGTCGCTGTCACCGGTGATGCGCCTCGCGGCACTCGCCGTCGGAGGCCGGCACGACGCGGACCGCCTGCGCGAGCGGCTGCGCCTCTCGAACCAGGAGCACGGGCAGCTCACCGGCTACGCGGACGCGCTGGCGGCATTGCACGGTCGCGCAGCGATCGACGGCACCGCTGCGCGGGCGCTCGCGGCCGAGCACGGCACCGCGCTCTTGACGGAGACGCTCCTGATCCTGTCGGGCGAGCCGAGACCCGCGATGACGGAGGACGCGCGCAAGGCGCTGCAGGATCTGGGCGGGGAGGGGGGTGCGCCGATCTTTCCGCTGGCTGGCGCGGATCTCGTCGCCGCGGGCGTGAAGCCCGGTCCGGCGCTCGGCCGCGGCTTGGCGGCGGCCCGGAAAATCTGGTTGGCGCTCGGTTGTCCCGCCGGAGAGGAGGCACGGGCCGAATTGCTGGCGCGGGCGCTGGAGAGCGCCCGCGGATCCTAGCTCAGAGCTTCAGGAGCGCCTTCGTCTCCTGGAGCTGGACGATCTGCCCGTTCAGCTCCTCGCGCTTCTGCAGGTCTTCGGTGGCGTCGCGCTGCATCTCGACAGCCTCGATATCCCGGTCGAGCGACTCAGGGGTCAGTTCCTCGATCGGCGCGGCGCGCTCCGCCAGCACGGTGACGGCGGTCGGGCCGATATCGGCGAAGCCGCCGCGGACGTAGATCCGCTTGCCGCTGCCCTGGCTCTCGGTGACCACGATGACGCCGACCCGCAGAGAGGTCAGCACGGGCGCGTGGCCCGGCATCACGGTCATCTCGCCCTCGGTGCCGGGCAGCTGAACGGCGGTCACCTCGCCGGAATACAGCGTCCGCTCGGGGCCGACGAAATCGAAGTGAAAGGTGGCCATGGCCTGACGTGTTCCCGGATCCGCGACGCGCTCTCCGCCTTGCGGGGAGGGGGTTGGAGGAAAAGGCCGCGCGGACGGCACCGGTGAGGTTCGTCCGCGCGGCCCCTGTCCCCTTCCCGCGCGGGAAGGGGACGTGTCGTCTTACGCCGCCTTCAGCTTCTTGGCCTTCTCCTGGGCCTCCTCGATGGTGCCGACCATGTAGAAGGCGGCCTCCGGGAGATCGTCGTAGTCGCCGTTCACCAGGCCCTTGAAGCCCTTGATGGTGTCCTCGAGGGCGACCTGCTTGCCGGGCGAGCCGGTGAACACCTCGGCCACCGAGAAGGGCTGCGAGAAGAAGCGCTCGATCTTGCGGGCGCGGGCCACGGTCAGCTTGTCCTCCTCGGACAGCTCGTCCATGCCCAGGATCGCGATGATGTCCTGGAGCGCCTTGTAGCGCTGCAGGGTCTGCTGGACGCGGCGGGCGACGTCGTAATGCTCCTCACCGAGGATCGTCGGCGACAGCATACGCGAGGTCGAGTCCAGCGGATCCACCGCCGGGTAGATACCCTTCTCGGCGATTGAGCGTGACAGCACGGTCGTGGCGTCGAGGTGGGCGAAGGAGGCGGCCGGGGCCGGGTCGGTCAGGTCGTCGGCCGGCACGTAGATGGCCTGCACTGAGGTGATCGAGCCCTTGGTCGTGGTGGTGATGCGCTCCTGGAGGGCGCCCATGTCGGTGGCGAGCGTCGGCTGGTAGCCCACCGCCGACGGGATGCGGCCGAGGAGCGCCGACACCTCGGAGCCCGCCTGCGTGAAGCGGAAGATGTTGTCGACGAAGAACAGCACGTCCTGGCCGTCGTCGCGGAACTGCTCGGCGATGGTCAGGCCGGTCAGGGCGACGCGCGAGCGGGCGCCGGGCGACTCGTTCATCTGGCCGTAGACCAGGGCGCACTTCGAACCCTCGGCGGAGCCGTGCTCCTTCGGGTCGACGTTCACCTTGGACTCGATCATCTCGTGGTAGAGGTCGTTACCCTCGCGGGTGCGCTCACCCACGCCGGCGAAGACCGAGTAGCCCGAGTGCACCTTCGCGATGTTGTTGATCAGCTCCATGATCAGCACGGTCTTGCCGACGCCGGCGCCGCCGAACAGGCCGATCTTACCGCCCTTCGCGTAGGGAGCGAGCAGGTCCACCACCTTGATGCCGGTGACGAGGATCTGCGCCTCGGTCGACTGCTCGGCGTAGGAGGGGGCCGGCTGGTGGATGGCGCGGTACGTGTCGGTCTGGACCGGGCCGGCCTCGTCGATCGGCTCGCCGATGACGTTCATGATGCGGCCCAGCGTGTTCATGCCCACCGGAACCTTGATCGGCTCGCCGGTGTCGGTGCACTCCTGGCCGCGGGTCAGGCCCTCGGACGTGTCCATGGCGATGCAGCGGACGGTGTTCTCGCCGAGCTGCTGGGCAACCTCGAGAACGAGGCGCGCGCCGTTGTTCTTGGTCTCAAGGGCGTTCAGGATCTCGGGCAGGTGGCCCTCGAACTGCACGTCGACCACGGGGCCGATGACCTGGGTGATCTTGCCGACCTTGTTGGAGCCGGTGCCGGGGAGTGCGGTGTTCGCCATCGTTAACCTACCCTTCAAGCTGTGCGTTCAGGTCGCGGCGCCTCAGAGGGCTTCCGCACCCGAGATGATCTCGATGAGTTCCTTGGTGATCATGGCCTGACGCGTGCGGTTGTAGACCAGCGTCTGCTTCTTGATCATCTCGCCCGCGTTGCGGGTGGCCGAATCCATGGCGCTCATGCGCGCGCCCTGTTCGGAGGCCGCATTCTCCAGGAGCGCCCGGTAGATCTGCACCGTGAGGTTCTTCGGCAGCAGCGTCTCGAGGATCGCTTCCTCGGAGGGCTCGAATTCCAGGGCGGCGTTGCCGGCAGCCGCCTTGGCGGTCGTGTCGGCCTCGGGCAGCTCGGCCGGGATCAGCCGCTGTGCGGTGGGGATCTGCGAGATGACCGAGCGGAACTCGGCATAGAACAGGGTCGCGACGTCGAATTCGCCGGCCTCGAAGCGGGTGAGGATCTTGTCGGCGATCTCGGCGGCGAATTCGTAATCCACCGGCCGGTTGCCGCGGATGTCCATGCTCTCGACGATCTGGTCGCGGTACTGGCGACGGAGCAGGTCGTAGCCCTTCTTGCCGACCGTCATGATCTTGACGGTCTTGCCCTCTGCGGTGAGGCGCTGGGCGTATTCACGCACCGCGAGGCGGGCGATCGAGGAGTTGAACGCCCCGGCGAGGCCGCGGTCGCCCGTGCAGACGATCAGCAGGTGCGTCTGATCAGAGCCGGTGCCGGAGAGCAGCTTCGGGGCGCCGACGCCGCCGACGAGGTTGCCGGCGAGGTTGCCCAGCACCGCGGCCATCTTCTCGGCATAGGGACGGCCGGCTTCGGCGGCCAGCTGCGCCCGGCGCAGCTTGGCGGCGGCGACCATCTGCATGGCCTTGGTGATCTTCTGCGTCGCCTTCACCGAGGTGATGCGGTTGCGCAGGTCCTTCAAGCTCGGCATCGGGCGAGGTCCAGGTCCGTTCTATGGGCCTCTCCTCCCCCCTGCGGGAAGGAGCCGGAAGTTCGAGCGGTGCCGGACGGGGTCCATGATCCCCGCAGCACCGCCCCTGAGCTCTCCCCGGACGGGGAGGAGCTTCACGTCAGCTGATGGTCTTGGCCACGCCCTCGACCACGCTCTTCAGCTTGCCGGCGTTCTCGTCCGACAGATCCTTGGAGGCGGCGATCGAGTCGAGCAGGTCCTTGTGCTTGGAGCGCAGGGTGCTCAGCAGCGAGTCCTCGAAGGCGCGGACCTTGCTGACCGGGAGCTTGTCCAAGTAGCCGTTCACGCCGGCGTAGATCACCGCCACCTGCTCCTCCATCTTCAGCGGCGAGAACTGCGGCTGCTTCAGAAGCTCGGTGAGCCGCGAGCCGCGATTCAGGAGCGCCTGGGTGGAGGCGTCGAGGTCAGAGCCGAACTGCGCGAAGGCCGCCATCTCGCGATACTGCGCGAGCTCGCCCTTGATCTTGCCGGCGACCTTTTTCATCGCCTTGGTCTGGGCCGAGGAGCCCACCCGCGACACCGAGAGGCCCACGTTCACCGCCGGGCGGATGCCCTGGTAGAACAGGTCGGTCTCGAGGAAGATCTGGCCGTCGGTGATCGAGATCACGTTGGTCGGGATGTAGGCCGACACGTCGTTGGCCTGGGTCTCGATGACCGGCAGGGCGGTCAGCGAGCCGGCACCGGCGGCATCGCCCATCTTGGCGGCGCGCTCCAGCAGGCGGCTGTGGAGGTAGAACACGTCGCCCGGATAGGCCTCGCGGCCCGGCGGGCGGCGCAGCAGCAGCGACATCTGACGGTAGGCGACGGCCTGCTTGGACAGATCGTCATACACGATCACGGCGTGCATGCCGTTGTCGCGGAAGTACTCGCCCATGGCGCAGCCGGCGAACGGCGCGATGAACTGCATCGGCGCGGCATCGGAGGCGGTGGCGGCGATGACGATGGAGTACTCCAGGGCGCCCTGGTCCTCCAGCACCTTCACGAACTGCGCGACGGTGGAGCGCTTCTGACCCACAGCGACGTAGATGCAGTAGAGCTTCGCCTTCTCGTCCGTACCGGCATGGGCCGGCTTCTGGTTCAGGATCGTGTCGAGGGCGATCGCGGTCTTGCCGGTCTGGCGGTCGCCGATGATCAGCTCGCGCTGGCCGCGGCCCACCGGGATCAGGGCGTCGATCGCCTTGAGGCCCGTGGCCATCGGCTCGTGCACCGACTTGCGCGGGATGATGCCCGGGGCCTTCACGTCGACGCGGCGGCGCTCGGTGGAGACGATCGGGCCCTTGCCGTCGATCGGGTTGCCGAGCGCGTCGACGACGCGGCCGAGCAGGCCCTTGCCCACCGGCACGTCCACGATGGCGCCGGTGCGCTTGACGGTCTGGCCTTCCTTGATCTCACGGTCGGAGCCGAAGACCACGATGCCGACGTTGTCCTGCTCGAGGTTCAGGGCCATGCCGCGCACGCCCGATTCGAACTCGACCATCTCACCGGCCTGGACGTTGTCGAGGCCGTAGGCGCGGGCGATGCCGTCACCGACGGACAGGACCTGTCCGACCTCGGAGACCTCGGCCTCCTCGCCGAAGTTCTTGATCTGCTCTTTCAGGATCGCGGAGATCTCGGCGGCGCGGATGTCCATACTCGGGCCTCTGTCGCTGATGCGTCTATGCGTGTTCGGGTCGGATGGGGGCGCTTAGCGCGCGGCCCGCATCGCGAGGCGGATACCGTTGAGCTTGGTCTTGAGGGAGGCGTCGACCATGCGCGAGCCCATCTTCACGACGAGACCGCCGATCATGCTCGGGTCGACGACGAGGTCGAGATCGATGTCGGCCCTGGCGATATCGCGCAGCGACGCCTTGATTTCCTCGATCACCGAGTCGGAGGGCTTCTCGGCAACCCGGACCTGGGCGCGGACGATGCCCTTCGAGTCCTGGACCAGGGTCCGGAACGCGTCGATCATGTCGGGGAGGGCGAAGAGCCGGCGGTTCGAGGCCGCGAGCCGGATGAAGTTGCCGGCGAGACCGCCGATCCCCGCCTTGTCGAGCACGGCGCCGATGGCAGCCTCCTGCTCCTCGGCGCTGAAGACCGGGCTGCGGACGAGCCGGCGGAGATCCGCGCTCTCCTTCAGCAGCGTGTCGAATCGAGCGAGGGATTCGGCGACCGCGTCGACCTGGCGCTCATCGCGCGCGAGCTCGAACAGGGCGGAAGCGTACCGGCCCGCCACGCCTGCGACCAGGGGACCAGCCTCGGAACCGTTCTGCGCCACCCGTCGCTCTCTTCTCTGGTTGCCCGCCCGCTCCGCGCGCTCCGGCAGGAGCGCGGTGCGAGACCGTTCGGGACGTGGGATCACGCCGGCACCGGACAGGATCAAGAACTGTCCTCGCGGCGCGGCGACCGCCTAGCATGCCAGCATGGCCGCGCGCAACACGGACGCGCGCCTCGCTGCGCGTCACGACGGCGGAAGTGTGACGCGGGACGCGCTTCAGCAGGCGAGCCGGTCGCAGCGTCGGACGCTGGCGATCATCCTCGCCATGGCGCGGGCGCCCGGATGGCCGAGGATGCCGCTGTTGCCGAGAACATAGGACGGCGTAGCGTAGAGCCCAAGATCCGCGGCCATGCGCATCTGGCTCTTGAGCGCCGCGCGGACCTCCTCGCTGTCGGCAATCTCCTCCACCTCCGCCTGTGGGATCCCGAGAGCGGCCGCCGCGCTCAATGCGCCGGGCCCATCGATGCGGCCCGGCTTCCCGAGCAGCGTCTGATAGAAGCGCCACGCCGCTTCCGAACCGAGCTTACGCTGAACCGCCAGCATCACCTTGGCGGCCTGGGCCGATTGGGGCGACAGGATCGGGTTGTGGACAAGCCCGATCCGCAATTCCGGATCGGTGTCGTGCAGGGCGACCACGTCGGCGGCGGCCTTCCGGCAGTACGGGCAGTTAAAATCGAAGAACTCGTACAGGGTGGCTCCAGCCTCCCGCGGACCGACATAGGTGACGCCGCGCAGCGCCGGGATCTGCCCGGTGATCTCGCCCGGCAGGACCGAGTTCGCCACCGCCTTGCCGTCATCGCCGGTGACCGCGACGCGCTGGCCGTAGGACTGCGCGGAGGCGCGGCCGAGTCCGCCCCCCAAGGTGGCGGCTGCGGCGAGGAGGAGGCGTCGGGAAACAGGCATGAGACTCGTCCGGGCGATCGCTGTCCCGCTCCGGCCGCGCCGAAGCGGAGCCGGACCAGAACCAGGGGGTCGAGTCGGTTTGATGGCCGAGCGGCGTGAACGCGATCCTAGCGAAGTCCCTTCGGCCGATCGCCGGTGGCCCAGGCCAGCGCCTGTTCCAGGCGGTCATTGCCCCAGAACAGCTCGCCGTCATCGGTCAGGAAGGTCGGCGCCCCGTAGATGCCCCGGGAGCGGGCCTCCTCGACCGTCACCCGCAGCTTGGTCTTGTTGGCCTCCGCGGCGGCGGCGCGCACCATCTGCGTCCCGTCGAGCCCGAGCGAATCGAGGATCTCGGCCACCGCCGCCGGCTCCGCGATGGAGCGCCCCTCGGCGAAGCTCGCCGTGAACACCGCCTTCGAGAACGGCACGAGCCAGTCCTGATCCTGGCCGTACACGGCGACCCGCACGGCGCTGAGGCTGTTCTGCGGAAATTGGGCGGGACGGGTCAGTGGCGGCAGGCCGAGGCGCGCGGCCTCGCGCTCCACGTCCCGCCACATGTTCTTGCCCTTGGCCGGATAGAGATTGAACGGCGAGGTCGTCCAGCCTTGGGAGGCGAAGAGCGGGCCGAGCAGGAACGGCCGCCAGCGCACCGCCACGCCCGCTTCCGCGGCCGCCGCTTCGACGCGCATCGCCGCGAGGTACGAATACGTGGAGGCGAATTCGTACCAGAACTCCAGAATCGGCTGGCGCGCCATAGACTTCGCTTCTCCGATACACGCTTACGGCGCTGACGACAGGCAACGCCCGCACCATTGTTGCCATGACGGCAAGGCCGCCGTGAGGCAAAACGCGGTCCATCGTCCGCCGACAGGGCTACGCGCGAGGCGACACGCCGGTTGCAGGCCAATGCCGCCCGCGATAAGCGGCAGAGGCCCCGTCCCAGTTCCGGAAGCCGCATGTCCGTCCCCGCGAAGAGCCCCGTGAAGAAGGTCGTGCTGGCCTATTCCGGCGGCCTCGACACATCGATCATCCTGAAGTGGCTGCAGACCACCTACGGCTGCGAGGTCGTGACCTTCACGGCCGATCTCGGCCAGGGCGAGGAGCTGGAGCCGGCCCGCCGCAAGGCGGAGCTGCTCGGCATCAAGCCCGAGAACATCTTCATCGAGGACCTGCGCGAGGAATTCGTCCGCGACTACGTCTTCCCGATGTTCCGGGCTAACGCCGTCTACGAGGGCGTCTACCTGCTCGGCACCTCGATCGCCCGGCCGCTGATCGCCAAGAAGCAGATCGAGATCGCCGAGAAGGTCGGGGCCGACGCTGTGTGCCACGGCGCCACCGGCAAGGGGAATGACCAGGTCCGCTTCGAGCTCGGATACTACGCGCTCAAGCCCGACGTCACGGTGATCGCCCCGTGGCGCGAGTGGGACCTGCGCTCCCGCGAGCAGCTCATAGCCTTCGCCGAGCAGCACCAGATCCCGATCGCCAAGGATAAGCGCGGCGAGAGCCCGTTCTCGGTGGACGCCAACCTCCTGCACGCCTCCTCGGAGGGCAAGGTGCTGGAGGATCCGGCCGTCGAGGTGCCGGACTATGTCTATTCGCGCACGCTCTCCCCCGAGGAGGCGCCCGACCAGCCGACCATCATCACGATCAGCTTCGAGCGGGGCGACCCCGTCTCCATCAACGGAGAGAAGCTGTCGCCCGCGAGCCTGCTGGCGAAGCTCAACGAGCTCGGCCGCGCCAATGGCATTGGCCGCCTCGATCTTGTCGAGAATCGGTTCGTCGGCATGAAGAGCCGCGGCATGTACGAGACGCCCGGCGGCACGATCCTGCTGCCGGCCCACCGGGCCATCGAGTCGATCACCCTGGACCGCGGCGCCGCGCACCTGAAGGACCAGCTCATGCCGCAATACGCGGAGCTGATCTATAACGGCTTCTGGTTCTCGCCGGAGCGCGAGATGCTCCAGGCGCTGATCGACAAGAGCCAGGAGAAGGTGACCGGGACGGTGCGGCTGAAGCTCTACAAGGGTGGCGTCCACGTGATCGGCCGCGAGAGCCCGCACTCCCTCTACGACCAGGATCTCGTCACATTCGAGGAAGGCGCCGTGGCCTACGACCACCGCGACGCGGCGGGCTTCATCAAGCTCAACGCGCTGCGGCTGCGCACGCTGGCGCAGCGCAAGAAGCGCGAGGGCTGAGCGCCCCCGAGCCCGCCGCTCAGGCGGGCTCCCAGACCGACGAGGAGGCCGGGCGCCGGAACGTGCCGGGCCCGAGATCGGCGTAGCGCAGGAAGATCTGCAGGGCCGGCTGCATCTCGCGGTGGAGGCGGACGAGCCGGCCGGTCTCGTCAGCGTCGTCATTGGCGGCCGCCTCGGGAACGCCCGCGAGGTGGAGGGCCATGTCCGCGGTATACGCCCCGCTCCCGCCATAGGGCCGCTCCGGGTCAACGCACGGGACCTCGTAGGTCGCGTCCCAGCCGTGCCGGAGCTGCCGGATCAGCGCGAGATGCGCCCCGGTGACCGCAAAGGTGATGTGCTCGGGCGTCTCGCCGGTCTCCGCATCCCGAAAGACGTCGGTCACCGCGGCGCAGTCGAGCTTGGCCAGCGTGTTGTGGTATTGGTACCGGCCCGGCTTCAGCTGCGCGTTCTGCGCGAAAACCGCGAGCCCGTCCTCCAGAGCCCGGTGCTCCTCGTCGGCCCCCTCATCGTCACCGGTCACGTTTGCGATGTCGCCGTCCCTGTCGAGGCTGCCGTAGGGCGCCTCCGGATGGATGGTCGGTGCACCCGGATCCCGGCCGCCCCAGGCGACGACCATCCGGCGGATCAAAGCGATACGCTCCAGGGTCAGGTCGTAGACGGCGTCGCTCATCGGATCGTGGTCCTGGATCTCGGGTTCGGGCGCCCGTCTTACAGAGGCAGGTCGGCGGCTGCTACCGCCGCACGCAGCCCGTGAGCCCCTCGATCTGGCCCATAAGGGTTTGGATCCGCGCGGCGCGGCGGCGCACGCCGGGGGAGGGGCGGCCGGCGCTCCGGGTGATCGGGTTCGGCAGGACCGCGGCGAGGAGGGCCGCCTCGTTCCGTGTCAGCCGGATCGCATCCTTGCCGAACCAGTGGCGGCTCGCCGCCTGCGCGCCGTAGATGCCGTCGCCCCATTCGGCGACGTTCAGGTAGATCTCCATCATCCGCCGCTTGCCCCAGAGCGCATCCAGCGCCAGCGCCAGCGGGATCTCGACCGCCTTGCGGATGTAGGACCGCCCCGGCCACAGGAAGACGTTCTTGACCGTCTGCATCGCGATGGTCGAGGCGCCGCGGCTCGGCGAATCCTCGTCCTCGACCACGTCGCGAATCGCTCCGAAATCGACGCCGTGGTCCAGGCAGAAGCGCTGGTCCTCCGAGGCGATCACGGCCTGCGGCAGCACCGGCGCGATGGCCGAGAGCTGGACCGGATCCCGGCTCACGGGCTGAAGCGTCAACCACCGCCCCAGCATCAGGGTCGACGGCGGCATCACCGCGCTATAGACGAGCGCCAGCGACAGCACGAGAACGAAACCGATGGCGGGGAGCAGGAGCAGCGCCCCTATGATGTTGCGGACACGGCGGGAGCGCCGCGGGCGCGCGGACGGAAGATCGCGCTCCGCCGCATTTCGCCTGCGTCTCAACCCGTCCACCGTGAGTTCATTCCCGTGCAAATGACACGCGATTGGTTTTCGCAAGGCCAGGACCGGACGTAGCGCCCGATGACCCCGACCCCCTCAACGCAGGCACCGACCGGTTCGGTCAAGACTGGCATGCAAGCCGTCGAGTTTTCCCACAGGCTGGCGGAAGTCGCCGGGACGGTCGAGACCTTCTTGGTCGAGCGCCTCGGACCGGATGTCGGCCCCGGCGAAATCGCCCGACCGGCGCGCCTGATGGAGGCCATGCGCCACGCGGTGCTGGGCGGCGGAAAGCGCCTGCGCCCGTTTCTGGCCATCGAGACCGCCCGGATGCTCGGCGGCTCCGAAGCCGCCGCGCTGGCGGCCGGGGCCGGGGTCGAGCTGGTGCATTGCTACAGCCTCGTCCACGACGACCTGCCCGCCATGGATGACGACGACATGCGCCGCGGCAAGCCGACGGTGCACAAAGCCTACGACGAGGCGACCGCGATCCTGGTCGGCGACGCCCTTCAGACGCTGGCCTTCGAGATCGTCGCCGACCCGACTTGGCAGCCGGATTCACGGGTCCGGGCCGACCTCGTGCTCGGCCTCGCCCGGGCCTCGGGCCTCGGCGGCATGGTCGGCGGCCAGCTCCTCGACCTCACTGCGGAGGGCCGGTTCGGCACGGCCAACATGGACGTGGACGACACCCTGCGCATGCAGGCGATGAAGACCGGCGCGATCCTGGCCTTCTCGGTGGAGGCCGGCGCGATCGTGGGTGGCGCCGACGAGGCACAGCGGGCCGCCCTGCTGCGCTACGGGCTCGCCCTGGGTCAGGCGTTCCAGATCGCCGACGACATCCTCGACCGGGAGGCCTCCCCAGAGGCGATGGGCAAGGCGACCGGCAAGGACAAGGATGCCGGCAAGGCCACCCTCGTCGACCGTCTCGGGATCGACGGCGCCCGGGCCGAGTGCGACCGCCTCGTCGGCGTCTGCGAGGATGCGCTGGCATCCTGGGGGGAGGGCGCGCGGATCCTGCGGGACGCTGCCCGCTTCACCGTCGCGCGCAAGACCTGACGCAGCCGCCGCCGGGCTCAAAGTCGAGCCTTGAGCGAATCGATGCGACCGGACGGTAAGGGCAAAGCCCCGATGGAGGGGCGCGCCCGCCGCGACCCCACACCCCGCCTCTTGGCCGCCGGCTTCGGGCTCGGCGCTCTCCTCCATGATGACCCGTCCGGAGCCCTCGCCGGATGGCATCCTGATCGGTCTGGCGTGCCTGATCCTGTGTGACGGCTTCTCGGCGATGCCGGGCGCGCAGTCGGCCGCCCCACCGGCACCGGCCCAGGGTCAGGGTCCGCCGCCTGAGGCGCCGGATACGCCCCTGGTGACCGGTGCGCAGCCCCATCGGCTCCTGCTGATGGAGGTTTCAGAGGGGCGCCTCACGGCTACCGGAAGCGGCGACGCGCCGCGGCGGCCGGCAGCCGTCGCGGCAACCCTGAACATGTCGGATCCGAGCGGCTGACCGCCCGCGGCAAGGGAGCATCGGCCCCGAAACTTCGAACTTCACGCGCCCGATCAGAGCCGGCTGTTCTTGTTGTAGACGTCGAGGCAGACCGCGGCGAGCAGCACGATCCCCTTGATGACCTGCTGGTAGTCGACGCCGATTCCCAGGATCGACATGCCGTTGTTCATGATCCCGATGATGAACGCGCCGATCACCACACCCGAGACCTTGCCGATGCCGCCGGCCGCCGAGGCGCCGCCGATGAAGCAGGCCGCGATCACGTCGAGTTCGAAGCCCGCACCGGCCTTCGGCGTCGCCGTATTGAGCCGGGCGGCGAAGATCATCCCAGCGAGGCCGGCCAGCGCGCCCATGTTGGCGAAGGTCAGGAAGGTGAGCCGCTCGGTCTTGATCCCGGAGAGGCGGGCGGCCTTGATGTTGCCCCCGAGCGCGTAGATCCGCCGCCCGATCGTCGTCCGGTTGGTGACGAAGCGGTAGAGCATCACCAGCCCGAACATCACGAGCAGCACGTTCGGCAGGCCGCGATACGCGCTCATCTGATACGCGAAGGCGAGGATCACCACCGTGGTGATGCCGTTGCGGAAGATGAACGTCGCTAGCGTCTCTGCCTGGCCGCCGTGGCTGATGCGCGCCGCCCGACGGCGCCAGTTCATCCCCACGAGCGCCAGCGATAGGGCGAGCCCGATCAGCAGGGAGGTCCAGGGGCCAGCGAAATTCGCCAGGAAGCCCTTGGCGAGAAGCTGGAACACCTCCGGAAACGGCCCGATGGAGGCACCCTGGAGAAGCGCGAGCGTCAGTCCGCGGAACACCAGCATCCCGGCCAGCGTGACGATGAAGCTCGGGATGCCGAGATAGGCGACGAAATAGCCCTGAAGACCGCCGATGGCGGCGCCGACCGCGAGGCACAGGATGGTGGCCGTCAAAGGGTCGACCCCGAAGCGGACCATCAGCAGAGCCGCCAGCGCACCCACGAAGCCGACGACGGAGCCGATCGACAGGTCGATATGCCCCGCCACGATGACCAGCAGCATTCCCAGCGCCATCACGACGACGTAGCTGTTCTGCAGGATGAGGTTGGTGAGATTGAGCGGCTGGAACAGCACGCCGCCGGTCGCGTACTCGAAGAACAGGGTGATCAGCGCCAGCGCGAACACCAGACCGTAGTCGCGCATCTGTGCCATCTGGACCATGCCGCTGCGGGATCGGGTCTCGCCCGCGGCTTTGGCGCCCGGCACGGCGTCTGTGGCAGGGATCATGGACTTGCTCGCAGAGATATCGGTCATCCGTTCAGGTCCTTGGAGCGCATGATCGCGCGCATGATCGCTTCCTGACTGGCTTCCGCCCGCTGGAATTCGCCCACGAAGCGCCCCTCGTTCATGACGTAGATGCGGTCACAGAGGCCGAGCAGCTCCGGCATCTCGGACGAGATCATCAGGACGCCCTGCCCGTCGTCGGCCAGCTCGTTGATGATGCTGTAGATCTCGTATTTGGCGCCGACATCGATCCCGCGCGTCGGCTCGTCGAGGATCAGCACCCTGGGCTGGGTGAACAGCCACTTGCTCAGCACGACCTTCTGCTGGTTCCCGCCCGAAAGGTTCACGGTCTGCTGCGAAACGCCGAAGGAGCGGATCCGCATCTTGGTGCGGTAGCCGCTGGCGACCCGGCGCTCGGCGTCCTCATCGATCACCGTGGCGGTGGAGATGCCCGGCAGATTCGCGAGCGTCGTGTTCTTGGTGATGTCCTCGCCGAGGACGAGGCCGAGCTGCTTCCGGTCCTCGGTGACGTAGGCGATGCCCGCCGCGATCGCCCTGTCGATCGTGGAGACATCCACCGCCTCGCCGGCGATCCGAACGCTGCCGCTGATGCCCTGACCGTAGGACCTGCCGAACAAGCTCATGGCGAGTTCGGTCCGGCCCGAGCCCATCAGCCCGGCGATCCCGACGATCTCGCCTTTGCGCAGGGTCAGGTTGACGTTGCGCACGACGGCACGTTCGGCGTGGATGGGATGGTGGACGGTCCAGTCGCGCACCTCCATCAGCACGTCGCCGATGCGCGGCTCCCGGACCGGATAGCGGTTCGCCATCGTCCGCCCGACCATGCCGCGTATGATGCGGTCTCCTCGATGGCCCCGGTCCGGCAATCGAGCGTCTCGACGGTGGTGCCATCACGCAGGACAGTGATCCGGTCGGCGACCTTCGAGATCTCGTTGAGCTTGTGGGAGATCAGGATCGACGCGATACCCTGCTCCTTGAAGGCGAGCAGCAGGCTCAGCAGCGCCTCGCTGTCCTTCTCGCTCAGGCTCGCGGTCGGCTCATCGAGGATGAGCAGCCTGACTTCCTTGGAGAGCGCCTTGGCGATCTCTACGAGCTGCTGCTTGCCGACGCCGAGGTGGGTGACGAGCGTATCGGGATTCTCGTCGAGCCCGACGGTCGCCATCAGCTCGCGGGCCCGCTTGTAGACGCGTCCCCGATCGATGACTCCGAAGCGGGCGGGCTCGTTGCCGAGGAAGATGTTCTCGGCAATCGACAGGAACGGCACCAGAGCCAGCTCCTGATGGATGATGACGATCCCGAGGCGCTCGCTGTCGGAGATGTCCCGGAACTGGCTGAGGCGCCCCTCGTAGACGATCTTTCCCTCGTAGGAACCGTGAGGATAGACGCCGCTCAGCACCTTCATCAGGGTCGATTTTCCGGCACCGTTCTCGCCCACAAGGGCGTGAATCTCGGCCGGCGCGACGGTCAGGTTGACGTCATTGAGCGCCCTGACGCCGGGGAACGCCTTTGAGATGCCCCGCATTTCGAGGACGGCCTGCATGCGACCCTTCCAGCTCGGTCTTAGCTGCACATCACGTGTCCCGCGCGGGCGCCGGCCGCGCGGGATGGCTTTCGGGCAGACCCTCGGGAGCGCGGGCGCCTACTTGAGCTGGTCGAGCGTGTAGTAGCCCGATTCGACCAGGATCGGCTTCCAGTTGGCCTTGGTGACGATGACGGGCGTCAGGAGATATGAGGGGACGACCTTCGCGCCGTTGTTGTAGGTCTTGGCATCGTTGATCTCGGGCTTCCGGCCGGCCTCAATGGCGTCGATCATGGCCACCGTCACCTTGGCCAGCTCGCGGGTGTCCTTGAAGACGGTCGCCGTCTGCTCGCCCGCGATGATCGACTTGATCGACTGCAGCTCGGCATCCTGGCCGCTGACCACCGGCATCGTCATGCTGCCCGAGCCGTAGCCGACACCCTTCAGGGACGAGATGATGCCGATGGAGATGCCATCGTAGGGCGACAGCACCGCGTCGAGCCGCGCGCTGCCGTAATAGGCCGAGAGCAGGTTATCCATGCGCGCCTGGGCCGTGGCCGGGTCCCATCGGAGGGTGGAGACCTTGTCCATGCCCATCTGACCGGAGCGCACCACGAGCTTCTTCGCGTCCAGGTAGGGCTTCAGCACCGACAGGGCGCCATCGTAGAAAAAGTAGGCGTTATTGTCGTCGGGCGAGCCGCCGAACAGTTCGATGTTGAATGGGCCCTTGCCGTCCTTCAGGCCGAGGGCGTCGACGATCGAGCTGGCCTGCTGAACACCGACCCTGAAATTGTCGAACGTCGCGTAATAGTCGACGTTGGGTGTTCCCTTGATCAGACGATCGTAGGCGATGACCTGGACGCCGCGCTCCTTCGCCTTCGCGAGCACATCGCTGAGCGTCGTCCCATCGATGGAGGCGATCACCAAGACCTTCACGCCCTTGGTGAGCATGTTCTCGATCTGGGCGAGCTGGTTCGGGATGTCGTCGTCGGCGTATTGCAGGTCCGGCTTGTAGCCCTTGGCCTTGAGCAGCTTCACGATGTTGTTGCCGTCATCGATCCAGCGCTGGGACGACTTGGTCGGCATCGCGACCCCGATTGCGTCACCGCTGGCGGCCTGTGCCGCCGGGATGGCCAGACCGCCCAGGAACGCGGCGCCGAGGACGAACCTGAGGAACTTCTGCTTGGCGAACATGACTCCCCCGTTTTTGTTGTAGCTTCTCCGGATCGACGGAAAGATCCCGAAACATCCGTTCCTTTTCATGTCTTCTCGCGCCCGCGGTTAAAATCTTATGACAACAGTGCATTTTCTCACCGAGTGAGATTGACGCGCGACATATGTTGCAGATCCGGATGAATCTGTGAGCTCAATTCATACCCGCGGGCACTTCGATCGGTCCGAGCGCGCACCACGATACTTTGCGGCAGGGCCGCGGAAGGCGACGCGCAGGCGGCGCTTTTCTTCTCCCTGCAGGAGACCGGGTTGCACCCCGGCCGCTCTTCGTTGCCTGATTTGTATGAGTTATCAAACCGACCGTCAATCGCGCATGGCGGCGGCCGGCCGCGAAGTCATCGCCTGTGGACGAGCCCAGACGGAAGGGGTCCGCACTTACGCCGCGGTGATGTCGGTTGCGCGTGTTCGCGAGCGCCGAGACCTGACCGTGAGCCCAGATTTGCCTGTCGCACCGTCAGGGACGCTTTCGTGGCACGATGACCTTCGTAGGTCATTGGGCCGGGACGCAGCCCCGCAAGGAGGATGCGATGGTGCGGGATAACGGCTCGGCCTTCAAACCAGTGCCGCCCCTTCCGGGAACCGGGCTCCCCTCGCCCGCCCCTTGCCGACATAGGGCTACGCCCCCGGAGAGGCTACGGTATTCACAGATTGCCGATCGCCGCGCGCGCTCCTTCCCCTTGCAGGGATGTGGCGGTGGTTCAGGAGGCACCGGTACGCGCAAGCCCGCGCCATCCCTGACCGCTCCCCACGAGGGGAACGGGAATCGTGCCTGTGCTTCAAGCTGCCGGCGTCGGCGGAAGGTGCGTGAATCCGGCAGTCCGCAAGGGCAGAGAACGCACTCCGGGGTCGTTCCCCAAATCCACTCAGCCGCGTCCCACGAACGGCATCTTGGTGGCCATGATGGTCATGAACTGCACGTTGGCTTCGAGCGGCAGGCTCGCCATCGTGAGGACCGCCTGGCCGACATGGTCCGGGTCCATCACCGCTTCGGCCCGCAGGGAGCCATCCGCCTGGGGGACCCCCGCCTTCATCTTGCCGCCCATGGGCGTGTCGGCATTGCCGATGTCAATCTGCCCGCAGGCGATGTCGTAGGCACGGCCGTCCAGCGAGGTCACCTTGGTCAGGCCCGTCACGGCGTGCTTGGTCGCCGTGTAGGCGATGGAGTTCGGCCGGGGCGCATGGGCCGAGATCGAGCCGTTGTTGATGATCCGTCCGCCGCGGGGTTCTTGGTCGCGCATGATCCGGAAGGCATGCTGGGTGCACAGGAACAGCGCCGTCAGATTGGTGTCGACCACTTGGCGCCATGTCTCCAGGGGCAGATCCTCGAGGGGCACCGGTGGCGCGCCGATCCCGGCATTGTTGAACAGCAGGTCGAGGCGGCCGAACTGCGCCTGCGTGCGGGCAAACAGGTTGGCGATCGAGTCGGGGGCGGTCACGTCGGTGGGCACCACGAGCGCCCGGTCGCCGCCGATCTGCGCCGCAACCTCGTCGAGGAGCGCCTGCCGGCGTCCGGAGAGCACGACCCGCCACCCCGCGCCACCAAGCGCCAGGGCCGCAGCTCTGCCGACTCCCGTTCCCGCCCCGGTCACGATCGCGATCCGACCCGCCTCCGCCATGCGTTCCTCCCGGCATTGATGCTGTCCGCCTGTAGCCGATGGCCGTCGCGGCGCGAAGGGATCGGTGTTTCAGACGCGGCGCGCGGTCACGAACACGTCGGCGGCAGCCGGCGCCCTATGTTGGCGCGCGGTCCCTGGCGCGGGGACCGGGACGATGCGGCGGCTATGGGCGTTGAGCTTGGATGAGGTGTTAAAGGCGTGAGCGCACCCGAGATCCCGTTCCTGGCCGGGCTCGATGCGCCGGCCATCGAGGCCGTGCGGGCCCGCATGGTCCCGGTCGCGGTGCCGGGCGGCCGGACGCTGTTCGAGAAGGGGGAGACGGGGGATGCGCTCTACACGCTCGTCTCCGGCGCGGTCGGCGTCTCGAACCGCGACCACAACGGGAGCCCGACCCGAATCGCGCGGCTGCGGCCACCCGAGACCTTCGGGGAGATGGCTCTGCTGTCGGATGCCCCCAGGGCAGCGACCGTCATGGCGTTGCGCGACTCCCATCTGCTGAAGTTGACCCGCGACGCCTTCGAGGCCGTCACCGCCGAGCATCCCCGGACCCTCCTCTACTTTGCCCGTATGCTCGCCGAGCGCCTGCGCGCCGTCTACGACGGCTACTCGGTGCATCACGCACCGCGGATCTTCACGATTCTGGCGGTGACCGACGGGCCCGACCCGGAGATTCTCGCCCGGCAGCTCGCCGCTGCCTTCGACACGCTCCTGCCCGGCGAGACCGGCTGCCTCACGGACTGGCCGGACGGTGCCGACGAGGCGTGGTTCCAGGCTTTCGAGGGCCGCCATGCGCGCACGATCTTCGCGGCGCGGGAGATCGACTGCCCCTGGTGCCGACAGAGCCAGCGCCGGGGCGACCACGTGCTGCTCCTGGCCGAGCCCGGCGTCCCGCCGCGGCCGGGCGCTGCGGACTATGTGGAGCGCGTGCGCTCCGACTGGATCCGCATGGACCTGGTGATCCGGCAGGATCCGGGGGCGCGGTGTCCCGCAGCGCTCCACCCCGCGGTCGCGGCGCTGCCGGCGGCGATGCGCATCCAGGTCCGCGACGGCCGGGAGCCGGATCTCCAGCGGCTCGCCCGGCTCGCCAGCGGTGCGGGGCGAGGTCTCGTGCTCGGCGGGGGCGGAGCCCGAGGGCTTGCGCATCTCGGGGTGCTGAAGGCGCTCGACGAGGTCGCCTGCGCGCCGGATTTCGTCGGCGGCACCAGCATGGGCGCGATCATCGCCGCGAGTCTCGCCATGGGCTGGAGCACCGCCGAGATCCAGGCCCAGATCGAGACGTTCTTCGCCACCAGCAACCCGATCAACGACTACACGCTGCCGCTCCACGCCCTGACCCGGGGTGCCAAGGTCGATGCGGGCTTGGCGGCGCGCTACGGCGGCGTGCGCATCGAGGATCTGTGGCTGCCGTTCTTCTGCGTCTCCTCCAATCTCACCACCGGGAGCACGATGGTCCACCGGTCGGGCGACCTGCCCAAGGCCCTGCGCGCCAGCATCGCGATCCCCGGGCTCCTGCCGCCCGTGCTCTGCGACGAGGGCGTGCTGGTCGACGGCGGCATGATGAACAACCTCCCGGCCGATGTCGCCGCCGGGCTGGAGCGCGGCCCGGTACTAGCCGTCGATGTCGGCAGCGACCGGGCCTTTCAGGACATGCCCCGGCGCGGATGGAGCGGCCGGATCCTGCGCAAGCTGATCGGCTCGCCGCTGGCGATGCCCGGACTCGCGCCGCTGCTGCTGCGCGCCGCCACGGTCTCGAGCGACGCCCAGAGCCTGATGGCGGCGGCCCACGCCACGGCCTTGCTCAAGCCTCAGCTCTCCGGCATCGACCTGCGGGCCTGGTCACGCTCCCGGGAAACGGCCGAGCTCGGCTACCGCGAGACCCGCGCGAGCCTCGCGGCCGGCACGCTCGCGCGCTGGCTGAACCCGCTGCGCTGAGATGTCCGCGTGCGGCAGCGCACGCGGGCGTCCCGCCCTCCCGTAACCCTGTGCGCCGACCGCCGATCTCTCGCGAGAGACGGAACGCGGAGCCCGACGCCATGACTCAGTTCGACGCCATCCAGGCCGACACCGCTGTCGCCCCCACGCGAAGCCTGCTGCAGGGCGCGGCCTTCGTGCTGCTCTGCCTGTGGACCCGGACCGCGCCGGAGCAGCTCAGGGACCAGCTCTCCCCCGGGGCCGGTGCCTGCACCACGCTCGGGTTCTGAGGGGATCGCCCGCCCGAGCGCGGGCGTTCTCCGCCGGGCACGATGGAGCGCGGAAGCCGATGAACGTCGCGGATGTGAGCTTCCGCCGGGTCGCCTTGCCGGAGGTGAGCCTGAACGTGGCCGAGGCGGGTCCGGATTCGGGCTCGCCGACCATCCTGCTCCACGGTTTCCCGGAATTCTGGTACGGCTGGCGCCACCAGATCGGGCCACTCGCCGAGGCGGGATTGCGGCTCATCGCGCCGGACCAGCGGGGCTACGGCCTCAGCGACAAGCCATCCGGCGTCGCCGCCTATCATTTGGACCGGCTGGCCGGCGACGTGCTCGCGCTCGCCGATACGTACGGCTTCCCGACGGTGCGGCTCGTCGGCCACGACTGGGGCGGCCTGGTCGCGTGGTGGGTGGCAAGCCACCACCCCGAGCGGATCGACCGGCTCGCGATCCTCAACGCGCCACATCCGGGCATCGTTGGCGCCTATATGCGGCACCATCCCGGCCAGTGGCTGCGCAGCGCCTATGTCGGGTTGTTCCAGCTTCCTGGCCTGCCTGAGCGGCTGCTCACCGCCGATCGCTGCCGCGCCCTGCGGCGGGCGCTGACCACCACGAGCCGGTCGGGGGCCTTCGTGGCTGCCGACCTCGACCGCTATGTCGAGGCCTGGCTCCAGCCCGGCGCGATGACCGCCATGCTGAACTGGTACCGGGCGCTGGTGCGCCTGCCGCGGTCGGCGCCGCCCCGGGTCCGGGTGCCGACCCTGATTCTCTGGGGGCGGCAGGATACCGCGCTCCAATCGGGTCTCGCGGAGGCGAGCCTCGCCTTCTGCGACGATGGCCGGATCCAGTGGTACGAGCGCGCCAGCCACTGGCTCGCCCACGAGGAGCCGGCGGCGGTCAACGCCGAGCTGATGCGCTTTCTTGCCTGACACGGCCTCGTACGGGGGCCGTGGCGAGATCCGCGCAAGCCGCG
Organism: Methylobacterium sp. CM6257; assembly: GCF_054611515.1. Classification (NCBI taxonomy): domain Bacteria; kingdom Pseudomonadati; phylum Pseudomonadota; class Alphaproteobacteria; order Hyphomicrobiales; family Methylobacteriaceae; genus Methylobacterium; species Methylobacterium sp. CM6257. The sequence continues at coordinate 2,062,399 of NZ_CM137735.1, forward strand.
CCCACGGCACCCCGGCCCGGCCTGACCGGAAACGACATAGTTCGAGACCTTCGCGATGCGTCGCGATCGCCGGATGCGTCGCCTCGCGACGGTGCGCCACGGTAATCCGAACATCCGCAACCCGTCGCGACCCCGCGACCGGCAGCAGCTCGGCAGGACCACGGGCGGTCCCCGCTCCTGAGTACTGGAGCCCGCAGTCCAGGGCCGAAGGCCCTCCACCGTCGCGGCGGCTTCTCCCCAGGCGCGTCGGTTCGCGCGTCCTGATTCGCGGGCGGCGCTCTGCTAAGAGGCGGCATGGCCCGTACCGCCGTCCGCCCCACCGACATGATGCCCGCCGCCGGTCTCGATCCGGCCGGCGCCACGCCCATGATGGCGCAGTACATCGAGATCAAGGCCGCCAATCCGGACTGTCTGCTGTTCTACCGGATGGGCGACTTCTACGAGCTGTTCTTCGACGACGCGGAGATCGCCTCCCGGGCGCTGGGCATCGTGCTGACCAAGCGCGGCAAGCACGCCGGCACCGAGATCCCGATGTGCGGCGTGCCCGTCGAGCGCTCCGACGACTACCTCAACCGTCTGATCGCCCTCGGGCACCGGGTGGCCGTCTGCGAGCAGACCGAGGATCCGGCCGAGGCCAAGAAGCGCGGCCCGAAATCGGTGGTCCGCCGGGAGGTCGTGCGCCTCGTCACCCCTGGGACCATCACGGAGGATCGGCTTCTCGATCCCGCCCGGGCCAACCTCCTCCTGGCGATCGGCCGCCGCAAGATCGGGGAGGGGGCCGTCGCCTACGGTCTGGCGGCCGTCGACATCTCCACCGGCCGCTTCTCCTTGAGCGAGGTCGCGGGCGGCGACCTCGCCGGCGCCATCGCCCGCCACGACCCGCGGGAGATCGTCCTCTCCGAGGCGATCCACGCCGATCCGGCGCTTGCCAGGATCTGGCAGGAGAGCCGGGCCGCCATCGTTCCTCTGGCGCAGGCCGAGCTTGAGCCGGCCGCGGCGGAGCGGCGCCTGCGCGAGCAGTACGGCGTTTCGACCCTCGAAGGCTTCGGCCAGTTCACCCGGGCCGAGATCGCGGCAGCCGGGGCGGCGCTGCTCTACATCGCCCGCACGCAGCTCGCGGCCCGACCGACGTTGGCGATCCCGACCCGCGAGGACGGGGGTGCGACCCTCGCCATCGACGCCGCGACCCGTGCCAATCTCGAGCTTACCCGGACCCTGTCGGGCGAGCGGGCGGGGAGCCTGCTGGCGACCATCGATCGGACCGTGACGGCCAACGGCGCGCGGCTGCTGGCCGAGCACCTCGCCGGCCCGCTCACCAACCTGAACGCGATCGCCCGGCGGCACGAAACCGTGGCCCATCTCGTGGAGGACGGCCTCTTGCGCGGGGGCCTGCGCGACGCCCTGGCCCGCGCGCCGGATCTCGCCCGCGCCCTGGCACGCACCGGCCTCGGCCGGGCGGGACCGCGCGATCTCGCCGCCATCCGGGACGGTCTGGCGGTGGCGGCGGAACTCGGCGCGCGGCTGTCGGCGATCCCGCACCTGCCGGAGGATCTCGCCCGCTTGGCCGAGCATCTCACCGAGGCCGATCCGGACCTGATCGCGACGCTGGCCGCAGCCCTTGCCGACGATCTGCCCCTGAACCGGCGCGACGGCGGCTTCGTGCGGACGGGTTACCACCTCGAGATCGACGAGGCGCGGACCCTCGGCCAGGATTCCCGCAAGGTGATCGCCGCCCTGCAGACCCGCTATGCCGAGCAGACCGGCTGCCGGACCCTGCGCATCAAGCACAACAACCTGCTGGGCTACTTCATCGAGGTCCCGCAATCCGTCGGCGAGGCCTGCCTGAAGGGCCTGCAGAGCGAGTTCGTCCATCGGCAGACCATGGTGGACGCCATGCGCTTCACCAGCGTCGAACTGGGCGAGCTCGAATCCAAGATCTCCGGCGCCTCCGACCGGGCGCTCGCCCTGGAGGGCGCGGTCTTCGAGGATCTCGCCGCCCGCGTGCTGGCCCAGGCCGAGCCGATCGCCGTCGTGGCCGAGGCGCTCGCCGGACTCGACGTCGCCGCGAGCCACGCCGAACTCGCCGTGGAACTCGACTGGCGGCGGCCCGTCGTCGACGAGTCCCTCAGTTTCGTGGTGGTCGGCGGGCGTCACCCGGTGGTGGAGGCGGCTCTGCGCCGGGCGGGCGAGCCGTTCATCGCCAACGATTGCGATCTCTCGGGCGATACCCGCGGCCGGATCCGGCTGATCACCGGCCCCAACATGGGCGGCAAGTCGACCTTCCTGCGCCAGAACGCGCTGATCGCGGTGCTCGCCCAGATGGGCGCCTTCGTGCCGGCCGCGGAGGCGCGGATCGGGCGTGTCGACCGCCTGTTCTCCCGCGTCGGCGCCGCCGACGACCTCGCCCGGGGTCAATCGACCTTCATGGTCGAGATGGTCGAGACCGCCGCAATCCTCAATCAGGCGACCCGGCGCTCCCTGGTGATCCTCGACGAGATCGGCCGCGGCACCGCGACCTTCGACGGCCTGTCGATCGCCTGGGCTTGCCTGGAGCACCTGCACGAGGTGAACGCCTGCCGGGCGCTCTTCGCGACCCATTTCCACGAGCTGACCGCGCTGGGTGACCGGCTGGCGCGGCTGGAAAACGCGACCCTGAAGGTGGCCGAGCATCGCGACGGCGTCGTGTTCCTGCACGAGGTCGTGCCGGGGGTCGCCGAGCGCAGCTACGGCCTGCAGGTGGCACGCCTCGCCGGGCTGCCCGGCAGCGTCGTCACGCGGGCAGGGGCCATCCTCAAGAGCCTGGAAAAGGCAGAGCGCGGCCGCCCGGCCCGCGCGCGGATCGACGATCTTCCTCTCTTTGCCGCCCTGGCGCCACCGCCGCCGCCGGAACCCCCGCCCGAGGATCCGCTCGGTGCACTCCTCGACGCCATCGACCCGGACGCGCTCACGCCCCGGGAGGCGCTGGATGCCCTCTATCGCCTGAAGCGCGAGCGAACAGCGCGGAGCTGAATAAGGCGGGCGATCGCACCCTTCGGGTCGCGGCGCCTGCATGCCGGTCCGATCGTCCGCGGCGCACCTCACCCGCGCGACAGCAACCACGGCCCTTCTCTCCGCGCCGCCGAAACCTCAGACCGGGGCGGGGCTGAACCCGTCCGGACAGGCGGACGCGTCGCGCCCGGCCCGGCGATCGGCCACATAGTCGAGGGTGCTGGCCACGACCCGCTCGGAATACGGCTTGGCGATCGCCCCGATTGCGCCCGCGAAGTCCGCCGGGATGCGCTTGGCGTTGGCGGTCATGAACACGACGGTGATCCGCCGGTCGGCCGAGAGGGCCCGGGCGACCTCGATACCGGTCGGGCCGTCGATGAGGTGAATATCGACAAGGGCGACGTCGGGAGCAGTGGATCGGCCCATCGCGATGGCCTCGGCCGAAGTTCCCGCGACGCCAACCGTGACGTGCCCGAGATCATCCAGCAAGCATTCGAGTTCCAGTGCGATCAACGCTTCGTCCTCGACCACGAGGATGCGGAGCGCGGCGTCTGCGGCGGCGTTCCCGGTCCCCATGGAGTCTCCGTTCTTCGGCTTCGTCGCCGGTGAGCTTGCCAGGAACTTGAAGCGTTGGCGCCGGATTCTCAAGCCGGCGGCCGGAGCGGGACGTCGATCTCGACGGTCGTGCCTTGGCCGGCATCCGTCCACGCGATGGTGCCCCGCAATTGCCGCACCACCATCTCCGCCAGATTGCGCCCGAAACCCGCCGGATTCGGCTGAGCCGCCCCCAGGCCGATCCCGTCATCCCGGATCGTCAGGTGCATCCCGCTCGCGGTGCGGCGGGCCACGATCGACACACGTCCCTCCCGCTCGTCGGGGAAGGCGTGGCGCAGGGCGTTGGCGGTCAGTTCATGGATCAGAAGGGCGAGCGGCGCCGCCATCGCGGCCGCCACCGCAATCGGCTCGACATCGGCCTCCACCCGGCGCCGGTCCGGATCGAGCCCGGCATTCATGTCCGCCAGGAACTCGGCCGTGAAGTCGCCGAGGTTGAAATGCGTACAGTTGCCCTCCGAATAGAGCATGCGGTGCGCGGTCGACAGCGCGCTGATGCGCTCCGCCATGCTGTGGAGCGCATCGCGGGCCTCGCCCTCCGGGGTACGGCGCGCCTTCAGCAGCATCAGCGAGGAGATCACCTGGAGGTTGTTCTTCACCCGGTGATCGACCTCGTGGAGCAGCGCGGTCTTCTGCTCCAGCGCCGCGCTCAGATCCCGGGTCCGCGCGTCGACCAACCGCTCCAGCTGGTCGTTGGTGCCGCGCATGGAGACTTGGAGCTGGTGGATATGGGTCATGTCCGCCTGGGCCGCGTAGAAGAATGCGACACCCTGCTCGTCGGACACCGGGGTGATCGTCATCGCGTTCCAGAAGGCCGTGCCGTCCTTCCGGTAATTGAGAAGCTCCACCGAGATCGGCTCGGCGGCCTGGACGGCATTGCGGATCCGCTCGACGGCCGCCCGGTCCGTGGCAGGCCCCTGCAGCATGCGGCAGTTGCGCCCGACGATCTCGTCGGCGGCGTAGCCGGTCGCCTGCAGAAACGCCTCGTTGGCCCAGGCAATCGGGTTGTCGGGCGCGCGGGCGTCTGTGATCACCATCGGCGAAGGGCTGCGCGCGAAGGCGTCGACCAGCGTCGCAAGAGGCGGACCGGGCTCGGATCGGGCACTCAACGCATCATTCCGTCGTGAAGTTGTGCAACCCTTACGTGTATTGGCCTCTACCATACGCCGCATGCTGCGGAACATGGATCTCGCGTTAAGCAAGCTTCAATCAAGATTGGGACGCACAGCATCACGATCCAGCGAAAACTCCTGCGGCGTAAGGCTGCCACGATTTCGCGGGATCAAGGCCAAGAAGGCTCAGGAGTTCCATGCCATGGCGAACCAGCCACAGGCGATGCGCCGTTTCCGGCTCCGCGACATCGTCGAGGACCGGCGCATCGCGTTGATGCTCGCGCTCGGATTCTCGTCCGGGCTGCCGCTGCTGCTGGTCCTCGGGACCTTCACGCTGCGGCTCGCCTTCTCGGACATCGACGTGCGCGCCATCGGCCTGTTCAGCTATGTGGCACTGCCGTACTCGCTGAAGTTCCTCTGGGCGCCGGCTATCGACCGTCTCAACGTTCCGGTCCTGACAGCCCGGCTCGGACGCCGCCGGGCCTGGATGGTGACGACGCAGGCTGCGGTCGCTCTGTGTCTCGTCCTGATGGCGTTCTCAGACCCGAAAACACATCTCGCACTCCTAGGCCTCGGCGCCTTCCTGGTGGCGTTCTGCGCGGCGAGCCAGGACGTGGTCATCGACGGGTGGCGCATCGACGCGGCGGGCAGCGACTTTCAGGGCATCCTGGCGGCGACCTCGAATCTCGGCTACCGCCTCGGGCTGATCGCGGCCGGCGCGGGCGCGCTGTTCATCGCCTCGTCCGGCGGCTGGACGCTGGCCTACCTGATCATGGCCGCCCTGATGCTGGTCGGGATGACCGCCGCCCTGCTGGCTCCGGCCTTCGATGCCGCACGGCGAGCCCCAGAGGAGACGGCCGGCCACTCGCGGCTCTGGTCGATGCGCCGCGCCGTTCTGGAACCGCTGACGGAACTCCACGGACGATTCGGCGGCGCGCTCTGGGGCATCCTGCTGCTGGTGGCCCTCTATCGCCTGCCGGACTTCCTGTCCGGGGTTATGGCGAGCCCGCTGTACCGGACCCTGGGTTTTGACCTGAAGGAGATCGCCACCGTCACGAAGCTCTACGGAATCTGGGTCGGGATTGCGGGCGGCTTCGCGGGCGGCTGGGCGCTGGCGCGCCTGGGCCTGTTCCCGACCCTGCTGCTCGGCGCCTTCCTGGCGGCCTCCTCGCACCTTGCCTTCGCGTGGCTCTCGGCCGGCGCGCCGGAGATCTGGCGCCTCACCGTGGCGATCTCGGTCGAGAATTTCTGCGGCTCCTTCGCCGGCATCGTGCTGATCGCCTACATGTCGAGCCTCACCAGCCCGGCCTACGCGGCCACGCAGTACGCGCTGTTCTCCTCACTCTACGCGCTTCCGGGCAAGCTGATCGCGGGCTCGTCGGGCTTCGTGGTCGCGGCGATCGGCTATCCGGCCTTCTTCGTGATGACCTCGCTCGTCGGGATCCCGGTTCTCGCGCTCTGCCTCGCCGTCGGGCGGCGCAGCGGCCAGCCGGCAGCGCCGGCGCCGTCCCGGGAGGCGGCCGAGGCGGGGAACCGCATCCCGGGGCCCGAGCTTCCTTCCACGGCGCGGGCCCCGGGGGCCGCGTGACCACGACAGATCCAGGGATCCACGGATTGAGCACGAGCGACCTCACCCGCGCCGGCGAGACGCTGCCGGCGGCGACCCCAGAGACGGTGCTGAGCGACGAGGATCTGGCCGCCCTGCGCCGGGCCGTTCTGGTCCTCGAGCGGCCGAGTCTCGCGGCGCGCCTCTCCGCGGCGGCCGGCGCCCCTCTCGACATCATCGGCCGCTCGCTGCCCGCGCCCGTGACCGAGGCCGTCGGCCGCAGCACGGAGGCGGCCATGCGCGGCGCGATGCGGGTGGCCCTGGCGACGCTTCCACGCAAGGAGATCCTCCCCGCCGAGGGCGAGACCATCGGTAGCCCGGCGTCGAAGGCCGAGAGCCGGATCACGCGCCTGCTCGGCTCGGGCGAGGGAAAGCACAAGGCGATGGCGGCCCTGTCCGGCGCCGTAGGCGGCGCGTTCGGGCTCGCGACGCTCGCGGTCGAGCTTCCGGTCTCCACCACGTTAATGCTGCGCTCGATCGCCGAGATCGCCCGCGAGGAGGGTGAGGATCTGGAAACACCCGAGGGCGCGCTCGCCTGCGTTCAGGTCTTCGCGCTGGGTGGCCGGGCGGCTGCCGTCACCGAGGCGGGGTCCGCACTGACGGAGAGCGGCTACTTCGCCGTCCGCGCCGCCCTCGCCAAGACCCTGTCGGAGGCCGCGCGCTACGCCGGCAGCAAGACGCTGTTGGATCAGTCAGCCCCCGCGCTGATCCGGTTCACCGCGCAGATCGCGGCGCGTTTCGGCCTCGTGGTCTCGCAGAAGGTCGCCGCCCAGGCCGTGCCGATCCTCGGCGCGTTCGGCGGCGCCGCGGTCAACACCGCCTTCATGAACCACTTCCAGGCGACCGCGCGGGCTCATTTCACAGTCCGACGCCTGGAACGGAAATACGGATCCGCCGCCGTGCGGGCCGCCTACGAGGTGGAGAAGGCGACCCTCGGCGTCGCTTGATGAGCCGGCTTAAAATCCGCAAGGTTTCCCGCAGTTCGGCATGAGGCGGGCGAGCGGAGGCGATCCTGATCGGCAACGCGGAGATGGTGGCCCGGCTGGCGCTGGCGGCCCTGTTCGGCAGCGTCATCGGGCTGGAGCGCGAGCGCCTTCTCTGGGCTGCGGGCCTGCGAACGCACATGCTGGTGTGCGTCGGCTCCTGTCTGATTATGCTGGTGTCGGCCTTCGGCTTCGCCGACGTGCTGGGCACGGACCATGTGGTGCTCGATCCATCCCGAATCGCCGCGCAGGTGGTATCGGGCATCGGATTTCTCGGCGCAGGCACGATCCTGCTGCGCGGCGAGGTGGTGAAGGGTCTCACGACCGCGGCGAGCCTCTGGGGCGTGGCCGCGATCGGGCTCGCGATCGGCAGCGGCCTCTACGTGCCGGCCCTGGCGGCGACGGCGCTCATCGTGGGCATCCTGGCCGGGGTCAAGCCGTTCGAGGAGCGCTGGCGCGAGCGGATGCGCGCCCAGACCCTGCGGCTGACCGCACGCAGGGGTGCAATGTCGATCGACACCCTCCAGGCGGCGATCGGCGAGCATGCCTCGCGGGTGCGGAGCTTCACGGTCCGCCCGAGCGCCGACCCGGATTTCGACGAGGTCACCGTGACCTTCGTCCGACTGTCGCGGACGAGCGTCGAGGCGATCGCCGCGAAGCTGCGAGCGATGCCCGACGTCACCGCGGTGGAGGAGGTGGAGGAGTGACCGAGGCGCCGGCTCAGGCCACCCCGACACCCTCACCGTCAAGGAAGAGGCGATAGGCCGGGTTTTCGGTCTCGTCCGTCGCCGGATAACCGAGGGCCTCGATCACCGCGTCGAACCGGACCCGCTCCGCAGGCGGAACCGCGATGCCGGCGAGCACGCGCCCATAATCCGCGCCGTGGTTGCGGTAGTGGAAGAGCGTGATGTCGAAATCCGGGCCCAGCGCATCGAGGAACTTCATCAACGCACCCGGCCGCTCCGGGAACTGGAAGCGGAACAGCCGCTCATGCGCCACACCCACGGCACGCCCACCGACCATGTAGCGGACATGAACCTTGGCCATCTCGTTGTCGCTCATGTCGAGGACCCGGTAGCCTGCCTCGCGCAGGGAGACGATCAGAGCCTGCTTCTCGCGCTTCCCGCCGGTGACGTTGATGCCGACGAAGATCTGTGCCTCCGCGCCCAGCGCGTGGCGGTAGTTGAACTCCGTGATGGCACGCGGCCCGAGGGCGTTGATGAAGGCCCGGTAGGCCCCGGGCCGCTCCGGGATGGTGACGCCGAGGAGGACCTCGCGCTGCTCGCCGATCTCGGCCCGCTCGGCGATGTGACGCAGGCGATCGAAGTTCAGGTTGGCGCCAGACGAGATGGCGATCAGTGTGCCGTCGCCCCCCTCCCGCTCGGCATAGAGCTTGGCTCCGGCGAGGCTGAGAGCACCGGAGGGCTCCGAGATCGCGCGGGTGTCGTCGAAGATGTCCTTGACCGCGGCGCACATGGCGTCGGTGTCGACGGTGATGACCTCGTCGAGATGCTCGCGGCAGAGACGGAAGGTCTCCGCGCCGGCCTGACGCACGGCGACGCCGTCGGCGAACAGGCCGACCGACGGCAGGCTGACGCGGGTGTCGGCCGCCAGGGCCGCGGCCATGCAGGCGGCATCCTCCGGCTCGACGCCAATCACCTTGGTGCCCGGGCGCAGGTACTTCACGAAGGTGGCGATACCGGCCGCAAGCCCCCCGCCGCCCACGGGCACGAAGATCGCCTCGATCGGGCCGGTGTGCTGCTCCAGGATCTCCTTGCCAATGGTCCCCTGGCCGGCGATCACCTCCGGGTCGTCGAAGGGATGCAGGAAGGTCAGGCCCTGCTCGGCTTCGAGGGTCTTGGCCTGGGCCAGCGCCTCGTCGAACGCGTCGCCGTGCAGCACCACTTCGGCCCCGCGCGCCCGGCAGGCATCGACCTTGATGGACGGCGTGGTGCGCGGCATCACGATCACCGCCCGGGCCCCGAGCTTGGCGGCGGCGAGCGCCACACCCTGCGCATGATTGCCCGCCGAGGCGCAGACGACGCCGCGGGCAATCTGCTCCGGGCTCAGCCCCGACATCTTGTTGTAGGCACCGCGCAGCTTGAACGAGAAGACCGGCTGCAGGTCCTCGCGCTTCAGCAGAACCGGTCGGCCGAGGCGCTGGGTGAGCCGCGGCATCGGGTCGAGAGGGCTCTCGATCGCCACGTCGTAGACGCGGGCGGTGAGGATCTTCCGGATGTAGTCCGTCACGGTCAGGGGTCTCGGCCAAAGCGCTGGGCGTTGACCGGCAGATAGACCCTCCGGCCCGCCGATGCGAGCGCCGGGCCAGGCAGACTGTTCAGCTCAGCCGCTCCACCAGCGCCGCGACCCACACGAGCAGCGCCGCCACCTGCGCCATAAAGGTCCCGGCCGAGGCGAGGTCCTTCACGGTGCCGATCATCGGATGATGGCCGGGATGGACGTGGTCGCAGAGCTTCTCCACCGCCGTGTTGAGGAACTCGGCGGCCAGCATGAGCAGCAGGCTCACCATCAGGGCGACGCGCACCCAGAGCGTCACGCCGAGGATGAACGCGACGGGTACGCCGAGCGCCAGCAGCATCAATTCCTGCCGCACCGCCCGCTCGGTGCGGGCCCCGTGCCGCAATCCGCGCCAGGAATTCAGGAAGGCGAGGATCAGCGCGTTCATCGAACCGCTCCCTCGGGCACGGAGCGGCTGATCCACTTCGCGAGCAGCGGGCCGGTGAGCAGCACCACGAACAGGCGCAGCGTCTGGACCGCCAGGACGAAGGAGACGTCGGCCTTCGAGCCGACCGCGATGATGGCCACCGAATCCAGGCCGCCGGGACTGGTGGCCAGCACGGCGGTGAGCAGGTCGATCGGCAGAAGCAGGGTCAGGCCCCAGCCCCAGGCCGCACAGAGGGCGATCACCGAGAAGGTCGCCACCAGGATCCCGGGCAGCGCCGTGACGGTCAGCCGCAGGGTCTCCCGGGTGAAGCGCAGACCGACATAGATGCCGATGCATGCATAGGCGAGTTCCAGGATCGGCACCGGCAGGGCCATGCGCACGAGCCCGCTGGCGTGGAGCAGGCTGCCGAGCACCATCGGGCCGACCTGCGCCCCCGCCGGGACCCGCAGAGCCAGGGCCGCACCGGCGCCTGCTACGGCGACCGCAAGGGTCGCGAGCAGCGACCATGGCCCGGCGACCTCGCCCGCGCTCGCACCGGCACCCGGAACCGGGGTCTCCATCAGCAGACGGGCGGCGAGCGAGGCCGAGAACACCACCGCGGCGACGCGGACGTACTGCATGAAGGCCACGAGGCGCGGGTCCGCGCCGAAATCCTCAGCCATCGCCACCATGGCCGAGGCTCCCCCCGGCGAGGACCCCCAGGCGGCGGTGGTACCGGGGAGCACCCGCAGCCGGGTCAGGACCCAGCCTACGACGCCGCTGACCGCCACCGTCACCAGCACGACCGCGACGATGAGCGGCCCGTCTTTCAGCAGGGTCTGGGCGATCTGGCCGGTGACGGCATGCGCCACCAGGCAGCCGATGATCGCCTGCGCCGCCTGGAAGGCGGAGCGCGGCACGCGGAGCCGCGAGCCCCCGACCCCGAACGCGATCGCCCCGATCATCGGCCCGAGCAGAAGCGCGGCCGGAAACTGCGCGCACATCAGGCCGTACGAGATGGCCGCGGACGCTGCGACGAGGGCGGCCCAGAGGCCGAGGGTGCGGAGGGAGGGCAAGGCGACCGGAGGGAAACGGGCCCGCATCGACATCGGGCGTGCGGCGCGCGCTACACCGCAATATTGGCCCTGTCACGGCAAAGTTCAGCACGGCGGCCCCGCGCGGATCTCAGGGCTTGCGGGAGGTCGAGATCGGGCGGGCGCTCAGGCCTGTGCGTCCCCGTCCCGGCAGGCGGCCGTGCCGGGGGGCGCGTGAGCCCGGAAGAAGGCAGCGAGGTTCGCCAAGCCGGGGGCGCGGGGGTCGCTCGCACGCCAGACCAGCGCGATGGTGCGACCGGGCCCATCGACGTCGAAGGCTCGGGTCACGGTCAGCCCGCTCGGGTCGGGACTGGCGGGCACGGCGAGGGCCGGGAGCAGGGTGTAACCGGCACCGGCCGCCACCATCGAGCGCAGGGTCTCCAGGCTCGTGGCGTGGCGTCCCACCGACGAGCCGGCGCCGCAGGCCGCGATGGCTTGGTCACGCAGGCAATTGCCTTCGTCCAGCAGCAGCAGGTCGGGCCCGGCGATCTCGGTGGCCGACAGCGCGCCACCGCGGGCCAGGGCGTGCTCAGCCGGGCAGGCGAGCCAGAACGGCTCGACGAAGAGCGGCGAGACCGCGAGCCCCTGCTGCGGAACCGGGAGCGAGACCAGGGCCGCGTCGATGCGGCCGTCGCGCAGGCCGTCGATGATCTCGGCGGTGCGCGATTCCGACAGGGAGAGTGTCAGAAGCGGGTACTGCTCACGCAGGGGGCGGAGCACCAGCGGGAAGAAGTATGGGCCCAGGGTCTGGATCGCCGCCAGGACGAGCCGCCCGGTCAGCGGAGAGCCACGCCCCTCGCTGGCGAGCCCCAGCAAACGCTGGGCCTCGGCCAGGACGACGCGCGCCTGCCGCACGATGGCCTGTCCCGCCTCGGTCAGGAGAATCCGGCGGTTCGAGCGCTCGAACAAAGTGAGGCCGAGGGCGGTTTCCAGTTTGCGGACCTGTACGCTCAGCGTCGGCTGGCTGACGTTGCAGCGCTCGGCCGCCCGACCGAAATGGCCCTCGTCCGCGACGGCGACGACATATTCGAGGTCGCGCAGCGACAGCCCGGACAGGTTCATAGGCTGCGTCTATCACGATCTTTGCGACGATGCATTTGCCTCGGGGTCATGCCGGGGTCATAACCTTTCACCAGAACGGTTCCAGGTTGGCAGAGCTGTCGGCCGAGACCCTTCGCGAAACGGAGAGACGGTACGCATGAGCGATCAACGCCCGATCCTGACCACCCGCCAGGGCCATCCGGTCCGCGACAACCAGAGCATCCGCACGGTCGGTGAGCGCGGCCCGGCGACGCTCGAGAACTACCAGTTCATCGAGAAGATCACGCACTTCGATCGCGAGCGCATCCCGGAGCGCGTCGTCCACGCGCGTGGCGCCGGCGCCCACGGCTGGTTCGAGGCGTACGGCAAGATCGGCGACGAGCCGGCCTCCAAGTACACCCGTGCCCGCGTGCTGAACGAGACCGGCGTCAAGACGCCGATGTTCGTGCGCTTCTCCACCGTCGCCGGCGCCAAGGAGAGCCCGGAGACCGAGCGCGACCCGCGCGGCTTCGCGGTGAAGTTCAAGACCCTCGACGGCAACTGGGACCTCGTGGGCAACAACCTCAAGGTCTTCTTCATCCGCGACGCGATCAAGTTCCCCGACATGATCCACGCGTTCAAGCCGGATCCGGTGACGAACCGCCAGGAGGCGTGGCGCTTCTTCGACTTCGTGGCACAGCACCCCGAGTCGATCCACATGGTGACCTGGCTGAAGTCGCCTTGGGGCATCCCGGCCAACTACCGCGAGATGGAAGGCTCGGGCGTGAACACCTACAAGCTGGTCAACGACCAGGGCGTCGCGCATCTCTGCAAGTTCCACTGGATACCCAAGCAGGGCGTCCGCAACCTGACCTCGCAGCAGGCGTCGGAGATCCAGGCCAAGGATGTCGGCCACGCGACCCGCGACCTGTACGACAACATCCAGGCCGGCAACTTCCCCGAGTGGGAGTTCGCCGTGCAGATCATGCCGGACGGCCCGAACGATCACCTGTCGTTCGACCCGCTGGACGACACGAAGCGCTGGCCCGAGGACCAGTTCCCGCTGCTGAAGTGCGGCCGTATGGTGCTCGACCGTGTGCCGGACAACTTCTTCGCCGAGGTCGAGCAGTCCGCCTTCGGCACCGGCGTGCTGGTCGACGGCATCGACTTCTCGGACGACAAGATGCTGCAGGGCCGGACGCTGTCCTACTCGGACACGCAGCGCTACCGCGTCGGCGCCAACTACCTGCAGCTCCCGATCAACGCGCCGCAGCCCGGCGTGAAGGTCTACTCGAACCAGCGGGACGGCCAGATGACCTACACGGTCGACGGCACGGGCAAGAGCAAGCACATCAACTACGAGCCGTCGACGCTCGGCGAGGGTCTTGCCGAGGCGCCGAAGACCACCGAGTATCACCAGCCTGTCGAGGGCCGTCTCGGCCGGTACCAGACCACTCGCACCGAGGACGACTACACGCAGGCGGGCGAGCGCTACCGCTCGTTCCAGGATTGGGAGCGTGAGGACCTGATTGCCAACCTCGTGGCCGACATGAAGCAGTGCCCTGAGCCGATCCAGCTGCGGATGGTCTGGCACTTCTGGCATGCCGACGAGGATTACGGCCGCCGCGTCGCCGAGGGTGCGGGGATTGATCTGGAGAAGGCCAAGGCGCTGCCTCCGCTGCCGGGCCGCGCCGCCCCGGGCAAGCGCCTGAAGCCCGAGACCTTCGCGGACGGCTCGCAGGCCCACAAGGTCGCCGCGGAGTAATCCGCTCGGCCTCCTTGATCGGAAGGATGCGCCCCGCGTGGTCACTGAGCCGCGCGGGGCTCTTCGTTGGGCCTGCTGCGAGGAAGGCGATGACGGCTCTCGTCCACCATGGTCTCAGCCCGGACGCCGTGATCGGCGGCATGCGTGTGACCTATCTCGCGCGCAGCGACGAGACAGCCGATGCCCTCGGCATCTACCGGGTCGACATGGATCCGCGGACGCCCGGCGCCGGGCTGCACCGCCACGCCCGACTGACCGAGACGTTCGCGATCGAGTCCGGCCGGCTCTCGCTTCACGTTGACGGGACCGACCACGACCTCGGCCCCGGCGATTTCGCACTGATCCCACCCGGCATCGCGCATGCCTTCGCCAATCTGGGCGACCGGCCGGTGCGCTTCACGCTGAGCTTCGCGCCGGCCCTCGGTCGCGAAGGCTTCTTCGAGGGCTTGGCACGGCTCGCCGCAGAAGGCCGCCTCTCGGATCAGGTCGCGATGACCGACCTGATGGCGCGCCACGATCAGGAGCCGCTTGCCGGGCTCGCGGGCTGGAGCACCGTCAGCGGCTGAGCCGGCGCGCTCCGCGGCTCCGGCTCGGCTGCGCTGACCTTGCGGTCACGGCCGGCGGCGAGACCGATCAGGATTGCCACAGTCGCGATGCTCACAAACAGGGCACCGGGCATCCCCCATCCGCCCGTCGCCTCATGGGCGAGGCCGAAAGCCAGAGGCCCCAGGCAGGCACCCGTGTAGCCGATACCCTGCGCCATGGCCGAGAGGCCGGCGGCGCTGGCCGCATCGGCCGCGCGAAGCACGATCAGTGTGAGCCCCAGCCCGAAGCAGCCGCCGATGCCGAAGCCCAGCACGCAGGCGGCGGGGATGCGCAGGGAATCCGCCCCGAAGGCCAGGACCAGGAAGGCGGCCGCGGTCAGCCCCGGGATCGCGACGATCCAGGCCCGCTGATCACGCGCCCGGGCGGCCAGCATGGCGACCAAGAGCGCTCCGGGCGCCTGAACCAGCGTCGCCAGCGAGGCGTAGAGGCCGGCATTCAGCGGCGTGAGGCCGCGTCCCTGCAGCAGCAGCGGCAGCCAGCCGAACAGGATGTAGGCGAGCGACGATTGCAGGCCCATGAAGCCGGTGACCCACCAAGCCAGCGGGGTGCGCAGCAGCCGCCCGGCGGAGGGCGCAGCGGTCGAAGCCGTCCTGCGGGCGAACGGGATCCACACGAAAGCGGCAGCCAGCGCCGGCAGTGACCAGATCGCCAGGGCCGAGGGCCATCCGCCCCCGAGGGCGTGCTCCACCGGAACCGCGGCCCCGGCGCCCGCGGCGGCTCCGAGGCAAAGGGTCATGGTGTAGAGGCCGGTCATCAGGCCGCTGCTGCCGGCGAAGTCGCGCTTGACCAGGGCGGGCAGGAGGACGTTGTCGAGCCCGATGCCGATGGCGGCGAGCGCCGTCCCGGCAAAGAGTGGCACGAGGCCGCCAAGACCGCGCAGCGTCAGGCCCGCCGCCAGAATCGTGGAGCCGGCGAGAACTGCGAGGTCGGGCCCGATCCGCCGGATCAGCGGCGCCGCCAGCGAGCAGGCGATCCCCAGGCAGAGGACCGGCAGGGTGGTGAGAACGGCGGCCCCGCCCGCGCCGAGGCCGGTGCCGTCGCGGATGGTTGCCAGCAGCGGGCCGACCGTGCTGAGCGCCGGGCGCAGGTTGAACGCGACCAGCATCAGCGCGAGCCCGAGGAGAACCCGGCTCTGAGCGGTGCGGTCAGGCTTCATCGCCGGGGCCCGGCGATCACGGCGGCTCCGAGGCAGGCGGCGAGCATCAGCGCGAAGGCCGCGTCGCCGAAGCGACCGTACAGCGTGCCGCCCACGATGCGTTCGGGCAGGTCGGCATCGAGCCAGGTCTCCTGGTCCAGCGGCGTGCGGGCGACGATGCGCCCGTGCGGGTCGATCACCGCCGAGATCCCGGTATTGGCGTCGCGGACCAGCGGAAGACCATCCTCGACGGCCCGCAGCCGCGCCTGGGCGAGGTGCTGACGCGGGCCCGGGGTGTCGCCGAACCACGCATCGTTGGTCACGTTCAGGATCAGCCCGGGCGGCTGCGGCGACGGTGCGGCATGGCCGGCGGGCAGGATGGCGTGCGGGAAGATCGCCTCGTAACAGATCGTCGCCGCCACGGGGGGCAGGCCGGGGACCGCCAGGATCCGCTGCGCGGCGAGGGTGCCGGCGGAGAACCCGCCCGGAATCGCTACGAACTGGCGCAGGCCCAGCGCCCGCAGGGCGGCGTCCAGCGGCGCCGGCAGGTACTCGCCGAACGGGACGAGGTGGACCTTGTCGTAGGTGTCGGTGATCCTGCCGTCGGGCCCGATCACCATGATGGCGTTGAAGAACCGCAGGCGCTCGCCGGGCAGCGGCTCCTCGGCGCGGGCCGCACCGGTGATCAGGTGCTGGCCGGGCTTCAGACCGGCCGCCACCTTGGCCAGGGCGTCGGGATCGCGCTGGATCAGGAACGGGAAGGCGGATTCCGGCCAGACGATGTGGGTCGGCTCGGGTGCGCCGGCCGCCACGGGGCGCTGGCTCAGCTCGATATAGCGGTCGACGATGTCGGCGCGGTTCTCGGGCCTGAACTTGGCGTCCTGCGGCAGGTTCGGCTGGACGAGGCGCAGGCGCACGCCGGTCACCACCGGATCCGAGGAGCCGAGGCGCTCGGATCCGAAGAACGCCATGCCGATCAGCACGATGACGGCGGCGGCGCTCGGACCGAACCGGGCGCGCGGATGGGGGCCGGTGGCGAGCGTCGCGGGGGCGGCGCAGATGAGAACCGCCAGCACGGTGAGTCCGTAGAGGCCGATCACCGCGGCGCCCTGCATCAGCCAGAGGTTCTGCGCCAGCGCCATCCCGAGGGTGTTCCAGGGGAAGCCCGTAAACAGGTGGCCGCGCAGCCACTCGGCGGCGCCGACTCCGAAGGCGAGGGCGGCGATCCGCGCGGGACTGCGCCCCCACAGGAGGCCCGCGGCACTGAAGCCCGCACCGTAGAACAGGCCGAGGGCGAAAGGCAGGCCGATCACCCCCAGCGGCAGCGCCCAGAGGAATTCGTCGGCCTCCACCAGGAAGGCCTGTCCGAGCCACCAGAGGCCGGCGGTGAGATAGCCGAAGCCCCAGGCCCAGCCGACGAGGAAACAGGGCCAGAGCCGCCTCAGCGTCGTCCGGCCCGCCGCCGCACCGTCGAGGAGCCAGACCGCGGCCGTCAGAGAAACGGCCAGGGCCGGCAGGGCGCCGTAGGGAGGCATCGCCAGCGCGCCCACCGCGCCCGCGAGCCAAGCCAGCCCGAGCCGGCGCCAACCCGCCAAGCGGGCGATCGTCAGCACGACACCGGGCGACGGGCCGCGCATCGGTGTGCCCGGCGCCGCGGCTTCCCGGGCGTAACCCTGGACCAAGTTCGTCACGCCGGGACCGTCACGGGCGTGGCGTCTCGGCGACCGGCGGGTTGGGGGGAGGGGGCAGAGCGAGCGGGACGACCGCGCCGATCCGCGCCGCGCCCTTGTGGAAGCGCAGCCGCTTCAGGCGGCGTGGATCGGCGTCGAGAACCTCGAATTCGAGGTCGCCTGGGCCGGCGATCAGCTCGCCGCGGGAAGGCACGCGCCCGGCCAGCGTCACGATCATGCCGCCCAGCGTGTCGATCTCCTCGGCCATCTCGCCGACCGCGGCAGCCAGATCGACGCCGGTCGCCTCGGAGACCTCGGCCAGGGGCGTGCGTGCGTCGGCCACGAAGACCTCGCCCTCGCCGTCGACCCGCTGGACGTGCTTGTCCTCGGCAACGTCGTGCTCGTCCTCGATATCGCCGACCACCACCTCGATCAGATCCTCGATGGAGATCAGCCCGTCGGTGCCGCCATACTCGTCGATGACCAGCGCCATGTGGGTACGGGTCGCCTGCATCCGCACGAGCAGGTCGATCGCCGGCATGGAGGGCGGCACGAACAGGACGGGCCGCTGGATTCGCGCGGCCGCCAGCGTCGTGGTGAGATCCACCTTGCCGAGGTCCAGTCCACGCGGGACGCGAGCGGCCGGGCGACGCACCCGCGGGGCGGCGGAGGCCTCCGCCTCACCGTCGACGGCGGGCGCCGCGGGCTTGACTGCAACGGGGGAGCTGCGGCGGGCCGGCTCGGCCTTCGCGGCGATGTGATCGACGAGGTCGCGGATGTGGACCATGCCGCGGGGATCGTCGAGGGTTTCGCCGTAAACCGGCAGGCGGGAATGGCCCGCCGTGCGGAACAGCTTCAGCAGATCGCCGAGGCTCGTGTCGTTGGACACGGCGACGATGTCGGCCCGGGGGACCATAACGTCGTCGACCCGCACCTTGTGCAGGCCGAGGACGTTCTTGAGCATCACGCGCTCGAGCGGTGTGAGACCGCTCTCACCGGCATCCGGCTCGGCCAGCGCCTCCTCAAGGCCCTCGCGCAGCGAATCGCGCGGCTTGAGGTGAAGCGCCTGGAGCAGGCGATCGTACCAGGGCTCCCGAGTCTGGGACTCGCCCTCGGCGGAACTGGGCGCGGCCAGGGCCGCGCCGCGACTTCGATCGTTGTTCATGTCTCTCGGATCTGGGAGCGTTCGGGCGTCGCGCGCTCAGCCGTAGGGGTCCGGGATGCCGAGGGTCGCGAGAGCCGCGACCTCAAGGGCTTCCATGGCATCGGCCTCGGCCGCGCCGATCTCGTGGTCCTGACCGAGACAATGCAGGGTGCCATGGACGAGGAGGTGGGCGAGGTGATTCTGGAGCGGCTTCGACTGCTCCGCACTTTCGCGCACCAGGGTCTCGTAAGCAAGGACCACGTCGCCGAGAGGCGTCGCGGCGCCGCCATGCCGCGGCTGCGGGGCGGCCGGGAAGGACAGGACATTGGTGGGCTTGTCCTTGCCGCGCCACGTCCGGTTGAGCTCCTGGACCGCGGCATCGTCCGTCAGCAGGATGCTGACCTCGACGGAGCCGTCCGGCTTCTCAGGGGCGACGGCGAGGCCGGCTTCCACGGCGCGCGTGACGAGGGCTTCGAGGTCCGCGATCGCGGTTTCCCAGCGCGCATCCTCCACGGCGAGATCGATCTCGTGCGGCATGATCACGCCAGCGGCCGGCGCCGGGGATTCGGATTGCGGTCGGCCTCGCCCTCGCCGTGGGCGGCACGCTCGTAGGCGGTCACGATCCGGCGGACGAGGTCGTGGCGGACCACGTCGACATCCTTGAACGTGACCCGCCCGATTCCCTCGACGCCGTCCAGCACGTTCACCGCCTCCACCAGGCCGGATTTCTGACCCGGTGGCAGGTCGATCTGACTCGGATCGCCCGTGATGATCATCCGCGAGCCCTCGCCGAGACGGGTGAGGAACATCTTCATCTGCATGGAAGTCGTGTTCTGCGCCTCATCGAGCAGCACGACGGCGTTGGTCAGCGTCCGCCCGCGCATGAAGGCGAGGGGGGCGATCTCGATCGTGCCGGTCTGCAGGCCCCGATCGACGTGGCGCGCCTCCATGAAGTCGTAGAGGGCATCGTAGATCGGGCGAAGATACGGGTCGACCTTCTCGCGCATGTCGCCGGGCAGGAAGCCCAGACGCTCGCCGGCCTCGACCGCCGGACGCGACAGGATCAGCCGCTCGGCATGGCCCTGTTCCAGCAGCGACACGGCGTGGCCGACGGCGAGCCAGGTCTTGCCGGTCCCGGCCGGCCCTTCGGCGAAGACCAGCTCGTTGGTGCGCAGCAGCTTGATGTAGGCGTCCTGCGCCTGGTTGCGCGCCCGCACGGCGCCGCGCTTGCGGGTGGCGATCTGCTCGAAATGCGGCCTGTCGGCCTCGGCGGTGATCGCCTCAGCCGGGAACAGGGTCGCCTGGGCGGTGGCCTCTCGAATGGCGCCGTCCACGTCGCCCAGGGTGAGCGTGCTGCCGCCGGTCCGCACCCGGGCATAGAGCTTCTGGAACACCCGCCGCGCCTTCTCGGCCGCGTCGGCCGGCCCCTTGATGACGAGGTGGTTACCCAGGGCCGTGGCGGTGATATCGAGCCGCCGCTCGATATGGGCGACATTCTGGTCGTACTGGCCGAAGACGAGGCTCGCGAGACGGTTGTCGTCGAAGGTCAGGGGCACCTCGACCGCCTCGTCCAATCCGCCGGTGCGCACAGCCGGACCGCGCGCCCGCAGGGCGCCACGCGCGCCCGCCCCGTCCGAAGCGCTCAAGCCGCCATCCTCGTCATCATCCTCGCCGCTCATCTCTCACGCTGCTGCAGCCTCGGAGACGAGTTCCCCGAACAGGCTGTTGGCGCCGGCCTCGGTGATCCGCACCGGCACGATGGCCCCGATATGGTGGGCTGGAGCGTCGAACTGCACGGCGAGCAGGTGCGGCGTCTTGCCCGCGACCTGACCCGGATGCCGGCCCGGCTTCTCGACGAGGACATCGAAGACCCGTCCCTCGGCCGCGCGCTGATAGGCGTGGCGCTGGCTGTCGAGCAGCGCCTGCAGCTCGGCGAGCCGCGCCGCCATCACGGTTTCCGGCACCTGGTCGCTGCGGTCGGCGGCCGGCGTGCCGGGGCGGGGGCTGTACTTGAACGAGAAGGCGCTCTCGAAGCCGACATCCCGAACGAGCCGGAGGGTCTCGGCGAAATCGGCATCGGACTCGCCCGGGAACCCGACGATGAAGTCCGAGGAGAGGGCGATGTCCGGCCGCGCCGCGCGCACGCGGTCGATCAGACGCCGATACTGGTCGCCGGTATGCTTCCGGTTCATGGCGGCGAGGATCCGGTCCGAGCCCGACTGTACCGGCAGGTGCAGGTACGGCATCAGGGCTGGCACCTCAGCATGGGCGCGGATCAGCGCGTCGTCGAAGTCGTTGGGATGGCTCGTGGTGTAGCGGATCCGGGCGATGCCCGGGATCTGCGCCACCGTCCGGACCAGCTCCGCAAGGCCGACCGGCGCGCCGTCGGCGCCGTCGCCGTGATAGGCGTTGACGTTCTGGCCGATCAGCGTGACCTCGCGGACCCCGCCCTCGGCGAGCTTCTCCGCCTCGGCCAGCACCGCCGCGACGGGGCGGGAGATCTCCGCACCGCGGGTGTAGGGCACGACGCAGAAGGCGCAGAACTTGTCGCAGCCTTCCTGAACGGTGAGGAAGGCGGAGGCACCGAGGATCCGCCGCCGGGGCAGGTGGTTGAACTTGTCCTCGATCGGAAATTCCGTATCGACCACGCGGCGTTCGCGCGAGCGGGCCAGGAGGTCCGGAAGACGGTGGTAGCTCTGCGGGCCGACCACCACGTCGACGGCGGGCTGGCGCGCCTGGATCTCGGCGCCCTCGGCCTGCGCGACACAACCCGCCACCACGATGCGCGTGTCGCGGCCCTGGGCCTTCCGCTCACCTTTGAGGACGCGCAGGCGGCCGAGTTCGGAGTAGACCTTCTCGGCGGCCTTCTCGCGGATGTGGCAGGTGTTGAGGACGACCACGTCGGCATCCTCGACCGTGTCGGTCGCCGCGTAGCCTTCAGCGCCCAGGACATCGGCCATGCGGGCCGCGTCGTAGGCGTTCATCTGGCAACCGTAGGATTTGACGTAGGCCTTCTTCAACGCGCGCCGTCCCGAACCAATCCGCTCACCCATCGCGCCCACCCCACGGGGACAGGCCGGCGCGTGGCCTGTAGCACGGATCGCGCGGGCCGTCGCGGCACCCGAAGACCTGACCGGCCGCCCGGGGGCGACCGGCCTGCGGAGGCGGCAGAAGCGCCGCCGCCCGCCTCAGTGGGCTACCGGCGCCGCGGCCGGGAGGTCGATGACCATGTGCTGAAAGAACGGCACGTAGGCCTGCAGCATCACCAGAATACCGACGAGGCAGGCCAGCGCGATCGAGTGCCAGAACACGAAGCGCAGGATCTTGCCTTCCTGGCCGAAATAGCCGGTGGCCGTGGAGGCGACGACGATCGACTGGGCGTCGATCATCTTGCCCATCACGCCGCCCGACGAGTTCGCGGCCGCCATCAGCACGCCGGACAGGCCGAGCTGCTCCGAGGTGATGCGCTGAAGGCCGCCGAACAGGACGTTCGAGGCCGTGTCCGAACCCGTGAGTGCCACGCCGAGCCAGCCGAGCAGCGTCCCAAAGAACGGGTAGAGGATGCCGGTGCCCGCAAAGGCGAGGCCGAGCGTGGCATCGACGCCCGCGTAGCGGGTGAGGACGCCCAGCGCGAGCATCGCCGCGATGGTGATGAGCGAGTAGCGCAGCGCCCAGATCGTCTCGAAATAGGCGGTGACGAGGCGCACCGGCGAGAAGCGCATGATCAGGCCGGAGATGATCGCGGCAATCAGCACCCCGGTCCCGGTGTAGGACATGTAGGTGAAGAGGAAGACCGCACCTTCAGGGGCGGGCTTCGCCACCACCGGCGGCACCTTCATGATGACGTTGTGCAGGCCGGGCACCTCGTACTTCCAGGTGAAGATCGGGTTCACCAAACCCTTGAACCAAGCGGTGCCCCAGATCGCCACGACCACCGAGAGCACGATCCACGGCACCCAGGCCATGAGGATCTCACCCTGCGAGGCGGTACGCGCGCCGATGTGGACCGGAGGGCTGCCGGGAACGCCGGCACCGACGGCCACAGGGCGCGGACCCGCTACAGCGAGCGACGGATCGTGCCCGCGCAGAGCCGGGGACGACCAGATCTCCCGGGGCTGCCAGACCTTCAGGAACAGGACGAGGGCGAGCATCGAGGCGAGCGAGGCGCCGATATCGACGATCCAGGGATTGACGAAGTTCGAAATCAGGAACTGCGCGACCGCGAAGGATGCGCCGCAGACCAGGATCGGCGGCCACACCCGGATCATGCCGCGGAAGCCCGCGAACACCCAGATCAGCCAGAACGGCACGATCAGCGAGAACAGCGGCAGCTGTCGGCCGATCATCGCGCCGAGGATCTCCGGCGGATAGCCGGTCACCGAGGCGAGGCCCTGGATCGGCGCGCCGAGCGCTCCGAAGGCCACCGGGGCGGTGTTGGCGATGAGCGAGAGACCCGAGGCGGCGAGCGGCGAGAAGCCGAGGCCGATCAGGATCGCGCCGGTGACGGCGACCGGGGTGCCGAACCCGCCCGCGCCCTCGAAGAAGGCACCGAACGCGAAGGCCACCAGGAGCAGCTGCAACCGCCGGTCGGCCGTGATGCCGGCCACCGATTGCTGCAGGATGGCGAACCAGCCCTTCTCCACCGTCAGCCGGTAGAGGAAGATGACGTTGAGGATGATCCAGCCGATCGGGAAGAAGCCCGTGACCATGCCGAGGATCGCCGCCCGCGACGCGAGGCCCGTCGGCATGCCGAAGCCCACGATGGCCACCAACATGGCAAGGCCGAGGGCGATGACGGCCGCGATATGGGCTTTCACGCGCCCGCTGGCGATCATGGCGAGCAGTGCGATGACCGGCACTGAAGCGGCGAGCGTCGAGAGCCAGGGGCTCCCGAACGGATCGTAGACCTGGTTCCAGGTTTGCACCGGGCGTCCTCCGAAATCCCGACTGGCACGGGTTTCGGCCTAGCTATCAGAGAGGTTTGGCCTGCTCAATGCGCTGCATCATGTATTCCCAATGCCTCTCTACGGATGACGTGGTGCGCCGGAAGCGCGCAGGACGTGTATCTCGGCACAATGTCGCCCGGCCCGGATCCGGATAGGCCGACAGGTCTGATTGCGCGGACTCCCTGCTCTCGAAGCGATGGATCCCGCGGCGCCCGGACCGGTCAGACGGCCGCGATCTCGGGGTTGCGCAGGCCGAGGCCGGGCGAAGCCGGGCGCAGATCCGCTTCGGGCGCGCCGCAGCCGCGCCCCGTCACGATGCCCCGCAGGGCGGCGCGGACTTCAGCCTCCGCAGCCGCCGTGACGGCCTTCCGGTCGGTGGTCGCCTCGAAGGCAATCGGCGCGCCCCAGACCACGTGCACATCGACGGGGCCGCCGCGCACGAAGGCGGCAAGATGCGGCGCCAGAGCCATGTCGCCGTACCAAGCGATCTCGGACCGCTCGGACCGTGTCATCGGTAGGCCGTTGCGCCGGGGATAGGTGATCGCCAGCGGCTGAAGACGCACCCGCCCGCGCCCGGCCTCGGCCTGCAGCGCGGCCCGGGCGGCGCCGACCAGGGAGGAGCGGAACGGGAGGAGCCGGGTGCCGTCTCCGGTGGTGCCTTCGGCAAACAGCACCACAAGCTCGCCCTCGGCAAGGCGGTGCCCCATGACGGCACTGACGGCGGCGGTCGCCCCGCGTCGCTGCCGGTCGATGTAGATCGTGCGCTGCAGCCCGGCGAGCATGCCGATGACCGGCCAGCCGGCGATCTCGGATTTCGCCACGAAGGAGAGCGGGCGCAACGAGCCGATCGCGACGATGTCGAGCCAGGAGACGTGGTTGGCCAGGACCAGAGCCGCCTCGCCGGCGGCGGGCGGTGACCCGCTCTGCGTGACCCGTACCGAGAACAGGCGCAGGAAGAAGCGGTGGAACAGGATCGGCGCCCGGCTGGACCGGCGGCCGAGCAGCCGCAGGGCGACCCAGTGCGGCGGCGCCAGCACCCCGAAGGCGAGGGCGAGAGCTACGACGCGCCACGCGATGCCGAAACGGCTCACGGCGTCACAGGTCTGCGCTCATCGTCAGCGCGGTCGCCCGGCTGCCGTCGGCCTTGAGATAATAGCCGGTGCGCGCGCCCACCTGCCGGAAGCCGTGGCGGGCGTAGAGCCGGAGGGCGGGCGCATTGCCCTCGTCGACCTCCAGATGGACGCGCTTGATCCCGGCCTGCGCGAGGCTCGACAGGTGCTCGCGCAGGAGCTTGCGGCTGTGGCCGCCGCCGCGCAGGGCCGGGGACAGAACCACGGTCAGGATCTCGGCCTCGTCGGCAGCCCTGCGCGAGAGCACGAAACCCTGGACCGAACCCGCCCGCCACAGGGCATGCGCCTCCGTCGAGCGCTCGCAGAGCATCCGCTCGAACTCGTGCGCGTCCCAGGGGCGCGCGAAGGCGGTGGCGTGCAGATGGGCGAGGGCAGGGGCCTGCGACGCGTCGGTGAGACGGGCCACGTAGGGCGCAGGCGTCAGCGCGTCCCACCACGCGAACCACCAGTCGAAGGGCCAGAATGGGAGGGGACGCGTCATCGCCGCGCAATCCGCGCATGATCCTGGGGCCGTGCATCGGGCCCGCGCAGGTAGAGGGGGCGCGGCAACGCCTGGGCCGGATCGGCCACCAGGCCGAGGGATGCCACGGCGGCGATATCCGGGCCCGCGACAGCGGCGACTTGGGCCCTCACGCCCCGCTCGGCCAGCGCTGCCGCGAGCAACGGCGCCCCGGAGCCGGCGAGCACCACCGGGCCGCTCCCCAGACGCTCCGCGGCCTCGTCGACGGCCAGATGGGCTGGAGCCAGGCCGTCGCCGGGACCCAGGGCCTGGACGTAGACCGCACCGTGCCGGGCATCGATCGCCGCCACGATCGTGCCCTCGACGGTCTCGGCCAGCAGGGGCGCGAGCAGGGCCGAGAGCGTGCCGACACCCACGACAGGCTTGCCGGTGGAGAGCCCGATGGCGCGGGCCGCCGACAGGCCGACACGCAGCCCGGTATAGCTGCCAGGTCCCACCGTGACGGCGATGCGGTCGATCGCCTCGAAGCCACCTTCGACGCGGGCGATGACCCGCTCGATCAGCGGCAGCAACGACTCGGCATGGCCGCGCGCCATCGGTAGCGTCTCGGTGGAGAGCGGCGCCTCGGCATCATCCGCCGCGACGCAGGCGGCGCAGTGGTCCAGCGCCGTGTCGATGGCAAGAATACGCACGCCCACTCCCCGTCTGCCGGCACAAACCGGCCGTCGCCTCCCTGCGGCCTCGAAGGACGCGAAGAGTCTCAAGCGTTAGAGCAAAACGGTCGGCTCGTCAGCGCCGGCGCGGCGGAGACGGGAGCATCGGCAGTGGAGTGTTGCCGGCTTGCGCCGGTGACCCCGGCGGGTGTCCGAGCGCGCAAGAGCCTTCCACGGACCGTTCAAGCTCGTCCGTCACACGGCGAGGGACGCCCTCGACAGGCCGAAACGCCCCTGTCGGCCGGTGTCGTCGAACGTCCTGCGCGGGGCACAAGCCCCTTGATCGCCAGCCGTCAGACCGGCGACCGCTCCGTGATCTCGAGCTGGATTCGGCCGGGCGGCGTCAGACCGCCTGGACCTCGCGGACCTCCGGCAGGAAGTGGCGGAACAGGTTCTGCACGCCGTGCCGCAGGGTCGCCGTGGAGGATGGGCAGCCCGAGCAGGCGCCCTTCATCTCCAGATAGACGACGCCCTCCTTGTAGCCGCGGAAGGTGATGTCGCCGCCGTCGCCGGCCACCGCGGGGCGCACGCGGGTCTCCAGCAGGTCCTTGATGGTCACGACCGTGTCGTGGTCGGCCTCGTCGTAGAACTCGTCGCCGGGCTCGATATCGCCGTGGCCGCCCTCGGCCATCACGGGCGCGCCGGACTGGAAATGCTCCATGATCGCGCCGAGCACGGCCGGCTTGACCTGCGCCCAGTCCGAACCGTCTTCGGCCTTGGTGACGGAGATGAAGTCGTGGCCGAAGTACACGCCCGCCACGCCGGGGACGGCAAACAACGCCGAGGCGAGAGGCGACCGGGCAGCGGCCTCGGCATCCCGCGCTTCGAACGTCGACTCGGGCAGCACCACGCGGCCGGGCAGGAACTTCAGGGTTGCCGGATTCGGCGTGGCTTCGGTCTGGATGAACATGATGGGATAACTCCGCTGCGCCGGTTCAAGGCCGGCCGGGACAAGCGCCCCAAGACGCTGCCCTCCATGTGGACCGGGAAGGAGTTTTTCTCAACCTGGGCTCCGGACCTGGAGAGTGGACATTCGGGCGGCGGCGCGACAGGACGGGCTGGATCGTGTTGCCAATGGAGCCGGCGGTGGACGTGAGCGGGGACGAAACACTCGCGCAGGAGTTGCTGAAGGACCTGCGCGACACCCAGGCCAAGCTGGAGGCGGCTCGGGCGGACGCGGCCTCGCTCAAGGCACTGCTCGCCCTTCGCACGCACCAGCACGACCAAGCCTGGCAGGCCGGACAGCGCCTCGCGGCGGAACTCCAGGACGCCCAGGCCCGTGAGGCGGCCCTCACCGTCGAGCGCGATGCCGCCCAGGTGGAAGCAGGCGCCGCGCAGGCCGTGGCCGAGGCCGACGAACGCACCGAGGCGGCCCGGATCGTGCTGGGCGCCGTCCTCGCCTGCATCGGTCCCCGCGCCCTCGACCGGAGGCGCTTCCAGGAGCTCATCGCTCGCGCCGGCCGCGAAGCGCCGGACCACGGGCCCGGGGCGGCGCGGCACGCGGTGCTGCTGACCGAGGCGCGGCGCGTGCTCGGTATCTCCGAGTAGGACCGTCCGGCATGATCCCGGTCGTGCGGGCACCGGTGAGGGCGGCGAGCCGCCGCAACGGCCGGCAGGGTTAACCAACCCTTAACCCGACCCTCTCATCGTCGGTCCCGGGACGGACAGGAGATCGACTGCATGCAGATCAGCGAGCACCACGTGCGCGAGTGCGCCTACTACATCTGGGAGAACGAGGGCCGGGTTCACGGGCAGGCTGCCGCCCACTGGATTCGCGCGGAAACCGAGCTGCGCGCCAACGCCGCGCTGGCGGCTGGCGAGGCGGTACAGGCTCCCGCGAAGCCCGCCGCCAAGTCTGCCGCGAAGATGGCTGCTCCCAAGGCTGCCGCTCCCAAGGCTGCCGCCGCGAAGACTGCCGCCGCGAAGACTGCCCCGTCCAAGACCTCTGCCCCGAAGGCTGCCGCCCCCAAGCCGGCGCCGGCCAAGGCTGCCGCCAAGCCGGCCGCTCCGAAGGCCGCCCGGGCCTCCAAGGCCGCGGTGACTGCTGGCCTAGCGGCCAAGGCGAAGCCGGCCCGCGCCCCGGCCTCGATGCATTGACCGACGGCGCTCCCGCGTCGCCGTAGACCATCCGGAAGCCCGCCCCTCACCGGGGGCGGGCTTCTTCCGTTCGCGCGGCAAGCCGAGCGGAACAGGTCGGCGTCGGCCCGGTTGTCTGGCCTGATGCGGTCACCGTGCACCGCGATGAGGCTGCGATGCGCGCGGTAATCTTCGACATCGACGGAACCCTTCTCGACAGCGTCGATCTGCATGCCCGCGCCTGGGTGGACGCCTTCGCGCATTTCGGCGTCGAGACCGATCACGCGCAGGTTCGCCACCAGATCGGCAAGGGCGGCGACGAGCTGATGCCCGTCTTCCTGCCGCGGGCGCGGATCGAGCGGGAGGGCGAGGCGATCGAGGCCTACCGCTCGGACCTGTTCAAGCGGGTATACCTTCCCGAAGTTCGGCCCTTCCCGGGAGTCCGTCCGCTCTTCGAGCGGATCCGCTCGGCCGGCCTTAAGATTGCGCTGGCTTCCTCCGGCAAGCGCTCCGAGGTCGAGCACTACACGCAGATCCTGAAAATCGGCGACCTTGTCGATGTCGCCACCAGTTCGGACGACGCGGACCGCTCGAAGCCGCATCCCGACATCTTCGAGGCGGCCCTGAAGAAACTTGGCGGCGTCCCGCCGGACGCGATCCGCGTCGTCGGCGATACGCCCTACGATGCGGAGGCCGCCGGCAAAGCCGGCTTACGCACCATCGGGCTGCTCTGCGGCGGCTTCCCCGAGGCCGAGCTGTCGGCGGCGGGCTGCGTGGCGATTTACCGCGATCCGCAGGATCTGCTCGACGGATTCGACGTCTCGCCGCTGGCACATCCCTGATCGGCCGCAGAGGCAAGCCCAATTGCGCGGCCTCGTCGGCGTCGTCCACAGTTTCCCGCCACGCTGTTGCAGTGCGGTAACGCGGCCCGATGCCGGCTACTTAAATCCGGAAAGGGGGCTGGCGCGGCGTGATCGAAAGGCGTAGCGAGCCGCCCGCCAATCTGGATCCTTTCGAAGGACGAGCGCCTCGCATGCCCCAGACCCACCAGGCCGGCCCGGCGCCGCGCTTCGTACCGGCAGCCAAGACGTTGCCGGAACAGATCGCGGAGGCCGTCAAGAGCCGGTCCACACCGCTGAGCCAGCTCCTGCGGCTGATGTCGGCCCTGGATGCCGAAGGCGGCAACGAGGCCCTGCGCCTCCAGCTCCGCGCCCGGATCGGCGCGCCGCTCGACGCCTGACCGCTCGCGCCGCGACGGGTCAGTGGCGCCGATGTCGCCGAGGGTGTCGCCGCGGCGAACGCGGCGCTGGCTTGGCGGCGGCCTGCGCGATCCGGTTCATACAGGCGAAGTAGATCTGCCGCCCGATCTCTTCCGGCTCCAGGCCTTGGGGATTGGGCGCAGAGAATACCTTGGCGCGGGCTTCCGCGCGGCAGGCTGCATCTTCGGGACTGCGGATCGGCGGCTCGGCCCGTGCCGGACCACAGACGAGGCCGATACCAAGCACAGTGCAGGCCGACAGCAATACGGGAAACCGCTTACTCGCCAGGATACTCGGCATACTGAGACGTAGTCCTCACTCGGGCGTGATGCCGAAATAGGGCAATTCGGCTTCCGGTGAAGCTTCGTCAAACTGCTGGTGCCAATGCGATCCGCACCCCCGCTCCGAGTCAGGGTACGATCCAGAGGCAGTGACCGCCGCCTGGAATCGTCATGCACTCGTAGGGCGCACCGCCGATCATGGCGCGCTGCTCCACGGTACCGATCTGACTCCGCGGGATCCGGCGGCATCCCGTCTCCGACGCGGCCGGACGGCCGGAGCCCGAGGCGGCATCGATCCGGCGCGCGGCCAGGAGCGTGTCGCAGGCGGTTACGGCGGTGCCGTCCTGCGCGAAGGATGGACCGCACCACAGGAGAACAGGGACGAGCGCCAGGATCGTTCGGGATCGCATCTTGTCGTAGCCGGCGCGTTCCGCGCGGTCCTCCACGGTTCCAGAGGCTCTCAACGCCGCCCGTCGCGCGAAGGTTGCCGGAGGTCCGGTCTCACACAGTGTCCCAAACGCGACGACGCCCGCCTTGGAGGGCGGGCGTCGTTCGGGTCTTTCGACCGGGCGAGCCTTCGAAAGGCCCCAGCGCTGAATTTCAGCGCTTGATCTTGGCCTTCGCCTTCCGAGCGGCGTAGCGAGCGTCGCGCTGAGCCTTCTTGGCGGCGAGTTCGGCCGACTTGCGCTCCTGAGCGGCGGCGAGTTCAGCGGCCTCACGGGCCAGCTGAGCGGCAAGCTCCGCCTCCTCGCGCTGGCGCTTCTCCTCGGCGGCCTTCAGCTCGGCGGCGATGCGGGCAGCCTCACGCTCGCGGGCCCGCTCCTCGCGAGCCCTGGCGATCTCGGCCCGGGCCTTCGCCTTGGCGATCACTTCCGGGTCATCGGCCGGCGGCCGGGCCTTGAACTTGGCCAGCAGGGCGGCCTTTGCATTCTGGGAGTTCTGGCGGCGGTCGTCGAAATTCCTGTAGTCGAATGCGCTCATCTGACCTTTCTCGGTTGGGTACGTCACGCGTGTCGCGGGGACATCCGGCAGAGCCGAACACGTACTGAGTCTGCAGGTTCCAATGCCGTCCCCGGACCTCGGAACCGCACCGATCCATCGGTAGCGCCGATGGTCCGACCCGAGCGCTCATCCTGCGTCTGAGCGCTCGGGTCGGACCATGTGTCGAAAAACGGAAAGCCCTTAACCGGAGCCTTGTCCCGGATGCAATCGTGGCGCCCTGCTCATGTGCACTGCAAAGCGATAATCCACGCCATCTCTGTAAGAGTTTCGCGCAGCGATGCGAAAAAACCTCAATTTGGCAGCCTGGACGCCGGGACTCGTTGCCGCGGCCAGCCAAATCGAGCCGGCAACCACCTTCGCACCGTCTTCAGATAGGTCGCGCATCGGGGGGCCGCAAGGCGGAAGAGCGGCCGAGGATCCTGCCGTCGCGCAACATCAAGTGTCCCTTACCTCTGCCCGGAGCCGGCCGGCGATAAAGCCGTGTTCGCAGCTGACCGACAGAAGAACGCTTGCAGTATGAGCAATCCAGATCTGCGATTTTTACATTGAATTGTGCTACTCGATTGTAACACCCGCCGCGGCAAGGCTCACCGCCCCGATCGATTGGAATCCTAAGCGGATCGGCGCCAACCGGGGACGCAATGCGTACACTCTCTCTCGAGGAGATCACCTCTGAGGCCTTCGCACCGTTCGGGGACGTATTGCGGAGGCCGGTCAAGCCCCCGCGCCAGGACAATGCCGGCCTGATCGTGAATGATCGACCTGGAATCGGCCTGAACCTGGCGCTGGTTCGCAGTGAGCCGGCCGCCGGGCTGCTGCCGCTCCGGCGCCTGGAGCGGCACCCGCATTCGAGCCAAGCCTTCCTTCCGCTGGCGGTCGAAGCCTACCTCGTCGTGGTGGCTCCGGACCGCGGCGGTGCTCCCGATGAAAGGGCGCTGCGGGCGTTCCGAGTTCCCGGCTCCGTCGGCATCAATTATCGCGCAGGTGTCTGGCATGCGCACATGATGACCCTCGAGACGCCGGGCACCTTCGCCATGCTGGTGCATGAGGACGGGTCGGCCGATGACTGCATCTTCGCGTTCATCGCGCCGGTTTCGGTCACCGTGTCGGAGGCGGCCTAAAATTGAGGCAGCGCGGGCGCTCCAGACGATTTCCCGACCCTCGCCGCTGGACTGCCTTCTGATTGAGCATGCTGACCATCCCAGGAGACCACGGAGGACCGGGACCGGCATGAGGCCTGCTATCAGGTCGATCGGCCGGCTGCCCGAAAGTCGGCGCGAGGGAAGCAATGCCTGACGCACCAGCACCATTCGATCCGGACCGCTATGTAGCAGCCGCCGCGCCGCTCCTGGGCCTTGAACTCGATCCGGCCTGGATCGCGCCGATCACGGCGAATCTGCGCGTGCTGGCGGCGGCAGCCGAGCTTGTGACTGCCTTCCCGCTGTCCGACGAGATCGACGCGGCACCGAGGTTCGAGGCATGAGCGCGCACTATGCCCTGGACGCCGCATCGATCGCCGCGGCAGTTTCGGCGGGCCGCACCCGTGCCCGCGACACCGTGACGACGGCGCTCGACCGGATCGCGCGGCACGACGGCCGCGTCGGTGCCTTCACGGCCGTCCTCGCGGAGCGTGCGCTGGCCCGGGCCGATATCCTCGATGCCGCTCTCCGCGACGGCACCGCCGCCGGTCCGCTCGCCGGGGTGCCCTTCGCGGTGAAGAACCTGATCGACATCGCGGGCCTGTCCACCCGGGCCGGCTCGAAGATCAACCGGGAGCGCCCGCCGGCCGAGCGCGACGGCGCCCTGGTCCGGCGCCTGGAGGCGGCCGGGGCGATCCTGATCGGCGCGCTCAACATGGGCGAGTACGCCTACGACTTCACGGGTGAGAACGTCCACGACGGCGACGCCCACAACCCGCACGCCCTCGACCACATGACCGGGGGTTCCTCCGGCGGCTCGGGTGCCGCGTTGGCCGCCGGAATGGTGCCGCTGACCCTCGGCTCCGACACCAATGGCTCGATCCGCGTGCCCTCCGCCTTCTGCGGCTGCTTCGGACTGAAACCCACCTACGGACGGCTGAGCCGGGCCGGGAGCTTCCCCTTCGTCGGCAGCCTCGACCATCTCGGGCCCATGGCGCGGAGCGTGACCGATCTCGCCCTCGCGTATGACGTCATGCAGGGGCCGGATCCGGACGACCCCGTGGCGACGACCCGCGCCGCGGAGCCGGCCGTCCCGGGCCTTGAGGCCGGGACCGATCATCTGCGGATCGCAGTGGCCGGGGGCTATTTCGCCCGCGGCGGCGATCCGGAAGCTTTCGCAGCCGTGGCCCGGGTCGCGGGGGCATTGGGGACACACCGCACCGTCGAGCTGCCGGAACCCCATCGCGCCCGCGCTGCCGCCTACCTGATCACCGCGTCCGAGGGCGCGACCCTGCATCTCGACCGCCTGCGCGCCCGGCCGCAGGATTTTGATCCGGCCGTGCGGGACCGGCTGATCGCCGGGGCGATGATCCCGGCCCCACTCGTCGAACGGGCGCAACGCTTCCGCCGCTGGTATCGGTCGCGCGTGCTGGAGCTGTTCGACGGCCTCGACGTGATCCTGGCGCCGACCACGCCGTGCCGGGCACCGAAGGGCGGCCAGACGCACTTCGTCCTCGACGGCGTGACGCTGCCGGTGCGAGCCAATATCGGCGTGTTCACGCAGCCGATCTCGTTCATCGGCCTCCCTGTGGTCGCGGCGCCGGTCTGGCTCGATGACGGATTGCCCCTAGGAGTCCAAGTCATCGCCGCTCCCTGGCGCGAGGATCTCGCCCTGCGCGTCGCGCGCTATCTCGAACGGACCGGCGTCTGCTCGGCGCCCGTCGCGGAGCTTGCCTGATGATCATCGACGATCCCGCTGTGAAGGCCGAGGTCGAGGCCGCGTTCCGGGCCTACGAGACGGCGCTGACCACCAACGACGTCCCGACCCTTGAAGCGCTGTTCCGGGACGATCCGCTGACCATCCGTTACGGCATCGGCGAGAACCTCTACGGCATGGACGCGATCCGCGCCTTCCGCCGGGCCCGCTCCCCCGTGGGCCTGGAGCGGACGCTGGCACAGACGGTGATCACCACCTACGGGCGCGACTTCGCCACCGCGATGACGCTGTTCACCCGGGCGAATGCCCCTGGCAAGATCGGCCGTCAGAGCCAGACCTGGGCGCGGTTCCCGGAGGGCTGGCGGGTGGTCGCCGCCCATGTGAGCGTCATCGACGCCGCGTAGCGGCGGGGGCAGCCTGCGCATGCACCGCGGCCCGACTGGCCGCGGGCTTGCATACCGTCGAGCGTATTCCGGGCCGCCCGGCCCGGACCCACGCGAGTATCCGACCCAAGATGCTGTCCCGTCTGAAAAATTTCGGCGTCCGTGCGGCGCTGGCCGGTGCCCTGGCGCTCTCCGCGAGCACCGCCGCCCTCGCGCAGGGAACGCTACGGATCGGCATGACCGCCTCCGACATCCCGCTGACCACCGGCCAGACCGACAACGGTGGCGAGGGCATGCGGTTCATGGGCTACACGGTCTATGACGGGCTCATCAATTGGGACCTCTCGAGCGCCGAGCTGGCCTCTGACCTTGTGCCGGGGCTTGCAACCAGCTGGGGCGTCGACGCCAACGACAAGACCAAATGGACCTTCAAGCTCCGGCCGGGGGTCAAATTCCACGACGGCTCCGACTTCACCGCCGACGCGGTGGTGTGGAACCTCGACAAGCTCCTGAAGGCCGACGCGCCGCAATACGACCCGCGGCAGTCCGCCCAGGGCAAAACCCGCATCCCGGCCGTGGCGAGCTACCGCGCGGTGGATCCGCTGACGGTCGAGATCACCACCAAGGCCCCCGACGCGACGCTGCCCTACCAGATCGCCTGGATCATGATGTCGTCGCCGGCCCAGTGGGAGAAGCTCGGCAAGTCCTGGGACGCCTTCGCCAAGCAGCCCTCGGGCACGGGCCCCTGGAAGCTCACCCTGTTCGCCCCACGCGAGCGCGCCGAGATGGTGCCGTTCAAGGAGTACTGGGACACGAACCGGGTGCCGAAGCTCGACAAGCTTGTGCTGATCCCGCTGCCCGAGGCCAATGCCCGGACCGCCGCCCTGCGCTCCGGCCAGGTGGACTGGATCGAGGCGCCCGCGCCGGATTCGGTGGCCTCGCTCAAGAGCGCCGGGTTTACGATCGTCACCAACGCCTATCCGCATAACTGGACGTGGCACCTCTCGCGGGTGGAAGGTTCGCCCTGGAACGACATCCGGGTGCGCAAGGCCGCCAATCTCGCCATCGACCGCGAGGGTCTGAAGGAGTTGCTCGGCGGCCTCGCGATCCCCGCCAAGGGCTTCATGCCGCCCGGCCACCAGTGGTTCGGCCACCCGACCTTTGACGTGAAGTACGACCCGGAGGCCGCCAAGAAGCTGCTCGCCGAGGCGGGCTACAGCCCGGCCAAACCCCTGAAGCTGAAGGTCGCGATCTCGGCCTCGGGCTCGGGCCAGATGCAGCCCCTGCCGATGAACGAGTTCGTGCAGCAGAACCTCGCCGACGTGGGCATCCAGGTCGATTACGAGGTCGTGGAGTGGAACACGCTGATCAACATCTGGCGGGCCGGCGCCAAGGCCGACGTCTCCCGCGGCGTCGCGGCGATCAACTACTCGTACTTCATCCAGGACCCGTTCACCGGCTTCATCCGCCACCTGCAGTGCAACTTCGCCCCGCCGAGCGGCACGAACTGGGGCTACTACTGCGATCCGGCGATGGACAAGCTGTTCGACCAGGTCCGCAACACCTTCGACAAGGCCGAGCAGACGAAGCTCCTGGAGAAGATCCATGAGAAGTATGTGGACGACGCGCTGTTCATCATGATCACGCATGATGTGAACCCACGGGCGATGAGCCCGAAGGTGAAGGGCTTCGTCCAGGCGCAGAACTGGTTGCAGGACTTTTCGAAGATCACCGTCGCGACGGCTGGACGGTAGCGGACGGGACGCATCTCTCCTCCCCGTTGCGGGGAGGGGAATAGCCGCGGCTGTGCATGACAACAGGGCCTTGAATGCTGCTCTACATCCTCAAACGACTGGTCTACGTGACGCCCGTGGCGTTCGGAGTCAGCGTCGTCTGCTTCCTCCTCGTCCACCTCGCGCCGGGCGATCCCCTGAGCGCGGTCCTGCCCGCCGACGCCACCCAGGCCACCATCGACGAGAT
This sequence comes from Methylobacterium sp. CM6257, assembly GCF_054611515.1. Taxonomy (NCBI): domain Bacteria; kingdom Pseudomonadati; phylum Pseudomonadota; class Alphaproteobacteria; order Hyphomicrobiales; family Methylobacteriaceae; genus Methylobacterium; species Methylobacterium sp. CM6257. Next base: position 2,097,885 of record NZ_CM137735.1, read on the forward strand.
GCGGGCCGCCTACGGCTTCGATAAGCCGCTGCCGGTCCAGTACCTGATCTGGCTCTGGCACGTGCTGCACGGCGACCTCGGCATCTCTATCGCCACCGGAAGGCCGGTGCTGGGCGAGGTCGGCCGCGCGGTGGTCAACTCGCTGATCCTCGCCTCGGTGGCGACCGTGATCGGCTTCACCTTCGGCACGCTGTTCGGCTTCGTGGCAGGCTATCACCGGAACTCGCTCGCCGACCGGGCGGCCTCCGCGCTCTCGGTCTTCGGCGTGAGCGTGCCGCATTACTGGCTCGGCATGGTCCTGGTGATCGTTTTCTCGGCCACCCTCGGCTGGCTGCCGCCCACCGGCGCCGGCCCCGACGGCTCCGGCAACTGGCGGCCCGATGTCGACCACCTGCGCTACCTGATCCTGCCAGCGGTCACGATGTCGGTGATCCCGATGGGCATCATCGCCCGGACCGTGCGGGCGCTGGTCGCCGACATCCTGTCCCAGGACTTCGTCGAGGCTCTGCGCGCCAAGGGCATGGACGAGCGCGGCGTGTTCAAGCACGTGGTCCGCAACGCCGCCCCGACCGCGCTCGCCATCATGGGCCTGCAGCTCGGCTACCTGCTGGGCGGCTCGATCCTGGTCGAGACCGTGTTCGCCTGGCCGGGCACCGGCTTCCTCCTCAACGCCGCGATCTTCCAGCGCGACCTGCCCCTGCTGCAAGGCTCGATCCTCGTGCTGGCGATGTTCTTCGTGGTCCTCAACCTGCTGGTGGATGTGATGCAGACCGCCCTCGACCCGCGCATCGAGCGCGCCTGAGCCGGAGCTTGATGATGACTGCTCCCGTCACCGCGGCTTCTATCGCCCTCGACGGCGGCGTGCTCGCCGCCGAGGACGCCGCCCACGGCCCCGAGGCCGCCTTCGCCCCGTCCCGGGGCTTCTGGGGCCATGTCGGCCACCGGCTGGTGCGCGACCCCGTCGCCATGGGCGCCGGCGCCGTGATCCTCCTCGTCGTGATCATCGCGGTTCTGTCGCCCTGGATCACCCCGATGGACCCCTACAAGGGCTCCATGCTGCGCCGCCTGAAGCATGTGGGCGACGCTACCTACTGGCTCGGATCGGACGAGCTCGGGCGCGACATGATCAGCCGGCTGATGCTGGGCTCGCGGCTCTCGCTGTTCATCGGCGTCACCCCGGTGCTGATCGCCTTCGTGATCGGCTCCGGCATCGGCATCCTGGCCGGCTACGTCGGCGGCTGGACCAACACGATCCTGATGCGCACCATCGACGTGTTCTTCGCCTTCCCGTCGGTGCTGCTGGCGATCGCCCTCTCGGGGGCGCTCGGCGCCGGCATCTTCAACTCGATCGTCTCGCTGACCTGCGTGTTCGTGCCCCAGATCGCACGCGTCGCCGAGAGCGTCACCACCGGCATCCGCAAGCGCGACTACATCGACGCCGCCAAGCTCTCCGGAGCTTCGGCCCTGACGATCATGCGCGTGCAGGTGCTCGGCAACGTCGTCGGGCCGATCTTCGTCTACGCGACCAGCCTGATCTCGGTCTCGATGATCCTGGCCTCCGGCCTGTCGTTCCTCGGCCTCGGCGTACGCCCGCCGGAGCCCGAATGGGGCCTGATGCTCAACACCCTGCGCACCGCGATCTACGTGAACCCGGTCGTCGCGGCCCTGCCGGGCGTCTGCATCTTTATCGTCTCGATCGCCTTCAACCTGTTCTCGGACGGCCTGCGCGCCGCCATGGAGATTCGCCAGTGAGCGTCATCCCGGACGCCCCCGACCCGTTCGCCCGCGACCGCGGCGGACCTGCCCAGCCGCTCCTGTCGGTCTCGGGCCTGTACAAGCACTTCCCGGTCCGCAAGGCTGGGGGAAAGAAGCAGGTTGTCCGCGCCGTCGATGGCGTCGATTTCGAGGTGCTCAAGGGCGAGACGCTGGGCATCGTCGGCGAGTCCGGCTGCGGGAAGTCGACCACCGCCAAGCTGCTCATGGGCCTGATCGAGCGCGATTCCGGCGAGATGCTGTACGACGGCCAAGCCGTGGGCGAGCGCGCCATGCCCTGGCGATCCTATCGCCGTCAGGTCCAGATGGTGTTCCAGGACAGCTACGCGTCCTTGAACCCGCGCATGACTGTCGAGCAGTCCATCGCCTTCGGCCCGAAGGTGAACGGCGTACCCGGCCGGGAGGCGGTGGAGCGCGCGCGGACGCTGCTCGCCCGGGTCGGCCTTGAGCCGAAGCGCTTCGCCGGCCGCTACCCGCACGAGATCTCCGGCGGCCAGCGGCAGCGGGTCAACATCGCCCGCTCGCTCGCCCTGGAGCCGCGACTGGTGCTGCTCGACGAGGCCGTTTCGGCCCTCGACAAGTCGGTGGAGGCGCAGGTCCTGAACCTGCTCCTCGATCTCAAGGCCGAGTTCGGCCTGACCTACATCTTCATCAGCCACGACCTGAACGTCGTGCGCTTCATCTCGGACCGGGTGATGGTGATGTATCTCGGTCGGGTCTCCGAGATCGGCCCCTCCGACACGGTGCTCGACGCGCCCGCCCACCCCTACACCGAGGCGCTGCTCGCCTCGATGCCGTCGCTGGATCCCGACAACCGCACCCAGGCGGCGCTGCTCGCGGGCGACCCGCCGAACCCGATCGACCCGCCCCCGGGATGCCGCTTCCACCCGCGCTGCGCCCTTGCGGAGGGCATCTGCAGCCAGACGGAGCCGCCGCTCGACGCGATCCAACCGCTGCACCGCGTCGCCTGCCTCGCCCGGCAGCCCGGCTCCGGCCATTCCGCGGCTCCCGCAGAGGCGCTCGCCGCATGAGCACGCCGATGTCTCCTTCAGAACCCGCCGTCGCACTCAGGAACCTGCGCGTCGCCTTCGGCAAGGTTCAGGTCGTCGACGGCGTCGACCTGACCCTGGAGCGCGGACAGGCGATGGCGCTCATCGGCGAATCCGGCTCGGGCAAGAGCGTGACGCTGCGCGCGATCCTGCGCCTGTTCCCGGAAGGGCGCAGCCGGATCGAGGGCCGGATCGTGGCGGCCGGCAAGGACGTGCAGGCGCTGACCAAGTGCCAGCTCGCCGACTTCCGCGGCGGCGACGTGTCGATGATCTTCCAGGAGCCGCTGCTCGCCTTCGACCCGGTCTACACCGTGGGCCGGCAGATCACCGAGGCGATCCTGCGCCACGAGACGATCTCCAAGAGCGAGGCCCGCAAGCGCGCGCTCGCCCTGTTCGAGCGGGTGCGGATCCCGAGCCCGGAGCGGCGGCTCGACAACTACCCGCACGAGATGTCGGGCGGCATGCGCCAGCGCGCCATGATCGCGCTCGCGCTCGCCTGCCGGCCGCAGGTGCTGCTCGCCGACGAACCGACCACCGCGCTCGACGCGACGGTGCAGATCCAGGTCCTGCTGCTCCTGCGCGAGCTGCAGCGCGATCTCGGGCTGTCCATCATCATCGTCACGCACGATCTCGGGGCGGCCGTGGAGGTCGCCGACCGGATCGCCGTGATGTACGCGGGCAAGAGCGTCGAGACCGGCACCGCGCATCAGGTGGTCCTGAACCCGCACCATCCCTACACGATCGGCCTGTTGCGCAGCCGGGCGGAAGGGGCCCTGGCCAAGGGCTCCCGGCTTGAGACCATCCCCGGCAGCCCGCCGGACCTCGCCAACCGGCCCCCGGGCTGTCCCTTCGCGCCACGCTGCTTCCTGGCCGAGGAGCGCTGCCGCCGGGAGATGCCGCCGGTTGCCGAGATCGCCCCCAGCCACCGCGTCGCCTGCTGGCGAACCGAGGAGGCTTCGGCCGCCTACCGGGCCGGGCCGGCCCCGGTGCGCGCGGCGGAGCCGGTTCCGGCCTGATCTCGACGCCTCCGCGCGGAGCCTTTATCCGGCTTCGCGCGGTTCCGGCGCGGAGGACCGCGTTCGAACCGGCCGCGCGGACATCACGATGAGCCACGTCCCATCCGAGATCCTCCTCGTCCCTCGGGGGGAGGCGGGCCATTTCCTGGCGGCGGCGCTCGGCTGGATGGGCAAGCGCGTCACCGTCACACCGCATCCGGGTGAAGCGAACCACGTCCTCTGCCTGCCCGTCCTCGACTTCGTCCGCCTGGGCTTTCCCGAGGCGAACGGGCGGCTGGACCTCCTGCAGCCGGGCGACGCCGAGAACCTCCGGGCCGGCCGGGCGGCGCTGCTTCTCGACCTGTCGAACGAGGGGCCGGGCCTCCACGCACCCACCTTCGAGGCGCTTCACCGCAACCTCGACGGGCTCGGCATCCCGCGTGAGCGCGTCATCCTCGCCTCGCAGAACCGGATGCTCCGGCTCGACTACGAGCGGCGTTACGGCGAGGGCCTGCGATTCTGGACCTTCGAGTTCTTTCCGCTCCAAGTCGCTCTGTGGCTCGACGCGGAGGCGGGCCCCCGCCTGTTCCCTCAGCACCCGCTGGATCGGACCGGCTATACCCCCCTCGCGCACACTACGGGGCCGGCGCGCTTCCTCTGCCAGAACGCGGCGCTCCGCTGGCACCGGGTCCTGCTCTACCGCTGGTTCCAGCTCAACGGCATGGATCGGGAGGGGCTGATCTCGTTCCACGGGATCGGCCCGGACAACCCGAAAGCGGGCGGCATCAACGTCTTCCATGCGCCGCCGGAGATCGAGGCGACCTTCGGGCCGCTGCTCGCCGATGTCGGCGACTGGATTCCCCGGCAGGCCCGGCGGATCGACGCGCCCGCGCAGGGCACCGACATGGTCATGACGCTGGACACGCAGACCTACGCGGATTGCGACCTGACCGTCATTTCGGAGACCGACTTCTTCGAGCTCGGGGTCGAGCGCGTCACCGAGAAATCTCTGAAGGCCGCCGCGACCGGGCTGCCCTTCGTGACGGTCGGCGCTCCGCGGGCCGTCGCGCGGCTGTCCGAGCTCGGCTTCCACATCTTCGGCAACCTGATCGACCACGATTACGACCTCGTGGCCGATCCGGTAGAGCGCCTGCCGCTCGTGTTCCGGTCGATCGAGCGGGCCTGGTCCGACTGCAGGGGCGACCGCGCCGCCTGGCACCGCCGGGCACGGGAGCAGGCCGACGCGAATGTCGCGCATGCGCGGTGTGGGCTGCTCCCGCAGCTCGACCGGGTGATGGTCGCACCCCTCGTCGAGCGCCTGACCCGGTTCACGGAGACGGGCGCGATCGTGCACTGAGTGCGGCCACGCCGTGACCACAGTTCCTCAGCCTCCGGACCGGCCTTGCAGCACGTGGCTGCCGCGGCCCACATGATCCGCGGCATTCCGGACCTCGCGCGGGGCGGATGGTCGGAGAACCTGCGCCTGTGGCTCAGACTGCCTGCCGCAGCGCTTCCGCCATGCGCCGCACCGCCGGCTCAATCGCGGGCTCGGCGACCGCGGCATAGCCGAGCAGCAAGCCCGGCTCCGGTGATCCGGCATGATAGGCCGAGAGGGCGACTGCGGAGATCCCGGCCCGTCCGAGGGCCGTCACCGCAGCTGCGTCGGTCAGGGCAGGGCTCCAGCGCGGCCCCGGCCGGGCGACCAGATGCATCCCGCCCTCCATCGGAGTCATCGTGACCATATCGGCGCCGTGGCGGCGCGCGGCCTCGACCAGCGCCTCCTGGCGCAGGGCGTAGAGGCGCCGGGTCCGCCGCAGGTGCCCGGCCAGGTGCCCGTCCTCGATGAAGCGGGCGAGCGCCCACTGGCCGATCCCGTGGGGCGCCGGACCGGTCTCGGCCAAAGCCTGGTTCACCGGCGCCACGAGACCGCGGGGCAGCACGAGGTAGCTCAGACCCAGGGCGGGCAACAGGAGCTTGGAGAAGCTTCCGACGTAGATCACGCGTCCGCCGCGATCGAGGGCGCGCAGAGGCGCGAGGGGACGGCCGGCATACCGGTAGGCCCCGTCGTAATCGTCCTCGACGATCCAGCCCGACGCGGCCTCGGCCCAGGCCAGCAGATCGAGCCGGTTCTCCAGGCTCATCGCGTGGCCCAGCGGATAATGGTGGGCCGGTGTCACTACGGCGAGCCGCGCGCCGGGCGCCGCCGATACCGCGCGGGTGACCGAGAGCCCACCGGGTCCCACCGGCACCGGGACCGGGTCCAGGCCGGCGCTCGCCAGCGCCTGCGCGATACCCGGGAATCCCGGCTCCTCGACCAGGGCGATCTCCCCGGGATCGAGCAGCAATTCGGCGAGCAGGCGCAGGCTCTGGCGGATGCCGGCCGTGACGATCACGTCGTCGGCCTCGCAGGCAACCCCGCGTGCCTGCGCCAGATAGGCTGCAATGGCACCCCGGAGCGCGGGCGAGCCGCGCGGATCGGACCGCTCGGGCGGCCCGCGTCGCCACTCGGCCTGGAGCAGGCGCGCCCATACCGCGTAAGGGAAAGCGTCCAATGCCGGGCGCCCGAGCGCGAAGGCGTCGGGCACGCCGGGTCCAGCCATGTACCGCCGCGCCGGTGCCGCGACGAGGCGGGCGCCGCGCCGCGAGAGGCTCGGCGGCGGCGCGGCTGCCGGTTGCTTCACCATGCTCGACGGCGGGACCGTATCGTCCGGAAGCGTTGCGGCGACGCGCGTGGCCGAGCCGGGTCGCGCCGTCAGGTACCCTTCGGCGGTGAGCTGCTCCAGGGCGAGCACCACCGTCCCGCGGGCGCAGCCGAGATCCGCCGCGAGGATGCGGGAGGCCGGAAGCCGCGAGCCGCGCGGCAGGCGCCGGTCGAGGATCGCGGCGCGCAGGCTCTCCCGGAGCTGGGCATGCAGCGGCGTCGGCGAGGCCGGATCGAGGCTGACGGACAGGGGCAGCGGTCCCCGAGCCATGGCGCAAAGCGGTCCAGTTGAGTTCGAGAAATTGGACCTTTCGCCTGGTCCGCCATCGGGTCAAGCAGGGCCGTGTCGAGGCGTCACGCAGGACAGGGCCGATGTACCAGCCGCCGCATTTCCGCGAAGATTCTCGGACCGCGCAGCACGCGCTAATCCGGGCTTACCCGCTCGGCCTGCTGATCACCGGCGACTTGGACGGCCTGACCGCCAATCCGATTCCGTTCCTGCTCGACGAGGCGGGTGAGCATGGGGTCCTGCGCGCCCACCTCGCGCGCGCCAACCCGCAATGGCGGGCGCTCGCCGCGGCCGAAGAATGCCTGGTCGTGTTCCAGGGGCCGCAAGGCTACGTGACGCCGGACTGGTACGCGAGCAAGCGCGAGCACGGGCGCGTGGTGCCCACTTGGAACTACGCCACCGTCCATGCCTGGGGGCGACCGCGGGTGATTGAGGATGAAGGCTGGCTGCGGCGTCAGATCGCCGATCTTACGACCCTACGCGAGGCCCCGCGCGCCCGACCCTGGGGGGTGACCGACGCGCCCGAGCCGTTCGTGGCCGCCCAGCTCCGGGCGCTGGTCGGGGTCGAGATCCCGATCACCCGGATCGAGGGCAAGTGGAAGATGAGCCAGAACAGGCCCGAGGCCGACCGGACGGGCGTCATCGCCGGGTTCCGGGAAGCGGGCGAGACGGTCCTCGCCGGGCTGGTGGCCGAACGGAGCGGATCATGAGCGCGCGTCTCGACGGGTTCGGTCAGCCGATCGGTCCGGCTCTCCCGGACTGGACACCCCGCCCACGCCCGCCACGGACGCCGATGGAGGGCCGTACCTGCCGGGTCGTACCGCTGGACGCCGATGCCCATGCGGCGGGCCTGTTCGCGACCTACAGCGCGGCGTCCGACCTGCGCGGCTGGACCTATCTCGGCGACGAGATGCCGGAGAGCGAGGCGGCCTACCGGACGCGTCTCGCGGCGATGGCGGAGAGCCAGGATCCGCTGTTTCATACGATCCTCGATGGCGCGAGCGGCGAGGCGCTCGGGATCGCATCCTATCTCCGGATCGACCCCGGGAACGGCGTGATCGAGGTCGGCCATCTCCATTTCGGGCCGAAGCTTCAGCGGTCGCCGGCCGCCACGGAGGCGATGGTGCTGATGATGACCCGGGCCTTTGAGCTCGGCTACCGCCGCTATGAGTGGAAGTGCGACAGCCTGAACGCGCCCTCCCGTGCGGCGGCGCTGCGCCTGGGCTTCACCTTCGAGGGCGTCTTCCGCAATGCCGTGGTGGTGAAGGGCCGCTCCCGCGACACAGCGTGGTTCTCGATCACCGACGCGGACTGGCCTCGCGTGCGCGCGGGCTTCGCGGCGTGGCTCGATCCGGCGAACTTCGACGCGGAGGGCCGGCAGCGGCGCGGGCTCGCGGAGCTGCGCGCCGAGGCCGGGTGAGGGCACCTCAGGCCGGACCGGCCAGGAACGCCTCGGCGGTCCGCAGGCTCAGCGCCATGATGGTGAGCGCCGGGTTCGCGGCGAGCGAGCTCGGGAAAGTCGAGCCGTCGCAGATCCACAGGTTGTCGATGTCGAAGCTGCGGCCGCGGGGATCGACCACGGCGCTCGACCCGTCCCGCCCCATCCGGCAGGTCCCGAGCGTGTGGGCCACGCGCTCCAGCACCCAGATATCCTCGGCGCCCGCCGCCGCCCACACATCACGCATGACCTGCGTGGCATGGGCGTTGAGGCGGTTCTCGTTGGTGCTGTAGCCGAAGCTGATTTGGGCCTTGCGCATCCCGTGGGCGTCGGTCTCGTCGGAGAGCGTGAGAACGTTGGCGTCGCACGGCAAGGTCTCGCCGTTGATGCCGATGCCGGCGAGGTGGTTGTAGCGGTCGAGGTAGTCGAGCAGCGGCTTGCCCCACAGGCCGCGTCCGCGTGCGACCGCATTGCCGAACGTCAGCGGCACTACCCCGAGGCTCTGGATGAGGTAGCCTCCGGCGAAATCCGCGCCCGACCGCACGAAATCCTCGGTGATCAGGGAGGAGGGGTAGCCGCGGTTCATCCGCACCTCGTGCGGGAACGTCCCCCAGACCTGGGTCGCCACGTGGCCCATGTAGTTGCGGCCGACCTGATCGCTCGAATTGGCCAGCCCGAGATTCAGGAGCAGGCGCGGCGTCTCGACGGCGCCGGCGCAGAGGAACACGGCCGCGCAAAGCTGGCGCCGGTCCTGGCCGCCCTGGCGGTAGACCACCGCGGTGACCCGGCCGTCGGCGCCACGCTCAAGACCGTGCACGAAGGCTTCCGGCCTGATCTCCGCGCCGTGGGCGAGGGCCAGCGGCAGATAGGTGACGTCCATGCTCGCCTTGGCGCCCGTGCGGCAGCCCTGGTGGCAGAAGCCGCAATTGATGCAGGCGTGGCGGCGTGGGCCGTCCTCGGAGTCGAAATCCCGCGATACCACGGCCGCGGGGGCGTCGGCCCAGCGGATCCCGAGCGCCTCGCAGCCCTCGGCCATGATCCGCGCCGGTCCGTTACGCGGAACCGGGCTCAGGGGGTACCGGCGATCGGGATCCCAGGGATAGCTCTGCGCTCCCGAGACGCCGAGGAACCGCTCGACCCGCTCGTAGAACGGGACCAGCTCGGCGTAGCTTATTGGCCAGTCGACGCCCTCGCCGGACTCCGAATGGAGCCGCAGGTCCCTGGCATCGGCACGGGGCACGAAGGCACCCCAGTGCAAGGTCGAGCCGCCGACGCCGGTGCCACTGTTGTTCGCTCCGAAGGCCTCCGGGGTCGAGCCGCCGCTCAGGCGCTCCTCGGTCCAGTAGATCTCGTCGGCCAGGGACTCGTCGAAGGCGAAGCGCTCCGGCGTGAAGTTCGGTCCGGCCTCCAGGGCCACGACCCTCAGGCCGGCTGCGGCGAGGCGGGCGAGGAGCGGCGCGCCGCCGGCCCCGGTCCCAACGATGACGGCGTCGACGACCTCGTCCTCGCGGTGAGTCCGCATGCCATCGAGGTTCATCGTAACGCCTCCTCGTGGACTGGACGGGGCTCCCAGGGCTCCGGCGCATCGAGTCCGACTTCGCGGAAGCCCGGCAGCCCGTCCGCGATCGCAGCCGGCCGGTCGCCGCCCGCGCCGATGCCCGAGAAGCCGATCCGGGCGAGCGCCGCCGGATGGGCGAGCCAGAGGCGGGCCGCATCGGCGCGCAGGTCCTCGAACCAGAAGCGCATCTGGTCCGCGTCCAGTCGGCCGCCGAGGGGGTCCGGAACATTCAGGTCTCCCCTCTGGAGGAGGGTGAGCAGCGCGTCCTGGCTCTCGGGATCGAGGACCACGAACGGTTTGCCCACCGCGGCGCGGGCACCCGCGTCGAGGGTCCGCAAGCCGGCGCGGTAGGCGTTCGCGTCTGGCGGCAGCGCCGAGAAGCGCCAGCCATCGCCGGCTCCGGTCGCGAGGCGCCTGTCGAGCCGCGCGGCGAGATCGAGATCCGGCACGGGCAGGACGCGCGCTAGGACGGCGCGCAGGAGGGCGAGTTCCACCGGATCGAGGGCTTCGGGCCGGAAGCCGGGATCGTCCGGCCCGGCGCGCTCCGCCAGCGCCGCTCGGAGGCGGCTGTTCACCCGGTCCGAGGCGATCAGCGCCGCATAGGCCGGCGGCACCGCCGGCGCGCGGACGGTGGCCCTCTCGGATCGGCCGCCAACATGGTCGCGCAGCAGGTCGGCCAGGATCTCGGGCTGCTCCAGCGGCATAAGGTGACCGACGCCGTCTACGGTGAGGCGGCGATGGTGCGCGAGATGGGGTGCCATCAGAGCGTGCTGCGCGTCGGGTCCGAGATCGGCGTCTTCGGAGCCCGCCAGGATCAGCGCCGGCGTGCGCAACACCCCGATGCGGCGGCACCAATCCTCGCGCGCTCCGGATTCGAGCCACGCCTTCCAGGCCTCGGGCGAGGCCTGGAGCACGTCGACGACTGCCGAGGCCTCCACGTCCGGGGCGAGCGGCGCGCCGACATTCTCGCGCACGAAGGCCTTCGCCTCCCCCCGCCGCATCTCCGGATCTGCGTCGATCCAGGCGCGCATCCGGGCGCGGCGATCCTCCGGAATCGGCTCGGGGCTTGGCGGCGAGCCCGAGATCAGGATCAGGTCCGTGAGCCCCTCCAGGCCCGTCTCCCCGTCCTCGGATCGACGGGCCAGAGCCAGCGTCACCTTCGCGCCCATGCTGTGGCCGGCGATCCCGAAGCGCGCGGGCGCCCGCTCGCGGATCACCCCGGCCACATGGTCGGCCATCGCGCCGACGGAAAATCCTGTCCTGCCCGCTTCCTGGCCGAAGCCCGGCAAGTCTATGGGCACGCAAGTCAGCGCACTGTCGAGGGCGCGCGTGAGCGGCTCCCAGCTTCGGGCACTTCCTCCCAGAAAGTGAAGGCAGAACAGGAGTTCAGGTCGGGACATCGCGGAGACATTGCGCGAGCCTGAAATGCTTCAAGCGAACGCGACGCCGCAGGGCTAAAGTCTTCCCACATCCGCATTTGGCCGGGCCCCGGCCCTATGCGATCACAGCCACCGGAGGATTCCATGCCGACGGATCTCGATCTCGCCTGGCGGGTAGAGGAAGCCTGCCTCAACGCCTGGCCAAGTCCGCGCCAGCTCCTGATCCACGGCTACCTGCTGCGTGCCTCCGGCGGACGCTCGAAGCGGCAGAACTCGATCAATCCCTTGCGCGGGAGCGGCGCTCCGGAGGCGGCGATCGAGGCCGGCCAGGCGATCTATGAGGGTCTCAGGCTGCGCGCGATCTTCCGGGTGCCGACGATCGCCCCCCAGGCGGAGCCACTCCTGGCGCGGCGCGGCTTCGCCGTCGTGGACGAGACCTGCACGCTCTACCGCGACCTCGGCGGTCCGCCGGAAGAGCCCGATCCCTCCGTGGATCTCGCGCCGGCTCCCGATGCCGAATGGCTCGCGCTTCGCGATGCGGTGAACGGGGCGGATACGGCCGCAGCCGAGGCCTTTCGCGAGACGATCCGGGCCCTGATCCTGCCGCGGGCCTTCGCGTCCGTCTCCGCGGAGGAGGGGATCGGAGCCATCGCGTTCGGGGTGCTCGACCGCGATCTGCTCGTGATGGAATCTGTGGCGACGCCCGAGCCCCTGCGCGGTCGTGGTCATGCCCGGCGGGCCGTCGGCGCCCTGCTTCGCTGGGGCCGGTCTCGGGGCGCGCGGGCAGCCTGCCTGCAGGTCGTCGCGGGGAATGCCCCGGCGCGGGCGCTCTACGGCGGTCTGGGCTTCGGGCGGGAGCTGTACCGGTACCATTACCGCGTCGGACCGCTCCCCGGCTGAACCCTCGATCACGGCCCAGCCCGTTTCCGCCCGGATCGACGCCGGAGGCCGAGCTTTCCGAGGACGCCGTATCAGGCGTCGAACAGAGAGCCCTGCCGCGCCGGCTGAGCGGCGCTCGTGCTGGCCCGCTTCCCGGTCACCCGGCCGGCATTCGAGGGGGCCGCCGCGCCTCCCCGGCGTGCGGGCTTGGCGGACAGTGACGGATCGGCCGTCCCGTCGGGAATCGCCGCCACCGTCCCGTCGGCGAATTGCAGGCTGAGGCGGCTGGCGGCCGCGGCCTCGGCGGCTCGGCGCACCGGCAGGCCGGCCGCGTCGCGCACCAGCACGTAGCCGCGTTCGAGCACGGCACGGTAGCTGAGCGAGCCGAGCAACCCGGCCAAGCCCTCCAGACGGTCGCGGCGGCGCTCGATACTCCGTGCCCCGGCCTGTGCGAGACGGTCGGAGAGGGCGAGCAGGCGATCCGCCCGCCGCGCCTGGAGCGCCCGGGCCCGCTCGAGGCTGGCATCCCGGGCGACGACGAGGCGCCGCCCGAGCTGGACCAGGGCCTCTCCCTTGCGCTGCACGTCGTTGCGCAGCGCGTGGAGCGGCCGATGGTCGATCCGCGCCAGCCGCGCGCGGGCATTGGCCAGGGCCACGTCCGGCGAGCGTCGGGCCATCCGGTCGAGGAGGAGTTGAAGTCGCGCGCGCTGGCGGCTCGCCCCCGCCGCCAGCGCCGGGGCGAGCCGCGCCTCGGCGAGATCGAGCCGCTGGCGCTTGGCCGCCAGCAGGGCGTCGGCGCCCGGCAGGGCGCGCCCAAGCGACCGCAGGTCCAGGCGGTCGCGCTCGATCCGGCGCCCGATAGCCCCGACCGACCGGGCGGCGAGGTCGGCGACGGTGGCGATCAGGTCGGCGCGAACCGGCACGGCCATCTCGGCGGCGCCCGTGGGCGTCGGGGCGCGGCGGTCGGAGACGTAGTCGATCAGAGTGGTGTCGGTCTCGTGGCCGACCGCGGAGATCAGTGGGATCGCGCTCTCGAAGGCGGCGCGGACCACGCATTCCTCGTTGAAGGCCCAGAGATCCTCGATGGAGCCGCCGCCGCGGGCGACGATCAGGACGTCCGGGCGCGGGATTAGGCCGGTCGCAGGGAGCGCGTTGAAGCCGCGGATCGCGCTCGCGACCTCCTCAGCCGCTCCGTCGCCCTGGACCCGCACCGGCCAGACCAGCACGGGCCGCGGGAAACGATCCTCCAGCCGGTGGAGGATGTCGCGGATCACCGCGCCGGTCGGCGACGTGACGACGCCCACCACCCGTGGCAGGTAGGGGATCGCCCGCTTGTGCTCCGGAGCGAACAGGCCTTCCGCGGCGAGCTGCTTCTTGCGCTCCTCCAGCAGGGCCATCCAGGCGCCGAGACCCGCCGGCTCCAGGCTCTCGACCACGATCTGGTACGAGGACTTGCCCGCGAAGGTCGTGATGCGGCCGGTGGCGACCACCTCCAGCCCTTCCTGGGGCTTCTGGCGGAGGCGCCCGAACGTGCCCTTCCAGACCACCGCGTCGATGCGCGCCTGGCCGTCCTTCAGGGAGAAATAGGCGTGGCCGGAGCCGTGCTGCCCGCGAAAGCCCGAGATCTCGCCGCGCAGGCGCACGTGCCCGAAGGCATCCTCAAGGGTGCGCTTCAGCGCGCCCGCCAGCTCGCCCACCGTCCATTCGGGCTGGTTGGCGGTGAGCACGCTGGTCGGCGGGATGTCCGCCGCGAGCGAGGCTGCGGGGCGTGGGGGCGGCACGAGGGGCATGGCCGGACGCTAGACCATGATGGGGCCGCGCGGAAGCGGATCGGCCGCCTCGCAGCCTACTCCACGGCGAGTTCGCGCGGCGCGTCCGAGATCGCCACCGACGGGACGAGGAGCGACAAGAGCAGGGTCAGCACGGCCACGGCCAAGACCGTCCAGAACGTGCCGTGGAGGGCGTGCTGGAGCCCCTCCCGGATGGCGTCTCCGCCGGCGCCGAGGCTTGCCGGATCGTCGAGCAGGCGCCGGAGTTGGTCAGAATCGACCGCCGGCCCGCTCGACGGGTGTGCCAGCCGATAGTTCAGCACCGCCCCGAGAGCCGTGGCGCCGAGCGTCGAGCCGAGGTTGCGCGAGAAGATGTTCGAGGCCGTCGCCGCTCCGCGCTGTGCCCACGCGACGCTGTCCTGGATGATCACGATGGCGGCGGTGGACAGGAAGCCCATGCCGAGACCCATCACGATCGACCCGCCGGCCGCCACGATGGGGGAGGTCGCCGGCCCCAGCGCCACGAAGGCGATGGCGCCGACCGGCAGCAGGGTTGCGCCCACCAACAGGGTCGGACGCAGGCCGAACCGCACGAAGTTGCGCGCCGCCGTGGTGGCGCCGATGGGCCAGCCTAGGACCATCAGCGTGAGGGTCAGGCCGGCGATCAGGGGCGATTGCCGCAGGACGCCCTGGACGTACATCGGCAGGAACGCGGTGAGCCCGATCACCGTCATGCCGGAGAGCAGCGTCGCGGCGTTCGCGGCCGCGATGGGGCGCTGCATCCACAGGTGGATGTCGAGCATCGGGTCGGCAGCGCGGCGCTCCTGGAGCACGAACAGGATGGCGGCCACAACGAAGCCAACGGCCGGCCATAGGGCCGAGGCCGCCCAATCCCCCGCCTCGGTCAGCGCCATCATCAGCCCCGCGATGGCGGCGGTGAACAGGGCCGCACCCAGGGCGTCGATGGAGCGGCTGCGACGCTCGACGCCCTCGTGCAGGTAGGCGAGGAACAATCCGGCCGCGATCACGCCGATGGGCAGGTTGATCCAGAAGATCCAGGGCCAGCTCAGTTGGCCGATGATGAGACCACCCACCAATGGCCCGGCCACCGAGGAGATGCCCCAGACGCTCGCCAGATAGCCCTGGATCCGGCCGCGCTCTCGCGCCGAGTAGAGGTCTCCGACCACCGTCAGGCTCACCGGCTGGATCGCTCCGGCGCCGACGCCCTGTATGAGGCGGAACAGGACCAGCGACGGCATCGACCACGCGAGGCCGCACAGCAGGGATCCCGCCAGGAATACCGCGATGCCGAACAGAAGCACCGGCCGCCGCCCGTAGAGATCCGACAGCTTACCGAACACCACGGTGGTGGCGGTCTGGGTCAGCAGGAAGGACGCGAACACCCAGGCGTAAAGATGGAGGTCGCCGAGCTGCCCGGCGATCTGCGGCATGGCCGTCGAAACGATCGTGGCCTCGATAGCGATCATGAACATCGCCGCCATCACCGCGGCGAGGACCAGCGGGCGGCGCGTCTCGGGAGGTGTCGGCATGGGCGCGGTCTAGGCCCGGGGCAGGCGCGGACCTAGCGCGAACAGGCCGCGTTCGGCGGCCCGGTGCGTGGTTCGTGCGGGAGCACACACCGAAAGCCAGGACGTTCCGCTGACAGCGCATGGGTTCCGCGCCGCGATGTTTCCGGCGCATGTGTCGGGCTGCCCGCCCGTCGAGTACCGGCGCGGCTAGGCCTCGGAATTTCGATCGAGGTCCCGCCCCCGGGTCTCCGGCAGCAGCAGCGCGGCCATGGTTCCGACGAGGCTGAAGGCCGCGAGGTAGTAGGCCGGCGCGAGCCGGTCGCCGGTCGCGGCGATCAGCCAGTTCACCGTGTAGTTGGTGCTGCCCCCGAACACCGAGACCGAGACCGCGTAGACGATCGACAAGCCGGCGCTGCGCACCGCCCGCGGCAGCGCCTCCGGGATCCCGACGATCACGGCGGCGGCGTTGATCGAGGACAGGGCCGAAAGCAGGAACGTCACCGCGTAGACGCTCGCGGCGCTCGGGGCCTTCACCACCCAGGCGAAGGCCGGGACGGCCAGGATCAGGATCAAGGCCCGCGGCCAGATCATCACCGGCCGGCGGCCCACCCGGTCCGCCAGCCAACCGCCGAGCAGCGGGAACACGACGGAGGCGAGCCCCAGGGCGATCGGCACCGCCGTCGCGGCGGTCTCGCTGAGGCCCAGCGTCGCGCCGGCAAAGACCGGCATGTTGGTGCCGACCGCGTTCGACACGGTCGAGGCCGCGATGACCAGAAAGGTCAGGCCCAGAAGGCGGCCGTGCTCCCTGAGGAGCCGTCCGACCACCGCCAGGGTCGAGGACGCCGCGTGCGGATCCGCCTCGACGCCGGCCGTCTCCGGCAGATGGCTGCGGATCACGAGGCCCACGGGCACGACGCACAGGCCAAGCGCGAACATGATCCTCCAGCCCCACTCGGCCATCGCGCGGTCGCCCATGACCAGCGCCAGAGTGGTCGCGAAAACCCCGGCGAACAGCGCGGCGCAGCCCTGGCTGGCGATCTGCCAGCTCGTCACGAAGCCGCGCCGGTCCTGCGGGGCCGCCTCCAAGAGGTAGGCGGTGGACGGGCCGACTTCGCCGCCGAGAGCCAGGCCCTGGATCAGCCGTCCGCCGATGACGATCACCTGCGCCCAGCCGCCGATTTCCGCGTAGGACGGGCAGGCCGCCAGCATCAGCATGCCGAGCGCCATCAGCGCGATGGTGATCAGCATCGCCGGCTTGCGCCCGGCGCGGTCGGCGAACGCGCCGATCAGGGCGCCGCCGATGGGCCGCATGACATAGCCGATACCGAACAGGGCCAGCGACGCGAGCAGGCTGTGGGTCGGATCGGTGGCCGGGAAGAACGCCTCGCCGATGGGTTTCGCGAAAAAGGCGTAGACCGTGAAATCGTAGAACTCGAGGGCATTGCCCAGCACCACGGCACCGACCGCCTTGCGGTCGAGGGCAGGGTGGGGTGGCGCGGCGAAACAGGTTCCGGTGCGTGCATCCATCAGCGCACCGGCCCGGCCGGGTGCTGGGCGATACCGCCGGTCACGGGCTCGACGCCCTCCGACAGGGCCTCGTCGTAGCCGGACAGCCAGAGCGCGCGGGCCTCCGTGCCCTCCGCGTAGGGGCAGGCCTCGCGGGCCAAGCCCTTGCGGGGCGCGGCGCGGCCGAGCGCGCGCGCGTCGAGGTCGTTCGGGGGTGAATCCATCCTGGCGCAGCTCCTCGCCTGTCGCATCCGGCGCCATGTAGGGCGCGGATCACGCGAGTCGCCGCTCTCAATGCAGGGTGGGATCCTCCGGCGCGGGCAGCGTGACGGCCTCGCCGAACGGGAATTCCAGCACCACCTCGCCCGCGGCGTCGGTGACGACGAGGCAGGCGGTCATCAGCCGGGCCTGGTCCTGGGGCGCATGCAGCGCGGCGCGGATCGCGGCGCGAGCCTTCTCCCAAGCCTCGTCCGGATCCCGCAGCTCGATCCCGGTCGGATCGGTGATCATGTCGTCGTTGATCTGCGTATGGAAGAAGTAGCGCGGCATGGCGTTCACCGATCAGGGTCGCTCCCGGGCGGGAGCACCACGTTCCAAGTGGTGATCGGGACCGGCCGGCACAGCACCCCGGTCGTGCAATCCTCGCGCGGTGCCGGCTCGCCGGGGCGACGCGGCTCAACCGTTGGCGGCTCTCGCTTCCGGGGCCGCGGGAACCGGCCGGAGGGTCCGCACCTGGGCGGGAGCGCCGCCTGTGCGATGATGCTTCTCCATCATCATCAGCGGCCGCAATTCGGGCTCGGCGAAATCGAGCAGCTTGGCGTTGCGCCACCGCGGCTTGGCGGCACCGCGACCGAACCAGCGCGGCCGCGCCTCCTCGACGAGCAGGACCATCCGACCCGTCCAGGATTTCCGGAACCAGAACCGCCCCGTCAGAGCCATCGTCGAATCCTCGCGAACAGGCCGCCCGTGGCGATCGGCCGAGGCGATCGCGTTCGGCAACGATCGCGGCAATACCGGACTTGGCCGTTGATGTACTGGTCGATAGCGCGTGCGGACGGGTAAGCCACCGATATCCACAGCGGTGCACGAAGGTCGAACCGGTCGATGTTCAGCGCGCGACGTGATGGACGAACAGCCCTAGGACGACGAGCCACACGAGACCCGAAACCCCGTAGACGAAGCCTCGCAGGAGCGCGGCTTCCAGGGCCGAATGGGCCGAGCCTCGGGCCGGTGGCCGCTTCCTGCACTCCGCCGGGGACGTCCTGGCCGCAGGGAGGGATGGCGCGGCGAGGAAGCGCGTCAGGCTCTCCGGGAGCGGTCGATCGTCGGGCTTCACGGCACCGGAGAGACTACGCGCTCCCGGCCCGGGTCGGCAAGGCGTCTCCGAATTCCAATGCAACCGGTTCAGGCTCGGAAGACCGTCCGATTTGTGACGGTCGGGGCCCGTGCTACAGGTTGACGCCGGCGGGACATCCCGCCCGTCCGGTACGAGCATGTCCCTGCCTCCAGTCCTGATCACGGGCGTCGCCGGCTTCATCGGGAACCAGCTCGCCCTGCGCCTTCTCGAAGCCGGCCGCCAGGTCGTCGGCCTCGACAACCTCAACGCCTATTACGACGTCGGGCTCAAGGAGGCACGGCTTCGCCGCCTCGATCCCTTCGCGGGCCACAGCTTCGAGCGCGTCGATCTCGTGGACTGGGCCGGGCTCGACACCCTGTTCCGCCGTCACGGCTTCCGAACCGTGATCCATCTCGCCGCCCAGGCCGGCGTGCGCCATTCCCTGACGGACCCGCACGCCTACGCGTCAAGCAACCTCGTCGGCTTCCTCAACATCCTCGAAGCCTGCCGCCACGGCGGCGTCGAGCACTTGCTCTACGCCTCCTCAAGCTCCGTCTACGGCGGCGTCACGGCGATGCCGTTCTCGGTACACCAGAACGTCGATCATCCGCTGAGCCTCTACGCCGCCACCAAGAAGGCGAACGAGCTGATGGCGCACAGCTACAGCCACCTCTACGGGCTGCCGACCACGGGCCTGCGGTTCTTCACCGTCTACGGCCCCTGGGGACGCCCCGACATGGCGCTGTACCTGTTCACGCGGGCCATCCTGGCGGGCGAGCCGATCCGGGTGTTCAACGAGGGCCGGATGCTCCGGGACTTCACCTACATCGACGATATCGTCGCGGGGATCTGCGCCCTGACGGACCGGCCGGCCACGCCGGACCCGGCCTGGAGCGGGTCCGCCCCGGACCCGGGGACCAGCTCCGCGCCCTACCGCGTCTACAACATCGGCAACAACGAGCCGGTGGCGCTCATGGATATGATCGCGCATCTCGAAGAGGCGCTGGGCCGCCCGGCTGAGAAGATCCTGCTGCCGATGCAGCCGGGTGACGTGCCGGCGACCTACGCGGATATCGATGATCTCGTGCGCGATGCCGGCTTCCGGCCTTCGACGCCCCTGAAGCTCGGCATCGGACGCTTCGTGGACTGGTATCGGGGCTATCACGGCGTTTGAGGGGTTCGCCGCGGTCGCCGCCCGATCGATGCCGGCCGTTCTCGGATGGCCGAGATTGGCGGAGGCAGGGCCGCCCTCGACCCCCGAATTCCCGGCTTCCAAGTGCCGCAGGGAGCTAAATCGGACGCATCGGGTTGAGGCATACGGCGGTCGGACGCGGCCGCCTGGATCACGCACCGGGATTTCGGCTCCGCGAGACTAGGCCGTTGCACCGTGTGTGCGGATTCATTTAGAGCTGTTCCAGGCAGGCAAGCTCTGCCTTCAGTGCTGCCGCGGCGGCGGCCAACAGGAGGAAATCCATGCGTTCACTCGTTC
Organism: Methylobacterium sp. CM6257; assembly: GCF_054611515.1. Classification (NCBI taxonomy): domain Bacteria; kingdom Pseudomonadati; phylum Pseudomonadota; class Alphaproteobacteria; order Hyphomicrobiales; family Methylobacteriaceae; genus Methylobacterium; species Methylobacterium sp. CM6257. The sequence goes on from NZ_CM137735.1 coordinate 2,117,575, forward strand.
TCGGCGCCGTCCTCGCCGTCCTGATCCCGCTCTCCGCGCAGGCCCAGGAGGCCGGAGATGCGGCCGCCGGCGAGAAGGCGTTCGCGCCCTGCAAGGCGTGCCACAACTTCCAGAAGAACGGCGTGGGTCCGGACCTGAAGGGCGTCGTCGGTCGCAAGGCCGGCACCTACGAGGGCTACAACTACTCCGCCGCGCTGAAGAATTCCGGCATCACCTGGGACGAGGCCAACCTTCACGAGTGGCTGAAGAACCCGAAAGCCAAGGTGCCCGGCACCAAGATGATCTTCCAGGGCTACCCCGACGACAAGAAGATCAACGACGTGATCGCCTACCTCAAGACGCAGTCCTGAGGCCGAACGCCTGATCGAAACCCCGGGGCGGCCCAGCGTCGCCCCGGCCCCTATTCGGGAAGCAGCCCCGCCTGGAGGCCCAGCCTCAGGGTGACGAGATCGTGCAGCAGGTCCTTCCGGCCCTGCATGTCGAGACCGGTCAGACCACCGGCCTCGTCGGGGATGCAGGCGAGAACGTCGCGCAGCTTCTCGCCGGCCGGTGTCAGGAAGATGCTGACCTGCCGCTCGTCGACGCGGTCGCGGGCGCGCCGAACCCGGCCGGACGCTTCGAGGCGCTTCAGAAGCGGCGTCAGGGTCCCGGAGTCGAGGAACAGGCGGTTGCCGATTTCCTTGACCGACAAGCCGTCCTGCTCCCAAAGCACCAGAAGGACCAGGTACTGCGGATAGGTCAGCTCGTAGCGGCCGAGCAGGCTGCGATACGCGCGGCCGAAGGCATGTGCGGCGGCATAGACCGCGAAGCAGAGCTGGTTGTCGAGGCGCTGCCGCTCCTGCTGCGAAGGCTGGTCGACGGTTGCATGCCCCGCCTGATTCGGCTCAGCGCCGCTCCGCGAAGCAGTCGGGCCTGACATAGGCGTACTCTCTCTGGTAAAGACGGGCTCGCATACCGGTATGGCGAAGGGTCACTCTTAGGCAGTTCGCAGAACCTGTACAATTGGTGTGATCGACAAGGACCACCAGGTTGTCGGCGCCGCGGCGCTCAGCCGTCCATCAGCGGGTGCAGATCGCGGACCATCGCCTTCAGACGTTCATCGAGAACATGCGTGTAGATCTGGGTCGTCGAAATGTCGGCATGGCCGAGCAGCTCCTGGACGATCCGCAGATCGGCCCCGTTCTGCAGGAGATGACTGGCGAAGGCGTGGCGCAGCACGTGCGGACTCACGCGGTCGGGACGTAGCCCCGCCTCGAGGGCCACAGCCTTCAGGTCGCGGGCGAAGGCCTGCCGGGTCAGATGACCGCTATCACTGTCGGCGGGAAACAGCCATGCGGATTCCTCGGGCACCGCCGCGAGGTGGACCGCCATGGCGGCGCGGGCCGCTTCCGTCAGCGGCACGAGGCGCTCGCGGCCGCCCTTTCCCTTGATGAACAGGTAGCGCTCGCGGGTCGCTCCGGCAGCGCGGGGCAGGGCGACGAGTTCCGAGACGCGCAGGCCCGTGGCGTAGAGGAGTTCGAGCAGGCAGGCCATCCGGCGCGCCCGGCGGGCCGGCCCCGGCGCCTGATCGGCAGCGGCCGCCGCCTGGACAACGGCCAGGAGGCGATCGACCTCGGCGATGGAGAGTACCTTCGGCAGTGTCCGCCCGCGGCGCGGGCCCGCGATCGCCACGCTGGGATCCGCCGGTGCACCGCCCTCGGCGTACAGGAACTTGTGAAAACCGCGGATGCAGGATAGGCGCCGCGCCGCCGACGAGGCCTTGAGCCCCCGGGTTTCGAGATCGGCCAGGAAGGCCCGGAGCGTGCCGGCATCCACCGCCTCGAGCGCGATCCCGGCCCGGCCGAGATAGGCGAGATAATCGTCGAGATCGCGCCGATAAGCCGCCAGGGTGTTGATGCCGGCTCCCCGCTCGGCGGCCAGCATGTCGAGATAGTCGGCGGCCTCCGGGCAGGGCGCCCGGACGGGGTCGCCGCTATCTTCGGCCACGCTCAACGATTGCCCGGCTGGAGCTTCGAGGCCGGGATCGTCACGCTCATCTCCCGCGGCGTCGGCTGGACGAAATTCGCCAGCGTGAACATCGCGGCGAAGACGAGGCCGGCCAGGATCGCGAGGGTCGCAAAGAAACGGAACAGGGTCGGCACGTCGGTCGTACCTCGGGCAGACAGGCGGAGGCGGCGGAGAGAGGGACAAGCGGAGGCTTGCTCCGAGCCGCCGCGGGTGCCCGGTTTCGATCACGCCAACACGGCGCTGACAAGGCCCACAACGACACAGCGATGCGTTTCGCTGGCCGCTTGAATCGCGCTAAGAGCCTGCCGCAGGATAAGAGCCCCCGGCGGCGTGTGCCGGGGGGGGCGGCGCGGAGCCGGGAACGCAATACGGATGCGATGCAGCGGTCGATGAGCGAGGAGGAGGCTGGTGAACCGATCGAGGCGCGGCTGCGCCGGGCGCTCGGCCCGCGCTCGATCGTGCTCGTCGGCTTGATGGGTGCAGGCAAGAGCACCGTCGGCCGCCGTCTGGCGAGCCGGCTCGGATTGATCTTCAAGGATGCCGATATCGAGATCGAGGCGGCGGCCGGCCTGACGATCCCGGACATCTTCGCCATCTACGGTGAGCCGAGCTTCCGGGACGGGGAGGAGCGCGTGATCTCGCGCCTGCTACGCGCCGGCCCCATGGTGCTGGCGACCGGGGGCGGCGCCTATCTGCGCGAGGCCACTCGCCTGCGCATCGCGGAATCCGCCGTCTCGGTCTGGCTGAAGGCCGACCTCGACGTGCTGATGCGTCGGGTGCGCAAGCGCGGGAACCGGCCGCTGCTCCAGACCGAGGACCCGGAGGCGACGATGCGCGACCTGATGGCCGTGCGTCATCCGGTCTATGCCGCGGCCGACGTGATGGTGATCTCGCGGGAGGTTTCGCACGACCGCGTCGTCCAGGACGTCATGGAGGCGCTGGACGCGCATCTCAATGGCGAGCGGTCCATCCCGGTTGCCGCCCAGTAAGATCCAGCGAGTCAGTCCGTGACCGAGCCCTCGACCCTTCCGGATCCTCTGACGGTCCATGTGCCCCTCGACGGCGGACGCGCCTACGACATCCTCATCGGCCGCGGCCTGATCGAGGCGGCCGGCGCGCGCGTCGCGGCTCTCGGAGGCCGCAGGGCGGCCATCGTGACCGACGCGAATGTCGGCGCACTCTATGCCGAGCGCCTGCGGGCCAGCCTGGAGGGCGCCGGTCTAGGCGCGGGCGTGGTGACGGTGGCCTCGGGCGAGGGCTCGAAATCCTATGCGGGCTACGCGGAGGTCTGCGACGGGCTGCTGGCCCTCAAGGTGGAGCGCGGCGATCTCGTCGTAGCTCTGGGCGGCGGCGTGGTCGGCGACCTCGCCGGGTTTGCGGCCGCGACCCTACGGCGGGGTGTCCGCTTCGTGCAGGTCCCGACCAGTCTGCTCGCCCAGGTGGATTCCTCGGTGGGTGGCAAGACCGGAATCAACGCGCCGCTCGGCAAGAACCTGATCGGCGCCTTCCACCAGCCCCGCCTGGTCCTGGCCGATACCGCAGCCCTCGACACCCTGTCGGAGCGCGAAATGCGGGCCGGCTATGCCGAAGTCGCCAAGTACGGCCTGATCAACGATCCCGCCTTCTTCGACTGGTGCGAGGCGCACTGGCGTGGAATCTTCGCCGGCGGGCCGGAGCGCGACGCCGCGGTGGCATCCTGCTGCCGGGCCAAGGCGGCGGTCGTGACCCGCGATGAGCGGGAGGATGGCGAGCGGGCGCTCCTGAATCTCGGCCACACCTTCGGCCACGCTCTCGAACGTCTGACGGGCTACGACCCGGCCCGGCTGGTGCACGGGGAGGGGGTGGCGATCGGTCTGGCGCTCGCCTTCCGCTTCTCGGCGCGGCTCGGGCTCTGCGCCGGCCAGGATGCAGGCCGCGTCGCCAACCATCTGGCGCTCGCCGGCCTCCCGACGCGCCTCCAGTCGGTTCCGGGCGGATGCGGCGACGCCGAGGCGATCCTGGACGCGATGGCGCAGGACAAGAAGGTGCGCGACGGCGCGCTGACCTTCATCCTGGCCCGCGGCATCGGGCAGAGCTTCATCGCGCCGGGCGTCGACCGGGCGGAGGTAGGGGCGTTCCTGCGGGACGAGTTGGCCCCGGATCCGCGCGTCTGAGCCCGCCTTGCGGCCCGAGCGGCCTTGCCTAAAGCGGGTCGGGTCGCTATGAGCCTGCCAAGTCCGGCGCCGAAAGGTCTGGACCTGCCGGCCGGGTGTTCCGGGCCGCGCACGGCCCCGCAGGGGCCCGGGCCGCAATAGCTCAGCTGGTAGAGCACCTCATTCGTAATGAGGGGGTCGGGGGTTCGAATCCCTCTTGCGGCACCACTTCCTGCCCGCCTCCCACTTCTCACCACTTAGCCGTACGCGGCAGGGTCATGTGCGAGGCGCTCAGACGAGGAGGTAGAATCCTCTAGTCCTTCCCTCCTCATCCTGGGGTGCCAGAACGAAGCCGAGACCTCGAAGGAGGGCTTCAGGAATCACAGCGCCGTCTGAAGGGCTCTTCGAGGCTTGTGCTCGCGCACAAGCACCTCAGGATGAGGTCGAAGATTGGGAATGTCCTGTAGCCACATTCCGGAGCCGTCCAGCCTCAAGGTGGTCTCGCCTCTCGCAGATGAACGGCCGGAGGACCGCGCAAGATTTCGACGCGATGGATCCCCCCTCGATCCAACCATCGAGAAGCGAGGATCTGCGTTCAGATCCAAGCCGTAACGACACAGACCAGCCGCGCAATCTCCCACGGTGCCGTCGTCAGACCATCGCCAGCACCGCCGCGATGACCGCCACCCCCACCGCCACCCACGCCGCGTAGTCGCCGATGAGGCCGCTGTGCAGGATCTCCAGCGCGCGCGTCGGCGCCGATTGCGTCACGCTGACCGGCCGGACCACGAATGACGGCAGGCGCTGCCGGAACAGCCCGTAGCTGGCGCCCGCCAGTGCCGCGGCCACGGAGGCCCAGGGCAACCAGCCGGGTCCCTCCACCAGCGCGCCGCTCTGAGGCCGGTGCATGAACGCCGCCGCGGCCCGTGGGAGCGCGTCCTCGATCAGGCTCGGCGGCAGCCCGACATCGAGAGCCAGCAGCGCGCAGCACGGCGCCAGCATCAGCCAGAGGGGGCGATTGGCCTTCTCGCGCTCGTCCTCGCTCGGCGCCCCGGCCTCGTCGCCCGGATCCGGCCCGAGCCCGAGGAAGATCCGGCCCGCCGCCCGCAGCACCGCCGCGCCCGTCAGCGCGGCGCCGATGGCGCTGGACGCCAGAGCGACCGCGTGGCCCCGGTCCGAGAGCGCTCCCTGGACGAGGCGGGTACCCTGGTCGAGTACCCCGATCGGCAGCCCGCAGAGCAGGAGACCGGCGAGCGCCATGGCCATGCCGGCCGGCCCGATCCCCCGCCCGAGACCGCGCAACGCGATCTCGTCGATACTCGCCCGAGTGGCCAGCAGGATGCCGGCGATCATGAACAGCGCACCCTTCACCAGCCCGTGGCCGACGAAATAGGCGAGCATACCGCCGGTGCCTCCCGCCGAGAGGGCGCCGATGCCGGTGAGCATGATCCCGGCATGCGAGATCGTCGAGAAGGCGAGCATCCGCTTCAGGTGACGCTGCAGCAGCGCCATCCAGCCGCCGAGCAGGGCGGTGGCGCTGCCGAGGCCGATGAAGAGGACCGGCAGCGCCTGCTGGACCTGATCGGACCCCGCGAAGACTACGGCACTTACCTTCGCGAGTCCGAATAGCCCCAGCGAGACCATCGATCCGGAGAAGATCACCGAGACTGGGCTCGGCGCCACCGCGTGGGCGTCGGCGAGCCAGAACTGGAACGGGACGATCGCGCCCTTGATCATCAAGGCGGTCGCCACGAGGCAGAAGGCACCCGCCACCACCGGATCGCGCCCGCCACGCGCCACCGCGGCCGCGATGCCGTCGAAGTCGAGGGTGCCGGTCTGCGCGTAGATCAGGCCGATGCCGCCGAGCATCAGGAAGCCGGCGAGGCTGTTGACCACCGTAAAGTTGATCGCGCCCGCGAGCGCGGATTCCTCCAGGTGATAGGCAGTCAGCGCGAAAGCGGCGACGCTCATCACCTCGAACCACACGAACAGGTTGAACATGTCGCGGGTGAAGCAGAACCCGACCATGGCGGCCAGGAACAGGAGCATCAGGATCTGGAAGTGGCCGTGCGTGCGGCCGAAGAATCCCCAGGCAAACACGAAGGTGAGGGCGTAGAGCAGGCCGATGAAGGCCGCGACCCAGCCGCTGGCCACGTCCACCGAGAAGCCGATTCCGAGATGGACGCCGTCGCGCGACTCCCAGCCGCCGAACCAGTAGACGAGCGGCCCCTCGGCGGCGTGCATGGCGATCACACCGGCGAGGGCAGCCACGACCAGGGCGGTGAGCGTCGCCAGGATATCGGGCAGCCGGCCCGGCAGCAGATGCGCGGTCGCCAGACTCGCCGCGCACATCACGAGAGGGATCGCGACCGGCAGGGGGAGGAGCGCGGCGGGGAAATCCGTCACGACGCGGCCCGCTCCCCGTTCTCGACGTCGCTGGAGCCCTGACCACGACCGGATTTCCCCCCCGCGCGCATCGGCCGGACCTTCTCGGGATCGAGACTGCCGCCGCGCTTGTAGACCTGGATCGTCAGGACAAGGAGCAGCGCGGTGAGCGTCGCGCCGACCACGATGTCGGTGAGCACGAGCGCCTGCATCACGGGGTCGACCGCGGGTGTGCCCGGCGGATGATCGTAGAAGATCGGCGCGATGCTGCCCCAGCGATAGCCGAGGCCGAGCAGGAGCACGTAGGTCGCCGACTGGCAGACGCCGAGGCAGCCGACGAGGTGGATGAAGTTGCGGCTCGTGGCGATGCCGTAGAGGCCGACGCCGAACAGCCACGCGGCGACCGCGTAAGGCAGCATACTCACACGGATTCCTCCCCGGGCTCGTCGGGCTCGTCTGCCTCGCGGGTCTCCTCCATGAATTCCAGGAAGAGCTGGGTGAACCCGCCCGTCACCGCCAGGGCGACGCCGAGGTTCTCGACGAGCATCAGGCCGCCGGAGAACAGGTCGCGGAAGGTGCCGAGCGGCAGGACATTCTGCAGGAAGGCGGCGCCGACGAGCATCGGCGCCAGGCCGCACAGGGCGAAGAGCAGGGCGCCCCCGCCCTCCAGGGCGTCGAGCCAGTGGCTGCGCACGGCGTCGCGCCAGCCGGCATAGCCCTCGCCGAGGTAGATCAGCAGGGTCGCGGAGGCGAGGATCACCCCGCCCTGGAACCCGCCGCCGGGGGTGACGGTCGCGTGCAGCACCACGTAGAGTCCGAACAGGGCGGTGAGCGGGCCGGCGATCCGGCAGACCAGCACCACGGCGTCCGAGCGGGGGATCACGGCACGGCCGGGCCGGCGCATGGCGCGCTCGGTGTTGCCCTCGCCGCGGCGGCCGCGCAGGAGCACGACCGTCCCCGTGATGGCGGCCAGCAGCATGAACTCCTCGCCGAGAGTGTCGAGGCCGCGCAGGTCGAAGTTGATCGCGCTCACCATGTTGGCGACGTGTCGGGCCTCCGGGGTGATCGCGTTGATGCGTTCGCCGTACTGCGCGATCGTCGAGCCGAAGGGCGGCAGGCCGGCGATGACCTCGGCGGCGCCGGGCAGCAGGACGAGCCCGGCCAGCACCAGCAGCGCGATGCGGAACCGCGGGCTCACGATTCCTCCTCAGGCGGCTGCGTCCGTACGGCCATCAGCGCCACGAGGAACAGCAGCGGCACCGCGGCGGTCCCCACCGCCAGTTCGGAGAGGGCGACGTCGGGCGCCTGCAGCGCGTCGAACAGGACCGTCAGGACGAGCCCGTTGACCGCGATGGCGAAGACCTGCCGGGCGGGGTCGCGCACGAGCACCACGGCCGTGCCGGAGACGGCCGTCAGCAGGAACAGCAGCGGCAGGATGACGCTCATGCCGACCTACCCTCGCGCATCAGCACGGCCCGGCCGGAGACGTGCGAGAGCACCGCGGCCCAGGCGAGATAGACGCCCATCATCAGCAGGATCTTCAGCGAGCGCCCGGAGATGCCGTCGGCCAGGAAGGCCGCCACCACGACGAGAGCGGAGGCCGCGACGTTGAGGAAGGCCAGCGCGTGCAGCCGGTCGAGCGCCCGCGGCAGCCGCCACAGGGCCAGAGCCGAGAGCCACGTCGCTGCCACCGCCAGACCGAGCACCAGACCGATCGGGACGCTCATATCCAGCGCTCCAGAAACACCGCGAGCAGCATGGTGCCGGGCAGGTTGAGGAGGACCAGGGTCAGCGCGAGGTCCGTAGTCGAAGACTGGTCGGTGGCGAAGGACAGGAGGGTCAGGATCAGCACCGTGACGCTCCCCGCGACCTGATAGGCTGCGAAGCGCTGCCCGGGCCGCCCGCGCCACGCCAGGACCGCGGACAGAGCCAGGGGCGGCAGGAGCGCCAGGGTGGCGACCGTCCAGATGCTCATGACGCCTGCTCCTCCAAGGCGTGCGTCGCCACCGTGCCGTGCGCGCGGTCGACCGTCAGCACGTAGCTGTCCGGGGCCAGTGAGGCGGAGAGCAGCCCGAGGGCTCGCGCGGCCGGAGCCGTGTCCCCCGTTGACGTGGCCCAGGCCACGTCGGCGGCGCTGCGCTCGCGGGTTTGCCCGCCACCGGCGCGCCCGAGCAGGGCCCTGGCGAGATGGATCCCGACCCGGGCGGTCTGGCGAGGCATACCGAGGATGGCCGGCCCGAGCGGTCGGAACGGCCCCAGTCCGAAGTGGAAATGGATGTCGCCGCGCCGTCCCACGGCCCACCACCAGAGCGTACCCAGGCTGGCACAGGCGAGGGCGGCCAAGACCTCGTTCAGGCTCACCGATCCGGCGAACACCAGGTAAGTGAGGGCGAGGGCGACCCAGATGGCCACGGCGTCGCGCGTCGACCGCTTCTTGATCCCGCTGATCGGTCCTGCCTGCATCGATCCTGACCGGAGCGCGCCGCGGAAGCGTGGCCGTGCGCCTGACCCGACCCAAACGTGGACCGGAGCGACCGCGTTCCCGGAACCCGCGGACACGCCTCCGTGTAAGCACAGCGTGGCGCGGGAAGGTTCCGCGCGTGAGGGCGAGCTATGAAAGCCGAGATCCTGACCATCCGCTTCATCCACGAAGGCTGGAGCCGGTTCGGGATCGCGCAGGTGCGCCTCGCCGATGGCGCGGTCGTGGAGCGCGAGATCGAAGACCACGGCAATTCGGTGGGGGTCCTGCCCTACGATCCCGAGCGCAAGGTCGCGACCCTCGTGCGCGAGTTGCGGGTGCCGCCGCTCTTCGCGGCCGGCGAGCAGGTCCAGCTTGAAGCGCCCGCCGGCCTCATCGACGACGGCAGCCCCGAGGAGAACGCCCGCCGCGAGGTGTTGGAGGAGGTCGGCCTGCGCCTCCGCGACCTCGAATTCGTCAGCGCCACCTATTCCTGCGCGAGCCTCACCACCGAGAAGATCCACCTCTACCTCGCCCCCTACGGCCGGGTGGACCGCGCGGAGGCGGGCGGGGGCGCCGAGGGCGAGCACGAGAACATCCGGATCGTCGAGATGCCGCTCGCCGAGCTCGCCCGCAGGGCGGACCGGGCCGAACTCACCGACCTGAAGACCCTCACCCTCGTCCTGGCGCTGCGCGCGCGCCATCCGGAGCTGTTCCCCGCGTGAGAATCCGCTATCGCGTACTCGCGCGGTGGTTGCTGGTAGCCGTCGTGCTCGCCGGGGTCGCGTGGATCGCGTTCCACCTGCGCTGACCGCCGGCCGTGTTTCAGGGATCGATGGCATGAGCGAAGACGCCGGACACGCCGAACCGCACGGGCTCGACCGCGGGCTGACCAACTACGGCGACCGCGATTTCGCCCGTTACCTGCGCCGCTCCTTCGCCCGCTCGATGGGCATCTCGCCCGGCCTGCTGAACAAGCCTGTGGTCGGCATCGCCATGACGCCGTCGGGCTTCAACAACTGCCACAGGGGCATGCCCGAGTTGGTGGAGGCGGTCTCCCGCGGCGTGCTGGCGGCCGGCGCCCTGCCGCGGCCGTTCCCGACCGTGTCGCTCGGCGAGGTTTTCCTCAACCCGACCAGCATGATGTACCGCAACCTGATGGCCATGGACACGGAGGAGATGATCCAGGCCCAGCCGATGGACGCGGTCGTGCTGATCGGCGGCTGCGACAAGACCGTGCCGGCTCAGCTCATGGGCGCGGCCTCCGCCGACCTCCCGGCGATCCAGCTCGTCACCGGCCCGATGTCGACCGGCCGCCACCGCGGCCAGCGGCTCGGCGCCTGCACGGATTGCCGGGGCTTCTGGGCGAAGTACCGCGCCGGCACCGTCGACGCCCAGGAGATCGCCGAGGTCGAGGGACGGCTCTCCGTCACTGCCGGCACCTGCGCGGTGATGGGCACGGCCTCGACCATGGCGTGCATCGCCGAGGCTCTCGGCATGTCGCTGCCCGGCACCGCGGCGATCCCGGCGGTGCATTCCGACCGGTTGGTGGCCGCCGAGGAATCGGGCCGTGCCGCGGTGCGGCTGATCCAGTCGAAGATCACGCCCTCGCAGGTCATCACGCAGAAGTCGGTGGAGAACGCCATCCGGGTGCTGATGGCGGTCTCGGGCTCCACAAACGCCATCGTCCATCTCACGGCGATCGCCGGGCGGCTGGGCATCCGCATCCCCTACGAGCGGTTCAACCAGATCTCGGACGAGACGCCGGTGTTGGTCGACCTGAAGCCCGTGGGCGAGGGCTACATGGAGGATTTCCACGCGGCCGGCGGCATGGGGGCGCTGCTGCGCGAGCTGCGGCCGCTCCTGCACCTCGACACCGTGGACGTGGAGGGCCGCACGCTCGCCGAGCGCCTGGACGAGCCTGCCGGGTGGGTCGACCGCGCGGTGATCCGCGCCTTCGACAACCCCGTCTCGCCGGTCGGCGGCTTGGTGGCGCTCACCGGCAATCTCGCCCCCGAGGGCGCGATCTTCAAACGGGCGGCCGCGACCCCGGAGCTGTTCGAATCCGAAGGCCGGGCAGTGGTGTTCACCGGCCTGGAGGATCTGAGCCGGCGGATCGACGATCCCGATCTCGACGTGGGCCCAGGCGACGTGCTGGTCCTGCAGAATGCCGGCCCGCACGCAGCTGGCATGCCCGAGGCGGGCTACCTGCCCATTCCAAAGAAGCTCGCCCGGGCGGGGGTGAAGGACATGGTGCGGATCTCCGACGCGCGGATGTCCGGCACGGCCTTCGGATCGATCGTCCTGCACATCGCCCCGGAATCGGCCATCGGCGGCCCGCTGGCGGCGGTGCGCGACGGCGACCGGATCCGCCTGTCGATCCGGGACAAGCGGATCGACCTGCGGGTGGAGGACGCCGAGATCGCCCGGAGGCTCGCCGACCATCGGCCGCCGCCGGCCCCGACCCGGGGCTACAAGGCGCTCTACCGGCGCACCGTCACGCAGGCCCCGGAGGGCTGCGACTTCGACTTCCTGATGGGGGAAGGCGAGGCGGGCTGATCGGCCGGCTTGATCGCCGGCCACGCCGGGCCCATCGTCCGTTCAGGACTCGGGAGGTCACCGGATGACGCGCGCCTGCATCGTGGGCTGGGCCCACACCCCGTTTGGCAAGCTCGAGGAGCCGGATGTCGAAGGCCTGATCGCCCGAGTCTCCGGCGAGGCGCTGGCCCATGCCGGCGTCGAGGAGGCTCAGGTCGACGGCATCTACGTGGGCTCGATGAACACCGGCTTCTCGAAGCAGGGGTTTGAAGGTTCGCTCGTCGCGGTGAACCGGCCCGGCCTCGCCCACGTCCCGGCGACACACCTGGAGAATGCCTGCGCCACGGGCTCAGCGGCGCTCTACGCGGCCCTCGACTTCGTCGACAGCGGCCGGGGCCGCGTGGCCCTGGTGATCGGCGCCGAGAAGATGACGGCCAAGACCGTCGCCGAGACCGGGGACATCCTGCTCGGCGCCTCCTACCGGAAGGAGGAGGCTGACATCGAGGGCGGCTTCGCCGGCGTTTTCGCGCGGATCGCGGCGGGCTACTTCCAGCGCTACGGCGACCGCAGCGAGGAGCTGGCCCGGATCGCCGCCAAGAACCACCGCAACGGCGTCGGCAACCCCTACGCGCAGCTGCGCAAGGATCTCGGCTTCGAGTTCTGCAACCGGGTGTCGGACAAGAACCCCTACGTGGCGGCGCCCCTGCGGCGCACCGACTGCTCGCTGATCTCGGACGGAGCGGCGGCGCTGGTGGTGGCGGACGCCGAGACCGCCGAGGGACTGGAGCGGGCCATCGGCTTCCGCGCCCGGGCCCATGTCAACGACATCCTGCCCCTGTCTCGCCGCGACCCGACCGAGTTCAAGGGCGCGCGGCTCGCCTGGGAGAAGGCGCGGGGTCAGGCGGGGATCGGCAACGAGGACCTCTCCTTCGTCGAGACCCATGACTGCTTCACCATCGCCGAACTGATCGAATACGAGGCGATGGGGCTCGCCGCCCCGGGCGAGGGATATCGCGTGGTGCGCGAGGGCCTGACCGAGAAGGGTGGCCGGCTTCCGGTCAACCCGTCCGGCGGCCTGAAGGCGAAGGGCCATCCGGTCGGCGCCACCGGCGTGTCGATGCACGTGATGGCCTGCCTGCAACTCATGGGCGAGGCCGGCGAGATGCAGGTGCCGGGCGCGGAGCTCGCCGGGATCTTCAACATGGGCGGCGCGGCGGTGGCCAACTACGTGTCGATCCTGGAGCGGCGGCGCTGAGACGCATTGGCTCGGGCCGTTGAAGGCACGGCACGACGCGCCCTCATCCTGCGGTGCTCCGCAGCAGACTCGAAGGAGGTTTCCAGGGGTCGCGGCGCTTTTCCGGAGGACTCCTTCGAGGCCTTCGCTGTGCTCCGGCACCTCAGGATGAGGGCGCGCATGGGAGGATCGAAAGTCCCTCACCGCCTGCCCACCGACCGTCGACGCGCAATCGGCCCGTGGCGACGAGCCGCGCAGTCTCGATGACGATCCGGCCGTTAGCCCAGCCTATCCAGCGCCTGCTTGAGATCGGCGATCAGGTCAGCCTCGTTCTCCAGCCCGATCGACAGCCGGACGGTCTCCGGACCCACCCGCGCGGCGGCCTTCTCGTGCTCCGGCAGCTGTCGGTGCGTGGTCGAAGACGGGTGGATCGCCAGCGACTTGATCTCGCCGATGTTCACGAGGTGGGAGATCAGCTCCAAACCGGCGATGAACTTCAGAGCCGCCGGCTCGCCGCCCTTCAGCGCGAAGGTGAAGATCGAGCCCGGACCGTTCGGCGTGTAGCGCCGGGCGAGGTCCTCTCCGGGCTGGTCCGGAAGCCCGGGATAGCTCACCCATTCCACCGCCGGGTGATCCTTGAGGAAGGCTGCCACCGCCCGGGCGTTGGCGCAGTGCCGCTCCATGCGCAGCGGCAGGGTCTCGATGCCCATGAGCGTCAGGAACGCGTTCATCGGTGACAGGCCGGGGCCGAGGTCGCGCAGGCCGAAGAAGCGGCACGCCGCCGCGAACGGGGTCTCCGGGAAAGCCTTGGTCAGCACAAGTCCGTCGTAGTCCGGCCAAGGCTCGGTGATGAGGTTGTAGCCGCCGGCTCTTGCCCAATCGAAGGTCCCGGCATCGCAGATCATGCCGCCGATCGTCTGGCCGGAGCCGCCCAGGAACTTCGAGGTCGAGTGCACGACGATGTCGGCGCCGTGCTCGATCGGACGGATGAGGGCCGGCGAGGCGAGCGTGTTGTCCACCACCAGCGGCAATCCGTGGCGGCGCGCCACTGCGGCGATGCCGGCGAGATCCATCACCGAGGCGCAGGGATTCACGATCGATTCGCAGATGATCGCCCGGCAATCGGGCGTGATCGCCGCCTCGAAATCCTCCGGGTCCATGCTGGCGGCGAAGCGGGGCTTCAGATCGTAGCGCCCGTCGAGGCGCCGCATCAGGCCGAGCGAGCCGCCGAACAGGCGCGGGGAGGCGACATAGGCGTCCCCGCTCTTCATCAGCGTCATCAGCACGAGCAGCATGGCCGACTGCCCAGAGGAGACCGCCACCGCGGCCTTGGCGCCTTCGAGGTCGGCGATGCGCTTCTCCAGCGCCGCGACCGTCGGGTTCGAGCCGCGGGAATAGGAGAAGCCGGTCCGGCGGCCTGCGAAGATGTCGGCGGCCTGCTCGGTGGAGTCGAAGACGAAGCCGTTGGTGAAGTAGATCGGCTGGACCCGCGCGCCTGTGGCAGGGTCCGGCGCCGCGCCGGCATGGATGGCCCGCGTCGCGAAACGGTACGGTCGGTTCTGGTCCGTCATGGCTCTCGGTCGGGTGTGCGGCGCCCGGCCCCCGGGTCAGCCCGAGCGGGTCGGTTCGTCAGGCCGCGCGGCGGATGAAGGCATGGAGGGTCCGAACCAGGGTCGTCGGCTCGTAGGGCTTCGGGATGAAGCGCGCGCCCTCCGGCATGTCGTTCGGGCCGGGCGTGCCCATGCCGGAGACCACCAGTACGGGGATCGACGGCCAGCGATGCGCCACGAGGCGCGCCAGGGCAAAGCCGTCCATCGAGCCCTGCGGCATGTCGACATCCGTCATCAGGACGCCGACATCGTCGCGGTTCTCCAGGACCTTCAGTGCCTTGTCGGCGTGGCTCGCCTCCACCACCGTGAAGCCGGCATCCGCCAAGGTGTCGGATGCCTCCATCAGCAGGAGGCCGTCATCTTCCACCAGCAGCACCACGGGATGGTCGGACGGGCTTTCTGACATCAGACCTGCGGAGGTGAGTCTCAATTCCGAAGCCCGCGCCGTATTCCCCTGGGGCTCCCCGCGTCAAGGCGCGCGGTCCTGCTGCGTTAGGCCGCCTCCTCGCGCTTGCCGAGCCGCTTGTCGAGATAGGTCTCCACTGTCTGGGTCAGTTCCTCGACCTTTCCGTCGAAGAAGTGATTCGCTCCTTCGACCATCTGGTGCTCGATGATGACGCCCTTCTGGGTCTTCACCTTCTCGATCACCGGCATGACCTCGCGGGCGGGCGCCACCCGGTCTTCCGAGCCGTGTACGAACAGGCCCGAGGAGGGACAGGGGGCCAGGAAGGTGAAGTCGTAGCGGTTGGCCATGGCGGCGATGGAGATGAAGCCCTCGATCTCCGGGCGGCGCATCAGCAGCTGCATGCCGATCCAAGAGCCGAAGGACACACCGGCGATCCAGCAGGCCTTCGCCTCCGGATTGACCGATTGCACCCAATCGAGAGCGGCCGCGGCGTCGGAGAGCTCACCCGAGCCGTGATCGAACGAACCCTGGCTGCGGCCGACCCCACGGAAATTGAAACGCAGGGCTGCGAAGCCGCGATTGGCGAAGGTGTAAAAAAGGTTGTACACAATTTGATTGTTCATCGTACCCCCGAACTGGGGATGCGGGTGCAGGATGATGGCGATCGGCGCGCCGCGCTTCTTGGGTGCTTGGTAACGGCCTTCCAGGCGGCCGGCCGGGCCGGTGAAAATCACTTCGGGCATCGTTCGTCTCTCGCTTTCGAGGTTGCCCGCCACGGAATCCGAACGAGGACGAGGCAGCCTTGACTCATCGTGCACGCACCATAAAAGCACTCTTAGAACAGTTCTAGGCGATTAGAACTGTTCTAAAAAGGAAGCTCGATACAGCGCGCGGGCTACCCGCACCGGTCCTGTCGGTTGGCGGACCTCATTGTCTCGGGGCGCCATAGCACGGCGGGCCCGTGTGCGGGCAAGGAATTGTGACGCGCTGCAGCAGGGGAACCACGGACCGTCGATGAGCCGGGCACGCGCCTATCTCGATTACAACGCCACCGCTCCAGTCCGCCCGGCCGTGGCGGATGCTGTGGCGCGCGCGCTTATGCTCCCCGGCAACCCGTCTTCGATCCACGCGGAAGGGCGTGCCGCCCGGGCAGCCCTGGAAGCCGCCCGCGCCCAGGTCGCCGCCCTCGTGAATGCCCGGCCCGAGCAGGTGATCTTTACCAGTGGTGGGACCGAGGCGGCGAACGCAGTCCTCTCGGGTGCCCTGCGCGGTCGCAACCTGCCGGCCCCCACGCGCCTTCTCCATTCCGCTACGGAGCATCCCTGCGTCGCCGCCGGCCATCGGTTCCCGGAAGGGACCGTGGAGGAGTTGCCGGTCACAGCCGCGGGCGTGATCGACCTCGCCGCGCTGGAGGCGCGTCTCGCTGCCCTGACGGACGAGACCCTGCTCCTCTCGGTCCACGCCGCCAACAACGAGACCGGCGCGGTGCAGCCGCTGGCCGAGGTCGTAGCCCTGGCGCGGGCACACGGCCGGACGCTGGTCCACAGCGACGCGGTGCAGGCGGCCGGCAAGCTCCCCCTCGACATGGCCGGCCTCGGCCTGGATGCGCTCACCCTGTCGGGCCACAAGTTCGCAGCCCCCAAGGGGGTCGGAGCCCTGGTGCTGGCGGACGGCGTCACCCTGGAGAGCGCCTTCCTGCGCGGCGGCGGCCAAGAGCGCCGGCAGCGCTGCGGCACCGAGTGCCTGCCCGCCATCGTCGGGATGGGCGAGGCGGCGCGGATCGCCCGCGAATCGCTCGACCAGGAGTCGCCCCGCCTGTCTGCGCTCCGCGACCAGATTGCGGCCGGCGTGCAGGCCCTTGCACCCGACGCGGTGGTGTTCGCCGCCGGGGCCCCGCGCCTGCCCAACACCCTCAGCTTCTCGGTCCCGGGCCTCGACGCGCCCTCGGCCCTGATCGCCCTCGACCTCGCCGGCGTGGCGGTGTCGTCGGGCTCGGCCTGCTCCTCGGGCAAGGTCGCGCGCTCGGCGACGCTCGCCGCGATGGGTGTCGGTCCGGACCTCGCCGGGGGGGCGCTGCGCGTCAGCCTCGGCTGGAACACGGTGGACGAGGAGGTGGCATGCTTCCTCGACGCCTTCGAACGGGCTTTAGAGCCCCTATATAAACGGCGAGGTCATGCGGCCTGAGCGCCGCAACCCCCGCTTTCCGACAGACGCTTCCCGGTCCTTGACGCCGGAGATGCCTAGGAGACGCTGATGCCTGCTGTGCAGGAAACCATTGACCGGGTCCGCTCGATCGACCTCGATCAGTACAAGTACGGGTTCGAGACCACCATCGAGATGGAGAAGTCCGAGAAGGGCATCTCCGAGGACGTGATCCGCTTCATCTCGGCCAAGAAGAATGAGCCCGCGTGGCTGCTGGAGTGGCGCCTCGACGCCTATCGGCGCTGGCTGACCATGAAGGAGCCGGAGTGGGCGCGCGTCACCTACGACAAGGTCGACTACAACGACATCTACTACTACGCCGCCCCGAAGCGGAAAGGCCCGGAATCTCTCGACGAGATCGATCCCGAGATCCTGAAGACCTACGAGAAGCTCGGCATCCCGCTGCGCGAGGTCGAGGTGCTGGAAGGCATCGCGCCGGAGCGCCGCGTCGCGGTCGACGCCGTGTTCGACTCCGTCTCGGTGGCCACCACCTTCAAGAAGGAGCTGGAGAAGGCGGGCGTGATCTTCATGCCGATTTCCGAGGCCGTGCGCGAGCATCCCGAGCTGGTGCAGAAGTACCTCGGCTCGGTCGTACCGGTGACCGACAACTTCTTCGCGACGCTGAACTCGGCCGTGTTCTCGGACGGGTCGTTCGTCTACATCCCGCCGGGCGTGCGCTGCCCGATGGAACTGTCGACCTATTTCCGCATCAACGAGCGCGACACCGGCCAGTTCGAACGTACGCTGATCATCGCCGACAAGGGCTCCTACGTCTCGTACCTCGAGGGCTGCACCGCTCCGAAGCGCGACGACAACCAGCTCCACGCCGCCGTGGTCGAGCTCGTCGCCCTTGAGGATGCCGAGATCAAGTACTCAACCGTCCAGAACTGGTACCCGGGCGACAATGAGGGCAAGGGCGGCATCTACAACTTCGTCACGAAGCGTGGCGATTGCCGCGGCGCCCGCTCGAAGATCTCCTGGACCCAGGTCGAGACCGGCTCGGCGATCACCTGGAAGTACCCGTCCTGCATCCTGCGCGGCGACGAATCCCGCGGCGAGTTCTACTCGATCGCGGTGTCGAACGGCATGCAGCAGGTCGATTCCGGCACCAAGATGATCCACCTCGGCAAGAACACCACGAGCCGGATCATCTCGAAGGGCATCTCGGCGGGCCGCTCGCAGAACACCTACCGAGGCCTTGTCTCGGCCCACAGGAAGGCCAAGGGCGCGCGCAACTTCACGAACTGCGACTCGCTCCTGATCGGCGATCAGTGCGGCGCGCACACGGTGCCCTACATCGAGTCGAAGAACGCCTCGGCGGTGTTCGAGCACGAGGCGACCACCTCGAAGATCTCCGAGGAGCAGATGTTCTACTGCCAGCAGCGTGGCCTCTCCGAGGAGGAGGCGACCGCGCTGATCGTCAACGGCTTCGTCCGGGACGTGCTGCAGCAACTGCCCATGGAGTTTGCCGTCGAGGCCCAGAAGCTGATCTCGATCAGCCTCGAGGGCTCGGTGGGCTGACCGCCTGACCGACGCGACGACTTTTCCCTCCCCCCTCTGCGGGGGGAGGGCGCTTGCGCAGCAGGCGGGAGAGGGGCAGCGCGACGCGTCGGGACATGGCGCCTCCCGCGCCCTCTCCGGCGGCCGCGCCCCCTCTCCCGACCCTCGCTGACGCGAGGGCCACCCTCTCCCGCAGAAGGGGAGGGGCTTCGGAACCCAACAGGACTACCGACCTATGCTGGAAATCAAGAACCTCGTCGTGCAGATCGAGGACAACCGCATCCTCAACGGCCTCGACCTCACCGTGAAGGACGGCGAGGTCGCCGCCATCATGGGCCCGAACGGTTCGGGCAAGTCGACGCTCTCCTACGTCATCGCCGGCAAGGAAGATTACGAGGTCCTCGACGGCGAGATCCTGCTCGACGGCCACAACCTGCTGGAGATGGAGCCCGACGAGCGCGCCGCGGCCGGCGTGTTCCTGGCCTTCCAGTACCCGCTGGAGATCCCGGGCGTCGGCACCATGACCTTCCTCAAGGCCTGCCTGAACGCACAGCGCAAGGCCCGCGGCGAGGGCGAGATCTCGACCCCCGACTTCATCCGCGCGGTCAACAGCGCCGCGGACCGGCTCGAGATCAACAGGGACATGCTCAAGCGCGCCCTCAACGTCGGCTTCTCCGGCGGCGAGAAGAAGCGCATGGAGATCCTCCAGATGGCGCTGCTGGAGCCGAAGTTCTGCGTCCTCGACGAGACCGATTCCGGCTTGGACATCGACGCGCTGCGCATCGTCTCCGAGGGCGTGAATGCGCTCCGCGACAAGGGCCGGTCCTTCCTCGTGATCACCCATTACCAGCGCCTGCTGAACCACATCGTGCCCGACGTCGTGCACGTCATGTCGAAGGGCCGGATCGTGAAGACCGGCGGCAAGGAGCTCGCCCTCGAGCTCGAGGCCTCCGGCTACGCCGAGTACCGCGCCAGCGAGGCGGCTTAAGCCATGGCAGACGTCACCAACCTCCGCTCCCCCGCCGAGGCCAGCCTGTCGAAGCTGTTCGAGGCGGCCCGCCAGAGCTTCGCCAGTGAGAAGGCGATCGCCCGCGAGGAGGCCTTCCGCTTCTTCGAGGCGACCGGCCTGCCGAGCCGCCGGGTCGAGGCCTTCAAGTACACCGACCTGCGCGCCGCCATCACCGAGGCGGCGCCCCCGGCCGAGGCGCCGAGCCTCGACACCGCCAAGGCGGCCGTCGCTCAGGCGGAGGGCTTTGCCGGGGTCGAGGCCGCGCGCCTGACCTTCGTCAACGGCCATCTCGTCCGCGAGCTGTCCGACCTCGACCGGCTGCCCGCGGGTGTCACGGTCGTGCCGATGACCGAGGCGCTGTCCAAGGGCGATGCCGCCCTGACGCAGCTCGCGCCTGTGACCCAGGCCCGAGAGAATCCGGTCTACCAGCTCAACACTGCCTTCCTGGCGGACGGCGCGGTGATTGCGGTCGCCGCCGGCGTGAAGCCCGAGCGGCCGCTGCATTTGCGGTTCATCGGCACCGGCGACAAGCCGTTCTCGACGGCCACCCGCGTGCTGGTTCAGATCGCTGAGGGCGCGGAGTTCAGCCTGCTGGAGAGCCACGAGGGCCCGGACGGACTGACCTGCCAGCCGAACGACGCCCTCGACGTGGTGGTGGGCCCTAAGGCGGCCTTCCGGCACACCCGCCTGAACAAGGAGGGGCATGCCACCATCGCGCTCTCGACCCTGTCGCTGAGGGTCGAGGCCGAGGGTCAGGTCGAGACCGTAAACCTCGTGACCGGTGCCGTCCTGTCGCGCCACCAGATCTACGTCCACATCGCGGGCGAGGACACCAACGTCATCGTCAACGGCGCGGCCATGCTGCGGAAAGGCCAGCTCGCCGACTCGACGCTGCTCGCCGACCATGCCGCCGTGGGCGGCGTCGGCCGCGAGCAGTTCAAGACGGTGATCGACGGCGACGCCACCGGCGTGTTCCAGGGCAAGATCATCGTCCGGCAGGTCGCTCAGAAGACCGACGGCAAGATGAAGTCCGACTGCCTGCTTCTCACCGACGAGGGGCAGATGATGAACAAGCCGGAGCTGGAGATCTTCGCCGACGACGTGGCCTGCGGTCATGGTGCCACCTGCGGCGCGCCGGACGAGGACCTGCTGTTCTACCTCATGGCCCGCGGTCTGCCGCGCCCCGTCGCCGAGAGCCTGCTGGTCCAGGCCTTCGTGGGCGAGGCCGTGGAAGCGGTCACGCACGAGGGCGCCCGTGCGGCGCTGATCGGCGAGATCGAGGCCTGGCTGAAGGCGCGAGGCTGATATCCCGGCCGGTCTCGCCCCGGAACCGGCCGGTCGTCTTGACCTGAACCTCCTCCTGAGGTGCGGCGAAAGCCGCCTCGCAGAGGGGCTCCAGGGATCGCAATGCCAGCTGGAGGCCTCTCCTCCGAGGTCTCCGCTTCGCTCCGGCGCCTCAGGATGAGGTGGTTTTTCGGGATCGGCGAAGTCTTCGGAAGATCGCGACCATGAACGCACCCGTCCTCACCCCCGGCTACGACGTCGAGGCAATCCGCAAGGATTTCCCGATCCTGGCGCAGCAGGTCTACGGCAAGCCGCTGGTCTATCTCGACAACGCCGCCTCGGCGCAGAAGCCGCGTCAGGTGATCGACGCGATGGTCGCCTGCATGGAGACCGGCTATGCCAACGTCCACCGCGGCCTGCACTTCATGGCGAACGCCGCCACCGAAGGCTTCGAGGGCGCCCGGGAGACGACCCGCCAGTTCCTCAACGCGGCCTCCACGGACGAGATCATCTTCACCCGCAACGCCACCGAGGCCTACAACCTTGTGGCCTCGGCGATGGGCTGGGGCGGCCTGATCGGGGAGGGGGACGAGATCATCCTCTCGATCATGGAGCACCACTCCAACATCGTTCCCTGGCACTTCCTGCGCGAGCGCCGCGGCGCCGTGATCAAGTGGGCACCGGTGGACGACCAGGGCAACTTCCTGGTCGAGGAATACGAGAAGCTGTTCTCGCCCCGCACCAAGATGGTGGCGATCACCCACATGTCGAACGTGCTGGGCACGGTGACCCCCGCCGAGGAGATCGTGCGCATCGCCCATGCCCACGGCGTGCCGGTCCTGCTCGACGGGGCGCAGAGCGCGGTGCACCGGCCCGTCGACGTGCGCGCCCTCGACTGCGACTTTTTCGTCTTCACCGGCCACAAGGTCTACGGACCGACCGGCATCGGCGTGCTCTACGGCAAGAAGGAATGGCTGGAACGCCTGCCGCCCTATCAGGGCGGGGGTGAGATGATCCGGACGGTGACCGAGGACGCGATCACCTACAACGATCCGCCGCACAAGTTCGAGGCCGGCACCCCGGCGATCATCGAGGCCGTGGGCCTCGGGGCTGCGCTCGAATACATGATGAATCTCGGGCGCGACGCCATCGCGGCCCACGAGGCGAAGCTGACGGCCTACGCGCAGGAGCGGCTCGGGGCGATGAATTCCCTGCGCCTCATCGGCACCGCGCCCGGTAAAGGGGGCGTGATCGCCTTCGAGATGAAGGGCGCGCATGCCCACGACATCGCCACCGTGATCGACCGGCAGGGGGTGGCGGTGCGGGCCGGCACGCATTGCGCCATGCCACTGCTCAATCGGTTCGGCGTTACTTCCACCTGCCGCGCCTCCTTCGGCCTCTACAACACGACGGCCGAAATCGATGCCCTTGCCGAGGCGCTCGGCAGAG
Source organism: Methylobacterium sp. CM6257 (assembly GCF_054611515.1). Lineage (NCBI taxonomy): Bacteria > Pseudomonadati > Pseudomonadota > Alphaproteobacteria > Hyphomicrobiales > Methylobacteriaceae > Methylobacterium > Methylobacterium sp. CM6257. The sequence goes on from NZ_CM137735.1 coordinate 2,139,789, forward strand.
CAGAAATGCTGTTCACCTGATCTTCTGAGTTGAGGCTGGTCCCGTCAGCGCGGGCCCGGGGAGAGTGAAGCGATGACCACCGACGCCACCATCACCGGCGGCATGAACGCCCCCGCAGTCGCCGGCGCCTCCGCGATCCCGCAGGCGGAGCTGGACCGCCTGACCGACGACATCGTTGCGGCGCTGAAGACCGTCTACGATCCCGAGATTCCGGCCGACATCTACGAGCTCGGCCTGATCTACAAGGTCGATATCGGTGACGACCGGAATGTCGCCATCGACATGACGCTCACGGCTCCCGGCTGCCCGGTAGCGGGCGAAATGCCCGGATGGGTCGAGAACGCGGTGAGCGCCGTGCCGGGCGTCCAGTCCTGCTCGGTGACGATGGTGTTCGATCCGCCGTGGGACCAGAGCCGCATGTCGGACGAGGCCCGCGTCGCCCTCGACATGTGGTAGCCCGCCCTCAGGTGATGGATCATCCGGAAACCTCGTAGATGTCGCTCCTCGGCACGCACCGAAATTGCGGCGCAGTACGTAGCCGTTAAGACCCCGCTAACCACGACCGCCCAGAGCAGGGAAGGCCTTACTCGTAGGGCCTTCCCGCATATGGATGGTGGAATCGGATGGCTTCGGGCTATGTGGTCGCGGCTTTCTTGGAGGCGGCCGGGCTGATCGGCCTTGTGATTGCCGTCTTCAGGATGCGGGCCGAGAAGTTGGCGAAGGCCGCAGAGTTACGGGGCTTTCTCCGCTCGGGCCAGACCTCGCTATCGACCTTGGAACCGGCCGGACTTCGCCGGCCGACCGCATCTAGTGCGCGCTTGATGGCGGTTCCGTTCGAGAGGTGCAGCCGAAGTGCAGGTTCGACTCCGGACTCGGCTGCCCGCTCTGCCCTCCGACGCGCCATCGTGCGCAGCGGCCAAGATCTGCGGCCCGCCATGTGTGCGCCCGTCAGCGCAGGATGATGTCGAGGCCGCTGCCGCAGAGCACGACAGCGCTGAGCGTCAGCATGAACTTCAGGTCTTCGAGACGTGCGCTCATGGTCGATCCTCGGTGTTCGGCAGCTACGTTGCTGATGTGACGCCGCATTACCGACAGATTAACAAAATTTCTGCGAGTCCTTTCAGCTTCCGTTAGGGATTTGCACGCGGTTTCCATTCAGTAAGGTTAGCGATCGGTAAAGATCGGCGGCGCGCGCATTAGTTCGTCAAGGAATGCGCGTGCGCTCTGGCGGTGCGGCGCAGCACCGGCGCGATCGGCGGGGAAGGTGCAGGCAATGATCCAGCGACGCTCCGGCACCGTCGGGCGGGCGATCGATTGGTTGTTCCGCGACCGGAAGACCGGCGCCATCACCATCGGTCAATGGCCGAACCTGCCGCTCTGGTTGTTTGGCGGCCTCACGCTGGGCACGTGGTGGGCACAGGGGAGCGCCGCCCTCGCATCTCGGCTGTCGGTCGGAGCAGATCTTGCCCTGGTGTGGTGGGCAGCCGACGAACTCCTCCGCGGCGTGAATCCGTGGCGCCGACTTCTTGGGGCCGCGACACTGATCGGCCTTGTTGCGCTGATCACGCTTCGGCGATCAGCTTAGACTTTCGTCTTTTTATTTGCGCTCCTAGCAGTCGGATGTCTGTTTCAGCGAATAGATGCGACATTCGGCCCGCTCCGACTTCGGTCTGGCTCCGGCGAGACGTTGCTGACCGGCGCCCGCTATTGAAGGATTCCTCTCTCGGATCATCCGCGCATGGTAGAAACATAACGATAGGTTGCACCAAGCGAGAATTTGTGAATGGTCGCGCGGTGCACCGCCTTCGCGCGGCGCAGTCCTGCGAGGATGCGTGTTCGCGCGTCTGGCTGAGGGTTGAAGGCATCATGACGGACGCGGGAGGACTCGATGTCACCGACGCCGGTTCCCGCGTAGAGGAGCGGGAACGGCTGCTCGGCCAGATCGCGGAGGCGTTGGCTGTCCCTGTCTCCACCTTCCGTCGGGGACGCTCGGCCGCACAGGTCTGCGGCCCGACAGCATCGGAATGTGCAGCCCTGCTGGCGGCCTTCTCGCGCATCGACGATCCCAATGTCCGCAAAGAATGCCTGGCGATGGTGGAACGCTACGGCAACGCTTGAGCATGGACTCTGCATCGCGGTGCGCCCGCACACATGGGATCGGTGAGAGCCGCCGGAACGCCGTGCTATAGGAGCCCCCTTCCAGAGGCGGAGCGCTGCGTCGGCCGACTGCATGTCCGGCCGGGACGACAGCGGCCGGCGCCGTGAATGCCTCAGCACGTTTCAGGCCCTGATGCCGATCATCTCCATCTCGAAGCTGTCGAAGACCTACAAATCCGGCTTCACAGCCCTGCGCGACATCGACCTCGCCATCGAGCGCGGTGAGATCTTCGCGCTGCTCGGCCCGAACGGCGCCGGCAAGTCGACGCTCATCAACATCGTCTGCGGCATCGTCACGCCGAGTGCCGGTACGGTGCTGGTCGACGGCCACGACATCGCTGCCGATTACCGCGCCGCCCGCCGGGCCATCGGCCTCGTGCCGCAGGAACTGACCACGGACGCCTTCGAGACGGTGCTGAACACCGTGAGCTTCTCCCGCGGTCTTTTCGGGCTACGGCCCGATCCGGCTCATATCGAGCGGATCCTGCGGGCGCTGTCCCTGTGGGACAAGCGCGACAGCCGCCTGATGACACTCTCGGGCGGCATGAAGCGCCGGGTCCTGATCGCCAAGGCCCTGTCGCACGAACCCCGGGTGCTGTTCCTCGATGAGCCCACTGCGGGTGTCGATGTGGAACTGCGCCAGGACATGTGGCGCCTCGTGCGCGACCTGCGCCAGCAGGGCGTCACCGTGATCCTCACCACCCACTACATCGAGGAGGCCGAGGAGATGGCCGACCGCATCGGCGTGATCCGCCGGGGCGAGATCATCCTCGTGGAGGAGAAGGCCGCCCTGATGCGCAAGCTCGGGCGCAAGCAGCTCACCCTGCATCTCCAGCAGCCGATCGCGTCCGTGCCGTCGGAGCTTGCCGACTACGAACTGGCGCTCGCCGGGGGCGGAAGCGAACTGGTCTACACGTACGATACGCGGGCCGAGCGCACCGGCATCACCGGGCTGCTCACCGGGCTCGCGGCGGCGGGCGTCCGCTTCAACGACCTCCATACCGAGCAGAGCTCGCTGGAAGATATCTTCGTCGGCCTCGTGCGTGAGGAAGGAGCACGGGCATGAATGCGGCCTTCACCATGAACTGGCCGGCGGTCCGGGCGATCTACCGGTTCGAGATGGGCCGCTTCTGGCGCACCGCCGGTCAGAGCATCCTGGCCCCGGTGATCTCGACGACCCTGTACTTTGTGGTGTTCGGCGCGGCGATCGGCTCGCGGGTCTCGGCGGTTGACGGCGTGCCCTACGGGCTGTTCATCGTGCCAGGCCTGATCATGCTGTCGCTGCTCACCCAGAGCATCTCGAACGCCTCGTTCGGCATCTACTTCCCGCGCTTCGCCGGGACGATCTACGAGATCCTCTCGGCACCGATCTCGCCGCTCGAGGTGGTGCTGGGCTTCGTCGGCGCGGCGGCCTCCAAGTCGATCCTGATCGGCCTGATCATCCTGGCGACATCGGCGCTGTTCGTGCCGCTGCGGATCGATCACCCGCTCTGGATGATCGGCTTCCTGCTGCTCACCGCGGTGACGTTCAGCCTGTTCGGCTTCGTGATCGGCCTCTGGGCCGACGGGTTCGAGAAGCTGCAGCTCGTGCCGCTCCTCGTGGTGACGCCGCTGACCTTCCTCGGCGGCAGCTTCTACGCCATCGGCATGCTGCCGCCGTTCTGGCACGCGGTGAGCCTGCTCAACCCGGTCGTGTACCTGATCAGCGGCTTCCGCTGGGCGTTTTTCGGCAGCGCCGACGTGAGCATCGCGATCAGCCTGGGCATGACCGCGCTGTTCCTGTGCGTCTGCCTCGGCCTCGTCACCTACATCTTCCGGACGGGCTACCGGCTGAAGAGCTGAGGCCTCAGGGCTGGGCGGTCAGGAAGGCCAGCACCCCGTCCCGGTGCGGCTTGGCGCCGACGGCGGTCGAATGGTCCTTGCCCTCGATCTCCAGCGCCCGCGCGTCCGGGATCAGGGCCGCCAGCGCCGGGCCGGAGCCCGCCACCGTGTCGAGGGTTCCGACCGAGACCAGCACCGGCACCTCGATCTGCCCGAGTTCCGCCCGGCTCAGGGTCTGACGCGAGCCGCGCATGCAGGCGGCGAGCGCCCGCAGGTCGCTCCGGGTCTGCTCGGCGAAGGTGCGGAAGGCCGCAGCGGTCGGGTTCGGGGCGGGGGTCCCGGCGGGCGCCTCCAGGGCCTCGGCGATGCCGGAGGGCAGGCCCCGGCCCTCGACGAGGTGCATCCCGAGGCCGCCGATCAGCGCCGAACGGACCCGGTCCGCATGGTCCAGGGCGATATGGGCGGTGATCCGGCCGCCCATGGAATAGCCCATGATGTGGGCGCGCTCGATGCCGAGATGGTCGAGGAGCCGTACTGCGTCGCCCGCCATCGCCTCGGAACTGTAGGCGGCCGGGTCGTAGAGCTTCTCGCTCTCGCCATGGCCGCGATTGTCCAGGGCGATCGCCCGGTAGCCGGCCTGGGTGAGCGCCTTCACCCACTGGGTATTGACCCAGTTGACCGCGTGGTTGGACGCGAAACCGTGGATGAGCAGGATCGGTTTGCCGGCCCCCTCCGCCGGCGGGACGTCGATATAGGCGATCCGCACACCATCGGAATTGAAGGAGTCCATGCCGCGCAACCCGTGCTCTGTCAGCTCGGCTTCCGCTTAGACCACGCGGGCTTGCCGGGGCAACGCGCATCGATCCGCTTGCGGGGCAGGGCGCCGGCTGGCAAACCGCCCCGGTCATGACGGACACGCAGCCCTACGGCACCTACGAACCGGCCGGCCTCGTGGCGGCGATCACCCGCCGCACGAACCGGATCCCGGCCGAATCCTGGTACGGGCGGCGCCTCGCGCTGCTCCTGCGCCGGATCGCGATCTCGCGGCTCGGGGGCAAGCCCCTCGACGTGACCCGCTACGGCGCCCGGATGCGGCTGCATCCCTACAACAACAACTGCGAGAAGAAGGTGCTCTTCACCCCGCAGTTCTTCGACCCCGAGGAGCGCGCCCTGCTGCGGGAACGCCTGCCGAAGGACTGCGTGTTCCTCGATATCGGCGCCAATATCGGCGCCTACGCCCTGTGCGTGGCGGCCTTCTCGGGTCCGGCGGCGCGGATCGTCGCCGTCGAGCCGCAGCCCGACGTGTTCGACCGACTGACCTACAACATCGCCCAGAACCCGTTTCACACGGTGAAGGCGGTCGCCTGCGCGGTGGCCGACAAGGCGGGCGAGCTGACCCTGTTCATCGATCCCCGCAACCGCGGCGAATCGAGCCTGCGGATCGTGGGCACCAACGAGGGCGCGCGGATCACCGTGCCGGCGGTGACGCTCCTCGACCTCCTGCGCAGCGAGGGCCTGACCCGCGTCGACGCCATAAAGCTCGACGTAGAGGGCGCGGAGGACCTGATCCTCGAGCCGTTCCTGCGCGAGGCGCCGGAAGCGCTGCTGCCGCGCATCCTGCTGATCGAGAACGGCACCGGGCAGTGGCAGCTCGACCTGCCGAAGCACCTGGAGAGCTACGGCTATCGCGAGATCTCGCGCTCCCGGCTGAACCTGATGTTCGAGCGCCCCGCCATCAGGGCGGCGTGACCACCGGGATCTCGTCCGCGATGGCGACGCACTCGGGTCCCACCGCACAGCGGTAGGCGCGCACCTCCACGCCCGCGGCGCGGGCCGCGCGGAAGGCGCGGTCGAAGGCCGGGTCGATATCCCGCGCCACGTCGAAGGCCCCGGCCTGCATCTGCACGACGATGACCACCAGCGCGCGGCCGCCCTCGGCCACGACCTGGGCGAGGGCGCGCATGTGCCGGGCGCTGCGGGCGGCCTTGCAATCCGGGAACTCCGCGAGGCCGGCCCGGCGCATCATGTGGCAGTTCTTGACTTCGACGTGACAGGGGCCGGATGCAGCGCCGCTCGCCAGGAAGTCGACCCGGCTCGCCTGCGCGTAACGGACCTCCGGCTTCAGCACGTCGTGGCCGGCGAGCGCCGCGATCGCGCCGGACCGGAAAGCCTCGGCGACCAGGGCGTTCGGGCGCTGGGTGTTGATGCCGACCCATTGCGGGCCGCCGGGCAGATCGGCCTCGACCAGCTCCCAGGTCAACGGCAGCTTGCGCGCCGGGTTGGTCGAACAGGAGAGCAGCACGCGCGCGCCGGGCTTATTCAACCCGAGCATCGCACCGGGGTTGGGGCAGTGCGCCGTGACGCAGCCGTCACCGGTGTCGATATCAGCCAGGAAACGCTTGTAGCGTTGCACGAGCCGTCCCGGCACGAGCGGCGCGGCGAACTGCATCGGTTCCTCGGGGTTCACGTAGTCGTGGGCTGCGGCTGCGCTATCTGCCTGCGACGCCCGCCCGACGCCAGAGACCCATGGACCAGCCTTCCGACTCCGTCACCGCCGCCATCCTCGTGATCGGCGATGAGATCCTCTCGGGTCGCACCAAGGACAAGAACATCGGCACCATCGCGGATTTCCTCACCGCCGCCGGGATCGACCTGCGCGAGGTGCGAATCGTGCCGGACGAGGCCGCCATGATCGTCGAGGCGGTGAACGCCCTGCGCGCACGCTACACCTACCTGTTCACCACCGGGGGCATCGGCCCCACGCACGACGACATCACGGCCGATTGCGTGGCCCAGGCCTTCGGAGTCGGCATCGACGTCGACGAGCGTGCGCGGGCGATGCTGCTGGAGCGGCACAAGCCCGAGGACCTGAACGAGGCGCGCCTGCGCATGGCGCGGATCCCGTTCGGGGCGGACCTGATCGCCAACCCGGTCTCCAAGGCGCCCGGCTTCCGCATCGGCAACGTCCACGTCATGGCCGGCGTGCCGAGCATCATGCAGGCCATGCTCGACTCGATCGCCCCGACCCTCAAGGGTGCCGCTGCGATGCTCTCCGAGACGATCGAGGCGGCGGGCCTTCCCGAGGGCAGCTACGCCAGCGGACTCGGCGAGATCGCGAAGGCGCGGCCAGCGGTCTCCATCGGCTCGTATCCAGCCATGACGCCGGAGGGGTTCCGAAATCGGATCGTCGTACGCAGCCGGGATGCGCAGGCGCTCGCGGAGGCGCGGAGCGCGGTCGAGGCGCTGCTGGCGAGGCTCTCGGCCTGACAGTCTGACATCCGATCGGATCGGGTTGCGTAGCGGAGCTGAACGGATGGTTCGGGACAAGGACAAGCGGGCCGACCCGGAGGCTCGGCGCGACGAGCTGCTGAAGGAGGTCTCCGAGATCGGCCGGCCGGATGCCTACGTGCTGCACGAGGTGATCCGGCTGGAAGGCGACGAGGAGTTGCGGCGCCATGGCGGCGCGCTGTTCCTCTCGGCCTTCGCGGCCGGCTTGAGCATCGCCCTGTCGCTGATCGTTCCGGGCGTCCTGAGAAGCCATCTGCCCGAGGCGGACTGGGCCAAGATCGTGGGCTCGATGGGCTACGCGGTGGGCTTCCTGGTCGTGGTCCTGGGACGCCAGCAGCTGTTCACCGAGAACACCATCACGCCGGTCCTGCCGCTGCTGCACGACCGGTCGGCGAAGACCGCGTTCCGGGTGGTGCGGCTCTGGCTCATCGTCCTGTGCGGCAACATCCTGGGAACGCTGGCGATCGCCGCGGTGATGGCCCATTCCGGAGCCTTCGAGCCGCCGGTGCTCAAGGCCTTCGCGGAGATCAGCCACGACGCCATCGCGCACGGGTTCTGGTCGACGTTCGTGAAGGCGGTCTTCGCCGGCTGGATGATCGCCCTGATGGTCTGGTTCCTGCCGGCCACCGCCAGCGCGGCCCCCTTCGTCATCCTCCTGATGACCTGGCTGGTCTCGCTCTGCAGCCTCGCCCATATCGTGGCCGGCTCGGTGGAGGCCTTCTACCTCGTGGTCACGGGCGCCGCGACGATGAACGACTACGCGCTGAAATTCTTCCTGCCGACACTGCTCGGCAACACCTTCGGGGGCGCCGCCCTGGTGGCGGTGCTGAACTACGGGCAGGTTGCGCCGGAGGTCGAGGAGACAAAGGCGGTCGAGGGCGAACGGCCCGACTGACGCCGAGCCCGTCAGTCCAGCCGCACGGGCGGGCTGATCAGATGGTCGAGGTCATCCAAGACCCATGTCATGGTTCCGCGCAGGGGGCCGTACAGGCCCATCTGGTGCTGCCGGTACAGCAGGTCGTGGGTCAGCCGGGCTGAAAGGCCGTTAAGGCGGCCGCCCCCGAACGTGTAGCGGCCCAGAGTGCCCCAGCCGTTGAAGTCCGCCAGCGAGACGATGGCGCCCTTCTCGACGTAGCGGAACGGCGGAAGCGCGGTCTCGACCGTGTCGCCGCGCGCCAGGGCGCGGCCGAGATGACGGGCGAGGTGCTGGGCCTGCTGCCGGGCCGCCTGGGCCGTGGCGGGCACGGACCTGCCGGTGTCGCGATCGGCCTGGCTGGCGCAATCGCCGAGCGCGATGATCGCGGGATCCCGGGTCGTGCGCAGGTCGGGGCCGATCACGAGCTGGCCGGTTCGGGAGCGCTCCAGGCCGTCGAGGCCGGCGAGCACGTCCGGCGCCTTCACGCCGGCGGCCCAGACTTTCAGGCTGGCCTGGATGCGGCTGCCGTCCTTCAGGATGAAGCCGGCCGCATCGGCTCCGGTCACCATTGCGCCGGTGCGGACCTCGACGGCGAGGTCGGACAGGGTGCGGGCCGCGGCGCGGGAGACCCGCTCCGGAAAGGCCGGCAGCAGGCGCGGCCCGCTCTCGATGAGGATGAGGCGCAGCCGCTGCGGCAGGTCCGGCGAGCCATAGGCCGAGAGCAGGTTGATCGCGTGCTTCAACTCGGCAGCCAGCTCGACGCCGGTGGCGCCGCCGCCCACGATGGCGATCTCCAACATGCCGCCGCGGTCGAGGCGCGCCAGGAGATGACACCGCAATTGCCGATGGAAATGCTCGGCCTCGGTCAGGTCGTCGATGGTGAGGCAATGCTCGGCGACGCCCGACGTGCCGAAATCGTTGGCCCGACTGCCGATGGCGAGCACGAGCAGGTCGTAGGCGAGATCCACCTCGGGCTGCCCTTCCGCTGCTTCGACGGCGAGGTGCACGCGCTTCGCTTGGCGGTCGATCCCCACCAGGGCGCCGGGCTGGAAGCGAAAGCCGTTGCGGCGCGCCTGTGCGAAGAAGTCGATCTTCTGCCGGTCGGCCCTGGCGGTGCCGGCCGCGAAGGTGTGCAGCATCGGCTTCCAGACGTGAGACAGGCTGCGGTCAGCCAGGATCACGTCGGCCCGGCCGCCGCGACCGAGGCTGGTGGCCACCTCGATGCCGGCGACGCCGCCACCGACGATCACGATCCGCGCCCCGTCCGCCATGCCGTCTCCGGATTGAAGTCCTCGGAGAACACGGACGGAGGGGCCGATGTTCGCGACGGCACCTCCTGAAACGAAAGAAGCCGCCCGAGGGCGGCTTCTCGAAAGGCTGTGCCTTCCGACGCTTCAGGACCGCATGCGGGTCCGGACCTCGCCAAGGCTCGCGCGGATCAGGCTCTGGGCGGCCTCACCCTGCATCCGCTCGCGCAGGATCGCCTCCGACACCTTCACGGCGGCTTCCGCCGCGGCGGCGCGGACCTGGGCCTCGGCCTGGGCCTCGGCCTGGGTGATCTTGGTCTCGGCGGCCTTGGTGCGGCGGGCCAGGAAGTCGTCGAGCTTGCGATGCCCCTCCTCGGCGGCGCGCTTGGCCTCCTCGCGGGCGCTGGCGACGATCGACTCGGCCTCCTTCTCGGCCTCGGCGCGGCGGCGCTTGTAATCGGCGAGGACGGCGGCCGCCTCCTCACGGAGGCGCCTGGCCTCGTCGAGTTCGTGGCGGACGCGGTTGGCGCGGCCGTCCAGGCCCTTGGTCATCGCCGAGAAGCCGCCGACCTTCCAGGCGATGCCCATGAAGATGACGAACGCGACGGCGACCCAGAATTCGGCTTCGAGCAGCATCGTGGGTTCCCGTCTAGTGTGCGGTGGCGTCGAGAGCGCGGTCGAGGCTGGCCCGGTCGGGCGCCTGGCCCGTCAGGCGCTCGACGATCGCCGAGGCAGCCTCACCCGCAATGGAGCGGACGTTGCCCATGGCGGCCTCGGTCCGGGCGCGGATCGTCGCCTCGGAGGCGGAGAGCTTGGCGTTCAGCTCCTCCTCCAGCGCCTTGCGCTTGGTCTCGGCTTCGGCGGCCAGTTCGTTCCGGGTCGTCTGCGCGATGTCGCGGGCCTTGCCCTGGGCGTCCCGGAGGGCGGCCTCGAACGCGACGCCGGCGGCATCCGCCTCGGCCTTCATCGCCTGTGCCTGATCCAGGTCCGAACGCAGGCGCTCGGCGCGGGCGTGCAGGATCGACTGGATCCGCGGCAGCGCGATCTTGTCCATCAGGTAATAGAGGAGCCCGAAGGCCAGCGCGAGCCAGATCAACTGCGCCAGGAAGCCGGAGCTCTCGAAGGGCGGGAAGGCGCCGGTATGCGCCTCCGTGTGCTCGGTATGGCCCGGCACGATCTGCGTGTCGGCGCCCGGAGGCGGCGTGGTAAGGGAATTGGGCTGCGCCATGAGACCGCTACACTGACACCGTTCGCAGGGTCACCGCGGGGCGGTGACGGAAGAAGGCGGACGCCCCATCCAGGGAGCGCCCACCCGTTTGTCGGGCAGCTGCCCGGTGGAGACCGCGGCGACCGCGGGCTCCGGCACGCCGATCAGACGGCGAAGAGCAGCAGCAGCGCGATCAGCAGCGAGAAGATGCCGAGCGCCTCGGTGAGGGCGAAGCCCAGGAGCAGGGTGGCGCGCTGGCCGTCGGCCGCGGACGGGTTGCGAAGGGCGCCGGCGAGGAACTGACCGAACAGGTTGCCGAGGCCGATGCCCGCACCCGCCATGCCGAGGCAGGCGAGGCCGGCGCCGATGTACTTCGCAGCGACGGGATCCATGGTAACTCCTGAGGTCTCTTCAGAACGAAACGTGCGGTGACGTTTGCGGCGGGTGGAGCCGGCCGGGATTAGTGGCCGGGGTGAAGGGCATCGTTGAGGTAGATCGCCGTCAGCGTCGCGAAGACGTAGGCCTGAAGCGCCGCAACGAGGAACTCGAGAGCGGTCAGCGCGATCGTCAGGAACAGCGGGAGCGGCGATAGCACGCTCCAGGCGCCCGCGAGAAGAAGCTGGACCACAAAGAACGCGAAGATCTTCATCGCGATGTGGCCGGCCAGCATGTTGGCGAACAGACGGACCGACAGGCTGATCGGGCGCGAGATGAACGAGATGACCTCGATCGGCACCAGGATCGCGAGCAGCGGCTTCGGCACGCCCGACGGCACGAACAGGCCGAAGAAGTGGGTGCCGTGCTTCATCACGCCGAAGATCACCACGGTGGAAATCACCAGCGCCGCCAGCCCGAAGGTGACGATCAGGTGGCTGGTCACCGCGAAGGCGTAGGGGATCATCCCGAACAGGTTCAGGATCAGCACGAACATGAACAGCGAGAACACGAGCGGCATGAACCGCTTGCCGCCCTCACCGGTCGCCTGGTGCAGCGTGTCGGCGATGAATTCGTAGAAGACCTCGGCCAGCGACTGCATGCGGCCCGGCACCACCGAGCGCGACGCGGTCGCCACGATGGTGATCAGCGCGATCACCCCGACCGCGGCGAACATGTAGAGGGCGGACTGCGTGAACGCGAGTTCCTGATGGCCGATATGGCCGAGCGAGACGAGCGGCTTCAGCTCGAACTGCTCGATCGGGTCGATCGTGACCGCCATTCCCGCTTCCGCCCTTCTTGTCCGGCGCACCGACCGCGTCGGCCGCCTCGAATTTCCACTGACCGGCGCGCCTTATGGCTCCTGCCGGTCGCGTCGTCCGGGACGCGCGCCGGCGAAACCCGACACCCGCATCACGTTGTAGACCCCCGCCACGAACCCCAGCATCAGGAGGACGATCAATCCCCAGGGCTTCGTCCCGAAGACATGATCGACGATCCAGCCGAGTATGCCCCCCGCGATCACACCCGCGACGAACTCCGTGGAGAGCGTCATGGCCTGGCCCAGCGGGGAGGGCCCACCGTTCCGAGGGCGCGTGGAAGGATCGGCAGCAGCCTTCGGCCGCTTCCGTTCGATCTGCGTCTCGAGACGTCTGAGCCTCGCGGAGAGTTCGCTGTCCGTCGGCGTCCCCTCGGTCCCCTTCCCGTCCCTCGCGTCGTCGCCGTTCACGGCTCAAAACTCACAGGGCGGGAGGATCTGGAACCGGCTGGACGCCCCCAGCAAGCGGGGCGCACCATAGTTTCGCCTATCTTGAGTGTCAAGGCGAAGCCCATACATGGTAAGTCTTTGATTTTCGATTGGTATTTCAGGTCAGGCCGGACCGCCGGAGCGGCGCTTCGCACGCGGCTCCGGACGGGCGATCAGGCACCCAGGATCGGCTTGATCACCTTCTCCATACCCTCGACCGTCATCTCGCCGGTGTAGCGCTCGCCGTTGATGAAGAAGGTCGGGGTGGAATCGACCTTGAAGACGTCGAGCCCGCGCTGCTTCACGGCGTTGACCCCCGCGTAGATCTTCTGATCCTTCAGACAGGCCTCGAAGGTCTGCTTGTTGTAGCCGGCTTGGCGCAGCATCTGCTCCAGCGCATCGACGGGCTTCTGGGTGAAGGCCCAGGCCGGCTGCTGGTCGAACAGCAGGTCGGTGATCGGGTAGTACTTGGAATCGCCCTGGCAGCGCGCCAGCATGAAGGCCGCCGTGGCGAGGGGATCGAGGGGGAACTCGCGCAGGGTGAAGCGCACCTTGCCGGTATCGATGTAGCGCTCCTTCAGGGTCGGCCATGTGTTCCGGTGGAAGGCCGCGCAGTGCGAGCAGGTCATCGAGGCGTACTCGATGATCGTGCACTTGGCGTCCGCCGGGCCGAGCCAGACATCGCCGAGGGGCCCCGGCTGCATCAGCGCCGCCACCTCGGCATTCTGCGCGCGCGCGGCGCGGGACAGGTAGGGCAGGGCGAGGCCGGCGCCGAGCGCGAGGCCGGAGATCTTGAGAGCGTCGCGTCGCGTCGTCATCGGGCAGGCTCCGCCGAATTGGGTCGGTCTTGGCGTCCGAAAGCCGGTACTCGGGCACAGCCGTCCTGGCAAGGTGACCGAATCGTCCCGTTCACCGGTCCGAGCGCGTGGCGACGGCGGCCGTGCCGAGTCGGTCGAGGGCGGCGCGCAAGCCGTCATCGGCGATCCCCGCCACGGCGCGCTGGACCTCGACGGCGCGCACCGGATCGATCTTGGCCGGAGCCGCCTTCGGCCCGCCGCGCCCGACCCGGTCCTGCTGGAGCACGATGCGGGAGACGCAGGCCCAGCCGTAATGGGCGTTGATCCGCTGGATCACCACCGGCGCGAGATGCTGCAACTCGATGGCGAACACGCCCTCGACCCGCACCACCAGCGTGCCGGATTCCGGCGCCTCGGCCCCCTTGCGGCGGCGCTTCGGCCATTCGAGCTTGGATGGGCGGCAGTAGCGGGCCAGCCGCTCGCCCACGATCTCCGGCCAGGCGGCGAGGATGTCGGTCGAGGCGAATCCCTGCGCCGCGAAGGCGGGCCCGATGCAGCCCTCGATCAGCTCGGCCAGCGGTTTGACGCGCGCCATGGTGGTTCCGGCCCCGCCCCTGTGGATCCTGTAGGGTTAGCGCAGGATGGTTGACGAAGGGAGCACGCGGCCGCGCTTTCACCGCCCTATGATCGCCGCTGCCCTGCGGCTATGCAGCCCGGACTCATGCCGACCCGCACCGCCACGGATGCCAAGCCCGGTCCCGGACCGCGCGCCGACGACCTGCTCGCCTGGTACGACCGGCATCGCCGTGTCCTGCCATGGCGGGCGCTGGCCGGCGAGGTGCCCGATCCCTACCGGGTCTGGCTTTCGGAGGTGATGCTTCAGCAGACGACGATCGCGGCGGTCCGTCCGTATTTCGATCGCTTCCTGACGCGCTTCCCCGACATCTTCGCCCTGGCCGACGCCCCGGAGGAGGCGGTGATGTCGGCCTGGGCCGGGCTCGGCTACTATTCCCGCGCCCGCAACCTCCACGCCTGCGCGAAGGCCGTCGCGGCTGCGGGCGGGCGCTTCCCCGACACGGCCGACGGCCTGCGCAAGCTTCCGGGGATCGGCGCCTACACAGCAGGCGCGATCGCCGCGATCGCGTTCGACCGACCGGAGGCCGCCGTCGACGGCAACGTCGAGCGGGTTCTGAGCCGGGCCTTCGCGCTCGAGGCGCCGCTGCCGGGCAGCCGGCCGGAGATCCGCCGCCTGACGCAAGCGCTGGTCCCGGAGGACAGGCCGGGCGACTTCGCCCAGGCGCTCATGGATCTCGGCGCGACGATCTGCACGCCCAAGCGTCCCGCCTGCGCACTCTGTCCGTGGATGGAGCCATGCCGGGCCCGGGCGCTCGGCACGCAGGAGACGTTCCCGCGCAAGATCAAGGTGGCGAAGGGAGCGCTGCGCCGCGGCGCAGCCTTCGTGGCGATCCGCAGCGGCGACGAGGCGGTGCTGCTGCGGACGCGGACACCGGAGGGGCTGCTCGGCAACATGGCCGAGCCGCCAGGCAGCACATGGGAGCCGGACTACGACGTCGCCGCTGCCCTGCTGGATGCGCCGCTCGACGCCCGCTGGAAGCGTCTGCCGGGCCTCGTCCGGCACGGCTTCACGCATTTCCCGCTGGAGCTGACGGTGTTCGTAGCCCGTGTGGCCCTGTCGACGCCGGCACCCTCCGGCATGCGTTTCACACCGCGCGCCGCCCTCGACGACGAGCCGCTGCCCGGCCTAATGCGGAAGGTGCTGGCCCACGCCTTCGACCCGAGGCCTGAGCCCGAAAAGAAGCCGCGTGGCCGCCCGAAGAAGGAGCCGCCGCCCATGCCGCTGCTCGCCGCCATGGAGGCACCGGCGTCGATGCCGGATCCCGAGCCGCGCCCGCGCGTGCGCGCCGTGCCGAAGCCCCAGCCGAAACCCGCGCCCGCGCCGCCGCGGGAGGCGGACGCTCTGCTTGAGGGTGAGGCCGAGCTGCAGCCCGCCCCCGTGCGCACGAGAACCTCGGCGCGGCGGCCGGGCTCGGTTCGGAAGCGCTAGCCGCTCCGTCATCGCGAGCACGGCGCCGCGCCCCAAGGCAGCGCGACGCCGGCCGGCGAGGCGCTGACTGGGTTGCTTCACTCCCTCACAAAGACGGCGGTCTTTCCGGCTTTGTCAGCCGTTCGCCATGGCCTGCCGGAGTCCGGCCCGGTAGGTGTCGATCACCACCGGCTTTCCGCCGCGCTCCACGTGCCAGAACGTCCAGCCGTTGCAGGCCGGCAGACCCTGGACCAGGGCGCCGATCTTGTGGATTGAGCCGATG
This sequence comes from Methylobacterium sp. CM6257, assembly GCF_054611515.1. NCBI lineage: Bacteria > Pseudomonadati > Pseudomonadota > Alphaproteobacteria > Hyphomicrobiales > Methylobacteriaceae > Methylobacterium > Methylobacterium sp. CM6257. Next base: position 2,155,230 of record NZ_CM137735.1, read on the forward strand.
ACGAGGCCATTGTCGAGCTGGCCGTCCGGACGCACCGTCGCGCGGAAGCGGCGGCGCTCGTCGGTCACGGTCTCGCCCGGGCGGATATGCCCGGCCTCGATCACCGAGAGGAACGGCACCCGCGGCTCGGCACGCTTGGTCGGGGCCACCATGAGGGCGGCCTTCGACAGGGGCTCCACTGCGGCGATCCGCTCCCGGGCGGCTTCGGCGTAGGTGGCCTCGCGCTCGATGCCGATGAAGCGGCGGCCGAGACGCTTTGCGACGGCGCCGGTTGTGCCGGTGCCGAAGAACGGGTCGAGCACCACGTCGCCGGGATTGGTTGCCGCCAGCAGCGTCCGGGCGAGCAGGGCCTCGGGCTTCTGCGTCGGATGGATCTTGCGGCCCTCCGGATCCTTCAGACGCTCCTCGCCGGTGCAGAGCGGGATGAACCAGTCCGAGCGCATCTGGAGGTCCTCGTTGCCTCCTTTCAGCGCCTCGTAATGGAAGGTGTAGCCCTTCGACTCCGCCGAACGCGAGGCCCAGATCAGGGTCTCATGGGCGTTGGTGAAGCGCTTGCCGCGGAAGTTCGGCATCGGGTTGGCCTTGCGCCAGACGATGTCGTTGAGGATCCAGTAACCGAGATCCTGCAACGCGCTCCCGACCCGGAAGATGTTGTGGTATGACCCGATCACCCAAAGGGTCGCGTTCGGCTTCATCACGCGGCGGCAGGCCGCGAGCCAGTCCCGGGTGAAGGCGTCGTAGGCCTCGAAGGTCGCGAACTTGTCCCAGTCGTCGTCGACCGCGTCGACGCGGCTCTGGTCCGGGCGCAGGAGGCCGGCCTCGCCGAGCTGCAGGTTGTAGGGCGGATCGGCGAAGACGCAGTCGACGCTCGACGCCGGCAGGGCGTTCATGGCCGCAATGCAATCCCCGACGAGGACTTGGTCGAGGGGTAGGGAACGCTGGGCGGGTACGAGACCCATCCGTGGCGCCGACGCGGGCCGCCCGGCACGCGAGACCTGTTTCCGGGCGACGGCGTCGGCAGCCACGGTACGCGGGGAAGCCATGGCAAACACCGGTTACGCGACTGACCGGCAGACCATGCCCCGGATACGGTAAAGGTCGCGTTGTCGATTTTCGCGGGCGCGCGTCCCGTTCTGGGGCTGCAGTTTTTGCCGAGCGCGGAACCGGCCAGTCATTCCATAGATTAAGCAACGGTTACGCGCCGACTTCAGCGCGAGCGACGTGGCAATGAGCCGGGTCGTCTGCGGTCGACCGAGCGCTTCAGCGGCCTGTCCTTGCCGTACTGCCGATCATGACATTCGGCCGTGCATGACCCAGCACTCGTCGTCTGCTTCCACACCAGCGGGACGCAGGGTCACATCCAGCGCAGGGCTTAGGAATTAAGACTTACCACGAGCGGCTGGAGCCAAGCCTGAGGAAACCTTGCCGAATACGTGGACCGACTGACCTGTATGTATTTCGCTATAAAAGCGGAAATAAGCCGCAACAAATCGTCATGTAAACAGAATGACCAGGCAAAAACCGGCCAAAATGTGACCTTGGCCATACGCGAAAGCGTGCCATAATCCGGCCGATTTCCGAAACGACTGGCGCCTTCCCGAAAAAAACAAAGGGAATGCGCTGAGAATGTCGTTTGGTTTCGGAAAGTTCGTCGTCTCGCTCGGAATGCTGTCCACCGTCATCGGAACAAGCCTCCCGGCCGCCGCTCAGAGCGGTGCGGCCTCTTGGTACGGCAGCGGACACCGCACTGCGAACGGCGAGCGTTTCAACCCCAACGGAATGACCGCCGCCCATCGCAGCCTGCCGTTCGGCACCCGGGTCCGTGTCGAGAACAAGCGGACCGGCCGCTCGGTCGTCGTGCGCATCAATGATCGCGGCCCCTTCGTGCGCGGCCGCATCATCGACCTGTCGCGCGGCTCTGCCCGCGCCCTCGGCATGGGCGGCACGACCTACGTCTCCCTGCACGTCCTGAACTGACGGCACCCGATCCGGGCCGCTCCTGTCCCGAGAAGACAGGGTGGCCCCCGGCGTTGTCTGCGGCACCGGGAGGCCCCATCTGCTGCCCAGTCAGCCCGGATCAGCCGCCCCATGCCCAAGCCTCTCATCGTCGACATCCCGCACGACCTCGGCCGCGAGGAAGCCAAGCGGCGCCTCGAGCACGGCACCGAGCAGGCGCGAGCCTTCCTGGCCAAGAGCGGCATCACGGTGGACCAGCTCGCCTGGACCGGCGACCGGCTCGATTTCGGCGTGTCGGCGCTCGCCCAAAAGGTCGCCGGCACGATCGACGTAGGCGCGGAGAGCGTGCGCCTGGAGGTGAAGCTGCCGTTCCTGCTCGCCCTGTTCGCCGAGAAGATCCAGAAGGTGGCGAGCAAGGAAGGCACGCTGATGCTCACCAAGAAGTAGCGCTCCGGAACCGGAGCGGCGAGATCCCGTTGCCGCCCGAACGGTGCAGGTTCGCACCGATGGTCAACCGGAGGACAGCCGTGTCCCAGTTCACGCTCGCCGACCCGGGGCAGCCCCCGGTCTCGCCGCCGGAGGTTCCGCCGCAGCCGGCCCCGGCTCCCGATACTCCTTACGAGCCGCCGCAGGTGCCCACGCAGCCGCCCGGCCCGGAGATCCCCGGCCAGACGCCGTCCGAGTCGCCCGGCATCCAGCCGCCCGAGATTCCGGTCGGCAATCCCGGAGCTCCGGAGATCAGCCCGCCCACCGGCCCGGCCAATCCGACCGCCTGATCGGCCGCCTCACCACACACCGGGTCCGGCGACTCAGCGCCGGGCGCGGCTCCCTTCCCTGCCGAAACAGGAAGCGCGTCGCGCGCCTAGCCTGTGACGCGGCAGCCGCGCCGTTTGAACAGCCCGCCGCGCGCTGCCATAAGCCCGCGCATGGCCGCTCCTCCACTCCTCACCCTTCAGGACGTCGCGCTCACCTTCGGCGGCACGCCGCTGATCACCCGGGCCGACCTGACCATCGCCCCAGGCGAGCGGACCTGCCTCGTCGGACGGAACGGGTCCGGCAAGTCGACCCTGATGAAGATCGCCGCAGGCCTCGTCGAGCCCGACAAGGGACGCCGATTTCTTCAGCCCGGAACCACGATCCGCTATCTCGCGCAGGAGCCCGATTTCTCCGGCTTCACCACAACCCTCGACTTCGTCGAGGCCGGGCTGCCGCCGGGCGAGTCCACCCATCGCGCCCGCTACCTGCTGGAGAGCCTGGGCCTGACCGGCGAGGAGGATCCCAGGAAGCTCTCGGGCGGTGAGGGGCGTCGCACTGCGCTGGCGCAGGCGCTCGCCCCCGAGCCCGACGTGCTCCTGCTCGACGAGCCGACCAACCACCTCGACCTCCCGGCGATCGAGTGGCTCGAATCTGAATTGAAGGGCACCCGCGCCGCTCTGGTGCTGATCAGCCACGACCGGCGCTTCCTCTCGGCTCTGTCGCGCGCCACGATCTGGCTCGACCGCGGCGAGACTCGCCGGATCGAGCAGGGCTTCTCGGGGTTCGAGGCGTGGCGCGACGCCTTCTTCGAGGAGGAGGAGCGCGACCAGCACAAGCTCGACCGCAAGATCGCCGCCGAGGAGCACTGGCTGCGCTACGGCGTCACCGCCCGGCGCAAGCGCAATGTCCGCCGGCTGGGCAACCTGCACGAGCTGCGCAAGAACCGCCGCGAGGTGCGCCGCCCTGTGGGCAGCGTCAGCATGCAGGCCTCGGACGCGGAATCCTCGGGCAGCCTCGTGGTCGAGGCCCGCGACATCGCCAAGGCCTTTGGCGAGCGCAGGATCGTCGACGGCCTGTCCCTTCGGGTGATGCGGGGCGACCGCCTCGGCATCGTCGGGGCCAACGGCGCCGGCAAGAGCACGCTCATCAACCTGCTCATGGGCCGGCTCGCCCCCGATGCCGGCGAGGTCGTGCTCGGCACCAACCTGATGCCGGTGGTGCTCGATCAGGCCCGCGCCGTGCTGGAGCCGGGGATGACCGTCACCGACGTGCTCACCGGCGGCCGGGGCGACAGCGTGACCGTGAATGGCCAGAGCCGCCACGTGATCGGCTACCTCAAGGACTTCCTGTTCACCCCCGAGCAAGCCCGGACCCCGGTCTCTGTGTTGTCGGGCGGCGAGCGCAACCGGCTGCTGATCGCCCGCGCCCTGGCCCAGCCGGCCAACCTCCTGGTGCTGGACGAGCCCACCAACGACCTCGATCTGGAGACTCTCGACCTGCTCCAGGAGATGCTGGGCGACTACGAGGGCACGCTGATCCTGGTGAGCCACGACCGCGACTTCCTCGACCGCGTGGTCGGTAGCGTGCTCGTGTCCGAAGGGGCGGGCCGCTGGGTCGAGTATGCCGGCGGCTACAGCGACATGATCATCCAGCGCGGGCAAGGCATCGAGGCGCGGGCCGTCGCGCCGAAGGCCAAGGAACCCAAGGCGCGCGCCACCGCCCCGGCTCCCCAGCCGGCCGGCAAGCCCAAGCTCGGCTTCAAGGACCAGCATGAGTTGAAGACGCTGCCGACCCGCATCGAGAAGCTGGAGGCGGCGATCCGTCAGCTCAAGACGATCCTGGAGGATCCCGACCTCTACGCCCGCGACCCGGCCCGCTTCGACAAGGCCTCATCCATGCTGGCGCAGGCCGAGACCGAGCTGTCGCAGGCGGAGGACCGCTGGCTGGAGCTGGAGATGCTGCAGGCGGGGTGACGGCCGCCCGAACGATCAGCGCGACATCCCGGATCGGAGATCGAATGACCGCCTACCAGACCCTCGAACAGCGCTTCGCCCGCCTCGCGGCCCTCGAAGGCGCCGCCGGTATCCTCGGCTGGGACGCACAGACGCTGATGCCGGACGGGGCCGCGGAGGCGCGGGGTGACCAGCTCGCGATCCTGCGGGGCCTGGCGCACGAGATCCTGACGGCCCCCGAGGCGGCCGAGGACCTCGATGCCGCCGAGCGGTCCGGGAGCCTCGATCCCTGGGCCGCCGCCAACCTCCGCGAGATGCGCCGCGCCCAGGCCCATGCCACGGCGGTGCCCCGCGACCTCGTGGAGGCCAGTTCCCGCGCGGTCTCGCGCTCCGAGATGGTCTGGCGCGAGGCGCGGCGCGATGCGGACTTCGCCAGGCTGGCCCCGCACCTCGCCGAGGTGCTGCGGCTGCAGCGGGAGATCGGTCAGGCGAAGGGCGCGGCCCTGGGGCTCGCCCCCTACGACGCCCTGCTCGACAGCTACGATCCCGGCATGCGCCGCTCGGTGATCGACCCGCTCTTCGCCGATCTCACCGGCTGGCTGCCGGATCTGATCGCCCGCGCCCGGGAGATCCAGGCCTCCCGCCCGGCGCCGCTACCGCTGGCCGGCCCCTTCGACGTGGACGTGCAGCGGGCGCTCGGCCTCAAGCTGATGGAGGCGGTGGGCTTCGACTTCACCCGCGGGCGGCTCGACATCAGCCTGCACCCGTTCTGCGGGGGCGCGACGGACGACGTGCGCATCACGACCCGGTACGATGCGGCCGATTTTGGCCGTGCCCTGATGGGCGTGCTGCACGAGACCGGTCACGCCCTCTACGAGCAGGGCCGGCCGGCGGGCTGGCGGCACCAGCCGGTGGGCGCGGCCCGCGGCATGAGCCTGCACGAGAGCCAGTCGCTCATCGTGGAGATGCAGGCCTGCCGGAGCCGGCAGTTCTTCACCTATCTCGCGCCGCTGCTGCGGGAGGCCTTCGGGCGGTCGGGGCCGGAATGGTCTCCGGAGAACCTGCACGCGCTCAACACCCGGGTCGCACCGGGCTACATCCGGGTGGACGCCGACGAGGCGACCTACCCGGCCCATATCCTGCTCCGCTACAGGCTGGAAACCGCGATGATCGCGGGCGACCTCGCGGTGGCGGATCTGCCGGGCGCCTTCAACGACGGGATGCGGGAGCTCCTCGGCCTCGCCGTGCCCGACGACCGGGTGGGCTGCCTCCAGGACATCCACTGGCCGAGCGGGGCCTTCGGCTACTTCCCGACCTACACGCTCGGCGCCCTGGCGGCGGCGCAGCTGTTCCGGGCTGCACGGACCGCCGAACCGGCGCTGCCGGGCTGCCTCGCGCAGGGTGACTTCGCGCCGCTGCGGGGCTGGCTGCGGGCGCATGTCCACGAAGTCGGAAGCCTGCTGGGCACCGATGATCTGCTCACCCGCGCCACCGGCGCGCCGCTGGGCACGGCGGCGTTCCGGGCGCATCTGGAGACGCGGTATCTCGGAGACTGAAGAGCGCAGATCCCCGCGCGCCCGGACCGGCGCCCGCTACAGCGCCACCACGTCCACCGCCGCCCCGAGCCGGTCGCGGGCGATGTCGGCGACGTGGCGGTGGTGGGTGAACAGGATCGGCTGGACGCTGGCGCCGATCTCGGCCAGCGTGTCCAGGCCGTAGCCGGTGCGAGCTTCGTCGAAGGTCGAGAACAGGTCGTCGCCGATGAAGGGCGCCGGCTCGGCGCGTCCGGCGTAATCCTCCAGATAGGCCAGCCGCAGGGCGAGGTAGAGCTGGTCGCGGGTGCCCTCGCTCATGCCCTCGATCGCCACCAGCCCGCCGCCCGCGCGCTGCCCGGCGAGCCTGGGCGTATCGGCTTCGTCGTAGATCTGGGCGAGACCCGAAAAGGCCCCGCCGGTCAGGGCCCGGAACAGGGCGCCCGCCCGGGCCACCAGCGGATCCTGCTGTCCGGCCCGGTGCCGGGCGACGGCCTGCCCGAGCATCATCCCGGCCAAGCGCAGCACCGCCCAGGAGCGCGCCGCCGCCTGGAGATCCGCCTCCGCGGCCTTGCGCTCGGCGAGCGCCAGCTCGGCGCCGGTGCCGCCCTCCAGTTCCGCGCGGCGCCGCTCGGCGCGGTCGCGGTCGGCGAAGATGACCCGGCCGCGATCCTCCTGCTCCTCAGCCTCCATGGCCAGACGGGCCAGCTCGGCCTCGATCGCCTCCGGCGGAAGCGCTTCGAGGCCGCCACGCAGCTCGGCCTCAGGCAATCCGTCTGCGGCTCCGGCGAGGCTGCCGCGCAGGCGCAGAAGCTCGGCCTGGAGCGTCTCCCGCGCATTCAGCCGGCCGAACAAAACCTCGATGTCCGGGGTCGACGCCTCCGCCAAGTCCGGCAGCGCCTCGGCGACTTGCCGGGTCAGCGCCGCCCGGGCCGCGTCGCGCAGATCGGCGGCGGCGCGGCGGGCCGCCTCGGCCTCCTCCAAGCGGCGATCCAGCTCGGCGCGCCGGGCCTCGCGAGCCTGGGCGGCAACGAGGCGCGCGTGCAGGGTTCGGACCGCGCCGGTGGGCGGGCCGTCCGCGAGATCGGGCGCCAGGGCCTCGACAAGGGCGGACGCGTTCGCCCGGAAGGCGTCCATGTCGCGGCGGATCCCGGCCGAGCGGCGGTGCAGGGCCGCGCGCTCCGCCAGCCGGTCGGGCACGGTGCGCCATGCCTCCAGCGCGCCCTCGGCCTCCTCCGGGAGGGCCGTTGCGTCGAGGCCGAGGGGCAGCAGCGCCGATCCCCACTCGGCCTGCCACCCGGCGCGGCGGCTCCCGGCCTCGGCCAGGGCCGCCTTTAGCCGCTCCGTCGCGGCACGCGCGGCGCGCAGCAGGCCGCCGGTCTGGAGATTCGCTTCCCAGCGGCTCGCCAGGGTGGCGACGCGCTCTTCGAGGCGTTCGAGGGTCGGGCCGATCTCGAAATCCGGCACCGGCTCCAGCCCCGCGCGGGTGCAGAGATCGGCCAGCGGCGCCCGGGCGTCCTCGATCCGTGCCTGGAGCCGGTCCCGCTCGATCCGCTGCTCGGCGAGCCGCTGCTCGGCCTCGATCAGGCTCTCCACCTCGGCGAGCCACGCAGCCATCTCGGCCGGCGTGCCCGGAGCAACCCCGGCTGGCCGCCACGCCGCGCGCCATGCCGCTTGGCCTTCGGCGATCTCGGCAGCGATCCCGGCCAGGACACCGTCGACGGTCGCGACATCCGCCTCCTCGGCAGCGAGGCGCTCTAGGTCAGCCGCGTGGGCGGCGACTCGGGCGGCATCGGCGGCGCGCTCGTCGGCGAGGCGGTCGGCGTCGAGGAGTGCCCGCTCGAAGGCCGCGATCTCCGCGAGCCCGGCAGGGCGCCCGGCCGCGAGGGCGTCGCGCAGGGGACCGAAGGCCGCATCTCGGGCGGCCCTGAGGGCATCGAGCCGCTCCCGGGTCGCGACCGGACGGCCCGCCTCGCGCTCGCGCAGCCGCTCCCGGGTGGCGGCAACCTGGCGGTGGGCCGCCTCGCGACGGTCGGTGGCCCGCTCCTGCTCGCGGGTCTTGGAGTCGAGGAGGGTGCGGTAGCGCGCCACAGTCTCAGGGCCGGGCAGGGGAGTCCGGATTAGGCCCGCCAGATCCGAGACCGGCGGCGACAGCCGACCGGCCTGATTGCGCAGCAGCGCCGTCTCGCGCCGGATCGCGGCCTCAAGGGTCTCGTGGGCGGCGATCCGCTCGTGCAGGCGCGCGAGCGGCTTCAACGCCTCGCGCAGGGGCGTGGGGTCGCGGGTCGCGTCCGCCGCCTCCACCTCTCGGGCGAGCCGGTCCCGCTCGGCCCGGGCGGCGGCGAGGTCGCGGGCGATCTGCTCCTCGGCGGCGATCAGGGTCCGGTAATCGCGGATCAGCCGCTCGATCCGAGCACGGGCGGCGTCCGTGGGCTGTCGGGCTTCCAGCGCCGCGAGATCGGCCGCGCCGATCCGAATGCGCAGCCGCTCCAGCTCCAGCCCGACCTTGTGGGCGTCGCCTTCGATCCGGGGCAGGTCGGTGCCGCCCTTCTCGAACTCCTTGGTGCCGCTGAAGGCGGCCAGGATCTCGTCGGCGCGGAGCGTGAGCCCCCGCTCGACCGGCACGGATTCGGCCTCGCTCCGTGCCCGATCGCGGGCATTCTCGGCCCGCCCGGCCTCGGCCTCCGCGGCGCGGCAGCGTTCGAGGGCCGCACCGAGGCGTTCGATCCAGGCCGCGTCGGCGTCGATCAGACCGTCCTCGGCGGCGATGCGCCGCTCCAGCGCGTCGATCTCCGACAGGATCGGGCGGGCGCGCTTGAGCCGCTCCAGCCGCGCGCGCTCGGTCGCAACGCGCTCGCGCTCGGCCCGGAGGGCGTCGAGCTGCTGGGCCGCCGTGGCGATCTCCTCGTTCAGGGCGCGCCAGTCGCCCGCGCGCAGGCCCTTCTCGCGGATCGCCTTGCGGGCGCTCTCGTGGCGCTCAAGGGCTTGGTAGAAGGTCCGGTGCTTGGCTTGACGCGGCGCGAAGATTTCCTCGGCCTCCGCGTCGAGGGTAGATTGCAGCTCCGTGAGGCCGCGCAGGCCAGAGCCCGCCGCGAACAGGCTCGCGCCGACCTCGCCCTCGACATCGACCATCTCGCGCCCGCCCGCCCGCAGACTTTGTGCGTCGAGGCCGAAGGCGCGGCAGAACACCGTGCGCGAGATGCCACCGAGGAACGGTGCCAGCACGTCGTCGGGCAGCGGCGCCTCGGCGGCGTCGATGAGGGTTCGGCTGTTGCCCTTTCGGCGCCGGAAGGTCAGCCGGCGTCCGTCGCCCGACGCGATCTCCGCGCCGAGCCGCAGCTGAGGCATGTCGTGCAGAAAGGCGTAGCGGGTCGTCTTCTCGAACCCGAACAGCAGGTCTGTCACCGCGGCCAGCGCCGTGCTCTTGCCGGCCTCGTTGGCGCCCAGCACGACGTGCAGGCGCGCGTCGGGCCGGAAGGCGACGGTGCGGTCCGTGAAGGCCCCGTAGCGCTCCAGGGCGAGGCGGATCAGGCGCATTCCCGGGCTCTCAGCAATGCCGACCGCCGAGGCGGCCGAGGATCAGCGCCTCGGCCTCGGCGCAGAGGGCGTCGAACTCCGCCTCGAAATCCGCTTCCGACGCGGCGGTCGCCGGCATCCGGCCGCCGATCTCGGCCAGCGCGGCCTTGGCCCGCGCCCGGAACTCCGGATCGCGGTCGAGGTCGGCCAGCAGGGCGGCAGGGTCGATGGCCGCGCCGGAGGGCTCGATCAACGCGCGCGGTCGGCGCGTCTCGATCTTCAGGCGCTCCAGCCAGATATCCTCGTGGAGCCGGTGGGCGGCGGCCTGGATCTCGGCCGTAAGCGTCTCCCGGTCGGCCGCGAGTGCGTCGTGGGCGGTCGTGATGCCGGTGAGGTGAACGCGCACCAGGATCAGGCGGCGTGCCGCGATCTCTGCGAGGGGCTTCAGGGTCGCCTCCACGGCCTCGACGGCGGCGCGGGTATCCGCCGCATCGGCGAGATCGACCGAGACCTGCTCGAACCGCGCCCGGTCGAGGGGCAGGCGGCTGACGCCGGTCACCCGTCCGTCAGCGACAGTCACCACCACGGCGCCCTTCTCGCCACATTCGCGCACGCTCCGGCCCTGGATGTTGCCGGGAAATACGATCCAGGGATCCCGGGACAGCTCGGCGTATTCGTGGATGTGGCCGAGGGCCCAGTAATCGTAGCCCCGCGCCGTGAGGTCGGCGACCGAGCAGGGCGCGTAGGTCTCATGGGCCGCGTGGCCGGTGCACGATGTGTGGAGGATCCCGAGATTGAACCAACCCGGCACGGCGGCCGGGTAGGTCAGCGACAGGTTCTCCTCGACGGCCCGGGCCTGGAAGCTGCGGCCGTGCAGGGCGACCCGCAGGGCGTCGAGGCGCAGGGTGCCGGGGCGGGACGCCGGGAATACGTGCACCGAGGGCGGCAGGGTGATCGAGCGGGTGATCACGCTCTCCGCGTCGTGATTGCCGCGCACCAAGATCGTCGGGATGCCGGCGCGGTCGAGGCGCGCCACCTGCCGGGCGAAGAAAAGGCCGATCGTGTTGTCGGCCCAGTCGCCGTCATAGATGTCGCCGGCCACCACCACGAAGGCGACCGAGCGCTCGATCGCCTGGGTCACCAGATCCTCGAAAGCCTGCCGCCCGGCCGAGGCGAGGCGGCGCGCGAGGTCAGCGTCGCGCGTGGCAAGGCCCGACAGGGGGCTGCCGAGATGCAGGTCCGCTGCGTGAATGAAGCTGAAGCCTGACATCGACCTTCGAGGGGATCGGTGGAGCGTTCGGGACGCGCGCCGGATCTCCGTGAGCATCGGCGTCGCGGGGCGGTCTTAGGCTGCCGGCATGGTTCGCCTCAAGCGGAGGCGGCCGCAGGCTTGTGGGGCGCGTGCGGAATGGCTGGTTTGGGCAGGTCACCATGCGGAGCTGCTGCGCGGCGGGTCCGCAGCCCGATTGAGATCCCCCAAAGGCCGGATCTGATCGAACGCACCGGCTTCGGGTGCGTTACAGCGTGGCGGTGGCGGGAGAGCCGCGAGTTGAGGTACGAGACCGGCCCGATGACCATCGCTGCACGTCCGGCTCGCTCCGGTCACGTCCCTGTCCACGCCCCGCCGATCCGGCCGGCGGATCGGCCGCACGAGCCTTTCAAGATCGTGAGCTGGAACCTGCTGCGGCGCACCGGCGCAGCCGTGGACGACGTGGCGGCTCTCGTCGCCCAGGAGAAGCCCGACCTCTTGCTGATGCAGGAGGCGACCCGGGCCATCGGATTCCTCCTAGACCGGATCGGCGGCCATTATGCCTGGGCCCCCCTGCCGGGACGGATCCACGGGCTGGCCATGTGGAGTCCCAAGTCTTGGTCGGCGCCCCCGCGGGTGATCACGCTGCCGTCCGGTGCCCTGGTGCATCGGGTCTGCCAGATCCTCGACCTGGGGGAGTTCGGCGTCGCCAACGTCCACCTGTCGCACGGACAGATGCTGAATCGGCGGCAGCTCCGCCGCATCGTCGCCGAGCTGCCGCCCCGCGCCGCCGTGCTCGGCGACTACAACATCGTCGGACCCGCGCTGATTCCGGGCTTCCGCGACGTCGGCCCGCGCCAGCCGACCCACGCGATGGTGGACGTCCTGCCGCTGCGGCTCGACCGCTGCCTGGCCCGCGGCCTCGTCTGCCACGAGCACGCCGTCCTTCCCCGGGGACCGTCCGATCACCGGCCGATCGTCGTCCATCTCGGGCCGGCGCCCGAGGCGCACGCGCCCGGCCGTTTCAAAGGTATGGCAGCAGCAGTCGCACGCCTGCGTCGCGTAAACGGATCGGCAGGGCGCGCGCGCCGAGATCCTCCCGGCTGAGGCGCGCCTGCATCTTGCCGCGCATGAACCGGTCGAGCTGCGCGGCCAAGTCCGCGTCGATGATCTCGACGTTCAGCTCGAAGTTGAGCCTGAAGCTACGCATGTCCCAGTTCGCGCTGCCGACGAAGCACCAGACGTCGTCGACCACCATTGCCTTCGAGTGATCGAAGGGCGGCTCGTCGAGCCAGACCCGCACCCCGGCCGCGAGCAGCGGATCGAGATGCGCCCGCGTCGCCCAATCGATGAAGGGGTGATCGCTGACCCGCGGGATGATCAGATCGACGACGATCCCGCGGGTCGCGGCCTGGGCGAGAGCCCCCGTCACCAGCTCGTCGGGCAGGAAATAAGGCGTGACGAAGCGGACCGTCCGGCGCGCGCAGGCGAGCGCCTGGAGGATGACCTGCTCGATCTTCTCCACATCCGCGTCCGGCCCCGACGTGACCGCCCGGGCGACGCTGGTTCCGGCGGGCTCGAGGTCGGTGAACCACGGCTCGGCATCGAGGTTCTCGCCGGCCACGAAGGCCCAATCGGCCGCGAAGGCGGCGGCGAGCTGCTCGACCACCGGCCCGTTCAGCCGGAAATGCGTGTCGCGGATCGGGTGATCGGGCCTCAGCGCGACGCGGTTCGGGTGCGAGATGTTGAGGCCGCCCGTGAAGGCGGTGCGCCCGTCGAGGATCAGCAGCTTCTTGTGCGAGCGCAGGTTCAGGAAAGGCATCCGCCAGGGCAGGGCGGAGTGCATGAACAGGGCCGCCGGCACCCCGGCGCGGGTCAGACGATGGTAGGCGGGCGCGCGGAAGTAGCCGCCCCCGATCCCATCGATGATGACCCGGACGTTCACGCCGCGGGCCCTGGCCTCCACCAGAGCGTCGCAGAACTCGCCGCCGGTTGGATCGTCGCGGAAGATGTAGCTCGACAGGCCGATGCTGGCCCGCGCGCCCCGGATCGCCTCCAGCATGACAGGATAGGCCTCGTCGCCGTTTCGGAACATCCGCACCGCATTGCCCGAGAAGGCCGGAAGGCCGGTGATCTGCCGGATCGCCCGGTCGAGCGGCCACAAGGCTTCCGGCACCACGGCATCGTCCGTGTCGGGGAGCTGCGTCGCGTCGGAGGGCTTGGTCCGCAGCCGCCGGGCGCGGCGCGAGACGCGGTTGATGCCGAAGGTCAGGTAGAGCGCCGTTCCGAAGATCGGCGACAGCCAAGCCAGGCCGATCCATCCCACGGCGACGCTCACCCGCCGCTTGCGCAGTAGAGCATGCAGGGTGACGCCGATCGCCAGCGCGAAGCCGATGAGCGCCTCGACATCCGACCGCAGCAGGGCGGTCGACTGGACCCATCGGTAGAGCGCGTTATCCAAGGTTTCGGCGTCCGGTTCGCGTCAGCAGGCGCCGGATATACCTGAAGGATGCGCGCCGGCGCGGATTAATCCACGGTTTTCGCCGTACGCGCCACGTCGGCTCCGACCGGGCGCTCGCAGCGATAGGGGCCGCTGCCGTCGAGCGCGGCGTAGAGGACGCGGCCGCCCGACTCGATGCAGCGCGCCTTGGCTTCCGCGTAAGGCCGGTGAAAAGTCCAGATCGTGATCATCGGCCCGACCGTGGCGAGGCAGACGCCGCCGAACACGACGGCGGCGGCCCAGGTCGCGCCATTCCGCTGCGGGCGCGGCGGCCGTGGAGGCGGCATCGCACCGTAGAAGGCCAGCGTCAGACCGAACAGGTCGATGGTGCTCATCAGCCGTTCCGCGTTGGGGCCTCGATCCCGGCAGGATGGGACGTATCCTCAATCCTAGGACACCCCGACGCTATAACCTACGCGAGCGGCGCCGTCGGGCCTGCGTCGTATTGCGCCGGTGTCAAGGCTCCCAGCGCGGCGGCCGCTTTCCCAGGAAGGCATCGATGCCCTCATGGGCGTCGGCCATCATCATGTTCCGGGTCATCACCTCGGCGGCGTAGCCGTAGGCCTCCTCCAGGTCCATCTCGATCTGACGGCCGAACGCCTCCTTGCCGATCGCCAAGACGCGCCGCGCCTTCGAGGCGATCCGGGAGGCCAGGGCGCCCACCGCCGCGTCGAGGTCCGGGGCCGGGACCACGCGGTTCACCAGACCGATCCGCAGCGCCTCCGCGGGGTCGACCGGCTCGCCGATCAGCAGCATCTCCATCGCGGCCTTGCGCGAGACGGCGCGCGACAGGGCGACCATGGGGGTCGAGCAGAACAGGCCGATCTGCACCCCCGGGGTGGCGAAGCGGGCCTCCTCGGCGCAGACGGCAAGATCGCAGGTGGCGACAAGCTGGCAGCCTGCGGCGGTGGCGACCCCGTGAACCTGGGCGATCACCGGCTGCGGCAGACGCGCGATGCTCAGCATCACCCGCGCGCAGGTGCGGAACACCGCCGCCGTGGCTTCCCGCGACGGGTCGCCCCGCATCTCCTTCAGATCGTGGCCGGCGCAGAAAGCGGGGCCCGCGCCCCGCAGGACCACGACGCGCACCCCGGGATTCTCGCGGATCGCGTCGAGCTCATCCTGGAGGGCCCCCATCAGGCCCATCGACAAAGCGTTGCGCGCATGCGGACGGTTGAGGGTCAGGGTCGCGATCCCGTCGGCGTCGCTGCGCAGCAGGACTGGCGCCTGGTCAGCCATCGGGGCGGACGGGGCCGTGGACAGGGCTGCGGTCATGAGGCGCGTCTCCCGGTGCCGGCCACCATGACTGACGGGGCCGGTTCAGGGCCGCAGGGTAGCATGCGGTCCGGGCTTCAGCGATCTCGTTCCTCCTCTCGGCCGACCGGACGAACGGGTGCGGCCCGAGAGCGGCATCGGGCCTCCCGAAGTTCCGGGCGCCCCCATCCGTAGGGACGGCGCGCCCTCAGACCTGTTCGGCGAGCGCGAGATCGAGGCTGGCGAAGTCGGCACCCGGCCCGTTCCACCACACGCTCGGATAGGTGGCGAGCCGACCCATCACACCGGCATAGGTCTCCGCCAGCGCCGTATCGACGATCGCCAGCCTGGCGCCCGACAGAGCGAGCCAGTCGGCCAGCGCCTCGCCGCGGCAATCGCCGTCGAGGCAGGTGACGCGCAGGCCGATACGGGTCAGGCCCAGACGCATCGCCTCGGTCTGTCCGAGGTCCCGCACCAGCAGCGCCACGGCGTCGCCCGTCCGAAGGCCCTCACCGGACGCCCAGCGGGCGACGCGGTGCGGACAGATGGGGACAGATGCGGCCTGGACCGGGCGCCGGTCCGCGACAGCGAGCCCGGGCCACCGAAAATGCCGGTCGGAGCCCCGGGTCGTCGGGTCCGGGATAGATGCGACAGAGGAGTTGACGCTGACCATGCGCTGCAGACCGCCTGGACCTGGATAAACCGTGACCCAGCCGTGACG
Source organism: Methylobacterium sp. CM6257 (assembly GCF_054611515.1). Taxonomy (NCBI): domain Bacteria; kingdom Pseudomonadati; phylum Pseudomonadota; class Alphaproteobacteria; order Hyphomicrobiales; family Methylobacteriaceae; genus Methylobacterium; species Methylobacterium sp. CM6257. The sequence goes on from NZ_CM137735.1 coordinate 2,170,666, forward strand.
TGGGCAGGTTAACACTCTCTCTCCCGTTCACTCATCGCCGAAATACGGACCCATTTTCGGCCGCTCCGCGGGCCGGGACTGCTCCTATGCCCAATAGGTCATGAACGGCCGGAGTCACTTTGCGTGCAACTTCCGTCGCATTGGCGGAAGGCGCGGGCCGGTCTATCTCCCGCCGGCCGGAGGCGGCCCGCCAGAGGCCGCCCGTGATCGAGGAAACCGTTTCGCATGCGCCCCTTCGCCCCCCTTGTCGCCCTGACGCTCGCGGCTCTTCCGGCACAGGCGCAGATCCGGAACGCACCGGCGCCGCGCGCCCTCGAATTCGCCGCCTACATCTTTGCCGCCTCGAATGTCTGCGGCTACCGGATCGGCAGCGACCAGTTCGAGGCGCTGCTGGCCAAGCAGAACGTGCAGATCGCGGATGTCCAGCCACGGGGGCCGTTCGGCAACCGCGTGCAGACCATGTTCACCCTGATGTCGAACCAGATGGCGCAGAACCGCGATCAGGCCTGCATCGCCGTGGCCGGCGAGTACGGCCCAGAGGGCACCGTCGCCAAGAACGTGCTGCTGCCGGCCGGCCAGGGTTCAGGGCCTCCGGCCAAGCCTGCCGAGCCCGCCAAGCCCTGAGGCGCGCCGCGATCAACCGAGGCGCCACTCGATTGGGCGGCCGCCGTGCTCGGCGAGCCAGCGGTTGGCCCGGCCGAACGGGTCCGAGCCCGGGAAATCCCGGGCTCGGTTGAGCGGGGAAGGATGCCCGCTCTCGAACACGCCGTGGCACGCCGTGTCGATCAAGCCGGCACGGGCACGGGCCTGGGCTCCCCAGAGGAGGAAGACCGAGGGTTCCGGGCGGGCTGAGACCGCGGCCACTGCGTCATCGGTCAGCGCCGACCAGCCGTAGCGCAGATGCGCCCCGGCCTTCCCGGCCTCGACGGTCAGCGCGGCGTTGAGCAGGAGGACACCCTGTCGCGCCCAGGGGGTCAGGTCGCCGCCGGCGCTGCGGTCGGAACCGGCCTCGTCCAGGATCACCTTCAGCGAGGCCGGTAGGCGGCCCGATCCGACGAACGAGAAGGCCAGGCCGTTGGCATCGCCCGGTGTCGGGTAGGGATCCTGCCCGAGGATCACCGCCCGGACCTCCGGCAGCGGCGTCTCGGTCAGGGCGCGGAAGATCTGGGCCGGCGCCGGCAGGATGCGGGCGCCCGCGGCAATCCGTGCATCGATGCGGGCCGCCACCGCGTCGGCCTGTCCGCCGGCGAAGAACGGGAGCGCCAGCCAGGGCGAGCCGGAGGCGCGGAAGGCGGCGAGGGAAGCGGCCACGGGCGTGTCGGTCATGGTGTCTCGCGGTGAGGTCTCGGGCCGAGATAGGGGGTCTCGGGCCGCCGTCATCAAAGTGCCGGTTGCGGCTCGGGGCGGCCCGTGTTTTTAGGGAAATCGGTCGCGCGTGCGGTCCGCCGCGGTGCGGCATGTCGCATCCGGTCTTCGCCGGGCGCCAAGGCACCCTACATGGAAGCGCACCCGACGGGTTAAGCCTCCGGTCAAGGCCCAAGCGCGTGCGCCGGCCCCGGATATTTGGAACCATAGGAAGGACTCGGCGCGCGGCGCCGGAACGCTGCCATGAACGAACGCGTCGAACCCGCCGCGCTGGCGAATGGCCGGCCCCTCGCGACCCTCAAGCCCGCCGCTGGTTCCCTGCCGGCTGACCACCCGAAAGTGGCGTGGGGCCGCGTCGGCGTGCTGCTGATGAATCTCGGCACGCCGGAGGGTACGACCTATTGGCCGATGCGCCGGTACCTCAAGGAATTCCTGTCGGACCGGCGGGTCATCGAGGTGCCGCGGCTCATCTGGTGGCCGCTGCTCAACCTGATCATCCTGACGAAGCGCCCCGGTCCGAAGGGCCGCGACTATGCCAGCGTGTGGAACAATGCGCTGAACGAGGGTCCGCTGAAGACCATCACCCGGGGCCAATGCGAGCGCCTCCAGGCGGCGATGGGCGATTCCGTCGTGGTCGACTGGGCGATGCGCTACGGTAAGCCCGAGGTCGCCGGCCGCCTCCAGGCGCTGCTCGACCAGGGCTGCGACCGCATCCTGCTGGTGCCGCTCTATCCGCAATACGCCGCCGCCACCTCGGCCACCGCCTGTGACCAAGCGTTCCGGGCGCTGATGGACATGCGCTGGCAGCCGACGGTGCGGGTGTCGCCACCCTACCACGACGACCCGGTCTACATCGCCGCCATGGCCGATTCGATCCGCGAGGGGCTGGCGAAGCTCGATTTCGAGCCGGAGGTGATCCTCACCTCGTTCCACGGGGTGCCGCGGAGCTACCTGCTCAAGGGCGATCCCTACCATTGCCAGTGCCACAAGACCGGTCGGCTGATCCGCGAGGCTCTGGGTCTGTCACCGGACAAGATGCGGGTGACCTTCCAGTCGCGCTTCGGCAACGAGGAGTGGCTGAAACCCTATACGGACGAGACCGTGATGGAGCTGGCGAAATCCGGCGTGAAGCGCATGGCGATCGTGGCCCCGGGCTTCACGGCGGATTGCCTGGAAACCCTCGAAGAACTCGACGGTGAGAACCGCCACTATTTCGAGGAGAATGGCGGCGAGAAGTTCGCCTACATCCCGTGCCTGAACGACAGTGATCTCGGCATGAAGGTCATCGAGCACGTCGTGCGCCGCGAGCTGCAGGGCTGGGTCTGAGAGCCTGTTGCATCCGAGAAATTCTATCCTCGCCCTCGTCCTGAGGTGCTGCGAAGCAGCTTCGAAGGAGGGCTCCAGGGATCGCGCTGCCGGCTGAAGGGCTCCTTCGAGGCCTTCGCCGCGCTCCGCCCCTGGGATGAGGGGGAGGTTTCGATCTCCGTCGCGTCGGGCGTCGTGCGATCGACATCACGGGGCCAAGCAGATCCGAGGATCCGGGCCGGGACGCCAGTTGCGGACGGGCCCGGCCCCCCTATTATTTTCCTAGGCCGGACGGGCAGCGATCCGGCGTGGGAGGATCACATGGCGTTCTTCATCGGCATCGCGTGCCCCTGGCTCCTGATCGCGGTGCTCGACCGGATCGCCGAGGGCCGCCGCAGCGACGAACTCGCTGCGCTCGGGGTGGTGCCGCAGGCCGCGCCGGAGCGGTCGAGCTACCTGATCCCGGATCGGCCGTACTGAGAGCGAGGAGCCTCGACCGCGCGCCTCTTCACCGGGGCGGCTCGGAAGGAACAGGGCATCGGCCTCGACGCGAGCGTCGTGGCCGCTATGCCGCGAGGTACGCGCCAGACAGACCCGCCCAGGCCGGCGGGTCTGCCAGGATAGTCGTTTGAACCGGGCCCTCAGGGCTTCTTCGGCTCAGGCGCAGTCTCGGTCGCGGCCGGGGGCGCATCGGTGCGCTCGATCTTCGCCTCCGAGCGGAGCTTCAGGATCAGGTCCTGCTGCGCCTTGCGGATCAGGTGCTGGTCGATCTGCTCCTTCAGCTCGTCGAAGGTCGGCTGCGGCTTCGTCCGCCTCTCCTCGACCTTGATGACGTGCCAGCCGAACTGCGTCTTCACCGGATCGGAGACCTGACCGGGCTTCATCGCGAAGGCGGCGGTGGCGAAATCCGGGACCATCCGCTCCTTGGTGAACCAACCCAGATCGCCGCCCTCGGCCTTCGAACCCGGATCCTTCGAGGTCTCGGCCGCGACCTTGGCGAAATCCTCGCCGCCCTTGATGCGGCCTGCGATCTTCTTCGCCTCGGCCTCGTTGTCCACGAGGATGTGGCGGGCATGCACCTCCTCCTCGGGCTTCATCAGCTTGACCGTCTGGTCGTAGATCGCGTGCTCGGCCTCGGGCGTCACCGCGCGCTTGGCCTCCTGCTCCAGGTAGTCGTCGAGCAGGAGCTTGTCGCGGAAATAGGCGAGCTTGCGCTTGAAGTCTGGCGTATCGCCGATCTTGGCGGCCTCGGCCGCCTGCGCGCCCACGCGGAGGTCGACCATGTAGTCGACGAGCAGGTTCTTCTTCTGCGCCTCGTCGACGCCGGGCAGCGACAGGGCCGGATCGTCGGCCGCGATGGCGAGGTCGCCCTGCGTGATCGGCTTACCGTTGACGCTCGCCACCACCGAATCGGATCCCGGCGCGGCGGCGGGCGTACCCGCCGCCGGCGTCGCCGTCTGGGTCGGGGCCTTCTGCGGCGTCTGCGCCAGTGCGAGTCCCGGGATCGCGAGCATGACGGCGAGCGCGCTGGCGCGCCGGAGGAGGGCAGTGTTCGGCATGCGGGCGAAGTCCTCGACTGACGTCTCGTGCCGCCCCTGATCGGGCCGGGCGGCAGGCCGCGGCACAGGTGGCCCGCGTCGCGCGAGAAGGCAAGCGCTGCCGTTCCGCTCATCCCGGAACCGTGACCGCACCGTTCGGCGTTGAGGGCTGCCTCTTTCAGGTGCGCGGGCCGATGTTTACCTCTATAAGCCCGGCCAACTCCGCCAAGGCCGGCCCGCCACGCTCACCCGTGGACGGGCTTGCGCGTCCGCAGGTCAACGATGCTCGGCTCAATCGCCAAGAAGATTTTCGGCTCCTCCAACGACCGCCGCGTCAAGGGCTATCGCCCGCGCGTGGCGCAGATCAACGCACTGGAACCGGAGATCCAGGCCCTGTCGGACGAGGCCCTGCGCGCCCGAACCGACATGCTGAAGGCCGAACTCGCGGCCGGCAAGAGCCTCGACGACATCCTCGTGCCGGCCTTCGCGACGGTGCGTGAGGCCGCCAAGCGCGTGCTGGGCCAGCGCCACTTCGACGTGCAGCTCATCGGCGGCATGGTGCTGCACGAGGGCGGCATCTCCGAGATGAAGACCGGCGAGGGTAAGACCCTGGTGGCCACGCTGCCGGTCTACCTCAACGCGCTCGACGGCAAGGGCGTCCACGTCGTCACGGTGAACGACTATCTCGCCTCGCGCGACGCGGAGTGGATGGGCCGGATCTACCGATTCCTGGGCCTTTCCGTGGGCACCATCGTGCACGGGCTCGACGATGCGCAGCGCAAGGACGCCTATGCCTGCGACATCACGTACGGCACCAACAACGAGTTCGGATTCGACTACCTTCGCGACAACATGAAGTACGAGATGTCCCAGCTGACGCAGCGGGGACACAACTTCGCGATCGTGGACGAGGTCGACTCGATCCTGATCGACGAGGCGCGCACGCCGCTCATCATCTCCGGCCCGGTGGACGACCGTTCGGAACTCTACGTCGCCGTCGATGCGCTGATGCCGCGGCTGCGCAAGGAATATTACGACCTCGACGAGAAGCAGCGCACCGTCTCGCTCACCGAGGAGGGCAATGAGTTCGTCGAGGAAGCGATGCGGGAGGCCGGCCTCCTGAAGGAGGGCGATCTCTACGACGCGCACAACGTCACCTTGGTCCACCACGTGAACCAGGCCCTGCGCGCCCACACGCTGTTCACCCGGGACAAGGACTACATCGTCAAGAACGACGAGGTGGTGATCATCGACGAGTTCACCGGCCGCATGATGCAGGGCCGGCGCTACTCGGAGGGCCTGCATCAGGCGCTCGAGGCCAAGGAGCGGGTCACGATCCAGCCCGAGAACCAGACGCTCGCCTCGATCACCTTCCAGAACTACTTCCGCCTCTACAAGAAGCTCGCCGGCATGACCGGCACGGCCTCCACCGAGGCGGACGAGTTTGCCGAAATCTACAAGCTCGACGTGGTCGACATCCCGACCAACAAGGAAGTCGAGCGTGTCGACGAGGACGACGAGGTCTACCGGACGGTCGAGGAGAAGTACGCGGGAATCATCGCGGAGATCGACAAGGCCCATGCCCGCCACCAGCCGATCCTGGTGGGCACCGGCTCGATCGAGAAGTCCGAGCACCTCGCCGAGCTGCTGAAGAAGCATGGCTACACGCTGCTCGACTATTCCGACCCGAACGCGCTGACCGACGTCTACGCCGCCGCCCGCGAGGGCCGCGTCACCAAGCGCTTCGCCGTGCTGAACGCCCGCTTCCACGAGCAGGAGGCCTACATCGTGGCCGAGGCCGGCGTGCCGGGCGCGATCACCATCGCCACCAACATGGCCGGCCGCGGCACCGACATCAAACTCGGCGGCAATCTCGAGATGCGCATCGAGAAGGAGCTGGGGCACCTCGCCGACGGTCCCGAGAGGAACGCTGCCATCGAGGCGATCAAGGCGGAGATCGCCGAGAACCGCGCCAAGGTGCTGGCCTCGGGCGAGCCGGCCGATCCTGCGGCGGGCCGCAAGAAGGACCTGCCGGGCGGCCTCTACATCATCGGCACCGAGCGCCACGAATCGCGGCGCATCGACAACCAGCTCCGCGGCCGCTCCGGCCGCCAGGGCGATCCGGGCCGCTCGAAGTTCTACCTGTCGCTTCAGGACGACCTGATGCGCATCTTCGGCTCCGACCGCATGGACGGGATGCTGCAGAAGCTCGGCCTGGAGCAGGGCGAGGCGATCATCCACCCCTGGATCAACAAGGCCATCGAGAAGGCGCAGCAGAAGGTCGAGGCGCGCAACTTCGACATGCGCAAGAACGTGCTCAAGTACGACAACGTCATGAACGACCAGCGCAAGGTCGTCTTCGAGCAGCGCCGCGACTTCATGGGCCAGGAGAGCGTCCGCGAGACCGTCGACGAGATGCGTGAGGGCGTGATCGACGACCTCGTGGCCCGCCACATCCCGGAGAACGCCTACGCGGAGCAGTGGGACGTCGCCGGTCTGCGCGAGCAGGTGAAGGAGATTCTCAATCTCGACGTCCCGGTGGAGGATTGGGCCAAGGAAGAGGGCATCGCCGACGAGGAGATGCGCGAGCGCCTGCTCAAGGCGGCCGAGGAGGCCTACGCGGCCCGGACCGAGAAGAACGGCGCCGAGGTCACCGCCTATATCGAGAAGCAGGTGCTGCTCCAGACCCTCGACCATCTCTGGCGCGAGCACCTCGTGACGCTCGACCACCTGCGGCAGGTGATCGGCTGGCGCGGCTTCGCCCAGCGCGACCCGCTCAACGAGTACAAGTCCGAGGCGTTCGACCTCTTCAACGGTCTCGTGACGGCGCTGCGCGAGCAGGTCACGGCACAGCTCTCGCGGGTCGAGATCATGTACCAGGAGCCGCAACAGGGAGACTTCCCGGGCGCGGCTCCAGAACTGCCCCCGATGTTCGCCCAGCATCTCGACCCGGTCACCGGCGAGAACGAGATGGATTACGCCGGGCGCGGCTCGGGCAGCGACGGCGGCGGCGGCCCGGCCTTTGGCTTCGCGGCGCAGGGGCTGGCGGCAGATGGGGCCGTGCTGGAACGCGACCCGAACGATGCCACCACCTGGGGCCGCGTCGGGCGCAACGAGCCGTGCCCATGCGGCTCGGGCAAGAAGTACAAGCACTGCCACGGCAGCCTCCAGGCCTGAGGCCGGCATGCCCGCGCGGGCGGTCTTCATCGCCGGGGCCGGGACCGAGATCGGCAAAACCTACGTCACCGCGGCGCTGACCCGGCGCCTGCGGGAACGGGGTCGGCCCGTCCGGACCCTGAAGCCGCTCGCGAGCGGCGTGCCGCCGCTGAGCGATCCCGGTTTCGCCGAGAGCGACACCGCCCGCCTTCTGGATGCGCAGGCCCTTCCGGTCGATGCGGACACCGTCGAGAGCTGCTCACCCTGGCGGTTCTCCGCGCCGCTCTCGCCCGACCAGGCCGCAGTGCTGGAGGGCCGCTCCGTGGCACTCGCGGACCTCGTCGCATGGTGTCGCGCGCAGATCGCCTGCACGGATGGGACGCTGCTGATCGAGGGCGTCGGCGGATTGATGAGCCCAGTGACTGAGACGGCGACCGGCCTCGACTGGCTCCGGGCGCTCGGCCTGCCGGCGATTCTCGTCTCCGGCAGCTACCTCGGGGCGATCAGCCACGCGCTCACCGCCCGCGAGACCCTGCGCCTGCACGGTGTGACGCTGCTCGCGGTGGCGGTCAGCGAGAGCGAAGGCGCGCCGGCGCCGGCCAGCACTGTGGCGGCGTCGATCGCCCGCCATGCCGATGCGCCGGTCTTCTGCCTGAAACGCGGTGACGCCTGTCCCGCGGGCCTCGCGGATCTGGTCTGACGTCGGCTGGCCGGCATCGGTCCGACGAAGCTGACGGGCCGCTGGACGGGTTGGCTGCAGTCGCCAAGTCTTGCCGGGTATGGCGCGCCCTGCTCTGGGAGCGTCCTGCGGGAGCCATGTGTTGAGTCAGTCCCTTGCCCCCGCAGCACGGCCCGCCTCCAAGGCCGGGACCGAAACAGGCGAGCTGGCGCGTGGCAGGCTGAGGCCTGCCCTGATCCTCGGCGCGCTGGGTGTGGTCTACGGGGACATCGGCACGAGCCCGCTCTACGCGTTCAAGGAGGCGGTGAAGGCCGCGACTGCGGGCGGGGCGGCGGTGCCGGCGGCGGCCATTGGGGCGGTGTCGCTGATCCTGTGGTCGCTGATCCTGATCGTCTCGCTCAAATACGCCGTGCTGATCCTGCGGGCCGACAACCGCGGCGAGGGCGGCATCGTCGCCATGCTGGCGCTGCTCGGCGCCCGGCAGGCGCGGCCGGGGACCTGGAAGGCGCTGCTCCTGGTGGTCGGGCTGGTCGGGGCGGCGCTGCTCTACGGCGACGGGGCGATCACGCCGGCCATCTCGGTGCTCTCGGCCATCGAGGGCCTGAAGGTCGATGCCCCGGCGCTCGGGCCCTACGTGGTGCCGATCACCATCGCGATCCTGCTGGCGCTGTTCCTGGTCCAGCACAAGGGCGTGGCCGCCATCGGCCGCGTCTTCGGACCCGTCATGCTCGTCTGGTTCGTCGTGCTCGGCCTTCTGGGGATCGCCGGCATCATTGCCGATCCCGACGTGCTCGCGGCCCTGAACCCGTTCCGGGCCGCGGACTTCATGCTGCATGCGGGCTGGCACGTGAGCTTCGCGATGCTGGGCGCCGCCTTCCTAGCGGTGACCGGCGGCGAGGCCATGTACTCCGATCTCGGCCATTTCGGCGCCAGACCGATCCGCACGGCTTGGTTCGGCCTCGTGCTGCCCGCGCTTGTGCTCAACTATTTCGGTCAGGGTGCGCTGCTGCTCTCCGCGCCGGACGCGATCGAGAACCCGTTCTTCCGCCTGTCGCCCGCCTGGGGCCACCTGCCGCTCATCGCGCTGGCCACGATGGCCACGATCATCGCGTCGCAGGCGATCATCTCGGGCGTGTTCTCGCTGACCCAGCAATCCATCCAGCTCGGCTTCCTGCCGGCCATGCGCATCGTCCAGACGGCGCGGGAGGAGCGCGGCCAGATCTACGTGCCGATGGTGAACTGGTTGCTCGCCGTCGCAACCCTCGCGGCAGTCCTGATGTTCGGCTCGTCCGACGCGCTGGCCGGCGCCTACGGCATCGCGGTTTCCATGCTCATGGGCATCACCACGATCCTGGCGGCGCTGATCGCCCTGCGCTGGGGCTACAACCCGCTCCTGGTCTGTGCGGTCAACGGCTTCTTCCTCGTCATCGACACCGTGTTCTTCGCGGCCAACAGCGTGAAGATCACGGAGGGCGGATGGTTTCCGCTGCTGCTCGCCGGCGCCGTCGCGCTGATGATGCTGACGTGGAAGAAGGGCAACGAGCTGGTGGAGGCGGCGCGGGTCGCCCTGCGGCTGCCGGAGGATGTCTTCCTGACCGGCCTACAGCACCGCGACCTGCTGCGGCTGCCAGGCACGGCAGCGTTCCTGTCGGCGGCGGAGCACGGGATCCCGCTGCACCTCTCGCGCTTCGTCGAGCGCAATCATGCCCTGATGGAACGCATCCTGATCATCACGGCACTCTACGAGGAGACGCCCACCGTCCCGGCGGAACAGCGCGCGCACGTGACGATCCTGGCGCCCGACTTCTACCGCGTGATCCTCCGCTACGGCTTCATGGAGGAAGCGTCGATCCTTGAGGGGCTCGCCAGCGCCGTGGAGGCCCGCCATCTGCCGGCCCACGTGCTCGACGACATGACCGTGTTCGTCGGGCACGAGACGGTAATCCCCAAGAACGACAAGCGGGGCATGTCGCCCTGGCGCGAGAACCTGTTCGCCTTCATGCAGCGCAACGCCGAGCGCACGGGCGCCTTCTTCGGCGTGCCGACCCGGCAGGTGGTCGAAGTAGGTACTGAGATCGAGATCTGACGGGTCGCGAGACGGAGCAGAGTCACGCGCGCGCATCGCCACCCGGGACCGGGCGCCGTCACGCCGCCCTGGAACCGTGGCCTTCCGGCATCGTCGCGCCCCAACGCACGCGATGCGCCCCTGCGGTGCTCGGTGGATCGGAGGGAAACCATGAACAGGGACTATTTCGAGGGCCGCATTCGCCACCTGCGCGGCCGAGCCGCCGACCGAGTCCACGCGGCCTCAGGGCCGAAGCGGGGCTGACGGTTCCGCGGCCGCTCCGCCGAGCGGAACGCATAAAGACATCTTTATGTCTTGATTGCTTCATAACCCGCGAGGTGGTAGGGGCTGGCCCCGAACCGCAACGCGAACACGGAGCCATCGACTCATGGCCAAGGATTACATCGTCAAGGACATCGGGCTGGCCGATTATGGCCGCAAGGAGATCTCGATCGCCGAGACGGAGATGCCGGGCCTGATGGCGGTCCGCGAGGAGTACGGCGCGGCGCAGCCCCTGAAGGGCGCCAAGATCGCCGGCTCGCTCCACATGACGATCCAGACCGCGGTGCTGATCGAGACCCTGAAGGCGCTCGGCGCCGACATCCGCTGGGTCTCCTGCAACATCTACTCGACCCAGGACCACGCCGCCGCCGCCATCGCGGCCGCCGGCATCCCGGTCTTCGCCGTGAAGGGCGAGACCCTGGAGGAGTACTGGGACTACACCTCGCGCCTGTTCGACTGGCATGACGGCGGCATGCCGAACATGATCCTCGACGACGGGGGCGACGCCACCATGTTCGTGCATCTCGGCCTGCGCGCCGAGCGCGGCGACACCGCCTTCCTCGACAAGCCGGGCAGCGAGGAGGAGGAGATCTTCTTCGCGCTCCTCAAGAGGAAGCTCGCCGAGAAGCCGAAGGGCTGGTTCGCCGGCCTCGCCGACAGCATCAAGGGCGTCTCCGAGGAGACCACCACGGGCGTCCACCGCCTCTACGTGCTGGCCAAGGAGGGCAAGCTGCTCTTCCCGGCCATCAATGTGAACGACTCGGTCACCAAGTCGAAGTTCGACAACCTCTACGGCTGCCGCGAGTCGCTGGTGGACGGCATCCGCCGCGGCACCGACGTGATGATGGCCGGCAAGGTCGCCATGGTCGCGGGCTTCGGCGATGTGGGCAAGGGCTCGGCCTCGTCGCTGCGCCACGCCGGATGCCGCGTGCTCGTCTCTGAGGTCGATCCGATCTGCGCCCTGCAGGCCGCGATGGAAGGCTACGAGGTCGTCACCATGGAGGATGCCGCCCCGCGCGCCGACATCTTCGTGACCGCCACCGGCAACAAGGACATCATCACCATCGAGCACATGCGGGCGATGAAGGACCGGGCCATCGTCTGCAACATCGGCCACTTCGACAACGAGATCCAGGTCGCCGGCCTGAAGAACCTGAAGTGGACCAACATCAAGCCGCAGGTCGACGAGATCGAGTTCGCCGACGGCCACCGCATCATCCTCCTGTCGGAGGGTCGCCTGGTGAACCTCGGCAACGCCACCGGACACCCGTCCTTCGTGATGTCGGCCTCGTTCACCAACCAGACGCTCGCCCAGATCGAGCTCTGGACCAACCCGGGCAAGTACCAGAAGCAGGTCTACACCCTGCCGAAGGCGCTCGACGAGAAGGTCGCGGCGCTGCACCTGGAGAAGATCGGCGCCAAGCTGTCGAAGCTGCGCCCCGATCAGGCCGCCTATATCGGCGTCTCCGAGAGCGGCCCGTTCAAGCCCGAGCACTACCGCTACTGAGGACGGAACAGCCTGGGTTCGGCGCGGTCCCGCGCCGAACTGTGAGTTGTAATCTCTCCAGGCCGGTCCCGGCCCGGACCGGCGATCCGACAGACCCTTCGAGGCCCGGCGCGCTGCGTCGGGCCACTTCGTTTGTCAAGCGGAGGATGCGGGTTCGAACTGTGTCTTCTGTGTGTCGTTAACGAGCGATTGTACCTGGCCGACCTATTGCCACGCTTCGTTCCCCTTCCGGGGCGATTCCGCCGCACGGTAGAGTGCTGGCGAATCTTAGATCGATGGGGCCGCGCCGGTTCGGAAGAATCGCCGCGGGAACGGTGCGTTCTGCGCTGCGCGAAGACGCGCGCCGCTCGGGCCGGCATCGGGGGCGGGGGCAGGGCAAGCCATGGGTGTCGGTCGTGCGACACACGTTCGAATCTGCGTGGGTGCGCTCGCCCTGACTACAGCGAGCGCGGCGCTGGCCGAACTGCCCGAGGCAGCGGCGGCCCGTCCGGCGCGCGAGATCCACAGCGTGGCGGCGCTGGCTATCTTCGCGGGCCTCGTCGTCTTCGCGGTGATCCTCTCGCTGCTCCATCTGTACGAGCGCGCGCGCTGGACCCGTCGTGAGCGCGAACTCGCCAGCGCCCTCGACGTCCTGCGCGGCGCCCACGACCGCGCCGAGATGCTGCTCAACGCCGAGCGGCAGATCATCGTCACCTGGGACAGGCGCAGCGAGCCGGTGGTGGAGGGCGACATCAGCCTGGCCATCTACGGCGAGCGGCCGACTTCGGGCTATGCCCGTCGCGTGCTCGCCTTCGGGACGTGGCTCGTCCCCTCCGACGCTGCCGCCATCGAGGCCGCGGTGGAGACCCTTCGGGCGCGCGGCACGAGCTTCGCGTTGAGCCTCCAGACGCAGACCGGCCGCAGCATCGACGCGCACGGTCAGGCGGTGGCGGGCCGCGCGCTCCTGCGCCTGCGCGAGACCAGCCAGGAGCGCTGCGAGATCGCCGATCTGCGCGCGACCCTGGACGAGACCCGCAGGGGCCTGTCGGCCCTCTCCGGCCTCCTTGACGCGATCCCGCAGCCGGTTTGGCGGCGCAACCGCGAGGGGGGCCTGAGCTGGGTCAACGCCGCCTACGTGGCCGCCGTTGAGGCCGAGAGCCGCGAGGACGCGCTCGATTCCGGCATCGAGCTGTTCGACCGCCCGGCCCGGGAATCCATCGCCCGTGAGGAGGCCGCCCGCTCCGCCGGCCTGACCCGGAGCGTCCCGCGCCTCTCGGCCATCGTGGCCGGCAGCCGGCGCATGCTCGACGTGTTCGAGACGAGTCTCGACAGCGGCCGGGTCGGCATCGCCATCGACGTGTCCGAGCTGGAGAGCGTCCGCGCCGACCTGCAGCGGCAGATGAACGCCAATGTCCGCACCCTGGACCAGCTGCCCACCGCGGTGGCGATGTTCGACGTGTCGCAGCGGCTGATCTTCCACAACGCCGCCTATCGCCAGCTCTGGGACCTCGATCAGGCCTTCCTCGACAGCCGCCCCTCCGACGGCGAGATCCTGGATCACCTGCGGGCGGAGCGGAAGCTCGAGGAGCACGCGGATTTTCGCGGCTGGAAGCAGGGGGTGCTCGCCGCCTACCGCGCCGCGGAAGCGAACCAGACCTGGTGGTACCTGCCGGACGGCCGGACGCTGCGCGTCGTTGCGGACCCGAACCCGCAGGGGGGCCTCACCTATCTGTTCGACGATGTCTCGGATCGCCTGAACGCCGAGTCCCGCTACAACGCTCTGCGTCGGCTCCAGGCGGAGACGCTGGACACCCTCGCCGAGCCGGTCGCCGTGTTCGGAGCCGACGGGCGGCTGACGCTCGCCAACCGCGCCTTCTGCACCGTGTGGCGGCTCGATCCCGCCATGGTGGAGGAGCGCCCGCACGTCGATGCCGTCATCGCCGCCTGCCGGTCACTGGCCCCGGCGGAGGAACCGTGGCTCGATATCCGCGACGCGGTGGTCGGACTGGAATCGCGTAGCGCCCGGTCGTGCCGCCTGGAAGTCGTGGACGGGACCGTTCTGGACTGTGCCGCCCAGCCTCTCCCGGAGGGCGCGACGCTCCTCACCCTGATCGACATCACCGCGAGCGTGAACGTCGAGCGTGCGCTCACCGAGAAGAACGACGCGCTGGAGAAGGCCGCGCAGCTGCGCGATACCTTCGTGCACCACGTCTCCTACGAGTTGCGCTCCCCGCTCACCAACATCATCGGCTTCACCCAGCTCCTCGGCGACGAGACGGTGGGCGCGCTCAACGAGCGCCAGCGCGAATACGCCGACCACATCATGCGCTCCTCGGCGGCTTTGCTCGTCATCATCAACGACATCCTCGACCTCGCCTCGATCGATGCCGGCTCGCTGGAGCTGCAGCGGGAAGAGGTCGACGTCCAGGCGACCGTCGAGGCGGCCGTGCGGGGCATCGAGGACCGGCTCGCCGAGTCGCACATCACCCTCGCGCTCGACGTGCCGGAGGATATCGGCAGCGTCCACGCAGACGGGAAGCGGGTCCGCCAGATCCTGTTCAACCTGCTCTCGAATGCCGTCGGCTTCTCGGATGCCGGGCAGCGCGTGGAGGTCCATGCCCGGCGGGATGCCCAGGAGCTTCTCCTGAGTGTACGCGATTACGGCCGCGGCATGCCGCCGGAGATCGCCGATTCGGTTTTCAACCGCTTCGAGAGCCACACCCTCGGCACGCGCCACCGGGGGGTCGGCCTCGGCCTGTCGATCGTGCGGTCCTTCGTCGAGCTGCACGGCGGCAGGGTCCTGCTGGAGACGGCGCCGGGCAGCGGAACCTGCGTCACCTGCACCTTCCCGATCGATCTAGCCGAAGAGCCTCGGCGCGACTCCTTCCCGGAGACCCGGCCGTCCGGACCGTCGGCCGTGGCGACGCCGCGCAAGCCCGGATTGGTGCTGCATTAGGACATCGCGGGACAACCGACATCCGCCGCGCACCCCTTACCGTCAGGCTTGATTCTTCCGCCTGTCCCGCGCAGCAGGGGGTATGTCCGCACATGATCGCTCCGGCTGGGCCGTCTTCGGCATCGGCGATTTCCGGCTGTTCGGGGCGGCCCGCTTTCTCACGGGCCTCGCCTATCAGATGCAGGCGGTGGCGATCGGCTGGTTCGTCTACGACCTGACCCATTCCGCCCTGGCGCTCGGCCTCGTGGGTCTGGCGGGCTTCCTGCCGGCGGTTCTCTGTGCGCTGATCACCGGCCATGTCGCGGATGCCTATGACCGCCGCCTGGTCGGCGCTGCGGCCTTCGCGCTTCAGAGCGCGGCGAGCTTCGGCCTCCTCGCCTACGCACTGGCAGGCTTCCAGGAGGTCTGGCCGATCTACGCCCTTGTGATCCTCGTCGGCACGGCCCGGGCCTTCGCCAACCCGGCCCTGCAGGCGCTGCTGCCGACGCTCGTGCCGGGCCTGCAATTCAGCTCGGCCATCGCGTGGAACGCCTCCCTCTGGCAGAGCGCCTCGGTGATGGGCCCGGCCCTCGGCGGCCTGCTCTACGCGCTGGGACCGTCCGTGGTGTTCGGCAGCGCCGGGGCGAGCTTTGCCCTGGCCAGCGTCCTGACAGGGCTCATCCGCTTCCGGCCTGCGCCGGTCGGCGAGCGGCCGCGAATCACCTGGGCGGCGCTCTCGGCCGGCATCGACTACATCCGGTCGCAGCCGGTGGTCCTCGGGGCGATCAGCCTGGATCTGTTCACGGTCCTCCTCGGGGGCGCGACGGCTCTGCTTCCGATCTACGCCGGGGAGGTGTTGCATGTCGGGCCCCTCGGCCTCGGCGCGCTCCGCAGCATGCCGGCCTTCGGGGCGGTCGCCATGGCGGTGCTCCTGGCCAACCGCCCGCTCCGCCGGCACGCCGGCCTACGCATGCTCCGGGCCGCCGCGGTGTTCGGCGCCGCCACTGTGGCCTTCGGCCTCTCGACCTCGCTGCCGCTGTCGATGGCCTGCCTGTTCGTCACGGGCGCGGCCGACATGATCTCGGTCTACGTGCGCCAGACCTTCGTGCAGGGCGAGACGCCCGACGCCATGCGCGGCCGGGTCTCGGCGGTGAACACGGTGTTCATCGGGGCCTCGAACGAACTCGGAGAGTTCGAATCCGGGGTGCTCGCCGCCGCGATCGGTGCGGTCCCGGCGGTCGTGGCCGGCGGCGCGGCGACGATTGGCGTCGCGCTGCTCTGGGGTTGGCTGTTCCCGGCGCTGCGTGCGCGCGACCGGCTGATGGTGCAGAGGTGAAGCCGGGATGATCCTGCGCAAGTCCTCATCCTGAGGCGCGAGCGGTGCGAGGCTCGCAGGAGGCTCCGGGGATGCGCGGCTGGCTGGAAGCCTCGTGCGAGCCTCGCACCTCATCATGAGCGAGTCTGATGGGGCAGGCGGCCGCCGCCGGAACGTCGGACCGCCCGCGCTCAACGCCCCGCCAGGAGCGGCGACCAGGTCGGGTCGGAGGCGTAGGCGGGGGTCGGGACCGGCTGCTCAACGCGGCCGGTGATGTCGACCATGAACAGCTTGCCGCCACCCTGGCCGCCGGGATCGCGGAAGAACAGCACGTACTGCCCGTTCGGCGCGAAGGTCGGCCCCTCGTTGTGGAAGCCCTCGGTGAGGACGCGCTCGCCGGTCCCGTCGGGCTTCGACACGCAGATGGCGAAGCCGCCGTTGCGCTGGCGGGTATAGGCGATCAGGTCACCCCGCGGTGACCAGGCCGGCTGCGAGGCCGAGCCCGGACCAAAGGTGATGCGGTGCGGGTTCGAGCCGTCCGCGCCCATCACGTAGACCTGCTGAGAGCCGCCGCGGTCGGATTCGAAGGCGATCTGCGACCCATCCGGCGAGTAGGTCGGCGAGGTGTCGATCGCCATGCCGTTGGTGATCGAATGCTGGGCCTTCGAGGCGATGTCCATCGTCACGATGTCGGCGTTGCCGCCCTGCTGCACGCTCATGACGAGCTTGCGCCCATCCGGCGAGAAGCGCGGGCTCGCGCTCATGGAGTCCACGTTGCCCAGCGCCTGCCGCGAACCGGTCTCCAGATTGATCACCTGGACCCGTGGCTGATGGCCGGTGGCCTGCGCCATGAAGGCAATATCCTGTGTGGCGGGCGAGTAGCGCGGTGCCACGATCGACATCTCGCCGGTGGTGATCGCCCGGACATTGGCGCCGTCCTGATCCATGACCATCAGGCGCTTGCGGCGGTTCTCCTTCGGGCCGGTCTCGTCCACGAAGGCGATGCGGCTGTCGAACCAGGGCCCGAGGCCGGTGATCTTGGTATAGACCGCGTCGGAGATCAGGTGGCCGGTGCGCCGGGCATTCGCGGCATCGGTGCCGTATTGCTGGCCGGTCATCTGCTGACCGGAGGTCACGTCCCAGAGCCGGAACTCGACCTTGAGCCGGCCACCCTCGCGAACCACGCGGCCGGTGACGAGGCCCTGGACTCCGGTGGCCCGCCACTTCTCGAAGTTCGGGGCCGCGTCGAAGTTCGGCTGCTCGGGGAAGCGGGCGTGATCGAGGGGCGTGAAGTAACCTGAGCGGCGCAGGTTGTTGGTGACCACGCCGGAGACGAGACCGCCGAGGCTCGGGTCGCCGCCGAAATCCGCGATGGCGATCGGCATGGGCTGGAAGTTGCCGCCGCCGATGCGCAGCTGCAGCTGCGCCTGAGCCGGGGCTGCCAGGAACGCGGTCAGCAGGGCGATGGCCGCGATCAGACGCGCGGCAAAGGACGTCGGGACGCGCCCGACGGAGGGCATGTGCAGCATGGTGGGTCGGATCCGAGTGACGATCAGACGAGGATTCGGGTGAGGGCAGGGGACGGGCTGGGCGGCCTCAGGTCGCCGTGAACTCGAACTCCGCGTTGATGGCCTTCCAGTCGTTGTAATACGGCGCGTAGGTGGCCGGTATGTTGTACGGCGCACAGCGGCGGACCGCCCGGAGCGCAGCTTGCGCGATCGACTGGTCCACCGCGCTGGCCCCCCCGCGCATGATCCGCGGCTCCGTGCTCAGCGAACCGTTCGGGTTCAGGCGGATGTCGAGAACCGGTAGCACCACGCCCTGAGCCGCCCCGGGAGGCGCCGAGTAGCAGCGCTCGATCTGCTGCTGGAGCAGGCCGACGAGAGCATCCCGCAAGGACGGCGAGAGGCGCTGCGCGTTGCCGGTCGCGGCGCCGAGCGCCGCCACCTTCTGCACCGTGTGGCCGGTGGCGCCGGTCGATTGTGACGGCGCCTTCGAGGCGAGCATCGAGCGGATGTCGCCCGCGTTGAACTTGTCGGCGAGTTCGGCCTGCTTGCGCGCCTTGGCCTCGGCGTCGGCCTTGGCCTTCGCGTCCGCCATGGCCTTGGCCTTCGCCTTGGCGGCGGCCTCGGCTTTAGCGGCCGCCTCGGCCTTCGCGGCCTCAGCCTTCGCCTTGGCGGCGGCCTCCGCCTTCTCGCGCTCGGCTTCGGCCTTGGCCTCCGCGATCTCCTTCTGGCGTTCGGCTTCCGCCTCGGCCTTGGCCTTCGCGTCGGCGGCCTTCTTGGCCGCTTCTTTGGCGGCTTCGGCCTTCTTCGCGGCGGCGGCCTTCTGGGCGGCCGCCGCGGCCTCGGCCTCCTGCTTCTCGATCAGCTTCTCGAGCTGCTCGCGCTTCTCGGCCTCGGCCTTGGCGGCGGCAGCCTTCTCCGCCGCGGCCTTCTCGGCCGCCTTCTCCGCGGCCTTGGCGGCCGCCTTCTCGGCGTCGCGCCTCTCCTGCGCGGCCTTCTCGGCGGCCTTGGCGGCCTGCGCGGCCTCTTGCGGGTCCGGTTCACCGCGCAGCGGCATCTCCTCCGCATTGGCGAGCTTCATCTCGGCCGTGCGGGTGGGGGCGGTGGGCGCGTCGGTCTTGGCGTTCTCGGGCTCGCGATCCTCGAACTTCTCGGCCTTGCGGTCGGCGCGCGAGGTGGCGTTCGGCATCGGCTTGTCGGCCTGCCGCTCGCCCTTCGTGATCTCGGAGAACTGATTCTCGGTGATCACCTCGACGGGCACGCCCTCCTGGGCCTCGGGCAGGGCCGGGGCCGCGACGCTGAACAGCGCCAGCGCGAGGAGCGCCACGTGGGTGCCGGCGGAGATCCAGACACCCGGTTCCTTGCGGTCGAAGCGGAACTCCACGGCGCGGCCCTACTGATGCTCGGGCTCGGTGACGAGGGCGACCTTCTTGAAGCCGCCGCCGGTCACGATCGCCATCACCTGCGCCACGCGGCCATAATCGACCCGCTTGTCGCCGCGCACGAAGACCCGCTCCTCGGTGCCGGTCTTGGCGGTCTCGGTGAGCTTCGGGACGATCATGTCGTCGGTGAGCTCGTCCTCACCGAGGAAGACCTGTCCGGTCTGGCGGATCGAAAGGGTGATCGGCTTCACGTCGGAATTGAGCGGGGAGGCCTTGGATTGCGGCAGATCGAGGGGCACGCCCACGGTCATCATCGGCGCCGCGACCATGAAGATGATCAGGAGCACCAGCACGACGTCGATGAACGGCGTCATGTTGATCTCATTGATGGCGCCACCGCGCCGGCCCCTGCGCCGACGCCGCTTGCCGCCCTGCGACGCGCCCGCTGCCATGCCCATGGATCGGTCTCCTCTGGATCAGCGTCAGGCGGCGAGCGGGAGCCGCTCATCGATCTGGCGGGAGAGGATGGCGGAGAATTCGTCGGCGAAGCCCTCCAGCCGCGACTGCGACTTCGCCACCTCGGCCTGGAGCTTGTTGTAGGCGAGCACGGCCGGGATCGCCGCGAACAGGCCGATCGCGGTGGCGAACAGTGCCTCGGCGATGCCGGGGGCGACGACCGCAAGAGATGTGTTCTTCGAGGCCGCGATCGACGTGAACGCGGTCATGATGCCCCAGACCGTGCCAAACAGGCCGATATACGGACCCGCCGAGCCGATCGAGGCGAGGAACAGGAGGCGCGATTCCAGCCGCTCGACCTCGCGGTGGATGGTCACGTCGAGCTGCTTCTCGATGCGCTGCGACAGAGACTGGATCTGCCGGCCCGAGCCCTCGAAGGAGCGCTTCCACTCCCGCATGGCCGCCACGAACACGGCGGCGAGGCCCGTGGCCGGCCGGTCGTTGAACGAGCGGAACAGCTCCTCCAGGGAGCGGCCGGACCAGAACGCGTCCTCGAACGCGTCCATCTCGGCCCGGGTCCGGCGGAAGAGGAGCGTCTTGTCGACGATGATCGACCAGCACCAGATCGAGGCGCTGAGCAGCCCGATCATCACGATCTTGACGACGAAGTGGGCCTGCAGGAACAGCCCGAGCAGCGTCATGTCGGCGACAGGCGCGGCCTGCATCGCGTCGGCTGGGTTCATCCGTCGAGGTCTCCTGCTCCGGATCGCGATGCGCCGGGCGAGGCCCGCGTCCGCCGGATCCGTGAGCGATTTCAACGCTGTCGCCCGCGAATCTGTCGAAAGTAAGGGCCGTCGGCGGCCCCCGCGCCCCGCCATGGCATCGGCTCCGTTAAGGCCGCGGCAGGGTTAAGGATCGGTTTCGATCCCGGCGATCCTGAGGCATCCGGCTGTTCGAACGGGGGCAGCGGGCTGGACCTGCCGAAACCGGCTCCCTTATGGTCCCCCCAGCGGCGCCGAGTCGCGAGCCCTGCGAGGCACACAGGACGCGCATGACCCTCCCCGTTCCCAGCCTGCCTGACCTGCTGCCCACCGGCCCGGCGCGGTTCCTCGGCTGGTCCATGATCGCGGACCCGATGGTGGCCGGCGCCCTGGCGCGGGCGGGCTTCGACGCGGTTCTCTTGGACCAGCAGCACGGAGCCTACGACTATCGATCCTGCTGCGCTGCGATTACCGAGGTGGCCCTCGCCGGAAAGTCGGCTCTGGTGCGCGTGCCGGTGGGCGACTTCGCCATGGTCTCGCGCATGCTCGATGCGGGAGCCGCCGGCGTCGTGGCCCCCATGATCAACACGGTGGCGGACGCCCGGGCCCTCGCCGCGGCCGCGAAGTTCCCGCCGATCGGCCAGAGGAGCTGGGGCCCAGACCGTGCCATGTGGCTATCGAGCCTCCGGGACAGCTCCGAGTACCTCGCGGAGGCCAACGGGCGCGCCCTGACGATCGCCATGTGCGAGACGGAGGGGGCGATCGCGGAGCTCGAGGCGATCCTTGCCGTGCCGGGCATCGACGGTGTGCTGGTGGGTCCTGCCGACCTATCGATCGCCCTTTCGAAGGGCGCGGCCTTCGATCCGCTCGGTGCCGCCGTCAGCGCCGCGATCGCCGAGATCGCGCGCAAGACGCGGGCAGCGGGCAAGATTCCCTGCGCCTTCGCGCCGTCGCCCGCACGGGCACGGGAGATGGTCGGAATGGGCTACCAGCTCGTCTCGATCGAGTACGATGCGATGACGATCGTCAACGCGTTCGCCCGGGTCATCCGCGAGACCGATCCGTCACGGGCCGGCTGACGGCTCACCGGCCGGAGCGGAGGCGAAGCGCTGCCGCAGGGCATCCGGCAGGCGGACCGCGCGACCGTCGCGAACGCAGGCGACCGTGACCTCCGCCGCAACCAGAAGCTCATCGCCGCGGCGGACCTCTTGATCCAGTTGCATCGAAGCGCCGCGCAGAGCGCGCGTGCGGGTGAGGACCATCAGCAGATCGTCCATTCGAGCCGGGCGGATGAAGTCGAGGCTCATCCGGCGCACCACGAAGACGAGTCCGCTGGCCTCGCGGTGCAGGTCGGACTGGTCGCCGGCGAGTTCGCGGAGCAGCTCTGTCCGGCCGCGCTCCAGGAACCTCAGGTAGCTGGCGTGGTACACGAAGCCCGAGAAATCAGTGTCTTCGTAGTAGACGCGTACCCCCAGCCGATGCGGCGGGCCGCCACCTTCCGCCGGGTCACTGATCACGGGCTCGGACGCGCTCATGCGGGTCCTTTAGCGGCCCGCCGAGATCGGACGCAACACGACGAGGGCCGCCGAGGCGGCCCTCGTGTGGTCGGGTCTGCGTCGGCGATCAGCCGCCGATGCGGGCCGCCAGGCTCGCCGAATGAGCGTGCTCGTCGGCGATGTAGGGCAGGGCCTCGGTGGCGAACCGGCGGCCCTGAGCGTTGTCGCCGGACTTCGCGTAGGCATCGTACAGAGCGAGGGTGCGGGCGTCGGAGCGCGCCTGCTGGTCGATGTAGGTGCGGTCGAAGGCGCGACCGTTCGGCGCTGACTGGAGCTGCGCCAGGCGAGCCTGCCCCCGCTCGCCCAGAGCCACGCGGCGGCCGGGCTCGGCCGGGCTGTTGTCGACGAGGCCGACGGCGCCCAGGGCCCCGCCCACGATCCCGGTGCCGATGTTGGCGGCGACAGTCACCGGGGCAAGCACAAGGCCGACCGGGTTGCTCAGGTCGGTCCGGATGCCCTGATTGTCCGAGACCACGGAGCCGTTGCGCGACAGGGAGGTGTTGGGGGGCAGCAGCGCGTCGGTGGTTGCCCTGCGCTCGACGAGGACGCGGTTGGCGTAGTTGCGGACCCGCGGGTTGCGCGAACGCTGGAGGGCGATGCGGCTCGCCTCGATGCTGGCAGCGTCCGACCGCAGAGCCTCGGCGCGGAACGCGGGGGTCTCGGTCGCGGCGGCCCCGACGCCTTCCTGATTGGCGAAGGGCGACACGCGGATCGGAAGGGCGTCCTGCGCGAAGGCTGGCGCCGACAACGCGGCAGCTGACAGGCCGAGGACGGCAAGCGTAATCTTCTTCATGGCGGAAGTTTATCCCTGACGTTGTTCTTGATGGCTCGAAGATCTGTCGCGAGCCGAGGGGCAGGGCCTCGATCCCGACAGCCTCGCCAGCGCCGCGCGGACTTGGCGCGGTCGCCTCCACAACTGGCGCGTTTTGGCGCTGTTCCACGATGGGAGGCGATTTTTCACCGCCAGATCTCGTTCGCGCCGCGCGATCAAGCGTGGCTATAGTATCGCGACAGCCGCAGAAAATTGCAGCGCCGACAGGGTCTTGCTCATGACGCAGCGCACAATCACGCATCGGCCGCCCCCAGGAGCAACCTCAACGACTTATGACCGCCGCGAAATCCAGACTTGAATCCTGCGCATAGAGAGTGGACCGGGCAACGTCAGTCTTCGTCCCCGTTTAAGAAGCCGAACTGGCCATTCGGATCCCGCTTAGGCTCGGGCAAGCGCATGTGGCGGTAGGCGTGGCGGGTGAGGACGCGGCCGCGGGGGGTGCGCTGCACGAAGCCGCGCTGGATGAGATAGGGCTCGATGATGTCCTCGATCGCATCCCGCGGCTCCGACAAGGCCGCCCCGATCGTCTCGATCCCCACCGGTCCGCCCCCGAACGCGGTCGCGATCAGGCTCAGGTACTTGCGGTCCATCACGTCCAGACCCGCCCCGTCCACGTCGAGCAGCTGCAGCGCCCGGTCGGCGATCGCCCGCGTCACCGTCTCGGCCTCGGCCACCACGGCAAAGTCCCGCACCCGCCGCAGCAGACGCCCGGCGATCCGCGGCGTGCCGCGCGCGCGCCGGGCGATCTCGTTGGCGCCCTCCGCCGACATGCCCAGGCCCAGCACCCGCGCCCCGCGCGCCACGATCTGCTCCAGCTCGTCGATCTCGTAGAATTCCAGCCGGATCGGAATGCCGAACCGGTCGCGCAACGGCGTGGTCAGCAGCCCCGCCCGGGTGGTGGCGCCCACCAGCGTGAACTTGGGCAGCTCGATCTTGACCGAGCGCGCCGCCGGCCCTTCGCCGATGATCAGGTCGAGCTGGTAATCCTCCATGGCCGGGTAGAGGATCTCCTCGACCGCCGGGTTGAGCCGGTGGATCTCGTCGATGAACAGCACGTCGCGCTCTTCCAGGTTGGTGAGCTGCGCGGCCAGATCCCCGGCCTTGGCAATCACCGGCCCGGAGGTCGAGCGGAAGTTCACCCCAAGCTCGCGCGCCACAATCTGGGCGAGCGTGGTCTTGCCCAGACCCGGCGGGCCGACAAACAGCACGTGGTCCAGCGCCTGCCCGGTCTTCTTCGCCGCCTCGATGAAGATCTGCATGTTGGCCCGCGCCGCACGCTGCCCGATAAACTCGGACAGGCTCAGCGGACGGATCGTCTGATCCACGTCCTCGGCGCGCTTCTCCGGAGTCAGGAGCGCGTTGGTCGGAGGCTTCGGCTTGCTCATGAACCCTTGCTTCGTGGACCGGACCTCGCAGCCCCCGATCAGGGGCCTCCGGGCGCCGTCGTGTCCGGGTTTGTTCCTCCTTAACCGCGAAAGCCGGGAAAGCTAAGCGCCGCGCGCCGAACCTGCCGCCGCGCCGCGGCGGCCCCGGTCAGCGATAAGACGGCCCACACCATCGACGGTCGCCGATGAAACCGAAGCGGCCGCCCGCGCATTCAAGGAGCGATCCCCCAAGCACGGCCGCAGAGCGTTCTGACCCGCTATGAAGATCCGTATGATTGCAGCCGGCGTGGCCAGCGCCGTCCTCCTTCTCGCCCCCCTCGCTGCGCAGGCCGCGGCCGGACCGAGCGAGACCAAGGTCGCCGACGCCGGCTCCCAGGTCCATCCGGCCGCCGCGGTGGAGCGGGAGGACGACACAACCTGCAGCAGGGCGCGGCGCCGCCTCTGGATCGAGGGCGAGGGCTGGGTCGTCCGGCGGATCACCACCTGCCGCTGACCCTGCAGGGCCCCGAGGACCACCCCGCGGCAAGCCGGCTGGGCATAGCGCGGCGCTTACGCAGTCTGCGCGGCTGGAGGCCCGGAACGACGGGTGGTCCGGTCTGTTCCCCTGTTTCCTGCGCGACCCGGTCGCGCCGACGCGCATCGGAGCCCGTCCCATGGCGACCCGGACACTTCTGACGCTCCTCGCCCTCACCCTGGTCACCCCGGCCTCGGCGCAGACTTTCCGCGGTGGCGAGGTCTACGTGCCGGCCTATGCGGGCGATGACGGTTTCGCCGGGGAGTTCGTGCGCGGAACCTATATCGGCGCGCCTCTGACGCGGGTGCCCCGCCCGACCCAGATCGTCCCGGCGCCCTGGAGCTACGGCACCTACGGGATTCCGACCGTGTCGGGCATCGCGTCGCCACCGGCGGCGCAGCCCACGCTCACGGTCATCAACGCCACCAGCCCGGAGAGGCGACGCCGCGGCGCGGCCGGGGACAGCCGTGCCACAGGAGCGCGCGTCATCGCTGTTCAGGTTCCCCGGCGCTGAGCGCGGCATACCATTCGGCATAGGGCGTATTGCGGACCAGCCGCCGGTTGAGGTCGGGCGCGCCGTCCTGCCACCAGACCGGACCGCGCTCACCCAGAGCGGTCTTGACCGCGTCCACCGCGTCCCGGGCGGTGGCGAGCGCGTCCGCGGCGCCCGCCTCGCCGGCCCGCTCAGCCCGTTTGGCCGCCTTCACGGCCCGGCGCGCCGCCATCAGCCGGGTGACCAGCGCCTGCCGGCTTTCCGGCGTCAGGCCAGGATTGGCGCGCCGCCACAAACGGCCACGGACGACGATATAGCGCTGATCTGGAGTGGTTATCACCACGCTCATGCTGGAATTTGGCCCGTTGTGGGTGAGTTAAGTCTTCCGGCGTACACGATGGACATCGCTTCCGAGCCGCGTCATGCAGATCGTCATCGTCGATTCGAGCCGCGTCGTGCTTCAGATCATCGCCTCGTTGATCGAGCCGCGGGGCCATGCCGTGCACGCTTTCACGGATTCCGAGCAGGCGCTGCAATTTCTCGCCGCAACCCCCTCGGTCCGCGTCCTGATCACGAGCCTTGAGGTGCGTCCGCTCTGCGGGCTGGAACTCTGCTGGTCCGCGCGGCTGCTCTCGGAGGAACGGGGACCGCTGCACGTTATCACGATGTCGTCAGCCCGCAATGTCCGCAGCCTCGCCGAAGCCCTCGACAGCGGGGCCGACGACTTCATCGAGAAGCCGCCCAGCGCCCAGGAACTGAACGCCCGGCTGCGCGCGGCCGAGCGCCTCACCACGATGCAGGAGGAACTGATCCGTCTCGCCGAAACGGATCCGCTCACCGGTTCCTATAACCGCCGCGCGTTCTTCAACCGGGCGCGCAGCGCGGCCGATCAGAATCGGCACCCCGGCAGGATCTCGGCAATCCTGCTCGACATCGACCATTTCAAACGGATCAACGATGAGCATGGACACGATGTCGGCGACGTGGCGATCAAGGCGGTGGCCGACCTGATCGCCGGGGAGGGCATTGCCGGCCGGCTCGGCGGAGAAGAATTCGGCATCGTGCTTCCGGGCTGCTGTCTTTCCGAAGCGGCCGCACGGGCCGAGCGAATGCGCGCGAACGTCCAGGCCCTGCGAATCCGCGGCAGCATGGGCATGATCGGGTTGAGCTGCAGCCTCGGCGTCAGCACCTGGATCGACGACGACAGCATCGAGGACCTGATCAAGCGCGCGGACATCGCCCTGTATGCGGCCAAGAGCGGCGGCCGCAACCGCGTCGTTCCGTACCAGGGCGGGGCCTTCACTGTCGCGCGCTGAAACAGCCGCGCTGCCCCGTATCGACACACCTCAGATTCGCCGAATCACGGCTTGTCCCAGTCCGGAGCACCGCAAGGCAGAATAGTGCCGGAAATCTCGCAATTTTGCCAATATAAAGATTAATATTCACCACAGGTTCCTGGAATGGATCTTGGAACTTCGCTCCCGATCCCGGCCCCCTGTATCAAGCCGGGAGTAAAGAGGTGCGAGGTCATGAGTACGGCCGTTGGCGTCCTGATCCTGGATGAACCGCAGGACCTGAGCGCGACTGTTCGCGCCACTCTGGAGCACATGCCGGAGTTCCACACGATCGGCGAAGAGGACTTGGATCAGGCGAGCGCCGGGAACGCGGTTGCCCTGGTCTTCCTCGACGAGATCCGGCTCGCGGACGGGATCGCCCGGATCGCCGGCCTGAAGGAGCGCCAGCCCGAACTCCGGACGCTCGTGGCCTTCGGAGCCCTGACCGCCGACGACCTGCGTGCGCTCCTGGCCGCTGGCGCCGACGCCTTCGTGGCGCGCTCGAAATCCCCGCGGGAACTCGGGGCTGCGCTGCTCGCCCTCGCGGAAGGATCGGACTGCCTGGTTCCGCCTGAGCAGCCGGCCGGGATGCCGGCCGAGCAGGGGGACGGTCTCGGGCTCACGCCGCGCGAGGCCGAGGTGCTGCGGTTCCTCAGCTCGGGCTTCAGCAACAAGGAGGTGGCCCGGCGCCTGGCGCTGAGCGTGCGCACGGTGGAGACCCATCGGCTCAACCTGCGCCGGAAGACCCAGACCGGGCGGCTGAAGGACTTGGTATCGCTCGCCCGCCAGCTCGGGCTGGCGCCGGTGGTGGACAGCGGCGATCAGGCCCGACGCGGCACCGACAGCCGCTCCCCGTCGGGTAACGACAACCAGTCCCGGCACTGACCCTGCGTTCCGAGCGGCCCCGCGCGGGGCCGCCCCCGGTCAGGCGGCTTCGACCTGCGCCTCGGCGCCAGCCCGCGGGGGTGCCGAAGCACGCCTCTTCTTCCCGGCACGCTCGACCTTTTTGGCCGGTGCCTTGGCTGACGGCTTGCCCCGCGCCTTATCCTTGCTCCGGCCGCGTCCCGGCGCCGGTTTGATCCGCTCGCCGTCCTCGGCCGCCGCGAGCCGCGCCTGGAGCAGGCCGAGAACCGCCGCCTCCTCCGGCCGGAGGCGTGACAGGTCCTCGCTCAGCTCCGATTCGACCGCGTCCTTCACCTGCAACAGCAGGCCGCCCTCCAGGTAGCAGTCGAGCACCTGCGGGTGGATGTAGCACTTGCGGCAGATCGTCGGCGTGTTGCCGAGGCGGCCCGCGACGCTCTCGATCGCCGCCCGGATGTTGCGCTTGGCCCCCGCCTCGCTGTCGAAGCTCTCGAACTCGCGCAGCGCCAGGGCCGCCAGAACCGTGCCGGCCCAGGTCCGGAAGTCCTTGGCGGTGAAATCCTCGCCGGTGATCTCGCGCAGATACGCGTTCACGTCCGAGGAGGTGACGTCGCGCTGCGCGCCGTCCGCATCCAGGTACTGGAAGAGTTCCTGTCCGGGCAGGTCCTGACAGGCCTTCACGATCCGGGCAACCCGCCGGTCCTTCAGGGACACATCCCAGGTCTTGCCGCTCTTGCCCTTGAAGCGGAACGACAGGGCCGCACCCTCGATCCGGACATGGGGATCGCGCAGGGTGGTCAGGCCGTAGCTCTTGTTGGTGCGGGCATAATCGTCGTTGCCGACGCGGATCAGCGTGGTCTCGAGGAGATGGACCACCGTGGCGAGCACCTTCTCCCGCGACAGGCCCGGGCGCCGCATGTCGGCGTCGACCTGCTGGCGGATGCCCGGCAGCGCGTTCGCGAAGGCCATGATGCGCGAGAACTTGTTCGCCTCCCGGGCCTGCCGGAACTCCGGGTGGTAGCGATACTGCTTCCGGCCCTTGGCGTCCCGGCCGGTCGCCTGGATATGGCCGTTGCTCCGGGGGCAGATCCAGACATCCGTGTAGGCCGGCGGGATCGCCAGCGACCGGATGCGATCCAGCACGGCCTTATCCCGGACCGGGGCGCCCTTCGCGTCGAGGTAGCGGAATCCGGTGCCGCTGCGCCTGCGCGTCAGGCCCGGCCGGCTGTCGTCGACATAGACCAGCCCCGCCTCCTCGGCCGCGGCGCGCAGGTTTCCGCCGCTCACTGCCGTCTCGTCACACGCCATGACCCGCCGCTCCCGTGTACGCCGCCGGGCTCGGCACCCGGCGGGAAGGCCTTGGTCAACCGGCCGCGCGGGAGTGCCGTTCCGGGCCAGCGCATCAGTCGCAGGACGATTCGCGGCGGCGTGTTAGAGGGAGCCCATGGACGCCGACATCGCCCGCGAAACCCTGCCCGTACCGATGCGTCGCCTCGTCTTCGTGGTGACCGAGGATTGGTTCTTCGCCTCACACTTCCTGCCGCTGGCGCGGGCCGCGATCGCCATGGGACTCTCGGTCGCCGTCGTGACCCGGGTGCGGGCGCACCGCGCCGCCATCGAGGCGACGGGCGCGCGGGTCGTGCCCCTCGAGGCCGAGCGGGCGAGCCTCAACCCGATGGCCGCCGGCTACGCGGCCGGGCAGCTCGCCGCGATCCTGAAGGCGCTGCGCGCCGATATCGTCCACTGCATCGCCCTGCGTGGGATCCTCGTCGGCGGCACGGCGGCCGCGCTGGCCGGTATCCCGGCCCGCGTCTACGCGCTGACCGGTCTCGGTCTCATGGGTGCCCGGAGCGACCGGATCGGGCGCGCCGCTCGGCTCGCCCTGCGGGCCCTGATCCGGGGCCCGCTCGCCTCGACGCGCACCCGCTTCCTGTTCGAGAACCCGGACGACGCGCGCGCCCTCGGCCTCGATCCCCTGGAGCAGTCGGTGACCGTGGTGGGGGGCGCCGGGGTCGACCCCACGGCCTACCGGCCGCAGCCACTGCCGGCCATGCCGCCGCTCCGGGTCGCGGTGGTCTCCCGCATGCTCTGGTCGAAGGGGATCGATGTCGCCGTGGAGGCGGTGCGCCTCGCCCGCGCGCAGGGGGCACCGGTGGAACTCGCCCTGTACGGCGCACCGGACCCGTCGAACCGCCGCGCCATCGCCGAGGCGACGCTGCGGGACTGGAGCCGTGACGGCGTCGCTTGGCACGGGCCTACCACCGACGTCGCCGCGGTCTGGGCCGACCATCACGTGGCGTGCCTGCCGTCCCGAGGCGGGGAGGGGCTCCCGCGGACGCTGCTGGAAGCGGCGTCCTGCGGCCGGGCGCTGGTCGCGTCAGATGTTCCGGGCTGCCGCAGCCTGGTGCGCGAGGGGGTCGAAGGGCTGCTCGTCCCGCCGGGCGACGCGCCGGCCCTGGCGCACGCCCTGGTGCGCCTCAGCGGCGACCCCGGGCTCGTGGCCGGCCTCGGAGCGGCGGCGCGGGCGCGGATCGAAACCGGCGGCTTCACCGAGGCTGCGGTCTCCGACGGCGTCCGCGCCGTCTGGCGCGACCTGCTGGAGGCCTGACATGCGCGCCCCCGACGATCCCGCCGGCTTCATCCGGGCCAATACCCGCCTGCGGCCTGTCCCTCACGCGCCCGAGATCCATCTGCACGTCGCCGACGAGGCGACTGAACTGTGGCAGAAGACCGAGGATGAGCTGCAGGCGATCGGGCTGCCGCCGCCGTTCTGGGCCTTCGCCTGGGCGGGCGGACAGGCGCTCGCCCGCTACATCCTGGACCATCCCGCGATTGCCGGCGGCGCCCGGGTCGTGGATTTCGCATCGGGATCCGGTCTCGTGGCGATCGCGGCGGCCCATGCGGGGGCGCGGCACGTAACCGCCAGCGACCTGGACCCGTTCGCCATGGCGGCGATCCGCCTGAACGCCGCCGCCAACGGCGTCGCCGGGCTCATCGATCCGGTCTCGACCGATCTCCTCGGCACCGAGCCGCAGGCCGATCTCGTGCTGGCGGCCGATGTCTTCTATGAGCGCGATCTGGCGGAGGCTGTGACCGGCTGGCTTTCCGGCCTGCAGGCGCGGGGCGTCACGGTGCTGATCGGCGATCCGGGCCGCACCTACCTGCCGCACGAGCGGCTGGACTGCCTGGCGACCTACGCGGTGCCGGTCTCGCGGTCCCTGGAGGATGCCGAGATCAAGCGCAGCCATGTCTGGCGGCTGCGGGCCTGAGGCGGCGGGCCGACCGATCGTCGCGGCCGCGGCACGCGCACGGCCGAGGGTTCATCCGGGGCCGGAATGCGCTACCCTCGGCGCGGTTCGGGTCGCGTGCCGGGCATGCGCCAGGGTGTTCGATGTCCCGCGTCGGGGCGTGCTGCGGCGGAAGGTTTTCTGGTGAGTGTCGAGTCGAGCGTTGCGCCGAGCCGTCCCCGCGTCGTCGCCTTTTCCGGCAGCTCCAAGCGGCCTTCGCGCACCCGCATCCTGGTGGAGGCGCTCGGCGCCGAGCTCGGGCGCCTGCGCCGGATCGATCTCGCGGTCTACGACCTGCTCGACGCCGGTCCCGGCCTCGGCGCCACGCAGCGCGACGCGCTGTCCGAGCCGGCCCGCCAGCTCATCGAGGCCATCGAAGGCGCGGACGCCCTGATCGTCGGAACGCCGGTGTACCAAGGCGGCTATGCCGGGCTGTTCAAGCACGTCTTTGACTTCGTCGACCCCGCTCGGATGGCCGGAATGCCGGTGGCGCTGACTGCCACCGGCGGCGGATTGCGCCACGCCCTGGTGGTCGAGCACGGATTGCGGCCGCTGTTCGGGTTCTTCGCGGCCCATGTGGCACCGACATCCGTCTATGCGGGGTCCGACGACATGGTGGACGGGCGGATCATCGACGAGACCGTCGCGGCCCGGCTCGGCGCGGCGGCAAGCGAATTGGCGGCCCTGCTCGGGGTGCGGGGCGCGGGCGAGGCCCGGCCACCCGAGTAGCGGTATACTCCCCCGAGCGGTCGGCAGCCCTAGATCCCCGCGCGGGCCACGCTTACCCGCGAGGGATCATGTCAGGTTCTCCGATCACGGCCGGCAAGGTTGCGCCCGCGCCGCATCCCGCCACCTACGTCACGGCCTCCGGGCTGCCGCGCTATCATCCCGTCTCGCAGGTGCTGCACTGGCTGAATGCGGCCCTGGTGCTGGCCATTCTACCGCTGGCCTGGGTGGCGATCAGCCTGCCGCCTTCGCCGGCCAAGGGCAGCATGTTCGTGCTGCACAAATCGGTCGGCCTTACCATCCTGGCGATCGTCGTGCTGCGGATCGTCTGGCGGATGATCCGGCCCGCGCCCCCGGATCCTCAGGCGCCGCGGCTCCTGACGCTGATCGGCCGCATCAACCACTACCTGCTCTACGCAATCTTCCTGATCATGCCGGTCAGCGGCTACTTGCTGAGCGCGTTCTCGGGCCGCGACACCCCGTATTTCTGGCTGTTCACCGTCCCGGGCCTGCCGAAGGACGACGCGGCCCAGAATGTGGCCGAGGCGATCCACGTCGTCGGGCAGTGGTTCGTCTACGCCCTGGTGCTCCTGCACATCGCCGGCACGGCGTGGCACCTCGTGATCCGCCGCGACGGCCTGCTGGAGCGGATGCTGCCGGTCCAGGACGGCCGCGGAGGATCCCGCTAGCCGCTTTGCGCCGCGCTCAGTCGACGCGGCGCAGGATGAAGGTGGTCCCCACCTCCGGGTCGCGCCGCCAGCGGCCGTCGCCGTTCGGGACCAGGTCGAGGCTGTGGCCGCGCTTGGCGGTGAGCGTGATGCGGCCGTTGGCGTAGCGCCAGCGGATCGGATCGAACACCTCCAGGCCGCCGTCGTGACAGCCGGGGACGATGCGGACGCCGCCGCCGGTCCCGTCGAGGGTGATCCGGCAGGTATCGCGCGCCTGGAACCGATCCAGGGCGTAGACGCCCGGTGCTGGACCGGCCGTCGCCGTCGAGGCGGGCTGCAGCTCGGCCGGAACCGGAGCCGCAGCCTTCAGCTGGGTCGGGCTCGCGGCGGCTGCCGGGGCCGGCTCGGTCCCGATCCCGAGGGCGTCCGCCGTCGCGCCACCCGGACGCATCGCCGCGATGTCGAGGGGAACGAGGCTGTAGTGTTCGCCGCTCTCCGCCCGGGCGACGAGGCTGCGCTGGTCCGGCCGTCGGGCGAAATCGAGGATCGGACGCACGTTGCGGTCGACGAGGCGCACCGCCCCGTCGACGAAGAGCCATCCGGCGACTCCGTTCATGACCGGCAGGGCACGCCGGCAGCCCGCCGGAAAATTGACCCGCCGGCCGGCCTCGCCGTTGTCGAGGGTGAGCGTCATCACGCAGCGACGGTTCGTGCCGTCGCGGGACAGATCCCAGGTTCCGGGCACCTCCCCGAGCTTCTCGGGCAGGCTGGGCGGGGCCGGAGGAGCGGCGAGCGGCGCGGGCGCCTCCGCCGGGGTACCCGGATCGGGAATTGGCGTAAACGTGTCCTGGGCCGCCGCCGGCCATGGGATCAGGGCCAGGGTGGCCAGCAGGGCGGCCTGTGACGGTCTCACGCGGTCGGTCTCCAGGGCGTCTCGGTGACGGGCGTCAGCGGGCCCCGCCCCTCGAACCACGAGACGACGTTGTCGACGACGAGCTGCGCCATCGCGGCACGGGTGTGCTCCGAGGCCGAACCGACATGCGGGAGAAGGACCGTGTTGTCGAGGGCGGCCAAGGCTTCCGGCACATGCGGCTCGTTCTCGAACACGTCGAGGCCGGCCCCCAGGATGGTGCCCGCCTTCAGCGCGGCGATAAGCGCAGCCTCGTCGACGAGGCTGCCGCGGGCGACGTTGATCAGGATGCCCTCGGGGCCGAGCGCTTCCAGCACAGCTCGATCTACCAGGCCCCGCGTATCGGCGCCCCCGGGCGCCACCACGATCAGGATGTGGACCGCCCGCGCGAGACCGATCAGGCTGTCGTGATAGGTGTAGGGCACATCCGCCTGCCGGCGGCGGCCATGATAGTCGATCTCGACGCCGAAGCTCTCGAGGCGCATCGCGACCGCACGGCCGATCCGGCCGAGCCCGAGGATGCCGACCCGCCGCCCCCGCAGGGAGGCCGTGAGCGGGAAAGGGGCTTTGGGCCAGTGGCCGGCACGCAGGTAGCGGTCAGCCTGCGGGAGCCGCCGCAGGGTCGCGAGCACCAGTCCCACCGCGAGGTCGGCGACCTCGTCGGTGAGCACGTCCGGGGTATTGGTGACGATGATGCCGCGCCGATGCGCCGCCACGGCGTCGACGGCGTCGTAGCCGACCCCGAAATTCGCGATGAGTTCGAGGTTCGGCAGCCGGTCCATCAGGGCCGCATCGACGCCGACCTGGCCGCCGACGCACAGGCCGCGGATCCGCGGGCCGATCTCGGCCAGCATCGCCTCCGGGTCCACGGCTCCCGCCAGTCGATGCACGGTGAGCCGTCCCTCGAAGGCGGTCTCGACGAGCGGGTGCATCTTTCGCAGGATCAGGATCTCGGCCGGTGCATCAGGCATCGTTCACTCCCACATCAGGCCGTTGCGCGGCCTCTCTCGGCCGGCCGCCGGTGCGGCCGGCTCCCGTTCCCGGCATACGGCCTGCGCAGGGTGCGGCGCCAGTCGGGGCGGCGGCGCGGCGGTGACATCCGGCCGCCGGCACCGGGCGGCCATTTGACCGGAACAGGGCTCGCCCCTTTCGAAAACCGCGCGCGATGCCTACTAAGGACGACGCATCATCGCGAGAGCCATGCACCGCCCCATCCCTGAAGACGAAAACCGATGACCAGCCCGCGCACCCTCTACGACAAGATCTGGGACGACCACGTCGTCGATGTCCAGCCGGACGGCTCCAGCCTCCTCTACATCGACCGGCACCTCGTTCACGAAGTGACGAGCCCGCAGGCGTTCGAGGGACTTCGCGCGGCCGGCCGCAAGGTGCGCCATCCGGAGAAGACGCTGGCGGTGGTCGACCACAACGTCCAGACCTCGGACCGCACGAAGGGCATCGACGACCCCGAGAGCCGCACCCAGCTGGAGGCGCTCGCCGAGAACGTGCGCGATTTCGGCATCGAGTTCTACGACGCCCTCGACCGGCGCCAGGGCATCGTCCACATCATCGGCCCCGAGCAGGGCTTCACGCTGCCCGGCCAGACCATCGTGTGCGGTGATTCGCATACCTCGACGCATGGCGCCTTCGGGGCGCTGGCGCATGGCATCGGCACCTCGGAGGTCGAGCACGTCCTCGCCACCCAGACGCTGGTGCAGCGGAAGGCCAAGAACATGCGCGTCACCGTCGACGGCACGCTGCCGCCGGGGGTGACCGCGAAGGACATCATCCTGGCGATCATCGGCGAGATCGGCACCGCGGGCGGAACCGGCCACGTCATCGAATATGCCGGCGAGGCGATCCGCGCCCTCTCGATGGAGGGGCGGATGACGATCTGCAACATGTCCATCGAGGGCGGCGCCCGGGCCGGCATGGTCGCGCCCGACGCGACCACCTTCGCGTACGTGAAGGACCGGCCGAAGGCCCCCAAGGGCGCGGCTTTCGACGCGGCGCGCCGGTACTGGGAGAGCCTCGTCACCGATGCG
The DNA here is from genome assembly GCF_054611515.1 of Methylobacterium sp. CM6257. Lineage (NCBI taxonomy): Bacteria > Pseudomonadati > Pseudomonadota > Alphaproteobacteria > Hyphomicrobiales > Methylobacteriaceae > Methylobacterium > Methylobacterium sp. CM6257. The sequence goes on from NZ_CM137735.1 coordinate 2,205,507, forward strand.
GGCGCCGATTTCGACCGTGAAGTGCGCCTCGACGCCGCGAACCTCCCGCCGCTGGTGAGCTGGGGGACGAGCCCCGAGGACGTGATCTCGGTCCAGGGCCGCATTCCGGACCCGTCCGAGATCACCGACGAGAACAAGCGGCAGTCAAAGGAGAAGGCGCTGGCCTATATGGGGCTCACGCCAGGCACCAAGATCACCGACATCACCCTCGATCGGATCTTCATCGGTTCCTGCACGAACGGGCGCATCGAGGACCTGCGCGAGGTCGCGCGCATCGTCGGCGACCGCAAGGTGCACGAGGGCGTCTCGGCGATGATCGTGCCGGGCTCCGGCCTCGTGAAGGCGCAGGCGGAAGCCGAGGGTCTTGACAGGATCTTGAAGGCAGCTGGCTTCGACTGGCGGGAGCCGGGCTGTTCCATGTGCCTCGGCATGAACCCGGACAAGCTGCGGCCGGGCGAGCGTTGCGCCTCCACGTCGAACCGCAACTTCGAAGGCCGGCAGGGTCCGCGCGGGCGCACGCACCTCGTTTCCCCCGCCATGGCGGCGGCGGCGGCGGTGGCCGGGCGCTTCGTCGACATCCGGGAGTGGCCGAGAGGCTGAAATCCCGATTGACGGCGACGGCTCCGTTGCCTAAACGGAGCCGTCGCCGGCCGATGGCCGACGGCGAGCCCAGGTGGCGGAATTGGTAGACGCGCTGGTTTCAGGTACCAGTCTCGCGAGAGGTGAAGGTTCGAGTCCTTTCCTGGGCACCAATTGCCTGACAGCAGCCCGCCAAGTCGTTGGCGGGCTTTGTTGTTTCTGAGGTGCGGGATTTGTCTGTACCTCGCGGGCCATCCGAGACCGGCCTGCAGTCCGCGTACAAGTTGCGCTCTCGTGGCTTCCGTCGGCTTAGCCAGATATCGCCATCAACTGCCACTCGGACGCGCATTTCTCGGCCGCGACCGGCGCGCCGGGCTGAGTCCGACCATGTCCGAATAGCTCCACATCCCCCTTGAGCGCCTGAAGCGTACCGGCGCGATCTCATGCCGGCGATGGCCGAGCACGACGGCATGCCCGCCGGGAGTGCCCTTCGTCAGGTCGCGGAACGGGAGAACATCATTGCTGCAGTCGAGGTCGAGGCAGTCGCGGCCGGAGAAGCAGATCGGGCCCGGCGGTTATGAACACCGCCTTCATCCTCATGACGCAGAACGGTCCCCGCACCGCAACCGGGAGGAAGAGCCGACTCCCTCATGGACAGCGGAGCTGGCTCACTGGGGACGCAGCAAACCAGATTTAACGATCCGTTAACCGTCGGCCAGCAAGCTATTGCCGGTGCCGCGCGGGCTTGGACCTGCAGCTGGCCAGGATCAGCCAGGGCCTCAGCCATGATCGAAGCCGCCATCCTCGCCGCCGTGGCAGCCGCACTGGGCGCCGCTGCGGCCGGCGCTGTCAGTGGGCCGGGGGCCGAATGATCACCGCGGGCTTTCTCATCAGCCTGTCGGGCGTATCCGCCGGGATCGGGCTTGCTGTCGCCGCTCTGGAGCGTACGTCGCTGCGCCGGGTACCGCGGGGACGGCAAGGGATCGCCAGGGCGCTGAGCCGCCGCGTGGCCTCTTGGGATTAGTGGATCGGGCACCACCAGTCACGGCAGCAGATCTCTTGCCGCAGGCCCGAACCGAATCGCCGTCGCACGCATCAATAGGGCGTACATCGCCCAGCGGAATGCGATGTCAGGATTTGGGCAGGCTGGCCGTGAGCCCGCCGGGCCATAATCCGGCCTCAACTTGCATCAATACAGAGTTCGCCAGCCGGGAACGAAGCGCCCGGCCGGCGTTTACTGTACTGCGGTGCGATACGCGTGCGGCATCGCGGCCCTGTCACTGGGCATTTCCTCCCTAGACTTTCGGCCGCTCACCTGGGTGGCCGTTTTCTTGTCTAGGCCTGTTTCAACGACAGTGATGTGGGTTAGTTCCTGACAATCTGTTGCGCCCGTCAGGCTTAGCAGCTCTGTATGCTGGCACCGATATGCTTGGATATGGTATTCTAGAATTGGTGCTCTAGACCCGGCGCCACCTCAACCCGCCCGGCCTCGCTGCGGCGGGTTTTTGATTGCCCGGAACCCGGCCCGGCGCGCAATTTGGTGATGCGCCACCATCCAATCGGCAGACCTGCTTGCGCTAGATCAACATCGACCCGCAGGGAGGCGTCATGCTGGATTGGTAGTTGGATCGGGGAAGGTGCTTGTTACCCCCCTTACGATGCACCTTGGGTCGACCCACGTAAGCCGCCGCGCCCGCGAAATCCCGCGGCGGGCTACTCTGGACGCCGCTACTCGACGGTGCGCCAGTTCAGGGCGGCAGATCCGGCCCCGGCGCCGTGGGCTCACCTGATGGAACCGCTTGGCGCTGGTCCGAGTCACGCGACGTTCCTCGCGAGACTCCACCTTCTGCCCGCCCGGTTCACCGCAGCGGGCTTTTTCGTATGCGCTCTCGTCTCTACCCGATCACCAGCCGGATCAGCAGGGCGGCCACGACCGAGCTGGCCACCGCCATGCCAAGCAGGACCGGGCTGCTGAGCTGATCCGTTGTGTCGACGTCCTCGCCCTGACGGCGGTGGGCCGGCGTGTTTGCGCTCATAGAGGTACCTCCTGGAGAGGACAAACGCGGCTACCTAATCGCCGGCTATGAGCCCCCTGCTCACGGCAAATCGGACCAGATCGGCATCCGTCATGATGAAGTCGCCCATCTGCCAGTGCTGAAACTCGTCCCCGCATGGAGTCACCATGATCCCGTTGGCGTGCAGGGCTGCCACAGCATCCTGGGCAACAGGACAATCAACAGCCCGCTGTCGGCCCCTTTCGAGCAGCTGGATCAAACCGGTGATGACTGCGATGGCACCCCGATGGACAGTCCAAGAGCCATCGCGCGTCGGCAGAATTCGCATTATGAATCCGCCCGTGGTCGAACTGCACAGATCTTATAGACCTTTCAGCCGCTGACAAGTCGAGATAGTGCGAATTAGACTGTCATCGAGAACTGCGCAGCTTCGAGCACATCCAACCCAGACCCAGAGCCGCACCCACTCCGCCCGCCCGGTTGGCCGCGGCGGGATTTCCGCTTCGGCAACCGTTCGGCCGTACGGCGTCCGGCATGTCCGACCTCCCGCCCGCCGTCGCCTCGTGGCGCGACCAGATCGAGCGCCTGTCCCCGCACGCCTCGCCATGCCGGCATCTCGCGCCGACCAAGTGGGCCGGGATCCGTGAGAGCGCGCTGGGCTTCTGCGACCAGTTCGGTGCCGAGGCGTACCGGCTCGGCTGGACAGCGCCGCAGCTGTTCGGCGTCCACCCGCAGCACGGCACGATCCGGGTGGACTATTGCGGCGCGCTGATGATCGGTGCCGAGCCGGTGCGCAGCGTCGAGGCCAACCGGATCCTGTTCGAGCGAACCTCGGCCTATCGGAACGGACCGGGCCAGCAATGGGGCGTGCCGGTCTGGGAGTTCGCGGCGAAGAGCGGCTGATACGTTCTCGGGGGAGCACAAGGTGTGTCAGCGTGTTGGCCCCATGGCACTGCCCTGATCACCCTGATCGTGGTGGTCCGGTTCGGCCGTGACATCGCCTACGCGGCCAGCACATCGCTCCCGCGGCGGGCCTCCTCGCGCCGAACGAACGCGCCCAAGTGGATCGGATGCCCGCCCGCGGTCGCGGTGATATGCCCGCCAACCCTATGAGCCGCACGATGAAGCTGCTGAGGTGCGCCCGCCCGGTCTCAGGCGATGGCGGTCCCACCGCCGAAACCGCGCTCATGCAGCAACCTGCCGACAAGCTTCGTCATGACGGCGGCCAAGCCGTCCCGCAATCTGCTCTCCGACAGGCTTTCCATGTCGGCCAGCACGAAACTGACGCCGGTCTTGCTGGCGCTCCCGAGCGCCTCGTCGCGGATGCAGAAGGCCGTAAAGCAGCCGTCGGCGGATCGAAACTGCTCCGCCAACCGCATGTGCCGATCGTATCCGGGCGTGTCCATCAAAGCCTGCCGAACGGCATCGAACAGGTCCAGAGCCGAGACGAGGTGAGAACGCGCGGGGCGCTCCAGCATGGCATCGATAAGAGCGAACGGGTCCATGATCGGGCTCCCTGCTCTGTCGTCCCGTGCCGAGACGACTTGGGGGCGAGGGGGCACTCTGAACCGGGGGGCCGGTGCGTACTGTGACGGCAATCACTCTGGGAAGCCGACGCCACAGCCATCCGAGCGCGCGCCTCCGTCAAGCGCTCCTAGACCGTGCGGATCGGCATGTCGGCAAGGACTCTCCCGACGATTTGCCGTGCCATCCCCTGATCAAGGTCCAGCTGTCAAAGGTCACAGACGACCCGCGCGGCAATTCGCAAAGGCTGAGGTCTTTTGCCCCTCTCTGACCACCTCATCGAACCCGGGAGCGCTGATCCCAACGCAGCGAGCCGCCCCCCCTAGTTGGGCCCGCGCCGGGGGACGACGTCGGCCCTGACCGGGCCTCCGACGTCCGGATCCTCGGGCGGGCGCTGCGGCGACGCAGCTAAGCCCTCTTCAGGCCGGGCCGGGATGGCGTGCCTTAGGTCGGAGCGTCAGCCGCACGCTCACCGCTCACGTGCCGGTCATCGCCCTGACCTCCATCACCTCGATGGAGGCATTGGGGATCTGCAGGTGCGGATGTTGCTCGAACATCCGCGCAGCCGCCTCGTGCGACTCCGCTTCGGCGAACGCGTACAGCATGATGTCGTTCTTGGTGTCCGAGATGCCGTCAGACGAGATGCGCTTCGTCTTGCCGCCGGCTTCGGTGCCGCTCACCGTCCCGGAATGCTCGCGCATCCAATCGTCCCACGCCGCCCGCATCTTCTCCTCGGCCGGCCCACGCGACTCCGGATCCGTTCTCTTCCACTTCTCGACGACCGAGGAAGGCACGAGATACAGGACGAGAAATCTCTTCATGGGCCTCTCCTCTGGAATGCCGAGCTCGGGCCGAAGCCGCGTCGCCGCTCGAAGCCGGTCTCCATCAGAGACAGGGGGCGCCGAGCCTGCAAGTCGCTACGCCAGGAACCCCCTGCGGACGTAGACGGCTCGTATGTTCGGCCTTGCTGCCCGGGCATGCGCGCAAGATGGAGGCCGGTTAGGGCGGAGTCGAGGCGTTCCCCTCGACCGCGGCAGTCGCGGCTTGTCGCTCAGGAAACGAGAAGATCATCTGATCCGGCCCGTCCTTCGGTCCTGAGGTATCGCTCGGCGCCGGCTGCAGCGCGCAGCTGGAGCGCCTCGATGCAGTTGTGGCATGCCTGCGGGTAGAGCGCTTCAGCGGTTACGGCCTGCCCTCGTTCGCCGAGCTGGTGGACTGCACGCGCCAGCTCAGTCGCAATTGCCCCTGCGACAGCGGCCGCTCGGGCCCGATCGGCAGATGTTGCAGCCGTCGCCGCCTCCGGCCAGCGGCAGCCTGGAGCGGCACCGCGACCTGACGGTTCGCCATACGCCTCAAGACCCTACTGGCGCTGGCCGCCCTGTGAAGCATGCTGACCGCCTGCCAGGGGCAGGACGCCAGCACCTTCCGCTGTATCGAAACTCGGTCCTCGATACCGTGGAACAGATCTACGCCACATCCTGTGAGGCCGCGGACGGCGAAGCGAATACCCGGACGAACTGCTCCGCTTCCGAGGATCTGTTCGGCGGACAATTGGGCGTGCGGACACGATTCTGGTGTGAAAAAGGGTGTTTCCGTTCCTAGGCAGCAGGGCGGGGTGTTCGCATTCCGTACCCGGTGTGCCCTGGGCGCGGCAGCCGGGCTGACGTGCCTCTGCTACGCAGTGGTGTCCCTGGATGCCGCCTATGCAGACCCGTCCGATCCTGATCCGAGTTGCCCTCGCCCTGGTGTTGATGGCTGCCTTGGCGGCACTGGCGGATGGCGTGGCCCGTCACGAGCTGCGTCAGGCCACAGGCGATACATTCTTGGCCTCTGCCTCGATCGACGCGCAGTCGGCCGGCGCTTCCCACGATGAGTAGCCGGTCGGCTCACATCCGGGGCTTGGCCTTGGTCGTCGCGCTCACCGGTAGTGGGCCGGTCTCGGCCCTGGCGGCTGAGCCGGCCGGCCTGCCGGCTCTCGAGCGGGCTTGGCACGGTTGCGTGCGCCAAGCGTACGATCGTCAGCCCGAGCACGGCAGCCGGGCGGGACGCGAACGCAACGCCCTGGACGAGTGCAAGCCGCACGAGGATGCCTACGTGGCAGCCCTGATGGCGGCCCGGCCAGATGCCGACCTGCCCTTGGGTGGTTGGGCGCGGACGTGGGCGGCGTATGTGGCGTTTGTCGTAGATCCGGTGAAAGCCTGGATCGAGGCACTGCGGCGCTAACTCGGCCGTTCGAGCAACGGAGGGCTCGGCAGCCGACAAGGAACCAAGGTGAACGGACCGTTCACCAATTGTGCGCACTTGCACGGGCCGCCGTGATCCCGCCGGCACCTCCCAACGTTCTGCCGGCACACTCACCGGAGACGGCCGCCATGCCGATCCTCAATCCTATGACCGGCCAGAGTGTCGAGATTATCGTGCCCCGGCCACAGCCCAAGAGAGCTTGAGTCTCCAGCAGCTTACACCCATGTCTTGTGGGCTGCGAGCGTACCTCACCGTGCCATAGGCCGGGCGCATTCGCCTACGAGCCGTAGCCCGCCCTTGACACGCACAACACAGGCCTCGCTCTGACCGAGCGGAGCACGCCCATGACATCGTCCGACCTCAACAAGCCCGCCGAACTCACCCTCTGGTCCAGTCGCAATCCGGCCCATACTGCGCAAGGTCACTCTTTTCCGACCCTGCGCGCGGCGCTTGCGGCCGCGACCGAGGCTATGGCTGCTGGCGACGCCCAGCCGTGGATCATCACCGAAGCCGGCGACATCCTGGCGCCCGGCTGGATCCGCGCCAACGCCGTCACGCGACAGCTGCAGTGACAGGCCATGGGCCGGCGCTTGCGGTGTCCAGTTCCCCCGCCACGCCGACCCTCACGCGACCGCTCGGCCGAGGCATCGCGGGCGGCGCGCGGGGAACTGGCCCGCACACCGCCTGTCGCCGCGTGTCCGCCCGCAACAGCGCCGTGGGGGTCGCGAACACCCCGGGCGCATCAGCAAGGGGAGCTACCGCTGTAGCAGGGACGGCACAGCCATCGCCAGCTCAGTCGGGCCGAGAGCCTCAAGCGGCCTTCCTGCGCCGGCGCGCCTCCGAGGCCCCGGCGACGGTCTCGACCGGGCGTGCGGATTTCGCAGCCGTCTTCTGGCGCGGCTGGCCCAGGCCGATACTGCGAGCCATTGCGGAGCGCTGCTCGGAGTAGCTGGCGGCCACTGAGGGGTAATCCCGAGGCAGGCCGTAGCGCTCGCGATATTGTTGGAAGGTCAGCCCATGCGCGCCAAGGTGGCGCCTGAGCGTCTTGTAGGGCCTGCCGTCGATGAAGCTGATCAGCGCATCGGGCGTGATCGACTTCCGGATCTGAGCTGGTGTCGGCTTCTCGATTGCCGGAGCTTCGGATGCTCCACCCTGGTCGAGGCCGGATAGTGCAGAGTAGATGTTGGCGATCAAAACTGGCAACTCAGCGGCCGGAACGCTGTTGTTCGCCACGTAGGCGGCCGCGACCTCGACAGCCCGTTCGATGCGAGTGTTCCGTGAGATGGCTGTGGTCTCGCTCATTTGACACCCCTTTACGTATAGTACGTACGAACGGGATAGTTACTTCCAGAAGTCAAGTGGTCTGCTCGGAACTCTAGAGCGCAACACAAGCCTTTGTCCGCTAGATGACACGATTCAAGTGTCGCGTGCTGGTCACGCATATTTCAGCTGCTTGACTGCTGCGGAGAACGCGATCCATCTGCCTCTCGGCAGGAACCTTCCTGAGGTTATCGAGGCAGCCGGTCCGCTCGGGCGCGGTTCCGGCGACAAGCGGGAGAGCAGGGGCAGCGATCTTCTCGCAACCCAAGAGGCCCGACAGCTGCGCGACACCGAGGTGACCGACCCGGGCGTGATCCGGAGATCGCTGGATGCCCGTCTGCAGCAAGGCCAGGAGCCCACCAAGGCCGCCGTGCGCATGGAACAAGCTTAGCCTTAAGAGCGTTTGCGGGGCGCCAAACCGGAGAAATCCATGCTCAAGGCCTTTACCGCACTGGTCCCTGCCCTGGCCCTCGCTGCCGTCATTTCGGCAGCGCCTGCCTCAGCCCGAACGGTCATTATCAAGAGGGGCGGTCACCACCACGGGATGTTCCACCATCACCACCATCATCACGGCAAGACCGTCATCATCAAGCGGCACCACTGAGAACAAGCCCCGCCGAAACGGGCTCACGTACCTGAGCTGCGGTCGCGAGATCGGCTGCAGCTTGGACACTCCAGAGATCCGAAGGGAACCCGCCCCAGGCATGTACCGGGGCGGGTCACCGTCACTCAACGGGCCGTTTACCATGCGCCCAGAAGCATCGGCACGGAACCGGAGCACCGTGCCCAGCCATGCTTGATGTCCTGTTCTGGTGGTGCACCGCCGTAGCCTTCACAGGGTCGGCCACGTTGGTTGGCATCGCGTTGCTCGCAGGGTGCCCGCTGAGATCTCAACCCGCAGGGATCCGTCCGCCCCGGGATGAGCCTCTCGTAATGCGGAACTTCGGCCGAGCGCAGGACATCGGCCAGCTCAGCCCCGCCGCCGATCTGACCACGGGCTGGCCGGGACGCTCTACCACAGGAGCCGCACTCGACGGATTGGATGCAGCAAAGGCTGCCACGAGGGCCGCCAGGGAGCGCACATCGTTCGGCTGGCGGGGGTTCGGCGGCAGGGGGGCGCTGTTGCCCGGGCCGCAAGAGTTGCCATGAATGAGAAGCTTCGGCCCACCGTTGGCAGCGGGCTGAGCCAGGGACGGCGTAGCCCATCAGGCGATGAGGAGAGCCGGGGCGGTGACGCTGATGGCGGTGCGAGCCAGCATGGTGAAGACTCTCCACCACCTGCGCCTCTATAAATCACGACGGCGATCACGGTGCGGAGGATGATTGGTCACCAGGAGCCAATCCGCGGCGTGCTCGGGAACACCACCCTTGGCTGGTCGCGCTCCACCGACGCGGCTGGGATCGCCTGTCCGGTAGCCTCATCCGCGATACCGTGTAGAACCGCGATCGCTTCGCGGGCTGGCCCGGCGAGGGGCACGTACGACAGTGATCGCTACGGCAGCTCTCGGCATAGTCGGGCCTACGCGATGGCGGCCAGCGGCGGAAAGGCGCGACCCACTGGAACCAGAGGCCGATTGACCGTCTTGATTTATGATCCTGACGTGCTTCGGAGGGGGAGAGTCATGCTGGTCTTTGCCCTTCTGTTTGCCGCCTTGGCCGTTGTTGGCGCGCTCGTAGGACTCGGACAGCTCGGCCACCCGATCTACGCTCAGTCGCTCCAAAGTTATGGCTGGGGCTTGGCCGTGAACGCTGTAGCTCTGGCTGTCTTTTTTGTGCTCATACGACGGGGCCGACTGCGCCATTGAAGCTCGGTCAAGGCCCACACGTCAGACTTAGCGCCTCACCCAAGTCGCCTGTTCCATAAGGCGATGGCTCGCGCTCGCGACGGACAATCTACTTCAGCAGCCCGCTCACCATCGCTACCATCCCGCTCCCGAACGGCATGAAAGCGGCTCCGAGCAACGCCTGTTCAAATGCACGGTCCCGAATGTCTTGAACTTCATTCGCCCTCTGTAAGCTCCATCGTTTCGGAAGCTGACAGCCAGTTGCGGCCAGATGCGAGGAAAGTCACAAGACTGAAATCCATCACATGCCCGCCCGAGGCCACGTTGCCGGTATGCCGAACGAAGCTGTGCCCGGCCGTGGGATCGAACAGCAGATGTCAGTGGTCGCCATTCGGACTGGCGTAGATCAGGCGATCAGGTTCGGAAGGGCTCATGATCGGCCTTCCGGCTAAGAGGTGCTGCTGGCCTCGCTCAGCAGCGCTCTGCGGCCTCAGCCTCCAGGTGCCTCTTGGCCCTGTTAAGCACTGAGCAGGGGTCGTGGCCCTTGGCCTTCGCGAGGAGCAGGAGATCCGTGATGAGATCCACGACATCACAGGCCGGCACGCCGCCTACCCAGCGCCGGGCGGCGCCCTCGGCATGGATGTAGGCGTCGAGGGCAGTTTGGGCGAACTCGATCCGTTCAGGCTTCGTGGCCATGGGCGTTCTCCTCGCAGTCCGGCTTCTTTGAGTGTCGAGCCAGTCCGGCTGCGCGCTTGCCGCGCCTGAATCGAATGCCTCGCCAACTGGCGAGTTCGGGTTGGCACGGTTCAGCTGGTTACAATTCGGGGCTGCTATCGTCTGCCCGCACACCCGGTCCGCTGCCTCGCAGTAGAAGTCCCGAAGCGGGAACAGTCCTTGTAGAGGCGCCAATGGCAAGCAGGTTAGCGATGCTGTTCTTCGCGGCGCCGATCACGATGGCGGCGCCGTCGACACAATCTCAGCCCGCGCCCGTGAACAACTGGGCCGAATTCCGCAACGCGATGGCCGCATGTTGGACGGTGCCGCCCGGCACCGAGGGTTCCTTGATCGCCTACCGGTTCGGTCTCGACAAGACGGGGGCCATCCGCGGCAAGCCCCTCGTCACCGCACGCCGCCTGGTCGGCGACCGAGACACGCAGCAGCGCTACGAGGAGGCAGCATCCGCTGCATTGTCGCGCTGCTTCCCCCTCAAGGTGACAGCAGCGTTCGGCGCGATCCTCGGCGAGAGCCCGATCTATCTGCGGTTCGTCAACACGCCGCCAACGGCCGCGTACCAGATCAACAACAACATGACGATCTTTGCGCCTCGGTAAGGTCTCTGCCACACTCACAAGGGCCACGCAGGGCATCGCGAGGATCACGACGGAGCGAACTGAGGGAGCGGGTTGTGGCGGACGAGGATCAACACACCTCTGATCGGTCAGCGCGCCCCCTTCCCGAATGCCTGACACGGCTGCTCATTGATTCCAGAGACCGGATCAAGCCAGAGCCTGCCAGTGGACCCAAGCCCAGTCTGTTCGACCGAGTGGCGTGGTGGCTCACGGTCGCGATGTTCGGGGCGGCGAGCCTCATCTTCGGCTTTGCGCTAAACATAACCGAGTTGTTGCCGTGACCCAGATCCTCACCGAGAAGGCGAAGGGGTAGCTGAGATGAACGACGCCGAGCCCGCAGATCTCGACGAAACCCTCCGACTCGTGACGGCGCTCGCAGAGCAGCTGATGACGTCTCAGCTCGCTGAGAGCTCGGTCTCCCCCGCGAGGATCAAGGTCCTGATAAGCGCTGCTCAGTTCCTCCATGACAACAACGTGTCATGGCCGCCCATCGTGAAAGAGGCCATGAGCAAGCTCGCGGACCGAATGGAAGCCGCTAAAGCGGTCTCAGGCGGTGGAGAGGCCGAGGGCTGAGCGCAGCGTACCGCAGGCGCCCGCCTCGCTCACGGAAGGCCGGAGAGCGACGCGAACACAGTTGAAGCATGAGGAATCCATAACGTGACGTCGTCTTCCGCGCATGATTGTTGCGGGCCTTAACCGAGGCAGACCGTCAGCTCATAACGGCATTGAGGCCGCCATACTCCTTACGCCGACGGCAGCAATTCTGCTCGTCGATCTCCGACTCCTTGCAGGCCAGCGCCAAATTCTTTCCCGGCGCCGTCTGCACCTCGATCTCGGGCAGCTTCAGCACGACCTGCTTCGCGCTCGTATTCTGATCCTGCCGGACGTCCGAAGTCCATCGCGATCGCGGTCGGCCAGTTTGGTCGACGTCGCACGAGGTCCGCTCCCCGTATCCGTCCTGGGGGCCTTTCCGCGTCGGGGGTCTTCAGCAGCCGATGCAGATGTCGTGAACGACGTGCTGATGCATCGGCCCGGTCCGCTGGTTGGGGAGTTGGCCGTCCAAGCTCCGGAACGCACCGCCGAGGAGCCGTCTCGGTTGGCGCCGGGGCAGCCCGTCAACGCGATGAGCAACCGGTTGGGCCGCCACGGCCGGCGGTAGAGCCGCCACAGCCCGGGCAGGCGCCGAGGTCAGGGCCATGCCGGTCCAGGGCGGCGTCAGTGCCATGCCCTCCGGGCGTGGCGCAGGGCCGTCCTGGGCGCTCGAGGGCACCGGTTCTGACGCCGCGACCAGCACGGCGGTGATGAGCAGTAGGCGCGACAGCATGGGCCCTCCGCCGGTAATGCCGACCAGACCGCTTCTAGTAGTCCCGTTCGCTGCTCGCGCTCATGCGCCTTGCGACGTAGTCGCTTGAGAACGAGTGCTGGCCGAACACCAGCCAAGCGAGACCGAAGCCGATTGCGCCCGCGATGAACAGGCCCGTCATCGTGCCGGTGTCCATGTTACCGACTGCGCGACTGCCTTCCCGATAGTAGCGGGAGCCGTACCGCGCGGCATTGTCCCACGCATCTGATGCCCTGCCGGTCGCTCTTCGCAACGTGTCCCTGGCGTGATCGGCAGCGCCAGCACTGCCGCCGGATGCTCCGCCGGTCTGGCTAAAGAGGTTGTCTACCATGGCCAGCCTCCCTGTCGCGCTCGGAATGGCGCATGGGAAAAACGAGCCAGCGACGAAGGCGATCCTCAGGACCGGCGATCAGGTTCAGAGCTGCTTGGCGCGCTTGGATGTCCCGTTGGTCCGGAACCAGTCCCAGAGCAGGAAGGCGGGGAACGGGAGCACGATGGCGAAGAAGATCCAGTCGAACATCTGTGGCATGGGCGAGCCTCCTGCGGTCTATAGGCCGCCAACTCGCAGAGGACGCGGCAGATCCGCAGTGCCGCGCTAGATTCAGACGCCGCCCCGGCGCAGCGACCAGATCAGGTCCCCGTTCGGATCCGTCAGGTAGATCGGGCTTGCATCCGAGCCGCTCATGCCGACCTGAATGCGCCTGACCGCTTCGAGGGTCTCTGCCCCGCTCTGAGCCTTGACGGTCGCCTTGTGCACGGGCGCGTCGAGCGTCCCGTCGGATCGGCGCAGGGCCGCAAACCGCCTGCGCATGGCTCGACCCGCCCTACCACCCGCGAGGCCTCTCGCCCACGCTGGTCGGCCGAGGTCGCCCGCAACGCCTCGGCGCCTCTTCGGCAGGTCGCACAGTGCGGATCAACGCCAAGACGCCGGCGCGAAATGGTGCGTGTCGAACACGGCATGTCGGCCGGGCGGTACGGATCAGCCAACGCCGGGGGGTTGGCGGGGTGCCGTACCTGGCCACCGAGCCACGGCCCTGCCGCCTCGCTTCCCTGATCGACTGAGCTTGTCGCCCGCATCACAAAGCGGGACCCGTACCTCTACACGAAGGCCGTCAACACGCGGCCCTTATCGCTGCCGCGCAATCATGGACTTGGCTGACGTGCCCGTCCTCATGCGAAGCGACGCATCATGCATAGCCAAGCTTCGAATTTGTTCGCGTGTGAGGCGGATCACATAAGTATTTGCACCGATCTCTATGCCTTTAATCACCCAAGCGGATGAGCCGCTCGGCAATATATCGGAGAGCGTGATGATCAGTAAGACACTCAAAACTGTGCTCGCTGCCGCCGCCCTGGCGGCTCCAGTCGGCATGTTCGCGGCGACCGACGCGCTTGCTTTTGGCGGCCATTTCGGTGGCGGGGGCGGTCACTTCGGTGGCGGCGGCTTCGGTGGCGGCGGCTTCGGTGGCGGCCACTTCGGTGGTGGCGGCTTCGGAGGCCGCGGCTTCGGAGGCCGTCACTTCGGCGGTGGCTTCGGCGGATATCGCTGGTGGGGACCCCGTCGCCTCGTCTACGTCGGCAGCACCTGCGGCTATGGCGCACACTACAGCAATTTCTGGGGCGGCTGCGTTCCGAACGATTGAACGCGGGTCTGCCAGATGTGCGACATGATCCAGCCGAGCGCTTCGTGACGGCGCTCGGTCTGCTCGCTCGCACCGAATGCGCGAGCGGCGTTCGTGAGGGGCGCCACCATCACAGGTTAGTGACCAGCCGATTTGCCCGACGTTACCTTGGACAGGTCGGCTTCGGTCGGCCTCCACGCCCGCTACGCGGCTCATCCCCCCGATGCTGAGCGGGTGGGCGTGGATGCTCTTCTGACTGAGCACTGAGATGTAGGATTATCTGACATAGAAAGCCGGATTTTAGGATAGGGTTGTCCGGCTGATTCCAACGGAGGGGTCGCAGCGATGGACGAGATCTTGTGGATCCGCTCAGCCGACCATGATCCAGCCGTGAAGGTTGGCACCCGTATCCAGCCGGAAGCGACCTTGCCAATCCTCGAGGTGAAGGATCGGCACCCGGTCGCGATGCTGTTTAAGAACGGCGAGACCTGGGAGATTAAACCCTTCACCCAACTGACCCTCCGGGAGGCTGCTGCCAAGCCGGCGGAGCCAGCCAAACCCCAAAGCTTTGTCTTGGTTGACCCTTCCTGAAGGGGACTGTCGAACCGATCCGCTGCCTTTTGGAAGAGGCGTTGAGAGCGAAGCAACCATAGGTGATGCATGAGCGACCCGGAGCCAGATGCCATTTTTCGAGAACGGTTGTTCCGTGTCGTCAGCGAGGAGCTTCGCCCCTCTGTCGAGAGGGCGACTGGAACTGAGCTTGACGCCATCGGCCGCCGGTACGATCGGTTCAGAACCGGCGTGCCGCTGAAGGCCTTTGAAGCAGCGGGCGACCGTCCTACTCCCAAACTGCCCGAGGGGTTGTGGAATAGGCGCTGACGTGAAGCAGCCGTAGGACAGCTACATATTGCGAGAGCTTCGCGAGCCACGTGGCTGACCAAGGCGTCGCGCCCGGCCTGCCAATGACGATGCGGGCGGCAACTGGAGCATTGGTGTCCCGTAACTCGCCGTCCGGCAGCTGACGGCTGTCTTCGGGATCTCGGCGCGCAGGTTCGGCCTGATGCAATTTGGGCGTCTCGGTGCATGTCACCGCTGCCGCTTCAGCGCTCCTCACGTCGCCCCGTTGCTGACCCCATCGCGAAGGCGGGCAGGTATTTCGACATTCTCACCTCGGCAGCTATCCTGCCGGTATGCGCTACGCCCCTTCAGCTGCAGCGAGATGAGTCTCGTGCTGGCGCTGAAGCTCTTCAAAGGTGGCGAGAAGGGCCTCAGCCTCCTCGACAGGCAGCCCGTCCGCTCTCAGTTGAGCAACGAGCGCGCGCTGTTTGGTGACATGCTCCGCGCCCTCGCGCACATGCCGCCGAAGCATTTCGATCTTGGTTTCCCCGGCGCTCATCCAGCCAGCATAGCCCATTCGGTCCGAGCTGTATCGCTTCAGTGGAGACTGGGGCGCCGCTCCTTCGATCCTAGCTCAAGTTGCGCGGCCACCAAGGTGCCGACCCGTTTAGCTGCTTCAGGACTGGGAAACATCGCCTCCGAGCGCTCAATGGCAATCCATGGGTTTGCCCCGTAGATCGCCCATGCCCACGGTCTTGGGCCCTTCCCACAAAGCTGAGCTTCGACACGAAGACCTTGATTGAAGCGCCCGACCATAATCGTGGGTGTATGCCGCATTGGGCGTCCGCTATCCTTAACCTGCGTCAGTCCGCCGCAGACTAAAGTATGGGGCAACGCGGACCTCATCAAGGGATCCGCGACTCCCCTCTTGCCCGCCGTTGGCCAGCGCTGCGAAGGAGCAGCGGCTACGTCTTGAGTCCGCTCGTCCGCCGCTTGGTCCAGATGATCCGCCCGGCATCGTCTCTCAAGGTCGCGCATCCCGCTCGATTGGCGAGTAGGCGTGCAAACCGGGCATCGGCGCCAGCTATCGCCTCAACAGCCGTCGGGGCAACGATCTGCTCGCTCGCGACCGAGAGTCCGCTCACGCAGCGGCGGTGGATGGAGCATTCGAGGTGGAACACAGCCATCCATTCCCGGAAGCAATGCGTCTGCCAGACGCGATTGCTGAGGCCTAATCGGGAGGGCCGGTTTTCAACCCGAGGGATGAAGTTGGGTGAAAGGTTGGGCGGAACTGTATGGGCTAGCTACGGTTCCCTCTGGTCCGGAGTACCCCAGAGGAACTGATCGATGCCAAACGGTGCTCAGGATCGTCGGCCACGCACCGCCGGTCCGAAACCCGACGAAGCGCGAAGCTTTACAGATGTGCTGCGCAATCAGGCGCAGGGTTATGTCGAGAAGCGCAGAGCCGACGCGGCGCGACTCGTGTCGGATGTTGGTGGCGCCATCCGTGATACTGGCACCAGCTTCGAAGGGCTGTCGCAGCTGAAAGAGTTCTTCGATCAGGCTGCGCTCGGCGTCGACGAGTTCGCCGAGGGCATCTCCCGCCGCTCCTTTGCGGAGATGTACGACGAGGTCCACGCCGCAGTCCGACGCCGGCCTGCTCTGGCCACCGCCGCGGCTGTTCTGGCTGGCTTCGCGCTGTTTCGCACCCTGAACGCTCAGGGTGGCCGACCGATCCCACGCTCCCATGCCGTGGTGCCGGTCGACGTCCTTCCAACGCCAGACCTCTGAGAGGCCGGGATGGTCGAGCCAGGAGTACGCGGCATCCCAGCCTTGGTCGGCGATGTGATCCGTGAGTTTCGTGACCTTGTCGGCAGTGAGATTACGCTGTTTCGCACCGAGATGGCGCAGGGCGTTCATCGCTTGTCCCTTGGTCTCAGCATAATGCTCATGGCGGCAGTGTTCGCCATCGCGGGCCTGTTTACGCTGCTTTTAGCCCTGGTAAAGGGCGTCGCCGTCCTCGTACAATCGGATGCCCTTGCAGCGCTGATCGTAGGTGGCATCTTCCTCCTGCTCGCGCTTGGGCTGGGACTGTTTGGGCGCAGCAAGGCTTCACTTTCCACGCTTGAGCCCACGCGCACGGAGCGGCAGATCAAGCAGGACGCACAGATTCTCACGGAGAGCAGGGACGCATGAGCACCTCCCCCGATGATCTGGAGCGGGACGTTGAGGCGAGCCGTGGGCGACTGGACCAAACCTTGGCCGATCTGCAGGCACGACTGAACCGGCCGGGGATACCGCGCAACTTCACTGACCTGCGACAGTCAGGGCAGGCCGCAAGCCAGACAATCGAGCGGTTCATCACCGACGTGCGGGCCAACCCCGTGCCGGCATTGCTGATTGCCGCTGGCTTTGGCCTACTGGTCTACGAGGCGTTCCGAACAGCGGCGGAGCGGCGGAGGCTCGCGGCTGTCCCCACAGGATCCGCTGTGGCCCCATCGGTACCCGGCCATTCCAGAAGGCCGTAGCGACCGCCGACATCCTCGCTCCCCTGCTGATGCGGACTCCGGACACTCCAACGGGGAAGCAGGACCGGGCTCCGCTGGCCGTCGGGTTCGCAGGAGCCTTCCGCCGCTCCATACCGGTGGTCCTCGACATCGCCGACCGGGCCGACGATGTTGAGGGTCTGCAGGACCTGGACCAACACGAGGCCCGCCGCGGCCAGGGCCGAATGGCCCATCGCTGCTCTGCCGTAAGGCAACCGCACGAGCGCGTACCCTCACCACAAACCACGGAGAAGGTTCGGCAGACGGCGCCACCTTCTTCGTCGGGCCAGTAGCCGTTTCAACGGTTGATCGGCAGGCGACCCACAATCGATCCCGCTTCATCCCGCACGATCAGCGTCCAAGACCGGCCCGGACCAGCTTTGATCACATCATCCGCCATCTCGGCGATGACGTTTTGCGCTTCAGTAAGCGCCTCACCGAGGTCCGCAGCCTCGACGCCCTCCTCATCCGAGATCCCGTCCTCGCCGTTCGACACATCGAAGAAGAAGCGTGGGAACAATGCCGCCTCCTGATGCACGGTCGTCACAAAGGGCGGCTGGTGCGACCGCCTACGTAGTTCGACCTCATGCTAGGGGGGCTCCCGAACGGAATAAAGATATCCGTTCGGCCGCTTCGGGTAGGTATTCCGACTTGTCAACACCCTTAAAAAATGCCCTATTCAGTACCAACGCGGTTTGATGTCCCCACATCACGCGAGATTAGCGGCTATGTGCTGAGTTGTTGGCCGGAATTTTGAGGGGGCTGCAATGCTTGCGACGATTGAGCAGCTGTCGGCACTCGCCGATATATCCGGGGATCCAAATAAAGAAAGATTGCGCTCGCATATTGCCAAAATGTTGGCGAAAATCCCCACCGCCAAGCGGCCCAGAACAGCCAATACCCAAGAATACATCGAAACTGAGCTGTCGTAGATCGCACGCCACGCCCAGACCTACCCCCGGCACTTTGAAGCCGCACAACCTAGTAGCTGCTCAGCTTCTACCCACAACCGGAGCGCGTCGCGCAATCCGGCGGTGTATGCTTGGCGCTGTCTGAGCACGTCGTACTACGCCAGGGGCGCAACCGTCGTTCAGATGCGCGACGTGGTAGGGTTGCCACGGAGGGCGCGGGAAACCGAGGCGCTGCACTGGGCGATGCCGCGGCGGTTCGGGCGGCACGGCCTCCGGAGCAGTACGCGCGCGAGGAGCGCGCGGAAGCGATTTGCGGCATCGTTTCAGCGCTGTGTTCAGTGTCCACTTCAGTGCGTCCGCCCGAATGCAGGCATCAATTGCATGCGAAAATGGGGCGGTATAGTTTCCGGCGAGATTGCGAGTTCTGACCCGACCCGACGGCGCAGGACGCTGAAATCACCCCCAGAACGCCCCAACCGTTACTGCACAGTCCAGTGTCGCCAATAGCGCCGCCCGCAGGACACAGAGCAGATGATGAGATAGACATAAAGCCACCGAGCACGGTCGCATCCTATTGAATTCTTTCATCCCAAACACGGAGAGCCGTCAGCCTCGCCCTGCATCTCAGAAGAAAGGCCTTGATCATGAAGATCCTTATGGTTCTGACCTCTCACGATCAGCTGGGAAACACAGGCCGAAAGACAGGTTTTTGGCTTGAGGAACTGGCGGCGCCGTACTTCGTGTTCAAGGATGCCGGTGCCGAGATCGTGCTCGCTTCCCCGAAGGGGGGCCAGCCTCCGCTTGATCCGAAGAGCAACGAGCCCAGCTTCCAAACCGAGATTACGCATCGCTTCGAAGCCGATGCAGCCGCGACTGCGCAGCTCGCATCGACGGTTCCCCTTGAGAGCGTCACACAGGAAGACTTCGATACCGTCTTCTATCCCGGCGGCCATGGACCGATGTGGGATTTGGCGGAAGACAAGAACTCGATCAGGCTATTAGAAGCTCTGGCTGCCTCCGGCAAGACCTTCGCGTTGGTCTGTCATGCCCCGGGAACATTACGTCACGTTAAAGGACCAGACGGCAAGCCCTTCGTCGAGGGCAAGACTGTGACCGGCTTCACCAATGGCGAGGAGGAAGAGGTCGGATTGACCAAGGTTGTCCCCTTCCTGGTCGAGGACGAACTTATGAGGCTCGGCGCAATCTTCTCCAAAGTCAGGAACTGGGGCGTTCACACAGCCATTGATGGCCGGCTGATCACAGGACAGAACCCAGCCTCGTCAGGTCCGACAGCCAAGGTCCTTCTCGAAACCCTCAAGAGGACGAAGTAGCTCCGCACCTCGGCCGCAATCGTCGCGACGAGGCATTGCACGTGTCCGGCCGGGGGTCGAGGAACACCACCTCGGGGCCATCTGCGGGAGCCCTGAAGCGCAGCAACCGCAGCCCGGTCGCACACGATCCCCGAACCATCGCGGGACTCAATCGTCTTGGTCGCGATCAGCGCCATCTGACGGTCGGCCTCGATCCCAGCGTTGCAGGCGGCGCGCGCGGGGTCATGGGCACCATCCTGGCGGGTCACCCTAAGCTTCGCACACGCTCGCCACCCGCGCCGGCAGCCTCGGCTCCCTTGCGCTTGAGAGCGGACCGGAAAGCGATGGCGGCCGGGGCGCTCGATGTCATCGAGAAGGGCGCGGACCGAAGCGCTAGCGGTCTCCGGTCCGCGTGGGCAGCGCGATCCATCATGGGCGCTCTCCTGCTAGACCGACCCAAGCCTCGCGGATGAAGGCGAGACGCCGCTCGGCACGAGTAGGGTCGGCGCCCGCAACCTGCTGCAGAACCGCCTCCATCGCCTCGAGGCCACCCAGCGCTGCGGCGGCCTCACCCTGGCGGCGCATGGCAGAGCGGTGAACCCTCATCGCTGGCCCAGCCTTCGGCCCTGTCTCGACGGCCTCCAAGGTCGAAATCAGGGCAGCCACGATAGGGGCGACCTCGCGCCAGGTCGGCACCGGCGTCTGCTCCGGCACCACCTGAGGCGGCTGGCTCGGAGGCGGCGCGGCGAAGTTTGTGGTCAGCGGGCGCTTCATAGCGATCCTCCTCAGGCGGATAAGATGAGCCGATAATCGACCGGTGCACAGCGGCGGGGGCGCATGACCAGAGGGCAGGGGACACGCAGATCCGGCGAGGACAGCCTCTCGCGCCACATCCTGCCCAATGCGGGAACGATGGTCGGCGTCTGCACCACACTGATAGGGCTGGTGAAGATCGCCGAGGGATGGATTGGGCCGAGCCACGTCGACGAGGCCGCCGCCCTGACCGCCATCCTGTTTCTGGTGAGCGCCATCGCATCCTACCTTTCGATCCGCCTTGAGGCCGAAAACGGCCCTGCGGTCAGCCTGGAGCGCTGCGCCGACGTCTGCTTTGTCCTCGGGCTGGTCAGCCTGTCGGTGATTGCGATCCTGTTCGCCTACGAGACGATCTGATAGCCGACCGACGGGACGCCCTGAGGCCGCAAAGGCCTCCCCGGGATCGGCATGGCGGAGGCCGGCACCCGACAGGATCCGAGCGCGTCGCGACGGATTTGGCCGCCAACCTCCACGATCAGCTCAGCATCAGGCTTGCGGGACGTGGTGGCCCTTCAGGCCGTGGATCGGAAGGTCGGATGTCATTCCCGCGCACCGTCGAGACCGGCCCACAGCTCGGTGAGCAGGGCGCGGCGCTCAGCCTCACGGCCCGGAGCCTTGCTGATCCGGTTCAGGGCGGCCGCAAGGGCGTCCGGGCCGCCGGCGTCGAGGATCGTGCGCCCGTGACGGCGCATGGCCGCCCTGTAGGCCTCTGCTGTTCGCCCGGTCGCGACGCCAGTCTCGATACTGCCGAGAAGGCGAAAGATGGCCTCCTCGGCCCGGGCAATCTCACGAGCGACGGCGAGCTGAGTGAGGAGGCTCATGGCTGCACCCTCCCGTTCGTCATCAAGGGCAGACTGGCCCAAGCCGAGATCGTTATTCTCGAACGCGCTAACTTGTGACGCAACAATCGAAGCAATGCGGACGCAATCCAGCTTAGCCATACGGTCGCCCCAGGACGGCTGATTCACAGCCACACGACCGAGGGGACAACCAATGGCCACCAAGATGGTGACCAAGGGCACGACCGCGACCGGCCACATCATGGCCTGGTCCATAATGTCGGGCTTGGCCCTTGCCCTCCTCCAGTGCGCACAGACAGCGGCGCTGCCGGCGCACATCGTGTGAGCTGTCACAGGTGACCCGCACTGGCAGGGACGAGGGGATGACGATGGTTCAAGTCTGGGATCGGCGACGTATCGGTAGCGTGTTGCTGCGCGGCCTGCTGACGGCCGTATTTCTGGCAGCAGCCGGCATGAAATTCGCCGCCGTGCCGTTCGAAGTCGCAGGCTTCACCCACTTCGGCTACCCGGTGTGGTTCATGTACGCAGTTGGCGCCGTGCAGCTCATCGGCGCCATCCTGCTCTGGACGCGCGGCTGTGCGGGGTACGGCGCGCTGTTGCTCTCGGTCCTGATGGTCGGCGCGGTCGGCAGCCATCTGCTTGCTGGTGACCCGGCCCTGATGCCGCTTCCCGCTTTTGTGCTCCTGATCCTGCTGGGCGGTGTCGCCTATGCTCGCCGATCCGAGCTTCTGCGATTGAGCCCCCGAGCGGAGATGCAACGGGCCTAAGGGCCGCCCCGCACCTGCGATTGAGGCATGGCGGGGGAGGGGCAACCGATCTGCCGGCCGTGTGGGTGGCCTCAGACGGTGGGACACGCGTTCGAAAAACGTCATGATCCCGTCGGAACGCGGACTGTCCCACCCGCGAGCGAGTCATTGATCTTGCTCACTCCGTGCGCATCTCTCCTGGGCGCCAATTGCCTGACAGCAGCCCGCCAAGTCGTTGGCGGGCTTTGTTGTTTCTGAGGGGATTTGCGCAGGACCCGCTCGGGGCTGGCCTGGGTCGCCCTGCTGGCGTGCGGGGGCGTTTTCGTGCGGAAATCTTCGTGCCTCACGTCCGCGCGTGCCCCCCACAGAGGCCTCACGGTCGCCGTTCGGGCGCATCGGCTCGCAGCAGACGCAGCCGGAGGCTTGGTGCACAGCCGATGACGGGCGATGCCCCGCAGCCGACGACACAGCTCGCTTCAGCCTGACGACGCTGATCCTCGCCGGTCGGATTGCTGCACTGGCAGTGAGAGGCCCGCCCAGCGATGGCGCCGGCCGACAAAGGTCTTGGAGATGCGCCAAACGGCGATCTGGCTTCCGCTGGCAGCGTAGTCGCGACGCAGCACCTGTGCGGAGACGTGCACAGCTCACCTTAGACGCCGTGGCGGTTCTCTTCGTGCGCTCCGCGCTCAGCCGGGCGTCAAGCTCCATTTTTTTACGGGAGGCGGATTACCGCGCCACGGCGGACGTCAACACTTCGACATGCCAAGCTTGAATGCATTCTGCGTTCCGCCGCCTTCCGGGCCCGCGACGGGTTCGCCCCGGCACTGCAAGTGTCGCGGTCGAGCATCGGATGGCTGCCGAGCCTCTGCGGGATAGAGCATCCCGTGGTCGGGGACGGCGCCTTAAATAGCTTGATGCGCCCAATAGTATAACTTACCCGGCCGCCCACATTCCCCGCCTGCATCAAGCATTTGTCCTGTCAAAAGCGCGAAGCGTATCAAAGACAACAGGAAGTTTACATGCGTTCACTCGTTCTCGGCGCCGTCCTCGCCGTCCTGATCCCGCTCTCCGCGCAGGCCCAGGAGGCCGGAGATGCGGCCGCCGGCGAGAAGGCGTTCGCGCCCTGCAAGGCGTGCCACAACTTCCAGAAGAACGGCGTGGGTCCGGACCTGAAGGGCGTCGTCGGTCGCAAGGCCGGCACCTACGAGGGCTACAACTACTCCGCCGCGCTGAAGAATTCCGGCATCACCTGGGACGAGGCCAACCTTCACGAGTGGCTGAAGAACCCGAAGGCCAAGGTGCCCGGCAACAAAATGATCTTCCAGGGCTACCCCGACGACAAGAAGATCAACGACGTGATCGCCTACCTCAAGACGCAATCTTAAGTCTACACCATCGGCCGATTTGGCAGAAAACAGACTTTTCGCGCCGCACTCATCGAATTCAAGCCCGCCCAGCTACGCTGAGGCGGGCATTGGTGTAAATTTGAGAATACCCGGATGATATTTCACTCATGCTGTCACCGCGACAGCTTCCCATCACGCGAAAAACTGTTATCCTGCAAACAGTCGCTCGGCGTAACGCACCGCGCGTCCTATTCCTTCAGCCCCGCCGGCCGCTGCCGCGCGGGGCTTTTTCGTGGCCGCCGCTGCGCCACGCTCCATGCGGAGTCGGCTTCTCTCCCCTGAAGCGCAGCCCTGAAAAGGGAGCACCCTGTCCAGCGGCGCGGGCCTGGCGCACGGTCGGAGTCCCGCAGACGAACAGAAGCGCGCCCGGCGACCACACGGCCCGGTAACCACCGCCAACCATCTTTCCGCCGGGCCGCGTTGCGCATCCGCTCGGCTCATCGCTGGTGAGATCGGACGCGCCCCGCCCCGTGACCGGATCGAGGCGGAACCGCGCGCTTGATGGGCCTCGCACCCGCACCAAGGCGATTCCCGCGCTCGCACTACGGCTCACCATTGCTATAGGAGTCCACGCATGCGTTTGATCCTCGCCACCGCGTTCCTCGCTTGCCTCAGCACGGCCGCCTCAGCCGGTGAGCCGCTGGCGGACGGCCCTGTGGCCGCCGGAAGCTTCGGGATGAGCGGGGCGGACTACTACGGCGATACCCACTCACACATGCCATTCACGGATGAGGAGGCGCCGCGGCCGATCGGCATGGCCGATCTGGGACGCGTGCGCGCTGTTCGCGGGCGCGCAGACGCTCCTTCTCGAAAGCCCGCGCGGCACGGGCGCGCCCATCACGGCTGAGTTGAACGGGGCATAGCCCTCTAGCTTGCGCCACGTCCGTGACGGCTGGATGTCCTGCGCCTGCAGCCCGGCCCGGGTCATTCGGCATGGGCGAAATTCCTCACGTCTCTGGATGCGGCCGCCTTCTCGGAATTGGCCTGCGGCAACGTCCTCATCGGAACATTGATGGGCTGACCTCTAACGCGGGTCGGCCAAGAGCCGGTCGTGACGCACACCACCGAGCCTCACGCCATCGGTGGCCCGATTGCGCACTGGCCAGGATCGCCAGCCCTGCCGTCGGCGGTGAAGCGCGGTGCGGGCCATAGCGGCAGCCAGGCTCGCACCGGGCGCATCAATGGGCGCCGGGCGGCAGTGGGGCCGGGATCATCATGAAGTAGATCCCGTAGGCGACGAGCGCCGCGATTAGGAGAGCGGCGACGATCAGGCCATAGCGATTGGTTCGGACCGGGGCGCGTTTCACGTCGGACGGATCAGCCATCGGACCTCCAAACCTGTCGAAGATCCAACCGGAGACACAGCCGACGGTTCGCGCCGGGCGCGAGAATTGGCCGACCGACCCGGGCTCCGCGAATCCTTCCGATCCCACCGGATCCGCGTCTTACGCGTTGTCCCCCCGGATCGCCGCGATGACCGCATCGGTGACCTGCCGGGTCGTCGCGGTGCCGCCCAGGTCGGGCGTGTGCAGGCTCGGATCCGCGGTCACCCGCTCGACCGCGCGCATCAGCCGGTCGGCCGCCGGCTTCTCGCCCAGATGCTCCAGCATCTGGCAGGCCGTCCAGAAGGTCGCGATCGGGTTGGCGATGCCCTTGCCGGTGATGTCGAAGGCCGAACCGTGGATCGGCTCGAACATCGACGGGAAGGTCCGCTCCGGATTGATGTTGGCGGTCGGGGCGATGCCGAGCGATCCCGCCAGGGCCGCCGCAAGGTCCGACAGGATGTCGGCGTGCAGATTGGTCGCCACGATGGTGTCGAGCGTCTCGGGCTTCATCACCATGCGCATGGTCATCGCGTCGACCAGCATCTTGTCCCAGGTCACGTCGGGGAAATCTCTGGCGACCTCGGCGGCGATCTCGTCCCACATCACCATCGCGTGGCGCTGGGCGTTCGACTTCGTGACCACGGTCAGGAGCTTACGTGGACGGCTCCGGGCGAGATTGAATGCGTAGCGGATGATGCGATCGACACCATTGCGGGTCATCATCGACACGTCGGTGGCGACCTCATTGGGATGACCCTGGTGGACCCGGCCGCCCACACCCGCATATTCGCCTTCCGAGTTCTCGCGCACGATCACCCAGTCGAGTTCCGGGCCCGAGACGTGGCGCAGCGGGCTGGTGATGCCCGGCAGGATGCGCGTCGGACGGACGTTGGCGTACTGGTCGAAGGGCTGGCAGATCGCGAGCCGAAGGCCCCAGAGGCTGATGTGGTCGGGCACGTCCGGCGCGCCGACCGCGCCGAAGAAGATCGCATCGTGATTCCTGATCTGCTCGCGGCCGTCCGCGGGCATCATCACGCCATGCGTCTTGTAGTAGTCCGAGCCCCAGTCGAAGTGATCGAACCTGAAGCGGAAGGATCCGGTCTTATCGGCAAGGACGTCGAGCACCTCGACACCGGCCGCGATGACTTCGACGCCGATGCCGTCCGCGGGGATGGCGGCGATAATGTAGGTCTTCATGGAAATTTTCCGTGGGCGTGAGAACGGGACAGTGTGCGGGGAGGCGGCAAAGGGACGAAGGCGGAGCGGACCAGCTGCCCGGCCAAGGAGGCCGGACCGCCTGCGCGGCTACCGGTCCAACCCTTGATCCACCGCAACGCCCAGAGCGAGCCCGAGACGGCCGATCAGATCGCCCGCAGCCGGACAGGCACCGCTGAACCGGAGCAGGACATGGCCGGCACGGCCCGAGACAGCGCCCCGGCAGCCATGATGGCGCAATCACAGAAATCCACTCCCTTCTAGTGCGCCATCTTCCATGCAAGCTTGCATGCCGAGTTATCACCGATCGAGGCTCGGTCAACGCGCTCTGCCAAGCGCAGGGACGGTGACAGGCTTTCCGGAATAAGGGAGCGTGCAGATGATGCGGGGCAGCTCCAGGCAGGGTCGCGCGGGCAGGCCGCGTCAGAGGAGGGCGAGAAGCGCACGTCGCTCGTCAACGACGCTTACGCGGCGATGCGGGCCGCGATCCGCGACGCAAACTTCGCCCCCGGCTATCAGGCCGCACCCGCGCGCGCGGATTCGGGAACGGAGCGTTTGGGAGTGACGCGCGCGCCGCGGAGCAGCTCGTCGAGCCCAGGAATAGATCATGGATCTGCGCCGGAAGCTACAACAGGTTATCAGCATCTCGCGACACAGCCCGCATCCGCTTCCGATGGTGATCGATCTGCTTCGGCTCAAACGCCGAGACTATGTGGCGGATTGCAAGGGCTTGGAATTCGCACTCCGCGCACATCGGCACGAGTGGTATGCCGTGTTCGAGAACGTCATTCAGGAAGACTATCTCCGGCATGGCATCGTGATCAGGCCCGGAGACACCGTCCTCGACATCGGAGCTGGCTTCGGGTCGTTCGCCGTGATGGCGGCGAGGAAGGCCGGCTCTGACGGTCTTGTCGTCGCCTACGAACCGGACCCCGCCGCCTGCACCCGCATCGCGCGAAATGCAGAGCGCAACAGGCTGCGCAACGTTCGCGTGATCAACGCTGCCGTCGGCGGCGCCGACGGCGAGGTCGACCTCTTCCTGCAGGAGCGCTCGCACCTCAACACGCTGTTCCAACGGGTGGATCATCGGCCCGTCGCGACGACCGCCAAGATCCGCGTGCGCGCGGTCTCCATCGCTTCGGCTCTCGCGGCGATCGGCCGGCCGGTCGATCTGCTGAAGATCCATTGCGAGGGGTCGGAGTACGAGATCGTCGACGGGATCGAGGCAGCCCCGGCCAGGATCGGCCAGATCGCGATGGAGGTTCATCAGATCGACGGACGCAGCGCGCAGGACATCGTCGATACGCTCACCGCGCTCGGCTTTCGCACGATCCACCAACATCCGATGATCTTCGCCCGCCGCCTGGCACCCTGACCCGCGGCCGGACGGCCGACGCCTTCGACAGGATCATCGACCATTACGGCTGGCGCCGCCGGTTCGCGTGGCGCGGCGGCTATCGCCGGGGCGGCTTCCGGCACGCGGGCTGGCACCTTCGCGGGTGAGCCCAGCCCGGGTCCGGCCGTTACGGCAAGAGGAAGCCGGATACCGCGTAGGTGAGGGCCGCGACGAGGGCGGCGGCGGGCATCGTGATCACCCAGGCGACCACGATCCCCTGGGCCACGTTCCAGCGCACCGCCGAGACCCGGCGGGCCGCGCCGACGCCCACGATCGCCCCGGTGATCGTGTGGGTGGTCGAGACCGGAATGCCGAAGGCCGTCGCGGCGAAGAGGGTCGCGGCGCCGCCGGTCTCGGCACAGAACCCCTGTATGGGCGACAGGCGCGTGATCTTCGAGCCCATCGTGTGCACGATGCGCCAGCCGCCAAACAGGGTCCCGAGCGCCATGGCGGTCTGGCAGGACAGCACCACCCAGAGCGGCACGTGGAACGCCCCGGTCTCGCCATGGGCGTAGAGCAGCGCCGCGATGATGCCCATGGTCTTCTGCGCGTCGTTGCCGCCGTGCCCGAGGGAGTAGAGCGAGGCCGAGACGAACTGCAGGCTCCGGAACAGCCTGTCGACGGCAGTCGGAGTAGAGCGGACGAAGAGCCACGACACCGCGAGCATGAGCAGCAGCCCGAGGACGAAGCCCAGCGCCGGCGAGAGCACGATGGCGGCGCTCGTGGCGATGACGCCATGCCAGACGATCACCCCCGTCCCGGCCTTGGCGATTCCTGCACCGAGCAGGCCGCCGATGAGGGCATGCGAGCTCGATGACGGGATGCCGGCATACCAAGTGAGCAGGTTCCAGGTGATGGCGCCGCCAAGCGCGCCCAGGATCACCCGGTCGTCCACCGCCGTGACGTCGATAATGCCGGACCCGACCGTGCCGGCGACGTGCAGGCCGAAGACTAGGAAAGCCACGAAGTTGAAGAACGCCGCCCAGAACACGGCGTAGCGGGGTGCTAGCACCCGGGTCGACACGATGGTCGCGATGGAGTTGGCGGCGTCGTGCAGGCCGTTCAGGAAATCGAAGACCAGCGCGAGGACGATGAGGATGACGAGGAGCGTCATGCGTTCAGCTCGTCGGCTCAGACGTGCTCGACGACGATACTGCTGATCTGGTTCGCCACGTCCTCGAACCGGTCCATGACTTTCTCCAGATGATCGTAGAGTTCGGACCCGACCAGGAAGGCCATGGGGTCCTGACGCGATGCCTTGAACAGCGCCTTCAATCCCGCATTGTGCAGATCGTCAGCGCGGCCTTCGAGTTCGATCACGCGCTCGGTCAGGCTGTTCAGGGCGGCGGCATTCTCGCCGAGCGCCCGCAGCTTCGGAAGCGCCTCCGCGGTCACGCGCGCCGCCTCCTGGATGATCGCGCCCATCTCGCGCATCTCAGGCTGGAAGACCGTCACCTCGAAGAGCTGGACGGCCTTGGCCGTCTTGAGCATCTGGTCGATGGCGTCGTCGAGCGAGCCGACCAGAGCCTGGATGTCGCCGCGGTCGAAGGGCGTGATGAAGGTTCTGCGCACCGCGAGGAGCGCGTCGCGGGTGATGGCATCGGCCTCGTTCTCGTGCGCCGCGATGGCGGAGCACGCGGTGGGGACGTCCTGCGTGCCGTCAAGGAGCGTGCGGAGCGCCGCCGCACCGTCGACCAGCGTCGCGGCATGACGCTCGAAGAGGTCGAAGAACCGATCCTCCTTCGGCATCAGGGCCCGGAACCAAGCCAGCATGTCGTGTCCCGCTCCAGAGAAGAGTTGTGCCGGCAAAGCATTGCGGCGCCTGGCAGGCACAACGGACGAACGGGCCGACCTGATCCAGCCGCGGCGGCGCATTTTGGCCGCGCGTCGCCGTGAAGGGGGCAGGAAGGAGGTGGGACCCGCCGCTCCTGGAGCCGGAACTTTCTGGAGGTGTTCCTCGAAACAGCGGTCTTTGGGAAGCGCTGCCTCTGCGCGGCACGGCGGAGGCAGTGTTCGAGGCGGACCGGGCCTCACCGGCCGAAACTGCTAACGGCCCGGCGGCGAGCGGGGTGCCGGTCCGCGGGACTTGGAAGGATCGTCCCTTGCGGTCCCCGGCTTAGCGGGGGCGACCGGCGGCGGCGTGGAGCCAGCCGAAATCGACCGGATAGCCGAGACCATGAAGCATCTTGACGCGCTTCCACGAGGCCGACCGCGCCGAGGCCTCGTCCTGTCCGCCTTCAATCTCCGCCGCTTCCATCTCCTGGAGTTCGCGGGTCAGCGCCTCGCGGAGACCGGCTGCCCGCATGTTGCCGAGCGCCGCCGTGAACGCCTGCTCGGTGACTCTGACCTGATCGCAAATCTGACGCACGCTCATCAGTTCCGGGTCCTCTCGTACGGCATAACAACCGCCGTTTTGCAGTCGGTCCGACCCTACCCGCGAGGGACGCACCCGGAGATGTACGTCTTTGGTGCGACGGTGCCGTTCGCCCGGCGGCGTAGATCCTGCGGTTCACCGCAGAGGGAGCGATCCGATGCGTCGCGCGATGCGCGGGGCTCGACGCCAGCGCCGCTTGCGTCCGAAGATCCGGCGTGGATCGGGAAGGTAGCGATCCGCGTCATCCCGCCGATCGATGCGCGGCTGCAGGGTGGCTCCGATTGCAACCAGCGCCGCAGACCCGATCAGCGCGACGAGCGACGCCCCCCAGAACAGATTCTCGAACATCGGGCACCCCCTGACCAGGGACCACCAACTTCAGAATCCAATACTGCCGGAGATTACGGCCAAAGCTAGACCGTTTCAGCCCTTATGCCCAATGTTTGGTATCGCGTGGATTTCAACTGTGAATGGCCGACCTCAAGCGCCAGCCGTCCGCGTGCCGGCCCGGGCGATTGCCCGGCGCTCAGAGGCCGACCTCGTCACCGACACCACATGTTGAAGACCCGCGATCCAACGGCGGTCGGACTGCTCGGCATCGAGCATGTCCGGGAAGGCGTGTCGTGTGCCCCGATGCCCGGACCAAACAGCCGGCGACGCTGCCGAGCCGATGCAGGCCGCATCGGAGTGGGATTGCGAGGCACATCACGAACGACGAGGGACGTCTTTGCGCCGGATCAAGGCGTCCGGCGCGGCGCGCGCGAAAGGTCGCCTGCACCTGTGCGGAGCCCTACCGATGCGTGCCTATCTCGTCACCTTCTACAAGATCGTCTGCGACGACGCCGGTCACGATCACAGGGTTCCACAAGGGAAGATCCTGATCCGCGCCTACTCTGACGTCTCCGCCGAGTGGCAGGCCAAGGCGCTGCTGTGCGAGCGCGCGTGCGTCATCGATTGGCGCCTGCGCGCCGACAGTTGCGAGGTCGCCGTCGTGGCGGATGTGGCCGCGTGACGCGACCGCCGAAGCCGGCGGGCTCGGAGGCGTGATTTACGAACCGTTCATCCTCCGGGTGTCCCATCCGCGGGCCCGGAAGCGAGGATGCGGACGCGATGTCGAGCGAGACGAACAAGCCGGCCGAGCCACCCGTCCTGGAACTGTGGCGCATCCTCGCGCTCGCGCTGATCGTGGCGGCCGGGATGCTGTTCGTCCACCTGATCGCCCCGAGCGAGGCCGACGCCGGCGCCGGCCCGATCGAGGCGACCGTGCGCGCCCGCTGAGCGGGTTGCCACGCATGCGTCCGCGGAGGCTCTGAAGCCGAACCCCTACTGCATCGGTAGCGGGATCGCCTCGACGGCGATCTCGCCGACCCCGCGGGCCGCCAGGGCGGTGCGCAGGGGCTCGGTCAGGCAGGTCCCGGCCGTGAAGGCGCCGAGCACGGCCCCGTTCCGGTCCGCATCGCGCGGGACGGGACCGATCAGCTGCACGACGCGCCGAGCGATCGCGGGAGCCGGATCGATCCAGGTGACCGGCCAGGGGGCGAGAGCCTCCAGGCGCGGCAGCAGGAGGGGATAATGGGTGCAAGCCAGGCAGACCACGTCAGTGCGCCGGCCATCCGGTTCGATCACGAAGCAGGGGGCGACCTCGGCCGCGAGCGCGGAATCGTCCACGGGGGTGCCGGCGAGTTCGGCCTCGGCAAAGGAAGCGAGGTTCTGAGAGCCGACCAGGGTCACCGCGCAGGCTCTGGCATAGGTCGCGATCAGATCGCGCGTGTAGGAACGGGCCACCGTGCCGGGCGTGGCCAGCAAGGAGACGAGCCGTGAGCGCGTGGCCTCCGCGGCCGGTTTGATCGGCGGCACGACACCGACGAACGGCGTGGTGAAGCGCTGGCGCAGCGCCGGCAGGACCAGGGTCGAGGCGGTGTTGCAGGCGATGACCACGAGGTCGGGGCGGTGCGTCGCGACGCACCTCTCCATGACGGCGAGCACGCGGGCGACGAGGGTCGCCTCGCCGAGTCGGCCATACGGGAAGGCGGCGTCGTCGCCGACATAGACGTAGCGGGCATCCGGCCGGGCGCGCCGGACCGCGTCGAGGACGGTGAGGCCGCCGAGCCCAGAATCGAAAACCAGGATGGTCGGTTCGGGCGAGACGCGCAGCGCGGCGGCGGACAGGCTGGCCCCGGCCATCAGATCGATCCGCATGGGAACCCCGGACTCCTCATGAGCATCCCGAATCTCTGCGTCGAGGGTTAAGGCGATCTCACTGCGGCGAGAGAAAGACCCGCGATCCCCAACCGTTCCCGTTAACCGCCACGCCTCCCGCGCGAAGGAGCCGGCGCAGCCGTCGGTCCGGACAATCTCCGGCGGAGGTTGTCGGACCACGGCCGGGACATATCTTCTGCGCGCTGGCCCTGGACTGAGGAAACCGTTCCGGGGCACGCCCGAAAAAGGGATAATCGTCATGGCAGCGACGGCCGCACTGCGTCCGGACGAAGGACGAGATCGGGGAGCGCCGGCCTTCCCGCCGCCCCCTGTGACGGCCCGGCCGATCGACCGGGCAGCCTGGATCGCCGCCTACCGCCATGTGCGGAGCGAGACGGAGCGCCGTGCCGCGCAGCTCTCCCCCGAGGACCAGCAGGTCCAGTCCATGGCCGACGCCAGCCCGACCAAGTGGCACCGGGCGCATGTGACGTGGTTCTTCGAGCAGTTCATGCTCCGCGAGCACCTGCCGGGCTACGCCATCTACGACGAGCGGCTGCACTACCTGTTCAACTCGTACTACGTGGCGGCCGGCCCGCGTCAGCCGCGCATCCAGCGGGGCCTGATCACCCGGCCGACCATGGCGGAGGTCACGGCCTACCGGGCGCATGTGGACCGGGCAGTGGAGACCCTGCTGGGCCAGGCTTCCGAAAGTGCGCTGGGAGCCGTGCTGCCGATCCTCGAGATCGGGCTCTACCACGAGCAGCAGCACCAGGAACTTCTCCTCACCGACATCCTGCACGCCTTCGCGCAGAACCCGCTCAGCCCCGCCTACGACCCGGCTTGGCGCTTCCCGAGCGCCACCGCGCAGGCCGGCCAGGCCCGCCTGGACCGGGGCATCGCGTGGATCGGCCATGCGGGGGAGGGGTTCTCGTTCGACAACGAGTCGCCGCGTCACGAGACGCTGATCCCGGCCGGGCGGATCGACAAGGCCCTGGTGACGAACCGGCAGTGGCTCGCCTTCATGGAGGATGGCGGCTACGCCAAGCCCGAGCTGTGGCTCTCGGACGGCTGGTATGCCGGACCGGCCGAGGGCTGGGAGGCGCCGGGCTACTGGCGCCGGGACCGTGACGGCTGGGCCACGATGACCCTCGGCGGCCAGCGCCCGGTGGATCTCGACGCACCCGTCACCCACATCAGCTACTACGAGGCCGACGCCTACGCCCGCTGGACGGGCCGCTTCCTGCCGACCGAGTTCGAGTGGGAGGTTGCGGCCCGGGACGGCGGATTGCCGGACGCGTTCGGTCTCGTCTGGCAATGGACCCGCAGCGCCTACGTGCCCTATCCGGGCTATCGTCCGCTCCCGGGGGCGCTCGGCGAGTACAACGGCAAGTTCATGGCCAATCAGTTCGTGCTGCGCGGCTCGTCGGTCGCCACACCCGAAGGCCATGCCCGGCTGCCGTACCGCAACTTCTTCTATCCGCACCAGCGCTGGCAGTTCACGGGCCTGCGCCTCGCCGACACCGCCTGACGCGCCCCGGAGTCCGCCTTGACCATCAAGCCTACCTTCCCCGACGCGACTCCGGTCGCGCTGGAAACGGCCGCGCTGGCCTTCCTCGACGATGTCCGAGAGGGGCTATCGAAACCCCAGAAGGCGCTCTCGCCGAAATACTTCTACGACGCCGCCGGATCCGACCTGTTCGAGGCGATCACGCGGCTTCCGGAATACTACCCGACCCGTACGGAGATCGGCATCCTCGACCGGAGCGGGCCGGGGATCGCGGCCCTGCTGCCGGCGAAAGCCGCCCTGGTGGAGTTCGGCAGCGGCTCGACGGCGAAGCTCCGCCGCCTGCTCCGACACCTGGATACGCTCGCCGCCTACGTGCCGGTGGACGTCTCCGGCGCGTTCCTGCGCGCGCAGGCGGAGGCCCTGAAGGCGGACCTGCCGCAGCTTCGGGTCGAGCCGGTCGTGGCCGACTTCACGCGCGATTTCGACCTCCCCGACAGCCTCGACGGCCTGCCTCGGGCGGGGTTCTTCCCGGGCTCGACCATCGGCAATTTCGAGCCCGCCGAGGCCGAGGATCTGCTGCGCCGCTTCGGGCGGATCCTGGGGGAGGGCGCCCATATGATCGTGGGCGTCGACCTCGTGAAGGACACCGCGACCCTGGAGCAGGCCTACGACGATTCCGCCGGCGTCACGGCGGCGTTCAACCTCAATCTCCTCACCCGGATCAACCGGGAGCTCGCCGGCCGCTTCGACCTGGACGCCTTCACCCACCGGGCCGTGTTCAACAGGCAGGCGTCGCGCATCGAGATGCACCTCGTCGCCCGGGATGCGCACGCCGTGCGGGTAGGTTCCGACACGTTCGCCTTTGCGGAAGGCGAGACGATCCACACTGAAAGCAGCTACAAGTACACAGTCGAGACCTTCCGGGCGCTCGCGGAACGCGCCGGCTGGACATGGCTGAAGGTCTGGACCGATCCGGAGGGGCTGTTCTCGGTCCACGCCCTCCGGCTGGATTAGACGGTCGCCGAGCGGCCGGCTCACGCGAGAGGGTGAAGGACGCGTCCATGCGTTTCAGCCCACCCTGGTTCTACCTCGTGGCGCCCGCTCTGGGAGCCCTGGCCGGCCTGCTCTACGGGACGATCTTCGAGGTCGGCCCGCTGACGGGTTCGGCGATCCGCGGCGCGATCATCGGCACGCCGATCCTGCTCTATGAGCGCCGACTCCTGGTCCCGGACCTGCGCGAGCGGATCCGGCAGCTCGCCACGCCGCTGTTTCTGCTCGCCACCGTGGCGCTCTACATCGTGACGATCGTCGTGAGTAACGCGATCGCCAGCACCGTGCTGAACCGCCTGTTCCGGTTCATGTACAGCGAGCGCAACGCAATGCTGATGTCCGATACGGGCCTGCTCTACGCGCTCGGCATCTCGGCCCTCGCGGTCTTCGTCTTCCGGGTCCGCGACCTGATCGGTCCGGGCGTCTTCGCCAACCTGCTGATCGGCCGATACCATCGCCCGATCAGCGAGGAGCGGATCTTCCTGTTCCTCGACGTGACCGGCTCGACGCGCTTCGCCGACCGGCACGGCGACCGGGAGGCACAGGCCTACCTCGGGCAGATCTTCAACGCGTTGGCCCTGCCGGTCTCGCGCGCGCGGGGATCGATCGACGACTATATCGGCGATTTGGCGCTGGTGACCTGGACGATGGAGCGAGGCCTCCGCGATGCCGCCTGCCTTCGCTGCGTCTTCGATTTCGCCGCGCGGCTCACCGAAGACGCCGAGGCTTGGCGGAGGCGCTTCGGGCAGGTGCCGGAGTTTCGAGCCGCACTGCATTGCGGCCCCGTGGTTACCGCCGAGATCGGGCTGGAGCGGCACAAGATCGCGTATTTCGGCGATGCCGTGAACACGACTGCACGGCTGGAGGCGCTGTCGAAGACTCTCGGCGTCCAGGTTCTGGTGTCGGCCGATCTCCTCCGGCGGCTCGGCCCCTTGCCGGAGGATCTCGTGATGGAGGATCTCGGCGCCCACAGCCTGCGGGGGCGCGAGGAGCCCCTGGCGGTGGCCTCGATCCGGCGCCGTGCAGCCGTCAGGGCGCCGACGCTGACCGTTCCGAGCGGCGCGGTCCCCGGGTAAGCGCGTGTCGCTGCGACCCGAACCCCGCTCGGCGCAGGGCGGGCCAATCAGGCGCCGAGCGCCTTCAGCACATCGCGGGCGGCGCGCGCGCCGTCGAGCGTCGCCCCGCCGACCGTCATCGCCCCGCCGCCTGCCAGCGCCTCGCCGGCGAAGAACACCCGGCCGCCCACCGGCTCGCGCAGACGGTCGCGGGCCGCGGCATGCCCCGGCCCCACGATGGAATAGGATCCGAGGGCGTGCGGATCCGTCCACCAGCCCGCGAGCCGCCCTGCCAGCACGGCGCCCCGAGCCTTCGTACCCAGGATCGCGGCGAGGCGCTCGGTCGCGAGAGCGACGGCCGCCGCCTCACCGGCACGGCACAGGTCCCGCGCGAGGTCGCCGCCGAGATTGGCCACGGCCAGGGAACGGCCGAACGGTCCCATCTCGAAGTAGAGCGTCGGACCGCCGGTCGCGACCGACACCGCGTCGCCAAGGGCGACCAGATCGACCTTCGCGGGATCCAGGCGGAGGCCGATCTTCGTGTAGGCGCCCATCCGCAGCCCATCGAGGGCGGTCCGGGTCGCATCGGGCAGCCCCGGCGCGAACGTCACCGCCCCGGATTTCAGGACCCCGACCGGCACCGTGACGATGACGGCCGCCGCCGACAGCGTGCCGCGGGCCGTCTCGACGCGGACATCCCGGCCGGACCAGTCGATCGCGCGCACCGGGCAGCCGAGGCTGACCGGCAGGTCGGAGAAATGCCGCGCGACCAAATCGCCGTAGCCGTCGACCCAGAGGTCAGTGCCGGACCACAGCCGATCGTAGTCGACAGCCGAAATCCGCTCGGGATCCTCGCCCAGGGAGAGCCGGCTCAGGCCCGCCGCCGCCTGCTCGGCATTCGGTCCGCCGGCCCGGGCCGCCTCGGCCAGGGAGGTGTCACCGCCCTTCGGAGCCAGGAGTGCGTCGAGCCCCGAGAAACCGGCGCGCCGGCTGGCTCTCTCGGCCTCCGTAGCAGGGCGGCCGTCGATCGTGAGTGTGCGCGCCCAGCCATCCTCGCGGGCAAAGCGAGCACCTGCCGCCCGGGCAATCGGCGCCCAGGGATTGTGCTCAGCCCAGTGGATGTACTCGGCGCCGGCATCGAACGGACAATCCGGACCGAGGGCCCTGTCGGTGAAGGCGCGTCCGCCGATCCGGTCCCGCGCCTCGACCAGGGTGAAGCCCTGTCCAGCCGCCCGCAAGGCGGCCGCGGCCGCCAGTCCGGCCGATCCGGCGCCGACGATCACAACGGTTCCGCCACAGGCGCCCACGCGGAACGCCGGCGCTGCCAGGAGGGCCGAGGCGAGGATCGAACGTCGGGTCGGTTTCATGGCGCACCCGCTCGGAACCGTCCGTGACCCGCCATCCCGGCGCGCCGGACCGCGCAGAGCGCTAGCCGCGCGCGCCCTGGCTGCTCGAGCGCTTCTCCATCATGGTCTTGACCTGCATCAGCTGGTCCCAGACCTGTCCCGGCGAGGTGCCGAAGAAGTCGAAGCCGGCGTTGATGCCCCAGTAGATGCCGAAGCAGATGAACGGCACGAGCACCCAGGCGAGCACCTCCTCGCCGCGGCGGCGCCGCTGGCGACGCCGGCGCCGCTCCTCGCGCCGGGTGAGTTTCTTGGGGGGCGCCGGCTGCGCGACGGGGGACAGAGGTCCCTCGTGCAGGTTGTCAGTCATCGGGCGCCTCCTCGCCGCGGCGCATGCGCGTCGCGGCGGTCATAGACCGGCGGCCCCCGAGTCCGGAAGGCCGCCGGCCGGCATGCACACCATTAGGCGCGCACGAGTGGCACCTTCGGCACGGTCCGGACGCCGCCGCCCGAGCTGCCACCGCCACCCTTGTTGTCCTTCGGCGCCTTCTTCCGCGAAGCGGTGCGGGGCTTGGCACGTTTGTGGCGCTTGGCGGCGTTGGTCACGTCCTTCTCAGGCTTGGGCGTGACCGGGCCGGCCGGAAAGTCGAAGCCCAGGCTGTCCTTGGCACCGGTCTTGGCCTCGCCGTCCTCGGGCTTGCGCACGACCACGCGGACCGCGCCGCCGTCCTTCAGCTTCCCAAACAGCACCTCGTCGGCGAGCGGCGTCTTGATCGTCGACTGGATGAGCCGCGCCATCGGGCGGGCGCCCATCGCGTCGTCGTAGCCGTGCTCCACCAGCCAGTCGCGGGCCTCGTCCGACAGCTCGATCGTGACGTTGCGGTCAGCGAGCTGCGCCTCGAGCTGGAGGACGAACTTGTCCACCACCTTCGCCACCACGTCCTTCGGCAGGTGGCCGAAGGAGATGATCGCGTCGAGGCGGTTGCGGAATTCCGGCGCGAACAGCCGGTTGATCGCCTCGACGTCGTCGCCGGAACGCTTGGTCTGGGTGAAGCCGTAGGCCGCCTTCGCCAGATCCGAGGCACCCGCATTCGACGTCATGATGATGATGACGTTGCGGAAATCGACCTGCTTGCCGTTGTGGTCGGTCAGCTTCCCATGGTCCATGACCTGCAGCAGGATGTTGAACAGGTCCGGATGCGCCTTCTCGATCTCGTCGAGCAGGAGCACGCAGTGCGGGTGCTGGTCGATCCCGTCGGTGAGGAGGCCGCCCTGATCGAAGCCCACATAGCCGGGGGGCGCGCCGATCAGGCGGCTCACCGTGTGGCGCTCCATGTATTCCGACATGTCGAAGCGCAGCATCTCGACGCCCAGCGAAGCGGCGAGCTGCTTGGCGGCCTCGGTCTTGCCGACGCCGGTCGGACCCGCGAACAGGTAAGAGCCGATCGGCTTGTCCGGGTCGCGCAGGCCGGCACGCGCCAGCTTGATCGCCGAGGTCAAGGCCTCGATCGCGCTCGGCTGGCCGTAGACCACCCGCTTCAGGTTCTCGGTGAGGTGCTGCAGCACCACCGCGTCGTCCTTCGAGACGGTCTTCGGCGGGATGCGGGCCATCGTGGCGATGGTCGCCTCGATCTCCTTGATGCCGATCGTGCGCTTGCGGCGCGCCTCCGGCACCAGCATCTGCGAGGCGCCGGTCTCGTCGATCACGTCGATCGCCTTGTCGGGCAGCTTGCGGTCGTTGATGTAGCGGGCCGACAGCTCCACCGCGGCCTTCACGGCCTCGGTCGTGTACTTGAGCTTGTGGAACTCCTCGAAGTACGGGCGCAGGCCCTTCACGATCTCGATCGTGTCGGGGATCGACGGCTCGTTGACATCGATCTTCTGGAACCGACGCACCAGGGCACGGTCCTTCTCGAAATACTGGCGGTACTCCTTGTAGGTGGTCGAGCCGATGCAGCGCAGCGTCCCGGAGGCGAGCGCGGGCTTGAGCAGGTTCGACGCGTCCATGGCCCCGCCCGAGGTGGCGCCTGCACCGATCACGGTGTGGATCTCGTCGATGAACATGATCGCGTTCGGGTGCGCCTCGATCTCCTTCATCACCTGCTTGAGGCGCTCCTCGAAGTCGCCCCGGTAGCGGGTGCCGGCGAGCAGCGTGCCCATGTCGAGGGAGAAGACCGTGGCATCGGCCAGAACCTCCGGCACCTCGTGCTGGATGATCTTGCGCGCCAGACCTTCCGCGATGGCGGTCTTGCCGACGCCGGGATCGCCCACGAGCAGAGGGTTGTTCTTCTGCCGGCGGCAGAGGACCTGGATCGTCCGCTGGACCTCACTCTCGCGGCCGATCAGCGGGTCGATCTTGCCCTCGCGGGCCTTCTTGTTGAGGTTGACGCAGTAGGCGTCCAGCGCGTCGCCCTTCTTCTTGGCGCCGCGGGGATCGCCCTCGTCGCTCGGCCGCTCGGAGGCGCCCTCCTCGTCGGCCCCGCGCACGGGCTTCGACTCGGAGGCGCCGGGGCGCTTGGCGATGCCGTGGCTGATGTAGTTCACCGCGTCGTAGCGGGTCATGTCCTGCTCTTGCAGGAAATAGGCGGCGTGGCTCTCGCGCTCGGCGAAGATCGCCACGAGCACGTTGGCACCCGTCACCTCTTCGCGACCGGAGGACTGGACGTGGATCACGGCGCGCTGGATCACGCGCTGGAACCCGGCCGTGGGCTTGGCGTCCTGCCGCCCGTCGCCGGTGAGGTTGGAGAGCTCGGTGTCGACGTAGTCGATCAGGCTGCGCTTAAGCGTGTCGATCTCGACATTGCAGGCGCGCATGACCGCGGCCGCGTCTTGGTCGTCCACGAGGGCGAGCAGGAGATGCTCCAGCGTCGCGTATTCGTGCCGACGTTCCCCGGCGAGCGCCAGGGCGCGGTGGAGAGCTTGTTCTAGGCTGCGTGAGAAGCTTGGCAAAGCTGGCCTCTGTCTGGGTGCCTACCGCGAGCGGCGCCTATTTCTTTTCCATAACGCACTGGAGAGGATGTTGGTGTTTGCGTGCGAAGTCCATGACCTGCGTCACCTTGGTCTCCGCCACCTCGTAGGTGAAGACCCCACACTCGCCGACCCCGTTCTGATGCACGTGCATCATGATGTGGTAGGCGTCCTCGTGGCTCTTGTTGAAGAAGCGCTCGACCACCAGCACGACGAATTCCATCGGCGTATAGTCGTCATTCAGAAGGAGTACCCGGTAGAGGCTCGGCCGCTTGGTCCGGGGCTTCGTGCGGGTGATGATCGCGGTGTTGGAGCGGTCGTCGCCTCCCGGCGCGCGCGAACCGGATGCCGTGATCGCGGGGCGCGTCGGCCAGTGATCCTTCGTCGAATTCGCGGTGCCCT
Source organism: Methylobacterium sp. CM6257 (assembly GCF_054611515.1). Lineage (NCBI taxonomy): Bacteria > Pseudomonadati > Pseudomonadota > Alphaproteobacteria > Hyphomicrobiales > Methylobacteriaceae > Methylobacterium > Methylobacterium sp. CM6257. Next base: position 2,245,488 of record NZ_CM137735.1, read on the forward strand.
GTGGGGGGACCTGTGTCATGTGCGTCGAACCGATCCTCGATTGGAGCGGGCGTCGCCGGCCCCGACTGCCGATTCTGTCTTGGCCCCGCCAGGGGCGGCGCTCGGCTCCAGATCCGTTAATCTACAGGCGGTGAGCCGACTTCGCCAGACGCCTGTGCGCACTTGTCCGCCCCGCAGAGCTTGTGCCGGGCGCACGGCCGCCGCCCCGCTAATGCGTCCGGGCGGAACTGGTTGCCGCCGGCGGCCGCAGGAGATCGCCCGCGAGGGTCATGATCAGGTCACCGACCACCGCCGATCCTACCGTGAAGCGCTCGCCGGCCCGCTGCAGATAGGCCGCCTGGACCGCCAGGATCTCGGCCGGGCTGCGGGCCTCGGCGAGCTTCCGCGCCGTGTCGGCGATGTCGTCCAGACCTTGCTTGGCGTAGTCGAACCACTCAATCCCGACGGTCTGCGCCGTCCGGCTCGCGACGCCGAACCGGCGCAGAGCCGTGCCGAACCCGGCCGAACCCGGCAGTAGGGTAAGGGCGAGGACCTGCTGCATGGCCGTTCTCCAGATCGCTGCCGGTCGTGCCGGCCACGCGCGAGCGACCCGAACGGCGCTATCGGACGTTCACGAACTTTGTGCGGTGCGTCAGCCAGCGTCAAGCCACGGGTGGTAAGGCCGGATAAGCAATGGCCGGCGCGACACGATCCGGCATTCGCGTCGGTCGCATTAACGGGCCTGTAACTGCGCTTGCCTAACTCTCCGATGATGCAGCGGGGCCACGCGATCACAGCGGGCCACGCAACGGACACGACCGGCGAGCGCCGGTTTCGCGAGGCAATCAGGCGTGATGCGTAGCGTAGTAGGCCGCTCCCGGACGATTCCAGCGCTGCCGGCCGCGATCCTGGCCGCCGCGGTTCTCACGGCCCTGGCCTCACCGGCCGAGGCGCGACGCGGGCGCCACCATCACCACGCACGGGCGACCGGCGGCTACAACCCGCCCTACGCCGCGATGGTCGTGGACGTGAAGAGCGGCAAGACCCTCCATGCGGTCAACGAGGACGCCCTGCGCCACCCGGCCTCGATCACCAAGGTGATGACGCTCTACATGCTCTTCGAGCAGATGGAGCGCGGCAAGTTCGCCCTCGATTCCGAGCTGACCATCTCGGCCCACGCCGCCGCCCAGGCCCCCTCGAAGCTCGGCCTGCGCCCGGGCCAGACCATTTCGGTGGAGGACGCCATCAAGGCGATCGTGACGAAGTCGGCCAACGACGTCGCCTGCGCCATCGGCGAGAACATTGCCGGTTCCGAGGAGCGCTTCGCTCAGATGATGACCGCGAAGGCCCACGCCCTCGGCATGAGCCGGACGCATTACGCCAACGCCTCGGGCCTGCCGGATCCCGAACAGCTCACCACCGCCCGCGACCTCACCATTCTGGCCCGGGCGATCCAGGACCGGTTCCCGCACTATTACCGCTATTTCCAGACCCGGTCCTTCGCGTTCCGCGGCCGGGTGATCGGCAATCACAACCACCTGCTCGGCAACGTTCAGGGCGTGGACGGCATCAAGACCGGCTATACGCGCGATTCCGGCTTCAACCTGATGACCGCGGCGAAGTCCGACGGCCACCAGATCGTCGCGATCGTGCTGGGGGGCAAGTCCGGCGCGAGCCGCGACCGGATCATGGCCGACCTCGTCCGCGCCAGCCTGCCGCGGGCCTACGCCGGCGCGCGCGTCGCACCCCCGGTCACCGAGGTCGCCGAGCGCGCCCGCCCGGCGGTGGTCGCCGACGCGGTCTCGCGGACGCGCACGCAGGTCGCCTCCGCGGACGACGAGGACGTCGAGACGACGGGCACCACCGGCGAGCCCCTCGATCTTGCCCCGTCCAAGACCACGACCCCGGGCGGCACCTGGAAGCCCGGCCCGCAGGGGATCCCGAAGGCCGCACAGGCCTATGCCGGCGCCAGCAGCGCCCAGCCGCCCTTCCCGGGCGCCACCAAGTCGTCGGCCCGGGTGGCCTCGGTCGAGCGCGACGAACCCCCGAAGGCGATCACCGGCACCCGCGTCGTTCCCACGGCCTGGGTCATCCAGCTCGGCGCCATGGACGACGAGGCGAAGGCCCGCTCCATGCTCTCGGAAGCCCGCGCCAAGGTCGGCGGCAGCCTCTCGAAGGCCGCGCCCTACACGGTGAAGGTCGAGCATGGTGGCACCACGCTGTTCCGCGCCCGCTTCTCGGGCTTCGCCGAGCAGGATTCCGCGCAGGAGGCCTGCACGGCCCTGAAGCGCAGCGGCTTCAGCTGCTTCGCGACCCGGAGCTGAGGCGCCCGGAACCTGCCGTCGCGCTCGCGCGCGCCGGCACGGCAAGGCCGCGGCCGCGTTCGGCCCGCAGCCGCGAAACGGTAACTCTCTGACAACGCGCGTGGAGTTTAGCGATGTCGGTTCAGAAGCCTGTCCCGGGCCGCGTTGATGCGCGCCGCCCGCTCGGCGCTGCCCCCCTGGTCGGGGTGGGCGCGCTTCATCAGAGACCGGTGGGCCGACCGGATCTCCTCAGCGGTCGCCCCGCGCTGAAGCCCCAGGACCTGGTACGCCTCCTCCTGCGTCATCGCCCCTGGGTTCGGCGGGCGGCGCGGCCGCGGGTCACGATCGCGCTCAGCGTCTACACGCCAGCCGGGCGCCCGGCGGTCGAGATACGGCTCTAGCAGGGCGGCGCCGACGGCGTCGCTGACGCGACAGAGCCGAAGGAACTCGACCACTGTTTCAACGGGCATGTCGTCGAGCCATTCGCCGGCGCACGGTCCAGTGATCACCCGGCCCGTGCGCAGGCTCCCGTCCGCGCGCAGATCCGCCTCGATGAGATTCGTCCGATACCGGCGCCCCACATCGGAGCGCGGCTTGATGAGGCCACGCAGGCGCGCGGTCATCGCCGCCTGCCCCTCGATCATCCAGACGCCACTGAGGCCGAGGAGAGCCGCCAGGACGAAATTTCCGCGGAGCATCAGGAATCCGGCCGCCAGCAGCGCGACGGCGCCGAGCGACCGCGTCTGAGACACGCCGAACATAGCGTCCGAGGCCCGGCCGAACGCGCGCCGCAGCCGTCGGCCGAAACCGTCGCGGTTCTTCGACAGCCACCACAGGGTCAGGCAAACGAGCAGGCCGGCAAACAGTGCCATCGCTCAGTGCCGCACGCCGTACTCGGCCGAAGCGCGGCCACCGATCCGCAGCGTCGTGCCGTTGCCGAGATCGTAGACCCCATCCTGGCGCGGCCTCGGGCCGCGGGCGGGGACCTCACAACCAGGCTGCGGCGGCAGGCGGACACCCTCGGGCAGGTCCTCCGGGCAGAGCCGCGAGCGCGCAGGCCGCTCGGCAGCCTGCCCGGCGCCGGCGGCGAGGGGGACGAGGAGGGCGAGGCAGGCCAGCGCCTTCATTGGCGATTCTCCGCGACATCCGCCGTGGTGATCCGGACCTGTCGGATCCGGCCGTCGCGCACGATCTTCAGGGCCACGGAGGCGCCCAGGCCGGCCTCCTCGATGGCCGCGGTGAGATCCGCGAGGCGGTGGACCGGATGGCCATCGGCCTCGACGATCACGTCGCCGAGATCGCCGGTCTGCGGATCGACGCCGCGCAGGCCGGCCTGGGCCGCGGGCGTTCCGGGCAGGACCCGCACGATCACCACGCCGTCGATGCCGAGCCGCGCCGTGGCGGCCTCCTGGGCGGCGATGATGCCGATTCCAGGGTTGCGCACCCGGCCCGCCTTGATCAGCTCCGGCACGATCCGGTTCACCACGTCGACGGGGATCGCGAAACCGATCCCGGCACTGGCCCCGGAAGGCGAGACGATGGCGGTGTTCACCCCGATCAGCCGCCCGGCGGAATCGAGCAGCGGGCCGCCGGAATTGCCGGGATTGATCGCCGCATCCGTCTGGATCACGCCGGACAATTCGCGCCCCTCGCTGGTCGGCATCCGGCGGCGGACGGCGCTGATCACGCCGGTCGTCAGCGTGTGGTCGAGGCCGAACGGGTTGCCGATGGCGAAGGTCGACTGCCCGACCTTGAGATCCGCCGAGGTGCCGATCGCGAGCGGCGGCGGCATGTGCGTGACCCGCCCGAGCCGAAGGACCGCCAGATCGTAGGAGGGCGCCAGTCCGACGAGGCTCGCAGGCACCACCTCGCCGTCGCTCAGCCGGACCGACACGGACCCGCCGCTCCGCGCGGCGTTCTGGACGACATGCGTGTTGGTGACGATGTGGCCGGCGCCGTCCCAGACGAAGCCGGTCCCGGTCTCCGTGCCGCCCTGCTCGCTGCCCTCCGCGTCGAGGTCGAGCAGGTCGCGGTTCTGCGCTGCGCTCTGCGCGAAGACGTGGACCACGGACGGGCTCGCCTGCTCGAACAGGGTGATGGTGGTCTTCTCCGACTGCGCGAGATCGCCGCGGGCCGTCACCGCCCGGGGCGTGTCGGCCGAGTAGAGCAGCGGCTGCAGGTAGGGCTGGGCGACGTAGAGCGCCATCAGGACCAGAACCGCGGCGAGGAGGATGCGCACGGTACGATCCGGCACGGGTGTCTCCGATAGAAGGCGCTTGGCGGGCGCGGGTCTTAAGTGCGCGTTCAGGATCGGGGCGTCAACACGAAGAAGCGCCGACGCGGGCGTGCGCCAGACGTGTTCTGGCGCACGCCCGCGAACGGCACAGACTGGCTAACGGGATGGTCATCATTCGAGAGCCACAATTCTCGCAAGTCTACGGCGGATCAGGCGCGCTCAATACGGACATGGAAGACCGGAGCCTGCATCTTCTCGTGCCTCGGCACGGGATGCTGGTTTCGAAAACCGCCCGAATTGATCGCAAAACTGCCGCAGAGATGCTTGCTTTGACGCTCAGACCATCGATCCCCGCCGCACCTCGGCTCAGCCCGCCGGCGGCGATCTGAACGGTCCAAAACGGTTCGGAAGGACGAGTACCCATGGAAACCGAAGCTCTGGAACGGCCCGCGGATCTGACGATCTGGCGCACGGCCCCGGCGAGCACCCCGCTCGCGCAGCCCGAGCGCTTTCAGACCCTGCGCGAGGCGATCGCGGCCGCCGCCGGCGCCCTGGCCGACCCGGCCAAGCAGCCCTGGATCATCACCGAAGAGGGCGAGATCCTCTCGCCGAACTGGATCCGCACCTACCTGAACTGACGACGCCCTGAACCGAAGAGCGGGGATATCGGGGATGGCGGCGAAAGCCCCACCCCGGGCCCCGCGGGCTCACTCCGCTGCGTCCGATTGGCGGAACCCCTCGATCCCAACCTGATCGGGATTGATCGCGTGGAGCGCCCGCCGGGCCGCCTCCAGCGGATGCTCGGCCTCGATCCGGACCGCGGTGAGATCCGGACTCTTGTAGACCGTGACGATGGTGTCCATCACCTCGGTCAGCGTCGTGCGCTTGTCCTCGGGCGCCGCGATCAGCAGCTGCAGCCCCCAGGCCCGGTAGAGATCGACCAACGCCTGGCTGTTGCGCACGTCGAGCTTCGAGAACGCCTCGTCGAGGAGACACAGGCCCAAGCCCGGATTCTCATCCCCCGGCCGGTCGCCAGGATAATACGCGCTCGCGAGCGAGGCCGCGATGGCCACGTAGAACGGCGCCTGCGCCTCGCCGCCCGAGCCGCGGAGCGCCCGGGCCGACATGGTCGTGCGGTTGCCCGCCCGGTCCCGCATGCCGATCTCGTACACGAAGTAGTTGCGGTAATCGGCGAGCCGCGCGGCGTCGTCCTCGCCGGCGATCAGGGCGGTGATCTCCGCCAGAGCCGCCGCCATCGGCCCCTCGGCCTCGCCCGCGAGCAGCGCCTGCGCGGCCTCCGGCGAGCGGGCGGTCTCGGTGGCCAGCGCATGGACCGCGGCGTAGCGTCGGTCCACCGCCGCCTCGAACGCGTAGGTCTGTCCCGTGAAGCTGCGCGCCGAGAGCCGCTCGTTGAGGGCCTCGAGCCGGGCATGGACCCGCTCGAACCGGTCGGCGAGGCGGGTCAGCAGGTCCTCGGTCATGAGGCGGCGCATCTCGGTCTCGGCCCGCTCGGCCTGGGCGCGGTAGCGCCGCAGCTCGTGGCCCTCCACGGCCTCGTATTCCCGCCGGACCCAGGCGAACCCGTCGATCGCGGGGGCATCCCCGGAATTGAGCGGATTCTCGACCCGCCAGGCGGCACAGGCCTCCGCCAGTTCCCGCTCGGCGATCCGCCCGTGCGAGCGGGCCGCCTCGGCGGCCTCCCGGGCGAGGCTGCGCTCGGCGGTCACCCGCGAGCCGGCGGCCTTGGCATCCAGGCCCGCGAGCGCGCGCCGCGCCTCGGCGACCGCCCCGAGATCGAACGGCTCGGAGAGGGCGAGCCGCACCCGGGCGGCGTCGCCGCCGGTCAGCTGCCGGAGGGCCGCGCGCCGCGCCGCCAGGGCCGCGCGGGCGGCCTCGCGCACCGGGCCGAGCCGGGCGCGCAATGCCGCCTCGTCGGCGAGGAGGCGATCGAGCTTCGGCTCCAGCTCCTCCGACAACTCGCGCAGATAGCCGGCGCGCTCCGTCGTCAGCGCGGCGATCTCGGCGGTCAGCCCGGCGGAGTCGCGCTTCTCGATGCCCTCGCGCTCGGTCTGGAGGGTCCGCCGCCGCCCGTCCAGGCCGTCCAGCTCGGCCCGCAGCGCATCCACGTCGTCGAGGCCGCGGGCGATGCGGGCGCGGATCGCGGCAGCGGTGCGGGCAGCCTCGCGCAGCACCGCAGCTTCACCGCGCAAGCGGCGCGCCTCCGCCACCGCGGCCTCGTGGGCACGGCGGCTGTCGGCGGTGGGACCGCGATGGCCGCGGGTCATCAGCAGGTCGACGCTGCGGGTCACCGAATAGGCCATGCCGGCGGTGGTCCGCCCGCTCGGCGCCACCGCGCGGGCGAGGCGGGCGAGCTCTGCATCGTCCCGGGCGAGGTCGTAGCCGCCGAGTCGCACGCCGAGGAACGCCTCCGCGTGCGGATCGCTGGTCTCGATCACCGTGAGCGGCCCGTCGTCGTAGCGGCGCGCCCGCTGCTTGGCGGTGTCGGTGGTCTTGACCAGGATGCAGCGGTGGAACCGGTCGCGGCCGGATTGGAGAACGCCGAGCGCCTCGTTCAGCCGGTCCGGCGCCACCACCAGGGCCTCGCGGGCGCGCCCGAGCAGGCCTTCGAGCGCCGGGCCCCAGGTCGGATCCACGATCTCGGCCAGCTCGCAGATCGGCACGGCCGTGATGCCGCGGCGCTCCAGCTCACCCCGGAACGCCACCGTGTCGGAGGAGAGGCGCGCCGCCGGGCCGGTGCCGGTGCGCGGGGCGGTGCGCTCGGCCTCGCTCTCCTGGGCACGGGCCTTGAGCGCCGCGTCCTCGGCGGCCCGCTCCAGAGCCTCGTCGAAGTCGGGCAGCCGCGCCAGCCCGTCGACCAGCTCGGCCAGCGGACCGTCAGGGCGCAGGATCTCCTCGGGCGAGGATTCCCGGCGCAGGCCGGCCCGGGCGCAAGCTTCGGCGAGGCGCGCGGCTTGCGGGCAGGTCTGGCGCAGGATCGGGGCGACCGGCTGGAGCTTGCCCATCTGCGCGACGACGCCGACGAGGTCGGCAATCCGACCCGCAAGCTCCTTGCGGTCCCGCTCCAGCATGGAGAGGCCGAGCGTCGAGGCGGCGAGCCGCCCTTCCGCCGCACTCGCCGCGGCGAGCGCCTTCTTCTCGGCGATCTCGCCATCGATCTCCCGCACGTAGCCGCGACTCGCGGCGACGCGCTCGCGGGCGATGCGCAGCGTATCGGCTCCCTCGCGCAGGCGCGTGCGGACGGCGATGAGGTCGAGGCTGCGGCGGCGCAGCTCCGCTGAGGCCGCGCGCAATTCGTGGTTCGCGGAGTCGCGGACCGCCTCGCTCCAGGCGTCGTAACGGTCGCGCAGGCGCCGGAGCCGTCCGAGGCGGCTCTCCAGCTCGGCGATGGTGTCCAAGAGGCGGCGCCAGTTGGCGATGGAGTGGCGCACCCGCTCGACATCCAGGGGCTCGGGATCGAGTACGAAGGCGCGCACGAAGGCGCTGGTGTCGAAGATCGGCTTGAATGCCACCGCGTTGGCGAAGCTGCGCAGGAAGTGCCGCGGCTCCGGCGCGGGCGCACCCTCGCGCAGGGTGGCCAGAACGTCCGCCGTGAACCGCTCGCCGGAGGTCCGGTACTCGGTGAAGCTCGACGCCCGGCTGCGCAGATCCGCCGCGATCTCGCTCCACGGGGCCGTGAAGCTGCCCCCCGGGGCGGTGCGGGCGTAGTCGGCGATCTCGAACCGGTGGCCGACCGCGATGAAGCGCGATAGCACCGTCTCCTTCGGCTCCACGGCACGCGCCGCCAGCGCCAGCCCAACCGTGACCACGCGCCCCGAGTCGGGGTTCTCGAAGACGAGGGCCAGCACGGTCTCGCAGGATTCCCGCGTCGGCCGTCCGCCCTCTGCGGGGTCGCTGATCCAGCCCAGGCAGTAGTCGCGCACGGTTCGGGCGCTGCGCCCGGAAGCCGAGGCGTTGAGCGCGAGGCGGCTGGCGTTGTTGCCGGCCAGCACCGTCCCGACCGCGTCGAAGATCGTGGACTTGCCGGCCCCGGTCGGCCCGACCAGGGCGGCCGCGCCCCGCAGCCGGATCTGCTCGCGCCGGATCAGATACCAGTTCGAGATGGCGATGTCGGTGAGGACGTACACGAGATCGAGGCGCCGGACCGTTGGCAAGGGAATGTCCGGCCCAGTTGGCCGGACTCGGCCGCACATGCAAGCCAGCGCCGGAACCCGCGGCGGATCGGTCCCTCTGACACCTACAGCTTGTCAATGGCGCGACCACATGCATCCTGGCTAGGATTGCGAGATATAACGAATCGATGCGTGCCAGTCTCAAGATTAAACTAAGTACAGTTTTCATGTTTATGTTTGTTGTCGCCATCATCCAGGGCGCGACGACCATCAGTCGAATGATATTTGTCGACAACAATCTGACAGAACTGCTCGATCGAGCCGTTCCATCCTTGAACGCGGCACAAGCGATCGACGCTCTGCTCGTCAAGGCGCGGATTCTCCAGGTGCGCTTTGCCACGGCGGACACCGATTCCGAACGCGACCAGAGCTGGAAGGAGGTGAATGCGCTGCTCAGGGATCGCGACGCGAAGGTCGAGGCCTACCGCGCCCGGATCGCTTCACCGGACGAGCAGGCGCTCTTCGAGACCCTGGACGCCAAGCTCAAGGTCCAGCACTACGATTGGGAGCGGCTGAGCGGCCTGGGGCTCAGTCAACGCGAGATGGCGATGTCCTACTATCGCGGCGCCATGAGCGGCCATTATCGGGAGGCCTCCGAAGCTGCCCGGGCTCTCGTCGACCTGCATGTCAGGGCCGTGGAAGCCGCCGGTCGGTCCGCCCAGGATAGCCGGGCAAGCGCCGTTTCCTGGACCGTGGCCATCCTCGCCGTCGCGCTCGGCGCCACGCTCTACGCGCTGCTCGGAGTGTCGCGGCCGATCACCGTCATGGCCGACGCCATGCGCCGGCTCGCCGGAGGCGATGCGGAGGCAGACGTGCCCTACGGGGAGCGGCAGGACGAGATCGGCGCTATGTCGGCGGCCGTGCAGATCTTCAGGCAGAACCTGCTGCACGCCCGCACCCTGGAAGCCGAGACGGCCCGCGCCCGAGCCGGGGCCGAGCTGCAGCGGCGGCGCACGACCGACGAACTCGCAGAGCGATTCGAGAGCACCATCGGCGGCATCGTCGGATCGGTCACGGCCGCGGCGACGCAGTTGCAGACCACGGCACAGGCCCTGACCGCGACGGCGACCCGGACCGCCGACCGCTCCGACGGCGCGACCACAGCGGCCGAGGAAGCCTCGATGAACGTGAACACGGTGGCGATCGCGGCCGAGGAACTCGGATCCTCGGTCGGCGAGATCGGCCGTCAGGTGGTCTCGGCGGCGGATCTCGCCCAAGTCGCCGTCCGCGAAGCCGGTGTGACCGCGGATCTGGTGCAGGAGCTGAGCGCCGGGGCGCGGCGGATCGGGGATGTCGTGGCCGTGATCTCCGCCATCGCCAGCCAGACCAACCTTCTGGCGCTCAACGCCACGATCGAGGCGGCCCGGGCTGGGGCGGCTGGCCGCGGCTTCGCGGTCGTCGCCGCCGAGGTGAAGGCGCTGGCCGAGCAGACCGCCCGAGCGACCGCGGACATCGCAGCTCAGATCGCACAGATCCAGGGCTCGACCGGAACCAGCATTCGGGCGATTGACGGCATCGCCGCGCGGATCCGGGAGATCGACGGCAGGGTGGCCTCCATCGCGACGGCGGTGGAGCAGCAGCGGGCGGCCACACAGGAGATTGTCCGCAACGTCGCCCAGGCGGCAGATGGGACCGGAGCCGTAACCTTCAACATCGCGGACGTCGCCGGCGCGGCCGAGGAGACCGGAGCGGCGGCCCGGCAGGTACTCGCTTCGGCATCGGAGATGGCGCGCCACGCAGCCGATCTCGGGACCGAGGTGGAGCGCTTCCTCACGACAGTCCGGGCGGCCTGACCGGATCCCCGCCGACCCATCAGCCCTCCGCGGCCTCGGTCCAAACGCGCAGACGCTCGAGCCAGGCATCGGATGCCAGCACCGCCAGTCCCGGCAGAAGCGAGAGGGGGGTCACCCGCTCGATCCGGTCGCGCTCGCCGAGTCGCACGCCACCGCGTCGCGCGTAGAGCCGCAGGATGTCTGCGAGCCGCCCCTCCTCGGGAGGTTCGTTGCGGGCCACCGTCCGGATCTTCTCGACGATCTCGTCGGTGGTGCACTCGACGATCCCGTCCGTGCCGACGCGATGGTCACGCAGCCCTTCCTCATAGAGGAGCCGGAGCGCCAGCAGCACCAGTGTCTCGTCCTTGCGCAGGCGCTCCGAGGCGATGTCGTGACGTGGCGCGTCCGCGGCCGGGCTCAGCGAGACCATCTGGTCACGATGCGAGACCGTGAGGGTGTAGCCCAGGCAGGCGAAGTAGTCGGTGAAGAACGGCGCGTAGTGCCGGGCGAGTTCGTACGAGCGGCCGATGCCCGGAGTGTCGGCATAGATCACTTGGCCCTTCAGCATCACCTGCAGGGCGCGGCAGAGCTCCTCGGCGTCCGGCGCGCGCGTGCCGGGGGGCGGCGGCTCGTCGCCGTCGATGATCGCGCGAAATCCCTCAAGCACCGGGGCACCGCTCCAGAACGAAATCCGGGCAGTCCAGCCAGCCATTGGCCAGGCGCTCGGGCAGCCGCGTCAGGGCGTAGCGGCTGCCGAGCTGCGCCTCGAACAGTACGTCGATCTCGCGCAAGCGCTGAAACACCACGAAGTCGTCGACCCCCGTGATCGTGATCTGCGAGCCGCGCAGGAAGCGCCTCTTGCCGAGCCGCGCCTCCACGAAGGTCGTCATGCTCTCGGGCGTCACGGTGGTGCGCCGGCGGAACTCCGCCTTGGCGGCCGCGAAGGCGTCCACCACGGGATCGTAATCCACGTCGGGCAGGGGCTCCATGTCGATGGGCGCTTTGCGCGCCCGCGGTGTCTGGAGATGGGCGTGTCCGATGGGCGGCCGGAGCAGGGAGACGTCGGGGGGCACCTCGGGCGCCACCTCGGCCGTGCCGATGGCGCGCAACATCGCGGCGGCGCGCTCGACCCCGCTCGGATCCGGGCGGTCCATGACGTGCAAGGCCGCGCTGATCCGGCGCTCCAGGCGCGCCACCACGGCGTCGACGGCGTCGAGGTGATTGTCGAGCCCTTCGAAGACCGACAGAATCTGGGCGAGATCCGCCCGGACCGCCCGCTGGGCGGTGTCGAGATCGGCGCTGCGCCCCTCGCGGATCAGGCCCTCGGCCAGCGCCCGCACGGTGAGCGCGTCCCGCAGGGCCCGGCCGGCCTCGCGCACCACGCTGGCGCGGAAGCGGAACGGGTTGAAGCGCGTGTGCAGCGTCCGGTAGTCGCTGATCAGGTGGCGCTCGACGAAATCCTCGAAGAACAGCCGGAAGGTCTGGGCGCGGTCGGGCTCGCGCAGGATCCGCTCCTCGACCTTGCGCATGCCGGCGGCGAGCCCGCGCACGTGCGACAGGAAGGCGGCGGCGGCCCGGGCGGCGTTGGACAGGGCCTCCGAGCGGTTCGCCGGATCCGACAGGGCGCTCTCCAGCCCGCCCAGAACCTCCAGCACAGCGCCACCATAGGAGCGGGTCTCGCCCCGTTCGAGGCGCGACAGCTCCTCCAGGAGGAGACGCGCCTCGGGGTCGAACTCCACCACCGGCACGTAGCGCTCGCGGCGCTCGATCAGCCAGCCGGTCTCGAGGAGGCGCCGGTAGAGCGCCGCGCGGCGCTCGGCCGGATCGGCGGAGATCGGCTCATCGCCGCTGACCTCCGGGTCGCTCCAGCCGGCGGCGAAATCGCCGATCTCGGCCAGCAGCTCGGCCTTGCGCACCGGCTCGGCCCCGAGGACGCGCCGGTGCAGGTGCAGGAGCAGGGCCGCGTTGAAGCCGCGGCTGGGCGAAGCCAGCGGCTTGAACAGCTCGTCGGGCAGCTGCGCGAACAGCATGGGTCCTGGGAATCTCGCCGCCGCGCAGCCGGGTCTTACTTCGCGCCGAGGAGCTCGACGTCGAAGATAAGGGTGGCGTTCGGCGGGATCACGCCGCCGGCGCCGCGGGCGCCGTAGCCGAGCTGCGGCGGGATGATCAAGGTGCGCTTGCCGCCGGTCTTCATGGTGGCGACGCCCTCGTCCCAACCCTTGATGACCTGACCGGCACCGAGCGGGAAGGTGAAGGGCTGGTTGCGATCGCGCGAGGAGTCGAACTTCTTGCCCTTCTTCCCGCCCTCGTCGAGCCAGCCAGTGTACTGGACGGTGACCTGCTGGCCGGCCTTCGGCTCAGGTCCGGTCCCGACGACCTCGTCCTGGTACTTCAGGCCGGAGGGCAGGGTGACGGTCTCGGCATTGGCGGCAGTGCTCATGGCGATCAACGCGGCTCCGGCGATGAGGGACAGGCGAGGCATGGTTTCTCCCTGAAACCGGCGCCGTACGCGCCGGCCGTCGTGGGCCTTCTACCGACTTGAAGCAGTCGAAGCCAGGGAGGCGCGCGGCCGATCCGCGTTCCCGACCGGACCGTTGATCGCGCCGAGGGCGTCCCTTGCACGCGATGGAAGGTGCAGGCCGATGCGGTGACCTGTCCGGCGTCGGTCGTTCAGGCGGCCCGCACACGGTCGAGGAAGCAGCAGACCTCGGCGGCGAGATGCTCGGACTGGCGCGACAGCTCGAGGGTGGCGTTCAGGACTTGGCTCGCCGCCACCCCGGTCGCCTGCGAAGTCTCGGCGGCCCTGGCGATGTTGCTGGTCACGGCGCCGGTGCCCTGCGCGGCCTCGGCGACGTTGCGCACGATCTCCTGGGTCGCCGCCCCCTGCTGCTCCACCGCTGCCGCGATCGAGATCGCGACGCCGTCGATCTCCCGAATCCGGGCGGTCATCGCGCCGATCGCCGACACGGCTTGGCCCGTCGAGGCCTGAACCCGCGCGATCTGGCCTGAGATCTCGTCGGTGGCCCGGGCTGTCTGCTCGGCGAGCGCCTTCACCTCGGAGGCCACCACCGCGAAGCCGCGGCCAGCCTCCCCGGCCCGGGCGGCCTCGATAGTGGCGTTGAGCGCCAGCAGATTGGTCTGGCTCGCGATCGAGGCGATCAGCCCGGCGACGTCGCCGATACGGGCGACCGTCGTGCTCAGCTCGTGCACCAGCGCAGCCGCCTGATCCGCCTCGCCGGCGGCGACCCTGGCGAGTTCGGCCGAGCCGTCGACCTGCCGGCCGATCTCCTGCACGGAGGAGCCCAGTTCCTCAGCCGCCGCCGCCACGGCGGTGGACTGGCTGACCGTCTCTGCGGCGGTGGTGCTCATGGTCTGGGCACTGGCCTGCAGGTCGGTGGCCGAAGCCGAAACCTGCTCGACGAGGCCGCCGACCGCGGCCTCGAAGCGCCCGGCCAGCTCGTGCATGCCGGCCCGGCGCTGCGCCTCAGCGGTCTGCCGCGCCGCCTCCGCCTCGGCCTCCAGCTGCCGGGTGCGGATCAGGTTGTCCTTGAACACGTCGACGGCCCGCGCCATCGCGCCGACCTCGTCGTCCCGGTCCCGGGCCGGCACCTCCAGATATGTGTCTCCCGCGGCCAGCCTCTGCATCGTCGCGGTCATCAGCCCGATCGGCCGCAGCACCCCACGGAACAGGACAGCCAGGCCGATGGCGACCAGCAGCAGGGTCGCGAGCAGGGCGGCGGCGGCTCGCGCCAGGGCACCACGGGCATCGGCGTGCAGGGTCTCCGCACGCGCGACCATTTCGTCGAGGCAGACGAAGGCGAGCTCCACGAGGGTGAACTGCTCGGGCGTATCGAGTTTCCGCGCCTGCTGGAGCGTCAGGCCCGGCGGCTCGCCGCGGCTGAGCGCATTCGCCACGGCCAGCCGCCGGGCCAGGGGCGCGCCCTCGAAGTTGTTGGCAGAGGCTCTTTGGAAGGCCGCCCGCACCGTCTCGGAGACATCGGCCGCCGCCTCCGCGGCCGCCTTCCAGGCCGCGTCGAGGCGCCCCCGCTCCTCCGCGGCGGCTACGGTCTCGGCCAGGGACCAGGCTGTGCCGGCCGCCAGGGATGTCTGCACCCGCAGGGCGACGGCTCCGTTCGCCATGCGGGCCGACCATGCCGCACGTTTGAGAGCCAGATCACGCCGGATGCTCGGGTCGGCCAGGGGAATGGTGGCATCCACGGCGTCGCTCGTCGCAATGAGGGAGTCCAGCATCTCGAGGAATGCGGCCTGCGCCTCGGCCGTGACGGTAGCCTCGCGCTGCTTCCTGGACAGTCGCAGGGCCGCATCGACGCGGGGCCGAAGGCGGTCGATCCTCTCGCGGGCGGCCTGAAGCCGGCCGAGGGTTCGCTTTACGGCGGACGCGGACAAGCCATCCAGCAGAAACCGCGCCTCCGCGAAGCCGGCGATCGCCCGCTGCCGGTCGCCGTAGAGCGACGACAGGGCTTCCGGATCGACGGGCTCGTCTGCGGCGAGGGACTGAAGGGTCGCCCCCCGCTCGAGGCGCGTCATGTAGAGGGTCTGGAGCAGGGCGCGGCTCGCCCGAACCACGGCAATCACGGCTTCCGACTGGGTGGCCTGCCGCCGCGCCTCAAGGACGGCGTTCGTCGCGAAGCTGAGCATGATGGCGCCCATGACGAGGAGCACGAGGGACATCGTCGTTCGGATCCTCGGGTGCCTTGCGCGGAACATCCCCCACCTCCAGCCGCCCAGTGCGCCGAGCACACCGCGCAGTTATAGCAAGACATTCCATCCAGATGGACCCGCGATCCGGACAATTCTCTCACGACAGCGGAAACGATATCAGAATATATCTAAAAATATCGATGAGAATTTTACTTTGATTATGATGTATAAAATAGCCGATAAGGCAATTTATCGCGGCTTACGGCTCGACAGAACGCAAATCGGCAAGCCTGATCTTGTAGCGCCGCCGCACGAAAACGGCCTGCTTATCGACAGCAGAACACGGCGTTGCGCGGCTTGCCCATTCGACGGGGTTCGGCGGGACGGCCTCCGGATCGGGGCACCCCACAAGCCCCACGCGCCTCCGGCGAGCCCCTGGGCGAATCGACCGATCGTGGGCGCTGGGCCGTCCAGCCGGCGTCAGCCGTCCAGCATGCCGGCCAGATGGGCCACCAGCCGGCGGGCGACCTCGTCCTTGCCGAGGCGCGGCCAGGATTCAACGGCGCCGTCGCGGCGGATCAGGTGGACGGCGTTCTCGGCGCCGCCCATGACGCCGCCCTCGGCCGACACGTCGTTGGCCACGATCAGGTCGCAGCCCTTGCGGGCGATCTTGGCGCGGGCGTGATCGACCACCGCATCGGTCTCCGCGGCGAAGCCGACCACCAGGGGCGGACGTCCCGACCGCAACCGCGCGATGGTCGCGAGGATGTCCGGGTTCTCGACCAAGGGCAGCGGCGCGGGGCGGGTGCCATCCTTCTTGATCTTCTTCGCGCCGGCCTCGTGCTCCGGGCGCCAATCAGCCACCGCGGCGGCGAAAACCGCGATGTCGGCCGGCAGCGCCGCCTGGACGGCGTCCAGCATCGCCCGGGCGGTCTCGACCCGGACCACGGCAACGCCCGGCGGATCGGGGATCGTCACCGGCCCGGAGATCAGCGTGACCGTGGCGCCGGCCTGCGCGGCGGCGGCCGCGATGGCGTGGCCCTGGCGGCCCGACGAACGGTTGGCGATGTAGCGGACCGGATCAATCGGTTCGTGGGTGGGTCCGGAGGTGACGAGCACGCGCCGACCGGCGAGGGGGCGCTGCGTTTGCGCGACGCCCAGCATGCACGCCAGCGCGTCGGCGATCTCGTTGGGCTCGGCCATGCGACCGGGGCCGCTTTCCGGCTCGGCCATGCGGCCGGCATTCGGGCCGACGACGCGCACGCCGTCGGCTTCCAAAGTCGCGAGGTTGCGGCGGGTGGCCGGATGCGCCCACATCTGCACGTTCATGGCCGGCGCGATCAGGATCGGCAGGGCGGTGGCGAGCAGGATCGTGGTTGCGAGATCGGCGGCGTGGCCGCCGGCCATACGGGCCATGAGGTGGGCAGTGGCGGGCGCCACCACCACGGCGTCGGCCTGCCGGGCGAGCTTGATGTGGCCGATCTCGGCCTCGGAGGCCCGGTCGAACAGGTCGGTATGCGCCCGCTCCCCGGCAAGCGCCGCCGCGGCGAGCGGGGTGACGAATTCCTGCGCTCCTGCGGTCAGCACCGGGCAGACGCTGGCGCCCCGCTCGCGCAGGCGCCGGATCAAGTCGAGCGCCTTATAGGCCGCGATGCCCCCGCCGATGACGAGGAGGACGCGGCGATGGGCGAGGGTCTCGGTCATGCCGGAAACCCTCTGCGCGCCCGCGCACGCGCGTCAAGCGGAAGTCAGGCCGCAGCCGGGACGGTCGGCGCCTTCAGGCCGCCGAACCGGCGCTCGCGGCGGGCGAACTCGGCCATCGCCTCGGCGAGATCCCCGGGGCCGAAATCGGGCCACATCCGCTCGGTGAAGTGCAGCTCAGCGTAGGCCGCCTCCCACAGCATGAAGTCCGAGAGCCGCTGCTCGCCACCGGTGCGGATCAGCAAATCCACGTCGACGGGCGACCCGTGCGTCGGGCCGGCCACCAGCGCGCCGAAGCTCTCGCGCGAAACCTCGTCGCCGTCCTGAAGACGCCGGGCCGCCGCAATGATTGCGTCGCGCGCCGAGTAATCGACGCAGATCCGCAGGTGCAGGCGGGTGCCGGCCGCGGTGGCGGCCTCCGCGGCCGCGATCGCCTCGGGGATGCCGTCGGGCAGCCGGTCGCGCCGTCCCACGACGCTGAGCCGCGTGCCGGTGCGGGCGAGCCGCTGGGTCTCGTTGCGCAGGTAGGAGCGCAGGAGGCGCATCAGGCCGCCGACCTCCTCGGCCGGTCGCTGCCAGTTGTCGGCCGAGAAGGCGTAGAGCGTCAGCGTGCCGATCCCGAGATCCGGGCAGGCCTCGGCGGTGCGCCGGATCGCCTCCACGCCGCGGTGGTGGCCCGCGAGGCGCGGAAGACCGCGCTGCGTCGCCCAGCGCCCGTTGCCGTCCATGATGATCGCGGCGTGCAGGACCCTCGGCGCCGCTTCGCTTTGCATCGTAAAGTCTCCCGGCATGGGCGTATCGCTAAGGTTTATTGGATCAGAGTTAACAATCCCGACGGGATCCGGCGGTCTCACGCCGGTTTCGTGGCCGGATCGAGGCCGCGCACGCCGCTCTCGGGTCCCCGCTCGGCGGCCATCGCGGCGTCGCGCACCACCTGTTCGAGGACGCCGAGATAGCCGATGAAGCGCTGGCGCCCCGTCATCGTCAGGCGGCAGACCGTCTGCGGACGGTTGTGGGCGAACCCCTTCTCGAGGCTCACCAGATCGGCCTCGCTCAGGACGGCCAAATGGCGGCTCAGGTTGCCGTCCGTGAGCCCGCACAGCCGCTTGAGATCCGGGAACGGCAGACCCTTCGGGTGCGCGACCAGGGAGGTCAGCACGGAGAGCCGCGCCCGCTCGTGGATGATCCTGTCGAGCCCCTCGTAGGAAAAGCGCCCGTCGGTGCGATCAGCGGTCGTCATCGAACGACCGGGCGCTGTGATGGATGATGCACGCCAGCCAAGCCTGGCCGACCAGGAAGGGAAGACCCATCGTCCAGGGGGAGAGGGCGCGCGTCCCGGCCGAGAGGGCCAGCACGGCCAGCCCGGCGAGCAGGTACCAGGCGCCGACGCCCTGAACGGCCCGCGGCAGGATCCGCGCCGATGCGAACAGGCCGAGTCCGACCAGAACCTGCCAGAGGCCCGGAAGCATCCAGACCTCTTCCGGAGCGAAGCGGGCAATAACCAGGGCGAGGCAGGCTCCCGCTCCCGCGGCCGGCAGGAAAACCTCGATCGCGCTCCACACCATCGCGTCCGCGAGGCCGGAATGCAGGCGGCGGCTCCGCCGCACGGCCTCGATGCCGATCATCGCGAAGGCCACCAGCGCGGCCGCCACCCACAGGCCGAAGAACAGACCCGTCCGCGCGGACGGGTCCCCGAGCCAGAGGGCCTGCCCCGCCGCGCAGGCCAGAGCGAGACCACCGGTCCCCGCAACGGTCGCCGCCCCCAACCCGCGGAACGCCGTATCCCGCGCGATCTGTGAGCGGATCGCCACGATGTCGGCGAGCGCCTTGTCCAGGTCCTGCATGTGCCTCAAGCCCCGGGCCGCACCATGCTTTGCACTGCAAAGTACCGGCCCGATAGGGTCATCGCAAGCCAATTCGCGCTCGTCATAAAGGCGGATCTTCTCAGCATAGGTTAGGTCGGCCGAGCCCGTACCAGGACGAAATCTACCCAGTGGTTGTATTCAGACGCCCATTCGACACAGGAACTCCGCAAGCGCGATCCGGGGCGGATCCAGGCCGGCTCGCGCCTGGGATCGCACGAAAGCGGTAAAACCGCGCCTCGCCCAGGGTTTCTCGAAGCGCTTGCCGGGCCCATATTGTTCCCATGCCCGCTCCGAAGAAACCGCGCGCCGCTTCCGTCTCGGTCTCGTCCGCCAAGGCGTCGAAGCCCGAATTGAAACCCCTCGACACCTACCTGGCCGAATTGCTGAACCCGGCGCTGAACCGCAACAGGCCGGTGTCGGAGGCGGTCGAGAAGCCCGCCCGGCCGGGCAAGACCAAGAACGGCGCGTCCAAGTCCGGCGCCGCAAAGGCCGCCACCCGGAGGGCGGAGATCGCCCGCGACGGCTTCGCGGAGGCGCCGCAGGCCGGCTACGCCCTCGGCGATGCGGCGGATGTCGACCCGCGCCTTGCCCAGGCCCTCGGCCTGACGCCGCCGGAGGATGGTCCCGTGCCCGAGGGTGCCGACCTGCCGGACCCCGGCGGCGACGGTGGCGCCTCGGCCACGGTGGCGGCGCTGGAGCGCCTGCTCACCGAGGGCAACCCGCTGTTCAAGGACGGCAAGACTTGGACGCCGCACCGACCGGAGCGCCCGCAGAAGTCCGAAGGCGGCGTGAAGTTCACGCTGCAATCCGACTTCCAGCCCGCGGGAGACCAGCCCACCGCCATCGCCGAACTGGTCTCCGGCGTGCAGGCGCTGGAGCGCGACCAGGTGCTGCTCGGTGTCACTGGCTCGGGCAAGACCTTCACGATGGCCAAGATCATCGAGGAGACGCAGCGCCCGGCCTTGATCCTGGCGCCCAACAAGACGCTCGCCGCGCAGCTCTACGGGGAGTTCAAGGCGTTCTTCCCCGACAATGCGGTCGAGTACTTCGTCTCCTACTACGACTACTATCAGCCCGAAGCCTATGTGCCGCGCTCCGACACGTTCATCGAGAAGGAATCCTCGATCAACGAGCAGATCGACCGGATGCGCCACGCGGCGACCCGGGCCCTGCTCGAGCGGGACGACGTGATCATCGTCGCCTCGGTCTCGTGCATCTACGGTATCGGCTCGGTCGAGACCTACACGGCGATGTCGTTCACCGTGTCCCTCGGCGAGCGGATCGAGCAGCGCCAGCTCATCGCCGACCTCGTGGCCCTGCAGTACAAGCGCATCCAGTCGGATTTCGCCCGCGGCACCTTCCGGGTGCGGGGCGATTCCATCGAGCTGTGGCCCGCCCACTTGGAGGACCGCGGCTGGCGCATCGGCCTGTTCGGCGACGAGGTCGAGAGCATCGTCGAGTTCGACCCGCTCACCGGCAAGACCATCTCAGAGCTGAAGTTCGTGAAGGTCTACGCCAACTCCCACTACGTGACGCCGCGCCCGACCCTGCAGCAGGCGATCAAGGGCATCAAGCACGAGCTGAAGGGCCGGATCGAGGAGCTCACGAAGATGGGCCGCTTGATCGAGGCCCAGCGCATCGACCAGCGCTGCACCTTCGACATCGAGATGATCGAGGCCACCGGCGCCTGCAACGGCATCGAGAATTATTCGCGGTATCTCACCGGCCGGAAGCCGGGCGAGCCGCCGCCGACCCTGTTCGAGTACCTGCCCGACAACGCGCTGGTCTTCACCGACGAGAGCCACGTCACCGTGCCGCAGATCGGCGGCATGTACCGGGGCGACTTCCGCCGGAAGGCGACGCTCGCCGAGTACGGCTTCCGGCTGCCCTCCTGCCTCGACAACCGCCCGTTGCGCTTCGAGGAGTGGGACGCGATGAGGCCTCAGACGGTCCACGTCTCGGCGACGCCCGGCAAGTGGGAGATGGAGCAGACCGGCGGCGTCTTCGCCGAGCAGGTCATCCGCCCGACCGGCCTCGTCGACCCGGTGATCGAGGTGCGCCCGGCCCGCAGCCAGGTGGACGATCTGCTGGGCGAGGTCCGGGCCGTGGCCCAGGCCGGCTACCGGACGCTGGTGACCACGCTCACCAAGCGCATGGCCGAGGACCTGACCGAGTACCTGCACGAGAACAGCGTGCGGGTGCGCTACATGCACTCCGACATCGACACGCTGGAGCGCATCGAGATCATCCGGGATCTCCGGCTCGGGGCCTTCGACGTGCTGATCGGCATCAACCTGCTGCGCGAGGGCCTCGACATCCCGGAATGCGCCCTGGTGGCGATCCTCGACGCCGACAAGGAGGGCTTCCTCCGCTCGGAGACCTCGCTGATCCAGACCATCGGCCGCGCCGCCCGCAACGCCGAGGCGCGCTGCATCCTGTACGCGGACAACATCACCGGCTCGATGGAGCGGGCGATGGCCGAGACCGAGCGCCGCCGCACCAAGCAGCTCGCCTACAATGCCGAGCACGGGATCACGCCGCAGAGCGTGAAGCGCGGCATCGCCGACATCCTCAGCAGCGTGTTCGAGCGCGACCACGTCCAGGTCGACACCGGCCTGGCCAAGGACGCGATCACGGTGGGCCACAACCTCAAGGCCGTGATGGCGGACCTCGAGAAGCGCATGCGCGCGGCGGCCGCCGATCTCGACTTCGAGGAGGCGGCGCGGCTGCGCGACGAGCTCAAGCGGCTCCAAGCGACCGAGCTGCTGGTGTCGGACGACCCGATGGCCCGGCAGAGCGACGTGGAGCGCGAGGCCGGCAAGTTCGGCCGGAAAGCCCCGCGCGGAGGCGGCAGCCGCATCGCCAAGCCCGACCTCGACAATATGGGCCCGGGTACCGACCGCGAATTGCCGGTCGGCGGCGCCGTGCCGCTCTGGCAGGAGCGGCCGAAGCCGCGCTCGACGCAGGGCCTCGGCGGCCAGAAGCCGAAATACAAGGGCGGCGGAGGCCGGCGGCGGGGCTGACGGCACCCGCCGCGGGCGTCACTCTTCAAGCCGCCTCGCTATCCCGACGCGGGCGACGCCCCGTCGCGGCCTCGCCTTCATCGACGAGGGCCTGCGCGATCCGGACCACGAGGGCGTTGCAGGCCTCCTCATAGGCCTGGGAATCCGCCTTGACCGCCGCCTCCGCGACGTCCCCAACCCGCTCGCGGACGATCGCGCGCGCCATGCGCAGCGCATCAGCAAAAGGCTCGTACGGTCGGGGCATCGTCGCGCTCCGGAAGCCCGAGGCCGTTCTGGCCCGGGTGGCGGCTGCAACGACCATCCCGGCAAAAGTGTTCCCGGCGCCGCTGGACGCGGATGTCGCGCCGGCCCAGATCAGGCCCCGTGACGCAGGCGAGCACGCGATGACTTCTGAGACGAACACGCCCCCCGCCCTCGACGAGGAGACCCTCGCCTTCGCGGCCCGGGTCTTCCAGTTCGCGCGGATGGGGCACGCGGCGGAACTCGCCGCGCTGTTCGCTCAGGGACTCCCGGCGAACCTGCGCAACGACAAGGGCGACAGCCTGCTGATGCTCGCAGCCTACAACGGCCAGGCGGACGCGACCCGGGTGATCCTGGAGGCGGGCGGCGATCCTGAACTCGCCAACGACCGCGGCCAGACGCCGCTCGCCGGCGCGGCCTTCAAGAACGATCTCGCGATCGCGCAGCTGCTGCTCCGGCACGGGGCCGCGGTGGACGGGATCGGTGACGGCACCCGCACGGCCCTGATGACCGCGGCCATGTTCGACCGGATCGAGATGGTCGACCTGCTCCTTCAGCACGGCGCCGATCCGGACCGGCGGGACGCCTCCGGCCAGAGCGCGGCCGACATAGCGCGGGCCATGGGTGCGCAGGCGACACCCGGTCAGCTCGACGCCGCGGCGCGGCGGTAGTGCATCTCTGCGGGCGTCGTCCGCACCCCTGAGGCGAAACACACGGGCGTGACAGGCGCCCCACCCGGGAGCACAGACTTGCCGCGATCGACCGGAACCGCCGTGCTGGCCTGCCTCGCGCAAATCGCGTCCTTCAGCGCGGCATCCGCCGACGAGACACCCTGGCCCGCCTTCGGCCACGATCCCGGCAACCGGAACTACTCGACTCTCACGCAGATCGACCGCGACACCGTCGGCCGGCTGCGCCCCGCCTGGATCTTCCAGACCGGTATTACCGGCTACTTCCAGGCCCAGCCCGTGATGGTGGACGGGACCCTCTACGTCTCCACGACGCAGAACAACGTCGCGGCGCTCGACGCGCGCACCGGCAAGCCATTCTGGACCTACACGCACAAGCCGCGGACGGAAAAAATCTTCGGGCCGCCGTCGAATCGCGGCCTCGCCGTGTCGGGCGGCCTCGTCTTCGAGGCGACCATGGATGGGCGGCTGATCGCGCTGGACGCCAAGACCGGCCGGGTGGTGTGGGACAAGGAGGCGGTGCGGCCGGAGGAGGGCGAGAGCGAGACCGCCTCGGGGCTGGCGGCGACTCTCGGCGGCAAGCCTGTGCAGGGCTCGAGCCGTCTCGGCTTCAAGATGCCGCCGCTGGTCGCCGACGGGCTGGTGATCGTCGGCGTCACTGGCGCGGGCTACGGTCTCCACATCGAGGACGAGGCGGGCGGCCTCGACGGCGGCGCGGTGGTCGGCATCGAGGGTGGCTACGGGCGGCGCGGCTGGCTCGCGGCCTACGATGCCAAGACGGGCGAGGAGCGATGGCGCTGGTACGTCACCCCATCGGAGGGCTGGGAGGGCGATTTCGTCGCGAAGACCGCCGACGGCACGCCGCTCCACCGCGACATCGCCGCCGAGAAGGCGGCCGCGCCGGCCAACCGCGACGCCTGGCGGGTGGGTGGCGGCTCGCTCTGGATGACGCCGGCCTATGACCCCGACCTCGGCCTGATCTTCCTCGGGACCGGCAATCCGGCGCCGCAGAATTTCGGCCTGTCGCGTCCGGGGGACAATCTCTACACGATGTGCCTCGTGGCCCTCGACGTGCACACGGGCAAGCTGCGCTGGTACTACCAGCAGGTACCGCACGACGAGTGGGGCTACGACGTGGCCGCGCCGCCTTTCCTGCTCGACGGCCCGAACGGCGCCAAGGCCGTGGCCTCGGCGAGCAAGACCGGCTGGATCTACGTCCACGACCGCGCCACGGGGAAGCTGCTCGAACGGTCGGCGCCGCTCCTCGACCAGAAGAACCTGTTTGCACCGCCCACCCCGCAGGGCACCGTGGTCGCGCCCGGGCCGCTCGGCGCAGTGTCCTGGCCGCCCACGGCCTATGACGGGCGGCTGGCCTACGTGCAGGTCCGCCATGGCGCGACGACCTACACGATCAAGACCGTGCCGGCCGCGAATGGACGGCCGGAGATCCGTTACACGGAGACCGGCGAGGCCAAGGGCGAGCCGGCGTTCAGCACGCTCACCGCCGTGGATCTCTCGGACGGCGGCAAGATCGCCTGGTCGGTGCGGTCGGTGAGCCGGCTCTCGGGGGGAACGCTGGCGACCGCCGGCGGCCTCGTCTTCTCCGGCGAGGAGGACGGGCATCTGGATGCCCACGATGCCCGCGACGGCCGGATCCTCTGGCGCTTCCAGTGCGGGGCCGGCATCAGCGGGCCGGCGATGACCTACGCCCTCGACGGCAGGCAGTACCTCGCCGTGGCGGCGGGCGGCGCGTCCTACACCAAGGCGGCGGGCTTCGGCACCGGCGACGCGCTGCTGGTCTTCGCGCTGCCCGACTGACGCCGGCCGAAACCGCTGCCCGATCGGGTCAGCTCGCCGCGAGGGCGTAGCGCGTGCGCAGGCGCAGGCCGAACACCGCCATCATGAACATGCAGCAGGTGGCGTTGTTGCCGTTGTACAGCACCGTCTCGAACGAGGCCGAGACGAGGCCCAGGAACCACAGGCGCAGGAACAGCAGCGTCTCCGCGTCGAGCCGCGTGCCGCCCGTGACCCGCTGCAGGTCCCGCACCGGCGCGAGCACGAAGGCCAGCACGGTCAGCACGAGGAACGGGAAACCGCCGATCAACGCCGTATCGAGATAGGCGTTGTGCGAGTGGTTGGCGCTGTTGACCCAGGTCAGCTCCTCGGAGCCGGCATACATGGTGCGCTCGGTCATCCAGAACGCCCCGATCCCCCAGCCCCGCCACGGGCGGATCAGGATGTTGTCGATGGCGAATTGCCATATCTCGCTGCGCCCCGTGAAGGTCGCGTCGGTGAGCAGGGCGCCGACCGCGTCCTGAATCGCCGGCACCAGGACGGAGCCGACCGAGATGAGCGAGAATCCGATGACGGGACCCAGCAGAAGCAGGGCCCGCGCGGCGCCGCCGGTCATGACCTGGCAGAGGCCGGTGACCGCGAGGATGACCGGCAGCAGCAGGATCGCGGTCTTGGAACCGCTCGCCACCAGGAATCCGGCTGCCAGCAGCGCGATGCTCCAGCCGAGGACGCGGCTCGCCGCGGCGGCGACATAGAGGCCGACGATCACCAGGATCACCATGGCGGCGCCGGCCTCGTTCTTCTGCGGGAAGATCCCGCGCCAGAGGCCCGGATGGCTCGGATCGGAATTGACGTCGAAGGCCGAATGGATCGCGAGGTTCGGCACGAACGCCACCGCGAGATAGGACGAGACGAGGATCACCAGGGCTGATCCCGCCATGGTCAGCGCCAGCTGCCGCGGCGACCGGGCAACGATCAGCACGCCCGCCGAGAGCATCGCGGCAATCGCGAACAGCGCCAGCCGCCGCAGCGACAGGCTCGGCTCGATGGAGAGAAGAGTCGTGAGGCCAAGCCAGAGACCGCACAGCACGAGCGGACGCGTCGCGAGCGGGCGCAGGTGACGGAAGCCGATCCGGTGGATGGCCCCGGCCATCGCGAGCCCCGCGGCGCCGAACAGAATCTGCGTGAGCAGGCTGCCGTCCTCGGAGGCCGCGAGCGCGGACCGGTCGGAGAGATCCTGGAACCACACGTGATTCCAGAGGAGGACGAAGACCGCGCCGTTGAGGAGCACCCGCAGCGCGTCCGGCAGATCGCGGCCGGCGACGCCGCGCTGCCCCCGGTGGGCCGGGATGCCGATCACCGCGTCCGCAGAAGCCATTCCGTCCCACCACCAAGGCCGCACATTACAGCCCGCTTCATTCTAGCGGCGGCAGCGCGCGAGACGATCCGGAAAGCGACCGCACCACCGGAGGATCTGATGATAACCTTAGCGCCGCGCCCGAGACGCTGCGCGCGATGCGTCTCGGAGGCCTTTCGCACCACCGAAAGCGGCGCGACGAGGCGATCCCACGCCGAACAGCCCGTCCTGCGCGATGGTCAATCCCGGTCTGCATCGTGAGGTCGAGCAAGGACCCGTCGGTCTACCGCGCTATCATCAATTCAAAGCGAGGCCTCGAGACGCGGCTTCATGATGTAGTTCCAATTGAATTGATATTCTTTCTTGAATATCGGCTCATATCCGAGCCGATCCATCATCTCGAGGAAAGACGGAACGTTAGACTTGTCAACCTCAATGAATATTTTGGGGCGATTGGCGAGGATCGTTTCCTCGAGACCGGCAAGGACCTTCATCTCGTAACCCTCGGTATCGATTTTGATGAAATCGACCCTCCGCCCACGCAGCAGCACGTCGCCGCTCTCGACACGTACAGTCCCCGATTTCGACTCCTTGAGGATCGTGCCCCCAAGATTATCCAGAAACGAACTGTAGCCCATCCGACCGCCCGATTCACCGAGCGCCACGCCCAGCACACTCATGTCGACGATTGACTGGAGATGGTTGAGCTTGATGTTCTCGCGGATGATCGCGGTCGCCTCCGGAATGGGCTCGACCACGATGACTTTGCTGGCGCCACAGAATTTCGCAACGAAGACTGCGTGCTGACCGGTGTTC
Source organism: Methylobacterium sp. CM6257 (assembly GCF_054611515.1). Lineage (NCBI taxonomy): Bacteria > Pseudomonadati > Pseudomonadota > Alphaproteobacteria > Hyphomicrobiales > Methylobacteriaceae > Methylobacterium > Methylobacterium sp. CM6257. The sequence continues at coordinate 2,272,115 of NZ_CM137735.1, forward strand.
GAGCCGATATCGAGGAATACACCGCCCTTCGGAAACGCAGCCTCGATATTCCGAAGCTCGGTCTCCTCGTAAAACCCGCCCCCGAGCTGTGTTTTCTGGATATAATCCTTAGGGTCGACGATGCATAGCTTAACTATTTCACCCCGATGCTTGAATGATACGGTACGCCGCCGCAGCCACAGGATCCGATAGCGCCATCGATTGTAAGTATTTTTTGCCCAGTGAAACAATGCTGGCGGCAAAATCGCCTTGATCGATGCAATCATCGCCGGACCCTACTCAGTAGCTGCAAGACGGTTTCTAAAGGCAGCAAAGGGAACAGCCCCCTCAAATGTCGCGGTGTCCACGGAATTGAAGCACTCTGCCTCCATATTGACGCCCACCCTGCATCCCGCGGCCGCGCGGCCGCGCGGCCATCTCTGCATTCGGGATTCGATGAGAACCGCCAAGACCTTCCTGACGCCTGGAGACCAGAACGTCTGGCTTAGGCAACGAAGCCCGACACAGGCGCACCAGCCGCGTCTGTCAGCGCCGCATCGTGTACTGCGAGCGGCCGGCGGACTGACGCATCAGGAACGCGGCCATCTCGGCGAGCTCCGGCGCCTTCGAGCGGAAGGTGACGGACAGCGCCAGCAGCGTGTCCTTGTGGTCGAGCCCGGGATAGACCCGCTCCTGCACGGGCACGTGCTCGGCGCGGAGCTTGGCGGCGAGGCTGACCGTGTGCCGGGGCTTCACCACCGTGTCGGTGTCGCCGGTCGCCAGGAAGGCGGGCGGCGAGAGCGGGCCCACGAAAGTCCCCGGCTGCGTGGCGGCCTTGTCGGGCGCGGTCCCGAACACCCTGATGGTGGTGTCCTGATCGAGCGGCAGGAAATCGTAGGGGCCCGACAGACCCGCCACCGCGCGGATCACCTTGGGATCGACACCCGCCGCGGTGAGATAGCGCGGGTCGAAGCCGAGCATCACGGCGTTGTAGGCACCGGCCGAGTGCCCGGCGAGGACGATGCGGCGCGGGTCGCCGCCATAGGTCGCGATGTTCTCGCGGACCCAGGCCACGGCCTCGGCCCCGTCCTCCAGGAAGCCCGGGAACGGCGCCTCCGGGAAGAGCCGGTAGTCGGGCAGCACCGTCACGAAACCCTGCGCGGCCAGCGCGTGCCCCACGAAGGCATAATCGTCCTTGGAGCCGCTCTGCCAGGACCCGCCGTAGAAGAACACCAGAACCGGCGCGTTCTCGGCGACCGCGGTGGGGACGTAGACGTCGAGACGCCGCCGAGGACCCTCGCCGAACGGCTGATCCTTCGCCGCGAGGCGTCCGCCCGGATCGCGCGGGCCGATCGCGTCGAACAGGGCCAGCGGCGAGGCTGCGTTGAAGCCGAACGCGGCGAGCCCGAGGCAGAGGAGGCTGGCAAGCGCGGTGAGGAGTCGTGTCATATCCCATCCGGTTGTCCCGACCTTCTCATACCGCACTGCGCTCGGGGCGGATTGATGACCTCCGCGCGGCGAGGCGCGAAAAATCAGGTCCGCAGCACGATGCAGGCGCCTCCGACCTTGCGGATCCGGCCGCACAGGTCGTCGGCGGCCTGCCGGCTCTGGGCCGGGATCCGGATCCGGTAGAAGGCGCGGGTTCCGCGACTGCGCAGGCGCGTGCCGATGATCATCGGCCGCACCTCGCCGATCACGCCCGCGTAGGTGCTCCGCGCGCGGTTGAAGCTCTGGAGCGCCAGCGCCTTGGAGAAGTTGCCGGCGAGCTGGATGCCCCAGGGGGCGGCCGGTCCCTCGTTGGGCCCGAAGGCGAAGCGGTCGCCGCGGGACGGTATGCGCAGGGTGGCGGTGACCTGGAGGCAGGTCTGCGACGCCTCCGGCTTCGCCTCCTTCTCCGGCTTCTGGGGCGCGCCGCCCTCGGGATACTCGATGGCCTTGGCCGGGCCGGTCCGCCAGTCGTCGACCGGCAAGCCCGTGATGGCGGCCACGTAGGCGCGGGTCTCGGCAGGCAGGCCGCCATCCCCGGCGAGCCATTTGCTCACGCGCGCCGCGCCGCCGTTATAGGCGGCGGCGGCGAGACCGAGATTGCCGAACTGGGTCTTGAGGTCCGCCAGCAGATGGGCGGCGTGCGGGATCGCCTGCTCCGGATCGAACGGATCGAGGAGCCCTCGCTCCCGCGCCGTCCCGGGCATGAACTGCGCTACGCCCTGCGCGCCCGCGGGGCTCACGACGCCGACGCGAAAACTGCTCTCGCGCCAGATCAGCCGCGTCAGAAACGGCACCGGCAGGCCGCGAGCCTTGGCGGAATCGTCGATGAGGCGGCAGAGCGCCTGCTCGACGGTTTCGGTCGCCCCCTCCGACGGAGCGGACGCCGCCGGGCGCGCGATGGCGATGACGACGAGGGCGAGCAGCGCGCCGAGGCGCAGGCGTGAAGCATCCACACCGGCGCTTGTAGCGACCTCCGGTTGCGGATCAATCCATCCTGGCCCTTTGGCGTGGGCCTCCTTACGCTAGGCCGCGCCGCGCAAGCAGCTCCATCCCCAGGCTTGATGGCAGGCGCGCACCGTCACGCCGGCTCGAGGTCCGCCGCCCAGGCCGGGGCATCGTCCCCGAGCCGGCGTGCCGCCCGTGCCCAGCGCATCGGGGCGCCCGGCACGACAGCCGGTGGCCGCAGGCGCAGCGCCGGTCCCCAGGATGTCGCCTCGATCGCCGCTGTGCGGTCATCGTCCGTCTCGGACGCGAAGGGCGGCTCCGGCGCGGCCGGCCCCGCCTCGGTCAACAGCGCCGCCGTCCGGGCCAGCGAGAGCCGGGCCTCACCGCCGGCCCCATCCGAGAGGCGGCGCGCCAGCAGCCGCAGGACCGCCGCCGCCATCATGTAGCCGGTCGCGTGGTCGAGGGCCTGGACGGGAAGCGGCACCGGGCTGTCGGCCTTCCGCCATTCCTGCCCGGCCCGCGCGATCCCGCAGCTCATCTGCACCAAGCTGTCGAATCCACGCCGTCCGGCCCAGGGGCCGGTCCAGCCATAGGCGTCGAGGCAGACCTCGACGAGACCCGGCGCCAGCGCCCGCCGGGCGTCCGCACCGTATCCGAGCCCGTCCAGGGCGCCCGGCCGGTAGCCGTGAACGAGCACGTCCGCCCCCGCGAGCAGCCCCTCGAAGGTCGACCGGTCGGAATCCCTGCGCAGGTCGAGGCGGGCGCAGGTCTTGCCGAGCGTGACCTCCGGCTCAAGGGCCGCCTCGCTCCACGCGGGCGGGTCGATCCGCAGCACGTCCGCCCCGAAACCCGCGAGGAAGCGCGTCGCCACCGGCCCAGCCAAAACGCGCGTCAGGTCGAGGACCCGCAGGCCCGCGAGCGGCCGCTCCGGCCGCGGCACCCAGCGCGACGCGGACCGGCCGCCTGCCGGCCCGATGCTCACCAGCGCCTCTTCCGCCACCGCGCGCCCCTGCGGGTGCGCCGCCCATGCGTCGAGCCCGCGCATCTCGGCGGCGCAGCCGCCCGCCGCGACGATCGCGGCCTCAAGCTCGGCCTTGTCCCAGCCCGCCACCGCACGGGCCATGCCGCCGCGATCCGCCTGCGCGCCGAGCACCCGCTCGGCCGCGGCTCTGTGATGAGGGGCATTGGTGTGGAGCCGGATCCAGCCGTCCCGGGCCGGGTAGTCGCCGGCGACCGGGTCCCAGGGCGCGGGCACCCGCCAGCCCTCGGGCCGGAGCGAGGTCGCGAACCAGAACGCGGCGAGCCGCCGGTCCACGGTCACCGCTCCGTCCGAGCCCGCGATCCCGGCGAGGGCCAGGGCCGCCGCCGCGATCGATCCGGCCGCGAGGTCGGTGACCGCGAAGGCCGAGGGCAGGGCGCCCGTTCCGGTGAAGCGCAGGCTGTCGAGGGCACCGGGCGGCCCGTCGAGCGCCGCCCAGATCCGTGCGGCGAAACCCTCGGGCCCAGTGTTCATGACGATCTCCCATGAGCTTCGGCGCAGGCGGGACCGGGCGCCGCACCGCGGCCGGCACCGCGTTGCCGCAGGATAGACTAGGGTCGCCGCCCGGGCGCGCTATAAGGGGTCCCATGTCCGAGGCCGAAACCCAGCCGCTCCTCGCCGTCGAGGACCTGTCCGTCGCCTTTCGCTCCCGCGAGAGCGAGACGGTGGCGGTCGACGGCATCGCGTTCACCATCCGCCGGGGCGAGACCGTGGCGCTGGTGGGCGAATCGGGGTCAGGCAAGTCGGTCACCGCGCTGGCGATCCTGCGGCTCCTCGACGGCGCGGCGCGCCAGAGCGGCCGGATCCTGTTCAAGGGCCGCGACCTCGCGAGCCTGCCGGAGCGGGCGATGCGCGACGTGCGCGGCGCCGACATCACTATGGTCTTCCAGGAGCCGATGACGTCGCTCAACCCGCTCCACACGATCGAGCGGCAGATCGGCGAAGTGCTCGGGCTTCATCGCGGGCTCACCGGCAAGGCGGCCAAGCGCCGGATCCTGGAACTCCTGGAGCTCGTGGGCCTGCGCGATGCGGAGCGTCGCATGGGCGCCTACCCGCACGAACTCTCCGGCGGCCAGCGCCAACGGGTGATGATCGCCATGGCGCTCGCCTGCGAGCCGGACCTCCTCGTCGCCGACGAGCCGACCACGGCGCTGGACGTCACCGTGCAGGCGCAGATCCTGGCGCTGCTCGCCGACCTGCAGAAGCGGCTCGGCATGGCGATGCTGTTCATCACCCACGATCTCGGCATCGTCGAGCGGATCGCCGACCGGGTCTGCGTGATGCTGAAGGGCAAGATCGTGGAAGCCGGTGCGACCGGAGCCGTCTTCGCGAACCCGCAGCACGAGTACACGCGTCGCCTGATCGCCTCGGAGCCGCAGGGCCGCGCCAACCCGGTCCCGGCGAACGCACAGTCGCTGGTCGAGGCGGGGCCGCTCAAGGTCTGGTTTCCGCTGAAATCCGGCCTGCTCCGGCGCGTCACCGGCCATGTCAGAGCGGTGGACGGGGTCTCCGTGCGGGTGCGTGCCGGGGAGACCGTGGGTGTCGTCGGCGAATCCGGCTCCGGCAAGACCACGCTCGGACTCGCCCTGCTGCGGCTGACGGGCTCGGAAGGCCCGATCGTCTTCCTCGGCAAGGCGATCGACAGCTACGGCGTCGCGCAGATGCGCCCGTTGCGGAAGGACATGCAGGTGGTCTTCCAGGACCCCTACGGCTCGCTCTCACCGCGCATGTCGGTGGCCGACATCGTCGCCGAGGGGCTGGTGGTCCAAGGTGCCGTGCGCTCCCGGGCCGAGCGCCGCGCCGTCGTGTCGAAGGCCCTGACGGATGTCGGCCTCGACCCGGCCGCCATGGACCGCTACCCGCACGAATTCTCCGGCGGCCAGCGCCAGCGCATCGCCATCGCCCGCGCCATGGTGCTCAACCCGCGCTTCGTGGTGCTCGACGAGCCGACCTCGGCCCTCGACCGCTCGGTCCAGGCGCAGATCGTGACGCTGCTGCGCGACCTCCAGCGGGAGCGCGGCCTCGCCTACCTGTTCATCAGCCACGACCTGAAGGTGGTGCGGGCGCTCGCGAACTACGTCATGGTGATGCAGAACGGCCGCGTGGTCGAGGAAGGGCCGGCCGAGTCCGTCTTCGCGGCCCCCCAGACCGCCTACACGCGCGCCCTGTTCAAGGCCGCTTTCGCCCTCGACAGTGACGCGCCAACCGAGCTGGAGCCCGCCTGACGGTGCCGCGCGCGCTCCTCATCGTCCTCGATTCCGTCGGGATCGGCGGTGCCCCGGATGCCGAGGCCTACGGCGATGCCGGGTCCGACACGCTGGGTCACATCGCCGAGGCGTGCGCGGCGGGCCGCGGCGACCGGGCAGAGCTGCGCGGCGGCCCGCTGCACCTGCCCAACTTGGCCTCCCTCGGACTCGGGCTCGCCGCCGCCGGCGCCTCGGGCCGGATCCCGCCGAATCTCGCCCCCGAAGGCGCACCCACTGGGGCCTACGGCCATGCGGTGGAAACGGCTGCCGGCAAGGACACGCCCTCCGGCCATTGGGAGATCGCCGGCCTGCCGCTCTCCGAGCCCTGGGGCCATTTTCCGGATACGCGACCGGCCTTCCCGCGGGAACTGACGGAGGCCTTGATCGCCGAAGGCGGGCTGCCCGGCATCCTCGGGGACCGGCACGCGCCGGGCGTCGCCATCATCGACGCATGCGGGGCGGAGCACCTGCGGACGGGCAAGCCGATCTGCTACACGTCCGCCGACAGCGTGTTCCAGATCGCCGCCCACGAGGAGGCGTTCGGGCTGGACCGGCTCTACGACCTGTGCCGCGTCGCCCGCCGCCTCTGCGATGCCTACCGGGTCTGCCGGGTCATCGCCCGGCCGTTTGTGGGATCGGCGGAGGTTGGTTTCCGCCGGACGAGCAACCGCAAGGATTTCGCCGTGGCGCCGCCCGGCCGCACGCTGCTCGACCGGGCGGAGGCGGCGGGCCGCGCGGTGGTGAGCGTCGGCAAGATCGGCGACATCTTCGCCCACCGCGCAACGGGCCGCGAGCTCAAGCCGGGTCCGAACGCGGCCTGCCTCACGGCAGGGCTCGACGCGCTCAAAGACCTGCCGGACGGCGGCGTCGTCTTCGTCAACCTCGTGGATTTCGACACGGAGCACGGCCACCGCCGCGACGTGCCGGGTTACGCGGCGGAACTGGAGGCGTTCGATGCACGGGTTCCGGAGATCCTGGCGGCTCTCGGGTCCGGTGATCTCGCGGTGATCACCGCCGATCACGGCAACGACCCGACCTGGGCGGGGACCGACCACACCCGCGAGCAGGTGCCGGTCCTGGCTTGCGGACCTGGCGTGGCCGGCCGGTCGATCGGCCGGCTGGACACCTTCGCGGATATCGGCGCCACGGTGGCGGGCCATCTCGGCCTGCCCTGGAACGGCGCCGGACGACCGTTTCTGTAGGAGTGTGCACGATGCGGGACGATGACGACAGGCCGCGCAAGATCGTCGCCCACGAGATCGGGCAGCCGCTGGACACGCTCTCGCTCTCGGACCTCGACGAGCGCATCGCGCTCCTGCGGGCCGAGATCGCCCGGATCGAGGCGGCGAAAGCGGCCAAGCAGGCGGCGCAGGGGGCGGCCGACGCCTTCTTCAAGCGGGGCTGAGGCTTGAACCGAACCGAAACGCTCGCCGCTCTCCGGCGGGGCGACCTCGGCGGCGCGCGTGAGCTGCGGCTGCCCGACGGGCTCAAGGAATTCCCCCGGGAGGTCTTGGATCTCGCCGATACGCTCGAGGTTCTGGATCTCGGCCGGGGCAGCCTCACCGACCTGCCGGATGATCTCGGGCGCCTGCGCCGCCTGCGGGTGCTGTTCTGCTCCGGCAACCCCTTTCCGCATCTGCCACCGGTGCTGGGCGATTGCCCGACGCTGAGCCAGCTCGGCTTCCGGGGTTGCGGAATCCGCGCGGTGCCGGCGGAGGCGCTGCCGCGCGACCTGCGCTGGCTGACGCTGACCGATAACCGCATCGAGCACCTGCCCGCCGCTCTCGGCGAGCGGCCGCTGCTCCAGAAGCTGATGCTGGCCGGCAACCGGATCGCGACGCTGCCCGACAGCCTCGCAGGGGCTGAGAACCTCGAGCTGATCCGTCTCTCCTGCAACCGTCTCGCCGCGCTTCCGCCCTGGCTGGGGCGGCTGCCGCGGCTCGCCTGGATCGCCTATGCGGGCAATCCCGCGGAGCCGGAGACGGAGCCTGCCGCGGCCCCCCGCGTGCCGTGGGCGGACCTGACGATCGGCGGCCTTCTCGGGGAGGGGGCCTCGGGCCAAGTCCATCGCGCCGTCTGGACGAGCCCCGCCGGCGCGCAGGAGGTGGCGCTCAAGCTGTTCAAGGGCGCGATGACCAGCGATGGTCTGCCCGAGCGCGAGATGGAGGCCTGCCTCGCCGCCGGCACGCATCCGGCGCTGACCGGCGCCCTCGGCCGGCTCGACGGGCATCCGGATGGCGCGCAGGGGCTGCTCCTGCGGCTCTTGCCCCAGAACTGGCGCGTGCTCGCGGGGCCGCCGAGCCTCGCGACCTGCAGCCGCGACGTGTACGAGCCGGGCTTGCGCCTCGACGCGGCACAGGTCCTGCGGATCGCCCGATCCGTGGCGGAGGCGGTGGCCCACCTGCACGGGCGCGGCCTGCTCCACGGCGACGTCTATGCCCACAACACGCTCTGGGATGCCGGGACCGGCGCGGCCGTGCTCAGCGATTTCGGTGCCGCCTCGGTGCTGCCCGACGGGGCGGGCGGTGCGGCCCTGGCGCGGATCGAGGTGCGGGCCCTCGGCATCCTCATCGACGAGTTGCTCGACCACTGCGATGCGCCGCCGGACAGGCTGCGCGCGCTGGGGCAGGCCTGCATGCAGGTCGATCCGGATCAGCGGCCCAGCCCTGCGGATGTCGTTTCCGAGATGGGGCGGGTGCCGTCCTGAGCCGTCGAGGGGCAGCCCTCTTCGGTTGGGGGACGGGACCCGCTCGCAGGAGCGGCGCGCAGGCGTGACCTCAGTCCGGAATGTCGGACTGCTTGCGCGCGACCACGGCGAACAGGTCGCCGAGCGCGGCGAGGCTCGCGGCCTGAAGCTGAGAAGCCGGCACCTTGGAGCCGTCCGGCGCGGGCAGATCGCGGGTCGCCGTGGCGGAGGCCACGATGGTCGGGCGGAACCCCAGATTGAAGGCGCTGCGGGCTGTGGAATTGACGCACATATGCGTCATGAAGCCTGCCAGCACCACGTCCTTCACGCCCGCCTTCTCGAGCTGCGCCTGGAGATCGGTGCCCACGAACGAACTCGGATAGGCCTTGGTGATCACCGGCTCGTCGCCCTGCGGCGCCACTTCCGGGCTGATCTGCCCGATCGGCGCCGTCACGTCGTAGGGCGAGCCCGGGCCGGCATCGTGGCGGACGTGGAAGATCGGGATACCGGCCGCGCGCGCCCGCTGGAGCAGGTCCGCCGCCTCGCGGATCGCGGGCTCGACGCCTTCGAGCCGCATGACGCCTTCGCGGTAGGTCTGCTGCAGGTCGATCATCACGAGTGCCGAGCCTTTGAGCGCCGCCGGCTCCGGGCTGAGGCCTGACAGGCCGCGCAGGGTTGCAAGATCGGACATCCGGATCCTCCCATCTCGCCGCGCGAGGGGCGCGGCCGCCATCTTGGTGGCCCGGGACCCTACGATGGGCGGCCGAGCGGGCGCCATAGCAAATAGGTTCACCCGGAACGCAGGTTCCCTCCGAGCCCGCCGAGCGGGATCGCCCCCGCAGCTCGAGCGCTCGCGACCGATGTGGATGCCGGTTCGGCGAAAGAGAGCGCGTCAAGACAAGGATTAAGAGCCGCGACCGATGGCACCGCGATCGGGCGTGGCTCTAGCGCGCCGGCGGCCCCGGGTCGATCGCCGGCAATTCGTTGGCTGGCAGGCCCGCACTGGCCTGGGCCTGGGCGCCGGAGGCCCCGCGGGCGCGGTTGGCGAGCGCCACGGTCAGGCGCTCGGCGGTCTCGGGCTGCATCACCGCCAAGACCTCGGCCATCTTGCGGGGGTTCATGGCCAGCACGATCGGCACCAGCACGTCGTGCCCGAGCCGGTCGAACACCCGGGCGGCGTCCTTGGGCTTCATCGCCTCGTACATCGTGACGATGTTCTTGAGCCCCTGCTTCTCGGCATCCTCCCTCGCCTTGGCGGCGGAATCGACCTTGTCCTCGGCCTTCTTGAGGTCGCCCAGGCCGGTCTCGAGCTTCCGCTCGGCCTCGCCCAGCATCTTCTCGCGCAGCTCCAGCTCCTCGCTCTTCTGGCGCAAGGCGTCGCGCCGCGCGCCGAGCTTCTCCAGGAGCGCGCGCTCGGTGGGCGAGGTGGAAGGCTGCGAGACGGGCTGCTCCGCGGGCGCCTCCGCAGCCTTCTCCGATGCAGCGGCCTCCTCCTTGGCGCCCACCGAGCCGGTGGTGACCGGGTCGGGCGGCTCGTAGCCGGTTCGGGCCCGGGCCACCGCCCGCCCGTAATCCGGCAGCGCGCCGCTCTCCGGCAGGCCGGCCTGCAGCAGGCTGAGCAGCTTGAGCACGAGGAGACCGCCGGCCGCGAGAGCCACGGCGTCGACGAGGCGCAGCCGCATCGGCCGTATGGGCTTCAGGCGCGAGCGGCGAAGCGCCGTGCCGGTGCGGCGCGGCTTCGGCGCGGGCTCCGGCGGCGGAATCTTCGGGGCCTTGACTCCGGTCACGCGGCGCGCGCCCGGACGCGGGCGAGGGCGCGCTCGCTCATGGCGAGCGCCGCCGCGGCAGCGGCCCCGAGACGCTCCCCGTTCGGGCTCGACGGCTCGGGACGGCGCAGGGGCTGAACCTCGGACTCGGGCACGGTCTGCGGAGCAGGCGTCGGCTCCGGCCGGGCCGGAACCGCGCGCATCTGCGCCACGATGGCGGCGATGCGCGCAACCACGGTCTCCCCGGCCTCGACCTGCAGCCTCAGTTCGGCGGACCGGGCGGTCGCCGCGTCCAGGCTGGCAGTTAGGGTGCGGTCGCCCTCGTCGATGGCTGCGCGCAGCCCCGCGATGGCGCGCTCGGCCGTACCGGTGGCCACCATCAGGTCACCGATGGTCTGGCGGAGCGCCGCCTCGTCACCCTTGAGCTGCCCGATCCGGCGCGAGAGCCGGAGCGAGGTGACGATGGTGGCCGCCAGGAGGACCGCGACCAGGATGTCGGCGGCGAGGGTGACGAAGAGACTCATGACCGGACCCTCATCGACCCTAATTGTCCGAGCGGTTGTTCATCGAGGCCTCGTAGGCCTGGATCGTCGTGCGCGAGCGGCGCAGCGGGCGCGTGACCTGCACGGCGATGTGGCCGTCGACCCGGCCCATCCGACCCTGGGTGAGGGCCCAGTCGCCGCAGCGCACGGTGATGAGGTCCGACGGCTTGGCGTCGAACATCAGCGTCTCGCCGACCTTGAGGCTCATGACCTGCTTCAAGGGCAGCATCATCTCGTGCAGCACCGCCTCCATGGTCACGTCGGCCTGCCAGATCTCGGTGGCGAGGTGGCCTTCCCAGACATGGTCGCGGCCGAGCTTCTCGCCCATGAAGCTCTGGGTCAGGAGTTCCCGGATCGGCTCGATGGTCGCGTAGGGGAACAGGATCTGCAGCATGCCGCCGCGCCCGTCGACGTCGAGGCGCAGGCTGATCAGGATCGCGGCGTTGCCCGGCCGCGTGATGGTGGCGAAGCGCGGGTTGGTCTCGATCCGGTCGATGCCGAAGGTCACGGGCGAGAGCGGCTGGAACGACAGCTCCAGGTCGCCCAGCACGATCTCCACGAGGCGGCGCACCAGCGTCATCTCGATCGCCGTGAACGGGCGTCCGTCGAGGCGGCTCGACGAGCCGCCGCGCTTGCCGCCGAGCAGCAGGTCGAAGGTCGCGTAGGCGAGGTTCGAATCGACCGTGACAAGGCCCGAATTCTCCCATTGCTCGGCGCGGAACACGCCCAGCAGGGTCGGCAGCGGGATCGCGTTGAGATAGTCGCCGAAGCGCACCGAGGTGATGTTGTCCAGCGTCACCTCGACATTGTCCTGGAACAGGTTGCGCAGGGAGGTCGACAGCAACCGGATCATCCGGTCGAAGACGATCTCCAGCATCGGCAGGCGTTCGTACTGGACGACGCCCGAATCGACGATGGCCTGCACGCCCCCGGCCCCGGAGGCCGAGAGCTCGCGCATGGAGAAGCCGAGGACGCCGTCGATCTCGTCCTGGTTCAGAACCCGGTCATTGCCGGCGAGCTCGGGGAGATTGTCGCTCTCCCCGTCCTCGATCATCGTCGCCCATTCGGCGGCGACGTCGCCCGCGTTGCGCGTCGTGCCCTGCTCGGCGAGCGCCGCGCCCCATTCCTCGGCGAGTGACGTGTCGCCGCCCTCGGCGCCCTGCTCCAGAAGGGCCGCCGACCAATCGTCTTCGGGGAGTTCGTCCTCGGGTTCCATCAGGCGTGCTCGATCAGGCCCTGGCGGCGCGCGGCTGCCGACTCGCGTGAGAGGGTCTCGGCCCGGATCACTGGACGATCACGTCCTTGAACAGCACGGCCTCGACCTTGGCGGGATAGAGCGCGATGTTGACGCGGCGCAGCAGCTCCTCGCGTAGGCGGAACAGACCGACCGAGCCGGTGAGATCGCTGGCGCGCAGCTCGCGCATGTAGACCTGCAGCGCGTCCTCGACGCGCGGCATCAGCGGCTTCACCTCCTCCTCGGCCTTGGCGTCCTTGAGTTCGAGGGAGAGCCGCACCTTGGCGTACTTCGCCTTGTCCTGCGGCAGGTCGGGGCTGAGGTTCAGGAGCATCTCGCGCACGTCGACGAAGACGACCGGCTTCTTGCCGTCCGGCCCGACCCCCTTGCCGTCCTCGCCGTGGCCACCGCCATGGCCGCCTTGCGCGGCCTCCTTGCCCTCGCCGTGGCCGCCGCCATGGCCCATCATCAGGAAGGCACCCGCGCCGCCGCCCACCACCAAGACTGCGGCGGCCACCATGATGATGAGCTTCTTCTTGCCCTTCGGGGCGGCTTCGGCTCCGGCCTCGCCCTCCTCGGCGGAGGCCTTCTTGGGCTTCTTGGCCATGGAATAATGCTCTCTCGCGGGAGTCCCCGCGCCGGGTACACCCGGATATCGGAGCATCACGGTTAACGTGCCGTTAAGCGGGCAAATCCTGCCGAGTCAGGTTTGCCGCGGCGCAGTCCGGGCCCGTCGGCAGGCTCACAAGATTTCGAGCCAAGCCACTCCCATGCAACGGAAATCCGGCAGACCGGCCCGTGGCACAGCGCATGCTGAATGGACCGTTGCCGCCTCCGCGGCCCGCGAGTCCCAGAGTCCACGATGCAGAATGCCCTCTTCGTCGGCGTGTCGAGCCAGATGGCGCTTCAGCGCGAGCTGGACGTGATCGCCAACAACATGGCGAACGTGTCGACCACCGGCTTCAAGGCCCGGAACACCCGCTTTCAGGAATACCTGATGCCGGTGGCCAGCGCGGATTCCTTCGCCCGGCCCGACCGGCGCCTGTCCTACGTCATCGACCAGGGCACCACTCTGGACCTCGGGCAGGGGCCGATCGAGCAGACCGGCAACCCGCTGAACGTGGCGATCAAGGGCTCCGCCTTCATCGCCGTGCAGTCGCCGCAGGGCGAACGCTACACCCGCAACGGCGCCTTCGAGATCGACGCCCAGGGCGCGCTGGTCACGAGCGACGGCTACAAGGTCGCGGGCGATGGCGGCCCGATCACCATCAACCCGCAGGAGACCGGGCTCTCGATCGGGCCGGACGGCACGGTGTCGACCAATCTCGGCATCCGCGGGAAGATCAAGCTCGTCACCTTCGCCAACCCGCAGCGGCTGACCAACGAGGGCGGCAACCTCTACGCCTCGCCGGATCCGGCACGCCCGGCCGGGATTGAGGGCCGCCTGGAGCCCGCCGCGCTGGAGCGCTCGAACGTCCGCCCGGTCATCGAGATGACCCGGCTCATGGACGTGAACCGCTCCTACGCCATGGTGTCGAGCATGATCTCCCGCCTCGACGACCTGCGGGGCACGGCGATCCGCCGCCTCGCCGACGTCGCGTAAGGGGGCACGACGATGCGCGCCCTCTACTCCGCCGCCACCGGCATGGCGGCCCAGGAACTCAACGTCCAGGTCATCTCGAACAACATCGCGAACCTGCGCACCACCGGCTACAAGCGCCAGCAGGTGCATTTCCAGGATCTGCTCTACCAGAACCTGCGCCGGGCCGGCTCCTCGACCTCCGAGCAGAACACCCAGCTCCCTGCCGGCCTCGCGCTGGGCTCGGGCGTGAAGACGACCTCGACCGCCCGGGTGATGTCCCAGGGCACGCTCTCCTCCACGGAGAAGGATTACGACGTCGCGATCCGCGGGGAGGGGTTCTTCCGGGTCACCCTGCCGGACGGCCGCACCGCCTACACGCGGGACGGCTCCTTCGACCTCTCGGCCTCGGGCCAGCTCGTCACCCGGGACGGTTACCTGCTCGATCCGGCGATCACCGTGCCGCAGACCGCGACCGCGGTGACGATCAGCGCCACCGGCGCCGTGCAGGCGACCCTGCCGGGCCAGACGGCGCCGCAGGCGCTCGGGCAGTTCCAGCTCTCGCGCTTCGTCAACAAGGTCGGCCTCGAGTCGATCGGCGACAACCTGTTCATCGAGACCGCGGCCTCCGGGCCGGCGATCAGCGGCCTGCCCGGCGCAGAGGGCTTCGGCAATCTCCAGCAGAGCTATCTGGAGGAGGCGAACGTGAACGCCGTGACGGAGATCTCTTCGCTCATCGCCGCGCAACGCGCCTACGAGATGAACTCGAAGGTCGTCACCGCCGCCGACCAGATGCTCTCCACCACCACGCAGATGTTCCGCAGCTAACCGCGCGCCCCGCACCCGCTTCAGGTTCCCGAACATGTATGCCGGCATGCTCCCCGACCCCGCCCTCGAGACCGCCGCTCTGCCTCGCCTCGGCACGGCGCAAGCGAGCGACCTCAGCCCGATCGTCCGTCGCGCCCGTCCGCGGGTGGCGCCTCTCGGGACGGCCGTGGTGCTGCGCGCGGTCCTCGCCGTGCTGACCTTCGCCATGCTCGGCGCATTGGCGATCCCCGCGATGGCGCGGGCGGAGGGACTGCGTCTGCGCGGCGACCTCACCGCCCGCGGCGACGTCCTGACCCTCGCCGACCTCGTCGAGGGGGCGCCATCGCCGCTCGCCGGGCGGCCGCTGTTCCGCTCGCCCGCCCTCGGGGCCACAGGGACGATCCAGACCCGCCGGATCGTCGATGCGGCCTCCGCGCTCGGCCTCACCGGCCTGGAGACCGGCGGCCGCCTGCAGATCGCCGTGCAGCGCGCCGCCCGCCGCCTCGGCCCGCCGGAGATCGAGGCAGCGCTCAAGCACGGACTCGAGGCGGGCTACGGGCTCGACCCGCGCAGCGTATCGGTCCGGTTCGACGGCGACGGCCCGACCCTCCTGGCGCCCGTGGACCTCGAAGGGCAGGCCGCGGCCCTCGACCTGACCTACGATCCGCGCTCCCGCAGGGTCTCGGGGCTCGTCAGCCTCGGCGAGCGGCAGGCCTCGCTGCGGGTCTCCGGCGTGGTCGTCGAGTTGCGCGAGGTGGCGGTCCTGACCCGCGCGCTCAACCGCGGCGAGCCGGTGAAGGCGGCCGACCTCGTGGTGGAGCGCCGCCCGCGCGACGCGGTGGCCGCCGATGCGCAGCCCAGCGTCACCGCGGTTCTGGGCGAGGTCGCCCAGCACGCCCTCGCCGCCGGCACGGTGCTCCGGGTCTCCGACACCGCCCCGCCCGAACTCGTCGCCCGGGGCGAGAGCGTGACCATCGTCTACGAGACGCCGAGCATCAGCCTGTCGATGCGCGGCCTCGCCAACGAGGGCGGCCGCATGGGCGCCGTCATCAACGTGGTGAACGTCGCCTCCAAGAAGGTCCTGCAGGCCACCGTGATCGGACCCGGACGCGTCTCGGTGAGCCCCGGTCCCGTGGCCCAGCAGGGAGCCGGCGCCGCGCCGGTCCAGGCCACCGCCTCCCTGCGCTGATCGCCCGTTCCGTTTGCGTCGAAGAGTACCCGCCCGATGGCCAGCCGCATCGTCCTGAACCCGCTCGCCGCCGCGCTGATCGCCGGCGCGCTCGGCGCCTGCAACACCGCCGACCGGCTCTCGCAGGTCGGCGCGACCCCGGCCCTGTCGGCGATCGAGGATCCCACCACCCAGCCCGGCTACAAGCCGGTGCGGATGCCCATGCCCGACGTGCAGCCGGTCTCGTACGCGCCGAACTCGCTGTGGCGTACCGGCTCCCGGGCCTTCTTCAAGGATCAGCGCGCCGCACGGCTCGGCGACATCCTGACCGTGAAGGTCAATGTCACCGACCAAGCGAACATCAGCAACGAGACCAAGCGCTCGCGCGCCAACACCGAGAGCTTCGGCCTGCCGAACGCCCTCGGGCTGGAGAACAACGCGGTCGGCAAATCCTTCGGCGTCGGCAGCACGGCGCTGCTCGCCGCCACCTCGGCGACCTCCAACGACGGCGCCGGCTCGGTTCAGCGCGCCGAGACCGTGACGACGAACGTCGCCGCGGTGGTCACCCAGGTCCTGCCCAACGGCAACCTCGTGGTCGAGGGCAAGCAGGAGATCCGGGTCAACTTCGAGGTCCGCGAGATGGTGGTGGCCGGCGTCGTGCGGCCGGAGGACATCGAGTCCGACAACACCATCGACTCGACCAAGATCGCCCAGGCCCGGATCGCCTATGGCGGCCGCGGCCAGATCACCGACGTGCAGCAGCCCCGCTACGGCCAGCAGATCGTGGATATCCTGCTACCGTTCTGAGGCGCCTCAGCTCGGCTCCTCCGGCTCCGGGCCGCGCGTCACGTCGAGGCCCGAGCCGGCGGCGGGAGGCGGCCCGACCTTGACGGGCGCGCCGGTGCGGGCGGCTTCGTAGATCGCCTCCATCAGCACCTGGTCCTGCAGCCCCTCCTCGCCGGGGGTGCGCGGGCGCAGGTTCTCCTGGATGCAGCGGGAGAAGTGATCCATCTCCAGGGCGAACTGGTTCTTGGGGCTCAAAACCTTCTCGTCCCGGGCGGCGCTCTTGCCGTCGCGGTGGCCGATATAGAGCCGCTGGCCCTCGTACGCGAAGGCGTTCTGGAGATCGATGGACGCCGTGCCCGTGTGCAGGGTCAGCGCGCGCGCCTCGTAGACGCCGTAGCTCGACATGCACTGCGCGATCACGCCGGACGGGAAGCGCATGGTGAAGCTCACCGTCTCCTCGACCTCACGGTATTTCGGATCGTCGGGCGGCGAATGGATCTGGGCCTGGATCAGCTCCGGCTCCTCGCCGAGCACGGCCCGCGACGTGTTCAGGCAGTAGAGCCCGATATCCGGCAGCGAGCCGCCGCCCGACAGCGCCTTCCGAAGACGCCATTGTTCCGGCAACCCGGTGGTCTGCCCGTTGAAGGCCTGGATCACGCGCGGCTTCCCGAACTCGCCCGAGCGGGCGAGCTTGATCACCGCACGGTTGTGCGGCTCGTACTGGCACCGGTAGGCGATCATCAGCTTGACGTTGGCCTTGGCGCAGGCCGCGATCATGGCGCGGCACTCGTCCGAGGAGACCGCCATCGGCTTCTCGCAGAGCACCTGTTTGCCGGCCGCCGCGGCCGCCACGACATTGTCCCGGTGCACGCCATTCGGTGTGACGACGTAGACCGCCTGGACGTTCGGATTGGCCTTCAGCCGCTCCCACTCGTCGTAGCCGTAGACGGCGTCCTCGGGCAGTCCGTACTGCCGGGCCACGAGCTTGGCCTTGTCGGGCGAGCCCGACATCACGGCCGCGAGCCGCGAGCGCTTGGCCTCCCCGAAGGCCGGCAGGATCTCGTCGAGGCTCAGGCGCCCGAGCCCGACGACACAGTAGCCCACGCGCTGGCCCGGTGGCTGCGGCGCCGGGCTCGGTGCCGGTGGGCGATCACCGGAGCCGCGCCAATTGGGAAACATCACCCGGCCGCCCTGGACCGCGCCGGTATCGGCCGGGACCGAGGGACCCGGCGGTGCCGCCTGCGCGCCGCCTCCCATGGCGGCGCCGGCCAGGGCTCCCCCGGCAGCAATCAGGTTGCGTCGTGAGAGCCTGTTATCGTCCGCCATGAGCCTCGCCGTATTGCCGGGTCGAAATTCGAGCACCACGGCGCCGCAGCGTGGCCGGGAGCCGCCTGCTCAGTGAACGCAGCTGGGCTCCGGGCCGTTTCCGGCCAGCAGCGCGGCGCGCAGACGCGCCACCTCGGCCTCGCTGGCGGCGAGGCGCGGGGCGACGACCTCCGGCGCGACGGCGGCTTCCGGCACCTCGAAGCCGAGGCCGATGGCCGTATCCCTGCGCCACGCCACGAAGACCCGGCGCGTCTCGTCGCGGCTTGGGATGAACAGGTCGAAGCAGTCCGGCAGGCTGGCATCGGCAGAGACGTAGATCCTCGCGCCCCCCAGCGAGACGTCGCGGACGATACAATCGATCTCCGACAGGAAGGCTGCCACGCGCGCACGGCCGCCGAGGCAGACGCGGCGACGGGCAGTGCGGCGGCGCTCGATCACGGTCGCTTGTCCTCGATGACGTCCCTGCCCCGACAACCGCCATCGAGCCCGGATCGCACCGGTCCGTCCATCTTAACCTCCGCTTTACCTTAACGGCGCTGTCAGGCCGGCGGCGGCGGGTCCGGCGCCTCGACCTCGCCGCGGCGCTGGAGCTGCAGGGCGACGAACCAGCACAGGGACGCCCAGGCGGCGCCGATGCACCAGCCGGCCAGAACGTCGCTCGGCCAATGCACGCCGAGATAGATGCGGCTGACGCCGACGAGCAGCGTCACGGTCACGCCGAGGGCCAGGACCAGAGCCTTCGCGCGGCGGTTGCGGTCGACCCGCGCCAACAGCGTCGCCAGGGTCAGGTAGGCGATGGCCGCCATGGTGGCGTGGCCGCTCGGGAAGCTCGCGGTGAACACCTCCATGCCGTGCGGCACGAGATCCGGCCGCGGCCGATGGTAGAAGACCTTCAGCACCGTCGAGACCAGCTCGCCGCTGCCCACCGCGCCGAGCACGTACAGGCCGATCCGCCGCCGACCGGACACCGCCAGATACGCCGCCACCGCGCAGGTCAGGAACAGCACCGTGAAGACGCTGCCCAGCCCGGTGATGTCGCGCATCGTCTCCTCGAGCCAGGGCGGCCCGATCGGATCGGCGAGATCGGCCGGATTGCGCAGGCTGAGCAGGATCTTGCGATCCAGGGTTTCGGTGGAGCCCTCACCGACCTCGTGGGCGAGGTAGAAGAAGCCGTAGCCCAGGATGCTCAGGCAGAGCAGCGCGACCAGGGGGCCGACCTCGTTCAGGCGCAGCCGCAGCCAGACCGCCGTGGCGGGGCGGATCAGCCGGTTGTGACGCAGGCTCGCGGGCGCCCTCACGACGCGGTCGCCCGATGCGGGTCAGGGGCCATCAGGCATTCTCTCCGAAGGGAAGGCGCGCCACCTCAGCCCAGGGGCCGCCGAGATAGCGCCACAGCAGGGTGGCGGGTGCCGCGAAGCGGACAGGCGCGAAGCCGGCCGACAGGTCGGCGTGGAGCGCGCGGGCTACCTCGGGGGCGACCTTGTTCTGCACCGTCACGTGCGGCCGCCAGCCCTGCCGGTCCTGCGCCGTGAGATGGGGCTCGAAGCCCTTCGCGAGCCGAGCCCGGAAGGTCGACAGAGCCTCGGACTCCAGCACGTAGGCGACGCCGCGCCCGGTGAAGCGCAGGCCCATCACCGCGACCTCCGGGGGCGGCACCGTGCGGGCGAGCGCGGCGATGGCTTCGATCACGCCCCGCTCCCGGTCGCCCGGCAGATGGTGAAACAGCGTTGCGTGAGCGGGGATGACATTCAGGGATTCGGGGAAATACCGGCGCCGCTCGCCGTCGAAGCGCGCGAAGGTCGGTGCGTCGAAGGCGAGCGTCAGGATCAGGGGGGCCGCATCGGTCATGGCCGGCGAGATGGCGTCCGAAGCCGCTCAGGTCCAGTACAGCACCCGCGCGTCCGGCAGGTCGCGGGCGAGGCAGGCCGTGAGATGGGCACGCATCGCCTGCATGAGAGGCTTCGGGAAGACGTGCTTCACGGAGCCGAACTTGGTGCGCTTCTCCACACGCTCCGCCTCGTCGAGGGGCAGGTCGGAGCCCGGATACCAGCTGCGCAGCACCGTCTTCGAGCCCGGCGTGAAGCGATGGGTGATGAGTTCCGCGGTCAGGTCGAGGTCCGGCGCGCCGGAGAGCGCGTCGGCCGCGTCGCGTACCAGGTCCGCATAGCCCGCCTCCCACCCGGCCACGGGCAGGATCGGCGCGATGGTCAGCCCGACCGGATAGCCGGCGCGCGCCGCCTGTCCCATCGCGGCGAGCCGCGCATCGAGCGGATCGGTGCCGCCCTCGTAGCGCGCCGCGGCGCGGGCATTGACCGAGAAGCGGATGCGGGTCCGCCGGTTGTGCGGCAGGCCGAGGAGCGGCGCGACCGCGGCGAATTTCGTGGTGAAGCGCAGCTGCACCGGCGCGTCCCAGGCTCCGAAATGCCGGATCGCCGCCGAGAGCGAGCCGGTGAGGTGCTCGATGCCCAGAGGATCGGTGTAGCAGGAGGCCTCGAACGTCGTTCCCTCGTGCGCCCGCTCGGCGGAGGCCGAGGTGACGCCGCCACGTCCGGCATACGCCGTGAGGTTGCCGAGGATCGCGTCGAGATTGGCGTAGGCGCGGGTCACCGGCGGCCCCTGGAGCGAGCCCGCGAGGTAGCAGTACTGGCAATGGGCCGGGCAGCCCTCGGCAAGATCGAAGCGCCAGTCGGCCGAGGGGGGGATCGGCTGGAGCCGCAGCTTCGTCGGGGGCGCCACCGTGAGAGCGAGGGTCGCCTTGGCGGCTGCATAGGCGCGGCGGGGATCCGGCTCGCGCGGGCTCGGCAGGCGGTTGGATTGCAGGCGCTCCAGCGGCAATCCCAGGGCTTCGGCGCGGGCCGCCATGGCACGCCCATGCGCGTGCTCCAGGGCGGCGGGCGTCACCAGCACTCGGCGGGGGCGCCAGAGGCGGGCGGGGCGGAGGCGTTCGGCACCGTCAGGAATTTCGAGCACCGGGGCGGATGTGGGCAGCATTCCTGGCGAACGCGCGCCGTCCGCACCGGGTCCGGCCTAGGCGCCCGGTCCCGGTGCGGCTAAAGCACCGCCATGTCTGCAGGCAGGGAGAGCGTACATGTCGGCCGGGACGGCTGGTTGTTCCTCACGGGAGGCACCAACCGCGTCATGGACCGCTACCGGGGCGGCCTGCGGCACTGGCTGCTGCTGCGCGGCTGGACACGGCTGATCAAGGCCCGGGCCGTCCGCGCCGAGCGCCTCGGCATCCGCTACCTCCACGTGATCGTGCCGGAGAAACTATCCGTCTACGACGACAAGACCGACGGCCTGCGCTACGCGCCCGCCAAGGCCTCGACCCGGCGCCTCGCCCGCAGCCTCGCGCGCCATCCGGCCTATCTGGATCTCCTGGCCCCGCTCCGGGCCGCCCGGAACGGGCCGGTTCCGCTCTATCTCCGCACCGACACCCACTGGACCGCGCAGGGCTGCCTGCTCGCCTACCGCGAGATCATGCGCGCTCTCGGGGCGATCCCGCCGGCCGATATCGGCGGTCGGCCCCTCGTCGTCTCGGACGCGGTGATGGATCTTGGAGAGAAGCTCCGGGACCGACCGAAGGAGCGGCTGACCCGCTTCATGCTTCAGCGCGATGCGAAGCGGGTCGAGGTCGGCCCGCTGCTCGCCGCCTACGAGGCGCAGGGACGCGACCGGGACGTACATGTCGGCGCGCATGTCGTGTACCGGAATGCGTCGCCCTCCGCCGATCCGCGCCGGCTCGTCCTGTTCGGTGATTCCTGCGCGCATTTCGACCCGTTCCTGCTGACCGGGCTGCTCGCCGAGAGCTTCAGCGAGGTCCACTTCGTGTGGTCGTCGAGCCTCGACTGGGACTACATCGAGCGCGTGCGCCCCGACATCCTGCTGTTCGAGCTGGCCGAGCGCTTCCTGGCCCGGCTGCCGAAGGACGATTTCGACGTGACGGTCGCCGGCCAGCGCGGGACGGGCGGCCGCCTCGCGCGGATCAGGTCCGGCGGGTTGGACGGTGCTCCTCCGGAGTCTCAGTAGGTCGCCGGATCCAGGTGGGCGAAGTCGGTGATGCTGGCCGCCTGATACTTGGCGAAGGATCCCGGCGCGCAGGCGATGCCGATCATCAGCACGAGGAGGGTCACCAGACACGCGAGGGTTGCCGTGACCACGTCCGCATGGCGCCGCAGGGCGTGGATCACCAGGCACCCGAACGTGAACAGGGCCGCCTCCGCGACGGGCACCAGCGCGAACGACATGACTTCACCTCCATCGATCTCGCCGGGTCGGGACGGCCGCCGCGGGCGCGCATCGGTCGGCGATGACGAGAGACATGGCGGATCTTGCTGCACCGCAACAGAAGGGCGGGCGCAAGCCTGCCTTGCGCCGGATTCGGACGCTGGCGGGAACAAACGCAACAGCCGTCGAAGCCGGGTTGCTTGAAGCCACTTTTCAAGCGCGGTCCCGCGCCCATCTGGTCCGGAACTGCTCGCGGAACGGGACACGACGATGGGCCTGCTCGTAGACGGCGTCTGGCGCGATCAGTGGTACGACACCGCCTCCACGGGCGGCCGCTTCGAGCGGAAGGCCTCGACGTTCCGCAACTGGGTCACCGCCGACGGAGCGCCGGGCCCCACGGGCGAGGGGGGCTTCCGCGCCGAGCCGGGCCGCTATCACCTCTACGTCGCGCTGGCCTGCCCCTGGGCCCACCGCACCCTGATCGGGCGCGCCCTGAAGGGCCTGGAGGAGGCGATCACCGTCTCGGTGGTCGATCCGCACATGGGCTCCGAGGGTTGGGTGTTCGGCGACACGCCCGGTGCGACGCGGGATCCGATCCACAACGTCCGGCGCCTCTACGAAGTCTACTTGGCGGCGGACCCGTCCTATACCGGCCGGGTAACCGTCCCGGTGCTCTGGGATCGGCAGCGCGCGACCATCGTGTCGAACGAATCCGCCGAGATCCTGCGGATGCTGAACGGCGCATTCGGGGGCAGCGGGCCGGACCTCTATCCTGAGGCTCTGCGCGCCGAGATCGACGCCGTGAATGCCCGCGTCTACGACCGCGTGAACAACGGCGTCTACAAGGCGGGCTTCGCCACCGCGCAGGAGGCCTACGCCAAGGCCTTCGAGGCCCTGTTCGCGGAACTCGACGCGCTGGAGGGACGGCTCGACCGGAGCCGCTATCTCTGCGGCGACCGGCTCACCGAGGCGGATGTCCGGCTGTTCACCACGCTGGTGCGGTTCGACGCGGTCTATGTGGGGCACTTCAAGTGCAACAAGCGCCGGATCGCCGACTACCCGAACCTGTCCAACTACCTGCGCGACCTCTACGCCCTGCCGGGCGTCGCGCCGACCGTGAATCTCACGCATATCAAGCGGCACTATTACGAGAGCCACCCGACCATCAATCCGACCCGGATCGTACCGCTGGGGCCGGATCTCGACTTCTCGGCCCCCAACGACCGCGCCCTGCGGTTCGCGGCTTAACCAGCCATTCGGCCGCGTCAGGCGTCCTGCCGTCACTCTCGACGGCGCGCCGCGCGCGCCTAATTCGGCTCTCAACCGGAGGATGCACCACACGCCATGACGAACAGCCTGCGCCTCGCGCTGCTCTGCGCCCTTGTCAGCCTTCCGTCCGCAGCGCGCGCCCAAGCCGCGCTGCGCCTGGAGGGGACCTGCGAGAAGCTCGTCATCGGCACCCAGGATCTGAGCCAATCCTGCAGCAACATCCTGACGAACGCGGTGAGTCGCAACCGCACGAGCTTCGACTTCACCACCTCCGACGGACAGAGGCTGAGCTTCAGCGGCAACGGCGCCCAGCAGGAGGCCACCGAGGAGACGGACCCGCTCCAGCCGATCAACGTCGTGATTGTCGGCAAGGACGCCACGCCGACCCTGGCGATCGGCGCCTGCCGGTTTTCCACACCTGAGCCTGGCCGCACAGCGATCACCTGCGAGGCCAATGCCGCGGACGGCCGTCCCTTCGCGGGAACCTTCGTGACCGCCGCCAAGGCGCCGGCGGGGGCACCGGCCGCCGCGCCGGCTCGCTGAGCCGACGGACCGCCCCGGACTGGTCAGACGGCGCCGAAGGCCCCATTTAGGGCGCTCCACGAAAAAGGTTCCGAAGCCAGACCGATGCTCAACGACACCCTCGCCGGCGGCGGCGCCCCGGCCGGCGATACCGGCTCCCTGATCAAGGACACGACGACCGCGGCCTTCCGTCAGGACGTCATCGCCGAGTCGATGCGCCGGCCAGTGTTGGTCGATTTCTGGGCACCCTGGTGCGGGCCCTGTAAGCAGCTCACGCCGGTTCTGGAAAAGGTCGTCAAGGAGGCCGCCGGAGCCGTCGCCCTGGTCAAGATGAACATCGACGAGCATCCCTCGATCGCGGGGCAGCTCGGCATTCAGTCGATTCCGGCAGTGATCGTCTTCCAGAAGGGCCAGCCCGTTGACGGCTTCATGGGCGCGGTGCCGGAGAGCCAGATCAAGGAGCTGATCGCGCGGGTCGCCGGCCCCATGCAGGATCCGGTTGAGGCCGCCATCGCCGAGGCCGCCAGCCTGATCCAGGAGGGTGACCTCGCGGGTGCCTCCGAGATCTACGCGGCGGTCCTTGAGCAGCAGCCCGACAACGTGGCGGCGCTCGCCGGCCTCGCGAAGCTGCAGCTCGACGCGGGCGAAATCGAGAACGCCAAGCGGGTTCTGGCGATGGTCCCGGAGGCGAAGGCCGCCGATCCGGCGCTCGCGGGCATCCGCGCGGCCCTCGAACTGGCCGAGCAGGCCGCCTCACTGGGCGATCTGGCGGGGCTCCAGCGGGAGGTCGAGGCGAACCCGGACGCGCACCAGGCGCGGTTTGACCTCGCTTTGGCGCTCGCCGCACGGGGCGAGCGCGGCCAGGCCGTCGATCACCTGATCGAGCTGCGCAAGCGCGACAAGGACTGGAATGACGACGGGGCGCGCAAGCAGCTGCTGCAGTTCTTCGAGGCCTGGGGCGTGATGGATCCCGACACGATTCGCGGGCGGCGTAAGCTCTCGGCGCTCCTGTTCTCGTGACGCGCCGGCTCGCGCTCCGGCCCACCCTTCGGCCCCTCTGGGAGGCGCCATGAGCACCCATGCGAGCTACAAGGGTCCGGCGGATTGCCCCGCCGTGATCCCGGTCTTCCCCCTTTCCGGCGCGCTGCTGCTGCCGCGCGGGCAGATGCCGCTGAACATCTTCGAGCCGCGCTATCTAGCGATGGTTGACGACGCGATGCGCACGGACCGGATGATCGGGATGATCCAGCCTGATCCGGAAGGATCGGGCGCGGCGGTGCCGAAGCTCTACCGCGTCGGCTGCGCCGGACGCATCACGCAGTACGCGGAGACCGGTGACGGCCGGTACCTGATCTCGCTCACCGGCATCAGCCGCTTCCGGGTCGAGAGCGAGCTGGCCTCGGCGAGCCTCTATCGGCGCTGCCACGTATCCTACGACGCCTTCGCGGTGGACTTCGAGCCGCGGGCGGGCGAGGAGCAGGTCGACCGCGTCGGCGTCCTCAAGGCGCTGCGCGACTTCGTGGAGTCGAACGACCTCAAGGTGGACTGGGCCGGGATCGACGAGGCGCCCGATGAGGCGCTGGTCAACGCTCTGTGCATGATGAGCCCGTTCGGCGTGCGCGAGAAGCAGGCCATGCTGGAAGCGCCCGACCTCAAGACCCGGGCCGAGATCCTGATCGCGGTCACGCAGATGGAACTGGTGCGCGGCTCGGGCCCCGAGTCGCCGATGCAATAGGTTGCAGGAACGATGACCAACGACCTCACCGCGCCCATCGAGGCGACCCGCGTCGACCCGAAGCTCCTGGAGATCCTGGTCTGCCCGCTGACCAAGGGCACCCTGGAATACGATTCCGCCCGCCAGGAGCTGATCAGCCGGTCCGCGAAGCTCGCCTACCCGATCCGCGACGGCATCCCGATCATGCTGCCGGAGGAGGCCCGGCCGCTCACCGACTGAGCGCGTTCCGGAAGCCCAGGCCGGGCGAAACTTGTACGATCGCCTGAAGCCACGTCGTGGTCTCAAGGGCCGGACGATTCATCGGCCGCCCGCCATTCACCGCGTCATCCCGGGACCGTGCAGGGGAGCCCGGGATCGTTGACCGTCGCGGCATTGAGACCTTTCACGGCTGCGTCTTCGCCCTGCGCGCCATCCGGCAGATCCGGGCTCGACCGCGGCATTCTGGGCGGCATTCTGGAAGGGGCCGGCCCGTACGGCCGCGCTTGCATCAGCGAAAGATCGGTGCGGTCCCGGACTCAACCACAAGCTTGAGAATACAGCCAAGCATTGGCGCCGATCAGCGCCGCTATTCAAATCCGGCTGTTCGCGAATCCCGATCCAAAATGCTTCGCGGCCATACTCTCGCCGCTTCTTCCATTCAGTGTCGAGTCATCCTCAATCGATGATCTTGTTCAAGCACGCCGTGTCCTGCGGCGCCGCTTCGCTGAGAGACTGCCACCCATGATCAAGCTGGTCGCCGCCGCGGCGCTCGCCGCCGGCCTCTCCCTTCCGGTCCATCTTCCTGCCGTGGCGGCGCCGGGCACGAATAACGGGACGTGGTCGGTGGAGCTGGTCACGGAGAGCGGCCTGTGCAACGCGCGCTACACCTATGCCCTGGCAATCCGTGAAGGGCAGGTGCAGCTCGTCTCTGGCAGCGCCGGAGCCCGCGTCAGCGGCCATGTCGGCGCCGACGGCAGTGTGGGGCTCACCGTCAGCAACGGGACAACGAGCGGGACCGGCACGGGGCGGCTCCAGGCCGGCAACGGCGCGGGCACCTGGAAGGTGGCCTCGCTGTGCTCCGGGCGCTGGACCGCGCGGCGCAGCGATAACCGCACCGCGCAGGCCGACTGACGCCAGCTCAGACGGTCGCGGCCAGCCAGGTGCGCGCTTCCTCGATGCGGGCGCGCTCAAACACCTTGATCTGCGTCGGCGAGACGAAGTTGAAGGTCTCGGCGAGCGCCTTGAGCCAGGGCGCGTCCGTCACCAGCGCGACGTGGCTGACGCTCTTCATCATCGAGAAGCCGAATCGGGGATCCTTGAAGAAGGCCGCCGGCTCCATGCCCTCGAAGGCGCGGATGTCCTCGAGCAGCTTGATCTTGCCGCCCTTGTCGAGGTCGGCCTTCATGGCGGTCATCGCCGCGTTCATCTCCTCGTCGGTGATCTTCCCATCGACCACGATCTCGGCGACGTTCGAATCCGGCGTCTTGGTGTAGGTCAGCACTGATCGCTCCTTCGGGAACCGCCCGCGTCCCATCGCCAATCCCCGGCCAGGGTCCGCCGCCCGTGGCCGGAGTGTCCTACAAAAAGCTCTGCGGGTCGACATCGACGGCGACCCGGACATTGCCGCGCACCTTCGGGCCGCGGGCGATCCAGGCGCGCAGATAGCCCTGCAGGTCGACATTGCGCTCCGTCTTCACCAGCAGCCGGAACCGGTAGCGGCCCCGGACCAGGGCGAGGGGGGCCTCGGCGGGCCCCAGCACCATCACGCCCTCGGGTGGCTCGGCAGCGCGGGCGAGGGCCTGCCCGTGGGCCTCCGCCACCTCGCGCTCGCTCGCCGAGACGATCAGCGCCGCGAGTCGCCCGAACGGCGGCAGGCCAGCCGCCTCGCGGGCCTGGACCTCCTCCGCGTAGAAGCGCTCGGCATCGCCCGACAGCAGGGCGGCGATCACCGGATGATCCGGCTGGTAGGTCTGGACGAGCGCCCGCCCGGGCTTCTCGCCGCGCCCCGCGCGGCCGGTCACCTGCTGGAGCAACTGGAAAGTGCGCTCCGCCGCCCGGGGATCGCCCGAGGTCAGGCCGATATCGGCGTCGAGCACGCCGACCAGGGTCAGGAACGGAAAATTGTGGCCCTTGGCGACGAGCTGCGTGCCGATCACGACATCGCATTCGCCCGCCGCCACCGCGTCGAGTTCCTGCCGCAGGCGCTCGGCTCCCCCGGGGAAGTCACTCGACAGGACGACGACGCGCCGGTCCGGGAACAGCGCGGCGGCCTCCTCGGCGATCCGCTCGACGCCGGGGCCGCAGGCGGTGAGATTGTCGAAGGTGCCGCACTCGGTGCAGGCCTCCGGCCGGCGCTCGGCGTAGCCGCATTGGTGGCAGACGAGCGCTCGGCGGAACCGGTGCTCCACGAGCCACGTCGAGCAGTTCCGGCACTGGTAGCGATGCCCACAGGCGCGGCAGAGGGTGAGCGGTGCGTAGCCCCGGCGATTGAGGAACAGCAGCGCCTGCTCGCCGCGCTCCAGGGTGTGCTTCACGGCGTTCACCAGCGGCGGGCTGAGGAAGCGGCCGCGCTCGGGCTGATCGAGGCGCATGTCGATGGCGGCGATGTCGGGCAGGCGCCGGCCGCCGAAGCGCTCGGGGAGCAGGATGTGCCGGTAGCGCCCCCGGGCGGCGTTGACCCGCGTCTCGATGGCGGGCGTCGCCGAGGTCAGCACGACCGGGCAGCCTTCCAGCCGCCCGCGCACCACCGCCATGTCGCGGGCGTGGTAATGAACGCCGTCTTCCTGCTTGTAGGCGGTCTCGTGCTCCTCATCGACCACGATCAGGCCGAGACGGGCGAAAGGCAGGAACAGGGCCGAGCGCGCGCCGACCACCACGAGCGCCTCGCCCTCGGCCACCGCGGCCCGCAGGCGTTCGCGCCTCTTGCCGCCGATCCCGGAATGCCACGCTGCCGGCCGGACCCCGAACCGAGCCGCGAAGCGGTCGAGGAACTGCGCCGTCAGAGCGATCTCGGGCATCAGGATCAGGGCCTGGCGGCCCGCCCGGATGCAGGAAGCCACCGCCTCGAAATAGACCTCGGTCTTGCCCGAGCCGGTGACACCCTCCAGCAGGACCGGCCGGAGGTCGGTGCCTCCCTCGGCTGAGGACGAGGTCCAGGGAAACGTCTCGACCAGCGCCGTCACGGCCTCGGCCTGGGCGGGCGAGAGCGGCGCCCGCGGGAAATCGGGGTCGGGCCGCGGCGCGACCGGCTCGGGCTCTACCGCGACGGTCTCGAGGGCACCGTCGTCGATGAGGCCGTCGACCACCGACAGCGAGACGCCGGCCTCCTTGGCGAGCGCGCTCTTGCCGCGCAGGGTCCGGTCGGCGGCGACGGCCAGCACCCTGGTCCGGGCCGCGGTGGGCCGGGCCGGCGGCTTGTCGGTGATGCGCACCGCGACCCGGGCGGTCTCGGCGGCATTGGCTTCGTCGGGCAGGCGCAGCACCATGGCGAGGGCCGAGCCCTTCGGCGCCAGGGTGTAGCGGGCGATCCAGTCGACGAGGCTGCGCAGCGGGTCCGAGAGGCGCGGGAAGGGCAGGCGGCCCGTCACCGGACGCAGGTTCGAGCCGCCGGCGGTCTCGCTCACCCCCCAGACGACGCCGACGATCTCGCGCGGCCCGAGAGGAACCTGCACGACGTCGCCCACGGAAAGGTCCAACCCGGCCGGCACCACGTAGCTGTAGGGCGTGTCGAGGGCGAGCGGGATCAGAATCTCGGCGACAGAAGGCATGCAGGGCTTTTCGGGCGGGTCCGTTCCGGGTCCGTACCATAGGCTCGGGAAAAAGAACCCGCCGCGTCAGCGCCGTCGCAATCCGGGCACCAGCGGCAGGGCGGTGAGGCTGAGAGCCGCCATAACCCAGAAGGCCGCCGCCCCGTAGGTACCGTAGAGCGCGCCGGAGGCGAGCGTCGCCAGCACGCCGGACAGGCCGAGGCCCAGCGTCCCGTAGAGCGCGAGGGCCGTGGCCCGCAGGTCCGGCGGCGTCGCCTCCTCGATCAGGCCCAGGCAGGCGAGGTGCAGGAGGGCGAAGCTCAACCCGTGCAGAGCCTCCACGGCGGCGAGCCACGGGATCGCCGTAGTGGAGGCCAGCACCGCCCAGCGCAGGGTGCCCGCACAGGCTGCTACGGCAACTCCGGCGGGAAGCCCGATCCGTGCCAGCAGAGGCGGCCCGACCAGCAGGAACACCAGCACCTCCGCGGCCACCGATTCCGACCAGAGCAGGCCGGCGACCTTCGCGCCGATCCCGGCACCGCGCCACAGGATCATGGCGAAGCCGTCATGCATCGCGTGCGCACCGATGATGAGGGCAGCGGCGAGCACCGTGCGGCGGAAGCGCGGCAGCCGGAGCAGCGTCGAGATGCCGTGCCAGGCCGGCCCGGCCGCGACGGCTCCTTCCCGGCGGGACGGCAGTCTCAGGGCCGCGCCGGCAGCGGCGAGGAACAGGACGCCGCTCGCCGCGAGGGCAGCCGCGAGACCGGCTGCCGCGATCAGCCAGCCCGCACCGACGGTCGCGGCGATGAAGGCCGCCGAGCCGGCGGCGCGGACCCATCCGTACTGGAAGGCTGCCCCGCCACGCGCCGCGGCCAGGGCCAGCGCGTCAGCGAGCGGCGCCGGCGCCGCGGTTCCGACCCCGTACAGCAGTCCGGGCCCGAGGAGCTGCGCGAAGCCGGAACCGGGGAGGTGGGCCAGGGTGGCAAGGCCCGCGAGTGCGAGGCTCGCCGCCAGGATGGGACGGGCCGCGCGCCGCCGATCGGCGAAGGACCCGGCCAGCGGCCCGACCGCGAGGCGAACGGCACCGGCGGCGGCGAGCAGGAGGCCGATCTGCCCCGCCGTCAGACCGCGCGCCGCCAAGAAGCCCGGCAGGATCGGGGACAAGGCACCGTAGGCACCGTAGAGGGTGCCGTAGAGGATAAGGAAGCGGGCGAGGCCGCTCTTCCGCTTCTCGCTGATCGGCCCAGCCCGCATGGGCCGAGCGTAGCACTTGCAGGCGTGCCCGCGTCAGGGGCTCAGCGCAGCCCGGTCAGGACGGGCGGC
This sequence comes from Methylobacterium sp. CM6257, assembly GCF_054611515.1. Classification (NCBI taxonomy): domain Bacteria; kingdom Pseudomonadati; phylum Pseudomonadota; class Alphaproteobacteria; order Hyphomicrobiales; family Methylobacteriaceae; genus Methylobacterium; species Methylobacterium sp. CM6257. The sequence continues at coordinate 2,302,504 of NZ_CM137735.1, forward strand.
GGACGGCGTAACGATAGCGGCGCCCCTGAGCGTCGAGGAGTTCGCTGTCCGGCCCTTCCTGCCAGACCACCTCGTCATCGGGCCCGGCGGCGTTCGTGAGCGTCGCGCCGCGGACGATGTCGAGGCTGAGGCCGAAGCCGTAATTGGTCGCGGTGGCGTCCGTGATCGCGGCCGCGATGTCGGCCTCGTCGGGCAGGCAGGCGAACAGGACGCCGTCGGCGATGGCGAGGGTGTAGGTCTGCACGGATGGGCTCCAAGAATCTCCGAGAGCAAGGGCCGGCACGGAAGCGTCCCAACGTAGGAGGCGCGGCCGGGATGTGAAGCGCATTCCCCGAAGTGCTGCGTTGCAACATTTCGTGAGGCCACTCGCCCACCGTCCCGCTCAGCATCCCGGATACCGCTTGAGGAGGTGGGTCACCGCGCCGTCAGGTTTGGACACCGGGAGGGCGGCCGGCTTCTCCGGCTCGACCACCACGGTGGCCGGCACGGCCCCATCGCCGGCCAGCGCACCCGCGATGGCATCGGGCGAGATCGCGGCTTCGGCCGCCTCGCCCGCGGGCCCCGGAGGCTCGGCGGTGATCCGGGCCGTCTCCCGCCGCCGCGCGGTCTCCGGATCAGCCGCGTGCTCGTCAGCGACACCCGCCACGGCATCCGGCGCGATCAGGCCGATCGCGGCGGCGTGCTCGGCCATGGCGACGCTGTCGGCAGCGAGGACCAAGTTGGAGCCCGCCCGGGCAACGGCGCCGGCGAGGCGCACGATCTCCTCCACCCGGGCGGCACCGCGCGACACGTTGCGGATGTAGACTGCCAGCACCCGCCCGGGATTCTCCTCGACGATCTGGGCGTAGACCTCCGGGTCGTGCTGGCCGCTGTCGCCGATCAGCACGAAGGGCAGGTCGCGGTAGAGGGCGAGCATGTGCCGGATCAGGGCCTGCTTGTGATCCGTCGCCCGTCTCGGCAGCGGGTGCGTCCAGGAGAGGCCCCATTCCCGCAGGAACAGCACCGGCCCTGCCGGAATGCCGTGGCGCTGGAAGAACTCGGACAGCATGTCGTAGAGCCCCCAGGGCGCGCGGGAGACGTAGAGCATCGGGTTACCCTCGCTGCCGCCGGCGCCCGCGTGCAGCGCCCGGTACAGGGCGGCCACGCCCGGGAATGCGACCCGGCTCTCGGCATCCTCCACGAACAGCCGCCAGAGCATCTTCAACTTGTTAGCGACGCCGGTGCGCATGACCGTGTCGTCGATGTCGCTGACCACGACGCAGCGGCAGCGACCGGGCGGGATGAACACCGCCCCCTCGGCAGGGATCGGCGGATCGGCCTCAAGGACCAGCTCGACCGGGTGCCAGTCGCCGCCGTCCGGCGCCAGGCTGCGCGGATGGAGGTGCACGCGGAAATAGCCGTCGCGGTCGGTCTCGACCCGGGTGGTGTCCCCCCCGATCCGGGCGGTCACGGCCGCTCCCGCCACCTTCCTGCGGGCGATGCGGCGGCGCAGGTCGCGCCATTGCGCCCGCAGGGATTCGGGATCCTCACCCGGGATGCCGGGCGATTGCCGGAAGACCCGGCCGATCAGGAACACCTCGTCTCGGGAGCCGTAACCGCGGTAAGGCTCGACCACGAGCCCGCCGCGGCCCTTGCCGCCGTACCCTTGCGCGCGGCGGACCGGGCGGGTGAGGACCCGCAGCGCCTTGGTGGCGCCCCTGCGCACGCGCGAGGCCATGGAGCCGCCGGCCGTTCAGGCGTTCAGGCCTGCGGCAGCTCGGGGCTGAGCCCCAGAGCGTCGAGACCCTCTTCCAGGAGGTCGCCCGCAATCGGTGAGCCCAGCAGGGTCCTCACGGCGCCCTCACCGGCCGCCTCGCGCTCGCGGGCGAAACGCACCGCCTCGCCCCATTCCTCCGGCTCCATGTCGCCGCGTCCGACATAGAAGAGGGCCAGCAGCTCGGCCCGGGAATCGTCGTCGAGCCCGGCGATCATGCCGCGCACCTCGGATTCCGTGGCATCGTCGGTCCCGGAGATCAGGACGTCCGTGGAGCCATCGTCGATCGGGTTCGAGCCCGAATCCGGATCGGTGTTGCCCTCCTTCACCTCGATGGCACGCAGCCGCATGACGATGTCGGTGACGGTTTCGACGGCGATATCCATGCGCGGGTCTCCGGACGCTGACTGGGTCGGACTCATCGGGTCCTCAAGCCGCGACAACGGGCGAGCGGGGCAACGGGTTCGCCCGCATCCCCAGCGAAGACCGGTTGCGTGGTCCGCGCCACTTTGCGGCTCCACTACCGTAGGCTAGAGGCTGCGAGACTTTCCCGATAACCGGATTACCATCGGCGACAGACGTGGATTCTCCTGAGAGTACCGAAACGTCACCTGCCGATACCGTCGATCCCGGTCCGCGCGCGTCGAAGCTCCGTCGCGCGGCGATCGCGACCGCTTCCCTGCTCTGGACCCTGAGCGCCTCCGCGCCGCTCGCGCCGGCGCCCGCCGGAGCCCGTGCCGCCACCTACGAGGGCAGCGCGCCGAGCTGTTACCGCACCGGCGGCGGCGGCCTGGAGATCTGCCGGGAGGGCTCCGAAGCCGAGGGCGTGCTGATCTCCCCCGCGCCATGCGCCTTCGTGCGCGGCGTGCAGATCCTGCGGCTCGCCCGCTCCGAGGCACCCGGCCCGCTGCAGGCGGTCTTCCAGGGGCAGACCCCGATCGCGTCCCGCCGCCGCGATGAGCCCTGTCCGGAGCGGCGGGCCACGGACAGCCGGGACGGCGGCTCGCTGCGCACCGGCCGCACCCTGGAGGCCCTGGCCACGACCCTGCCGCCCTCGGCCGAACGGTTCTGGGTCGACTTGCCCGACGAGCGCGCGCGGACCCGGGGCTGGTCCGAGCCCACGCCCGCCGCCGAGGGGATCGGCCCGCGGGATCCGATCGCGGTCTCCGGCCGAGACTGGGCCGGCGAGGCCTACAGCTACGTCTTCCTGCTCGGGCAGGAGCGGGTGGGGGTGGCCGGCGGGCAGGAGGACGATGCGAAGGGCCGGCGCGGGCGCCGGAAGACGGAACGCGACGGTTCCGCGGACGGGCCGGCCGATGTTCGGCGGCGCGTGCAGATCGAGGCCCGCACCCTGGACTTCCAGACCTTCGAGATCCGCACCCGCACCGCCGACGGATACGGGCTGGACTGGACGCCGTTCGAGGCCGGCACGGGTCGCGGCCGGAGCGAGCCGCCCACCCCCGCCGCGGTGATCGACGAGACCGGCAAGCCGGTGGCCTCGGCCTGCACGGCGCCGGCCTTCGAGACGCACGGCCTCGCGGGGTCGATCAGCATCGTCGACCGTACCTACCACTACTTCTACACGGACGTGCTGCCCGAGGATTGCGGCCTCGCGCCCGAGAAGCGCCGCACGGCGCTCTATCTGCGCACGTCGCAGGACCTCGCCGGACAGAAGGTCTGGTCCGCGGCGAAGAAGCTCGCCGGGCCGCTGCCGCCCGGGACCCTCGTGCGGGTGGGGCGGGCCAAAGGCATGCAGCGCTGGGCGGTCTCCTACACGTGCCAGCGGCCGGCCAACGCCCCGGGGGGCCCGGTGGCCGATATCTGTCTGCAATACACGGCCGACATGAGCCTCGACGGGATCGGCGCCCTCAAGCTCTACGCCGATCCGGTCGAAGCGGGCCGCTCGCCGGCCTATCTCGGCCTGCGCTCGGGCGGCGACGGCAGCGGCCGCTACGACCGGAGCGCGCATTTCTGGATGACGGATGCGCAAGGCAACCTCGACACGCCCGCGATCTATCCGAGCAAGGCCGGCTTCCTGACCTGGCTCGACCGGCTCGCCCCGACCGCCTCCGGCCGGGATACGTCGAGCCTCTACGGCCGTCCGGTCTACTGGGCGACGTGGACGGTGCGTCAGACCGGCGCGCAATAAGCCGCGGGAATCGCTATATGGGCGGCCGACCCGCCGTGTAAGGCGCCCCTGACGGACCCGATGGAAACCCATATCGACCTGTGGTTCGCCGCGAGCATCGTGGTGATCTCGCTGCTGCTCTCGGCCTTCTTCGCGGGGGCGGAGACCGCCTTCACGGCGGCCTCGCGGGCCCGGATGCACGCGCTTGAACAGGCGGGCGACCCGCGGGCCGCGATCGTCAACCGCATCCTGGCGATCCGCGAGCGCTTCATCGGCGCCATGCTGATCGGCTACAACATCGTGGCGATCGGCGCCTCGGCCTTCACCACCAGCGTGCTCACTGCCCTGTTCGGCAAGAGCGGCGTCATCTACGCGACAGTGGGCATGTCGGTGCTGGTCATCGTCTTCGCCGAGGTGCTGCCGAAGACGCTAGCGATCTCCAAGCCCGACAAGGCGGCGCTCCTCACGGCGCGGCCGGTGGCCTTCGCGGTGGCTCTCATGGGTCCGCTCGCGCTCGCCATCGAGCACATCGTGCGCCTCATGCTGAAGCCCTTCGGCGTCACCATCGGCGAGCACCAGTCCATCCTCACCGCCGCCGAGGAGCTGCGCGGGCAGGTGGCGCTGATGCACCGCGAGGGCGGCGTCGCCAAGGCCGAGCGCGACATGCTCGGCGGCCTCCTCGACCTGTCGGACCTGACGGTCTCCGACGTGATGGTCCACCGCACCAAGATGCGGGCGATCGACGCCGACCAGCCCTCCGAGGACATCGTGCGGGCGGTGCTGGCCTCGCCCTACACCCGGATGCCCTTGTGGCGCGGCACGCCCGAGAACATCGTCGGCGTGCTCCACGCCAAGGACCTGCTGCGGGCGCTCGACGCCGCGGGCGGCGACGCCTCGGGCCTCAAGGTCGAGGCCCTGGCCCTGGAGACGTGGTTCGTGCCGGGTACGACGTCGCTGCGCGCCCAGCTCAAGGCCTTCCTCACCAAGAAGACCCACTTCGCCCTGGTGGTCGACGAGTACGGCGAGGTGATGGGCCTCGTGACCCTGGAGGACATCCTAGAGGAGATCGTCGGCGACATCGCCGACGAGCACGATGTCACCGTCTCGGGGGTACGCCCGCAAGGAGACGGCTCGGTCAATGTCGATGGCGGCGTGCCGATCCGCGATCTCAACAGGGCGATGGACTGGAACCTGCCGGACGAGGAGGCCACCACCATCGCGGGCCTCGTCATTCACGAGGCCCGGACCATCCCGGACCAGGGGACGGCCTTCAACTTCCACGGCTTCCGGTTCCAGGTGCTCCGGAAGGCCAAGAACCGGATCACCACGCTGCGGATCACGCCCCTGACGCCCGGAGGGGTCCAGGCGAGTCCGCAGCCGGAGGCGCAGCGCGGCGCGCCCTGACCCGGCCGCGCCGACCAGACGCGTCAGCCCGGCATCGCCTGCAGCCCCTCGGCGCGGATCCACTCACGGGTGCGGTCCAGCGCCCGGCCGAGCCGGTCGAACAGCGCGTCGATCTCGTCCGGCGCGATGATCAGCGGCGGGCAGACGGCCACGCGGTCGCCAGCGAGCGCCCGCACGATCAGCCCCTCTCCTTGCGCGAAGGCGACGCAGCGGGCGGCCACGCCCGCCTTGGGATCGTACTGGCGCTTGGTGGCCTTGTCGGCCACGATCTCCAGGCCACCGATCAGGCCGATGCCCCCGGCCTCGCCGACGATGTCGTGCCCGGCGAGCGCCGAGAGCCGGCGCTGGAAATGCGGCGCCTTCTCGGCCGCACCCTCGATCACCCGGTCGCGCCGGTAGATCTCGATCGCCTTGAGGGCCACCGCGGCGGCCACCGGATGACCGGAATAGGTGGTCCCGTGCCCGAAGGTGCCGATCTTCTCGCTCTGGCCGACCAGTGCTTGATAGAGCGGCTCGTCGATGCTCACGCCGCCGAGCGGCATGTAGGCCGAGGTCAGGGCCTTGGCGAAGGAGATCGAATCCGGCCGGATTCCGAGGGCCTCGCTGCCGAACCACGTTCCGAGCCGGCCGAAGCCGCAGATCACCTCGTCGGCGATCATGCGGACGTCGTACTTCGCCAGCACCGCCTGGATCGCCGCGAAGTACCCCCGCGGCGGCACGATCGCCCCGCCCGCGCCCATCACCGGCTCGGCGATGAAGGCCGCCACGGTCTCCGGCCCCTCACGCAGGATCGTGTCCTCCAGCTCGGCGGCCAGCCGCGCCGAGTAGGCCTCCTCGGTCTCGCCCGGCTCGGCGCCCCGGTAGTGGTGGGCGCAGGAGACGTGCAGGAAGCCTGGCAGCGGCAGGTCCCAGTCGGCATGGTTCGCCGCGAGCCCGGTCAACGACGCGCTCGCCACCGTGACCCCGTGATAGCCCTTCTGGCGGGCGATGATCTTCTTCTTCTTCGGCCGGCCGAGGGCGTTGTTGTAGTACCAAGTGAGCTTCACTTGCGTGTCGTTGGCTTCCGAACCCGACGACGTGAAGAAGATCTTCGAGGCCGGCGCCGGCATCAGCTCCTTGAGGGTCTCGGCGAGCTCGATCCCCGGATCGTGGCTGCGGCCGGAGAACAGGTGCGTGAAGGGCAGGCGCGCCATCTGCGCCCGGGCCGCCTCGACGAGTTCCGCGTTCGAGTAGCCGAGGGCCGTGCACCACAGGCCGGACATGCCCTCGATATAGGGCCGACCCTCCGTGTCATAGACGTGGACGCCCTCGCCGCGCTCCAGAACCAGTGGGCCGGTGTGCCGGTGCGCCGATAGGTTGGTGTAGGGGTGCAGCAGGGTTTCGACGTCGCGGGTCGCGAGGTTCGAGAGCATCGGTCGCAAGGTCCTCAAGCCGAGGGAATCCGCCGCCACACTACCGACCCGAAGCACAGGCAGGTAGCCCGCCGGATCCGCGTCCGGCCGTTGCCGGATGCATGCCGCTCACGCCGTACGCTCCATGCTCAATCCCGAAGCCTTCGCCGCCCAGCCCGCACCCGGCCGCGCCTGCGGGGCCTGCACGCTCTGCTGCAAGGTCTACGACGTGCCCGCGGTCGAGAGCGTGGCGGGGCAATGGTGCCGCCACACCAAGGCCGGCCAGGGCTGCGCCATCCACGCCACCCGGCCCGACCATTGCCGAGCGTTCCACTGCCTCTGGATGACGGAGGGCTGGCTCGGGCCGGAATGGAAGCCCGACCGCGCCAAGATGGTGCTCAGCCTGGATCCGATCACGCGCAACATGAACGTGCAGGTCGATCCCGGCCAGGCGAATGCGTGGCGGCGCGAACCCTATTACGGGCAGCTGAAGCGCTGGGCCGTGGCCTCGGTGCAGCTGCGGAGGCACGTGCTGGTGCACGTCAACAAGAGCACCACCGTCGTCCTGCCGGACCGCGACGTGAGCCTCGGGATCGTGTCCGCCGACGAGCGCATCGTCTCGCGTGAGCGAATGACCCCGCAGGGCCCGAGCTTCGACGTGCAGAAGGTTCCAGCCTGAACGAAAAGGCGGCTGATGGGCGCGATCTTCGAGGCGGCTAGCAGCCCCCCTGGATCCGCATCCGGGCCGCCGCGACCGCGCGCAGGAGACGGGCGTCCCCGGCCGGCTTGGGCAGCGTGTCCAGAACGCCCGGGATGCCGGTCGGTGCGAGATGCGGCGTGGCGGTGAGGAACAGCACGCCGACTCCTTCCCGGGCGAGGCGGCGGCCGATATCAGGTCCGCTGCACCCGTCGCGCAGCGTCAGGTCCACCAGCGCGAGATGAGGCTGCTCCGCACGGGCCAGGTCTAGGGCCGCGGCAGCACGATCCGCGATGCCGACCACCGTGTGGGCCTCCCGTTCGAGCAGGCTGCGGAGCGCGTCGGCGTAGATCACGTTGTCGTCGACAATCAGGACGCGCAACGCGCCCCCCGCGCGATCGTGGTCCCAGCACGAGGCGGAGAGCCGGGCCGCCGCCCGCGACGCGAAGGCGCAGGGCGAGCGTGCCAGGCAGGTGCCGTCCAGATTGCGGATGACCCAGCGGTAGCATCCGGGTTCGACCGCGCTCGGAAGGACCAGGATGCGCCGGTCCCGGCTGTGGGGGCGCCGCATCGCCTCAGCACCCCGCAGCGGCACCTCTGCACATCACGGGCGACTCGACCACCAGGAATGTCATCTGGAACAGGACCAGCCCCGAATGGTCGGTGACCTCGATGCGCCAGTCCTCCCCCAGGGCGATCCGGTGCGCATCGTGCTTCAGGATGTCGCCGACGAGGCGTATCGCCTCCAGCCGGGCGGCCTGCCTGTCCGACAGCTCGGCGCCTTCCGTGTCCAGCTCCGAGTGGCCGTCATGGACGTGGAAGTGAAAGCGCGGCATCTACGCACCCCAGTGAGCACTAGGCGGGGGTGCGGCCAACCCTCACTCGCGGCCATGCCGAGGTTCGTCGCTGCGATTGCCGAGGTCGTACGCGAGGCTCGCCGCTTCGGCCATAAACCACATTAGAAATCACCGCCGCAGGGAGCCTCGACGCAGCGGGACCGTCCTCGCGAAAAGCGGGGCTCCTTCGGGAAGGAGCGCTGGAGGATCTTGCGGGGCCGCCCGGTTTGGCCGACTGCTCAGGCATGACCACTGTCCACGATTTCACTGTCCGATCGGCCGATGGGAGCCCGTACCCGCTCGCGCAGCATCGTGGCCGGGTGCTGCTCGTCGTCAACACGGCCTCACGCTGCGGCTTCACCCCACAATACGAAGGGCTGGAGGCGCTCTGGCGCCGCCATCGGGATGCGGGCCTCACGGTCCTGGGCTTCCCCTGCAACCAGTTCGGCGCGCAGGAACCGGGCGACGCCGACGAGATCGAGCGCTTCTGCTCCCTGCGGTACGCCGTCAGCTTCCCGGTGCTCGCCAAGATCGCCGTCAACGGGTCCGAAGCCGAGCCGCTGTTCGAGCATCTCACCCGGACCAAGCCCGGCCTGTTCGGCACGCGGGCGGTGAAGTGGAACTTCACCAAATTCCTCGTCGGCCGCGACGGTCGCGTCGTCGGACGGTTCGCGCCCGCGACCAAGCCCGCCGCCCTGGAGGCGAAGATCCGGTCCGCCCTGGCCGCGAAAGGATAGGCCCGGCGCCCCCGACCTCAGACGAAGCCGAGATCCGCCTCCGTCGGTGCACGGATGCTGCTGCGCGCATCCACGCGTTGGCGCACTCTCAGAACCGTCCGCAGAGGCGCAATCGGGAAGGGCCGAACGGCCTCGCGCAGGATGCCGGCGAGGAAGCGGATTTCCGCAATCTTCCGCAAGGTCAGGTCTGACGCACCGCCGATGAGAGCCCTGCACTCGAGGTCCGACACCGCATCGAACAGTGCGCAGCGGGACCATCCGTCTTCCGAAGATTGCTTACGCGCCATAAGCGCGGTCAGCTCATCTTCGAACCTACATTGAACGGCCTGATCGGTACGCATCGTCGACTCGAACACAGCGAGACGAGACCGTAATGCACTCTCCGCCCGGAGTCAGCCGGCCGCAGCGCCCTTACGCACCGAGTCCGGGATTGTTGCGCAAGTGCATCTGCGCAATCGACCCGCGCGCGCGCTTCTCGCTCAGCGCCGGGCACCGACGAGGTCGGCGGCCGCCTCGAATTCCGCGCGGCGGGCCTCGAGGCGCGCCTCGGCCTCGGCATCCCGGCCCCAGACCTCGGCCTGATAGGTCTCGTCGACATGGGCCGCCGCCCAGGCTTCGGCCGGCGTGAGACGCCCGCGGAGCACGGCCAGGGCGATCAGCAGGGAGCCGGTGAGCGACGTCAGCGTGTGCAGGCCCGCCAGATGGAACGGATCGGCCACCGCCGTCACCGCATCCGAGAGCGCCCGCACGGTGTCGGGCGGCTGCTCCACATGCATGACGCCCTCGCTGAGAATCACCCGGGCGCCGAGTTCATCCCGCGCCCAGTCGAGGATCGGATCCCAGGCCGCTCCCTGCGCCGCCACCAGCCGCTCCGGGTCTCCCGCCCGGTAGGCCAGGAGGTCCGTGCCGGCATAGGCGCAGAGGTCGGCCGCGACCGCTGCGTGCCGGGGTGCGACGCCGTCGATGGCCGTGTTCGCGAGGCGGGTCAGAGGCATCCCTGCCGGGTCAATCAGGGTGTCCTGGGCCGCCCATTCGGCCGCAACCTTCTCGGCCAGCGCCTGGCTGGGCAGGCGCAGCGGGTTGCGGCCCGGCGTGTTGGCCGGACGTCCATCGAGGGTCAGCCGGAACCCGTCCGCATCCTCTGAGAATCCGGACTCCGTGTAGAACCGCCGGGGGAGGGCAGGCTTGGCATGATCGCGGGCTGCCCGCACCGGATCGGGTCGCTCGTCACCGCCCGGTTCGCCGAGCCAGTCTGTCGTCTCATCGCTCATGGATGCGAGATAGGCGTTCTCGGGCTCGCGCGCGAGCCTTCCGGGGCGTCAGACCGCCGTCTCCACACCGTCGAGGAGCAGGCCCTCCAGCGCGCCTGCGCTCGGTACCACCGTCACGGCCCCGGCTCCGTAGAGGGCTTCGGGCGGATGGTAGCCCCAGGCGACCCCCACGGATGCAGCACCGGCGGACACCGCCATGGCGATGTCGAAGGTGGTGTCACCAACCATCACGGTCGCGTCGGGCTTGCAGCCCGCCTCGACCATGGCCTGCCGCAGCATGGTCGGATCGGGCTTGGACGGCGCGTCATCGGCGCTCTGGGTGGTGGCGAACCACTCCGCCCAACCATGATGCGCGATCAGGCGGTCGACGCCGCGCCGGGATTTTCCTGTGGCGAGGCCGAGCAGCACATCGTCGCGGGCGTGCAGCTTGGCCAACAGATCGGCCATCCCCGGGAACAGGGGTTCCTCGTAGGCGGGGTCGAGGCGCAGCCGGTTGTAAGCCTGCTTGTAGCTCTCCGAGAGTTCCACGATCGGGCCGTCCTCGCCCACGAGGCGCCGGAAGGCCTGCGGCAGCGAGAGCCCCACCACCGACAGGGCTTCCCGCCGTCCGGGGGCCGGCAGACCGTTCTCCGCGAAGGCGAGCCCCTGGGCCGCGACGATCAGATGCTGGCTGTCGACGAGCGTGCCGTCGACGTCGAACACGACGAGCTTCATCGTCCGCTGCGGGCCGGCGGTCGTCCGGGGAGCTGGTGCGTGGGAGCGCTGGGGTTCGGCACTGATTCCGGCCCGGCCGCGGACGGTTGCGCCGGCGGGACGCGGGTGCGCTCGTAGCCGAGGCGGCAGCGGATCAGGAAGCGCCGGCGCTTGCCGCCGCGCAGGCCGCGCTGATGCGAGGCGCGGTTGCAGGCGGCGTAGGAGCGCCGCCGGCGCTCGGCACGGGCGCTCCCGGTCGGGCGCGGAGCAGGCTGCGCGACCGCGGCCGGCTCAGCGGGCGACCCGGCCGGACGCGGCGCCTCAGCCGACGGAGGCGCGCTCGCCGGCGGGGCCGACTTGGCCTGCTCGCCCGGCGCGGCGCGTGCGACCGGCGCAGCGAGGCACAGGGCGGCGAGGCAGGCCAGCATCGCGAGCTTCATGCGTCAGGGTCTCGAACCGCCGGGAAACGGCCCCGCGGCGGATCGGCGGGGCGCGCCGCAGCATATGAGGCGGGGCATCCGGTTGCCAAGGTATGCGGCCCACGAGACACCCGGCTCATGAACCGTGCTCCGCCGGGCATGCTGCGGCGCGGCGTTCGCGCGCAGGCTCCCATCGGCTCAGCTCTCGGGCGCCTCGACGATCGGGTCGTAGCGGGCGGCATCGAAGCCCAGGAGGTTCCAGCTCTGGGCCATATGGGGCGGCAGCGGCGCGCTGACGTCCACGGGCTTGCCGGTCCGCGGGTGCGGGATGACAATCCGCCGCGCGAGCAGGTGCAGGCGATTCTGGATGCCACCCGGCAGCTCCCAGTTCTCCACCGAGAAGTATTTCGGGTCGCCGACGATCGGGTGGCCGATATGGGCCGCATGGGCGCGCAGCTGGTGCGTGCGGCCGGTCACCGGCTTGAACGACAGCCAGGACAGCTTCTGGGCGGCCTGATCGACCATCGCGTAGTAGGTCAGCGCGTGGCTCGCGCCCTCGTCGCCGTGCTTGGCCACGCGCATGCGCGCGTCGGCATCGGTGGGCTCCTCCTTGGCGAGATAGGTCGAGACGCGGCCCTGGCGCACCCGCGGCACGCCCGCCGTGAGCGCCCAGTAGATCTTGCGCGCCGCCCGAGAGCGGAAGCTCTTGGCGAGTGTCGCGGCAGCGAGCCGGGTCTTGGCGACGATGAGGCAGCCCGCCGTGTCCTTGTCGAGCCGGTGGACGAGGCGGGGCTTCTGCCCGTCCGGGCCGGTGAGCGCCGCGAGCAGCCCGTCGACGTGCCGGACCGTCCCCGACCCGCCCTGGACCGCAAGGCCGAAGGGCTTGTTGAGGATCATCATGTCCGCGTCCTCGTAGAGGATCAGCGAGCGCAGGAATTCGGCATCGTCCTGCTCGCGCGCGGCGTTGCGCGGCCGTTCGGAGGGCTGGTCGAGGCGCAGCGGCGGCACGCGCACGCTCATGCCCGGCTCCAGCCGGTCGTTGGGCTTGGCGCGCTTGCCGTCGACCCGCAGTTCGCCCTTACGGACGATGCTCTGCACCCGGGTGAAGGGCAGGAGCGGGAAGCGGGCGGTGAGGAACCGGTCGATCCGCATGCCGGCCTCATCCGGCTCGACCGTCAGGGTCTGCACGCCGGAGGCGAGGGTCGCGGAGGCCGCGGCGCGCTGCTCGCGCCGGGTCGGGCCCGGGGCGGGCGCCACCGGCCGCGTCGCCGCGGGCCTCGACCCGGGCTTGGCCCCCGGTGCGCCGCGTCCGGCGGGCGCCGCGCGGCGGGCCTGCGTCCCTTCCGCGGCCGCACGGGCCTTCGGCGCCCGGGCCGGCACGGCGGGCGCCTGCGCGCCCCAGGGGTCGCGCGCGCCGGCATCGTCGCCGCGGTTGCGGGCGGCGCGCTCGGCGGCGTCGCGGGCGCTGGTGCGCGGGCCGGTGCTGGCGCGTCCCTCGGCGTGGAACTTGCCGGCTTGGTGCTTGCCGGCCTGAGGCTTGCGCCCCTTCGGGCCGCCGCTTCTGGGAGGTCGTGTCGTCATGATTCCGCCGGGACCCGTCCCCGATTCGAACGGAGCGTCCGGGCGTAGGGGCCGCGGCGTCGCGGATGTCCGGACCGATGGGGTTGCCCGGCTGTAGCATCGCCCGCGCGCAGCGGCAAAGGCACGTGCCCCGCAGGCGTCCGGCGCTCCGACAGCGGGACAGCCGGCTGGCGGCGGTTGACGCGGGTCCCAGATACGGCCAAGCCTGTCGGCGACGGTTCCCCTCGGGGATCAAAAGGGAACGCGGTGAGGGGCTCGCCCCGAGGCCGCGGCTGTCCCCGCAACTGTAAGCGGCGAGCCCTTCACCACCACGTCACTGGGTCGAGGACCCGGGAAGACGGTGCGAGGGCGGCGACCCGCGAGCCAGGAGACCTGCCGTCAGCCGTGGTCACACGCGAAACGCGCTGGGCGGGGTTGTCCTGGCGGGTGTCGAGACGCCCGTGCGCCAGCGCGGTCGGCGAGGCCTCGTTCGCGGTGACGTGCCACAGCAAGCGCGCCCGCGACACCGCTCCCGATGCCCGTCCTCACCGTATCGATCGCCTCCGCAGCCACGACGCGTATCCATGCGCCTGCGGCCGACGAGCCTTCGACGCGCCTCAGCAATTGTAATGTTATTACACTGCTTGTAGGACGAGTCGGCCGGCCTGCGCCGCGCATGGACCTCCTCTGCCATGTCACCATCGACCATCCGCCCACAATCCGGCGGACCCGCGCCGCTCTGCGGCGTGCTCCTCGCACTCCTCGGGAGTCCGGCCGCCGCGCAGGAAGCCGTCACACTGGATCAGCTCTCGGTTGAGGGAGAGGGGGGCGATCCGAACCGCGCCATCCCGAGCGGCCTCAACCTGCGCACCCGCGATCGCACAGCGAGCCGGATCGGCCTGACGCCCCTGGAGACGCCGGCGAGCCTCGACATCGTGTCGGGCGAGACCGCCCGGCTGCGCGGCCAGGACACGATCGCCGAGGCCGTGACGCAGGACGCCACCGGCATCGCCACGATCGCGGCGCCCGGCAACGGCAACGGCGCGTTCACGTCCCGCGGCTTCGCCGGCCCGAACTCGATCCAGCAGCTCTACGACGGCACGCGCTTCTACGTGGGCGCCAACACCGTCACCTTCCCGTTCGACACCTGGAACGTCGAGCGGATCGAGGTGCTGCGCGGGCCCTCTTCGGTGCTCTACGGCGACGGTGCCATCGGCGGCGTCATCAATGTGATCCCGAAGAAGCCAGTCTTCGTGCCGATCAACGCCGCGCGCGCCGTGGTGGGCACCGACGGCGTCGCGCGGCTCGCCCTCGATTCCGGCGGCGCGCTCGGCCAGGCGGAGTTCGGCGACACCCTCGCGTACCGCCTCAACGTCAGCGGCAACCGCGCCGACGGCTGGATCCGGCCGGAGGGCGATTTCCGCAACCTCGCGGTCTCGGCCGCCTTGCTGTTCCAGCCGAGCCCGGATCTCGCCGTCACGCTCAGCCACGACCTCGGCTACCAGGAGCCGGCCCGCTACTGGGGCACGCCGCTGGTCGAGGGGCGGATCCCGGACCTGATCCGGTTCAACAACTACAACGTCCGCGACGCGAAGATCACCTGGGCCGACAACTGGACCCAGCTCAAGGCCGAATGGTCACCCTCCGCCGACATCACTTTGCGCAACACCGCCTACCGGCTGACCAGCCGGCGCCACTGGCTCGACGTCGAGCAGTATTCCTACAACCGCGGCACCGGGCTGGTGGACCGGGGCGACTACCTCGAGATCTATCACAGCCAGGAGCAGGTCGGGGACCGGCTCGACGCGACGGTCCGGGGCGATCTCTTCGGGTTCGCCAACCAGTTCGTGGCCGGGTTCGACGTCAACCACATCGACTTCCGGCACACCAACAACTTCTACTTCGACCAGACCACCAGCGTGCCGCTCGTCGGCTACGATCCGGGGTCCTTCCCGCAGACCGGGCGGGCGCGCCCGGCCTACGCCACCCAGACGAGCCAGGCCTCGGTCTTCGCCGAGGACCGGGTGATCCTGACGGACAGGCTGTCGTTTCTCACGGGCGTGCGCCTCGACGTGCCGACGCTCCACCGGGAGGACCTGCAGACCGGATCGCGCTTCGAGAAGACCTACCGGGCGCTCGGCTATCGGTTCGGCCTCGTCTACAACCCGACGCCGGACAGCGCGCTCTACGCTCAGTACAGCTTCGCCACCGACCCGGTGAACAGCCTGATCACGCTGTCGCAGTCGCTGGCGGGATTCCAGCTCGCCACCGGCACGCAGGTCGAGGTCGGCGCCAAGGGACTGGCCTTCGACGGCGCCCTGGAATGGACCATCGCGGGCTACCGCATCGTCAAGGACAACCTGATCTCGGCCGTGCCGGGCCAGCCGACCCGCTCGACGCAGGTCGGACAGCAATCGTCGCAGGGATTCGAGCTGGCGCTGGGCTGGCATTTCGCCCCGGGCTGGCGCCTGGACGGCAACCTCGCGCTCCTGCACGCGCAGTACGACAAATTCGATCAGACGGTGAACGGCGCCACGGTCTCGTATGCCGGCAACCAGCCGATCGACGTGCCCGAGCGCGTGGCCAATCTCTGGCTGACCTGGGAGTTCGCGCGCGACTGGACCGCGCGGGTCGGGCTCCAGAACGTCGGCCAGGTCTACAGCGACTTCGGCAACACGGCGCGGCGTCCGGCCTACACTCTGGTCAACCTCGTGCTCGACCATCAGGTCACGGCGGAGTCCCGGCTCTCGCTGCGGGTCTACAACCTGTTCGACAAGGTCTACGCGATCAGCGGCAACGCCGTGAACGGGGTCGGCACCAACTGGCTGCTCGGGCGCCCGCGCTCGGTCGAGGTCGCATACACGGTGACGTGGTGAGGTCGGCGCGTCGGCTCGGCAAGACCGGCCGGCGCTGGCTGCTCCTGTTCCACCGCTGGTCCGGCATCGCCGCGGGGCTGTTCTTCGCCCTGTGGATCGGCTCCGGCCTGGTGATGCTCTACGTGCCGTTCCCGGCGCTCACCGACGCCGAGCGCCTCGCACGCCTCAGCCCGATCGCCTGGGAGCAGGTCACGGTCTCGCCGGATCGGGCCCTGGCGGCAGGCGGGCTGCCCGAAACGCCGGCCGGCTTCGGGCTGGAGATGCGCGGCGGCGAGCCGGTCTACCGCATCGCCGGCCGCGACGGGACGCGGGTGACCGTCTCGGCGCGGACCGGCGCGCGACTCGCTCCGGTGGGTCCGGCGGAGGCGCTGCGCCTCGCGGCCGGGGATCGGCCAGGAGCGCGCGTGAAGCCGCTGGAGCGGGACCAGTGGACGGTCACGGCCCGCTACGATCCGCTTCGTCCCTTCCTTAAGGTCGTCCTCGGCGACCCGGCCGGAACAGAACTCTACGTCTCGCGGGTCACCGGAGAGATCGCTCTCGACACGACGCGGTTCGAGCGGGCCTGGAACTGGCTCGGTTCGGTGCCGCACTGGATCTATCTGACGCCTTTGCGCGCCCGGGCCGAGCTGTGGCGGAGCGTCCTGCTCTGGCTGTCGGGCTTCGCCGCCCTGGGCGCGATGAGCGGCCTCGCGATCGGCATCTGGCGCCTGCGCCTCCGGCGCCGCTACGCGCACGGGGCGGTGACGCCCTATCGCGGGCTCGCCCGCTGGCACCACCTGTTCGGCCTCGCGGGCGGACTCGGGTTGTGCAGCTTCATCCTCAGCGGCTGGATCTCGATGAACCCGAACCGCTGGTTTGCGTCCAACGCCGCGCCCGCCGACCTCCGCGCCGCCTATGCCGGAACGCCCCCGGCCCTCGGGCTCGACGCCGGAGCCCTGCGGGGCTTCGCCGAGCCCGGGACCCGGGCGCTGCGTTTCGCCGCTATCGGCGGCGCTTGGTGGATCGTCGCCGACGCCCCGGCCGGTGCGCGGACCCGCCGCGCGGCGGACGGGGTCGCGCTGGACGCCGACACCGTCGCGAAGGCCGCCGGCCGAGCCGTGCCCGGGGGCACCCAGCGCGCCGTGGAGCAGCTGACGGCCTTCGACACCTATTGGTATCCGCACGGAACCGATCCACGCCCGCTGCCGGTCCTGCGCCTGCGCTTCGACGATCCGGCCGGCACCTGGCTCCACGTCGACCCTCGGGACGGAACCGTCCTCCAGCGCCTGGACCGGTCAGGCCGGATCAACCGCTGGCTGTTCGATGCCGCGCACCGCCTCGACCTGCCGGGGCTGACCGGCAGACGCCCCCTGCACGACGCGGCCCAATGGGTGCTGAACTTCCTGGCGGCGGGGATCGCCGCGACGGGCCTCGTCGCGGGCTGGCGCAGGCTGCGCCGAACCCTGTCGTTATAGGGCTCCTACGAGGCTCGGTTGTCGATGGGAGGAATCATACCCCCGTCATCACGGGGGCAGCGAAGCGATCCAGGGTCGCGCGACACGCCAAAGAGGGCGCCACCGGATCGCTTCGCTGCGCTCGCGAGGACGGTGGAGCGTGATGGAAATCGACGCTCAGAACCGCGCCGTCAGGAACAGCCGCACGTTCCGCCCGGGCAGCAGGATCTCGTCCTTCTTGAACGAGGTCGAGTTGCGGATGTCGGCATTGAGCAGGTTGCGGCCCTGGAGGCCGAGGGTGATCTCGCTCGCCCCGTACATCGCCGGATCGATCGCCTTGGTGTAGCTCACCTCGGCGCGCAGGTCTTCGTAGCCGGGGGTCGGCGTCTCGAAGACCGCAGTCGCTTCGTGGCTGAAGGCGTGGAGCAGGTTCATCCGGGCGAACCAGCCATCCGCCCTCAGATAGATGCCGCCGCCGAGCCGGTAGGGTGGGATGCGCGGCACGTTGGTGCCGTCGTCGAACTTGGCGCGGACGAAATCGAACTGGCCTTCGATTCCGGCAAAGCCATTACCCACCGGGACGAGGTCGTACTGGCCGATGATCTCGGTACCGTAGAAGGTGGCGTTCTGCTGCTGGTAGACGACCTGCCGGTTGTCGGTGCCGGTGCCGCAGGAGGCGAAGTCATCGTCGCAGGTCAGCCCCGTGTAGTTGCGGTAGATGAAGCCCGTGTAGCGCGTGTAGTAGCCTGTGGCGTCCAGACGCAGCGGCCCCTCGGCCCGCCGGATGCTGACCTCCACCGTGCGGGCGCGCTCCTTCTTGAGGTCCGGATTGCCGATCTCGAAGGTCGCGGTGGCGTCGTGCGGCCCCTGCGAGAACAGCTCGTAGCCGGTGGGCCCGCGCTCGACATAGGACCCGGTGAGGCTCGCCACGAAGCCGTAGGGCAGGTCCTGCAGGGCACCGATGCTGGCGCTCTTCGGGACGAAGCGCCGGGTCAGCGCGTACTGGACCGGTTCCTGGCCATCGACCGGCACGTAGTCGGCCGGGAACTGGGCCGCCGTGCTCGACAGACGGTCGACCTCGTAGCGCCCGGCCGCCTGGAGCCGCGTGCCGGGACGAAGCTCGAGTTCCTCGAACAGGTAGACCGCGTTGGCGCGGGACTCGGTCTTGGGCAGGAACGATTCGAGCTGCGTGTTGATCACGCGCCGGTCGGACTGGATACCCAAAGCGCCGGTGAGCTTGCCGAACGCGGTGAACACCGGGACCTGCTGGAATTCCAGGCGACCCTCGGCCTCGCGGTTCTTGAAGATCGCCTGGATGCCCTCGATCCCGTCCTCGCCGAAGCCGACTTCGTTGTGGCGGTAGACCGAGTAGCCGGCCCAGTAGCGGATCACCTCGAAGGGACCGTCCAGCGGGCGGTACTCGCCCCGCGACAGGACCCGATCCTGATTGGGGGTCAGCCGGGTCCGATCCTGCTCGGCCACTCCGCCGGGGATCGCGTAGACCGCGTCGTAATGGCTGAAGGAGAGGCCCACGAAGCCGCGGTCGCCGATCGCCGAGATGCCGACGGCACCGCCCTGCGACTCGTTATAGAAGTTGCGCTGGATCCCGCCGGGGATGGCGTAGCTGTCGTTGGCGGTCCTGAAGCCGTCGGCGTGGACCGCGATGCCGTCGCCGCCGGCATCCACCGTGGCGGCGCCGAGCCGGCCATTGTCCACGCCGGAGAATCCGCTGGTCACCTGTCCCTGCACGCCGTTCGCCGGGATGAAGGTCGGCACCCGGTTGTTGTCGGCCGAGACCACGCCGCCGATGGCGCCGGAGCCGTAGCGCAGGGTCGCGGGCCCCCGGATCACCTCGATCCGGTCGGCGACCAGCGGGTTCACCGGGACCGCGTGGTCCTCCCCGAGGTCCGACACCCCGCCGTTGACGATGCCGTTCTCCTGAATGCGCACCCGGGCATTGTCGAGGCCGCGAATGATCGGCCGCGAGGCCGCGCCCGGCGCGTAGGTGGTGGCCGAGATGCCGGGCCGGTCGAACAGGGCGTCCCCCAGGGTCCGGGGCTGGTCGCGGGCGATCTGCTCCTGCGTGACAACCGTCATGGGCGAGAACGTGTTGGTGACCACCGGCAGGATGCCGGTCGGGACCGCGGTGTCGGCTGCGGGACGGCTCGGCTGGATCGGACTCGGACTGGTGACGCTGATCTCGTCGAGAGACACTGCCTGCTGGGCTCCAGCCGGCGACACGGCCAGGAGGCTCGCAGAGACGGCCGAACTCAGGATCGTGCCGGCCAGCAAGGCCGAGTGGCGCACCGTCATCATCGCGACTCGCAGACTGTTATAACGTTTCACTGATCTGCGATGGCGGGCTGACGCAAGCGCGAACTGCTCGGGCGTGTCGGTCGGAGGCGAAACGTTACATCATTGCAACAGGCGCGTGCGATCAGGGGGTGCCCGGCCCACGAGGCCCGCGACGACGCTCAGCATGTGCGCAGGATCAGGCAGCCAGTCAGGTCGGCAGGATCTCGGCTTCGTCCTCGGCTTCGATCTCGGCGTCGGTGATCTGGCCGGACGCACCGGCCGCCTCTGCCAGACCGCGGGCGGCCTTGCGCAGCAGCTTGCGCAGGCGGCGCCGGTCGGTCTTGTCGAGATGGTCGAGCAGTTCGCCCTCGACCTCTTCCTGGATGCGCTCGATGGCCTCGGCCTTCGCGAGGCCGGCCTCGGTCAGCTGCACACGCACCACGCGCCCGTCGCCCGACTCGGCTCGCCGCTCCACGATGCCGAGAGCCGCGAGCCGCGTCACGGTCTTCGAGGCTGTCGGCGGACGCACACGCAGGAGGGCAGCCAGGTCGCCCATGGTCATGGTGCCGGCCGTGGCCAGCGCCTGCACCACCTGCTCCTGACCGGCGAACAGGCCAAGCTTGGCCAAGCGGTCACCGGTGCGCGCCCGGTGCAGACGCGCCGCCTGCACCAGCGCCCATCCCACGCTGCGGATACCGGGCGGCCGCATCTTCTTGGAGGGCAGCCCCGGCGCCGCCGCAACCTCGTCCACGCGATCGCGTTTGTGCTTGTCGCCCACCGGAGCGCCCGAATTTGTGCCGGCGGCCGCCGGACTGTCCTGAATCTGCACCGTCCACCCCCATCACACGGCCGCCGACATCCCTGTGGCGCCGACCGGTGACGTTGCGATGACGGGGCCGGACGAGGCCGGCCGGTCAGCAGTGCATCAGGCGCTTGAGTCGGTCCAGGATGTCCTCGCCCGTGCAGGGCCGGGCGATGAAGTCGGCGTGTTCGGGCATGCGGGCCGGGTCCGGCGCTGCCCGCCCCGATACGATCAGGATCGGCAGCTGCGGGCGCGCCTCGGCCACGGAGCTGGCGAGATCGAACCCGTCCGTCTTGCCTGAGAGCTGGACGTCCGTGACGAGCCCGCAGATATCCGGGCGCGCCTGAAGAATGCTGAGCGCCCGCTCGGCGGAGGCGCACTGCACGGTATCGTAGCCGCCTTCCTCCAGCACGTCACCGAGGTCCATGATCGTCAGCGCCTCGTCCTCGACGAGGAGGATTACCGGCCGATCGCCGCCCGAACCCGTCTGCTCGCTCGCCACTGTGTACTCCCTCCGGCAGCGTCCGGCCGCGAGGGCCGCCGCACGCGTCTCTAGCCGTGAGCCCAACGGCAGAAATCGTCTCGGGTTGCAGGCAAGCCCGGCGGCAGATCACGGGATCGTGGAACAAATCACGTCACGCCTTCGCGGCTCCCTGTTCGGTCACGACCGCTGCGACTGCGCCGATCAGGCGGTCGAGGTCCGCCGCGGCGATGGGGAGCGCGGGTGTGAGATAGACGATATCGCCGAACGGCCTGACCCAGACCCCGCGCGCGAGCAGCTTCGCCTTCAGCACGGCGAGATCGGGCGCTCGGGCGAACTGCACCGCTCCGACGGCGCCGAGGACCCGGACATCGGCCACGCCGGGCACGTTCCGCAGGGGTTCCAGACCGTCCGCGAGCCGGCGCTCGATGGCGCGGGCCTCAGCGAGGCGCGGCTCGGTCTCGAACAGGTCGAGGCTGGCATTGGCGGCTGCGCAGGCCAGGGGATTGGCCATGAAGGTCGGGCCGTGCATGAGCGCGGCCGCCGGATCGTCGGACCAGAACGCCTCGAACACTTCCGCGCGGGCGACGGTGGCGGCGAGCGCCATCGTCCCGCCGGTGAGCGCCTTCGACAGGCACAGGATGTCGGGCACGATTTCCGCCTGCTCGCAGGCGAACAGGCTGCCGGTGCGGCCGAAGCCGGTGAAGATCTCATCGGCGATCAGCGGCAGGCCGTGGCGCCGGGCGAGGCGCGCCACGGTGGCGAGCACCTCGGGCGGATGCGTCCGCATGCCCCCCGCGCCTTGGACCAGGGGCTCGACGATCACGGCGGCCAACGTGTCGCGATGGGTTGCGAGCGCCGCGTCGAGAGCCTCGGTCTCGGCCCGGCTGCGCGGCAAATCGCAGAAGACCTGGGTGGGCAGGTAGGCACCGAAGCGGCGGTGCATGCCCTCCTCGGGATCGCAGACCGACATCGCCCCCATCGTGTCGCCGTGATAGCCGAACCGGAAAGCGAGGACCTTCGTGCGGCCGCTCACCCCGCGGTTGAGCCACATCTGTGCGGCCATCTTGAGCGCGACCTCCACGGCGACCGAGCCCGAATCGCTGAGGAAGACGTGGTCGAGGTCGCCCGGCAGGAGGGCGGCGAGGCGCGCCGCCAGCCGCTCGGCCGGTGCATGGGTCAGGCCGCCGAACATCACGTGGGGCATGCGCTCCAGCTGGTCGGCCACCGCTCGGGCTATGTGCGGGTGATTGTAGCCGTGGACCGCCGTCCACCAGGAAGCGATCCCGTCCACCAGTTCGCGCCCGTCGGCCAGTACGATCCGCGTCCCGTGGGTGGCCACCGCTTCCAGCGGCTGCGCGGCGAGGCGCATCTGGGTGTAGGGCCGCCAGAGGTGACGCGCGGACGTGTCGGAGATCATGCCTCCGGCATGGTGGTCTCCCGGACGAGGGTCAAGGGTTCGGCGGCCGCCGCTTGACTTTGCCGCCGCGGCGGCTCCCATCCCGGCCTGATGGACAGCCTCAACGCCTTCGCGCGCGGAAAACTCGACGCCCTGGAAGCCGGCAGTCTGCGTCGGCGTCTGACGCCCACCGAGCGCGGGTCCGGCGCCGCGGCCACGCGGCGGGGCCGACCGCTCGTCTCGTTCTCCTGCAACGATTATCTCGGCCTGTCGCACCATCCGCGCGTGATCGCGGCCGCGCAGGCGGCGGCGGCCACCTACGGGGCGGGGGCGGGGGGATCGCGGCTCGTGACCGGCGACCACCCGGTTCTCGGCGCGCTGGAGGACAGGCTCGCGCGGCACAAGGGCACCGAGGCGGCCCTGGTCTTCGGCAGCGGCTACCTCGCCAATCTCGGGATCACCCCGGCGCTGGCGGGGCGCGGCGATCTCGTCCTGCTGGACGAGCTGTCCCATGCCTGCATGTGGGCCGGGGCGCGGCTGTCCGGCGCGCGGGTGCTGACGTTCCGCCACAACGATCCCGTCGACCTCGCGGATAAGCTCGCCGAGCATCGGTCGGGGCACACCCGCGCCCTGGTGCTCACCGAGCGGGTGTTCAGCATGGACGGCGACCGGGCGCCGCTCGGCGACATCCTGGGTATCGCGGACGCGTTCGACGCCTGGACTCTGGTGGACGACGCGCACGGGATCGGCGTCGTCGAGGACGGGCCTCGGGCGCCGCTGGAGATGGGCACGCTGTCGAAGGCGCTGGGCTCGTATGGCGGCTATCTCTGTGCCGCGCGCCCGGTGATCGACCTGCTGACGAGCCGCGCCCGGAGCTTCGTCTACACCACCGGTCTGCCCCCGGCCTCGGCCGCAGCGGCCCTGGAGGCGCTGGGAATCCTGGAATCGGAGCCCGAGCGGCGCGCCCGGCCGCTGGACCTCGCCCGGCGCTTCACGGCGCGCCTGGGGCTTCCCGAGGCCGAGAGCGCCGTGGTGCCGGTGCTGGTCGGCGAGGCGCAGGCGGCACTCGACATCTCGGCGGCGCTGGAAGACGCCGGCTTCCTTGTGGTGGCGATCCGCCCGCCGACGGTGCCGGCCGGGACGGCGCGGCTGCGGGTGGCGTTCTCGGCCGCCCACGACGAATCTCAGGTCGAGGCCTTGGCCGAGGCGGTGGCGGCGCTCACCGGGCGGGCCTGACGGCGCTTCCCGTCGGCTGCGCCCGCACCTATACCGGAGCCCCGACGGAGCGCAGGCGCTCCGGAATGCCCGTCGCCGAGAAAGCGGGCGCGGACCGGGATCGAGAGGACGACGCCATGGACGCCACAGCCCTGCGAGCTCTGCAGGCTCCGATCAAGGACAAGTACCGCACCGCGCCGGATGCCGCGGTGATCACCCTGAAGGCCAAGGGCACGCTCGACGACACCAAGATCGCCTGCAAGGTCGAGACCGGCCGCGCCATCGCGGAGGCCGGCCTCCACCCGGCGACCGGGGGCTCGGGGGCGGAGCTGTGCTCGGGCGACATGCTGCTGGAGGCGCTGGTCGCCTGCGCGGGCGTGACCCTGAAGGCCGTGGCGACCGCGCTGGAGATCCCGCTGCGCTCCGGGACGGTGAGCGCCGAGGGCGACCTCGACTTCCGCGGCACCCTTGGGGTCGACAAGGAGGCGCCGGTGGGCTTCCGCGATATCCGCCTGTTCTTCCAGCTCGATACCGACGCGTCGGAGGAGAAGCTCGCCCAGCTCATGAAGCTCACGGAGCGCTACTGCGTCGTGTTCCAGACCCTGAACAACAAGCCCGCGCTGTCGGCGGCTGTCACCACCGCCTGATCGAGGAGGCGACCATGGCCGGCGGCATCACCCAGGCCGAGTACTGGAACGGTGAGGTCGGCGCGCGCTGGGCCCGCAACCAGGCGGTTCTCGACGCGGTGTTTGCCCCGCTGACCGAGGCCCTGTTCGCACGGGTGTCCCTGAGCGCCGGGGACGCGGTGCTCGACATCGGCTGCGGATCCGGCGCGACGACGCTCGAAGTCGCGCGCCGGGTCGGGACGGGCGGCTCCGTCACCGGAGCCGACATTTCGGCCCCGCTGCTGGCGGTGGCCCGCAGCCGCATCGCCGCGGAGGCAAACGGGTCCGCCCCGATCCAATTCGTCGAGGCGGATGTGGAATGCGCGGAGCTCGGGCGCTTCGGGCAGGCGCTGTCGCGCTTCGGTGTCATGTTCTTCGCGGATTCGGCCCGCGCCTTCGGCAATGTCCGGCGGATGCTCACACCGGGAGGTCGCCTGACCTTTCTGTGCTGGCGCACGCTGCCCGAGAACCTGTGGGTGAGCGTGCCACGCGACGCCGTGCTGCCGCTCCTGCCGGAGGCCCCGCCGCCCCCGCAGCCGGACACGCCCGGCCCGTTCCGCTTCGCCGACGCGGACGCGCTGAGCGCACTCCTGCGCGGCGCCGGTTTCGGGACGGTGACCTGTGATGCCGTAGACCGGGACGTCGTCCTCGGTCGCGGCGGGAACGACGCGGAAGCCGCCGAGGCCGCCGCGCATGTGGCGCTCAATCTGGGCCCGACCTCGCACCTCGTCCGCGAGGCCGAACCTGTCTTCCGCGCCCGTGCCGAGGCGGCGGCGATTGAGGCGCTGCGCCGCCACGCCCATGACGGGACAGTAGGCCTGCGTGCCGCCTGCTGGCTCGTTCAGGCGGGGTAAGAGTTCGAGCCGCTGCGCGTCGATCCTTTTGCAAGGCCCCGGATCGCATTCCGCTGGCGCTTGAGGCGCCCGGGAAAGAGGTCCGGTGCAAACCCAACCCTTTCCCGGACCGGTGCGGCGAAGCGGACCCTGTCCAGGACCCAGCATAAAAATCGGCCGCGCAGCGGCTCCGTTGCCCTCCCTCAGAGTCCCCGTGCGCCACCGTCCGAGCGCGGATCGTGCATGGCCTCGATCCGGCCGTTGTGGGGATTGCGGACCAGCATGCCGGCATGGCCGAGGGAGTCGATATAAGGGCCGCCGAGTTCCTCGATCTCGTGGCCGAGGCGGCGGAGCGCCGCGATGCAGCCCGGATCGAACCGGTCCTCCACCTTGACGCTGAGGGAGGGCGCTCCCCAGGTCCGGCCGTAGAGAAGGCGTGGCGCATCGACGGCGTCGGCCACCGACATCCCGTAATCGGCGTAGCGCGTGAAAATCTGGGCCTGGAATTGCGGCTGCCCGTCGCCGCCCATGCTGCCGTAGCTCATCACCCGGCCGTCGTCGAAGGCCGCGAGCGCCGGGATCAGGGTGTGGAACGGGCGCCGGCCCGGCTCCAGGGGATTCACGGCCTTCGGGTCGAGGGAGAAGGACATGCCCCGGTTCTGCCAGCAGATGCCGGTCGCCGGCAGCACCGTGCCGGAGCCGTATTCCCAGTAGACCGATTGGATGTAGGAGACGGCCAGCCCGTCCCGGTCGATCGCCCCCATCCAGACGGTGTCGCCGTGGCCCGGATCGGGCAGGGGCACGCGGGCGGCGCGGGCCATGTCGACGAGGGCCGCCTCACGGGCGAGACGCTCCGGCGTCAGGAAAGCCGCGGGGTCGTGCCGCAGCCGGCCGAAATCGGTCACCACCCGGTCGCGGATCGCGAAGGCCCGCTTCGTGGCCTCGATCAGCCCGTGATACTGGGCCGTGCTCTCCGGCTCGGTCACGTTCAGCCGGTCGAAGATACCGAGGATCAGGAGGGCGGCGAGCCCCTGGGTCGGGGGCGGGAAGTTGTAGAGCGTGGCGTCGCGCCGTCGAATCGACAGGGGCGCCCGCTCGGCCGCCGCGTAGGCTTCGAGATCCGCCCGGGTCACCGGCGCGCCGAGGCGCTCCAGATCGGCAGAGATCTCTCGGCCGACATCGCCGCGGTAAAAGTCGCCCAGTCCCGCATGGGCCAGCTGCTCCAGGGTCGCGGCGAGCCGGGGCAGGGCCCGGGTCTCACCGGCCGGATAGGGCTTGCCGTCCTTCAGGAAGGTCGTCGAGAAATTCGGGGCGTCGTGGAGCGTGTCGAGTTCCTGAGGCACGTAGCGCGCCTCCGAGGCCGAGACCGGAACCCCGTCCCGTGCCTGCCTGATGGCGTCTGCGAGCAACGTCTCCAGGGGAAGACGGCCGCCCAGCGCCCGGGACAGCTCCAGGGCGAGGCGCCAGCCGCCGACGGCGCCGGCCACCGTCACCATCGCGTCCGGACCGCGCGACGGAATCGTGTCGTAGCCCTTCTCGCGATAGCGCTGGATCGTGGCGAGGCGCCCGGCCGGGCCGCAGGCCTCGATGCCGCGCACGCGGCCGCCGCGCTCACGCACCAGCCAGAACCCGTCGCCGCCGATGCCGTTCATGTGCGGATAGACCACCGCGATGGAGGCGGCCATCGCCACCATCGCCTCGATGGCGTTGCCACCCTGGGCCAGCACGGTCTGGCCCGCCTGCGCGGCGAGGTGGTGGGGCGCCGCGACGGCGCTGTCGGCGAAGACGGGGGTCTCGGGCATAGCGGATCCTGTGGTATTCCAACCGCTGGGTTAAGCGAGCGCGCGGTCGCTGCAAAGGCCAGAGGCATGCCGGGCGACGACTCCCGAAGCCTCACGCCGCTCCGGTCCGTCGAGCCGTGAGGGGCGGACATGCCGCCGGGTCGGGACGGGAACGGTCCCGGCGCCCCGGCTCTTTCAAGACCATGTTAATTTTCGAGTGGGTCGTGGGCGTGCTGTTCGGCGCGGTCCTGTTGGCCGGGATGGCACGACGGCTGGGGGCACCGTATCCGGCCTTCCTGGCCCTGGGAGGCGTCGGCCTCGCCTTCGTGCCCGGCGTGCCCAATCTGCGGCTCGATCCCGAACTCGCGCTCGCGCTGTTCCTGGCGCCCGTCCTGCTCGATGCCGGCTTCGATGCCTCGGTCCGGGATCTGAAGGCGAACTGGCGCGCGGTGCTGGGGCTCGCGGTCGGCGCGGTGGCGGTGACGACGCTCGCCGTCGCCGTCGTGGCGCGCCTCGTGGTGCCCGACATGCCGCTGTCGGCCTGCATCGTGCTCGGCGCCGTGGTCGCGCCGCCCGACGCGGTGGCGGCCCTGGCTGTCCTGAAGCACGCGCCGATGCCGCACCGGCTCGCCACCATCCTGCGCGGCGAGAGCCTGCTCAACGACGCGGCCTCGCTGCTGATCTACCGGCTGGCGGTCGGGGCCGCGCTGGCCGGCGGCTTCCACCCGGCCGAGGTGGTGCCGGCCTTCCTGCTGGGCGTGGTAGCGAGCCTGCTGGCAGGTCCTTGCCTGGGCCTCCTCTTCGTCGCCCTGAGCCGGCGCGTGACGGATCCGGCGAGCGCGATCGTGATGCAGTTCGTCGTCGCCTTCGCGATCTGGCTCGCCGCAGAGCGGCTGGAGATGTCGGGGGTCCTGACCATCGTGACCTTCGCGGTCACCGTGGCCCGCCGGGCGCCGGGCGTCACGGCGCCGCGCGCCCGGGTGATCTCCTACGCGGTCTGGGCCACGGCGGTGTTCGTGCTCAACGTGCTGGCCTTCGTGCTGATCGGCATCCAGATCGATCCGATCCGGGATCGGCTCACCGGCGCGGATGCGTGGCAGGCCCTGCTTCTGGCTGCCGCCACCTTCGCCACCGTGGTGGTGACCCGCCTCGCCTGGGTCCTGCCGACCACCGGCATGCGCGGGCTCGGCCTCCGGCAGGCGGGTGCGCCGGCACGGCTTGGTCCGGGGCTCGCCCTGTCCTGGGCGGGGATGCGCGGCATCGTGACGGTGGCGGCCGCCCTGGCGCTGCCGGCCGACTTCCCGCACCGGGATCTCGTGGTCTTCACCGCCTTCTTCACCGTGCTCGGGACGCTGATCGTCCAGGGCCTGACCCTGCGGCCGCTGCTCGCCTACCTCAAGCTGGAGGACGACGACCCGGTCGGACGCGAGACCGGCCGCGCCCGGGCCGCAGCCTACAAGGCCGCCCTCGAGAGCCTGACGGATGCGGAGGATGAACCGGCCACGGATGCGCTGCGCGCCGAGTTCCGCGCGGCGCTCGCCGAAGCCGAGGAGCACGACGAAGGCCGCGCCCCGGAAAGCCTGCCGGCGGACGCCGCCCGCCGCAAGGCGGTCGAGGCCGCACGCGACGCGGTGCTGACCCTGCGGCGACGCGGCCGGATCGGCGACGATGCCTACTACCTGCTGGAGGAGGAGTTCGACTGGGCCGAACTCAGCGCCACGCCGAAGGCCGAGACCTGAGCGCGGGGTTCAGACGCTTTTTCGTGCCGCGACCCGCGCCTCGATCGCGTCCCAGACCGCCACCGCCAGGTCGGGGCCGCCCAGCCGCTTGATCGCCCGGATGCCCGTCGGGGAGGTGACGTTGATCTCGGTCAGGTGCCCGTCGATGACGTCGATCCCGACCAGGATCAGGCCGCGCCGCGCAAGCTCGGGGCCGATCGTCGCGCAGATCTCGCGTTCGCGCTCGGTGAGCTCCGAGGCGGCGGCAGCCCCCCCGCGGACCATGTTCGAGCGAATGTCGTTGGCCGCCGGAACGCGGTTCACCGCGCCCATCGCTACGCCATCGACCAGGATGATGCGCTTGTCGCCCTCGGTGACCCGATCGAGGTAGCGCTGGACCACCCAGGCCTCGCGGAAGGTCGTGGCGAACAGGTCGAACATCGAGCCGAAATTCGGATCCTTCTCGGTCACCTTGAAGACGGCTGCGCCCCCGTGCCCGTGCAGCGGCTTCATCGCCACCGTGCCGTGTTCCAGCCGGAAAGCCTCGATCTCCGCCTTGTCGCGGCTGATCAGGGTCGGCGGCATCAGTTCGGGGAAGTCGAGGACGAACAGCTTCTCGGGGGCGTTGCGCACCTCGAAGGGGTCGTTCACCACGAGCGTCTGCGGGTGGATCCGCTCCAGCATGTGGGTGGCCGTGATGTAGGCCATGTCGAAGGGCGGATCCTGGCGCATCAGCACCACGTCCGTCTCGGCAAGGTCGATGCGCTCCGGCGGCGTCAGCGTGAAATGCGCACCCTCGACATCCTGCACGGTCAGCCGCTCGACGCGGGCCGTCACGCGCCGGCCCTGCATCGAGAGCCGGTCGGGCGTGTAGTACACGAGGGAGTGCCCCCGCCGCTGGGCTTCCAGCAGCAGGGCAAAGGTGGTGTCACCCGCGATCCGGATCGTCTGGATCGGGTCCATCTGAACCGCGACGGTCAGGCCCATCTGAAATGCCCCTCGCCAGCGGCGTGACTCTCGACGGGACGCCGGCTCAATCGTCGGACAGCGACTTGCTGCCGGTGCGCTTGTCGTAGTCGCCGATCGCCGAGCGGCATTCGGGCGAGAGGCGCTTGCGGTTGCGCATCATGCACCGATCCGCGTCCTGGCTGTTCGGATCGACGCCGGCGCAGAGGCGGAAATAGTCGTTCGCGCAGCCGAGCTGCAGGCCCTGATCCTCGCGTTGGGCATAGGCAGGACCGGCGGTGAGCGCGAACAGCGCCAGGGCCGCCGTAGCCAGCCCGCGGCGGCGGGAGACGCGCAGGGATCGTTCCGGAACCAGTCGCATTCAGCGGTGTCCTCAAATCTCGATCGGGCGGAGAACCGTGTGGCGGTCCCCCCTCCACCCGCGCCCGGCATATCGGTCGCGCTGGGCGGTAGGCAAGCGTCGCGGGTCCGCGAGGGTTCCGCGCGTCCCTTGCGGCGGCCACGCTTCACCGCGGTGTGGTCCCTGGGACCCAGAGCCGCCCCGGCGAGAAAAAGGCCCCGTCCGGGATCGGACAGGGCCTCAAGTCGAAGGGAGGAAACGCCCGCCATGGGCGAAGACACCTTCGCAATTTGCGCGCCAATCCCGCGCAGCATTTCAATCCGCGTCACGGTGCCGGAAAGAGTCCGTTAACCACGTCATGCTGGATTGTTTCCGTAGCCCTTGCCGACCGCCCTCCGCAGGGCCCGGGCCGGACGCTCGGACCGCCGACAGGAGCCTGAGACCATGACCCTTTTCAAACCGCAGGTGAGTAGCGCCCGACGTTCATCCCTGCACGCGGCCGATTCGATCCGCGAATCCGCCCCCGCTTCGTCCGCCATCGTGGTTCCGTTTCCCGGTCCCGAGGCACGGCGGACGTGCCGCATCCCGCGCTCGGGCGAGCGGCGCGGCGAGATCCTGCTGTTCCTCGGCGTGCGCTACGAGCGCCTCGCATCCTGAACGCGTCGCGGCGGACGAGCGGCCGCGCGCGGATTCTAACGGTTCCCCATGCCAGTCCCGGACTGCCAGCGGCTCGGCCGCCTTCGAACGGCCGCACGCCTGCTGCCCGCGGGCGCGGCGATGGCCTTCCTGGCCGCCTGCACCCAGAATGGCGATTTCGGCCGTCCGCGCACCGGCGTGTGGAACGGCCTCATCGACACGACAGGCAGTTTCAGCACCCATGACCGAGGCCGGTTGCTCCTCGATTCGGGTCTCACCGACGATGAGCAGGCCCTGCGCGACCGCGCCTGGCGGTTCGTGCAGCCCGCCAGCACCTTCGCGGCCTTCCAGGACGCGCTGCTCGGACTCGCCAGCGCGCACGCGACACCGGCACCCTGGCGCTTCGACGAGATCGACGCCTATTACGTCGCGCTGACCGCGGAACCGTCCCGCTCGCCCGTGTCCCGCTACCGGCAGCTCGGCGACGACGCCACCGCGGATGGCCGCCTAATTCCGACCTTCGCGGCGCTCGCCGCCCGGGTCATCGACGCGGATGTCGCGCGCCTGCGCAGCCTGCCTTTCGCCAAGACGCTCGATGCTGCCGACGTGCGGATGGCCGCCCAGCGTGTCGCCGAGAACCGGTGCCTGATCGCCTGGGTTCGCGTCGAGGCCGGCCTGCGGCTCGCGCGCTACCGGTTCGCCCTGGAGCACCTCTTCGCTGCGGCCCCGGCGCCCGAATCCGTCTCGGCCGAGCGGTCGCTGGCGATGCTCGCCGCCCGCCGCAACCTGCTGGACCCGCTCCTGCCGCCCGACGCGGCCGCGCGGTGCGGGCTCGGACCGGTGCCGGTCGCCCAGGCCGCACCGCTCGTCGCGAAGGATTGAGCAGCCGCTACCGCCCCGCGCCCTTGCCGGCCGAATCCTTCCCCGGCGGCTCGTTCGCCGGCGTATCGGTGGTGCAGGAGACGGCCTGAACCGCGGCGTTGGCGGCGGGCCGCTGGCTCGGAAGACCGGCGATCACCCGCACCACCACGAAGCCGCGCGTGTCGGGCGCCACGATCCGCACGTCGCGGCTCGGATCGTTCTCGTCGTCGTCGGCGAGCGCCTCGTCGTACTGGGCGCGGGTGAGGATGACGAGATCGAGGGCGCCGCGGACCGCCGCCTGGTCGGTCACCGCGTAGAAGGCACCGCGCCTGGCATGGGCAGCGAGCGACAGGGACAGCGGTCCGGTTCGCGCCGAGACGCGCATAGGACCGTCCGTCAGGTCGTAGGCGCAGACGCCCACCGCCACCGCCGGGTCCGGGATCGGCAGCCACGCCTCGGGCGGGGAGGGATCGTCGCCGGTGGCCACCGTGTAGATGGGCTGCGGATGATCCAGACTCTCGCTGGTGCGGGCGCGCGAGACCGCGTCCTTCTCCGACAGAGCCGGGATCGCCAGGACCGCCGCGATGTGGACGATCCCGGCCAGGACCAAGCCGATCAGCGTGGCGTAGACGAAGCGCAGGCTCACGAGGCACATTCCAGACGGGTGATGGCCGGCACCGATCCCCGGTCGAGGGATCCGACGCTGGCGGCGACCGGCGTGTCGTAGAGGCGCAGGGCCAGCCGCACCGGCCCGCTCGCCCGGGGGCTCGGAAGCCAGTTGCCGGGCTGGACCTCGGGCCCGACCACCACCGCGAACCGTCCGTCCGCCGAGCGCAGCACCTCGGTCGAGGTGAAGCCCTCGCGCAGGGGCGCACGGCCGGGATCGCGCGGGCCGCGGCCGGCCACCGTAAGGGTCCAGGCGCGGGCGGGCGGTGTCCCGCCGCCGATTCGGTAGGTGCAGGTGGCGTCGAGCGCTTTGCCCTCGTCATCCACCGCCGCCGTCAGCAGCAGGCCCTCGCCCACCGCAAGCGGAATCTCGCCCCGCCGGGCATTGACCGCGCGGGTATAGGGATCGGCATTCGCGGCACCGGCCCGCGGCCACGCCGTCCAGGCGCCGACCTCCACGCCACCGAACGGATAGCCGCCGCTCGTGGCCCAGTCGGCGCTGGCGAGGCCGAGCGCGCCGCCGAGCACCAGCGCGTACACCGCGAGGCCGGCGACCGAACTCTTGCGCCACAGACGGGCGACGAACCGGGCCGCGCCGTTGCGCGGGCCGCGTTCATCGGCGCTCGAAGCGCCCTCGGCCGCGGACGTGCGACCGAACGCTGCAGGACTCGTGAACCTCATGCGGTCACCGGACCTCGATGAAGCCGCCGACCGACCGCGTGTCCTCGGCGATGGCGCGGGTCTGGGTCGGGAATCCTGCCGCGGCTCTGTCGCCGGGCTTCCGACCAGTCTTCTGCGGATCGCTGCCGGAGCGACCCTCCTGCCCGGGCCCCGCCGCAGGTGCCCGCTCGACCGTGCGGAACAGCCCGTTCAGGCCGCTGATCACCTCGAAGGAGCGGCGCGAGAGCTTGCCGTAGGCGCTGGCATTGGGATCGGTCGGGGCAGTCGGGCCGCCGGAGGCCTGCTGCTGGGCAGCACGCGGGCTTTCCTTGAGGCCCGGCAGGCCCTTGATCTCGATACCCTGATGGGCCGGCTCCATCACGTCGTGCCAGGTCTGGGCCGGGAGGGAGCCGCCGGTCAGCTTGTTGGTCGAGGTGTGGTCATCGTTCCCGAACCAGACCGCCCCGACGTAATTGCCCGTGTAGCCGACGAACCACGCGTCCCGGTAGGCGTTTGTCGTGCCCGACTTGCCGGCGACCTTCACGCCCTCGAGCTGCGCGCGCTTGCCGGTGCCTTCTTCGACGACCTTGTTGAGCATGAAGTTCATGTCGGCCACGACCTGGGGTGAGAGCACCCGCTCGGGCGCCTCGTCGGCGTGGCGGTAGATCACCTCGCCCGACGAGTTCTTCACCTCCATCGCGGCGTAGGGCTTGGCGCGGAAGCCACCATTGGCGAACACCGCATAACCGGCCGCTTGGTCGATTACCGTCACCTCGTCCGAGCCGATCGGCATTGAGACCGTGTCGATCAGGTTCGAGGTAATGCCCATCTTGTGGGCGAGGTCGGTGATCTTCGCGCGACCCGCTTTCGCGGCCCGGGCCTCGTGGGTGATGCCCATGGCCTTGCCGAGCGCGATCGAGATCTTGATCGGGATCGTGTTGATCGATTTGGCCACGGCGAGCCACATCGGCACGCGGCCGGCATAGGAGCGGCCGTAATTCTGCGGGCACCAGTTGCCGATGCAGACCGGGCTGTCGACGACCGTCGTGTCCGGCTTGAACAGGCCGGAGGCCAGTGCCGCGGAATAGACGTAGGGTTTGAACGAGGAGCCGGGCTGGCGCAGCGCATCGGTGGCGCGGTTGAACTGGCTCTCGCCGTAATCCGCGCCGCCAACCATGGCGCGCAGGGCCCCGTCGGGATCGAGGATCACCATGGCGGCCTCGTCCACGTCGTAGGCGTCCCCGGACTTGCGCAGGATGTCGGCCACCACCTCGTCGGCCCGCTTCTGGACGGCGAGGTCAAGGGGCGTCTTCACGGTCAGGACGCGGTCATTGCGCAGCTTGCCCGCGTCGGCCATCGCCTTGATCTCGCCGAAAGCCCAGTCGAGGTAGTAGTCGGCGGTGATGTCGCGGGTGCGGGTCACCGGGGTCGCCGGATTGCGCAGGGCGGTCTGGATCTGGCCTTCGGTGACGAAGCCCGCCTCCACCATGTTGTGCAGCACGTCCGCCGCGCGGGCGCGCGCCGCCGGCAGGTTGACGTGCGGGGCGTACTTGGTCGGCGCCTTGAACAGGCCGGCCAGCATGGCGGCCTCGGCGAGACTGATGTCCTTGAGCGGCTTGCCGAAATAGTAATCCGCCGCCGCAACCGCGCCGAAGGTGCCGCCGCCCATATAGGCCCGGTCGAGATAGAGCTTCAGGATCTCGTTCTTGGTCAGATGGCTCTCGAGCCAGAGCGCCAGGAACGCCTCGTTGATCTTGCGCTCCAGGGAGCGCTCGTTCGTCAGGAACAGGTTCTTGGCGAGCTGCTGGGTGATCGAGGAGCCGCCCTGCGTGCCGCCGCCGCCGCGGGAGTTGTTCACCAGCGCCCGCAGGGTGCCGATCGGGTCGATGCCCCAATGCTCGTAGAAGCGCCGGTCCTCCGTGGAGACCAGCGCCTTGATCATGATGTCGGGAAACTCGTCGAGCTTGAGCGAGTCGTCGTGCTTGATGCCGCGCCGCCCAACCTCGGTGCCGTAGCGGTCGAGGAATGTGACGGCGAGATCCTGCTGCTTCAGCCAGTTCTCGCTGGTGAGCTGGAAGGCGGGCTGCGCCAGGGCGAGCATGAGCACCGCGCCGCCGGCCCCGATCGTGACAGCCTCGCTGGTCAGATCGAGGGCGAAGCGCTTCCAGCCGCGCACCGCGAAGCGGCTCATGAAGCGCTGGAAGCGCTCGTAAGCCTCGCCGGTGGACTGGCCGCTGTCGTACAGGCTGGCATTGACCCAGGCGTCGAACGCGAGGGCGGCGCGCTCGAGGCGAATCTTGATCTCGGTGAACGTCGGCAGGCGCACGATGTCGGACCCGGCTTGTCGAGCGCCTTTGCGGCGGATGGTCGAGCGCCCGCACCGCGGGCGTGAAACCTGCGACCGAGGCACCGCGCGGCGTCCGAAGTCCATAGCAGGATCCGGAACCGTCGGCGAGGCTCTGCGCAGTCTCGCGAATCGCCGCGGACGAGCTTGGGCATAACGCGCCAGGGCGCGGTCCGGTCGCACCGGGTCTGCGCATGCGCCGCTTGCCCCGTTGTCCCGGCTCGGGCAGACAGGCGCACCTCCCTATCGAGAGACCTGACCGATGTCCAAGCCCGAGGCGCCGCGCCGCGGGGCCGTCGAGCCGTTCTGGCGGACCAAGACCCTCGAAGGCATGACCCCGTCTGAATGGGAGAGCCTGTGCGACGGGTGCGGCCGGTGCTGCCTGATGAAGCTCGAGGACGAGGATACCGGCGAGGTCCACCATACGGATGTCGGCTGTACGCTGCTCGATGGCCTGACCTGCCGCTGCCGCGACTACGCGCGCCGCCAGAAGCGGGTGCCCGACTGCGTCCGTCTTACGCCCGAGGCGGTGCGCTCGATCGCGTGGCTGCCGCCGACCTGCGCCTACCGGCTCGTCCGGGACGGAAAGCCCCTCTATCCGTGGCATCCGCTGATCTCGGGCCGGGCCTCGAGCGTGCACGAGGCCGGCATCTCGGTTCGCGGCCGGCTCGCCGGCAACGAGGAGGAATTTTCCGAAGAGGAACTGCCGGACCGGATCGTGGACTGGCCGAGCCGCGATCCCCACGCGGATTGAGGGCGCGGCGTCCGCTCAGCCGATGCCGGCGTCGCGGCCGAGCAGCCTTCCCCCGGCCAGCCCGTTGAGGCCGATGACGATCGCGACCGCCGCCGCGTGGATCAGGAGATCCGTCGCGGTGGCGTCGTGCGGATGAACCGGCATCAGCAGGGCCGCCGCGGCCGCCGCCACCGCGAGACCGCCCAGGGCGGCCGTGAGGTTCGGGCGGAGCGGGCAGGCGCGGCGCAGCATCATCACGATCAGCACCGAGAGCGGCACCGAGACGCAGATCAGGAAACTGAAGCAGCCCATCACCGTGTGGGCGCCGGGAATATCGGTCCCGGGGGCGACCCATTCGCGCAGGCAGCCCAGCCCGCTCGCGCCGATCCAGAGGGCGAGCGGCGGCAGGGGCAGAAG
Source organism: Methylobacterium sp. CM6257 (assembly GCF_054611515.1). Lineage (NCBI taxonomy): Bacteria > Pseudomonadati > Pseudomonadota > Alphaproteobacteria > Hyphomicrobiales > Methylobacteriaceae > Methylobacterium > Methylobacterium sp. CM6257. Next base: position 2,338,514 of record NZ_CM137735.1, read on the forward strand.
CGCCCAGCCGGCGGAGCGGCCCGGAACGCTGGTCGCGAAGGCCGCGCAGGCAGCCGTGACCGCCGTCAGCACCGCGCCGGTCGCCGCCAGGGCGAGATCGGGTACGTGCATGCGCAGCATGAAGCCGTTCGTGCCGGTCAAGGCCGCCAGCACCAGCCCGATCAGCAGGGCTGCGCCGAGCCAGAGGGCCGCGCGCGCCATCGGGGAGGGCAGCGGCCGCACGGGCTCCAGGCTGCCCGCGAGTTCCTCGACGAGCCGCTCGTGGCGAGACCGTTCGCAGCCGGCGCGGTCGGGCATCACTCCCTCTCCTGCGTCAGGCTGGCCCGGAGCGCCTTCAGGGCCCGGTGCAGGTTGACCTTGAGCGCTCCCTTGCTGCGGCCGGTGAGCGCCGCGGTCTCATCGAGCGACAGCTCGCGCAGGCCGAGATGCTCCACCGCCTGCCGTTGACCCTCCGGGAGGGCGGCGACCGCCCGCGCCAGGGCGGCGGCGCGGTCACGCGCCTCCAGATTCTGGCCGGGGGCGGGGCCGGGATCGACCTCGGCCTCGTAGGCCAGAGGATCGTTGACCTCCCGCGGACGGCGGCCGGCCCGGCGCAGCCGGTCGATCGCCCGCCGCTGCGTGATCGCGCGCAGCCAGGGCAGGAACGGGCGGGCGGGATCGTAGCTCGCCCGCGCCCGGTGGACGGTCATCAGCGTGTCTTGCACGACATCATCCACGGCCTCGCCGCGCACGCCCTGGGCCCGGGCGATCGCCGAGACGACCGGCAGGCAGGCCTTCAGCAGGGCGCGATAGGCGGCCGCGTCGCCGCCCTGCGCCGCCGCCATCAGGACCGCAAGGTCTTCTTCGCGCGCCATCCCGGCTCCGCCGCCGTTCCGCTCCCCGGCACGTGCCGTGTTTAACCCACGCGCCGAACCTGGCGCCAGCGCCCAGCCGCACGCCCCGATGCCGCCCGGCATTGCGAGGATCATCGCAGCGCCTCCCGGCCGGTCCCGGCGTCCGCATCGCCCAGGCGCGCCGCTCCGAGAACGCGCCCGTCCGGCGCCTGCAGGAGCAGGGCCGCGCGCTCGCCCTCGGGATGGACGGCCTCGAAGGTCGCGGCGGCACCGGACCACGGGCCGAGATCATGAATCGAACGGACGATGTTGGCCTGCTCGATGGTGCGCCCGGCGTTCTCGCCGCGCAGCACGCGGGTGGTGTGGCTCGGATCGAAGCCGATCAGCAGGACCCGGGCCGGGCCGCTCCCGGCCCCGACCCGCGCGGCGACGCGGTCGCCGTTCCGGGACAGCGTCACCGGAATCCCGGGCCCGGCCTCCCGGGCGCGCGCGATCGCGCCGCGCAGACCGGGCTCGTCGGAGCCGACAAGGCCGGATTGGCCGTCGATCACCGCCTGCGGCGTGAAGCTCGGCCCACCGAGCCGCGCAGCATAGGCCTCCTGGCGCGCCGTGGCGGCCGGCAGGGCGTAGGGATCGCGCCAGTTCAGGTGGTTCCAGTAGGTGACGTGAAAGGCGAGCGGCAGGATGCCAGCGCCCTCCCGAGCGAGCCGGCCGATCAGTGCCTCGGCGGGCGGGCAGGAGGAGCAGCTCTGCGAGGTGAAGAGCTCGACGACGACGACGCGCTCCGCCGCAGCGGCCGGACGGGCGGCCGCGCATAGCAGGGCGACGGCGATCAAAACGGCAGGTCGCATGACCGAAACTCCCGCGCGCCGGCGGATCGTGCCCGGCGTACCGGCCATTTCGGCCGCTTGGAGGCGGGGGTTACGCGGAAGCCGGTCCGTCGAACTCGAACGCGTCCACGTCGCGCAGCAAGGCCACGAACGCCTGCGCCCCATAGTCGAGCGCCGCGCGGCCGGCCTCGGCGGTTCCGAGCCGCGCATCACCCATGGCGCCGGATGGATGGAGGTCGCCGGCCTTCCAGGCGAAGGCGGCGGGACGGCCGGCGCGCAGATGGGTGAAGTCGTGGATCATCGCGCGCGTCCGCGGCGGAAAATCGGCGATCCGGTCGGTCCGCACGAGGTCCGGCCGCAGGGCCAGCATCAGCGCGGTCTCGATGCCGCCCGCATGGATGCCGTGGGCGATCTCGTCGGCCGGGAACAGGCCCTCCGGATAGCCGAACCGCGCCCAGGATGTCGTGACCGCCACCATGCCGAACCGCGCCCGCAGGTCACCCGCCACGAGATCGATGATCGCGCTGTTCCCGCCATGGCTCGTGACGATCACCAGTTTGCGGCACCCGGCGCGGTGGATGGCGGCGCCGATCTCCGTCCAGGCGGCGAGCGCCGTCCCGGTCTCCAGCGAGAGCGTGCCCGGGAAGGCATCGTGCTCATCGGACTTGCCCACGGCCTGCACGGGCAGAAGCAGCACGTCGAGATCCGCCGGGACGCGCTCGCGCACGCGGGCGAGGTAACCCTCGGCGATGTCGCAATCGGTCGAGAGCGGCAGGTGCGGACCGTGCTGCTCGATCGCGGCCACCGGCAGCACCGCGATCGCCCGCCGCATGTCGCGACGCGCCAGTTCTTCCGTGGTGAGATCGGACCAGGACCGCGCCGTCATGCCTGCCGGGGCCTCCTTCCGGGGCCGCCGGGACGCGGCGGCGGGTTGCTGGGGAGGCGATCTAACCGGGGCTTCGCCGCGATGTCGACGGCCGGGCAGCCGCCGAAGCGACTCAGGTCAGGCGAACAGGGCGTCGATATCGTCCTGGGAGGGCGCGGCTCCGACGGCCTGCGGGCCGTTGAGCATCAGATCCTCCGCGCGGGCGCGTCGGGCACGCTCGGCAGGGTCCATAGAGCCGGCGTCGCGCGCCTTCACGGCGCCGACGAAGCGGGCCAAGCGCTGCTCGAACAGCCGCAGCGATTCCACCACCTTGGCGATCCGCTGGCCGGTGATGTCCTGGAAGGCGCAAGCCTCGAAGATCGTGTTGATCCGCTCCTCGACAGCTTCACGGTAGCCCGGCCCGTCGGGAAGGCCGAGCATCGCTTCCGCGGCTTCCATGATCGTGTTGGTGGCGCCCGCAGTCGCCGCGACGACACTGCCCAGTTCCTCATGCGCCATGGGGATCCGGTCGCGGCTCATCTCGTTCGCCCGCAATGCGCCGATCTCCTCGCGCAGGTGGGCGATGTAGTCCGCGATCTCGATCAACTCGGCGATGACGGCCTGCGGCTCCCGCATCCGCAATTCGCCCTGCCGCGCGACGGCTAACGACATGGTCTCCTCCTGGGATCGGCGGCCGTCCGGGCCGGCCGCGGCGTTCCTGTGCGCCTTCCGGCTCTTCGGCGATCCGGCCGGACGGCGCGGGGACGTTCCATGGGGGGCGATCAGCTCCCGCAGACCGCTTCGATCTTCGACTTCAGCGTCGCGGCGTTGAAGGGCTTGACGATATAATTGTTCACGCCGGCCTTCTTGGCCGCGATCACGTTCTCGGTCTTCGATTCGGCGGTGACCATGATGAAGGGCGTGGTCCGAAGATTTTCGTCGGCGCGCACGTGCCGGAGCAGCTCGTAGCCCGTCATGGGCTCCATGTTCCAGTCGGAGATCACCAGACCATACTTGCGACCTTTGAGTCGGGCGAGGGCTTCAGTGCCGTCCGAAGCATCGTCGACTTCCTCGAAGCCGAGCTGCTTCAGTAGATTACGGATGATGCGGACCATCGTCTGGTAATCGTCAACAACGAGGATCGGCATGCTCAGATCGAGAGCCATCGAACAACTGCTCCGTATTGCCCGGCGGGAAGCCGCGCCGGCTCCCGGATCGATTAACGCTTCGCTAACGCGGCAATTTAGCTGCGCAGCACAGCATTTTAAATAGGGGACGCGCATTGCGAAGCAGTTAATCGGCGCGGGCCGCGCCTGACCCCGGTCCGTGCGGCGCCGCGGCGCGGTGCGGCCTCGCTTGACCCTCAAGACGCCTTTCGGCAGGGTCCGGCCGCGTCGGGCCCCTCGTGGACACGTCAGGCGACCCCATCCGACCTTTCCGAGCATCCGACCCCGAATCGATGGCCTCAGGCGACGAAACGGCCGTGCGGCCCTTCACGATCTGCCGCGCGGACGAGCCGGTCCCGCCGGCCCTGGCAGGCGCCGTGGCGGCGATCGGAAATTTTGACGGCGTCCATCTCGGCCACCGGGTGCTCGTCGAGGGCGTGCGCGCGGCGGCGCGGGAGGCCGGACGCCCGGCCGCGGTGCTGACCTTCGAGCCACATCCGCGGGCCTACTTCACGCCCGACGCGCCGATGTTCCGGCTCACGGGTCTCGCCGCCAAGGAGATCGTGTTCGCGCAACTCGGCCTCGACGGGTTGATCGTGCGCCGGTTCGACGGCGCCCTGGCGGCCACGGGGGCGCGCGCCTTCGTGCTCGACTTCCTCAGGGGCTCCCTGGGCCTGTCCGGTGTGGTGGTGGGCCACGATTTCCATTTCGGCCGTGGCCGCGAGGGCACACCCGCGATCCTGGCGGATCTTTGCCGCGAGGCGGGGATGAGCTGCCGGATCGTGGCGCCCGTCGCCCTCAGCGACGAGTCCGACCCGGTCTCGTCGAGCGCGATCCGCGCGGCGCTCGCCTCCGGCGACGTCGCCCGCGCCAACGCCCTGCTCGGCTATCGCTGGTTCGTCCTCGGCCCCGTCCGCCACGGCGACAAGCGCGGTCGGCAGCTCGGTTTCCCCACTGCCAATGTGCGGCTGCCCGATTGCGGGCTGGCGCACGGCATCTACGCGGTGCGGGTCCGCCTCGGGCCCGGCATGTTCCGCGACGGCGTGGCGAGCTACGGCCGCCGCCCGACCTTCGACGACGGCGCGCCGCTTCTGGAGGTCCACCTGTTCGACTTCGCAGGCGATCTCTACGGGCAGGAGATCGCCGTGGAATTCGTCGGGTACATCCGCGGGGAGGAGCGGTTCGCCAGCGCCGACGCGCTGGTCGCGCGCATGCACGTCGACGCGTCCGAGGCCCGGGCCCTGCTGGCGCGCGATGAAACCCGGTCGATGCTGACCTGATTCTCCCGGGGGCATCGCGGCCGGCGCGGATCGTGTAGAAGGCGGGATCGATCAGGAGGCGGATGTGCTGGGTCGTTACGAGCGGGCAAACAACGGCGAGGCGGTGGTCGAGTACGGCGACGGCACCATGCGGGTGGTCAAGCCCGGCAGCTTCGTGCGCTGCGCGGTGACCGGCGAGCCGATCCCGCTCGACGCGCTGCGCTACTGGAGCGCCGCCCGTCAGGAAGCCTACGCCTCGCCCGAGGCAATCCTGAAGCGGCTGAAGGAAACCGGTCGCCCCTGATCGTCACGGCGCGCCACCGAGCGCGCCGCGAACCTGCCGCCGCAGGCTCTCCGGGTCATCGAGCGTCAGGCGCACCCGCAGCACCCGCACCTGCTCCGAAAAGCTGGCGGGCAGGCGCACGGCATCCTTCTCGGTGGTCACGAGATCGGCCCCGAGCCGCTGCGCCTCGGCGGCGAGAGCGGCCAGTTCCCCGGCGCGATAGGGATGGTGATCCGGAAAGGGACGCGTCCCGGCGATCACCGCTCCCGCCTCGGCGAGCGTCGCGAAGAACTTCTCCGGCCGGCCGATCCCCGCGAAGGCGAGGCAGCGCCGGCCCGCCAGGTCGTCGGTGTCCGGGACCAAGCGCGCCCGGTGAACCGGCAAGCCCCGGCGTTCCGCGGTACGGGCGAGCGCATCGCCCGGCCCCCCGTCGCCGACCAGGATCAGCCCGGAGACGTGCGGCCATTGCCGGGCCAGCGGCGCGCGCAAGGGTCCTGCGGGGAAGGGCAGGCCGTTCCCGAGACCGGCGACCGCATCGACCACGGCCAGGGCCAGATCCTTGGCGAGGCTCGGGTTCTGCAGCCCGTCATCCATCACGATCACGTCGGCGCCGAGGGTCCGGCACAGGGCGGCGCCCGCCGGGCGGTCCCGGGACACGATCGTGGGCGCGCGGCGGGAAAGGAGGAGCGGCTCGTCGCCGACCTCCGCGGCACCGTGCCGGTCGGGGTCGACGTGCACCGGACCGGCCATCCGGCCCCCGTAGCCGCGGGACAGGAAGGCCGGCGCGCGCCCGAGATCGGCCAGCAGGGCGCTGGCCATCAGCGCGGCAGGCGTCTTGCCCGCGCCGCCGAGGGTGAAGTTTCCGAGGCACAGGACCGGGCAGCCCGCCCGCGCTCCGGGGCGATCCATGCGCCGGGCCACGAGCGCCCCGTAGGCGGCCCCGAACGGCGCCAGGCAGCGGGCGACGGGATGGGCCGGCCCTGCCGCCCAGAAGGCCGGTGACCGCATCAGGCCCGCGCAAGCGGTCGCACGAGACCGCCCCGGTCGAGGCGCTGAAGCTTCATCTGCGCGATAAAAGGTTCGAGCACCGCGAGCGTGCGGGCCACAGCGCCCTCGAAGGGTTGCAGCGCCCGCTGCCCGGCCTGCGCCATGTCGGCGAGGCGATCCCGGTCGCCCAGGATCTCGCCGGCGAGTGCAGCGAGCTCGACCCTGTCGCGTACCGGCAGGGCGCCCCCGGCGCGGTCCAGGGCGCGATAGACCACGCCGAAATTCTCGGTGTGCGGGCCGTGGAGCACCCCTGTGTCGAGACGGACCGGCTCGATAGGGTTCTGGCCGCCGCGCGGGACAAGGGAGCCGCCGAGAAACACCAGAGGGCTGAGGCGGTAGAACAGGCCCAGCTCGCCGATCGTGTCGGCAATGTAGACCTCGATGGACGGATGCGGCCGCCCGCCGGTGGAGCGCCGGGCGCTGCGCAGGCCGAGGGCGTTCGCGCACTCCACCACCTCCGCGCCCCGGGCCGGGTGCCGCGGGGCGATGATGGTCAGAAGCCGCGGAAACTGCGCCTTCAGCATCGCGTGCGCGTAGGCGACCATGGCCTCCTCGCCGGGATGCGTGCTCGCCGCGACCCAGACCGGCCGGCCGGCCACCATGGAACCGAGATAGGCGAGCTGCTGCGGGTCGGCGGGCGGCACCGGCGCATCGAACTTCAGATTCCCGGCGATGCTCACCCGCGGCGCGCCGAGCTTGGCGAAGCGCTCTCCGTCCTCCTGGGTCTGGGTGAGGCAGATCGCGATCCGCGACAGGAGCGCCTTGGCGGTGCGCGGACAGCGCTCCCAGCCCCGGAACGAGCGCTCCGACATGCGGCCGTTGACCAGGATCAGAGGGATCTCCCGGTCGTCCAGCGCCAGGATCGTGTTCGGCCAGATCTCGGATTCCGCGACCACCGCGAGGTCCGGCTGCCAGTGGTCGAGGAACCGTCCGATCCACCGCGGCGCGTCGAGAGGCATGTACTGGTGCACCGCGCCGGGCGGCAGGCGGGAGCCGATCAGCTCGGCGGCCGCGCGCGTGCCCGTGGTCACAAGCACCGAGAAGCCGCGGGCGATCATGCCTTCCACGAGGCCGATCAGCGACAGGACCTCGCCCACGCTGGCGCCGTGCATCCAGGCCAGCGGCCCCACAGGACGAGCCCGGCCCGGGAAGCCGCGCCGCTCGGGGAGGCGGAGCGGATCCTCCTTGCCCCGCTGGGCCCGCCAGGCGAGCAGGCCGGTCAGCGCCGGCTCGCCCACCCGCAGGCCCGCCCGGTAGGCCTGCAGCGGCAGGGTCACGGATGGCCGCCTCACGCCAGGTCTCCCACCGGCACGGACACGGCTCCGGCAGACTCTTCGCGATAGAGTGCCGCCCGGTCGGCGCGCCCGACCAGCGCGTAGGCGCGGGCATGAACCCGGTTCATCTCGGCCTCGACGAAACACCGGAGGGTCTCGAGCGCCTCGCCCTCGCAATCACGCGGAACGTAGATCGGATCGCCCAGCACGATCGCCCCGCGCCCGAAGGGCAGGCCGAGACAGGCCCGGTCCCAGGAGTTGAACCGCAGATGGCGGCTCGTCACCACGGCGGCCGGGACGATCGGCCGGCCGGAGAACCGCGCCAGCGTCAGGATCCCGGCGTCGCACCGGCGCGACACCTTGGGCACGTCCGCGCTGAAAGCCACCGACTCGCCGGCCTTCAAGGCCCGCAGCATCGCCCGCAGCCCTTCGGCCCCGCCCTTGGCGCGGAGATCGGTCGCCCGGGTCCGGCCGCGGGCGCCGGAGGCGCGCATCACGCGGATCCCGAGCCGCTCCAGCGCGATCGTGTTGATGTTGCCGTCCGGATTCTTCGAGATGATCGTGGCCACCCGATCCGCCGGCCGGCGCAGGAGCGGCATCATGATGTGCTGCCCGTGCCACATGCCCGCGATCAGCGGGGTGCGCGCATCGATCCACGCGTCGGCGGCCCCGGGGGCCGCCTCGCCGGCATGAACCTCGAAGCGGTTCGTGAGCCGCACGAGCCGCAGATAGGCCGCCGCGAGGTGGCCGAGGACGCGCTGCACGGTGGGTAGGCGGAGAAGTCGCTTGCCGAGGTTCATGTCACGCATGGGACGGCCCAAAACGCCGCCGCCCGATCAGGTCCGGATCGATTTCGACCGCCCATGGTCTAGCCCCCGTGCCCGAGACGAAACAATCGGCCTCGTCCACAACCAGACGGATAGGACCGCCGGGACCGATGGGCGCTCCGGCATCGCGGATGCTCCAGCGCCGCGGCGAAAACACGGCAGTTGCCCTTGTTTAGATGAATTCCAGACTGTAGATTGGAATGCATCTAAACAAGGAGACCCGGATGGCTGCCGTCCTGGAAAGCACCGCCGAAATGGCCGCGGAGGCCCGCCGCGCCTTCGTCCTGCGTTACGTCCAGCCCGGCCTCGCCGGTCTCATCGACGGGTCGGTCTCGACCCTGGCGCCCATCTTCGCGGCGGCCTTCGCCACCGGTCACAATGGCGCGACCTTCCTGGTCGGGCTCGCCGCCTCGGTGGGCGCGGGCATCAGCATGGGGTTCACCGAAGCCCTGTCGGACGACGGCAGCGTCACCGGGCGCGGCGACCCGTTGCTGCGGGGCCTCGTCTGCGGGGTCATGACGACGCTCGGCGGGCTCGGCCACACGTTGCCCTACGCGATCCCCGACACGCTTCCCGCCGGCTGGCCGAACCCGTTCCTCCTCGCCACGACCCTCGCCGTGCTGGTGGTGGTCGTCGAACTCGCCGTCATCGCGGCGATCCGCACCCGCTTCATGGCGACACCGTTCTGGCGCGCGGCGATGCAGGTGATGGTCGGCGGTGCCCTGGTGCTCGCGGCCGGCATGCTGATCGGAAGCGCTTGACGGCGGCGCCCGCGCCCGCGATGCGGGGCGCGTCCCGTGGCCGTCTTGAGGGTGACCTCCGGCGTTGACCTTCCGCCTCGCCCATCTCAGCGATCCGCATGTCGGGCCTCTCGGCCGGGTGCGCCTGCACCAACTCATCGGAAAGCGCGCCACCGGTTACGCCAACTGGCGGCGCGGACGCTCGCGCAGCCACGACATGACCGTGCTGGAGGCGCTGGTCGCGGACCTGAAAGGGCAGGGGGCCGGGCACGTCGCCTGCACGGGGGACCTATGCAACATCGGCCTGCCGAGCGAGTGGGAGACGGCGCGCACCTTCCTGGAGGCCCTGGGCTCGCCCGACTCGGTGAGCTTCGTGCCGGGCAACCACGACGCCTACGTCCGCGGTTCGCTCGAAGGACTGCTCGCCGCCTGCGGCCGCTACACGGGTGACGATTCGGGCTCGCAGGGGCGCTTTCCCTATCTCAGGCGGCGCGGGCCGCTGGCGCTCGTCGGCCTGTCCAGCGCGATCCCCACGAAACCTTTCGTGGCCACCGGGCGACTCGGTGCGCCGCAGCTCGCCGCCGCCGAGTCCTTGCTCCGGGCGCTGGCCACAGAGCCGGGCCGGCCGTTCCGGGTAGTGATGATCCATCACCCGCCCCAGCCCGGAGGAGCCTCGGCCGGGCGGGAGCTCAAGGACGCGGCCGCGTTCACGGCGATGGTCGCGCGGGCCGGCGCGGACCTGATCCTGCACGGCCACAACCACGTCACCAGCAGCGCGTTCATCCCGGGCCCGGACGGACGTGCCGTCCCGGTCATCGGGGCGCCCTCGGCCTCGGCGCGCCCGGACGGCCACGGGGCGGCGGCCGCGCGCCGGGCCTCCTATCTTCTGTACGAGATCGATCGGGCGGGGGAGGGTTTTGCGGTCAGCGCCCGGCGGCGGGGCCTCGATGCGGCGGGATCGATGTGCGATCTCGGCCCCATCGCCCTCGCCTGAGCCTGTCGGCCGGCACGATCCCGGATGATTGATCGCGCCGGCCTCATGCACGGGAGCGTGATCAGGTGCTCACGGCCGCCAGATCGACGCGCTGCTGACGGCTGAGACTCGCTTCGTAGCGCTCGGCCTGGAGGCGCGTGAGGCCGCAGATCAATGCGAGTGTTCCGCGATACACAGTGTAGGTGCCGTCGTGCGTCGGCTTGACGCGAATCACCTCTGCCATGGAAGCCTGCCTTGTGCTGGAGGTTGCCTGCCTTCGTCTGAGGAGATCGTCCCTTCTCGTTGGTTTGGTCGGTCGAACGCGCGAACGACGGCGAGGTTAGCAGTCAGTCGGGGTGTGGCAAGAGTTCTATACGTATGAATGCTTAGGCAATTCTGCTGCACTGCGGCAAACCCTTGCCGATGCAGCCGATCCGCGAATGCATAAAAAAGCGGCCGCCCGCTTGCATATTGAATATGGTTCGAAAGCCGGCCGGGCCCCGCCCGGACGGCGCGAATCTCCCCAAGGATCGAGCCCCGTCGGGGCGCATGAAAGGAACCCCCATGCAGCTCTGGCGTCTGACGGCGAGCGATCTCGCGGCCCTGATCCGCAGCGGCCAGGTTTCGGCCCGGGAGGCCGCGCAGGACGCCCTCGCCCGCCTCGACGCAGTCAACGGCCGGATCAACGCCGTGGTGGAGCACCGCCCGGAGGACGTCCTGGCGCAGGCCGACGCGGCCGATGCCGCCCGGGCGCGCGGCGACACCCCCGGACCGCTCGCGGGGGTGCCGGTGACCGTCAAGGTGAATGTCGACCAGCGCGGCTTCGCCACGACGAACGGCCTGCGCCTCCAGCGCGATCTCGTGGCCGCGGACGACAATCCCGTGGTGGCCAATCTGCGCCGGGCCGGCGCGGTGCTGCTCGGGCGGACCAACACGCCGGCCTTCTCGCTGCGCTGGTTCACCACCAACCAGCTGCACGGCGGCACCAAGAACCCGCGCGATCCGGCGCTGACGCCGGGGGGCTCGTCGGGCGGGGCCGGCGCCGCGGTGGCCGCCGGCATCGGGGCGATCGCCCACGGCACCGACATTGCCGGCTCCGTGCGCTACCCGGCCTATGCCTGCGGCGTGCACGGCCTGCGCCCAAGCCTGGGCCGGATCCCGGCCTGGAATCCGTCCTCGCCCGAGCGCGGGATCGGGCCGCAGCTCATGGCCGTGTCGGGACCGCTGGCGCGCAGCATCGCGGATCTGCGCCTCGGCCTGGACGTCATGGCGGCCGCCGACCCGCGCGATCCGTGGTGGGTGCCCGCGCCCCTGGAGGGCCCGGCCGTCCCCCGCCGCGTCGCCCTCTGCGTGCGGCCCGGCGGCCTCGCCGTCGTACCGGAGGTCGAGACCGCCCTGCGGGATGCCGCCCGGCGCCTGACCGAGGCAGGGTGGGCGGTCACGGAGATCGCCGACACGCCGCCGATCCGGGAGGCCAGCGAGCTCCAGCTCCAGCTCTGGCTCGGCGACGGCTACGCGGCCATGCGTGCCGCGGCGGAGCGCGAGGGCGACCCGGCGGCGATCGGGCTTCTGGAAAGCTTCCGGACCCGGGCCGAGGCGATGGCGCCCGACGCGATCGCCACGGCGCTGACCCGACGCGCGACGCTCGCCCGGGAGTGGTCAGTGTTCCTCGCCGAGAACCCGGTCCTGCTCGTGCCGGTCTCCGCCGAGCTGCCCTTCCCCGACGGCCTCGACCGCACGGGCGATTCCGGCATCGCCCGCGCCTTCGAGGCGAACCTGCTTCAGGTCGGGCTGGCGCCCCTGGGCATCCCGGCGCTCACCGTCACCACCGGGCTCGTCGGGCGCACGCCCGTGGGCGTGCAGCTCGCCGCCGCCCGGTACCGGGAGGACCTGTGCCTCGCGGCGGGTGCGGCGATCGAGGCCGGCGGGGTTCCGGAGATGCCGGTCGATCCCGCCTAAGGCGGGCGACGGACCGGGGACGGTCGCGGAAGCCGGGCTCAGGCCCGGTTCGCGGCCCTGAGATTCGCCAGCAGGGCCGCGAACAGGCGCGCCCGCTGGGGCAGCGTCTCGATCAGCACGTGCTCCTCCAGCGTATGATAGCCCTGGCCGAGCGGCCCGAGCCCGTCGAGGGTCGGGATGCCGTTGGCGCCCGTGAAATTGCCGTCGGAGCCGCCGCCGGCGCTGCGGTGGGGCAGCGGCTGGCCGAGCGCCTCGCTCAAGGCGCGCGCCGTCTCGTAGAGGGCCATGCAGCCCGCATCGGGCTCCCAGACCGGGCGGGTCACGCCCCGGGTCACGGTGAAGCGGACGCCGTCGGCCTCGCCCGACAGGGCCAGCATCCGCTCCACGCCGCGGTCGAGATCGGCCTGGCGCTTGGCCATGCTGAGCGCCTGCCCGCGGCAGACGGTCGGGACGCAATTGACCCATTGCCCGCCCGAGACGATGCCGGTGGAGAAGGTGCAGTCCGCATCCGACATGGCGTCGATGGCCAGGATCATGCGCGCCATCGCGCGAATCGCCGAGCGCCCTTCGTGGGGCGAGGATCCGGCGTGGCTCGGACGACCCAGGGCCTCCAGGTCGAAGCGCGCGATGGCGTAGCGGCCGGTGACCACGCCGTTCTCGGGCTGACCGGGTTCCGGCACCAGCACGAAGGCGTGACGGGCGGCCTCCGCCTCGATCAGGTCGCGGGTCGAGGGGCTCCCGACCTCCTCGTCGCCGGTGAACAGCACGGTCACCGGCAGAGGCGTCTCGATCCCGGCCGCCGCCAGGGCGCGGATCGCCGCGAGGGCGATGACGTTGCCGCCCTTCATGTCGAGGATGCCCGGCCCGTAGGCACGGCTGCCCTCGATCCGCCAGGGCAGACTTCCGAGGGTCCCCACCGGGTGCACCGTATCGAGATGCCCGAGCACCAGGATGCCGGGCGCGTCGCGATCCTTGTGGGGGAACCGCGCGCGGACGCAATCGCTCAGGCCCATCCGGCCGGGGATCGTCTCGACGGCGGCCCCCAAGAGGGCGAGGTCGCGGGCGGCCACGCCCATCATGCGGTTGACCGCCGCCGCGTCGTAAGTCGGGCTCTCGCACTCGACCCAGGGGCGCAGGGTCGCGAGGATCTCCTGAGCGTCGAAATGATGAAGGTCCGGGATCATCGAGCGGTCTCCTCGGCAAACGGATCGGCGACCCGCGGCCAGTAGAGGCCGGAACGCTTGGTATAGGGAATCGCACCGTAATCTGGGGGGACGGCGCCGGGAGCCGACACGTATCGGACCTCGCTCGCGATGGGCGCGAAGGCGGCGTAGAAATGCTGCATCGACTTCACCACGACGATCCGCTTGTCGTCGAGGGTGAGCCCGAGACCGGTGAAGGCGTCGGGCGCGAAGGCCTGCTGGCGCTTGTGCGTCATGACGACATGGATCCCGTCCGCCTCCACCCAGGCGGCGGGCCCGAGATGCGCCCGGCCGCCGCTGAGGCCGGTCTGACTATGGTCGTCCGAAAGGCCCCGCACGGTGACCCGCAGATCCACGGGAGCGCCCGAGGTCACGCCGCACTTGCCGCCGATCCGGAGCGTGAAGGTCGCGCCGAGCCCGGCCTCGTGGCAGATGCCGACCGCGCCGGGATCCCAGATCAGGCCGAGGGCCGCGTCCCTGATGCCGCGCGCGGCCAAGCGGGCCAGGATCGCGGTGTTGTCCGACGGGGCGCCGGCGCCGGCATTGTCGGCGAAGTCGGCCAGCACCATCGGGCGGGGGTCGCCGGAGGCCAGAGCCGCGTCTATGGCCGCGTCGATCGTGTCGCAGGCGCTCGCCGCCTCCGCGCGCATCGCCCAGACGGCGCCGGCGAGCTCGTCGGCGAGGGCCTGCGCCTTGGCGGCATCGCCGTCGGCGACCACCAGGATCTTGGCGCCCACGTCCGGCACGTCGCCCCACGGGAATCCGTGCCCGAAGGAGACCGAGAGGATGCCGTCCCGCCCCTCCAGGGCCTCCATCCGGCGCACGAAGCCGGAGACCGGCTCGCGGCTGGTGCGCCACATGTTGATGATCCGGCAATCGGCATAGGCCATGACCGGACGGATGTCCTTGGCCGCCGTCCGCATGACCAGCGGGTAGAGGTCGCGGGCGCGGTCGACGATGTCGGTGTGCGGGTATTCCTTGTAGATCACCATCACGTCGGCGCTGCGCCGCATCGTCTCGGTGAGGTGGCAATGCAGGTCGAGTTCGACGCCGATCGTGGCGTCCGGCCCGACGATGGCGCGGACCCGCTCCAGGGTGTCGCCCTCGCAGTCGTCGTAGCCCTCGGCCACCATGGCGCCGTGCATGAACAGCAGCACCGCGTCGACCGGCATCGCGGCCTTCAGATCCGCCAGCAGGGCGTCGCGCAGTTCCTCGTAGACGGCCCGCAGGGTGATCCCGCCGGGCTGCGCGAAGGTCGAGAGGCTCTCGACCACGTCGTGCCCGTCGGCCTCGGCCATCTCGCGCCAGGCCTTGAGGCCGATGTTGCTGAGGCTCGGCGGGTTTCGGGTGCCGTCGCGGCGGGCGTAGTCGGCGTGGAAGGCCGCCCGCCCGGTGGGCAGAGGCGCGAAGGTGTTGGTCTCGGTGGCGAGGCCCGCGATGAAGATCTTCAAGGTCCTGTCCCAATCCGTCCCGGCCGCCGGGTCAGGCGGGGCGCGGGGTCAGCGTGATGACCGTCTCGGTCGCCGCGTCCACGGCCGCGCGGCCGTAGAGCATCGGCACGTAGTCCTGGCGCCCCCAGACCGGGGCCAGGTCGGCGTAGTGCGGGTTGCCCGGGTCGCCCGACTGGCCCGGCACGTTGATGAAGACCGAGCGGTCCCAGTCCCCCACATCCACGACCATGCGGAAGGAGGCGCCGTGGGTGAGCCGGAACGTGTCGGTCCGGTACTCCGCGTGCATGACCGATGCCGCGGCGCCGCCCACGGGCAGCGGACCCACGTCCCAGCCGGAATCGGGCTTCAGAGCGGTCAGCGGATGCGCGAACAGCGCGTGGTGCAGGTGGCCCCACGACCAGCCTGAGGGTTCGGCGCCCATCCGCTCCCGGCAGGTGCGGTAGGCGGCGCCGAGGGCGTCCGTGAGCAGCGCCGTGCGCACCGCCGGATGGAGGCCGGTCTCCATCCGCTCGATCAGGCTCTGCGTGTCGCCGGGCGGCACGAGGCGCCGCGTCCCATCATCGGGCACCAGCGCCTCGAGCAAGGCCGGGCGCAGATGGTGGACCCAGACCACCTCGATAAGGGCAGCCGCCGCGGAGCCCGGGTCCAGCGTGCCGTCGAACGGGGCCAGGAGAGCCTGAGCGGCGGCGACATCGCGATCCGAGGCCGCCGGCAGCGCCCGGACCAGCTCGGCGAGGCGCAGGGCCGGCTCGGAGAAGGCGTCGCCCTGGAGTGCCTGCGAGTCCGCGAGGCTGTGCCGCGTCTGCCCGCCGAGCACCGCGCGGATGCGGCGGGCCCGCCAGGGCTCGGCCCACTCGAACCCGACCTTCCGGTCCTCCGCGGGATAATCGGGCGGCAGGTTCATCTCGTTGGCGGTGGCGAGCCAGCCGGAGGCCGGGTCGATGCTGCGGGGCAGGGCGCCGGGATCGTGGAAGCCGGCCCAGTCGTAGCGGCCGTCACCCGGCACCGGCAGCAGCCCGTCATGGGCCGGGCGTACCGGCGCCTTGCCGGCCATGAACCACGCGATCCGGCCCGCGGTGTCGGCGTAGAGCTGGTTCACGGACGGCGCCGACCAGTGGCGCAGGGCCTCGCCGAAGGCCTCGGGGCTCGTGGCGCCCAGATAGGCGAGGCTGCCGAGATAGGCGGCAGAGCCCGGCTCCGACCAGACGGTCCGCAGCGCGAAGGCGCGGCCTCCCGCCTCGCGGATGATCGGCCCGTGCCGGGTGAAGCCGAGCACCACGGTCTCGTCCGGACCACCGCGCACCGGGATTGTTTCGGACACGCGCTCGATCCGCGCCCAGCCGTCGCCGGAGCGGTAGCGGTCGGGGTCGGACGGGTCGGTCTCGCAGACGAACAGGTCCTCCTGATCCATCGGCGCGATGGTCAGGCTGAAGGCGGCCTGCCCGTTATGGCCGATGGAGATGCCGGGAAGTGCCGGCTCGCCGGCCCCGATCACGTCGAGCCCCGGGGCGGTCAGGTGGACCGCGTAGCGCAGCGAGGGCTGCAGGTAGACCCGGTGCGGGTCGCTCGCGAGGATCGGACGGCCGGTGGCGGTGCGGGATGGACCCACCGCCCAGTTGTTCGAGCCCTCCGACGACTCCTTCGGCGCGCTGCGCGGCCCCCGCGTGACGGCGCCGTGCGCGTCGACTTTCGTCCAATCCCAGGCCTCTGCGCGCGAGGCCGCCAGACGCTCGGGGCTGAATCCAACCGTCGCCGTGGCCAGCCGAAAAGCGTCGAGCAGATCGTCCGGCCAACCGGCGGCGTCGAGCCCATCCGGGACGACCGGCTCATGCGCCGGGCTGATGCGCTTGCGCAGGTCGTCCGTGGCGAGCCCGGCTTCCCGGGACTCCGCACGAGCCAGAATCTTGGCGCGGGCGACCTCGGAAAGGACGTTGCGGACCAGCGCGTGGCTGCGGACGCGCACCACGTCCTCCGGCTGCCACCGGGCCGGGCGGGTGTCCGTCAGGGCGAATTCCGGCGGCAGCAATTCGGGCCGCGCCTCGGTGAGCGCCACGTAGGCGTTGAGCCCGTCCACGAAGGCCGTGACGATGCCTTTCGTATCCTGCGGCCCGTAGGCCGCCCACTCGGCCGCCATGTCGCCCCGGTAGAGGAAGAGACGGGCGGCGCGATCCTGGGCGAGGTAGCCGGGCCCGAAATCCGCCGCCAGCAGACCGAGGCCGCGCTTGCGCCAGAGGTCGAGTTGCCAGAGCCGGTCCCGGGCGGCATTGAACCCCTGGGCCCGGAACGCGTCGAGCGGGGTGCCGGCGCGGATATGCGCCAGCCCCCAGCGGTCGACCCGGATCTCGACCGGGCCTTCGAGGCCGGGGAGACGGTACGCGGCCCCGCTCACAGAGCCACTTCGATGAGGTGAGGCCCCTTGTTGGCGAGCGCGTGCTGGAACGCCTCGATGAACTCGGCGAGCGACTCGACGCGCCGTCCCTCAACCCCGAAGCCCCGGGCGAGGCTCACCCAGTCCACGGCCGGGTCGTCCAGGCTCAGCATGCCGATCGCCTTCGGCCCGGGATTGAGCGCGCCGACATTGGTGAGCTCCGCCCGCAGGATCGCGTAGGAGCGGTTCGACCAGACGAGCGTCACCACGTCGAGGCGCTCGCGCGCCTGCGTCCAGAGCGCCTGCACCGTGTAGAGCCCGCTGCCGTCAGCTTGGAGGTTGATGACCTTACGGTCGGGGCAGGCCACGGCGGCGCCGGTCGCCATCGGGATTCCGAGGCCGATCGAGCCGCCGCTGAGCTGGAGCCAGGTATGGGGCGCGGCATCACGGGTCAGGGCGAAGAAGTTGCGGCCCGTGGTGATCGACTCGTCGCAGATCACCGCGCCCTCCGGGATCAGCGCGCCGAGCACCTGCCCGATCGTATCCTGGTCGAGGGGGCCGGCGGTCGGGAGCTTCGGGCGCGGCGCCGGGGCCACCGGCTCGGCGGGCGGGGCCGCGACGGCCTCGGCCAGCCGCTCCAGGGCGTCGATCTGGTCCTCCTCAGGGGTGGCCAGCGTGACCGTGGTGCTGCCCTCCGGCGCCAGCAGGCTCGGCTTGCCGGGATAGGCGAAGAAGCCCACCGGCGGGGTCGCGCCGATCAGGATGATGTGGCGGAAGTCCTTCAACGCCTCGATGCCCTGGTCGATCGGGTAGGGCAGGCGCTCGATCGGCACGGTGCCGGCGCCGCGATCGATCCGGGCGTTCGACGTCATGGCCATCATCTGCGCGCCGGTCTTGCGGGCGATCCGGTCGGCGATGACGCGACCCTCGCTCCGCACCGCCCGGTCGCCGAGATGCAGGAGCACCGGCTCGCCGCTCCGGAGCGCCTTCACGGCGGCCGCGATCGCGTCATCGCTGGCCTTCGCCCGCTCCGGGACGGTCGGCACGGGAGCCGGCCCGGTGCCGGGATCCCAGGCGGTGTTGGCCGGAAGGATCAGGGTCGCCACCTGCCCGGGGGCGGTGCAGGCGGCCGCGATGGCGGCGGCGCCGTCCGTGCCGATCTCGGCGGCGCTCATCCCGGTCCGCACCCAGGACGACATCGGCCGGGCCAGCCCCTCGATGTCCGAGGTCAAAGGCGCGTTGTACTCCCGGTGGTAGGTCGCGTGCTCGCCCACGATGTTGACGACGGGAGTGCGCGCCTTCTTGGCGTTGTGGAGGTTGGCGAGCCCGTTGGCGAGGCCCGGCCCGAGATGGAGCAGGGTCGAGGCCGGCTTGTCGGCCATGCGGGCGTAGCCGTCGGCGGCCCCGGTCGCCCCGCCCTCGAACAGGAACAGCACGCAGCGCATGCCCTCGACCCGGTCGAGGGCGGCGACGAAGTGCATCTCGGACGTGCCGGGATTGGTGAAGCAGACCTCGACCCCGCCATCGACGAGGGTTCGGACCAGGCTCTCGGCCCCGTTCATCGCGGCCGGCGTCCCATCGCTCACGGGCGTCTCCCTTCGCTCCGACGGCCTCTATGCCGACTCGGATTCATTATTATGGTGACGCCGCGTCAGCCCAGCGCAAGGGGACACGGGTGACATCTCCCGTTCGCCGGACGCCGGAATCATGGCACGATCTGGCGCGGGATTTGCCGGTGGCGAGCCGCAACTTCGACGAATGGGGTCCGATGACAGTCCGCCGCCTGATCGCCGCCGCTCTGGCGGGTTCCCTCGCCCTAGCGGGTCCGGCCAGCGCCGAGAGCATCCTGCGCATCGCCATGACGGCGTCCGATATCCCCACCACCACGGGCATGCCCAACAACGGCTTCGAGGGCATGCGCTTCCTCGGCTACCCGATCTTCGAGGGGCTGGTGCAGTGGGACCTCAAGAGCACGACCAAGCTCGCCGGCATCATCCCGGCCCTGGCCGAGCGGTGGGAGCAGGATCCGAGCGATAAGACGGTCTGGACCTTCCACCTGCGCCAAGGCGTGACATTCCATGACGGAACGCCGTTCAACGCCGACGCGGTGATCTGGAACCTCGACCGCTACTACAAGAACGGCAGCCCGCAATTCGAGGCGCAGGGTGCCGGCATCACCCGGGCCCGGGCCCCGCTTGTCGGCAGCTATAAGAAGATCGACGACGCCACCGTGCAGATCACCACCACGCAGGTCGCCTCGTACTTCCCCTACATGGTCGTCTACGTGCTCTTCACCTCGCCGACCTCCTTCGAGAAGGCCGGGCGCGACTGGAGCAAGGTGGCCGCGCTGCCGGCGGCCGGAACCGGGCCGTTCAGGATCACCCGCGTGGCCCCACGGGAGGCGGTCGATCTCGCCAAGTTCGACGGCTACTGGGACCCGGACCGGAGGGCCAAGGTCGACAAGGTCCGGCTGCTGCCGATCCCGGAGGCCAATGCCCGCGTCGCGGCCCTGCGGGCGGGTCAGGTCGACTGGATCGAGGTGCCGGCCCCGGACGCGATCCCGTCGCTGAAGCAGGCGGGCTTCACCCTCACAACGGGCTCATACCCGCATGTCTGGCCCTACTTCTTCAACATCGGCGCCAAGGACAGTGCGCTGAAGGATGTGCGCGTCCGGCAGGCCCTGAATTACTGCATCGACCGGGCCGGCATCGTCGAGCTCCTCAACGGCACGGCCGAGCCGGCCTCGGGCTGGCTCAACGACAAGGATCCGAATTTCGGCTCCCCGAAGAACCGCTACACCTTCGATCCCGCCAAGGGGAAGGCGCTCTTGGCCGAGGCGGGCTACACCGACAGGAAGCCGCTCAGTCTCAAGGTGATGATCTCGTCCTCCGGCTCCGGCCAGATGCTGCCGATGCCGATGAACGAGTACCTGCAGGAGAACCTGAAGCAGGCCTGCAACGTCGATCTCAGCTTCACCGTGGTCGAGTGGCAGGTGCTCCTGAATTCGGCCCGGGCTCTGCCGGATGCGCCGAGCCTCCGGGGTTCGATGGCGCTCAACGTCTCCTCGCCCTCGTCCGATCCCGCCGTGATGGCGCGCTATTTCGCGGGGGACCGGTTCCCGCCGAACGGCTTCAACTTCCCGAACTGGAAGGACGACCCGTTCGACGCGGCCCTCAAGGCGCTCGCCGAGACCACCGACGCCAAGGTGATGGACGCGCAGACCAAGATCGCCCACGAGCGCCTGGTGGACAATCCGCCCTGGCTGTTCGTCGTCCACGACCTCAATCCCCGCGGCATGTCGAAGAAGATCCACGGCTTCGTCTCGCCGCAATCCTGGTTCGTCGACCTCACCCTCATCAGCGTGCAGTAATTCCGATGCCCGATATCGATCCCGTACACGCCCCCGCGGCCGAACTCGCCCGGGCGCTTCGCTCGCGCACCCTCTCGCCGGTCGACGCGGTCGACGCGCTGCTCGGCCGGATCGAGCAGCTGGAGCCGAAGCTCCAGGCCTTCACCGAGGTCTTCCACGCCGATGCCCGCCTCGCCGCCGAGGGCGCCGACCGGGCGATCCGCGCCGGCCACGCGGTGGGGCCGCTGCACGGCGTCCCGGTGGTGCTGAAAGACCTGATCGACTTGGAGGGCCGGATCACCATGGGCGGCTCGGCCGCCCACCGGGCCCGGCGGGCCGAGCGCACCGCGACCGTCGCGAAGCGCCTGATCGCGCAGGGTATGATCGTGCTCGGCAAGACCCACACGGTGGAGTTCGCCTACGGGGGCTGGGGCACCAACCAGCATCTCGGCACGCCCTGGAACCCCTGGGACTTCGAGACGCCGCGTACCCCCGGCGGGTCGAGCAGCGGCACCGGCGTCGCGGTGGCGGCCCGCATGGCTCCCTGGGGGATCGGGACCGATACCGGCGGATCGGTGCGCCTGCCGTCCTCCTTCTGCGGGCTGACGGGGCTCAAGGTGACGGTCGGCCGCGTTTCGACCTGGGGTATCGTTCCACTCTCGACCACGCTGGACTCGCCCGGCCCGCTCGCCCGCACGGTGGAGGACACCGCGCTCCTCTACGAAGCGATCTCCGGCCCCGATCCGCTCGACCCGACAACCCGGGGCATCCAGCCGGACGCGCCCTGGCCCAATCTGAACCGCGGGGTGCGCGGACTGCGGCTCGCCCGCATGCCCGAGGTGGAGCGCGAGGGCGTCGCCCCCGACATGCTGGCGGCCTACGACGCCGCCCTCGACGTCCTCGCCGGGCAAGGGGCCGTGATCGTCGACGTCGCCCTGCCGTTCCGGTTCAATGACTGCGTGGCGATGAGCCAGATCACCAACGCGGAGGCCTATTTCGTCAACGGTGCCCTCGCCGAGGATCCGGCCGCACCGCTGGGCGATGCCGTGCGGTGCCGGATCCTGGCCGGTGCCGGTGTCTCGGCGCAAGAGTACCTCGGCACGCTCCACCGCCGCGCCGCGATGAAGCGGCAATACGCGGCCGCCCTGGAGGGGATCGACGCCCTGCTGACGCCGACCACGGAATGCGCAGCGGTGGCGCTCGCCGAGGTGGACGAGGCGCATTTGCCGTCGCGCTTCACCCGGTTCGGCAACCTGCTCGATCTCTGCGCCCTGGCGCTGCCGGACGGGTTCACCGCCGCCGGGCTGCCACTCTCGCTCCAGATCGTCTGCCGGGGCTACGACGAGGCGATGGCGCTGCGGATCGGGCAGGCCTACCAGCGGGCGACCGACTGGCACCTGCGCCGGCCGCCGGTGTGAGGGGCGCGAACCGGAGGCCTCAGGGGGCCGGGGCCTGCCCGGCCACCACCACGCCGAGGGTGCCCAGCAGCGAGGAGCGGGCCCGGCTCACCCGGCTCTTCACGGTGCCGACCTGACAGCCGAGCTTGATGGCCGCCTCCTCGTAGGTATGGCCCTCCGCACCGACCAGCAGCAGCGCCTGCCGCTGCGCGGCAGGCAGGTCCCCCAGCCGCTCCCAGACCACCTTGAGCGTGCTCGCATCCTCCTGGTCGGACAGGCTGGTTAGCTGGCCCGCATGGGTCCCGTCGACATCCTCGATCTCGCGCCGGTGCTTGCGCAGCTCGGAGTAGAACTGGTTGCGCAGGATCGTGAACAGCCACGCGGTGAAGTTCGTGCCGGGCCGAAATCGGGCCTGATTGGCCCAGGCTTTCACGAAAGTCTCCTGCACGAGATCGTCGGCCCGGCTGACATCGCCCACCAGTGACAGGGCGAAGGTGCGCAGAGCCGGAAGCGCCTTGATGATGTCGCTGCGGAAATCGAAGGCGACGGTCTGGCCGTGCGCTGCGACTGCGGCCTCGAAGCGCGCCACGAGGGCCGCGAGTTGCGCCGGCAGCGGCTCCTGCTCGACGATCTTGAAATAATCCCGGATCGACAGAGCGAGGTGGTGGCCGATGAGCGTGGCGTAACCGTCCGCGTCCCGGTCGCGCTCCGTTCCGTCGGACGGGTTCACAGCGTCATCGATCATGAACGTATCCCGTCGCCGGGCCCTGGTATACTGGAACTGCTCTAACGTCGGTACCTGCATAATTATGAACCGATGCCAAACGCTCCCGGCGGTATCGGGGGATTTACGCATCGTGCTTGGGCCGTCGACGATTGGTATATCGGCGTCCGCGGAATGGCGTCGGGATGTGTGCCGGCGCAGACTGCGCAGCGGCAGGAGGGCCGGATGAGCCACGACCACGCGCCTCACGCGCACGACCATCACCACGGCAGCGATCTCTCCCCCATGGAGGCGCGGGTGCGGGCACTCGAATCCCTGCTCACCGAGAAGGGCTACATCGACCCGGCGGCCCTGGACGCCCTGGTCGAGCTCTATGAGACCAAGGTCGGCCCGCATGCGGGCGCCCGCGTGGTGGCCCGGGCCTGGGTCGATCCCGCCTATCGTGCGCGGCTCCTCGCCGACGCGACGCCGGCGATCGCCGAGCTCGGCATCGGCGGCCGGGGCGGCGAGCACATGGTGGTGGTCGAGAACACCCCCGGGACTCACAATCTCGTCGTCTGCACCCTCTGCTCCTGCTATCCCTGGCCGGTGCTCGGCCTGCCGCCGGTGTGGTACAAGGCGCCGCCCTACCGGGCCCGGGCGGTGATCGATCCGCGCGGGGTGCTGGCCGAGTTCGGGCTGACGCTGCCGGAGACCACCCGCATCACCGTCTGGGATTCCACCGCGGAGACCCGCTACATGGTCCTGCCCATGCGCCCGGCCGAGACCGAGGGCTTCTCCGAGGAGGCGCTCGCCGCCCTCGTCACCCGCGATTCCATGATCGGCACGGGGCTGCCCCTGTCGGTCCCGGTCCTGCCGGTGGAGATGCCGGTATGAACGGCGCTCAGGACCTCGGCGGCGCGCACGGTTTCGGGCCTGTGGTGCCGGAGCCGGACGAGCCGGTGTTCCACGCCGCGTGGGAGCGCCGCGTCTTCGCCATGGCGCTCGCCATGGGCTACACCGGCGCCTGGAACCTCGACGGCAGCCGCGCCGCCCGCGAGTCGCTGCCGCCGGCCGAGTACCTCGCCTCGAGCTACTACGAGATCTGGCTGAAGGCCCTGGAGAAGCAGCTCGCCGCGAACGGCTTGGCGACGCCTGCCGAGATGGAAGCCGGAGAAGCCGCGGAGCCGGCCAAGCCCGTGGCCCGGATCCTGGTCCGCGAGGGCCTGGAAGAACGGTTCCGGGCCGGTTTTCCGAGCAGCCGCGCCGCCGATGCGCCGGCCCGGTTCGCGGTGGGCGATGCCGTCCTGGCGCGCAACAACCACCCGACCGGCCATACCCGCCTGCCGCGCTACGTGCGCGGGCGACGAGGCCGCATCGTGCGCGTCGACGGCGTCTTCGTCTATCCCGACACCAGCGCCTACGGGGCGGGCGAGAACCCGACCTGGCTCTACACGGTCGCCTTCACGGCGCAGGAACTGTGGGGCGACAGCGGCGACCCGGGCGGGATCGTCACGGTGGCGGCCTTCGAACCGTATCTGGAGCCCGCATGACCGAGCCGACCCCGAGAACCTTCGCGGCGCCCTGGGAGGCGCAGGTCTTCGCCATGGTGGTGAGCCTGCAGGAGGCGGGGCTGTTCACGTGGTCGGAATGGGCCGAACGCCTCGGACGGGTGATCCGGCCCGTCGGGGAGCCGGAGCGGGCGGCCGATTACGGCGAGTGGCTCGCGACGCTGGAGAGAATCCTCGCGGAACGCGGTGTGGCGGCGGCCGAGAGCGTCGCGGCGCGAACCGCCGCCTTCCTCCGGGCCGCCGAGGCGACGCCCCACGGCCAGCCGATCCGCCTGGAGAACGATCCGCTCTATCGCCCTTGACGCCGCAAGGCCTCGAGCGGCACGGGAGCCGCGTGTGACCGGCCACCCGTCAGCCGGTCGAGGAGCGCCAGAACCTCGGCCCGGCCGCAATTGCGGGCGGGCTCGAACGGCGTCCAGGTCTGGACGAAGTCGAGGCGCTCGAACACGTCGCGATAGCGGCGCAGCTCGCTCGGGGTGAGCGGCACGCCGCGCACGAAGGCCTTGTGGGCCGAGATGGTGGTCGCCCGGCGGAAATCGGCCGGATCGAGTTCGAACTTCAGCGCGTCGCCGCAGAAGCAGATCTTTCGCGCGCGGTCGTACAGGACGGCGTGGCCGTCGAAATGACCTGCCGTACGATGCAGCTCCAGCCCCGGAAGGGGCTCCAGGAAGTCGTCGTAGGGCCAGCTCACCTGGAGGGCCGCGCTCCACGTGAAGTCGGCGGCCGGCAGGCAGAGTTCCGGGTCGAACCGGTCCTGAAGCTGCGGCAGCGCACCGTAGGAATGCGGGTGCGAGGCCGAGAGGACCGTCATTCCGCCGAGCCGCTCGATCTGGTCGAGAGCGGCCTCGCTGAAGACCGGGCAGCCCTCGAAGCCCATGTTCCCGTGCTCGGTCTGGATCAGGTAGGCGGAGGGCCCGATGCCGGAGACCGGCTCGTTCCAGAAGCGCCAGACGCCCGGTTCCAGTTCCTGCCAGTGACAGGGGAAGGCGTCCTGCGCCTCCCGGGCGGTGCGGAAGCGCCAGCCATCCTGCGGCACCACGTGACGGGCATCAAGGCACATCGGGCAGACGGGCGGGGTTTCGAAGTGGCGCTGCCAGAACCCGCAATTGTCGCAGGTATATGCGGGTAGCTTCAGGGCGCCCGCGAAGGGCAGATAGCCGGGCATCGTCTCGGACCTTTTTCGGGGCGGCTCAACCAGCCGGCAACGCTACATAGCGCAGCTCTCAGCTTCGCCCCGTCAGCCGGCGCGGCTCGCGCACCGCCTGCACGGCGCCGGCGAGCCCGATCAGAGCAAGCCCGGCGAGACCGCCGACCAGAAGGTCGCGGGCGCGGCTCGTGCAGAACTCGCCGCGGCTCGCCTTGGTCCGATCCGAGAACCGCCCGTCGATCCCGACTTGGCCGGGCACCGGCTCGTAGAGATTGCCGTCCATCTCGGGAATCGTCTCGTCGGAGAGCTGCGCCGGCCACATGGAGGCGGCCTTCCGGTCGGCCAGCGCGGGCGCCAGCGCCTGGGCGGCGGCCATCATCATCGACGAGCGCCCGACCCAGACCTCCCGGCGCGGATGCTCGACGGCGTACAGGATCGCCTCGGCGCAGAGCCGGGGGTCGAAGACCGGGTCCGGCGCGTATTGGCGGTGTCCGGTGCGGTTGCGCGCCCAGTTGAACTGGGGCGTATTGACCGCGGGCAGATAGACCACGCTGAGGCTGACATGGACCTGGTCGTGGAGCAGCTCGCAGCGCAGCGCATCGGTGAAGCCCGAGACTGCGAACTTGGCCGCACAATAGGGGGCCTGGAGCGGGGCCGCCCGGATGGCGAGGCCCGACGAGACCTGGATGATCGCCCCGCGGTTGCGCCGCTTCATGTACCGCAGGGCGGCGAGCGTCCCGTAGACCTGGCTGAGATAGGTGGTCTCGGTGACCCGCCGGTACTCGTCCGGCGTGATGCGGTCGGCCGGGTTCACCACGGTCGACATGGCATTGTTCACCCAGGCGCGGATCGGGCCGAGTTCCGCCTCCACCCGCGCGGCGGCGGCATCCACGGCCTGCGGATCGGCAACGTCGGCGCTGATTGCAAGCACCGGGCGGCCGTAGGCGGCGAGCGCACGCTCGGCCGCCGCGAGACGCCCCGGATCCCGCGCGATCACCGCCACCGACCAACCGCCCGCGGCGAAACGGTGCGCGGCCGCGAGCCCGATCCCGGCCGTTCCCCCGGTAACGACTGCAACACGCGCCATACCCGTCTCAATCCAAGTTGAAGAGTCGAACCGGCAACCGCCGGCGGTGCGGTCAGTTGCGCCCCGACAGCCTGCCTGATCGCCGCGGCCGCGACGATTTCGGCCTCGGGCGCGCAACGCCCGGCGGCAACCGCTGTTGACTCCATGTGCCGCGATGAGCCGGGCACCGAGGGCCGAAGCCATGCACGATGGACGACGCTTCTCCCTACCGATCGACCCATGGCCGCAAGCCTCGCTCGCCGAGCGGACGGCGGTCGGGATGGTCCTGACGTTTCTGCTGCTCGTGCCGGCCTGCGTGGCCGGTGCCGTGCTCGTCGTGATCGCGACACTGGCGACCCACATCGAGCGCTCCTACGATCTCGGCGCCTCCCTGCGCACGGTCATCGCCCGACGCTTCGGGGCGGCTGCGCGGACCGGCCGGATCGTCCGGAAGGCCTAAGGGCGGGCTCACGGCCGTGGACCGGCGCGCGGAAACGTGCCGGTTCGCACAGAGAGGTTTCCTTGCGGCCACGATCGCTGTGCGTTCGCATCGGTCCGATTTGACCTGGACACATCTGGTGGGCCAGTCAGGTTCGGAACCGAGAGATCGCCATGTTCCGTACCCTGATGACTGCACGGCGCTTCGCGCCGCTGTTCTGGTGCCAGTTCTTCTCGGCGTTCAACGACAATTTCCTGAAGAACGCGCTCGCCTTCCTGATCCTGTTCGGGATCGGCGGTCAGGCGGATGCCCATGCCGGCATCCTGGTGACCCTGGCGAGCGCCGTGTTCATCGGTCCGTTCTTCATCCTGTCGGGCCTCGGCGGCCAGTGGGCTGACCGCTACGACAAGGCGCTGATGGCAAGGCGGCTCAAGTTCGCCGAGATCTTCGCCGCCGGCTCCGCCGTGCTCGGCTTCCTGCTGCACTCGGTGCCGGTGCTCTTTCTGGCGCTCGGCCTGTTCGGGACGATCGCGGCGCTGTTCGGCCCGATCAAGTACGGGATCCTGCCCGACCACCTGCGCCGCGAGGAACTGCCCGCCGGCAACGCCCTGGTGGAGGCCGCGACCTTCCTGGCGATCCTGCTGGG
Source organism: Methylobacterium sp. CM6257 (assembly GCF_054611515.1). Lineage (NCBI taxonomy): Bacteria > Pseudomonadati > Pseudomonadota > Alphaproteobacteria > Hyphomicrobiales > Methylobacteriaceae > Methylobacterium > Methylobacterium sp. CM6257. The sequence goes on from NZ_CM137735.1 coordinate 2,365,909, forward strand.
CACGATCGCGGCCGGGGCGGCCTCGGCGCTGGGCGGTTCCGGCCTCCTGTTCGGCGCGCTCGTGATGGGCTTCGCCATCCTGTGCTGGCTGTCGGCCCGCATGATCCCGGCGACCGGGGAGGGGGCGCCGGACCTGCGCGTCGATCCCAACGTCGCCCGCTCCACCTACGCGCTCCTGCGCGACCTCTGGGCCGACACGCGGCTGTGGCGCGGCTCGCTCACCGTGAGCTGGTTCTGGCTGGTCGGCGTGGTGGTGCTGTCGCTGCTGCCGGTGCTGGTGCGCGGCGCCTTCAACGGCACCGAGACGGTGATCACGCTGCTGCTGGCCCTGTTCTCCATCGGCATCGCGGTCGGGTCCGGACTCGCCTCGTGGCTTGCCAGCGGCCGGATCATTCTCTTGCCGACGCCGGTCGGTGCGGTGCTGATGGGCCTGTTCGGCCTCGACCTCGCCTGGACGGTCGGCCACCTGCCGACCCCGCCCGCGGAGCCGATCGGCCCCTTCGGCTTCCTGCGGACGGGTCACGGGCTGCGCACCGGCATCGACTTCCTCGGGCTCGCGATCTCGGGCGGCCTCTACATCGTCCCGTCCTTCGCGGCGGTGCAGGCCTGGGCCGAGAAGGCGATGCGCGCGCGCATCATCGGCGCGGTCAACGTGATGACGGCGGCCTTCATGGTGGCCGGGACCCTGGCGCTGGCGGCGCTTCAGGGCGCGGGGCTTTCGATCGCGAGCCTGCTCACCGTGGTGGCGGTGCTGAACCTCGCGGTCGGCGCCATCGTGTTCGCGACTTTGCCGACGAGCCCGTTCCGCGACGCCCTGTCGATCCTGTTCCGGGCCTTCTACCGGCTGGAGGTCCGCGGCTTCGACAATCTCGCGGCGGCAGGGCCGAACGCCATCGTGGCCCTCAACCACGTCTCGTTCCTCGACGCGCCGCTTGCCCTGTCGCTCCTCGACCAGGAGCCGGTCTTCGCCGTCGACAGCGGGATCGCTCAGCGCTGGTGGGTGCGGCCGTTCCTGCGGGTCACCAAGGCGATGCCCCTCGACCCGACCCGTCCGCTGGCGACCCGGACGCTCATCAACGCGGTCAAGGCCGGCGAGACCTTGATCATCTTCCCCGAAGGACGGCTCACCGTCACCGGCAGCCTGATGAAGGTCTATGACGGGGCCGGACTGATTGCCGACAAGGCGGGGGCGCTGGTGGTGCCCGTGAAGATCGACGGGCTGGAGCGCACCGCCTTCTCGCGGCTGTCGCGCCGGCAGGTGCGCCGCCGCTGGTGGCCCAAGGTGACCGTGACGGTGATGCCGCCGGTGCGCCTGACGGTGGACGAGTCGCTCAAGGGCAAGGCTCGGCGGCAGGCGGCGGGCGCGGCCCTCTACGGGATCATGTCCGACCTCCTGTTCCGCACCGCCAACATCGACCGCGGTCTGATGGCGGCGCTGATCGAGGCGGGCGAGCTTCACGGCTGGCGCCGCAACGCCCTGGAGGATCCGGTCGGCGGCCGGCTCTCCTACAGCCGGCTCGTGATGGGCGCCAATATCCTCGGTCGGAAGCTCATGCCCCTCGCCCCCGTGGGCGGCCGGATCGGCATCATGCTGCCGAACGCCAATGGTGCCGCCGTGACCCTGTTCGCCCTGGCCTCGGCCGGGCGGGTGCCGGCGATGATCAACTTCTCGGCCGGGCCGGCCAACGTGCTCTCCGCCTGCCGGGCCGCGCAGGTCGACACGATCCTCACCTCCCGGGCCTTCATCGAGAAGGGGCGGCTGGGGCCGCTCGTGGAGGCGATCCGCGGCGCGGTCGAGCTCGTCTATCTGGAGGACGTGCGGGCCGGCATTACGACGGCAGACAAGATCCGGGGCTTCCTCGCCCCTCGCCGCCCCCTGGTGGCGCGCTCCGGGGAAGATCCGGGAGCGGTGCTGTTCACCTCGGGAAGCGAGGGCACGCCGAAGGGCGTGGTGCTCGCCAACCGCTGCATGCTCGCCAACGTGGCGCAGGTAGCGGCCCGGATCGATTTCGGCCCGATGGACAAGGTGTTCAACGTCCTGCCGGTGTTCCACGCCTTCGGCCTCACGGCCGGGCTGGTCCTGCCCCTGGTCTCGGGCGTGCCGGTCTACCTCTACCCGTCCCCGCTCCACTACCGGATCGTGCCGGAGCTGATCTACGGCTCAAACAGCACCGTGCTGTTCGGGACCGACACGTTCCTGACGGGCTATGCCCGCGCCGCCCATTCCTACGACCTGCGCTCGCTCCGCTACGTCGTGGCCGGCGCCGAGGCCGTGAAGGAAGCAACCCGGAAGACCTGGGCCGAGAAGTTCGGGTTGCGCATCCTGGAGGGCTACGGCGTCACCGAGTGCGGGCCGGTCGTCGCCCTCAACACGCCGATGTTCAACCGGTTCGGGACGGTGGGGCGGATCCTGCCCGGCATTGAGACCCGCCTCGAGCCGGTGCCGGGGATCGACGAGGGCGGCCGTCTGTCCTTACGCGGGCCCAACATCATGCTGGGCTACCTGCGCGCCGAGAAGCCCGGCGTGCTGGAGCCGCCGCCGGGAGGCTGGCACGACACCGGCGACATCGTGGCGATCGACCCAATGGGCTTCGTTACGATCAAGGGTCGGGCCAAGCGCTTCGCGAAGGTCGCGGGCGAGATGGTCTCGCTCGCCGGCATCGAGGCGCTCGCCGCCGAGCTGTGGCCGGAGCGGCCGAGTGCGGTCGCGGCGGTGCCTGATCCCCGCAAGGGCGAACGGCTGGTGCTGTTCACGCAGGAGAAGAGCGCCACGCGTGCCACCTTCCAGAGCTTCGCCAAGAGCCGCGGCGCCTCGGACGTGGCGATCCCCGCCGAGGTGGTGGTGCTGGACGCGATCCCGATGCTCGGCAGCGGGAAGATCGACCAGGTGGCCGTCACCAAGCTCGCTCTTGAGCGCGCGAAAGAATCGGCTGCCGCCTGAACCGGTCCGAGGGCGCGTCATCTAAACGGGGGATGCGCTATCCCCCGGGATCGGCTCGTATCACGAATGCAGTTCCGATTCGATTCGGTGGCGCGATCGGGTTCGCGGACTGGATCTCGCGTCGCGAGTCGCATCGATGAGGGGCAGATCATGCTGAAGGGCAGGCGCATTCCCGGTTGGCTGACCAGACGGAGCTACTTCAAGCGCATCGAGCGCTGGGCGAAGCCCGCCAAGGCCCACAAGACCACGCCGCCGCCCGAGGCCGAGTCTGTCCAGCTGCCCTCCAACGTCGTTCCCTTTCCGGTTCGGGTGAACCGGCCGGATCGCCCGGCCTTCGAGGGCCTCCGCGGCGTCGGCACGGCGTAACGACGGTTCGCGCCCCGGCAGGGGCTCGGCGCCCGGCCGCACCGGAACGTCCGGCACTTGTCCGCCGGGCGGGAACCGGGAATTCTGCGGGAGAAACCGGCGGGTCCGGAACCCGGAGGATGCGTGCCGCAGGATGGGCCCGATCCCAGCAGAGCGGTTTTACCGCAGGCGCGTCTGTTCCTTGCGGGCGCGGCGCTCGTGCTCGGGCTCCTCACAGTCGGTGTTGGGGCACTGTGGCGCTTTGCCGTCGCGCTGCCGCCCCTCGATCTCGCAGCGGCGGCAGCACGCTCGACGGTGGTGGTCGACCGGTCCGGCACGCTCCTGCGCCCCTTCGCGACGGCGGACGGGCGCTGGCGCCTGCCGGTGTCCGCGGAGGCGGTCGATCCCCGTTACCGGGCGATGCTGCTCGCCTACGAGGATCGGCGCTTCGAGACGCATCCCGGCATCGACCCGGCGGCGGTGCTGCGCGCCGCGTCCCAGTGGCTGGCGAAGGGACGCATCGTCTCGGGTGGCTCGACCCTGTCGATGCAGGTGGCGCGCCTGGTCGAGCCGCGGCGCGAGCGCTCCGTCGAGGCCAAACTCCGCCAGATGGTGCGGGCGGTCACGCTGGAGCGGCGATTGGGGAAGTCCGGGCTCCTCGACCTCTACCTCGCGCTCGCCCCCTACGGCGGCCCGCTCGAAGGCGTGCGGGCGGCGAGCCTCGCCTATTTCGGGCGGGAGCCGGTGCGGCTCACGGCGGCGCAGGCCGCACTCCTCGTCGCCCTGCCGCAATCCCCGGAGACCCGCCGGCCGGACCGTTTCCCGGAGCGCGCCCGCGCCGCCCGCAACCGGGTGCTGGAGATCGCCTGTGCCCAGGGCATCCTCACCGCGCCCGAGGCCGAGGCGGCGAAGGCCGAGCCGGTGCCGACGGTGCGCAAACCTTTCCCGATGCTCGCGGCCCATGCCGCCGAGGAGGCGGTGGCGGCCGAGCCCGCCGCCCCGGTGATCCGCCTCACCATCGATGGGCGCATCCAGGAACGGCTGGAAGTCCTGGCGACCGAGCGCGCAGCGGCGGCCGGGCCCGGCCTCTCCGCGGCGATCCTCGTCCTCGACAACCGCGACGGGCAGGTGCTCGCGCAGGTCGGGAGCGCGGGCTACCTGGATCCGGATCGACGCGGCGCCATCGACATGACGCTGGCGGTGCGCTCCCCGGGCTCCGCTCTGAAGCCCTTCGTCTACGGGATGGCTTTCGAGGACGGGCTCGCCCATCCCGAGACGCTGCTGGAGGACCGCCCCGCGCGTTTTGCGGCGAGCTACGCTCCGGAAAATTTCGACCTCACCTATCAGGGCACGGTCACGGCCCGGCGCGCCCTCCAGCTCTCCCTCAACGTACCGGCGGTCGAGTTGATGGATGCGGTGGGGCCCGCGCGCTTCATCGCGCGGCTGCGCGCGGCGGGCGCCGGGATCCAGCTCCCGCGCGAGGCGGCACCAGGCCTGCCTGTGGCGCTCGGCGGCCTCGGCATCACCCTCACCGATCTCGCGCGCCTCTATGCCGGGCTCGCTCGCGGCGGCGCGGTGCCGGACATCCTGCGTCGAGCGGGAGCGGCCGCTGCGCCCGTGTCCGACCGCCGGATCATCGAGCCCGTCGCGGCCTGGTATATCGCCGACATCCTGCGCGGCACGCCGCCGCCGGAGAACGCGCTCCCGAACCGGATCGCCTACAAGACGGGCACCTCCTACGGCTACCGCGACGCCTGGGCGGCGGGCTTCGACCGGCATGTGACGGTGGTGGTCTGGGTGGGGCGGCCGGACGGCGCCGCAGTCCCAGGCCTCGTCGGCCGCACGGCCGCGGCGCCGATCCTGTTCGACGCCTACGCGCGCCTCGGGATCGAACCCGAGCCGATCCCGCAACCCCGCGACGTCCTGGCGGTCGGGCTCGTCGGTCTGCCGCCGCCGCTCCGGCGCTTGCGCCGCGAGACCCCGGACGCGCAGGGGCCGGCGCTGCGGATCGCCTATCCCCCGGACGGGGCCCGGGTCGACCTGGGTCTCGTCGCGGCCGGGCACGGGGAGGATCGCGCGGCTGGAAGCCCGGGGCTCGCCCTCAAGGCGTTCGGCGGCGTCCCGCCTCTGACCTGGCTGGTCGACGGCCAGCCCGTCGCGCAGACTCCGCGCAGGCGGACCGAGTGGGTTCCACCAGGTGCTGGCTTCGCGCGAATCTCGGTTCTCGATTCCACCGGGGCGAGCGATAGCGTTTCCATCCGGCTCGAATAGCCGCGCAACGTCGATCTTCCAGGTGAAGCTTGGCAGGTGCGACGTTTTTCATGCGCGAATACGCGTCGAACAGAATATCTTCCTGCAGAGATTCATCGGTCATCAACGAATAGGGGTCAAACCGAGACCTGCGAGGTCGGTGATGGCTTGGAAGGTCGGCGCCGCAGTTGCGGTGCTTCTCGGATTTGTTGGTGTGGGCGTCGGGAGTGGCAGCGGTCCGGATCCGCGCCGCGCCGGCTGGCGCGACGCCTATCGGCCGCCCGCCGAGATCCCCTTTCCCGCGGAAAACCCCTATTCTGCCGCCAAGGCCGAACTCGGACGGAGGCTCTTCTTCGATCCGATTCTGTCCGGCGATCGGACCCGCGCCTGCGCCACCTGCCACATCCCGGATCTCGCCTGGGGCGACGGCCGTGCCCGCGCGGCCACGCGCCAGCAGGGCGACATGGACCTGCGCACACCGACGCTCATCAACATCGCGTGGCAGGATGGGCCGATGGGCTGGGACGGCAAGTTCCGCACGCTCGAATCGGTGGCCGTCATGCCGATGGCAGCGCCGGCCAACATGAACCTGCCTGTGCCGGAAGCTCTGGCACGGCTCGCCGCCGATCCGAGCTACGCGGCGGCCTTCGCCACAGCCTTCAATGACCCCGCCATCACGCGCGAGCGGCTGGAGGCGGCGCTGGCGACCTTCGAGCGCCTGATCGTGACCGGAACGACGCCCTTCGACCGGTGGATCGCCGGCCATGAGGGCGCCATCAGCGAATCGGCCAAGCGGGGGTTCGACCTGTTCAATGGGCGGGCCGGCTGCGCCGGCTGCCATTCCGGCTGGTCGTTCACCGACAACTCGTTCCACGACATTGGGGTCGGGGCCGGCTCGGATATCGGCCGCGGGCGCCTCAAGCCGACCTCGGTCGCCCTGCAATACGCCTTCAAGACGCCGACCCTGCGGGAGATCGGCCGGCGTGGGCCCTACATGCACGACGGATCGGTCCGCACCCTGGAAGCCGTGATCGAGCTCTACGATCGGGGCGGGATCGAGCGCCCCAGCCGCTCCCGGTCGATCAAGCCGCTGCACCTCACGGCGACGGAACGGGCCGATCTCCTGGCCTTCCTGGCGACGCTCTCCACCAGCACCGACCGTGGCTTGGTCACCGCGTCCTTCGCGGCCCATGCTCCGGCGCCCTGACGCGAGGCGATCGGTTCCAAGTCCGCCCCAGATCGACGCGAGACGACCGGCCCGGCGGAGCGGTCAGCGCGCCATTCGGCATGTCGTCCTCGCGTCAGCGGCCGACGCCGAGCCCGCGCTGGGCAGCGCCCGCGCTGCGCTGCTCGCAAGCCTCCAGCGCGGCAGCGAAGCGCGTCTCGTTGGCCGAAGAGCTATGCGAGAGGTTCAGGAGCGTGCCGAGGCTCCAGACGCTCGCGAGGATACCGCTGGCCACCACACCGATCAGGACGTAGCCGATCAGCGTGTTTCGCCGCAGATCGGCCGTGAGTTTGCGCACCAGACCCTGATTGTACTCCGCGAGACTGCTCCTCGCGGCAACCAGCTCATTGTACATGTTGGTGATCGCGTTGGTGGACATGTACACGAGGAGCAGATGGACGACGAAATCATCGTCCGTCGTGGTGTTCAGGGCGGCCGCGATCCGCACGGCCAGTTGCCGCTCCCAGGGCTGGAGATCGCGGCCATGGACCGACCGGTAGAACCGCTCCAGGTTGGTCACGGACGGAGCGCATCCCGCCAAGCCGCGTGGAAGTTGCGCCGGAGGCGGCGTCCCTCCACGCGCAGACGCATCGGCGCGCTCGTCGCCAGCGCCTGCCATGTCATGTGCTGGACGCGCAACGCCTCGATCAGCCGCTCGCCAATCCGCTCGATCTCGATGGCGCGGAAATTCGGCTGTCTCCGCAGTTGACGCACGAGATCGGAGGATTCGAGATAGTCGAAATTGGTCGCCTGCGCGGTATTCTTCGCCAGAACCGCTCGGTCGCAGTCGATCAGCATCGGCCGGAGTTCCCTGAGGACGTCGAGGGCGGTGGGATCGACCGCGCCGGCCGCCACCACCACGCAGAGACGGATATTCGCCTCCCGGCAGCTCTCGACGATGATCTCGGTGCAGCGGCGCGTCGTCTCCGTATCGCCGGCCGGGAAGTCGACCACCACGAAGCGCTCGGCGGCATCCGTCACCCGCTCGATCATGTCCTGGCACAGGGTCGGGTCGACACGGCCGGTGCTGTCCTCCGCCCGTAGCCGCTGCCGGAAACAGGACACGCCCTTCCGGCGCGGAACGAAGTTCTCGCTGCCGGGGCTGGTCTCCTCCATCAACGCGGTGTGGAAGTGCCTGTTGGCCGGGTCAGTGTCGATCGCCAGCACCGAGCCGACCTCGGCGCACAGATCGGCGAGTTGCAGGGCGATGGTGGTCTTGCCGACGCCGCCCTTGCCGCCCAGGCAGAGGATCAGAACCTTCGCTGCCGGGCCGAGGATGTCGCGCTGGATCTCATGGATCTCGTCCGGGCTGTACCAGGCTGGAACCTTGATCTGCGTGCCGTCGGTCATGGGATACCTCCTCGATGGTCGGTGCAGGACAGCCTTCGCGCACGCTCTTCGAGGCGACGCGCCGCCTGCCGGGATTTCGGGGTTCATGCGGTGGGTCCTGGCTCCGCCGGGCCCGGTCGAAGCGTGGCGCGAGCCCGTACCGGCAGAGCGACCGACCGCTCGATGGCCGGGCTCTCGACCGCTCCGTGGCGGAAGGGAGGGCCCGACGCACGCAAGCAGCCGAACCGCTCATGCGCCGGACGCATCCGGTTCGGTCAGCGGTCGCGGCAGGATGAGGTCAGGAGAGCGCGACCGGGCATTGGGCCGCCCCGGCATCGCACCCCGCGCGTCGGGTCTCGAAAAGTCTTCCCTGCTCACCGTATGCACCCCGTTACTGGACCTGCCTCGTTGCTGGGAGCGATCCGAACCCTCGCACAGAGAAAGCCGAGTGCTTCCGAGACTCTGCGCCACATCGAGCAACATGCAAGCCCAGTCGACTCCGATTCGATTATCTTTCCTCAGTTACATCGCAATGTTTAACGGAATTTTTCGGACCAACTTACCGGATTTACTCGGTAAGAATGCCAATAAATCTCATACGAAAATCAAGCTATATCCGAAATAGCCAGCTAATGCAGCCGATTTAGATGCTTACATCGGCGATCGATCAATCGAATGGATCGAAATACGAGGCGGTCGGAAGCCGGGCCGCAAGATCGCCGAGAGGACAAGATCGGCAGGTGCGGATTCGGCGCCCCGCCGTCCGCGTTACCGGGTCGCCGCGAGATCACAGTCGCAGGTCGGCCGATTCCAGCCGGCGCGATTGCGGCTGTCGCGCCCGGCGGATGAAACAGACCGGCCGGGCAGGACCGCGACGAAGCAGAGCGGCCTCTCACAGGTCTCGGACTGACCTGGGTGTGCCTTTGATCTCGTTCTTCCGAACAGCCGGGCGGCGAGGCCGGTACCAGTGCGCTTTCACTGCGTCGGACGCGCGGCGAGGCGAAGGCGGAATGATCTTCGGATGTCAGAGGGCCAAGCCGGGGCGGGGCCACTTAAATGCGCCGCAGCAGGACTCGGGGCACGTCACCGCCTCCGCAGAATCCACAGCGTTAACCTTCCACTCATATTCGTTAACAAACCGTTGGCTTAATACGGGTTAACATATCTAAATAGCTCGGTAACCACGGTGCCGCTGCGCGGCGACGAGGGTCCGATGATAAGATCCAAGAAGAATCGGTTGTCGGTCGCCTGCGCCCTCAGCCTCGCGGGCCCCCTGATTCTCGCGGCGACGAGCACGGCCCAGGCCCACGTGAAATGGTTCTGCGCCTACGACGTGGCCGGTCAGCCGCAGGGCCTCGAGCAGGTCCTCTGCCTCGACTTCGAGTGGCTGACGGCGCTGGCCCTGGTCTGCCTGATGTTCGGATGCCTGGCGGAGGGCACGCCGCTGGGCGGCGCGCTGCTCAACGCGCTGGACCGCGTGACCACCCGCATCCGGATCGACACCGAGCTGCTGGTCCGCGCGACGCTGGGCTTCTTCTTGGTCTCGCTCTGGGACCTCGGCGGGATCATCCTCACGCCGGAACTCAAGACCGACGTCGCCTGGATCCCGTGGCTCCAGCTCGCGATGGCGGCCTGCCTGATCTGGCGTCGCACCATGCCGATCACCGGCCTCGGCATCGTCTTCCTGTTCAGCTTCGCCACCGCGCAGTACGGCGTCTTCCACCTCGCCGATTACCCGATCTTCCTGGGGATCGCGGCCTACCTGATCGCCCGCGGCCTCGACCTGACGCCCTTCGACCTCCGTCCGCTCGACATCGTGCGGTGGTCCGCCGCCATCACGCTGATGTGGGCATCCATCGAGAAGTGGGCCTATCCGGACTGGTCGGCGCCGCTCCTCGCCGCCAGGCCGCAGATGACCCTCGGCGCGACGCCGGAGCTGTTCATGCAGGCCGCCGGCGTCATCGAGTTCACCCTGGCGTTCGCGCTGATCTGGACGCCCCTGGTGCGGCGGAGCGCGGCGATCATCCTGGCGGCGATCTTCGTCTCGGCGATCATCGAGTTCGGCAAGGTGGACGCGGTCGGCCATTCCGGGATCATCGTGGTGCTCCTGGCGATCGCCGCCGACGACGCCCGCGTCGCGGTCCGGGCCCGCCACGCACTGCTCGCGCCGGCCTGGTACGGGGCGGCGCTCGCGACCTTCCTGTTCCTCTACTACGTCGGCCACGCCGCCCTGTTCGGTGGCCTGGCCGAGGTGCCGGTGATCTGACGACACCTCGAACCGCTCGTCATCGCGCCGCGAGCAGCGGCGCGATGACGTCCGTCAGGCCGTTCAGCAGGATCTGCGTCCCGACGCACAGCAGAAGAAAGGCAAACAGGCGCCCGGTCACGCGGGCCCGGGCCGGGCCGATGAGTGCCACGACGCGGTCGGCCGAGGCGTAGACGAGGGCGACCGCCCCGGCGACCACCAGAGCCGCCAGCGTGACGCCGACATAGAAGCCGAGCCGTTCCGCGTAGACGGCCGGCCGGTTCGCGCCCAGGGTGATGGCGACCGCGATCGTCCCCGGTCCGGTGGTGAACGGCAGGGTGAGGGGGAAGAACGCGATCTCGGAGAGCGGTCCGGGCGCCTGCTCGACATGCGCCTCTGCGGGAGCCGGCGCGCGATCCTTCGAGCCCGAGGCCTCGGCCTGCTTGCGCGCCTCGCGCGCCTCGGGCCGGTTGAGCTGGGTCCAGGCCGAGGACATCACCACAAGGCCGCCGGCGATGCGCAGGGCCGCCAGGGTGACACCGAAGAAGTTGAGGATTGGCGTGCCGGCCCATAGGGCGCCGAGCATCACCAAGGCGGCGTAGACGCCGATCCGGCGCGACAGCAACACGCGCTCGGCGTGACTGTAGGCGCTCGTCACCTGGGCGAAGATGAAGGCGCCCCCGATGGGGTTCACGATCGCGATCAGGCCCGAGAGGGCCAGCAGGAACTGCTGGACGGTAAAGTCGATGCTCATCTGGACCGGCCCATGCCGCCCGCAGTCCTAGAGGATCGGTCGCTTACGAATCGTGACGTGCGCGCCGATCAGCCGGGGGAGGGGGCCGGCACCAGCGCCCGGGCGGGCGTGAGGCGGCGGGCGCGCCGCACCTGCTGCACGGCGACCGGGCGATAGAGCTGCTTCGTCGCGTCGACCACGTGCAGGCCGGCGAAGGGCAGGGACAGGCTTGTGCCGAGCCACTCCCAGGCCGGTCCGGTGCGCAGCATCAGGCGCGAGCGCGCCGGCGGCATGTACAGGGTCTCGGACCAGTTCACCGGCGAGAACAGGGTGTCGCGCATCAGCCGCCCGAGCTGCGAGCGGCTGTAGGGCTGGCCGTGGCCGAACGGCGTCGCCTCGCGGCGGGCCCAGACACCCCGCCGGTTGGGCACAACCAGGATCATGCGGCCGCCGGGGGTGAGAGTGCGCCACACCTCTTGGAGCAGCTCCGTCGGGCTCTCCACCGCTTCGAGCGCGTGGACCAGGATAACCCGATCGATGGCGGCCTCGGGCAGCGGCATCATGGTCGGGTCGGCGAGCGCCGCGCAGGAGCGGCCGGTGCTCGGCCAGTTCACCACGCCCTGGGTCGCCGGCATGAAGGCCAGCGTGCGCTCGGCGATGCAGTGGATCGGGCCGAGATACGGCGTCGCGTAGCCGATGCCGAGGACGCGCAGACCCGAGACCGAGCCCAGGAACTCGTGGAGCGCTCGGCCGACAACACGATGCGTCGTGCGACCCAGAGGACTGGCATAGAAGGCCCGCAAGCCGTTGACGTCGAGACGCATGGAGGGACAGGACACCCAGGCCGGAACGACTGTCGTACTCAATGGTGAGCCGCGTTGCGCACGGCAAGCGCTGAAGGAACCGGGCGCGATCACCGCCTGTTCACGGCAGCAGCTTTCACGCCGGTGCAGCCGCTGTCGATCACGCCCGATCGGCAACGGCTCCGGGCCTTTTCGACGCGATCTCGTTCGCCGAACCGGGTACCAGTTCGGCGGAGAGCACTCCGGGAGATCACATCCGATGGCGACCGAGACCGAGATCCGAACCTTCCTCTGCCGCAGCGACAATATCGGCGTGCTCATCCGCGACCCGGCCACCGGGGCCTGCGCGGCGATCGACGTGCCGGAGGCCGGCCCCGTCCTGAAGGCCCTCGATGAGACCGGCTGGCGGCTGACCGACATCCTCGTCACCCATCGCCACGGCGACCACGTCGAGGGCATCCCGGCGGTGAAGCAGGCCACCGGCGCCCGGGTCGTGGCACCCGCCAAGGCTGGCGACGCGGTCCCGCAGGTGGATGTCGCCGTCCGCGAGGGCGACACGGTGCGGGTCGGCGACTTGGAGGCGCAGGTTTGGGAGACGCCGGGCCATTGCATCGACCATGTCACCTACTGGTTCGCGCAGGCCGGTCTCGTCTGCGCCGGCGACACGCTGTTCACCTTAGGCTGCGGCCGGGTGATGGAGAGCCCGCCCGAGACCCTGTACCAGTCGCTACGGCGCTTCGACGACCTCCCAGACGCCACGCGGGTATTCAGCGGCCACGATTACGTCCTCTCCAATGCCCGCTTCGCCCTGGCGGCGGATCCCGACAACGCGGATCTCAAGGCGCGATTCGCCGAGGCCGAGCGAGCCAAGACGGAGGGCCGCTTCCTCATCCCGACGACCATGGGTGCGGAACGCGCCACCAACCCCTTCCTGCGCAGCGGCCATCCGGCCCTGGCCAAGTCAGTCGATCTCGCGCACAGTGCCGATCCCGAGGCGGTGTTCGTCGCCCTGCGGGCGTGGAAGAACCGCTTCTGACGCAGGGAACGGCCAGAAAAATTTGTTGCCTTCTAAAGGCGAATTGACACATAGGGTTGTTTAAGCGGTCCTAATCCGCTCAGGTAACCGGGCTCCCGGGGGGAAGCCGTAACGTCAACGCGAAGCGCCGGGACGCTTCAGCCGGTATGATGGGGGTCCGTCTCGCCCTACCACCTGTCCACTTCCCGCCTACCGCTTCCTTTCCTCAAGCCAGAGTCCGACGGGTCCAAGGAGGAGGCGCTCAGCGCCAAGGCCAAGCTCTCCGACGCGGCCGAGGCCGGTCCGCTCCGCGATGGGGGTGACTCAGCCGGCTCGGCGCGGCCCCGCGCTCCGGTCGCGGCCGACGTCCGGCTGCTCGGCATCGCCACCGAGCATCTCTCGCGGCTCGGCCCCAAGCGCGTGACAGTCGTGGCCGTCGCCGCCGAAGCCGGCATGACGCACGCTAACGTCTACCGCTACTTCCCGTCGAAGGACGCGCTCCTCGACGCGGTGGCAGGGCGCTGGCTGCGCGAGGTCGAAGCCCGGCTCGCCGGCATCGCCGACGCGCCCGATCCCGCCGACGACAAGATCGAGCGGCTGCTCACCGCCCTCGCGACGGTGCAGCGGGACGCGCTTGTCGATGAACCGAACCTGTTCGCGGTTCATCTCGACGCCACGGTGTCGGCCCGGCCGATCGCCCGGCGACACCGCGTGCGCCTCCGCAGCCTTGTGGAGCGCGTGGTCGAGGAGGGGATCACGTCGGGGATCTTCTCGGCACGCGACCGGGAGCGGGCCATCGCCTACATCTTCGACGCGAGCTACCGCTTCACGCATCCGCTGGCGATCCAGCACGATGCCGAGGTGCCGCGGGATCTGATCGAGGCGCGGTTCGGAGCCGTCATCCACGCGATCCAGCGGGTGCTGCGCTCCGGGATCCTCTGACGCCGGCAGCAGAACACGACGCGCTTTCAAGGGCTCGGGCGATCCGTCCGAGCCCTTCGCGTTTCGGGTATCGGGGCGGGCGATCCGCGCATCGGAATCGCCGAAATGACAGGTTTTCGCATCTGTCATCCAGCCCCTGCGGCGGGCGCGGCCCGCTTTGCACCGCACCTAAAACCTTCACCGCGTTGACGTTTCATCGGCCCGGATGGGCGCCGCCGGGGCGCCCCGCCTCCGGAACGGCCCTGCGCGGGGCGGTGCATCGGGTTGAAGCGAAGGTGCTTTTCGGCCACACAGCCGCGCAGATTTTAAGCAGCGAATCCGGTGTTGGCGCCCGACGGAGGAACAGCCCCGGCACCGCGCAGCACATCACCGAAGTCGACACGCAGCGGAGACGGATCCGACATGGCTCGCAACAAGATCGCGCTCATCGGCGCCGGCCAGATCGGCGGCACCCTGGCCCTTCTGGCCGGCCTCAAGGATCTCGGGGATGTGGTGCTGTTCGACATCGTCGACGGCGTTCCGCAGGGCAAGGCGCTCGACATCGCCGAGGCCGCACCCGTCGAGGGCTTCGACGCCACCTATGCGGGCGCGAGCGACTATGCCGCCATCAAGGGCGCCGACGTGGTGATCGTCACCGCCGGCGTGCCGCGCAAGCCCGGCATGAGCCGCGACGACCTGATCGGGATCAACCTCAAGGTCATGCAGGCGGTGGGCGAGGGCATCAAGACCTACGCGCCGGACGCCTTCGTGATCTGCATCACCAACCCGCTCGACGCGATGGTTTGGGCGCTGCAGAAGTTCTCCGGCCTGCCCACCAACAAGATCGTCGGCATGGCCGGCGTCCTCGATTCGGCCCGTTTCCGGCACTTCCTGGCCGATGAGTTCAAGGTTTCTGTGGAGGACGTCACCGCCTTCGTGCTCGGCGGCCACGGCGACGACATGGTCCCGCTGGTGCGCTACTCCACGGTGGCGGGCGTGCCGCTGACCGACCTCGTCAAGCTCGGCTGGACCACGCAGGAGAAGCTCGACGCCATGGTCGATCGCACCCGCAAGGGCGGCGGCGAGATCGTCAACCTGCTCAAGACCGGCTCGGCCTTCTACGCGCCCGCCGCCTCCGCCATCGCCATGGCCGAGAGCTACCTGCGCGACAAGAAGCGGGTCCTGCCCTGCGCCGCCTACCTCGACGGCGAGTACGGGGTGAAGGGCATGTTCATCGGCGTGCCGATCGTGATCGGCGCCAACGGTGTGGAGCGCGTGCTCGAGGTGACCTTCGACGCGGCCGAGAAGGCCATGTTCGACAAGTCGGTCGCGTCGGTGACGGGCCTCATCGAGGCCTGCAAGGGCGTCGACAGCAACCTCGCCTGACCGGTAAGCGGATACCGGGCAGCGCGTAGCGTTCGGAGATTCGGATCCCAATCGCTCGATTTCTCTGCGCGCTGTTCGCTGCCACCTATTCGCTCCTCCTTACGAGGCTCCGATGAATATCCATGAATACCAGGCCAAGGCGGTGCTGAAGGAGTTCGGCCTGCCGGTCTCCCGCGGCGTGGCCATCTTCAACCCGTCGGAGGCCGAGGCCGCCGCCAAGGAGCTCGGCGGTCCCGTCTGGGTCGTGAAGAGCCAGATCCACGCGGGCGGTCGCGGCAAGGGCACGTTCAAGGGGGCACCCGAGGGCGCCAAGGGCGGCGTGCGCGTCACCAAGTCGATCGACGAGGTCAAGCAGTTCGCCGGCGAGATGCTCGGCCAGACGCTGGTGACGATCCAGACCGGCCCGGCCGGCAAGCAGGTCAACCGCCTCTACATCGAGGAAGGCGCCCAGATCGCCGAGGAATTCTACCTCTCGATGCTGGTCGACCGCGCCACCGGCGGCGTCGCCTTCGTGGTCTCCACCGAGGGGGGCATGGACATCGAGGCGGTGGCCCACGACACGCCCGAGAAGATCCACACGATCGCGGTCGACCCGGCCACCGGCGTCATGCCCCATCACGGCCGCGCCGTCGCCAAGGCGCTGGGGCTGTCGGGCGCCCAGGCCAAGGAGGCCGCCGCGCTCACCGAGAAGCTCTACGCGGCCTTCGTCGCCAAGGACATGAGCCTGCTCGAGATCAACCCGCTGGTGCTGACCGCGGACGGGCACCTCAAGTGCCTCGACGCCAAGATGGCCTTCGACTCGAACGCCCTCTACCGGCACCCCGACATCGTCGCGCTGCGCGACGAGACCGAGGAGGACGCCAAGGAGATCGAGGCGTCGAAGTACGACCTCGCCTACATCGCGCTCGACGGCACGATCGGCTGCATGGTCAACGGCGCCGGCCTGGCCATGGCGACCCTCGACATCATCAAGCTCTACGGCGAGGAGCCGGCGAACTTCCTCGATGTCGGCGGCGGCGCCTCCGAGGAGAAGGTCACGGCGGCGTTCAAGATCATCACCGCCGACCCGAACGTGAAGGGGATCCTCGTCAACATCTTCGGCGGGATCATGAAGTGCGACGTGATCGCCAACGGCGTGATCGCGGCCGTCAAGGCGGTGGGTCTGCAGGTGCCGCTGGTGGTGCGGCTGGAAGGCACCAACGTCGAGCAGGGCAAGGCCATCATCCGCAGTTCCGGCCTCAACGTCATCCCGGCGGACGACCTCGACGACGCCGCCCAGAAGATCGTCGCCGCCGTGAAGGGAGCCTGATCATGTCGGTGATGATCGACGCCAACACCAAGGTCATCTGCCAGGGCTTCACCGGCAAGAACGGGACCTTCCACTCCGAGCAGGCGATTGCCTACGGCACCAAGATGGTCGGCGGCACGAGCCCGGGTAAGGGCGGCTCCAGCCACCTCGGCCTGCCGGTCTTCGACACGGTCGCCGAGGCCCGCGCGGCCACGGGCGCCGACGCCTCGGTGGTCTACGTGCCGCCGCCGGGCGCCGCCGACGCGATCTGCGAGGCGATCGCCGCCGAGGTGCCGCTGATCGTCTGCATCACGGAAGGCATTCCGGTGCTCGACATGGTGAAGGTGAAGCGGGCGCTGACCGGCTCGAAGTCCCGGCTCGTCGGGCCGAACTGCCCGGGCATCGTCACGGCGGGCGCGTCGAAGATCGGCATCATGCCGGCCAACATCTTCCGGCCGGGCTCGGTCGGCATCGTCTCCCGCTCGGGCACGCTGACCTACGAGGCGGTGTTCCAGACCTCGAATGCCGGTCTCGGTCAGACCACCGCGGTGGGCATCGGCGGCGACCCGGTGAAGGGCACCGAGTTCATCGACGTGCTGGAGCTGTTCCTGGCTGATCCGAAGACCGAGTCGATCGTGATGATCGGCGAGATCGGCGGCTCGGCCGAGGAGGAGGCGGCGCAGTTCCTGCGTGACGAGGCCAGGCGCGGGCGCAAGAAGCCGATGGTCGGCTTCATCGCCGGCCGCACGGCGCCTCCGGGCCGCCGCATGGGCCATGCCGGCGCGATCATCTCGGGCGGCAAGGGCGGCGCCGAGGACAAGATCGCCGCCATGGAAGAGGCCGGGATCCGCGTCTCGCCGTCGCCCGCCCGGCTGGGCTCGACCCTGGTCGAGGTCCTGAAGGGCTGACGTCTGCGCGCCAGCGTTGCGGCCATCGCAGGGCCGCAACGCCCATATCGGGCGTGGAGAGACGATTTCAGCGGGGCGGTCACCCGCCCCGTTTCGGTTTGAGGGCGATCCGCCGCGCTGACGGAAAGCCTGAAGGGCAGGGCAGCCTGCCCGCGCGACAGGATGGACGCACCATGGCACGCCAGGACGTGAACGAAGCGCTCCTCGAAACCTCGTTCCTGTACGGCGCCAACGCCGCCTACATCGAGGAATTGCAGGCGGCCTACGCCCGCAACCCGGCCTCGGTAGATCCGGAGTGGCAGACCTTCTTCAAGGGCCTGGGCGAGGACGAGACCCTCGTCGAGAAGAACGCTGCCGGTGCCTCCTGGGAGAAGCCCAACTGGCCGGTGCCGCTCAACGGCGAGCTGGTCTCGGCGCTCGACGGCAACTGGAGTGCCCTGGAGAAGGCGGTCGGTGACAGGATCGTCGCCCGTGATGGCAAGGACGCGAAGCCCGGCAAGCCGCAGGACAGCGTCACCGCCACCACCGGCGTCTCCGTGGAGCAGGCGACGAAGGATTCGGTGCGGGCGATCATGCTGATCCGCTCCTACCGCATGCGCGGCCACCTGCACGCGAAGCTCGACCCGCTCGGGCTGGCCCCGCGAGGCGATCACGAGGAGCTGCATCCCCAGCATTACGGCTTCCAGGAAAGCGACTGGGACCGCCCGATCTTCCTCGACAACGTGCTCGGCCTCCAGTTCGGCACGATCCGCGAGATCGTCGACATCCTGGAGCGGACCTACTGCCAGACGCTCGGCGTCGAGTTCATGCACATCTCCGACCCCGCCGAGAAGGCGTGGATCCAGGAACGCATCGAGGGCAAGGACAAGGAGATCTCCTTCACCCCCGAGGGCCGTCGCGCGATCCTCAACAAGCTGATCGAGGCCGAGGGCTTCGAGAAGTTCCTGGACCTCAAGTACACCGGCACCAAGCGCTTCGGCCTCGACGGCGGTGAGGCGATGATCCCGGCGCTGGAGCAGATCATCAAGCGCGGCGGCGCGCTCGGCGTGCGCGAGATCGTGCTCGGCATGGCCCATCGCGGCCGGCTCAACGTGCTCACCAACGTGATGGCCAAGCCATTCCGGGCGGTGTTCCACGAGTTCAAGGGCGGCTCGTCCTCCCCGGCCGAGGTCGAAGGCTCGGGCGACGTGAAGTACCACCTGGGCGCGTCCTCGGACCGCTCCTTCGACGGCAACAACGTCCACCTGTCGCTCACCGCCAACCCGTCACACCTCGAGATCGTCGATCCGGTGGTGCTCGGCAAGGTCCGCGCCAAGCAGGATCAGTGGGCCAAGCCCAACATCGAGCGCCGCACGGTGCTGCCGCTCCTGATCCACGGCGACGCCGCCTTCGCGGGCCAGGGCGTGGTGGCGGAGTGCTTCGGTTTGTCGGGCCTGAAGGGCCATCGCACCGGCGGCTCGGTGCACTTCATCATCAACAACCAGATCGGCTTCACCACCGATCCGCGCTTCTCGCGCTCCTCGCCGTATCCGTCCGACGTCGCCAAGATGGTCGAGGCGCCGATCTTCCACTGCAACGGCGACGATCCGGAGGCCGTCACCTTCGCGGCGAAGGTGGCCGTGGAGTACCGGCAGAAGTTCGGCAAGCCGGTCGTCATCGACATGCTCTGCTACCGCCGCTTTGGCCACAACGAGGGCGACGAGCCGGCCTTCACGCAGCCGAAGATGTACCAGCGGATCCGCAAGCATCCGTCGGTGCTGGAGAATTACGGCCGCAAGCTCGTCGAGAACGGCTCCGTCAGTCAGGAGGCGCTCGACGCCCGCAAGGCCGAGTTCCGCGCGATGCTCGACAGCGAGTTCGACGTCGCGTCGAACTACAAGGCCAACAAGGCCGACTGGCTCGATGGGCGCTGGTCCGGCGTGAAGGCCGTGCACGAGGACGTGGACGATCCGCGCCGCGGCCGTACCGCCGTGCCGGTCGAGACCCTGCAGGAGATCGGGCGGAAGATCACGCAGGTGCCCCCGGGCTTTCACCTGCACCGGACGATCCAGCGCTTCATGGACAACCGCGCCAAGGCGGTGGAGACCGGGATCGGCGTCGACTGGGCGACCGCCGAGGCGCTGGCCTTCGGCGCGACCCTGCTCGACGGCAACCGGGTCCGCCTCTCCGGGCAGGACGTGGAGCGCGGCACATTCTCGCAGCGCCACGCCGTGGTGATCGACCAGGAGAACGAGCAGCGCTACACGCCGCTCAACTCCATCCGCGAGGGGCAGGCCTCCATCGAGATCATCAACTCGATGCTCTCCGAGGAGGCGGTGCTCGGCTTCGAGTACGGCTACTCCCTGGCCGAGCCCAACGCCCTAGTCCTGTGGGAGGCGCAGTTCGGCGACTTCGCCAACGGCGCCCAGGTGGTGATCGACCAGTTCATCGCCAGCGGTGAGCGCAAGTGGCTGCGCATGTCCGGCCTCGTGCTGCTGCTGCCGCACGGCTACGAGGGCCAGGGGCCCGAGCACTCCTCCGCCCGCCTGGAGCGCTACCTGCAGGCCTGCGCCGAGGACAACATGCAGGTCGCCAACGTCACGACGCCGGCGAACTACTTCCACATCCTGCGCCGGCAGCTGAAGCGGGACTTCCGCAAGCCGCTGGTGCTGATGACGCCGAAGTCGCTGCTGCGCCACAAGCGCGCCGTGTCGAACCTCGACGCGCTCGCCGAGGGCTCGACCTTCCACCGCGTCCTGTGGGACGACGCCGAGGAGGAGGGCGCGCAGAACAAGCTGGTGCGCGACGACAAGATCCGCCGCGTCGTGCTCTGCTCCGGCAAGGTCTACTACGACCTCCTGGAGGAGCGGGAGAAGCGCGGCCTCAACGACATCTACCTGATGCGCGTCGAGCAGCTCTACCCGTTCCCGCTGAAGGCGCTGGCCACCGAGATGGCCCGCTTCCGCAACGCCGACGTGATCTGGTGCCAGGAGGAGCCCAAGAACATGGGCGCCTGGTCCTTCGTCGAGCCCTACCTGGAGTGGGTCCTCGGCCAGGCCGGCTCCGCGGTGAAGCGCGCCCGCTACGTCGGGCGTCCGGCCTCCGCCTCCACGGCGGTCGGCCAGATGTCGAAGCACCAGGCGCAGCTCCAGGCCTTCCTCAACGAGGCCCTGGCGGTCTGATTCCTTTCAGGACTTGGCGGCGGCCTGAGAGGGCTGCCGCCTCTACTTTCCAGGCCGTCCGGCACGGCCGAACCGATCCGGAAGTGCAAGACCCATGGCTACCGACATCCTCGTCCCGACACTCGGCGAATCCGTGAGCGAGGCCACCATCGGCCGCTGGTTCAAGAAGCCCGGCGACACGGTCGCGGCCGACGAGCCGATCGTCGAGCTTGAGACCGATAAGGTAACCCTGGAGGTCAACGCCCCGGCGGCCGGCCAGCTCGGCGAGATCCTCGTGAAGGACGGCGAGACCGTGGAACCCGGCGCGCTGCTCGGCTCGATCGTCGAGGCCGGGGCGGGCGACGGCGCCAGCGCCGGCAAGAGGGCGGCGCCGAAGGAGGCCGCCGAGAGCAAGGCCGAGAGCCGGAGCGAGGCCCCGAAGGCCGCCGCACCCGCGAAGGCCGAGGCGCCGGCTCAGGAATCCGCCGCGGGCTACGGCAATCACGGTGCAACCGCCGCACCGGCGGCCCAGCAGCGACCGGTGGGCGACAACGGACCGGCGGTGGCCAAGCTCGCCCGCGAGTCGGGTGTCGATCCCTCGAGCATCAACGGCTCGGGCAAGGACGGCCGCGTCACCAAGGGCGACATGCTGGGCGCCCTCGCCAAGGGCCCGGCCCCGTCGGCGCCCGCCAAGGAGGCGCGCCCGACCCTGCCGCGCGCGCCCTCGGCGCCGGACGACGCCGCGCGCGAGGAGCGCGTGCGCATGACGAAGCTGCGCCAGACCATCGCGCGCCGCCTCAAGGACGCGCAGGACACCGCGGCGATGCTGACGACGTTCAACGACGTCGACATGTCGGCCGTGATGGCGATGCGCAGCCAGTACAAGGACATCTTCGAGAAGAAGCACGGCACGAAGCTCGGCTTCATGGGCTTCTTCACCAAGGCGGTGATCGGCGCCCTCAAGGACGTGCCGGCGGTCAACGCCGAGATCGACGGCCAGGACCTCGTCTACAAGAACTACTACCACATCGGCATCGCGGTCGGCACCGATAAGGGCCTCGTCGTGCCGGTGGTGCGCGACGCCGACGACCTCTCCATCGCCGGCATCGAGAAGAAGATCGCGGGCTTCGGCAAGAAGGCCCGCGAGGGCAAGCTCTCCATCGAGGAGATGCAGGGCGGGACCTTCACGATCACCAACGGCGGCATCTACGGCTCGCTGATGTCGACGCCGATCCTCAACGCGCCGCAATCGGGCATCCTCGGCATGCACCGCATCGAGGAGCGCCCGGTGGTCCGCGCCGGGAAGATCGAGGCGCGGCCGATGATGTACCTCGCGTTGTCGTACGATCATCGCATCGTCGACGGTAAGGAGGCCGTGACCTTCCTGGTGCGGGTCAAGGAGGCGCTGGAGGATCCGGCGCGGCTCGTGCTGGACCTCTGAGGCCGACATGTCGAGTGCTGAGAACAGGGTTGCCATCGTCACCGGCGGCAGCCGCGGCATCGGCCGGGCCGTGTCGCTGCTCCTGGCGGAGCGCGGCTACGCGGTCTGCCTGAGCTACGTGTCGGACGCCGACGCGGCCCAGACCGTGGTGGACGCGATCACCGCCCAGGGCGGCCGGGCGCTCGCCGTGAAGGGGGATGTCGGCAGCGAGGCCGACGTGATCGCTCTGTTCCAAGCGGCCGACGGGCTCGGCCGTCTCGCCGCGCTCGTCAACAACGCCGGCGTGGTCGACGTGAAATCCGACGTCGCCGACATGAGCGCGGCCCGGCTTCAGCGGATGATGACCACCAACGTGGTCGGCAGCTTCCTCTGCGCCCGCGAGGCGGTCCGGCGCATGTCGACCAAGCGCGGCGGGGCCGGGGGCGCGATCGTCAACCTGTCCTCGGTGGCGGCACGCCTCGGCGGTCCCGGCCAGTTCGTCGATTACGCGGCCTCGAAGGGTGCCATCGACACGCTGACCATCGGTCTCGCCCGCGAGGTGGCCGGGGAGGGTATTCGCGTCAACGCGGTGGCGCCCGGCATCATCGCCACCGAGATCCACGCCAGCGGCGGCGAGCCCGACCGGGTGGAGCGGCTCGGCCCGGGCGTTCCGATGGGCCGCGCCGGCACCGCCGACGAGGTCGCCGCCCCGATCGTGTGGCTTCTCTCGGAGGAAGCCTCCTATACCACGGGCGCCATCCTCGACATCGGCGGCGGCCGCTGAGCCTGAGCCCGACCCGACATTCCCTGCCCGTCTGAACGCGGCACGACCGAGCGGAAGCGAACGCCCATGTCCTACGATCTCGTCGTCATCGGCACCGGCCCTGGCGGCTATGTCTGTGCGATTCGCGCGGCCCAGCTCGGTCTGCGGACCGCCGTGGTCGAGAAGCGCGCGACCCATGGCGGCACCTGCCTCAATGTCGGCTGCATCCCGTCGAAGGCGCTGCTCCACGCCTCCGAGGCCTTCGAGGAAGCCAACAAGCATTTCGCCGATCTCGGCATCGATGTCGGCACGCCGAAGCTCGATCTGAAGAAGATGATGGCCTTCAAGGCAGAGGGCGTCGCCGGCAACACCAAGGGCGTCGAGTTCCTGCTCAAGAAGAACAAGGTCGACACCTTCCACGGCACCGGCCGGATCGCCGGCGCGGGCCGCGTCGAGGTCATCGCCGAGGATGGCGGCAACCAGATGCTCGAGACCAAGAGCATCGTCATCGCCACCGGCTCGGACGTCGCGCGCCTGCCGGGCGTGACCATCGACGAGAAGGTCGTGGTGTCCTCCACGGGCGCCCTCGAGCTCGACCGGGTGCCGAAGAAGCTCCTGGTGATCGGCGCCGGCGTGATCGGGCTGGAGCTGGGCTCCGTGTGGCGCCGGCTCGGCTCCGAGGTCACCGTGGTCGAGTATCTCGACCGGGTGCTGCCCGGCATGGACGGCGAGGTCGGCAAGCAGTTCCAGCGGATCCTGACCAAGCAGGGCATCGCCTTCAAGCTGTCCACCAAGGTGACTGGCGTCGAGGTCGGCAAGAAGGGCGGCGCGACCGTCTCCGTGGAGCCGGCCACGGGCGGCACGGCGGAGACGCTGCAGGCCGACGTAGTCCTCGTCTGCATCGGCCGGGTGCCGTACACGGAGGGTCTGGGCCTCGACACGGTGGGCGTCCAGCGGGACGACAAGGGGCGGATCCAGACGGATTCGCACTACGCCACCAACGTCACCGGCGTCTACGCCATCGGCGACGTGATCGCCGGCCCGATGCTGGCCCACAAGGCCGAGGACGAGGGCGTCGCGGTGGCCGAGATGCTGGCCGGCCAGTCCGGCCACGTGAATTACGGCGTGATCCCCAACGTGGTCTACACGTTCCCGGAGGTTGCCTCGGTGGGCAAGACCGAGGAGGAGCTCAAGAAGGACGGCATCGCCTACAATGCCGGCAAGTTCCCCTTCACGGCCAACGGCCGGGCCAAGGCGAACGGCACCACGGACGGGTTCGTGAAGGTGCTGGCGGATGCGCAGACCGACCGGGTGCTCGGCGTGCATATCGTCGGCGCCGATGCCGGCAACCTGATCGCCGAAGTGGCGGTGGCCATGGAGTTCGGCGCCTCGTCAGAGGACATCGCGCGGACCTGCCACGCGCATCCGACGCTCACCGAGGCCGTCAAGGAAGCCGCGCTGGCGGTGAGCAAGCGCGCGATCCACGTCTGAGCGACAGGCGGACGGTCAGATCCCACCCTCGACCTCATCCTGAGGCGCTCGCGCGAAGCGCAAGCCTCGGAGGAGCCCTCCAGGTGACGCTGCGATCCCTGGAGCCCTCCTTTCGAGGCCGCTGACGCGGCACATCAGGACGAAGCGAGGGCGGGAGGTCGGCCGCGTTGGCGCCGCGCGACGACGACGCCGGATCCGGCTGACGATCAGGCGATCTTGCGCCGCGGATTCGGCAGGTCCGCGATCCGCAAGAGCGCGCTCGGCGCGGGCGGGGCGGTGAGCGCGTTCAGGAGATACGGCCTGCGCAGGCCCAGGGCGTTGTGCAAAGCGAGGTCGATGTCGCGCGCGTAGAACGGCATCCGCAGCACCGCGTCGACTCCGAAATACCGTCCGGCTTGCGCAACCGGCTCCAGCTCGGCGGTCGTCAGCAGGGTGATCCGGGTGGCGAGGTTCAGGGGTTGGATCTGGCAGGCGAGTTCCAGCCCGTCGATGCCGCCGAGCTTCACATCGATGAAGGCGAAGTCGTAGGCGGCGAGCTTCAGCTGCTTCAGCGCGTGGCGGCCATCATCCGTCTCATCGAGTTCGATGGCGAAGCCGCTGCGGGCCACGACACGGCTGATCGCCGAGCGGCCGGCCGGCGATGAACAGGCAAGGAGGGCTCTGGTCGGCGCACGTCGGCGCGCATCGGCGTGCAGGAGTTGCTCGATATGGCTCGGGTCGAGGGGCGTCTTGAGAACCTCGTAGGCCCCGAGGCTCGTGGCGATCTCCTGCCACTGCGCCAGCACGCGGTGGGCGACCAGCACGAGGCAGGGCGGCTCGGCGCCCGCCCGGCGTGCCACCGCCACGGCTTCGGGCCCGCTGAGATCCGCCAGCTGAAGGCCGACGAAGGCCAGGGTCGGGCGGTGCCGGAGCAGGATGTCGCAGAGAGCCTGACCGGAGATCGCCTCCTCGATCACAGACCGGCTGTCGAAGCGTTCGACGATCTCCCGGAGAGAAGCGCGGCGGCCCGCGTCGCAATCCGCGATCACGACTCGTGCCGGCGTCCTCCCATCCTCAAGCCCCATGACGCCCGTCCAAGCCGATCAGTTACCTGCCGGACAGAGTGACCTCAGATCGTGACGAAGCCCTTAAGGAAAGTGGCTGTGCCGCCGATCTATTGGATCATCCGCCATTCCCGGGCGTGGATATGCTCGAAAGATGGCGTCTCGACCGACTTGGATCAGCGGCCGGCCCGGGGGTGGGCCGCCGCGTAGGCACTCATCAGCCGGGCCGCGTCGACCTGGGTGTAGAGCTGAGTGGTGGACAGGGAGGCATGCCCGAGAAGCTCCTGGATCGCGCGCAATTCCCCCTGGCGGGCGAGAAGATGCGTGGCGAAGGAGTGGCGCAGGGCATGCGGCGTCGCACTGTCGGACAGGCCGAGAGCGCCGCGGGCGCGGGCCACGGTGTACTGGATGATGCGCGGCGAGAGCGGGCCGCCCCGCGCACCCACGAAGAGCGGTCCCTCCGGCGGCAGCGGCAGCGGGCAGGCGGCGACGTAATCGGCGACGGCCTGGGCCACAACGGGCAGGATCGGCACCATGCGCTGCTTGCCGCCCTTGCCGAGCACGGTGACCTGATCGATGCCGGGCAGCGGCGCGTCGCGCCGCGCGAGGCCGAGCGCCTCTGAGATGCGCAGGCCCGCGCCGTAGAGGAGCGCCAACACGGCGGCGTCCCGGGCCAGCACCCAGGGCTCACGCTCCTCCCCGGCGCGGATCCCGGTGTCGGTGAGCGCCACCGCGGCGGCGACGGGCAGAGGGCGCGGCAGACGCCGCGGCACCTTGGGCGAGCGCACCCCGCCGAGTGCCGAGACCGTGCCGTAGCCCTCGCGCTCCAGGAAGCGCGCGAAGGAGCGCAGGCCCGCGAGCATCCGCATCAGCGAGCGCCCGGAAACCTCGTCGGCCCGACGCGCGGCCATGAAGGCGCGGATGTCGCGGACCTTGAGGCCCACGAGCATCGGGATTGTCGGGGTCCCCCGCCGCGAGGCGAGGTGGCGGAGGAACTGACGCAGGTCCCGCGCATAGGCCTCGACGGTGTTGGGCGACATCCGGCGCTCGCGCGCCAGCCCGTCGCTCCAGGCGCGGACGACCTCGCGCAGGCGCGCGTCGCCCGGAAGGAGCATCAGATCGTCGGCCATCTCGCGCGCGCTCATGCGGTTGAATCGACCGCGATATCCTTGCCGCAGGCTTAATGCCGACGCCTGTTTCACCCCGTCGCACGGCTCGCCCTTCGCGAACCTCCGTGCCAAGCTGATCCCATGACCCTCATCGCCTATGCCGGGGCCGCCCTGGCCGAGATTGCCGGATGCTTCGCGTTCTGGGCCTGGCTCCGACTCGGCCGGTCCGCCTGGTGGACCTTGCCCGGCCTCGCCGCCCTCGTGGCGTTCGCCGGCCTGTTGACCCTGGTGGAAAGCCCGGCGGCAGGACGCGCCTTCGCGGCCTATGGCGGTGTCTACGTCGCCGCGTCGGTCCTGTGGCTCTGGCTCGTGGAAGGCCAGAGACCAGACCGGTGGGATCTCGCAGGGAGCGCGATTTGCCTCGCCGGCACCGCGATCATCCTGCTCGGCCGCCGGGAGTAGGCCGGCCTCACCGCCCCATCGCGTAGAACTCGCCGTTCGGGCGCAGTTCCGCCACGCTGGCGATCCGGTTCGACAGGGCGAAGAGGGCGGTGATCGCCGCGATGTCCCAGACGTCGTCCGGGCTGAACCCGTGACCCGCAAGCGCGGCGTGGTCCTCCGCACCGACGGTCTGGGCGGCCGTCGCCACCTTGACGGCGAAGTCGAGCATGGTGCGCTGGCGCGGGGTGATGTCGGCCTTGGCATAGTTGACTGCGATCTGGTCGGCGATCAGCGGGTTCTTGGCCCGAACCCGCAGGATCGCCCCGTGGGCGATGACGCAGTACAGGCAGTCGTTGGCCGCGCTGGTGGCCACCACGATCATCTCGCGCTCGGCCTTGGTGAGACCGCCGGGCCGGTCCATCAGCGCGTCATGGTAGGCCATGAAGGCGCGGAACTCGTCCGGACGGTGCGCGAGCGCCAGGAAGATGTTGGGCACGAAGCCCGCCTTCTCCTGCACGAGGTCAATCCGGGCGCGGATGTCGTCCGGCAACTCGGAGAGCTTCGGTACCGGAAAGCGGCTGACCGGGGCCTCGGCGCGCATGATCGTCCTTTCTGAACATGCCTTGGTGAAACCAGGCGTTCACGATACGTACGGCAGCTTCGGACCGTTCGTCGAGCCGTGGAGCATCATGACCAGCCCCGTCCGAATCCTCGGCATCGATCCCGGACTCCGCCGTACCGGCTGGGGCCTGATCACCGCGCAGGGGACCAAGCTCACCTACGGCGATTGCGGCGTCGTCACCTCGGACGGAGACCTGCCGCTGGCCCTGCGCCTGCGCGAATTGTTCGAGGGTATCGGACGCATCGTCGACAGCGTGAAGCCCGACGAGGTCGCCGTGGAGGAGACCTTCGTCAACAAGGACGCCCAGGCGACCCTCAAGCTCGGCCACGCCCGGGCGATGGCGCTGGTGGTGCCGGCGCTCGCCGGGCTTCCGGTCTTCGAATACGCCGCCAACCTGATCAAGAAGACCGTGGCGGGATCCGGCCACGCCGAGAAGGTGCAGATTCAGGCGATGGTGCGCTTCCTGCTGCCGAAGGCCGAGTTCCGCGTGGCCGACGCCGCCGACGCGCTCGCCATCGCGATCACCCATGCCAGCCACCGGGATGCGCACGCGCTCCGTCAGGCGCATCTGCCGGGGGGCAAGCGGCGCTCGCTCTCCGGCCAGGCGGCCGCGGGACAGGGTCTCGAAGGGAAAGGCTTTTCCGCCGCCGCCGCGGCACGTATCGAGGCCGCGCTGGCGAAACAGGGCTGACAGGATCGGAAGAGACTTGGTGGGGGAAGTAGGACTCGAACCTACGAAGCTTACGCAGCGGATTTACAGTCCGCCCCCTTTGCCGCTCGGGACATTCCCCCAAGGCGGGCATCGCGCCCGCGGCGCTCTTATGGTGAGGGGCCGGCCGGGTGTCAACGCTTGTCATGGCTCGATCAACGCTCCGGCGCCACGTTTACGAGCCTTCGCCGGGCCGAGATCGAAGCGGCCGCGCGGCGCATCCTCCGCCGGGTGCCTATCGCATGCCACTGCGCTCCGTCGGCCCGCAAAAGGCGCAGCCATCGCCGGAGCCGGCTCGGCCGATCCCGATGCACCATCGCCGCGTCCGGGAAGAAAACGCGAACGTTCCGTGTCCGCGGGGATTCACAAAGGAATCGGGATCGGCCACGGTGCACCGATGTCGCCCTGCTTCGCCGGCCGTTGACCCGCCCCGTCCCGTCCCTGCGGTCCCACCAGCGCACGCTGATGGCCCTAGTCGCGGCCATGGCCAGCGGGGAGGCGGCCCATATCCGGAAAATCCTGGCGGCGGTGACGCCCGGCGGCGGCAAGTCGCTGCTGCCGGTGATCGCGGCGCACCGGCTGATCGCGGCGGGCTTGGTCGAGCGCGTGGTCTGGGTGGTGCCGCGCGATTCCCTGCGGCTGCAGGCTGAGGAAGCCTTCACCGATCCGCTCTGGCGGGCGGCGTTCGGGCACGCGCTCAGCGTCCGTGCCGCCGACAACGAACGCGATCCCGCCCGGGGCCTTGCCGGCTACATCACCACCTACCAGGCCGTCGCCGCCGCTCCGGCGCTTCATCTGGCGGAGGCGCGGGCGCACCGCACTCTGCTGGTGGTCGACGAGGTCCACCACCTGCCGGCACCCGGCCGGCCCGGTGCGGACGAGGCCTCCGCGGAGGATGCGGAGGCGGGCGCGTGGTCCCGGGCGATGCTGCCCGTGATGGAGGCGGCGGCTGTCCGCCTGTACCTGTCCGGCACGCTGGAGCGGGCGGACGGGCGGCGCATCCTCGGCCTGCCCTATCATCCCGCCGCGCCGGGCCGCGGGCCGGAGCTCGACCTCGACGCGCCCGGCCTCGCGGTCATCGGCTATTCGCGGGCGCAGGCACTCGCCGAGCGGGCGGTGCTGCCGGTGACGTTCGGGGCCATCGACGGCGAGGCGAGCTGGCTGGAGGGCGGGCGGATCGCCGGGGAGACACCCCGGGTCGGACCGCATCGGCTGGGCGCCGGATCGGTGCGGGTCACCACGCGGCCGGCCCTGTTCACGGCCCTGCGCACGGGCTTCGCCCGCGACCTCCTGAACGAGGCCTTCTTCGCCACGAAGCGCCTGCGCGCCCGGCGCCGGGCCGAGCGGTCCCTCCCGCCCGGCGAGCTGGCGCGGGGGCTCGGCAAGCTCTTGGTGGTGGCCCCGGATCAGGCGAGCGCGCGCTCGTACCTCGCGACCCTGCGAAGTTGGATGCCGGCGGGGCAGGGGGAGCGCGATGTCCGGCTGGCGACCTCCGGCCAGGGCGACGCCCATGCCGCCCTGGCCGCGTTCCGATTGACGCCCGAGCCTGCCGTTCTGGTGACGGTGGCGATGGCATACGAGGGCCTCGACGCCCCCGAGGTCTCGGTGGTCGCGGCCCTGACCCATATCCGCTCGCGACCCTGGCTGGAGCAGATGCTGGCGCGGGCCACACGGGTCGATCCGCAGGCCGGCGCCTACGACACGCAGCAGGCGCTCATCTTCCACCCCGACGACCCGCTCTTCGCCCGTTTCCGCCTGGAACTCGAAACCGAGCAGGGCAGCAGCGTGCGGTCCAAGCGCGAGCGGCCGGCCAGCGCCGTCGTCCCGGAGCGGACCCGGTGGCACGATGACGAACCCGCCGGGATCACCCCGCTGGAGAGCAACGCGATCGGCCTGCGCTACGCCCTGCTCCGTCCGCGCCTCGCCGAGCCGTCCTCCGTCACGCCGGCACCCGAGCCGCCGTCGATCACCGAGCGGACCCTGCGGCAGAGGCTCGCCGCCGCCGTGGCGGCTCAGGCGGTCGAGGACGAAACGTCCCTGCGGGTTCCCCGTGGCGGCAACCTCGCGCACCGCTACAACGCCGTGCTCAAGCGCGTCCTGGGCAAGGGCCGTGCGACCATGACCCTGCCCGAGTTGGAGGCGGCCCTCGCCTGGCTTGAACGCAACCGCCTCTCGGACCATCTCGACTGCCTCGACGGCGACGCCCGCTACGCGTGGTCCGCCCGCCAGCGCCGCGGGCGCTGGCAGCCGGAGCGCGCCGCCGGGCGCTGAGCCGGTGCAGAATGGAGTGCCCCTTGGCCGAGAGCCTGCCCGCCGCCTTCGCGGCGACCCTGAGCGAGGACGCGCCGCCCCAGACTTGGCCGGCGCCGCTCGCCGCGCTCTGGTGGCTCGCCAAGGACCCATCCGGACCGGATTCGTCTGCCTGGCAGAGGGCGCATGCGTTGGTTCAGGACGCGGCCAGTCCCGATGCCGCCTGGGTACACGCTCATCTCCACCGGATCGAGGGCGATGCCGGCAACGCGCGCTACTGGTACGGCCGCGCCGGCCGGACGGAATCGCGTGAGACGCTGGCGCAGGAGCGGGCCGCCATCATTGCCGCCCTGTCGGAACGGGCCTGACCGCCGGCATCCCATCGCAACGGATCGAAGTTCGCCTCACCGCCGTTCCTGGGCCGGACCGAGCGGCGGCTCTTCGCGCCCTGAACCCGCAGCACCCGACGGGCAGCGATTTATCACAATTGTTAATGGTCGATACCTCGTTAGTTCTGATTTATCGCGAGACATATTACCTGTCTATTGATATCAGTTCGCAACTTCAGATTATATTCCGGTGATTTCACGGGGACGGATTGCATAAGCGGCGCGCGGTACGCAGTTTTCCCTGTGGTGTCGCGATTTTCTCCGTAGAATGTCTGATAAACTTGATTATTGCTAGGCATACCGACTCCGGAATCAAGGGAACGTGCTGGTCGTCGTGATGAGCTTGGGTTGTTTAATCTGCGGTGTGAGTCTCGCGGGCCTGTCCTTGCGCCATCCGACACGCGCGGCCGTCCTGGAACGCTGGAGCGGAATCTGCATCGTTCTCGGCCTGTGCCTGCTCGGCATCGCCCTGCACGGCGCCCGCGGCTAGACAGCGCATCGCGAAACCCGAACCTCGGAACGTCACGCCGAACAACCGGTTAAACGCCAGCCCGGCACGGAGGTCGGGCGTCGATTATCGGAGCGGACCCATGAGCCTCCTCGGCAGCATCGTCGGCAAGATCCTCCACCCGTTCGGCGGCGGGACCGCGGAGGCCGCGCCCTCGCCGACCGCGGGTTCGGGCGGCCCCGCCACCTCGACGACCCCGTCCACGCCATCGGCCCCCGGAAGCTCCGGCGGCAACGAGCCCGTGGATGTCGCGGCCGTCCTCACCAGCCTCGCCGAGAAAAACCCGCAGAAGCTCGACTGGCGGCACTCGATCGTCGACCTGATGAAGCTGCTCGGCCTCGATTCCGGCCTCGCCTCGCGCAAACAACTCGCCGACGAGTTGCACTACACCGGCGACAAGGACGACTCGGCCACCATGAACATCTGGCTGCACAAGCAGGTGATGCAGAAGCTCGCGGAGAACGGCGGCAAGGTCCCGGACGACCTCAAGCACTAGGCCGCATCGGAGACGGGAGCCGGGGCCGCTCACGTCCGCCCTGGAGGGGAGCGGTTCCGGCACGCGATCGTCCCTGGGACCGCCTCGTCCGGAGCCAGATCCGCGCCCTCATCCTGAGGCGCCGGCGCGCAGCGGACGTCTCAGGATGAGGGGTGGTCCGGACGTCCCAGCACAATCGAGCTTTGCGGCGATGCGGGTGCCCCGGTCCCCGGCGCCGCACCACCAGCATCGCCGGGCCGCTTGGCAGACCAGGCTCCCTGCTCAGCGTCCGGTGCGGACCCGCGTCCACAGCCGGGTGACGAAGCGCTGCGTGCGGTCGTCCCAGGCGGTGTTGGTCGACAGGCGCTGCATCGTCGCTTCATCCGGGTAGATGCCGGGATTGTTCAGGATCTCCGGCTTCACGAACTTCTTCGCCGCGAGATTGCCGCTGGCATAGGACACGAAGTTCGTGTTGGCCGCCGCCACTTCGGGCCGCATCATGTAATCGATGAAGGCCAGCGCCTCGGCCGGGTGGGCGGCATCCTTCGGGATCGCGAAGGTGTCGAACCACATCAGCGCGCCCTCCTTGGGCACCACGTAGGCGATCTCGATCCCGTTCTTGGCCTCGTCGGCGCGGCGCTTCGCCTGCATTACGTCGCCCGAATAGCCCACCGCGACGCAGATATCGCCGTTGGCGAGGGCCTGGATGTATTCCGACGAGTGGAACTTCCGCACGCTGCCCCGCACCTTGTAGAGGGCGTCGGTCACCAGGGTCATGTCGTCCCAGCGCTTGGAATCCGCCTTGGCCCCGAAGGCCGGGAGCATGCTGGGGATCAGATCCTCGGGAGAGTCGAGCATCATGATCCCGCACTCCTTGAGCTTGTTCGCGGAGGCCGGATTGAGGACGAGGCTCCACGAGTTCACGGCCGCGTTGGCGCCCAGGCGCTCGCGCAGGGCGGCGACGTTGTAGCCGATGCCGGTGGTGCCCCACATGTAATCGACGGCGTAGGTATTGCCGGGATCGTAGGCCGCCAGCCGGCCCGTGACCTCCGGCCAGAGATTGCCGAGGTTCTTCAGCTTCGACTTGTCGAGCGGCCGGAAGGCGCCGGCCCGGATCAGCCGCTGCAGGTAGGGCCCCGACGGGACGACGATATCGTAGCCGGAGCGGCCCGCCAGCAGCTTGGTCTCCAGGATCTCGTTGTTGTCGTAGGTGTCGTAGACGACCTTGATGCCGGTCTCGCGAGTAAAGGCATCGAGGACCTTCGGGTCGATATAATCCGACCAGTTGTAGATGTTGACGACCCGCTCCTCGGCGGCCGGAGCCGGCCGTGCGAGGGGGAGGGCCGCCAGAAGCCCCCCCGCGAGGGCGGCCGCGACGGCCGCCAGGACGACGCGACGGCGAGCGCTCACCGGCTCCTCGCGGCCACGACCACGATCTCGACGAGATATTCGGGCCCGGCGAGCTTGGCCTCGACGGTGGCGCGGGCCGGCGGGTTCTCCTTCGAGACCCAGGCGTCCCAGGCGGCGTTCATCTCGGCGAAGGTCGCCATGTCGGCGAGGTAGACGGTGGCCGAGAGGATGCGCTCCTTGTCGCTGCCGGCCGCACTCAGCAGCCGGTCGATCTCCGTGAGGATCTGCTGGGTCTGGATCGTGACCCCGGTACCGACCGTGTCGGACGCGACCTGCCCGGCCAGGTAGACCATGTCGCCGAAGGTGACGGCCTGCGACATCCGCTTGCCCGGCTCGATCCGCTGAATGTCCATACCCGTCTCCATACCCTCAAAACCGGCGTATCTGCCGCCGCAGCGGCCCGGCCGTAAAGAGCCGCGCGGTCACGCGCCGCGGGAACCGGAGGAAAATCGTCGTCCCGGCCCGGGGTGCGGGCAACCGTCGCGGTCCGCGAAGCGTTCTGCCGGCATCGACTGTCGTGCTTTGGGGTTTGTCATGGGTATCCTCTGGACCATCATCATCGGGTTTCTCGCCGGCGTCATCGCCAAGTTCCTGATGCCGGGGCCGAACGAGCCTTCGGGCTTCATCCTGACCACGATCCTGGGCATCGTCGGCGCCTTCGTGGCGACCTTCCTGGGGCAGGCCGTCGGCTGGTACGGGCCGAACCAGGGCGCGGGCTTCATCGGCGCCATCGTGGGCGCCGTGGTGGTGCTGTTCATCTACGGCCTGATCGCCAGCCGCCGCAGCACGACCATCTGACCGTCTCCGCACGATCGGAAACGACGAGGGGCGCCCCGCAGGGCGCCCCTTTTTCTTGACCGCGATCTCCGGCCGGAATCCGGTCGATCCGTGCTTGCCCGGCGCTCAGAAATGCTCGGACGCAGCCTTCACGGCGCAGTGGCCAGTGGCGCCGCGCACCGCCAAGCCGACCCCGACGACCAGAGCCAGCAGGCTCAGGAGCTTGTTGGGCCGCGGCTGCGCGGCCGCAGCGGCGATGCCGAGGCCCAGCGCCACCGAGACGGCGCGCTCGGTGGTCGAGAGATTCGGCTGTCCGCTGAAGATGTCGTGCATCATGTCGTTGGCCATGAAGGTCTCCGGTGTGAAGTCGCGGGGGAACGCGGCATCCGGCGGCCCGTTCCCCGTCGCCGCGCCGCGGAGACCCGCGTTGCGGAGATCGATCGTCCCAACGCATCGTCCCAACGCAGAGACGAAAAAGGCGCGGCCCCGGGGGACCGCGCCTCTGCATGAGCTTCCGCGCCGGCCTGGGCCCGCGCGGGTGCGTATGGTTGCTTACTCGCCGGCCTCGCGGCGGCGCTCGCCGCGATGACGGCCGCCCTCGCGGGGTTCGCGCGGCTCGTCGCCGCGCTCGGCCCGCTCGGCGTCGCGCTGGGCCTTCACCTTCTCGGTGATGTCCTCGCCGGTCTGCTGGTCGACGACCTTCATGGACAGGCGGATCTTGCCGCGGTCGTCCTGGCCGAGGAACTTCACCTTGACCTTGTCACCCTCCTTGACGACGTCCGTCACCTTGGCGACCCGGTTCGCGGCGAGTTCCGAGATGTGGACGAGGCCGTCCTTGGCGCCGAAGAAGTTCACGAAGGCGCCGAACTCCATGCACTTCACGATCGTGCCGTCGTAGATCACGCCGACCTCCGGCTCCGCCACGATCGAGCGGATCCAGTTATAGGCGGCCTTGATGGCCTTCCCGTCCGAGGAAGCGATCTTCACGACGCCGGTATCCTCGATGTTGATCTTGGCGCCGGTCTTCTCGACGATCTCGCGGATCACCTTGCCGCCGGTGCCGATCACGTCGCGGATCTTGTCGGTCGGGATCTGCATCGTCTCGATGCGCGGCGCGTACTCGCCGAGCTCCGGACGGGCAGCGGTCAAGGCCTTCGCCATCTCGCCGAGAATGTGAGCGCGGCCCTCCTTCGCCTGGCTCAGGGCGACCCGCATGATCTCCTCGGTGATGCCGGCGATCTTGATGTCCATCTGGAGGGAGGTGACGCCCTCCTCGGTGCCGGCCACCTTGAAGTCCATGTCGCCGAGGTGGTCCTCGTCGCCCAGGATGTCGGAGAGCACCGCGAAGCGCTCACCCTCCAGGATGAGGCCCATGGCGATGCCCGCCACCGGACGGCGCAGCGGCACGCCGGCATCCATCAGCGACAGCGAGCCGCCGCAGACCGAGGCCATCGAGGACGAGCCGTTCGACTCGGTGATCTCCGACACGACGCGGATCGTGTAGGGGAACTCGTGGGCCGGCGGCAGGACCGGGTGGATCGCCCGCCAGGCGAGCTTGCCGTGGCCGATCTCGCGACGGCCCGGGGAGCCCATCCGGCCGGTCTCACCGACGGAATAGGGAGGGAAGTTGTAGTGGAGCAGGAAGCGCTCCTTGTAGGTGCCCTCCAGCGCGTCGATGAACTGCTCGTCCTCGCCGGTGCCCAGCGTCGCCACCACGAGCGCCTGGGTCTCGCCGCGGGTGAAGAGGGCCGAGCCGTGGGCGCGGGGCAGCACGCCGACCTCGGAGAGGATCGGGCGGACCGTCTTCACATCGCGGCCGTCGATGCGCGAGCCGGTGTCGAGGATGTTCCAGCGGACCACCTTCGACTGGGCCTCCTTGAAGGCGGCCTTGACCTTCTCGGCCGGGAACTTCTCGGCGCCCTCGGGGCACAGCGCGGCCATCACCTTCGCCTTCACGGCGTCGACGGCGGCGTAGCGCTCCTGCTTCACGGTCTTGGTGTAGGCGGCGCGCAGCTCCGCCTCGCAGACCTCCAGCACCGCCTTCTCGACGTCGGCGTTCTCGGGGGCCTGGAAGTCGCGCGGTTCCTTGGCGGCCTTCTCGGCCAGGCGGATGATCGCCTCGATCACCGGCTGGAAGTGCTTGTGGCCGAACATCACGGCGCCGAGCATCACGTCCTCGGAGAGCTCCTTGGCCTCCGACTCGACCATCAGCACCGCGTCCTGCGTGCCGGCGACGACAAGGTCGAGGGACGACTCATCCTTGGTCTCGGTGACCAGCGGGTTCAGCCGGTAGCCGCCGTTGACGTAGCCAACGCGCGCCGCGCCGATCGGGCCCATGAACGGCACGCCCGAGAGGGTCAGCGCCGCGGAGGCCGCGACCATCGAGACGATGTCGGGATCGTTCTCAAGGTCGTGGGTCAGGACGGTGACGACGACCTGGGTGTCGTTGCGCCAGCCCTCGACGAAGAGCGGGCGGATCGGGCGGTCGATGAGGCGGGAGACCAGCGTCTCCTTCTCGGAGGGACGGCCCTCGCGCTTGAAGTAGCCGCCGGGGATGCGGCCGGCCGCATAGGCGCGCTCCTGGTAGTTCACGGTGAGCGGCATGAAGTCCACGCCGGGCTTGGGCTCCTTGGCGGCGACCACGGTCGCGAGCACCGAGGTCTCGCCGTAGGTGGCGACGACGGCGCCATCGGCCTGGCGGGCGACCTTACCGGTCTCCAGCACGAGCTTGCGGTCACCCCACATCAGCTCTTCGCGTTGAACGTCGAACATTCCTGTCTCTTCCTTGCCTGCGGCGGGCCTTAGCCCGGCGCCGCCCGGGGGCAAGACGGCGAGACACTTCTCTGGAGAAGTGTCTCGCGATCCTGCCCCGACGCTGGCGCCTCGAAGCGGCCCGCTTGCCGGGAGGCCGGACCCATTCCGGCATCCCGAGATCGTAAAACGCGGCCCCGAGCCGGGCTCAGGACCGCGCGTGTCGCCTTAGCGGCGGATGCCGAGACGCTCGATGAGGGCGCGGTAGCGGGCCTCGTCCTTGCGCTTGACGTAGTCGAGCAGCGAGCGGCGCTGCGAGACCAGCTTCAGGAGGCCGCGGCGGGAATGGTTGTCCTTGCCGTGCGTCTTGAAGTGGTTGGTCAGATTGGTGATCCGCTCGGTGAGGAGCGCCACCTGGACCTCCGGGGAACCGGTGTCCTTGGCGTCCTTGCGGTGTTCCTTGATGAGCGCGGTCTTGCGCTCTGCCGTGATCGACATCGCGTGCCTTTCGGGTTGTGCTGGTCGGATGCGGCGCCCCATCCAGGCGCGCGCGGGCTCGGCGTTCGGCCGGTGCCGGGATGTCGTCCAGCACGGTCACAGCGCCAAGCGGCTCAAGCCCCGCCCGGTAACCCGGGTCGAGGCCGCGCGATCCATACACGAAACCGCCGGATATGCCAGCCCGCTGCGTTCCGTTTGCGGGCGGGCCGCTGCGCGGCGAGTCCTGCGCTCGGTCCCGCACCGCCCCGTGCCCGGACGGGTGCGGCGAAGCGGACTCTATCCGGACTTGCAGACCGGAAGCGTCGCGAAGCGGCTCCGCCGAGGGAACGGTGACGCCTCCGTGGTCGCCGTGCCTTCATCCGGCCCTGCGGCCTGAGCGGCGGGGTCTTGCGGACGGATACCCGTATGGTTGGGGGAGGCGACTCGGCCGGCGGTACGGCGTCCGCAAGGTGGCCGTCGTTAGAGGCCAGTGTCGCCTGATGCGTCCGACGGCCCCACCTTGCGGACCCATCGAAAAAAGGGCGGGCCAT
This sequence comes from Methylobacterium sp. CM6257, assembly GCF_054611515.1. Lineage (NCBI taxonomy): Bacteria > Pseudomonadati > Pseudomonadota > Alphaproteobacteria > Hyphomicrobiales > Methylobacteriaceae > Methylobacterium > Methylobacterium sp. CM6257. The sequence continues at coordinate 2,403,624 of NZ_CM137735.1, forward strand.
TGCGGCCCGCTGTGAGAAGACGGCCACCAGCTTCAGCGGCATTCTTTGCCCTGCCGCGGCGTTCGATTATCTCAGGGGGGCAGACACTAACCTTGCATTCCGGCCGGTCTGAACTGCGCTGCGATCGATCCAGCCTTGGTGAATGCCTTCTGCATATCCGCCGATGTGATGGCGAGCGTTGCCTTGAGGTCGGTTACCCCTCCAGTCGCGGCCGCAACCAGCGTCGAGGTCGCGACGCCTTCGTATGGCGCCTCTGAAACGATCAGAAAGTCGAAATCCCCAAAGGTCATATAGTAAGATATGAGCTTGCCCTCCGATCGCGCGAAAAGATTGCGGATGGCAGTCTCCCGGTCCTCCGGTTTTGCCAGCATTCCCCGAAGCGCCTCCGGCGTAAAGCGGCCCTGTGTGATGAAGAGCGGCATGACTTCCTCCTTCCGAGGTCACAATCATGCGCAGCATAAAGAATCAACTCTTTGCGCCACATCAATCGATGCAGCATTATGATTTCTTGTGCGTTTCTCGATGAAATAACGATCTGGCGTGAAATAGTCACCAACGGAAGCGATAGAACCGATTACCCGATGCCGTGACGGGTGCCATGGCCTGAAACAGGACGAGCGCACCGCGCGCACATCTTTGCGCCGTCTGACGGCCCTGTCGGTGAAGCGCTGGTTGAACTCCTCCACCTTGCCGTAATCCTTGGATGGCTGAGTTCCAACACCCCCTTGACTCGACCGGCGCGAGGCTTGCCATCGGGCCCGCCTGAACAACGCTCTGCAGGAGAGGATGCGCAATGGCGGAGCCGGGCCTGACGACAGGCGCCCCACGGACTTCCGGACAGGGCCGCGACCTCGCGCGGAGCCTCACCGCCTCGGGCCTCGTCGGCATCGGGATCGGCGCCACGATCGGCGCGGGCATCTTCGTGCTGACGGGGACGGCCGCAGCGCAATATGCGGGCCCCGCGCTCAGCCTGTCCTTTGTGATCGGCGGGATCGCCTGCGGGTTCGTCGGCCTGTGCTACGCCGAACTGGCCGCGATGATTCCGGAGGCAGGCTCCACCTACACGTACACGAGGGAGAGCCTGGGCCGGTTCCCCGCCTGGATCATCGGCTGGGATCTGGTGCTCGAATTCGCCGTGGCGGCGGCCACGGTGGCCGTCGGCTGGTCCGGCTACGCACAGTCGCTCGCGGCGGAGTTCGGCCTGACGCTGCCTCCCGCACTGGCCGCGGCCCCTGGGGAGGGCGGCGTGGTGAACCTGCCTGCGGCCGGCATCGTGCTGCTGCTCACGGCCCTGCTGTTCCGCGCGACCCGGGAGGCCTCCCTGGTCAACGGGTTCCTGGTGGCCTGCAAGGTGGCGATCATCCTGGCCTTCGTGGGCGTGGGCACCGCGCATCTCAGGCCGGAACTCTGGCACCCGTTCGTGCCGGAGAACGCCGGCACGTTCGGCACCTACGGCTGGAGCGGCGTGTTCCGCGGCGCCGCGGTGGTGTTCTTCGCCTTCGTGGGCTTCGAGACCGTGGCGACCGCCGCGGGCGAGTGCCACGCGCCGCAGCGTGACGCGCCGGTGGGGCTGATCGGGTCGCTCCTGATCACCACAATCCTGTACGTGGCGATGGCCGCCGTGCTCACCGGCCTCGTGCCCTACCGGGACCTGGACGTCGCCGACCCGGTGGCCAAGGCGGTCGACACGATCGGCCTGTCCGGCTTCTCGACGCTCATCAAGATCGGCGCCTTGATCGGCCTGACCACCTCGGCACTGACCGCCCTCTACGGCCAGGGGCGGATCTTCTTTGCCATGGCCCGCGACGGGATGCTCCCCAGGCTGTTCTGCCGGGTCCATCCGGTGACGCGGGCGCCCGTGGCGAGCCAATTGGTGATCGGGCTCTTCACGGCGACGCTGGCGGGGCTCGTGCCCATCTCCATCCTCGGCGAGATCGTCAGCATCGGCACGCTCCTGGCCTTCAGCCTCGTCTGCACGACCGTGCTGATCCTGCGGCGCACGCAGCCCGAGCGGACACGGCCGTTCCGCGTGCCGGCCGTGACGCTCGTTGCCGGGCTCGGCATCCTCTCCTGCCTGACGCTGATGGCCTCGTTGCCGGCCGATACCTGGATCCGGCTCGCCGCCTGGCTGGCGATCGGGCTCGCGATCTACGCCGGCTATGGTCGGCGGAACGCCCGGTTCATCCGAGCAGGTTGATCGTCGCCTGGGTCAGCGTGTCGATCGAGGCCGAGGCGCTGAGGTTCAGCTCGTAGTTCCGGATGACCCGCTGGAGATCGGCGGATTCCTCGGCGATGTTCACGTTCGGCAGCCGGACGTAGCCGCGGGTGTCGGCCGCGACGTGGGACGGGTCGTACCGCCTGCGGAAATCGCCGCTGTCGCGGACGATGCGCCCCACCGGGCTGTGCGGGCTGTCGGCGATGACCGGCGCGAACATCGCGATCTTGCGGGTATAGGGCGTGCCACCCGGCGTCGTCGGAGCCGAATCGGCGTTGGCGATGTTCTCGGAGATCGCACGGATCCGCCCGCTCTGCACCTGCCGGCCGGAGGCCAGCGCGTCGGAAGCCGAGTGGAGGGCGCTGGTATCCGGCATGCGCGGGGCTGATCGGCGACGAGGGCGACGCAGCGAACCTTCTCGGGACAGGCTTAACGGTCGGTTAAGGCGCTGGCTCCGGGGCCTACTCTGCCTTGCCGGAAAGGCTCAGCGCCTCGCGAAGATCGCGACTGTCCGTCAGCCGCAGGCCCCGGCGGCGCAGGGCGGCCAGCATGGCGCGGTCCGGGAAAGGGCAGTAGGGCAGCACCTCGGCACTCCGCCCCTCCGGCAGGGCGCCGTTCCGCGCGATCACGTCGAGCAAGCTGTCGAGCATGCCGCGCCCGTGTGCGTGGAGCGCAACGGATGCGTGGGTCGCGGTGGTCCCGGCCGGCAGCGGCACCGCCTCCTGCGCGAGGATCGCCCCGGTATCGATCGTCGCGGCCAGCCGGTGCAGGGTCATGCCGAAGCTGCCGGGCCCTTCGGCCAAAGCGTGGATCGTCGGGACCGGACCGCGATGGCGCGGCAGCAGGCCGGGATGGCCGTTGATGCCGCCGAGCCGCGCCAGCGCGATCGTCTCGGACTTCAGGATCTGGTCGAAATGGTAGGTCAAAATCACATCGGGTGCGGTCTCGCGCAGCTTCTGCGCGACTTCCGGACCGTTGACGTCGTCGACGTTCAGGGTCGGGATGCCGAGGCGCCCGCACAGGGTCTTGAGCGGCGTCGATTCCGGCGCGTCGGTGCTCCCGGCCGCCGCCTGGGTGAGCGGCGCGAGCGGGCGCAGAAGGTCCGGCAGCCCGAAATTCACCGCGAGGTACGGCAGGATCCCGGCGCCGGAGCGCGCGAGGTGCCGCCGGATCTGGCCGGTCAGGCCGCCGCTCGAGGGCCGCTCGGCGTTGGACAGCCCCACGAAGGCGATGTCGGCCCGATGGTCGGCCACGAGCCGGCGGACCACGCGGGCGTTCGGCAGCGCCTCCAGAACGAACAGCGCGATCCGGGCGCGCGCCATCAGCGCCGCTTCCGCCGCTGGAACCGGAAAGCGTAGAGGCCAGCCTTGCGGACGTTCTCCGGCAGGAGCAGGACGGTGCGGGCCAAGGCCGTGAGGATGAACGGGAAGGCGATCACGTCGCGGTTGGCCGCGATGCCCTTGGCGATGCGCACGGCCGCGTCCTCGGCGCTGATCTCCAACGGGCGCCAGCCCTTCAGCTCGCCGCCCATCGGCGTCTTCACGTAGCCCGGGGTGACAACGTTGACCTTCACCCCCCGGGGCTCGACCTTCTGGCGCAGGGCGAGGCCGTGGGCGACGAGCGCCGCCTTGGCGCCGCTATAGGCGGGTGCGTCCTGCAAGGGGGCGTAGGCCGCAAGAGACGACATCAGGACGATCTGGCCGCGCCCGCGCTGGAGCATCAGCGTCAGGGCGGGCAGCATCACGTTGAGCGAGCCCGTATAGTTGATGTCGGCGGTCTCGAAGGCCACGTCCTCGGTCTCGACCTGCCCCTCCTGGTTGCCGCCGTTCACCGCGGCATTGGCGATGACGAGGTCGAGGGGCGCTTCCGCGTCCGCACGGCGGACGAGCGCCACCGTGGCGGCCCGGTCGCGGGTATCGAGGCGGGCGGTCTCGACCGCGGCGCCGCTGGCGCGGCAATCCCGGGCGACCGTCTCCAGGCGTTCGGCGTTGCGGCCGACGAGGATGAGGCTCACGCCGGTCTGCGCGTAGTGGCGCGCCAGCGCAGCGCCGATGCCGCTCGACGCGCCGGTGATCAGAATGCGGGGCATGCCCCGGGTGCTACGCCGCGGAGTGTGGAAAGATCAAGGTCGGGAAAGACTCACCGGCGGCGAAAGCCGTATCAAACGCCGCCGAACGACCCGGCCCGGTCGGATTCCGCTCAGTAGACCGGGGCGAGTTCCCCATCCCGCTCGGCCGCCTCGCGGATCGCCCGCGCCGCCGCCAGCATGGAATCGGGCAGGGCCGATTCCATGCGCGGCACAGAGCCCGCCACGGCCCGGTCGATCGCCTCCTTGGAGAAGAAGCCGCCGTTGACCTGGGTCCGGTGCAGCACGACGCGGCGGAAATCGGCCATCAGGTCCATGTCGGGCGGCGTCGGATTCTTCCAGAACCCGTCAAGGTCCCCCTGATGGGTCAGGCCGGCCATGTTGTAGATCGCGGTTCCGACCGCGTGGGTGGGGCAGCCCATCTCCAGGGACAGCATGCCCACCGTCGAATTGACGATCACCACGCCGCGGGCGCCCTTGATGAGGGCCGGCAGGTCCCCGCCATCGATGAAGTCGAGGCGGTCACTGACGCCGTGGCGCCGGGCCGAGGCGCGGGCGAACTTGCGCCAGTTGATCAGGCCGCTGTCGAGCGGGTGAAGCTTCACCAGCAACCGCGTCGGCACCGAGGAGGCGTCCGCGAAAGACTTGATCACACGGTCCATGAACCCCTCGACCCCGAGGAAGGGCGAGTGGACCCGGATCTGATAGTCGCTGTCGAGCTGGAGCGGCAACAGGAAGTAGTCGCAGCCCACCGCGCGGTAGATCTCGTCGCAGCGCGCCGCCTCGCGTCGGGTATGGGCGCGCCGGGCGAACTTCTTGATCCAGCCCGCATATTCGGCGGCGATATGGGTCGGCCGGTGGCTGCGGAAATGCGGGAAGAGGTAGGGGAACAGGACGTTGGCGAGGTTGTAGCCGACGTCCCAGACGCTCCGGCGGGCCATGTCGCCGGTCGACGGCATCGCCCGACCGGGCTGCGGCAGGCGCCGCGCCAGGGCGCGGATCTCGGCGGCCGTCCGCGGCAGGGACGAGAAGCCGTTCACGCCGCCGAGCTCGCAGGTGATCCAGTTCGGGCGGATGTAGCCCTCCTCGAACACGTGAACCCGCAGACCGCGGTACTCCGCGATCATCCGGGCCGCCTTGTGGAACGGCCGGCAATCGCCGAACAGCACGATGTCGGTCACATGCTCGCGGTCGAGATAGGCCTCGAGGTACTCGCCCCAGGCTTCACGGCGGCCGCGGTAATTGTCCGCCTCGCCGTTCCAGAACAGCCAGTCGCCGGGGCAGAGATTGATGCGCCGGACGTTGTGCCCCCGCGCGCGCAGCGCTTTGCCGAGGTCAGAGAAAAACGGCGTGGCGATGCCCTGCAGGAAGAGGAAGGTCGCGGGGCGGTCGCGGAGGGCGTCGGGGGCGGGCTGTTGCATTCCGCGGCGCTTCTATCCTTGACCCTTGGCCGGACAAGCCGAGCCGATGAGAGACCATGAGGTGGCACGGTGCCTAGCGGCCCGGCAATCCAAGGCTGTGCCGCAGCACGGCTTTTCCGCGCCGGCGTGACCCGTCTGCAACGGTCGCGCTTCTGCGGCTACGGTGCGGATTGAGCGGGCAATCGCGGCGACGATATGTCCGAATCCTTTCCAGCCCGTGGCAGTCGTGACGTCGGGCGAGGTTGTCCCCGCCTTCCACGCCCATCCCTCCCGCGCGAAAATGCGCTACAGGCGGGCGGACCCTATCGACCGACCGGAGCCGGACGCGCAGATCATGTCCCCTGAACCGACCCCGTCGCTCTACGCGACCGGCCGGACGATCCACGGCCTCCGGGCGGAGATCGAGGCTGCGACGGGCCTCGCCTTCGCGCCGGCGCGCCCCGGCGCCGTCGGCGCAGTCTGGGGCACGGGGAGCCTGCCGGACCGCCTGCTGGCGGTGGCGGGCCGCCGCCGCCTCGTGGTCGCGCCCGGGCCGCTCCTCAGCCCGTACGACCGGCCGGAGACCGGGTTCGCGTCCCTGCGGATTGCCCTCGACGGTGTACCGTTCGGCGGGGAGGGCGGCATCCACTACCTCGATCCCTGGACCCGGGCGCCGATCGGCCGCGAAGCCTGCGCCGAGCGGGTGGCGTGGCTCGCGGCGCGCTTCGCCGAGAACGACCGGCGCGTCGTCTATGTCGGCATGTCGCGCTGGAAGCGGCCGGCCCTCGACGTGCTCGGCGCCGGCCCCGCGGGGCACCCGGTCCACACCATGACCGCCGAGGCCGCCGTCGCGGCAGGAAGGCGCCACAATGGCCGCATCCTCGCCTGGGCGACCCGGGCACCGGGCCAGCTGGAGGAGGCCTGCGCCAGGGCCGGCCTGCCGCTCGCCCGGGTGGAGGACGGATTCCTGCGCTCCGTCGGCCTCGGCGCGAGCCTCCAGCCCGGCGCATCCATCGTGGTGGACGATCTCGGCATCTACTACGACCCGCGCCGGGAGAGCCGCCTGCAGCGGCTGCTCGCCGAATCCGAGTTCACCCCGGATCTCATCGCCCGGGCGCGGCGCCTGCGCGAGGAGGTCGTGGCGCGCCGGCTCAGCAAGTATAATGTCGGTTTCGACGCCGCGGCGCTCGACTGGCCCGCCGGGCGGCGGATCGTGCTGGTGCCGGGGCAGGTGGAGGACGACGCCTCGGTGCGGCACGGCTCCCCGCTGGTCCGCTCGAACCGGGCCCTGCTGGAGGCGGCGCGGCGGCGCAATCCGGACGCCTTCCTGCTCTACAAGCCGCATCCCGACGTGGAGGCAGGCTTCCGCCCGGGCATCATCCCGGAGGCGGAGGCGCTGACGCTGGCCGACCGGATCGTGGCCGGCATCAGCATCGTCGACCTTCTCGACCGGGTGCATCACGTCGAGACCATGACGTCGCTGGCGGGGTTCGAGGCCCTGATCCGCGGGCTCACGGTGGCGACGCATGGCCGCCCGTTCTACGCCGGATGGGGCCTGTCGGAGGATCTCGCCCCGGGGGCCGACCGCGGCCGAAAGCTGAGCCTCGACGAGCTGGTCGCCGGCGCGATGATCCTCTATCCGCGCTACCTCGATCCCGTGGCGATGAAGCCGTGCAGCCCGGAGCAGCTTCTCGACCGCCTGAGCGCGGCCCGGGAGGCGGCGCCGCGTAGCGCCCTCTCCATCGGCCGCACGGCCCATCTGCTGATGCGCGCGCGCTACGGGCTGTTCAACCCGATCGTGCGGGCGCTCCGCAACCGCCGCGGCGTCGGCCGCGAGGCCGGGGGCGGTCCGCGGTAGGACGTGGCCCTAGTGCGACACCAAAGCGATGGCGCCTGCTGCTAAAGCTGTGAATCAGCGGCAAGCCCGCGGGCCGGGCCTGATCATCCTGGATCAGGAACGGCTCATAACCCATTGCTACAGCGCGCTCTTTCCGGCCGGACAAGCTGATGTCCCGGCGGAGAGCAGGCCCGCCCCACGCCGAGTGCTCGCGCCTTGACAACGTTCCTCATTGCCACCGGCCTCGCGCTCGCCCTGTCCCTCGCCCTTGAGGTGTTCGCGGGCGATTCGGTCACGCGGGCCAGCCTCGCGCCGCGAGATCTGGGCGTGCGGCTGCTGGGTTACCTGCTGGTCCTGCTGTTCTGGTTCGAATTCTCGTGGCGGCCCTGGCTCGCCGGGCTCACCTGCGTGATCTCGGTGGGGGCGCTCATCTTCGTCAGCCGTGCGAAGCGTTCGGTGATCGGTGAGCCGCTTCTGTTCAGCGATTTCGCCCTCCTGCCGCAGGTGCCGCGGCATCCGCAGCTCTACTACATCCCGCCGCTCTGGGATCCGCGCATCTCGGTTCCGGCGCTCCTCACCCTCGCGGCCACCGTGATCTGGTACCGGACCGAGCCGAGCGTCCTGCCGGCGGCTCCGCTCCCGCGCATCCTTGCCATGGTCGGCCTGCCGCTGCTGCTCTGGCTGCTGGCGCGGACCGCGCCGCGCCCGCCGCTCGCCCGGCTGATCGCCCGCTGGTTCCCGCGTCCCGACCTGGAGGCGGACGTGGCCCGGGTCGGCCTGCCGGCGAGCCTTCTGGGCTACACCGCCCGGGCCCTGGCGGGCAGTGAACCGGTGCCCGAGGCGCCCCTGCTGCCCGCCGGGCCTGGCGACGACGTGGTGGTGGTGATCCAGCTCGAATCGTTCATCGACCCAGCACGGCTGGGCGGCGCGCCGCTGCCGGCGATCGACCTGTTCCGCACCCGCTCAGCCCAATACGGGCGCCTCCGGGTCCCGGCGCACGGCGCCTATACGATGCGCAGCGAGCACGCGGTGCTCACCGGACGGCCCTCCGACACCCTCGGCTTCGGCCGGTACGATCCCTACACGTCCCGCAGCGGCGACGAGCCGACGAGCCTAGCCCGGCTGGCGCGCGCGCGCGGCTACGGGACCGTGTTCCTGCACCCGTTCCACCGGGACTTCTTCCGGAGGGCGCGGGTGATGGAGTCTTTCGGCTTCAAGGACCTCGTGATGGGCGAGGCCTTTGAGGGGGCCCCCCGGGTCGGTCCCTATGTCGGGGACGTCGCCCTGGGCGAGCGCCTCCTCGACGAGGTCCGGGCGCGGCGCACGCCGCTGTTCCTGTTCTGCGTGACCATGGAGAATCACGGTCCCTGGAAGCCCGGCCGGCTCCCCGGCATCGACGCCCCGGAGGGGCAGTACCTCCACCATGTCGCCAATACCGGCCGGATGGTCGAGAACCTCGTGGCCGGGCTCGACGCCCTGGCCCGCGAGCGGGGCGAGACCATCACGCTCTGCGTGTTCGGCGACCACGCCCCCTCCCTGCCGACCTGCAAGCCAGGCTTCGGGGGGCAGACAACAGAATACGCCCTGTTCCGCTTCGGACGTCCGCCGGCCCCTCCGCGCCGGGCCGACATCGCCGCCGACGTTCTGGGGCGGCAGCTGCGCGGGACGCTCGCCGCCGTGCCTGCGGACATCGCCGCGGGAACCTGATAAGGTTAAGCTTGCGCGTCATAAGCGTGGCCGTGCCACGCTGGTGACGCATTGCCGGCGGATAGCGCGGCCGTCCGACAGGCGGCCGCCCGTTCGGCTCGGCCGTTAAAGCGATCGCAGCGTTTGGCGGTCACCCTGGATGTCCCGGCCGGTGCCAGCGATGGCGCGCGGACCGGCGAGGAGAACTCTCTGTGATGCTGCGTAAGACGGCGCGCACCGCGCTGATGGCCGCCCTGGCGGCGGGCTCTGTCGGCGGTTGCACGTACCTGCCTGCGGCGGGTCCGACGGCGAGCGCGATCCAGTCTGGGGCGGAGATGGCCACGGCGGACGGGGGGCTTCTGGCCCGCTACGAGATCATCGACGTCACCCCCGCCGTAGTCGAGGCCCTGCGCGGCCGGCCTCTGGACAGCCTGCTCGCCTCGTTCGGCGACCACCGCCCCTCGGCCGAGCCGGTCATCGGCATCGGCGACATGGTCTCGGTCTCGATCTGGGAAGCCGGATCCGGCGGCCTGTTCTCGGGCCCGCTGGTCGCCGACCGGTTCTCGGCCGGCTCCAAATCCGCCCTGATCCCCGAGCAGCCGGTCGGGCGCGACGGCGCCATCTCGGTGCCCTATGCCGGGCGCATCAAGGTCGCCGGCCGCCGCACCCAGGACGTCCAGGCGCTGATCGAGAACGAACTGGCCGGCAAGGCCATCCAGCCGCAGGTGCTGGTCTCGGTCACCCGGCCGATCAGCCAGGCGGTCACCGTCACCGGCGAGGGCGCGGCCGGCGCGCGCCTGCCGCTGTCGGGCCACGGCGACCGCATCCTCGACGTGATCGCGGCCGCCGGCGGCAACCGCTCGCCGATCAACGAGACCTTCGTGCGGCTCTCGCGCGGGCCGGTCACCGCCACGGTGCCGCTGACCACGGTGGTGTCCAACCCGCGGGAGAACATCTACCTGCGGCCCAACGACGTGCTCACCCTGGTGCGCGACCCGCAGACCTTCATCGCGGTCGGCGCGCTGGGCAACAGCACCGAGCTGCCGTTCCAGGCCGACGGCATCACCCTGGCACAGGCGCTGGCCAAGGCGCGCGGCCTGTCGGACTTCGCCGCCGACCCGGCCGGCACGTTCATCTTCCGCTTCGAGCCGGCCAGCGTGGTGCGCCGGCTCAGCCCCGGCTCGAAACTGCTCGGCACGCCGCTGGTGCCGGTGGTCTACCGGATCAACATGCGCGACCCCAACAGCCTGTTCGTCTCCCAGGCGTTCCGGATGCGCAACCGCGACCTGGTCTACGTCTCCAACGCTCCCTTCACCGAAGTCCAGAAGGTGCTCTCCGCCTTCAACGGCCTCACCGGGCCGCTCGCCTCGGCAGCGACCGCCTACGCCTACACGAAGTAGCGATCACTGCCGGCCTCCGGGCCAGCGGTTCCCGGAGGACGTTCCATGCAAAGCAGGGCGCGGATGCAATCCGCGCCCTGCTTGTTTTATCGTTTGTCGCCCGGACGGCTGGGTGTTCAGGTCCGCTTGGCCAGTAGCTGCTCGATCAGCGAGCCGCCCTTGTCGATCGCTGCCAGTTCCTCGGCAACCGCGTTCACGGTGTCGCGGATCTGGTCCGGGGTGTGCTCGGAGGTCAGGAAGAAGCGCAGACGCGAGGCCCGCTCCGGCACCGCCGGGTGGATGATCGGCTGCACGTTGATGCCCCGGCGATAGAGCCGGTCCGACAGGGTGACGGCCTTCAGCGAGTCGCCCACGATGATCGGCACCACGGCCAGCCCGAGGCTGAAGCCGGTATCGAGGCCGAGCTTCTTGGCGGTCGCCAGGAACAGGGTGCCGTTCTGGCGCAGGCGCTCGACCCGCTCGGGCTCGGCATGCATCACCGCGAGCGCCGCCTCGGCGGCGGCGGCGAGCGGCGGCGACATGCCGACGCTGTACACGAAGCCGCCGGCCGTGTGCTTGAGGTACTCGATCAACGCGATCGGGCCGCAGATGTAGCCGCCGCAGGTCGAGAGCGTCTTCGACAGCGTGCCCATCCAGATGTCGACCTCCTTCGGGTCGACACCGCAATGCTCGAACAGCCCCGCGCCGGTGCGGCCGGTGACGCCGAGGCCGTGCGCCTCGTCGACCATCAACCACGCGTCGTAGCGCTTCTTCAAGGCGACAAGGCCCGCAAGGTCCGGCGCGTCGCCGTCCATACTGTACAGGCCCTCGACCACGATCAGCGCCCGGCGGTGCTCGTGGCGGGTCGACTGGAGCAGGGTCTCCAGGGCGTCGAGGTCGTTGTGCGCGAAGGAGCGCCGCTGGGCGCCCGAGAGCTGCGCGCCGGTGACGATGCTGTTATGGGAAAGGGCGTCGTGGAAGATCACGTCGCCGGCTTCCAGCAGGGCGCCTATCGTCGTGACGTTGGTGGCGTGCCCGCTCACCATCACGACGCAGCCCTCGGAGCGGTAGTGCTTGGCCAGCGCCTGCTCGAGGCTGATGTGACCCGGCCGCTCGCCCGCGACCACCCGGCTCGCCGACGCGGAGGTCCCGTAGGCGTCGATCGCCTCCCGGGCGGCGTTGCTCACCCGCGGGTGACCGTTCAGGCCGAGATAATCGTAAGACGAGAAGTTGGTGAAGGTCTTCTGGTCGATCCGCGTGGTCGCGCCCGCCTTGGCGTCGTGGACGCGGAAGAACGGGTTGCCCAGGCCGATCAGGTCGGCCGCCTGACGCTGGAGCTTGAGCTCGCGGTAACCCGGCAGGTTCTCGAAATTCTGCGCCGCCGACTTGCCGGCGGGGGAGGCCGCCTTGACGGGGGCCGGGCGCGGCGTGGCGCGCCCGAGCCGGTTGGTCACGAAGCCGGCAAGCGCCGCGCGCCCGCCGTCCGGCCGTGCCGTGTCGGTCATGAGTTCGTCTCTTTGATCTCGCTGGACGTCTGCTCGATGAGTTCCTTGAGAGGCGCGATCATCTGCGCATCGACCTCACCGCCGACATGCTTCGAGACGAGGCTCATCGCGACGCCGGCCGTCTCGTCCATAGGCGCGGAAACCGCCTGAATTAAGGACTCCGACAGCTCGTTGACGGTCATGCCCGACGAAAGCCCCGCGGGCGGCGCGTCGAGGGCGAAGCGCTCCTGCAGACTGGCACCCAGCTCGACACCCATCAGAGAGTCGAGGCCGATCTCCGAGAGCTGACGCACGCGGCTGATGTCGTCCTTCGGCAGGCGCAGGATGCGGGCGATGTCCTCGACGATCGCGTCCGACACGGTCTTGCGGACCGCGTCGAGGTCGCCCCCCTTGAGGAGCGCCGCGATGTTGATCGCCTGGACGCCGCCGGCCTCGGCCTGCTGGTCCGATCCGAGTTCGGCGTAGCTCGGCGAGCGCATGGTGGCGAGCCGCTCGCGCGCCTTGCCCCAGTGCATCGCCGCGATGGCGATCACCGCCTCGTCCGGAGACGTGCCCTGGCCCTCCAGAGCCTCGGCCATAAGGTCAAGGCAGCGGCGAGCCTCCATCGGCGTGACGCCGACGCGGCCAGCGAGGCCCTCCATGACCGCCCGGTTGCGGGCGAGCATGCCGACATCGCCGATGGCGCCCCAGGCCACCGCCAGCGCGGGCAAGCCGCGGCGGCGGCGCTGCCGCGCCAAGCCCTCCATGAAGCCGTTGGCGGCCACATAGGAGCCCTGGCCGGGGTTGCCGATGAAGGTCGTCGCCGAGGAGAACAGGACGAAGTAGTCGAGGCTCCGGTCCCGGGTCGCGGCGTCCAGGTGATGGGCGCCGATCACCTTCGGCCCGATCACCGCGTCGAGCGCCGCGACGTCGATGTTGGCGATCAGGCCGTCCTGGAGCACCGCCGCGGCGTGGAGCACGCCGGCGAGCTTCCGGCCGCCCTGCTCGATCTCCGCGATCAGGCGATCCACCGCCGAGCGGCTGGTGATGTCGACGGCCTTGGCCTCGACCTTCACGCCACGCCCGGCCAGCTCGGCAACCGCCGCCTTGGCCTCCTCGGTGGCAGCGCCCTTGCGACCGGAGAGCACGATGTGCTTCGCGCCCTTGTCGGCCAACCAGCGCGCTGCCTCCAGGCCGAAGCCGCCGAGGCCGCCGGTCACGAGGTGGACGCTCTCGGCCGAGACCGTGAACGGCCGGCCGGTGTCCTTCATGATCGTGCCGGCCTTGGGCGGGCTGATCACGATCTTCCCGATATGCCCCGATTGCTGCATCAGCCGGAACGCGTCCGAGGTCTCGGCCGCCGTGAAGGGCTGGTACGGCAGGGGCTTGAGGCCGCCGTCGTTGAACAGCGCCATCACCTCGCGGAACATCCGCGCGCCGTCGTCGCCCTGGTGCTGGATCACCTGATCGAGATCGACGCCGAAGTAGCTGAGGTTCCGCCGGAACGGGCGCAGGCCGATATGGGTGTTGGCGACGTAGTCGCGCTTGCCCAGCTCGACGAAGCGGCCGAAGGGCCGCAGCGCGTTGAGCGAGCGCTCCATCGCCTCGCCGAACAGGCTGTTTAGCACGATGTCGACGCCGTCGCCCGTGATCGCCCGGATCTCGTCCACGAAGGCCAGCGAGCGGGAGTCGAGCACGTGCTCGGCGCCCAGCGCCTTCACGAGCGCCCGCTTCTCGCGGGAGCCGGCGGTGGCGATGACCCGCGCGCCCTTCAACTTGGCGATCTGGAGGGCCGCGAGACCGACACCGCCCGCGCCGCCATGGACCAGCACCCATTCGCCGCGCCGCATCCGGGCACAGGAGACGAGGCCGTAATAGGCGGTGAGGAAGGCCACCGGTACGGTGGCAGCAGCCATCGGGTCGAGGCCGTGCGGCATCGGCGCGACGACGAGGTCAGGCACGACAATATGCGTGGCGAAGCCCGACTGGGCGAAGGCGACCACCGGGTCGCCGACCTTGAAGCCCTTCACGCCCGGACCGACGGCCGTGACGCGACCGGCGCATTCGAGGCCGAGACGGGGGCCGGCGAAGCCGTCTTCCAGAATCTCCTCGGGCAGCATCGAGAGCGCCCAGAGAACATCGCGGAAGTTGAGGCCTGTGGCTTCGACCGCGATCTCCATCTCGCCCTTGCCGGGGGCGCGGCGCTCGGCCGGACCCCAGACCATCTCGCTGAGGCCGCCGGTGTTGCTGCGCTCCAGGCGCGCCGCCTCGGCCGGGACGGCATCCGCTGGATCCCGGTGCTTCGGCCGGCCGGCATGGAAGCGCACGACCTGGGTCCGCTCGTCGTCCAGCACGATCTCGGTCTCCGGGGTGCCGGAGAGGATGAGGTCGCGCAGGCGCTCGGAGGCCCGCTTTGACGACATCTCAGGGGAGAGGTCGATGCGGCGGACGTCGAGGTTCGGGGCCTCGTTGGCCAGGGTGCGGGAGAAGGCCCACACGCCGGCCTCGATATTGGTGGTCTGGCCGCCGCGGTCACGGGTGGCACCTGGGGCCACCACCCAGAGGCGGGTCTGGCGTGCGCCGAGATGCTCGGTGCAGCGCTTCAGGCTGAGGCAGCGGTCGCGCAGCCGCTCGGCCGCCTCGCCGCCGCGGGTGAAGGCGCCGGCCAGGAACACCACCGTGTCGGGGGTCTCCTTCTCCAGCTCCATCAGCGAGGTCTCGGAGTCGAGGATGATCGAGACGTGCACGCCGCCCGCGACCAGCAGCGTCGCGAGGGACGAAGCGGTCTCGGCCGCGAACTCGTCGTCCGAACCGATCACGAAGGCGAAGCTCTGCGCGGGGGCCGGGCCCGGGCGCACCGGCGCCTCGGCCAGCAGCAGCAGGTCATCGCCGTTGGCGGAGGCGGCGCGCTCCACCGCGACCTTGACGAGGCCGTGGGCGCTGAGATTGCGCTGCCAGCCCTCGATGTCCTCCAGCCGGCCGACGGGGAGGCCGCCGACGGCCTCCTCGAACCAGCCGCCCGTGAGGCCGAACACGAGGTCGCGGAACAGGGAGGCGCCCGGCTCCACGGCCACCAGCAGGCCGCCGGTGGCGAGCGCGCCGGCGAGCTGGCCCGGCAGGGCGCGTTCGGCGCGGTGCAGGCTGCCCGAGGCCAGGATCAGATCGAAGCTCGCAGGGGCGAGGTCCTCGGCGGTCTCGACCACGGTCGCGGCACGGCCCAGCGACAGGCGGGCGCGCTCGGCAAGGCGGCGGTCGGTCTCGAACACCGTGAGCCGGGCCTCGGCGGCCTCGGCAAAGCTCGCCGCCTGGGCGGAGAGAGGACCGAAACCGACCTGGAGGACGCGCAGCGCCCGCTCCTTCGGAAGCTGCCCGAGGCTCCGCTCGAACAGCACGGCGACCACATCGGCCGCGTGGCGCGCGGTGGCCGAGCGCAGCACGAAGGCGTCGATGGCACCCTGCGGCAGGCTCGGGGCCTCCGCCAGCTCGCCCGCCAGCAGGCGGTCGACCAAGGCGCCGACATCGGCGATCAGGACGAGCTCGGCCGAGAGATCCGGGTGGTCGCCCGCGATCCAGCGCATGATCTCGTCCGGCGCCGGCAGCGCGGAGCCGTCGCCCAGCGTCCAGTTCTCACCTACGCGCTCAGCCAGGCCGCTGCTCTCCAGGGCGTAGAGAGCGTTGAGCAGCCAGGGGCGCAGGGCCTCCGGCACGCGCGGGTCGGCGGCCGAGACGGTCTCGCCCTGCGCCAAGCCCGAGGCGAGGCGATAGGCCAGCGAGGTCGCCCAGCCCTCGAGCAGGAGATGGCCCGGCGACAGGGCGGCATCGGCCGGTCCCTTCGCCTCGGCGGCCAGCGGGCGCAGCCGCGCGGCCACGCTCGGACGGCGCTCCATCGGGATCGCGGTCGGCTCGGTGGCGAGCTCCGGCACTTGCGAGATCGCGAAGGCCGAGAGGTCGCCGCCGCTCTTGGCGCGCAAGGCCTGGAACCGGCCCTCGCGGATCGTGGCGACCACGGCCCCCTCGGCATCGAGGAGCGTGAAGTCGGCCAGGATCGAGCGCTCGTTGCAGCGGCGGGTCCGGATGATCGAGCGGGTGATCACCGCGCCGGGGCGCAGCAGCCGCACCTCGCCGAAGCGCACCGGAATGTAGGCCTTGCCGCCGTTCTCGCCGAGCAGGTCGGCGAAGAGCAGGATCAGCCCGTGAAAGCAGGCGTCGAGCCGGTTCGGCACCAAGCCGTAGCGGCTGTCGGGCTCGGCCGGGAGCAGATCCGACACGATGGTGGCGTCGTCCAGCCGGGCGCTCATCGCAACCTGCTGGAAGCTCGGGCCGAAGGCGAGCCCCGAGGCGAGGGCCTTGGCGTACAGCGCGTCACCGGTGAGCACGTGGTCGCCGGCGGTCTCGAAGCTGAAGCCGTCGATGTCCGGCGCGTTCGGGGCCGAGAAGGTACCCTCGACGATCTTGGCCTGGGCGTGCAGCTGCCAGGGGGTCTGGGTCAGGCGCGGGCGGCTCAGCACCTGGATGCCGTTGCCGGAGCCTGACAGGCGGACCGCGACCTCGCGCAGGGCGTCCTCGGCGAACACCATCGGCGCGACGATCTCGAAATCGGCCAGCACGACCTCGTCGTCGCGCAGGGCCTCGCGGACGCAGGCGAGCGCCATCTCGACGAAGCCGGCGCCGGGCATGATCACCTGGCCGTCGACCTTGTGGTCCTCCAGTTCGGGCACGGTCACCGGATCGACGAAGCCGTTCCACTCCAGGCCGTCATACGCGGTGCGCGAGCCGATCAGCGGGTGGTAGGGGCGGGGGCTCATCGCGCCGACGCCCTCGGTGGTGTCGGCGAGGCGGAACGTGCGGCGCTGCCACGGATAGGTGGGCAGGCGGACGTCGCCCTTCGGCGCGTCGCCGAACAGCAGGCTCTCGTCGACCTGCGCACCCTGGACCAGGGCGGCGCTGACCGCCTTGGCGATCGGGTCGCCCCCGGAGGCCTTGCGGTGCATCACGCCGACTGTGGCGGTCTCGATGCCGAGCGGCTCGACCGCGTCGCCGACGTGGGACATCAGGGTCGCGCGCGGGCCGACCTCGACGAAGACGCGGGCGCCGCGGCGGGTGGCGTCCTGCACGGCCTCGCAGAAGCGCACCGGCTCACGGATGTTGCGCCACCAGTAGCCGGCGCCGAAGTTGGTGCCGTCCAGCACGCTGCCCGTGACGGTGGAGACCATCGCGGTGGTGCCAGCCCGGGCCTTAAGCCCTGCGAGGTCGCGCAGCAGCGGCTTCTCGGTCGGGTCCATCAGCCGTCCGTGGAAGGCGTAGGCGAGGTCGAGCTTGCGGCCGCGGCGGCGCTTGCGCGACAGGGCCTTGATGGCGGCGTCGATATCGGCCACCGGCCCGGCGACTGTGACGGCTTTGGGGCTGTTGTAGGCGGCGATGTCGAGGGTCGGGTAATCCTTGAGGAAGGCCTCGACCTCCTCGGACGGCATCAGCAGCACCGCCATGGTGCCCTGGCCGTGCGTCGTCTCCTGATGGTGGCTGCGGTAGTAGATAACCCGGACCGCATCCTCCAGGCTCAGGATGCCGGCGGCCTCGGCGGCCGCGATCTCGCCCACGCTGTGGCCGAGGACGTAGGACGGGATCAGGCCCTTGGCCTTGAGCGCGGCCGTGGAGGCGCTCTCGATGGCGAATATCAGCGGCTGCGAGACGCTGGTGAGCACGAGGCGCTTGTCCAGGTCATCGGCGTACAGCGCCTCCTTCAGCGACCAATCCGAATAGGCCTGGAACAGGGTGTCGATGCGGTCGAAGGCGGCGCGGAACGCAGGATTCTCCTCATAGGCCTCGCGACCCATGCCGGCCCACTGGCTGCCATTGCCCGAATAGACAAACGCCACTTCGGCGACCCGGTCGACCGCGGTGCCGGTGAAGGCGTCCTGCGTGTCCTCGCCCTCGCCGACGGCGCGCAGGGCTGCGGTCACATCGGCCTTGCCGTCGAGCGCGATGGCCAGGCGGGCCGGCATGCGCTCGCGCCGGTGCGCGACCGCGGCAGCCACGGTCGCGACCTGCTCGGGCTGAGCCTCGAGGCGCTCGGCATAGTCGAGGGCCAGCTCGTTCAGCGCGGCCCGGCTCTGGGCCGAGAGCAGCAGCACCTGGGCGGTGGGCTCGGGCGCAGTTTCGGCAGCCTTGGCCCAGGCCGGCGCATCGGTGATGACCACGTGGGCGTTGGTGCCGCCGAAGCCGAAGGAGTTCACGCCCGCGAAGCGCTCGCGCGAACCGCGGCTGATCGGCATGGCCTCCCGCACGACATGCAGGTTCAGCTCGCCGAACGGGATCTCGGGATTCAGTTCGGCTGCGTGCAGCGACGGCGGCACGAGGTTGTGCTCCAGCGCCAGCGTCGCCTTCATCAGGCCGGCGAGGCCGGAGACCGGCTCGGTGTGGCCGATATTGGTCTTGATCGAGCCGATCGGCAGCGGCGCCTGCCGGCCGCGGCCGAGCTTCGAGCCGATGGCCGAGGCTTCGATCGGATCGCCCACCGGCGTGCCGGTGCCATGCGCCTCCATAAAGGCGAGATCGTCGAGCCGGATCTCGGCCTCGCGATAGACCTTCTCCAGCAGGGCACCCTGCGCGTAGCCCGAGGGAAGCGAGATGCCGGTGGTGCGCCCGTCGGAGTTGATCCCCGAGGCCGCCACCATGGCGCGCACGGTGGCGCCGTTGCGCCGTGCGGCTTCCGCCGACTGCAGCACGAACACCACGCCGCCCTCTGAGCGCACGTAGCCGTCGGCGTTCTTCGAGAACGCCTGGCACAGGCCGGTGCGCGAGAGCATCTGCGCGCTGGAGAAGCAGATGAAGTTGAACGGGCTCGCCAGCACGTTGACGCCGGCGACCACCGCGGTGTCCACGCGGCCCGACCGGATCGCCTGCACGGCGTTGTCGAAGGCGACGAGCGAGGACGAGCAGGCGGTGTCAACCGTGAAGCTCGGACCCTTCAGGTCGAAGATGTAGGAAATCCGGTTCGAGATGATCGAGAGCGTGTTGCCGGTGGCCGCGTAGGCGTCGCCCGACGCCGCATCGAGGATGCGCAAGTTGCCGTAATCGAGGGACGAGGCGCCGACGAACACACCGATGTTGCTGCCGGCCACGCTGGACGGACGCAGGCCCGCATCCTCCAGGGCTTCCCAGGTCAACTCCAGCAGCATTCGCTGCTGCGGATCCATCTGCTCGGCCTCGCGCGGCGAGATGCCGAAGACCGCCGGATCGAACGACCACACGTCGTCGATGACACCGGCCGCCCAAGTATAGCTCTTTCCGCGCTCGTGGGCGCGCGGATGCGCAAACCGCTCAAGGGAGAAACGATCGGCCGGAACCTTGCTGACGGCGCAGCGGCCCTCAGACAGGAGTTGCCATAGCCCGTCGACGCTGGGGGCCCCGGGCAGTCGGCATGCGCGTCCGACGATCGCAATGTCTGTACGTTGTGTCACGTTCGGTTCGCACACGCTCGTTATCGGAAGTCGGCTCGGCTCTCGACGAGTGAGTACCCTCTCACCCCTTACTGTGGCACCATTGCGGTGTCCAACCAGCCTGGACGCGAGGTCATCCCTGCGTGGCGAAATTGCCGGAGGCTGTGACATGTATTCATCACGGGTTTATCCAATGCCTGCGGCGAGAAGGCTAAGATTGAACCTCTCGACTGGCTGTTGAGACGCGTGCGCAATCATCAGAAAGCCACAGTTGCGCCACCTCGGCTGGAGAGCGTCTAGCGGCGGCGCGCTCGATTCCGGAAGAGATCTTCGAAGGGCCAGGCAGGCCCGCCACAGGAATGTCGATGCGCGGCCCCGTTCCGGCGACGATCAGGATGCGTTGCGGGCCGCGCTCTCCTTGCTTCGCCCGACGCCGCAATAGGTAAAGCCGTGCCGTCCGGCGCTTTCGGGATCGTAGATGTTGCGCAGGTCGACCAGCACGGGCGCGGACTCTGCCGACGACATGGTCTGGCGCAGCCGCGCGAGGTCGAGCGCCCGGAACGCGTTCCACTCGGTCACGATCACCAGGGCGTCGGCCCCCTCCGCGCAGGCATAGGGATCCTCGGCGTAGTCCACAGCTGGCATCAGCGCCCGCGCGTGCTCCATCCCTTCGGGATCGTAGGCCCGCACCGTCGCGCCCGCATCCTTTAGGCCGGCGATGATCGCCAGCGACGGCGCGTCGCGCATGTCGTCGGTGTCGGGCTTGAAGGTCAGGCCGAGCAGCGCGACGGTCTTGCCGCGCACGGTGCCGCCGCAGGCCTTGATCACCTTGCGCGCCATGGCGCGCTTCCTCTGGTCGTTGACCGCCACCACGGTCTCGACCAGCCGCAGGGGCGTGCCGGCATCCTGGGCGGTCTTGACCAGCGCCAGCGTGTCCTTGGGAAAGCACGAGCCGCCATAGCCCGGCCCGGCATGCAGGAACTTCGGGCCGATCCGGTTGTCGAGCCCGATGCCCCGGGCCACCGCCTGCACATCGGCCCCGACTTCCTCGCACAGGTCGGCCATCTCGTTGATGAAGGTGATCTTGGCGGCCAGGAACGCGTTGGCGGCGTACTTGGTCAGCTCGGCGGTGCGGCGGCTCGTGACCAGGATCGGCGCGGCGTTGAGGTAGAGCGGCCGGTAGACCTCGCGCATCACCGCCTCGGCGCGCGCCTCCTCGGCGCCGACCACGATGCGGTCGGGCCGCTTGAAGTCGGCGATCGCCGCGCCCTCGCGCAGGAACTCCGGATTCGACACGACGGCGAAGTCCGCATCGGGCCGCATCTCCCGGATGATCCGCTCGACCTCGTCGCCGGTGCCCACCGGGACGGTGGATTTGGTCACCACCACGGTGAAGCCCGACACGGCCGCGGCGATCTCCCGGGCGGCGTCGAACACGAAGCTCAGGTCGGCGAAGCCGTCGCCGCGGCGCGACGGTGTGCCCACCGCGATGAACACCGCGTCGGCCTCGGCGACGGCATCCCGCATGGATGTGCTGAACGCAAGCCGGCCCTGGCGCACGTTCTCGGCCACCAGCGCGTCCAGCCCCGGCTCGTAGATCGGCATGCGGCCGGCGTTCAGGCTCGTGATCTTGTCCGGATCGCGGTCGATGCACACCACGCTGTGGCCGAAATCGGCCAAGCACGCTCCGGAGACCAGGCCGACATATCCGGCCCCTATCATGGCAATCCGCATCCGGCCCTCCGGCAGCCCGCCGCGCGGCTTGCTGCAATGCAGCATGGTCCGGCAGCGGCTGTGATGCAACCTGGACCATGCCGGATCTGCTCCAGTCTGTCGCCAGGATGCAACACCCCCACAAGGGTGAATGTTGTTTGACAGCCGCGAATCCGGATCCTGCGCGTCAGCCTCCGGGCCTTTGCCGCCCAGGCCGCGCCGCTATCTTGCGCGGGCGCGGCTTCGCAGCGCGAACGGCTTCCTGTAGAAGCGCCACCGCCCGACCGGGGAGGTCGCGAATCCGCCCCGAAGCCCCGACCTAAGGATCGGCGAAGGACCGCGATGACCGAATTGCCCAACGTGCACGTGCGTGCCGAGGTCCTGGCCCAAGCGCTGCCTCATATGCAACGCTACGATCAGGAGATCGTGGTCATCAAGTACGGTGGCCACGCCATGGGCGACCGGGCGGCGGCCGAGGATTTCGCCGAGGATATCGTTCTCCTGGAGCAGTCCGGCCTGAAGCCGATCGTCGTGCACGGCGGTGGCCCTCAGATCGGCAGGATGCTCGACCGGCTCGGCATCCAGTCAGAGTTCCGTGGCGGCCTGCGGGTCACAGACGAGGCCACCGTCGAGGTGGTCGAGATGGTTCTGGCCGGCCTGATCAACAAGCAGATCGTCGGCTGGATCTCGGCCGAGGGCGGCCGGGCCATCGGCCTCTGCGGCAAGGACGGGAACATGGTCCGCGCCAAGCGGGCCACGAAGACCGTCATCGATCCTCAGAGTCAGGTGGAGCAGACGGTCGATCTCGGCCTCGTCGGCGAGCCCGAGCATGTCGAGCGCGGCGTCCTCGACGCAGTGTTGAAGGCGGAGTTGATCCCGGTCCTCGCTCCCGTGGCCTACGGGGCCGACGGGCAGACCTACAACGTCAACGCCGACACCTTCGCGGGCGCCATCGCCGGAGCGCTCCGGGCCAAGCGGCTGCTGCTGCTCACCGACGTCCCGGGCGTGCTCGACAAGGACAAGAAGCTGATTCCCGAGCTGACGGTGGAGGATTGCCGTCGGTTGATCGCGGACGGCACCATCACGGGCGGCATGATCCCCAAGATCGAGACCTGCATGTACGCGATCGAGCGCGGCGTCGAGGCGGTCGTGATTCTCGACGGCAAGGTCAACCATGCGGTGCTGCTGGAGCTGTTCACCGATTACGGTGCCGGTACGCTGATCCGGCGCGGCTGACGACCCGCGCGTCGCGATCGGCAGAAGCGAATGGCGATTCGGGGCGGCAACTTCCGCTCCGGTCGCGCATTGTCGTCTCCCCGGTGGGGCCAAGCCCAATGCAAGCCTGCCTTGCGAGCTTGACCGTTAAGGTCCACAACTTTCCACAGGGGACCACGACTCCGAAGGGATCCGGTGCATCACCCCGGCAAGGCACAGTTCACAACATCCACATCGCGCGGGTTCGCCGGCGTCGACACCTGGGTGTTCGACCTCGACAACACGCTCTACCCGAGCGACGCACGGGTCTGGCCGCAGGTTGACGAGCGCATCACCCTCTACGTGATGCGGCTTTACGGGCTCGACGGGATGTCGGCCCGCGCCCTGCAGAAGCACTTCTACCATCGCTACGGCACCACCCTGAAGGCGCTGATGGTGGAGGCGGGAGTCGATCCTCACGAGTTTCTCGATTTCGCTCACGACATCGACCACTCGACGATCAAGCTCGACAAGGATCTCGGCGACGCGATCGAGCGGCTGCCGGGGCGCAAGCTGATCCTGACCAACGGATCGCGCCGCCACGCCGAGAACGTGGCGGCCAAGCTCGGAATCCTCGACCATTTCGAGGACGTGTTCGACATCGCCGCCGCCGACTTCGTCCCGAAACCCGAGCGGGCGACCTACGAGCGGTTCCTGCGGGCGCACGGTGTCGAGCCGACCCGCGCCGCCCTGTTCGAGGATATCGCCCGCAACCTCGCCGTGCCGCACGACCTTGGGATGGCGACCGTCCTGGTCGTGCCCAAGATCGTCGACCCCTTCCGCGAAGCGTTCGAGCAGGAGGCGGTGCGCGAGCCCCATATCGACCACATTACGGACGACCTCGCGACCTTCCTGTCGGGCTGCGTGCTGCCGGAAGCGGGGACCGAGCCGTAAGAGGCCGGAGCGGCTCGATCCCCGGTGGCGCGCATCGGCAATCGACAAGCCGGCGACGATCCTGTATGGACCCGCCCAACTCACAACAGGATCGCCGAAATCCTGGTGCCCGTAGCCCATGAGGGGCGGCGCGGCGCAACGGCCGGAGCTTTGTCATGAACATCATCGAGCAGTTGGAGCGCGAGGAAGTCGCGCGCCTCGCCAAGACCATCCCGGATTTCGAGCCGGGCGACACGCTCATCGTCAACGTCCGCGTGAAGGAAGGCGAGCGCACCCGCGTTCAGGCCTACGAGGGCGTCTGCATCGCCCGCTCGGGCGGCGGCCTCAACGAGAGCTTCACGGTCCGCAAGATCTCGTACGGTGAGGGCGTCGAGCGCGTCTTCCCGGTGCATTCCCCGATGATCGATTCGATCAAAGTTGCCCGCCGCGGTAAGGTGCGCCGCGCCAAGCTGTACTACCTGCGCGACCGCCGCGGTAAGTCGGCCCGCATCGTCGAGCGCACCGATCGCTACAAGGCCAAGGATACCCCGGCCGAGGCGCCCGCTGCAGCCGAGTGAGGTTTTCGGTACAGCTCCGGCTTGCGCCGGAAGCGAGCCGATGCGTGTCAGACCGGTCCGGCTCAGCCGGCCCGGTCTTTTTGCTTCCGGCCGCCGGCCGGGCAGGGAGGATCCGCCGAGGTATCGTCTCGAGCCGTGCGCGGTGACGCAGCGCGCCAGTCTCGCGACGCGTCCGATTTTGTCTGCGCTATCGGGCTGCGCTTACCCGATTCGGGCAGTCACCTCGATCTCCACCCGCATCTCGGGGCGCAGCAGTCCCGACACGACGATCGTGGCCGCAGGTCGCACCTCAGCCAGCACGCGTCCGCAGACCGCCAGCACGGCCTCGGCATCCGCCCGGTCAGTGACGTAGTAGGTCGCCCGCACGATGCCGGAGAGACCGGTCCCAGCCTCGGCGAGGACCGCCCCGATGGTGCGCCAGCACGCCTCGGCCTGCTCGGCGGCGCCCTCTGGCATCGTCATGGTGGCGTAATCGTAACCGGTCGTTCCGGAGACGTAGACACAGTCCCCGTCCACCACCGCGCGGGAATAACCGTAGTCCCGCTCGAACGGGGAGCCGGACGAAATCAGCCGTCGACTCATCCGCCGCGCAGGGCTTCCAGGACCTTGCCCCCGGGCCGGCCGGTCGGGGTCATGCCGAGCTTGCGCTCCACGTCCTTGATCGCGTCGCGGGTCTTCTGGCCGACCTTGCCGTCCGGCTCGCCGACATCGTAGCCGCGGGCGGCGAGGCGGGTCTGGAGGTCGCGCCGCTCGGCCCGGGACAGGGGCGGATCGTCGGTCGGCCAAGCCGCCTGGACGCCCGGCTTGCCGCGCAGCCGGTCGGACAGGACCGCGATGGCGAGGCCGTACGATTCGGCGGCGTTGTACGAGTAGATCGCGTCGAAGTTCTTCGTGACCAGGAAAGCCGGCCCGTCGATGCCAGCCGGCGCGATGATCCCAGCCGGCCCCTCACCCGAGAGCGGGCGGCCGTCGACGCGGGTCACGCCGAGCGAGGCCCAGTGGGCGATCGGCTTCTTGTTCTTGCGCCCAGCGGCGGCGACGTTGAAGCCGCGGGGCAGCTTCACCTCGTAGCCCCAGACCTGTCCGTGCTGCCACTTGGCCACGTGCAGGAAGTTGGCGGTGGATCCGACCGCGTCGGCCACCGAATCGACCACGTCGCGCCGCCCGTCGCCGTCGCCGTCCACGGCGAGCCGGTGATAAGTGCTCGGCATGAACTGGGTCTGGCCGAAGGCGCCCGCCCAGGAGCCGGTGAGGCGATCCGGTGCGATGTCGCCGCGCTCGATGATCCGAAGGGTCGCGATCAGCTCGTTGCGGAAAAAGTCCCGGCGCCGGTTGCTCGAACAGGCAAGTGTCGCCAACGACTGCACCAGCGGCATCTTGCCGAGGTTCTTGCCGAAATTGGATTCGACTCCCCAGACCGCCGCGATGGTGTAGCGGTCGACACCGTAGCGGGCCTCGGCTTGAGCGAGGGCCGCCGCGTTCTGGCGCATGGCGGCGCGCCCGTCCTCGACCCGCTCGTCATCGACCAGCGCCGCCATGTAGTCCCAGATCGGCGTCTTGAACTCGGGCTGCGCCTGGGACAGCTCGATCACCTTGTCGTCGTAGCTGATGCCGCTCGTAGCCGCCCGAAAGGTCTGCGCCGAGACGCCGGCAGCGGCCGCCTGCGCCTGGATCCCGGCGAGACAGCTGTCGAAATCGGCGCGCGCCGGCAGGGTTGCCAGAGGCAGGCTCGCGATGCCAGCGAACAGCCCGAGTGCGCGCGCGAATCTCGGTCCCGTCGAATGCTTCGGCATGCTGGCGATCCTCAAGGCAGCGGAGCGGAGTCTGGGCGCCGATTCAGGCGACATGTGGGTTAACGAAGCGTGAGGCCAACGCACAGACTTGACCCGATTATCTACCAACCAGTAGGTTGACAGCCACCTCATCCGAACGCGGCGAGGCGATACAAACTGGGAGGTAGACGCATGATGAAGGATTGGAACCAGTACGGTGCCGAGCTGATGACCACGCTCGGGCGCATCGGTGAAGTCAGTCCGGCGCTGCTGAAGGCACACGACCAGTTGGCGTCCGCGGTCCCCACGGAACGAAAGCTCGACGCCAGGACCCGGGAGCTGATCGCACTCGCGGTCGCGGTGACCACCCGCTGCGACGGCTGCATTGCCGTCCATTCCGAGGCCGCCCGCAAGGCCGGGGCGACCAAGGAAGAAGTGGTGGAGGCGCTGGGCGTCGCGGTGGCGCTGAACGCAGGGGCTGCCCTGGTCTACACGGCTCGTGCGTTCGAGGCCTTCACCGGGGAGGGCGGCTGAGCGCGAAGCGAACGGCAGCGCCGGGTCCGCCGCCCGGAGGACAGGCGCGGCGCGGTGCGATAGCTCTCAGGCCCATTCCCGCTGGGCGAGCTTCTGCTCGTAGGCGTCGATGGCGGACGCGCGCTCCAGCGTCAGGCCGATCTCGTCGAGGCCGTTCAGCAGGTTGTGCTTGCGGCCGGCCTCGATGTCGAAATGCAGGACGCCGCCGTCCGGACCCTTGATCGTCTGGGCTTCAAGATCGATCGACAGGGTCGCGTTCGAGCCGCGCTCGGCATCCTCGAACAGCTTCTCCAGATCCTCCGGCGAGACCGTAATCGCCAGGATGCCGTTCTTCGCACAGTTGTTGAAGAAGATGTCGGCGAAGCTCGTGGAGATCACGCAGCGGATGCCGAAATCGGCCAGCGCCCAGGGAGCGTGCTCCCGGGACGAGCCGCAGCCGAAATTGTCGCCGCACACCAGGATCTTGGCGTTCCGGTAGGCCGGCTTGTTGAGGATGAAGTCCGGGTTCTCGGAGCCGTCTTCGCGGTAGCGCATCTCGGCGAACAGGCTTTTGCCCAGCCCGGTTCGTCTGATCGTCTTCAGGTACTTCGCCGGGATGATCCGGTCGGTATCGACGTTGATCGTCCGCAAGGGCGCCGCAACGCCCTCCAGGGTCGTGAACTTTTCCATCGGCTGAAGACTCGTGAAGGTTGTTCCCTGTCCGGCGGCTTTAGCAGCCGCGGGCCCGAGCCGGAAGCATCACACGAGGTCGGGGGCCGTGGCCCGGGACAGGGTGCCGTCGTGGAGCGCGGAGGCGACCAGCGCCCCGGCAATCCCGGCCGCGCGCAGCGCTCGCAGGTCGTCCGGGCCGCGCACCCCGCCGGCCGCGTAGAGGCGGCGATCCGGAGCCCGCGCCCGAAGGGCGCCGAGGGCCGCGAGGTCGGGGCCGGCCCCGGCCCCGACCTGCGCCAACGTCATGGCGATCACCTCCGGCGGCCAGAGCGCCGGATCGTCGTGGAGAACCGCCGGGCCGAGCCGCTCCGCGCCGCGCGTGTCGAGGGAGAACACCGCCCGATCCCCCAGCCGCGTCACCAGACCGGCATCCGCCTGGCTCTCGCTGCCGATTACCGGGCGCCCGAGGCCGGCCGCCAGAAAGGCGTCCACGCCCGCAGGTTCAGCAAAGCCCGCATCCACCCATAGGGTGACGCCCGGACAGGCGCGGGCGATGGCCTCCAGCACCCGGAGATCCGGCGCGCCCCCGTCGATGATCGCGTCGAGATCGGCGACGTAGAGGATCTTGGCGGGCCAGGCATCGCGGAGCCCGCGCGCCACGGCGTCTGGTGCGGATCCCTTTGCCAAGGGCGTCTCGATCGGGGCATAGGAGGAGCGCTCGCCCCGGCGCGCCCGCACCACGCGGCCGCCCCGGAGGTCGAGAACCGGGATCACCGCGAAGCCGGGGCGCCCGATCCTGTGGTCCGTCGAGGCGCTCGTCGCGTTCATATGCGCTCACCAATCCCAATGACGATCGGGTGGGACCTCGGCGGGGTCCACGTCAAGGCCGCGCTGGTGGAGGCCGGACGGGTCGTCGCCGCCGCCCAGGTCCCGTGCCCGCTCTGGCAGGGCGTGACGGCCGTCGACCGGGCGCTGGCCGCCCTGCCGGACTGGGCGCGCGGGGAGGCGTCGCACGCGGTCACCATGACCGGCGAGCTGACGGATTGCTTTGCCGACCGGCGGGAGGGTGTGGCGGCGCTCTCCGGCTGGGCGGGGGCGCACCTGACCGGCCCCGTGCGCATCTATGCCGGCCGTTCCGGCTTTATCGCCCCGGAGGCGGCGGCGGATGTCGCGCCGGACGTGGCCTCGGCCAACTGGCACGCCACCGCGGCGCTCACGGGCAGGATCGTCCCGGACGCGCTCCTGGTGGATATCGGCTCGACCACCGCCGACCTGATCCCCATCATCGGCGGCCGACCGGCCGCCGCCGGCTACAGCGATGCCGAGCGCCTGGAGACGGGAGAGCTCGTCTATACCGGCGTCGTGCGCACGCCGGTGATCGCCCTCTCGGACCACGCGCCCTTCGCGGGCCGCCGCACCCGGCTGATGACCGAGACCTTCTCCCATATGGCGGACGTGTACCGGATCCTCGGCCTGCTGCCCGAGGGGGCCGACCAGCAGGCGAGCGGCGACCGCAAGGGCAAGTCGGTGGCCGAGAGCGAGACCCGGCTCGCCCGCATCGTCGGCCGCGACCGGAGCGAGGCCCCCGCGGTGATCTGGACGGCGCTCGCCGCCCACTTCGCCGAGGCGCAGCTGCGCCTGCTGCACGACGCTGCCGCCCTCCTGCTCAGCCGGCCGGATCAGGCCCCGGAGGCACCCCTGATTCTGTGCGGCGCCGGGGCCTTCCTGGGTCCCCACCTCGGGCAGCGGCTCGGGCGGTCGTCGACCCTTCTGGTGTCGCTGCTGGAGGACCGAATCGCCGGCGCGCGGGACTGGATCTCGACCTGTGGGCCGGCAGTCGCGGTCGGCCTCATCGCCGCGGAGGATACAAGCGCATGAGTGCCATCAAGATGCTGGCCCGGATCCTGACCGCCCGGGTTGGGCCTCATATCGAGCTGGCCGTGGAAACGGGATCCGGTGAGATCCTGAAGGTGCTCGCCACCGAGGATCAGATCGACCGGCTGGTCGACGAGCTGGAGGACATCCTCAACTCGCCCGCCGATCCGCACGATGACGGTCCGCCCGAGGCGGCCTGAGCGGGGCAGGGTCTCCATGGCGGGCAGGCGCCGCTGCTGGTGGCTCGGGCGCCGGAGACATCCGCACGGGAGACCTGCACCGGCCTCCTGGGGAAGGGATGCGGGCACGGGATCATGAGCCTGATCGCCGCCAAGATCGTCGTCACACCGACGCTGATGTGGGCCGTGTCGGTGGCCGCCCGCCGGTGGGGCAGCCTCGTCGGAGGCCTGCTCTCGGGCCTGCCCCTCACCTCGGCGCCGATCTCGATCTACCTCGTCGCCGAGCAGGGGGAGCGCTTCGCGGCCGATGCCGCAATCGGCTCGGTGGAGGGTCTGGGCGCGGTGACGCTCTGCTACCTCGCCTATGCCCTGTGCGCCCCGCGGATGGGAATCTTGGCATCCATCATCCTCGCCCTGGCGGCCTTTGTCCTGGGCAGCCTCCTGCTGCATGGGCTCGTCCGGCCCGGATTGTGGCTCGCTACAGCCATCGACCTCCCGCTCATGGCCCTCGTCGTGGCCCTGTGCCCGTCGCCCGACGCATCCCGAGGGCCCGGCCGCCCTCGGCCGCCGCGCTGGGACATGCCCGCCCGGCTGGCGGCAGCGACCGCTCTGGTCGTTCTCGTCTCGACGCTCGCGCCCTATCTCGGCTCGGGTCTGAGCGGCGTCCTGGCGCCGATCCCGATCATCTCCTGGCCACTCATCGCCTTCGCCCGCGTCCAGGACGGTGTCGGCGCCGCGCTCGACGTGGTGCGCGGGAGCGCCCAGGGCGCGTTCGGCGTGCTGGCCTTTTACGTCTGCGTCCACCTGCTGCTCGGGCAGGTCAGCCCGGTTGCAGCTTACGCCGTGTCCATCACCGTGTCGGCGGCCTGCGTGCTGCCCTGGCTGCTCGCGCGGCGGCGTCCTCGGGCAGTATAGCTGGGCCGAGGCGACCGGACCTCTACGTCGCAGTCACGGCAGCCGCACCAGCCGCACCAGATGCGTTCCTGTTCCGACACCCGCCAGAAGCGGCAGAACCCGCGACCGTGAGGCCGCGGGTCCCGTAGAACGGAAGTTATACGCCGGTCAGGCCGCCGTGCGCTTGCGGGCTTCCTGCTTCGTGTCGACGCCCGCCGCTTTGATCTCGGACAGCTTCTGCGCCACGTTGCGCGAGAACACGAATTCGGCCGGGCGCTGGTTCTCGAGACTCACCTCGGGGGCCATCGCGCCGTCTGTCTTGATGCCGCGAATCGCGTGCACCAGCGGCTTCCAGGGCTTGCGGACAGAATCGACCACCGAGGAGGCTTCATAGCCCGAGTGGACCATGCAGTCCGCGCACTTCTCGTAGTTGCCGGTGCCGTAAGCGTCCCAGTCGGTGGTCTCCATCAGCTCCTTGAAGGTGGCCGCGTAGCCCTCGCCGAGCAGGTAGCAGGGCTTCTGCCAACCAAACACGGTGCGGGTCGGGTTACCCCACGGGGTGCAGTGATAGGTCTGGTTGCCGGCCAGGAAGTCGAGGAACAGGCCCGACTGCTGGAAGGTCCACTTCTCGCGTCCCTTCTCCTTGCCGTGACGGAACACACCGCGGAACAGCTCCTTCGTCGCCTTGCGGTTCAGGAAGTGCTTCTGGTCGGGGGCGCGCTCGTAGGCGTAGCCCGGGGAGACGGTGATGCCGTCGATGCCCATCCGGGTCACGCTGTCGAAGAAGTCGGCGATCTTCTCGGCCGAGGAATTGTTGAAGAAGGTGCAGTTGATGGTGACGCGGAAGCCCATCTCCTTGGCCTTCGCGATCGCCGCCACCGCCTTGTCGTAGACGCCGCGCTGGCACACCGACTGGTCGTGCATCTCCTTGTCGCCGTCGAGGTGGATCGACCAGGTGAAGTACGGGCTCGGCTTGTACTCCTTGATCTTCTTCTCAAGGAGCAGCGCGTTCGTGCAGACGATGGCGAACTTCTTCTGGGCGATGATGCCCTCGACGATCTGCGGCAGGTCCTTGTGCAGCAGCGGCTCGCCGCCGGCGATCACCACCACCGGCGCGCCGCATTCGCGCACGGATTCGAGCGCGTCGGCCACGGGCAAGCGCTTGTTCAGGATCTCGTCCGGGTAGTCGATCTTGCCGCAGCCGGCGCAGGCGAGATTGCAGCGGAACAGCGGTTCCATCATCATCACGAGCGGATAGCGCTTGCGGCCCGTGAGGTGCTGTTTCAGGATGTAGCCGCCGATCTTCGCGACGTACCGGAGGGGGATACCCAAGATTGCGGCTCCTTCACTTCGTCGGCCCCGGGGCGTCGGGGTGCTTAACGCGAAAAAAACTCGAATTCCAGCGATCTAGCTTGGAACTAATCTCAATCGCCCCCGTTTCGGCGGGGGCATGACATCTTATTCCGCTCCTGACGCAACGGCGCCACATGGACCAGCCGCTTGCGGGGCACGCGCGGGCTTCGGAGGCGGGAGAGCCCTGCCGCTGAGGACAGCACGTGCATTGCGTCGGCAATACGACCAGAATCCCAAGATTCTGGTTGCGCCGATCGGCTTGGCGTGCGCTATCGCACATGGTCGCATGCAAGGATTGCGCCGGCTCCGCCGCGTTGCAATCTGGCATCGCCCTCTTTACTGAGCCCCGTGGCCGCGAGGCAAGGTGTGGCTCGTAGCGAAATGCTGCGCCGCGGCCCAAACCCGTATCCGGCTTGGGCACGATCGGCTTGCGCAAGCGCGTCGCGCGGCCGGTTTGGGCGGTACGGCGTTCCTCCAACCCGATGCGCGTCGGAACGGATCGCGGAGCGATCGGCATGCGGGTCCTGAACCCCGTTGAACCCGATCCCTCCGATCCGGATGAGCCAGATGGGAAGAGCCGGATGCGCAGGCCGCGCGTCCGCGTCGAACAGGCAGGGTGCTCGTGATCGAAAGTCTCGTCGCGTTCTCGGTGCGGTATCGGTGGAGTGTGATCGCCCTCCTGGCGTTCGTCACGGTCGCCAGTGCCGGCGTCGCGGCGCACCTGTTCCGAATCAACACCGATGTCGAGCGGCTGATCGACCCGAAGGAACCGTGGCGCCAGGACGAGATCGCCTACGAGCAGGCCTTCCCCCAGCGGACCAACACCATCGTGGCGGTGATCAACGGCGAGACGCCGGAGGAGGCCGAGGAGGCGGCTGCTAATCTCGCCAAAGCGTTGACGGCTCACAAGAATCTGATTGAGACCGTCTACCGTCCGGACGGTGGTCCGTTCTTCAATAAGAACGGTCTGCTCCTGATGTCGCAGCCGCAGCTCGACAAAACTCTGGAGGCTTTGACCCAGCAGCAGGGGCTGCTCGGACCGCTCGCCGCCGACCCCTCCCTGCGGGGGGTGATGCGCGTGCTGACTCTCGGCGCCCGCGGGGTGAAGACCGGCGACGCCAAGCTTGAAGATCTCGAGAAGCCCATGGGGCAGATCGACGCCACACTGCAGAAGGTGCTGGCGGGCCAGCCCGCGCGGATGTCGTGGCAGGAGTTGCTGTCGGGGGGCGAGACCAGCGTCACCGACAAGATGAAGTTCGTGATCATCCAGCCGGTCCTGGACTTCAACGCCCTTGAGCCGGGCTACCAGGCGACCAAGCTGATCCGCAACGTCGCCCAGGATCTCAAGATCGACGCGCAGCATGGCCTGCGCATGCGGTTGACCGGCACCGTTGCTGTCGCGGACGAGGAATTCGCGACTCTGTCGGAGGATGCGGGCCTCAACAACAGCATCATCGTCGGCGCCATCGTCCTGTTCCTGTGGCTGGCCCTGCGCTCGGGCAAGCTCGTCGGCGCGGTGATCATCACCACCTTCGCCGGGCTGGTCGTCACGGCCGCGCTGGGCCTCGCGATGGTCAAGGAGCTGAACCCGATCTCCGTGGCTTTCGCGGCCCTGTTCGTCGGGCTCGGCATCGATTTCGGCATCCAGTTCTCGGTGCGCTACCGGGCTGATCGTTACGAGCAGCCGACCCTGGAGAGTGCGATCCGCGCCGCCGCCCGGGGTGTCGGCTGGTCGCTGACGCTGGCTGCCGTCTCGCTGGTGGCCGGCTTCTTCGCCTTCCTACCCACGGCCTTCCGGGGCGTGTCGGAGCTGGGCCTGATCGCCGGCGTCGGCATGATCGTGGCCTTCCTGTTCGCCCTGACGCTGCTGCCGGCGCTGATCGCGGTGTTCAAGCCCGAAGGCGAGAAGGCGGCGGTCCAGACCGAGTGGCTCGTGGGCGTCGATCCGTGGATCATCCGGCACCGCAAGCCGATCCTGCTCGCCGTGGGCCTCGTGACCCTGGCCGGTGCGCCGCTGCTCTGGCACTTACCGTTCGATTCCAACCCGATGCACCTGCGCAGCGCCAAGACGCAGTCGATCTCCACTTATCTCGACCTGATCAAGAATCCCGAGACCAGCCCGAATGTGATCGACGTGCTGGCGCCGAACGTCGATGCGGTCCCCGCCCTGTCGAAGACGCTTGCGGCGCTGCCGGTCACCGCAACGGTCAACAGCATCGATACGTTCGTGCCCCGGGACCAGGACAAGAAGCTGGCCCAGATCGCCGACACGGCCCAGCTCCTCGATCCGGTTCTCAATCCCGGCCGCCGGCCGCCGCCGCCTACCGACGCCGACAACGTCAAGGCTCTGAAGGATGCCGCCACGGCCCTCAACGGCGTCGCGGGCGACGCCAAGGGGAACGTGAAAGGCGCCGAGGTGGCCAAGCAGCTCGCCGGCACCCTCGACAAGCTTGCCGCCGGGCCGGTTCAGCAGCGCGAGGCGGCGTCCGTCGCCCTTACGACGGATCTCGCCCCGCTGCTCGCCCGCCTACGCGACCTGCTGCATCCCGAGAAGATCACGCTGGAGAACCTGCCGCCCCAGCTCAAAGCCGACTGGGTCGCCGCCGACGGGCGCGCCCGCATCGAGGTCCATCCCAAGGGCGACTCGAACGACGATACGGTTCTGCGCAACTTCTCGGACGAGGTGCTGAAGGTGGCGCCCCATGCCACCGGCGCGCCGGTGGCCACCACGCAGTCGAGCTACACGATCCTGGGCGCCTTCGTGCAGGCGGCGATCACGGCCTTCGTGCTGATCTTCGTCATCCTGTCGGTGGCCCTGCGCAAGCCCTGGGACGTGGCGATGACGCTCGGCCCGCTCGTGATCGCGACCCTGTGGACGTTGATGGCGCTTCGCCTCGTCGGCATGCCGCTGAACTTCGCCAATATCATCGCCCTGCCTCTGATGCTCGCGGTCGGCGTGGCGTTCCACATCTACTACGTGATCGCATGGCGGGCGGGTGTGAACGACATGCTCGCCTCCAGCCTGACCCGCGCGATCTTCTTCTCGGCGCTCACCACCGGCAGCGCCTTCGGCTCGCTGGTCCTGTCGAGCCATCCGGGCACGGCGAGCATGGGCAAGCTGCTCGCGCTCTCGCTGTTCTTCACCCTGGTCGCGGCCTTCTTCGTGGTGCCGGCGACTCTCGGTGAGCCGCCGGCACAACCCGACGATGATCGTCCGGAGGCCGAGAAGGCGGCCGGCGCCGCGCTGCGGAAGAGCGCCGCAGTGAAGGATCCCGTGCCGGCGAAGTAGGGCCGGCTCAGAGGACCTTCTCGAAGAAATGATCCGGGTAGGGGTCGTCGTTGAAGCGCGCGATCTCCGCCCAGCCCGACCTCCGATAGAGCGTGAGCGCCTCGGGGAGAGCGCTGTTTGTGTCGAGCCGCAGCACCCGGACTCCGAGGTGACGGGCCACTGTCTCGGCCTCCTGCATCAGGCGCTTGGCCAGGCCGAAGCCGCGCGCCGCTGGGTCGATCCAGAGCCGCTTGATCTCCGCAACCGGCTCACCGCGCCCCTTGAGACCGACGCACCCGACCGGCAGGCCGTCGGCGACGGCAAGCAGGAAGACGCCGCGCGGCCGGACCATATCGGTCGCTTCTGGATCGCAGGACAGGGTGACGTCGAACCCCCCGGAGAACCGGGACGCCAATTCAGCATAGTAGGCATGGAGGCAGGCGCGGGCCGCCTCGTCCCGCGGACCGGCTTCCGCGATGGCAATCCGATCGGGGTCGAGGCGGACAGCTTCCATGTCGTCCGACGGTAGTCAGACAACCGGGACGATCAACCGGAGAAGTCGGAGAAGCCGCCTTTGACGGCGCCGGACGCCTCAGCCGCCGCCCGCGAGGCGGATGCGATGAGGGCGTCGTACTCGGCGGCGTACTGATACCCTGGCGCCTCGCCGGGGAAGCCACCAGCCGTGGCGGGATGCGTGTAGAGCTCCGTCAGGCCGTCCGGGAGATGTGCCAGCAGCGCCGCGACGCGGCCCGGCGTCATGGCGCCGGACCATGCGAGGCCGAGGGTGCGATCCGGGATCAGGAGGCCTGCCTGCCGGGCGCGCACGGCGAGCAAAGCCGCCCAGGGGGCAATGTCGAGGGCCGGCCTGGGCCGAGCGCCGGGCTCGGCGCGGCGCAGGATCTCCCGCGGCTCCCTGGGTACCCGCAGGGCGCGCATCCCGAAGTCGCGGCCGATGCGCAGCACCGCGCCGGCGATCAGCGGGTGCACGTGGAAGTGCTTGTGGGCGTTGACGTGGTCGAGGGGCAGGCCGGTGGCCCGGTAAGCCTCGAACTGCGCCCGGATCTCTGCCGCGAGCTGCCGTCGGGCCGCGGACTTCCGGGCGCAGTCGAGGCCGAGGCGGGCCATGTCGGCGCGCATCAGGCCGGCACCATCCGTCAGGTCGGGCAGCTCGACCGCCGGTAGGGTCGGCCAGGCTTCCACGAGGACGAGATGCAGCCCGACCCGCAGGGAGGGCATCCGCCGCGCCCGCGCCACCGCGTCGGCGGCGGCCGGAGCCGACACCATCAGGCTCGCCGCCGTGAGGATCCCGTCGCGATGGGCCTGCTCGACGGCCTCGTTGACCTCGGGACTCAGCCCGAAATCGTCCGCGGTGACGACGAGACGCTTCACGAGAACCTCGATACCGGGTGTCGAGAGAGCGAGCCCCCTCGCGGGTCCAGGGCGGAGGCCTGGATTAGGGGCGGGGCTCCGCTCCGCTCCCCGCCGGGGCCGAGGGCCCCGCGGGGCCCCTCTACCTTACGCCGCCTTGGTGTTCGGGCTCGCGGAGCGCTCGCGCAGGAAGTGCCAGAACTCGACGCCCTCGCGCAGACGGCGCTTCATCATGTCGGGCGAGCGGACCATCTCGCCCACGATCGAGGCGATCTTCGGGGCGCGGAAGTAGAACTTCTTGTAGAAGTCCTCGACCGAGTTGAAGATCTCGGTGTGCGACAGGTGCGGGTAGTGCAGGGGCGCGACTTGGACGCCGTTCTCGTCGACAAGCTCGGCGTTCTCGATGTCGAGCCAGCCGTTCTCCACCGCCTGCTTGTACAGGAAGGTGCCCGGGTAGGGCGCCGCCAGGGAGACCTGGATCGTGTGCGGGTTGATCCGGGTGGCGTACTTGATCGTCTCCTGGATCGTCTCCTTCGTCTCGCCCGGAAGGCCGAGGATGAAGGTCCCGTGGATGGCGATCCCGAGCTCGTGGCAGTCCTTGGTGAACTTCTCCGCGACCTCGACCCGCATGCCCTTCTTGATGTTGTGCAGGATCTGCTGGTTGCCGGACTCGTAGCCGACGAGCAGGAGGCGCAAGCCATTGTCCTTCAGGACCTTCAGAGTCTCGCGCGGCACGTTCGCCTTGGCATTGCAGGACCACGTGATGCCGAGCTTGCCCAGCTCGCGAGCGATCTCTTCCGCGCGCGGCAGGTTGTCGGTGAAGGTGTCGTCGTCGAAGAAGTACTCCTTCGTCTGCGGGAACGCCTTCATGCAGTACTTGATCTCTTCGATCACGCTGGCGACCGAGCGGGTGCGATAGGTGTGACCACCCACCGTCTGCGGCCACAGGCAGAAGGTGCAGCGGCTCTTGCAGCCCCGGCCCGTGTAGAACGAGATGTAGGGGTGCTTCAGGTACCCGATGAAGTAGTTCTCCATCTTCAGGTCACGCTTGTAGACGCTCGTGACGAAGGGAAGCTGGTCCATGTCCATCATGATCGGACGGTCTTCGTTGTGCACGATGACGCCCGAGCTGTTCCGATAGGACAGGCCCTTGATCTGCGACAGGTCGCGGCCGTCGGCGACCTCCTTGCAGGTGAAGTCGAACTCGTTGCGGGCTACGAAGTCGATGGCCGGCGCCTTAGAGAGGCTGCCCTCGGCGTCCACCGCCACCTTGGCGCCGATCAGGCCAGCCTTCAGGTTCGGATTGGCGGCCTTCAGCGCCTCGACGGTGGCGACGTCCGCCTTGAAGGACGGGACCGAGGTGTGCAGCACCACGAGGTCGAAGTCCTTGGCCTGACGCACGACTTCGTCGAGCTTGGTCTTGTGCGGGGGCGCGTCGATCAGCTTGGAGTTCTCGACCAGCGCGGCCGGCTGGGCCAGCCAGGTCGGGTACCAGAACGACTTGATCTCGCGCTTGGCCTGGTAACGGGAGCCGGCACCGCCGTCGAAACCGTCGAAGGTAGGGGCCTGGAGGAAGAGCGTGCGCATGGGGTTCAAGGCCTCAGGGCAGTGCCGGGGGAGGGCGGAGGAAGGGGAAGCCGGGTTCAGCGGAGCGGCGCGCCGGCATCGCGGCCGAGTTCGGCGTCCGGGATCAGGGTGCCATCCGCAACCACGTGATAATCGTGACCTTTCCATGTCACCGCCCCCGACACGAAGGCCCAGGAGAAGTTCAGGAAGGAGAGGATGTCGCGGATCGGCAACAGTCCGTAGGGGTGCGGGGCGAGGCCGAAGGCGCGCTCCAGCTGCCGGCAGAGGAGAACGCGGCCCGCCAGGGCCAGGGCCGCGACCACGAGAGCGCTCGTCCCCGCACCCGGCAGCAGGGCGCTCACCAGGGCGAGCGGGAAGGCATGGGTCACGATCGAGCCGGCGTAACCTGCCGCATCGACGTTGCGGATCGTGCGGTTCCAGCGCAACTCGTGCCGCCACAGGCCGGCGAGATCGGTATCGACGCTGGTATGACCGATGGTGAAGCCCGGGATCGCCACCCGGCCGCCCAGGCCGCGCAGGGCCGCACCGATCGCGTAATCGTCCGCGAGGTCGTTGCGGAAGGTGCGGAAGCCGCCCAACGCGTCGAGGCTGGCCCGGGTGAAGGCCACGGTGGAGCCAAAGCAGGGCTTGGCCAGTCCGAGGCTCAACCCCATCACGACGTTGGGCAGGAACTGGACGTCGATCGCCAGCGTGGAGAGCTGGTCGTAGAGGCCCTGGAAGGCCGGCACGCCATGGTACAGGCAGGTGACCCCCGAGACCCCCTCCTGCGACAGCTCCGCAACCAGGCGCTCCAGGTAATCGGTGCCGACCACCATGTCGCTGTCGGCCAGCACGATCACCTCGTGGGCGATCCGCTCGGACATGTTGATCAGGTTCGAGACCTTGCGGTTCGAGCCATGCTGGCGGCCATCAATCACGAGGTCGATCCGGGCGTCGGGATGAGCCTCCTTCAGGCGCTCCACCACGCCGATCGCCGGATCGCTGGCCTTCTGAACACCGAACACCACCTGCACCGGCCCGGCATATTCCTGGCGCAGCACGGTCTCGAGGTTCTCGTAGAGATTCGGCTCGAGACCGCAGAGCGGCTTCAGCACGGTCACGGAAGGTCGAGGCGTGCCGGCGACCAACACCGGGACGGGGCGGGCCGCGTAGCGGGCGGAAAAATAGGCGGCCGCCAGCCCGTAGACACAGCCCGCCGCCGCCAGAAGCAGGCAGATCAGCGAGAGCCATGAGAGGGCGAGCAGCGCCAGTGACGAGAGATCCATACGGTGCGGTCCGTGCGATCGTCCGGCCGCCTCAGGCGGCGATGGCCGCGAGCGGCCGGTTCAGTTCGGCCCTGTCGGCGGCGCAACTCACGGCGTCGGCTTGGCGGCAAGCATGCTGTCGGCCCGCTGGTGGAGGAATTTCACGACCCCGTCGGCGCCCCCCGACTTCAGGGGCGCGGATAGGACATTGCGCTGGGCGGCGATCTCGCTCACGTCGCCGTTGAGCAGGACATCCTGGATGCGGTTGCTGGCGTTGACGACGAAATCGACCTCGGAATCGTCCCCGTCGGCGGTAGTCACGCGGGTGGGCACCACGCGCTGCGAGCCGCGCTCCTCGACCTTCGGAGTCACGTCGAATTTGCCACCGGCGGCGCGGGCCAGCCGGTTGGCGTAGGTGACGGTCAGGCTGCGCTTGAACGCGTCGGTGACCGCCTCCTGCTGCTCGGGAGTAAAGCTCGACCATTTCGAGCCGACCGCGACGCGGGTCATGGCGGGGAAATCAAAGGCCTTGTCGATCGCCGGTCCCACGACCTCGACCCGTGCGGGAAGCGGGCCAGGACCGTCCTTCAGGGCAGCCGCGAAGGCGGCGTAGAGGTCACGCACGGTCTGGACTGCGGGATCGTCCGCGGCCCACGACGGGACCGGGACGAGCAGCGGCGCGGCGATGAGGGCGGCGGCGAGCCGGCGGGTCAGGCGCACTTCTTCAACTCCTCGCCGTCGCCGAGACGCGCCCCCATGCGGGGCGGGGCGTAGCTGTAGAACGGCCCGAGCGTCGCCGGCTGCACGACGCGCTTGGCCTTGCGGCCGGCTTGGCGCTCCGGCTCACGATCCTCCTCCGGCGCCTCGGCCCGGAGCTTCGCCTCGATCCGGTGCCAAGCCAGGAGGCTGGGAAGCCCGACACCGAGGTCGGCGAACCGCTTGACCAGGGACAGGGCGAGCGCCGCCTCGACCGGGATGTCGAACAGGCCGCACAGGGCGATCAGGCCACCCTCCTGGGCGCCGAGGGCGCCAGGCACCGCGAAGGCCGCGCCGCGCACCGCCTGGGCGAGGCTCTCGATCATCAGGGCCTGCGCGAAGTCGATGGGATACCCCATGAAGCGCAGACAGACGTAGACCTCCAGGGTTCCGATCACCCAGCCGACGAAGTGGACCGCCAGCGCGAAGACGAAGCGGCCATGGTTGCCGTAGAGCTGGCGCAGGCTGGCATAGAGCTGATCGATGGCGCCGAAGGCCCGCCATTCGCGGCCGGAGGCGAACCGGCTGAGAAGGCCCTGGATGAGCCGGTGCCCGGCCCGCCGCTGGATCAGGTAGAAGGCACCGAGCGCCGGCACCGCCAGGGCCAGGCCGCCCTCGACGGTCCGGGCGATCGGGCCGTCGCCGGAGATCAGGACCAGCAAGGCAAGTCCGACCACGGTGAAGAGCAGTTGCGTCAGCGCCTGCGTCATCAGGTCGACGAACATGCTGGCGCCCGCGAGCGCGCCCGGGACGCTGCGCTTGGCCAGCAGGCGCGCCCCGACGAAGTCGCCGCCGACGGTGGCTACGGGAAGCAGCGTGTTGATGCCCTCGCGCACGAAGCGGAGCGACACGCAGTCGGCGACCTTGGCCGTGCCGACGGGGAACACGACATACCAGCCGAGGCCGGCCCAGGCGACGGCCGCGATGCGGGCCGCCACCACGAGGGCGGCACCCCAGCCGGCGCTCACGACGGCGGCCGACACGTCCTCAAGGCCGGAGGACATGAACAGGCCGACGACCGTGCAGAGACCGGCGATCGAGGCCAGGGTCGTCAGGCGCTTCATTGTCGTCTTTCAAGCTCGCGGAAGGCTTGATGCGGGAAATCGGCCACGGTCGCGGCGGAAATAGGTCCGCCCGGCCGGGAACGTTTCTGCCACGTTGCAGCACGGATTAGCGGTGTCTATCACCCGTTTGACACACCGGGGGCCAAAGCGGCCCGGGGCCGAGGAGCCTACGCAGAAGGCCGCGGCACGTCGCAGAAGGGGCACACGTCATGGAGCGCGAATCACCGATCACGGCCCTCGAGGCCGTGACCGACGACACGCATGCCGGCGGCCTCCCGGGTGGAACGGGACCAAGCGTGCCCGCTCCCCATTCCCCGGTGATGGCCTGGAACGAGTGGGATCCGCTGGAGGAGGTGATCGTCGGCTCCCTCGACGGCGCCACGATCCCGACCCACCATCTCACGGTCATCTTCAACCTGCCGCGCGCGGCACAGCCGTTCTATCGGCTGGCGAGCGGCTGGAAATACCCGAAGTTCATGAAGAAGCTCGCCCAGGCCGAGCTCGACAACTTCATCACGATTCTGGGTGGCGAGGGCGTGAAGGTCCGCCGCCCCGACGCAGTGGATTTCTCCAAGAAGTTCCGGGCGCCGCGCTGGTCCTCCCGGGGCTTCTGTGTCGCCTGCCCGCGCGACCCGTACCTCGTCATCGGCGACGAGATCATCGAGAGCCCGATGTGCTGGCGCTCCCGGTATTTCGAGGGTGACGCCTACCGGTCGCTGTTCAAGGAATACTTCCGTGCAGGCGCCCGCTGGACCTCGGCGCCCCGGCCGCAGCTCACCGACGACCTCTACAATTACGATTACCGGGTGCCGAACCTGAAAGCCGGCGAGCCCATGCAGTTCACCGTCAACGAGTTCGAGCCGGTCTTCGACGCCGCCGATTTCGTGCGCTGCGGCCGCGACCTGTTCGTGACCCGCTCCAACGTGACGAACCTGATGGGCATCGAGTGGCTGCGCCGCCACCTCGGCCCGGGCTTCCGCATCCACGAGATCGAGAGCCGCTGTCCGCAGCCGATGCACATCGACTCGTCCTTCATGCCGCTCGCGCCCGGCAAGGTGCTGGTCAATCCCGATTACATCGACGTCGAGAAGCTGCCCGCCGTGCTCAAGAAGTGGGACGTGCTGATCGCGCCGCGCCCCGACCCGGTGACGGGCTTCATGAGCAAGATCTCGATGTGCTCGCCCTGGACCTCGATCAACGTCCTGGCGATCACCGAGAAGAAGATCGTCGTCGACCAGAGCCAGCCGACGCTGATCAAGGCGCTCAAAGACTGGGGCTTCGACCCGATCCCGGCACCGTTCCTGAGCTACGGCCCGTTCGGCGGCTCCTTCCACTGCGCCACCCTCGACGTGCGGCGCCGGGGCGTGCTGAAGTCGTACTTCTAGGACCTGAACCCTCCCCCGGCGCGGGGGAGGGCACGGCTCACTGCGCCGCGATCCCCTCGATCAGGGTCCGGTTGAAGGCCTCAGGATCCGACATCTGCGGGGCGTGGCCGAGCTCCGGAAACTCCACGAGCCGCGCCCCCGGGATCGCCCGGGCGGCAG
The DNA here is from genome assembly GCF_054611515.1 of Methylobacterium sp. CM6257. Taxonomy (NCBI): domain Bacteria; kingdom Pseudomonadati; phylum Pseudomonadota; class Alphaproteobacteria; order Hyphomicrobiales; family Methylobacteriaceae; genus Methylobacterium; species Methylobacterium sp. CM6257. The sequence goes on from NZ_CM137735.1 coordinate 2,445,657, forward strand.
CTTTGCCGAGTTCGGGGTAGTTGCCGAGCTTCGGACGCAGCTCCGGCGGGGCGAGGTCCTTGCCGATCGCCGTGTTGTCCTTCTGGCCGATCAGCAGCAGGGTCGGTACGGCGATCTGCGGGAACCGGTAGACCACCGGCTCGGTGACGATCATGTCGTAGACGAGCGCCGAGTTCCAGGCGACCGCCTCCTTGCCTGGCCCGTTGTTGAGACCGGCCAGCATCCCCACCCAGGACTCGTAGCGGGGCTCCCACTTGCCCGCGTAGTAGGTCGCCGTCTCGTAGGCCCGGATCGACTCCGCCGAGGTCTTCAGCTCGCGCTGGTACCACTGCTCCACCGAGATCGGCGGCAGGCCCTTGGCGCTCCAGTCCTCCAGCCCGACCGGATTGACCAGCACGAGCTGCGCGACCGTCTTCGGGTAGAGCAGGGCGTAGTGGGCGGCGAGCATGCCCCCGGTGGAATGGCCGACGAGAATGGGGCGCTCGATCCCGAGCTTCTCCAGCAGCGCGTGGGTGTTCTCGGCGAGCTGGCGGAAGGTGAACTGGTAGGCGGCCGGCTTGCTCGACTTGCAGAAGCCGATCTGGTCCGGCGCGACCACCCGGTAGCCGGCACCGCTGAGCGCTCGGATCTGGCTCTCCCAGGTGGCGGCGCAGAAGTTCTTGCCGTGGAGCAGCACCGCGGTACGCCCGTTCGGCGTCGCGGGCTCGATATCCATGTAGGCCATCTGCAGGGGCTGGCGCTGGGACGTCAGGTTGAATCGCTCGACCGGAAACGGATAGGCGAAGCCTTCGAGTTCCGCTCCGTAGGCCGCAAGCGGTTGGGGGTCGGCCAGCGCCTCTCCCGGGAGCAGCAGGGCCACGAGGAGGGCGGCGAGGGCGGGTCGGAGCATGATTTGCGTCGGAGCCTGTCTGCGAGCGGCGCGAGGTACCGAGGCCCAGATTGGGCATCCGGTACGGCCTGTCCATCCGCAGCCCGCATCCCCGATCGGCGCGGCTTCGCGACCGAGGGGACCCGCGCTATCTGCTGCCATCGTGTGCCCTGCAGCGGGTGCGCCCGCAGGAGTTCCCGATGTTGCGCCTCGCCCTCCTCGCCGCTCTCGCCGGCGCGCCGTTCCTCGGAGCGGCGCCGGCCCACGCCGCGGATGCCTGCGATGCACTCACCGTCAAGGTGATCCGCTCCACCGGCGCCTCGCTCGCCGGCCGGGCCGGGCCCTACGCGGTGTTCCGGGCACAGGACGCCGAGCGGATGAGCCTCGATTGCCGGGCACCCGCCCGGATCACGCTGGCCTCCCGCGATCGGGAGCCGCCGCCGGCCTACTTCGTCCTCGTCGGTCGCGCCGCCCGGGCGCTGTCCGGCGCGAATGCGTCCGCGGCCGAAGTGCTGGCGCTCAACCTCCATCAGGCCAGCCTGCTCACGAGCGCTCCGCGCCGCGGGAGCACCGGCCGGGCGTTGATGCTGTGCGAGACCGGACCCCGCAGCGATGGACTCCGGGACGATCTCACCGTCTGCCGGGTTGCGCCGCGGGCCGGGCTTTCGCGGATCCACAGCAAGGGCTAGACCGGCGCCCATGTCGACCCTTGCTACGCCCGGCCCCGTCGTTCCAGTCGGCGGCACGCGCTTCGCCAATCACCTGCCGCTGACGCTGATCGCCGGCCCGTGCCAGCTCGAAGGGCGCAGCCACGCCTTGGAGATCGCCGCCGCGCTCAAGGAGATGGCCGCGGACCTCGGGATCGGCCTCGTGTTCAAGACCTCTTTCGACAAGGCCAACCGCACCTCCGGCACCGCGGCCCGCGGAATCGGCCTAGATGGGGCGCTCCCGGTCTTCGCCGAGATCCGCGAGAGCTTGGGCCTGCCGGTGCTGACCGACGTGCACGCCGCCGATCAATGCGCCCGCGCCGCCGAGGTGGTGGACGTGCTCCAGATCCCGGCCTTCCTGTGCCGCCAGACTGACCTGCTCCTCGCCGCCGCCGCGACGGGCCGGGCGGTCAACATCAAGAAGGGCCAGTTCCTGGCCCCATGGGACATGAAGCACGTGGCCGCAAAGATCACGGAAGCCGGCAACCCCAACGTGATCGTCACCGAGCGGGGCGCCTCCTTCGGCTACAATACCCTTGTCTCGGACATGCGCAGTCTGCCGATCATGGCTCAGGTGACGCAGGGGGCGCCGGTGGTGTTCGACGCCACCCACTCCGTGCAGCAGCCGGGCGGCCAGGGGGCCAGTTCGGGCGGCCAGCGGGAATTCGTGGCCGTGCTGGCCCGGGCCGCCGTGGCGGTAGGCGTCGCGGGCGTGTTCATCGAGACCCATCCCGATCCGGACCGGGCCCCCTCCGATGGCCCGAACATGGTGGCACTGAAGGACATGCCGGCCCTGCTCGAGGACCTCATCGCGTTCGACCGCCTCGCCAAGCGCCGCTACGGCTGACGGGCTCGGGCCGTCCACGGCTCCAGCACGTGGATCCGCAGGGGCTGGACGAGTCCGTAACCCCCGTCGTCCTCGCGCTCGGCGGCTTCCAGAAAGGCCGCCTCCACGACGGGCCGTCGGGCCCGGATCGTGTCCGCGCGGGCGGGATCCACGGCACTGACCCGCGCCAGGAAGGCGTCGAGGGATGCGAAGCTCTCCCGGCGGTCGATGGTCACGTCGCGGCGGCACGCGAACGCGCCCTCGTCCAACGCCGCCGCGATCGCGTCCTGCGCGGCCGCCCGAACCGCGGTCTCGTCCTCGATCGGCCGCAAGGCATCGAAGAAGCTGCCTGCCGCGAGCGGCTCCACCACGACGAGGGCTCCCCCGGGCGCAAGGACCCGCGCGGCCTCGGCGAGGGCTGCAGCCGGGTCAGGCACGTGATGCAGGGCGTTGAGCAGCACGGCCCCGTCGAAGCTCGCGTCCGGGAAGGGCAGGGCTTCCCCCGACGCGGCCTCGAACCGCGCGACCGGGACGGCGGCCCGGGCCTTGGCGAGCGCCGCCTCCCCGGGATCGATGCCGGTCACCGCCGCGCCCGCCTCGACCAGCCGCTTCGCCAAGGCTCCGGGCCCGCAGCCGATATCGAGGATCCGCTTGCCCGGAAGCGGCGCGAAGGTGTCGCGGATCAGCGTGAGGGCATCCATCTTTCGGCTCTCCGGAGCGATGCCGTCGGGCGGCATGAGGCACCATACGGAGTTTCGGCCGAACGGGATGCAGGAATCCCGCATCCGCGCTGCGCCCGTCCCCCATCAGCCGCACCGAGCCGCGCATAATCGACGCAAGATATCGGACCGTAGCCGTCCGAACCGCTTCCGCCTGTTTTCGTCACCGCCCAAGGTCGACGAGGATGAACATCGGTTCATAAACCGTTTGCCGTGCGCATCCGCACACGAAGACTTGGAACCCTTCCCCTAGGATCACGTTATCGGGCATGTTCGATCGAGGATCGAGAAGGAACACTATGCGCAAGATCGGTATCATTGCCACTGCGGCGGCCATGGCCATCGGCAGCGTCGCCGCCACCACGGGCGCTGAGGCGCGTCCCTACGGGTACCATGGCGGCTACGGCGGCTATCATGGCTATTACCGCGGGCGCCGCGGCATCGGCACCGGCGCCGCGATCGGCCTTGGCATTGCCGGCCTCGCGGCCGGTGCGATCGCTGCGGGCGCGGCCCGCGACTATTACGGCGGCCCGGCCTACGGCTACGGCTATGCTCCGGTCTATGGCGGCTACGGCTACGCCGCTCCGGGCTACGGCTACTACGGCTACGGCTACTGAGAACTGAGCTCCGAAAGGATGAGGGGCGATCGGCGCAAGCCGGTCGCCCTTTTTCGTGCGTGTTCCAGAGTCGTTCTTGGAGCAGCCAGACGATATTGCCCGGCAAACTGCCGCGCCGCCCCGAATAGGGATCATTCCGCGAGCAGAAAGGGACCTCGTCGCAGTATTTAAATTCCTATCAGACGATTGCTTTCCTTAGCGAGTCGTGACATAGTGTGGCCGGCTTCGTCGATCGCCGGGGGGCGGTCATGACCGGCTTGCTCTATTGGTTTCGCTACGGCGACGGCATGGCGCATATCGATCGGCACCTGAGCGATCGCCGCGCCGCCAAGCTCCGCGCCAAGAGCGAGGCAGCCTTTCGCGCCGCGCCGGTTCAGGCGATCCGGGAGCCGGCCGATGCAGCCGGCGTGCTGATGTATCTGGTCGCACTCGCTCGAGGCACACCGACACCCGAACAGGTATCGGTGATCGAGGCCGAATTGTGCGCCATCACGGCGCCGGGCGACAATCTGGCGGGTCGGATGGTCTACATCCGGCACGCGGCCGAGCAGGCTGCCGATGTCGACATGGCGATCCGCCACCTCGCGCCCGTGCTGCGGGAGAATCTGACTCCTTCGGAGCGCTCAGACCTCGAACGGATGCTCAGGACCGTCGCGACCGTCCATCGAGGGCCGATTCCCGCGCAGGAGACTCTCATCGCCCGGACGACGCGCGCGCTGACGGTCTCGAACTGAGCGTCGCCCGGCGGCAGCGGTTACCGGCCGCGATAGGGCGCAACCCCAGGATCGGGCAGCCAGGCGTTCTTGGGCAGCTCGCCCGTCTGCCAGAACACGTCGATCGGGATGCCGCCACGTGGATACCAGTATCCGCCGATTCGCAGGTAGCGCGGCTCCAAAAGGTCGCGCAGGCGCTTGCCGATCGCCACCGTGCAATCTTCGTGAAACGCTCCATGGTTACGAAACGACCCAAGATAGAGCTTCAGCGACTTCGACTCTACCAGCCACTCGCCCGGGACGTAGTCAATCACCAGGATCGCGAAATCCGGCTGTCCGGTGACCGGGCAGATGGACGTGAATTCCGGTGCCGTGAAGCGGGCAACGTAGTCGGTATCCGCGTGCGGGTTTGGCACCCGGTCGAGCCGTGCCTCCTCCGGAGAGGCGGGAAGGGGCGTGGACTGGCCGAGCTGGAGCGAGTCGGAGGTGGTCATGGCGGGCATATAAAACGCCGCGTCGCCGCGCGCATCCTTTTGACCCGCGGCGATTTCTCCGGGTGGGCGGCAATGACGGGGCATCCTCTGCGCCATCCTGCGTGCACAGCCCGGCCCCACCCCGGCGCTTGCCGCCGAACGCGGCTTGACGGATAAGCCGCCGCGATGCGCCGCACCCCGGATCGGGGCGCGGTTGCTGGCCCGCGGCCCCCGCGAGAGGACGTTCCATGACCGCGATCACCAATATCAGCGCCCGCGAGATTCTCGACAGCCGGGGCAACCCAACGGTCGAGGTCGACGTGATCCTGGAGGACGGCTCCTTCGGCCGCGCCGCGGTCCCCTCGGGTGCCTCGACGGGCGCGCATGAGGCGGTGGAACTGCGCGACGGCGACAAGAATCGCTTCCTCGGAAAGGGCGTGCTGAAGGCGGTCGAGGCGGCCCAGACCGAGATCCTCGACGCGATCGGCGGCATGGAGGCCGAGGATCAGGTCGCGGTCGACGAGGCGATGATCGAGCTCGACGGCACCCCCAACAAGGCGCGCCTCGGGGCGAATGCCATCCTGGGCGTTTCGCTGGCGGTGGCGAAGGCCGCGGCCGAGGCCTCCGGGCTGCCGCTCTACCGCTATGTCGGCGGCGTGCAGGGCCGGGTGCTGCCGGTGCCGATGATGAACATCATCAACGGCGGGGCGCATGCCGACAACCCGATCGACTTCCAGGAATTCATGATCATGCCGGTGGGCGCGGACTCGCTCGCCGAGGCCGTGCGCATGGGCTCCGAGGTGTTCCACACCCTCAAGAGCAAGCTGAAGAAGGCCGGCCACAACACCAATGTCGGCGACGAGGGCGGCTTCGCGCCGAACCTGCCGTCGGCCGAGGCCGCCCTCGACTTCGTGATGGACGCGATCAGCGCTGCCGGCTTCAAGCCGGGCCAGGACATCGCCCTGGCGCTCGACTGCGCCGCCACCGAATTCTTCAAGGACGGCGGCTACGCCTACGAGGGCGAGGGCACGACCCGCACCATCGAGGCGCAGGTCGACTACCTCGCCCAGCTCGTGGCCAACTACCCGATCGTCTCCATCGAGGACGGCATGTCGGAGGATGATTGGGCCGGCTGGAAGCTCCTGACCGACAAGATCGGTGACCGGTGCCAGCTCGTGGGCGACGACCTGTTCGTCACCAATGTCGAGCGCCTGTCCCGCGGTATCGCAGAGGGCACCGCGAACTCGATCCTGATCAAGGTCAACCAGATCGGCTCGCTCACCGAGACGCTGGCCGCCGTCGATATGGCCCAGCGCGCCGGCTACACCGCGGTGATGTCGCACCGCTCCGGCGAGACCGAGGATTCCACCATCGCGGACTTGGCGGTCGCCACCAATTGCGGGCAGATCAAGACCGGCTCGCTGGCCCGCTCGGACAGACTGGCCAAGTACAACCAGCTGATCCGCATCGAGGAGGGCCTGGGCCCGCAGGCGCTCTACGCCGGTCCGGCGGCGCTCAAGCAGTTCGCCCGCCGCTGATCCGGCGGGCCCTGCTGGCCGGGCTGCTCGCTGCCGGCGGGCTGCCCGGATCGACCCGGGCGGACCCGCTCTGCGACGGTGCCCGCCCGACGCTCAGCGCACAATTGCTGTTCGGCCTGTCGCGGCCGGGCGGCGGTCGCGTCTCGCAGGGCGCCTGGAACCGCTTCCTCGCCGAGCGGATCACCCCGCGCTTCCCGGCGGGGCTCACGGTCTTCTCCGGCCGGGGACAATGGCAGGGGCCGGACGGACGCCTCGTGCACGAACGCGCCCGCATCGTGCTGATCGTCACCGAGGCGACGCCGGAGGCGGTTGCGGCCTTGCACGGCATCCAGGAGGCATATCGCAGCCGCTTCGCACAGGGCGCGGTGGGTCTGATCCTGTCGCGGAGCTGCGCGCTGTTCTGAGGTGCCTTCCCGACGGCCGCTCTCAAGCTGCCGGCAGCGTCCAGACCCGCTGCGGCCGCGCCAGACCCCTCAGCTCCACCGTCCCGACCGGTTGCAGAGCCCGGGCACAACGCTCGGCGAAGGTCTCCGAAACGAGCAGCGCATGGCCCAGCGCCTCGCAGTGGCTCTCGATCCGGCTCGCCTCGTTCACCGCGCGGCCGATGATGGTGAAGTCGAGGCGCCGCCCGGTACCCACATTCCCGTACACCACCGTGCCGAAATGGACGACGCAATCGGCCGGGAGTTCCGGCAGCCCCGCCGCCCGGCGGCGGGCGTTGAGGGCGGCATTGGCCGCGAGGGCTTCGGCGGCGGCGTCGAGGGCGTCGCCGCAGACCAGGCAGGGCAGGGTCTCGGCGTCGGGAACCGGGAAGATCGCCAGGAATCCGTCGCCGAGGAACTTCAGGATCTCACCGCCGTGCCGCGTCACCGGATCACCCAGCGCGTCGAAATGCTCGTTGAGCCACGTGACCATGTCGGAGGGATCGGCCCGGTCGGAGAGCGCCGTGAAGCCGCGCAGGTCCGCCAGCAGGATCGCCGCCGGGACGGCCCGTCCCTCGCCCCGCAGGATCTGGCCCTCGAGGACCCGCTCGGCGGTGGAGCGTCCGAGATAGGTGGCCGAGACCTCGCGCAGGGTGTTCGCCAAACCGATCTTGGCCACCGCCAGGGTCAGGAAGGGCAGGATGTCGGCGATCGCCGCGAAATGCGCCTCCGTAAACCCGAAAGCTGCCCGGGTGCAGAACGAGATCGCGACGCCGCGCAGGGCCGTGCCCGGCGCGAAGCCGACGAGGTGGACCGCGTAGTCGGACCCGCCCTCCGCCCGCAGGGTCCGCAGGATGGGGAAATCAACCTCCACGCCCGGCGCGTCGAGGCGCCAACGCCCGAAGGTCTCGTTCCGCTCCAAGAGCGCGTAGATCGGGCTGAGCAGCCAATCGGAATCCTGCTCGGCCCCGTGGGGATTGGGCACGAAGGAGAGTCCCTCGCCCGCGAGCCAGTTGAGGCTGACGCCGCGCATCGTCGGGTCAATGGCCGGCGTCATGACGCTGACCCGCCACAGGGGAACGCCCGCTCCGGTCAGAGTCTCGCAGAATCGCGCCAGCAGGGCCTCATGGTCGTCCGTCGCGGTGGCGTGCTCGGCGATCCAGCGCGTGAGCTCCGTCATGTCCATCTGCGCTGACCCACTCCCTCGATCCGATCCGGCGCGATCACACGCTGCAATGACCAAACCCGACGGCCGCGCAAGGCTCCATTAACCTTTCCACGCGAGGGTCGCGCCATGGTCGTGCGCCGCCGGGTCAGAATGGTCGTGTTGCCGCTGGGTCTCTGGACCCTGTCGGCGCTCGTCGTGGGCTATTTCGTCTGGCAGGCGGAGAGCGGCAACCGCGGCCTCGAAGCCAAGAAGGCGCTGAAGATCCGCGCCTACGGCCTCACCCAGGAACTCGCCGCCGTGAAGGCCGAGCGCGCCATCTGGGAGCACCGCGTCGCCCTCCTCAAGAGCGATCAGATCGACCGCGATCTGTTGGAAGAGCGCGCACGGATCGTGCTGGGCCGAGTCCATGCCAACGACGTGGTCATCATCACGCCCTGATCGCCCGCGCGCCCCACGCCTGAGTCCCGAACGCCTTCTGACAAGAGCGGCTTCCTGTCAGAGCGGCAACCCTCGCTTTCCAACCGTCGCTGTCCTACACCCCCACGAAGTCGCGTGGAATCACGGGGAGTGCGCCGATGGATGCCGCCAAGGAGCCTGCCAAGGACGCTTCGTCCTCCCAATCGCAGGCCGCGAGCCCTCAGGCCGCCGAAGCGCACAAGCCGGCGCCCAACATGCCGCAATTCACCCGCGAGGAAGACCTCCACGCCTACCATGAGATGCTGCTGATCCGGCGCTTCGAGGAGAAGGCCGGCCAGCTCTACGGCATGGGCCTGATCGGCGGCTTCTGCCACCTCTACATCGGCCAGGAAGCCGTGGTGATCGGCATGCAGATGGCCTCGGTCGAGGGCGACCAGGTCATCACCGGCTACCGCGACCACGGCCACATGCTGGCCTGCGGCATGGACCCCAAGGGCGTCATGGCCGAGCTGACCGGCCGCCGCGGCGGGTATTCCCGCGGCAAGGGCGGCTCGATGCACATGTTCAGCCGCGAGAAGCAGTTCTTCGGCGGCCACGGCATCGTCGGCGCGCAGGTCTCGCTCGGCACCGGCCTCGCCTTCGCCGACCATTATCGGGAGAACGGCAAGGTCAGCCTGACCTACATGGGCGACGGCGCCGCCAACCAGGGCCAGGTCTACGAGAGCTTCAACATGGCGGCGCTCTGGAAGCTGCCGGTCGTCTACGTCATCGAGAACAACCGCTACGCTATGGGCACTTCGGTGGTCCGCGCCTCGGCGCAGACCGACTTCTCGAAGCGCGGCCTCTCCTTCGGCATCCCGGGCGAACAGGTCGACGGCATGGACGTGCGTACCGTCCGCGAGGCCGCCACACGGGCGATCGAGCACGCCCGCACGGGCCAGGGCCCCTACATCCTGGAGATGCAGACCTACCGCTATCGCGGCCACTCCATGTCCGATCCGGCCAAGTACCGGACCAAGGACGAGGTCTCGAAGATGCGCGACGAGCACGACCCGATCGAGATGGTGCGCAAGCGCCTGCTCGAGCTGCACGGGGTACCGGAGGCTGACCTGAAGGCCACCGACGCCAAGGTCCGCGAGATTGTGAACGCCTCGGCCGAGTTCGCCACCAACGATCCCGAGCCCGATCCCTCGGAGCTCTGGACCGATATCCTCCTGGACGCGCACGCCTGAGCGCGTCGCCGACGACGCTGGCCGCCCCCTAACGAGACGACGACCGCAGAGCTGAGCATGGCGACCGACATCCTGATGCCCGCCCTCTCGCCCACCATGGAGGAGGGCAAGCTCGCCAAGTGGCTGAAGAAGGAGGGAGACCCGATCAAGTCCGGCGATGTCCTGGCGGAGATCGAGACCGACAAGGCCACCATGGAGGTCGAGGCGATCGACGAGGGCGTGCTCGCCAAGATCCTGATCGCGGAGGGCACTGAGGGCGTCGCGGTGAACACGCCGATCGCCATCATCGCCGGTGAGGGCGAGGACCCGTCGAGCGTCCAGGCCGGCGGCGGCGCGAAGCCCAACGGCGCCGGCGGCCATCCGGCCCCGACGCCCGACATGCAGGCCGAGGGTCAGGCCGACAAGCCGGCTCCGGCCGCGAAGACGGGCGACGACGCCCCGAAGGCGCCGGCCGCCCCGGCCGTCATCACCAACAAGGCCCAAGAGCCGGTGATGGAGGAGTTCCCGGCCGACACGCCGATGGTCACCCAGACGGTTCGCGAGGCCCTGCGCGACGCCATGGCCGAGGAGATGCGCCGCGACGGCGACGTCTTCATCATGGGCGAGGAGGTTGCCGAGTATCAGGGCGCCTACAAGGTCACCCAGAACCTGCTGCAGGAGTTCGGGGCCAAGCGCGTGGTCGACACCCCGATCACCGAACACGGCTTCGCCGGCATCGGTGTCGGTGCGGCGCTCGCCGGCTTGAAGCCGATCGTCGAGTTCATGACCTTCAATTTCGCCATGCAGGCGATCGACCACATCATCAATTCGGCGGCCAAGACCCTCTACATGTCCGGCGGCCAGCTCGGCTGCCCGATCGTGTTCCGCGGCCCCAACGGCGCGGCCGCCCGCGTGGCCGCCCAGCACAGCCACGACTATTCCGCTTGGTACTCCAACGTGCCGGGCCTGAAGGTCATCGCGCCCTACACGGCCTCGGATGCCAAGGGCCTGCTCAAGGCCGCAATCCGCGACCCGAACCCGGTGATCTTCCTCGAGAACGAGATTCTGTACGGGCAGTCCTTCCCGGTGCCGAAGCTTGACGATTTCGTGCTGCCGATCGGCAAGGCGAAGATCCACCGCACCGGCAGCGACGTGACCATCGTGTCCTTCGCCATCGGCATGACCTACGCCCTCAAGGCCGCCCAAGCGCTGGCCGAGCAGGGCATCGAGGCGGAGGTGATCGACCTGCGCACGATCCGCCCGATGGACACCGAGACGGTGGTCGAGTCCGTGAAGAAGACCGGCCGCTGCATCACCGTGGAGGAGGGCTTCCCGCAATCCGGCGTCGGCGCCGAGATCGTGGCCCGCCTGATGGTCGACGCCTTCGACTTCTTGGACGCCCCGGTCCTGCGCATCACCGGCAAGGACGTGCCGATGCCCTACGCGGCCAACCTCGAGAAGCTGGCTCTGCCGACGGTGGCGGAGGTCGTCGAGGCCGCCAAGAGCGTCTGCTACAAGTGACCGGCGCGCGGGCGGGACGAACAATCCCATCTCCGCCCCGGCAGGGGGTCAAGGAATAGCCGGCGCGCCATGAGCAACGATTTCGCCGAACTCTCCATCCCGCCCGACGCCCTCGAACAGGGCGGCATCGAGGTGTTGCGTGCGGCCGTGGTGGACGGGGCGGTGAGCGTCGCCCTGCGCCGCTCCTTCGACGACCCGGCCACCTGGGGCCGGCTCCTGATCGACCTCGCCCGGCAGGCGGCCCGCGCGTACGCGCTGGAGACCGACCTGTCGGAGGAGGAGGCGTTCGAGCGCATCCGCGCCGGGTGGGAGGCCGAGGGGCTCGGCCCCGGCGGCCTCAACTAGCGATGGCGCCCGACCATGGCTGAGGCGGCTGTCCGGCAGGCGACCTACGCGGATCTGGAGGCGGTCCCCGCGCATCGCGTCGCCGCGATCGTCGACGGGGTGCCGGAGACGCATCCGGTGCTGCCCTTCGACGCCGTTCCGTTCCCCCTCGACGACCTCTTCCCCTTCGACGATCCGGCCGCCCCGGCCTTGCCCGAGACCTGATGCCATGCCGATCAACGTGCTGATGCCCGCGCTCTCCCCGACCATGGAGAAGGGCAACCTCGCCAAGTGGCTCAAGAAGGAGGGCGACCCGATCAAGTCCGGCGACGTGCTGGCGGAGATCGAGACCGACAAGGCCACCATGGAGGTGGAGGCCATCGACGAGGGCGTGCTCGCCAAGATCCTCGTGCCCGAGGGCACCGCGGACGTGCCGGTCAACGATCTGATCGCCATCATCGCCGGTGAGGGTGAGGACCCGTCGAGCGTGCAGGCCGGCGGCGCGCCGAAGGCCGCCTCGAACGGCGAGGCCAAGGCCGAATCCAAGCCGGAGCCCAAGGCCGACGCGTCGGCCGCGTCGCAGAACACCACGCCCGGCGGCGGCCACATGTCGTACGAGCGGGTGAACGCGGCACCGGAGGGTGCGCAGCCCGGCGGCGCCCCGCAGGCGGGGGCGCAGGCTGGCTCGGGCGGCCGGGTCTTCGCCTCGCCGCTCGCCCGGCGGATCGCCAAACAGGAGGGCGTCGATCTCGGCGCCGTCCAGGGCAGCGGGCCGCGCGGCCGCATCATCGCCCGCGACGTCCAGGCCGCGAAGGCCTCCGGGGCCACCAAGGCGCCCGCCGCCGCGCAGCCCGCCGCCGAGGCGCCGAAGGCGGCCCCGGCTCAGAAGACCGCCCCCGCGGGCGGCGCGCCGGCCGGACTCACCACCGATCAGGTCAAGGGCTTCTTCGCCAAGGACGCCTACGAGGAAGTGCCGCTCGACGGCATGCGCAAGACCATCGCCAAGCGTCTCACCGAGGCGATGCAGGTGGCCCCGCACTTCTACCTGACGGTGGATTGCGAACTCGACGCACTGATGAAGCTGCGCGAGACGCTCAACGGCTCCGCCGGCAAGGACAAGGACGGCAAGCCGACCTTCAAGCTCTCGGTGAACGACTTCGTCATCAAGGCGATGGGCCTCGCGCTCACCCGCGTTCCGGACGCCAACGCGGTCTTTGCCGAGGACCGGATCCTGCGTTTCAAGCACGCCGAGGTCGGCGTCGCGGTGGCGATCGACGGCGGCCTGTTCACGCCGGTGATCCGTCGGGCCGACGAGAAGACGCTCTCGACCATCTCCAACGAGATGAAGGATTTCGCCGCCCGGGCGCGCGCCAAGAAGCTGAAGCCCGAGGAGTATCAGGGCGGTGTCACCTCGGTGTCGAACCTCGGCATGTTCGGCATCAAGCACTTCACCGCGGTGATCAACCCGCCGCAATCGACCATCTTGGCGGTGGGTGCCGGGGAGAAGCGCGTCGTCGTGAAGGACGGGGCGCCGGCGGTGGTCCAGGTGATGACCTGCACCCTCTCCTGCGACCACCGCGTCCTCGACGGTGCGCTCGGCGCGGAGCTGGTCTCGGCCTTCAAGGGGCTGATCGAGAACCCGATGGGCATGCTGGTCTGAGCCGGAGCGCACGATGTCCGACACCTACGACGTCCTCATCATCGGCGCCGGGCCCGGCGGCTACGTCACGGCGATCCGCGCGGCGCAGCTCGGCTTCAAGACCGCCGTGGTCGACCGCGAGCATCTCGGCGGTATCTGCCTGAACTGGGGCTGCATTCCAACCAAGGCCCTGCTCCGCTCGGCCGAGATCTTTCACTACTTCCAGCACCCCGGTGATTACGGGCTGACGGCGGAGAAGGTCGGGTTCGACACCGCGGCCATCGTGAAGCGCTCCCGCGGCGTCTCGAGCCGGCTCAACGGCGGCGTCGGCATGCTGCTCAAGAAGAACAAGGTCGACGTGATCTGGGGCGAGGCCTCGGTCGACAGCGCGGCGCAGGGCAACCAGCCCGGCAAGGTCACCGTGAAGGAGACCAAGCGCGCCGAGGCGCCGAAGGGCGCCAAGGGCGCCGGCACCTACCAAGCCAAGCACATCATCGTGGCCACCGGCGCGCGTCCCCGCGCGATCCCCGGGATCGAGCCCGACAAGAAGCTGATCTGGACCTACTACGAGGCCATGGTCCCCGAGACGATGCCCAAGAGCCTGCTGGTGATGGGCTCAGGCGCCATCGGCATCGAGTTCGCCTCGTTCTACCGCACCATGGGCGCCGAGGTGACCGTGGTGGAGCTGCTGCCGCAGATTCTCCCCGTAGAGGACGCCGAGATTGCCGCCCTCGCGCGCAAGCGCTTCGAGAAGCAGGGCATCAAGATCCTCACCGGCGCCAAAGTGACCAAGGTCGAGAAGGGCGCCGACTCCGTCACCGCCACGATCGAGGGCGGCGACGGCAAGACCCAGCAGATCACCGCCGAGAAGCTGATCTCGGCCGTGGGCGTCGTCGGCAACATCGAAAATATTGGCCTCGAAAAGCTCGGGGTGAAGATCGACCGCGGCATCGTGGTGACCGACGGGCTCGGCCGCACCAACGTGCCCGGCCTCTACGCCATCGGCGACGTCGCCGGCCCGCCGATGCTCGCCCACAAGGCCGAGCACGAGGGTGTCATCTGCATCGAGACCATCAAGGGCCTGCATACTCATCCGATGGACAAGGCCAAGATCCCCGGCTGCACCTATTGCCAGCCGCAGATCGCCAGCGTCGGGCTCACCGAGGCCAAGGCCAAGGAGCAGGGCTTCTCCGTGAAGGTCGGACGCTTCCCCTTTGCGGGTAACGGCAAGGCGATCGCGCTCGGCGAGCCGGACGGGCTGATCAAGACGGTGTTCGACGCCAAGACCGGCCAGCTCCTCGGCGCCCACATGGTCGGCGCCGAGGTCACCGAGCTGATCCAGGGTTACGTCGTGGCGATGAACCTGGAGAGCACCGAAGAGGAGCTGATGCACACGGTGTTCCCGCACCCGACGCTCAGCGAGATGATGCACGAGAGCGTGCTGGATGCGTACGGGAAGGTAATCCACACGTAGGAGACCCTGCGCGCCCGCGGCCCGACGTGGCCGCAAGCGCGCGGTCTCGGTAGGCCTCAGTCGCGCGCCCTCTCCACCGGCTCTGCCTCATCCGGCGACGGCACGTAGGCGCACCATTCGCAGACACCGCGCTCGGCGCCCCGCGGCGCGTTCCGCTGCGAGCAGAGTGGGCAGACGAGCAGGATCAGCCGCGTCCCGGAGCGGACCGCCAGCCCGCGGCCCCGGAAGGTGACCTCGTTCGAACCGTCGCCCGCCGGCCTGTCGCGCACCCAGGTGCTCATCGTGCGACGCTGCCGCGGACCAGCGGGCGATCCGTGGCCCCGGGCCCGATCCGAGATCTCAGATCCATGGTGATGCCGCCCCCAGCGATCCTGCCTGGATAAGCGGTGAACCAGTGAATGGCTCCGCTTCTTCATGTGGATGGGCAGGGTGCGTCCGGAGCGAAACCTCCGTATGAGGCAGCCGGCACGGGATTGGAGCGAGGCAAAGCACGATGCAGGGCGAACACGTCGAGGCGGCCGGCGGCCTTCCTACCTTCGCCGATGTGGCCCGTGCGGCGGAGCGCATCGCGGGCGTCGCGCACCGCACGCCCGTCCTGACCTCGCGCACGGCGGACGCGATGACCGGCGGCCGGCTGTTCTTCAAGGCGGAGAACCTGCAGCGGGCCGGTGCCTTCAAGTTCCGTGGGGCCTACAACGCGATCAGCGCCCTGCCGGAGTCGGCCCGCGCCCGCGGCGTGCTCACCTTCTCCTCGGGCAACCACGCCCAGGCCATCGCCCTGGCGAGCCGTCTGCTCGGCGCCCCCGCGACCATCATCATGCCGGCGGACGCGCCCGCCGCCAAGATCGCCGCCACCCGGGGCTACGGCGCCGACGTGGTCCTGTACGACCGCTACACCCAGGATCGCGAGGCCCTGGGCCGCGAGATCGCCGGGCCGCGGGGCCTGACGGTGATCCCGCCGTTCAACCACCGCGACGTGATCGCCGGGCAGGGGACCCTGGCGCAGGAGTTGCTCGAGACGGCAGGGCCCCTCGACGTGTTGGTGGCCTGCCTCGGTGGCGGCGGCCAGCTCGCCGGTTGCGCGCTCGCCGCCGCGGAGCTCTCGCCGGGCTGCCGGGTGATCGGCGTCGAGCCCGAGGCGGGCAATGACGGGCAGCGTTCCTTCCGCGAAGGACATGTGGTGACGATCCCGGTGCCCCGGACCATCGCCGATGGGGCGCAGTCGACGGCGCTCGGCGACCTCACCTTCGCGATCATCCGCCAGCATGTCACCGACATCGTCACCGTAACGGACGCGCAGCTCGTTGAGACCATGCGGTTCTTCGCGACCCGGATGAAGCTCGTGGTCGAGCCGACCGGCTGCCTGGCAGCGGCGGCAGTGCTGAACGGGCTCGTGGATGTGAAGGACAAGCGCGTCGGCGTGGTGATCAGCGGCGGCAACGTCGATCTCGCCACCTTCGCACGGCTCACTGCCGAGGCGGCCTGAGGCGAAGGCTAGCCCAGTGTGACTTGGCCGCGGTGGACCGGCCTCAACCCAATGCTTATCTTGAACAGGTCAGAATGCGCGCTCTCCGGGCCTTGAACCCGGATGGGCGGGAGGGTGACGATGTCTGCAGGTTTCAAGGTACTCTCGCTGACCGATCGGGCCGCCGATCGGATCAAGGCGATCATGGCGGAGGCCGACCGGCCGATCGCCGGGCTCCGGGTCGGCGTCCGGAACGGCGGCTGCGCCGGCATGTCCTACACGATGGAATATGCCGAGGCCGCCAAGCCCGGTGAGGACGTGGTCGAGGATCGCGGCGTGCGGGTCTTCGTCGATCCGAAGGCGGTGCTGTTCCTGCTCGGCACCGAGATGGATTTCATCACCGACAAGCTGGCGTCGCAGTTCGTGTTCAACAACCCGAACCAGACCTCGGCCTGCGGCTGCGGTGAGTCCGTGGCGATCACGCCGGTCTCGGCGGACCGGGTGCCGGCCCGGGCCTGAGCAGCCCCGCGCTCAGGCCACCTGCGACAGCGACTCGGCCGCGTCGTCCACGGCGCGGTTCCGGCCCCCGCGTTTGGCGGCGAACATGCACAGGTCGGCCCGCTCCAGCAGCGAGGCCGGGGTATCGCCGGGGCGAAGGACCGCGACGCCCAGCGACACGGTGACCTTGCCGAGCGACTCGCCCGTCGAGCGCTTGACCAGCTCGCGCCCCATCACGCTGGCGCGCACCGTCTCGGCCACCTGGCGGGCCATGGCGCGGTCCGCTCCCGGCAGCACGATGCCGAATTCCTCGCCGCCGAACCGGGCGAGATGCGCCTGCTTGCCGGCATTCTCGCGCATCACGATCGCCACAAGCCGCAGGACCTGATCGCCCGTGAGATGACCGTAAAGGTCGTTGAAGCGCTTGAAGAAGTCGATGTCGAGGATCACCAGGCTCATGGAGCCGGAGCAGCTGCGCGCAGCCTCGATGGCGGCCTTCAGGGTCTCCTCGAAATGCTTGCGGTTCGCCAGGCCGGTGAGGGCGTCGGTGAGGCTCTCCAGCCGGGTCGCCTCCAACTTCTCGCGCAGGGTTTCGATCTCGCTGCGGGTCTCGCGCATACGCGCCTCGAGAACCCGGTTGTTCGCGGCAACCTCGCGCGTCGTCGAGACCAGCGTGGCGACGATCTCGCCGAGGCGCGCGCGACTGGGAAGGCCCTGCGCCAGATCCTGGGCCAGGCCGCGCAGGGATTCGCCGTACTGGGCGGTGGAGCCGAGGGACAGATCGAGAATCTCGGTCACCGCCGCGATCTCGCTCAGGACAACGCGACTGATGTCGCCGGTGGCGGTCGCCAGGCGCCGTCCGTCCAGATAGGTCTCGTACAGGTCGTCGATATCGACTTCCGTAAGGCAGCCATTCTGAGTGGTGAGGCGCTTCACCGCGTCGCTGAGGAGCGGCAGCTCCCCCGACACGTAAGCGTACCAGACGGCATAGGCGCGCGGCGTCGCGGAAGGACCGTAGTCGCGAATCAGGTCATGGGTGCGCTTCGCCAAGGCGAAGCTGCGATCACGGTCCGAATAGGTCTCCTGGCTCATCCGTGTCCCGCCCCAGGCCGTCGACGCTCTCGTGCATCACGGCCCTAGTCTGGTCTACGGCAGCTTGGTAGCCGGACGGTTAAGCCTGAAAAGACTTCTGTTACTTCTCTTTCTTCGCCAAGATTGGACGAAGCAGGAAGGCCGGAACATGGGAGCCGAGCCCGATGGGCGTGTCGCCCTCCGCCTCGTGCCGACGGCCGCGCTCCTCGCGCACGGGCTCGCCGCGCGGCACCACCGGGCGGCTCTCGGCGCGCTGCGCGGCCGATCCGCTGCGGCTGCCGCGAGCCTTCGGGCGGTCTCCTCCGGCCTCTCCCGCGCTCTTGCTGCCGGCCCTGGCCGAGCGGCCACCGCGGCGGGTTTCGGCCGAGCGGCCGCGGTGACGCGTCCCGGTGTCCTCAGATGGTTCGGCGACCGTGGTCAGGTCGCCGTCGAGCCAGGGGATGGGCTGACCGATCAGGGCCTCGATGGCGCCCAGCGACCGGGTGTCCTCGGGGGAGACCAGCGTATAGGCGGTCCCGGCCCGACCGGCGCGGCCGGTGCGCCCGATCCGGTGAACGTAATCCTCGGGATGATGCGGCACGTCGAAGTTGAAGACGTGGCTGACCGCCGGGATGTCGAGGCCGCGGGCCGCCACGTCGCTGGCGACCAGCAGGGCGGTCTCACCGTTGCGGAAGGCGTCGAGGGCGGTGGTCCGCGCGCGCTGGTCCATGTCGCCGTGCAGGGCCGCCGCGTCGAAGCCGTGGCTGACCAAAGACTTCTGGAGCAGGGCGACGTCGCGCTTGCGATTGCAGAAGATGATCCCGTTCTTCAGATCCTCCTCACCGCGGATCAGGCCGCGCAAGCGCTCGCGCTTGGCATGCCCCTCGTGGCCGGTGGCGACCAGACGCTGGGTGATCGTCGAGGCCGTGGAGGAGGCCCGCGCCACCTCGACCCGCTGCGGGTTGTGCAGGAACATGTCCGCCAACCGCTCGATCTCCGGCGGCATGGTCGCCGAGAAGAACAGGGTCTGCCGGGTGAACGGCACCATTTTGACGATCCGCTCGATGTCGGGGATGAATCCCATGTCGAGCATGCGATCGGCCTCGTCGATGACCAGGAGCTCGACGCCGGTGAGCAGCAGCTTGCCGCGTTCGAAATGGTCGAGAAGGCGCCCCGGCGTCGCGATCAGCACGTCGGTGCCGCGCATGAGCTTGGCGTCCTGGTCGGCAAACGACACACCGCCGATGATCAGGGCCACGTTGAGCTTGTGGTTGGTTCCGTAGCGGTCGAAATTCTCCACCACCTGGGCGGCCAACTCACGGGTCGGCTCCAGGATGAGCGTGCGCGGCATCCGGGCGCGGGCGCGGCCGTGCTCCAGAAGCGTCAGCATCGGCAGCGTGAAGGCGGCGGTCTTGCCGGTTCCGGTCTGGGCGATCCCCAGGACGTCGCGGCGCGCCAGAACGTGGGGGATGGCCTCGGCCTGGATCGGCGTCGGTTCGGTATATCCCGCCGCTTCGACGGCGTTCAGGACTTTCTCGCTCAGTCCCAGGTCGGAAAAAGGCATCTGCGTTCAGGAACCGTTGCGCGCCCGGCCGGCGCGGTGGACACCGTCGCGGCAACGGCTGGGGAAGGCTCGCGCGGGGCGCTCGTACGCTCCCGGGGCCGCGGGGCGCATGCATCACCGTCAGTTAGGGGCTTGGCGCGGCTTGTCAATCTCGCAATGCAAGCTGGCACGCCGCCACGCACAAGCGATCAGGGCCTCGGACGGTCGGGAATAGGTAGGAGACAGGGGTCCAGGCGGGCAGCGCGGGCGGCAATTGCGGGCGGGATCGCGCCGGTTGTCTCGGGATCGGCCAGCAGAGGGCGTCCGTCAAGGGCGATCCGGGCCGGGGCCTCGCCCGGCTGGCTCAAGTGGGCGAGCTGATAGGCGGCGAAGACCGCGACGGATCCGAGAATGGCCGACATCCGGACAGCCCAGGCGAGCGGGCCTACCGGCCGCTGGAGGCCGCGATTCCGCTCAAGGCTGCTGGGCAAGAGCGCTGGCACCGCCGGCTCCTCGAGAGATCGGCGCTTACCGAAGGCCTTCGGGCCGCGGTCGTCGCGGATATGCATGGGCGACTCTCCCAACCGGACGACGGGCCGGCCCTCGCAGCACCATCGGGGAATACGGTTAACCGCCGCCTTACGGGCGGGCGGCCCCACGCCCCCTGATGTACCGAAATAAAACGCTCGATCCGGAACGCCCCCGGCGAGACCACAGACAATCTCAGCCCCCGGATCGCGCAGATCCCCGCAGACCTGAGAGTCAAAAATTGGCTAATCCGCCGAGCCTTTCCGACGCTTTAGGCAACCGGGCAATGATAGAGGAGGGCCCGCGGCCATCTACAAGTGTCGTTAGTCTTCATCTTTCGTTGACGGGATCGCGCTAGTCTGAGGATGCTTGTTGCAGGAAAGCGACAGACCCGCCGACCCAGAGCGCCTAGAAGGCAGCCGGCTCAAGCTAACCCAGGACCTAAGAGATCATGAAGAAGCTTCTCCTTGCATCAACCGTGCTCGCCGGCATGACCGCCGCAGCATCGGCAGCCGATCTTCCGCGCCGCGCCGCACCTCCGCCGGTCTTCACGCCGGTTCCGGTCTTCACCTGGACCGGGTTCTACTTCGGTGTGAACGCCGGTTACGGCTTCGATGCCAGCAGCCGCAACACGACCAACTATGCGCTGCCGGGTGGCACGCTGATCAATTCGCCCGACACCAACGCCGTGGTCAGCGTCAACAACCGCAACAACAATGACGGCTTCACCGGCGGCGCGCAGATCGGCTACAACTACCAGTTCACCCCGGGCTCGGGTGTCGTGATCGGCTTCGAGGCTGACGCCCAGTATGTCGACTTCGCGCGCCGTGCCAACGTGACCCAGAACTACGGCGTCGTCGGGGCTCCCGGCTTCGCCTTCTCGGCGCCGCGGGCCTTCGTCGCCACCAGCGGCAACGGCCTCGACTACTTCGGCACCGTTCGCGGCCGCCTCGGCTACGCCTTCGACCGCACCCTCGTGTACGGCACCGGCGGCTTCGCCTACGGCTCGGGCCAGGACGACCAGAACTTCGCCGGCAACCGCTTCCGCGACAGCTTCCGCACCGGCTACGCCGTCGGCGGCGGCATCGAGTACGCGCTCCCGACCGACTCGTTCCTGAACTTCTTCCGCTCGTCCGCCGTGACGCTGAAGGTTGAAGGTCTGTACGTGAACCTCGACCGCCAGAAGAACGCCGCCGGCGGCGTGTTCTACCCGACCCTGCTGGCCCCGAACGGCACCGCCTACCTCAACGGCGCCGCCGCCAACACCGAGTTCGCCGTCGTCCGCGCCGGCCTGAACTACAAGTTCGGCTCGTACTGAGATCGAACGCCGGAGTCGGCACCGCCGGCTCTGTGAAGAGGAGGGGCCCGGCCGCAAGGTCGGGCTCTTTCGCGTTTTCACATCGCGCTCCGTACCGGCGCGGGGTGCGACACGGGCGGCCGGAACCGGGATCGAAGCCCGCGATTGAGACCGCGGCGCCGCGAAGCGACATGGCGAAGAGGCCGGCGCACCGGAGCGATCAGCGATGCGAAGCCGAATCCTTATCCTGTCGCTTGCTGCCCTCGGCCTGGGGGGTTCGCCGGCCGGCGCGCAGGATGCCACCGTGATCGGCAAGGATACGGTGCTGCCCGGCACCGGACCTGGCACCTCGACGGACGGCAGCGGCGCCGGACGGCTTATGGAGGCAGCGAGCGCCCAGGATGCCGCCAAGCGTCAGGGACTCAAGCCCGTCGCCGTCATGGCCTCGAAGCTGATCGGCGTGAACGTGCACAACGCCGCGGGCGACAGCGTCGGCAAGATCGACGACCTGCTGATCACCGATGGCGGCACACTCAAGGCAGTGGTGCTCGACGTCGGCGGCTTCCTCGGCCTCAGCAGCAAGCGCATCGCGGTTGAGCCCGGTGCCCTGGTCCTGCGGCCCGGCGGAGACCGGTTCTCGGCGGTTCTCAACATGAGCAAGGACACGGTGGCGGCGGCCCAGCCCTTCGACCCGGCCAAGGTGATCAGCACGCATTAGCCCTCGCTTCACCATCGCCGAGGCGGCTACGCCTCGGCGATGGTGATTCCGGGCGTATGCCGCTCAGATGTCGAGATCCGCGCCCTCGGCGAAGGCCGCGCGCTCGCTGATGAAGGCGAAACGGGCCTCCGGCTTGTTGCCCATCAGGCGCTCGACGGTGTCGCCGGTCGATTCCCGGGCCTCGTCCAGAACCGCGACGCGCAGCAGCGTGCGCTTCTTCGGGTCCATGGTGGTCTCCTTGAGCTGGGCCGGCATCATCTCGCCCAGACCCTTGAAGCGCCCGATCTCGACCTTGCCGCCCTTGAACACCGTCTTGATGATCCGCTCCCGGTCGGCATCGTCGCGGGCATAGGCGACCTTGGAGCCCTGCTGCAGCCGGTAGAGGGGCGGGATCGCGAGGTAGAGGTGCCCGCGGTCGATGAGCTTCGGCATCTGCCGGTAGAAGAAGGTGATCAGCAGGGAGGCGATATGGGCGCCGTCGACGTCGGCGTCCGTCATGATGATCACCTTCTCGTAGCGCAGGTCCGCCTCGCGGAAGGCGGAGCCGGTGCCGCAGCCGAGTGCGAGCGTCAGGTCCGAGATGAGCTGGTTGGCGCCGAGCTTGTCGCGCGATGCCGAGGCGACGTTCAGGATCTTGCCGCGCAGCGGCAGGATCGCCTGAGTCGCTCGGTCGCGGGCCTGCTTGGCCGAGCCACCGGCCGAGTCGCCCTCGACGATGAAGATCTCAGAACCCGCAGTGCCGGCCGCCGAGCAGTCGGCGAGCTTGCCGGGCAAACGGAGCTTGCGGGTGGCGCTCTTGCGGGCGACCTCCTTCTCCTGGCGGCGGCGCAGGCGCTCCTCGGCGCGGTCGATCACCCAGTCGAGGAGCTTGTTGGCCTGGGCCGGGGAGGCGGCGAGCCAGTGGTCGAAGGCGTCGCGCACCGCTGTCTCGACGATGCGCTGCGCCTCCACGGTGGCGAGCTTGTCCTTGGTCTGGCCCTGGAACTCGGGCTCGCGGATGAAGACCGAGAGCATCGACGCGCAGGTCGCCATGACGTCGTCGGTGGTGACCGCCGTCATTCGCTTGGCCTGGTTCACGCGCTCGGCGTGCTCGCGCAGGCCGCGCAGCAGCGCGACCCTTAAGCCCGCCTCGTGGGTGCCGCCCTCGGGGGTCGGGATCGTGTTGCAGTAGGAATGCGAGATCCCGTCCTCGGCGACCATCCAGGCCACCGCCCATTCGAGCGAGCCATGCGAGCCCGGCTTGGTGATCTTGCCGGAGAACATTGCCTCGGTGACCAGCTCCCTGCCCTCGATGTCGCGGGCGAGGTAGTCGCGCAGCCCATCGGGGAAGCGGTGCACGGCTTCCGCCGGCACATCCTCCATCCCTTCGAGAAGGGCGGGGGCGCAGCGCCAGCGGATCTCGACGCCGCCGAACAGGTAGGCCTTCGAGCGCGCCATCTTGAAGAGGCGGCGCGGGTCGAATTTCAGCGAGCCGAAGATCTCGGCATCGGGATGGAAACGGACTTTGGTGCCGCGGCGGTTCTGCACCCGGCCGACAAGCTCCAGCGCCCCCTGGGCGTGACCGCGCGAGAAGGTCTGGCGGTAGAGGGTCTGATTGCGTGCCACTTCGACCTCGAGCAGGTCGGAGAGCGCGTTCACCACCGAGATGCCGACGCCGTGCAGGCCGCCGGAGGTCTCATAGACCTTCGAGTCGAATTTACCGCCGGCATGCAGCGTGGTCATGATGACCTCGAGCGCCGACTTGCCCGGGAATTTCGGGTGCGGATCGACCGGGATGCCGCGGCCGTTATCGGTGACCACGAGGGTGCCGGATTCTTCCAGCTCCACCTCGATGAAGCTGGCATGGCCAGCGACCGCCTCGTCCATCGAGTTGTCGATCACCTCGGCGAAGAGGTGGTGCAGCGCCCGCTCGTCGGTACCGCCAATATACATGCCGGGCCGGCGCCGGACCGGCTCCAGCCCCTCAAGCACCTCGATGTCGGAGGCGGTGTAGCCGGCCTCAGGCCCGGCAGACGCGAGCGTCGCCACGGAGGCCGAGGCGTCGAGGCGCCGCCGCGGCTCGGATGGCCGGACGGACGGAGCCGTGGAGGGCATCTTGCCGCCCGGCCCGAACAGGTCGCGCGCCGGGTCGCTCACGCGCGGCCTCCGCGGGCGCGGCCCGTCGGCCGGCTCGACGTCGCGCAGACGGTTCTGGGCACGTGTCTGGGGTTTTGGAGCATGCGCCTTCATCCCCGCAATATAGCGGAACAAAACAGAAACATCAAAGCGGTTCGCCGCGGTGCCGAACGTTCCTACCATCGCATGCTGCGCCGCCACGAGCGAGGGCAGCAGCGTGATGGACGGCCCGAGCGCGCTGCAGCCCGTCATCACAACGTTGCACAACAATGGGTTAAGGCTTTCTCGTGACCGTCCGACCCGGACCCACAGATCACCCCCGGAACAGCGCGGCCCCAACGGCGTTGTCGACGGAGATCAAGAACTTGACCGTGGTCAGGGAGCCGCACTCGATGAGCAACGCCGCGATCGAGGCCCGTCGCCTCACCCTGATCCGCTTCGAGCACGCGGCCGGCGCCGCCTTCGGCTGCGAGGAGGAGGCTGCAGGCGCGCCTCCGGCCCGGGCCCTGGTGAACTCCGCCACCATCGCGCTGGCGACGTTCGCCACCGCGGTCGCCGCCACGATCACCTATCTGGTCTGAACCAACCCGCGACGTCGGTTCTCCGAAGCCGCCGAGCCCGGCTAGCCAAAACTCGCCTGCGGCCTGAGGTCCTTGCGCGCAGCGCAAACCTCGACGGCGCCCTCCGGTTTGCCCACGGTTTCGGACCATCTCCTTCAGGGCCCGCTGAATGGGCCCCGCAGGAGGATGAGATAGGGATTCTGGCACCCCGTTCGATCGAGACCGTCCGTCAGAATAGGTCTTAGCCGGCGCCCGTCTTCTTCGCGGGGGCCTTCTTGGCCGCAGGTTTCTTGGCGGCTGGCTTCTTGGCCGCCGGCTTGTCGCCGCTCGCCGCGCGCGCGGAGGTTTTCCGAGCCCCGCCGCGCTTGGCCGGCTTGCCGCCGCCCGAGGCGCGCTTGGCGTTGACCAGCGCGATGGCCTCGTCGAGGGTCAGCGCCTCGGCGGCCATCGTCTTCGGCAGCGTGGCGTTTACCTCGCCGTCCGTGACGTAGGACCCGTAGCGTCCGGCCTTGACCACGAGGTCGCGCCCGCTCGCCTCGTCCTTGCCGAGCGGCCGGCCGGGATCGGCGGCCGGACGGCCGCGTCCGCCGCCCTGTTCCTTGGCGACGATCAGGTCGATGGCGCGGTTCGCCCCGATCTCCAGAACGTCGTCGTCCTTGCCGAGATTCGCGTAGGTCTTCCCGTGCTGCACGTAGGGGCCGAAGCGGCCGAGATTGGCCAGAATCGGCTCGCCAGTCTCGGGGTGGCGCGCCACCTCGCGGGGCAGCGACAGCAGGGCGAGCGCCTTCTCGAGATCCACCGCCGAGGGCGTCAAGCCCCTGGGCAGTGAGGAGCGCTTCGGCTTCTCGGCGCCCTTCTCGGTGGAGGCCTCGCCGAGCTGCACGAACGGCCCGAAGCGGCCGTCGCGGATCGTCACCGGCAGGCCGGTCGCCGGATCGGTGCCCAACACCCGGACACCCGGCTGGCCGCCCTCGGGCGAGGAGCCCTCGCCCTCACCGTCGATGCCTGAGGCCGAGAGCTGGCGGGTGTACTTGCACTCCGGGTAGTTCGAGCAGCCGATGAAGGCGCCGAACTTTCCGAGCTTCAGCGACAGCTGGCCCGAGCCGCAGGTCGGGCAGGTGCGCGGGTTCGAGCCGTCGCCCTTGTCCGGGAAGATGTGCGGCCCGAGGAGGCCGTTCAGCGCCTCCAGCACGTCGGCGACGCGCAGCTCCTTAGTCTCGCCGATCGCCGCGGAGAAGTCGCGCCAGAAGTCGCGCAGCACCGCCCGCCAGTCGATCTCGGCGTTGGAGACGCGGTCGAGCTGCTCCTCGAGGTCGGCGGTGAAGTCGTACTCGACGTAGCGCCGGAAGAAGCTCTCCAGGAAGCCCGTGACGAGCCGCCCCTTGTCCTCCGGCTGCAGCCGCTTCTTCTCAATCTTCACATATTCGCGGTCGCGCAGGGTCTGCAGCACGGCCGCGTAGGTGGACGGGCGGCCGATGCCGAGCTCCTCCATGCGCTTCACGAGGCTCGCCTCGGAGTAGCGCGGCGGCGGCTCGGTGAAGTGCTGGGTCGAGCTGATCCGCTCGCGGGTGAGCGGGTCGCCAGCCTTCATGGGCGGCAGGCGGCGGCTCTCCTCGTCCTCCTCGTCGTCCTTGCCCTCCTGATAGAGGGTCAGGAAGCCGTCGAACTTCACCACCTGGCCGGTGGCGCGCAGCTCGATGGTCCGCGGCCCGACCTTGGCCGTGACGTCCACGGTGGTCCGCTCCAGCTCGGCCGATTCCATCTGGCTCGCCATGGTGCGGGTCCAGATCAGCTCGTAGAGCCGGGCCTGCTCGGGCTCGAGGTGGCGCGCCACCGTCTTGGGCAGGCGGCCCATGTCGGTGGGCCGCACCGCCTCGTGGGCCTCCTGGGCGTTCTTCGCCTTGACGCTGTACTTGCGCGGCACGTCCGGCACGTAGCGGTCGCCGAACTCCTTGCCGATCACCCGGCGGGCGTCCTGGATCGCCTCCGGCGCCATGTCGACGCCGTCGGTCCGCATGTAGGTGATGATGCCGACCGTCTCGCCGCCGATGTCGACGCCCTCGTAGAGCCGCTGGGCGACCCGCATGGTCTGGGCCGGCGCCATGCCGAGCTTGCGGGAGGCCTCCTGCTGCAGCGTGGAGGTCGTGAAGGGCGGCTGCGGGTGGCGCTTGGCGGGCTTCGCCTCGACGCTCGCCACCTGGAAGGTCGCGAGCTCCAGGTCGCGCTTGAAGGCGGCGGCCTCCTCAGCCGTCCCGACGTCGAGGCGCTGGATGCGCTTGCCGTCCGCGCCCACGAGGCGGGCCTCGAAGGTCGCGCCGTCCCCGGTCGTCAGGGTGGCGACGATCGTCCAGTACTCGCGCGGCTTGAACCGCTCGATCTCCATCTCGCGCTCGACGACCAGGCGGAGCGCCACCGACTGCACGCGCCCCGCCGAGCGGGCGCCCGGGAGCTTACGCCACAGGACCGGCGAGAGGTTGAAGCCGACGAGGTAGTCGAGCGCCCGGCGCGCCAGGTAGGCGTCGACCAGCGCCTGGTCGATCTCGCGGGGCTTGCGCATCGCCGCCTCGACCGAGGCCTTGGTGATGGCGTTGAAGGTCACGCGCTCGACCGGGATGTCCTTGAGCGCCTTGCGGGCGGTCAGCGCCTCCAGCACGTGCCAGGAGATGGCCTCGCCCTCGCGATCGGGGTCGGTCGCCAGAATCAGCTTGTCGGCGCTCTTAACCGCCTTGGCGATCTCGGAGACGCGGCTCGCGCCCCGGTCCGCCAGCTCCCACACCATGCGGAAATCCTGCTCGGGATCTACCGAGCCGTCCTTGGGCGGCAAGTCGCGAATGTGCCCGAAGGAGGCGATGACTTCATAATCGCGTCCGAGATACTTATTGATCGTCTTGGCTTTGGCCGGCGACTCGACGACGACGACTTTCATTCAGACCTCTGCCCCTGACGGAGCCTGGGCTCGACGGACGAATTCTTTCCGAGATTCGCGTGGGACGAATGCCCGCCGTCGGGCCGGGGCCGCGCGCCGGGCACAAGTGGGTCACGGGCGGCGGGATGTCAAATGGCGGAGGCGACGCAGGCCGGGTCGGACATCGGGACCCGCTGCGCCTCGAAGCAGGCGCAGCGTTGCTGCTCTGCATCTCGTGATCGGACAAAGCCTCAGGCCGCCAGACCTTCGGACCCGCCTGGGCTAGGCCATCCCTCTGGTGGAATGCGCAGCCTCTTGGGAACTCCGATGCTCCCCCCTCATCCCGAGGTGCCGAAGCGAAGCGCAGGCACTTCAGGATGAGGGGGCGGGTTGGACGAAGCCGAGGGCTTCGAATCCCGTCGACCGAGTCTCAGATCCCCGCGTACCACTCGTAGCCGCGATCCTCCCAATAGCCGCCGCTGCCCTGGCCGATACCGGCGAGCGAGTCCACCATCTCGACCCGCATCACGTACTTGGCCTGCTTGTAGCCAAGTTGGCGCTCGACGCGCAGGCGCAGGGGCGCCCCGTTGGAGACCGGCAGCGGCTTGCCGTTGAGGTCGTAGGCCAGGATCGTCTGCGGATTGAAGGCGTCGTAGAGGTCGATGCTCTCGTAGTAGCGGATCGGCGTGCGCCTATCCTGGGGCTCCGCGGCGGGGCTGGCCTGACCCCAATCGTCCTTGGGCGCGTCGGTGGCGGTGGGCGCACCGCCCCAATCCTCGGCGGCGGCGAGCTGCACGTAGGCCTCGCGCACCGCGCCAGGACCGTCCGGGCGCCAGAGGGTGGCCCCCTCCTGGCTGCCGGCGTATTCCAGCGTGTCGGCGCAGTGGAAGACGGCGAAGCGCGCCTGCTGCTTCAGCCCGGCCCGCTTTAGCACCTCCGCGAGGGGTACGCCGGCCCACTGGCCGATGCAGCTCCAACCCTCGACGCAATCGTGACGGGTGATCTGGGTCCGCGACGGCAGGGCGCGCAGATCCGCGAGGCTGAGCGACAGCGGCGACTGGACGAGCCCGTCGACCGTCAGCTTGAAATCGGCAAATTTCTTCGCCGCCAGACTGCGATAGCCCCGGTCCGGCGGATCGATCGAGCCGTTCGGCTTGAACCAGGGGGAGATCATCGAGGCCGGGAACTCCCGGGCCAGGGTCGCGGGGGACATCAGCAGGCGCTGGACGAACAGGTTCGCGTCCTCGCCGGCCTGGAGGGTCCGGCGCCCCGTGTCGGTCCCGGCGAATCGGTCGCAGCCGCCGAGCAGGGCGGTGCCCATCAGGCCGGCGCCTGCGCTGAGGAGCGTGCGGCGGTGGAGGATCATCGCGCGGCCTCCTTGTCGCGGCCGAGGCTGAACCAGCCGGTGATCATGCCGCGCATGTTGTTGACGAGCCCGGAGACGATCACGAGCAGCACGTGGACGACCACGAACAGCACGATCAGGCCGGCGGCGATGAAGTGGACGCTGCGCGCCGATTGCCGGCCGCCGAACAGCTCGGTGAGCCAGGGCCAGGCGGCGTCCATGCCCGGAGACATGGCCAAGCCGGCGAGCACCATGGCGGGCAGGAGGCCCAGCACCACGACGAGGTAGGTCAGCTTCTGGATGACGTTGTAGCGCTTGGCCTCCTCGCCCTCGGGGAAGCGCAGGAGCAGGTGCTCCTTCACGGAGCCGCCGAAATCGCGGATCTGGTCTCCGTCCGGGATCAGGCGGCGGCGGAGCTGTCCGCTGAACAACCCGTACGCCAGATAGATCGCACCGTTGATCACCAGGAACCAGGCGAACAGGAAGTGCCAGCGCCGGCCCGTGGCGAGATCCTGGTAGGCGGGCAGCGTCGCCCAGGACGGGAAGGCCCGCTCAACCTCGGTGCCGCTCTCGCGCGACAGGCCAAGAACGCCGGTGGTGTCGAAGCTGCGCGCGCCCAAGGTCACCACGCCGCGGGTCGTGCCGTCGCGGCCCTGCTCGCTGGTGATGGCGAGCGCCGGATTGTCGAAGGTCGAGACCGCGCCCCAGTAGAGCGCCGGGTGGGCGTTGAAGATCTGCAGGCCGCTCATCAGCAGCACGAGAAGCACCACGGCATTGATCCAGTGCGCCAGCCGGATCACCAGCGGGTGGCGGTAGAACCAGCGGCGCCCCTGCCGGTCGACGGTCTCGGGCGCTTCGAGGGCAGGGGAGGCGGCCACGTATCGGGATCCCGGACAGGCGTCGCGAAGCCGGGAAGCGTACGTATCCCGACCGTCCGGGCTGATACGTGGCGCAGGTCCCGTCGGTTACCATCCGCCGGAAAAAAGGCCGCAGGCGAGGGCCCGCCTTGCCGGGACGGCGCGCCCCACCTACACCCGGGCCTCATCATGACGACGCCTCCGCCCCCGGCCTTCCCGCACCGGCACCTCCTCGGCATCGAGGGCCTGACCCGGCCCGACATCGAGGGGTTGCTCGACGCCGCCGACGCCGCCGTCGACATCTCTCGGCAGGTGGAGAAGAAGCGCACGACCCTGCGGGGCCGCACGCAGATCAACCTGTTTTTCGAGCCCTCGACCCGGACGCAATCCTCCTTCGAGCTGGCCGGCAAGCGGCTCGGCGCCGATGTGATGAACATGTCGGTCGCCTCGTCTTCGGTGAAGAAGGGCGAAACCCTGATCGACACGGCCGCGACGCTGAACGCCATGCGCCCCGACATCATCGTGGTGCGCCACGAAGCGGCCGGCGCCGTGCACCTGCTCGCCCGCAAGGTCGATTGCGCGGTGGTCAATGCCGGGGACGGCGCCCACGAGCATCCGACCCAGGCGCTCCTCGACGCGCTGACCATCCGCCGCAACAAGGGCCGGATCGAGGGCCTGCAGGTGGCGATCTGCGGCGACGTCCTGCACTCGCGGGTGGCGCGCTCGAACATCATCCTGCTGCAGGCCATGGGCGCCCGCGTGCGCCTGATCGCCCCTTCGACGCTGCTGCCCGCCGGGATCGAGCGCTTCGGCGTCGAGACCTTCACGGACATGCGCAAGGGTCTCGTCGGCTGCGACATCGTGATGATGCTGCGCCTCCAGCGCGAGCGCATGAACGGCTCGTTCGTGCCCTCCGTGAAGGAGTATTTCCGCTATTTCGGCCTCGACGGCGAGAAGCTGGCGCTGGCCAAGCCCGACGCCCTGGTGATGCATCCGGGCCCGATGAACCGCGGCGTCGAGATCTCCTCCGAGATCGCCGACGGCGCGCAGTCGCTGATCCGCGAGCAGGTCGAGATGGGCGTGGCCGTGCGCATGGCCGTGCTCGAGGCGCTCGCCCGGCACCTGCCGAACGAGTGAGCCCCGGACAAAGCCGGGCGGCCTTCACCCGTCCCGCTTGCCCGCAGGGCGGCCGTGGCGCAGTTTCCTGCCGAAATCCGGCCCTGATCTGTATAAGGGGCCGTCGTAACATGCAGATCGTTTCATGACCGCCTACACGCTCGCCGACCTCGCCGCCCTCGTGGCGAGCCGCGCCGGGACCGATCCGGCCACCTCCTACACGGCCAAGCTCCTGTCCGAGGGACCCGCCAAGGCGGCCAAGAAGCTCGGCGAGGAGGCGGTGGAGGCGGCGATCGCGGCCGTGCAGGGCGACAAGACCGGCCTGCGGAATGAGGCTGCGGACGTGCTCTACCATCTCGTCGTGCTGCTCCGGGCGGGCGGGGTCGAGCTCGACGCCGTGATGGCCGAGCTGGAGCGGCGCACCGCCCAGAGCGGCATCGCCGAGAAGGCCGCGAGGCGCCACGCGTGAACGCGGCCGCGCTGCCGGGCTCGGTCGAGGCGATCCTCGACGCATCGGACCGGCTCTCGCCGTATCGCCGCTTCAGCCGCGAGGAATGGGCGCAGCTGCGCGCCGACACGCCGCTCACCCTCAATCAGGAGGACTTGGAGCGGCTGCAATCGATCAACGACCCGATCTCGGTCGAGGAGGTCGTGGCGATCTACCTGCCGCTGTCGCGCCTGCTCGCCCTCTACGTCGCGGCGACCCAGGGGCTGTTCAAGGCGACGCAGCGCTTCCTGATGGCCGAGCGCGAGACCAAGGCGCCCTACATCATCGGGCTCGCCGGATCGGTGGCGGTGGGAAAGTCGACGACGGCCCGCATCCTGACCGCCCTGCTGGCGCGCTGGCCCAACACCCCGAAGGTCGACCTCGTCACCACCGACGGGTTCCTGCTGCCCAACGCCGATCTCGCCGCCAACGGGCTGATGGAGCGCAAGGGTTTTCCGGAAAGCTACGACACCGCCGCCCTGCTGCGCTTCCTCCACGACGTGAAGGCCGGCCACAAGCGCGTGACCGCGCCGCTCTACTCGCACCTCGTCTACGACCGGGTGCCCGGGGAGGAGCGGGTGGTGGAGAGCCCCGACATCCTGATCGTCGAGGGCCTGAACGTGCTCCAGCCCGCCCGCCTGCCGCGGGATGGCACCGCGATCCCATTCGTCTCCGATTTCTTCGATTTCTCGATCTATCTCGACGGCCACGAGGACGACCTGCACCGCTGGTACGTCACCCGCTTCATGAAGCTGCGGCAGACCGCGTTCCGGGACCCACGCTCCTATTTCCGGAAATACGCCGAGATCCCGGAGGCCGAGGCGCTGGACATCGCCGACCGGCTCTGGACCACGATCAACCTGCCGAACCTGCGCGAGAATATTCTACCCACGCGTCAGCGGGCGAGCCTGATCCTCACCAAGGGCGCGAGCCACCGGATCGAGAGCGTGGCGCTGCGGCGGCTGTAGGCCAGTTCGGGCGTCCGCCCCCCCTCCACCTCATCCTGAGATGACCGCGAAGCGGGCCTCGAAGGAGGGCTCCAGGGATCGCGGAGCTATCTGGAGGCCTCCTTCGAGGCCTTCTGCGCTCCGGCACCTCACAGGATGAGGGAGAAGATTGGACCGACCGGCTCACGCGAACGGGAACTCCGCCTCCGCGAGATACGGCCCGCCGCCGGTCGATTCCCGCGCCGAGAACAGCGTCACGCAATCCACGGCGAAAGAGAGCGGTGCGAAGACCGGCGCTTGCGAGAGATAGATGGCGGCCGCTTCCGGCGTCGCGTCGCGGCGCAGGCGCGCCAGGGTCACGTGCGGGGTGAACTTCCGCCGTTCCGGCTCCGCACCGGCGCGACGCATCAGCCGCTCCTGCTCGGCCTGGAGATCGATCAGGTCCGGGTTCGGGCCCACCGACGCGTAGAGCGCCCGTGGCTTGCCGCCGCCGAAGATGCCGAGCCCGTCGAGCGTCACCGTCAGGAGCGGGCGCGCCCGCATCTCGCCGAGCGCCTCCACGACGTCGTCGGCCACGGTCGCCTCGACGTCGCCGAGGAAGCGCAGGGTCACGTGGAAGTCCCCCGGCTCGATCCAGCGCGCGCCGGGCAGGCCGCCCTGATAGGCCTTGAGCGCGTCGGCGATCTCCGGCGGCACGGCGAGCCCGGTGAACAGGCGGGGCATCAGCGCATGGATCCCTGGCGAAGGCGGTCGAGGAACGTGCTTACCGTCGGCAGGATGCGGGACGCGATCGTCTCGACGCCCTGGCGGTTCGGGTGCAGCCCGTCAGCGAGGTGCTGCGCCCGGTCGCCGATAATCCCATCGAGGAAGAACGGGTAGAGCGTCAGCCCGTAGCGCTTGGCGAGATCCGGATAGATCGCGTCGAAGCGCGCCTTGTAGTCGGGCCCGAGATTGGGTGCGGCCTGCATGCCGGCGAGCAGGACCGGGATGCCCCGCGCCTTCAGCCGCTCGATGATCGCGGTCAGCGCCCCCTCGGTCACCTTCGGGTCGGTGCCGCGCAGCATGTCGTTGGCGCCGAGTTCGAGGATCACCCCAGCGGTCCCGTCCGGAACCGACCAGTCGACCCGGTCGAGGCCGCCGGTGGCAGTGTCGCCGGAGACGCCGGCATTGGCCACCGTCACGTCCTCGCCCTTGGCCCTGAGCAGCCGCTCCAGCACGGTCGGGAAGGCGGCGTCGGCGGGCAGCTGGTATCCGGCGGTCAGGCTGTCGCCCAGGGCGACGAGCTTGATCGGGCCGCCAGAGGCGGCCCGCGGTGCTGTCATGAAAGGGACCATCAGGACCGCTAGCGCTGCGGCAAACAGGGCCGTGCGCCGGAACACACCGCCTTCGTCATGGCGTGGCCCCAATGCGGAACCCATATCGCGGTGCACCCGCGGCCCGTGCAGCCAAGACCGAAGCCAACCGAGGACCTCGCGCGCCATGCTCGTCATTGCCCACAGATCGGCCGCCCGGTGAGCCAAAGCAAGGTGCCGCGCGAGCCCGCAATCGCGCTGTCGAACATCGATCTCAGCCTCGGCCGCGGCGCCGCGCGGGTCCACGTGCTGCGGGGCATCTCGCTCACCGTCGACCGCGGTGAGGCGGTGGGCCTGGTCGGCCCCTCCGGCTCGGGCAAATCGACGCTGCTGATGGTCATGGCCGGGCTGGAGCGGCCGGATTCCGGCGGCGTGGTCATCGAGGACACCGATCTCGTCCACCTCGACGAGGACGCGCTCGCCCGCTTCCGGGGCCGCCGCATCGGCATCGTGTTCCAGGCCTTCCACCTCGTGCCGACCATGACGGCCCTGGAGAACGTGGCGCTGCCGCTGGAACTCGCCGACCGGCTTGGCGCCCTGGAGCGCGCCCGGGCCGAGCTGGAGGCCGTCGGCCTCGGGCACCGGCTGCACCACTACCCGGCGCAGCTCTCCGGCGGCGAGCAGCAGCGCGTCGCCATCGCCCGGGCGGTCGCCCCCGATCCGGCGATCCTGGTGGCCGACGAGCCCACCGGCAATCTCGACGAGGCCACCGGCCGTCAGATCGTCGATCTCCTGTTCCGGCTGAAGCGCGACCGCGGCGCAACCCTGGTCCTCGTCACCCACGACAACGGCCTCGCCCGCCTGTGTGACCGCACCGTGCGCCTGCGCTCGGGGCGGATCGAGGAGGCGGTGACCGCCTGATGCACGGCACGATCACCCGTCCTGACCCCGCGCCCAGACGCGTCCCGCTCATCCTGCGTCTGGCGCTCCGCGAGCTGCGCGCCGGCCTCAGCGGCTTCGCGGTGTTCCTCGCCTGCATCGCGCTCGGCGTCACGGCGATCGCCGGCGTCGCGTCGATCTCGCGCTCGCTCTCGGACGGGCTCGGCCGCGAGGGGCGCCGGATCCTCGGCGGTGACCTCGCCTACAACCTGATCAACCGCGAGGCGACGGACGCCGAGCGGCAGGTCCTGGCGCGGGAAGGCCGGCTCGACGTGGTGGCCTCCCTGCGGGCCATGGCGGTGGCGGGCAGCGGCGACGCGGCGCTCGTCGAGCTGAAAGCCGTCGACCCCGCGACCTATCCCGCCGCCGGCGACCTCGCCACCAACCCGCCGGGCCGGCTCGCGGACCTGCTGGCGGAGCGGGACGGGGTGCCGGGCGCGCTCGCCGACCCGGCTCTGCTCACCCGGCTCGACGTCAAGGTCGGCGACCGGATCGCGCTGGCCGGACATCCGGTTGCGATCCGCGGCACCATCGTGTCGGAGCCCGACAAGATCGCCGGCGGCATCGGCTTCGGACCGCGGCTGATGATCTCGGAGCCGGCGCTGCGCACCACGGGCCTCGTCCAGCCCGGCAGCCTCAATCGCTGGAGCTACCGGATCCTTCTGCCGCCCGGCGCGCAGGATGCCGATCTCGACGCCGCGCAGGGCCGGATCCGCGCGGCGACCCCGGAGGCCGGCTGGGAGATCCGGTCGCGCAGCAACGCCGATCCGCGCTTCGCCAAGAGCATCGAGCGCTTCACGCAGTTCCTGACCCTTGTGGGGCTGACCGCGCTGATCGTCGGCGGGGTCGGCGTCGGCAACGCCGTCCACGCCTTCGTGGAGCGCAAGCGGCCCTCGATCGCGACCCTCAAGAGCGTCGGCGCGCCGGGCTCGCAGGTGGTCGCCCTCTACCTGACGCAGGTCATGCTGATCGCCGGCCTCGGCACCGTCATCGGCCTCGCGATCGGCGCGAGCCTGCCCTTCTTGCTGCAGGCCCTGTTCGCCGCCGACCTGCCGCTGCCGCTGAACCCGACCCTCGCCCCGGGCGAGCTCGCGCTCGCCGCCGCCTACGGGCTCCTCACCGCCTTCGCGTTCGCGATCACGCCGCTCGGGCGCGCCCACGACGTGCCGGTCTCGGGCCTGTTCCGCGACACGGTCGACCCGGCAAGGGTGAGCCCGCGCTGGCGCTACCGGATCTGGCTGGCCGCGAGCCTTGCGGCCCTGGTGGCCCTGTCGGTGGCCACCGCCTTCGACCGGCGGGTGGCGCTGATCTTCATTGCGGCCGCCGCCATCGCCTTCGGCCTGCTGCACGGGGTGGCGCTCGGCCTGATGGCGCTCGCCCGCCGCCTGCCGCACCCGCGCTGGCCGGCGCCGCGGATGGCGCTCGCCAACCTTCACCGGCCCGGGGCGCTGACGCCCGCCATCGTCCTGTCGCTGGGGCTCGGGGTGACGCTGCTCGTCACCCTGAGCCTGATCGATGCCAATGTCCGCCGCACGATCAGCGCGACCCTGCCGGCCCGGGCGCCGAACCTGTTCTTCCTCGACATTCCCTCTCGCGACGCGGGCGCGTTCCGGGACTTCCTGGCCCGCTCGGCGCCGAACGGGAAGGTCGAGGACGTGCCGATGATGCGCGGCCGGATCGTCGCCCTGAACGGCGTGCCGGCGAGCAAGATCCGGCCCCCGGAGGACGCGGCCTGGGTGCTCGACGGCGACCGGGGTATCACCTACGCCGACACGGTGCCGGAGGGCTCGAGCCTCACCGAAGGCGCGTGGTGGAGCGCCGAGCAGGGCGCCAAGCCGCTCGTCTCGTTCGAGGCCGACCTCGCCCGCCAGCTCGGCCTCAAGCTCGGCGACACCGTGACGGTGAACGTGCTGGGCCGCGACCTCACCGCGACGATCTTCAACCTGCGGCGGGTGGAGTGGCGCAACCTCGGTATCAACTTCGTGATGGTCTTCTCCCCCGGCACCTTCCGCGGCGCGCCCCATTCCGACCTCGCCACCCTGACGCTGCCGGGCGGCACCGACGCGGCGGCCGAGAACCACATCCTGCGCGACGTCGCCAAGACCTTCCCGTCGGCGAGCGCCGTGCGGGTCAAGGACGCGCTGGACGCGATCGGCGATCTCGTCGGCCGGCTGGTCCTGGCGATCCGCGGGGCGAGCGCGGTGGCGATCCTGGCGAGCCTGTTCGTGCTCGCCGGCGCGATCGCGGCCGGGCACCGGGCGCGGCTCTACGACGCCGTAGTGCTCAAGGTTCTGGGCGCCAGCCGGTCGCGGCTGCTCACCGCCTATGCCATCGAGTACGCGGCCCTGGGTCTGGCCACCGCCCTGTTCGGTCTCGCCGCCGGAACGCTCGCCGGCTGGGTGATCGTCACCAAGGTGATGCACCTCGACTTCCGCCTCGACCTGTCGGGCGCGCTCATCGCGGCGGCCGCCGCCGTGGCCCTGGCGATCCTGCTCGGGCTTCTCGGCACGTGGCGGATCCTGGGGCAGAAGCCGGCGCCATACCTGCGGCAGATCTGAACCGGGTCCCGGCCGCGGCGCAACACGTTGGGACGGGGGCGCGGACGGCTCGGACGGTCGATCCCGCGCGCCTCCACTCCCGTCAGCCGCCTTGGCGCTGCAGGAGCACGGGTCCCGTGCCCTGGCGGCCGAGCCGGTCGGACGGGTTGCGGAGCGGGCATTCCGCCTGGGATAGGCAGCCGCAGCCGATGCAGCCGTCCAGCCGGTCGCGCAGCCGGGTCAGCCCGTCGATGCGCGCCTGGAGCGCGGTGCGCCAGCCGGCGACCATCGCCCGCACCTCGGCCGCGGTGGGCTGCTTCCCCGCCGGGATCGGCTTCAGCAAAACGGCGATCTCGGCCAGCGGAATCCCGAGCCCCTGCGCCACCCTTATGATCGCGACGCGGCGCAGGATGTCGCGCGAGAAACGCCTCTGATTGCCCTCGGTCCGCATCGACGCGATCAGGCCCTTCGCCTCGTAGAAATGCAGCGTCGAGACCGCGATGCCGCTGCGGCGCGCGACCTCGCCGACCGTCAGGAGCTGGGGAAGTCCCGCCCGCACACCCACGGCCAACACCCCCTTGACCTCAACTATGCTTGAGGTTCGATAAGCGTGTCGGCTTGCCGGTGCAAGCTCCTCGGCCGGGTAGCCGGGGCACTTCCGGGCCGACGCTCCCGCGCTCTCTGGGCGTGCACGTTCCGGCCCCGACGGAGCGGGAACCACGACATGAACGCGAAGCCCACCCTAGCCCTAGTCAGCGGCGCCAACTGCGGCATCGGGCTGGCCATCGCCGCCGGCCTCGCCCGGACGGGCGCCCAGGTGCTGCTCGGATGCCGGGACCTCGGCAAGGGCGAGGCGGCCTGCAACGCCCTGCGCGCCGAGGGGCTGCAGGTCCGCCCCGTCAAGCTGGACACCACCTCGGCCTTGAGCGTCGACCGCCTCGCCGAACTGGTCCAGCAGGGTTACGGCTACCTGGACATCCTGGTGAACAACGCCGGCATCGGCGTGGATCACGACCCGATGCTCACCGCCTCCGACCGTCTGAGGCGGACCATGGCTGTCAATGTCCTCGGTCCGATTCTCCTCACCGACGCGATGGTGCCCCTGCTGGAGGCGTCGGAGCGCGCCCGCATCGTCAACGTCTCGTCCGAACTGGCCTCGTTCGGCCTGCGCGCGAACCCGGACTGGGCCTTCGCCGGCTTCAGCATGCCGATCTACCAAGCCTCCAAGGCGGCGCTGAACTCGCTGACCCTGAGCTACGCGGCCCAGCTCCGGGACAGGGGGATCAAGGTCAACGCGATCTGCCCCGGCTATACGGCCACGGAGGCGACCCATTACGCCGGCACCCGCACGCCCGAGCAGGCGGCGGCCGTCGCGATCGCCTACGCGCTGCTCGGCGCGGACGGGCCGACCGGGATCTTCGCGAACGAGCAGGGCGCGCTACCCTGGTAAACGCCGCCCGCATCCGGGGGCCCCGGCCCTGCCGACCCCGCCCAGTCGGGGCGGAGTCCCGATCGTCCCAGTGCTGCGCGCGGGCGCCGGAAGCTGCTCCCGCGCGCAGCGCGGCACTTCGGCGCCCCGCCCGGCGTGATGCACATCCTTAAGACTTTGCTCAGCGGTCCTCGACCGGGAGAGTAGCGGCAACCGCTAGTCGAACCACTCGTCACACAGCGGACAATGCATTTTAATCCCTGGCGAGATGGACAAAAATACATCGTCCGGACACGGAAAACCGAGGTGCCAACCGTGGCTGGGGACTTGTGTCTCGGGCGGCCGCGCAACATATTCCTGGCCGAGGCGCCAGCCTGGCGCCAGAGGTCCTGCGTGGGCCTCGCCCGAACACCACGCTGAGAGAGCCTCCGCAAGGAAACTCCCATGGCATTCGAAAACAGCCCCTTCCGGTACGGCGCCCAGCAGCCGACCGGTTACGCCGGCACCCAGGTCGAGGTCGACCAGGGCCTGCGCACCTTCATGCTCGGCGTCTACAACAACATGGTCGTCGGGCTTGGCATCTCCGGTCTGGTCGCGCTCGGGCTGAACATGGCCTCGGTCGCGGCCTACCAGGGCACGCGCCCGATCCTGACGCCCTTCGGTCAGGCCCTCTACCTAAGCCCGCTCAAGTGGGTCCTTATGCTCGCCCCGCTGGCGTTCATCTTCGTCTTCTCGATGCGGATGGACCGCATGTCGGCCGCCTCCGCGCGGACGATGTTCTGGGCCTTCGCGGCGGTGATGGGCGCCTCGATGTCCTCGCTCCTCCTGGTTTTCACCGGGGCGAGCGTGGTGCAGGTGTTCTTCATCACGGCAGCGGCCTTCGGATCGCTCAGCCTGTGGGGCTACACCACCCGGCGCAGCCTCTCGGGCATGGGCTCGTTCCTGATGATGGGCCTGATCGGCATCATCCTCGCGTCGCTGGTGAACATCTTCTTCGCGTCGTCGGCCCTCCAGTTCGCCATCTCGGTGCTGGGCGTGCTGATCTTCGCGGGGCTAACCGCCTACGACACCCAGAAGCTGAAGGAGATGTATCTCTACGGCGGCTTCGACGGTGAGACCGCGGCCAAGGTGTCGGTGAACGGCGCCCTGACGCTCTATCTCGACTTCATCAACATGTTCCAGTTCCTGCTGAGCCTGATCGGCGATCGCCGCTAGGCCGGACGGACTGAGTGTTGAGAAACCCCGGCGGGAGACCGCCGGGGTTTCTTTTTGCCTGCCCGACGGAGCCCGCTGCGTTACGCTTTCGCCATGCCAAAGCTCTCCGGCCTTTCCGCCTTTCCGATCACCCCGAGCGATGCCGGCGGCCGGATCGACGCCGATGCGCTGCGCCGGCTGTTGGAGCCCCTGATCGCCGCCGGGGTCGATTCGATCGGCCTGCTCGGGAGCACCGGGACATACGCGTACCTCACCCGAGAGGAGCGGCGCCGGGCCGTGACCATCGCCGCCGCGGCGATCGGGGGACGGGTGTCCCTTCTGGTCGGCATCGGCGCGCTGCGCACCGACGACGCGATCCGTCTGGCCCAGGACGCGCGAGCGGCCGGGGCGGATGCGGGCCTCCTCGCCCCCGTGTCCTACACGCCGCTCACCGACGCGGAGGTCTTCGCGCATTTCGAGGCGGTGGCGGGCGAGGGCGGCCTGCCGATCGTTCTCTACGACAACCCTGCCACCACCCATTTCCGGTTCACGCCGGACCTGATCGGCCGCATCGCGCGCCTGCCCGGGATCGTGGCCGCCAAGTGCGCGGCGCCGGAACCGGCCGCCGCGGCAGCCGGCGTCGCCGCGCTTCGGGAGGCCGTTCCGGCCTGTTTCCCCATCGGCTTCAGCGGCGATTGGAACGTCACCGAGACCCTGATCGCGGGCGGCGCGGCCTGGTTCAGCGTCGCCGGCGGGCTGTTTCCCCGGACCTGCCTGGCGATCGTGCGGGCCGTCGAGGCGGGCGACCTCGCGCGGGCGCGCGCGCTCAACGCGGAACTCGAGCCGCTCTGGGCGCTGTTCAAGGCGCATTCGAGCCTGCGGGTCGTCTACGCGCTGGCCGATCTTTTGGGCCTCTGCCGGGCCGAGCCGCCGCGGCCAATCCAGCCGCTTCCTCCTGAAATCCGAGCCGCGGTCGCCGCGACCCTGGGCCGGATGAGCCTGTCCTGAAATCCCGGCGCCGGTCAGACCGCCCTAGGCGGTGGCTCAAGCACGGCGAGAACCCGGGCAAGCTCCGTCCCGCGCTTCATCACGAGGCCGCTGGCGGCGATCACCGCGTAGGCGCCCTGGCGCCGGGCGAGCTTCGGGTCCTTCTCGATGCGGTAGAGCGGCATCTCGGAGGCGCGGCGGTAGATCGAGAATACCGCCTTGTCGCGGCGGAAATCGAGGGCGTAGTCGCGCCACTCGCCCGCGGCGACCTGCCTTCCGTAGAGGTTGAAGATCGTGCGCAGCTCGTCCCGGTTGAAGGCGACTTGCGGCGGCGCCGCTCGGGCAGGGAAGGGGATGACATGGCCCGCCACTTCGTCGGGCCTCGGCCCGGCGCTCGTCCTCTCCGTCATCACCGCTCCCGTGCATTGATCCTTTGCTGGATGATGGCTCCCACCACGGCGGCTCGCAAGGGCGGCCAAGGCAGGACACTGTGTCGATTAGGACACGCCCAAGCGACAAAAAACACGGTTCCGCCCCATTCATGCCTTTTGCGGGCCGCGTTGCGCTCGCACAACAACAGTCGAACCTCGCCAGATCCTGCCTGGCCGGCGCCCGAGACCCAGCTCCCCAGCCATCGGTCGCCGTTCAGGATCCCGGGATCCGGCACTCCGAGGTTTCGAGACCCAAGACTTCAGGCCGCCCGACCGGGCGGCCTTTTTTCTAGTTCCGGTTCGGACCGGGATGCGGGTATGCCAACCCATCATGGGTCCGCCCGCTTTCGACGACGCTTTCGTCCACGACCTCGACGCGCTGTTCGCGTGGCGCCGCGACGTGCGCCGCTTCCGGACGGACCCGGTAGACGAGGCGAACCTGCGTGCCTGCTTGGCGGCCGCCCATCGGGCTCCATCCGTGGGCAACAGCCGCCCCTGGCGGTTCGTCCGCGTCTCGGATCCCGGGCGCCGCGCCGCGGTCGCCGAGAGTTTCTCCCGCTGCAACGCCGCCGCGGCGGCGGGCTATGATGCGCCGCGCGCCGCACGTTATCGGGCTCTCAAGCTCGCCGGTCTGAACGAGGCGCCGGTGCATCTGGCGGCCTTCTGCGACGCGGCGACGGAGTCCGGCCTCGGCCTCGGGCGGGCCAGCATGCCGGAGACGCTGGCCTACTCGGTCGTGGGGGCCGTGCAGTGCTTCTGGCTCGCAGCCCGGGCGCGGGGTATCGGCGTCGGCTGGGTCTCGATCCTGGAGCCGTCCCGCGTGACGGCCATCCTGGCGGTACCGGAGACGTGGCAGCTCGTGGCCTACCTGTGCGTGGGCCATCCGGTCGAGGAGCATCTCGACCCGGAACTCGAGCGCCACGGTTGGCAGGCCGAGGACAAACGCGGCTGCACGCTCTTCGAGCGCTGACCGGCCCCGTGCAGAGATCTACGATCGTCACCTGCCTCCGGGTGGCTCGATTTACGTTGCTCTTTTACCGTGCCCGGCAGATTCGGGAAGCGGCCCCGCATCAACCATAGCTTTTTCTGGAACGACAAGCTCGGCCGTGAATTACTCGGCCGCAGAGGCTCTTGCTTGTCGAGGAACAGGTGATGTCGGGTCGGGTGGCGGCTTTATTCGGTTTGGCCGGCGCGATGCTGGTGGGTTGCTTCGGAGCGGCCGAGGCGCGGGAGATCGTGCCCTTCCAAAGCGGCGTCGCGCCGGGCTCGATCGT
The DNA here is from genome assembly GCF_054611515.1 of Methylobacterium sp. CM6257. Classification (NCBI taxonomy): domain Bacteria; kingdom Pseudomonadati; phylum Pseudomonadota; class Alphaproteobacteria; order Hyphomicrobiales; family Methylobacteriaceae; genus Methylobacterium; species Methylobacterium sp. CM6257. The sequence continues at coordinate 2,487,829 of NZ_CM137735.1, forward strand.
GATCAGCGTGTCGCAGCGCAAGCTCTACCTGGTGAACGGCGACGGGACGGCCATCCGCTACCCCGTGGCGGTGGGCAGGCCCGGCAAGCAATGGTTCGGCACCGCCGCCATCGACGGCAAGTACGTCGCCCCCGCCTGGGCGCCCCCGGCCGAGGTGAAACGCGACAACCCGCGCCTGCCGAACCTGATCGCCGGCGGCTCGCCGCACAACCCGATGGGCGCGGCGGCCATGACCCTGGCGGGCGGCGAATACGCCATCCACGGCACCAACCGGCCGAGCTCGGTGGGCACCTACGCGTCCTATGGCTGCATCCGGATGTACAATCAGGACGTGGTCGACCTCTACGCGCGCGTCGATGTGGGCACGCCGGTCTACATGACCCATTGAGGACACGCCGCGCTCAGCCGGCCGGCGGCGCAGTGGCCTCCACGGCCGTGAAGGTCTCGAGAATCCGGTAGGTGTGCTCGACACCGGCCGGCACGCAGTACGAATCGCCCGCGGCGAGCGGCACGGTCTCACCGCCGACCACCAGTTCCGCCCGGCCGCTGATCACGTAGCCCACGGTCTCGTAGGGCGAGGTGCTCGGCGGCTTGTCGGCGTTCGGCTCCTCGGCCCGCCACATCCGCATCCCGAGACGCTCACCCCGGGCCAGGGTGATCTCGCCGTGCGGCCCCTCGGCCGCGCCGCGGGCCGATACCTTCGTCGCCATCGTGTCGCCTCCCTGTCCGTGAAGCAGGGGGAACGGGGCCGGGGCCGCCGCGTTCCGGCGTCAGAAGTCGACCGCGAGGCCCTTCACCTCCCAGTCGTCGTAGCGCACCGGCTCAAGGCCGCCGCGGCCCTGGCGCTCGGGTTTGGCGCTGATCGCGGCGGCACGGGCATCGATCGCCGCGCGGCGCTCGGCCGCCTCGGCCAGGGCACGCTCCGCCGCAGGGCTGAGCTTGCGCGGGGCGGCCGCGTCACCGGTCGAGTCTTTTCCGTTCGGGTCTTGCATCGCGCTCGCTCGGGTGTGAGGGCGTGGATCTGAGAAAACTCGGTTCTGGAGCAGAAGTGGCATCGCGGGACAAAGGCCGCAACACGCGGGACGGGACTTCGACGGGCGGATCCGGTCCGGATACGGCGGGCCTCGCGGCCCGGCGCGCGGCGATGCAGGCGGTCGTCGCCCTGATCGGCCAGGACCGGCCGCCCGCGTTGGACGAGGCGCTCGCCCAGGCGATCCGGTCCGAGACGCTGGCGCCCGCGGATGCCGCCCTGGCGCGGGCCATCGCGGTCGCGACCTTCCGGCGCTACGGGATGATCCGCGCGGCGCTTGGCCAGCGGCTGGAGCGCGGGCTCCCCGCCGCCAAGCCCCAGCTCACGGCGCTGCTGGCCACCGCCTGCGCCCAGATCCTCGACCTCGCAATTCCCGACCATGCGGCCGTCGACCTCGCGGTGCGGCTCGCCAAAGCGGACAATCGCACCGCGCATCTCGCGGGCCTCGTCAACGCGGTGCTGCGCCGCGTCGCCCGGGAGCGCGACGCGATCCTGGCGGAGGGCGCCGATCCCTTGGCGACCAATACGCCGGACTGGCTCGCCCGCCGCTGGTGCGCGGCCTACGGGCCGGAGCGCGCGGGCGCCATCGCGCAAGCCCATCTCGCGGGAGCGGCGATCGACCTGACCCCACGCGGCGATCCGACGGACTGGGCCGAGCGGCTCGGCGCCGTGACGCTCCCGACCGGGTCCCTTCGGCTGCCGGAGAACGGACCCGCAATCCCCGAGCTGCCGGGCTTTCAGGACGGCGCATGGTGGGTACAGGACGCCGCCGCCGCTCTCCCGGCCCGGCTCCTGTCACCTCAGCCCGGCGCGCGGATCCTCGATCTCTGCGCCGCCCCCGGCGGCAAGACGATGCAGCTCGCCGCCGCCGGGGCGCGCGTCACCGCAGTCGACCGGTCGGCGCCGCGGCTGGAGCGCTTGCGCGAGAACGTCGCGCGGCTAGGCCTCGATGTGGAGATCGTGGTCGCCGACGCTCTGGCCCTGGAGACGCAGGAGCATGACGCGGTGCTCCTCGACGCGCCCTGCTCGGCCACCGGCACGATCCGGCGCCACCCGGACGTGGCCTGGACGAAGTCGGAGGGCGACATCGCGCGGCTGGCCGCCCTCCAGGCCAAACTCCTCGACCACGCGGCCGGGCTGGTGCGGCCCGGGGGCCAGCTCGTCTACTGCACCTGCTCGCTGGAGCCGGAGGAGGGCGAGGCGCAAATCGCCGCCTTCCTGGCGCGCGACACCCGGTTCGCGCGCGTGCCGGTCCGGCCCGAGGAGGTCGGCGGAGCCACCGAATTGATCGACGCCAACGGCGATCTGCGCACCCTGCCGTGCCATCTTCCCGAGGTCGCGGGCGCCCGCGGCGGGCTCGACGGCTTCTTCGCGAGCCGCCTGCACCGGCACACGTGATGGAGCGGGATCGACAGGCGGGCCTTCAGGGTCCGGCAGCCTGCGCCGGCCTTCACAGCCCCAGGTCGGCGCGTCGTGCTCGGTTCCCTCTCCGAAAGAATCGGTCTACACGGCCGCTCCCCCGAAGACGCTTACCTGCCGCGTATGCAGGACTGAGCCTGGAGACGCTGTCATGCCGATTCTCACCTTCCCCGACGGCAACACCCGGGACATCGCCGCCGGCACCTCCGGCCGCAGCGTGGTCGAGGGTATTGCCAAGTCGCTGGCCAAGCGCACCGTCGCGATGGCGCTGGACGGCACGGTCGCCGACCTCGATGATCCCATCGAGCGCGACGCGCGCATCGAGTTCCTCGATCGCACCGACCCGCGCAGCCTTGAGCTGATCCGCCACGATTGCGCGCACGTGCTTGCCGAGGCGGTGCAGTCGCTCTGGCCGGAGACGCAGGTCACGATCGGCCCGGTGATCGAGAACGGTTTCTACTACGACTTCTACCGAGAGAACCCGTTCACGCCCGAGGACTTCCCGAAGATCGAGGCGAAGATGCGCGAGATCATCGCGCGCGATGCGCCCTTCACGAAGGAGGTCTGGAAGCGCGAGGACGTGCGGGCGCTGTTCGCCGACAAACAGGAGCAGTTCAAGGTCGAGCTGGTCGACGCGATCCCCGAGGGCGAAGACCTCAAGATCTACCGGCAGGGCGAGTGGTTTGACCTCTGCCGCGGCCCGCACATGACCTCGACGGCCAAGGTCGGCACCGCCTTCAAGCTCATGAAGGTCGCGGGCGCCTACTGGCGGGGTGATTCGAACAACCCGATGCTGACCCGGATCTACGGGACGGCCTGGGCGAACCAGGCCGATCTCGACAGCTACCTGCACCGGCTGGAGGAGGCCGAGCGCCGCGACCACCGCCGGCTCGGTCGCGAGATGGACCTGTTCCACTTCCAGGAGGAGGGGCCGGGCGTCGTCTTCTGGCACGCCAAGGGCTGGACGATCTTCCAGGAGCTGATCGCCTACATGCGTCGGCGCCTCCGCGGCGACTACGCGGAGGTCAACGCTCCGCAGATCCTCGACAAGGCCCTGTGGGAGACCTCCGGTCACTGGGGCTGGTACCGGGAGAACATGTTCGCCGCGCAATCAGCGGGCGAGGAGGCCGAGGACAAGCGCTGGTTCGCCCTCAAGCCGATGAACTGCCCGGGCCACGTGCAGATCTTCAAGCACGGCCTGAAATCCTACCGCGACCTGCCGCTGCGGCTCGCGGAGTTCGGCGTAGTCCACCGCTACGAGCCGTCCGGCGCCATGCACGGGTTGATGCGCGTGCGCGGCTTCACGCAGGACGACGCGCACGTCTTCTGCACCGAGGATCAGCTCGCCGCCGAGTGCCTGAAGATCAACGACCTGATCCTCTCGACCTACGCGGATTTCGGCTTCGACGAGATCGTCGTGAAGCTCTCGACGCGCCCCGAGAAGCGCGTCGGCTCGGACGCCCTCTGGGACCACGCCGAGGAGGTGATGACGCGGGTGCTGGCGCAGATCGAAGAACAGTCGGCCGGCCGGATCAAGACCGCGGTCAATCCGGGGGAGGGCGCGTTCTACGGACCCAAATTCGAGTACGTCCTGCGCGACGCCATCGGCCGCGACTGGCAATGCGGCACGACGCAGGTGGATTTCAACCTGCCCGAGCGGTTCGGCGCCTTCTACATCGACGCCGACGGCGCCCGGAAGCCGCCCGTGATGGTGCACCGGGCGATCTGCGGCTCCATGGAGCGCTTCACCGGCATCCTGATCGAGCACTTCGCCGGGCACTTCCCGCTCTGGCTGGCGCCGATTCAGGTGGTGGTGGCGACCATCACGGGAGAGGCCGACGCCTACGCGCAGGAGGTCGTGCGCACCCTGGAACGCGCGGGCCTGCGGGTCGAGGCGGATCTGCGCAACGAGAAGATCAACTACAAGGTCCGCGAGCACTCGCTCGCCAAGGTGCCGGTGCTGCTGGCTCTGGGCCGCCGCGAAGCGGAGGAGCGGACGGTCTCGATCCGCCGGCTGGGCAGCCAGCAGACCCGCACGCTGCCGCTGACCGAGGCGGTGGCAGCCTTCGTCGAGGAGGCGACCGCACCGGATATCCGCCGGGCGCAGGCCGTGGCCGACACGGTCCCGACCAGCGATACGGTGCTGGACGGGCACCACGGTGTGCAGGCGGCGCCGTAAGGCACTTACGGCTCAGCCTGTTCTGATACGGATCAAGAAGAAGCGCATTGATAGCAATATTGGCCGGCTTTCACGATCCACTGATCGGAAATGCAGGCCGGGATTGCGCCTGAAGCCGCCGGCTCGACCCGCACTCCGCAGCCTCGAATCATTCTCGCGTGCAGGCGCGGAACCGCTCGACTTCGGTTGCGCGCGCGAGACCACGACGCATCGCTCAACGTGACGCGCTCTCGTCAAGGTTGGCGAAAGGAATCCCATTCTATGAACCGCGGCGACTAATTTCCGGCCGGGTTCAGCCGGCGGCCGCGCGGTGGGTGAGCGCCGGGCGGGTGAGGGGGACCGTCATGGCGGCGCGAGCAGGCAAGGCTGCGGCGAGGTTGGCGCGGCGCAATCGACGGCCGCTGCTGGGCCAGCGGCAGGATGGGCCCGGCCGGGCTCGGCGGCTCGGCCCGGCAGGGATCATCCGGGCCCTGGACAGCCTGCCCCACGGCTTCTGCCTGTTCGATGCCGCGGATCGGCTGCTCTTCGTCAGCGACGGTTTCCGGCGGCTCTTCGGCCCGCCTGCCCGACGCGTCAGACCCGGCCTGCACGCCCGGGAGGTGAGCGCGGCAAGTACGGTCGGGATCTTGCACGCTGGACAGGATTTCACCGACCTCTGGGGGGCACGGCGGCGACTCACCCGGGGCGAGGCCACGACCGTGCTGCAGATGGGTCCGGACGGGCGCCAGATCGCGATCACGCTTCACCCGCAAGTGGGAGGCGGCTGGGCCGCCCTCTACGAGGATGTAACCGAGCGCCGCCGGGCGGAAGCGCTGCTGCGCTACATGGCCCATCACGACCCGCTCACCGGCTTGCCGAACCGCTACCTGTTCGGGGCCCGGCTCGACCGGGCCCTGGCGGCTCCGGGCGGCAGAACCTGCGCCCTGCTGTGCATCGACCTCGACGGCTTCAAGCCGGCCAACGACCGATTCGGTCATGCCGCGGGCGATGCGCTGTTGCGGCAGCTGGCTGAGCGGCTCAGGGAGGGACTCGGCGGCGAGGACATCGCCGCGCGCCTCGGAGGCGACGAGTTCTCGGTGCTCTTGGGCGACGTGGCGCCGGCGCCGGCCCTGGCCTTCGCCTTCCGCCTGCATGCGCGGCTCGCCGAGCCCTACGATCTTGGGGCTGACTCACCGGTCCGTGTCGGCGCCGCCATTGGCCTCGCCTGTGCCCCTCTGCACGCCACCCGGGCGCAGTTGCTGGCGGAGCGGGCCGATGCGGCGATGTACGGGGCCAAGCGGCTGGGCCATCCGTGCCTCTGGGACGAGGAGCTTCTCGGTTCGGCGCCGGCGAGGGCCGCGACTCCCGCGTGAGGCTGTCGCCGGGCGGCGCGTCCGGCCCCTCGTCGACGTGTCGCGGAACACGCCCGCCGCGGAAGCTTGGGCTTATCTCAGTTCCACTCCGTGACGGCAGTCGGTCAACGGATGGAGACTGACGATGACCTGGACCAATCGCAACACCCTTGCCGCCACCCTGATGGGCGGTGCCATCGCTTTCACTCTTTACGTGCAGAGCCTCTCGCTGCCGACGCATTTCGCCTGAAGCCGGCGCCCCGGTGACTGTGACCGACCGGAGCATGGTCCGACACCAGAATTGTCGAAGCGCCGGCGGCCGGTCCGCCCAGCCGGCCGCCCGAGCCCGCAGGGGACCCCGCTGTCCGATGCGGATTCCGGGCGGGTCGGAGACGGGATCCGGCCCCCCCGCCTGCCATCAGCCGGTGAAGTTCGGAAACACGCGCGATACGGGCGGGTCCCATGAGCGGCCCGCAACGCACGGATGGATCCATGACCCGCCTCATCTCGGTTCTCGCCCTGGTCGCCGTCGCCAGCGGCGCCTCGGCGCAGGAGCGGGTCTACACGCGGAGCCTGACCTGCGCGGCGCTGCAGGCCCGCGTCGCCCGGGATCGGTCCGTCACCCTGGCATCGAGCGAGACGGCCTACGAGACCGTCCATCTGGCTTCCGGAGTCTGCCGCACGGACGAGACGGCTGCCCCGGCCTTCGAGCCCTCCGCGGACGTGCAAGCCTGTCTGGCCGGATGGCGCTGCAAGCAGCGCAACTGCGGCAGCGGCCAGCGCTGAGGGCGCGCCTGCGATCACCCGGGCGAAACGGCGCTGCCCAGGACCGGGCTCACCGCGCCTTCTCGTGCTCCGCGAGGCCGACCGCCTTGTAATCGTAGGTCGGGTAGAACTCGGTGCGGTAGGCGCCCCAGGCGGTATCCTCGAGCACGCGGTTGACCTCGCGCAGTCGGGAGGCCGGCAGCCGAAGCGTGATGATCTGCCCGATCCCCATAACCACGTTCCAGGAGACGACCTCGATCCCTGGCGGCGGGAATGCCTTGTAGAAGCCCTGCTTGGCGAGCTGCGCGTTCAACTCGGCGAGCGGGCGCGACTGGTCATGGCGCAGGAAGACCGTCAGCAGCACGGCGTTGTCCTGCGTCGCCGTGGCCGAGCCCACCTGGGGCGGCGGCGTGGTCTGCGCCATCGCCGCACGGTCGAGGGTGCAGAGAAGAGCGAGCGCCACCGCGAGCGATCCGACCCCACCTGTTGAACGCCGCATCCGATCTCCCCACGCCGTGCGCCCGCGCCGGCCCACGTCAACGCGGGCGGGCGCAGCGCTATCCCGACCCGGCCCTGCAAGAAGTGCCTTCAGCTGGGCTCGACATCGTAGGACAGGCGCAGGCGCAGACGGATCACGCCCTGCGAATCGCGCACGGCAATGATGTAGTCCTGCCGGACCTGCGGATCCGCCAATCCCTGAGCCAGCCGCGTCATCATCCGGACGGCCTGTGCCCGCGCCGCGGCAAGATCCGGAAAGTCGAAACCCTCGCGGTCGCGGACCAGATTGGCGCCGTCATGGAGGTCGATAAAATAACGGGGCACGGCTTCTTTGGCTCAGCGAGCGCGACTGCCCGCAAGAATCGATCTCCGTTGTTTCTACGTAGTTTCCAGAACGCCGCAATCGCGCGTCGCGGATGTCGCACGTGACGAGCAGTCCGATGTCAGCTGCCCTGAAGGGTCTCGGCGAAATCCTCCGGGATGGCACCGAACTGGCCCAGGATCGTCACACTCTCAAGCTCGCCGGTCTCGTCGTCGGCGACCACCTTCAACGCCGCCGCGCCCGGCATGCGGGCGGCGAGCGCCTCGGCTTTCTTGAGGGCGCCAAACTCACTCTGGGCAGGCTCCTGCCGCGCCGGCCTCAGGCGGTTTCGGTGCAGCTCGAAGGGCTGCACCACGAAGGTGGTCCTGAAGGTCATTCCGGTTTCCTCGACGCGGGCCGCGCTCTCCACCGGAACGGTGGGCCGCCCGTCACAGGCTGCGGGTTGTGACCCCGAGCGCCAGGAGAAGGTAGGCGCCGATGAAGAACCATTGCCGGTGCGCCACCACCGTCCGCCCGACCATGGGGATCCGGGTATAGAGGCTGGCGACGGCGAGGCCGATCAGCACGGCCGACACCAGAAACGTGAGCAGGCGCGGAGCGGAGAGCGTGGGCATGGCCCATGGTCGCGCCGGCGCGGTTACCGAACCGTTACCGGTCGAGCCCGGGTACGAAGGGCCGATTCGCCGTCAGCGGCCCTTTGGAACCCGGAAGCAGCCCGGCCTCGGCCATCCATAAGGCCATGATCGCGCCCGCGATCAGGGTGGCGAGCGAGGCGAGGCGGCCGGTCCATTGCCGCAGGATGATCATCGCGATCAGAACGACCAAGAGAGCGAAAAGGAGCGCGGGCATGAGCAGCATGGCCGCGCAATGGCACGTCCTGGTCCTCGCGTCACCGCGGAAGCGTTGCCGAACGCGTCGCGCTCTGCCGGCGTGATCACCTCAGGCCAAAGGAGGGGCTTCGCTCTAAACTCTAGATCCGCCATTCGCGGGTTTCGCACGGCGGAAACACTGCCGCAGTCGATGAACATCCCTTGGGCGGACGGCCAAAGGTCTGCTCAGGGATTTGCCAGAAATACCCGGCCGCGCTCCGCGCCGGGCATGCCGATCATGCACGGAATGCCGGTCATTGAACGGTTTTGTAACTTGCATTCAGCGGTCAAAAGTAGCAGATCGCCCGCGAGGGGCACATTAGGAATCTTGAAGTGACAGAAGAAACCACCGGGTCCAACCCTAACTTCATCGAGCTGGCGGGCGATATCGTCGCCGCCTACGTGTCGAACAATCCGGTGCCGGCCTCCGAGCTGCCGGCGCTGATCGCGCGCGTGCACGGCGCGATCGCCGGCCTCGTCTCCGGCACCGTGACGGCCGAGAGCGGCCCGGCGGCGCAGACCGAGGTCGAGAAGCCGAGCCCGGCCCAGATCCGCAAGTCGGTCCGGCACGACGGGATCGTCAGCTTCATCGACGGCAAGACCTACAAGACCCTCAAGCGTCACCTGACCAGTCACGGGCTCGACCCGCGCAGCTACCGCGACCGTTACGGCCTGCCCGCCGATTACCCGATGGTGGCACCGAGCTATGCCGAGCAGCGCTCCGCCCTCGCCAAGGCCATCGGCTTGGGCCAGCCGGGCGCCATGGCCGAGCGCGAGCGGAAGAGCCGCAAGGCCGCCTGAGGGCGAACGCCTACGGGGGTGCCCCGGCCCAGGGCCGCCCCCGTGGCACTGACGCCGTGATTCGGAGACCGAGCCCTTCCGAGCGGGTGGCAGGACGCCCCCGGCTGAATTTTGCGGCCTGTCCCGCCGTCGGCGCACGGCTGCATCGTTGCCGCGCTGCCACACAAGTCCGCCACATCGCGCGACACGGACAAGCTGCCACACTCTGCACAAAGCTGATGCGCACGCCGGATCCCGAGGAAGACAACCGTGGGATTCAGCGAGATGAAGCGAGAGCAGACGATGTCGAGCTCAGTCGTGCCGTTCCCGGCGCATATTGCGCCCGCCGTGGCCGACGAGGATACCGCATCGATCATCGCCGTGCTGCAGGACCAGCTGGCGCTCGCCCGCGAGGGGCGGCTGCGCTCGGTCGCCGTGGTCTCCGTCTCGGCGGACGGCGAAGCGATCGGGACGCAATGGTCCTGCAAGGGCGCGGACATCAGCAGCCTGATCGGCAAGCTGACCGTCCTCACGCACGACATGATGGCCGCCCGGAAGTGACCGGGTGCAGCCGCGGTCCTCGACCGCGGTCTCAACCCCGGACCCCGTAGGAATACCCGAGGATGACAAGAGCCCCGCTGGCCGTCATGGCTTGGCCCGGCGGCTCCGCCGCGGTCCGGGACGCGAAGCCTGAAGAGGCGATCGACGGGCTCGTGCGCATTGTCGGCGCGCAGGCCGGCATCGTCCTGTACTGCCGCAACCACTCCGTCATCGATGATGCGGTGTCCGAAGGCCTGTCCCGGACAGTCCGGCGGTCCCTCGACGCGGCTCCCGGCCGCCGTCGGGCCGGGGCCGCCATCGCCGAGGACGGCCGTCGCGTCTCGGGCGAGATCGCGGCGGTGGGCGCGGAGCAATGGTGCGCCGACCAGCGCGACATCCTCAACACCGAAGGCGTGCGGATCTTCGTCGACTGAACCCGGACAGGCGGCACCCGACTGACGCCTCGCGCCAGGTAAGAGACCGCCCCCACCGCCGCGACGACTCTCCCGGAAAGAGCAGCCCTCGCCCCTCTCCGGAAATCAGCTCCGCGTCCAGTTCAGATCTCAGTGACGTCAGAGGCCTACGTTCTGCAGTGCAGAACAGATTATCGTCTTGTTCACCGCTTCCTCGTCTGTCATGTTTTGACGACGGATGAGCCTAAACAGATCACGCCGGCTGCCTTCATCCGTACAAGAGCCCTTAAGGGTCGCGACGCCGGCGGAAGAGGAAGCGCCATGTCTCGACCGATCTACCTTGCCATTATCCTCGTCGTGTGCGGGGCCGCCGTGACGCTGTTCGCCCTCATGCGCGCACCCCGATCGAAGGAGTTCGCCGGCTGGGACGTGGCCTTCATGAGCGGGATCGGCGCCGTCGCGCTCGGCTTCCTCACCACCCTCGTCGAGGTGATCACCGGATAGGCGGCTCCCGGCCTGGACGGGCCGCTCCGAAGAGGGTCCTGCCATGCAGGCTGGCCGCGGGAGTCTTCCGGCGACCAGCCTTGGCTTGTACCTATATTGGCCCCGTCAATGCCGACCACCGCCGGGCGAATACACATAATTCACATCGGAATGGAAATGCCGACAATCTGATGCATTTCGAGAACCCGGCCTGAACGCGGATCGCCGATTCTGCCGCTCGACATTTTACGAGGCGGCGATGTTCGAACGACGCAGCGCTCCGCGCACGCTCCTGAATGAGACCGGCAGCATCTCGGTGGACGAGCATCGAAGCCTGCCCTGCATCGTCTATGACCGGTCCTCGGGCGGGGTGCGGGTCGCGCTGCCGGAGGCTGAGATCGTGCCGGACAGCTTCGTGCTCAGCATCGACGCCAGCAACGAGATCCTGGTTTGCCGGGCCGTATGGCGCAAGGCCGAAGAGATCGGGGCCGCGACGGACCAGCCCGAGGCCGTTCGGCCGGGAACGCTCGGCCTCTGGCGCGAGTTGGAGCCGGTCTGACCCGGCGCGGGGCGACCTCCCGGACCCGAAAGGCCGCGCGTCCGGCACCTTCCGGCCGGCCAGCCGTTTCCTTCATGGCGTCACCCGCCGGAGGCGGCGCCGATCTCAGGGAAACCTCATGCCGGATTCCAGATCGCCCGGTGCGAATGACGTGCCCAGTCCCGACCTGCCGCAGGGGCTGCCAACCCCACCGAATACCGGCGAGATGCCGCCGCCGCGGCTCCCGCCGGCCGCCGAAGACGACCCAACCCCGGTGCGTGAGGAGCCCGCACCGGATATCGACGCGGTGCCGGGCCTGTAAGGAATGCGTCGCCGGGCCGGCTGGGAAGCGACGGCGCGCCAACGGGCCCTCCTGACACTCCTGAGCCCGACCGTGATCGAAGCCTTCCGGAATGGGCAGACATGGCGGCGCCTGGGCCGATGGTTTCTCGGCCGGTGGCGCCTCGGGTTTACTATCTGCCTCGGATGGACGCCGGCGGCCTCGGCCGCCGAGCAGCCGCTCAGCATCGAGCGGCTCAGCGCCGAAGGCTGGGAGATTGCCGGCTACACCGGCACCTTCGACAATCGCTCCTCCCTGATCCTGTTTCGCAGGAAGGACACGAAGTACCTCGTCCAATGCTCGATCCTGTACGACGTGACGCGCAGCCCGCGCGTGATCACGAATTGTTACGAACTGCACTGACGTTTCCCCAACGAGCCGGGCTGAACTTCCCGGGGTAGGCGTGTTGCCGTCCCACCGCCTGCAACGGACGGATCATGACTCGCGTAACGCTTCTCCTCTCGGGCGCTATGGCCCTAACCCTGGTCACCTCCGCCTCCGCACAGGTGACGGCCGGCGGAGCCGCCAATATCGGCGTGCCGGTATCGGCCACGACCGGGGGCGTCGAAGCCGCCACGGTCAGTGTCGGTTCGGGGGACGGGACGTCAGCGGGGTCCACGGCAAGTCGCGGCAACGCGACCGTCCCGGGCACCACGCCCGGGACGCATATCGGCAGCACGCCCACGAGCGGCCCGACCGGCACGGGTGGGGCTGCGGGCGGGCCGGCGCTCGGGAACCGTTGAGACGGAGTCTCTCAGTCCCAGTCGATGTTCAGGGAGCGCTCGAAGGCGGCTGCGGACATCTCCTTGCCCTTCGGATCGGCGACCGTGATCTCGCGGAAGCCGCGCCGGGCGAGTTCCCAGGTCTTCTCCATGGCCTGCTCATCGGTCCCGCAGGCGAAGGTCATGACGCGCCCCGACGGATCGATACCCTTGACGGTGAACACGACGCTCTCCTTGCTCTCCCGCCCGATATAGCGCTGTGGATCCGATCGCGCCTCCCGCGGCGAGGCGGACGGGACCTGGGACCCCGAAGCTGGGCGCCGTGTTTTCCGAGGACAGGGAGGCCCGGATGACGAATGCGCGCGAGACCGCCAGCCCGCCGAATCTCAACTCCGTCCCGCTCGATCCGGGTTCCGGCAGACCCGTGGAGGTCGAGCCGAGTGCACCGAGCGCGCCGCTGCCGATCACGGCCGCGGATCCGGATTTCGGCCTGTCACGGAAGGGAAGCGGGGAGGACGCGATCGTCAGGCGCGAGACCGAGATCTGATCGGATCCCGGGCTGGGCCTGACGGTCCCTGGACGGGCACGCTTGTGCGATGCACAAACAGGACGGCCGCAGCCGGATGGGCGGCCAACAGGAGACCGATCATGGCGCATATTCCGAGCTACGAGGTCCCGCCCCAGATGCGTGACTTTGCCGAGACCAGCCTTGAGCAGGCCCGCAAGGCCTTCGGCAGCTTCATCGGGGCCGCGCGGCGCGCGACCGACACGGTGCATGGCTCGGCCGATCTGGCCCGCTCCAACGCGCAGGACATGTACGCCCGCAGCCTCGATTACGCCGAGCAGAACGTCCGGGCCGCCCTGGACCTGGCGCAGAAGCTCGCGGCCGCGCGCTCGCTCCCCGAGGCGGCGCAGATCCAGGCTGAATACGTGCGCGAGCGGTTCGCCGCCATGCAGGCCCAGGCCAGGGAGTTCAGCGGTCTGACCCAGAGCGCGATGCAGCAGGGTGCCGAGCGCGCCAGATCCGCCCTGCAGCAGGGCACCGACGAGACCCGCAAGGCGGTGGAGCAGGGACAGAGCGCGGCCCAGCACATGGCCCACGAGACGCAGCAGGCTGCCGAGCAGACGTCACACTGAGCGGCGGCGACGCGCCCCTCACCGCAGTCCCGCAGCAACCTCCCGGGGCAGGAGCGCGCCCGGGAAAGGGGTGGCTCGTCGCAGGGGCTCGCGGTCTCACGCGCCGAAGCGGTCACGGCTTCGGCGAATGATGTAGGATCAGGGATCCGAGCCGGATCGCGCAGGATTTCCGGCTTGGGTCATGGGCCGGCGGCGCATTCAGGCGCTCCCGGCCGTATCGGACGCGGAGTCGCGGATGATGTACGAGGAGGTGGGCCGCTTGGCAGACGAGAGCCTGCGACTGGCTGCGCGGCAGGCCGAGACTGCCATCCTTCTCGCGGTGGCGACGCAATATGCGTGGCTGGATCTGTGCGTCGGCGGATACCGGGCGGCAGCCGCCGCCCTCAGCGCCGAGCTGGATCAGCAGGCTCGGACCCGCCGGCTGATCCGACGCGGTGTCTCGCCCGCAGCGGCCGCACGGGAACTTCGGATCGTCTGAGCATCCCCGCCGGAACCGTCACGGCTCCGGCGGGGATAGGTCCGATGGCAGGATCGGCCGGGGAGCCTGCCTCAAGCGCAGGGCTCAGCGGATCGCTTCGGCGGAGGCCTGAACCATGGGCCGCTCGATAGCCGACACCGTCCGCGGGTCGCTCGCCGGGGCTGCCACGGGCTGAGGCGTGGTGGTGAGATCTCGGATCGTGCGGACCTGCTGAGCGGCCCGGGCCTGCTCCCGATAGAGCGGGGGCGTCAGATGCAGGTGGTCCTCGGCGGCGGCGGGACCGTGAAGGGCGGCCGAGGCGAGAGCGGCCGACGCGAGGATGAGGATCGTGCGCATGGTGCGTCTCCGTTTCGATCGCAGGTCGATCGCAGGACGCGACCGACGAGCGTATGAGACCACGGATTTGTGCGACGCGGTATGATTTTAGCGCATTGCACCATATCGCATGCTTGGAACAGTTCTGCAGTCTTCATCAAAAGCCCGCAGACACGACCCGTCCCTCATCACTGATCGCGCCATGCATTCATTGCAAATGAACTAAACTTCCACCGACGCGTTCTCAAACGAAAATTTAAGTTCCGTGAGATTTAATTTTCGATCCCGCCGCGGCATCGCCGCGATTGGCGATCCGAGCCGCCACTTCGCGTCCTCGTGAAGACCGCGACACGAATCGGCAACAGGTTCGCCAGAAGCGCGTCACACGCGCGCGCTAGACAACGATCAAGGCACACGAACCATCCGGAGCGAGAGCATGACGCCCGCCGATCTCGACAAGCGCGCCGAGTTGACCGTGTGGTCGAGACGTTCGCTCGGCCGATCCGTCGAGGGACGCCCCTTCGCCACGCTGCGCGAGGCCCTCGCGGTCGCCGTCCAGGCGATCGAGTCCGAGGATGCGCAGCCCTGGATCATCACGGAAGCCGGCGACATCCTCTCGCCGCGCTGGATCAGGGCCCATCCCCTGACGAAGACCGTGCAGTAGGGCCTGACCCGGCCGGCTTCTGCCCCGGCGTCAGGCGGGTACGCTTGAAGGCCGCTCAGCAGCCGATGCAGATGTCGCGCACCACGTGCTCGTGCCGCGGCCCTGTGCGCTGATTCGGAAGCCGCCCCTCGATGGACGAGAACCCGCTTCCGAGCGCCCTGAGCCGCCGGCCACCGGTGAGATCGACCTGAGGGGGCGGCGGCGCGACCGCTTCCGGAGGCGCCGCAGGAGCGGGGGCGCTGTTCGCCATGCCGGGATCAGGAAGCGTCAGGGCCATGCCCGGAGCCGGCGGCGCCTGTGTGAACTCGCCCGCCCGCGCTGTCGGCGGCACGAGGGTCAGGACGACGAGGAAGAGCCGGCACCGCGGATGCATCACGCTCTCTCCTGACCCTGTAGCTCGGCGAAAAGTTCCTTCGACGACCGGCGCGCTCGCGCGCCGGTCGGATATCAATAGGCCCGGCCGTAGAAGGGCTGGGATATTGGACGATAACGGTCGCCCACCGGCCAGGTATAGGGCTGATCCTTGCCGGTCCGCAGGCTGGACCTGAACCTCGGCTCGGTGAAGCCGATCCCGTGCAGGCCCGCGGCGCTCCTGGCACCCTGGGCCTTGGGCCCCGCCTCGCGCGCCAGGGCCGCGCCCGAGACACCCAGAACGAGAACGGCCGCAAGCGAGACGCGGCCCAGACTGACGTTCATCTCTGCCTCCTGTTCCGGCCGAGGTGCCGGAACAGAATGAACCGCAGCATGCACGCGCGGTTCCAAGTGCCGCGGCGGGTCAGAACGGACCGGCTCCGCCCAGGCAGGCCTCCGCCAAGGCACCGCCGCAGACATCGTTGAACCGGCCCGGGGCGGCGGCTGCGCCACCGCCGATCCCGGCACCGCCGGCCGCCCCACCGCCGGACCGGGCCACGCTCGCCGCCTGGACCGTGTCGAGATCCCGGGCCGTCGTCGCGCCTGCGACGGCAGCGATCCCGGCCCCTCCCGCCCCGATCCCGCTCGCGATCGTCGTCCCGGATAGCGGGGACGTCGGTCCGGTGCTCAGGCTCGCGGCAAGCCCACTCCCGCCGCCGAAGCCGAAGCTTTCGAAGGCGTAGCCCGCCGTTCCGTTCGCGCCCAGGCCCGCGGCATTGCCCATCACGCCTCCGAGCCCGGTCGGTCCGCCCGACGCGAGGGACACGGTGGGAGTTACGCCCGTGCTGAGGCCCGGGGCGACGCTCGATCCGGGCCCGAGCCCCGTCGTCCGGAAGGACGACGCCACGGACGAGGCCGCGTTGGCGTTCGTGTTCAGGCTCGTGGCGAGGGCCGATCCGCCCCCGAGGCCGATCCTGCCGGCCGCCGACGACAGGACGCTTCCCGAGATCGAACCGCGGGCCGCGCTCGACGAGGTGCCGAAGCCGCTGCGCGTCCCAGTGGCGCCGATCGTAGGACCGGTTCCGGCTGCGCCGCGCGGCATTCCGATGACACCGGCGCCTCCGGTGGTCCCGGATCCTGAGAGGCCGGGCTGGCCCGTGCCGAGCCCGGTCCCGAGGCCTGTACCACTCGGCACTCCGATGCGACCGCCGCCAGCGCCGCTGAGGCTGAGCTGACCGGCATTCACGAGACCGCCGGTCTGCGCCGACAGGGTCGGGAAAGGACCGGTGGTCGTGCCGCCCCCGAGACTGAGCTGTCCAGGATTGGCAATCGGCGTGATCGGCTCCAGCGAGGCCGAGTTGGGCACCGTCGCGGTGGCCGACAGGCTCTGGGCCGAGGCCGGGAGGGCGATCGGGGCGAGCAGGGCAGCGGCGAGGAGGGCCCGCATGACAGTCTCCGCAGGATGGGCTGTCGGGGGCCAACGGAGCCGATCCGGGCGGGTTCCGGCAGCCCTCGGCCGCGGACGGCCTTCATGCTGCCGGAAAGGCAGTGTGGTCTCACGGGCTGATCCGCCCCAACCTGCGATCGTGCCGTTGCCCGAACCCTTCGCCCCAGGCTTGCGCCGCGCCGGCTGGCTCGCCGGCCTGCCGGCGCTTGCGCTGGTCTGGGCGAGCGCGACCCTCTATGCCGCCCCGCAGATCGCCGACCGGCTTGTGGCCGAGGGCACTTCGGTGGCGGCCAGCACCGCCATCGCGACCGGCGAGCCCTGGCTGCGCCTGGAGGCCCGAGGCCGCGACCTCCTGGCGGCCGGGGAGGCGCCGGATGTCGGCGAGCGCGAGACCGTTCTGTCCCGCCTGGCCGCCCTGGAGGGTCCCCGACGCATCGTCTCGGCGATCGGCCTCGTCGAGACCGCCGCACCGTTCGAGTGGGCGGCGATCCGCACCGGGCCGAACCGGGTCACCCTGGAGGGCAGCCGCCCGGTGGAGATCGGCCGGCGGGCGCTGGAGGCGCGGATCACCGGCGCGCTGAGCCCCGGTACCAGCCTCGACGACACCGCCAGGGCCGCTCGGGGCGCGCCACCGGATTTCCCGAGTGCGGCGGCGTTCCTGGCAGCGCGGCTCTCAGGGCTCGCCAAGGGTGGCCGGGTGTCGCTCAGCGACACGGTCCTCAGCCTGTCCGGCGAGGCCCTGGACGTACCGGCCTACGAGGCGTTACGGGCCGCCCTGTCGGATCCGCCGGCGGGGTTCAGCGTCGGGCGGATCGAGATCCTGCCACCGCTGGTGGCGCAGTACCGGTTCGCCGTGGAGAAGACCGCCCGCGGGATCGTGCTCGACGGCTACGCGCCCTCCGCGGCGGACCGGGAGGCGGCCCTGCACGCCGCCACCGAAGCGGCGGCCGGCGGCACTGTGGAGGACCGGCTGCGCGCCGCCCGGGGCCTCGACCCGGCGATCGACCCGAAGGGCCTGATCGCCTTCGCGTTCCGGCTCGCCGAGTTGGTCCACTCCGGCAGCGTCGCCTTCGCGGACGGGGCGATCTCGGTGACGGGCGACGCCATCGACGGGCAGGCGATTCCCGACGCCCAGGCGCTGATGCGCGACGCGCGGCCCGCCGGCGTGAAGGCCGGGACGGTGGCGCTGACGGCGCGACCGCTCTCGCCCTACCGGGTGACGATCCGCCGGACGGCGGACGCGGTGACGCTCACCGGCCACCTGCCGGATAGCGCCACACGGGAGCGGGTGCTCGACGCCCTGAGGCCCCGGCTGTTCCGCGAGCCCGTGATCGACCGGACCCGGCTCGCCGATGGGGCGCCCCCGGATCTCGGGGTCGCGCTCAGTGCCGCCGCGCCGCTGGTGGTGAGCCTCGCCGCCGGCGAGGTGGACGTCTCGGACCGCGCCCTGACCCTGACCGGCGAGAGCCTCTACCGCGAGGCCGCCGCCCGCATCCCCGAGCGGCTGGCCGCGGCGCTGCCGCCCGGCTGGACCGGGCAGGCGGCGGTCTCCGCCCGCCAGCCGGCGGAGCAGCACGATCCGGAGACCTGCCGCGTGGATTTCGAAGCGGCCATCGCGGGGGCGGATCTGCGCTTCCCGACGGGCAGCGCCATCCTGGGCCCGTCCTTCTACCCCGTTCTCGACGCGCTCGCCGCCCTGGCCAAGACCTGCCCGGCTTTGCGCATCGCCGTCTCGGGCCCCGCCGACCCCGCCAAAGCGCCGCCGACTCCGGCCGCCGGCCCGGCCCCGGGGGAGGGTGCCGCCGAGCCGACCCACGTCGCCAGCGCGGCCAAGCCGGAGGCACCCACCACGCCGGCTTCCAAGAGTTCGGCCAAGCCCGAGAAGGCGCCGGCCAAGGCGTCTGCCAAGGACGCGGCCAAGTCGGACAAGTCCAAGGACGCCGCCAAACACGGCAAGGCGCCGCCGAAGAAGCCCGCGGAGGCTCCCGACGAGCCGCCGCCGGACCTGCCGCACCTGCGCGCGCAGGCGGTGGTGGAGTATCTGCTCCAGGCCGGCGCCCGGCCGGATCAGGTCAGCGCCGGGCCGGACGGGCCGGCTGGACCCGTTACCTTCGCGCGGCTGCCGTGAGGTCCCGCCGATCCGCCGCGCGCCCGCCTGCCGGGCCGCGCCCATCTGCGCGTGAGGATCGCGCCCGCAGGGAGGCCGCACGGCCGTGACGCTGCTGCTCGCCGGATTCTGGCCCGGGCTCGCCGGGGCGGCCGCGCTCGGCCTCGTGGTTGGGGCGCTGGCCGGCTGGCCGGCCCGGCCCGCCATGCCGCTGGGCCTCGTGCTTCTCGCGGGGCTCCTGGGATCGGCGGCCTTCTCCGGGCTGGTGCCGGGCCTGCCCGGCCTCTGGCTGGACGGCGCCGGCCTGATCTTGCCCCCCTATCTCGCGGGCTGCGCCTTCGGAGCGCTGGGGCGACATCTGGCCTCCCGCTCCTGACCGCCGGACCCGCGGCAGCCCGGGAACCGACGCGGACCCTGCCGGCGTTGCATCTGCACGACAGGCCCGAGAGGCCCTCCCGAAGCAGACGAGGCCGCCATGCCCAGGAGTGATCGAAGTCTCCATCCCACGAAGTGCCGCACCGCTCTCCGCCTGCCGCGCCCCCGCGCCGGCGCCGCCGCCACCGGCCTGTTCCTGGCCGCCCTCGCGCTCTCGGCCGCGACAGTGCCTCTGACCGAGCCGACCGACGCCACCGCCTCCACCGGCCCGCAGACCGCCCAGGCCCGCTGACCGGGCCGCGACGCGACGTGCCGCCTGCCCCAAATGGTTGGATTCACGGGCGGCCACGCGCGCCTCTCCCTCCCGAGGCTTCCGAATTCACAGACCGACACCGATGACACGGCTTCAGGAGCCAGCGCGGGTCCCCTCTCCCGCACGGGAGAGGGGGTCTGTCGCGTCCGTCGCGCGCCGATGCGTGAACACCGAGTCCGCAGAGCGGGAGAGCGGGTGCGTGTGACGCCGGGGTCACCGACCCTCGCGAGCCCCCGTGATCCCGAAGGACGTGCGCGAACCGCGTCCCCCAGGCAACCCGTACCCGCTCCCGGCTGTTGTTCGCCCGGGCCGATGGTCGGGCCCCGGGGGAGACGCGCATGGGACTGCTCGAATCGGCGATCGGCGGCGTACTCGGTCAGGTGTTCGGCGGGCAGAAGCAGGGGGCCGGCGGGATGTCGCCCCTGGTGAAGGCCCTGCTGATGCTGCTGCTGGCCAAGGGCGCGAGCGGCGGGTTCGGCGACATCTTCGGCCGCGGCCGGCAGGGCGAGCCCGGCCCCGAGGCCGACCGCTCCGGCGGCGCCGGCCCCTACGGGCGCGATCCCGGCCAGCACCCCGCCGATGCCGGCGGTCGGCGGCGCGAGGAAGACGGCGGCGATATCGGCGGCTGGGACCAGTATGGCGGCCGCCGCGACAGCGGTCCGGACGCGACCGTGGACCCGTCCCTGCCGCCCGGCGATTTTTCGGACCTGTCCGGCATGCTCGACGGCCCCGGCGACGCCCCGGCCCCGAGCCGCGCCGCCCCGGAGGGGCAGGGGGATCTCGGCGGCCTCGACGGGTTGGTGGACCGGTTCCGCCAGGGGGGCATCGGCGACGTGATCGAGTCCTGGATCGGCCACGGCGCCAACCGTCCGGTGGCCCCGGACCAGCTCGCCCGGGCGCTGGGCCCGGACACGGTGGATACCCTCCAGCAGCAGACCGGGATGGACCGCGAGACACTCCTGTCCCAGCTCGCCCAGGCTCTGCCGGAGGTGGTGCACGCGCTCACCCCGCAGGGGCGGCTGCCGGGCGAGGAGGAGAGAAGAGGGTGGTGAACACCCTACCTCGGGTCCGGAATCGCGCTTAAACCAGCCACCCAAGACACGCGCGATTACTACAGAAATTGTTTGCTAGACAAGCAAAAGGCCTAAGCGGACCCAGCCGCTTAGCAATATATGAATAAAGGAAACTAGACCCGCCGCATCACCAAGCTGGCATTCGTCCCACCGAACCCGAACGAGTTCGACAGCACCACGTCCACCTGCTTCCGCTTCGCCTCAAACGGCACGAGGTCGATCTTGGTCTCGACGGAGGGATTGTCGAGGTTGAGCGTCGGCGGGATGACGTTGTCGCGCAGGACGAGGATCGAGAAGATCGCCTCGACCGAGCCGGCGGCGCCCAACAGGTGGCCCACCGAGCTCTTGGTGGACGACATGGTGGCATTCGCGGCGGCGTCGCCCAGGAGGCGCTCCACGGCCTTCAGCTCCAGCTCGTCGCCCATGGGCGTCGAGGTGCCGTGGGCGTTGATGTAACCGATCTCGGCGGGCGAGATGCCGGCGCGCTTCACCGCGGCGCTCATGCAGCGGAAGGCGCCGTCCCCGTCGGGCGACGGGGAGGTGATGTGGTAGGCGTCGCCCGAGAGGCCGTAGCCCACCACCTCGGCGTAGATCTTGGCGCCACGCGCCTTGGCGTGCTCGTATTCCTCCAGCACCACGATGCCGGCGCCCTCGCCCATGACGAAGCCGTCGCGGTCGCGGTCGTAGGGACGCGAGGCTTTTTCCGGCGTGTCGTTGAAGCCCGTGGACAGGGCGCGGCAGGCAGAGAAGCCCGCGATGGAGAGGCGGTTCACCGGCGATTCGGCACCGCCCGCCACCATCACGTCGGCGTCGCCGAGCGCGATCAGGCGGCTCGCATCGCCGATGGCGTGGGCGCCCGTGGAGCAGGCCGTGACCACGGCGTGGTTCGGGCCCTTGAGGCCATGGGCGATTGAGACCTGGCCGGAGGCGAGGTTGATGATCCGGCCCGGGATGAAGAACGGCGAGATCCGCCGCGGGCCCTTCTCGTGCAGGGTCACGGAGGCGTCGTAGATGCCGCCGATGCCGCCGATGCCGGAGCCGATCAGCACGCCGGTGGCGCACTGGTCCTCGTGGCTCTTCGGCGCCCAGCCGGCATCCTTCAGGGCCTCGTCGGCCGCCGCCATGGCGTACACGATGAACGGATCGACCTTGCGCTGCTCCTTGGGCTCCATCACCGCGTCGGGGTTGAAGGTGCCGTCAGTGCCGTCGCCGAAGGGGATCTGGGCCGCGATGCGGCAGGGCAGGTCGGCGGCTTCGAAGCCGCGGATCGGGCCGGCGCCGCTGTCGCCCGCGATCAACCGGCTCCAGGTGTGCTCCACTCCGCTGCCGAGCGGCGTGACCATCCCCAGACCCGTGACCACCACCCGCCGCATAGCAACCGTCCCGTCTTGAAGCGCGTCGCCGCCGACATCGGCGGCACGGGGCCCGTCCGGGGCCGGCGCGCATCCTGAACAACCGATTGAGGCAGGATCCGGTCCGCCCTGGGGCGGACGCGGCTCCGAGCCTCGAAACGCATAACGGCGCGGGGGCTGTTTCGCCTCACCCGCGCCGCGTAAAATCAGATCCGGCGCCTCAGGCGGCGGAGTTCTTCTCCAGGAACTTCACCGCGTCACCGACCGTCTGGATGGTCTCGGCCGCGTCGTCCGGGATCTCAACGTTGAACTCCTCCTCGAAGGCCATCACCAGCTCGACCGTGTCGAGGCTGTCGGCACCGAGGTCGTCGATGAAGTTGGCGCTCTCGACCACCTTCTCGGGCTCCACGCCCAGGTGCTCGACGACGATCTTCTTCACGCGCTCAGCGATATCGCTCATCGGTCTTCCGTCCTCGTCCTTCTGGTCTGTCAGTCTTCTCGGGGTGGGGCCGTGACCGCGTCGCGCCCCTTCGGGCTTGTTGACGGGCCGGTGTCCGATCGCGCGTGCTTCGAGGTGAACCGGCGAGGTGAACCGTGATGCCCCCGCCGGGAGGCCTTGGACTGAAAACTCGCTGAACCGTCAACCCCCTGTGCGGCTGCGGGGGGTTGGTAGCACAGGGCTCCCGCCCTGGCGAGGCCCGTTCAGAAACCCTTCATGGGTGTGGCGTTTGCGTGCCGGAGCCCCTGATTCGCCAACGGCCAAGATCAGTATAGATGCGCTAGTACATTGCCATGCCGCCGTTCACGTGGAGCGTATGGCCCGTGACGTAGCCCGCCTCGGTGGAGGCGAGATAGATGCAGGCCGCCGCGACCTCCGCACCCTCGCCGAGGCGCCCGGCCGGCACGCGCGCCAGGATGCCCTCGCGCTGCTTCTCGTTGAGGGCGTCGGTCATGGGCGAGCTGATGAAGCCCGGCGCGATGCAGTTGACCGTGATTCCCCGGGAGGCGACCTCTGCGGCAAGCGCCTTGGTCATGCCCACGAGACCGGCCTTGGCGGCGGCGTAGTTGCCCTGGCCGGGATTGCCGGTGCTGCCGACCACGGAGCCGATATTGACGATCCGCCCGGACCGGCGGCGCATCATGCCCTTCACGGCGGCCCGCGACAGGCGGAAGGCGGCGGTGAGGTTGACGGCGAGCACCTGCTCCCACTCCTCGTCCTTCATCCGCATGAAGAGGTTGTCGCGGGTGATTCCGGCATTGTTGACCAAGATGTCGAGCGGGCCGACCGCGGCCTCGGCTGCCGGGACCAGTCCCTCCACCGAATCCTTGTCGGAGAGGTCGGCCACCACCGGGCTCGCGCGCTCGCCGAGTTCGGCCGCCAGCGCCTCGAGGGCCGCCTGCCGCGTGCCCGACAGGGCGACGGTCGCGCCCTGAGCGTGCAGCGCTCGGGCGATCGCCTGGCCGAGACCGCCGGTCGCGCCGGTGACGAGGGCCTTGCGGCCGGTGAGATCGAACATGCTGGGATCCTCTGCAATCAAAGTGCGAAGGCCGCGACGTCCGCGGGCGTGCCGATCGCGGTGGCCGAGGCCTGCGGCGCGATGCGCTTGACGAGGCCGGTGAGCACCTTGCCGGCTCCGAGTTCGTAGAACCGGTCGACGCCGGAGGCGGCCATCGCGGCGACGCTCTCGCGCCAGCGCACAGTGCCGGTGACCTGCTCGACCAGGGCCTTGCGGATCGCCTCCGGCTCGGAGACCGGGGCGGCCGCGACGTTGGCATAGAGGGTGACGCGCGGCGCCGTCAGGGTGACGGCAGCGAGCGCCCGGGCCATGGCCTCGGCGGCGGGCGCCATCAGGCGGCAATGGAACGGCGCCGAGACGTTGAGCATCACGGCGCGCTTGATCCCGCGGCCGGTGGCGATGCCGATGGCCCGCTCCACGGCCGGCCGGTCGCCCGAGAGCACCACCTGGCCGCCGCCATTGTCGTTGGCCACGTCGCAGACCGCGCCATCGGCGGCCTCCTCGGCCACCGACCGTGCGGTTTCGAGATCGGTTCCGATCAGCGCCGCCATGGCGCCCGCGCCCGGCGCCACCGCCTCCTGCATGGCCTCGCCGCGCAGGCGCAGCAGCTTGGCGGCGTCGGCGATGGACAGGCTGCCGGCGGCCGCCAGCGCCGCGTATTCACCGAGGGAATGGCCGGCCACGCAGGCTACGTCGCGGGCGAGGTCGAGGCCGCGCTCTGCCTCCAGGACGCGCAGGACCGCGAGGCTCGCCGCCATCAGCGCCGGCTGGGCATTGGCGGTGAGAGTCAGCTCCTCGGCTGGGCCCTCGAACATGAGCCGCGACAGAGGCTGGTTCAGGGCGGCGTCGATCTCGTCGAGCACGGACCGGGCCTGGGGGAACGCCGCCGCGAGGTCCCGCGCCATGCCGACCGCTTGGCTGCCCTGGCCGGGAAAGATGAGTGCGCGCATGGTTCGTCTTGTCGCTCTCGCGGTGCGACGCGCGAACGCCGCCCCTGTCGGCTTGAAACCCTGGAATGAGGGGCGCGCACTCGCACCCGCGGCGGCGGGTGTCAACAATGCGCCGCACAATCCCGCATGCCGGACGTCCACCGGACGCGCGGCCCGCGCAACCCGCTGTGCTTGTTGCACAACGGCATCCGGTGTAGAGTGACGTCATACCCGACATCATCCGTCGCTCAAGCCCAAGGAGCCGCCCCGCATGGCGCGCGTCACCGTCGAAGACTGCATCGAGAAGGTCGAGAACCGCTTCGAACTCGTCCTGCTGGCGAGCCACCGGGCGCGCCTCCTCGCCGCCGGCGCCCCGCTCACCGTCGACCGCGACCGCGACAAGAACCCCGTCGTGGCCCTGCGCGAGATCGGTGACGAGACGATCACGGCCGACGACCTCAAGGAGCAGTTGATCCACTCGATGCAGAAATACGTCGAGGTGGACGAGCCCGAGGCCGAGACCGTGCCGCTGCTGTCGAGCTCGCCGGCCGCCGCCGCCGTGGCGCCGCAATCCTCCAGCGACGATTCGGCGGTCCAGTTCGACCGCATGAGCGAGGAGGACCTCCTGCGCGGCCTCGAGAACCTCGCTCCGCCGGTCGAGACCGACGACGAGGGCGAGTGAGTCCAGACGCGTGGGCCTCGACGCGCACGACCTGACCGAGACCGGACCCGGCGGAGACGCCGGGTTCTCTCGTTCCAAGGTCGACGCGGTCGCACCGGGCGCTTTTCCCCCGCCGGGGGCTGGCGCAGGCGCGCCGGCTGCGGAACAATCGCGCGTGATCCCGCGCCCGCGCACCAACCAGGAGCCGACCCCGTCCCGGCGGATGATGCGCCAGTACGAGCTCGTCGAACGGGTCAAGCGCTATAATCCGGCCGCCGACGAGGCGCTGCTGAACCGCGCCTACGTGTACGCCATGCAGGCGCACGGCACGCAGAAGCGCGCCTCGGGCGACCCGTTCTTCGCCCATCCGCTCGAAGTCGCGGCGATCCTGACCGACCTGCATCTCGACGACGCCACCATCGTGGCCGCGGTCCTGCACGACACCGTGGAGGACACCGAGGCGACGCTCGAGGAGATCCGCCGACTGTTCGGGCCGGAGATCGGCGCACTGGTCGACGGGCTGACCAAGCTCAAGCGGCTCGACCTCGTCTCCAAGCAGGCGGCGCAGGGCGAGAATTTCCGCAAGCTGCTGCTCGCGGTCGCCGCGGACGTGCGCGTGCTGCTGGTCAAGCTCGCCGACCGCCTGCACAACATGCGGACCCTCCAGCACATGCGCGACGACAAGCGTCGCCGCATCGCGCAGGAGACGCTGGACATCTACGCGCCGCTCGCCGGCCGCATGGGCATGCAGGAGTTGCGCGAGGAGCTGGAGGATCTGGCTTTCCGCAACCTGGAGCCGGACGTCTACGCCACCATCACGCAGCGGCTGACGCGGCTCACCGCCAAATCCGAGAGCGTGGTCGAGACTATCGCGCAGGTGCTCACCGAGAAGCTCGCCGCCCGGGGGATTACCGCGGAGGTGAGCGGCCGGCAGAAGCGGCCGTTCTCGATCTGGTCGAAGATGGAGCGCAAATCGGTCGCCTTTGAGCAGCTCTCCGACATCTTCGGCTTCCGGGTGGTCGTGGAGAGCGTGGAGGAGTGCTACGCCGCCCTCGGCATCGTCCACACCAGCTGGCCGATGGTTCCGGGCCGGTACAAGGACTACATCTCGACGCCGAAGCAGAACGATTACCGCTCGATCCACACCACGGTGATCGGACCGAAGAGCCAGCGCGTCGAGCTGCAGATCCGCACGCGGGCCATGGACGAGATCGCCGAATACGGCATCGCCGCGCACGCCCATTACAAGGAACTCGGCAAGGAGCTGGCCAAGGAGCCGGGGCGCAGCGAGGGCAGCATCCACCCGCGCCTGGCGGCCGAGAGCGGCGCCTACCAGTGGCTGCGCCGGACCATCGAGCTGCTTGCCGAGGGCGACAGTCCCGAGGAGTTCCTCGAGCACACCAAGCTGGAGCTGTTTCAGGACCAGGTGTTCTGCTTCACCCCGAAGGGCCGGCTGATCGCGCTCCCCCGGGGCGCGACGCCGATCGACTTCGCGTACGCGGTCCACACCGACGTCGGCAACACCGCGGTGGGGGCCAAGATCAACGGCCGGATGGCGCCGCTGCTGCACGAGCTCGCCAACGGCGACGAGGTCGAGATCAGCCGCTCCGACGGGGCCTCGCCACCGGCCGCCTGGGAATCCCTGGTGGTGACCGGCAAGGCCCGGGCGGCGATCCGGCGGGCGACCCGGGCCGCCGTGCGCCGCCAATATGCCGGTCTCGGCCGCCAGATCCTGGACCGGGCCTTCGAGCGCGCCGCCAAGACCTTCTCGGAGGACAAGCTGCGGGGCGCCCTGCCGCGGCTCGCCCGCGCGACAACCGAGGACGTGTTCGCCGCCGTGGGGCGCGGCGAGATGTTTTCCGGCGACGTGGTCCGGGCCGTCTATCCGGACCACCGCGACGAGCGCCGCCCGTCCGCGCCCCAGGGAGCCCCGAACGGCGCCGGCCGCCTTGTGCGCTCGGCCGACCAGACGATGCGGCTCACCTTCCCGGGCACCGAGGGCAAAGCCGAGGACCGGAGCGACGCGATCCCGATCCGCGGCCTCGCCGGCGACTTGCCGGTGACCTTCGCGCCGAACGGCGGCGCAGTCCCGGGAGACCGGATCGTCGGCATCCTGACACCGGGGGTCGGCGTCACCGTCTACCCGATCCAGTCCGCCGCTCTGGCCGCCTTCGACAACGAGCCGGAGCGCTGGCTCGACGTCCGCTGGGACACGGAGGCGCTCGGCGGCGAGCGCTTCCCCGCCCGGCTGGCGCTCAAGTCGATCAACGAGCCGGGCGTGTTCGCCCAGATCGCCCAGGTGATCGCCGACCATGACGGCAACATCGACAACATCTCGATGAAGCGGCGCACCCAGGACTTCACCGACATCACCATCGACCTGTCGGTCTGGGACCTTCAGCACCTGAACGCGATCATCGCTGAGCTGCGCGGCAAGCGCCCGGTCAACAGCGTGGAGCGGGTGAACGGCTGAGTTCGTCCGACAGACAGGACGGATCTCAGGTTTACGCGATCGACTTCGTCAATGCGTCCCAATTTCCTTGGAAGACGCGCCACGACCGACCATTCCGCTCCGACGCACCGTGAGAACACGGTCTTGAAGAGCACAATTCTTCGGTTGTGCTTGACAAGAGCACGTTTGGGACGAATGGTCGGCCGGCTTGGGCGACGGTCGCGGACGAAGACCGAGCTTTTTCGCCCTGGATTGCAAACCTTATCAACGACCGACCGCGGCGATCCGCCGACGGCCTCATTGGCCGGGCACTGGCCGTTTCATCAGACGATTTCCCATCACCCCGTATTGTTCAGGATTCGAACTGTCCATGACAGCGACCCAGCGCAGCGCCATCTTTATTGACGGCGCGAACCTCTACGCCACCACCAAGGCCCTCGGTTTCGACATCGACTACAAGAAGCTTCTCAAGGAATTTCAGTCCCGCGAGAACCTGCTGCGCGCGTTCTACTACACCGCAATGATCGAGGATCAGGAATATTCCTCCATCCGCCCGCTGATCGACTGGCTCGACTACAACGGCTACCGCGTCGTGACAAAGCCCGTGAAGGAGTTCACGGATTCGATGGGGCGGCGGAAGTACAAGGGCAACATGGACATCGAGCTGGCAATCGACGCCCTCGAGCTGAGCGCCCATATCGACCACATGATCCTGTTCTCGGGCGATGGCGATTTCCGCTCGCTGGTCGAGGCGATGCAGCGGCGCGGCGTCAAGGTCACGGTGATCTCCACCATCCAGACCCAGCCGGCGATGATCTCCGACGAGTTGCGGCGGCAGGCGGACGAGTTCGTCGATCTCGCGAGCCTCGCGGGCCGGATCGGGCGCGACCCGGGAGAGCGGCCGGTCCGGGCACCCGGCGAGGCCCCGAGCCGCTACCGCGGCGAGGGCCGGTCGAACCCGGGTCTGGAGAACCGCTACGGCATCCGCCAGCCGGAGGCCGAGGAGGAGTAATCCTTCAGGCGCCCGGTCGGCCGAGCCAGTCGAGGACCTGACGGGCGCTCTGGTCGGGCGGGAAGACCGGGTAGAAGACGCGGCTGACCACACCGTCGTCGATCACCAGGGTGAGGCGACGCAGCAGCACCTGCCCGCCGGCCTCGAAGACCGGCAGGCGCGCGGCCATCGCGAAGGCCCGGTGCGGGTCGGCGAGCAGCGGAAAGGGCAGGTGCAGGCGCTCGGCCGCCTCGCGCTGGTAGGCGCTCGTCTGGGTCGAGAGCCCGTAGACCTGGGCGACGCCGCGCGCCTTCAGGGCGGCGTGGTGATCGCGGAAATCGCAGGCTTGCGGCGTGCAGCCCCGCGCGCCGGGGATCGCATCCCAGTCGGGCGTGAGACCCGGCTTTCCCGGCTCGCCCGTACGCGGATAGGCGTAGGCCACCGTGCGGCCGGGCAGCCGCGCCAGCGAGACCGTGCTCCCGTCCGTGGCGGTGAGTGCCACGTCGGGCAGCCGCATGCCCCGCAGGTGGCCGGCCGCACCGTCGTCGGCGGGGACCGGCAGGCCGGCGGGCAGAACGTCTTGGTCAGGCTGCATGGCGCGCTCCTCTCGCTTCACGATCGCGGATCGTAACGCCAGCCAATACCTGTCCGGATCATCGCGCGATCACGCCAGCGCGACAGAAATCCGAACCTCACCCTCATCCTGAGGTGCCGGACGCAGCGGAGGCCTCGAAGGAGCCCTCCAGGGAGCGCAACGCCTTCTGGAGCCCTCCTCCGAGGCCGTTGACGCGGCACTCAGGATGAGGTCGAGGGTCGGAGATCCGAGTCAAACCGGCTTTCGGAAGATGCTGTGTCGCCCCCCGCCTCCGGCGCCTAACCCCGATCCCGCAGCAGCCGCGCCCGGTCGCGCTGCCAGTCGCGCTCCTTGACCGCCTCGCGCTTGTCGTGGGCCTGTTTGCCCTTGCCCAGGCCCAGCTCGACCTTCGCGCGGCCCTTGTCGTTGAAGTAGATCTTCAGCGGCACCACCGTGTAGCCTTGGCGCTGGGTCGCACCGATCAGCTTGTTGATCTGGCGGCGGTGCAGCAGCAGGCGGCGCGGGCGCTTGGTGTCGTGGTTGAAGCGGTTCGCCTCCAGGTATTCCGGGATGTAGGCGTTGAACAGCATCAGGTCGTTGCCGGAGGGGCCGGCATAGGCCTCGCCGATCGTCGCCTTGCCGCCGCGCAGCGACTTCACCTCGGTGCCGGTCAGCGCGATGCCGGCCTCGAGCGTATCCTCGATCGCGTAGTGGAAGCGCGCCGCGCGGTTATCCGCGACGACACGCCGTCCGGGCTCCGGTTTCGGGGCCATGCGGGTGCCTCTCAGTCGACCAGGAGCCCGGCGTGCCGGAGGGCGTCGTCCACGATGCGGCGCGTGGGCTCGGTCACCGGCACCAGCGGCAGGCGCAGCTCCTCCTGCATGTGGCCGAGCCGGGACAGCGCGTACTTCACCGGCGCCGGGTTGGCTTCGGCGAACAGTCCGCTCTGGAGCGGGTACAGCTTGTCCTGGATGGCCAGCGCCTTGGCATAGTCGCCCGACAGCGTCGCTTCCTGGAGGTCGGCGCAGAGGCGGGGCGCGACATTCGCCACCACCGAGATGCAGCCGTGGCCGCCTTGTGCATTGTAGCCGAGGGCCGTCGCATCTTCGCCCGAAAGCTGGATGAAGCTCTCCCCCATGGCCTGTCGCTGCTGGCTGACGCGGTCGATCTTGGCGGTCGCGTCCTTCACGCCGGCGATGTTCTTCAGTTCGAAGAGCCGGGCCATCGTCTCGACGCTCATGTCGATGACGGAACGTGGCG
Source organism: Methylobacterium sp. CM6257 (assembly GCF_054611515.1). NCBI lineage: Bacteria > Pseudomonadati > Pseudomonadota > Alphaproteobacteria > Hyphomicrobiales > Methylobacteriaceae > Methylobacterium > Methylobacterium sp. CM6257. The sequence continues at coordinate 2,518,054 of NZ_CM137735.1, forward strand.
GGATGTTGTAGATGATGATCGGGATACCCACCGCATCGTTGACGGCCTTGAAGTGGGCGTAGAGGCCCGCCTGCGTCGGCTTGTTGTAGTACGGCGTCACCACCAGGACGGCGTCGGCCCCGGCACGCTCGGCGTGCTGCGCCCGCTCGACGGCCTCCGCGGTGGAGTTGGAGCCTGCGCCCGCCACGACCGGCACGCGCCCGCCCGCCTCGTCGATGCAGGCCTCGACCACCCGGTCGTGCTCGGCATGGGTGAGGGTCGGGCTCTCACCGGTGGTACCGGTGGGCACGAGGCCGTGGCTGCCCTGCTCGATCTGCCAGCGCACGAATTTCCGGAAGGCGGCCTCGTCGAAGGCTCCGTCGCGGAAGGGCGTCACAAGCGCGGTGAGCGAGCCCCGCAGGCGGCTCCCGGTCATCTCGGTCATCTCAGGCGTCCCAAAGGGTCCCAGCTGGGATTTCGGCGGTCTCGGCGCCGCGCGTGGTCCGCACCGTACGGGCGCGGACGGGCAGACATAGGCGGTCGCGCCACGGCGCGCAAACAGATCGTGGCGACGGTTAACGCGATCTTAATGGTCGAGCCGCGATCCTCGACCTTTCCCGCTCCGGTGATCAGTAGGGGGGAATCGTGATTCGATCCGCGGCCTCACATCCGGCCTCGAAGCGCACGTCCCTCACCGCCGCCGCGCTGATCGCCACCGTCGGCGTCGCGCTGGCGGGCCAGATCGGCCCGGAGGCGCCCGCGACGCAGCCCGCGCCGCCCGCGAGCGATGCCGCCCTGTCGACCGCCCAGGTTGGGGGCGCGGAGGCCGAGAAGGCCGCCAACCCGGTCGCGGCCGACGCCCTGAAGCTCGATCCGGCCCACGCGGCCGGAGGCGACGACAAGGGCGAGGAACCCGCCCGGACGCTGCCCGCCGCGGCCTCGGCCTACGCCTCCGCCGACCCGGACGCCGCCGTGGCCTTCCCGCTGCCCGACGCCGCCGTCACTCCGGCGGCCCCGGTGCCGGAAGTGCCGGACCCGGCCCGTCCGAAGATCTCCGGCGACACCGATCCGACGCTCCTGCGCGGGGCAATCGACCTCTACCGCAAGGGTCGGGTCGCCGACGGCGACCGGATGCGTGACGGCTTCACCGACCCGGCGGCGAAAGCGCTGCTCGAATGGGTGGCGATCCGCGCGGGCGCTGGAATCGGCTTCAACCGCACGGTCGCCTTCGCCCGGGCCAATCCGGACTGGCCGGCCGGCCCCCTGCTGCGCCGCCGGGCCGAGGAGGCGCTGCTCTCCGAGCGGAAATCCCCCGCGACGGTGCGTGCCTATTTCGCCACGTCGAAGCCCGTGAGCGCGCCGGGCAAGTTCGCCCTGGCCCTGGCGCTGCGCGCCGACGGCTACGAGGCGGATGCCGCTGAGATGGTGCGCGACCTCTGGCGCTCTGAGAGCTTCGGGCGCACCCTGGAGGGCAAGGTGCTCGACGCCTTCCCGAACGTGCTCAACCGGATCGACCACCGGTACCGGATGGAGCGGGCGCTCCTGAAGGACGACTGGGAGAGCGCGGGCCGGGCGGCCGGCTACGCGGGCGGCTCCTATGCCAGCCTCGTGCGCGCCCGGCGGGCCGTGGAAGACAAGTCCTCGGGGGCCGCCGCCGCGCTCGCCGCGGTGCCGCCGTCGCTGCGCAGCGACGCCTCCTACATCTTCTCCCGGGCCCAGTACTTCCGCCGGGCCGACAAGCCCGAGGCGGCGGCCGCCGTGCTCGCCGCGGCGCCGAGCAACCCGGACGTTCTGGTCGACGGCGACGAGTGGTGGGTCGAGCGGCGGATCGTGGCGCGCAAGCTCCTCGACCTCGGCGACGCCAAGACCGCCTACACGGTGGCGAGCGGCCACGCGGCGCGCACGCCGGAGAAGCGGATCGAGGCCGAGTTCCACGCCGGCTGGATCGCCCTGCGCTTCGCCGGCGATCCGGCCAGCGCCGCGCAGCACTTCGCCCGGATGGCGACCATCGCGGAGAGCCCGATCTCCGTGGCGCGGGCCGCCTACTGGCAGGGCAGGGCGGCCGAGGCGCTGGGTCAGAAGGACGAAGCGAAGCGCTTCTACGAGCAGGCGGCCCTCCAGCCGATCGCCTATTACGGGCAGGTGGCCCGGGCACGCCTCGGCCAGACCAGCCTGCCCCTCCGGGCGCCCGCGGATCTCGAAGGGGCCGAGCGGCAGGCCTTCGAAGGGCACCTCTATATCCGGGCCCTCCGCCTTCTCGGCGAGGCCGGGATCAAGGAACTGGCGCTGCCGCTCTACATCGATGCGGCCCGGGAGCTCTCCGACCCCCGCGAACTCCAGGCACTCGGCGATCTCGCCACCGACATGAAGGATGCCCGCGCCCTGGTGGCGATCGGCAAGCTGGCGGTCCAGCGCGGCCTTCCACTCGACGCCCACGCCTACCCGACGATCGGGATCCCCACCTACGAGACCTTCACGGCTGTCCCGCAGGTGGAGCGGGCCATGGTCTACGCCATCGCCCGGCAGGAGAGCCAGTTCGATCCGCGGGCGCAATCCGGCGTCGGAGCCCGGGGTCTGATGCAGATGATGCCGGCCACCGCCCAGCGGACCGCCCGCCGGGTCGCCGCCTCGTTCGACGTCGATCGCCTGACCAGCGACCCTGCCTACTGCGCCAAGCTCGGCCAGGCGCATCTCGGCGAGCTGATGGAGGATTGGCGGGGCTCCTACGTGCTGGCCTTCGCGTCCTACAACGCGGGCGGCGGCAACGTGAAGAAGTGGATCGACGCCTACGGCGATCCGCGCAGGGCCGGTGTCGACGTGATCGACTGGGTGGAGCGTATCCCCTTCACCGAGACGCGCAATTACGTGCAGCGGGTCATGGAGAACCTCCAGGTCTACCGCTCGCGTCTCGACAGCCGCAGCGCCCTGCTGATCGACGGCGATCTGCACCGCGGGGCGCGGTAGGGCCGACAGTCGGCGCCCGAGCCTGCCCTGGTCGAAATCTCGGTGAAAAAACTCGGCCAATTACCGCGGCGAGAACGTAACCGGGGCGCGGCAATTGCGAAGCTTCGGATTGTGCGCGAGGTATTCGGCTCCCTAGGAGGGGGGTCGGTTCGCGTTGACCGGCCCGGTAAGGCCGTCGCTGCCGAGAGGATGCTCATGATGCGTTCGGGATTTGGATGCACCGTCATGGCCGGCGCCGCGCTGGCTTTCGTGGCCGGGCTTCCGGCCCTGGCCCAGGAGGCCTCGACGGCCGAGCAGACGATCAACGTGATGAACACGCTGTTCGGCAAGCATCCCGGCGCGCGCGCCAACCACGCCAAGGGCGTGGTCGCCGAGGGCAGCTTCACTCCGTCGGCAGAGGCCGCCACGATCAGCAAGGCCTCCCTGTTCAAGGGGCCGGCGGTGCCCGTGACGATCCGGTTCTCGGACGCCACCGGTATCCCGACCATCCCGGACGGCGCGGCCAACGCCAACCCGCACGGCCTGGCGCTCAAGTTCAAGCTCAGCGACGGTTCGGAGATGGACGTCGTCACCAACGCGCTGAAGTACTTCCCCGTCGCCACCGGCGAGGAGTTCCGCGACCTCCTGAAGGCGGTCGCCGAGAGCGGCCCGCAGGCCCCCCATCCGACCGCGCTGGAGCGTTTCGCCGCCGCCCACCCGGCCGCCGCCACGGCGGGCGCGACCGCCAAGACCCCGTCGAGCCTCGCCCGGCAGACCTACAACGGCGTCAACGCCTTCATCTTCGTCGACGCGAACGGCAAGCGTCAGCCGTTCCGTTTCCGCATCGAGCCGGTGCAGGGCGAGGAGATTCTGTCGCCCGAGGACGCGGCCAAGCGCGATCCGAACTTCCTGATGGCGGAGATCGGCCCGCGCGTGGTCAAGGAGCCGGCGAAGTTCCGCGTGCTGGCCCAGCTCGCTGCACCGGGCGACCCGACGAACGACGCCACCAAGCCCTGGCCCGACGACCGCAAGACGGTCGATCTCGGCACCCTGACGGTGACCAAGGTCGTGCCGGACAGCGCCGAGGCCGAGAAGGCGCTGCTGTTCATGCCCAACAACCTCACCGACGGCATCGAGGTGTCGGATGATCCCCTGATCGACGCCCGCGTTCAGGCCTACGCGGTCTCGTTCAGCCGCCGCTCGCAGTAGCGCAGCGCGCGAGGAGGCCCGCTGATGCGGGCACCTCAGCATGAGGGCGTCGGTGGGAGTGCCGGTCCAGGGGCGGAGCGATCAGCGGGTCGTGCCGGCCGCCGGGGCGGACGGAGCCTTCGCGCCACTCGGCTGCCCCTTGCTCTCGACGGAGCCCGTGCGGGCCCCGCCCTGCGTGGCGCCGGTACCCGATAGGCCGCCGGCGCCCATGCTTTTCGTGGACGCGCCGGCGTCGTTGCGTCCGCCGGCCGGTATCTCGCTGCCCTTGCCATCCGCGGCGTCGGCGATTCCCGCAAGGCCGGCGAAGATCGCGGCGGCCACCAGGATCGTGCGATGGGGTGCTGTCACGTGGCCTCCGGTTGATCATGCGACCCAGGCGGGCCCGCCGGACCAACCGGGCGCGCCCGGGAGCGTTCCCGCAGGACGGGCCGGCCCCGCATCTATCCCGCGTCGCGGAACCCCATCGCGGCAGCGCGCCGGCCGCGACGCTCGGCGGGGTCCTGGAACACGCCCGACCACAGGCCGAGGCGCCGCCCCCAGGCCCGGTCGGCGGCGGCCGCGTAGCCCGGCGCAGCCTCACGGTCGGGCAGGGCCAGACCCCGCGCCACCATCCAGGCCGCGAGATCCTCGTCGCCGATCCGGCAGAAGCCCACGATCGCATCGCCGGCTTGGCCTTGGCGCGGCTCACAGGCGACGGCGGCTCCGCCGATATGGTCGGCGAGCGCCCGGGCTGCGTCGCGGCCGCAGGCATAGGTCCGGTCCTGCGCATCCGAGCAGGTCTGGTCGGCATCCGGTGCGGCGATGCCGAACAGGCTGACGCGGCTCTGGCCGACGACGAGCGTTCCGCCATCGATCACCCGGGCCGGCCCGCGCAGGGGCTCCGCGGCACGGACCGGGGTGTGCCAGGCGAGACCGCCCGCCAGGAGGCCAGCGAGGAGGGGCAGGCGCGAGCGGCCGGCCTTGTCGTCCGGGCAGAGCACGGCGCCGGCAAGGCCGGCCGCGCAGGCGAGGAGGGCTCCGATGATAAGGGACATGGTCTCAGGTCTCCGGGAGAGGTATGGGTCTCCTTCTGCCGGAGCCCCGCCTCGCGATCCTGACGGCGCCTGTCAGCGTCCCGTCAGGCCGATCGGCCTATCCCCGCCCGCATGACCGCCTCGCGCCGCGCCGCCACGCTCTGCCTGCTCGCCGCCCTCGCCGGAATCGGCCTGCCCGCACGCGCCTCGGAGGATGCCGACCGCGCCCGCCGCGCCCTGGAGAAGGGCGAGATCCGCCCCCTCGACGATGTTCTGCGCGCAGCCCGCGAGGCCGCGCCGGGCGACGTGGTGTCGGTCGATCTCAAGCACGACGAGGGGCATTGGCTGTACAAGCTGCGCATCCTCGGCGCCGACGGGAAGCGCAGGACCGTGAAGGTCGATGCCGGCTCGCTGAAGATCCTGGACGAGGACGACGATGATTGAGGGGAGGGGCCGACCGTGCGCGTCCTAGTCGTCGAGGACGAGCCGCGCATCGCCGCCGACGTCAAGCACGGCCTGGCGATGGCCGGCTACGTCGCCGACGTGGTGACGGACGGCGAGACCGCATGGTTCCGCGCCGAGACCGAGCCCTACGACGCGATGGTGCTCGATCTCGGCCTGCCGCGCCTCGACGGGCTCGGGGTGCTGCGCCGGCTCCGCGCGGCCGATGTGGCCCTGCCGGTCCTGATCCTGACGGCCCGGGACGGCTGGCGCGAGCGCGTCGAGGGCATCGATGCCGGCGCCGACGACTACCTCGTCAAGCCGTTCCGCATGGAGGAGCTGGTGGCGCGGCTCCGGGCGATCCTGCGGCGCACCGCCGGTCACGCCTCGCCGGTGCTCCGGGCAGGCGCCGTGGAACTCGACACCCGGACCCGCGCGGTGAGCGTGGCGGGTCAGCCCACCGAGCTGACCGCCCTCGAATACCGCCTCCTCGCGTTCCTGCTGCACCGTCAGGGGCAGGTGGTGCCGGCGGGCGAGCTGCTCGACCATCTCCACGGAGTCGGAACCGAGCGCGAGGCCAACGCCCTGGAGGCCCTCCTGACCCGCCTGCGCCGCAAGCTCGGGCCGGGGGTGATCGAGACCCGGCGCGGCCACGGCTACATCGTGCCGGCCGTGGCCGGCCCGTGAGGCGCGATTCGCTGCGCCTCCGGCTCGGCGTCGCGGCGGCGTCCCTCATCGCCCTGGCGCTGCTGCTCGCCGGCGCCGGCCTCACCGTGATCCTCGACCGGGTGCTCGACGCGCGCACCGCCGACGAGCTGGACCGAACCGCCAAGCTCATTGCCGGGCGGGTCGGGCTCGCGCCGAACGGGAGCCCGACCCTCTCGCGCGAGCCCCCGGACCCGCGCTTCGCCACGCCCTATGGCGGCCTGTACTGGCAGGTGGAGGCGGGGACGCACGTCCTGCGGTCACGCTCGCTCTGGGACAAGAGCCTCGACCTGGGCCGGGCCGGGGAGGGCGCGCAGGGTCCGGCGACCGTCAATGCCACCGGCCCGGACGGGGGCCGCCTCATCGCGGTCGTGCGACCGCTGGAGATCGGACCGCGGGGTGCCGAGACCGGGCTGAGAGTCACCGTGGCGGAAGACCGGCGCAGCCTCGCGGCGAGCCGGGCGACCTTCCTGCGCCTCCTGGTTCCGGCCCTGATCGCCTTGTTCATCGTCCTGACCCTCGCGATGTGGCTGTTCGTGCACCGGGCACTCGCCCCGTTCCGGCTGCTGCAGGCGGATCTCCTCGCCGTCCATGCCGGGACCCGGACCCGGCTACCCGAGCACTTTCCCGACGAAGTCCGGCCGCTGGTGGCGGACCTCAACCGGTTGCTGGACGCGCAGGAGCGGGCCCTGGTCCGCGCCCGGGACGCGGCCGCCGACATGGCCCACGGCCTCAAGACCCCGCTCGCGGTCCTCGACGCCCTCGCGCGGCGGACCGGGCCGGCCGATCCGGGCCTGTCGGCCGAGATCGCCGAACAGGCGCGGGCGATGGGCGGTCAGGTGGAGCGGGCGCTGGCCCGGGCGCGGATCGCCGCCGCCGGCGACCTGCGGCGGCGCTCCTGCAGGGTCGCCCCGGTGGCGGAGCGCCTCGTAGCGACCCTGCGACGGCTGCCGGAGGGCGACTCCCTCGACTGGACGGTGGCGGTGCCGGATTCGCTCGCCTATCCGGGGGAGGAGGGCGAGCTGATGGAGGTGCTGGGCAACCTCCTCGACAATGCCCGCAAATGGGCGCACCGGCGGGTTCGGGTCTCGGGTGAAGCGGATCCCGGGACGCTGCGTCTCACCGTGGAGGATGACGGCCCGGGCATGGGCGCGGCGGCCATCGCGGGCATCGGCCGCGGCCAGCGCTGGGACGAGAGCCGGCCTGGCACCGGCTTCGGCATCGCCATCGCCCGCGACGTCGCCGAGGCCGCGGGCGCGCGGCTCGCATTCGGGCGCTCGGAGATGGGCGGATTGCGCACCACGCTGAGCTGGCCCGAGATGTCGGGCGCCCGGTGATCGGCGCCAAACCGGCTCAACGCCGCGGCGTCGCGATCCCTTCCGCCGGGCTGCTGAGGCGCATGAGCAACGCGCTCAGGCTTCGGGCGCAGGCCTCCGTGCTGCGGCGCTCCGTGGCGATCGTCAGGTCCGGCCGCTCCGGCGCCTCGTAGGGCGCGGAGACACCGGTGAAGCCCGGGATCCGGCCGGCCCGCGCCAGCCGGTACAGACCCTTGGGATCGCGGGCCTCGCACAGGCCGAGCGGCGTATCGACGAACACCTCCAGGAACGGGATGTCGCCAGCGATCCGCCGGGCCAGGGCGCGGTCGGCGCGGTCGGGCGAGATCAGCGAGACGATCACCACGGCGCCCGACTCGGCCATCAGGCGGGCCACCTCGGCCGTGCGCCGGACGTTCTCGGAGCGGTCCGCGGGCGAGAAGGCGAGGTCGGCGTTCAGCCCGTGACGGAGGTTGTCGCCGTCGAGGACGGCGCTGTGCCGGCCGGCGGCGACGAGGGTCCGGTCGGCCGCGGCCGCGAGGGTCGACTTGCCGGCACCGGACAGGCCGGTCAGCCACGCGATCACCGGCACCTGGCCGAGGCGCGCCCATCGCTCCTCCCGGGGCTGGAGGGGATGCCACGTCACGCGGCTCGAAGGGGCGCCGGTCGGGATCTTCTGCGAGACGCACATATCCACCGCCTGGGGCACCATCGTCCGCGGACGCGGCTGCCGGTTGCCGGAAATCGATGCGGGATCAGAGGCTCGGGCCGGCCCGCTAGGGCACACGCCAAGCCGGGTAGCCGATGACGTCACCGAGGCGCTCCTTGACCTCCTCCAGAAGGTAGGCCGTCCGCTGCCGCCACGCGGGCGGGGCTCGGAAGGCGGCATGCGCGGCCGCCGCCCGCACCAGATCATCGACCGCCGCTTCCGCCTCTGGCGCGATCGGCCCCGCGGCAAGCTCGTTCGGGGGTGCCGCGGGGGCGGACTCGACGACGGCGTCCCAGGATTGGCCCCAGCAGGCGGCGGCGAAGCGCGTGTTCGAGGCGGCGTATCGCGCTGCGACGCGGGCCAGTCCCTCGGGCGCGTCGCCGCGGAACCGGTCCGCATCGAGCCCGCGCGCCCAGGCCCAGTCGTCGAAGAAATGGCCGAGTCGCCGAGGATGGCCGGTCACCTGCCGGTGGACGCCGAGCCGATAGAGGCGACGCGAAGCCTCGACCGCGATCGGCCCCGAACTCCGGTTCGTGCGGTACTCGAGGTCCGCCGGCACCAGCAGCGGCGCGAGGCGAGTGCCGAGGTCCAGTCCGTCGATCAGGCGCCGCAGGAGCGGCGCATCGGCGCGGCGGTCGCGGACCGGAACGGCGACGACCCGCCCCGCACAAGCCCGGCGCCAGGGATCGAGCCGTGCATCGTAATCGTAGCGCCCGGACGAGCCCTCGTACCGCAGGAACCCACGGAACGTCCGCCCCTCGAAGACGACTTGCGTCCTCAGGGCGTAGGCGGAGGCGAGCTGCTCGGCCTGCGGCTTGACCACGAGCGCCGCCTCCATGGCGAAGCCGTAGCGCGTGAAGATGGCTGCCAGGATTTCCGGGACGCGCCACCAGGGTCGCTGCACGGCGAAGTCCTCGTAGGAGAGGAGGAGCGTGTCGGCCTCGGTGTCGGCGAGGATCGTGTCCAGGCGTGCGAGGGCATCGCGGCGCTCGGCGGCCGGCCGGCGCCGGTCCAGCGCCTGGCCGAGCCGGTGATGATTGACGTCGGAGCCCTCCGGGGAACCCGGCGGGGCGAGCTTCGGGTAGCAGATCCCGACCGAGGCGAGCTGTGGACGCAGCCGGGCCAGCACCTCCTGGAACGAGGTCGAGCCGGTTCGCGGCATCCCGATGTGAACGATCGCGCGACGCACCTGTGCTGTCGACCTCGCTGGACTTCGTGATTACGGCAAGATCTCAGCCCGGCAGAGCACAGCCCACGACCCCAGCGTGGCCGCACATGTCTCGAGCAAGACAAAGCCAAATCCGTAATCACGGTCCGATCACGGGAACGCGACCAGAAATAGCCAAGCTTCGTTTCTGCTCTATTTCAGGACACGAGGGTGCCGAAGGACGACCTGCGGTCTGAGATCCGCTCGCCCTTCCACCGCCCTCGTCCCGAGGTGCCGGCGCGCAGCGGAGGCCTCGCAGGAGACCTCCGGTCAGCCCCGCGATCCCTGGGGCTCTCCTTCGAGGCCGCTGCGCAGCACCTGAGGATGATGTCGAGGGTTGGACAGCCGGCGCCGCGGCGCGACCGGACCCGCGCCTAGAGCGGCTGCCGCCGAAGTGGATGCCGGTTCGGCGCAGGCGAGCGCGTCAGTTCATTGCAACGCGATCGGCAACGGCTCTAGCGCCCGGCCTCCGCGCCGTCGCGCCGGAGCAGGAACACGCCCTGTGCGCCGAACAGGTTCCAGACCCACCAGGGCATCGAGAACCGCATCGGCCGGCCGCGGGCGTCGAGCGCCGTGGCATGCTCGATTCGGGCGCCGATCAGGCGGCAGAGCCCGACGAAGTCGCGTATGGTGCAGTGGTGGATGTTGGGTGTCTCCCACCACGCGTCCGGCATGATCTCGGTGATCGGCATGCGCCCGCGTAGGGCCAGCTCGGCCCGCACGCGCCAGTGCCCGAAATTCGGGAACGAGATGATCACCTGCCGACCGATGCGCAGCAGGTGTTCCAGCACCACCCGGGGATTGCGGGTCGCCTGGATGGTCTGGGACAGGACCACCACGTCGAAGGCATCGTCCGGGTAGTTGGCGAGGTCGGTGTCGGCGTCCCCCTGGATCACCGACAGGCCCCGGGCGAGGCAGGCATTCACACCCTCGCGGGACAGCTCGATCCCGCGCCCGTCGATGCCGCGGCGGTCGCGCAGGAGCGCCAGCAGCGAGCCGTCGCCGCAGCCGATATCGAGGACGCGGGCGCCCGCCGGCACGAGGCCGAGCACCACGATGTGGTCGACCCGGGCGCCGATGCCCTCGCCGGTATGGGGGAGGGCGTCCGCGCTCTCCCAGGGCGTCCCGTGCGCGGTCTTGCCGAGGACGATCTTGCCGAAGGCCATCTTGCCGGACCCGCCGCTCACAGACCGCGCGCCCGGGCGGCGGCGGCGATGAAGCCGCGGGCGGCGGAGAACATCGCGGGCTCGTCGAGCAGGAAGGCGTCGTGGCCCTTGTCGCTCTCGACCTCCACGAAGGCGACCGGCGCGGCGGCGGCGTTCAGCGCGTGGACGATCGCGCGCGAGTCGCGGGTCGGGAACAGCCAGTCCGACGTGAAGGAGATCACGCAGAAGCGGGTCTTCGTGCCCCGGAAGGCGTTGGCGAGCACGCCGCCATGGTCCTCGGCGAGGTCGAAATAGTCCATCGCCCGGGTGAGATAGAGATAGGCGTTGGCGTCGAACCGCTCGACGAAGCTCAGGCCCTGGTGGCGCAGGTAGCTCTCGATCTGGAAGTCGGCGTTGAAGGAGAAGGTCGGCGCCGAGCCGCCCTGGAAGCGGCGGCCGAATTTCCGGTGGAGCGCCGGCTCCGACAGGTAGGTGATGTGCGCACCCATCCGGGCGACGCCGAGCCCCTTGGCGGGGCGCGTGCCGGCCTCGAGGTAGCGCCCGTCCGCCCAGGCCGGATCGGCCATGATCGCCTGCCGGCCGACCTCGTGGAAGGCGATGTTCTGCGCGGAATGGCGGGCGCCCGTGGCGATCGGCATCGCGGCGAAGACGCGCTCGGGATAGAGCGCCGCCCATTGCAGCACCTGCATCCCGCCCATCGAGCCGCCGATGCACAGGAATAGGTCCCGGATGCCGAGATGCTCCAGCAGCATCGCCTGGGCCCGGACCATGTCGCGGATCGTCACCAGCGGGAAGTTCAGCCCGTAGGGCCGCCCCGTCGCCGGGTCGATCGAGGCCGGGCCGGTGGAGCCCATGCAGGAGCCGATGACGTTCGAGCAGACGACGAAGTAGCGGTCCGTGTCGATCGGCTTGCCGGGACCCACCAGGGTCTCCCACCAGCCGGACTTGCCGGTGACCGGATGGGTGTGGGCGAAGTACTGGTCGCCGGTGAGCGCGTGGCAGATCAGCACCGCGTTCGAGCGCGCGGCGTTGAGCGTGCCGGCGGTCTGGTAGGCGATCTGGAAGGGTGCGAGCTCGACGCCGGCATCGGTGAGCAGCGGCGTGTCCGCGGAGAAGCGCGCCACCGGGCTCTTCGGGTCGAGCGCCTGCGAGCGCTCGGACGCGCGCCGCGACGGCTCGTCGATCGGGTCCGGCCGCAGGGCCGTGTCCGGTTGGGTGTCCATGGCGGGTCTTAACGACCGTGTATCCGATCGGATCCGAACCGGGAGAGCACGCGATCGCCTGACGCGCCGCGCTCGCCCGACGCGGCCAGCAGGGTTGGGAGGTAATGCTCCGGGTGCCGAGCGTCAACGCGGAACGCCGGCGGCGGGCTGCGGCGCCGGCCGCATCCGAGTCACCGATCCCGGTCACGCCTCTCGGAAATGCCGACGTTGCAACCGGCGGTGATCGCGAGGGGGCCGGACGACGGCGCGCCCCTCAGCACCCGCTCTGCCCCGATCCCGACGAGCTCGATCAGCGGCACCGCACCGTCCAGCAGGATCTCGAAAATCAGGTTCATCCGGCGCCTCCCTCCCTCGCGACGAAGGACTGGAGCTTCCGATGTCGCATCGCGGTGCGCACGAACACGGGCGCCCCTCCCGATCCACGGCCCGGGATGGGCCTTCGACCGCGGAGCCTCGCCTCACGCGATCGGCGCGGCCATCAGTGCGAGGCCCAGCGCCGGCAGACCGAGCGCCAGGGCGGCGCGGGCATCCAGCCGATCGGCGCGGATCCCGCCCCGCCAGTGCCGGCTCGCCGCGCTCTCGACGAAGATCCCGGTCAGCACCAGCGCGCAGCCGATGACGGCCTGCATCGAAATCATGTCCACCTCACCCAGCCGGCCGCGCGTGGCGCCAAGAAATTCCCGCTGGGCAATTCCGTCCGGTGCCTGACGGTTCCTCAGCGCATCGCGGCCGCGCAGGCGACGAAGACCAGGGCCGCGCCGGCCACGGTGATGCAGCCGTTCGACCAGGGGGCGGCCTCCACGCGGCGGAGGCGGCAATCCGCGGCGACCGAGGTGAGGATCCCGATCAGGAACAGGCTGCAGGGGATCAGGTCACCGGGCATTGTCGATCCGTCCAGGAGCACGCGGGGCGCGGCACGCCCGACGCGCCCCCTTCTCCGGGTTCAACAGGCCGAAACGTGGCGAGTGCCCCGCGGCATTTGCGCTTTGCCGTTTTGCCGCGGCGGCCCTGGACGGACTGCTAGGTCTCAGAGCTTGGCCGAGGCTAGCCCAGTGTCGAAATCTTCCGCCCCCATGTCGAGGAGATCGTTCGGCGTCTCGGTCCGATCGTAGGCCTGGCTGGCGGCGGCCTCGATCGCCGCCTGGTGACGGGCGAACAGGTCGAGGGGCGCGAGTTCGGCCCCGCCTCCGAAGTGCTGGCGCAGCACGGGAATCGGGACGTCGATGCCGATCACACGTTGGCCGTTCGTCATGGCGAAGCGGATCAGGGTCTCGTCGGCGGGCAGGATATGGGCGCCGCCGTCCAGATAGCGTTCGAGGGGCATGGGCTGCATCCTTCTCGGCACGGGATAGGAAACATAGCGGCCGCCCGGGCGGCAACCAGGGCGTGTCGTCGGCCCAGGCGGGCGCGGGCGCGGCGGCTCGACGGGCGCCGGGTTCACCGGCCAAGGAAATGCTGTAGACGAACGCGGAACCGATCCATACTCGCGCATCCGAGTCGCATCGCAATGTCCGCCCCCCGATCCGTCCGTCCGGAACCGCGCCCCGGCGTCCTGGCGATCGACACCTACGTGCCCGGCAAGAGCGGCCGCCCCGGCGCCGGCAAGGTCTACAAGCTCTCCTCGAACGAGACGCCCCTCGGTCCGAGCCCCGCGGCGGTGGCCGCGCTCCACGAGGCCACCGCCAAGCTCGAGACCTACCCGGACGGGCGGGCGACGGTCCTGCGCACCGCCATCGCCAAGCGCTACGGGCTCGATCCCGAGCGGATCGTCTGCGGAGCGGGCTCGGACGAGCTGCTCTCGCTGCTCGCCTACGCGTATTGCGGGCCGGACGCCGAGGGCATCTATTCGGAGCACGGATTCCTGGTCTACCGGATCGCCATCCTGGCCTCGGGCGGGACGCCCGTGGTGGCGCCGGAGCGGGATCTCACCGTCGATGTCGACGCGATCCTGGCCCGGGTCACGGACCGAACCCGGATCGTCTACGTCACCAACCCGAACAACCCGACCGGCACCTACCTGCCCTTCGACGAGATCCGACGCCTGCATGCCGGCCTGCCGCCGCACGTGCTGCTGGTGATCGACGGCGCCTATGCCGAGTACGTGCGGGCGAACGACTACTCGGCCGGGCTCGAACTCGCGCTGGAAGCCGAGAACGTCGTGATGACCCGGACCTTCTCGAAAATCCACGGGCTCGCCGCCGTGCGGATCGGCTGGATGGTGGCGCCATCCCACGTGGTGGATGCGGTCAACCGCATCCGCGGTCCGTTCAACGTCTCGGGCCCGGCGATCGCCGCGGGCTCGGCCGCCATCGCCGACGAGGCGCACATGGCGGCAGCGGCGGCCCACAATGCGGAGTGGCTGCCCAAGCTCACCGGGGGGGCGCGGGCACTCGGGCTCACCGTGACGCCGAGCGTCGCGAACTTCCTGCTGATCCACTTCCCCGATGCGCCGGGCCGCTCGGCGGCCGATGCCGACGCGTTCCTGACGGAGCGCGGCCTCATCACCCGCCGCGTCATCGCCTACGGCCTGCCGAACGCCCTGCGGGTGACAGTGGCGGGTGCCGAGGCGAACGAGGCCTTCCTGGCCGCGCTCGGTGATTTCGTGCGGGGTGCCCATGCCTGAGGAGCCCATGCCCGAGCACCGGGAGCCCCCGGTCGGCCGCCTCGCCATCGTCGGCCTGGGGCTGATCGGATCCTCGATCGCCCGTGCGGCTCGGCGCTACGGGCTTGCCCGCACGATCGTGGCGGTCGACCGCGACGAGGCCGTCCGCGCCCGGGTGCGCGAACTCGGCATCGCCGACGTGGTCACCGGCGACCCGGCCGAGGGCGCCGCGGGCACCGATCTCGTGATCCTGTGCGTGCCGGTGGGCGCCATCGGGGCGGCGGCGGCCGAGATGGCCCCGCATCTCAAGCCCGGCGCCATCGTGTCGGATGTCGGCTCGGTGAAGGGCGCCGTGGTGGCGGCGATCCGGCCGCACCTGCCCGAGGGTATCGCCCTCGTCCCCGGACACCCGATCGCCGGGACAGAGTTCTCGGGGCCGGATGCCGGCTTCGCGACCCTGTTCCACGGCCGCTGGTGCATCCTCACGCCGCCCGAGGGCACGGATCCGGCGGCGGTGGATCGGGTGCGGGCCCTGTGGGAAGGGATGGGCGCCAACGTCGAGACGATGAGTGCCGAGCACCACGACCACGTACTGGCGATCACCAGCCACCTGCCGCACCTGATCGCCTACAATATCGTCGGCACCGCCGCCGACCTCGAATCGGCGACGCAGTCCGAGGTCATCAAGTTCTCGGCGAGCGGATTCCGCGACTTCACCCGCATCGCCGCCTCCGACCCGACCATGTGGCGCGACATCTTCCTCAACAACCGCGATGCGGTGCTGGAGATGCTGGGCCGGTTCAACGAGGACCTGTCGGCGCTGGCCAAGGCGGTACGCTGGGGCGACGGCGACGCGCTGCACGCGATGTTCACCCGCACCCGGGCGATCCGGCGCAGCATCGTGGCGCTGGGCCAGGAGACCGCAGCCCCGGATTTCGGCCGGCCGCGGCCGCCGGAGGAATAAGGAAAACTCGGGTTCATCCCATCCGCCCCCTCCTTCGAGGCCGGCTGACGCGGGCGCCTCAGGATGGGGGTGGGTTGGAGGAGCGTCGGCCTCACGCCGGCGGGCGATTGACCAGCACCGGCTCCGGCGCCGCCCGCTCCGGGAACAGGCGTCTCAGGGCTTCGAGCTTCGGGGCATCGTTGGCGGCGATGTACGGGTGCCCCGGGTGCAGCGCCATGAAGTCCTGATGGTAGCTCTCAGCCGGGTAGAAGGTCGCCCCCGGCTCGATCCGGGTGGCCACCGGCCGCGCGTAGGTCTTCGCCGCGTCGAGCTGGGCGATGTAGGCCTGCGCTACCCGTGCCTGCTCGGCGTCCTGCGGGAACAGAGCCGAGCGGTACTGCCGCCCGGAATCGGGTCCCTGGCGGTCCACCTGGGTCGGGTCGAGGGCCACCGAGAAGAAGATCCGCAGGAGTTCGTCGTAACGGATCGAAGCCGGGTCGTAGGTGACCGCCACGGCCTCCGCATGGTCGGTCCCGCCCCCGCTGACGATCCGGTAATCGGCCTCGGCGCGGGTGCCGCCGGCGTACCCTGAGACCGCGCGGCTCACCCCGCGCACGTGCTGGAACACCCCCTGTACGCCCCAGAAGCAGCCTCCCGCGAAGACCGCCACGTGCGGGCCCGGCGGCTCGGCGGAATGGGTCGCGGCATCCGGCAGGCGGCGGGGCGCCTCCTCGGCGGAGGCCGGCAGGCGCGGCAGCAGGACAGCCGCGGCGAGGCCGAGCCCGAGGACGGCCCCGAGGACCGGGCGGATCGTGTCGCGAAGAACCATGACCGTCCTCCTTCAAGTCGCTGGTGCGCCTTGATGTGACAGACCTTTCGCTGTCTGGCGCGATCCGGTTACGCGGGCGGGACGCCGCATTGCGGCGGCGCCCGCTTGGGTCTAGGCACCCCGCAACAGATCGATCTTCGCGCCCGCAGGACTCGTCCCGTGACCATCGCCCCCGAGCCCAACTCCTTCCGAACCGGCCCCGACGAGCGCGGCCGCTTCGGCATCTTCGGCGGCCGCTTCGTGGCCGAGACGCTGATGCCGCTGATCCTCGAGCTGGAGGCGGCCTACGACGCAGCCAAGAAGGACCCGACCTTCCAGGCCGAGATGGAGTCCTACGGCACCCACTATATCGGCCGGCCGAGCCCGCTCTACTACGCCGAGCGGCTCACCGAGCATCTCCGCGCCAAGGCGCCGGCGGGCCAAGGGGCCAAGGTCTATTTCAAGCGCGAGGAGCTGAACCATACCGGCTCCCACAAGGTGAACAACGTCCTGGGCCAGATCCTGCTGGCCCGCCGCATGGGCAAGCCGCGGATCATCGCCGAGACCGGGGCCGGCCAGCACGGCGTCGCCACCGCGACGCTCTGCGCGCGCTTCGGCCTGAAATGCGTGGTCTACATGGGCGCGGTCGACGTCGCCCGGCAGGCACCCAACGTCTTCCGCATGAAGATGCTTGGCGCCGAGGTGATCCCGGTAGAATCCGGCACCAAGACCCTCAAGGACGCCATGAACGAGGCCCTGCGCGACTGGGTCACCAACGTCGCCGACACGTTCTACTGCATCGGCACGGTGGCCGGCCCGCACCCGTACCCGGCCATGGTGCGCGACTTTCAGTCGGTGATCGGGCGCGAGACCCGGGAGCAGATGATCGCCCAGGAGGGCCGGATCCCGGATTCGCTCGTCGCCTGCATCGGCGGCGGCTCGAACGCCATGGGCCTGTTCCACCCGTTCCTGGACGACCGCGAGGTCGAGATCTTCGGGGTCGAGGCGGCGGGCCATGGGGTCCAGTCCGGCCTGCACGCCGCCTCGCTCACCGGCGGCAAGCCGGGCGTGCTGCACGGCAACCGCACCTACCTGCTGATGGACGCGGACGGCCAGATCGCCGACGCGCACTCGATCTCGGCAGGCCTCGACTATCCGGGCATCGGCCCCGAGCACGCGTGGCTGCACGAGATGGGCCGGGTCACCTATCTGTCGGCGACGGATTCCGAGACGCTCGAGGCGTTCAAGCTCTGCTCGATGCTGGAGGGCATCATCCCGGCCCTGGAGCCGGCCCACGCGCTCTCCAAGGTCCTGGAGCTCGCCCCACGGCGCCCGGCCGATCACCTGATGGTGATGAACATGTCGGGCCGCGGCGACAAGGACATCCCGCAGGTCGCGGAGATCTTCGGGACCAAGCTCTGAGATCTCTGCTCCGGGGCCGCCGCAGGCGGGCTGGGAACCTATACTTGCTGTCGGCGCAGATACGTCATGCGTCGGCGGGTCCGGATCCCGTGCCCCGCCGCACGGTCCCGGAATGACGGCGGAGCTCCGTCGATCCGAGCCCGGATCGGAGACCGGACTCCCCCGGCCTCACCGCACCGTCACCTGATCCTTGATCCGCTCGTAGACCGGCCGGCTGAGCACCCGCTTCGACAGGAGCTGATCCACCGACGTGTAGGGGCGCTTGGCGACGATCGCCCGGCCGATAGCGCCCCCACCGCGCAAATGATTGAGGTCCGCCACCGAGGCGGTATTCAGGTCGAGGACGGCCAGGGCCCGGGGTTCTGCGCTGTCCTCGGCCCTGTCGACCTCGGCCTGTCCGGGCACCTCCTGTGCCGGCTGGGCCTGGGTCGTGGGAGCAGCCTCCTCAGGCGGGAAGGCGGGGGCGTCGGCCGGCAGCTGCGCCGGAGCTGAAGACGACGCCGTACCCGGGGACGAGGCTCCAGGCCCGGGAGGCGATGGCTGGGCCGGCGGCGGAGCCGGTTCGGCCGGTGGTGGAGGCGTGCTCGGCTGCGGTGGCGACTCGGCCGGCTCGACGGCGGGCGGTGCCTGGACCACCGGGGCGGGGGCGGGAGCCGGGTTCGGAAGCATGTACTGAACCACCGCCGCGAGTATGCCAGCGATGATCAGGAGGACCGAAATTCTCAGGATTGCAGGGCCGCTCAGCACGCACCACTCGACAAGGTTTATATTTATATAATGCCACAGCTTATGCTTTCTTCGCGCAGCGGCCAACCGGCCGGCCGACTTCGCCTCTTGAACGGGTGACGATGGCCGATGGGGCGGTCCGCCCGGGCGCGCGTCTCGGAGCCCTGCGCTACCTACCCACCCTGTTCCGCGAGATCGCCGCGGCGAGCCCACGCCTCCTCGCCGCGAGCTTGTCCTTGCGGCTCGTAGCCGCCTGCCTGCCGGTTCTGTCCCTGTATCTCGCCAAGCTGATCCTCGACGGGATCGTGGCCGAGCACGCGCGTCCGGCACCGGGGGCCGGGCTCGCCGACTGGCTCGCCGATCCTGGGCGAGCCCGGCTCGCCGGACTTGTGGCGGCCGAGTTCGGCCTCGCCCTGGTCTCCGACCTCACCGGCAGGCTCGCCAATCTGACCGAGACCCTGATCGGCGACCTCTATGCCAACGCGGCCTCGCTGAGGCTGATGGCGCACGCCGCCTCCCTCGATCTCGCGCAGTTCGAGGACAGTGCCCAGCAGGACCGGCTGGAGCGGGCACGCCGGCAGGTGAGCGGCCGCACCGGCCTGATCGGGACCATGTTCGGTCAGCTCCAGGCGCTGGTGACCCTCGCCACCCTGGCGGCCGGCGTGGCGGCCTTCACGCCCTGGCTGGTGGCGCTGATCGCCGCCGCGCTGGTGCCGGCGGTGCTCAACGAGTGGCACTTCACCAAGGCCGGCTATCGCCTCGCCTGGATCCGCAGCCCCGAGCGGCGGCGGATCGACTACCTGCGCTACCTCGGCGCCAGCGTCGAGACCGCCAAGGAGGTCAAGCTCTTCGGACTCTCGGGCTACGTGACCACCCTCTACGCGACGGTGGCGCGCCGGCTGCTCGCTGAGAACCGCGGTCTCGCCATGGCCCGCGCCGGCTGGGGCTTCGCCTTCGCGAGTCTCGGGACGCTGGCCTACTACGCCGCCTACGCGGTGATCGTCTGGCAGACCGTGGCCGGCTCATTCTCGGTGGGCGACCTCGCCTTCCTGGCCGGGGCCTTCCACCGCCTGCGGGGCGGCCTGGAGGGGCTGCTCCTGGGCTTCACCCAGATCACGGGCCAGGCGCAGTACCTCGACGACTTCTTCTCGTTCTTCGAGATCCGGCCGGCGATCCGCTCGCCCGCGCGCCCCGCTCCGATGCCGAGCCCGATCCGGGAGGGGCTCGTGTTCGAGGATGTCGGCTACCGGTATCCCGGCGCGGAAGCCTGGGCCGTGCGCGGCCTGTCCTTCGCGATAGGAGCCGGGGAGACCGTGGCGCTGGTCGGCGGCAACGGCGCCGGAAAGACCACGATCGTCAAGCTGATGACCCGGCTCTACGACCCGCAGGAGGGACGCGTGCTCCTCGACGGGGTGCCGCTGCCCGCCTACGACCTCGACGCGCTGCGGGCGCGGATCGGCGCGATCTTCCAGGATTTCGTCCGCTTCGACCTCACCGCCGGCGAGAACGTCGCGGTCGGCCGCATCGAGGCCGCCGCCGACGCGGATCGCATCGCGACCGCGGCCGCCCGGGGGCTTGCCGCCCCGGTGATCGAGCGCCTGCCCGAGGGCTACGCCCAGCCGCTCGGCAAGCGCTTCGCGGGCGGCCTCGACCTCTCGGGAGGCGAGTGGCAGAAAGTCGCGCTGTCCCGGGCCTACATGCGCGAGGCCGAGATCCTGATCCTCGACGAGCCGACCGCGGCTCTCGATGCCCGGGCCGAGCACGACGTCTTCGCGCGGTTCCGGGAGCTGTCGGCCGGGCGCACCGCGGTGCTGATCTCACACCGCTTCTCCACGGTGCGGATGGCCGACCGCATCCTGGTCTTGGAGGGCGGCCGGGTGCTGGAGGCGGGCAGCCATGCGATCCTGATGGCGCGGGGCGGCCGCTACGCCGAGCTGTTCACCCTGCAGGCGGAGGGCTACCGGTAGCCCGTCTCCGGGCGCCCGGCCGAAGGTTTGCCGGTGTCCCCTGCAGCCTGCTATCTGCGGCGGAGTGAACCGGGGTTGTCCATGCGCCTGCGCCTCTCGCATCTCCTGACGGCCGGCCTTCTCGTCTCCGCCTGGGGGGCGCAGGCGGCGCCGCCCGCCGCGCCCGAGCCGGACGCCAGGCCGCAATCCCAGGCGCCCGCGCAGCCCCCCGAGATCGTGCTGGCCAACCACCGGGCCGTCTACGACCTGTCGCTCGCCGAGGGCGGCGGCACGCGCTCGGTGGAGAGCGCCCGCGGGCGCATCGTGATCGACTTCCGGGGCGATGCCTGCCGGGGCTACACGATGCTCACCCGCCAGGTGACGGAGCTCTCGTCGGGCGAGACCGGTGCGCGCCTGTCCGACATGCGCAGCACCACCTTCGAGGGCGGCCAGGGGCGCGAGTTCCGCTTCAAGACGACGACGCTGACCAACAACCAGCCCGCGGCGCCCGTCGACGGGACCGCGACGGACCAGGGGAACGCCGTCACGGTGAAGCTGAAGGGCGGGGCCAAGCCGTTCACCGTGGACGGGCCGGTGCTGTTCCCGAGCGAACACATGCGCCGCCTGATCGAGGCGGCGCGAGCCGGCCAATCGACCCTCTCGGCCAAGGTCTTCGACGGCTCCGACGACGGGAAGAAGATCTACGATACTTTCGCGGTGATCGGTCACACGGAGACCGGCCCGGCTCCGGCCTCCGACTCCGCCCGGGACAAGCCCCTGCGCGAGGGCACGCTCGCCGGCATGCCGCATTGGCCGGTGCGCCTGAGCTACTACACCGAGGGCGCCGGGGAGCGGACGCCGATCTACACCCTCGGCTTCGATCTCTACGAGAACGGCGTCAGCGGCGCGCTCAAGCTCGATTACGGCGACTTCGCCATCCTGGGCGACATGACCGCTCTCGACATCGACGCAAAGGCGGGCCGGGCCAGCGACAAGGAGGCGGGGAAAGGCTGCACGCCCTGAGGGCCGGTTGGCGGAGGCCGCCAGCCTTCCATGAGGATCGCACGCCTCTCCTGCCTCTCTGCGGGCTCGCGGATTGGGTTCGGCGATAGGGTTTCAGGCTGAGGCGCGGGTCCCCTCTCCCGAGCGAGAGAGGGGACCCGCGCCCTATGCCGGCCGCCTCAAGCCCATTCGTCGTCGGGGCGTGGCGACAGCCTGTGCCACGCCTCGGCGATCCGCTCCGGCTTGACGCCGAGGGCCCCCGCGCAGGCAAGAAGCACGTTCTCGTCGCCCATCACATGATCGAGCACGCCCACCAGGAAAGCCGGCTCCCGGGCGCTCTCGCGGAGGGTCTCGGGGCCGAGCCCGCTCGCCGCCAGGAAGGGCAGGAGACGGTCCTCGTCCCCCGTGATCCACAAAAGAACGTCCAGGGCGAGCCGTTCGGCGGACTCATCCCCTTGAAGAGGTTTGCCATTCATCAACATGTGAACGCTACAAAGGCGACGGAGGGGCTTCACCGCCCACTAATCATGATCGGCGCGCACCGGGACAACGGATCATGAAGAAGACGGTGCTGATCGTCGAGGACAACGAGTTGAACATGAAGCTGTTCAACGACCTTCTGGAGGCGAACGGCTACGCGACCCTGAAGACCGCCCACGGTATCGAGGCGATCGAGCTGGCGCGCGCGCATCATCCCGACCTGATCCTCATGGACATCCAGCTCCCGGAGGTTTCGGGGCTGGAGGTGACCAAGTGGCTCAAGGAGGATGACGACCTCAAGAGCATCCCGGTCATCGCCATCACGGCCTTCGCCATGAAAGGTGACGAGGAGCGGATCCGCGAGGGCGGCTGCGAGGCCTACTTATCGAAGCCCATCTCGGTCGCGAAGTTTTTGGCAACGGTTCGCGCGTATCTTGAGCCGCGGTGACGCCGCAGGGGCGCACCGTTGAGGAGGGCACCCGACCCGGCGGGGCCGGGTGCCCTCCTCAATCGTCTGTCCCGATGCGCGGCCGTACGCCGACCCGCCCGATCCGGGCCGCCCAGCCGCGCGTCAGCGAGGAACCATGTCGGCCCGTGTCCTGATCGTCGACGACCTGTTCCCGAACGTGAAGCTTCTGGAGACGAAGCTCGGGCTGGAATATTTCGACACGCTCGCCGCCATGAACGGCCAGGACGCCATCGCGATCTGCGAGAAGGGTCTGTGCGACCTCGTCCTGCTCGACGTGATGATGCCCGGCATGGACGGGTTCGAGGTCTGCCGGCACCTCAAGAGCAACCCGGTCACGGCCCACATCCCGGTGGTGATGGTCACGGCCCTCGACCAGCCCTCCGACCGCCTGCGCGGCCTCGACGCGGGCGCCGACGACTTCCTGACCAAGCCCGTGGACGACACCGCCCTGTTCACCCGGGTGCGCAGCCTCGTGCGGCTCAAGGCAGTCACCGACGAGTTGCGCCAGCGCGCGCTCGCCTCGCGCGAGTTCGGTATCGGCGACCCCCTGGCGCTCGCCACCGCGGAGACCGGCCTCGACGCCCGGATCCTGCTGATCGAGGATCGCCCGGGCTCGGCAGACCGGATGGCGGGCGCGCTGCGCCAGCACCACGCGGTGATGGTCGAGCCGGACCCGCAGGCGGCGCTCCACCTCGCCGCCGAGCAGGGCTTCGACCTCGCGCTGGTCAGCCTCGACCTCGCGGACTTCGACGGCCTGCGCCTGTGCAGCCAGCTCCGCTCGCTGGACCGGACCCGCGCCATGCCGCTGATCATGCTGGCGGAGGCGCACGACCGCGCCCGGGTGGTGCGCGGCCTCGATTTCGGCGTGCACGATTTCCTGATGCGTCCGGTCGACCGCAACGAGCTGACGGCCCGGGTCCGCACCCAGGTGAAGCGCAAGCGCTTCACGGACGCGCTCCGGGGGGCGATGCAGGCCTCCCTGCAAATGGCCGTGACCGACGCGCTCACCGGCCTGCACAACCGTCGCTACCTCGATAACCATCTCGGCGCGCTCTTCGCCGACGAGGCCGCCCGGCGGCCGGCGCTCGCCGCCCTGATCCTCGACATCGACTTCTTCAAAGGCATCAACGACAGCTTCGGCCACGAGGCCGGCGACGAGGTGCTGCGCGGCTTCGCCGAGCGGGTCCGCCAGCATACGCGGCCGGTCGACATCGTGGCGCGCTACGGCGGCGAGGAGGTGGTGGTGATCCTGCCCGATACCGGGCTCGCCGACGCGCAGGCCATCGCCGAGCGCATCCGCGAACGGGTCGAGGCCCTGCCGTTCACGGTGCAGCGGGCCACCCGGTCGATCCCCGTGACGGTCTCGATCGGCGTTGCGGTGCGGCACGCGGACGACACCGCCCCCGGCGACATGCTCAGGCGCGCCGATCTCGCCCTCTACCGGGCCAAGGCGGCGGGCCGGAACCGGGTCGAGCCGCAGGCGGCCTGAGCGCCTTAGCAGACGACCGGCCGCTCAGCTCAGATCCTCCCAGCCGGCCTGCTTGACCGCCTGCGCCTCCCGCAGCCGCGCCACGGCGGCGAGGGCCCAGGCCTGCGAATCGCCCCGATGGGATCCGATGCAGCGCAGGCTGCCGCCGTCCTCGCCCTGGACCAGCGTGCTGGCCTTCACCCGAAAGCCCATCGTGTCCAGCAGGCCGAGCAGCGTGGTCAGATCCGCGCCCGGGCCGAATTCGATCGTCACCGTGCCGTAGCTGCGCCGCCGGAGCACGGTCTCGAGCCGGCGCAGGAACTGCAGCGTCACGAGTCCGATCAGGGTGGCAGCGAGCCCGATCTGCCACGCGCCGCCGCCGAAGCAGAGCCCGATCACGGTGGTGAGCCACAGGGTCGCCGCCGTGGTGACGCCGCGCACGATGCTGCCCTGCTTCAGGATCGTGCCCGCCCCGATGAAGCCGATGCCCCCGAGGACGCCCTGCGCCAGTCGCATCAGATCGAGCCGGGTGACGCCGTTGCCGGAGCCGCCGGTCCGCGCCAGAAGCCAGTCGGCCAGGAGCATCGCCGTGCAGGCCGAGACGCAGATCAGCACCATGGTCCGCAGGCCAGCCGGGTGGCCGAGTTCCTCGCGGTCCCAGCCGAGCGCGAAGGCGGCCAGGAAGCTCAGGCCGAGGCGGATCGCGATCGTGTCGAGGGTGGGATCACCGGTCATCGCCCAGCCGCGTTCGCGCATCGGCGTTTGACATACGGGCCGGGGATCGTGCGGGGGACCCCTCGCCTGACGGAAGTGGGGGAGGGGTGTGACCTCTCCGAAGAATGCGCGACCTGAACGCGCATCGATGGCGTGCTCAATCCTGAACCTTCTCGTCCCTCGCCCCGAGCCTCTCCCGCACCGGAGAGGAGGGCACGTCGCGCTCATCCCGAGCCGCTCTGCGAACCGCGTCAATGCCGAGGACGACGCACGCCGCGTGACGGGAATCCGGCGCGGCGTCCGGAGCGCGGCATCACCGCCGGACCCTATAACGCCGGCCGCGTCAAAACGCTTACCCATGCTTAGGGATGAAAACTCTAGGATTGCCGTGGCATCAACCGCCGATGCCGGTGCAGGCTCCCGCGAGCCCGCCGGATCAGCTGCGGCAGAGGATCGGACGACGCGGATGGACATGCAGGTGCCGGCACGGACCGGCCGCGACGCGCGCGTGCTGGAGCAGCGCCGCCTCTGCAAGATCGCCTCCTCGCCGCACGCCTATGTCCGCGGCAGCACGGCGCGCTTCTATGAGCTCATCGCCCGCATGCCGGCGGGCGCCCTGCCCGAGGGGCCGCCGGTCTGGATCTGCGGCGACGCGCATCTCGGCAATCTCGGCGCGCTGGCCGGACCCGACGGGCGGATCGACATCCAGATCCGCGACCTCGACCAGACCGTCGTGGCCAACCCGGCCTTCGACCTCGTCCGGCTGGCGCTGTCCCTGGTCACCGCGGCGCTGAACGCGACCCTGCCCGGCATCGTCACCGCCCGGATGATGGACGCCATGGCCGCCGGCTACGCCGACGGGATCGCCGCCCCCGAGGACGCCGAGCGCGACATCGCCGAATCCGAGATCGTTGCCACGGTGAAGCGGCGGGCGCTCGGACGGCGTTGGCGCCATCTCTCGCGCGAGCGCCTGAAGGGCAAGGCCGAGCGCCTGCCGCGCGGCCGGCGGTTCTTCGACCTCGACCCCGACGAGCAGGCGGCCTTCGAGGCGCTCAGCCGCGATCCGGAAGTGCGCCGGCTCGTCCTGGCGCTCGGCGGCGCGGAGGCGGATGCCGAGATCCGGCTGCTCGACGCCGCCTACTGGATCAAGGGCTGCAGCTCGCTCGGCCGCCTGCGCTACGCCGGCCTCGTGGAGATCCTGGGCGGCGACCGGCCGCATCTCGCCCTCCTCGACGTCAAGGAGGCGGTGCCGCACCACGCCCCGGCGGCCCCGGGAGCCGCCATGCCGGCCGACCATGCCGAGCGCGTGGTGGCGGGGGCCCGGGCGCTGTCGCCCAATCTCGGGGACCGCATGGTCGCGGGCCATGTCCGGGGCACGCCCGTCACGGTCCGCGAGCTGATGCCGCAGGATCTCAAGATCGACGCCGAACAATTCTCCCGGGACGAGGCGGTGCGCGTCTCCGGTCACCTGGCCGCGATTCTCGGCCGGGCCCATGGCCGCCAGATGGGCGGGTCCGACCGCCGGACCTGGATCGGGAGCATCCGCGCCCCCGGCCCGGGTCCCGACGCGCCGGGCTGGCTCTGGACCGTGGTCACCGACCTGATGGGCGAGCACCAGCGCGGCTACCTGGAGCATTGCCACCGGATCGCCCGCGAGAACCTGTTGGACGGCTGAGCCGCGTCGAACGCGGGCCCTTTCGGCCAAGACGCCGGTTGACACCACCCCCGCCATCGCCAACACCTCGCGCCCGCCGCCCTCGCGCGGCGGACCCGGGAAGACCTGTGACACGATGGCGGTGACGCGCACCTACCTCGACTTCGAGAAGCCGGTTGCCGAACTGGAGGCCAAGCTCGAGGAATTGCGGGCCGTGGGCGAGCGCGACGGCGCGGTCTCGATCTCCGAGGAGGTCGGCCGGCTGGAGGCCAAGGCCGGTCAGGCGCTCGCCGAGATCTACGCGAATCTGACCCCCTGGCAGAAGACCCAGGTGGCCCGCCACCCGCAGCGGCCGCATTTCGTGGATTACTGCGCCGGGCTCATCACCGAGTTCACCCCGCTTGCCGGCGACCGCGGCTTCGGTGAGGACGAGGCGATCCTGGGCGGGTTTGGCCGGTTCCGCGGCCGCCCGGTCCTGGTGCTCGGCCAGGAGAAGGGCGCCACCACCGAGGCGCGGCTGCGCCACAACTTCGGCATGGCCCGGCCGGAGGGCTACCGCAAGGCGGTCCGCCTCATGGAGACCGCCGACCGGTTCGGCCTGCCGGTCATCGCCTTCGTGGACACGGCCGGTGCCTATCCGGGCATCGAAGCGGAGGAGCGCGGCCAGGCCGAGGCCATCGCCCGCTCCACAGAGGCCTGCCTCGCGCTGGGCGTGCCCAACGTCGCCCTGGTGATCGGGGAGGGCGGCTCGGGCGGCGCCATCGCGCTCGCCACCGCCAACCGGGTCCTGATGCTGGAGCACGCGATCTATGGGGTGATCTCGCCCGAGGGCGCCGCCTCGATCCTGTGGCGCGACCAGGGGCGCGCCTCCGACGCCGCCACCGCCATGAAGATCACCGCCCAGGACCTGCTGCGGCTCGGCGTGATCGACGCGATCGTCCCGGAGGCCACCGGCGGGGCCCATCGCGACCGCGAGGCGGCGGTCCGCGCCGCGGGTGACGCCATCGCCGATTCGCTCGCCCTGTTCGAGGGCCTGAGTCCGGTGGAGATCCGAGACCGACGCGCAGAGAAATTCCTCGCCATCGGCCGGACCCTGTGAGCGAGCCCGGGGCGGCGGGCGGCCTGCTGGGCGCACTCGGGCGGCTGCTGGGCCGGCGCGACGCCCGGGAGCCGAGCGGGCACAACCACATCTCCCTCGGCTGCAATTGCCAGATGGCGCATGTGCTCAAGACCTTGGACCTGCGCCAGTGGTCGGGCCCGCTGGACTGGATCTTCTCCATGCCGGGCATGGCCCGGGACTGCCTGGCGGACGATTTCGCCGCGCTCATCGACCGCAGCCAGCTGGAGAGCATCCCGGAGGCGGAGCGGCGCGGCCCCGACATCTGGCGCGGCCGGCACCGGCTCTACCGGGAGCGCCACGGCCTCGAATGCGTGTTCAACCACCACGACCCGGCGGCGAGCGAGGCGGATTACGCCTTCCTCACCGAGGGCGTGCGCCGGATCCGCAGGGCGCTCGACACGCAAGGCACCGACAACCGCCTGTGGATGATGACCCATCTGCACACGCCCCGGGACGTGGTCGAGGCCATCGACGACCTGCTCGGGCGCCGCGCGAGCCGCAACCACCTGACCTTCCTGCAGCTTGAGACGGGGCATCCGCGCATGGCGGTGGTGGAGGCCGTGGACCTCCGGCCGTCCTTGCGCTGGCTCACCGTGCATACCCCCTCGGAGCCGGTCGGCCTGCGGCTCGCGGATCCCGCGGACGACGCCCGACTCGTGGACATCATCCGCGCCGAGGCGACGCGGCGGCCGGCTTTGTTCGGCTGATCGGGGGCCGCGGCCCGGCGGTGATCGGGAATACAGATCATTCCGGCCTGCAAGCTGTGGATTAGGCGGGCAGCCCGTTGCGATTTCGGGCTTTTTCTTGGCCCATTCGGGAAAGAAACGGGCCGCTTTCCACCCGTGAGTACCGTGCAGTGTTGCAACCGGGACATTGCGGTAAGGAAGGCGCAAGCTTAACGACGGTAATGGGTTGGGGAGTGGCGCCCGACGTTGGCCGACAAGGCCCGCGGGCGCGCGTAGGACGATTGAGGTTCCCCATGACGGCGCGTCTCGCGACTGCGCGACTGCTGGCGGCGGCTTCCCTGCTGGCCCTCTCGCTCGCCGCTTGCCAGGACGGATCCGGGATCAACGGCCCGAGCGCGCGCAGCCTCGCGCCGATCGCACCCCAGACGCTCGCCCTGATGCAGACCAAGGGGATGCAGCAATCCGACCCGATCCTGATCCGCGCCTACAAGAAGGAGGCGGAGATGGAGGTCTGGAAGAAGGGCAGCGACGGCCGCTACGCCCTCTTGAAGACCTACCCGATCTGCCGCTGGTCCGGCCAGCTCGGTCCCAAGACCCGTGAGGGCGACCGTCAGGCGCCGGAGGGGTTCTACACGATCACCCCCGGCCTGATGAACCCGAACTCGTCCTACTACCTGTCGTTCGACACGGGCTTCCCGAACGCGGTCGACCGGGCCAACGGGCGCACCGGCCGTTACCTGATGGTGCACGGCACCTGCTCGTCGGCGGGCTGCTTCGCCATGACCGATGCCACCATCGCGGAGATCTACGCCATCGCCCGCGAGGCCTTCGTCGGCGGACAGCGCAGCTTCCAGTTCCAGTCCTACCCGTTCCGGATGACGGCCGAGAACATGGCCAAATTCCGCAACGACCCGAACATCGCGTTCTGGCGCAACCTCAAGGAAGGGTCGGACTATTTCGAGGCTCTGCGCGAGGAGCCGAAGATCGGCCAGTGCGGCACCAAATACGTGTTCGGCGGCGCCGACGCGGCGGCCGGCTCGTGCAAGCCGAAGGCCGATCCGCTGGTGGCCGAGAAGAGCGAGCGCGACGAGCGCGCGGTCGCCGAGCTCGTCGCCAAGGGCACGCCCGCGGTGCGGGTCGTCTACCAGGACGGCGGCCAGAACCCGGTCTTCCGCCCGCAGAATGCGAGCGCCTTCGCGAGCCTCGGCGGCACCGAGACGGTGCTGCCCTATGACGCCAAGGAGTACAGCCGGCACAATCTCGGCGACGTGAGCCGCCCGGAGACGCTGGCGGCGGGTCCGCAGGAGATCGAGATCGGGCCAAAGAGCTCGCCCGTGATGTTGGCGGGCGCCGAGCCGGCGGCTCCCGCGAAGGCCGCGAAGGCGGGGAGCGCCAAGGCGCCGGCCAGGCCGGCCGCCACGACCCTCATGGCCAACCGGGCCGAGCCCAACGCCCAGGTCGAGACCACCGCGGCGCTGGCCGAGAAACCGACCCGGATCGCCGTGGCGGATGCCGACGGCGATCCGAGCAGCTACCAGAAGCTGTTCGGCAAGCTGTTCGCCAAGGACGCCCCGGCTCCGGCCGCCCCGGCGACCCCGGCCGTCGACGCGACGGTCGTGCCCGAGCCGGTGAAGCTCGCACACGCCGCCGACAAGGTCGCGCCGAAGTCTGCCAAGGCTCACGCGGTCAAGACCGCGAAGGCCGAGGCGAAGGCGGACCCGAAGCCCGCTCTCCGGAAGGGCGGGCCAGAGGGCAGGAAGCCGTAGCCGCTCAGACCAGCGGCCGGTCGCGATTCATCAGCCACAGGGCGTGGACGGTTCCGGGCAGCCAGCCGAGGATCCACAGCAGGATGTTCAGCAGGAACTGCAGGCCGAAGCCCGTGGTGACGAGCACCGCGACGGGCGGAATGAAGATCGCGAGCAGGATGCGGACGAGGCTGGACACGGGAACTCCGGGGCTGGGGTCCTGAGGGATCCCCGCTCAAACGAAGCGCCACCGTATCTGTTCCCAGGGACATCCGTCCCGTCATTCCGGGCTCGCCTGCGGCGTCCCGGATGACAGGGCGAGACTCGGTCCCTCAGTTCCTCCCCGCCGGCGGTGTCGTCGCGGACGGCACGTTCGCCGCCTGCTTCTCCGGGTGCTTCACCTGGCTGTAGGCGACGTTGGCGAAGGTGCCGATCACCGCCGGCCAGCTCGGATTGCCGTATTGCGGGTCGTCGCGGCCGACCTTGCAGAAGGCCGTGGTGAGGGCGTTGACCACGTCGTCGTCCGAGGCTCCCGTGGAGGCCGCCTTGATCTGCGGCACCAGCCGGACGAGCGTCGGCACGAAATCCTGCTGCTTCACGCCCTTGAGCGTGTTCTGCACGCCGAGTTGATCGAACGCGGCCTTGAGTTTGTCCTGCTCGATCTCCGCGCAGGGGGCGGTTCCGGCCAGCATGGTCTTGGTGGCGGCCCGGGCCTCGGACGCCTTGTCGCCGGTCACCGGCGGCGCCTTGTTGCCCCAGGAATTGCGGATGTAGTCGGTGACGTTCTTCACCTCGACGTCGGTCATCTGCTGGCCGATCGCCACCATCGGGGCGAGCCCGCTCTGGGCGGCCAGCCCGCCGTAGATCACCCGCAGCACCGTCTCGGGCCCCTCCGACATCACCGAGGTGTTGCCGGCCAGCGCCGGCACTGCGCCCTCGATGCCTTTGCCGTCGGGCTGGTGGCAGGAGGAGCAGTAGGTCAGATAGGTCGAGGCGCCGGGGGCATCCGGCTTGTCGAAGACCGTGAGGTCCTTGGGCTTGTAGGTCTGTTTGGCGGGCACCGTGCGCAGGTAGGCGACCATCGCCTTCAGGTCCTCGTCCTTCACCTTGGAGAGGGATTCCATGATGGTCTGGCGCATCGGGCCGGCGGCGACGCCCGGCCGGTCGCCGGGGGCGGTGCCGGTCTTGAGGTAGGTCACCACCTGCTCGTCGGTCCAGGCGCCGATGCCCTGGTGGCCGTCCGGGGTGATGTTGGGGGCGTACCAGCCGTCGATCACGCCGCCGCCGAAGCGGCCCGCGAAGCTCGAATTGCCCACGAGCTTGTTCTCGTTGTGGCACATGGCGCAGTGGCCCAGGCCCTCCACGAGGTAGCCGCCGCGGTTCACCTCGGCGCTGGCCTTGGGGTCGGGCTTGAAGCGCTCGTCCGTGAAGAACGCGGTCCGCCACGTCACCAGCGCGGTGCGGATGCTGAACGGGAACGGGATCTGGCTCTCCTGGCGCTTCTCGTTCACCGCCGGGATCGACTGCAGATAGGCCCAGATCGCCTGGGTGTCCGCGTCGGTGACCTTGGTGAACCAGCCATACGGGAAGGCCGGATACAGGTAGCCGACATGCTTGCTGTAGCCCTGCCGGAACGCCTTCTCGAAATCGGCATAGGTGTAGTCGCCGAGCCCGGTCTCCTTGTCGGGGGTGAGATTGGGGGTCATGATCACCCCGAACGGCATGTTCAGCGCGTAATTGCCGGCGAGGTACTTGCCGCCCGGAGCCGTGTGGCAGGCCGCGCAGTCGCCCATGGTGACGAGGTACTTGCCCCGCTCGATCTGGTCCGACGACCCGTCCTGCGCCAGCGCCGGAGCGGCCAGGAACAGGCTCGCCAGGATCGGGACCGACACGCGGCCGGCGGAGAGGGCTCTCGTGCGCTGCATGCCGCGTCTCCCATCCCGAATTTAGAGTTGTTTGACATTTGTGACGCGCGTGAACGCGGCCGTTCTCGGCGTTGTTCCGGCCTGCACCGGGCTGCGGCGTTGTGCCGTGGCTGCCCGGAATCGTAGGCCGAGATCGGCCAGATGGGCGATGAGCCCTGCGAGCAGCCACCCGGCGATTGCGGCCCAGCCGGCCCCCGCCAGGGCGGCCCGCAGGGCCAGCATCAGCGCGGCCCCGGAGGCGAGGTTCGCCAGCAGGGCTGGCAGCGGCGGACCGCCCTGGCGGCTGAGCCACGCGAGGAGAAGCGCCTCCCCGGCAACGAGCAGGAGGATCCCGTCGACGATCCGGCCCGAGGCGAACAGCCCGTCCATCACGCGGGCTCCCCGAAGGGCGCGTTGAGACGCACGATGCGCAGGTTCAGGCAGGCGGCGACGCTGACCCAGGCGAGATAGGGCAGGTTCATGAGCCCGGCCGCGGGTTCGACCCGGCCGGTCACCAGCACCAGCACGGCGATCGACAACCACAGGGCCGCGACCTCGGCGAGCGCCCAGTCGGGCCGGCGGAACCGGAAGAACAGCACGCTCCAAGCGATGTTGAGCGCTCCGTTCACCGCGAAGGCGGCCAGCAGCACGCCCCGGGCGGCGGGGTCGGGATCGCCGTCCCAGGCGAGCACCCCGGAGGTGGCGGTGAGCGCGAGGATCACGGTCCAGACCGGCCCGAAGGCCCAGTCCGGCGGCTTCCAGGCCGGGACGCGCAGGCGCCGGTACCAGCCGTCCGTGGTGGTCGCGAGCCCGCCGGCCACGGCCACCAGCACGGCGGCGACGGCCGCGACCGCGGGCGGCGCCCAGCCGGTGCCGGGCACGATCACGGCGAGACCCAGCGGAACAGGTGGGCGAGATCCTTGAAGAAGATCCGCGCATGGGCGGCGGGCTTCGCCCGGACCAGCTCCTTGTTCATGTAGCTGTCCCAGGTGAGCTGCTGGACATCCCTGTCCCGGCAGATCGAGACGAAGCGCTCGCGCAGGCCGTCGCTGCGGTACCAGACCCACTGCATCATCCCGAGGATCCAGAACACGCGCCCGTGCAGCTTCATGAACTGCTTGCGCGCACGCGCGAGGGCCCGCGCGTCCCCGGTCCGCAGGAAGGCGGCCGCCGCCTCCGCGGAGAGCTGGCCGCCCAGCATCGCGTAGTAGATGCCCTCGCCGGAGGCCGGGGCGACCACGCCGGCGGCGTCGCCCGCGAGCAGCACGTCGCGGCCATTGTCCCAGCGTTTCAGGGGCTTGAGGGGCAGCGGCGCCCCCTCGCGGCGCAGGGTCTCGGCGTGATCGAGGCCGGTCGCCGCGCGCAAGGCGCGGATCGAGGAGCGGAGCGAGAAGCCCTTTCTGGCGCTGCCGGTGCCGATGCTCAGCCTGTCCCCGTGGGGAAAGATCCAGCTGTAGAAATCCGGCGAGTGGCGGCCCTGATAGTAGACGTCGCAGCGTGTCGCCTCGATCGACTCGGACCCGGGGGCGCCGGTCTCCGGCACCCGCAGGATTTCGTGATAGGCGAAGACCTGCCGCATCCGGTCGTGGCCCGGAACCTCCGCCCGGCCAACCGGCGAGCAGGCCCCGTCGGCTCCGATGACGAGGCGCGCCCGGACGGCGTGGCGGGTGAGCGATTCGCCCGTGCCGGTGGTGAAATGGACGAGCGGCGGGCCGTCGCCCGACCGGGTGATCCGCGCGAAGTCGGCGGCGCGCAGCTCGGCGCCAGCCTCCGCGGCCCGGGCGCGCAGCCAGGGATCGAAATGCTCGCGGTCGACCATGCCGACGAAGCCCTCGCCCACCGGCATGTCGACGGTCTTGCCGCTCGGCGCCACCATCCGGGCGGACCGGATTTTTGCAACGAGCAGGGCGTCGGGAATCGCGAAGTCGCGGATCAGCCGAGGCGGGATCGCGCCGCCGCAGGGCTTGATCCGGCCGGGCTTGTCGAGGAGCAGCACCGCGTGGCCGGCCCGGGCGAGGTCGGTGGCCGCGGTGGCGCCGGCCGGACCGCCGCCCACCACGACGACGTCGTAGGTGTCGGAGCCGCCACCCGCATCATCCAACCGAGCCATGGCCTCACCTCGCGCTGAAGGCAGGATCGAGCGACACCGGGCGCGGTGCCGGGGCGGGTTCGAGGCGCGCCGCCAGGGCGACCGCGACGAGGAAGAGCAGCCCCTCCGCGGCGAAGACCGCCGCGTAGGCCTGGACCGGTTCGGCCGTCGCGAACCGCACCGCGTCCACCGTCACCGCCCCCAGGAAGCCGCCGGCTCCGAAGGCGATGCCCTGCGCGGCCCCCCAGACGCCCATGCGGGTGCCGCGCTCCCGCGCGTCGCCGCGTCCGGCGAGCGCCATCATCGAGCCGATGGCGGCGACCGCGTAGGCGCCATTGGCAACCCCGAGGGCGAACACCGTCTCGCGCAGGGGGAAGTCCGATCCCGCCGCCGCACCGCTCGCCAGGGCGAAGAGGGCGGCCGCGGAGCCGGCACAGCCCAGCGCGATCCAGAGCCTCAAGGAGGCGAGGAGGGTGCCGCGGGCGACGAGCGTCAACGCCGCCACCAGCAGCATGCCGGCCAGCACGCCCCCGTGCTGGAGGCCGGCGAGCTTGGTGGTGGCGCCGGGGGTCATCGCGAAGACGAGGCCGGCATAGGGCTCCAGGATCAGCTCCTGGGCGCTGTAGGCCAGCATCGAGACGAAGACGAAGATCGTGAAGGTCCGGGCCACGGGATCGGCGAGCACCTGGGCCAACACGGCGAAGAACGGCCGGCGCGCCGCGTCCGCCTCGGGGGCGCGGGACGGCAGGCGGCGCTCGACGCCGGTGACCGCCAGGGCGGCTAGGCAGAAAGCAACGAGCGACACCGTGCCCGACACCGCGACGAGCCGAAGGCCGGAGAACGGATCGAGGAAGTGGCCGGCGAGCGGCGCCGTGACGGCGAAGCCGACGATCATCATCACCCAGACGATGGTGGCGGCCGCGCCCCGCCGGGCCGGGGCGACGCCGCCCGACAGCAGGACGAGGAGCGAGGTTCCCGCCGCCCCGACGCCGATTCCCACGCACAGGAAGGAGAGGGCGGCGAGCGCCAGCCCAAGGGCGAGGTTTTCGGCGGCGAGCGCGGTGCCGCAGGCCGCCCCGAACCCGCCGAGGCAGAGCGCCGCCATGCCGCCGACGATCCAGGGGGTGCGCCGGCCGCTTCGGTCGGACCCGTAGCCCCAGCGCGGGCGCAGGACCTGCACGGCATAGTGCAGGGCGACCAGCAGGCCCGGCACGAAGGCGGGGAGCGCCAGTTCCACCACCATCACGCGGTTGAGTGTGGCGGTCATCAGCACGACGACGCTGCCGAGCGCGGTCTGCACGAGGCCGAGGCGGACGATCTGCGGCCAGCCGAGGTACCCTTCGGGCGCAGAGGGGGGAGGGAGAGCGCCCGCACCGCCCGCGATTCGACCCGAAGCGCCCATCATGCCCCTCCCACCAGCGGGCGCAGTGCGAAGGCCGAGACCAGCATGCCGAGGACGTAGAGGGTGGTGCCGGTGCCGTTGTACCAAGCGGCCCGCTCCCGGGGATTCTCGAGGAACCGGACCATCAGGCCGAGCTGGCCGGCGAGCAGCGCCGCGACCAGGCCGGCATGCCAGTACCGCCCCCAGCCGACGAGGAGCGCGATCACCGCGACCTGCGGCAGGGCCATGACCAGACAGGCGAAGCGCGCTGCGCGCTCAGACCCCATCCGCACGGGCAGGGACAGCAGACCCATGCGCCGATCGCCCTCCACCGACTTGAAGTCGTTGAGCGTCATGATGCCGTGGGCGCCCGCGGCGTAGAGGAGCGCGACGACGAGCACCCGCCGGTCGGGCAGGGCGGCGGCCATGACGGCGGCCCCGGTGAACCAGGGCAGCCCCTCGTAGCAGAGCGCCACCGCGGCGTTGCCCCACCAGCCGTTCCGCTTCAGCCGCACGGGCGGCGCCGAGTAGATCCAGGCCAGCACCAGCCCGAACAGGGCGGCTCCGAGGATCCAGGGGCCCAGCGCCGTGGCCACCGCCAGGGATAGAAGCGTCCAGCCTAGAGCGAGGTAGAGGCCCCAGCGGCCCGGGATCCGCCCCGACGGAATCGGCCGACCCGGCTCGTTGATCGCGTCGACGTGCCGGTCGAACCAGTCGTTGGCGGCCTGGCTGGTGGCGCAGACCAGCGGTCCGGCAAGCAGGATGCCGGCGGCGATCACCGGCCACTGGCCGTGCGCAGACTGCCCCGATGAGATCACGCCGCAGGCGAAGGCCCACATCGGCGCGAACCACGTGATCGGCTTCAGCAGCTCGATGACTGCGCTCGGGGCGGGCGTGGCGGCCATATCGGGAGGCTATCGGGACCGCGCCGAGTGTCAAGTCAGATTTACACACGCCCAGGGGACGTCCGGACTATTTGTCGCGCGAATACAGCCACGCGTTGAAAATACATTATGCACCATAGACGATGTCTTGGCTGCATTCCGGCTCGCGGCTGCGGCCGCGAAGGCGATCGGCCTGTGGTATCCGGGTCGCCGCAGGCGGATTGCCTGCGCAAGGCAGCCATGGCTTGCGCCTGCGCATCGTGCGCGGCGTCAAATCGCTCCCGAAGGCCCGGTGCCTGAATACGGGCGCGCCCCTCGTCGCCCCCACCGGGGGAGCACACGTGTCCATTCCGGCCCGGGTTTCAAGCGGTCTCGGATGCGCTGTGGGAAACAGCGAGCCTGTTCGGGCGCAGCTCCTCGGGCCGGCCGCTCCCGGTCGGCCCATCGCCTGCTGGGGTCAGTCCTCCTCGGCCGGGCCGTCGAGGTCGCCGACGCCGTAGCGGCGCATCTTGGCGTAGAGGCCCTGCCGGCTCAGGCCGAGCATCTCGGCCGCCGAGGCGCGATTGTCCCGGGTGATGCGCAACGCCGCCTCGATGCAGAGCTTCTCGATCAGGTCGGTCGTCTCGCGCACCAGCGTCTTCATCGAGACACGCCCGACCAGCTCGGCCATCTGCTCCACCGAGCGCGGCACATCGCGGCCAGCCGCCAAGCGGCTCTCGAACCGTCCCTCGACGATCCGCCGCGGTGCGGGACGGATCGCGAATCCGAGGCAGGGACGGGCGCCCGGCACCGACACGGCCGCGATCTCGACATCCTCCATGCCGCCATAGGCGCCGCGGACGACGGTCGCGAAGCGGCGCACGGCGCCGTGATCGACCAGAGTCGCGAACAGGGCCTGCGCCTCCGTCTCCTCGCGGCCGAGCCAATGGTCGAGGGTACGACCCCGCGCCTGACTCTCGGTGGCGAGCTGGGCCAGTTCCAGGAAGGCGGCGTTGGCCATCAGCACGCGCCGGGCAGGATCCGTGACCACGAACCCCTCCGGCATCGCCTCGATCACCGCGCGGGTGGGCGCCTCGTGATCGGACCCGGCCTCCGCGGCCTCCCGATCGGCCACGAGCCGCATCAGGGCGCTTGTGCCACCCTCGCCGCGGAACAGGGAGGCCGAGACGGTCACCTCGCCGCGCCCGTGCGACAGGGCGGCGCGGATCTCCCCGGCCTGGCCGGTCGCCCGCAGGGCGGCGAATTGCGCCTCCAGGGCGCGGGCGCTGGTCGCGTCGAACAGGTCGACCGCGTCCTGGCCGGCGATGCGCTTGGCGGGGCGCCCGAGCAGGCGTGCGGCCGCCGGGTTGGCCTCGGCTACCCGCCGCGTGCCGGCATCGACGACCAGCACGGGCTCGCCGGAGATCTGGAACAGCAGCCTGTAGCGGGTCTCGGCGGCGCGCAGGTGGTCGTAATCCCGCTCCAGCGCCTGCTGGGTTTCCATGAGCCGGCGCTGGAGCGCGGCCACCGCCCGCATGTCGCGCCCGAGCACGAGGATCGGGCCGCCCTCGGCCGGGCGGATCGAGGTGTAGCGGATCGGCAGATCGGTGCCGCTGGGGGAGGGATGGTTGACCTGGCGCCAGCGTGTGATGCCGTCGGCCCGCGCGTCGCGCAGCAGGGCGTCGATCTTCGGCCGGCTCTCCACCGTCACGGTGTCGACCCAGCGCCGCCCTAGCCAGCCGGGGATGTTCTCCGCCTCGAGGTCGGTGCCGACCGTCGCGTCGCGAATCACCCCGTCGGCATCGATCACGAGGGACAGGTCGGCGGAGGCCGCGACGATACGCCCGACCGCCTCACCATCGAGGTGACCGGCCACCTGCTGCAGGGCCGCGGGCGGCCGCTGCGGTGTGGAGCGAGGCTGGGGCGTCACGGTCACCGTAAAGTGATGTTTGGATGAAAACCCTTTCAGCAGGCCAATGCCTGTCTGTCCAGCAAAGCTTCTGCCGCGGCAGGCGCCAGGCATCCGTCGGACGCGCAGGCATCGGCCCCGACGATCCCCGCCTCGCCGCCGTTGCGGGCGAAGTAGGGGCCGCCCACGAGCACGCGGACCCCTGGATTGCGGGAGGCGCGCCGCACGTCCGACACCGTCGTCGCCAGGGCCGGCAGGAGGACGTCGCAGGACAGCGACAGGCCGACCACGTCGAACCAGTCGGTGCGGAGAAGCTCCAGCGGATCGAGGCCGGGCCCGGGAACTGCCGTGGTGACGTCCCAGCCGGCCTCCCGGAAGAAGCTCGCGACGATCGACAGGCCGAACATGTGCGTCTCGCCGGGGCAGGGCAGCAGCAGCACGTTGCGCCCGTTCGCGCGGACCGATTCGCTCTCCAGATCCGCGCAGAGGCGCCGGCTCATCGCCTGGAGCCGGCCCAGCGCCTCCGTCACCGCCAGGAAATCGCAGGCATCCTCCTCCCAGAGGGCCCCGAGGTGGCGCGCCGCCGGCGCCAGCAGGTCGAGGAGCAGGCGCGCCAGCGGCAGCCCCCCCTCGCGCAAGGCGTCCACCTCGGCATCGAGATCCACCGGTCCGGGGGCGAGGAGGAGGGCGCTGAAGCCGGCGATCTCCTGCGGGCTCGGCGGCCGCTCGGCCGGAACGCGCCGGCCGGCCGCGGGACGATGGGCCAGCATCAGGCGGGGCAGGATCTCCGCCTCGACGATTCGGGCGAGCGCCTCCGGCAGGGGCCGATGCGGGTCGAAGGCGACTGGACCATCCCGGAACGCGGGCAGGCTCTCGCTCACGGGGCTGCAACCTGCCGAGGGCGGGCCGGCTTCCAGGCGTTCACCGAAATGCCTCCAGTTTCCCATCGGCATCCCTCCCTGAAACGGCCCCGGCCCAGGGGGACCAGCGGCGGCGCTTGCGCTTCACGTGCGGCGTTGCTCGCCTGTCTATTTTTCTATTTTTCGTCCTCAGTCTATCTTGGATCTGACCAGCCAAGTCGCCGCAATGTCTGCTGGCGGACCAGACGATACGCTTCCTGACGAACTTGGCAATGATCTTAGTCGAAGAAAAAATATCCCCGGCTGTGTCATCCTGTCAAACCGTCAAGCGCACTTGACACTTCCCGGATTGCCGACCTAGCCTCATGAAGCGGCGGGGCTCGGCGAGCGCCGCCCAAGACAGTGGGGGGCGGATGCATGGGTCCCGAGGACCGGCCGGCACGACCGCTCTACACGCCCGCCGAACGGCACCGGCGCGATGCGTCGCCCTGGACCCTCGTCCAAGGCGTGCTGGCGCCCCTCCAATTCGCGATTTTCCTGGTGAGCCTCGTCCTGGTGCTCCGCACCTTGACCACCAGGCAGGGCCTGCTCGCGGCCGAGATCTCAGTCGTGATGAAGACGCTGGCGCTCTACGCGATCATGATCACCGGCTCGATCTGGGAGAAGGCCGTCTTCGGCCGCTGGCTTTTCGCCCCCGCCTTCTTCTGGGAGGACGTGGTCAGCATGCTGGTGCTGGCGCTGCACACGGCCTACCTGGCCGCCCTCGCTACGGGCGCCCTGGCTGAGCGGGCGCTCTTGGTTCTCGCGCTCACGGCCTACGCCACCTACGTGGTGAATGCCGGACAGTTCGTGCTGAAGCTGCGCGCCGCCCGGCTCGAGGGTGCCCGCGAAGGCGCGCCGCACCTCAGGGAGGCGTTGCCGTGAACGCCCCCCTCCCGCGCCACGCCGTACCCTGCGGCGGCATCGACCTGCATCAGGAGCACGGGCAGCGCGCGGTGTTCTGCGGGCTCACCGGTATCGTCTGGCTTCATCGGAAGATCCAGGACGCCTTCTTCCTGGTGGTCGGCTCGCGCACCTGCGCGCACCTGCTCCAGTCGGCGGCCGGGGTGATGATCTTCGCCGAGCCGCGATTCGCCACCGCGATCATCGACGAGCGCGATCTGGCGGGGCTCGCCGACGTCAACGAGGAACTGGACCGGGTCGTCAC
The DNA here is from genome assembly GCF_054611515.1 of Methylobacterium sp. CM6257. Taxonomy (NCBI): domain Bacteria; kingdom Pseudomonadati; phylum Pseudomonadota; class Alphaproteobacteria; order Hyphomicrobiales; family Methylobacteriaceae; genus Methylobacterium; species Methylobacterium sp. CM6257. The sequence continues at coordinate 2,557,960 of NZ_CM137735.1, forward strand.
CCGGCTGATCGAGCGCCGGCCGGAGATCAAGCTCCTGTTCCTGGTGGGCTCCTGCCCGTCCGAGGTGATCAAGCTCGACCTGTCCCGGGCGGCGCAGCGGCTTTCGGCGCGGCTCGCCCCCGTGAGGGTGCTGAACTATTCCGGCTCCGGCATCGAGACGACTTTCACGGAAGGCGAGGATGCCTGCCTCGCCGCCCTGGTGCCGGACCTTCCGCGAGAGCCGGACGCAGCAGAATCTCTCCTCGTGGTCGGCGCGCTCGCCGACGTGGTGGAGGACCAATTTCTTCGGATCTTCGCCGCGATGGGGATCGCGGATGTCCGCTTCCTGCCCGCCCGCCGGGCCGGCGCGATGCCGGCGGTCGGCCCGGGCACCCGCTACCTGCTTACCCAGCCTTTCCTGGCCGAGACCGCCCGCGCCCTCGACGAACGCGGCGCGCGCCGGCTCGCCGCGCCGTTCCCCCTCGGAGCCGAGGGCACAACCGGATGGCTGCGGGCCGCTGCCGGTGCCTTCGCCATCTCCGACGTCGCGTTCGCGGCGGCGACCACGGCCGGCCGAGTTCGGGCCGAGACCGCCCTGGCGCCCCACCGCGAAAAGCTCGGCGGCAAGCGCGTGTTCCTCTTCCCCGACTCGCAATTGGAGATCCCGCTCGCCCGATTTCTCGCCCGGGAGCTCGGCGCGGAGCTCGTGGAGGTCGGGACGCCCTACCTGCATCGGGCGCACCTCGCCGCGGAGATCGAGCTGCTGCCCCCGGGTACGCGCGTGACCGAGGGCCAGAGCCTCGACGACCAGATGGACCGCTGCCGGGCAGCCCGGCCTGACCTGACGGTCTGCGGCCTCGGTCTCGCCAACCCGCTGGAGGCGGAGGGGCTGTCGACCAAGTGGTCGATCGAGCTGCTGTTCACACCCGTGCAGGGCTACGAGCAGGCCGGCGACCTCGCCGCGCTGTTCGCGCGCCCGCTCCGGCGCCGCGCCCTGCTGGAGGTGTAGCGCCATGCAGCTCACCCTCTGGACCTACGAGGGTCCCCCGCATATCGGCGCGATGCGCGTCGCCACGGCGATGTCCGGGCTGCACTACGTGCTGCACGCGCCGCAGGGCGACACCTACGCCGACCTGCTGTTCACGATGATCGAGCGGCGGGACGCGCGCCCGCCCGTGACCTACACGACCTTCCGCGCCCAGGATCTCGGCCGCGACACCGCCGAGCTGTTCAAGCAGGCGGTCTCGGCCGCCCACGAACGGTTCCAGCCCCAGGCGATGATCGTCGGCGCCTCCTGCACCGCCGAGCTGATCCAGGACGATCCGGGCGGCCTCGCCAAGGCGCTGGACCTGCCGATCCCGGTGATCCCGCTGGAGCTGCCCGCCTACCAGAAGAAGGAGAACTGGGGCGCGTCGGAGACTTTCTACCGGCTCGTCCGCGCGCTCGCCGGGCCGCCGGCCCCGCGCCCGGCGCGCGAGCCCGGACGTCGCCCGCTCTGCAACATTCTGGGTCCAACGGCACTCGGCTTTCGCCACCGGGACGACCTGATCGAGATCCGCCGGCTGCTCGACACCCTCGGCATCGCCGTGAACGTCGTCGCGCCGGTGGGTGCATCGCCCGCCGATCTCGGCCGGCTCAAGGAGGCCGACTTCAACGTCGTGCTCTATCCCGAGATCGCACGCGCGGCGGCCGAGTACCTGAAGAAAAGCTTCGGGCAACCGTTCACGCAAGTCGTGCCGATCGGCGTCGGCGGTACGCGCCGCTTCATCGAGGAGGTCGCGGATCTCGCCGGGCTCGATTCATCACCTGTCCTCGACGGCCCCGGCTCGCGGCTGCCCTGGTACGCCCGCTCGGTCGATTCGACCTATCTCACGGGCAAGCGCGTCTTCGTGTTCGGCGACGCCACCCACGCCATCGGCATCGCCCGGGTCGCCGCGAAGGAACTCGGCTTCACCGTCGTCGGGCTCGGGACCTACGGTCGCGAATTCGCCCGCGAGGTCCGCGCCGAGGCGGCCGAGCACGGCATCGAGGCGCTGATCACCGACGACTACCTCGACGTCGAGGCGGCGATCCGCGCGGCCGCGCCCGAACTGGTGCTCGGCACCCAGATGGAGCGCCACGTCGCCAAGCGCCTCGGCATCCCCTGCGCGGTGATCTCCGCCCCGGTCCATGTCCAGGATTTCCCGGCGCGCTACGCGCCGCAGATGGGCTTCGAGGGCGCCAACGTCCTGTTCGATACCCTGGTCCATCCGCTGATGATGGGCCTGGAGGAACACCTCCTCGGAATGTTCCGGGAAGACCCGGAATTCCACGACGGCGTCGGCCCCTCGCATCTCGGCGGCAAGCCCTTCGCGGCGCCTCCGGAGGGGGCGTTCGAGGCCGCGGGACGGGTGCCGACCGACTCCCCTCCGACGTCGGCACCCGCCCCGATTCTTCTCGAACGGGAGGCCGCGACCGCAGCGGCTTGGTCGCCCGAAGCCGAGAAGGAATTGAAGAAGATCCCGTTCTTCGTGCGCGGCAAGGCGCGCACCAACACCGAGACCTTCGCCCGGGAGCGACACCTGCCGCTCATCACCGTCGAGACCCTCTACGATGCAAAAGCGCATTACGGCCGATAGGCCGCCGATCCGCGTCGTCATCGTCACGCTCGACAACCATCTGGCGAGCGCGGTGGAGCGGGCGCGCCTGCGCCTCCGGTCCGAGATGCCGGGCCTGATGCTCGGATTCCACGTGGCGGCCGAGTGGGAGACCGATCCCGCGACCCTTGACGCCTGCCGGGCCGATATCGCCCAGGCCGACATCGTGCTCGCGGCCATGCTGTTCATGGACGAGCATGTCCGGGCGATCCTGCCGGCGCTCGGGGCCCGGCGGGATTCCTGCGACGCGATGATCGGCTGCCTCTCCGCCGGCGAGGTGGTGAAGACCACGAAGCTCGGCCGCTTCGACATGAGCGGCACCAAGCGCAGCGCCCTCGACTTCCTGAAGAAGCTGCGCGGCAAGCCGGGTCAGCAGGGCAATGCCGGCCGGCAGATGGCCCTGGTGCGCAAGCTGCCGAAGATCCTGCGCTTCATCCCGGGCTCGGCCCAGGACGTGCGCGCCTACTTCCTGACCCTGCAATACTGGCTGGCGGGTTCGGACGAGAACGTCGCCGCCCTGGTTCGCTTCCTGGTGCACCGCTACGCGGCGGGCGAGCGGGCGGCGTGGCGCGAGGGTCCGGCGGCGCCCGCGCCCCTCGATTACCCCGAGACCGGCCTCTACCACCCGCGCCTGCCCGGCCGGATCGGCGCCGACCCGTCGCGGCTGCCGCGCCTCACGGGCGCGAAGGGTCGCGTCGGCCTCCTGGTGATGCGCAGCTACGTGCTCGCCGGCAACACCGCCCATTACGACGGGGTCATCGCGGCCCTGGAGGCGAAGGGCCTCGACGTGGTGCCGGCCTTCGCCAGCGGCCTCGACAACCGGCCGGCGGTGGACGCCTTCTTCATGCCCGACGGGCGCGCCTGCATCGACGCCCTCGTGTCGCTCACCGGCTTCTCGCTGGTCGGCGGCCCCGCCTACAACGATGCGGCGGCCGCCGAGGCGATGCTGGCCCGGCTCGACGTGCCCTACCTCGCCGCCCAGGCGCTGGAATTCCAGACTCTGGAGCAGTGGGAGGCGGGCGAGCGCGGCCTGTCGCCGGTCGAGGCGACCATGATGGTCGCCATCCCCGAACTCGACGGCGCCACCGCCCCGATGGTGTTCGGCGGCCGCTCCGCGAATTCCGGCGCCGACAACGCCCGGGACATGCGGGTTCACCCTGAGCGCGCCGCCCGCCTCGCCGAGCGGGTCGCCCGGCTTGTGTCGCTCCGCCGGACCACGAGGGCCGAGCGGAAGCTCGCCGTGGTGTTGTTCAACTTCCCGCCGAATGCCGGCGCCACCGGCACGGCCGCGTTCCTGTCGGTCTACGCCTCGCTGCTCAACACGCTGAAGGGCCTCGCGGCGGACGGCTACACGGTCGAAGTGCCCGAGAGCGTCGACGCCCTGCGCGCGGCGATCCTGGAGGGTAACACCAAGCGTTACGGGACCCAGGCCAACGTCCACGCCCGCGTCCCGGCCGAGGACCACCTCCGGCGCGAACCCTACCTCGCCGAGATCGAGGCCCAGTGGGGCCCGGCGCCGGGCCGCCACCAGACCAACGGCGCCGAGATCTTCGTGCTCGGGGCGCAGTTCGGGAACGTCTTCGTCGGGGTGCAGCCGGCCTTCGGCTACGAGGGCGATCCGATGCGGCTGCTGTTCGAGCGGGGCTTCGCGCCGACCCACGCCTTCAGCGCCTTCTACCGCTACCTCCGCGAGGATTTCGCCGCCGACGCCGTGCTGCATTTCGGCACCCACGGGGCGCTCGAATTCATGCCCGGCAAGCAGACCGGCCTGTCCGAAGCCTGCTGGCCGGAGCGGCTGATCGGGGCGCTACCCAACATCTATCTCTACGCGGCCAACAACCCGTCGGAGGGAACGCTCGCCAAGCGCCGCTCGGCCGCGACGCTGGTGAGCTACCTGACCCCGAGCCTCGCGGCGGCTGGCCTCTACCGCGGGCTGATCGATCTGAAAAGCTCGATCGAGCGCTGGCGTGGCCTCGGCCCCGAGGCGGGGGGCGAGCGCGAGACGCTGGCCCGCCTGATCCAGGACCAGGGCGCGGCGGTCGATCTCGTGGCGGCCGAGCCGGCCTGGAGCGGCGATCTGGAAGCGCGGGTCTCCGGCCTCTGGACCGCGCTGCAGGAGCTGGAGCAGACCCTGATCCCGCACGGACTCCACGTGGTCGGGCAGGGGACGCCGGACGACGAGCGGGTCGACCTGCTCCTGGCGCTCGCCGAATCCGCCCACGGCATGCGGCCGGAGCGGGCCGGCATTGAGGCCCTGGTCGCCGGGCAGGGGATCGAGGCGGCGCTCAAGGCCTCCGGTCTGCCTGCGGACGAGGCGAGCCGCGATGTCCTGAAAAATCTGGCCGAGACCGACCGGCTGCTGTCCCGCGACCACGAGGTTCCGGCGCTGCTGCGGGCGCTCGACGGCCGGTTCGTGCCGCCGGTGGCCGGCGGCGACCTGCTGCGCAACCCGGCCGTGCTGCCGACCGGCCGCAACCTCCACGGCTTCGATCCCTACCGTCTGCCCTCCGCCTTCGCGGTGGCCGACGGCGCCCGGCAGGTGGCCCGCATCCTCGAGCGCTTCGCGGCCGACGGGAAGCCTTGCCCGGAGAGCGTCGCCCTGGTCCTGTGGGGCACCGACAACCTCAAGAGCGAGGGCGGCCCGATCGCCCAGGCCCTCGCGCTGATCGGCGCTGCCCCGCGCTTCGACGGCTACGGCCGGCTCAGCGGCGCGGAGCTGATCCCGCTCGAAGCCCTCGGCCGCCCGCGCATCGACGCAGTGGTCACGCTCTCGGGCATTTTTCGCGATCTGCTGCCCCTGCAAACCAAGCTTCTGGCGGAGGCTTCGTACCTCGCGGCGACGGCCGACGAGCCCCTGGAGCGGAACTTCGTCCGCAAGCACGCCCTGGCGATCCAAGTCGAGCAGGGCTGCGACCTGGAGACGGCGGCGCTGCGGGTCTTCTCCAACGCCGAGGGCGCCTACGGCGCGAACGTCAACCACCTCGTCGATTCGGGCAACTGGGACGACGAGGCGGAACTGTGCGAGACCTTCGCGCGCCGCAAGAGCTTCGCGTACGGCCGCACCGGCCGCCCGGCGCCGCAGCGCGCCCTGATGCAGGCGGTGCTGGCCTCCGTCGACATGGCCTACCAGAACCTCGACTCGGTCGAGGTCGGCGTCACCTCCGTCGACCACTACTTCGACGGGCTCGGCGGCATGGGCCGGGCGGTGGCCCGCGCCAAGGGCGAGTCGGTGCCGATCTACATCAGCGACCAGACCCGCGGGGAGGGGCACGTCCGCTCCCTGGAGGAGCAGGTCGCGCTGGAGACGCGCACCCGGATGCTCAACCCGAAATGGTACGAGGGCCTGCTCGGCCACGGCTACGAGGGCGTGCGCCAGATCGAGACCCACCTGACGAACACGGTCGGCTGGTCGGCCACCGCCAATGCGGTTCAGCCCTGGATCTACGAGCGGATCACCGAGACCTACGTCCTCGACAAGGCCATGCGCGAGCGCATGGCCGCCTTGAACCCCACCGCCTCCGCCAAGGTCGCCCAAAGGCTGATCGAGGCGCACCGCCGCGGCTTCTGGACCCCCGACGCAGCGATGCGCGACGCCCTCGACCGGGCCGAGGAGGAGCTGGAAGACCGCCTGGAAGGCGTCACCGCAGGAGTGGCCGCATGAACATCGCGATCCGCAATCCGGTCGTCGCCCGGAAGGAAGAAGGGAGCCTTCAGGTCGCCCTCGACCCCGACCTGAAGATCGAGACCGCCAAGGTCTTCGCGGTCTACGGCAAGGGCGGGATCGGCAAATCGACCACCTCGTCGAACCTGTCGGTGGCGTTCTCGAAGCTCGGCAAGCGGGTGCTGCAGATCGGCTGCGACCCGAAGCACGACTCGACCTTCACGCTGACCAAGCGCCTCGCCCCCACGGTGATCGACGCCCTGGAGGCGGTGAACTTCCACTCGGAGGAGCTGCGCGTCGAGGACTTCGTCGTCGAGGGCTACAACGGCGTGATGTGCGTCGAGGCCGGCGGGCCGCCCGCCGGGACCGGCTGCGGCGGCTACGTGGTCGGCCAGACCGTGAAGCTCCTCAAGGAGCACCACCTCCTCGAAGACACCGACGTCGTCGTGTTCGACGTGCTCGGTGACGTGGTCTGCGGCGGCTTCGCCTCGCCGCTCCAGCACGCAGACCGGGCACTGATCGTCACCGCCAACGACTTCGACTCGATCTTCGCGATGAACCGGATCGTCGCGGCGATCCACGCCAAGTCCAAGAACTACGGCGTGCGGCTGGGCGGCGTCATCGCCAATCGCTCCGCCAAGACCGACGAGATCGACCGATTCAACGACGCGGTCGGCCTGAAACGGCTCGCCCATTTCCCCGACCTCGACGTGGTCCGCCGCTCGCGGCTCAAGAAGTCGACCCTGTTCGAGATGGAGTCCTCGCCCGAGCTCGACGCCGTGACCGCCGAGTACATGCGGCTCGCCGAGACCCTCTGGGCCGGCGCCGAGCCCTGCGAGGCGCAGCCCATGAAGGACCGCGACCTGTTCGAGTTCCTCGGTTTCGATTGAGTCTGGAGTTCGACCGATGGCCAGCGCCAGCTACGACGCCCGCCGGGGCGAGCTCACCACCTACTTCGACCGCACCGCGGTCGAGGCGTGGTCGCGCCTGACTTCGGACGCGCCCGTGAGCCGCATCCGCGCCACCGTGCGGGCCGGGCGCGACGCCATGCGGGCGACGCTACTCTCCTGGCTGCCCGCCGACATGACCGGCCTGCACCTGCTCGATGCCGGTTGCGGCACCGGGGCGCTCAGCGTCGAGGCGGCGCGCCGCGGGGCGGAGGTGGTGGCGATCGACGTTTCGCCCACGCTGATCGGGCTCGCGCGGGAGCGGCTGCCGGCGATCTCCGGAGCTGGCCGCATCGAGTTCCGCGTCGGCGACATGCTCGATCCGGCGCTCGGTCGCTTCGACCATGTGGTGGCGATGGATTCGCTGATCCACTACCGCGCCGCCGACATCGTCCGGGCGCTGGCGATGCTGGGGGCGCGTACCGACGTGTCAATGCTGTTCACGGTGGCGCCGCGTACGGCGCTGCTGACCCTGATGCACGCGGCCGGAAAACTCTTCCCCCGCGGCGACCGCTCGCCGGCGATCGTGCCGGTGACGGAGGGCGGTCTGCGGCGGCGGATCGCGTCCGAGGGGGCGCTCGAAGACTTCGCCTGGGCGCGAAGCCATCGGATCAACAGCGGGTTCTACCTGTCGAACGCGATGGCGCTCACGCGCAGCCTCCCTCTCCCCTCTGCCGAGGATGGTGCTGCGGCGCCCGGGGTGCGAGCATGAGCGCCGCATCCCAGAAGCTCACCCGCGCCCTGATGCGCCTCGGCCCGGCGGTGCTCCCCTTCGCGGACGCCGCCACCGTCGAGTTGCCCCTCGGGCGCCTGCTCCGGCTCGCCCTGTTCCAGGTCACCGTCGGCATGGCCGCGGTGCTGCTGATCGGCACCCTGAACCGGGTGATGATCGTCGAACTCGGCGTGCCGGCCTGGATCGTCGCGGTGATGCTGGCCCTGCCCCTGGTCTTCGCCCCCTTGCGGGCGCTGGTCGGCTTCCGCTCGGACACGCACCGCTCGGTGCTGGGCTGGCGACGGGTGCCCTACATCTGGTTCGGCACGCTACTGCAGTTCGGCGGCCTGGCGATCATGCCGTTCGCCCTGCTGATCCTGTCGGGCGACACGACCGGGCCGCTCTGGGTCGGCGACCTCGCGGCGGCTCTGGCCTTCCTGCTGGTCGGCGCGGGGCTGCACACCACCCAGACCGTGGGCCTCGCGCTCGCCACCGACCTCGCTCCCGCGCATGCAAGGCCGAAGGTGGTGGCCCTGCTCTGCGCGGCGCTCCTGTTCGGCATGATGGCGAGCGCAGTGCTGTTCGGCCTGTTCCTCGCCCATTTCTCAGCTGTCCGCCTGATCCAGGTGATCCAGGGCGCGGCCCTCGTCACGATCATCCTCAACGGGTTCGCCCTCTGGAAGCAGGAGCCGCGCGATCCGAACCGGACGCAGACGGCGCCGCAGCGCGACTTCCGCGCCTCCTGGCAGGCCTATGCGGGGCAGGGCACCGCCCCCCGACGCCTCATCGCGATCGGGCTCGGCACGGCGGGCTTCTCAATGCAGGACATCCTGCTGGAACCCTATGGCGGCCAGATCCTGCACCTCTCGGTCGCCGCCACCACAGCGCTCACCGCGCTGCTCGCCGCGGGCGGCGGCCTCGGCCTGCTGGTGGCAGCGCGCTGGCTCGGGCGCGGGGGCGACCCGCTCCGGGTCTCGGCGGTGGGCGTCGGGATCGGGATCCTGGCCTTCTCGGCGGTGGTCTTCGCGGCGCCGCTCGCCTCGGCCGACCTGTTCGCCGCGGGCGTCAGCCTGATCGGGCTCGGCGGCGGCCTGTTCGCGCACGGCACGCTCACCGCCTCGATGAACCGCGCCGGCCCGGAGGATACCGGGCTGGCGCTCGGCGCCTGGGGCGCCGTGCAGGCGACCGCGGCCGGCCTCTCGATCGCGGCGAGCGGTCTCGTGCGCGATGTCGGCGGGGCCATCGCCCAGTCGGGGGTACTCGGCGAGGGAATGAACGAGCCCGCGATCGGCTACCTCATCGTCTACCACATCGAGATCGCCCTGCTGTTCGCGGCCCTCCTCGCACTCGGACCGCTGGTCCGTGAGGACGCGCGGGCAGAGCTTCGAGATCGCGCCGGCGGCACGCTCGCCGGCCGAACGGCCTGAGACTCGGGGAGGACTGCCATGCCAACCGGCGCCATTACCGGATATGCCGACGTCGCCCAGATCGTGCTCTACGCGTTCTTCATCTTCTTCGCCGGCCTCGTGTTCTGGCTGCGCCGCGAGGACCGGCGCGAGGGCTACCCGCTGGAGAACGAGGCGGTCGGGCGCCGCAAGGCACCGGACCCGGTGCTGATCCCACGGTCCAAGGCGTTCTACCTGCCGGGCGGGGAAACCACCTACGCGCCGCAGGCGGTGCACGGCCGGGACGACATCGAGACCGGCATCCCCGCCCGCAAGGTCGAACCCTGGCCCGGCGCACCCTACGAGCGGACGGAGGCCTCGCTCCAGGCCGGCGTCGGTCCCGGCTCCTGGGTGCTGCGGCATGACGTCCACGACCGGACCTGGGACGAGGAGATCCGGATCGTGCCCCTGCGGGTGGCGAAAAACTTCGTCATCCACGAGGACGGGCCGAATCCGATCGGCATGACCGTGTTCGGCACCGACGACGCGGTGGCGGGCGTCGTCAGCGACGTCTGGGTCGACCGCGGCGAGTCGCTGATCCGCTACTACGAGGTCGAGCTGCCCACGGGCGGCCGTCGTTTGATGCCCACCACATTCTGCCGGGCGGGCGGCCTCACCAAGACGGTGAAGACCGAGGCGCTGCTCGCCAGCCAGTTCGCCGACATCCCGGCGACCCGCGACCCCGACAGCGTGACCTTCCTGGAGGAGGAGCGGATCGTGTCGTATTTCGGCGCCGGCACGCTCTACGCCACGCCGGCCCGGGCGGAGCCGATCCTGTGAGCGGCGACTTCCTTCCCGAGGGCACCCCGCGGGGGCTGCCCGGCCCGCTGCCGGCGGGCGAGCGCATCCTGTGGCAGGGCGCGCCGACCACCGCCGGACTGCTGGTGCGGGTGTTCCACGCCCGCCCGGTGATCGCGTGGTTCTGCCTCTGCGCCCTGGCCTTCGGGCTCGCCGCCGGCTCGCCGGGGGCGGCGCTGGCGGCGGTGGGTCCGACGCTTCTGATCGGCGCGGGGGCCCTGGCGCTGCTCTGGCTGCTGGCCTGGCTGACCCACCGCACCACCGTCTACACGGTCACGACCCGCCGGGTGGTGCTGCAGGCCGGCATCGCCCTGCCGGTGACCCACAACCTGCCCTTCGCGCAGATCGAGACCGCGGCACTGCGCGCCTTCACGGACGGGACTGGCGACCTGCCGCTCCGGTTGCGGCCGGGCCTGCGTATCGCCTACCTTCAGATCTGGCCGCATGCCCGGCCCTGGCGTTTGACGCGGACCGAGCCCATGCTGCGCTCGGTTCCGGAGGCGGACGCCGTCGCGGAGATCCTGGCGCGCGCACTGGAAGCGCACGCGGAAGCGTCGGAGAGGGCGCAACCCGTGATCGTGCCGCGACCGCGAGCGGCCCAGGAGGATCCCGGTCGCCTCGTCGCGGCCGAGTAGGGAGGACGCGATGGGCGAGCGGGCACAAAGCGTCGGCCGGGCCACAGGACCGGCACCCGCACTGCTGATGATCGGCGCCGGGGCGCTGATGGGCTTTTCCATGCTGGCGGTCCTGATCGGCCGGACCGAGGGGGTGGGTCTCGTCGCCCTGCCGCCGGCGAAGCCGGTCGCGCGGCTCGAATTCCGCGCCGAGGATCAGGTCGACGGCTCGATCGCCCTGCGGGATGCCGCCGACCGGCGCATCGTCGCCTGGATCCGCCCCGGCGAGGACGGCTTCCTGCGCGGCACCTTGCGCGGGCTGGCTCAGGCCCGCCAGCGCGACGGGCTCGGGCCGGAGAAACCCTTCAGCCTGACCCGCTACGACGACGGCCGCCTCTCCCTCGCCGACGAGGCCACCGGCCGCCGGGTGCCCCTGGAGGCCTTCGGCCCGACCAACGCGCAAGCCTTCGCCCGGCTGATGCCCGCGCCGGGCGGGCCCGCCAGGGAGACGCCGTGATGGGCCCGTTCCGCAGCCGCAGCGTGACCGTGCCCTGCACGGTCGAGATCGAGCAGACGCCCGAGAGCCTGCACGCGCACGTCACCCTGGATGCCGGTTTCGAGATCGAGCCCGGCGATGCGGTCCAGGTCCACGATGCGCCGACCTCGGTGCCCTACGGCGAGCGGCTCACCGTGCGCCGCACCGCCACCGTGACCCGGGCCGGCCCGCTGGAGCGGGCCTGGACCAAGCTCATCGCCCATCTCGAGCTGACCGAACTCTACGAGGTCAGCTTCTCGGAGAGGAGGAAGCTGTGAACGCGCCCGTCCCACCACCCTCCGGCCAGCCAGTCCCGAAGATCCCGGTCAATGAATCGACCCGGGCCGCGCAGGAGACGACATTCCTGTCGCCCCGCTTCTACACCACCGACTTCGACGAACTCGATCGCACGGATGTCGAGCCGGTGCGGCGCGACTGGGACCTGCTCATCGCCGAGCTGCGCTCGGACCCGAACAAGCGCCACTTCACCCGCAACGAAGAGTTCGACTGCGACCTGTCGCAGATGGAGCCCGAGCTGCGGAAGGAGTTCCTGGACTTCCTGGTCTCCTCCATCACGGCGGAGTTCTCCGGCTGCGTCCTCTACGCCGAAATGCGCAAGCGGGCGAAGAACAAGGACATCAAGGAGCTGTTCGGCTTCATGAGCCGCGACGAGGCGCGCCACGCCGGCTTCATCAACGACACGCTGAAGGATTTCGGCATCGGCGTGGACCTCGGCTTCCTCACCAAGTCCAAGAAGTACACGTTCTTCCGGCCCAAGTTCATCTTCTACGCGACCTACCTCTCCGAGAAGATCGGCTACGCCCGCTATATCACCATCTTCCGCGAGCTGGAGCGACACCCGGAGCGGCGCATCCACCCGATCTTCAAGTGGTTCGAGCTGTGGTGCAACGACGAGTTCCGCCACGGCGAGGCCTTCGCGCTGCTGATGCGCGCCAACCCGAAGCTGACGAGCGGCGTGAACCGCTACTGGATCCGGTTCTTCCTGCTGGCGGTCTTCGCCACGATGTACGTGCGCGACCATCATCGCCCGGCCTTCCACAAGGCGCTGGGGGTCGACCCGACCGACTACGACTTCAAGGTCTTCCGGATCACCTCGGAGATCTCCCGCCAGACCTTCCCGCTGGAGCTCGATATCGAGAACCCGAGGTTCAAGGCGGGGCTCGACCGGCTGCTCGCCTGCTCCCGGGCGATCGCCGACGCCAAGGCGCGGGGCGGCCTGTCCGGCAAGGTCCTGCAGGGCCTCCACGCCGCCCGGGCGGCCGCGACCTTCGCGCGGCTCTATTGTCTCCCCGTCAAGGCCAACGCCCTGCCGGCCGACATCCGCCTCCAGCCGGTCTGGTAGCATGGCGACCTACGCCGCCCCGGTCCTGTACGCGGTCCTGCTCTGGTGGTTCTCCACCGGGCTGATCCTGTTGCTCGACCATGCCCCGCGGCGAACCCATCCGTGGAGCATGGCCGGGGCGACCCTGCTGCTCGCCGGCGCCCTGGTGGCGATCCGCGCCAGCGCTGGGGACACGAGCGGCACCGGAGCCTACACGGCCTTCACGGCGGCGCTCGTCGTCTGGGGCTGGCAGGAGATGAGCTACTACATGGGCTTCCTGTCGGGCCCGAAGCCGACCGCCTGCGCGCCGGGGGTGCGCGGGTTCGACCGGTTCCTGGCGGCGCTCGCCACCAGCCTGTGGCATGAATTCGCCATCGTGATCGGGGGCTTGGCGATCCTGGCGCTGGTCTGGGGTAGCCCCAACCGCTTCGCCCTGTGGACCTACGGCACGCTGGTGGTGATGAACCTCTCGGCCCGGCTCAATCTGTTCCTCGGGGTACGCAACCTCCACGCCGAGTTTCTGCCGGACCATCTTGGCTACCTCGCCTGCTACCTGTCCCGGAAGCCGATGAACCTGCTGTTCCCGGTCTCGGTGAGCCTCGGGACCGTCGCGGCGGCGCTGCTCGGCCGGGCGGCGCTGGGGGCCGACCTGCTGGAGCATGAGCTGATCGGCTTCACGGTCCTGGCGACGCTGACCGCGCTCGCCACCGTGGAGCACTGGTTCCTGATGCTGCCGCTGCCCTCGGCGGAGCTGTGGCGCTGGAGCCTGCCGGCCCGGGCGCCCGGGGAGGCGGCCCCACCGCGGGACCGCATGTAGGGCGAGGGATCACGAACGGGCGACGCACGTCCACCAATCTGGAACTGGTCTCGTGCGAAGTCCGGTGTCACAGGCGGGATCAACCCGCAGGGTTTGTTCGGGGAGAGGCGACATGGATTACGAGACCTTCTTCGAAGGCGAGATCGCCGGTCTCCACCGGGAGGGGCGCTACCGGGTCTTCACCGATCTGGAACGCCACGCCGGCAACTTCCCGCACGCCACCCATCACCATGCCGGCGGCACGCGGCCGGTCACGGTCTGGTGCTCGAACGACTATCTCGGCATGGGCCAGCATCCCGCCGTCACCGGGGCGATGCACGCAGCGATTGACCGCTGCGGCGCCGGGGCCGGCGGCACCCGCAACATCTCGGGCACGAACCATTACCACGTGCTCTTGGAGCGCGAACTCGCCGACCTCCACGGCAAGGAGGCGGCGCTCCTGTTCACCTCCGGCTACGTGTCGAACTGGGCAGCGCTCGGGACGCTCGCGGCGCGCTTGCCGAATTGCGCGGTCTTCTCCGATTCCGAGAACCATGCCTCGATGATCGAGGGCATCCGGTTCTCGCGCGCCGAGCGCCATATCTTCCGCCACAACGACCCCGAGGACCTGAACCGCAAGCTCGCGCTGATCGATCCGGCCCGGCCGAAGCTGGTGGCCTTCGAATCGGTCTACTCCATGGACGGCGACATCGCGCCGATCGCCGAGATCTGCGACGTGGCCGAGGCCCACGGGGCGCTCACCTACCTGGACGAGGTCCACGCGGTCGGCCTCTACGGCGCCCGCGGCGGCGGCATCTCGGAGCGGGACGGCGTTGCCCACCGCCTCGACGTGATCGAGGGCACGCTCGGCAAGGCCTTCGCGGTCCACGGCGGCTACATCACGGCCTCCGAGAAGCTCTGCGACTTCGTGCGCAGCTTCGCCTCGGGCTTCATCTTCACCACCTCGCTGCCTCCGGCGGTGGCGGCGGGCGCGGCGGCGAGCATCCGCCATCTGAAGGCCAGCGGCGCCGAGCGCGCCCGGCATCAGGAGCGCGTGGCGAAGGTGCGGGAAGCGCTGGAGGCCGCCGACATCCCGACCATGCCCAACGACAGCCACATCGTGCCGGTGATGGTCTGCGACCCGGTGCTCTGCAAGGCGATCTCCGACACCCTGCTCGACGAGTTCGGCATCTACGTGCAGCCGATCAATTATCCGACGGTCGCCCGCGGCACCGAGCGCCTGCGGATCACCCCGTCGCCGCTGCACACGGATGCCGACATCGCCCATCTGGTCGAGGCGCTCTCCACGATCTGGGGCAGGATCGGGCTCCGGCAGAAGGCGGCGGAGTAGGGCGCAACAGGGGGCCTTTCTCCCACCCGCCCCTCATCCTGAGGTGCCCGCGCCAGCGGGCCTCGAAGGAGGCCTCCAGGCGTCACCCCGATCCCTGGAGGCCTCCTTCGAGGGCTCCGCTGCGCTCCGGCACTTCAGGAATGAGGCTGAGGGTTGGAGTCGTCCCGTAGCATCGAGTCATCGCGTGACCACCTTCCCCTTCTCGGCCATCGTCGGCCAGGACGAAATGCGCCAGGCGCTGCTGATCGCGGCGGTGGACCCGTCCGTCGGCGGCGTGCTGGTCTTCGGCGACCGCGGCACCGGCAAGTCCACGGCGATCCGGGCGTTGGCCGCCCTGCTGCCGCCGATGCGGGCGGTGGCCGGCTGCCCGTACAACTGCGACCCCGACAGCCCGGCGGAATCCTGCCCGCACTGCGCGGAAGGCGGCCCGCGCAAGAGCCACAAGAAGCCGGTGCCGGTGGTCGACCTGCCGCTCGGCGCTACCGAGGATCGGGTGGTCGGAACCCTCGACCTGGAGCGGGCGCTCGGCGCCGGCGTGAAGGCCTTTGAGCCGGGGCTGCTGGCCCGGGCCAATCGCGGTTTCCTCTACATCGACGAGGTCAACCTGCTGGAGGACCACCTCGTGGACCTGCTGCTCGACGTGGCGGCGAGCGGCGTGAACACCGTGGAGCGGGAAGGCCTGTCCCTGCGCCATCCAGCGCGATTCGTGCTGGTCGGGTCCGGAAACCCGGAGGAGGGGGAGTTGCGCCCGCAGCTTCTCGACCGGTTCGGGCTCGCCTGCGAGGTCGCGACACCGAAGGACATCCCCACCCGGATCGCGGTGGTGCGCGCCCGCGACGCCTACGAGCGCGACCCGGAGGGCTTCCTCACCGCGCATGCCGGCGAGGAGCGGAAGATCCAGAAGCGCATCCTGCTGGCACGGGAGCGCCTGCCGGCCGTGACGGTGCCGGATTCGGCCCTGGAGCGCGCGACGCGGCTCTGCCTGGCGCTCGGCACCGACGGGTTGCGCGGCGAGCTGACTCTGATGCGCACTGCCCGGGCGCTGGCGGCCCTCGACGGTGCCGAGGCGGTCACCGACGATCACCTCCGCCGCATCGCCCCGGCCGCCCTGCGCCACCGCCTGCGGCGGAACCCGCTGGACGAATCCGGATCCACGGCCCGGGTGGAGCGGGCGCTGGCGGAGGTCTTCTCGTGACGGGCGCGCCGCCTCTCCCTCCCCTCTCTGCGGGGGAGGGACGCGCGGCGCACCATCCTGGGGCCGATGCCCTGATGGCCGCCCGCCTGCTCGCCACCGACCCGCAGGGTCTCGGCGGCGCGGTGCTGCGGGCAGTCCCCGGGCCGATGCGCGAACGCTGGCTCGACGTCCTGCGGGCGGCGCTGCCCCCCGGAACACCCTGGCGGCGCCTGCCGCCCAATGTCGGCGATGACGGCCTGCTCGGCGGCCTCGACCTCGCCGCGACCCTGGTGACGGGGCGCCCCGTGGCGCGGGCCGGCCTGCTGGCGGAGGCCGATGGCGGGATCGTCGTCGTGCCCATGGCGGAGCGCCTGCCGCCCGGCACGGCGTCCCGGCTCGCCGCCGCCCTCGACACCGGCACGGTCTCGGACCGGCCGGCCCGGTTCGGCCTGATCCTCCTCGACGAAGGTGAGGCAGACGAGACGGTCGCCGAGGCCCTGGCCGACCGCCTCGCCTTTCGGATCGACCTGAGCGGGCTCAGGATCCCGGACGCGGATACCAGCGCGCCAGGGCCGGAGCCCGCGTCCGGCGCGGCGGAGTCCGACCCGGTCGGCAGCCTCTGCGCCCTGT
Source organism: Methylobacterium sp. CM6257 (assembly GCF_054611515.1). Lineage (NCBI taxonomy): Bacteria > Pseudomonadati > Pseudomonadota > Alphaproteobacteria > Hyphomicrobiales > Methylobacteriaceae > Methylobacterium > Methylobacterium sp. CM6257. The sequence goes on from NZ_CM137735.1 coordinate 2,574,580, forward strand.
CCGAGGCCTTCGGGGTGGCGTCGCTGCGCGGTCCGGTCCTCGCAGCCCGTGTGGCGCGGATGCTCGCGGGGAACGGGCCGATCGGCCCGGCGGAGATCACCGCGGCCGGGCGGCTCGTCCTGGCGCCGCGCGCCACGCGCCTGCCCGCCCCGGAGGAGGCGGTCCCTGAAGCCGCGGAGGCGCCACCGGATGCGGCGCCCGAGGATCGCTCCGCTGAAGATGCGGCGGACCCGGCGGCCGCGCCTGCGGCCGACGATGTCATCCTGGAAGCAGTTCGCGCCGCGATCCCACCCAACCTCCTCGACCAGCTGCTATCAGGACAGCAGCGCCTCGCCGCCGCGAAGGCCGGCCGGGTCGGGCTGGCAGCTTCCGCCCGCACCGGGCGGCCGGTCGGCAGCCGGCGGGGTGACCCGCGGCGGGGGCGGCTCGATCTGCTGGCGACCCTGCGGGCGGCGGCCCCCTGGCAGGCCTTGCGGCGGGGAACGGAGGAGGCACGCCGCATCGTAGTGCGGCGGGACGATCTGCGGATCCGGATCCTCAAGCAGCGAACCGAGACGACCACGGTGTTCTGCGTCGATGCCTCGGGCTCGGCCGCCCTGGAGCGGCTCGCCGAGGCCAAGGGCGCGGTCGAGCTGTTGCTGGCCGAAGCCTATGTCCGGCGCGACCGGGTGGCGCTGGTGGCGTTCCGCGGCACCGGCGCGGAGCTGGTCCTTCCGCCGACCCGCTCGCTCACCCGGGCCAAGCGCGGCCTCTCGGGGCTGCCGGGCGGGGGCGGGACGCCGCTCGCGGCGGGAATCGAAGCGGCGGTCGCGGTGGCGCTCGGTGTCCGCCGGGGCGGCAGCCGGCCGGCGATCGTGCTGCTGACCGACGGACGCGCCAATGTCGCGCGCTCCGGGGAGGGCGGTCGCGCCCGGGCCGGCGCGGAGGCGCTTCAGGCAGCCCGGGCGTTGCGTGGAGCCGGGCTGCCGGCGCTGGTGGTCGATACCGGAAGCCGGGGCGAGGATGCGCGGTCGGTCGCGGAGGCGATGGACGCGCGCTACCTGAAGCTGCCGCGCGCCGATGCCGGCCAGCTCAGCGCGGCGGTGCGTGCGGTGCTCTAAGCGCCGCGAAGCGTCGGGTTCAGAGACCGCCGCCGAGACCGATATCGGCGATACGCTGGTGGTGGGCCAGCCAGGCGTTCAGCATGTCGCGGGCGATGGTGCCGAGGCTCCAGCGGCCGGAAGCCGGGGCGGCGATGTTCTGGGTCGAGGAGGTGAAAAGGATCATGGCCTTCTCCGAAGTCGGGGGACGTGTCTTGCTCTTGCCCGACCACGATATGTCGATCCTGCTGCACTGCAGCAATCCGGTTCCGCTCAGCGGTGGCATGCGGCCGCCGCATGGGATTCTTCAACTTCACGAAATACTTCCGGCCCGGAACGATAGCGCCGCCTCTTGGCCCGGGCCGGTCGGCGTTGACGCAGTGCGGGATGCTTCATCGTGCTAGACATGTTCGACGCGGACCGGCCCGACTGGGCGGTGGAAGGGCTGGACTGGCCGCACCGGGAGGCGAGCCGGTTCGTCGAGGCGGCGGGCCTGCGCTGGCATGTCCAGGCGTTCGGCCGCGCGAGCAATCCGACGCTGCTGCTCCTTCACGGGACCGGTGCGGCCACCCATTCCTGGCGCGGGCTCGCGCCGCTGCTGGCCCGGGACTTCTTCGTGATCGCCCCGGACTTGCCGGGCCACGGCTTCACCGACCCGCTGCGCGATCCCGACCTGTCGCTGCCGGGCATGGCCCGGGCCGTAGCGGGCCTCGTGGAGGCGCTGGGCCGCCCGCCCATCCTGGCCGCCGGTCACTCGGCCGGCGCGGCGGTTCTGGCGCGGATGTGCCTGGACGGGACGATCGCACCGCGTCTGCTGGCGGCCTTCAATGGCGCCCTGGCCCCGCTGCCGGGGGCGGCCAACCTGCTCTTCCCCGGCATGGCGCGGCTGCTGTTCCTCAACCCGTTCACCCCGAAGATCTTCGCCTGGACGGCGGACCGATCCGCCGCCAAGCGGCTGATCGAGGGGACCGGTTCGCGCCTCGATCCCGAAGGGGTCGATCTCTACCGAAGACTCTTCGCCCGCGCCGGCCACGTCCGCGGCGCGCTCGGCATGATGGCGAACTGGGATCTGGCCGGACTCCACAGGGCATTGCCGGGGCTCGCGACCCGCACCCTGCTGATCGTCGGCAGTGACGACCGGGCGATCCTGCCGGACACCGCCTTCGCGCTGAGCGACCGTCTGCCCGACGCCCGCGTGGCCCTGATCCGCGGGCTCGGCCACCTCGCGCACGAAGAGGCGCCGGAGCGCGTGGCCGAGGTGCTGCTGGCGGAGGCGCGGGCGGTCGGCATCCCGTAGGGCCGATCGGAGCGCGATGACGGATCGGGCCGGCCGATCCGCCATCGCGAGCGGAGCGAAGCACCCCAGGGCAGCGCGACACCGGCAAGCGTAGCGACGTCCGTCTCGCTTCGCTGCCCTCGCAAGGACGAATGTCGCGCGACTGAGCACGCCGAACCAATTCTTGTGGCCCCTGCGGGACTGGCGCCAAGCTTGCCTGGGTCGTAGAGCCTGCCGCGGAAAGCGGGACTCACGACAAGGCCAAGACAGGAGCATCCGGGACGATGGCGAGACCCGTGATCGGCGTCATCGGCAATGCGCGCCTGATCGACAACCGGTTCCCGGCGCAGATCGTCGGCGAGAACAACATGCGCGCGGTGGCCGCGGTGGCCAGCGCCCTGCCGCTGATGTTCGCCGCCGCGCCGGCGATCACCGACCTCGGCGACCTCCTCGACACCGTGGACGGCGTCCTGCTCACGGGCGGACGCGCCAATGTCCATCCGGCCCGGTTCAACGCCGAGCCCTGTGCCGCGCACGAGCCCTACGACGAGGATCGCGACGCCGTGGCGCTGCCGCTGATCGAAGCGTGCGTGGCGCGCGGCGTGCCGCTGTTCGGCATCTGCCGCGGCTTTCAGGAGATGAACGTCGCCTTCGGCGGCAGCCTGCACCCGGAGATCCGCGATCTGCCTGGGCGCCTCAACCACCGCATGCCGCGCCTGGAAAACGGCGAGATCCACCCGGACCTGGAGGTGATCTTCGCCGATCGGCACGAGGTCCGGCTGACCCCGGGGGGCACCTTCGCGCGGCTCTTGGAGCGCGAGACGATCCGGGTGAACTCGCTGCACGGCCAGGGCATCCTGAAGCCGGGAGCGCGGGTGGTGATCGAGGGGACCGCCGAGGATGAGACGATCGAGGCGATCCGCATCCGCGACGCGGCGGGCTTCGCGCTCGGCGTCCAGTGGCACGCCGAGCACGATCCGGCGACCAACCCGATCAACCGCGCGCTGTTCGAGGCGTTCGGGGACGCGGCGCGGCACCGGGCGCGCGAGCGGCGCTGATCTGCGGACGGAACCGCGCCCGAACGGCGGGGTTGCCGGAGGCGCGGACAGCCGCGCGTTCCTCCCGGCCGCGCCCGCGCAGTTCACAACCCCCGGATCGCATGCACGCCGACCACGACCATCCTGCGCCTGCCGGAGCAGCGGTGCAGCAGATCGAGCCGCGCTCCGGCGTCGCCTTCACCCTCGACCGGGGCCAACGCCTCACGGTGATCGACCCGCGCGGCGAGCAGGTGGCCGATCTCGTCGCCTACAACCGCCACGACACGGGCGAGGTGATCTCGTCCGGTCGGACCCTCGACTATGCCAGCCGGATCTACCTGACCACCGGCGACCCGCTCTACTCGAACCGCTCGAACGTGCTGCTGCGCATCGTCGAGGATACGGTGGGGCGGCACGACTTCCTGCTGACGCCGTGCTCGGCCGACACGTTCCGCATCATCTACGGCGACACCAACCCGCATCGCGGCTGCTTCGGCAACCTCGCCGCGGCGCTCGCGCCCTACGGAATCGCGCCGGACGCAATCCCGGTGGCGTTCAACTGTTTCATGAACGTGCCGATCGACGGGACGACCGGGATCCTCACCGTCGAGCCGCCGCTGAGCCGGGCGGGCGACCGGATCGTGTTCGTGGCGGAGACCGACCTGATCATCGGGCTGACCGCGTGCTCGGCACTGCAATCGAACAACGGCAGCTTCAAGCCGATCCACTATCGCGTGGATGGTTAGCCGGCACCGAGTAAATCCGGAGTGCATCGCCCCTTCGGTCCGGGACTGCCGCGGGATCAACTCCGGATGCGCATCATTCGACCAGCCGCCGACCGTATTTTAGTCAGCCCCTCGCGGTGACGGGCCTCATATGTTTCAAATTTACTAACCTTATTGCACGACCTTGACGCGGCGCAGCGCCGCGGCGGCCCCGTCCCGGTGTGCTGCGGGTGTTCCAACGGCCTTCGCCGTCCTCTCCCGGTGCCCGGATGATCCCCACGCAGAAAAGCCGCTCGCCCGCCGACCGCGTCGCGCCGTGGCGAAGCCTCGCGAACCTCAAATTGCGCCACAAGCTCGCCGCCGTGATGGTTCTGGTGGTCATGGCGATGGGCGCTCTGAGCGTCCTGAGCTTCGTCGATACCCGCAGTTCGGCGCTCGAGGAGCGCGCGCTCATGACGCGGCGCCTCACCGAGGTCGCGCAGAGTCTCCTCGCCCATTACGAGTCGCTCGCCTCCTCGGGCCAGATGCCCCTCGATGCAGCGCAGAAGGCCGCCCTCGCGGCGGTCACCGCGCTGCGGTTCGGCAATGAGGATTACTTCTTCGTCCTCGATTCCGAGGGCCGGCTGATCGCTAACGCCTTCAACGCCAAGAATGTCGGCAAGCTGGTGCTGGATCAGACCGACGTCCAGGGCGGCAAGCGCTACTTCGCCGAGATGGTCGAGACCGCGAAGGCGCAGGGCTCCGGCTTCGTCGACTACATGAAGCCGCGCGCGGGTGGGACCGTGCCGGTCGAGAAGGTCGCGAGCGTGCAGATGTTCAAGCCCTGGGGCTGGGTCGTCGCCACGGGTCTCTACCGCGACGACGTACACGCGGCGGTGCGCAACCGCGCCATCGCCAACGCCCTCTGGTCCATAGGCCTCGCGCTCCCGGTCCTGACCCTCCTGCTCCTTATCGGCAACAGCCTCTCGCGGCCGATTATCCGCCTGACCGCGGCGATGCGCGGCCTCGCGGACGGCGACCTCGCCGTGACGGTCGCCGATCAGCAGCGCGGCGACGAGGTCGGCGCCATGGCCCGCGCCGTTCAGGTCTTCAAGGAGGCGCTGATCGCCAAGCGCACGGCCGATGCGGCCGCCGTCCGGGAGAATGCCGCGAAGATGCGCCGCGCTCAGATCCTGGACGAGATCACCGCCCGGTTCGACGCGCAGGTGAGCACTCTGACCCAGGGCCTGTCGGCCGCGGCCGTCGAGATGGAGGCCACGGCCCGGGAGATGACGCGCACCGCCGCCCGCACCACCGAACAATCCGTGCGCGTGGCCGCGGCCTCGGAGCAGACATCGAGCAACGTCCAGACGGTGGCCGCCGCCAGCGAGGAAATGGCCGCCTCGATCCAGGAGATCGCGTCCCGCGTCACCCAGTCCTCGCGGATGGCCGACCGGGCCAGCGAGGACGCGGCCCGGACCAACGACCTGATGCAGATCCTGGCCCGGGGCACGGATCAGATCAGCGCGGTGATGGGCCTGATCGCCGGCATCGCCGGCCAGACCAACCTGCTGGCGCTCAACGCCACCATCGAGGCGGCGCGGGCCGGCGAGGCTGGCAAGGGCTTCGCGGTGGTGGCCGGGGAGGTGAAGGCGCTGGCCTCGCAGACCGCCAAGGCGACCGAGACCATCGCCGGGCAGATCGCGGCCATCCAGGGCGAGACGCGGCAGGCCGTCGACTCCATCCGGTCGATCGGCGGCACGATCGACGAGATGCGCATGGTGGCGCTGAGCGTGGCCGCGGCCATGGAGGAGCAGGGCGCGGCCACGAGCGAGATCGTCCGGAACGTGTCGCAGGCGGCGCAGGGGACGCAGGCGGTCAACGAGGACATCGCCGACGTGCGGCGGGCCGCCGGCGAGACCGGGACGGCCTCGAGCCAGGTTCTGAACGCCGCGCAGGAGCTGGCGCGCTATTCCGCGAGCCTCGGCCAGGAGGTCGCCACGTTCCTGGCCGCGGTGAAGGCCGCCTGACCTCAAGATTGCGCCGACGGCGGCGCGGGTGCGCCGTCGCGCCGCTCAGGCGATCCCGTCGATCGCCACCCGCAGGTGCTCCGGCCCGCGCAGGGCGGCGCCCGGCCGGTAGGGCGGCGGGTCCTCGATCAGCCGCGGCGCCTTGAGCCGGCGGGCGAGGGCGGTGAGCGCCGCCTCGGCCTCGAACCGGGCGAGCGGCGCGCCCACGCAGTAATGCAGGCTGCCGCCGAAGCCGAGATGGCGGGCGCCGGTGCGGTCCGGGTCGAACCGGTCGGGATCCGGAAAGACGGTCTCGTCGCGGTTGCCGGAGGCGAGGAGCAGCAGGAGATCGGCCCCCTCGGGGATCGTCACGCCGGCGATGTCGATGGCCGAGAGGGTCCTGCGGGTCCGGAACTGCACCGGCGGCTCGTAGCGCAGCAGTTCCTCGATCAGCCGCGGGGCCCGGAGCGGGTCCTGCCGCAGGCGCTCCAGCTCCTCCGGATGCCGCAGCAGGGTGAGCAGGCCGTTGGTGATGAGGTTCACGGTGGTCTCGTGCCCGGCCACCAGCATCAGGATCGCGGTGGCGATCAGGTCGTAATCGCCCATCTTCACGCCCGCCGGGGTCGACTCGTTGGCCAGCCCCGAGAGCATGTCGTCCTGCGGGTGGCGGCGCTTCACCTTGATCAGGTCGGCCATGTAGCCGCCGATCGCATCGAAGGTCCGGCTGTTCTTGGCGCGGATCTCGGGGTCGGAGAGGCTGTCGGGCTCCAGCGCAGTGGCGAGCTGCGTCGCCCAGCCGTGGAACTTCGGCTCGTCCTCCCGGGGCACGCCGAACAGCTCGCAGATCACCGTCACGGGCAGCGGGTAGGCGAGGTCGTCGACCGCGTCGATCTCCCGGGCGCCGCACTTCTCATTGAGCAGGTCGGCCACCAGCCGGTCGGACCGGGCGCGCATCGCCTGGACGCGCTCGCGCGAGAATTGGTGCATCACCGCCGCGCGCAGGGCGTCGTGGTCCGGCGGGTCGCGGAAGATGAAGACCCGGTGGCGGTCCATCATCCAGTCCTTGAGCGGCTTCACGATCAGGTCGGTGAAGGGGTTGCCGGTGCGCGGCCGGTCGGCCGGCGGCAGGGTGTCGGAGCTGACCCGCGGATCCTGCAGGAGGCTGGCGATGGTGCCGTGGGTCGCCGCCACCCAGGTTCCCTCCTCGGTGCCGTCGTCCTGGCACGAGACGGGATTCGCCCGCAGCTTGGCGTAGACCGGGTACGGGTTCGCCCGGTTGGCGAAATCCTTGACCTGGTCGAGGAGGGTGGCGTCGGCCATGCGGTGTCCTCAGGGAAAGCCCGGCGCGAGGATCTCGACACCCTTCGGCCGGTCGGTCGCCGCGCCGCGGGGCGGGAACGAGGCGCCTGCGGCGACCAGCTCGGCATGGGCCGGCAGCCAGCGGGCGGAATCCACCGAGACGGCAGCGATGCAGCGTCCCCCGCTTCCGTAGAGGGCGATGAACCGGCCCGAAGCGGGGTCGCCCTGCGTGATCGCCACCGCGTCGGCGCCCTCCGTCAGCCCGGCGGACTTGACCACGAGCTCGCCCTGCGTCGACCAGAAGGTCGGCAACGCGCCGTAGGGGCCTTCGGGCGCGACACCGGCGAGCAGCCGGCCGGCATGGATGCCCTGCGCCACCGCCTGGCTCCAGTGCTCCAGGGCGACGCGCCGGCCGCCGTAGAGCGGGTGGGGAAACCGCGCCACGTCGCCGGCCGCGGCGATGCGCGGGTCGGCCTCTCCGTCCACGTCGAGGACATGGCCGGCCGCGTCGCAATCGACCCCGCCCGGATCCGCTGACAGGCCGGATCCGGCGAGCCATTCCGTGTTGCGCACGGCCCCCAGGGCGACGACGGCGACGTCAGCGTCGATCCGGGTGCCGTCGACGAGGTGCGCGCGCACCAGCCGACCGCCCGCATCCTCCAGCCACTCGGCCTCGCTGCCGCAGCGCAGATCGACGCCGTGGCCTTCGTGGATCGCCCCGATGAACGCCCCGACGGTGCTTCCGAGAACGCGGGCCAGCGGCGTCGGGCCGGGCTCAACCAGGGTGACGGGCAGGCCGAGCTGCCGGCAGAGGCTCGCGACCTCGCAGCCGATGAAGCCGCCGCCGATCACCAGCACGCGCCGGGGGCCGGCGGCGAGGGCCTTCCGCAGGGCGGCGGCATCGTCCCGCCCGCGCAAGGTGAACACGCCCGCGAGCCGTCCCTCGTGCGGGTTCGGCCACGGGCGGGCACGGGTGCCGGTGGCGATCAGCAGACGCTCGTAGGGGAGGGTGCGCCCATCCGCGAGTCGGACGGTGCGACCGTCGCGGTCGAGGCCGACGGCCGGGCAGCCGAGATGCCAGTCCACATCGAGACCGAGGCTTCCCGGCAGGGCGGTGGCGTCCGCGGGGATCGCGCCGGTGAGAACGTGTTTCGAGAGCGGTGGACGGTCGTAGGGGCGGTAGGGCTCGGCGCCCACGATGGCGATCCGGCCGGAGAATCCAACCTCCCGCATGGCCTCGGCCCCGCGCAAAGCCGCGAGGCCGGCGCCCACCACCACGGCGTGCTCGGAACGCTGCGCCATCAGGTGTCCTGGCCCGGATCCTCGACCCGGATCGCCTGGACCGGGCAGGCGACACGCGCCCGCTCGATATCGGCGCGGTCTGCGGGTGCGGGAGCGGGGTCGTAGAACAGGGCTTCGCGCCCCTCGATGCGGAAGTGCCGCGGCGCCGCGTAGCAGCACTGAGCATAGGCCTGGCACAGGTTGAGATCGACGCTCACCCGCAGGCTGGGCGGAGAGCCGGAGGACGCATCGGCGGAGACGGACATGGCGAGGCAACCGCGCGCAAGGGCGCAGGTTCCGCGCTGCCGAGACGGTCCGCTGTTCGGTATAAAAGTGTTCTCACGGATCACCTGGAAATGGATCGGCGCGATTCCCCTCCGCCGCCGTTCGATCTATTGTTGCGCCGCCCCGCGCGCCTGACCGATGCGCCGCGAATCCAGGAGGGCACCATGCCGCACGGTGCAAGAACGAGCCTCGCAGCCCTCATCCTGCTCCTCGGTGCCGGAGGCGCCTCCGCCGAACCCGCACAGGGCACCACTTGGAAGGACCCGCCGGCCCACAAGCCGGCCGCCGAGAAGGTCCCAGCGACGGACCGGACCGCCGCCACGCCGACCCAGACCGCGTCGACACCCGCCGCCGCGTCCCAGCCTGTCCGGACGGCGCCCGTCCAACGCAAGGCGGTGGCGGCGCGGCGCGCTCCGGTGCGGCAGGCCGCGCACAAGACCGCCCCGCCGGCCAAACGGGTCGCCGCAACGGCACACCGGTCGCGCGTTGCCGCGGCACCCGCCAGGACGACCCGCGGCCGGCATTTCGTCGCCGCCGCGCCGCCACCGCCTCCGCCCGTCGAGAGTTACGCGCGATACCGGTCCTACGGGTATGGGCCGGGTTACGGCTTCACGCCGGGCTATACTGACGAGCGCCTGGACCGCCTGAGCAGCGCCGAGGCCGCCGGCTACCTCGTGGTGCGCGGCCGGACGGTGCAATACCCGGACGGCCGGACCCTGCGCGTCTATCGTCCCGGCGACGAAGGCGAGCCGTTCTGATCTGAGGGATCCGCAAAGACCTTCCGCAATGGTGCCCGCAGGATCTTCCCGGCGGGGTTGCGGGGCAGGAGCCCGTCCCAGACCACGACCCGCACCGGCACCTTGAAGGCCGCGAGCCGCTCGGCCACGAAGTCCCGGATCTCCTCCGGGCCGGTCCGGGCGCCCTCCGCCAGCGCCACGATGGCGCCGGGCTCCTCGCCGAGCGTCGGATGAGGCACCGGCAGCACCACGGCGTCGATCACGTCCGGATGCGCGTAGAGGGCGTTCTCGACCTCGCAACAATAGATGTTCTCGCCGCCGCGGATCAGCATGTCCTTGATCCGGTCGACGATCGTCAGAAAACCCTCGTCATCGGCCCGGGCGAGGTCGCCGGTGCGCAGCCAGCCGTCGGAGAGGACCTCCGCGGTGGCCTTCGGGTCGTCCCAGTAGCCGCGGACCACGTTGGGCCCCTTCACGCAGAGCTCACCGACGCTGCCCGGCGGCAGGTCCTGGCCGAGGGGGTCGACGATCCGCATCTCACAGACCGGCAGGGGCGGCCCGCAGGAATCCGGATGGGTGAGGTAATCCTCACCCTGGTGATGGGTGAAGGTCGCCGAGGTCTCGGTCATGCCCCAGCCGGTTCCGGGCACGACCCTGGGCAGAGCCTCGCCCAGGGTCCGCACGAGGTCGCCGGCGGCCGGGGCGCCGCCATAGGTCACGGAGTCGAGGCTCGGCAGCGCCCGCCCCGCCGCCTGGGCCGCCGTGGCCAGCTGCCACGCGATGGTCGGCACGCCGCCCGCGCTGGTGCAGCCCTCGGCCTCAATCAGGTCGAGGGCCTCATTCGCGTCCCAGCGGTGCATCATCACGAGGCGATGGCCGCCGTAGAGCGCCGCCCCGAGGCTCGCGTGGCAGCCGGTGACGTGGAACAGCGGGATCACCAAAAGCGCCGCGCGCTGCGGCGCGGAGGGATCGGGCCTCGGCGGCGTCTCGCCCCGGCGCAGGTAGGTGCGGGCGGCCGAGTAGGGGTAGGCCATCACGGTGGTGGCGGCCGCCCGGTGGGTGCCGACGGCGCCCTTCGGATGGCCGGTGGTACCGGAGGTGTAGAACAGGGTCGCGTCGTCCTCCGGATCGAGGGTGATGTCGGGCAGGGGCCCGTCCGGCAGCGAGGCCCAATCGGCCGACGGGCCGATCACCGCGATCAACGGCACCGCGCGCGAATCGGGCTCCATCCGGGTGGTGAAGACTCGCTCCAGCGCCGGGCACGCGGACAGGTGCGGGGCGATCCGTCCGAAACGCTCGCCGTCGGCGATCAGGACCCGCGCCCCGGAATGCCGGAGCCCGTAGGCGAGCTCCGGCCCAGTCCACCACGCGTTGAGCGGCGTTGCGATCGCCCCGGCGAGGAGCGCGCCGTAATAGCTCACCGGCCATTCGGGCAGGTTGCGCAGCGCGATGGCGACCCGGTCGCCCTTCCGCACGCCAGCCTCCACCAGGGCCCGCGCCAGGGCGGTGGCGGCGCGCGCGAAGCCCGTGAAGGTGACGCGCTCGTCGCGGTAGACCACGAAGGTCCTGTCCCCGTGCCCGCGGGCGATCAGGAACAGGTCGCGCAGGGTCGGCGGCGCCTTCACCCAGATCCGGGTCGGCACGCCCCGCATCTCGATCGTCGCGATCTCGAAGGGCGCGCCCGGGGCGGTGAGCCGCGCTTCCGCGTCGCGAAGCGGCAGGGCCGGCCAGCCAGGAGGAATGCGGGGATCGGGGCTCATCGGGAGATCGTGACGCCGCCATCGATCACGAGGGCCTGGCCGGTGACGAACCGGCCCGCCGGGGAGGCCAGGAACACGGCCGCACCGGCGATCTCGTCGGGCTCGCCGATCCGTCGCAGGGGCGCGGTGGCCGTGGTGGCGGCCAGCATCTCGGGATCCTCCCACAGGGCCCGGGCGAAATCGGTGCGGATCAGCCCCGGGCAGAGGCAGTTCACCCGGACGTTGGCGGGCCCGTACTCCACCGCGTAGTTGCGGGCGAGCTGGAGGTCGGCGGCCTTCGAGACGTTGTAGGCGCCGATCACCGGTGAGCCCTTCAGCGCCCCGATGGAGGAGACGATGACGATCGCGCCGTCCCGCCGCGCCACCATGCCGGGGGCGACCATCTGGATCAGCCAGTGGTTCGACAGGACGTTGTTTTCCAGGATCTTGCGAAACTGCGCGTCGGTGATCTCGGCGAGCGGCCCGTAATAGGGGTTACTGGCGGCGTTGCAGACCAGCACGTCGACCGGACCGAACCGCGCCTCGGTCCGGGCGACCAACTCATCCAGCTCCGCCTTCACCGAGATGCTCGCCGGGATTGCGATGGCGCGGCCAGCCCCGTGCGCGGCCTCGATCTCGGCCACCACCGCCTCGCAGGCCTCGCGCTTGCGCGAGGAGATCACCACCCGGGCGCCATGCTCGGCCATCCGCAGGGCGATCGCCCGGCCAATGCCCCGAGACGAACCGGTGATGAGCGCGACCTTACCGGTCAGATCGAACAGCGACATGGCACAGCTCTGCTCTGGATAGACCGGCGCACACGCCCTCCATTCCCGTTTCGTGGGCTCCGATGGTCGCGCACCAGCCGTTGCCATCCGCGACGCGCCCCCTCTCCCGCTCGGGAGGGGGGGGTCCACGCCACATCCGGCCGCCGATTGAGATGCTCGTCACCGACCACCGTCACGCCTCCGGCTCCGCCAGCATCGACCGGCGCAGGCGCGCCATGCCGGCGAGCCAGCGCTCGGGATCCTGGGCCCGGCGGCGGGCATATTCCGCCACATGCGGGTGCGGCAGGATCAGGAAGCGCCCGGCCGCGAGCCCGTCTAGGGCGGCCGCGGCCACCGCCTCCGGCGCCAGCACGCCGTCGCGCGACGCGGCGCTGGCAGCCCCCAGCATGGCGGTGTCGACGCCCTGCGGGCACAGGGCGGCGACCCGGATCCCGTCCTCGGCATGGGCGATGGCGAGGTGCTCCAAGAAGGCCAGCGCCGCGTGCTTGGTCGCCGAATAGGTGGCGCTGCCGATCTGGCTCAGCAGCCCGGCCGCCGAGACGGTGCCGAGGAACGCGCCCCCGTCCCTGGCGCGCCAGAGCGGAACCAGCACCCGCGCCGCGTGGACATGGCCCATCACGTTCACCGACCAGGATCGCGCCCAGCTGTCCAAGTCCGCGGAAGTGGCGAGGTCCGGATCGGGATCGCGCTCCAGGATGCCGGCATTGGAGCAGTACAGGGCGATGGGCCCGATCTCGGACTCGATCCGCGCGAGGGTGGCGGCGACCGCGTCCGGATCCGCCACGTCGAGGGCGTAGGCCCGTCCGCCGAGCCGGACCGCCACGGCCTCCGCCCCGGCCCCATCCCGGTCGAGGGCGACAACCATCCCGCCTCGGGTCTGCGCGGCTTCGGCGAGCGCCCGGCCGATCCCCCGGGCAGCCCCCGTGACGGCGACGACACGGCCGGAAAGCTCCACGCTCAGGCCCCCGCCCGCTCAGCGAAGGCCCAGGCCGCGGCGGCGAGCTTCGGCACCCGCGCCGCCATGGCGGCCGCGTGTTCGCTCGCGGCGTTGCCGGCCTTCGCGCGGGCGGCCACGCCCTGGAGGATGCCCACCAGCCGGAACAGGTTGTAGGCGAAGTACCAGTCGAGATCGGGCAGGTCCGCGCGATCCGCCGCCCTGCAGTAGAGCGCCACCGCCTCGTCCCGGGTGGGGATGCCGAGCGCCGTCAGGTCGAGGCCGCCGAGTGCGCTACGCCCGTCGGCGGGCAGCTCCCATTGCATCAGCAGGTAGCTGAAATCGGCGAGCGGGTCGCCGAGCGTCGACAGCTCCCAGTCGAGCACCGCGCAGGCCGAGCCGTCCCGGCAGAAGATCAGGTTGTCCAGGCGGTAATCGCCGTGGACCACGCACGCGCCCTGCTGCTCCGGCACGGTGCGGGGCAGCCACGCGATCAGGCGCTCGACATCCTCCAGGCGCCCGTCCTCGGCGGCGCGGTACTGGCGGGTCCAGCGGTCGACCTGCCGGGCGAAGTAGTTGCCGGGCCGGCCGTAATCGGAGAGCCCCGCCGCCTCCGGGTCGATGGCGTGAAGGCGCGCCAGCGTGGCGATCATGCCGGAATAGTGCCGGTGGCGGGCATGCGGGTCGAGGCCCGGCAGGGCGCCGTCCCAGTGCACCGTGCCGTCCACCGCCTCCATCACGTAGAAGGCCGCGCCGATGACGTCCGGGTCCTCGCAGAGCGCGAAGGGGCGCGGCACCGGGAAACCCTCGCCGTAGAGGGCGCCGATCACCCGGAACTCGCGCTCCACCGCGTGGGCGGAGGGCAGGAGCTGGCCGAAGGGCTTGCGCCGCAGCACGTAGGCCTGACCCGGCGTGTCGAGCCGGTAGGTCGGGTTCGACTGGCCGCCGCGGAACTGCTGCACGGTGAGCGGCCCCGAGAAGCCCCGGACATGCTCCGCCATCCAGGCGGCGAGCCGCGCCTCGTCGATCCGGTGGCGCGGCTCGACCGGCTTCACGCCGGAAAAGGTATCGGCGTCGCTCATGCGCGTTCCGCCTCGCGGGCATTGGTGTAGCGCCCGAATTCGAGCCGGGCGATCGCGCGGTTGTGCACCTCGTCGGGCCCGTCGGCGAGCCGCAGGGTGCGGATATGGGCGTACATCTTGGCGAGCCCGAAATCCTCCGAGACCCCGGCCCCGCCATGGGCCTGGATGGCGTCGTCGATCACTTTCAGCGCCACCCGGGGGGCCGCGACCTTGATCATGGCGATCTCGAGCTTGGCGCCCTTATTGCCGACCTTGTCCATCATGTCGGCGGCCTTCAGGCAGAGGAGACGAGTCATCTCGATATCGATCCGTGCCTCCGCGACCCGCTGCTCCCAGATCGACTGCTCGCTGATCCGCTTGCCGAAGGCGACCCGCGAAACGAGCCGGCGGGCCATGGCCTCGAGCGCCACCTCGGCCGCCCCGATGGTGCGCATGCAGTGGTGGATGCGGCCGGGACCCAGGCGCCCCTGCGCGATCTCGAAGCCGCGACCTTCGCCGAGGATCAGGTTCTCGGCCGGGACGCGGACATTCTCCAGCACCACCTCGCCGTGGCCCTTGGGCGCGTCCTCGTAGCCGAAGACCGGCAGCAGGCGCTCCACCCGGACCCCCGGCGTGTCCATGGGGACGAGGATCTGCGATTGCTGCCGGTGGCGCGGCGCCTCCGGGTCGGTCTTGCCCATCAGGATCGCGATCCGGCAGCGCGGGTCGCCGACGCCGGTGGACCACCATTTGCGGCCGTCGATGACGTAGTGGTCACCGTCGCGGCGGATCGACGTGCTGATGTTGGTGGCGTCCGAGGAGGCGACCTCCGGCTCGGTCATCAGGAAGGCCGAGCGGATCTCGCCCGCCATCAGGGGCTTCAGCCACCTGTCCTTCTGGGCCGCGGTGCCGTAGCGGTGCAGCACCTCCATGTTGCCGGTGTCGGGCGCCGCGCAGTTGAACACCTCCGAGGCGATCCCGAGGCGGCCCATCTCCTCGGCGCAGAGCGCGTAGTCGAGGTTGGTCAGGCCGGCGCCGCGGTAGTCCGCAGTGTCGTGCTCGGGGGAGGGCGGCAGGAACAGGTTCCACAGGCCCTCGGCCTTCGCCTTCTCCTTCAGCCGCTCCATCGTGGGCGAGGGCGCCCGGCTCCCGGCGCGCTCGGCCGCCACCGCGGCCGCCGCGGGCATGATCTCGGCGGCGATGAAGGCGCGCACGCGCCCGAGCCAGTGCGTCTGGGACTGGGAGAGGTTGAAGTCCACGGCGTCTGCTCCGCTCAGGCCGGGCCCCTCGCGCGGCCTCGACACTCGGTCCGTCCGATCCAGCCCTCATCCTGAGGCACCCGCGCCAGCGGGCCTCGAAGGAGACCTCCAGGGGCCGCCGCGATTCCTGGAGGCTTCCTTCGAGGGCTAAGCTGCGCTCCGCCGCCTCAGGATGAGGGCATGGGTTGGACGCACGGGTTTCGTCACAGATACGCCGACCCCATTTCGCTGGCGAAGCGCTCCGGCGGTCCCTCCCAGACGATCCGGGCCTGCTCCAGCACGTAGACCCGGTCGGCGTGCGGCAGCGCGAAGGTGACGTTCTGCTCGCCCAGCAGCACCGTGATCGGCGTGGTCTGGCGCAGCTTCTCCAGCGCCTTCGAGAGCAGTTCCAGTATTACCGGGGCGAGGCCAAGCGTCGGCTCGTCGAGGATTAGGAGTCGCGGGCGCATCATCAGCGCCCGGGCGATGGTGAGCATCTGCTGCTCGCCGCCCGAGAGGGTGCGGGCGCTCTGCGTCTCGCGGGCCTTCAGGATCGGGAACAGCTCGTAGAGCCACTCGCGCTGCTTGGCGCTCTCGGCCTTCGGGAAATGCTGGCCGCCGAGGTCGAGATTCTCGCGCACGCTGAGGTCGCCGAACAGCTCGCGGGTCTCGGGCACCTGGACGATGCCGGCCCGGGCGATGGCGGCGGGCTTCATGCGGGCGAGGTCATGGCCGTCGAACCGGATCGTTCCAGTATGCGGCACGAGGCCCGAGATGGCGTTGAACAGGGTCGTCTTGCCGGCACCGTTCAGGCCGACCACCGAGACGAACTCGCCCTCGTGGACGTGGATCGAGGCGCCGCGCAGCGCCTGCGCCTTGCCGTAGAGCACGTCGACGCCCTCGACGGTCAGCAGCGAGTCGGGCTTGAAGGCCGCCTCGGGCCGGGCCGCCGTCTCGATGCTGCCGCCGAGATAGACCCGGCGCACGGTCGGGTCGGCCATGACCGACTCGGCCGAGCCCTCGGCGATGCGCTCGCCGAGATACATCGCGAAGACCCGGTCCACGAGGGCCGAGACGCTCTTCACGTTGTGGTCGACGAGGAGCACGGCCTTGCCCTCGTCCCGGAATCCCCGGATCAGCTCCGAGAAGGAGGCGACCTCGCCGCCGGTCAGGCCGGCGAAGGGCTCGTCGACCAGCACAACCCGTGGGTCGCGGGCGATGGCCTTGGCGAGTTCCAGCCGGCGCAGATCCGCGAAGGGCAGGGTGCCGGGGCGCCGGTCGGCCACCGCGCCGAGGCCGACGCGCTCGGCGATGTCTCGCGCGCGCCGCGCCACATGCGGGTCGGCGGCCAACCGGATCAGGCTGTCGGGCAGGAGTGCGAGGCTGATGTTCTCCAGCACCGTCTGCCGCTGGAGCGGCCGCGCGTGCTGGAAGACGAGGCCGATCCCTAAGCGGGCGACCCGGTGGGCCGGCATCCCGCCGATCTCGTGCCCGTCCAGGCGGATCGAGCCGGCGCTCGGACGCTCCAGCCCCATGATCAGCTTCATCACGGTGGACTTGCCCGAGCCGTTCGGCCCGATCAGGCCGAGGATCTCGCCGGGCCGCAGATCGAGATCGATGTCCTTGACAGCGACGAGGCCGCCGTAGCGCTTGGTCAGGCCGCGCACGCTCAGGCAGGGCTCGGTCGCGACCGGGGACACGGCCAGCGGGGGCGTGGGCCTCACAGCGACGGTCATCACGCTCTCCGCAGGGATGCGAGGCCCAGCAGCCCCGACGGCACGAACAGGATCACGAGGAGCGCCACCGCCGAGACCACGAAGGTCGAGAGCGCGCCGAGCGGCCGCAGCAATTCGCCCGCCGCGATCAGGAACACGGCGCCCAGCGCAGCGCCCACGATGGTGCGACGTCCGCCCAGCACCGCCGCGATGATCACCTGCACGCCCACCGCCGTGTCAATGAGCGTGCCCACCGAGGCGGTGCCCATGTAGAAGACCACCAATCCGCCCGCGAGCCCCGAGAAGGCGGCGCTGACCGCGAAGGCCGCGAGCTTGTGCTTGGCGACGTTGAAGCCGAGCGCCCCGGTCACCACCGGATCCTGCCCGGCGGCCTGGAGGATCAGCCCCGCGGGCGAGCGGGCGATGGCGGTGAGGATCAGCCCCGAGACCGCCATGAAGCCCAGCGCCAACCAGTAATTGGTGTCGGCGTCGATCGAGATGACATCGGGCACCGTCAGTCCGATCTCGCCCCCGGTGAGGTCGGAGAACACGACGATCATGTTCTGCAGGAGCAGGACTGCCACCAGGGTGATCAGCCCGAAATAGGGGCCGCGCACCTTGAGCGCCGGCAGCGCCAGGGCGAGGCCGCCGACCACGGCGAGGAGCGTCCCGGCCGCGAGGCAGTAGGGGATCGGCAGCGCGTAGCGGTTGTTGAGGATCCCGGCGCCGTAGGCCCCGAGCCCAACCAGGAACGTCGGGCCGAAGTTCACCTCGCCGGCGAAGCCGAAGAGCAGGTCCCAGGCCATGGCGAACACGCCGAAATAGTAGGCGATGGTCAGGAGGCCGAGGATGTAGCCGGAGACCCACCAGGGCAGGGTGGCGGCGAGCGCGACGGCGAGGATCGCGATCCAGAAGCCGGGTGCGGCGAGAAGCTTCATGGCGTGGCCTCGCACAGGGAAGCGGCCGGCCTCGTCCGCCGCCCGGCCCGATCGCATCCAGCCCCCTCATCCTGAGGTGCCGCGGCAGCGGCCTCGAAGGAGGGTTCCAGGTATCGCGCGGCCGGCCGGAACCCTCCTTCGAGGGCTCCGCTCCGCTCCGCCACCTCAGAATGAGGGCGCGGGCGGGACGAGGCTGGTGGAATGCGGAACACCATCACCGCCGCCCCAGCAGGCCCTGCGGGCGCAGGTACATGACGGCGACGAGGAGCAGCAGCGCCGGGATCACCCGGTAGGCGGGGGAGATCAGGTAGGCGGTGGCGGTCTCGAGATAGCCGACCACATAAGCCGCGATCAGCGAGCCGGTGACGCTGCCCAAGCCCCCCAGCACCACGATCGAGAAGGCGCTCGCTGTGAGCGGCCCCACCGAGTAGGACGAGACGCCGAGGAACATCCCGAGCAGCACCCCGGCGATGCCGGCGAGCAGCCCGTAGATCGCCCAGACCGCCACGTAGATCCGCGCCATGTCGTGGCCGAGCAGCGTCACGCCGCGCGGGTTCATGGAGGCCGCGAGCAGGACCTTGCCGGCCCGCGCCCGGTTCACGAACAGCCACAGCAGGCCGATCACCACCCAGCAGATCACCGCGGTGAAGATCTCGTTCCGCGGCGTGCGGACCCCGGCGATCTCGATCACCCCCTCGACGATCGGCAGCACCGTCTTCGGGTTGTCGGTGAAGAAATAGGCGATCAGCTCCTGAATCATGATGCCCCAGAGCAGCGTGCCGGTCAGGACGAAGATCTCCTTCTCCTCCCGCGGGATCGCGCGGCTGCGCTCGATGGGCGCCACGATCGCGAAGTAGGTCACCAGCGCGCCGGCGAGCCCGCACAGCACGCCGATCACCGCCCCCGTGTAGGAGCCGAGGCCGAACAGCGCAGAGGCCGCCCAGGCTGCCACGGCGGCCATCACCATCAGGGCGCCGTGGGTGAGGTTGAGGACGCCCGAGACCCCGAAGATCAGGGTGAAGCCCATCGCGCCGAGCGCGTAGAGGGCCGAGATCGCGAAGCCGTCGACGAGGATCTGGAGGCCGATCACCGTGCTCTCCCGCCCCGACCTACTGGACCGCCGGCTTGACTGCGGGGGGCAGGACCATGGTCCCGTTGGCCGTCGCCGCCGGCCAGATCGACACCTGCTTCCCGTTCTGCCACTGCCCGAGCACGCTGGTCATCAGGCCGGGTCCGTACTGGATCGAGTGGGTGAAGGGCTCGTCCTTGCCGTAGAACTTGAGGTGCCCGACGGTACCGACCCAGTCGGTCTTCTCCAGGGCGTCCACGAGCTTGTCGGCCTCCGTGGAGGCCGCCCGCTTCACCGCATCCGCAACGTAATAGGTCGCATCGTACGCCATGAAACCCGCGTAGGACGGCGCCCCGCCGAAGCGCTTGGTGAAGGCCTCGGCGAACGGGATCGTCTTCTCGGTGAGCGCCACACCGGGCAGGGCTACGCTGTCGAACAGCACGCCCTGCGTGGCCCCGTTGGTGTTCGCCCAGAAGGTCGAGGAGGTCGCCTGGCCGCTGACCCCGGTCATGGCGATCGGCACCTGCTGGTTCTGCCACTGCACGGTCGGCTGCACCCCGACATGCGCGATGCCGGTGACGATCAGGTCCGGCTTGGCCGCCTCGATCTTGTTGTAGATCGGCGTGAAGTCGCCCGTGTCCGGCGAGAAGCGGACATGTTCCACCACCTTCAGCCCGGATTTCGGCAGGCACTCCTCGTAGGCGGCATCAAGCGGGCGGGTCCAGGCCGCGTCCTCGCTCATGATCGCCGCGGTCTTGGCCTTAAGCTTATCGACCAGTACCTCCTTGGCCGAATCGCAGACCGCCTGCGCGAGGGCGTGCGAGGTCAGGTAGCCGTGGAAGGTGTACTTGTTGCGGGCGTAGTCCTTGTGGACGGCGAGGCTGATCTCGTTGGAGGCGGCGCCGGGCGTGATCATCGGCGTCTTGAGCCGGGCGGCCCAGGGCATCAGGGCCAGCACCACCTCGGAGATGTAGCTGGCGATGACGAGGTTAACCTTGTCCTCGGAGACCGCCCGCTGGAAGGCCCGGACCGCGTCGGAGGCCGAACTCTTGTCGTCGTAGGTGACGACCTGGATCTGTCGCCCGTCGACGCCGCCCTTGGCGTTGATCTCATCGGCGGCGAGCTGCACCGCCTGCGGGATCGAGGCCCCGGCCACCGACTGCGCCTCGGCGATCACCCCGATCTTGATCGGGTCGGCAGCCCGCGCCGGTCCCGCCAGGATGGATCCCGCCGCCAGCAGCGCAGGCAGCATGCGCCGGATCTGAGCGCGCTCAGGGGCGCGCACGGTCTCGGTCATCAGCGTTTCCTCTCGGATCGCGCCCGAATTTTTTATTACCGGGCTTGGGACCGACTGTAGCCGCCACCCGGCGGATCACAAGGGGCAGGCGGCGCGGCGCGCGTAACGTTTCCGGCGAGTCGTACGCCACGGCGCTCCAGGGGCGACGACGGCGCCGGGACAGGTTTCACCGGGGCTGTCCTGTCCGCGCCCAGGCTTCCGGGGCCGTCCCCTGGGGCCTAGGCTTTCCCGGCACCGCGCAAGGCGGGCCCGACCACCTCATAGAAGGGCGGCAGACAGGTGAGGAATGCACGCGCGGCCGTGCCCGGGACCATCCCGGACCGCGGCGCCCGGCCATGCCGGGAGTCAAACCCTTGAGTCTCCGCTGGACCCGGCGGCCTGAGGGCTCGACCTGGGGGGATTTCGGCCCCGACGATGAATTCGGGCGCCTGAACCTGCTCACTCCCGAGAAGGTGCGACAGGGCGTCGCCGAGGTGCGCGCGGGGCTGACCTTCTGCCTCAGCCTGCCCCTCGACCTGCCGGGCGGCAACGTCCTGAACCCGCGCCGCCACCCGCCGCAGATCACCCCGACCCGCCGCGCCAACGGCCGGCCGAACATGAACTTTCCGGTCTGCGAGGAGGTCGACGGCGCCACCGACGTCATCTGCGACGACCGCGCGCTGATCCACCTGCAATACTCGACGCAGTGGGATTCGCTCGCCCATGTGGGCTCGCTCTTCGACGCGGACGGCACGGGGGCGGCGCCGACCTTCTACAACGGCTTCCGCGGCGGCCGGGACATCGTCGGGCCGGAGAGCGCCGAGGCGGCGGACCAGCCCTCCCGGGCGAAGCGCCTCGGCATCGAGCGGCTCGCCGAGAAGGGGATGCAGGGCCGCGCCGTAATGATCGACCTGCGTGCCCATCTCGGCGACGCCAAGACACGCGTCGGCTACGACCAGCTCGCCCGGATCCTGGAGGCCGACGGCGTCGTGGTGGAGCCCGGCGACATGGTCTGCCTGCACACGGGCTTCGCCGAGCGGCTGATCGCCATGGGCGGCGTTCCGGACCCGAAGCTGGTGCACAATCTCTGCGCCGGGCTCGACGGGCGGGACCCGCGTCTCCTCGACTGGATCACCCGCACCGGCCTGTGCGCGCTGATCGCCGACAACTATGCCGTTGAGGCCTACCCGGCCGGGCCGGGGCGCGCCTGCTGCGCGACGCTGCCGCTCCACGAGCACTGCCTGTTCAAGCTCGGGGTCAATCTCGGCGAGCTCTGGCATCTGACGCCGCTGGCCGACTGGCTGCGCGCGAACGGCCGGAACCGCTTCCTGCTGACCGCCCCACCGCTCCGCCTCCCAGGCGCCGTCGGCTCGCCGACGACGCCGATCGCCACGGTATGAGGGCAGAGCGTGATGGAACGGCGCAGTCCCACGCGCCCCCTTATCCCGGGGCGCCGGAGCGCGGCGGATGCGTCTGCTTCGCAGCACCTCAGGATGAGGACGCGGGTGGGATGGCGATACGCGGGGAGGAAGCGAACCACATGAGCGAGATCGCGATCATCGGCGGCGGCCTGATGGGGCACGGCATCGCCCTGGTCCTGGCGCTCCACGGGCATGCGGTGCGGATCACCGATACGGTCCCTGAAACCCGCGCGCGGGTGCCCGGCCTGATGGCCTCGGCGCTCGCCACCCTTCAGGAGGCCGGCGCCGCCCCGGAGGGCTGGGATGCCGACCGGCTGGCGCGGGCCGCCCGGGTCGAGGCGGAGCTGGAGACCGCCGTTGCGGGCGCCGGACTCGTCATCGAGGCGATCACCGAGAACCCGGAGGCGAAGCGCGCGCTCTTCGCGGAGCTCGACCGGCTCTGCCCGGCGGACGCGATCCTCGCCAGCAACACCAGCTACCTGGATGTCTTCCCGCTGATGCCGGAAGCCCGGCAGGCGCGGACGCTGATCTTGCACTGGTACACGCCGCCCTACATCGTCGACCTCGTCGACGTGGTGCCAGGGCCCGGCACGGACCCGGCCGTCATCGCGGCGATGGCCGACCTCGTGCGCGGCCTCGGGCAGGTCCCGATCGTGCTGAAGCGCTTCATCCCCGGCTACATTGCCAACCGCATCCAGCAGGCGATCAGCGCCGAGGTGTTCCGGCTCCTCGACGAGGGGATCGCCGCGCCGAAGGACATCGACGACGCGGTGATCCACGGGCTCGCCTTGCGCATCCCGATTCTCGGCCACCTCGCCAAGGCCGACTTCACCGGCCTGGAGCTGACGCAGCGCGCGCTCGCCAATGCGAGCTACGCGCCGCCGCCGCCGCGCACGCGCTCCGAGACCCTCGACGCGCTGTGCGCCGCCGGCCGGACCGGGGTGATGGCAGGCAAGGGCTACTTCGATTGGGGCGGGCGGGCGCCCGCGGACCTGTTCCGCGAGCGCGACCGCAAACTCCTGGCGCTCAAGCGGGCGATGGCCGGGATCGGCCGGATGGAGGGAACATGATCGGGGCGGATCTGTCCGGACGGCGCGTCCTCGTCACCGGAGCCTCGTCGGGCATCGGGCTGGCGACTGTGGAGATGTTCGCGCGCAACGGCGCCACGGTGGCGCTGAACCACCTGCCCGACGATGCCCGCGGCCCTGAAGAGGCCGCCCGGCTCGCCGAGGCGGGTCTCTCGGTGATCGCGCTGCCCGGGGACGTGTCCGCGCCCGGGGAGGCCGAGGCGATGGTGGCGGCCGGGATCGCGGCGCTGGGCGGTCTCGACGTGCTCGTCAACAATGCCGGGACGTCGGGCACGACCACGCCCATCGCGTTCGAGGACCTCGACGCGATGACCGAGGACTTCTGGGCCACGATCCTGGGGACCAACCTGCTCGGGCCGTTCCGCTGCGCCCGGGCCGCGGCGGCGGCGCTCAAGGCGAGCCGGGGCGCCATCGTCAACACCGCCTCGGTGGCCGGGCTCGGGCGGCGGGGCTCCTCGGTGGCCTATTCGGCGAGCAAGGCCGGGCTGATCAACCTCACCCGCAGCCTCGCCCGGGCGCTCGCCCCGGAGGTGCGGGTCAACGCGGTGGCGCCGGGCCTCGTCGCCACGCCCTGGACCGAGCCCTGGTCCGACGAGCGCAAGGCCTCGACCGTGGGGCGCACCATGCTCGGCCGCATGGCCCGGCCGGAGGATGTCGCCGAGACGATCTTCTTCCTCGCGGCGGGGGCGGCCTACATCACCGGCGAGACGATCACGGTGGACGGCGGGGCAATCTGAGAGCCCGGGAGGACACGCATGTCGAGCACCACCGTCATCACCTGCGCCCTCACGGGCTCCTTCGACACCCCGAAGAAGAACCCGGCCGTGCCGGTGAGTCCGAAGGCCATCGCCGAATCGGCGCTGGAGGCCGCCGCCGCGGGAGCCGCGGTGGTCCACATCCATGTCCGCGATCCCGAGACCGCCGCACCCAGCATGGAACTCGGCCATTACCGGGAGGTGGTGGAGCGGATCCGCGAGAAGAACGATGCCGTGATCCTCAACCTGACCACGGGGGCAGGGGGCCGGTTCGTCCCGGGCGATCCCGATCCGGCTGTGGCCGGCCCGGGCACCACTTTCGTGGCGCCGGAGGCGCGCACGCGGCACGTGGCGGCGCTCCGGCCGGAGATCTGCACCCTCGACATCGCCACGATGAACTTCGGCGAGCACCTGTTCCTGAACACCCCCGGCCACCTGCGGACGATGGCGGGGCAGATCCGGGAGGCGGGGGTGAAGCCGGAGATCGAGGTCTTCGACCTCGGCCAGATCGAGCTGGCCCGGCACCTCATCGCCGAAGGGTATCTGGCGCGCCCGCCCCTGTTCCAGATCTGCCTCGGCATCCCCTGGGGGGCGCCGGCGACGCCGGAGGCGCTGGTGGCGATGCGGGCCCGGCTGCCCGAGGACGCGATCTGGTCGGCCTTCGGCATCGGCCGGGAGGAATTCCCGATCCTGGCGGTGGCGGCCGGCATGGGCGGCAACGTCCGGGTCGGCCTGGAGGACAACCTCTACCTGTCCCGGGGCAAGCTCGCGCCGAGCAACGCCGCCCTGGTTGAGAAGGCGGTCAGCCTCCTCGCCCATCTCGACCGGGAGCCCGCCACGCCCGATCAGGCGCGGGCGATCTTCGGATTGGCGCCGCGGGGCTAGACCGCCCCCGTGGACGCCGCGCCTTTCCCCTCTGCGGGGGAGGGGAAAGGCGCGGCGCTGACGGATCGCCCGCATCCTCACGCGGGCCCGTATCAGCCGCCTTGCCCCATGGATATTCTGCATTCGGACGAATCCCGAGCGGCGATCAACGCCACCGGGTCAGCCATGACAGGGAGAGAAACATGACGGTCCGCCACCTCGCCGCGGGACTGCTGGGAACCTTGTGCGCGCTCGGCGCCGGCGCGGCGCTCGCGGCCGACCTCGTGCCGGTGAAGATCGGCGTGCTGAACGACCGCTCCGGCGTCTACTTCGATTCCACGGGCGAGGGCTCGGTGGTCGCCGCCCGCATGGCGGTCGAAGATTTCAAGCCGGAGGAACACGGCCTGAAGGTCGAGGTCGTGGCCGCCGACCACCAGAACAAGCCCGATGTGGGCGCCTCTGTCACCCGGCAATGGTACGACCGGGACGGCGTCGACGCGGTGTTCGACGTGCCGACCTCCTCGGTGGCTCTCGCCATCGCGCAGATCACCAAGGAGAAGAACAAGGCCTTCATCAACTCGGGCGGCGGCACCGCCGACCTCACCGGCCCGGCCTGCACGCCCAACACGGTGCACTGGACCTACGACACCGCGGCGCTCGCCAACGGCACCGGCAAGGCGATGCTCAAGCGCGGCGGCAAGACCTGGTACTTCATCACCGCCGACTACGCCTTCGGCCTCGCCCTGGAGCGCGACACCAAGGCCGTGGTGGAAAAGAACGGCGGCTCGGTCGTGGGCGGCGTGCGCACGCCCTTCCCGAACCCGGACTTCTCCTCTTTCCTCCTCCAGGCCCAGGCCTCCGGCGCCCAGGTGATCGGGCTCGCCGATGCCGGGTTGGATGCCGCCAACGCCATCAAGCAGGCGCATGAATTCGGCATCCGCCAGGGCGGCCAGAAGATCGCGGCCCTCCTGATCGCCATCACCGACATCCACTCCCTCGGCCTGGAGGTGGCCCAGGGCCTCGACTTCACGGCCTCGTTCTACTGGGATCTCAACGACGGCACCCGCGCCTTCGCGGAGCGGTTCGAGAAGCGCATGCCCGGCAAGAAGCCGACCTCGTACCAGGCGGGCGTCTATGCCAGCACGCTGCACTACCTGAAGGCGGTGGCGGCCCTGCATTCCGCCAAGGACGGCGCCGCCGTGGTGGCCAAGATGAAGGAGATGCCCACCGACGATCCCCTGTTCGGCAAGGGCACGATCCGGCCGGACGGGCGCAAGATCCACCCGATGTACCTGTTCGAGGCCAAGGCGCCCGCCGAGTCGAAGGGCGAGTGGGACCTCTACAAGGTGCTGGAGACGATCCCCGCCGAGCAGGCGTTCCGGCCGATGAGCGAGGGCGGCTGCCCGATGCTGGCACAGCAGACGGCGAAGTAGGGGACCCCGGGATATCCCGCCCCCCCTCATCCTGAGGCGCCGCGCAACGGCGTCGAAGGAGGGCTCCAGGGATCGCGCGGCCGGCTGGAGGGCTCCTTCGAGGCGGCCGCTGCGGCCCGCACCTCAGGATGAGGTCGGGAACAGGACGACTGCCCCTCAGGCTGCCCCGATTTGGTCGAGGGCGGCCATCGCCTCATCCGGAAGGCTCAGCGCGGCCGCCGCGAGGTTCTCGCGCAGGTGGCCGAGGGAGGAAGTCCCCGGGATCAGCAGGATGTTGGGCGCCCGGCGCAGCAGCCACGCGAGCGCCACCTGCATCGGCGTCGCGCCGAGCCCGGCCGCCACCTCGGACAGGGTGCTCGACTGGAGTGGGCTGAACCCGCCCAGCGGAAAGAATGGCACGTAGGCCGTCCCGGCCTTGGCGAGATCATCGATGAACCCGTCGTCGCCCCGGTGCGCGAGGTTGTACTGGTTCTGCACGCAGACGATGTCGGTGATCCGGCGCCCCTCGGCGACCTGCCGCGGCGTGGCGTTGCTCAGGCCGATCCGGCGGATCAGGCCCTGGTGCTGCAGCTCCGCCAGCACGGTGAGGGGTGCCTCGATCGAGCCCTCCGCCGGGCCGTGGACGTCGAACATCAGGCGCAGGTTGACCACGTCGAGGGCGTCCATCCCGAGGTTGCGCAGGTTGTCGTGGACGGCCTGGGTCAGTTCCGCGGCCGAGAAGGCCGGATTCCAAGAGGCGTCCGCGCCGCGCCTAGCGCCGACCTTGGTGACGATCACGAGGTCGTCGGGATAGGGGTGGAGCGCCTCGCGGATGACCTGGTTGGTGACGTGCGGCCCGTAGAAGTCGCTGGTGTCGATGTGGTCGACGCCCTGCGCCACGGCCTCGCGCAGCACCGCGACCGCGGTGGCGCGGTCCTTGGGCGGCCCGAACACCCCGGGCCCGGCAAGCTGCATGGCCCCGTAACCGAGCCGCTTCACGCTGCGGTCGCCGAGCTGGAACGTCCCGGCCTGCGCGATGTCGGTCATGGCGAATCTCCTGTTGGCGCCCGGATCTAGACGCGACGGACTGGACGGATAAGCCGCGACAATCGGCACGGCCTGTGCGGGTTTTCGAACGATGACGATGGATCTCGCGGATCTGACGGCCTTCATGACCGTGGCGCGGGCCGGCGGCTTCCGCGACGGCGCGCGTGCCAGCGGCGGGAGCGCGTCGAGCCTCAGCGAGGCGGTGCGTCGGCTGGAAGCGCGCCTCGGCGTCCGCCTGCTGCACCGGACCACGCGCAGCGTCGCGCCCACGGAGGCCGGTGCGCGCCTGCTCGAGCGGCTCGGTCCGGCTCTGGCCGAGGTGGAGTCCGCCCTCGACGTGGTGAACGGCTTCCGCGACCGGCCGGCCGGGACGCTCCGGCTGAACGTGCCGCTGAGCGCGGCACGCCTCGTCCTGCCGGCGATCGTCCCGTCCTTCCTGGCAGCCTACCCGGAGATCCGCCTGGAGGTGGTCGCCGAGGACGGGTTCGTCGACGTGCTCGAGGCGCGCTGCGACGCCGGCATCCGCTACGACGATCGGCTGGAGCAGGACATGATCGCCGTGCCGATCGGGCCGCGGCGGCAGCGCTTCGCCACCGCCGCCGCGCCGGCCTATCTCGAAAAGCGCGGCCGGCCGGCCCATCCGCGCGACCTGCTGGGCCATGCCTGCCTGCTCGGCCGGTTCCCGAGCGGCAGCCTGACGGCGCCATGGGAGTTCGAGCGCGACGGCGAGATCGTCCGCGTGGACCCGTCCGGGCCGCTGATCGTGCGCGTCGGTGCCAGCGACCTCGCGGTGGAAGCCGCGGTCGCGGGGACCGGGATCATCCACCTGTTCGAGGATTGGCTGCGCCCGCACCTCGACAGCGGCGCCCTGGAGCCGGTCCTGGAGCCCTGGTGGCAGGTCTTTCCGGGGCCGTTCCTGTACTATCCGGGCCGGCGGCACCTGCCGGCACCGCTGCGCGCCTTCGTAGACTTCATCGGGACCCGGCAGTCCGGCCTCACTCCGGCAGTTCGAACACCGTGAGCTGCCCGCCCGGCGCCGTGTACTGCGACAGGGCCGCGTAGCCGCCCACCGCTCCCGAACCGTCGGCGGGATCGGTGAGCCCGGCCGCCAGCCCGATCCCGGCCCAGCCGCCGACGCCGGAGAGCACGGCCACGTATTGTTTTCCGGCGTGCAGGTAGGTGGTGACGTTGCCGACGATGCCGGACGGCGTCTTGAACCGGTAGAGCTCGTGCCCGTCCCGGGCATCGACCGCCTTCAGGTAGCCTTCGAGGGTGCCGTAGAAGACCACGTCACCCGCGGTGGCGAGCGCCCCCGACCAGACCGAGAAGGACTCCGGGATCGTCCACGCGATCCGGCCCTGAGCGCCGTCCCAGGCGATGAACGCCCCGGTCCTGTCGGTGCCCTCCGGCGGGTGCAGGGTGAGCGTCGCACCGACATAGGGCTGACCGGGCGTGTAGGTGACGCGGAACGCCTCGTAATCCATGCACATGTGGTTGGTCGGCACGTAGAACAGGCGCGTCACAGGCGAATAGGCAGCGGGCTGCTGGTTCTTGGCGCCGAGCGCGCCGGGGCAGATGTTTTTCGTCGTTTCGTCCTCGTCGGCCTCGCCCGGCGCGTAGCGCTTGTCGACCACCGGGCGGCCGTAATCGAGGGCGGCCGGATCCATGGCGATCCGACGCGCCCAGTTGACGCTCGGGTCGAATTTTTCCGCCACCAGCCACTCGCCCGTGGCCCGGTCCAGCGTGTAGCCGAAGCCGTTGCGGTCGAAATGGGTGAGCACCTTGCGGAAGCGCCCGCCGATCTCCTGCTCGGTGAGGATCATCTCGTTGACGCCGTCGTAGTCCCACTGATCGTGGGGCGTCATCTGGTAGACCCAGCGGGCGAGGCCGGTATCGGCATCGCGGGCGATGATTGCCATGGACCAGCGGTTGTCGCCCGGGCGCTGCGCCGGGTTCCAGGTCGAGGGATTGCCGGTGCCGTAATAGACGAGGTTCAGCTCCGGATCGTAGGCGAACCAGCCCCAGCTACAGGCGCCGCCGGTCCGCCACTGGTCGCCCTCCCAGCTCTTCAGGGAGGAATCCTTCCCGATCGGGCGCCCGAGCTCGGTGGTCTTCTCCGGGTCGACCAGCATGTCGGCATCCGGCCCGGTGGCGTAGGCGCGCCAGAGGCGCTGGCCCGTCGCCTGGTCGTAGGCGGTGACGTGGCAGCGCGCCCCGTACTCGCCCCCTGCGAGGCCGACGATGAGCTTGCCATGGACAGGCAGGACCGTGGCGGTGTTGGTCTCGCCGCGGCCCGGATCGCCGTTCTTCACCGACCACAGCACCCCGCCCGTCTCCGGGTCGAGGGCAACGACCGTCGTGTCGGCCTGCTGCAGGAACAGGCGTCCGTCCGCGTAGGCGAGGCCGCGCGAGACCGTGTCGCAGCACATCACGGCGATCACGCTGGAATCCTGCCGCGGGGCGTAGCGCCACAGGATCCGGCCATCGTGATCGAGGTCGAGGGCGTACACGATGTTCGGGAACGGCGTGTGCACGTACATCACGTGCCCGACCACGATCGGTGCCCCCTCGTGACCGCGCAGCACGCCGGTGGAGAAGGTCCACGCCACCTTGAGCCGCGAGACGTTGCCGGCGTTGATCCGGCCGAGATCCGAATAGCGGGTGTTGGCGTAGTCCAGGGTCTGGAGGACCGGCCCCTCCTCCGCCGACGCCACACCGGCCAGCAGGGCGAGCGGCAGGGCCGCGAGAATCGGAACACGCATCCTTGGGATCCTCATCGCCGCGCGGGCACCTCTGCGCTCGATCCCGCCCGGGCCGCCTACATGCGCCGCTGGACGATGTCCTCGGCCTGGGGATCGGGCTCGTGGCCGGCCTCGCGCAGCATCGGCACCACCGCACCCGCCTCCCGGGCGACGAGGTAGCTCAGATCGAGCCCCTCGCGGATGAAGCCGTGGCCGCGCATGTGGTCGAACAGTGCCAGCAGCGGCGCCCAGAAGCCGGCGACCGAGATCAGAATCACCGGCTTCCGGTGCCGCCCGAGCTGCGCCCAGGTCAGCTGCTCCACCAGCTCCTCCAGGGTGCCGATGCCGCCGGGCAGCGTCACGAAGGCATCTGAGCGCTCGAACATGAGGCGCTTGCGGGTGTGCATGTCGGGCACCACCACGGTCTCCTGGACGTCGTCGAGCATGTGCTCCCGCGCTTGGAGGAAGTCCGGGATGATGCCGGTGACGTGGCCGCCGGCGGCGAGCGCCGCCCGTGCCACCGTGCCCATCAGGCCGACATCGCCGCCGCCGTAGACGAGGCGCATCCCGGCCTCCGCGAGGGTGGTCCCGAGGACCTCCGCGGCCTCGCGGAAGGCGGGGTCCCGGCCGAAGCCGGAGCCGCAATAGACACAGACTGTCCTCACCGGGGCCATCCGGCGCCCTCCATCACGCGTCCGTTGCGAGCCGTCCAGGAATTGCCCCGCGCCCGGCGCTCCACGCGCCAAACTGCTGAATTCGCGTGGGATTCACCCGCCTGAGCGGCGGGACGGCTTGGTGTCGGGACCATGTACGGTATTATGGGCGGCGACGTCGACGGTTTTCGCGCGGGCGGACAGCCGGGCAGGCTGCAGGATCAGGGGAGGCCATTGTGGCGATGTCGAGACAGGTGCGGCGCAGTCTCGCCCTGGCGCTCGCCGGCCTTCTCGGCGGCCTCGGGCTCGTGCTGGCCCTGTTCGGCGGCGAGTCCCTGCGGCGGCTGACCGGGCGGCACGGGGCCGAGCGCCCCGCCTCCTCGGCGCCGGCGCCGAACGGCAGCCTGCGGGGCCTCGCCGATCCCGGGACGATGGCGAGCCGCACCGCCCCGGCTATCGATCTCCGCGACAACAGGAGCGGCCCAGCCAAGCCGGAAGCGGCGGTTCCGGGGGAGACCACACCGTCCGCGCCGCCGCAAGACACCCGCTCCGCGCGGATCGGCACGCCCGACAAGCCGCCGGCGGCCGAGCCCGACGCGGCCGAAGTCCCGCGCTTCGACATCGTCAGGGTCGAGCCGAACGGCGACACCGTCGTGGCCGGGCGCGGGGCGCCGCACGCCGTGGTCGAGATGCTGGTCGACGGCAAGCCGGTGGCGAAGGCGACCGCCGACACGAGCGGGCAATTCGTCATCGTGCCCCCGGCGCTGCCGGCGGGCTCCAGCGAGATCCGCCTGCGCATGACGGCCAAGGACGGGCGCGCGGCCAGCTCGAAGCAGAGCGTGGCGGTCGACGTCGCCTCCGGCCGCGACCGCCAGCCGCTGGTCGCCCTGACCGCTCCGGACGCGGCGACCGTGGTCCTGTCGCAGCCCGGCGCGCCCGCTTCCGCGGCGCCGCCCCGCGCCAAGATGGCGGATGCGGGCGCACCCGGCCGGCGGGCGGAGCATGGCGGGACGCCAGAATCGTCCGGTTCCAGGGCGGCCCAGCCCGCACGGATCGTCAGCGTCGATGTGCAGGGGAGTGGGCGGCTGTTCGTGACGGCGACCGGCACGCCGGGCGCGACGCTCCGGCTCTACCTCAACGACACGCTGATCGCCCCAGGCAGCATCGGCCCGGACGGCCGGGCGAGCTTCACGATCGGGCGGGGGGTCAAGCCCGGCCAGTATCAGGTTCGGATCGACCAGATCGATGCCGCCACCGGCAAGGTGGGCGCCCGGGCCGAGGTGCCGCTGTCGGTGCCCGAGCCTTCGGCGCAAATCGCCGCCCGCGAGCCCGCCGCGCCGGGACCGTCCGGCGGCCACGGCAGCACAAAGGATCAGCCCCACCGGGACGGGCAGGGGATGCAGGTGCATTCCGAGGGTGCGGACCGCGCCGCCGAGCCCGCCGAGCCCGCCGAGCCCGCCTCGACCCCCGATGCCCGTCATCTCGCGGCGGAGACGGGCGGCCCGGCTCGGGTCGGGGCGGTGTTCGTGCCGGAGATAAGCACGGCCAAGATCACCCGCGGCGACAACCTCTGGCGGATCAGCCAGCGCACCTATGGCCGGGGCGAGCGCTACACGGTGATCTACGACGCCAACCAGAGCCAGATCCGGGATCCGGACCTGATCTACCCGGGCCAGATCTTCGTGCTGCCGGCCGACAAGCGCGGCTGATCGGCGGGCAGTCGTGGCGCGCCGGGTGACGCGGCACCGCCTTGGCAGCACAGGAGGTTTGACGGAGGGCCGGCGCGGCGTGTGCGTCACCGGTCCGCCGCCCTGGTCCGCTGCGGGCGATCAACCCACCCGATCATCGCGAGCGCCGTGCCGCAACCCCGACAAGCACGACATGGCGAGCGTGGCGCCGCTGGATCGTCTCGCCGCGCGCATAAAAACGACCGCGCGTCGGAGCGATCCGAGCGGAACCGTATCGAGCGGACCTCACTCCACGACCTGATCGTCCCCCGCGAAGGCGAGCCGGCGCAGGCGGCGCAGGGCGCGGTCGAGATCCTCCCGTGATGGGGCTGCCAGGGCGAGGCGCACGGCGTTCGGCGCGTGGCCGGGATGAACCGCGAAGGCCGGGGCCGGAAGGAGGGCGATGCCCTGCCGCAGGGCCGCCGCCGCGTAGGCCTCGGCTCGCCACGTCTCGGGCAATTCGAGCCAGAGATGGTAGGCATGGGGATCGCCCACCACCCGCAGGTCCGCCAGCGCCTCACGGGCGATGACTTGCCGGGCGGCAGCGTCCCGGCGCTTGGCCGCAGCGAGCGAGGCCGCCGAGCCGCCGACCATCCAGTGCATGCCGGCCGCGAGCGACAGGCCGAGCGCGCTCCAGGCCCCCTGGCGCACGGAGGCCGCGAGCCGGTCGGTCAGGTGCGGGGGTGCCGCGATCAGGCCGACCGTCAGCGCCGGCATCACCCGTTTCGAAAGGCTGTCCACCAGGATCGTCCGGTCCGGCACGAGGCTGGCGAGCGGCTGCGTGTCGAGGAGGAAGCCGTAGACCGCATCCTCGATGGCCGTGAGCCCGGTCCTGTCGAGGAGCCCGGCGAGTTCGGCTCGCCGCCCCGGGCCCATCGTGACGCCCAGGGGGTTGTGCAGGGTCGGCTGGAGATAGACGCCGCTCAGCGGCGCCACCCGATGCGCCTCGAGGAGGGCATCCGGACACATCCCCTCCGCGTCCATGGCGACCGGCACCAGGGTGATCCCGAGCCGGGCCGCGATGCCCTTCACCACCGGGTAGGTGAGCGGCTCGCAGCCGATCCGCTCGCCCGGGGCGGCCAGGGCGGCCAGGGCGGCAGCGAGCGCTTGCCGCCCGTTGCCGGTGAACAGGATGTCGGCGGGATCGGGAGCGTAGCCGTCGCGCGCCAGGAAGGCGGCGGCGGCGGCGCGGGCGCCGGCCGTGCCGCCGGGGCCGTGCTGGCTGAACCCGATCTCGGGGCCGCCACGGGCCAGCGCCGCCAGGGTCTCGGCCAGGACCGCTTCCTGTTCCGGCAGGCGGGAATGGGTTCGCTGGAGGTCCATCGCCGCCGCCGGCGGCTCCGGCTGGAGCGGCCCGGCCCGGCCCGGATCGGACCGGACATAGGTGCCCCGTCCGACTTCGCCGGTGGTCAATCCCCGACGCGCCAGTTCCGCGTAGACCCGGCTGGCCGTCGAGACCGCGATGCCGCGGGCATAGGCGAAGTCGCGCTGGGGCGGCAGCCGCTCGCCCGGTCGCAGCCGGCCCGCCGCGATGTCGGCCGCGATGGCGTCGGCGACAGACCGGAAATCCGCGGGCCGCATCATTGCTCCGAGGTCAATGTTTCGATTGATCCGAGATCTGTATCGGATCAATTCTGCGCCAGCAATCCCGGCCGGACTGCACCCCTGCCACCGGATCGTTCGCGATGCCCACCGTCACGCTCTCCTCGTCTCCTGCTTCCATCCGCCCCGCCGGGAGCCCGTCCGCGCCCGTCATCTGGCTGCACCGCATCCGGACCCGGCAGGCGCTCGCCGCCCTGCATCCCGATCAGATCCGCGACGCGGGCCTGGACCCGTGGTGCATCCAGGCGGAGATCCGGAAGCCGTTCTGGCGGGCGTGAGGTGGTGCCCTGCGCGCGGCGCGGGTGATCCCGCGTGGCCACACGCCTATATGCGGATCTCACGAGACTCCTTCCGCACCGAAACCCGCATGACCGACACCAACGCGCGCCCGGCCGGGCGAGCACACCCGGCCGAGCGCCCCGGGCTGATCGCCACCTACCGCCGGCTCTGGCCGCATCTCTGGCCCCACGGCCGGCCCGACCTGCAGCGGCGGGTCTTCCTGGCCTTCGGCCTGCTGCTCGCCGCCAAACTGGTGACTATGGTGACGCCGTTCACCTTCAAGTGGATCACCGACGCGCTGGTCGCGGCGGTGGGCGGCAAGGACGCGCCGGCGCCCAACGGCCTGCTCGCCGCGCCGATGCTGCTGATCGCCCTCTACGGCGTCTCACGGATCGCGATGTCGGCCCTCACCCAGGTGCGCGACGGGCTGTTCGCCAAGGTGGCGATGCACGCGGTGCGGCGGCTGGCGCTGCAGACCTTCGAGCACATGCACCGCCTGTCCCTGCGCTTCCACCTGGAGCGCAAGACCGGCGGCCTCACCCGGGTGCTGGAGCGCGGCCGCGCCGGCATCGAGGAATTGTCGCGCCTGATGGTGCTGACGCTGGTGCCAACCATCATCGAGTTCGTGCTGGTGCTGGGCGTGCTCGCCTACGAGTTCAACTGGCTCTACGCGCTCACCGCCTTCATCACGGTCGCGGCGTACCTCGCCTTCACCTACAAGGCGACCGAGTGGCGGATCGCCATCCGCCGCCGGATGAACGCCTCCGACACCGACGCCAACACCAAGGCGGTCGATTCGCTGCTCAATTACGAGACGGTCAAATACTTCGGCGCCGAGCGCCGGGAGGCGGCTCGCTACGACGAGTCGATGGCGAAATACGAAAAGGCCTCGACGCAGACCTACGTGTCGCTGGCGGTGCTCAATGCCGGCCAGGCGGTGATCTTCACGCTGGGCATGACCGTGGTGATGTGGCTCGCCGCCCGGGACATCCTGGCCGGGCGCACCACGATCGGCGGCTTCGTGCTCGCCAACACGATGCTGGTGCAGCTCTCGATGCCGCTCAACTTCATGGGGATGATCTACCGCGAGATCAAACAGGCGCTAATCGACATCGACGACATGTTCCGCATCCTCGGGCAGAACCCCGAGATCGCCGACCGGCCGGGCGCCGCGCCGCTCAAGGTCGCGGGCGGCACGGTGCGGTTCGAGGACGTGCGCTTCGCCTACAATCCCGAGCGGCCGATCCTGCGGGGCGTCTCCTTCACGATCCCGGCGGGCCAGACCGTGGCGGTGGTGGGTCCCTCGGGAGCCGGCAAGTCGACGCTCTCGCGCCTGCTGTTCCGGTTCTACGAGCCGTCCGCCGGCCGGATCAGCATCGACGGGCAGGACATCGCCGCGGTGACGCAGGCGAGCTTGCGGGCGGCCATCGGCATGGTCCCGCAGGACACGGTGCTGTTCAACGACACGATCGGCTACAACATCCGCTACGGCCGGGCCGACGCCACCGACGCGGAGCTGCGCGAGGCGGCCCGGCTCGCCCAGATCGACGGCTTCGTGTCGAGCCTGCCGGAGGGCTACGATACGCCGGTGGGCGAGCGCGGCCTGAAGCTCTCGGGCGGCGAGAAGCAGCGGGTCGCCATCGCCCGGACCATCCTGAAGGCGCCGCCGATCCTCGTTCTCGATGAGGCAACCTCGGCGCTCGATTCCTTCACCGAGGCGGAAATCCAGTCGGCCCTCGACCGGGTGAGCCGCGGCCGCACCACCCTGGTGATCGCCCACCGGCTGTCCACGGTGGTCAACGCCGACGCGATCCTGGTGCTCGACCACGGCCGCATCGTCGAGCGCGGCACCCATGCGGAGTTGCTTGAGGCAGGGGGCGTCTACGCGGCGCTCTGGGACCGCCAGCGGGAGGCTGATGCGGCGCTGGAGGTGCTCCAGCGGGCCGACGCGCCGGTGCTGCCGGTGCGCGCGGGACACGGGGCCGTGCCGGAGACCGAGCCCGCGGAGTGACTGAAAAGCCACAGTCGCTCCGCGCCGGCGCCCCGGGACGCAACCGGAGGCGGCGGAAGCGGTTTGCCGGGCATGCCGCGCTACTACATCCATATCCGTGACGGTCGGTGGTTGGTCGAGGATCTCGACGGCGCCGACCTGCCCGATCTCGACGCCGCCCGCACCGAGGCCGAGCGCTCCGCCCGCTCGCTTCTGGAGATCCAGCAGGTCGACGGCGCGGTGCTGGCCGGGCAATCCTTCGAGATCACGGATAGGTCGGGGGACGTGGTGGCGGTGATGCCGCTCAAGGACGTGCTCAAGCTGCCGTAGTCCCGCGGGACGTGCAGGCAGGCGCGATCGTCGCATTGCGCGAGACGGATCCCATCAACCCTCCTCATCCTGAGGTGCCCGCGTCAGCGGGCCTCTCAGGATGAGGGCCAGGGTGGGACAGTCGGCGTGCAGGGTTCGATCGCCCGCGCCACCCCGGGCCGTTGCGGCGCGCGACCGGTTCCCGGCGCAGAGGTCGAGCAAGCCCGCTTCGGACACGGCGTCCCTATGCCCGCGTCCGCACCCTGACCCCGAGCAGATCCTCGAACGGCAGCACCATCGCGCCCTTGTCCTTCTCGGCATGGCCCTGGCGCAGGGCGATCTGGTAGGTGGCGGTGGCCGCCGCCGTGACCGGCATCGGGAAGCCGCGCTCGGCCGAGATCGCCGCGGCGGCGACGAGATCCTTGTAGGCCGCGCCCAAGGGATAGCCCTCGTCGAAGCGCCCCTGGAGGATACGCGGCACGAAGTATTGCGACGCGTAGCTCCGGCTCGTGCCCGTCGTGACCACATGCGCGACCTGCGCGGGATCGAGCCCCATGGCCACGGCCATCGGCAGCACCTCCGCGAGCGCCGCGATGTTGATGTCGTAGAGCACGTTGTTGATGGTCTTGGTGAGCTGGCCGGACCCGGTCGGGCCCATGTGGAGGACGCTCGTGCCAATCCGCTCCAGAAGCGGGCGGACCGCCGCAACCGTGTCGGCATCACCGCCGCACATCACCGTGAGCGTCCCGGCCTCGGCGCCGGCGGGCGCTCCGGAGACCGGCGCATCGACGAAGCGCCGCCCGGTCGCCTCCAGGGCGCGGCCGAGCGCCAGGGCCTTGGCGTGCGCGATGGTGCTGAGATCGACCACGACCGCCCCGGGCGCGAGACGTCCGGCGACCCCGCCAGGGCCGAACAAGGCCGCCTCGACCACGTCGCCGTTCGGCAGGCACAGGAACAGCACCTCGGCGGCGTCGACGGCCTCCGGATCCACCGTGGCGAGGAGGCCCGGCGCGTCGAGCCCGGCGAGGCGCGCCGGATCGGCATCCACGGCGACGATCGTCTCGGCCTCGGACCCGCGCTTGGCCGCGAGGTTGCGGGCGATGGGATAGCCCATCGCGCCGAGGCCGAGGAGGGCGATGCGTGCGACCATGGTGGGAATCCCTGATGTCAGCGCCCGGCCGCCGCGCGCCGGGTTGAGGGCGAAGAGCAGCGCCAGGATCTCCTCGGCGGGTGATCGGAGGGCCAGCGGTAGGCTTCCGCCACCGCCGCGTCGAGTCGGTGGTGGCGGTCAGGCGGCCGGCACAGCCGGGCACGGACCGTGAAATCGGGCTCGTGCCCTGCAAACCCCACCCGGCCTTCGACGATGTTGCAAGCCCTTCTCCCCGCACGAAGGAGGAGAGTGCGCGGCGGCCAGAGATGCATGAGCATCGTCGCGTCTGTGACAGAGGCGCGCGGCGATCCCGGAGCGCCGATCCTCCGGCGCGGGGGACGGTCTAAGAACCCGGCCGTGCGGCAGCCCGCGACCGTCGGAAAGTTGACGGCAGCCCGGCGGGCTGCCATCCGCGCGTCCGACATGTCCGCCCGCCCGCGGCCCCGTGAGTCCGAAAAACCCATGACAGACCTGATCGAGACGATCCGCCGGACGCTCGTGCCGATCCACAAAGAGGGTTATCCCTTCATCCTGATCGGCATCGTGCTCACGGTGCTGGCCGGCTACTTCTCCCAGTTCTTCGGCTGGATCTTCCTGATCCTCACTCTCTGGGTCTGCTATTTCTTCCGTGACCCGGAGCGGGTCACCCCGGTGGCGGACGGGCTCGTGGTCTCGCCCGCCGACGGGCGCGTGAACCTCATCGCCACCGTCCTGCCGCCGCCCGAGCTCGATCTGCCGCAGGTGCCGACCTTGCGCGTCTCCGTGTTCATGAACGTCTTCGACTGCCACGTGAACCGCGTGCCGGTCTCCGGGCGGATCGGCCAGATCCACTACACGCCGGGCCTGTTCCTCAACGCCGAGCTCGACAAGGCCAGCGACGACAACGAGCGCAACGGGCTCGTCATCGAGACCAGCCATGCCGGCCAGCCCAAGCGCGTCGGCGTGGTGCAGATCGCCGGTCTCGTAGCCCGGCGCATCGTCGGCTTCGTCGCGGCGGGCGACGTGCTCGGCGTCGGCGAGCGGTTCGGCCTGATCCGCTTCGGATCGCGGGTGGACGTGTACCTGCCGGCGGGATCCACCGTCCTAGTGGGGCTCGGGCAGAAGGCGGTGGCCGGCGAGACGATTCTGGCCGATCTCGGCGGCGGCCCGGAGCGGCTGTTCAAGCGGATCTGAGGCCATGGACGAGCTTTTCCCACCCTTCGCGCCCGATCCGAACGAGCCGCGCCCGCGCCGGTTCAAGCCGGTGCCGTTCCGGATGATCGCGCCCAATATGATCACCCTGATGGCGCTCTGCCTCGGGCTCACCGCGATCCGGCTGGCCTTCGAGGGCAAGTTCGAGCCGGCCGTCATCGCGGTGGTGGCGGCGGGCGTACTGGACGGCATCGACGGGCGGGTGGCGCGGCTGCTCAAGGGCACGTCGCGCTTCGGGGCGGAGCTCGATTCGCTCGCTGACTTCGTCAATTTCGGCTGCGCCCCGGCGCTGATCCTCTACGGCTTCGTGCTGTTCCACCTGAAGTCGGCCGGCTGGATCGTGGCGCTGATCTTCGCCATCGCGATGGCGCTGCGGCTCGCCCGCTTCAACGCCATGCTGGACGACCCGAACCGGCCGGAATGGAAGAAGGATTTCTTCGTCGGCATGCCGGCCCCGGCGGGGGCGCTCACCGCGATGCTGCCGCTCTACATGCACTTCTTAGGGTTCGGGATCGAGACCTGGGCGGCGCCGGCGGTGCTGGTCTACGTCCTGTGCATCGCGCTGCTCGTCGTCTCCACGGTCCCGACCTACTCGGGCAAGACCATGGGCAAGCGGGTGCCGCGGGGCCTCGTCCTGCCGATCTTCCTGTTCGGGGTGGCGGCCTTCGGCATCCTGATCAGCTACCCGTTCGAGGCGCTGGTGGCGGTGAGCGCCGGCTACCTGCTGACCATCCCGGTGGTCGCCGCCCAGTACCGCCGCCGGGTCAAGGCGGAGCTGGCGGCCGTGGCCGAGGACCGGCCGGCGCTGGCCACGGGCGGCCGGTCCGCGCCGGAATAGGCGCTGGCCTTCGCGGCACCGTCTCCTATCTTGGCGGTATTCGGCGGGGGGGGCTGGCGGATGCTCGAGGAATTCAAGAAGTTCGCGCT
Source organism: Methylobacterium sp. CM6257 (assembly GCF_054611515.1). NCBI lineage: Bacteria > Pseudomonadati > Pseudomonadota > Alphaproteobacteria > Hyphomicrobiales > Methylobacteriaceae > Methylobacterium > Methylobacterium sp. CM6257. The sequence continues at coordinate 2,614,201 of NZ_CM137735.1, forward strand.
GCGCGGGAACGTGGTCGATCTCGCGGTCGGCGTGATCATCGGCGCGGCCTTCGGAGCCATCGTCAATTCGGCCGTCCAGGACCTGTTCATGCCGGTGATCGGCGCGGTCACGGGCGGGCTCGATTTCTCGAATTATTACATCCCGCTCTCGTCCAAGGTGCAGGCCGGTCTGCCCTACGCGGACGCCAAGAAGCAGGGCGCGGTGCTCGGCTACGGGCAGTTCCTGACCCTGACCCTGAACTTCCTGATCGTCGCCTTCGTGCTGTTCCTGGTGATCCGCGCGATGAACAAACTCCAGCACGCGCAGGCCGCGCAGCCGGAGAAGGCCGCCGAGGTGCCGGCCGACGTGAAGCTCCTGTCCGAAATCCGCGACATCCTGGCCGGGAAGCCGCGGGTCTGAGGCAAGCGGGCCCGGGCTCAGCCCTCCGGCTTGTCCTTGTCCTCCGGCTTGACGCCGAGGGCATCGAGGATCTGATCGAGAGCCTGGCCGACGGCGACGGTGCCCTCCTCGTGGGTCTTCAGCCGGGTTTCGAGCCGGCGGATCTGCGGCTCGAACACGTCCGGCACCGGGTCGTCGCCGAGGAAGCGCGGCTTGTCGGGTCCCACCGGCAGGACGCCGCGCAGTTGCTGTCCGAGATGGTCGCGCACCGGTTCCGGCAGCGTCGCACCATGCTCGCTCTGATCGTCGCTCATGGCCGCCTCACAGGTCGAACGGCATCTCAACGGCTGGTCGGGCGAAGTGTTGCGCCGCCGAGGGCCGCGTATGGGAGAGGGCCCCGGAGCGGGGCTCCGGGGCCCCGCGGGCCGGTACGGGACCGGCCCGCAGGATCAGTCGATGACCTCGACGATGCGGTGGCTGCGGTCCACCAGCACCGGGCGATCGTTCACCACAGTGTAGCGGTAGCCCGGCTGCACATGGTACTCGCTCGGCACGTCGTAGTAGGTCACGCCCGAGGCCGGCAGCGTGGTGCCGACGGCGACGCGGCCGTCATAGTCGTACGAGCGGACGTTGCGCTCGCGGACGTAGCTGCGGAAGCGCGGCGCCATGTCGACGCCGAGGATGCCGCCCACCGTGCCGGTGGCCGCTCCGACGGCACCGCCGACAATGCCGCCAACCGGGCCGGCCGCATCGGCACCCGCGGCCGCGCCACGCGCGGCACCCGGGATCGTTCCCTGGGCCTGGGCGGCCAGCGGCAGCGACAGGACAAGGGCCGAAGCAGCAATGAGGGTCTTGAAGGTCATACGGGACATCTCCGTTCCGTGGCGTTCCGCCGCATAGACGCGGCGAAGCTCGGGCCGGTAACGCCCGATCCCCGGATTCGGATGCATCCTTTTTTGCAGCGCGCCGGATCGAGGCCGGCGCCGCGCTCATGCGTCCTTGGGCATCGCCGACTGGATGAACCGGTCGGAGCCGAGATCCTCCTCGTCGTAGCCCAGGAGTTCGGCCAGCCGGCCGCGGGCGCGGCTGACGCGGCTCTTCACCGTGCCGACCTTGCAGCCCATAATGGCGGCAGCCTCCTCGTAGGAGACGCCCTCGGCCCCCACGAGGACCAGGGCCTCGCGCTGGTCCGGCGGCAGCTTGGCCAGCGCCGATTGCAGATCTTCGACGTCCAGCCGGTCGCCCTGGTGCGGCGCGGTGGCGAGCCGGGCCGCGTAGGACCCGTCCTGATCCTCGACCTCCCGCACCCGCTTGCGGTGATCCGAGTAGAAGATGTTGCGCAGGATCGTGAACAGCCACGCATTGAGATTGGTCCCCGGCTGAAACCGGGCGCGGTGCTGCCAGCCCTTGAGCAGGGTGTCCTGGACGAGATCGTCCGAACGGGCGGGGTTCGACGTCAGCGACAGCGCGAAGGCGCGCAAGGACGGGACCGCGGCGAGCAGGCCGTTGCGGAATTCAGGCTCGATCGCCTCACCGCGGGCACGCAGCGCCGCCTCGAGCTTCTCGATCAGCTCGGCGAAGCGGGACGGCATCGTCTCCTCGCCGATCCGCTCGTAGACGGTGCGCAGGTGCTCCCCGAGATGCGTGCGAATGCCGGGGGTGAGGTTCGGGCGGCCATCCCGAGTCCCGTCCTCCTGGGACAGGACGGTATCGGTGTCGTCGCGGGTCATGCGTGTCGCACTCGTCAGCTCATCGTGGCTCGACCTCCGGTCCCGAGAAGGTCGAGGCGGATCGCTTGTCGAACCGAACTCCCGTGAAAATTCGGCCGCTGCTCTCCCAATTACGGGCTTTCTAGCGCATCGGGCGCGGGCATGCACCCTCGCACGGGTCACAGCTGTGCTTAGACTGTCGGTCTCAACAGGCGGATCGCCCCGTCCCGCAGCGTCAGGACGTCGCCCCGCGCGAGGTCGGTCCAGCACTCGTCCCGTGTGAGGGCCTGGGTGGCGATCACCGTCACCACGTCGTGCTCGGTCGTCTCCTTGGCGAAATCCACCTGCCAATCCTCGTCGATCAGCGTGGCTTTGCCGAAGGGCGCGCGGCGGGTGAGATAGCAGAGCCGCTTGCCGCAATGGGCGTAGAGGGTGCGGCTGTCGGTGAGCAGCATGTTGAACACGCCGAGCGCGTGGAGCTCGCCGGCGAGGTCGGCCACGGCCCGGTCCAGGGTCTCGGGCCGGGGCAGGGCGCGGAAGCGATCCTGGAGGCGGCCGAGCATCCAGCAGAAGGCGTGCTCGCTGTCCGTGGAGCCGATCGGCGTGAAGACGCCCAGAGGCAACCGCTTCACGCCCTTGAGCTGGCCGTTATGCGCGAAGGTCCAGCGGCGCCCCCACAATTCCCGCGAGAACGGGTGGGTGTTCTCCAGGCTGACCCGCCCGCGATTGGCCTTGCGGACATGGGCGACCACGATCCGGCTCTTGATCGGCATGTCGCGCAGCAGCCGGGCGAGCTGCGAGCGCGCGCTGGGCTCCGGCTCGTGGAAGCTGCGGCAGGTGCGCCCGTCGTAGAAGCTGATGCCCCAGCCGTCGGCATGCGGCCCGGTCTCACCACCGCGCCGGGCGAGGCCGGCGAACGAGAAGCGGATGTCGGTCGGCACGTTGGCGCTCATGCCGAGCAGTTCGCACATCGGATTACAGCCGGGGCAGGGCGGGGGAGCGGCGACGTTTAGGAGTGTTCGGCCGCCCGGACAACGGATTTCGCGCCGTTCAGCGTGCCAGATAGTCGGTGAGCGTCATGCCGACCAAGATGGCGACCCAGAAGAAGCCCAGCCCCGAGAACAGCCGGATCAGCGGCGGCTCGCGGATCACCTCCATGGAGACCAGAAGGATCAGCGCCACCATCACGGCGACGACGAGGAGCTCCACGATCCAGACCTGCGCGAAGGGCAGGGTGGCACCCAGCGTGACGTTGACGGCGAGGAGCGCCAGCAGCGCCAGGAAGGTGAGTCCGGGCGTGCGGAGGTGCCGCCGGAGCAGGGCGCGGTCGTCGGCGCTCAGGGTCGCGAGGGGGTTGCGCATCCTACCGGTTCACCACGTAGAGGATCGGGAAGGCGAGGATCCAGACGAGGTCGATGAAGTGCCAGTAGAGGCCGTAGATCTCGATCCAGTTCTGGTGCCGGGCGAGGAACCCGGACTTCGCGGCCATCCAGGTCATGCCGAGGAGGAGCGCGATGCCGGTGAACAGGTGGAGCGCGTGCAGGAGCGTCGCCACGTAGTAGAGGTTCATGAACAGCCGCGAGGCCGGTGTCTCGGCGAGCGCAAAGGGGCGGTCGGCCAGGAACGGCATCATGTGCTCGTCCCAGTCGGCATAGTACTCGTAGCCTTTCAGCACCAGGAACAGGCTGCCCAGAGCGGCGGTCGCGAGCATCGCCCGGACCATGGCGCGCTGCCAGCCCATGCGCGAGAACGCGATCGCCATCGACATGGTCAAGCTGGAGCAGATCAGCACCACCGTGTTGGTGGCGCCGATCCAGAACTTGAGGTGCTTGGCCGCCGCGACCGTCGCCTCGGGGTGCTGGATCCGGGTGATCAGCGCCACCAGGAACAGCGCCGAGAACAGCAGGAGCTCGGTGATCAGCCACGCCCAGATGCCGAGCGTCGCCGCCTGGCGCTGCTGTGCCACCGTCTCGAAATGCTCGGCGCGGGCGACCCCGACGCCGTGGGCCAGCCCGTCGCTCATCCGTGCTGGTCCCGGGATTCCTGGGCCTGGATCGGGTAGTCGTAGGGGATGCGCGGCACCTCGGGCGGCGACAGGAAATTGTGCGTCGGCGGCGGCGAGGCGGTCTCCCACTCGAGTCCTTTCGCGTTCCACGGGTTGGCCGGCGCCCTCCGCCCGAACCACAGGGAATAGACGAGGTAGAGCATCGGGAAGATGTAGCCGGCGGCCAGGATCGTGGCGCCGGCCGACGACAGCACGTTGAGGAGCTGGAACTCGGCCGGATAGGTCGCGTAGCGCCGCGGCATCCCGAGATAGCCGAGGATGAACTGCGGGAAGAAGGTCACGTTGAAGCCGATGAAGATCAGCAGCGCCGAGACCCGGCCCCAGGGCTCGCTGTACATCCGGCCGGTGAATTTCGGCCACCAGAAGTGCAGGCCGCCGAGGAACGCCAGCACCGTACCGCCGACCATGATGTAGTGGAAATGCGCGACCACGAAGTAGGTCGCGTGGATGTGCTGGTTGATGGCGAGCGTCGCGAGGTAGAGGCCCGTGAGGCCGCCGAGCACGAACAGGCCGATATAGCCCATCGCGTAGAGCATCGGCGTGTCGAGGCGCAGCGCGCCCTTATGGATCGTGGCCGTCCAGTTGTAGACCTTCACGGCCGAGGGCACCGCCACCGCGAAGGACAGGGCCGAGAACACCAGCGAGGCCAGATCGCTCTGGCCGTTGACGAACATGTGGTGGCCCCAGACGAAGAAGGTCACCGAGGCGAGCCCGATCGACGCGTAGGCGACGAAGCGGTAGCCGAACAGCTTCTTCTGCGCGAAGGCCGGGACGATCTCGGAGATCACCCCCATGCCGGGCAGGACCATGATGTACACGGCCGGGTGCGAGTAGAACCAGAACAGGTGCTGGAACAGCACCGGGTCGCCGCCGTAGGCCGGGTCGAATACCCCGATGTGGAAGGCGCGCTCCATGATCAGCAGGATCAGCGCCGTGGTGATGACGGGTGTGGCGAGCAGGAAGATCAGGCTGGTGGCGTAGTGTGCCCAGACGAAGATCGGCAGCTTGAACCACGTCATGCCGGGCGCTCGCATGGTGTGGATCGTGACCACGAAGTTGAGGCCCGTCAGGATCGACGAGAAGCCCACGATGGTGACGCCGATCAGCGCCGGCAGGACCCAGGTGTTCGAGAAGGCGGTGGAGAGCGGGGCGTAGAAGGTCCAGCCGGTATCGACGCCGCCCAGCACCACCGAGACCAGGGTGAACAGGGCGCCCGCCATGAACACGTACCAGCTCGTCAGGTTGAGCTTCGGGAAGGCGAGGTCCCTGGCCCCGATCATCAGCGGGATCAGGAAGTTGCCGAAGGTCGCGGGGATCGACGGGATCAGGAAGAACCAGACCATCACCACGCCGTGGATGGTGAAGGCCTTGTTGTAGGTGTCGTTGGTCATGATCGCGCCGTTCGGCACGACGAGCGCGAGGCGCACGACCCCGGCCGCCAGGGCTCCGATCACGAAGAAGCCGGTGATCGAGGCGAGGTAGAGGATCGCGATGCGTTTGTGGTCCGTGGTCAGGAACCACGAGCGCAGGGTCGATTCCGCGTGCAGGTAGTCGGTCCGGCGCCCGATCGTCGATTCCGGGGCGTGAGGTTCCCGGCGGGCGGTGCCGCCGATGCTGCCCGATGCGCTCATCGTGTCGCGTCCGCGGCCTTTGAAGTCGAATAGGATTTCAGGAAGTCGATCAGGGTCCCGAGTTCGTCCGCCGGGATCCGGCCGGCGAAACTCGGCATCACCTGCTTGCCCCCGCCGGCGAGCCGGTCGCCGTTCGGGTTCAGGATTTTTTCGCGCAGCCACGCCGCGTCGGCCGTGACGGTGCGGTCGTCGGCGAGCTTCACCTGGGACCCGTAGAGGCCCGCGAGGCTCGGCGCCTTCACGGCCGAGCCCGGCTCGTGGCAGCCGGCACAGCCATAGGCCTCGTAGAGGGCGCGGCCCGCCGCGACCTTGCCCTGCTGCGCGCCGGCATGGGTCAGCCAGTCCTGGTAGTCGCCGGGGTTCATGAAGGTGACCTCGCCGCCCATCACGGAATGGTCGGTGCCGCAATATTCCGAGCAGTAGAGGTGATAAGTGCCGGTCTTGTCGGCCTTGAACCACAGGTCGGTGTAGCGGTCGGGCAGGGCCGCCACCTGCATCCGCACGGCCGGCAGGTAGAGGGCGTGGATCACGTCCTGGCTGATGATGTGCAGGCGGATCGGCTGGCCGATCGGCAGGTGCAGGTTGTTGATCTCGGACTGGCCCGTCGGGTGCTGGAACTTCCACATCCACTGCCGGCCGATCGCCTCGACCACCAGGGCGTCGGGGGGCGGGTTCTTCGACTCGACGAACAGCCGCGCGCCCCAGACGAAGAAGATCAGCGTCAGCAGGAACGGGATCAGCATCCAGCTGATCTCGATGAGGTTGGAGCGGATGCCGGAGGGGCTCCGGTCCGCCTCGGAGCCCTCGCGGTAGCGCAGGGCGAAATAGGTGATCGCCACGAAGACCGGCACGGTCAGCAGCAGCGTCAGCACCGTGAAGGCCAGGATGAGCCAGTCGGTCTCGCTCGCGGTGGCGGAGACCGCGGCGGGCCAGAGTTGGAGTGCGGCGTGGCTCGACGTCATCGCTGTGCGGGCTCCGCCGGTTCGAGGGAGCGCCCGACGATCAGGTCCAGGGCGCGCCCGATCGGGATGCGGGCGCGGGTGCGGTCCGCGTCCCGGTAGCCGTAGCCGGAGAGCCGCGCCTCGGCGGCCGCCCGCGCGCGGTCGATATCGGCGTAGGGATTGGCCTGGAGGTTGGGCGGCGGCGGCGCGAGCCGGGCGGTCTGCTGGGGCGTCAGGGCCGGCAGGGCCCGGCGCTGGTTCGCCGCGAAGGTTTCCATCAGCCAGACCATTATCCCGACGACCGCCAGGACCGTGAGCGCGAGGCCCGCCATCACCAGCGCGGTGTTGCGGACGTTGACGTCGCGCGTCTCGTGCCCGGGATCGCGCGGATCGCGCTGGGTGTTGGCCGCCGGCCGGGGCGGCCGCCCGTTCAGGAAGCCGGTTCCGCGCAGGGCCAGCCCGGCCAGGATCGCCGGGATCAGGCCGGAGGGGCCGTCCTCGCTCATGCCGGCCTCCCGGAGCGGCGGACCGGGGGCACCCGGTCGGCGCGCGGCCGCAGGACAGGCCGGAGCGCAGCGGCGAGGCAGGCGACGGCCCCGGCGGCGAGGCCATCGCTCGGGCGGATCACGAACCGGTCGCGCAGGGCGGGGGTGACGAGCCAGAACATCTCCAGCGCGTGCACGGCGAGCGCGGCGCCGGCCAGGATCCGGGTCGTCGGGCGCCCGGGCCGGAGCGTCGCGAGCCCGGCGAGCACGACGACGGCGCCGGCCACGATCGAGAGCGTCCGCCCGAGCCAGCCGCCCCGGGCGAAGTACCACGCCACCTCGGGCGGCAGGTTCGCCGACCAGACGATCAGGAACTGCACGAAGTGCAGGTAGGCCCAGAGCCCGAGCAGCACGACGAGGGGCACGAGCCGGCCGCGCCCGGGCGGGGTGCGGCCCCGGCCCACCGGCTCCGGCTCCTCCCAGGCGAGCAGGATCGCCGCCGCGAAGGCGAGGCCGCTCCAGGCGGTCAGAACCAGGAGGCCGAGCAGCGCGGAATCGAGCCGCGGATCGAGGGAGCCGATCACGTCGGTGACGAACAGCGTGCCGACCACCGCGTGGAGGCCCACCGCCGGCACGGTCCGGCCCTCGCCCGGCGCGTCGAAGGGCCGGGCGAAGCGGAGCGCCAGCCAGGTCCAGGCGGCGAGATAGGCGACCACTCGGGCCACGAAGAACGGCACCGTGAACCAGATGGCGGCCAGAGGCGTGCGCGCCGAGGCGCCGGCCCAGGGATAGAGCAGGGCCGTGCAGGCGAGCAGCGGCAGCCCCAGCAGCGCCGCCACCAGCATCAGCGCCATGAGGCGGCGCAGGCCCGCCAGCATCTCGACGCCGCCGCGCGCGCGCACGCGCCGGCCGAAGCGCTCGGCCACGATGATCACCGGCAGCGCGCCCACCGGCAGCGCCAGGAGGACCAGCCAAGCGGCGAGGTAGGAGGCGGCCCCGCCGCGCCAGCCGCCCGCGAGCCCGCAGAGCGCCAGCAATCCGAGCCCGAGGAGGCCCAAGAGGACGGGGCGGCTCACTGCGTCGCCTCCAGCTTGGTCCGATCCTCCGGCGGCAAGCTCGCCACGGGGGCGTCCTGGCTGAGCTGGAGCGCGCGGACATAGGCGACGATCGCCCACCGGTCGGCGGAGGGGATCATCTGCGCCATGCCGAACATCGCCTTCCGGCCGTTCGAGATCGCGTCATAGAGGTCGGCCGCGGAGGCCCTGCGCACGGGTTCGGCGGTGAGGTCGCCGGCCGGCGGGAAGCCCCGGGCCACGATCATCCCGGAGCCGCGCCCGTCCTGTCCGTGGCAGGGGGTGCAGAACACCGCGTAGCGCTGCCGGCCGCGGTCGAGCAGGTCCCGGCTGATGGTCTCCGGCTGCGGCGCCGGACGGGCGGGATCCACCCGCGGCACGGTCCCGGCCACCGGTTGGCGCATGGTGATCTCGCGCGGGAAGAACGGGTTCTTGTCCCAGGTCTTGGCCCGGGCCTGGTCGGCCATGTCGGCCTCACCGCAGGCCGAGAGGATCAGGGGGGCAAGAAGGGCGAGCGGCACGGCGATCCTCATCGCGGGATCCGCCGGATCTCGAGGGGCCGCCCGGCCTCGGCCGGCAGGCCCGCGAGCCGCCGCTCGATCCGGCCTGCGTCGAACCGGTCGCCGCGCGCTTCCGCCGAGAGGAAGAAGCGGTCGTCCGAGGCGCGCAGGAAGCCCGGAATGTTGAAGGCCGGGTGGTTCAGCCGCGGCAGGCGGTTGAGCACCAGGAGCGCGAGGTGGATCGCCACGCAGCCCGCCATCATCGCGAAGGAGACGCTCGGCACCACGAAGGAGGGCCAGGACAGGCGCGGCCGTCCCCCGATCAGGAAGACGTAATCGTAGGCCGTGGCGTAGAGGCACATCGCGAGGAAGCCCGCGCCGCCGAGCAGGGCTCCGGCCAGGGCGTAGGGCAGGATCGAGCGGCCCTCCAGGCCCAGGGCGCGCAGGGTGCGGGGCATCGGCACCGGCCCGTGCCCGTCGAGGCGGACGTAATCCGAGCTGATCCCGGACAGGGCCTGGAGCGCGGCGGCGAGGTCGGCCTGGCTCGCGAAGGTGGCGGAGATGCCCCAGAGCGGCGCCGAGGCCGGAGGCTCCTCCGGGCGGGCCGCGGCCCGCAACGAGGCCTCGCGAGTGGCATCCCGGGTGGCCGGAGTTTCTGCCAGGGCGAGGCGGCGACTCTCGACGATGGAGATGGCCGGCAGGTAGCGCAGGAACAGCAGCAGCAGGGTCAGGAACAGGCCCACCGAGCCCGCGAAGGTGGCGATCCCCCAGAGATCCACCCCGTAGGGCAGCCTCGAGGAGGGCAGGAAATCCTGCGTCAGGGTCACCACGAGGACCATGACGTGATCGGCATAGGCGCCGATTGCGACCAGCAGGCCGACCGCCGCGATGGCCAGCGGCGCCGTGCGGGCGCGCGAGGACCACAGGACCTGCGCGGGCAGGACCAGACAGAGGATCGCCGTCCAGGAGACCAGGGCGTGGTCGCCGCTCAGGCGGCGCACCAGGACGGCGCGCCCCTGCGCGTCGCCGTTGAGGAACGTGTCGAAATACTCGGCCGCGTAGCAATAGGCGCTGGCGCAGCCGAGGCAGAGCAGCAGGCGCCCGAGCACGTCGAGGTGGCGGGGGGTCACCAGGGCAGCCAGGCCGTAGACGAGGCGGATCAGCATCACGATCACCGCCGTGACGCCGACGCCGGAATAGACCGCGTTCACCAGGAAGGTCACCGGCAGCAGCGTGCTGTGCCAGCCCGGCATCAGCGAGCCCGCCAGCATCACCGAGGCGCCGGTCTGGACCGAGACCACCAGTAGCACGCCGAGGAGCGCCACCGTCCGATAGGCCTGGACCCAAATCTGCCAATGGGCCGCCGAGCCGCGCCAGCCCGAAGCGAGGATGCCGTAGACCTGCGCGCGCAGCAGCGCGCGCTTGCGGGTCGGGGCCTTCGCGTCCACTTGGCGCATCGCCTCCAGATGCGCGCGGTCGCGCAGCGTGGCGAGATCCGGCAGCAGGCCGATGAACCAGAGGCTCACGCAGATCACCAGGAACGACACGATGTCGATCGCATCCCAGAGCAGCGGCGAGCGGAACTGCGGCCACAGGTTGTAGGTGTTGGGGTAGGGCAGGTTCCAGAAGAAGAACCACGGCCGCCCGAGATGGATGATCGGATAGAGCCCGGCCGCCGCGGTGGCGAGCAGCGCCAGGGTCTCGGCGACACGGTTCACGGCCCCCCGCCATTCCGCCCCGAGCAGGAGCAGGACGCCGGAGACCAGCAGGCTTCCCGACGCCACACCGATCCACCAATCGTAGCTCGCGATGTCGAGGGCCCAGACGACGGCGTTGTTGTTCCCCCAGATCCCGGGGCCCGCGTAGAGCAGGTAGCCCAGCGTCAGGACGAACAGGCCCAGCAGCGAGGCTGCCCCCGCGAAGGCGATCCACCAGCGCCGGTTGCCGGGATGCGTCAGCGGGATCGCGCTCACCGCGCCGCCGATGCCCTGGAGCGTCTCGTCGGGCGGGATCAGGGGGCCGGCGGGCGTTCCGTCGAGGAGGGCACCGGACATGCTCAGCCCTCCCGTCCGCTCGGATCGGCCGCGGGCGCGAGCCCGGCGAGGTAGGTGGTCCGGGGCCGCGTGTTCAGGTGCCCGAGCAGGCTGTATTCGCGGCCGTCCCTGCGGGCGGCCGAGACCCTGCTGCCCGGATCGGCGACGTTGCCGAAGGTGATCGCCCGGGTCGGGCAGGCGCCCTGGCAGGCGGTCTCGATTGCGCCGTCGGGGATCGGGGCGTGGGCGTCCTTGGCCGATGTGATCCGGGCCGCCGTGATCCGCTGGATGCAGTAGGTGCACTTCTCCATCACGCCCCGGGCGCGGACCGTGACCTCGGGATTGCGCTGCTGCTGCTCCACCGGGGTCATGCCGCCGGTATAGTCGAGATAGTTGAAGCGGCGGACCTTGTAGGGGCAGTAGCTCTGGCAGGTCCGGGTCCCGACGCAGCGGTTGTAGACCTGCAGGTTCAGGCCCTCACTGTCGTGCAGGGTCGCCTCCACCGGGCAGCCGAGCTCGCAGGGCGCCTGCTCGCAATGCATGCAGGGGACCGGCTGGAAATGCGTGGTCGGCGCGTCAAGCTCGCCCGCGTAGTAGCGGTCGACCCGCAGCCAGCCCATCCAGCGGCCGAGACCGACCTCCTCGCGCCCGACCACCGGGATGTTGTTCTCCGCCTGGCAGGCGGTGACGCAGGCATTGCAGCCGATGCAGGCGTCGAGGTCGATGGCCATGCCCCATTGCGCCGCGACCCAGCGGTCCTGGCTCTCCGGGGCAGGGTAGAAGGAGGCGGGCGCCGGCGCCCCCTTCGGATCGCCCACCGGCGCGGCGCCGAGCGCCTGCACGCGGACGATGTCCTGCCCCTCCATGGTCCCGAGGTTCTGGGTGGTGACCGGCATGCGCCGCTCCCCGGTTTTCGTCAGCCGTGCCCCGGAGAGCCGCCAGGGCGATCCCGGCTGTCGCAAGGGGGCGGCGTCGTAGCCGAGCCCTCGGGACAGGTGGTCCGGCACGTCCCGGCCGTAGCCGAGGGTCAGGGTGACGGTGTCGTCCGCCTGGCCGGGCAGGATCCAGGCAGGCCCCTCGACGGCGCGGCCGCCCCCCTCGACGCGCAGGATGTCGCCCGTAACGATGCCCTCGCGCTCGGCGAGCCGGGGGCTGACCGCGACGACGTTCTCCCACACGACCTTGGTCAGGGGCTTGGGGAGTTCCTGGAGCCACGCGAGGTCGGCATGGGTGCCGTCCCAGACGGTCGGATCGGGGCGGAACAGCACCTCGATCCCGTCCACGGCCGGGGAGAGCGCGGCGGCCGGCGGGACCTGCCCGGTGAGGGCGGCATCCTGAACAGGCCGCGCGCTGTCAGGCCAGAAGCCCCGCTGCAAGGCATCCGAGAAGCGGGCCTCGAAGGCCGTCTCGTCCTCGCCGTCGGTCCGCCAGCGCGCCTTGAGGAGGCCGAGCGCGTCCTCGGTCCCGTCGCCGCCTTCGCCGCCGGCCAGGAACGCCAGCATCTGCGGCAGCGTGCGGCCGTTGTAGAGCGGTGCGATCGTCGGCTGGATCAGGCCCACGGTCCCGTCGAGGGAACGGATGTCGCCCCAGGATTCGAGCGGATGGGCGGCGGGCAGGTGCCAGTCCGCATGGGCGCCGGTCTCGTCGTAGTAGAGCCCGGCATGGATCTTGAGCGGAACGCGCGCCATCCGGGCGGCGAAACCGAGGGCGCCGGGCGCCTCGTAGACCGGGTTGGCGCCGAGCACGATGAGCGCCTTGACGGCGCCGCGCTCCATCGCCTCCGTCAGCTCCGAGAGACTACCGGCCCCCGGCTCCGCTGCGGGCGCCGTGTGACGCAGGGTCGTGCCGGTGTTGCCGAGAGCCCCGTTCAGGCGGTGGACCAGCTCATGCAGCTCCGGACGCGCGGTCAGGCCGGCCGTGACGAGGCCGGCGCCCCTGGCCTCGGAGAGCGCAGCGCCGGCGTTCCGGGTCCAGCGAGCCACGGGATCGTCACCCGCTGGGGCCGAGCCGCCTGTGGCCAGGTTCAGGAGCTTCCGGGCGAGGTCCGCGAGGCGTCCCGTCGGGACCACGACCCCATGATCGGCCTTCGCGCTGGTCAGCGTCGGGGTCGGTGCCGCGGCGTGGAGGGTGAGGAGGCGGCCCTCCGCGTAGGCCGCGCGCCTGGCTTCGCTCCAACGCCGGGATAGGCCGACCTGACCGGGGCCGAGATCCAGGAAATCGCCGTCCAGCGCCACGATGGTGCGCGCCCGGTCGAAATCGGGAAGCGTCTCCAGCGGTCGGCCGTAGGCGCGGCGGGCGCCCTCGTAGATCGCCTCGCGCCCCGCCCCGGCGCCGACGTGCCAGCGCAGGGCCGGATAGGCGGCCCGCAGCCGGGCGATCTGCGCCGCCATGGTGGGCGACGTCACCGGGCCGGTGAGCAGCGCGACGCCCTCGCCGCCCGATCCGCGCCAGGCCGGCATCTGGGTCTGCATGGCGGCGCGGAACGCCGCCCAGGAACTCGGCCGGCCGAGATGCTGCACCGCCTGGGAGCGGAAGGGATCGTAGAGGCCCAGCACCGAAGCCTGGGCCAGCACATCGGTGCCGCCGCGGCTCCAGGGGTGGTCGGGATTGCCCTCGATCTTCAGGGGCCGTCCGTTGCGGGTGGTGACCAGGATCCCGTTGCCGAACCCGTCGAACACCGCCGAGGAGGCGTAGGACAGGGCCGTGCCCGGCACGATCCGCTCGGGCTGGTTGACGTAGGGTACCTCATACTCGCGGCCGCTGCCGGCGCCGCAGGCGGTGAGGCCGCCCAGCGCGAAGGAGGCCGCCATCAGCTTCAGGAAGCCGCGCCGCTCCGGGGCGGCGGCGAGCCGGGCCGCGGAGGGGAACTCGGCCGCGAGATAAGCGCGGAATTCCGCGCTGTCGGCGACGGCGTCCAGGCTGCGCCAGAAGCGCGGGCCGTCGCCGCCGGCGAGTTTCTCGCGCAGGGTTGAGAGGTCGGGGGCGCCGGTCATCGGTGGCAGATCCCGCACTCGGTGAGCCGCGCGCCGCCGCGGATATGGTACTGGGCCACCAGCTTCGGCCCGAGGCTGGCCTGATCGGCCGGGGGTTTCCAGGTCATGTTCCAGACCTGATCGGGCGTCCGCACGTATTTCTCCGGCGCCCGGTGGCAATCGAGACAGAACTGCATCTCGAAGGCGTTGGCCCTGTAGGTCATCTGCATCGACGTGACGTCGCCGTGACAGGTCGAGCAGCCGATCCCCTTCGTCACATGCACCGAGTGATTGTAGTAGACGTATTGCGGCAGCTTGTTCAGCCGCGTCCATTCCAGCGGCTTGTCCTGCGCGTAGCTGTCCCGAACCGGCTTGAGCATGTCCGAGCCGGTCCAGATCTGCGAGTGGCAGGTCATGCAGGTATGGGTCGGCGGGATGCCGGCGGTGGCCTCCTTGTCGACCGTGGTGTGACAGTAGCGGCAGTCGACGCCGAGCTCGCCCGCGTGGTGCTTGTGGCTGAAGGGCAGCGGCTGAGCCGGGGCGACGCCGACGCCCGTGACGTAGTTCGAGCGGACGATCCCCGCCGCCAGGACCGGCACGCCCACGAGGCAGGCCACGCCGGTCATCAGGGCAAGGCGATAGATGGCGTCGGCGCCTGGCGTGAAGAGCTGCGCCATCAGGCGCGCCCGCGCGTCGGGGCGGTCGGGCGCCGTTCGTTCTGCTCAGCCCTTCGCCGCAAGCCTCGCCCCACCGTCTGCTCCCGGCCGAAATCGTGCGGCTCGCCGGCACGCCCGCGCGATGCGACCCGGGTCGACGCGGCGGCCACATCTCACGGCGGCAGCAGCCCCGGCGGAGCAGCGCGCCACGGTTCTTAACCTAGAGCGCTTCCAGACCGGGGCTAGAACTTGGATCATGCGGGCCGTCATGTCGCAGCGGCCCCTGTGCAGGGGCGGCCCTTCCCGCGGCGGGGGCGAAGGCCTATGCCGCGGGCGGCCGCTGTCCAGATCGCTCTCGTCCGGAGACGCATGGAATCCGATCCCCTCGTCCTGACCTGGCGCGCCGCGCGGCGTCTGCACGCCACCGCGGCTGCCCTCGCGGTCGGGATCGGCGCTCCGCTCTGCGCCCTCGCCCTGCTGTGCCTGCGCGACCTGGTCGCGGTACTGCCGCGCGACGAGGCGCCGGTTCTGCCCTTCCTGCGCCTCGCCATGGCGCTGCCGGGCCGAGACCTCGTTCTGGCGTCCGGCTTCCCGATGCGCCCCGCCGACCTCGAGCTGGCGGCCTTCCTGTGCATCGCCGCCTGCGCGGTCATCCTGGCGGCTGTCGGCTGGAGCGTCGCGCGCCTGTGCTTCAAGGCCCAGAACCGGGCCTCCGACGCGGTTCGCGAGGGCGTCTTGCAGGCGATCCTCGACGCGCCGGCCGGGGCTCGGGACGAGGCGCGCAGTCTCGCCCGGATCGTCGGCGAGGTGCTGGCGCGCGCCGACCGGCTGCTCGCCGCCGGCATCGTGCTGCCGGCGATGACGCTGGCGGCGCTGATCCTGGCGCTCGGCTTCGCGGCGCTGGCCGCGCCCCGCCTCGTCCCGGCCGCCGTGGTGGGCCTCGCGGCGGTGGGCCTCGCCTACGGGCTGGTGCTGGAGCGGGCGCGGGACCGGCAGGAACTGCGTCTGCGCTCGAGCGCGCGGGCGGAGGAGAACCTCAATGACCTGGTCCGGCGGCTGCCGGCCGTGCGCAATCATGGGGCGGCCGCCCTCGAACGGACCCGCATCGCGGCCCGCGTCGCCGCCATGCGCACCAACGTCGCGCGGGCCGAGGCGCGGCTGGCCTACGCGCGGGCGCCGGCGCTGGCCCTGGCGGTGATCCTGCCCGCCATCGCCGCCGGCACGGCCCTCTGGCGCTCGGGGCCGGAGGGGCCGCCGGTTCCGCCCGTGGATCCGGCCGCGCTCCTGGCAGCGGTCGGCGCCTTCGGTCTCGCCGGCTGGCTCGCGGCGATCTGCGCGCGTCTCTGGACCGTGCGCAGGGCGGTCCGCCCGCGTTTCCGCGACCTCGCCCGCATCATCGCGGCCCTCGAGGGGCGGCGGGCGCAGGCGGCCCGCGCCGGTGCCGCCGCGCTGCCGCTGCCCCGGTCCGGGATCCTGGCGACCCAGGGCGTCGGCGCCTTCGACCCAGCGACGGGCGAGCGCCTGACCGGCGTCGACGTCGCGGTCACCATGCCGGGGCACGTGGCGATCACCGGCAGCCGCGGCAGCGGCGCCCGGGCGCTTGCGGCCGTGCTGGCGGGACAGGTCGAGCCCACCGCGGGCGCCGTCACCTATGCGGGCGCGGACCTGCGCGGCTTCGACGCCGCCGAGCGCGCCCGCCGCATCGCCTTCGCGTCCGGGGAGGCGATCCTGATGGAAGGCTCGCTGCGGCAGAATCTGCTCTACGGCACGGACCCGGCCGGCGCCCCCGACGATATCGGTCTGATCGGGATCAGCCGGCTCACGGGGCTCGATGGGTTCGTCTACGCCCGCGGCCTGACCGGACGGCTGGACCCGGCCGCCCAGCCGCGGCTCGCGGCGGCGATCGTCGCCGCCCGCCGGACCATGCGGCAGGCGCTGGCCGCCAAGGGGGCCGAGCGCCTCGTCGAGCCGTTCGACCCCGACCGCTACAACCATCAGGCGAGCATCGGCGAGAACATCCTGTTCGGCGAGCCGGTGGGCGGCGCCTTCGCGCCCCTGCGCTTCGCCCGCCACCCTTATCTGCGGGCGGTGCTCGAGGCCGAGGGACTCGTGCGCCCGCTCACGGAGATCGGCCTGTCGGTGGCCCGCAGCACGGTGGAGATCTTCGCCGACCTGCCCAACGACCATCCTCTGTTCGACGCCTACTCGCTGTTCCAGGCCTCGGAGCGCGGCTATTTCGAGGATCTGGTTGTGCGCCTGCCCAACGCCGCGAGCCTGCGCCGCGGACCGGCGGGTCAGCGCGACCGCAACCGGCTGATCGGTCTCGCCCTGCGCTACAGCGAGACCCGCCATCGCTTCGGCCTGATCGACGAGCCGTTCGAGGACAGACTGGTCCAGGCGCGCCACTCCTTCGCCCGGATGCTGCCGCCCCACCTCGCCGGCGCGGTGGAGTTCCACGACCCGTCCCGGGTCAATCCCGCCGCCAGTCTGGAGGAGAACCTGCTGTTCGGCCGGATCAGCCTCGGCGAGGCCAATGCCGAGCCGCGGGTACGCGACCTGGTGCGGCGGGTGCTCGCCGAGGAGGGGCTCGAGGCCTCGGTCTACGGGCTCGGCCTGGACAGCAAGGTCGAGATCCAGCCCAGCACGGGCGCGCTGGCGGACGGCACGATCAACGCCCGGGAGCGGGTGGCGATCGAGCTGACCCGCTGCCTCGCGCGCGATCCCGACATCCTCGTGGTCGCGATCACCGCCGACGAGCGCAAGGCCGAGGGCGTGCGCGACCGCCTCGCCCGGCTGCGGCAGGCGCGGGCCGGACGCGGTCTCATCGTCTGCCTGCCCGAAACGGGTGTCCCGGAGGACGCCGATCCGTTCGACGCGGTGATCGCCGTGGAGAACAGCGCGGTGGTCACGCCCGTGCCGATGCCTGCCGAGCCGGAACCTGTCCCGGCGACCTGAGGCGGCTTCCGGTCAAGAGCTCCGCGGCGAGGCCGCCGGCTCTGCGAGCGGAGTGCAGCGGCCGGCCGCGCCACGGCCAAGGCGTGGCTCTGCACGGTGCGTCTGCGGCCGTGTTGCCGGTCGCTTCAGGCGCTCACGACGGACGCCCGGTAGTCGCGCGGACTCACGCCGTAGGCCTGCCGGAACGCACGACTGAGGAGAGCGCTGCTGCCGAAGCCGAAGGTCTCTCCGATCTCGCTGATGGACCGCCGCTCGAGCGGATCGTCGAGAGCCGCCCGCACGGCCGCAAGGCGCTGACGCGCGAGGTAGCGCGCAATCCCGCCCTCCGGCTCGAACAGGCGGTACAGTTGTGAGCGCGACATGCCGAGCGCCTTCGCCATCGCGTCGACCTGAAGCGGCGCCGAGAGATGGCCGCGGACGAACCGTTTCGCGGTCCTGAGCCGGGCGGCATCGAGCGGCGCGCTTGCGTGTGCGACCCGCTCCAGACTTGGGCGCGCGCAGGCGGCGACCATGTGGAGCGTGGCCTGGGCGATATGGGCAGCGTCGACCGTTGCGATCGCGTGGCTGTTCGCGACCAGGCTCCGCAGATGATCGGCGAGAAGACGACCCGCACCGCCGTGCAGGATCAGTCCGTGCAACGCGTCCTCGTCGGGCAGCACGGAGGCGACGGACGCACGCGGAAGTGCAAGGATCAGCGAGTCCGTCTCCGGTACGCGGCTCCGGCGATAAGGCTGCGACAGGTCGTTGAGGCTGATCGCGCCCGCCGGAATGTCGATCATGCCGCGTTCGGTCTCGACGCTATGCGCGTGCCGGCTCAGATGCAGCACGAAGCCGTCCTGGCCGTCGCGCCGGATCTGAGATCTGGACCGGCCGGGCCCCTGAGGCGCGGCGTTCATGACGCGCAGAGCCATCGAACCGACCAGGGTCGTCTCGATGGTGCCCGAGAAGCCCAGCGGGTCCGCATCAAGCTCATGGGCAGAGAACAGGGCACGCCAAGCCTCGAAGCGGTCGCGCTCGGGCAGGCTATCGGTCGTGAAAAGGGACCGGGGTAAGAAGCTCACGGCACGATCACCCGCACAATTCCACCGGACTCGGTTCGAGACGCAGCCTCACGGCCGCCGCAATAACGCGTCACGTCGAGCAGCCGTGCCCGTCCGGCGCCATCCCGGCCGATCCAGCGCGGACGGTTCATGCCTCGAACGACCTCGATCACGCTCGCCGCCCTCACCCTCTTGGCCCTCTCCGGTCCGGGCCTGGCGCAGGCCGGAAAGGCCGAGGCGCCGATCCCGGCCGCGACCCTCGCCCTGATGGCGCAGAAGGGCGTCACGGCCGCCGCGCCAGTCCTGTTCCGGGCCTACAAGAAGGAATCGGAGATCGAGGTCTGGAAGAAGGGGCCCTCCGGCTACGTGTACATCAAGACCTTCCCGATCTGCCGCTGGTCCGGCCAGCTCGGGCCCAAGCGCCAGAGCGGTGACCGGCAGACCCCGGAAGGGTTCTACACGGTGCCCCGGCGCCAGATGAACCCGAACTCGCACTACTATCTGTCCTTCGACGTCGGCTACCCGAACGCCTACGACCGGGCGCACGGGGCCACCGGCTCCGCCGTGATGGTGCACGGCATCTGCTCGTCGATGGGCTGCTTCGCGATGACCAACGGCACGGTCGGCGAGATCTACGCCATCGCTCGCGACGCGCTGAACGGCGGGCAGGCGGCCTTCCAGTTCCAGTCCTACCCGTTCCGGATGACCGCCGAGAACATGGCCCGCCACCGGACCGATCCCAACATCGCGTTCTGGCGCGAACTCAAGGCCGGCTCCGACCGGTTCGAGGCGAGCCGGGAGGAGCTTCAGGTCTCGGTGGTCGCGGGCCACTACACTTTCGCCCCTTCTCGGAATCCCGCGGTCGAGGCGGCCGTGGCCACGCGCCGGGCCGTGGAGGACGCGCGGATCGCGGCGCTCGCCGAGGCGGGAGAGCCCGCCGTACGCACCACTTATTCCGACGGCGGCCAGAACGCCTTCTGGGCGGCCTACACGGCCCGGGGCGGCGCGGTCGGGGATATCAGCCGGCCGGAGGCACTGGCCTTCGCCGGGCAGGAGGTCGTGGTCGTGCCGGGCCATCGCGCGCCCCGCCCCGTGCCCGAATCGGTCTGGGCCGCCTGGGCCGCACCCGATTCCGACCTATCGCCGCGGCGGATGGCCGGCTTCGTTCCGGTCTACGAGCGCGCCGCCAACCCGTTCGGGGGGCTGGCTGCTCCCCTCCCGGCGCGCTACAGCGACGGCCTGCCTTCGTGGCTGGCGGCCGGTCTCGGGGGCCCGATCCTCGGCCGACCGAATCTGCACGGATCGGCCGCCGGCCTCCTGGCCTCGGCCGAGGGCCTCTAGGCATGCAGAGGCGCCGCACGGCGGCCGGTTCGTGTGCGCAGCCGCACATCACGGCGGCCTCTGGCACACCAATTCATGGTACGGCAGGAGATGAGCGGTACTCCTGCTCCGTCGGCCTACCGTATTCAGAGCTACCTTCCCGGAACGGCGACGGGGTTTCGATCATAACGGATCGGGACCACCTGTCCGCAGATTCGTGATCGCCATGTCCAACAGTTCCGAGCCGAGCATCCGTGCGGCCGACGAGGACCTCGTCCTCCGCTTCTGGGGCGTCCGCGGCTCGACCCCCGTCTGTGGCCCGCAATACGCCGAGTTCGGCGGGAGCACCCCGTGCATCGAGGTGCGCTGCGGCCAGCGCATGTTCATCGTCGATGCCGGCTCGGGCATCTACAATCTCGGCCAGGGCCACCGGACCGACCTGCCGCAGGAAGTCGACCTGCTCTTCAGCCACCTGCATCTCGACCACACGGCGGGGCTCCCCTTCTTCAAGCCGGCTGTCCTCGACTGCGACCGGGTGATCAACACCTATTGCGGCAATCTCGGCGGCGAATCGGCCGGTCCGACCCTCGACCGCCTGTTCGCGCCGCCGCTCTTCCCGGTTACGCTCGACAAGCTGTGCTGCACCTTCAACCACCACGGTTTCGAGGCGGGGCAGACGCTGACCTTCCCGGACGGGGCGCGGGTCGACACGATTCCGCTGAACCATCCACAGGGCTCGGTGGGCTACCGGTTCGAGCACGGCGGCCGGCGCCTGTGCCTGATCAGCGATATCGAGCACAGCGATCCCTGGCCGGACCCGGACCTCGTCCGGTTCGTCGCCGGGGCCGACCTGATGGTCTACGACGGCATGTTCACCGACGGCGAGTATCCGACCTGCCGGGGCTGGGGACATTCCACGTGGCAGAAGGGCGTCGAGCTGGCGCAGGCGGCGGGGGTGAAGGCGCTGGCCATCATCCATCTGCATCCGGCCCATTCCGACACGGCGCTGCGCGACATAGAGGCCGATCTCCAGGCCGAGATGCCCACCGCCTTCATCGCCCGGGAATGCCAGAGCATCACGGTCGGCGTCCCCCGGACGGTGAGCCGCCGGTCGGGCAGCCGCCCGGCGGTGGCGCGCGAGATGCGCCGCCGGGTCAAGGTCGCCTGATCCCGCGCGTCAGGCGGAGCGGCCGATCGAGCGGGCCTTGCGCGTCCGGCTGTACCGGCCGAAGGCGAACAGCACGAACAGGGCGATCCCGATGATCAGGATGCTCCAGCCGTAATTGCTGACGAGCTGGGCGTCGATCGGATGGCCGATGCGGCCGAGGGCGACGAGCAGTCCGAAGACGGCGATCGCCGCAGAGACAAACATCCCAACAATCATCGGAAATCCCCGGCGAATCCCGCGCGCGGTTCGGTGCGGTCGGCGAGACCGAGAAATGCGCGGGCCGGCCGGCCGTTCCCCGCGCCCGCCGCATGCGCCCCGTCCGGCGTCACCGCACGACGCATCCGCCGAACGCAGGCCGATCCGGCGCCAGGATCGGCCTCAAACCGAGATCTTCGCGCCCCGCCTGATTGCAACGCCGAGGGCCCCCGCTCTAAGTAGGCCGCGTGACGGCGCCCCGGGGCGCGCGAGGAGCCCGAGATCACGGCGATGACCGGCCAAGAGAATACGACTGCGCACACGCCTCCGGACAGCAGGCCCGCCTCCGTCGCCGCGCCGGGCCCGCTGCGCCCGCAATCCCAGCTGGTGACGATCTACGGCGGCTCGGGCTTCCTGGGACGGCACGTGGTGCGGGCACTGGCCAAGCGCGGCTACCGGATCCGCGTCGCGGTGCGCCGGCCCGACCTCGCGCTGTTCCTGCAGCCGCTGGGCAAGGTCAACCAGATCGTGGCCGTCCAGGCCAATCTCCGCTACCCGGATTCGGTCGCCCGGGCCGCCGAGCGCGCGGACGTGCTGATCAACCTCGTCGGCATCCTGCAGGAGTCCGGATCCCAGAGCTTCGCCCGGCTGCAGGTCGACGGTGCCGAGGCGATCGCCCGCGCCGCCGCCCGGCAGGGCGCGCGGATGATCCATGTCTCGGCGATCGGGGCCGATCCGGCCTCGCCGTCGCTCTACGCCCGCACCAAGGCGGAGGGCGAGGCGCGGGTCTTCGCCGCCTGCCCGGACGCGGTGGTGTTCCGGCCGTCGCTGATCTTCGGCCCCGGTGACAGCTTCTTCAACCGCTTCGCCAGTCTCGCCCGGGCGCTCCCGGTCCTGCCGCTCGCGGGGGGGCAGTCGCGCTTCCAGCCGGCCTTCGTGGGCGACGTCGCCGAGGCGATCGCCCGCGCGGTCGACGGCACCGTGCCGGGCGGCAAGGTCTACGAGCTCGGCGGCCCCGAGGTGGGCACGCTGGAGCATTTCGTGCGCTACATGCTCAAGACCATCCAGCGGAAGCGCGCCGTCGTGGACCTGCCGCTGTCGGCGGCCAAGCTCCAGGCCCGCCTGCTGGAGATCGCCGATACCCTGACCTTCGGCCTGCTGCCCGATACGCTGAAGCTCACCCGCGATCAGGTGACCCTGCTTCAGAATGACAACGTCGTCTCCGAGGCCGCCAAGGCCGAGGGCCGGACCTTCGAGGGGCTCGGAATCACGCCGACCGCCGCCGAGGCAGTGGTGCCGGGCTATCTCTGGACCTTCCGCAGGGCGGGTCAGTTCGCCACCGACCGGGACGCCGAATCCCTGTCCGAGGTGCCGGACACCATGGCCTCGAAGCCCCTGGCGGCGGGTTCGCAGCACAGGCCGAAGGCAGCCTCAGGTCCGGCGATCGGCGCCGATGCCGGCAGCTCGCCGGGGGAGAGACAGGGCAGCATGGGCGTCCGCTGGGGCACGCGGAACCCGGGCTAGGTGACAGCCCTTCTCCCGGACCGCGCGGCGGCTCCGCCCTCGAACCACGGATCGGCAGACCGATCGTGAGACGCATCCTCGTCACCGGCGCCGCAGGCTTCGTCGGCGGCCACGTCCTGCCGCTCCTGGCGCGGGCGGGCGGCCGCGTGGCCGGGATCGGGCGGGGCATGCCGCCGAGCCTGCCGGAGGGCGTCACCTACGAGGCCATCGATCTCCTGGACGAGGCCGCGCTCAGCGGCTTCGTGGCCCGCTTCCGGCCGACCGCGATCCTGCACCTCGCGGGGCTCGCCTCCGTGGCGGATTCCGCCAGCGGGCCGGCGCAGACCTGGCGGGTGAACGTCAACGGTCTGATGAACCTCGTAGCGGCGGTGGAGGCGGTGCCGGGCTGCACGTTCTTCTTCGTCAGCTCCGGCGAGGTCTACGGCAGCGCCTTCCTGGCCGGCCACGCGCTCACCGAGGATGCCGAACCCCTGCCGCGGAACACCTATGCCAGGTCGAAATGGGTCGGGGAGCAGCTGCTGCGCGACCTCCTGCCCCGGATCGGCGTGAAGCTCGTCGTCCTGCGGCCGTTCAACCATATCGGGCCGGGCCAGGACGAGCGCTTCGTCGTGGCCTCCTTCGCCGGCCAGATCGCCCGGATCGAGGCCGGGCTGGTGCCGCCCTGCCTGGAAGTCGGCAATCTCTCCTCCTACCGCGATTTCCTCGACGTGGCGGACGTGGCGAGCGCCTATGCCGATCTGATCGGCCGGGCGGAATCCCTGGCGGACGGGAGCGTGTTCAACATCAGCTCGGGCCATCCGCGGACGATCGCGAGCGTGCTCGAAGACTTGCGCGCCCGCGCGCGCGGGTCCTTCGAGATCCGGATTGCTCCCGAGCGCGTGAGGCCCGCCGAGATTCCGCTGGCCGCCGGCGATGCCGGCCGCCTCCACGCCGCCACCGGCTGGCAGCCGCGGGTCGACTGGGACGTGTCACTGACGCGGGTGCTGGACGATGCTCGCGCGCGGCTTGGGGTTTCGCGCGGCGCCGGATGAGGCGCGGGCCTCCTCTCCCGTGCGGGAGACGGGGCCCCCGCCCCGTTCTTCTTCCCTGTCGCTCGTCTTCACGTCGCCGCTACCGCACCACACCCTTCGCCACGAGCGCGTCCTGCGCCGCGTCCGAATATTCCAGCCGCTCCGCCAGGATCGCCCCGCGTGAATCGCCGAGCTTCGGCGGCATGCGGCGCACCGGCAGCCGGCGTCCGTCGAGCCGGTAGGGCGGGGCGATCACGCGGGCGTTCTCGGGGGCCTCGACCACGAGCCCGGCCTCCCGGGCCCGGTCGCAGGTCAGTGCCTCGCGCAGGCCCATCACCTCGCCACAGGGGATGCCCGCCGCCCGGAGTCGCGCGATCAGCGGCGCGCGCTCCCACTTGGCGAGCGCGGCCTCCAGCACCGGGATGAAGGCGGCGCGGTTCTTCGAGCGGTCGAGGTTGGTGGCGAAGCGCGGATCGGCGACCAAGTCCGGGCGCTCCAGGACCTGCTCGCAGAAGCGGCGGTACTGGCCGTTGTTGCCCACCGTGATCACCAGGGGACCGTCGGCGGCCTCGAACACGCCGTAAGGCACGATCGAAGGATGGGCGTTGCCGTAGCGCGGCGGGTCGATGCCCCGGGCCAGTGCCTCCAGGCCGTAATAGGAGGTCAGCGCCACGCCGCAATCGAACAGAGCGAGGTCGATGGCCTTGCCTCGCCCGGTCCGCTCCCGCTGGTACAGGGCGGCGAGCACGGCCTGGGCGGCGTACTGCCCGGTGAACAGGTCGACGGCCGCGACCCCGAACTTGAGGGGCGGTCCGCCGGCCTCGCCATTGAGCGCCATCACGCCGGATTCGCCCTGGACCACGAGGTCGTAGCCGGGCCGGCCGGCCTCCGAGCCGTCTGAAGCATAGCCGGCGATGGAGCAGTAGATCAGCCCGGAATTCTCCGCCGACAGGTCCGCGTAGCCGAGGCCGAGCTTCTCGGCCCCGCCGGTCTTGAAGTTCTGGACCAGCACGTCGCTCTCGCGGGCGAGCGCTTTCACGATCGCCAGCCCCTCCGGCGTGGCGAGATCGACGCCGATCGAGCGCTTGTTGCGGTTCACGCTGTCGAAATACGAGGTGTTGCCGGGGCTCGTCGGCACGCCCCAGTCGCGGGTGTCGTCGCCCCGCTCCGGGTGCTCGACCTTGATCACGTCGGCGCCGAGATCGCCCAGCACCTGCGCGCACCAGGGCCCCGCCAAGACGCGGGACAGGTCGAGGACGCGGATCCCGGCAAGCGGCAGGTCGTCGGAGGCGGGTTCGGCATCCATCAAAGTCATCCTCAGGCTCCCATGACGCCGTCGAGGCCGCGCACGGCTTCGATGAGTTTCGGGCGCGCCACCTCCATGAGGAAACGCGCGTCGGTGATGACGGTGGGGGCGCCGCAATTGACCGACATGGGCGGCAGGCCGCCCCCGGGATGGAAGCCCACCGCGATGGCGCAGACGGTCTCCTGCCACTCGCCGAACGAGGTGCAGCAGCCGATCTCCCGGTGCTCCACCACCGCCCGGTCGAGGCCGGCGCGCAGGGCGGGCCAGGCCACCGGGTCCAGGGCCTCCAGGTCCTCGTAGATGCTCTCGCGCTCCCGATCCGGGCAGACGGCCACGTAGGCGCGCCCCATGGCGCTGCGGGCGAGCGAAATGCGCGAGCCGGTATCGAGATTCAGCGAGATCGCCGCCGGCCCGCGCTGGCAATCGACGTAGCGCATGCTGAGCCGGTCGCGCACGCCGAGCCCCACCGAGGCGTTCGCCGCCTCCGCCACCGCCCGCAGCACCGGCCGGGCGATGGCGCGCACGTCGAGCCCGCCCAAGGCGGCCGAGCTGAGCGCGATGGTCGCCGTGCCGAGCCGGTAGCGGCCGATCTCCGGCATGTGCTGCAGGTAGCCGAGCTTGGTCAGCGTGTAGGTGAGCCGCGACACGGTGGAGCGCGGTAGCCCGCAGGTCTCGGCGATGTCGTGGTTGGCGAGGCTCGTCCGGCCCGGCCCGAAACAGGCGAGCACCGCCAGCCCCCGGGCGAGCGCCGTGACGAAGTGGCGATCCTCTTTCGCGCCGTCCCTGCCGGGTCCGGCCGCGTCGGGCTCGGGCAGCACCATCGTCTCCCCGGCCGTCATCGGCGCAGGAACGCCGCGAAGGCCGCCTGCGCCTCCGGTCCGCGGCGGAGCGCGTGGAAGACCTCTGCCTCCTCGGCGAGCGCGCGGGCGACGGCCTCCTCGTGGCCGCGGCGCAGGGCCCGCTTGGTGGCGGCGATGGAGGCTCGGGGCAGGGCGGCGAGCGACTGCGCCTTCGCCAGCGCGGTCTCCAGCGCCGTTCCCGCCGGGACGGCGACGTTGACGAGGCCGGCCGACACGGCATCGGCGGCCGTGAAGGGCTCGCCGAGCATCAGCAGCTCGGCCGCGCGCTTCGAACCCGCCACCAGCGGCAGCAGGTAGCTCGACCCGCCCTCCGGGCTGAGGCCGAGCGCCGTGAACGGCAGCCGGAACCGGGCGCCGTCCCCCGCATAGGCGAGGTCGCAGTGCAGCAGCAGCGTCGTGCCGATGCCGACCACATGGCCCTCCACCGCCGCCACGACCGGCTTCGGGCAGGCGCGTAGGGCCTTGAGGAAGGTCAGGCCGGGGCTGTCACCTCCGGTCTCGACGTCCTGAAAGTCCTTGAGGTCGTTGCCGGCGGTGAAGCAGCCGCCGGCGCCGGTGAGAACGGCGGCCCCCACGCCGTCGTCGTGAGACACGGCTTCGAAGGCGGCGGTCAGGCCCGCATAGGCGGCCCGGTCGAGGGCGTTGCGCCGCTCCGGCCGGTCGATGGTGATCAACCGGATCCCGGGCTCCGGATCGGCGATGCGGACGCTCACGGAACGGCCTCGCCCGCGTAGGCCGCCGACAGGCCGGAGACCCGCGCCCGCGCCGCCGCGTAGTCCCGGGCGAGCCGGGCGACGAGGTCGGCGGTGGCCGGCGCGTCCGCGATGGTGCCGACCCCCTGGCCGGCGCCCCAGACGTCCCGCCACGCCTTCACGCTGCCGCTGCCGAAGTTCATCGCGGTCTTGTCTCGCACGGGCAGCGCGTCGGGATCGAGCCCGGCGGCGCGGATGCTCGGCGTCAGGTAATTGCCCGGCACGCCCGTGAAGTAGGGGGTGTAGAGGATGTCGGAAGCCGCGCTGCCGGCGATCATGTCCTTGTAGGCCGGGGCGGCGTTCGCCTCGCGGGTGGCGATGAACCGCGTACCCATATAGGCGAGATCGGCCCCCATGGCCTGGGCGGCCAGGATCGCCGAACCCGAGGTGATCGCCCCCGAGAGGATCAGAGGCCCGTCGTAGAAGCGCCGGATCTCGCCGACGAGGGCGAAGGGGCTCAGCGTCCCCGCATGGCCGCCCGCGCCCGCGCAGACGAGGATCAGCCCGTCGACGCCCGCCTCCAGCGCCTTCTCGGCGTGGCGGACGTTGGTGACGTCGTGGAACACCACGCCGCCATAGGCGTGAACCGGGCGGATCACCGCGTCCGGCGCCCGCAGCGAGGTGATGATGATCGGCACCCGGTGCCGGACGCAGGCCTCGACGTCCTGGGCCAGCCGGTCGTTGGAGGCGTGGACGATCTGGTTCACCGCGAAGGGGGCGACCTTTCTCGACGGGTCCGCCGCGCGGGCCTCCGCGAGCGCGCGCGTGATTCGCGTGAGCCATTCGTCCAGCAGCTCGGCCGGCCGGGCGTTGAGCGCCGGGAACGAGCCGACCACGCCGGACAGGCACTGGGCGATCACCAGCTCCGGGCCGGAGACGATGAACATCGGCGCGCAGATCACCGGCAGGGCAAGACGTCCGCGCAGGGCCTCGGGCAGGCGTCCGGCCTGGAGCTGCTCGGGACCGTCGCTCACCGGCCGCGCCCCGCCATCGGCTGGCGCGCCGAACGGGCGCTGCCCGTCCACCCGCTCGGATCGATGCTGTGCATCGCGCTCCTCCCCTTCCCCAGCGCCCGGTCCGTCGGCGCCGCATCCGCGGCGACCGTGGCCGATCCCGCCCGGAGCGGTTTTGATGACACGGTTGGCGGAAGCCGGTCAAACGGCTCCGGTTACAGAAGTCTGCAATGCAGAACAGCGACAGGGTCCCGGAAACCGTCGCGGCGATGGCCTTGACGAGGCCGATCCGTCGACCCAACATCCCGGCCAATTGCAGACAAATATTCTGCACTGCAGAACAGGAGGAAGTCCAGGGTGGTTCGTCACGAGGTCGATGGCGGCGTGGCCGTGCTCACGCTCGCCAACCCGCCGGTCAACGCACTCGGCGCCGCGATGCGGGCGGCCCTCGACGAGGCCCTGGCGCAGGCCATCGCGGATGATTCGGTCCGGGCGGTCGTCCTGGCCGCCGAGGGCCGGGTGTTCGTGGGGGGCGCCGACATCACCGAGTTCGGCAAGCCGCAGCAGCCGCCGAGCCTGCCGGATCTGCTGGACCGGCTCGATGCCAGCCCGAAGCCCGTCGTGGCCGCCATCGGCGGCGCGGCCCTGGGCGGCGGCCTGGAATTGGCCATGGCCTGCCACGGTCGCGTGGCGGCCCCGTCGGCCAGAATCGGCCTGCCGGAGATCAAGCTCGGGATCATCCCGGGGGCGGGGGGCACGCAGCGCCTGCCCCGCCTGATCGGGCCCGACGCCGCCTTCCCGATGATGCTCACCGGCGAGCCCGTCTCCGCCGAGAAGGCTGCGGCGCTCGGGATCGTCGACGCCGTTGTGCTGGGCGACCTCGTGGCGGAGGCCCGGACCCGGGCCCTGGAACTGGCCGATTCGGGCGCGCTGCCGCGGGTGCGCGACCGGTCCGAGAAGCTCACGCCCGAGGCGCGCGACCGGTTCGAGGCGCAGGCGGCCGAGGCGGTGAAGCGCGATCCCGACGCCACCAATGTCCACGCCCTGGCGCGGGCCGTGCGCGCCGGCCTGGAGCAGGATTTCGACGCCGCCGTGGCGGTGGAGCGGGCCGAGTTCCGCACGCTGGTCGAGGATCCGCGCTCCAAGGCCCTGCGCTACGCCTTCTTCGCCGAGCGCGAGGCCGCCCGCGTTCCGGGCCTGCCGAAGGACACGCCTCGCCGCACCATCCGGACGGCGGCGGTGATCGGCGCCGGCACGATGGGCGGCGGCATCGCGATGTGCTTCGCCAATGCCGGGATTCCCGTGACAGTGATCGAGACGGAAGGCGGCGCCCTGGAGCGCGGCCTCGACCGGGTGAAAGGCCTCTATGCCGGCTCGGCCAAGCGCGGCTCGATCACCGAGGCCCAGCGCGACGAGCGGATCGGCCGGATCACCGGTGCGCTCGGCCTGGAGCACGCCGCAGAGGCCGACATCGTCATCGAGGCCGCCTTCGAAGACATGGGCGTCAAGCGCGAGATCTTCTCGGCGCTCGACCGGATCGCCAAGCCGGGCGCGATCCTGGCCACCAACACCTCCTATCTCGACGTGAACGCCATCGCGGCGGTCACGAATCGGCCGCAGGACGTTCTCGGCCTGCACTTCTTCAGCCCCGCCAACGTCATGCGCCTCGTCGAGGTGGTCCGGGCCGAGAAGACCGCCCCGGACGTGCTGGCCACCGCCCTCGACCTGGGCAAGCGCCTCAACAAGCTGCCGGTGACGGTCGGCGTCTGCTTCGGCTTCGTCGGCAACCGCATGCTGGAGCGCCGAAGCCGGGCCGGCGAGCGGCTGCTGCTCGAGGGCGCGCTGCCCCACGAGGTCGACGCCGCGGTGACCGGTTTCGGCTTCCGGATGGGGCCCTTCGCCATGGGCGATCTCGCGGGCCTCGATATCGGCTGGCGCTCGCGCAAGGATTTCGGCGGCCGGGCTCCCGTCGCCGACTCGCTCGCCGAGCAGGGCCGCTACGGCCAGAAGACCGGCCGCGGCTTCTACCTTTATCCCGACGGCGCCCGCACCGGCACGCGCGACCCTGAGGTGGAGGCGCTGATCGAGCGTGTCGCTGCCGAGCACGGCGTAACCCGCCGCAGCTTCAGTTCGGAAGAAATCATCGCGCGGCTGATGTACCCGATGGTCAACGAGGGCGCGCGGATCCTGGAGGAGGGGATCGCGGCGCGGCCCGGCGACATCGATACGATCTGGATCAACGGCTACAACTGGCCCGCCTGGCGCGGCGGTCCGATGCACTGGGCCGACAGCGTTGGTCTGAAGTCGATCGCCGAGGCGCTTGAGCGCTTCGCGGCCGAGACCGGCGACGACAGCCAAGTGCCAGCGCCGCTCCTGAGGCGCCTCGCCGCCGAGGGCGGCAGCTTCGCCGGCCTGAAGAACGCCTGAGCGGGAGAGAGATCATGACCGACGCGGTGATCGTCTCGACCGCCCGCACGCCCATCGGCAAGGCCCACCGCGGCGCGCTGAACCTCACTCGCGGCGCCGACCTCGCGGCCCACGCGATCCGCGGCGCCCTGGACCGGGCGCGCCTGGAGCCGGAGGCGGTCGAGGAGGTGGTGCTCGGCTGCGGCTATCCGGAGAACGCGACCGGCGGCAACGTCGCCCGGCACGCGGCGCTCGTGGCGGGGATCCCGGTCGAGTCGGCCGGCGTCACGGTCTCGCGCTTCTGCGCCTCAGGCCTGGAGGCGATCGCCAGCGCGGCCCGCCGGATCATCCTCGACGGCGTGCCGGTGGCGGTGGCCGGCGGCGTCGAGTCGATCAGCCTCGTCCAGCCGAAGGTGCAGCGGGAGCTGACCCGTAACGCGTGGCTGGAGGCGCACCTGCCGGCGATCTACATGCCGATGATCGAGACCGCCGACATCGTGGCGGAGCGGTACGGCATCTCCCGGGAGGCGCAGGACCAATTCGCCCTGGAGAGCCAGCGCCGGACGGCCGACGCGCAGGCGCGCGGCCTCTTCGACGACGAGATCGTCCCGATGAGCGCCGTCATGGCGGTGACCGACAAGGCCACCGGCGAGACCCGGGAGGTGGAGACGCAGCTCGCCAAGGACGAGGGCAACCGGCCCGACACGACCCTGGAGGGTCTCGCCAAGCTCAAGCCGGTACGCGGGGAGGGCGCCTTCATCACGGCGGGCAATGCCAGCCAGCTCTCGGACGGTGCCTCGGCCAGCGTGCTGATGTCGGCCGACGAGGCGGCGCGCCGGGGCCTCGAACCGCTCGGCACCTTCCGGGGCTTCGCCTCGGCGGGCTGCGGCCCGGACGAGATGGGCATCGGCCCCGTCTTCGCCGTGCCGCGACTCCTGAAGCGTCAGGGGCTGACGGTCGCCGATATCGACCTGTGGGAGCTGAACGAGGCCTTCGCGTCCCAGTCGGTCTATTGCCGCGACACGCTCGGGATCGACCCGGAGAAGGTCAACGTCAACGGCGGCGCCATCGCCATCGGCCACCCCTTCGGGATGTCGGGGGCGCGGCTCGTCGGCCACGCCCTGCTGGAGGGTCGCCGCCGCGGGGCGCGCTACGCCGTCGTGACCATGTGCGTGGCCGGCGGCCAGGGCTGCGCCGGCCTGTTCGAGATCGCCCGGAGCTGAGCCGATGGACCTGCGCTTCACCGACGCGGAAATCGCGTTCCGCGACGAGGTCCGGACCTTCTGCAGGACGGAGATCCCAGCGGAGATCCGCCGCAAGGTCTCGGAAGGCCGAAGCCTCACCAAGGACGATTACGTCACCAGCCAGCGGATCCTCAATGCCAAGGGCTGGGCGGTGCCGCACTGGCCCCAGGAATGGGGCGGCCGGGATTGGACGCCGATCCAGCGCTACATCTACACGGAGGAGCTGTTCCAGGCGGCGGTGCCGCTGCCGCAGCAGTTCAACTGCTACATGTTCGGCCCGGTGCTGGCGACCTTCGGCCGGCAGGACCAGAAGGAACGCTTCCTCCCGCGCGCGGCCAACCTCGACGATTGGTGGTGCCAGGGCTTCTCCGAACCCGGCGCCGGATCCGACCTCGCCTCGCTGAAGACCAAGGCGGTGCGCGACGGCGACCACTACGTCGTCGACGGCCAGAAGACCTGGACCACGCTCGGCCAGCATGCCGACTGGATCTTCTGCCTCGTCCGCACCGACTTCGAGGCCAAGAAGCAGCGCGGTATCTCGTTCCTGCTGATCGACATGAAGAGTCCGGGCATCACCGTGCGCCCGATTATCACCCTGGAGGGCCGGCACGAGGTCAACGAGGTCTTCTTCGACTCGGTCCGCGTGCCCGTCGAGAATCTCGTGGGCGAGGAGAACCGGGGCTGGGACTACGCCAAGTTCCTGCTCGCCAACGAGCGCACCGGCATCGCCCGGATCGGGCTCACCAAGGAGCGGATCGCCCGCATCAAGCGCCTCGCCCGCGAGATGCCGGCCGGGTCCGGCACGATGTGGGACGACCGCGACTTCCGCGCCCGGGTCGCGGAGGTGGAGATCGAGCTGAAGGCCCTGGAGATCACCCAGATGCGGGTGGCGGCCAAGCAGGGCCGGGCGGATTCGGTGGAGCCCGACCCCGCCTCCTCGCTCCTCAAGATCCGCGGCTCGCAGCTCCAGCAGGCGGCGACCGAGCTCTTGGTGCAACTCGCCGGGCCGTTCGCGCTCGCGGCTCCGGCGCGCGGGGCAGGGGCCAACAACCTGCCGGGGGGCTTTGACTGGGTCGATGCGGCGGCACCGAGTTACTTCAACAACCGCAAGGTCTCGATCTACGGCGGCTCGAACGAGATTCAGCACAACGTCATCGCCAAGGGCATTCTGGGGTTGTGAGACGATCCCGGGGCTGACGCGCGTATGAAAGGCGTAGCGATCCCGGTCGCACCTTCCCTCCCCCCTCTGCGGGGGAGGGTGGCCCCCGAAGGGGGGTCGGGAGAGGGGAGCGACGGTGCAGAACAAGGCTCCGCGCCGCGTGAAGGCCGCGCCCTCTCCGGAAGCCGGGTTCCCCTCTCCCGACCCCTGCCGACGCAGGGGCCACCCTCCCCCGCAGAGGGGGGAGGGAAAGACCTGAGGACACCACCATGGATTTCGACCTGAACGAGGACCAGTCGCTCCTGCGCGACAGCGTCGAGCGGCTCGCCGCCGATCTGTACCCGTCGCTGGAGAGCCGGCAGGCGCGACTGAAGGCGCCGCTCGGCTTCCCCGCAGAGGGCTGGGCGGCCTTCGCGGAGCTCGGCGTCACCGGCCTGCCCTTCTCTGAGGAGGAGGGCGGGCTCGGCGGCGGTCCGGTCGAGACTATGCTGGTGATGGAGGCGGTGGGCCGCAACCTCGTGGTCGAGCCGTTGCTGGCAAGCCTCGTTCTCGGCTCGACCGCCCTGCGGCTCGGCGGCAGCGCGGCGCAGAAGGAGCGGCTCGTCCCGGGCCTCGTCGCCGGCGACCTGCGCCTGACCCTCGCCCACACCGAGCGCCAATCCCGCTACGACCTCGCGGACGTGGCCACCACGGCCCGGCGCTCCGGTGACGGCTTCGTGCTGAGCGGGGCCAAAAGCGTCGTGCCCAACGCCGACGCGGCCGGGCTGATTGTGGTCTCCGCCCGCCTGTCCGGGGAGCGGCGCGACCCGAGCGGGATCGGCCTCTTCTTGGTCCCGGCCGACGCAGCCGGCGTCGCGATCGAGGCCTATCCGACCCAGGATGGCGGCCGAGCCGCGGAAGTGTCCTTCTCGGAGGTGCAGCTCCCGGCCGACGCGGCGCTGGGCGATCCGGAAGGCGGCCTGCCGCTCCTGGAGCGGGTGGTGGAGCACGGCATCGCGGCGCTGGCCGCCGAGGCGGTCGGCTCCATGGACGCGCTCCACAAGTTGACCGTGGAGTACCTCAAGACCCGCAAGCAGTTCGGCGTCAGCGTCGGCTCGTTCCAGGCGCTCCAGCACCGGGCCGTGGACATGCTGATCCAGCTGGAACAGGCCCGCTCGATGGCGCTCTACGCCGCCATGATGGTGGACACGGCGGATGCGACGGCGCGCGCGGCGGCCCTGTCGGCCGTGAAGGTGCAGATCAACAAGGCCTGCCGATATGTCGGCCAGGAGGCGGTTCAGCTCCACGGCGGCATCGGCATGACCATGGAGTATCTCGGCGCCCACCACTTCAAGCGGCTCGCCATGATCGAGTACCAGTTCGGCGACACCGCCCATCACCTGCGGCGGATCACGCAGGACGAGAACGGGCTGCTGGCAGCCTGAAGGCAGGAGACCTCTTTCCAACCCACGCCCTCATCCTGAGGTGCTGCGAAGCAGCCTCGAAGGAGGGCTCCAGGGATCGTGCGGCCGGCCGGAGGCTTCCTTCGAGGCCTCCGCTGCGCGCCGGCGCCTCAGGATGAGGGCGAGGGCGGGATGACCGGGATCAGTTGAACAGCGAGCCCACCCCGCCCTGCACACGGCCGAGGCCGGCCCGGGCGACGGAATTGTTCGGGTCGATCGTCGAGGCGCGCTGGTAATTCTCCATCGCCTCCTTGCGCTGGCCCTGCTTCTCGTAGGCCAGGCCGCGATAGGCCCAGGAGGTCGCGTCCTTGTTGTTGACGTTGAGCGCCGCGTTGTAGTCCTCGATCGCCTTCGCGTACTGGTTGGTGGCGATCAGGCTCTGGCCACGGGCCGCATAGGGCGCGGCCACGAAGGGGTTGCGGTCGATGGCGGCGTCGAAATCGGCGATCGCCTGGGTCTCCTGACCCTGCTTCTGCCGCACGAGGCCGCGGGCATGGTAGGCCTCGGCCGATTCGGGCATCAGCCGGATCGCGACGTTGAGATCGTTCAACGCTTGGTCGAGGTTGCCCTGCGCACGCTCGACATTGGCGCGACCGATATAGGCCGGGCCGTAATTCGGATCGATGCCGATCGCCTTGGTGAAATCCTGCAGCGCGGCGCCGTCGCGGCCGACTTGACGGCTGGCGAGCGCCCGGTTGTTGTAGGCCGAGGCCGAGTTCGGGTCGATCTGGATCGCCTTGGTGAAGTCGGCGATGGCGTCACTGAACTGGCCGGCGCGGGCGTAGGCGGCGCCGCGGGTGTTGTAGGCCGCCGCGTCGTTCGGGTTGCGCTGCACGACCTCGGTCAGCGAGGCGATGTTGACGTTCGTGGCGCCCGTGGTGTCCGTCTCCAGCACCGCGTATTGCCGCGGGCCGGCCGCGCTCCCCACGGTCTCGCAGCCGGCAAGACCCGCGGCCGCGATCACGGCCACGCCGACCAGTGCCGTCGTCCGAACCAGCCCGTTGCGTACGATCATCGCCCCACTCTCCCCGAAGCGCGGCCCGCAGCCTGCGTGCCCGCCCCGCCCCTCACTTCCAAGAGCCCGCGCCGCGCGCCGGGCACACCCGATCCGGGGCACCGTCGCGCATCACGGTGAAGGCCGGCTTAAGAAGCGCCCCGTCGCGACCCGGCCTGTCGCCCGTCCCGGCAGGACAAGGACGGCGCGGACGGAATCGATCGACCGCATTCGGCACCGACCACGACGTGGTGGAAGCGGCGGGATGTGGCGAAGGTATGGCTCGACGGTATCCCGGCGCCGCGCCGGGGCCTTGCCTCGGCACGCGGCGGCGCAGGTGTGCCCTGGAAGCCTCAGGCGCCGGCCGGGGCGGTGCCCAACCGGGTGACGTGCCCCATCTTGCGGCCGGGCCGCGCCTCGCCCTTGCCGTAGAGGTGCAGATGGGCGCCGGGCTCGGCGAGCAGCGCGTGCCAGTCGTCGGCCTGGGCTCCGATCAGGTTGCGCATCTCCACCGGCAGGTCGCCCACCCGGGCGGGATCGCCCAGCGGCCAGCCGCAGACGGCGCGGACATGCTGGGCGAATTGGGAAGTCAGCGCCCCCTCGATGGTCCAGTGGCCGGAATTGTGGACCCGGGGCGCAATCTCGTTGACCACGAGGCGCTCGGCGCCGTCCGCGCGCACCAGGAACATCTCCACGGCGAGCACGCCGACATAGTCGAGCGCGTCGGCGATGCTCTTGGCGATGTCGAGGGCGGCGCGGGCCGTCTCGGGCGCCACGCCGGGGGCCGGCACGCGCGTCAGCGCCAGGATGTGGTCGCGGTGCTCGTTCTCGCACAGGTCGAAGGCCGCGAAGCTGCCGTCGCGGGCGCGGGCGCCGACCACCGAGACCTCGCGGTCGAACGGCACGAATCCCTCCAGGATCAGCGGCGCGCCGCCGAATTCGGCGAACAGGGCGTTGCGGTCACCCTCGGCCCGCTCGCGGAGCATGCGCTGGCCCTTGCCGTCGTAGCCGAAGCGGCGGGTCTTGAGCACCGCCGGCAGGCCGATCGCCTCGATCGCCCGGTCGAGGTCGTCGGGCGTGTCCACCGCCCGGAACGGCGCGGTCGGGATGCCCAGCCCGTTGACGAACTCCTTCTCGGACAGGCGGTCCTGCGTGGTGGAGAGCGCCCGCGCGTTCGGGTGCAGGGGGGCGTGCCGGGCCAGGATGTCGGCAGTGGCGTGCGGGATGTTCTCGAACTCGTAGGTGACGACATCGACGCTCCGCGCGAAGGCCGCGAGCGCCTCGGCGTCGTCGTAGGCCGCGCAGGTGGTCCGGGCAGCCACGTCGAAGGCGGGGCTGTCCTGGTCGGGCGCGTAGACATGCACCTTGAGGCCGTAATTGGCGGCCGCGAGCGCGATCATGCGCCCGAGCTGCCCCCCGCCGACGATGCCGAGGGTGGAGCCGGGGCCGAGAGTCTTGTCCGTCACGATTGTGCTTCCGTCTCCGGCCGCTCGGCCACCGACGCGGTCTGGGCCGCGCGCCACGCATCGAGGCGCTCCGCCAGCTGCGGGTCGGAGAGCGCCAGAACCGAAGCGGCGAGGAGCGCCGCGTTGACCGCCCCGGCCCGGCCGATCGCCAGGGTTCCCACCGGGATGCCGGCCGGCATCTGGACGATGGAGAGCAGGCTGTCCTGGCCGGAGAGGGCCTTGGATTCTACCGGGACGCCGAAGACCGGCAGGCGGGTCATCGCCGCCGCCATGCCGGGCAGATGCGCGGCGCCGCCCGCGCCCGCGATCACGACCTTGAGGCCGGCCGCCACCGCGCCCTTGGCGAAGGCCACCAGGCGGTCGGGGGTGCGGTGGGCCGACACGATGCGCGCGTCGTAGGGCACGCCGAGCGCGTCGAGCGTCTCGGCGGCGTGCCGCATGGTCGCCCAGTCGGACTGGCTGCCCATGATGATCGCGACCGGAGGCGACGTCATCGTTGATCCCGGCAAAAGAGGCCGCTTACAGGCGGTGCGGGCCGGCTGCAAGGCACCGCCCGGGGACGTCCACCGGCATCAGGCGATGATATCCGGCGTGAGCGCATCCTCGATATGGAAGATGCGGTCGCGCAGCGTGAGCTTGCGCTTCTTCAGGCGCTGGATCTGGAGCTGGTCCCCAGCGACGCTGCGCTCCAGCGCCTCGATGGCGCTGTCCAGGTCCCGGTGCTCCTCGCGCAGCCGAGCCAGCTCGGCCAGGAGGTCCGACTGCCCGCTCTCACCCGACTCTTCCGCCATCGTCACCTGCGGATCCGAAGACCGTTCATTGCCCGAGAGCATGCGTCACGCCCAGGCGCCGGACAAGCCGGCGCGGTAAGCATTCGTGAGACTTAGCCGCAGAAAACGTTTCGACAGGTCCGGCGTCCTGTGCCAATCTCGACATGTCGAAACGATGACAGGAGATTCGGCTCATGTCGCTGCAGACGCATCTGAACCAACTCGCCCGGAAGCACGAAGCCCTCGAGCGTGAGATTCAGGAAGCGATCCACAGGCCTTCGGCAAACGACCTCCATATTGCCGAGCTGAAGCGACGGAAACTCCTTCTCAAGGACGAAATCAACAGGCTCCAGGCAAACGGCGCCACGCTGCACTGACCCTCGGATCCGTCCCACAGCCAACAAACCCAGCATGACGGAAGCCGCCGCCCCGGGAGCCCCGGGGCGGCGGCTTTCTTGCGATCCGCGCGGACGGCGGCGCGCCCTGGCCGGCGCGGTCCGTCTTACGAAGACAATCGCCACCGGGCGTGACGGCCCCGTCTCCCCTGGGCGCGAGAATGGGCTAATCTGCCCCTGCCGCCGGAGAGCGGCCCCGAGGGAACGCCCAACCGATGACGAACGCCAGCCTTCCCGGCCGCTATCCCGGCATCTACGAGGCAGCCAGCCGCGATCCGGAAGCGTTCTGGCTCGACGCAGCCCGGGCCCTCGACTGGGCGCAGGCGCCGCAGCGGGCCTTCGCGCCGGAATCCGGTCCCTACGGCCGCTGGTTCCCGGACGGATCGCTCAACGCCTGCCACAACGCCGTCGACCGCCACGCCGACGGGGCGCGGGCCGATCAGGTCGCGATCCGCTACGATTCCCCCGTCACCGGCACGAAGCGCGGCATCACCTACCGGGATCTGCGCGACGAGGTGGCGGTGCTCGCCGCCGTGCTCGCCGGGCTCGGCGTCGGCAAGGGCGACCGGGTGATCCTGTACATGCCGATGGTGCCCGAGGCCCTGTTCGGGATGCTGGCCTGCGCCCGGCTCGGCGCCGTCCATTCCGTCGTGTTCGGCGGCTTCGCCGCCAACGAGCTGGCGGTGCGGATCGAGGACGCCGCCCCGAAGGTGGTGCTGGCGGCCTCCTGCGGGATCGAGCCGAACCGGGTGGTCGCCTACAAGCCGCTCCTCGACGCGGCCATCGCGGCCTCCAGCCACAAGCCCGAATCCTGCCTGATCCTCCAGCGCCCGCAAGCCGCCGCCGCGATGGTGCCGGGCCGCGATCGCGACTGGGCCGAGGCCGTCGCTTCCGCCAGGGCGGCGGGGCAGCGGGCGGCCTGCGTGCCGGTCGCCGCCACCGACCCGCTCTACATCCTCTACACCTCGGGCACGACGGGAAAGCCGAAGGGCGTGGTCCGCGACACGGGCGGCTACCTCGTGGCCCTCGCCTGGTCGATGCCAAACCTGTACGGCGTCCAGTCCGGCGAGCCCTATTTCTGCGCCTCCGACATCGGCTGGGTCGTCGGCCATTCCTACATCGTGTACGCGCCGCTGCTGCATGG
Source organism: Methylobacterium sp. CM6257 (assembly GCF_054611515.1). NCBI lineage: Bacteria > Pseudomonadati > Pseudomonadota > Alphaproteobacteria > Hyphomicrobiales > Methylobacteriaceae > Methylobacterium > Methylobacterium sp. CM6257. The sequence goes on from NZ_CM137735.1 coordinate 2,652,748, forward strand.
CTGCACCACGGTTCTGTACGAGGGCAAGCCGGTGGGCACGCCCGACGCCGGCGCCTTCTGGCGGGTCGTCTCCGAGTACGGGGTGGTGTGCCTGTTCACGGCGCCGACGGCCCTGCGGGCGATCAAGAAGGAGGATTCCGCGGGCGCCCGGATCGCCGATTACGATCTCTCGACCTTCCGCAGCCTGTTCCTGGCCGGGGAGCGCGCCGACCCGGACTCGGTCGCCTGGGCCGAGCGGGTGCTGAACCGGCCGGTGATCGATCATTGGTGGCAGACCGAGACCGGCTGGCCCATCGCGGGCAACCCGCTGGGGCTCGGCCTCCTGCCGGTGAAGCACGGCAGCACCTGCGTGCCGATGCCGGGTTACCGGGTCGAGGTGCTGGACGAGGGCGGCAAGCCCGTCCCGGCCGGAACGATGGGCACCATCGCGATCCGCCTGCCGCTGCCGCCCGGCTGCCTGCCGACGCTCTGGGGCTCGGACGCGCGCATGCGGTCGAGCTACCTCACCACGTTTCCGGGCTACTACGACACCTCGGATGCGGGGGTGATCGATCAGGACGGCTACATCACGGTTCTGGGGCGGACCGACGACATCATCAACGTCGCGGGCCATCGTCTGTCCACCGGCGGCATGGAGGCGGTGCTGTCCGCCCATCCGGACGTGGCGGAATGCGCGGTCATCGGCATCCGCGACGCGTTGAAGGGGGAAGTGCCCTGCGGTTTCGTGGTGCTCAAGGCCGGCGTCGACCGACTTACCGAGGCGATCGAGCGGGAGCTCGTCGCCAAGGTCCGCGACGAGATCGGCCCGGTGGCGGCGTTCAAGCTGGCCCTCACCGTGCCCCGCCTGCCCAAGACCCGCTCGGGCAAGATCCTGCGCGCCACCATGAAGCGCATCGCCGACCACGAGCCCTGGACCATGCCGGCGACGATCGACGATGCCGCGGCCCTCGACGAGATCGGCGAGAGCCTGAAGGAGCGGGGGATCGGTGCGGACTAGCGCAGGGTGCGCAAAAGGTGAGATCCGGTTTTCCGAAACCGTGATGCGACGATTCAGATGAAGAGCGCGCTGCTGTTCCTATGAGACGCAGCGCGCTCTGGCGTGTCGTCCTACCCGAAAGCCGGCAGCCGCCTTTCGGGACGATGCTCTAGCGGGCCGGCTGCGGCCGGCCAGCGCCGAGAGGGCGCACCGCCTACTCGACGTCGGCGTCGCCCTGTTCGTCGTCCATATCGACGGCCGGCACGGGCCGCGACAGAGCCGGCGCGTAGGCGCCCGGGGCCGGATCCGTGGAGACCGAAGCCGGCAGGCGCTGCGCGTTCGGCTCGGAGGGGATCAGGGTCGCGGTGGCCGCGACGAGGCCGGCGAGCGAGCGCACGTCCCCGGGTTGGCGCGGATCGCGGGAGATCAGCGTCGCCTCCCGCTGGAGGCGCAGGTTGCAGGCCTGGGACGGCAGGCCGCCCTGCGGCGTGCAGGCATCGTGGCGGGCGCAGGCTGCGTCCAGGGCATCGATCGGCGGGAGCGGAGCGTTGTTGCCCGGACCGCAATAATTGCCGTGGATCAGCATCTTCGGTCCGCCGAAGGCGGCCGGCTGGGCGTAGGACGGGGCCGCGAGAGCGGCGCAGCCGGCGGCCAGGATGAACGGGGCGGCAAGTCTCGTGAGCATCATGATCAGGACCTCGGGCGATCTCGCCCCCTCAGGCGGCTCGCGTCGGGCGCCAAGCAGCGGTGACAGGCCGGAAAACGGACCGGCCGACCGACGGGTTCCCGCATGCCCGCCCGGCGCGGCAGTGCAGCATGGTGGTGCAACATGGCGGCCCCGCCCTGCCGCGCTGGCCGCCGGGTCCGTCCTGCGCCACATTGGTGGCACGCATCCGGAGCCGCCCATGACCGAAGTCACATCCGCACGCCTGTTCGAAAAGCTGACGCTCGACGCGCTCACGCTCGAGAACCGGATCCTGATCGCGCCGATGTGCCAGTATTCGGCCCGCGACGGCGAGGCCACCGACTGGCACATGATGCATCTCGGGCAGCTCGCCGCCTCGGGGGCCGGCCTCCTGACGCTGGAGGCCACGGCGGTTTCTCCCGAGGCGCGGATCACCGCCTGGGACCTCGGCCTCTACAACGACGGCTGTGAGCGGGCGCTGGCCCGCGTGCTCGACGCCGTGCGCGAATACACGCCGATCCCGATCTGCATCCAGATCGCCCATGCCGGCCGCAAGGCGTCGAGCGAGGCGCCCTGGGCCGGCGGCCAGCAAATCCCGCCGGAGCATCCCTACGGCTGGCGCACGGAGGCCCCGTCGGCGGTCGCCCACGGGGAGGGCGAGGTCCCGCCCCACGCCCTCGACGCCGCCGACCTGAAGCGCGTCCGCGACCAGTTCGTGGCCACCGCCAAGCGCGCGGTTCGGCTCGGCATCGAGGCCGTGGAACTGCACGGCGCCCATGGCTACCTGCTGCACCAGTTCCTGTCGCCGATCGCCAACAAGCGCACCGACGCCTACGGCGGCAGCCTCGAGAACCGCATGCGCTTCCCCCTGGAGGTCTACGACGCGGTGCGCGACGTTGTCCCGGCGGGCAGCCCCGTCTGGCTCCGCGTCTCGGCCACCGATTGGGTCGAGGACGGATGGGATCTCGACGAGACCGTGGAACTGGCCCGGGCCCTCAAGCGGGCGGGCTCGCCGGCCATCCACGTCTCCACGGGCGGCGTCTCGCCGAAACAGGCGATCAAGCTCGGGCCGGGCTATCAGGTACCCTATGCCGAGCGGATCAAGGCCGAGACCGGGCTCACCACCATCGCGGTGGGCCTGATCACGGAACCCCGCCAAGCGGAGACGATCCTGCAGGAGGGCCGGGCGGACGCGATCTCGCTCGCCCGTGCCATGCTGTACGATCCGCGCTGGCCCTGGCACGCGGCCGCCGAGCTCGGCGCCTCGGCGCGGGCACCCAAGCAGTACTGGCGCTCCCAGCCGCGGGAGTTCAAGGACCTGTTCAAGGGCACGGCCTTCGGGCAGCGGTGAGCGGGCGCGTCAGCGCGGCTCAGCCCCGACCAGGGGTCCGAGGGGCCGGCTGATGTCCGAGCGGCCGAGATTCGGCGCGTAGAGGCTCGAGACCGACCCGTCCAGGAACAGGGCGTTGCGGCAGCCGAGATCGTCCCGGAACAGCCGGGCGAAGGCCCCGAACGTCACAGGGCGCTCGGAAATGGCGAAGAGCGCCACGTGCCCGTCCTCCGTCACGCCGACGCCGTTGCGGATCTTCTGGCTCGGACCGTCGGCCGCGATCTTCGGGTGGATCTGGCCGTCGATCACCAGCATCGGACCGGATTGCGTGGCGTAGTCCGGGCGGATCTTCGCCCGGAGATAGCGCGCGGTATCGAGGACGCCCGCTCGCTCGCCCTTCACCCAGAAGACGCCGTTGGGCTTGAGGTGGAAGTTGCCCGGGCCGTCCGCCGTGGAGACCCGCTTCATCTCGCGCCCGTCCTCGACGTAGAGGCCCACCGGGGTCTGATCCTTGTCGTACATGCCGGCATTCATCGCGAAGCTGAGACGGCTGCCCTGCGCTTCGGCCAGCGTGCCGAGGGAGCCGTAGGGTCGCCCGTCCTGCTGGAGCCAGAACAGCCGCAGTCGCTGCCGCCGCAGGTCGATCGTGCAGACGGTGAAGGTCTCGCCCTGGGCCTCGACGGCACGGCAGGGCTGCGGACCGGCCGGCGCCCCCGCGGCGCAGGTTGGGAGAGCCAGCGTAAAGAGCGCGATCAACAGGGCGTGAGCCGGGCGCATCATCATCACTCGTTCATGCCGCTCAAGGTGGCGGCGAGGGGCGGTCGCGGCGCCTCTCGCCTTGGAAAGCGGCGATTTTCGAGTCCGGAGCCAGCCTGAGGCTTGCGGGCGCGGGCCAGCGGCGGCGCGCCGCGGGCCGCGCCTGAACTGTTTCAAAGCCTCGGGCGTTTCTTGCGCCAGAGGGCGGTTTTATCCACGGAGATGGTGCGATGAAGGGTGCAGTGCTCGGCTCGGCCCTGCTGGCGGCGGGTGCCCTGGCGCTGGCGCCGGCCAGCGCGGATGCCCGCGGCTTCGGCGGCGGCGGGTTCCATGGCGGCGGATTCCATGGCGGCGGGTTCGGTGGTTTCCGCGGTGGCGGCTTTCACGGCGGCTTCGGCGGCTTCCGGGGCGCCGGCTTCCGTCCGGGCGGCTTCGGCTACGGCCGTGGCTTCTACGGTCGCGGCTATGGCTGGCGCGGCGGCTACGGCTACGGCCTCGGCGGCCTGGGTCTTGGCGTCGGCCTGGGTCTCGCGGCCGGCAGCCTCTACGGCGCCTACGGATACGGTTATCCGGGCTACGGCTACGGCGGCTACTACGCGCCGGTCGGCTACGGCTACGGCGATTACGGCTACGGCTATGGCTGCTACACGGTCCCGCGGGTCCGCTGGACGCCCTACGGCTACCGCCGGGTGCTGGTCGAGCGGTGCTACTGAGCGCCCTCCGGCATCGAAAAGACCGGGACAGGCCGCCTTCGGGCGGCCTTTTCCTTGCCTAGCCCTTCGCAGCGTTGGACAGCTCAGCCTAGGACGCTGATACTGGTATCGACGACGGGAGGTAGTGATGAGTACGGCAACCGGACAGGGGCCTGCGGGCGTGGACGCGGTCGAGATCCACGACGCCAGCCTCACAGCCTTCTACCGCTCGATGACGCCGCCGGAGCGGCACACCTTCTGGGCCTGCGCCGCGGGGTGGTGCCTCGACGGCATGGATTTCATGATCTACCCGCTCGTGATCGGGACGATCATGAGCCTGTGGCACGTGGATTCCGGCACGGCCGGTCTCGCCGCCACGGTGACGCTGCTGGCCTCCGCGCTGGGCGGCTGGCTCGCGGGCTTCATCGCCGACCGGATCGGCCGGGTGCTGACACTCCAGATCACGATCCTCTGGTTCTCGCTGTTCTCGCTGCTCTGCGCCTTCGTGCAGAACTTCGAGCAGCTTCTCGTCGCCCGGGCGATCCTCGGCCTCGGCTTCGGCGGCGAGTGGGCGGCTGGCGCCGTGCTGATCGGCGAGACGATCCGGGCCGAGTTCCGCGGCCGCGCCGTCGGCTCCGTCCAGTCGGGCTGGGCGATCGGCTGGGGGCTGGCGGTCCTGTCGCAGGCGGTGCTGTTCTCGCTGCTGCCGCCGGAGACCGCGTGGCGCTGGATGTTCGCGGTGGGCGCCCTGCCGGCGCTGCTGGTCTTCTACCTGCGCCGCTACGTCGAGGAACCGCAGGTCGCCGCCGAAACCCGCGCCCGGGCGGCCGCCGCCGGCGACCGGCCGCAGATCTGGGAGATCTTCTCCGGGCCGATCCTGAAGACGACGCTGCTCGCCTCCCTGGCGGCGGCGGGCTGCCAGGGAGGCTACTACGCGATCACCACCTGGGTGCCGCGCTTCCTCACCACCGAGCGCCACCTGTCGATCGTCTCCTCCACTGGCTACCTCTCGGCGCTGATCATCGGCTCGTTCGCCGGCTACCTCGTGGGGGCCTGGCTTGCCGATCGGCTCGGGCGGCGGCCGCTGTTCCTGATCTTCTCGCTGGGCGCCATCGCGGTCATCGTCGCCTACACGCAGCTTCCGCTCTCGAACGAGGTGCTCTGGCTGCTGGGGTTCCCCCTCGGCTTCTTCGCCTCGGGCTACTTCTCGGGGATGGGCGCCTTCCTGACCGAGCTGTACCCGACCCGCCTGCGCGGCTCGGGCCAGGGGTTCTGCTACAATTTCGGCCGGGGCATCGGCGCCCTGTTCCCGGCCCTCGTCGGCTACCTCGCGGAGCGCGCCGGCCTCGCTTCCGCCATCGCGATCTTCGCGGCCGTTGCCTACGGGATCTTCTTCCTGGCGGCGTTCGCGCTGCCCGAGACGCGCGGCAAGGTTCTGCACGCGGATTCCTGATCATGCCCGAGATTCGAGACTGCCCCGCCCCGGACCCGCATCCCGGCGGCCCGACCCGCTACGCCGTGCCGGCCGGCGCGGTCGACACGCATGCCCACGTCATCGGCTTGCCGCCGGACTACCCGCTGGTGCCGGACCGCAGCTACACGCCCCCGGCCGCCCCTGCCGACCGGTATCTCGCGATGCTCGACGGGACCGGCATGGCCAACGGCGTGCTGGTCCAGGTGAGCGTCCACGGGACCGACAACCGGCTGATGGTGGAGACGCTGCGCGCCAACCGGCAGCGCCTACGCGGCATCGCGGTGATCCCGCTGGGCCTGCCCGACACGGAACTTGCCGCCCTGAAAGAGGCCGGGGTGGTCGGCCTGCGCCTCAATGTCCTGTTCGGCGGCGGGGTCGGCCTCGACCAAGTGGAATCCTACGGGGCGCTGGCCCGCGAGATGGGCTGGCATCTCCAGTTCCTGCTCGATGCCCGGGAACTGCAGCCGATCGCCGGCCGGTTGTCGCGGCTGCCGGTGCCGCTGGTCTTCGACCATATGGGCCACATGCCGACCTCGGCCGGCGTGGACCATCCGGGTTTCCAGGCGCTGCTCGGCCTCGTCGCCGACGGCAACTGGGTGAAGCTGTCGGGCGCCTTCCGGGATTCCGTAACGGGTCCGCCCTACGCGGACACGATTCCCTTCGCCCGGGCGCTCAACGACGCCGCTCCCGAGCGCTGCGTCTGGGGCTCGGATTGGCCGCATGTGGCCGCCTGGGACGGACCGCCCCGGACCACGACCCTTCTCGACCTGATGGCCGACTGGGTTCCGGACGAAGGCCGGCGCAAGCTCGTCTTCGTCGACAATCCGCGGCGGCTTTACGGTTTCGGGTAGCGGGTACGACAATCCGCCGGCTCTACCCCGGTCACAGCCTCATCCTGAGGTGCCCGCGTCAGCGGACCTCGAAGGAGGGCTCCAGGGATCGCGCGGCCAGCTGGAGGGCTCCTTCGAGGCTGCTCACGCCGCACCTCAGGATGAGGGGGATGGGCTGGGGGACCCGGTCGACGCCAGCCACCCCCGCGATAAAGCCTGCACGCGGCCTCAGAAACTCGGCGGCGTGCAGGCGCTCACCACCTCGCAGGGGTTTGGCCCGACGCAGCGGAAGCGGTGCGGGCGGCGGCTGTCGAAGCTGTAGGCGTCGCCGGGGCCGAGGATCCGGCGCTCCGCGTCCACCGTGACCTCCAGGCGGCCGCTGAGCACGATGCCGCCCTCCTCGCCCTCGTGCGACAGCGGCACCCGGCCGGTATCGGCGCCCGGCTCGTAGCGCTCCTTGAGGATCTGGAGCTTGCGCCCGAACAGGCTGTCGCCGACCTGACGATACGAGATCGCCCCCTTGGCGGCCCGGCGGCCGATCTCGGTGAGCTCGTCGGCGGCGAAGAACGCCTTGCGCTCCGGCTCCGGCTCCAGGGCGAAGAACTCGGCCATGCCGATCGGAACGCCGTCGAGGATGCGTTTCAGGGCACCCACCGACGGGTTCACCCGGTTCGCCTCGATCAGCGAAATCGCCGAGTTGGTCACCCCGGCCCGCTTGGCCAGCGTCCGCTGCGACAGGCCGTGGCGCGCCCGCACGAAGCGCAGCCGCGCGCCGACATCGATGCTCATCCCACGGAGTCCCGTTTCAGGTGTTGCGGATCCCGCAACGGTGCCGCTCGCGACCTTGATTCTGCAAGGGGTTGGCGGCGACCAGAAAAGGACTTGTTGCCCGTTCGGCGAAGGTGTCCCCTGATCCGGTCGCCCGACTCCGGAGAACTGCCGCCATGACCGACCATCCGCTCCGCAATGCGCCCGCGATGGACGCCTTCTGGATGCCGTTCACCGCCAACCGCCAGTTCAAGGCGGCCCCGCGCCTGCTCGTCTCCGCGAAGGGCATGCACTACACGGCCGACGACGGCCGCGCGGTCCTCGACGGCACTGCGGGCCTCTGGTGCGTCAACGCCGGGCATGGCCGCCGGGGGATCACCGCGGCCGTGGAGCGCCAGCTGGCGACGCTCGACTTCGCCCCCACCTTCCAGATGGGCCACCCCATCGCCTTCGAATTCGCCGAGCGGCTCGCCGAGGTCGCGCCGGGCGGCCCCGACAAGCGCCTCGACCGGGTGTTTTTCACCAATTCCGGCTCAGAATCGGTCGACACCGCTCTCAAGATCGCGCTCGCCTACCAGCGGGCGATCGGGCAGGGGACCCGCACCCGGCTGATCGGCCGCGAGCGCGGCTACCACGGCGTCGGCTTCGGCGGCCTGTCGGTGGGCGGCATCGTGTCGAACCGGCGGGTCTTCCCGCAGCTCAACGGCACAGACCACCTCCGCCACACCCACGATCCGGCCCGCAACGCCTTCGTGAAGGGCCAGCCCGAGCACGGGGCGGAGCTCGCCGAGGATCTGGAGCGGCTGGTGGCGCTCCACGGGGCCGAGACCATCGCGGCCTGCATCGTCGAGCCGGTGGCGGGCTCGACCGGCGTGCTGATCCCGCCGAAGGGCTACCTGGAGCGCCTGCGCGAGATCTGCACGAAGCACGGCATCCTGCTGATCTTCGACGAGGTGATCTCGGGCTTCGGCCGCCTCGGCGCGCCCTTCGCCACGGATTATTTCGGCGTTGTCCCGGACCTCGTGACCAGCGCCAAGGGCCTAACCAACGGCACGGTGCCGATGGGCGCGGTCTTCGCGAGCCGCGCGGTGCACGACGCGCTGATGCAGGGCCCGGACGGGATCGAGCTGTTCCACGGCTACACCTACTCCGGCCACCCGATCGCCTGCGCGGCCGGCATCGCGACCCTCGACATCTACCGGGAGGAGGGGCTGCTGACCCGCGCCGCCGACGTCGCCGACGATTGGGCGTCGGCGATGCACGACCTGCGCGGGCGCAAAAACGTCATCGACATCCGCACCATCGGGCTTATCGCCGGCATCGAGCTGGCACCGCGGTCGGACGCGCCGGGCAAGCGCGCCTACGAGGTGTTCGTCGACTGCTTCGACCGCGGCCTCCTTATCCGGGTCACCGGCGACATCATCGCGCTGTCGCCGCCGCTGATCATCGAGCGCGGCCAGATCGGCGAGATCGTGGACGTCCTCGGCGCGGCGATCGACCGGGTCGCCTGAGCCGCGCGCAGGGAAGACCGGCGCGGCCGGGCCTTGAAGCGAGGTGCGTGCGCCGCATCTGCCCCGGACCCGGCGATGGGCCGGGCACCGGGTGCGAGGGCTTCCATGTCGAACACCGCCTTGATCGTCGGCGCCAGCGGGATCGTCGGCAGCGCCACCGCGGCGCTGCTCCACCAAGAGGGCTGGCGGGTCGCCGGCCTCGCGCGTCGTCCGGTGGCGCAGGACGGCGTCGCGCCGGTCGCCGGTGACCTGCAGGATCCGGCCTCCCTCGAGCGCGCGCTCGCCGACCTCACCCCGACCCACGTGGTCCTCGCGACCTGGCAGCGGCGCCCTACCGAGGCGGAGATGATCCGCGTCAACCAGGCCATGGTCGAGAACCTGCTCGATGCGCTCCGCCCGAAGGGCAGCGTCCGCCACGTCGCCCTGGTGACCGGGCTGAAGCACTATCTCGGGCCGTTCGAGGCCTACGGCAAAGGAACCCTGCCGCAGACGCCCTTCCGCGAGGACCAGGGCCGGCTCGACATCGAGAATTTCTACTACGCTCAGGAGGACGCGGTCGTCGCCGCGAGCGATCGGGACGGCTTCACCTGGAGCGTCCACCGCCCGCACACGATCATCGGCAAGGCGGTGGGCAACGCCATGAACATGGGCACGACGCTCGCCTGCTACGCCACCCTGTGCCGGGAACTCGGGCGGCCCTTCCTGTTCCCGGGCTCGGCCGCGCAGTGGCACGGTCTCACCGACATGACCGACGCGCGGCTTCTCGCCCGTCACCTGCTCTGGGCCTCCACCGAGCCGAGGGCCGCAAACGAGGCGTTCAACGTCGTCAACGGCGATGTCTTCCGCTGGAGCTGGATGTGGGGCCGGATCGCCGACTGGTTCGGGATCGAGGCGGTGCCGTTCGACGGCACGCACCGGCCCCTCGAACCCCGGATGGCGCAGGACGGTTCGGCATGGGCGGAGATCGCGCGGCGCCACGGCCTCGCCGAGCCGGATCTCACCAAGCTGGCCTCGGCCTGGCACACGGATGCCGATCTCGGCCGGCCGATCGAGGTCGTCACCGACATGAGCAAGAGCCGCCGCCTCGGCTTCACCGCCTATCAGCCCACCGACGACGCCTTCTTCGACCTGTTCGGCCAGCTCCGCGCGGACCGGCTGATCCCCTGAGTCGCGACCCGCCCCGGGTTGCTTCGCCCCGCTTGCAAGGACGAAGGCGGCGGATCAGGCGACCTTGCGCTCCGTACCGCACCACTCGGCCACGAACAGCGCCATGGCGGTGGTGCAGCGCTTCACCGAGGCGAGGCTCACCCGCTCGTCGAAGCCGTGGATGTTCTGGGAGGTCGGGCCGTAGCAGAGGGCCGGCACCCGGTCGTAGAGGGCGTGCACGCGGGTATCGAGATAGCCCGCCGTCATGAAGCTCTGGAGCGGTGAGCCGACCGCCCGCTCGTGGGCGCGGCCGAGCACGGCCTCGGCCTCCGAGCCCTCCTCCAGCACGTAGCCCTCGGCGAAGAAGCCGTTGAACACCACCCGCGGCGGACTGTTGGCGAGGAACGGGTCGCGCCGCGCGAAGTCGGAGACGGCGGCCTCGATCTCGGCGGCGGCCTGCGCGGCCGAAACGCCCGGGTAGATCGCGATGCGGCAGTGGATCCGGCACCAGGCCGGGACCGACGAGGCCCAGTCGCCGCCCTCGATCCGGCCGATATTGAGGTTAATCGGGTGGTCCTCACCCTCGAAGTGGCGATGCGCGGCCTTCTCGGCGTTCCAGCGGGCCTCGACCGCGCGCAGCGCCCCGATCACCCGGTAGGTGGCGTCGATGGCGTTGGCGCCGGTCCCCATCTCGCGCACGTGGACCGGCACCCCCCGGACCTCCACGGTGAACCAGAGCACGCCGGTATTGGCGCGCACGAGCTTCTCGTCCTCGGGCTCCGGGATCAGAACGGCGTCAGCCCGGTAGCCCCGCAGATGGGTCATCAGGGCGCCGTTGCCGGTGGATTCCTCCTCGACCACGGACTGCACCGTCACGGAGGCCGCCGGCTGCAGGCCGAGGCGAGCCAGCGCGTCGAGGGCGAACAGGTTGGCGGCATGCCCGGCCTTCATGTCGCCGGCGCCGCGGCCGTACATCCAGTCGCCCTCGATCACCGGATCGAAGGGCCGATGGGTCCAGAGGTCGAGGGGCCCCGGCGGCACCACGTCGACATGGGCCTGCAGGATCAGGGAGCGTCCGGTCTCGGTGTTCGGCCGATGATGGCAGACGACGATCGGCGCATCCGAATGATGGGCCTCATCGATCTTCGAGCCCCCCGGATGCGCCGCGATGGCGGCGCGGTCCATGGCGAAGCGCTCGGTGGCGTAGCCGCGAGCGCGGAACTGCTCGAACACGTAGTCCTGGCAGGCATGCTCCTCGCCCCGCAGGGAGGCGAACCGGACCAGCGCCTGCGTGTGGGCGACCTGATCGGAAAAGCCCTCCGCCACGGAGGCCTCGATCTCGGCGGCGAGGGTGGGGTCGAGGGCCATGGGAACTCCGAACCGGTTGCGGCCGGGAGGAAGCGCCCGGGCCCGGGCAGCTGTCAACCGGCGGTTGTCGAGGGCATCGTTCGTGCCGAAGTCCCGGCGTCTCGCGGCAGATCTTCTGCGCGACGCGTCACGGCGCCCCGGGCGACCGCTCAGCAAAGCGTGACTACGCAGCGCCGGGACCGGCCGGAACCGCGCTGTCGTCACCGGCTTAGCCTGTCGAAAACCGTCGCGGTTTCCCAGTCGGAGTCATGCATGCGTATCGGTCTGATCTCGGTCCTGTCCGGCATCCTCCTGTGGGCCGCCGCTCCGGGCGCGGCCAGCGCGGACGTGCTCGTCAGCGTCGACAAGGGCGCGCAGCGCATGGAGGTCTCGGTCGACGGGCAGCCCCGCTATTCCTGGCCCGTCTCCACGGGCGTCGAGAGCTACGACACCCCGTCCGGGTCCTACCGCCCGTTCCGGATGGAGCGGACGCATTTCTCGAAGGAGTGGGACGACGCGCCCATGCCCTTCGCGATGTTCTTCACGGGCCAGGGCCACGCCATTCACGGCACCAACCACGTCCGCAGCCTCGGGCGGGCGGCCTCGCATGGCTGCGTGCGCCTGTCGGTGCGCAACGCCGCGACCCTGTTCAACCTGGTCAAGGCCGAGGGCATGGGCCGCACCCGCGTGGTGATCGAGGGCGCGGATGCCCCGGTGGCGGAGCGCGGACAACGCGGCTTCCGCGTCGCCCGTCACCGCCGCCCCTACGGGTCGGACGACCTGCTGGCGGACAGCGACCAGATGGGTCGGCGCTCACTGCCGGCCTATTACCGGCCCGCCGCTCGGCCGGCCTACGCGCCGGCCGCGGGCTACGGCTATCCGGCCGACGCGGACGAGATGGACAGCTGGTAGGCGGTCCCGCGTGTACCGGCTGATTAGCGCCACCCCGAACCCCTACGCTCAGACGATCATGGATCGCGTCGTCTGAGCGCGGACGTCACGCTCCGCGGTCGCAACCCATTGCCGAACAGCGCCTCTCGGCCTAGCTCCCCCGCGGCCACAGAGCCCGCGCAGCCGACGCTGCGATCTTAGACGGATGGAGACACCCCCGAGATGCCCTTCGCTTTCTGCCGGTCCCTTCCTCTCGCCGCCCTGGCGCTCGCCGCGGCCACCGTGCCGGGCTACGCTCTGGAGGTCACGCGCTCGGCCAACATCGCCGCGCCCCCGGCCAAGGTCTGGCAGACGATCGGCGAGTTCTGCGGCATCGGCGACTGGCACCCGGCGGTGGAGAAATGCGCCCTGTCCGAAAAGGACGGCATGAAGGTCCGCACCCTCAGCCTGAAGGGCGGCGGCACCATCAAGGAGGAGCAGGTCTCCCGCGACGACAAGGTGATGAGCTACACCTACACGATCCTGGAGAGCCCCCTGCCGGTCTCCGACTACAAGTCGACGCTGTCGGTCGCCCCCGACGGGTCGGGTTCGAAGGTGACCTGGACCGGGACCTTCAACGCCAAGGGCGCGCCGGATACGGTCGCCACCGACGCAATCCAGGGGATCTACGATTCCGGCCTGAAGGCGCTCGCCGACAAGGCGAAGTAGAGGCCGTCACGAATCGGAGCGCGCTGCTAATTCCTGATGGCAGCAGCGCGCGCCAAACCTTTGAGACGCTATCGGAATCACGCAGTCTCTGCGTCCGCCGCCCCGCGTCCTGCGCTCCGTCGGCATGCCGCGGCGGCGATTGACCCACTGCCAAGCTCGGCTCAAAACCCCGGCGGCGCAGCCCGTGCGCCCCAACAGGATGATCGCCGTGCCCGCGTCCCGTCTTCCGATGCGCCTCAGCCTCGCCGTCCTCGCCGTCGCGGCGCTCGGCGCCTGCCAGCAGCGCGCCGCCGCGCCCGCGGTCGCGGAGCCCTCGCCCGTCGTCCCGGCCCCGATGGCCCTGCCCACGGGCAGCGGCTGCGGCCCGGAGATCGCGCGGACCAAGGCGATCGTCGACAGCGACGTGGCGACCGGCAACCTCAACAAGCCGGTGGGCGATCGCTTCAACGCCGACCTCGCCCACGCCGCCGCGGAATGTTCGGCCGGCAAGTCCGGCGAAGCCCTGCACCTGCTGGCCGCCGCCAAGAGCCGGTACGGCTACCGCTGAGCGGGACCTTTCGGCTCCACCCGCGTATGAGGACAGCGTTTTCCGGTCCTCTCGGTGCCCTCGAACCCGCACCCTCATCCTGAGGCGCCGGAGCGCAGCGGAGGCCTCGAGGGTGGCCTCCGGTCACCCCTGCGATCCCTGAAGGCCTCTCCGACGCGGGCACCTCAGGATGAGGGTGCGCGTTGGATGTGTCGAACCAGCCGCGGTGTCGTCGCCCGTATCGGATGCCCCGCGGCAGCCCGGCCTGGATCACGAACAGCAGGTTCAGCCCGGCGCGCCGGACTCGGCGTGGTGCAGGAGGCGGGAATCGCGGTCCCGGATGTCGCTGTGAATCGTCATGGGCTTTATCGACCGGTCCAGCAACCGCCGAGTATGGGAATGCGGGCCCTGCATTGAACGCGGTGACGACTCGTTAACTAAACCTTGCAAGGCTCTCTGCAGGTCGATGCGAGGGTGTTCCGGTCATGTCGAAACCGCATCCAGAGCGTCCCTCCGGGGCCGAACCGGCGACGGGCACACCGCCCCTGAGCGCCGACATCCGTCGCCACCTCGGCCAGAACCTGCGCGCGCTCTACGCCGATACGCTGTCGGCGCCGGCCAACCCGCGCATCGAAGCCCTGGCTGCCCAACTCGCGAAGCAGAAACGCTGAGCCGAGCCGCGAGGAGCGACCAGACCGAGCCCCTGCCGCTTCGACGCGGAACCGGTGCGCTCTCAGAGAGCGACGGGCCGGTCACCGCCGGAGCGAACTGCCGCCAGCCAAGTGGTCTCATGGCAACGCCGTCGCGTCCGAATATGTGCGCCAGCACACAGAAGATTGTTCGTTCTGAGAAACCCTCGAAGGTGCTGAGTTTCTTCTACGCCGGAGCAGCCCGGGAGAAGATCCATGCATTCTCACGCGCTACACCCCTGACATAACTTGCGTTCCAGCGGATTCTGTCGATCCTGCACCCGCTGCTGCGCCACGCGATCCAGCGCCTGAGGCTTGACTTCGTTCGATAAAACGAACGATTTCCCGGATCCAAGGGGGCGCCAGCCCCTGCGTCGCAACCGCGGATTGCTGGGGATCGGACGTGATGAAGAACGCTGCAGGTCGCGGCCGAATGGCCCGGGCGATCGGGCTGTCTCTGCTGGCCGGTGCCGGCCTGTGGGGCTGCGTGCTGCCGGCAACGGCCGAGACCGCGCTCCTCAATGTCTCGTATGATCCGACCCGCGAACTCTACCGGGAGATCAACGCGGCCTTCGCAGAGGAATGGAAGGCCAAGACCGGCGAAGCGATCATGGTGCGGGCCTCGCACGGGGGCTCGGGTGCGCAGGCGCGGACGGTGATCGACGGCGTCGACGCCGATGTGGTCACGCTCGGCATCCCCTCCGACATCGACGCCATCGCCAAGCTCACCCGCAAGATCCCGGAGGATTGGCGCAGCAAGCTGCCGAACGAGGGCGTACCCTATACCTCGACGGTGGTGTTCCTCGTCCGCAAGGGCAATCCGAAGGGCATCAAGGACTGGGCCGACCTGATCAAGCCCGACGTGAAGGTGATCACCCCGAACCCGAAGACCTCGGCAGGGGGGCGCTGGAACTTCCTGGCCGCCTGGGGCTACGCCTACGGCCAGGACAAGGATGCCGCCAAGGCCGACGCCTTCGTCGGGCAGGTCTATAAGAACGTGCCGGTGCTCGACACCGGGGCCCGCGGCTCGACGGTGACCTTCGCGCAGCGCGGACTCGGCGACGTGCTCCCCACCTGGGAGAACGAGGCCTACCTCGTGCTTCAGGAATTCGGCGCCGACAAGTTCGACATCGTCTCGCCGCCCACCTCAATCTACGCGGAGCCGCCGGCGGCCCTTGTGGTCGCCAATGCCGAACGCAAAGGAACGACGAAGGCCGCGCAGGCCTATCTCGATTTTCTCTACACCGACCGCGCCCAGGCGATCTTCGCCAAGCACCATTACCGCCCGATCCGCCGGGAGGCGGCCGCGCAGGCCGACCTCGCGCAGCTCCCCGACATCAAGCTGTTCAAGATCGAGGATCTGCAGGGCTCCTGGGACGCGATCCAGAAGCGGAACTTCGATGCCGGCGGCCTGTTCGACCGCCTGAGCCGCGCCGGCCGCTGAGGTGTAGAACCATGGTCGAGACGCCGCGCCGCAGGCGCACCTTCCGCCGACCGAGCGTGATCCCGGGCTTCGGGATCAGCTTCGGCTACACGCTGACCTGCCTCGGCCTGATCGTCCTGCTGCCGCTGGCCGGGCTGGTGGTGAAGGCGTCGGGACTCGGCCTGTCGGGCATCTGGGAGGTCGCCACCGATCCGCGGGTGGCGAGCGCCCTGCGGATCAGCTTCGGCGTCTCGGCCATCGCGGCGCTCGTCGCCTCGGCCTTCGGCTTCCTGGTGGCCTGGGTCCTGACCCGCTACCGCTTCCCGGGCCGCAAGCTCGTCGACGCCGCCGTCGATCTGCCCTTCGCGCTGCCCACGGCGGTCGCCGGCATCGCGCTGGCCTCGCTCTACGCCCCGGACGGGCTGCTGGGCGCGCCGCTCGCCCGCCTCGGCATCCAGGCGGCCTACACGCCGGTGGGCATCTTTATCGCCATGGTGTTCATCGGTCTGCCCTTCGCGGTGCGGACCGTGCAGCCGCTGATCGCCGAGATCGACAAGGAGATCGAGGAGGCCTCCGCCACGCTCGGGGCCAGCCGCCTCGCGACCCTGACCAAGGTGGTGCTGCCGCCCCTGATCCCGGCGGTGCTCACCGGCTTCGCGCTGGCCTTCGCCCGGGGGGTCGGCGAGTACGGCTCGATCATCTTCATCGCCGGTAACCTGCCCTACGTGTCGGAGATCGCGCCGCTGCTGATCGTCATCAAGCTCTCCGAGTTCGACTACGGCGGCGCGGCCGCCATCGCCACGATCATGCTCGGGATCTCGTTCCTGACGCTGCTCGCCATCAACCTCATCCAGGCCTGGTCACGGCGGCGGTTCGGCTATGTCTGAGATCTTCTCGCCCGCCTTCGTGCCGGCCGCCAAGCCGGGACCGGTCGCCTCGGAGGGCGCCGTCGTCCGCGCCGTCCTGATCGGGATCGCCGTGGCCTTCCTGGCGCTGTTCCTGGTTCTGCCGCTGTTCGCGGTGTTCATCCAGGCCTTCTCGAAGGGAATCGACGCCTTCCTGGACGCGTTCCGGGAGCCCGACGCCTGGAGCGCGATCCGCCTGACGCTGACGGTGGCGGCGATCGCGGTGCCGTTCAACGTGGTGTTCGGGCTGGCGGCCTCCTGGGCGATCGCCAAGTTCGAGTTCCCCGGCAAGTCGCTGCTGATCACCCTCATCGACCTGCCGTTCTCGGTCTCGCCGGTGGTCTCGGGGATGATCTACGTGCTGCTGTTCGGCTCCCAGGGCCTGTTCGGCACCTGGCTCATCGACCACGGCGTCCAGATCCTGTTCGCGCTGCCGGGGATCGTGCTGGCGACGGTGTTCGTGACCTTCCCGTTCGTCGCCCGCGAGCTGATCCCGCTGATGCAGGAGCAGGGCACCGCCGAGGAGGAGGCGGCGCTGACGCTGGGCGCCTCGGGCCTGCACGCGTTCCGCACGGTGACGCTGCCCAACATCCGCTGGGGCCTGCTCTACAGCGTGCTCCTCTGCAATGCCCGGGCGATGGGCGAGTTCGGGGCGGTGTCGGTGGTGTCGGGCCACATCCGCGGCCTGACCAACACCATCCCGCTCCACGTGGAGATCCTCTACAATGAGTACAATTTCGTCGCCGCCTTCGCGGTCGCTTCGCTCCTCGCCGTCCTTGCCCTCATCACCCTCGTCCTCAAATCCGTCCTCGAATGGCGCTTCGCAGGCGACCTCGCGGGCGGCCGGGCTCACTGAGCGGCCCTCCACGGCAATCCGCGTCGAGGCAGTTTCCAAGACCTTCGATACGGCGGCGGTGCTGCACGACCTCTCCCTCGACGTGCGGGCGGGCGAGTTGATCGGCCTGCTGGGGCCTTCGGGCTCCGGCAAGACGACGCTGTTGCGCATCATCGCCGGGCTCGACGCACCGGATCGGGGCCGCATCCTGTTCGGGGACGACGATGCGACCAGGCTCGCCGTGCAGGAGCGAGCCGTGGGCTTCGTGTTCCAGCACTACGCCCTGTTCAAGCACATGAGCGTCGCCGACAACATCGCCTACGGGCTGAACGCGCGGCGCCGGGCGGACCGGCCGGCCAAGGCCGAGATCCGCCGCCGGGTCGGCGACCTGCTCGACCTGATCCGGCTCTCGGGCTTCGGCGATCGCTACCCGTCGCAGCTCTCGGGCGGCCAGCGCCAGCGCGTGGCGCTGGCCCGGGCGCTCGCCGTCGAGCCGCGGGTCCTGCTTCTCGACGAGCCCTTCGGGGCGCTCGACGCCCAGGTCCGCAAGGATCTCCGCCGCTGGCTGCGCGAGATCCACGACCGCACCGGCCAGACCACGATCTTCGTGACCCACGACCAGGACGAGGCGCTGGAACTGTCCGACCGCGTGGCGGTGCTGGACCGCGGCCGGCTGGAGCAGGTCGGCACGCCGGACGAGGTGCAGGAGCACCCGGCCTCCGCCACGGTCACGAAGTTCCTCGGCGATTCCGTCGAGGTCGAGGCCATCGCCGAGGGGGGTCGGGTTCTGGTGCGGGGCCGGGAGGCGCCGGTGGTCGCGCCCGCCGGGATCATCGGTCCGGTCAAGCTCTACGTGCGGCCCTGGCAGCTGCAGCTCGCCGAGCCCGAAGCCGCACACCTCTCCGGCATCGTGCGCAGTTCGTACCGCAGCCAGGGGCGCCAGCGGATCGAGGTGGTCGACGCCGAGGGGCGCGTGCTGGCCGTGGAGGATTTCGACGGCGTCCGCTACGCCCCCGGACACCCGGTGGGCCTGCGGATCAACGGCGGGCACGTGTTCGGGTAAGGCTCGTCAGCCGCCGCGCACCCGCCTAGGCTCTCGCTCATGACCGCATCGAATCGCACCGTCCTCCCGGATGTCCTGTCCGCCATCGGCCGAACGCCGCTGATCCGGCTGCGCCGGGCCTCCGAGGAGACTGGCTGCGAGATTCTCGGCAAGGCCGAGTTCCTGAACCCCGGTCTGTCCGTGAAGGACCGCGCCGCGCTCTCGATCGTGCGGGACGCGGAGGCGCGCGGCCTGATCCGGCCGGGCGGCACCATCGTGGAAGGCACCGCCGGCAATACCGGCATCGGCCTCGCCCTGGTGGCCTCCGTGCGCGGCTACCGGACGCTGATCGTCATCCCGGTCACCCAGTCCGAGGAGAAGAAGCAGACCCTGCGGCTCGCCGGCGCCCGGCTGGTCGAGGTTCCGGCCGTGCCCTTCGCCAATCCCAACAACTACGTCCACGTGGCCCGGCGGCTGGCGGAGAAGCTCGCCGCCACGCAGCCGGAAGGCGCCTTCTTCGCCGACCAGTTCGACAACGTCGCCAACCGGCAGGCCCACGTGGAGGGGACCGGCCCCGAGATCTGGGACCAGACCGGGGGCCGGGTCGACGGCTTCGTCTGCGCGGCCGGAACCGGCGGCACCCTGGCAGGCACCGCCGCGGCCCTGCGCGCCCGGAACCCGCAGGTGCGGATCGCGCTCTCCGATCCGGAGGGCTCGGCCCTCTACGCGCACTACACCACCGGCACGCTGAAGGCCGAGGGCTCCTCGATCACGGAGGGAATCGGCCAGGGCCGCATCACGAAGAATCTCGAGGGCTTCACGCCCGACCGCGCCTTCCGTATCCCCGACCGCGAGGCCCTCGACACCGTCTTCGGCCTGATGCGGGAGGAGGGGCTGTCGCTCGGCGGCTCGTCCGGCATCAACGTCGCCGGGGCGGTTCGGCTGGCCCGGGAGCTGGGGCCCGGCCACACGGTGGTGACGATCCTGTGCGACGGGGCGGCGCGCTACGCCTCGAAGCTGTTCAACCCGGCCTTCCTCGCCGAGCGCGGGTTACCGGTGCCGAACTGGCTCACGGAGCCGGAGGGCGCGCTACCGGACTGGCACGCCTGAGGCCCGGGCGGTCATCCGGCACTTTCCGCGCAAAAGCGTGGCTTTGCGTTGAACGGAACGGATTGTCGCAGCGTTTGAACGGTCACGCTCGCACCAGCGCGACCGTTCGGAGAGCCGATCCATGTCCCTCGTCACCATCCTGCTTATCATCCTGATCATCCTGGCCTTCGGCGGCGGCGGCTTCTACGGCGGCGGTGCGTATCGTGGCCCCGGCTTCGGCCTGGGCGGAATCCTGCTCATCGTGCTGATCGTGCTTCTGGTCACCGGCCGGCTGTAACCGTCGCCGACCGTTCGCGCCGTGCTCGATCGCGTCGCCGTCGGGCACGGCTTCAGGCCCGCGCGGGCGCCGATGAACCGGCCTCCATCTCGCCGGCGCGCTCTATCGGCATAGGATCCTCACGATGGCCGGCGCGACCGCCCCGGGGCCGCCATCCCACAGCGGCTTCGCGTCGGCGACGCGCTGTGCGGCGAGGAAGGCCGAGACCGCCTCCGCCGGCACCAGCGGCACGCGAAGCGGCGGCACGACGCCGGCGATCAGGCGCGGCATCGTCGGGTAACGGGCGACGAGCCCGACAATCCGCCCGGATCGATCGAGCACGGGCGCGCCGGCCGATCCAAGCTGAAGCGGCCCGACCACACCATCCGACACTGCGCTCACCGGGGCGGCCGAAACGCCCTCACCGCCCGGCGCCAGGGCGATCAGGCCGTCCTCGGCCGTGACCGGCTCGGTCCGCGCAGGGGGCCGGACGGGGGCAGGGGCGCCGGGCGCCTCCAAGAGCGCCAGCCCGGACGGATCGCCGGCGAGCATCCGGGCCGGCGCGCCGCCGATCCGCGGCGCGCCGCAGCCCTCCAGCGCGGCCGCGGCCGTGAGGACGCGGCCCGGCGCCACGGCAAGACCGGTCCCCGCAACCGACGCGGATGCGACGGCGGATTCCGCGACCGGGGCGTCCGCTTCGGGCGGCGCTGCGGCCGCAGGCGGGGGCGGGGCGGGCGCGGGAAAAGGCTCGAAGGCATTTGCGATCGCGATCACCAAGCGGTTGACCTCCGGCGCCGATTGCCGGTCGTAGCCGATCAGGAAACCGCGCACGCCCTGGGGCCCGGCATTGTACCGGGTGTAGGACAGCCCGGCCCCTGTCTCGGCGGTGACCACCAGGGTATCCGGCCGCCTCAGCTTGTAGGTGACCTTGCGGCTGGGAAGCGGCGCCGTGGCCTTCTCGTACAGGGCATCGAGGGTTTCGCTCCCCGGCGGAAACGCACGGGTCTCCAGGGTCACGCGCCCGTCCTGGCTCTGCCAGCGGGTCCCCGAGGGGAGGGCGGTGCGTTTTGCGAGCAGGCGCTCGGGCACGCCGATCACGGCGCCGGTACCGGGATCGGCGGCAACCCGGAAGCGCGCCGCCGCCTTGGCCGCCGCACCGGCGGCCAGCAGCGCCGCCCGCCCGTGGGGATCGAGGGGATCGGCTCCGCCGGTCCGGGCCCGGTAGGCCGCCAGCGCCTCGAAGGTCCGGCGCCCGAACGCGCCCGAGGCCATGGCGTTGAAATCGCCGGTCCAGACCAGCGCGTCCTGGATCGCCTTGCGCTCCGCCTCGGGCAGCGCCTCGAAGGCCGTCTTGGTGCCCGCGAAGGCGGGATCGGCGGGCGCTTCGGCGGCCGGTGGCTCCTTCGCGCCGGGGCGGGGCGGCACCGGACGATCCTGGGCGCGCGCGCCCCCGGCTGTGACGAGAAGGGCGACGAGGAGGGCCGTGCGCCGGCCGTAGGGAGGCGATCCCCGCGAGAACCCGCTCGGCGACGACTCACGCGAATCCATTACGCCCCCCGACCTGCGGGACCGATCCTGGCAGAGCCCTCTATCGCAAGCCAGATGAAAGCCCCGCTCGGCTTTGAGCGCTGTCGTGCCGCCGTGCACCTGCGCGCGCGATGCGCTACAGGGCAGGGGTCCGGCCTCCGGCGGCGGCCGGGCGCCCGATTCGGCCTTGCGGCCATGCGATGCCGCCATGGTCCGACGCGGAGCCCGGCATGAGCGACAGCAGCAACACCTTCAAGAAGGCGCCCAAGCGCAAGCCCTCGAAGGGCAAGAGCGTCAGCGTCTCTCCCGAGATGCGGCAGGCCTATGCCGACCTGATCCGGGAGCGCGCCGAGAAGCAGGAGGCCTACGGCCGCCACCTGCCGCAGGACGAGACGCGGCGCCGGTAGGGCACAGCGCCGCCGCACCCTCGGATCAGCGCTTCCGCACGAACTCGGTGCGCAGGACCAAGCCCTTGATGGTGTCGTGGCGGCAGTCGATCTCCTCCGGGTCGTCCGTGAGCCGGATCGACCGGATGACCGTGCCCTGCTTCAGGGTCTGGTTCGCGCCCTTGACCTTCAGGTCCTTGATCAGCGTCACCGAATCGCCGTCGGCGAGGACGTTGCCGGCTGCGTCGCGGACCGCCGCCTTCTCGGGAGCCGCGCCCGCCGCCCCGGGCGGGAGCCACTCGCCCGTCGCCTCGTCGTAGACGTAAGCCTCGTCGTCGCCGTTCAAATCCTGAGCCCCCGGTTCGGATCGGGGCCGGGTCCGGTCAGGATCTCGCAGGCCCGTCATCCGCGCGCGTCCCGGCGCATCGAACTCGTCGCGGAGTCGGCGCGGGACGCCCCGAGCTTAACCGATCGGACCGGCCCCGCGCGAGAGCGGTGGGGCCGGCCCGACCGAGCGCCTTACCGCTTCAGCGGGCCGGCCTCGATCACGTCCTCGACCGTGCGCAGGCCGGCGCGCGGGGAGTTGACCAGGCAGGCCATGTTGCCCGGCGGATGCTGGTTCTTCCACATCTTGGTGTGGGCCTGGGGAATCTTGTCCCAGGGGAACACCTCGCTCATACACGGGTCGATGCGCTGGTCGAGCACGAACTGGTTCGCCGCCGAGGCCTGCTTGAGGTGGGCGAAGTGCGAGCCCTGGATGCGCTTCTGCCGCATCCAGACGTAGCGGGCGTCGAAGGTGATGTTGAAGCCGGTCGTGCCGGCGCAGAACACCACCATGCCGCCGCGCTTTACCACCAGCGCCGAGACCGGGAAGGTCGCCTCGCCGGGATGCTCGAAGACGATGTCGACGTCCTGCTTGCCGGTGATGTCCCAGATCGCCTTGCCGAACTTCCGCGCCTCCTTGGTCCAGGCGTGGAACTCAGGGCTGTTCACCTTCGGGAGTTGCCCCCAGCAATTGTAGTCCTTGCGGTTGATGACGCCCTTGGCACCGAGGCTCATCACGTAGTCGCGCTTCGACTCGTCCGAGATCACCGCGATGGCGTTGGCGCCGGAGGCCGCGCAGAGCTGCACGCCGAACACGCCGAGACCGCCCGAGGCGCCCCAGATCAGCACATTCTGGCCCGGCCGGACCGTGTGCGGCGCGTGGCCGAACAGCATGCGGTAGGCGGTGGCGAGGGTGAGCGTGTAGCAGGCAGCCTCCTCCCAGGTGAGGTGCTTCGGGCGGTGCATCAGCTGGCGCGACTGCACCCGGCAGAACTGCGCGAAGGAACCGTCCCCGGTCTCGTAGCCCCAGATCCGCTGGGTCGGCGAGAACATCGGGTCGCCGCCGTTGCACTCCTCATCGTCGCCGTCATCCTGGTTGCAGTGGACGATGACTTCGTCGCCGACCTTCCAGCGCTTCACCTTGGCGCCGACCTTCCAGACGATACCGGACGCGTCCGAACCGGCGATGTGATACTCGCCCTTGTGCACGTCGAACGGCGAGATCGGCTCGCCGAGGCCGGCCCAGACGCCGTTGTAGTTGACGCCCGCCGCCATGACGTAGACCAGCACCTCGTCGTCGCCGATCTCCCAGACCGGCAGCACTTCGAGCTGGTGGGACTGTTCCGGGGGTCCGTGGCGCTCGCGCCGGATCGCCCAGGCATACATCTTGGCCGGCACATGACCCAGCGGCGGGATTTCGCCCATCTCGTAGAGGTCCTTGACCTCCCCGTTCGTGGGGACCGCAGTGCTCGCAGCCATCTCGCTCTCCTCTCGTCCCGCGTGGTTCTCACGGCCGCGGTTCTCTTCCGCGCTATAGCGGCGATGATCGAGCCGTCCAAGTGGGCCGAAAGTCGAAACCCGATCGTTCCCGGCATGAAAAAGCCGCTCGCACTCGGCCGGCGCCCGCGTATTCAAATTCGCCTTTCCGGCAGACCAAGTATTATTCGGCGGCCGCCCTGCGGGTGTCGATCACGAGACCTTTCTCGACTCCGCGGGCGTAGTCTCGGTAGACTTTATACCAGGGGGCCAGGCAGGATTTCGGACCGGCCTCATGTAGGCCTCCTTCGGTGAGCGGAGCTGGCACGCGGGCGCCGGGCTGGATCGGCGCCTCCGTCAAATCGGGCTGTCCCGGCGGGCAAGTTTTTTAAACGCCGCTTGAGGCCCACCAGGGCCCCCTTGCACTTCTGTCCCGGATGACGCGTGCCCAAGCCTTCGCTACGGTGCCCGCAAGGCTGCGCCCGGCGCGCGGATAGAAAGATCATATGGAGGCGAGGGATGGGCGCGAGCGTCGCGGAGACCAAGAGCGACAAGTCTAGCCGCGACAAGCCGTGGATCATCCGCACCTATGCGGGGCACTCGACCGCGGCGGAGTCCAACAAGCTCTATCGGGGCAACCTCGCCAAGGGCCAGACCGGTCTTTCGGTCGCTTTCGACCTGCCGACCCAGACGGGCTACGATCCCGATCACGAGCTGTCCCGCGGCGAGGTCGGTAAGGTCGGCGTCTCGATCGCGCATCTCGGCGACATGCGGACCCTGTTCCAGGACATTCCGCTCGCCCAGATGAACACCTCGATGACGATCAACGCCACGGCCCCCTGGCTGCTGGCGCTCTATCTCGCGGTGGCCGAGGAGCAGGGCGCGCCGATCGCCGCCCTCCAGGGCACGACCCAGAACGACATCATCAAGGAGTACCTGTCGCGCGGCACCTACGTGTTCCCGCCCGCGCCGTCCCTCCGGCTCACCAAGGACGTGATCCTGTTC
This sequence comes from Methylobacterium sp. CM6257, assembly GCF_054611515.1. Taxonomy (NCBI): domain Bacteria; kingdom Pseudomonadati; phylum Pseudomonadota; class Alphaproteobacteria; order Hyphomicrobiales; family Methylobacteriaceae; genus Methylobacterium; species Methylobacterium sp. CM6257. The sequence goes on from NZ_CM137735.1 coordinate 2,677,366, forward strand.
ACGACCAAGAACGTGCCGAAGTGGAACCCGATGAACGTCTGCTCCTATCACCTGCAGGAGGCGGGGGCGACGCCGGTCCAGGAGCTGTCCTATGCGCTGGCCATCGCCATCGCGGTGCTCGACACCGTGCGCGAGGATCCCGAATTCGACGCCGCGAGCTTCCCCGAGGTGTTCGGCCGGATCTCGTTCTTCGTGAATGCGGGGCTCCGGTTCGTCACCGAGATCTGCAAGATGCGGGCGTTCTCCGAGCTCTGGGACGAGATCGCCCGGGAGCGCTACGGCATCGACGATCCGAAGAAGCGCATCTTCCGCTACGGCGTGCAGGTGAATTCCCTGGGGCTCACCGAGCAGCAGCCCGAGAACAACGTCCACCGCATCCTGATCGAGATGCTGGCCGTGACGCTCTCGAAGCGCGCCCGCGCCCGCGCGGTGCAGCTCCCGGCCTGGAACGAGGCGCTCGGCCTGCCGCGGCCGTGGGACCAGCAATGGTCCATGCGCATGCAGCAGATCCTGGCCTTCGAGACCGACCTGCTCGAATACGACGACATCTTCGACGGCAGCCACGTGATTGAGGCCAAGGTCGAGGAGCTGAAGGCGCAGACCCGCGCCGAGCTGGAGCGGATCGGCGGCATCGGCGGCGCGGTCGCCGCCGTCGAGACCGGCGCGCTCAAGCGCGCGCTGGTGGAGTCCAATGCCCGGCGGATCTCGGCCATCGAGGCCGGCGAGCAGATCGTCGTCGGCGTCAACAAGTGGCAGCAGGGCGAGCCGTCACCGCTCACCGCCGGGGAGGGGGCGATCTTCTCCGTCTCCGAGACCGTCGAGATGGAGGCGCAGAGCCGGATCCGCGAGTGGCGCGGCCGCCGCGACGAGAACGCCGTGGGCCAGGCCCTTGACGCCCTCGAGCAGGCGGCGCGTTCCGGCGCCAATATCATGCCGCCCTCGATCGCGGCCGCGAAGGCCGGGGTCACCACCGGCGAGTGGGGCGCGCGCCTGCGCGCGGTCTTCGGCGAGTACCGGGCACCCACCGGCGTCACCGTGGAGACGGTCTCCAGCGGGGCGGCCGAGGAAGCCAAGCTCCTGATCGCCGATCTCGGCGAGCGGTTGGGCGAGACGCCGAAGCTCGTGGTCGGCAAGCCCGGCCTCGACGGACATTCCAACGGCGCCGAGCAGATCGCGCTCCGCGCCCGGGATGTCGGCTTCGACGTTACCTACGACGGCATCCGCCAGACGCCGGCCGAGATCGTCGCCAAGGCGAAGGAGACCGGCGCCCACGTGGTCGGCCTGTCGATCCTGTCGGGGAGCCACGTGCCGCTGGTGCGCGAGGTCCGGGCCAAGATGCGGGAGGCAGGGCTCGATCACGTTCCCGTCGTGGTCGGCGGCATCATCTCGCCCGAGGACGAACTGGTCCTCAAGAACATGGGCGTGCGCGCCGTCTACACGCCGAAGGACTACGCCATCGACCAGATCATGGTCGGGCTCGCCAAGGTCGTGGAGAAGAGCCTGGACCGTCGGAACGGCGCGTCGGATCGCCCCCATGAGGGAGCGCAGGTCTACTGAGCCGGCGGTCCGGGTCCCGCATCCGGGGTGTCGCGGCAGGTACGCGGCGCCCCCCCGGCTGATCCCCCTCACGATCACCCGCGGGATCGCGTAGGACGGCGCGATGCCGTCCGCGCTGTCTACGATCATCCTCCTCGCCGTCCCGTTCGCCGCGGCCCTGTCGGCCGGGCTGATCCTGCGCCTGCGCCCGTTCCTGCAGCGCTACGCCCTGGCTCGGCCGAACGCCCGCTCCAGCCACACCGTGCCGACACCCCAGGGGGGTGGGATCGCCGTGGTGACGGCGGTGGTCACGGTCTCGGGCCTTCTCATCGCGGCCCCCGAGATCGGCGGCCGGCCGGACTGGCTCTGGCTCGCCGGCTGCACGCTGGCCCTGGCGGTGCTCGGCGCCGTGGACGACGTGCGCCCCCTGCCGGCCGCGTTCCGATTCGCCGTGCACGCCGTGGCGGTCGGCCTGCTGGTCTGGCACCTCGACGGGCGGCTCCTGCCCGGGACCCCTCTCTGGCTCGAGCGCGGCCTCGCCCTGCTCGCCGGCGTGTGGTTCGTGAACCTGACGAACTTCATGGACGGGCTCGACTGGATGACGGTGGCCGAGACCGTTCCGGTGGCCAGCGCCCTGATGCTGCTCGGCCTCGCCGGTTCCCTGCCGCCGCTGCCGGCGCTGGTGGCGGCCTGCCTCCTGGGGGCAGTGCTGGGCTTCGCGCCGTTCAACCGTCCGGTCGCGAGACTCTTTCTCGGAGATGTCGGCTCGCTGCCGATCGGGCTCGTCACCGCTTGGCTGCTCTGCCAGCTCGCCCTGGCGGGCGGCTTCGCGGCCGCCCTGCTGCTGCCGCTCGTCTACCTCGCCGATGCCAGCCTGACGCTCATCGCCCGCGCCGCCCGGGGCGAGCGGGTCTGGGAGGCGCATCGGGGGCACTACTACCAACGAGCCACCCTCAACGGCCTGAGCGTCCCGGGCATCGTGACGCGGGTGTTCGGGGTGAACTGCGCGCTGGCGGCGCTCGCCGCCGCGACCTTGCTTTGGCCGTCCTGGCCGGTCACCCTCGCGGCCCTGGCAGCCGGGCTCGCCCTGGTCGCCGCCCTGCTCCGCCGCTTCGCCCGCGCCCCGGCGCGGGCCCCAGCCGAAGGTGCCGCTCAGCCGTGACCGGACTCATCGCGCTCACCGGGGCGACCGGATTCATCGGCCGCCACCTGCTCGCCGATCTCACGGCCCGCGGCTTCCGGGTCCGGGTGCTGCTGCGCCGCCCGACGGCCCTTCCCGAGGGGGCCGCGAGCGCGGTGGTCGGCGACCTGACCCGCCCGATCAACATGGCGGCCGCGCTGGCCGGCGTCGACGCGGTGGTGCATTCGGCCGGCCTCGCCCACGCGATGTCGGGCGCCCCCGAGGACGATTACCGCACCCTCAACACCGAGGCGACGCGTAAGCTCGCGGAGGCGGCGGCCCGGGCGAAGGTGCGCCGATTCGTGTTCCTGTCCTCGATCCGCGCCCAGGTCGGCGCGAGCGCACCGGGCGTGGTCGGGGAGGGCGATCCCGCCCGGCCCACCGATGCCTACGGCCGCTCCAAGCTGGAGGCTGAGCGGGCGCTGGCCGAGACCGGGCTCGATTGGGTCGCGCTCCGCCCGGTGCTGGTCTACGGGGCGGGGGTGAAGGGCAACATGGCCGCACTCCTGCGGCTCGCCCGCAGCCCCTATCCGCTGCCGCTGGGCGGCCTCGCCGCGCGGCGATCGCTGATCGCGCTGGAGAGCCTGTCAGGCGCCGTGGATGCGGTGCTGCGGGCACCAGCCCCGTTGAATCGGGCCCTCATCGCGGCCGATCCGGACCCGCTGAGCCTGCCCGAGATGATCGCGGCCTTGCGCCAGGGACTCGGCCGCGGCCCGGGGCTGATGCCGGTGCCGGCCGGGCTGCTCAAGCTGGCCTGCCGCATGACCGGGCGGGAGGCCCAGTTCACCCGCATCGCGGAGGGGCTGGTGGCCCGCGCCGACGGCCTCGCGGCGCTCGGCTGGCGGCCGGCCGGATCGACCCGGGATGGGCTGGCGCGACTGGCACGCAACGGAGCGTGAGTTCACCGGACCGGCCTTTCCATCCACCGCTCATCCCGAGGTGCCGGAGCGCAGCGGAGGCCTCGAAGGAGACCTCCAGGGATCGCGGCGCTCTCTGGATGGCTCCTTCGAGACTGCGTCGCAGCACTTCAGGATGGGGGATGGATGGGATGACGCAGGCCGTCGACCGGGACGGCCGAACGCATCAGCCAATGACCGCGGGTGTTACTCTGGCAAGCGGCGGCCCCTCGGCCGTAGCCCCATCGGCCGCCGCCGGCACGCGCTCCGCCCGCTGCGCCGCGCGCTCCCGGAAATGCGGCACCGCCGCCTCGAATACCGCCTCGGCGGCCCCCCGGTCGCCCGCCGCCACGACGGACCGCAGCTGCGACACCCAGCCATCGAGCCGCACCCGGTCGGCGAAGACCGGCCGGGCCGCCATCACCCCGTCGATGCCCGGCAGGGCCACGCGCGGCTCCTCGCGGGCGAACAGGATCTCGTTGAGCCGCTCCCCCGGCCGGGCGCCCGTGAAGGCGACCTCGATCTCGGTGCCGGGCTCGAACCCCGCCAACCGGATCATCCGCTCGGCGAGATCCGCGATCCGCACAGGCTGGCCCATCTTGAGCACGTAGACCGCGGCACGCTCGGACTCCGCGACGGCGCGCCCCTCGCCGTCGGCGTGCGAGGCGGCCGTGAGCACGAGGTCGCAGGCCTCGCGCACGGTCATGAAGTAGCGGACCATATCGGGATGCGTGACCGTGACCGGGCCGCCGCGGGCGATCTGCGCCTTGAACACCGGCACCACGGAGCCCACGGAGCCGAGCACGTTGCCGAAGCGCACGGCGATCAGCCGTGTGGGGTGGTCCGGCCTGGTGGATTGCTCGGCGTCGAGGGCTTGAGCAACCATCTCGGCGAAGCGCTTCGTGACGCCGAGCTGCGAGACCGGCTCGATCGCCTTGTCGGTGGAGATCATCACCAGGGCCCGGGCGCCCGCCGCCACCGCCGCCTCGGCGACGTTGATCGAGCCGAACACGTTGGTCTTGATGCCCTCCTGCCAGTCCCGCTCCAGGTAGGGCACCTGCTTCAGCGCGGCGGCATGCAGCACGAAATCCGGCCTGAACGCGATGATCACCTGATGCGTCCGCTCCCGGTCGCGGATGTCCGCCAGGACGCCGGTCACCGCGGCCTCCGCGGCCAGGATCGCGGGATGGCTGAGGATGCCGTGGAGCGCCGGCTCGGAGGATTCGAGCACCAGAACCGCGGCGGCCCCGAAGGCCACGGCCCGCAGGCAGATCTCGGAGCCGATCGAGCCGCCGCCGCCCGTCACCACCACCCGGCGGCCGGTGAGGAACGCCTCCAGCCGCGCCCGGTCGATGGCGACCGTCGGGCGCAGCAGCAGGTCCTCGATTTCCAGGGGCGCCAGTTCCGGCCCCTGCGCGCCCTCCCCGAGGCCGGCCACACGGGCCAGCGGCAGGCCGAGCCGTCGGGCGCGGGCGATGAGGTCGTCGGGCGCGGCCTCCGGGACGAGGGCGCTCGGCGCGGCGACCAGCCGCCGCACCGGCTCGCCCCGGGTACCGAGGTCGGCCACCACCCGTTCGAGATCCGGGAAGCCCCCGAGCACGGGCACGCCGCGCATGAACTGGCCGCGCTCGTCTGCCCGGGGCGAGAGGATGCCCCGGGGCGCCAGCTTCTTCACCGATCCCGCCTCGATCGCCCGGATCAGCACGTCCATGTCGGCCCCGCGCCCGAGCAGCAGGGTCGGAACGGTGGCGGCCCGGGCGCTCGATTGCCGGGATCGGGTGTCCTTGAGGTAGCGGAAGGCGAGACGCGTGCCGCCCAGGAAGAAGATCTGCAGGACCCAGTAGAGCAGGATCGCGATCTTGCCGAAGAAATAGAACCCGTACAGGTCGGACGAGACCAGGACCCAGTCGATCACCAGCAGCGCCAGCGCCAGCACGCTGGCCGCGCGTACGATCCCGGCGAGATCCTGCAGCGATGCGAAGCGCCACTTGGTCCGGTAAAGCCGGAAGTGGCCGTAGACGAGTCCCGCGAAGACCAGGAACGGCGGCAGCAGCAGGGGCAGGGCGTGCAGGCGCTCGGCGAGCATGCCGCCCTGAAAACGGAACAGGAAGGTGAGCACCACGGCGGCAGCGGTCGCCGCGAGGTCGTGGGCCACCATCACCGCGGTCTTGTAGAGGCGCTGCTGCATCGGGTGCCGGATGGGGTGGCGGGGGTATCCGCCGCGGCACCCGCCCTGTCAACGCGAGGCAGCCGCCGCGCGCCACACGGACGTGCGACCGACAGTCCCCTACTTCACGATCGCGCCCGAGAAGCCGGTCTTGAAATTCTTCTGGTAGGCTCGCGCCTTGAGCGGATAAACCTTGTCGACGAGCAGCAGCCGGACGCGCTCGTTGAAATCTTCGGTCGTCACCGTCTGGGCCCGACCGGTTATCAGGGTCCGTGCCATCGTCACCTCCGCAATGTCGCCCAGGGCACAGGATTGCGCGGAGGGTCTCCTTTACTTGGGGCGCGGGCGACGGATTACAAACGAATCTTGTCAGGTCAGTGCGCGGGCCGCGGCGCCCGCCGCGTCGTCGACCCGGTCGATATCCGGGGCGTCGATGCGCCGGTAGCGGGCCTGGATCAATCCGAAGGCTCCGAAGGCCGCGTGGCCCGCCGCAACGAGGCCGAGGAGAATCGAGCCATAGGGCTGGGCGCGCAGCAGCGCGAAGGCCTCGGCCAGCCCCTTGGCATCGGAGGAGCGCTGGTGCCACGCCGCCGCAACGAGGAACCCGCCGATGATCAGAAACGCCAAGCCCCGCGCCGCGTAGCCGAAGCGGCCGATCGGGCCGGCCCAGCGCTCGCGCGCCGTGGCATCCAGGGCGAGCCGGTCGGTGACGTCACCGCGCCACGCCTTGCCGATGAAGCCGAATCCGCCTCCGACGATCGCGAGGCCGCCGAGCGCCACGAGCCAGCGGCCGAAGGGCTTGGCCAGAAGCCAAGCCGTCCCGTCGTGCATGCCGTCGCCGCCACTCATCCCGAGGCCGAGGCTGAGCGAGGCGGCGCTCGCGGCGAGACCGAGATAGAGCACCGCACTGATCAGGTGGGCACCGCGCACCGCCAGCCCCTTGGCCGAGGTACCACGCCGGTCCGCATCCGTGATCCCCTCGACGAGGCGCCAGAGCGCGAAGCCGAGCAGGCCCAGCGCGATGAGCCCCACCAGAACCACACCGAACGGCCCGGCGAGCACGAAGCGCAGGGCATCCTTGCTGTCGCCGGCCCGCCCCCCATGCCCGAGAGCCGCGAGCAGCGCCAAGGCGCCCACCACGATGTAGACCGCCCCGCGCGCGCCGTAGCCGAGGCGGGCGATGCGCTCGATCGTGTTGCGTCCGCCCGGGAGCTGCCTCATGGGCGACCCCGGGAGGCGTGGGCTTCGATGTTCGTCACAGGCAGGATCCAGGCAAGCGGGACCGGCCAACGCCCAGCGGCCCGGACTCGATCCCTTGCCGGCACAACGATCCGGCTACCGCTACATCGGTGTCCGCTCGGTCCGGCCGGCGAGCGCCACGTAGAAGCCGAGCCCGTCCTGGGCCGGGAGGGTCTGCAGGCGCTCGATCAGGCCGCGCCGTTTCGCGTCGAGGAGCAGGCGCCCGGCCGGCTGGAACAGGGTCTCGCCGCCGCCCTCCGGCGGCGGATCGAGGCGGATCGCCACGGTCTTGCCCTTGGCGAAGCGGCTGCGCTCCAGCATGTCCTTCAGCGAGGCCTCGGCGGTGGCCCGATTGGCACCGCGCAGGTCAAGCACCGATTCCGCGTCCGTCACACCGAGGGAGCCGCGCAGCTTGGCCGCGTAGAAGTCTTCGAAATGGGGCAAGTCGATGCCTTGATGCTCTGCCGGGCCGGGACAGCCGGCCGTTGCGATCGGGTGCGGCTCAGAAGGTGAGACCGCGATAGATGTCGCCCACCGGCACGGCGCCATCAAGCTCCGGGAGCGTCACGGAACCGTCGAACCGGAATGCCGCCACGCCCCAGTCGTCCCCTCCGCGCCGCAGACCTCGACTCGCGCCTCGTCGGAATGGACGATCGGCAGGACCGCCCCCCGCGGCCCTGCCAGGGAATCGAGCCGTCCCGCTGGATTCATGCCGATCCGCTGATGCCGCTCCCGCGGCGGCGGCATGAGCACCGGCGCGCCGTCGAGCAGCTCCCAGCGCTCGTGCTCCGGACGCGTCTCCGCCCAGCGCCTGTATTCGGCGACGCTCATGGACGCGTCGCGCTTCGCGGCCCATGCCATGCCGGCCTCCGATCGCGATTCGATGATAGCACAGGCCGGAGGATCGCCGCGACGGGCTCAGTCGGCTCCGAGCTGCGCCGTCGCCAGCACCGCGCCGGCATCCAGGAAGCGCTGCGGGTCGATCGGCTCGCCGTCGATGCGGGTCTCGTAGTGCAGATGCGCCCCCGTAGAGCGTCCGGTCGAGCCGACGGAGCCGATCACGTCGCCCGCCGCAACACGCTGGCCCGGGCGCACGGCGATACGGGCGAGATGGCCGAACCGGGTGGTCAGGCCGTGGCCGTGGTCGATCTCGACCATGTTGCCATAGCCGCCTGCGGGCTCCGCGGCGATCACCCGACCGGGTGCGGTGGCGCGGGCGGGCTCACCGTAATCCGCTTTCAGGTCGAGGCCCGTGTGCAGGGCGAGCCCGCGGGTGAACGGGTCGAGGCGCGCGCCAAATGGACTCGACACGGCCGCCTCGCCCCGGATCGGCCGGCCCAGCGGCAGCGCCGCGGCGAGCCGGCGCAGGCGCTCGCCGTCGCCGAGCGCCCGGCGAGCCAGCGCCAGGCCGGCGTCGAACCCGCTTCCGTCCAGTGTACGGGGGGCGAGCGGAACCAGCGGTCCACCGACGCCCGCGGACGGTGTCGGGGCCTCGAATCGCCCGAGGTCGAGACCGGTGCGGCCGATCAGGCCGCGCAGCCGCCGGACTTCGTCCCCGGCCCGGGCGGCCAGACGGGCGAGGCGCTCGCCCTGGGCGGCCTGCAGGCCGTCGAGGCGCGCCTCCAGGCGGATCAGCCCGGTCTCGGCATCGCGTGCGCTCCGGCGGGGGAGGGGCCGGGTGGCGGACCGGAACGGGGCGGCCCCGTCCGATGGGCGCAGGAGGAGCCCGTCGCCGGCCTCGTCCTGAACCGCATCGGGGCGCGGCGGCAGCGCGCCGGTGGCGATCGAATCGGTCAGGCCCTGCCGTTCGAGAGCCGCCAGGGCCGCCGTGCGCCGCTCCAGCTCGGCCTGACGCTCCAACGCCGCCGAGACCCGGTCGGCCAAGCTCTCCGCGGTCCCGGCCAGGTCGCGCCGGTCGCGGTCCAGCAGGTCCCGCAGCTCGGCGAGCCGCGTCTCGTAGGCGTCCCGCATGGCGCCCTGGCGAGCCACGAACCCGGCGAGCACGTCGTCGTGGAACACGACCAGGTAGGAGGCCCCGAGCGCCCAGAGGAGCGCGAGGGCGAAGCCGGCGGCGAGCCAGGGCGTGGGCCGGCGCGGGATGAAACGCGTGAGGATCTTCGGAGCGTGCATCGGGACGGCTTCGCGGGAGCCGTATTCAGTCCTCAGTAAGGTTAAAGATCCGTCGCGGGTCCGCGATGCAAGTCGGTCCGGTCAGGGGAGCGCGCGCGCCGCTTCGAGCACCGCCTCGGCATGGCCCGGCACCTTCACCTTCGGCCAGATCTTCGCGATGCGTCCCTCGCGGTCGACCAGCACGGTGGTGCGCTCCACGCCCATGTACTTGCGCCCGTACATGCTTTTCTCGACCCAGACGCCGTAGGCCTCGAGCACGCTCTTGTCCTCGTCCGAGGCCAGCGGGAAGGAGAGACCATATTTGCCGCAGAACTTGTCATGGCTCTTCACCGGGTCGGGCGAGAGACCGATGACCTTCGTGTCGGCCTCCGCGAAGGCCGGCAGGAGACCATTGAAGTCCTGTGCCTCCAGGGTGCAGCCGCTCGTGTCGTCCTTCGGGTAGAAATAGAGCACGATTTTGTGACCCCTGAGCGCCGACAGGCCGACGCGCCCTCCCGCAGAGGCGGGCAGGTCGAAATCGGGGGCGAAGTCACCCTCGGACAAGGACATCGTGCCTTCCTTTCGGCCGATTGATGATGTGCAATCGATTGCGTGCCGGGCAGCACAAAGTTGCACCGGGCACGTCCGAGCCAAAACCGGAGTCGCGGCCGCTGTAAAGCGCGGGCGCGCTTCGATCCACCGGCCGCGGCGCCTGACGGCCCGCGCGCAGAGCCCCCGGAACAAGGGTCCCGATGGCGGACGAGACAACGTCGGCATGCAGGCCTCGGGGGAAGGCGCGACGCGTCGGGGGCTTCTGCCTCGTGAGCGCCCTCGCCCTGGTGCTGCTCCTCGGCGCCGGGCTCGGCCTCGTGGCCCTGCGCCTGTCGAACGGGCCGCTGCAGATCGACGGCCTCTCGCGCCGCGTCGCCGCCGCGGTGGCCGAGCGGATCGGGCCCGGCTGGAGCATCGGCATCCGCGGCAGCAGCCTCGAACTCGACCGCGAGAACGCGCTGAGACTGCGCTTCTCGGGCCTCGACATCCGCAATCCGCAGGGCGACTTGGTGGTGCGCGCGCCCCTGGCGCTGGTCAGCCTCGACCTCTGGGGGCTCCTGCGCCTCAACCTCCAGCCCCGCTCCATCGAGTTCCGCGAGACGCAGACCACCGCGCTGCTGCACCGGGACGGCTCCATCGCCTTCGCGGCCTCGGAGGCCAATCACCCCGTCGACATCGCGCCGCATACGCCGCCGAGCGTTGACGGAATCCGGGGCAGCGTCTCGCCGCTCTCGGCCGCCATCGCGTCGATCTTCGGCGTCGTCCTCGATTCGAGCGGCGTGGTCGGCGCCCTCGACCGCGCCCGCATCACGGATGCGCGCCTGCGGCTGATCGACGAGGATGGCCACGAGCGCGCGGTCTTCGCCCGGGTCAACGGCCTGTTCGGGCGCGATCCGGTCAACGGGACCCGCAATTTCGAGCTGCGGCTCGACGGGCCGCACGGAGAATGGCGCTTCGGCGGCTCGCTGCGCGATGGTGGTGACGGGCAGGAACGCTCGGGCGTCATGACCCTGGACGACCTGCCGGTGACCGACCTCCTGCTGCTGTCGGGCCAGTCGGGCCTGCCGCTGACCACGGACCTGAAGGTCTCGGCCCGCGCCGATGTCAGCCTGGCGGCCGGTCGCATCAAGACGATGAGCGCCAAGCTCCACACCGGCGACGGCACGTTCCTGATCGAGGAGAAGGACTTCAACCCGGTCACCGTCGAGAGTCTCGACGCCGCCGTGGACTGGGACGAGGCCGGCCGCGTGATGGCGCTCACCGGCCTGGACTACCGAGGGGCCGGCAACGCCGTGCACCTGACGGGCGCGTGGAAGGGCAGCCCCCCGGATGCGCAGACGGCCTGGACCGCGACGCTGGCGAGCCGCGACGCCGTCTTGCGCGGGGCGACGCCGCACGATGCGCCGGTGAAGATCGACGCGATGGACGCGCAGCTCTCGGGCCGCGACGGCGGCATCGTCATCGACGCGCTCAACCTGTCCGCCCCGGGCGTGACGGGGACGATCACCGGGACGATCGGCACCACGGCCGACGAGGGCGGCCTCAATCTCCACATCGTCGGCCATGACGGCGAGGTCCGGACCGGGCTGCGCCTCTGGCCGGAGCATATCGCGCCGCCGGCCCGCACCTATCTGGTGGACCAGCTCCGGCACGGGCGGGTCGATTCCGTCGACATCCGGGTGAAGATGTCCGGCACCGTGCTGGCCGCCGCGACCCGGGGCGATCCCGCCCCCGACGACGCAGTCCGTATCGACTTCCACGTCTCGGACGCCGCCATCGACGTCAACGCCGACGCGCCGCCGGTGACGAAGGGCAACGTCGTCGGGGTGATCACCGGGCGCTCGACCACGGTGCGCAACGTGACGGCCGAGGTGCACGGGCCGGACGGGCGCGGGCTCGCGATCTCGGACGGCAGCTTCGTCATCCCGCAGATCACCCCGGACCGGGTGGTCGCGCAGATCGGCATGCGGCTCTCCGGCGGCGCGGACGGGATGGCGTCCGTGCTCCAGGCGAAGCTGTTCAAGAGCGTGATGAGCGTCGATCTCGACCCGGCCACGATCAAGGGCAACGCCGACCTGCGCGTCGACTTCCCCCTCGACCTCAAGCACATCCCCGACTTGCCGGACCTGCCCGTGACCCTGACCGGCACGCTGGCCGACCTGTCGGTGGACAAGGTGATGGGCAAGGACCGGCTGGAAGCCGGCAAGTTCTCCCTGTCGTACGATCGCGGTGCCTTCGGGCTGAAGGGCGACGGCCGGGTCGCGGGCGCGCCCGTCTCCGTGGACCTGCGCCAGCCCAAGGTCGGCCAGCCGGGCGAGGCGGTGGTCAACCTCCTGCTCGACGACGCGGTCCGGGGCCGGAAGGGCCTGCCCACCGCGCCGCAGCTCACCGGAACGATCCCGGTCCGCGCAGTGGTGCCGATCGGCCGGCCGGGATCCGGCAAGCCGCCGATCCGCGTCGAGGCGGACCTCGCCAAGGCCGGGATCGACGGGTTGCTGCCGGGGCTGACGAAGCCCGCCGGCAGGCCCGGGCGGCTCACCTTCACCCTCGTGGATAGCGGCCAAGCCCTGGAGCTGCGCGACTTCGCCCTCGACGCGGCCCCGGCCGCCGCCCGCGGAAGCGTGACGATCACCCCGGAGGGTGGCCTGGAGCGTGCGGACCTGACGAACGTCAAGCTCTCGCCCGGCGACGATCTGCGGGTCAGCCTCGACCGGACCGGCAGCGGCTACAAGGTCGTGGTCCGAGGCGCGGTGGTGGATGCGCGGCCGTTCCTGAAATCCCTGGGCGCGCCGGATGCCAAGGGCGGCCGGGAGGCCCGGGAGACGAACCCGAAGGATATCGACGCCGATATCCAAGTGCCGATCGTCACGGGCTTCAACGACGAGGCGCTGACCAACGCCAGCCTGCGCCTCTCGATGCACGGCAAAACCCTGCGCGCCGCCAACATCACCGGGCGCTTCCGGTCTGCGCCATTCGCCGCCTCCGTCACCCGCGGGGAGCGCGGCGTGCCCACCCTCGCCGTGGATGCGGCCGATGCCGGCGCGACCCTGCGCTTCGTCGACGTATACCGGCGGATGCATGGGGGACGGCTCAATGCCGGCATCGGTCTCAATGACGGGCCACAATCCGGCGTCGTACAGATCCGCGACTTCACGCTGCGCAACGAGCCGGCTCTGTCGAGCATCATGGCGCAGGGGCCGGAGCCGGCGGATACGGACGCGGCGCGGGGGCGCCGGGTCGCCCCGGGCCGGGCGGCGGGCGACGTGACCTTCGACCGGATGCGGGCCAATTTCGTGCGCACCGGGACCCGGGTCGATTTCAGTGATGCGGCGATCTCCAACGCCGCCATGGGCTTCACCCTGTCGGGCTGGCTCGATACCGGCCGAGAGCGCACCGACATGAACGGCACCTTCGTGCCGCTCTACGGGCTGAACAACGTGGCCTCACAGCTGCCGCTGCTCGGGCCGCTCCTCGGTGGAGGGCACAACGAGGGGCTGTTCGCGGTCAATTTCCGCGTCGTCGGCAAGCTCACCTCGCCGGACGTGAGCGTGAACCCGCTCTCGGCCATCGCCCCGGGCTTCCTGCGCAAGCTGTTCAGCGCGGGCGGTGGCCCGTTCGCGGACGGGATGCAGGGGGTGCCGCAGTAGGGCGGGCGCCGCGTGACGGGCGGATCGTACGGAGCGGTTCCCGGTTGAACGATGAGGCCGGTGCTGCCCGCGCCGTCATCACGAGCGCAGCAACGTGTCTCAGGGCGGCGAGTAGCCGACGATCGGCACCTTCGCTTGCAAAGGCGACGACCGCGATGGCGCAAAACACCCGGTGCGGGGACCGCACCGGGCTGAAAGCCGCAGCCCAAAAAGCCTACTTCTCCACGAAGGCCTTCTCGATCACGTAGTGACCGGCCTCGCCGTGGTTGCCCTCCTCATAGCCGCGCGAGGACAGAAGCTCGCGAGTGTCGCGGATCATGTCGGGGCTGCCGCAGAGCATGAAGCGGTCGTTCTCGATCGACATCGGCGGCAGGCCGATATCCTCGAACAGCTTGCCCGAGACCATCAGGTCGGTGATCCGGCCGCGGTTGCGGAACGGCTCGCGGGTCACGGTCGGGTAGTAGATGAGCTGGCTTGAGATCATTTCGCCCAGGAACTCGTGCTTGGGCAGCGTCTCGGTGATGGTCTCGCCGTAGGCGAGTTCCTGCACCTGCCGGCAGCCATGGACCAGCACGACCTTTTCGAACCGGTCGTAGGTCTCCGGATCCTTGATGATCGACAGGAACGGCGCGAGCCCCGTGCCGGTGCCGAGCAGGTAGAGGTTCTTGCCAGGCAGCAGGTTGTCGAGCACCAGCGTGCCGGTGGGCTTCTTGCCGACGATGATCGGGTCGCCGACCTTGAGGTGCTGGAGCTTGGAGGTCAGCGGGCCGTCCTGGACCTTGATCGAGAAGAACTCCAGCTCCTCCTCGTAATTGGCCGAGACCACCGAGTAGGCGCGCAGCAGCGGCCGGCCGTCGACCTCGAGGCCGATCATGGTGAACTCGCCGTTGCGGAACCGGAACGACGGATCGCGGGTCGTGCGGAACGAGAACAGGTTGTCGGTCCAGTGGTGGACCGAGAGAACGCGCTCCTCGTAGAACTTGCTCATCGACGGATCAGTCCTCGAATCCTCTGATGCTCGGCTCATGCCCCCGACGATTCGGACGGCATGGTTCGGCGGATCCCCGCCGCCCCGCCCGGGCGGGGGTGGACCCTCGGCGAGAGGGCCCGCCCGGATCCGGATGATCAACACACGCGTGCCGCTTCTTTCGCAGTTGCAGCACACCCGTCAAGGCGCGCCGGGATCACACCCGCGAAAGAAGTGAACGGCCTGGAATCGTTCGAATATTTAGCGTCCCAGCGCAACGCCTGCAGCCGCGTCGCGGACATGGGAGGGTTGCCGGGGACCAGGCCTCCCGCGGAGCCAGCTCAGGCGGCGCTGTCGGGCCTAAGCGGCTTCAGGCCAGCTTCGATCTCGGCCCGGCGGGGCTCCAGGAACGGCGGCAGGGCGAGGCGCTCGCCGAGGGTCTCCAGCGGCTCGTCGGCGGTGAAGCCGGGCCCGTCGGTTGCGATCTCGAACAGGATTCCGTTGGGCTCGCGGAAGTAGAGGCTGCGGAAGTAGTAGCGGTCGACCGGACCGCTGGTCGGGACCCGGGCGGCCGTCAGCCGGTCGGCCCAGGCACCGTAATCCGCGTCCGGGATGCGGAAGGCGACGTGGTGGACGGCGCCGGCACCCTGCCGGGCGGGTGCGGCCGTGTCGGCCAGGAGCTGAACCTCGGCGGCCGGGCCGCCGGTGCCCATGGCGTAGACCTCCACCGGGCCGTCGCTCGTCTCGAAGGCACGGGCCCGGTGCATGCCGAGCACCTCAGTCAGCACGGCCGCCGTACGGGCCGGCGCCGGCACCGAGAGCCGGATCGGCCCCAGGCCGCGGATCTGATAGGCCGCCGGCACCGGCGAGCCGGCCCAGGGATGCTCCGGCCCAGTCCCGCCATCATCCACCAAGGCGAGGCGCTGACCCTCCGGATCCTCGAAATCCAGGGAGAGGCGCCCGTCACGCAGGACGGGCTCGGCCTCGACGATCCCGGCCTCCCGCAGGCGCGCGTGCCACCACGCCACCGCGCCCTCCCCGGGCACGCGCAGATGGGTGCGGGTGATGCTGTTCGAGCCGCGCCGCTCCCGGGGCGCCGGCCAGTCGAAGAAGGTGAGGTCGGTGCCGGGACTCGCCAGACCATCCGCGTAGAACAGGTGGTAGGCCGAGACGTCGTCCTGGTTCACCGTCCTCTTCACGAGGCGCAGGCCCAGCGTGCCGGTGTAGAACGCGACGTTCTCCGCCGCGCGGGCGGTCACCGCGGTGAGGTGATGGATGCCGGTGAGCTGCATGTCGGTCCGGGGGTTGGCGCCGATGCGCCTCAGGTAGGGATCCCCGCCGCCGTTGCGAGCGAAGAGCCTTCCAGGCCGATCGGGATCGGGCCGGAAACGGCTTCTTCCATGCGCGGCCTCATCCTGAGGCGCCCGCATCAGGATGAGGGGTTTGGATCGGATAAGTGCGCGACCGGTCGCCCGAACAGCCTGAGTCGAAGGCTCAGAGCCCGACCGGCCGGCCGGCGGCGACCACCAGCATCTTGCCATCCGCGAAGGTGCGGGCGGCGGCGCGGCGGATATCGGCCTGGGTCACGGCCGAGACCATGGCGTTGCGCCGGGCGATGTAATCCATGCCCAGCTCCTCGAAGGCGATCTGCACCAGCTGGTGCGCGATCTTGGTCGAGGTGTCGAAGCCGAGCGCGTAGGAGCCGGTCAGGTAATCCTTGGCCTTCTGCAGCTCGTCGTCGTCCGGCCCGTCGGCGATGAGCCGGCCGATCTCGTCGCCGATCACCGACAGCGCCTCGCCGACGCGCTCGTTCTTGGTGGCGGTGTAGCCCCAGGTCATCGCGGCCGATCGGTGGCTGACCAGCGAAGTCCCCACCGAGTAGGCGAGGCCGCGCTTCTCGCGCACCTCTTGGAACAGGCGCGACGTGAAGGCGCCGCCGCCCAGGATGTGGTTCAGCACGTAGGCGGGGATGAAGTCCGGGTCGCGCCACGGCACGCCCGCCATGCCGAAGCGGATCACCGATTGCGGCACGTCGAGGTCGACGACGACGCGCCGGCCGAGATCCTGAACCTCCGTGCGCGGCACCGCCTTCAGCGCGCCGGCCTCGGGGAGCGCCCCGAAGGCGCGGTTCAGGCCTTCGGCGAGTTGCTCGGCCCCGATGGCGCCGACGGCGGCGACCTTGATCCGGCCACGTCCGATGATGCGGGCATGCATCTCCAGCAGGTCGTCGCGGGTGATCGCCGCGACGCTCTCCACGGTGCCGGAGGAGGGCCGGGCGTAGGGGTGGCCGGCAAACGCCTCCTTGAAGAAGCGGCGCGAGGCCAGGACACCCGGATCGTTCTGCTGGTAGCGCAGGCCCGCGATGACCTGGCCCCGCACCCGCTCGATCGCGTCCGGATCGAAGCGGGGCTTGGCCAGCGCGAGGGCGAGGAGCGCGATGCCCTCGTCGGCATGCTTGACCAGCATCTTGAGCGAGCCGCCGATCGCATCGGGCCCGGCATGGAACGACAGCTCGATGGCCCGGGCGGCGAGCCGCTCTTGGAACACGTCGGACGGAAGGTCTCCGGCGCCCTCGTCGAGGAGCCGCGCCAGCATCTGCGCGCAACCGGCCTTGCCGGCCGGATCCTGGGCCGCACCGCCCTCGAAGGTGAAGGCCAGGGCGATCATCGGCACCACCGGGGATTCGACGTGCCACGCCTCGATACCGGCGGCGGTCGACACCGACAGCGCCGTCGTAGGCGAGCTGACGGTGGGAGCAGTGGTCTCGACCAGATTCTCGGCCAAGCTCATGGGAACCTCTTTTCTTGTCACGGGCGACGGCGGAGCGGGCCAAGGCTCCCTTTCGGCGCGCCTCCCGATCATGAACCCGGAACCGGGCCGTCGGGAAGCGCCCGGGCTACTCGGCGGCCATCGCGACCGGGGCGTCGGAATCCTGCGCCTTGGTCAGGTAGCCGGTGACCGAGCGGGCCGGCGTCAGCCAGCGCTCGGCAGCCGTCTTGAGGCGATCCTGCGTCACCGCCTCGATATCGGTCGGCCAGCGGCGGACCTCCTCGATGGTCTCGCCGATCGCGAGCGCCGAGCCGTAGATGCGCGCCAGCGACGACTGACTGTCGGAGGAGTAGACCGTCTCGGCGACGAGGCGGGTCTTGGCTCGTTCGATCGCCTCGGCGTCCAGAGCCTCCGCGGGGGCGCGGCGCAGGATCCTGTCGACGGCCTCCTCAAGCTTCTCCAGGGCCACGCCCTCGGCGGGCACCGCGTAGACGGAGAAGCGGGTGTCGTCGATCGCCGAGCCCATGTACCAGGCGCCGGCATTTACCGCGAGGCCGGTCTCCAGAACCAGCTTGCGGTAGAGGTACGAGGTCGAGCCACCGCCCAGCACCTCGGCGAGCAACTCCAGATCGTGGCAGCCACCGTCGCGGGCGGTGATGCAGGAGGGGGTGAGGTAGAGCCGCTGCAGAGTCGGCTGCTCCACCTTCGGGTCGGCCACGGCGACGCGGCGGAGCGCCTTCGGCTCCGGCTCCCGCGCCCGCAGGCGCTCGGGCCGGGCGCCCTGGGGCGCGACGCGGCCGTAGGTGTTCTCGGCGAGACGGCGGACTTCGTCCGGGGTGACGTCGCCGGCCACCACCAGGATGGCGTTCTCCGGCGTGTAAAAGCGCTTGTAGTAGGCCAGCGCGTGCTCGCGGTTCAGCCCCTCGATCTCATGCATCCAGCCGATGATCGGGATGCCGTAGGGGTGGTGCACGAACAGCGAGGCCGCCATCGCCTCGGAGAGCTGGGCCGACGGGTCGGTCTCGACCCGCATGCGCCGCTCCTCCAGCACCACGTCGCGCTCGGGGGCGACGACGGCATCGTCGAGGACGAGGCCGCTCATGCGGTCGGCCTCGAATTCCATCATCGTGCCGAGATGGTCACGGGCCACCCGCTGGAAGTAGGCGGTGTAGTCGTAGCTGGTGAAGGCGTTCTCCTGGCCGCCGAGGCCCGACACCGCCTTCGAGAAGGCGCCCACCGGGTGCTTCTCGGTGCCCTTGAACATCAGGTGCTCGAGGAAGTGGGCGATGCCCGACTGGCCGAGCGGATCATCGGCGGACCCGTTGCGGTACCAGATCATGTGGGTCGCAACGGGGGCCCGGTGGTCCGGGACGACCACCACGTCGAGACCGTTGTCGAGGGTGAAGGCCGTCACCTCCGGTCCGCCCGCCTCGGAACGCCCGAACGGCGCGGCCTCGCCCCGGCCGGCGCTGCCGCCGAAGGGCGAGCCCGGACGCAGCGGGAAGAGGGGGGGCGTCGCCTTCCTGAACAGGTGCATTCCGCTTTCCTTCTGCCGGCCCCGCATCCATGCGCCTCATGTCGGGACACACGCGCAGATCGGAACCGTCCTGGTCACCGGCGGGCAAGAGCCGTACCGGGACGAACATCTCATGTTGCCATGCCGGGCCGCCGTTGCAACGGCGACACGGCGCCCCCGCTACTGCTGTGCCCGCTGGCGGAGATAGGCCCCGGGATCGGCCTCCTCGTGCTCGCGGCTGGCATTGTTGATCGGGTCGCTCGACGGTGGGCGCGCCAGCTTCTTCGGCGATTGCCGGTAACCGGTGGGCGGATCCGTGAGGACGTCGCGGCTCGGCTCGACGTCGGAGGGCTCGGCATTGGCGCTCTTGCCCTTCAGGAGATCGAACGGGCTGAGCAGACTGTCGTCGCGGTTGTGCTCGCCGGGCTTGCGCTCGGCCTCGGTGGTCACGTTCGCGCCGGCGCGGCGGCCGCTGCGCATCTCGTCCACCGAGAGCGTGGCGTTGTTGTCGTCGTAGCGCCCCCGCGCCTGGCTGCCCTTGGGCCGGCGGCGCTCGGCGGCGGCGCGCTCGCGCTCGGCGACTTCGGGATCCTTCGGCCAGGCGGTGCTGGTGGAACGGGCCCGGGGCTGGGGCAGGGCCTTGCCGTCGAGCTTGGGCGGCATCACCAGCGGCGGGCGCTCATGATAGTCGATCGGATCCTGGCGCTTCTCCAGGAGGCCGATACCCGACAGGGCATCGCGCATGAACTCGCCGCGCTCCTGTGCCTGTGCGCCGCACGCCAGCATCGGCGCCAGCGCGACCGCGGCGGGAAGGAGGAGACGAAGCCTGCGATGCCCGGTCATGCTGCCTCACGGGTTCCGGACGGAATGTCCGGTTCAGGGATCGCCGCGGCGCGGTCCGATCCGACAGGTCCCGGCCTGAGGCCGGTTTCCGGCGATCGTATGGCGCCTTGACCACGTCGTGCCAGGGCGGGAATGCAGGTGTACCTGTGTGTTGCGCGGATCACAGGCGCGGCGCCGGGTCGCCCTGCACGGGATCCTTCTGTCCTCTCCGTGCGGCCGGGGAGAGGCTGTCGAGGATCAGGCCGATCACGCCCGCCACGATCGCGGCGTCGGCCACGTTGAACACGTACCAGGACCAACGGCCCGCATGCAGGTGGACGAAGTCGAAGACCGCGCCGTAGACGGCCCGGTCGATGGCATTGCCCAGTGCGCCGCCCACGATGAGGCCCAGCGCCACCGCGAGGAGCCGCGAGCCCGCTCGACGCATCCAGATCCCGAGGCCCAGCGCCGCAGCGAGCGACAGGATCACCAGGAACCAGCGCCCGAGCCCGCTCTCCTGCTGGAACAGGCCGTACGAGACGCCCCGGTTCCAGACCACCACGAAGTCGGCGAAGGGCGCCAGCCGCCAGGGCTGTGTGAGCACGAGGTCGGTGCCGAAATACAGGCCGAGCTTGGAAGCTTGGTCGAAGATCAGCGTGAGGAGGAGGGCCAGGAGGCCGGCACGGGCGGGGGTCATGGACTGGGCCGGCGGATGGGGAGCGTTGCCCCCTCTCCCGGCACGCGGGGAGAGGAAATCGCGACACCGAAGAAGGTGCGGGACGCTCTCACGCCGCGCTCGCCTCCGGATGCGCCGCGTCCCACTCGCGCAGGGCCTGGGCGTCGCGGGGGGTCACGTCCGGGTAATCCGGATCGCTGCCGATGGTCGGGCTGACCCGCCAGGAGCGGGCGCATTTGCGGCCCTCTGCCGGGCTCGGCACGACGGCGACGCCGCGCACCTCGTCGAGCCGGAAGGCCTCCGCCGGTCCCTCGCCCGCCGCCACCGTGATGTCGGAGGTGATGCAGGTATCGGCGAAGTCGCAGCCCTCGAGCGCCGCGAGCAGTTCCGGGTCCGCGACGTAGACCGTCGGCGCCGCCTCTAGGCTCGCGCCGATGCGCTTGGCCGCGCGCTCGATCTCCAGGGCGCCGGTGACCACCCGCCGGACCCGCCGGATCTTGTGCCAGCGCTCCGCGAGGGCGGCGTCGAGCCAGTCCGTCGGGGTCTCCGGCAGGGTCTGGAGATGCACCGAGCCGTCCTCGGACGGGTAGCGGTCGAGCCACGCCTCCTCGGCCGTGAAGGCCAGCACCGGGGCGAGCCAGATCGCCACCCGCCGGAAGGCCTCGTCGATCACCTGGAGCGCCGCCCGGCGGCGGATTGAGGAGATCGGGTCGCAGTACAGGGCGTCCTTGCGCACGTCGAAGTAGAAGGACGACAGGTCACCGGTCATGAAGCCGTTGAGCAGCGCCACCACCCGCTTGGTGTCGAAGGCCGCGTAGGCCTCGCGGATCTCGCCGTCGAGCTCGGCGAGCCGGTGCAGGATCAGCCGCTCCAGCTCGGGCATGTCGGCGTACGCCACGTCGTCGCCCTGGACCCGGTGGGCCAGGGAGCCCAGCATCCAGCGCAGGGAGTTGCGCAGCTTCCGGTAGGTCTCCGCGAAGGTCTTGATGATCTCCGGTCCGATGCGCAGGTCGTCGGTGTAGTCGGAGGCGGCGACCCACAGGCGCAGGATGTCGGCGCCCGAATCCTTGATGACGCTCTGCGGCGCGACGACGTTGCCCTTCGACTTCGACATCTTCAGGCCCTTGCCGTCGAGCACGAAGCCGTGGGTCAGGACGATGTCGTAGGGCGCCCGGCCGCGGGTCCCGGCGGATTCGAGCAGCGAGGACTGGAACCAGCCGCGGTGCTGGTCGGAGCCCTCCAGGTACATGACCCGGTCCTGGCCGCCGTCGCGGACGCGCGTGACGCCGGCCAGCCCCGGGAAGGCCTCCGGATCGTCCAGCACGAAGGCGTGGGTCGAGCCTGAATCGAACCAGACGTCGAGGACGTCGGTGACCTTCTCGTAGGACGCCGGGTCGTGGTCGGGCGCCAGGAAGCGCTGCGCGGCGTCGTCGCGGAACCACGCGTCGGCGCCCTCGGTCGCGAAGGCGTCGCGGATGCGGGCGTTGACCCGCTCGTCCTTGAGGATCTCGGCGGTCTCGCGGTGGACGAAGACGGTGATCGGCACGCCCCAGGCGCGCTGGCGCGAGACCACCCAGTCCGGCCGGTTGGCGACCATGCCGGTGATGCGGTTCTTGCCCTGCGGCGGCACCCACTGCGTATCGTCGATGCCCTTGAGCGCGACCTCGCGGAGCGTCCGGTTGCCCAGGGTCTCCGCCGGCTTGTCCATGGCGATGAACCATTGCGGCGTGTTGCGGAAGATCACCGGCTTCTTGGAGCGCCAGGAATGCGGGTACTGGTGGCGCAGCACGCCGCGGGCGATCAGCGCCCCGGCCTCGGTCAGGGCGGCGATGACCGCCTTGTTGGCATCGCCCTTCTCGCCCTTCGCGGTGAGCACGCGGGTGCCGGTGAAGCCCGGGGCCGCCGCGGTGAGCACGCTGTCGGCATCCACCGTGTAGGGGATGGTCGTGTCGATGCCGCGCTCCCGCAGCAGCCGGCCGCTCGCCATCCAGAGCTCGAAATCCTCGCGGCCGTGGCTCGGCGCCGTGTGGACGAAGCCGGTGCCGGATTCGTCCGTGACGTGGTCGCCTTCAAGCATCGGCACGGCGAAGCCGTAGCCGAGCTTGGCCAGGGGATGCGCCAGGGTGAGACCGGCGAGCGCCTCCGGACGCACGTCGCCCACGCGCGCGAACGCCTCGACGCGGGCGGCCTTGAACACGGTCGCAGCGAGGCTGTCGGCGAGCACGTAAGTCTGGCCGGGCGTCGCCCAGTTGTCGGCAGGCGCCTCCGTGACCCGGTACAGGCCGTAGGCGATCTTCTTGGAATACGCGACGGCGCGGTTGCCGGGGATCGTCCAGGGGGTTGTCGTCCAGATCACCACCCGGGCCGCCGCGAGGTCGCCCTCGGCGCCGGAGCGGATCGGGAAGGCCACGAACACCGTGTCGCTGACGTGCTCCTCGTACTCGACCTCCGCCTCGGCCAGCGCGGTCTTCTCGACCACCGACCACATCACCGGCTTCGAGCCGCGATAGAGCTGGCCGCTCATCGAGAACTTCATCAGCTCGTCGGCGATCACGGCCTCGGCCGGGAAGGCCATGGTGGCGTAGGGATGGTCCCAGTCGCCGGTGACGCCGAGGCGCTTGAACTCCTCGCGCTGGACGTCGAGCCAGTGAGCCGCGAAGGTCCGGCATTCCTGCCGGAACTCGATCACCGGCACGTCGTCCTTGTTGCGGCCCTTGGCGCGGTACTGCTCCTCGATCTTCCACTCGATCGGCAGGCCGTGGCAGTCCCAGCCCGGAACGTAGTTGGCGTCGAAGCCGAGGGCGGTCTGCGACCGCACCACCACGTCCTTGAGGATCTTGTTGAGCGCCGTGCCGATGTGGATGTTGCCGTTGGCGTAGGGCGGCCCGTCGTGCAGGACGAATTTCGGCCGACCCTGACCGCGGGCGCGCAGCTTCCCGTAGAGGTCGATCTGCTTCCAGCGCTCGATGAAGAGCGGCTCGCGGACCGGCAGGCCGGCGCGCATCGGGAATTCGGTCTGCGGCAGGAACAGGGTCTTGGAATAGTCGCGGGCGGGCGCGGTCTCGGGGGTGGTCATCGGATCTCGCATCGGCGGTCGGGCCGGCGGGATGAGGCCGGCGGAATCGGGTCAGGCGGCAGGAGGATCCCGGACCTCCGCGCGGCCGCGCCGGAGCGGGCCCTCAGGCGGAGGCCGGGCCGGTAATTCGAATCGGGCGGCCGAAGCCGCGCAGGGCGCGCGAAGCGTGCATGACGCGTTCTCTATCAGCGGCTCCGGCCCGAGGCCAGCGGCAGAGCGGATCACGCGCCCGTGAGTCCGGATGAGACTTTTCGGCGCCCGGACCGTTGGTGGATACCCCCCGGCAGCGGCGCCGGGTCGAACCCGATCCATTTCCGGGAGCTGACCATGATGAGACTTCTGATCGCCACCCTGACCCTCGCGCCGCTCGCGCTGGCGAGCCAAGCCCAGGCCCAGGGCACGGTCCGCGGCGCCCAGCGCGGCGTCGAGGACGGCACGGCCGCGGCCGGTCCCGTGGGCGGCGTCGTCGGCGGCGCGGTGGGCGCGGCCACCGGCACGGTCGGCGGCGTGCTCGGCACCGATCCGGATCCCGCCCGGCGTGCCCGTGAGAACCGGCGCGAGGAGCGCATGGAGCGGCAGGAGCGCCTGGGCCGCTGATCCGGACGGGCCGGCCGCCTCAGGCGGACGGCCGCGCGTCCCGGCGGATGGTCTCCTGAGCCAGGAGGTACAGGCCTGAGCCGACGACGATCATGGCGCCCGCCACGGTCCAGCGACTCGGCACATCGCCGAACAGCAGGAAGCCCAGCGTCACGGACCAGAGGAGCTGCGTGTAGATGAACGGCGCCAGCACATTGGCGGGCGCGCGGGCATGCGCCATCACCAAGAGCCAGTGGCCGAGGGTCCCGAACAGCCCGACCCCGAACAGCAGCGCCCAGTGGGTCAGGCTGGTCGGGCTCGTCCAGATCCAGGGCAGGAGCGGGGCCATCAGGGCGAGGCCCGCGAGCCCCGTGTAGAACATGGTCGTGGCGGTGGAGTCGTAGGCTGCGAGCTTGCGCGTGATGATCGCGTAGAAGGCGTAGACGATCACGTTGGCCACGCAGAGGAGCGCGGCCGGGTGCATCCCGCCGACGCCGGGACGCACGATCACCAGCACGCCCAGGAAGCCCACACCGATCGCCGCCAGCCGCGCCCGCGACGACCACTCGCCCAGCAACGGCCCGGCGAGCAGCGCCACCGTCAGCGGCGCGGCGAACTGGATCGAGATCGTCTCAGCGAGCTGCAGGTAGCGCAGGGCCAGGAAGTTCAGCGCCGTGGAGGCGAAGAGCAGAAGCGAGCGCGCGATCTGCAACGGCAGCCGCCGGCTCTTCACCACCCCCGGCGTGCGTATGGGATTGATGAACAGCGAGATCATCGCGACGCTCGCCGCGTAGCGCATGAAGGTGGTGACGAGCGGGTCGACGCCGGCCCGCGCCAGCGTCTTGCCACAGGCATCAAGGCTCGCGAAGAACGCCACCGCGCCGCACATCAGGGCGATGCCGACCATCCGGCTGCGGCGAGCGAGATCCGGTTCCGGAGCGGCGCGCGTGGCGACGAGATCATCGGTGGCGGACGTCGCGACCCGGGTGCTCATGCCTGCCCAATCTCGGTGAAGGCCTGTATTCCTGTCATGCCCGACGTCGCTGCGGTATCCGGTCCGGCGCAGAGGAACCATGCAGCCGGCACGCCTCACGAACCGTGAGGCTCAGCGCTTGGGCGCGCCCTTCTCGGCGGACGCGGTCTTGGTCGCCGTCTTGGCGACCTTGGGTTTGGGCGGTGTCGCGCCCGCGATCAGGGCGGCGAGGTGGGATTGGTCGAGACCCGAAGAGGCGCGCAGAGCCGCCGGGGCCGCTGCCGGGACCGGCGCGCTCGCGGCCGCGACTTGGCGCTCGGTCTGGCGATCAACCTGGCGCTCAACCCGGTGCGGCTCGATGGAGCCCGTCACGGTCGGATCGGGAAAGCTCGCCGCCGCAGCGACGGGTGTCGCGGACTCACGCTGCACGCGCAGGGTCCAATGGGCGGCGGTGGAGAGCGCGGCGATGCCGAGGATCGCCTTGATGCCGCCGGTGAGCAGGGCTCGCATGGTCGTCAGGCCCGAGAAAACGCGGTTGCGCGGAACCGGATCCCCGGCCCTGTCGCATCATCGCGCGGGAGCGTGAACGAAGCCGCAACCGCCGCGGTCGGACCTGTCCCGGAACGGGGCAGGTCTGCGCATCCGAAGAGGCGGGGCGGGAAGAGGCGAAATCGATGTGGGCCTTGCGCCGGACCCGCGGTTCCTGTTCCCCGCGCTCCCGACACTCCTGCAGCAACTCGGCCCACTGAGCCTCACAGGAATGGCCCAGAGAACTGGTCCGGACCACCCCGTCACTGCCGGCCCCGCTACCATGCAGGCCCGAGCGGGCTCGCGAAACCTTCAGGCGCATCGGCCGCTGGGGACAGCCCGTGTAGAGGGTGGCAGCCGAGCCGGCAACAGAGCCAAGCTCGTTTCTGCAACTTCCGCGGCCATCAGCCTCGCACCATACCCGCGGCGAAGCGTATCAGCGCACCGGAAGCCCGGGACGCGTCCGAAACCCTGAACCAGGGCTCCTACCGCAGCGAGCCGCAGAACCGCTGGATGCGCCGGCAGGCCTCCTCCAGCACCGCGTTCGCGGTCGCGTAGGAGATGCGCAGGTTCGGGCCGAGCCCGAAGGCCGAGCCGTGCACCGCGGCCACGCCCTCGGCCTGGAGCAGCTCCATGACGAAATCCTCGTCCGTCTCGATGGTCTTGCCGGCCTCGGTCTTCTTGCCGATCAGCGCCGCGCAGGACGGGTAGACGTAGAACGCGCCCTCGGGCGTCGGGCAGGTCAGGCCGTTGGTCTGGTTGAGCATCGACACGACGAGGTCACGCCGGCCCTGAAACGCCGCGCGGAACCTCGCCAAGTGGTCCTGCGGCCCGTCGAGGGCGGCCACCGCGGCCCATTGCGCGATGGTCGTCGCCCCGGAGGTCTGCTGGCCCTGGACGAAGTCCATCGCCTTGATGAGCTTCTCCGGCCCGGCCGCATAGCCGATGCGCCAGCCGGTCATGGCATAGCCCTTCGAGACGCCGTTCATGGTCAGCGTCCGCTCGATCAGGGCAGGCTCGACCTGGGCCGGGGTGACGAATTCGAAGTCGCCGTAGGTCAGGTGCTCGTAGATGTCGTCGGTGAGGATGTGCACATCGGGATAGCGCAGCAGCACGTCGGTGAGCGCCTTCATCTCGTCGCGGGAATAGGCGGCGCCCGACGGGTTCGACGGCGAGTTGAGGACGATCCACTTGGTCTTCGGGGTCAGCACCCGGTCGAGCTCCTCGGGCTGGAGCTTGAAACCGTGTTCCATGTCGGTGTCGGCGAAGACCGGCGTGCCGCCGCACAGCCCGACCATCTCCGGGTACGACACCCAGTAGGGGCGGGGGATCACCACCTCGTCGCCCGGATTCAGGGTGGCGAGGAACGCGTTGTACAGCACCTGCTTGCCGCCGGTACCCACGATGGTCTGCGAGACCTTGTAGTCGAGCCCGTTCTCGCGCTTGAACTTGCGCACGATCGCCTCGCGCAGGGGCACGATGCCGGAGACCGGCGGATAGCGGGTCTCGTTCCGGTGGATCGCGGCGATCGCCGCCTGCTTGATGTGCTCGGGCGTGTCGAAATCCGGCTCGCCCACCGACAGGCTGATGACGTCGACGCCGGACGCCTTCAGGTCCCGGGCCTTCTGGGTCATCACGATGGTCGCGGACGGCTTCACCCGCGAGAGGACGTCGGCGAGGAAGGCCATGGCGTGCGGTGCTCCAGATCTGCGGGGGCAGGGGCCACCCGTGCGCCGCCCGTCTTGCGGCGCGGCGGACCCTAGGCCCGGGACGCTGGGCCGGCAAGGCGGTGCGCGGCACGGAGCAGGGTCTCGTGTCCGGCGAGCGGCGCAGGTCTCACCCACGCCATCGCCCTCGCTTTGCCGGCGCCGCGATACCAGATCCTGCCCATGACCCCACTCTCCGTCCTCGACCTCTCCTTCGTCAGCGCCGATTCGACACCGGCACAGGCGCTGCACGACACCCTGGCGCTCGCCCGCCACGTCGACGGTCTCGGCTACCGGCGCTACTGGCTGGCCGAGCACCACGCGCTGCCCAACGTGGCGAGCCCGGCTCCCGAGATCATGATCGGCCAGATCGCCGCCGCGACCCGCAACCTGCGGGTCGGCTCGGGCGGGATCATGCTGCCGAACCACCCGCCGCTGATGGTGGCCGAGCGCTTCCGGGTGCTGGAGGCGCTCTTCCCGGGGCGGATCGATCTGGGTCTCGGGCGGGCGCCCGGCACGGATGGCCTCACCGCGCGGGCCCTGCGCCGCCGCGAGGCCCCGGGGGAGGGCGGGGGCGACGACTTCCTCGACCGCCTGCAGGAGCTTCTGTTCTGGGATGGCGGCTTCCCGGAGGGGCACCCGTTCGCCCGGATCACGGCGAGCCCGGCGGACGTCCCGCTGCCGCCGATCTTCCTGCTCGGCTCCTCCGATTACAGCGCCCGGCTCGCCGGCGAGATCGGCTGCGGCTTCGGCTTCGCGCAGCACTTCTCCGGGATGCCGGCCGAGGCACCGATGCTCGACTACCGCCGCCGGTTCCGGCCGACGCGGCTCGGTGAGACGCCCCACGCGATTCTGGCGGTAGCGGCGATCTGCGCGCCGACGGATGCCGAGGCCGAGCGGCTGGCCGCGAGCGCGCGCCTCTCGACGCTGCGGCGGGAGCGGGGCGAGTACCGGCCACTGCCGAGCCTCGCCGAGGCGCTGGCCTACCCGTATTCCGAATCCGAGCGGATGCAGATCGAGCGCGGCCGCGACCGGCTTCATGTGGGCGGCCCGGAGACCCTGCGGGCGCGCCTCTCCGAGATGGTCGCGCGGACGCAGGCCGACGAGCTGATGATCGTCTCGGCGATCCCCGATCAGGCGGCACGGCGCGACTCCTACGCGCTGCTGGCCCAGGCCTGGGGCCTCGGCAGCGCCTCACAGGCCGCCTGAGCCGTCACGCGCCGCACCGGCCAGACCCTGGCGGCGACGGCGGCGGCCGTGCAGGGTCCCGACCGGATCACGTCCGCGCGAGACGGGCCGACCGGAGGAGATGCAGCATGGGCAGCCGACGCGAATTCCTGACCGCCACGGCCGCGGGCCTCGCCGCCGCCGCGGCACCGGCCCGGGCCGCCGAAGAACGGACGACGGCGCCGAAGACCGCCCCGGCAGGCGCGCCCGCGCCGTTCGGCATGCCCCGCGACATGGTGCTGATCAACATGCGCCGCGGCGATGGCTACGCCCTCGGCGTGATGACGAAGGGCGGCGTGCTCGACGTCGCCGCCGCCGGCCGGACGCTCGGGATGCCGGTCCCGGCCGACATGGACGACCTCCTCCAGAACGGCCGAGGCCCGGCGCTGCGGGCGCTGATCGATGCGGTCGAGGCCGCCCCCGACGGGCGCTTTATGCTGGAGGAATCCGGCATCGCCTACGGACCGGTGGTCACGCGGCCCGAGAAGATCATCATGATGGGGTTCAACTACCGCCGCCACGCGGAGGAGACCGGCACGCCGGTCCCCAAGGATCCGCCGCTGTTCAACAAGTACAACAACGCCCTGAACCATCACGGCGGCACGATCACGCTGCCGACCCAGGCGGCGCGGGAATTCGACTACGAGACCGAGCTGGTGATGGTGTTCGGCCGGGAGTGCCGGAACGTGTCCGAGGCGGACGCCCTCGACTACGTAGCCGGCTACTGCACGGGCAACGATTTCAGTGCCCGGGACCTCCAGACCCTGACCTCGCAGTTCATGATCGGCAAGACCTCGGACGGGTTCGCGCCGCTCGGCCCCTACCTCGTCACCGCCGACCGGGTGAAGGACCCGAACGACCTGAAGCTCAAGACGCTGGTGAACGGACAGGTGCGCCAGAACTGGAGCACCAATGACATGATCTTCAACTGCCGGCAGTTGATCAGCTTCGCCTCGAAGGTGATGACCCTCAAGCCGGGAGACATCTTTTACACCGGCACGCCGCAGGGAGTGATCTTCGGTGAGAAGATCCCGCGCAAGGACCGGGCCTGGCTGAAGCCCGGCGACGAGGTGGTGTCCGAGCTGGAAGGGCTCGGGGAGCTGCGCTTCCGGCTGGTCTGACCGGAGTCCGGTCGACGCGCACCGCGCGCGATCCGGGGATCGGACGCGGGCCCCCTCTCCTGTGCGGGAGAGGGAGCGCGT
The DNA here is from genome assembly GCF_054611515.1 of Methylobacterium sp. CM6257. Classification (NCBI taxonomy): domain Bacteria; kingdom Pseudomonadati; phylum Pseudomonadota; class Alphaproteobacteria; order Hyphomicrobiales; family Methylobacteriaceae; genus Methylobacterium; species Methylobacterium sp. CM6257. The sequence goes on from NZ_CM137735.1 coordinate 2,706,730, forward strand.
CGCGCATTCGGGCCGGCCTCAGCGCCCGAACAGGCGGCCGAGGCGCGCGAGGAAGCCGGATCCCTCCGCAGGCTTCGCATCGGACGCCGCCCTCACGGCCTCCGCCTTCGCCAGGATCAGCCCGAGCGCCGCCGTGTCGGTGGTCTCGCGGTCGATCAGGATCAGGCTGCCGGTCTCGCGATTCTCCGCGTAGGCGTCCACCGCTACCGGCCGGTCGAGGCGCAGGGACACGTCGGCGATGTCGTTGGCCGACAGGCGCTCGGCTGGACCCGGTTTGCCGGTCTCGGGATCGATGCGCGAGGCGATTCGCTCCACGGTCGCCGTGACCGTGGCGGTGCCGATTTTGGCCAACAGGCTCGCCCCCGGCACCAGATCGGCCTCGGCCGCCCAGAACAGGCGGGCGTCGAGCGCTTCGGCGACCCGCATCGGGGCCTCCGTCGCCACGATCACTTGGCCGCGGGAGGCGTCGATCTGGTCGGCCAGCACAAGGGTGACGGACTCGTCCTCGCCGGCCTCCGGCAGGTCGCCATCGGCAGTGTAGATCCGCGCCACCGTGGAGGTCCGGCCGGAGGGCTGGACCGTCACGGGATCGCCCGGGCGGACTCGGCCGCTCGCGATCCGGCCGCTGTAGCCGCGGAACTCGGAATTCGGCCGGTTGACCCACTGCACCGCCATCCGGAACGGCGCGTTCAGCGCCTCGGCGTGGACCGGCACGGTCTCCAGGTAGGAGAGTAGTGGGCCGCCCGTGTACCAGGGCGCCGCGATGCCCGGCTCCACGACGTTGTCGCCGTTCTTGGCCGAGAGCGGGATCGCCTTGACCTCGGAGAAATTCAACCCGCGGGCAAAGTCCGAAAAACCCGCCACGATGCCGTCGAAGGTGCCCTGCGCCCAGCCGACGAGGTCCATCTTGTTCACCGCCAGCACCACCCGGCGGATCCCGAGATTGGAGACCAGCAGCGCGTGGCGCCGGGTCTGCCGGGTCAGGCCCTGGCGGGCGTCCACCAGGATCACCGCCACGTCGGCCGTCGAGGCGCCGGTGGCCATGTTGCGTGTGTACTGCTCATGGCCGGGCGTGTCGGCCACGATGAAGGAACGCTTGTCGGTGGAGAAGAACCGGTAGGCGACGTCGATAGTGATGCCCTGCTCGCGCTCGGCTTGGAGGCCGTCGACGAGGAGCGCGAGATCCATCTCCTGACCCTGCGTCCCGTGCCTGCGCGAATCGCGCTGGAGCGCCGAAATCTGGTCGTCGAAGATCTGCTTGGTGTCGTGAAGGAGTCGCCCGATCAGGGTCGACTTGCCGTCATCCACCGAGCCGCAGGCGATGAAGCGCAGCACCGCCTTGTTGCGGTGGGCGGTCAGGAACGCCGCGTAGCCGGAGGCCCGGTCGGTGAAGGCCGTGGGAGCCTGGTGGAGCGTCATCAGAAATAGCCCTCCTGCTTCTTGCGCTCCATGGCGCCGGCCCCGTCCTTGTCGATCACCCGGCCCTGGCGCTCCGAGGTGCGGGCGGCGAGCGTCTCGCCGATGATCTCGGGGAGCGTCGTGGCGTCGCTCTCCACCGCGCCGGTGAGCGGGTAGCAGCCGAGCGTGCGGAAGCGGACGAGGCGCTGCTGCGGGGTCTCGCCCGGCGCGAGCGGCAGGCGCTCGTCGTCGACCATGATGAGCTGACCGTCGCGCTCGACGACCGGCCGCTCCTTGGCGAAGTAGAGCGGCACGATCGGAATGTTTTCCTGCTCGATGTAGAGCCAGATGTCGAGCTCGGTCCAGTTCGACAGCGGGAAGACCCGCAGGGACTCGCCGCGCTTCTTCCTGAGATTGTAGAGGTGCCAGGGCTCGGCGCGCTGGCGCTTGGGGTCCCAGCGGTGCTGCGCGGTGCGGAGCGAGATGATCCGCTCCTTGGCGCGGCTCGCCTCCTCGTCTCGGCGGGCGCCCCCGAAGGCCGCGTCGAACTTGTGCTTGTCCAGCGCTTGGCGCAGCGCCTGGGTCTTCATCACGTCGGTGTGGACCTCGGAGCCGTGGCTCACCGGCCCGATGCCGCGGGCGAGACCGTCCGGGTTGGTGTGGACCAGAAGGTCGAGGCCGAGCGCCTTCGCGCGGGCGTCGCGGAAGGCGATCATCTCGCGGAACTTCCACGTGGTGTCGACGTGGAGCAACGGGAACGGCAGCCGGCCGGGCGCGAAGGCTTTGAGCGCCAAGTGCAGCAGGACGGACGAATCCTTGCCAATCGAGTAGAGCATCACCGGATTCTCGGTCTCGGCGACCGTCTCCCGGAAGATGTGGATGGCCTCGGCCTCCAGCCGCTTAAGGTGGCTGAGGCGGTCGGCGGGGGCGCTCGGCTGCACGGCGGCGGCGAGGGCGGCGCTCATCGGGCGAACTCCGGCTGGCGGGATGTCTGATTCGGGGTGGTCTCGAAGGCGTCGGGCTCCTGGCCCGGCTGCACCGACGCCGTCGGGCGCCCGACATGCAGGCCGCATTCCTTCTTCTCTTCCTGCTCCCACCACCAGCGGCCGGCCCGCTCCGGCTCGCCGAGCTTCACCGCGCGGGTGCAGGGGGCGCAGCCGATCGACGGGAAGCCGCGGTCGTGCAGAACGTTGTAGGGAACGAAGTTGTCGCGCACGAAGCGGTCGACCTGCGCCCGGGACCAGTCGGCCAGCGGGTTGAGCTTGATCAGGCCGCGGCCGGCGTCGAACGCGGCGAGCGGTGTCTCGGCGCGGTTCTCCGACTGGCCGGCCCGCAGGCCGGTGAGCCAGCCGCTCGCTCCGGCGAGCGCGCGGCCCAGCGGCTCGACCTTGCGGAAGCCGCAGCAGGCCTGCCGGGCGGCCACCGAGCGCCGGAAGCCGTTGATGCCCTCCGTGCGCACGAAATCCTCCACGGCCGCACGCTCGGGCGCGTAAGCGGTGATCCGGATGCCGTAGGCCGATTCGGTCTCGGTCCAGGTGTCGTAGGTCTCGGCGAAGAGGCGGCCGGTATCGAGAGTGACGATCTCGACGCGGCCCTTCGCCAGTCCTGCCATGGCCAGCGCATGGGTGAGCGCCTGATCCTCGACGCCGAGACTCGTGGTGAAGACGAGGCGCCCCGGGATCGCGTCGGCGATCAGGTGGAGGCGGCCTGAAAGATCGAGCCCGGACAGCCGTTCCGCGAGGGATTCGGCCGTCTGTCGGTCCGGACGGGTCATCGCGACATGTCCCGGGTTGCGTGGTGGAAATGGCACGGGCAGGCCCGCACCCTGTTGTCGAGCGGTCGAAATGTTCGCTATACCGAACGAAGTCAAGGCGCTTCGGCGCGCTTGTCGGGGGTGAGGGCGTGGTTCGGCGTGCGGCCGCGCACAGTGCCCGACAGGGGCGGACGATGCGCCGGGTAAAAAATTCTTCTTAAAGTTATCGTGTAGCGCCTATATCGCCTCCGCGCCGGCCCGCGCGGAAGAAGCCCACGGAGACAGCTTTGGACGCGATCGATCTGAAGATTCTCGCCCTGCTGCAGACCGACGCGACGCTCTCGATCGCGGCGATCGGCGAGCGCGTGGGCCTGTCGCAGACCCCGTGCTGGAAGCGCATCCAGAAGCTGGAGGCCGACGGCGTCATCGACCGGCGGGTGGCGGTGCTCGATCCGGTCAAGCTCGGCCTCGGGCTGACCGTGTTCGTCTCCATCGAGACGGCCGACCACTCTCAGGAGTGGCTGCAGCGCTTCGCCGCCACCGTCTCGGCCATGCCGGAGGTGCTGGAATTCTACCGGATGGCCGGCGACGTGGACTACATGCTGCGGGTCGTCGTCGCCGACATGCAGGCCTACGACAGCTTCTACAAGCACCTCATCGCGGTGCTTCCCCTCAAGAATGTCACCTCCCGCTTCGCCATGGAGAAGGTGAAATCCACCACCGCCCTGCCGCTGCCGGCCCCGCCGAAGAACGGGCGCCATCTGCCCGGGACGGGGCCGGTCCTCGCCGTGGTTGGAGAATGATCTTCTCTTCTTTCGCAGCGCAACGAATGTGATGTCCTAAACTCCGCCCGTTCTGCAAAAAGAACGTTTCTCGATTGACACCGGCCTCGCAGGCCACGACATGGTCTCCTGATGTCACGCCAAAATCTCCTTCCGCGCACCGCCCCGTTCGGGGACGGCGAGCGCGCCAGTCTCGACGCAGTGCTCGGCACCGCCAGTCCCACGCAGCGCGCGTGGCTGGCGGGCTTCCTGGCCGGTCTCGATGCCGCGGGCGGCCAGCCGGCCGCCGTGCCGGCCGCCCCACCCAAGGCCGCCGCGCCGCTGACGGTGGTCTACGCCAGCGAGTCCGGGAACTCCGAGGCGCTCGCCGGCAACGTCGCCAAGCTGGCGCGCAAGCAGGGCTTCAAGCCGAAGGTCGTGGACTTCGCCGACCTCGACGTGTCGACCCTGCCCCGGGCCGGCAAGCTCATCGCCATCGCGGCCACCTGGGGCGAGGGCGAGCCGCCGGCCCGGGCCGTCCGGGCCTATGGCGAGCTGATGGGGGACGGCGCGCCGCGCCTCGACGGCGTCGAGTTCGCCGTCCTGGCGCTCGGCGACACGTCCTACGCGGAGTTCTGCGCCATCGGGAAGGCGCTCGACGCGCGCTTCGAGGCGCTCGGGGGCAAGCGCGCCGCCGAGCGCGCCGACCTCGACCTCGACTTCGAGAAGCCCGCCGCCGACTGGATCAAGGGCGCGCTGAAGGCGCTTGCACCGGCGGAAACATCCGACAACGTGGTGGCGGTGGACTTCGCCCGCGCCAGTGCCGGCGAGGACGACGAGGCCGAGCCGAGCCGCGAGCCCGTGGTGGTCGAGGTCGTCGAGCACGTGAACCTCAACTCCTCGCGCTCCGACAAGGAGACGATCCATCTCGCGCTGGCCTTCGAGGACGGGGCCCCGGCCTACGAGCCGGGTGATTCGCTCGAGATCTTCCCCGAGAACGATCCGCAGCTCGTGGACGAGATCCTGAAGGCTGCGGGGCTTTCGGGCGACGAGGCCCTGCGCAAGGCGCTGCTGGCCGAGCGGGACATCACCACGCTGTCGGCCGCCACCGTCGAGCGCTTCGCGAAGGCCACCGGACACGCGGAGGCGCGCAAGCTCATCGACAGCGGCGAGGCCAAGGCCTGGATCGAGGGCCGGCACCTGATCGACCTGCTGGAGACCTACCCGGCCAAGCTCACGGCCGAGCACGTCAACACGATCACCCGGCCGCTGCCGCCGCGGGCCTACTCGATCGCCTCCTCGCGCAAGGAGGTGGGCGACGAGGTCCACCTCGCCATCGCGGCGGTGCGCTACGAGACCCACGGCCGCGCCCGCTCGGGTGTCGCCTCCGTCCACGTGGCCGACCGCATCCGCGACGGCGCCAAGCTGCGGGTACGGCTGAAGCCGAACCGGCATTTCCGCCTGCCGCAGGATCCGGCTACCGACATCATCATGGTCGGGCCGGGTACCGGCGTCGCGCCGTTCCGCGCCTTCGTGCAGGAGCGCCGGGCCGTCGAGGCGCCCGGGCGGTCGTGGCTGTTCTTCGGCGACCGGCACTTCACCCACGACTTCCTGTACCAGCTCGAGTGGCAGGACGCCCTGGAGGATCGGTCGCTCACGAAGATCGACGTGGCCTTCTCGCGGGACCAGCCGGAGAAGATCTACGTGCAGGATCGCATCACCCAGAACGCCGAGGAGCTGGTCTCCTGGCTCGACGGGGGCGCGCACTTCTACGTCTGCGGCGATGCCAAAGCCATGGCCAAGGACGTGCGCGCCGCGCTGGTGAAGGCCTACGAGACCGCCAAGGGCCTGAGCGCCGCCGACGCCGAGGCGCAGGTCGCGGCGCTGGAGCGCAGCCACCGCTACCAGCAGGACGTTTACTAAGGACACACTGATCCCCGCTCCGCGGGGGCCTTCAACGAGATGCGGCAGAGACAGGTGGGACGCGGGTCCCCTCTCCCGTGCGGGGGAGGGGGCGGCCGCGAATCCGGTTCCAGTCCTGCACCGGCACCCGCGTCGCTCCGCCCGGCCCCTTCGCCCAGGGGCGGGAGATGCGTTCAGATAGACGGATTCACCCTATGGACGACCACAGCCCCCGCGACGCCGCCGAGACCCCGGCTCCGGCCGCCACCCCGGCCAAGCGCGTCTACGAAACCCCGCCCGTCGACCGGCCGATCACCGATGCGGAGGCCGCCCGCGCAGCCCAGCTCGCCGCCAACGAGCACATCAAGATCGCCAGCGGCTATCTCCGCGGCACCCTGGCGGACGGTCTCCTGAAGCACGCCACAGGAGCAATCTCGGAGGATGACGGGCAGCTCGTGAAGTTCCACGGGATGTACCTGCAGGATGACCGCGACCTGCGGCCCGAGCGGACCAAGAAGAAGCTCGACAAGGCCTACAGCTTCATGATCCGCCTGCGAATCGCCGGCGGCGTCATCACCCCGAAGCAGTGGCTGATCCTCGACGACATCGCCCGCACCTATGCGGGCGGCGCGCTGCGGGCCACGACGCGCCAGACCTTCCAGTACCACGGCGTGATCAAGTCGAACCTGAAGCGCACGATGGCCGCCATCGACTCGGCGCTCCTCGACACGATCGCGGCCTGCGGCGACGTCAACCGCAACGTCATGGCGGCGACGAACCCGGCCCAGGTCGGCGCCCACAAGGCCGCCTACCAGCTCGCCAAGGAGATCTCCGACACGCTGCTGCCGAAGACCAGCGCTTGGCGGGAGATCTGGCTCGACGGCGAGCGCGTGGTCGGCGGCGAGGACGGGCTGGAGGTCGAGCCGATCTACGGCAGGACCTACCTGCCGCGGAAGTTCAAGACCGTCGTGGCAGTGCCGCCCTCCAACGAGGTCGACATCTTCGCCCACGACCTCGGCTTCATCGCGATCCTCGACAAGAAGAACCAGGTGACCGGCTGGAACGTCACGGTCGGCGGCGGCATGGGCATGACCCATGGCGAGACCGACACCTTCCCGCGCACCGCGGACGTGATGTGTTTCGTGAAGCCCGAGGACGCCCTCAAGACCGCCGAGGCCGTGATGACGGTCCAGCGCGACTGGGGCAACCGCAAGAACCGGAAGAACGCCCGGCTCAAGTACACGATCGAGCGCTACGGGCTGGAGGCCTTCCGGGCCGAGGTGGAGAAGCGCGTCGGCAAGAAGCTGGCCGATCCGAAGCCCTTCGCGTTCACCAGCAACGGTGACCGCTATGGCTGGGTCGAGGGCGAGGACGGGCGCCACCACCTGACCCTCTACATACCCTCGGGCCGAATCAAGGACATCGCGGGCGGTCCGCAGTTCCTCTCGGGGCTTCGGCGCGTCGCCGAGGTGCACCAGGGCGACTTTCGCCTCACCGGCAACCAGAACGTGATCATCGCCAACGTCCCGGCCGAGAAGCGCGCAGAGATCGACGCGATCGTCGACGAGTACGGCCTGACCCGGGGCGCAAGCGCGCTTCGGCGCAATTCGATGGCCTGCGTGGCGCTGCCGACCTGCGGCTTGGCGCTCGCCGAGAGCGAGCGCTACCTGCCGGAGCTGATGACCGAGCTGGAGGAGAGCCTCGCCGCCCACGGGCTGGCCGACGAGGAGATCACGATCCGATCCACCGGCTGCCCGAACGGCTGCGCCCGGCCGTTCATCGCAGAGATCGGTCTCGTGGGCCGCGGCCCCGAGCGCTACCACCTCTATCTCGGTGCCGCCTTCGATGGCTCGCGTCTGGGTAAGCTCTACAAGGAGGACGTGGCGGCCTCCGAGATCCGCGACACCCTCGACCCGCTGTTTGCCGACTATGCGAAGGGCCGCAAGCCCGGTGAGCATTTCGGCGATTACCTGATCCGGGCCGGCCACGTGGCCCGGACCGTCAACGGTCCGGACTTCCATGATCGGACCGGCGCCCTCAAGCCGGCCGTGCAGGGCTGAGGCCGTCGGCCTCGCGCGTCCGGGGCAGGGCTCCGGATGCGCCGAGGCCAAGAGTTTGCCGCGGCAGACCGGAGACGAGCCGGTTCCAACACACTCCGGCCGCCTCTCGTCCTGAGGTACCGGCGCGCAGCGGAGGCCTCGAGGGAGACCTCCAGTCAGCCCCGCGCCCCTTTGAGGTCTCCTTCGAGGCTGCCGCGCAGCACCTCAGGACGAGGGGGATGGATCGAGGTACCCGGAAAGGACCATCTCATCCGCCCCATCCGCTGCAGACGGTACCGGCGACACCCTGAACGGCGCTATCGTCCCGGCCTGGATCACGCCCGCGTCTCACGAAGTGCTCAGAGCGCTAACCGCGTTCCATCGCCGTGCCCGCTTCCGGCCCCGATGAGAATGAACGTTCATTGACACGAGAATGAACGTTCATTACAACCATCGGGAAAGCAGGAGCGCGCGATGGCTATCACGTTCGAAGGCCGCTGGTCCGATCTCGATGCGGAGCGTTTCGGCGCTCGCGGTCCAGGCGTTCTCGCCCTCGTCCGCGCGGTCTGCACGCCCGCCAACCTGACCTTCGGCGCCGTGCTGGCGCTCGCCTGGCTGGCGCTGATCGGCTGGACCGGGGCCGGTCCGGAGGGCTGGCAGGCCCGGCTCTGCGCGGACCTGCATCAGGGGCCGCAATCCTGCGCGGTCACCGGCGCCATGAAGGATCAGAGCCGCATCGTGCCGGTCGCCTCCGCGGCGCAGCCCACGCGGTGACGGTCCCGACCGACAGCACCGCGGCTGCGCGCGACGGCCAGTCCGCTCGGCGCGAGCACATCCTCGATGCCGCCGAGGCCTGCTTCGCGCGCAACGGCTTCCATCGCACGACCATGCAGGACCTCGCCCGCGAGGCCGCGATGAGTCCCGGAAACTTCTATCGCTACTTCGAATCCAAGGAGGCGCTGGTCCTCGGGCTGGTGGAGCGTGAGCGCGAGCGTGGGACTCACCTCGTGGCCGAGATGGAGGGCAGCGGTAATCGGCGCGCGGCGCTGCTGGGTCTCATCGCGCGCTATTTCGTGTCGATCACCCGCGAGGCCGCGATCCTGCGCGTGGAGATCTGGTCGGAATCGACGCGCAATCCCGCCATCGCCGCCATGACGGCGCGGACGGAGGCCGAGACCCGGGACTGGTTCGTGGCGACGCTGTCAGCGCTCGCCACCGCCCCGGATTGCGACCCGGCGGCGCTCTACGCGCTACTCGCGCCGCTGATGCGGGGGATCGTGGTCGGCCGCGCCGCGCTGCCCGATTACGACGTTGCCGCGGCCGTCACCCAGCTCCACGCGTTGCTGGATGCGGGGCTCGACGGCCGCCTGCCGCACCCGACGTGTGCGGGCTCGTCTGCGGCCCGCTGATCCGCGCCCGGTCCGGTTGATGCTTCGCCACCGGAAGACGCGATAGCGCGGAGTCGGCGGTGGCCAATCTGCGATCCGCAGAGCCGAAGACGACCCATTCCCCGATCGCGCGTCGGCCACGGCGCGCGGTACGCCGGCCGGTCCGCAATCCCCCCTCATGCGGGCCGGCCGGTCGTGACCGGGCGTGACAACGCCAACGACTCGCTGATCACCGGTCAGCAGCGGCTCCGCGCGGCTCGACGCGGCCGTGTTCTACGATTTCAACGAGCACGCCCGGTTCTCGATCAACGCGCGCCACCTGACCGAACGCCGCTCCATCGAGCAGTCCTTCAACCCGTTCAACAACCAGCCCGGCGCGCCGCTCTCGGTGCTGGCCACAGTCACCACCCGGCTCTGAGCCAGGCGGGCCGCATCCCGCGACAGGCGGCGGGCTCGGCTCGGAGCCGGCTTGAGCGCACCAGGGCGGTCGCACGCACCGCGAGGAGACCGACCTCCCAACCTCACCCTCATCCTGAGGTGCCGGAGGGCAGCGGAGGCCTCGAAGGCGGCCTCAAGACAGCGCCGCGATCCCTAGAATCCTCCTTCGAGGCCCGCTGACGCGGGCACCTCAGGATGAGGCCGAGGGTCGGAAACCCCATCTCGGACTGGCGCTCAGGGGTTCACCGAGCTGACCGTTACGCCTGGGGCCTCGGCGATCCTCCGGCGGGCGCCCGCGCGGCGGCGCAGGACGTAGAGGGTCAGGCCGGTGGCCGCGAAGCCCGGCATGGCCAGCGCCGCGAGGCAGAACAGCAGGGCGAAGAGGTCGCCGAAGAAGCGGCCGCGATGCACCTCCAGGATGTTCTCGACGAGGCGCCGCCCGAGGGGCAGGTCGGCGGCGTGCTCGGCCGACACCAGGGCGCCGGTGGCGGCGTCGTAGCGCGCCTCGTTGCGGGCGCTCGGCGCGTCGACGCCCCGCGGAAGCCAGCGGATGCGGATCGCCTTCGCGTCGGCCCCGGGGACGACCAGGGTCACGGATCCGGCCTCGCGGCCCTCGTCGGCGCGGAAGGCCGCCCAGGCGCGGTCGAGGGACGGCCCGGACGCCGTAGCATCCTCGTCGGCAGGCCGCCCACGGCCCTCTTGGCGGCCCGGCGCGCGCGCGGGCTTCGCCGCCTCAGGGCTGCCCGCCAGCAGCCCCGTGATACCGTCCTTGAACCACGGATAGGACCAGGTCAGGCCCGTGAGCGCGGTCACGAGATAGACCGGCACGAGCCACGTCCCCGCCACCGCGTGCAGCGACCACCAGCGCGCCCGACCCGGCCGTGACAGGCTCGGCTTCAGCCAGATCCGCCAGCGGTGAACCTGGGGCCAGCGCAGGTACAGGCCGGTCGCCAGGAAGGCCAGGAGCACCCACACGCAGGCGCCCGTGATCGTGCGGCCCCAGCCCTTGGAGCCGCCCGGGATCAGCAGCCAGCGGTGCAGCTCCCGCACGGTCGCGAAGGCCGCCTCCAGCCGCACCAGGCCGAGCACCGTGCCGTCGTAAGGGTCGGCATAGACCGAGGGCGGCCGCGCGCGGGTCTCCGGATCGCGGGCGAAGCGGACATGGACGCTCGTGCCCGGATCGGTCGACAGGGTCAGCGCTTCGACCTTCCGTCCGCCCGCCTGCGCGCCGATGCGGGCAGCCAGGGCCGTGGGAGGAAGTGCCTGACGCTCGGCCGCACTTACCGCCAGCCGATCGCGGTTGGCCAAGGCGGTGACGGCCTCCTCGTAGCTCATGAGCGCCCCTGTGAGGCCCATCAAGGCGAGGATGAGACCGGCGGTAAGCCCAAGCGCCCAGTGCAGGCGGAAGAGAACGGTCCGGAGGGAGGGAATCGGCAACGGCATGGCAGAGCCGCTGCCTAGCAGAGTCCGGCCAGGGTGACGACGCCGCGGGACGCCTGTCTCCGCGGCGGCTGCCGGCCTCAGGTGATCGGGGCGGGGTTGAAGAGGGTCAGATCGTTGAACAGCCCCCACTGGTCGGACCAGGGGCGCTTGCGCCCGCTCGCCACGTCGAGGATCAGGTGGAACAGCTCCCAGCCCACGTCCTCGATCGTGGCCGCGCCTGTGGCGATGCGGCCGGCATCGAGGTCGATCAGGTCCGACCAGCGCTCGGCCAGCTCCGTGCGGGTGGCGACCTTGATCACCGGGGCCTGGGCAAGCCCGTAGGGCGTGCCGCGGCCGGTGGAGAACACCTGCAGGGTGATGCCGGAGGCGAGCTGCAGGGTGCCGCAGACGAAGTCGCTGGCCGGGGTCGCGGCGAAGATCAGCCCCGTCTCGCGCACGCGCTCGCCCGGGGCCAGAACCCCGGAGATCGCGCTCGTGCCGGACTTGGCCACCGAGCCCAGCGCCTTCTCGACGATGTTGTTGAGCCCGCCCTTCTTGTTGCCCGGCGAGGGATTGGCGCGGCGGTCGGCCTCGCCCTTGGCGAGATAGGCGTCGTACCACGCCATCTCGCGGATCAGCGCCCGGGCGACCTCGGGGGTCTTCGCCCGCGGGGTCAGGAGGTGGATCGCGTCGCGCACCTCCGTCACCTCCGAGAACAGCACCGTGGCGCCGCAGCGCACGAGGAGATCGGCCGCGAAGCCGAGCGCCGGGTTGGCGGTCACCCCCGAGAAGGCGTCGCTGCCGCCGCATTGCAGGCCGACCACCAGCGCGGAGGCCGGGCAGGTCTCGCGGCGGCGGCGGTTCAGCACCGCCAGGCGCGCCTCCGCCATCGCCAGGATGCTGTCGATCATCGCCGAGAAACCGCGGTGGCGCTCGTCCTGCAGCCGCACCACGCCGTCGCCGGCCGCGCCGCTGTCGGGCAGGAGCCGCTCCGAGACGAGCTTCTCGCAGCCCAGCCCGACGACCATGACCGCGCCGCCGAAATTCGGGTTCTGCGCGAGGCTCTGGAGGGTGCGGATCGGCACCACCGCCTCGGGGGCGTTGATGGCGACGCCGCAGCCGTAGGCGTGGGTCAGGCCGACCACGTCGTCGACGTTGGGATAGCGCGGCAGCAGCTCCTGCTTGATCCGCCGGATCGCCACGTCGAGGGTGCCGGCGACGCATTGCACGCTGATCGAGATCGCCAGGATGTTCTTGGTGCCCACCGACCCGTCCGGGTTGCGGTAGCCCTCGAAGGTGTAGCCGTCCAGCGGGGGCAGGGGGACCGGCACGCGGGTGGCGAGCTCCAGGGCGTCGAGGGCGGGGGCGAGCGGGGTCGCGACGCGGGATTCCTCCACCCAGGCGCCCCGCCGGATCGCCTGGGTGGCGATGCCCACCACCTCGCCGTAGCGGCGGACCTCGCCGCCCTCCGGGATGTCGGTGAGCGCGACCTTGTGGCCCTGCGGCACGAACTCGACGAGTTCCAGCCCGTCCGGGAAGACCGTGCCGGCCGGCAGCCCGAAGGCGTTGACCACGATCGCGACGTTGTCGCGCGCGCTCAGGCGGATCGTGCGCGGCTCGTCGCCGGCCGGGCGCGGACAGGTCAGGGCTTCGATCTCGGCCTGCATCGGATGTTTCCTCCTGATGTTGCCGCCGGCCCCGTCCCAGCCTTGCGGACCAATCTCAGGCCGCGCGCAATTCGACCCGTCGAATATCTCCGACGACGAACAGGTAGGCCACCATCGCCACCAGCGCGTTCAGCCCGACGAAGACCATGGCCGTGTCCAACGAACCCGAGGCCTGGACGAGGTAGCCGATGTTCATAGCCTCAGTCCGGACTGCGGCGCTCAGGCGCGGAAGCGGCCGGCGAGCGCCTCGGCGTTGCGCGCGAGCAGGCCCATGTCGGAGCCGACCGCCGTGAAGCGGGTGCCGGCGGCGATGTAGCGGCGGGCCAGCTCGTCGCTCGGGGTGAGGATGCCCGCATGCTTGCCGGCCTTCACGATCCGGGCGACCGCCTCCTCGATGGTGCGGACCACCTCCGGGTGGCCCTGCTGGCCGACATAGCCGAGGCTGGTGGACAGGTCGCCGGGGCCGATGAAGACGCCGTCCACGCCCTCGACGGCGGCGATCGCGTCCAGATTGTCGAGGGCGCGGCGCGATTCGACCTGCACCGCCACGAAGATCTCGGCCTCGCAGCGGGTGTGGTAGTCCGGGATGCGGCCGAACCGGGCGGCGCGAGGCGCCTGCGAGAAGCCGCGGATGCCGCGGGGAGCGTAGCGCGTCGCCGCGACCACCCGCCGGGCCTGCTCGGCATCGTCGATATTGGGGATCATCAGCGACTGCGCGCCGGCGTCGAGGATGCGCTTGATGGTGATGGGATCGTCGCTCGGCACCCGCACCATCGGGTGGGTGGTACCCTCCATCATCGCCTGGAGCTGGGCGTAGATGTCCCGGAGGTCGTTGGCCGAGTGCTCCATGTCGAGGAGCAGCCAGTCGAACCCGGCCCCCGCGACCACCTCGGTGGAGATGGGGCTCGCGAGGCTGCACCAGAGGCCGATCTGCTGGCGCCCGGCGCCGAGCGCCGCCTTGAACCGGTTGGTGAGGCTGTCCATCGCGATCCCTCCCTACGGGCTGCTCGCCGCCATACGTGCAGCCTTCCCGCCCCGGGTCAAAGCCAAAAACTGGATCAATTGATGCACCACGCGCATCGGTTCAGCCCGGCGTCAGCTCAGTGAGGATCGAGACCAGCCGGGCGATCAGCGGATCGTCCGCGGCCCGCCGCCAGGCCAGGAGCAGCTCCGCCGGGCGCGGAGCGGGGAGCGCCAAGGGACGGAACACGACGCCTTCGAAGCGCAGGCGCTCGGCCGCCGCCGGCACCAGGGCAATCCCGAGGCCGGCCCGGACGAGGGCCAGGATCGCGTGGATCTGCGTCAGCTGCTGCACGATCCGGGGCTGGATCTCGGCCTCGGCGAAAAGATCCTGGACGAGGTCGTGGAAGTAGCGGGCTTCGTTCGGCGCGTAGGCGATCAGCGGCTCGCTGCCGAGATCGCGGGGCGCGAGCTCGTTCCGGGCTGCCAGGGGGTTGTCCGCCGGCAGAGCGACCTTGAGCGGCTCGGCCAGGGCCCGGATGGCGATCAGCTCCGGATGTGTCACGGGCGGCCGCACCAAAGCGGCGTCGATGCGCCCGGCGAGCAGTTCCTCGATCTGATCCTTGCTCACCATCTCGCGCAGGGAGAGTGTTACGTCCGGCAGCGCCCGCCGGAGCGCTGTGATCAAACGCGGCAGGAAGTCGTAGGCCGAGGCCGCCGTGAAGCCGAGCTTCAGCACCCCCGCCCGCCCAGCCGCGACCTGGCGGGTGAGATGGGTCGCAGTCTCGGCGAGGCGTAGGATGCGCTGCGCCTCGGGCAGGAAGCTGCGCCCCGCCGCGGTCAGCCGGACGGAGCGGCTGGTGCGTTCCAGAAGCTGAACGTCGAGGATGCGCTCCAGCACCTGGATCTGCCGCGACAGGGGCGGCTGCGTCATGTTCAGCCGGGCGGCGGCGCGCCCGAAATGCAGCTCCTCCGCCACCGCGGCGAAGCACCGGAGCTGGCTGAAGTCGAACATCGATTCTCCCCTGCACGCCGCGACGCGGACGGGGAGCATAGTGCCTCGGCGGCCGACGCGTCCCGGCGGCCGACCTCATCCAATTTGGCTAGGCTGCGGCCGGTCGCGATGTGACCGTGCGCAGCCCGCGAGACCGGTGACCGCCCCACAGAGCCGACCGGCTCGACGGCGCGGGTCCTCAACCGGCTGCGCGACCGGGCGCGGTCGCGAAAGGCGCGCCGCGCGGGACCGGCGCGCCCGGGCTGCTCAGCAGCTGAGCCGGCGACCCTCGCGACGGCCGAACACCCGGTAATGCGCGGCACCGGATTCCATCTGGCCGTTGGCGACGGCGCGGCGGACGTCCGGGTTGCAGCGCAGGTACTCGCGCTCGTCGAAACCGTAGGCGGCGCGACCGCGGTAATCGTCGCGACCCCGGTAGCCGCGGCCCCGATCGTCGTAATCGCCGCGGTCCCGGTACCCGCGATCGCGGTAGCCGTAATCGTCGTAGTCGGGGCGCGGCTGTGCCGAGACCGGGCCGATCACACCCAGGACTCCGAGACCCACCGCGGCCACTGCCAGAAACGCCTTCATCGTACTGTCCTCCTTACCAGCGTCCCGCGACACGCCCGCTCATCGGGCGGCCTCCGTCTGCGCGGGCCGGCACAGCGAAGCCTCTGCGAGAAGCTCCTGATCGGTGGCTTGAAACGCCCCGCGCGCCGGATGGTTCGATCCGGCGGCATCCGACCGGCCACCGCGATGACGCAGCGCCGGGCTGGGGACGCGGCAAAAGGCCCGGCCGCGGGATCATCCGCGCCGGGCCGCACGCAGTGCCGGCCGGGCGAGCCGGCCGCACACGCTTCGGAATCACATGCGGTGCATCATCTCCCGGCGCATCATGCGGTGGCGCATCTCGCGCCGCATCTCATGGCGCATCATGTGACGCTCCATGCGGTGGCGCATCATCCGGCGCTCCATGCGACGCCGCATCATGTGACGCTCCATCCGGTCCATCTGGACGGTCGAGATCATGTCGGCCGGTGCCGCGACGGCCGCGCCGGGTCCGATCGGAGCGGCGGAAGCCGGCATCGCGGCGACGCCGAGGGCGGCGAGCAGGGCGGCGGTGATGATCGTTGTACGCACAGAATATGTCCTCTCTCGCCGCCTGGGGAGGCAGGCGTTTCCCATGAGGCCGCGACTGGAGTGGATCCTCCTACGACCTCGCCGAAGAAGCCGCCGGCCGCCCAGATGGTTCCACAGAGCCGGGCGCGTGCCTGGATCAGTTCGCGACACTGCGCGGGAAGGTGGGCTTCGGCTTTGGCTGGACGTTGGTCTACGGCACCGGCGGTCTCGCGGTCGGCAATGACCGCGTCGACACGAACATGTCGCTTTTCAACTGGCCAACGTTCGACGGCCGCCAAGGCGATCTCCGGGTCGGCTACGTGGCCGGTGCCGGCATTGAGCACGCGTTCAGCCGGACTCTCTCGGCCAAGGTCGAGGGCCTGTACTACGATCTCGGCAGCCCCTCGGTTCTCGCGCCATCGATCGATTACGTGCCGCCCGGGCATCGCGCCGGCGCCCGCATCGCGGCGGACGGTTTCCTCACCCGCGTCGGCCTCAACTATCGGTTCGGAGCCGGATTGCCGGACCTGCCGCCGGCCGTCCCAGACGATCCGTACGCCTGGGCCCTCGAGGGCGGCCTGCGCTATTTCTACAGCTCCGGCGGCCCGCGCTACACCCTCGGCAGCTCTCGCGTGCCGGGCCAAGTCAATTCCCGCCTGATCTATGATGGGTCCGAGGCTCATGCCGGCGAGAGCTTCGCGCGGGTGGAGCACACGCCCACAGGCCTATTTGCCAAGGGCTTCCTCGGAGCGGGCGGCATAACGGCCGGGCGCCTCTCGGACGAGGACTTCCCGCCCGCTATGAGGCCCTATTCGAAGACGCTCTCGCCGATCAAGGACGGCGACATCAGCTACGGCGTCGTCGATTTCGGCTACCACGTGCTGCACGGCAGCGGATTCAAGCTCGGCGGCTTCCTCGGCTATCAGTACGACGCCGCATTGCTCAACGACTACGGCTGCCGGCAGGCGGGCGGAGGCGACATCTGCGCGGGTGGAGACGCCGTCCCGGCTCAGATCAAAGGTCTGGGCGAGACTGCACGATGGAACGCGCTCCGCGTCGGACTGATCGGCGAAGCGCGGTTCGACCGGCTCCGAGTGAGCCTGGAAGGCGCCTATCTGCCCGTGGCGGCGCTGGACGGTGTCGACCGCCACTGGTTCCGGCCGGAGATCAATCCGCTGCCGCAGCGGGGCCGGGGGACGGCTACTTCGCCGAGGGTGTCATCTCCTACGACCTGACGCCCGGCGTGAGCCTCGGCGTCGGCGGGCGCTACTGGCGGATGCAGACGGCTTCGTGCAGGTTTCCTATGAACTGTCGGATCTCGGTCTCGGCGGGTCGGATGCCCCGTTGGCCCTCCTGCGAAAGGACTGACCCTCCGCGCCGGTCGGACCCGCTCGGATGCCGGGCGATGCACCATCCGCCGGAGTGCCGACCGGCTCGGCGGCGAAAACCGCGCCGGTACGGCACCCAGTCGGGCCGCCGCGCTGGGGCAAGGCTCCCGATCCTTGGTCCGATACCGTTTCCGGCCGCCCCGCCGTCGGCCTAACCCGCACCGTCATCGCGGGCCTAGCGGCGCGCTTCAAGGCCACGCGAGGTCAGCGTCTCGACGCCCAGACGAATGCCAAGCCTCTGCATCTCCGACGCCCCCGCCCGTGCGAGTGCCGCGCCTATCTCGTGTGCTGGCCTTCGAGCAGAGTCGCGGCCCCCGGGGTCGGCGCGGCGCCGGCATCGTCCCGCAGGGCGGCCTCACCGCGGAGCCGGCCGTTGCCATCGGCTTGCGGTGAACGCGCCATCTCCAAGGCCGGGAACGCGATTCCGTTCGGATCGTGGCGCAGGGCAATAGGCCGGGCCTCCGGAGGGTGCTTGATGCGGGCGAGGGGATTCTGCCGGAGATAGGTCATGAATTCCTCGGCGGCCTTCAACTTGTGCCGACGATGCTCGGCCTCCTCCGCTCGGATCCGCTCCGCCTCCGCCTCCCGGATCTTGGCCGCCTTGGCGTGATGCTGCAGTTCGAGCGAAGCGAAAGCAAGTCCTGACGCCGCACGGTCGAATATCGAGCTTACTTTAATATTCGGCCTTGATAATAAGATATATACGATATTTGCGATCAGAAATGCCGCCGTCAAAAACACGACGAAATCGCTGGCCTGGCCGCTGATGGTCCAGAACACCATCACCAGGGCCAACGCCAAAGCCGAAAATCCAAGCAATACATATCGCAGAATCGCCATACTCGACCTGTATTACTTTTAAGGAAGATCCATGAGTTTATAAAGGTTTGATCCCTGGAAGGCAAATCGTTGCGTCGCACCATCGACCGGAAAATCCGGTCTGCGGCCACCGCTGGGGCGTGAGGCGCGAAGGTCGCACGCGGTCGGCAAGAAATCCGCAACCGTCGGCTGAGAAGGCTGTGGCCGGGGAGTACCGGTGGTGCTCCGGGCGCGTCTCGCGCAAGACCAGTCGGATCCGTTCGCGCAGATGCACACAGACGCATGTCCACCGCTCGCGTTTCCAGGCTCCGCGTCGGGCCCGGTCGACGGCGACCGGGCGTCATGGGGCGTCGCCACCGGGTTCGGTCAGTGGCGCATCGACCCGCTCACGCGCCGCGTGGTCCGCTCGGCGAGCCTGGGCCGCGTGCTGGGCGAGTCTCCCGCGGAGCGGGGCCTCGCCCTCGAGGAGCATGTCGCCTGCTACCACCCGGACGATCGCCCGGCCGTGCTCGCCCGCATCGAGGCCGTCCTGGACGGACGCAAAGCTCCGGTTCCGTACCAAGCGCGAAGCCGCATCGTGCGCCCGGACGGGGCCGTCCTCAACGTGATCATCCAGGGCGTTCCCGAGTTAGGCCCCGACGGCAGGCTGCTAGCACTGCACGGCATGCTGCTCGATGTGACCGATCTCGTGCGGTCCGAGCAGCGCGCACACGAGACCGACACGCTCCTGCACGGGACCCTGGACAACATGGATCAGGGCCTGGTGGTGCTCGATGCCGGGCAGCGCGTGCGCGTGTTCAACCGGAGCGCCGCGGAGCTGCTCGATCTGCCGGACGACGTCCTGCGCGAGGGGGTCGCCTTCCCGGAGATCCAGGCCTACCAGCGCGCGCGGGGAGACTTCGCCACGGCAGAATCCGACCTGCGGCTCGGGATGATCGGCCGCGACATGCCCGCCGGCCCGCCGGTCTTCGACTGGCGCCTGCCCGGCGGCGTCACCCTGGAGGTCCGCCGCTCGGCGCTGGCGGATGGCGGGTCGGTCCTGACCTTCAGCGACGTGACGCTGCACCGGATCGCCGAGCAGGCGATGGAGGAGAGCGAGCGCCGCTACCGGCTGCTCGCCGAGAACGCCACCGACATCATCATCTGGTCCGACCTGACCACCTGCCGCCGCTACGTCTCGCCGGCCGTGCGGGCCGTCCTCGGCTACGATCCGGGCGACCTTGTCGGCACGCAGCCCCTCGACTTCGTTCATGCCGATGACGTGGCCGCGTATCGCCGCGTCCTCGACGACCTGACCGGCGGGCGTACGGCACGCGCCCTGACCTGCCAGCGCTACCGGCACCGGGACGGCCACTGGGTGTGGCTGGAGATCTCGTTCAGCCTGACCCACGACAGGGCGACCGGCGCCCCGGACGGCTACGTCGCCACGCTGCGCGACGTGAGCGCCCGCAAAGCCGCGGAGGAGGCCCTCCGATTCAGCGAGGCCCGCTACCGCGCCCTGGCGGACGCGCTCCCGCAGCTCGTCTGGATTGCCGCCATCGAGACCGGCGAGGCGACCTACGTCAACCGGCGCTTCGAGGATTATTACGGCCCGATCGGCTCGTCGCGCGCCGCCCGGATCGCCCGCAACCATCCCGAGGACGCGGAGCGGATGGAGCGCCTGTGGTGCGTGGCGCGCGAGCGGCGGACCGCCTACGAGGTCGAGGGGCGGCTGCAACGGCACGACGGGATCTACCGCTGGCACAAGCTCGTGCTCCTGCCGATCTGGCAGGGGGAGACCATGGTGGGCATGCTCGGCACCGCCCTCGACATCGACGAGATCGTGGCCGCCCGGCGCGAGGTGGAGGAGGCGAGCAGCCTGCTGCACCTCGCCCAGCAGGCCGCCAAGGCAGGGACGTGGCACCTCGACCTCGACAGCGGCCGGATCGACTGGTCGGCCGAGAGCGCGCGCCTGCACGGGATCGAGACCGACCGGGACTACGCGCTCGACGCGCAGACCTGGCTCACCCTGATCGACCGGGAGGACGGCGAGCGCGCGCTCCGGATCGCCGCGGCGGCCGCGGAGGCGGGGGAGACCTTCTCGATCGAGTTCCGGGTCCCCGCCCCGGACGGCGGCGTGCGCTGGATCAACAGCGTCGGGCGCGGCGCTCCCGGACCGGACGGGCGCGCCCGGCGGATGATGGGCCTCAACCTCGACGTCACCGCCCGCAAGAGCGCCGAGACGGCCCTCCTTGCCGCCAAGGCCGCGGCGGATTCCGCGCGCTTGGACGCCGAGCGGGCGAGCGCGGCCAAGAGCGAATTCCTGGCTGCCATGAGCCACGAGATCCGCACGCCGCTGAACGGGGTGATCGGCTACGCCGACCTGTTGCTCGACGAGGCGGATCTCGGCCCGGTGGCGCGCAAGCACGCCGACCGCATTCGCACCGCGGGGGCCGCGCTCCTGACGGTGGTCAACGACGTCCTGGATTTCTCGAAGGTCGAGGCCGGGCAGATCGAGATCGTGCCCCGGCCCTTCGCCCTCGAAGCGCTCATCGACAACGCGGTGTCGATCGTGCGCCCGTCGGCGGAGCGCAAGGGGCTCGACCTCGCCGTCGCCCGCGGGCCCGGCCTGCCGGACTGGATCGAGGGCGACGAGGACCGGCTCCGCCAGATCCTCCTCAACCTGCTCAACAACGCCGTGAAGTTCACCCCGGCGGGGCGCATCGATCTCGCCATCCTGGCGGCCCCCGGCGCCCGGACGCTGCGCTTCGAGGTCCGCGACACCGGCATCGGTATCCCGGCGGACAAGTGCGACCGCCTGTTCCGACGCTTCTCGCAGGTCGACGGCTCCATCAGCCGCGAGTACGGCGGCACCGGCCTGGGCCTGGCGATCTCGAAATCCCTCGTCGCGCTGATGGGCGGAACGATCGGCGTCGAGAGCGCGGTGGGATGCGGCTCGACCTTCTGGTTCGAGGTAACGCTCGCCACCGCCGCTCCGGAAGTTCGGATCGACGCCCAGGCTGCCGTGAGCGCTCACCCGACGGGCCGGCATCTCCTGCTGGCGGAGGACGTGCCGCTCAACCAGGACCTCGCCCGCACGATCCTGGAGAGGGCCGGCCACAGGGTGGATGTCGTCGCCGACGGAGCCGCGGCGGTGGCGGCCGTTCAGGCGCGGCCTTACGATCTCGTCCTCATGGACGTGCAGATGCCCATGATGGACGGCCTCGCGGCGACCCGGCGGATCCGGGCGCTGGAGGGCCCGGCGAGCCGGGTGCCGATCGTGGCCATGACCGCGAACGTCCTGCCGCAGCAGATCGCCGAGCTGCGCGCGGCGGGCCTGGACGACCATGTGGGCAAGCCGTTCCAGACACAGGCGCTTCTGGCGGCGATCGATCGCTGGGCGGCCCGCCCCGCGGAGCCGCCGCGCTTCGGCCGCACGATCGACCGCACCGTCCTGGATGAGATGACCGAGATGGTCGGCCGCGAACGGATGCGCCACCTCCTGGCAATGCTCGCCAAGGAGCTTGTCCAGCGGTTCGGGGGGGCGGCGCCGGAGGCCAGCCGCGAGCGGCTCATGCTGGATGCGCACGCGATGGTGTCGGCAGCCAGCATGGTCGGTTTCACGGCCTTCGCCGAGACGTGCCGGGCGGTGGAAGCGGGCTGCCGGGCCGGCGACGAGATCGGGCCCCTGCTCGGCACGCTCCAGGCCCGGGCCGCCGAGGTGGTCGCCGAGATCGAGGCGCTGCGCGCAGCCTGATCCGCTCCTCGCAAGCCAGGATGCGCGTGCGGGCGGCCATCCCCTCGGATCCGATACCGGCGGCGCCTGGCCCGACACCCAGGCCGGACTCGGCCGACATGCGCCGGCTTGAACGCGGATAGGGCCCGGAATGGGCAGGGCCTGACCGTTCCCGCGCGCCGATCCCGTACCCTCCCGGAGGACCGCCATCCCGCTATCGGGACGCTCCGGTCAGGCGACCGTCGCGCCCGATGCGCCGCAGATCCGACAGGACCTATTCGGCCGCCGTTTTCTCGTATAGTCGACACCAGTAGACAGCCGACATCAGAAATCACAACGCTTAATTGATATATTGATATCAGGTATATATCCCAGATGGAAATTTCGGACGACGCCGTTTCGGAAGCGGCCCTGATCTCGGCTCTTCAAGCATCGGGCGGTGTCGGCTTCTGAATGTGGGACATCATCAACGATCGTGCGCAGGCGGACCCAGTCGCGGCCCTGCTGTTCAACATCAGTCCCGCCCGGTCCCAGGCGGGCGTCAGCCTGTCCGAGATCCTGGAAGCCGTTCATCCGGATGATCGGGGGCCGATGTCGCACGTCATCCTCGACTGCGTCCGATCGGGCGGCTCCTACACGGCGGAATATCGCGTTTGCTCGAAGGAGGGGCAACTCCGCTGGCTGTTCACGCGCGGGCATTTCTACCTCGACGAGGGCGGCCGGCCCACGACGGGCCGGGGTGTCGTCGTCGAGATCTCGGACAGCAAGTCCGCCGGCCTTGCCTTCGCGCGCCGGGACGGGACCGAGATCGGAGACGCCCTGAACAGGACGGCCGACCTGTGCCTGTCCCTGCACAATGCCGTCTCGCATCTCGGCGACGCGCACATCATCGCACTGACGGAGACCCTGCTGCTCGAAATCGGCAAGCACTTGGCGGATCGTCAGCGTTCCGGACCCGACGGCATCCTGCACTGACCGCGGCGCCCGGGATGGGACGGGGGAAGAAAGGCCTACAGCTCGCGGATCTTCTTCTCGATCCGATCGGCCTCGGCCTCGTCGACCTCCACCGGCTCGCCCGTGTCGTTGGGCAGGCCGCGCCCCGTCTGGGCAATGGTCTCGTCGCGCGGGCGGTAGCTCTGCCCGTCGGAGATCGGCGGCTCCTTCGACAGCTCGCGGTCCTTCTCCATCGATTCCTCCGGGATCCAACCTGCATCCCCGTCGGGTCAACGCGATGCAGGCCACTCGGATGCCCGGCGATCAGAACGGATAGTTCTCCCGGAGGCGGGGCAACCGGAGAGTGTAGCAGCGAAGCCACCACCGCCGTCCCGTTGACGTGACATGGGTTCATGTGTTCGGCGCTCCGCGAGCGCCGTGCGCACAGCCTCCCGCGCCGGCTCGTCCCGCCAGGCCTGCGACCTTCCGACCGGAACTTGGCCGTACAGCGCCTGCGTTCCCGGGTTGAATGGGCCATCGAGCCCGCAACCCAGCAGAGGTGAAAACCATGGCCATGGACGCGCGCGAGATCTACGTCACGGCCCTGAAGAATACTCATGCCCTCGAGATGCAGGCCCTGCAGATCATGGAGCGGCAGGTCGAGCGCCTGGAGCGGTATCCGGAGATGGAGCAGGCCTTGCGCCGCCACATCGAGGAGACGCACGGACAGCGCCAGCGCCTGGAGGAAGCGCTTCAGAGCCTCGCCGAGAGCCCCTCGGCCCTCAAGGAAGGCTTCCTGGGCTTCGTCGGGAACATGATGGCCCTGGGTCACACGCCGGCCCAGGACGAGATCCTGAAGAACACCTACGCCAATCACGCGTTCGAGAATTTCGAGATCGCGGCCTACGAATCGCTGCTCGTCATCGGCGATGCGGCCGGCCAGCAGGCGCATCTGACGGCATTCCAGCAGTCGCTCAAGGAGGAGCAGACCATGGCGGAGACGGTGCGGAACCTGATCCGGCCGACCACCGAGCGCTACCTGTCCCTGACCACGGCCGGCGCGAAGGCCGACCGCTAGGCTCCGCCGCGCCGGACCGGGACTCCGGTTCGGTGCCGGAGCGCATCCGCTTGGGAGCCGCTGTCGATCGGGTCGTGATCGGCAGCGGCTTCGTCATGACCCGGCTCCCGGACCCGCCGAGGCAGGCGCCCGCCCGTGCGTTCGCCCGCATCGCCCGGACCGGACCCCGGGGCCGCAGGAACAACGTCGGCTCTGCGTGATTGCGCGGTCATGGGATCAGGAAGCGTTCGTCCGACCGGCAGCCACAAGCAGGGAGGCGGGCACCCCACCGAGGCGCTGCGCCGAGGTTGCGTCCACCTCTGCGTCGACATGCAGCGCATGTTCGCCGAGTCCACCGACTGGCAGACCCCGTGGATGCCGCGGGTCCTGCCGCATGTGTGCCGCCTCGCCGACGCCCATCCCGATCGGACCATCTTCACCCGCTTCATCCCGGCCGCGCGGCCGGGCGAGGGACGCGGCACCTGGGCGACCTATTCGGAGCGCTGGGCCGACATGACCCGGGAGCGTCTCACCCCGGAGATGATCGATCTCGTCCCGGACCTCGCCCGGCTCGTCCCGCCCGCTGAGGTCATCGACAAGAGCGTCTACTCGCCCTGGCTCGAGACGGATCTCGACGCGCGTCTCCAGGCACGGGGCGTCGACACCCTGATCGTCACCGGGGCCGAGACGGATGTCTGCGTGCTCGCGGCGGTGCTCGGCGGCGTCGATCTCGGCTACCGGATCGTGCTGGCCACGGACGCCCTCTGCAGCTCCTGCGACGAGGCCCACGACGCGATGCTGCTGATGTACCGGATGCGGTACAGCCACCAGGTCGAGACGATGACCACCGCCGAGATCCTCGACCTCTGGCGCTGAGCGGAGCCGCCGCGCACCCAACATTCGAATTGTAATAGCCAAGCTCAGAGGAGATCAGGCCGACCCACCTCCGCCGATGCCCGGATCACGAACACTCGATCGGCGCGGAGCCGAACGCGAAAAACAGTCGCGCGGCGCGAACCGGGAGGCAGCGGGACCGTTATGTTTCCGAACACGGTTCCGGAGGACAGATTATGGCCAAGCACGAGATCCTCGGCTACTTCGAGCACCGCCGTGACGGGGCCTGGGTGTGCGTCCGGCCCTTCACCCTGACGACGCGGGATGCCAGCATCGACATCCGCCAGGGCATGCGCTTCGACTACGGCAAGCGGATCGGCGGCGTCGACTTGGCCGAGTACCTCGAGCGGCTGGGCTCGCAGTTCGGATCGTAAACCGCCCGCGGCAACCGCCCAGCCCGTGACCCGCGAAGCGGCGCCGGATGCGTGTCCGGCGCCGCTTCGCCGTCCAGGCCCCGCCCCATTGCATCGTCAGGCCGCCATCGACCACCAGGGTGTGGCCGGTGACATAGTCGGAGGCGTCCGAGGCGAGATACAGGATCGCCCGGGCGATCTCCTCAGGCTGACCGGCCCGGTGCCACGGGATCCGCTCCAGGGACTGCTCGATCACCTCCGTCTTCTCGAAGCGCTTGGCGGTCATGGGTGTCTCGATCAGGCCGGGGCCGACGCTGTTGACGTTGATCCGGTCCTCGGCGAGTTCCCGCGACAGGGAGCGGCACAGGGATCCGAGCCCCGCCTTCGACATGCCGTAGGGGGCGCTCTCCGGGGTTGGCAGGTGCTGGGCCACGGAGGAGACGAACACGATCTTGCCGTTGCCGCCTTGCGCCTTGCGCATCCTGATGAAGGGACGTGCGCAGAAGAGCGGCCCCATCTGGTTCACCCGCAGGATCCGCTCCAGCAGGGCGTCGTCCATCTCAGCGACCGGCATGCCGCTCATGGCCTGCCCGGCATTGGCCACCAGGATGTCGAGGGTGCCGAACTCACTGCCGATCCGATCGAACGCGGCGTTCACCGCCGGCGGGTCGCCGACATCGAATTGGAGCACCAGGACCCGGCGCCCGGCCGCCTCCACCCGGGCGGCGGTCTCGCGGATGCCCGCCTCGTCGGTGTGGTAGGTGATCGCCACGTCCGCGCCCTCGCGGGCGAACAGCTCCGCGCTCGCTTGCCCGATGCCGGAATCGGCCCCGGTGATCAGGGCTCGGGTCCCGGTCAAGGTCATCGCGCGTCTCTCGCCGCCGCGCCGCGCTCAAAGCGGCCGGATGCCGGGGCAATGGGTGCGGCCGGGCCCGGTTCCCGCCGCACGCACCGGCCGCAGGGGAACCGGCGCCGGACTGCCGTCTTTGACGCCCCGCGCCCGCATGGCCTAGTGAGTATCCATGTCCCCCGATGACACGACCCACCTGACCGCGGAGGAGAGCGCGCCCGATACGCGGAGCCGGATCCTCGCGACGGCGGACGCGTATTTCCGCGAGATCGGCTACCAGAAGACGACCGTGGCGGACATCGCGCGGACGCTGAAGATGAGCCCGGCCAACGTCTACCGCTTCTTCGATTCGAAGAAGGCGATCAACGAGGCGGTGCTGGAGCGGCTGATCGGCGAGGGCGAGGCGGTGATTTCCGGCATCGCCGATCGACAGGGTCTCAGCGCCACAGAGCGCCTCGTGGCGGCGATCGACGCCCTGCACCGCGACTGCACCCGGCGCTGTGAGACGTTTCCCCGCATCCACGAGATGATCGAGGCCGCAATGGCCGAGAGCTGGGATGTCTGCCGCCACCACGTCGCCCGGATCACGGCCGGGTTCGAGCGTATCGTCCGCGACGGGGTGGCGTCCGGCGAGTTCGAGGCCGAGGACCCCGGGCTGGCGGCGGCCTGCATCCACACCGCCATCGCCCGCTACACCCACCCGCTTCTGGTGGGAAAGTCTCCCCTCCAGCCCGTTCCGCCCATGGAGGCCATGACGGCGTTCCTGCTGCGGAGCCTCGCGCCGGGGAGGAGGATCTAGAGGGTTTGCTGCTGCGTCGCCGCGTTCCGCCCCGGATCGACCGAGCTCTCCGGTCCGGCGAACGCGACCTACTCGGAGGCCGGACCGGCCTCCGGCGGCGGCTCCGAGGCGCTCGGTTGCGGGCCATCATAGCCCTCGATCACCAGGATCTCGGCCTCGACCCCGCCGCGCTGCTTGGCCTTGGCGGCCTGATAAAGATCGGAGTTCCAGCAGGCGAGGGCGTCGGCGTAGCTCGGGAACTCGATCACCACGTTGCGGGACCGGGCCTGCCCCATCACCGCCTCGTAGGCGCCGCCGCGCACGATGAACCGCCCGCCGTACTTGGCGAAGGCGGCGCCGTTGGCCGCGACGTAGTCCTTGTAGGCCTCCGCGTCGCGAACATCGACCCGCGCGATCCAGTACCCCTTCGCCATCGTGCGCCTCCTCCGTTGGAGAGCGAAGTGGATCCGATCCGCGCGAAGGCAATGCCGGACGGATGTCAGGACAGTTCGGCCACGATCGCCTGCGCCACGGCCCGCGGATCCGCGGCGCCGGTGATCGGGCGCCCGACCACGACATGGTCGATCCCGGCCTTGCGGGCCTCGCCGGGGGTCATGACCCGCTTCTGGTCCCCGGCCTCCGCGCCGGCGGGCCGGATCCCCGGGGTGACGATCAGCCGGTCCGGCCCGACGATGCGCCGGACCGCGGCCGCCTCGGCCGCGGAGCAGACCAGGCCGTCGACGCCGATCTCGGCGGCCTGGGCGGCGCGCTTGGCGACCAGCTCCGCCACCGGCAGGGCGTAGCCGGCCTCCGCGGCGTCGGAATCGTCGTAGGAGGTCAGCACCGTCACGGCGAGGATCTTCAGGCCCGCACCCCGCCCGCGAACCGCCGCCCGCATGGTCTGCGGATAGGCGTGCACGGTGAGGAAGGTGGCGCCCGAGCCCGAGGCCGAGCGCACTCCTTCCTCGACGGTGTTGCCGATGTCGTGGAGCTTCAGGTCGAGGAAGACCTTGAGCCCCCGTGCCGCCAGACGCTCGGCCAGCGCCAAGCCGCCCGCGTAACCCAGCCGGTAGCCGATCTTGTAGAAGGTGGCGGCGTCGCCGATCCGGTCGATCAGCGCCTCGGCCTCGGGTACGCTGGGCACGTCGAGGGCCACGATCAGGCGGTCGCGGGAGTCGGCAATCTCGGTCATCGGGGCGTCCTTGGAGCTGGGGGCAGCGACCACGCGGAACGTCCGCGAGTCAATGCCGACGCGACCAGGTCACCCCGCCAGCACCCGCGCCACCTCGTCTCGCAGCACCGGCAGCAGCTCCGCCTCGAACCAGGGTTCGCGCTTGAGCCAGCCGGTGTTGCGCCAGGACGGATGGGGCAGGGGCAGGACCCGGGGACGGCGCGGCTCGGACAGGATCTCGCGCCAGCGCCGCACCGTGCCGGTGAGGCCGCCCGCCATCTTCCCCAGGTGCCAGCCTTGCGCGTACTGGCCGATCACCAGGAGCAGGTCGAGATTGGGCAGACCTGAGAAGAGCTCCGCCCGCCAGCGCTCGGCGCATTCCCGGCGCGGCGGCCGGTCGCCACCCTTGGCGTCGAGACCGGGAAAGCACGAGCCCATCGGCACGATCGCGACCTTGGCGGCATCGTAGAATTGCGCTTCGTCGAGACAGAGCCAGCCGCGCAGCCGCACCCCCGACGGGTCCGTGAACGGTCTCCCCGTGCGGTGGGCCCGAGTCCCGGGGGCCTGGCTGGCGATGCAGAGGCGCGCGCCGCTGCTGCCCTGCACGATCGGCCGGGGCTCGTGGGGGAGAGGCGGGCCGTAGAGCGGGGTATCCCGGCAGAGGCGGCAAGCCCGCAGGCGGGCGGCGGTGTCGTCGAAGGCGGGCATGGCCCGGACATGGGGTGGGACGGCAGAAAAAAGAAACGGCGCGGTGTCGCGCCGCGCCGTCTTCAGTGGAGTCTCTGCCTTGGGGGGAAGGCCTGTCCTTCCTACGCCGATCGGCGCGGGCGGGACGTGCGATTCGTCACGCCCCCTTCATCCCGGAGAGGTCCAGGGGCAGCGAGCGCAGGCGCCGGCCGGTGGCCGCGAAGACCGCGTTGGCGATGGCGGGCGCAAGGACCGGGACGCCCGGCTCGCCGATTCCGGTCGGCGCGATTTGGCTCGGCACGATATGCACCTCGACCTTAGGCATCTCGCTCATCCGGGTGGGCTCGTAGGCGTCGAAATTGTGCTCCTGCACCTGCCCGTCCTTCAGGGTGATGCGGTTGCGCAGCACCGAAGAGAGGGCGAAGCCCACCGCGCCTTCGACCTGCGCGCGGATCACGTCCGGGTTGACCGGGACACCGACATCCACCGCCGCCACGATCCGGTTCACCCGGATCCCGGCATCCTGCGCGGTGACGTCGGCCACCATGCCGACATAGGAGCCGAAGGATTCGTGGACCGCGACCCCGAGACCGCGCCCCTGATCTTGGGGCTTGGCGCCCCAGCCGGCCTTGTCGGCGGCGAGCCGCAGCACGCCGGCGAGCCGGGGCGCCTGTGCCAGGAGCGACAGCCGGTAGGCCACCGGATCGACGTTCGCGGCATGGGCCAGTTCGTCGATCATCACCTCCATCACGTGGGCGGTGTGGGTGTGGCCCACCGAGCGCCACCACAGGACCGGCACGCCCTCGCGGGCGTTGTGGACGCCGAACCGATAGGCCGGCAGCGCGTAGGGCGTGTCGGAAGCGCCCTCCACGGTGGTGGCGTCGATGCCGTTCTTGACGATCATCGCCTCGAAGGGTGAGCCGATCATGATCGACTTGCCGACCATGACGTGATCCCAGCCGACCACCGCGCCCTTGTCGTCGATGCCGGCACGGACCTTGTGCAGCACCGTCGGGCGGTAGTAGCCGCCGGCCATGTCGTCCTCGCGGGTCCAGACGAGGTGCACGGGGGCCTTCTCGCCGTAGGCCTTCAGGACGGTCGCCGACTCCGCGAGATAGTCGGCGGTGGGCGTCGCCCGGCGGCCGAAGGAACCGCCGGCCCAGTTGCAGTGGAGGCGCACCCGGTCGGGCGTCACCCCCAGGATCGCCGCCATGGTCGCCTGCTCGACGGTCTGGAACTGGAAGCCCGCGTAGACGTCGTAGCCGCCGTCGGCCGCCCGCTCGATCGTGGCGTTCAGCGGCTCCATCGCCGCGTGGGCGAGGTACGGGAAGGTGAACTCGGCCTCGATCACCTTGGCGGCGCCCTTGAGCGCGGCCTGCGGATCGCCGCGCTCGGACGCCGTGAGGCCGGGCCCCTTCGCACGCTCCCGGTACTCGGCGAGGATCGCCTCCGACGAGCGCATCTCGGCGGTGCTGTCGTCCCAGGTGACGGCGAGCGCCTCGCGTCCCTTCATGGCCGACCACGTGTCGCGGGCGATCACCGCCACGCCCGTGGGGACCTGGACCACGTCGAGCACGCCCGCGACCTTGCGGGCCTGCGCGGCGTCGAAGCTCCTCACGGTGGCGCCGAAGCGTGGGGCGCGAGCCACCACGGCGGTGACCTGATTGGGGCGGCGGATATCGAGGGAATAGACCGCCGTGCCGTTGGTCTTGGCGACCGAGTCGAGGCGCGGCACCGTCTGGCCGATCAGCCGCCACTCGCTCGGATCCTTGAGTTTCGGATCGGAGGGGACCGGTAGGGCGGCGGCGGAGGCCGCCAGCTCGCCGAACCGGGCCTGCCGGCCCGACGGCGCGTGGCGCACCACGCTTTCGGCCACGGTGATCTCCGAGACCGGCACCTTCCAGCGGAAGGCGGCCTCGGCCATCAGCATCTCGCGGGCGGCGGCGCCGGCCTTGCGCAGCTGGAACCAGGAATTGGCCACCGCGGTGGAGCCGCCGGTGCCCTGGATCGGGCCCATCAGGCTGTTGTTGTAGAGCGTCGCGTCCGCGGGCGCGAATTCGGTGCGGACGTTCTTCCAGTCGGCGCCGAGCTCGTCGGCCAGGATCGTGGCGAGCCCGGTCGTGTTCCCCTGGCCCATGTCGAGGTGCTTGATCACCACCGTGACGGTATCGTCCGGAGCGATGCGCACGAAGGCATTGGGCTGCGCCTTGACGTCGGCGAGGTTCGGGCCGGCGGCGGCGCGGGCGGATTTCGGGTCGAGCCGGAACGCGACCACGAGGGCACCGGCGCCGGCGAGCAGGCCGCGACGGCTGGGTCGCGCGGGCAGGGGATTCGGTCGACGGGCGTACAGCATGGCGGCGAAGCTCCGGTCAGGACCGCGGGAAAGGTGAGGCGCCGAGGCGGATCAGGCGAGGCTGCGCGCGGCTTCGTGAATCGCGGCGCGGATGCGCTGGTAGGTGCCGCAGCGGCAGATGTTGCCGTCCATGGCGCCGTCGATGTCGGCGTCGCTGGGCTTGGCGTTGCCCGACAGCAGGCCGATCGCCGACATGATCTGGCCGGACTGGCAGTAGCCGCACTGGACCACGTCGAGCTTGCGCCACGCTGCCTGGACCGCCTCGGCCACCCGGCCCGAGACGCCCTCGATGGTCGTCACGTGCGCGGCGCCGACATCGCCGAGGCGGGTCTGGCAGGACCGGACCGGCTGGCCGTCGAGATGGACCGTGCAGGCGCCGCATTGCGCGATGCCGCAGCCGTACTTGGTGCCGGTGGCGTCGAGCCGGTCGCGCAACACCCAGAGCAGCGGCATGTCCGGGTCGGCGTCGATCGCGTGCGTGACGCCGTTGACGGTGAGCTTCGGCATGATCGGCGGCCCTCTTCGACGCGCGGAGCCCGGACGTCCGGATCGCGGCGCACGGCTTCGCCCGGCGCATCTCGAACGACCCGCCGCTCCGGGGAGTCTGCCTCGGCCACGAGGGCACGGCGGGGCGTTTCGTGAGGTGCGCTCGGACACCGTAATCGCGGATCGAATCCTAGCGGCCGAACCGATGCATACGATGTGCGATACCGCACTTCGATCCGGGCGCCGAACGGTCTCGATGCTTAAGATCCGACCGGTGTCGGCAGCCGCTTCTTAACACATCCGCCGCATTCTCGTGCGGTCGTTATTCAGCCGTCGTCGCCCTCCGTCGGATTCGAGCCGAGTTTCAAGACGCGCATGCCCGATCTCACCGTCGAGATGGTCCAGCGCGGTCGCGGTCCCTCGACGGAGGAGGCGGCGCGCCGCCTCGGAGTCGCCCGCGAGATCCGCTCGGCCCGCGAGAAGCTGACCTCGCAGACCGGCCTGGAGCGGGCCTTCGACTACGAGCTTCTGCGCCACTACGCCCAGTACCGGGCCGGGGCGGGCATCCCGCTGGTCCTGTTCGCCGTGGCGCTCGCCACGGCGGCGACGTTCTGGATCGGACCGCCGGTAGCCGCCATCTGGGCGCTCGGCGTGTTCCTCATGATCACGCTCAATACGACCTTGAGCCGGCGTTTCCTCCATGCCGAACCGGCGACGATCCCGCTTGCCCGCTGGCGCCGCCGCTTCCTGACCGGCGAGGTGCTGCAGAGCCTCTCGTGGTCGGCGATGATCGGGCTCGGCGCGACCGGGGGATGGACCTTCGCGCTGTTCGGCCTCGTCATCGCGTCGGCGGTCACCACCATGCTGGCCGCGACGGTGCCGCTGGCGGCGATCGCCGCCCTGGTCCCGCTCGCGCTCGCCACCGCGTCGCTCGCCGCCTTCTCGCGGGGGATGGATGCGCTCCTGCTCGTGGTGATGGCCGGGGGCGCCCAGCTCTTCTTCCTCGGCCTGTCTCGCCGCCTCTACGCCTCGACGGTGGGCGCCCTGCGCTCACGCGCCGAGAAGGACGCGGTGTTCGGCGAGCTGGAGCAGGCCAAGGCGAATTCCGACGAGGCCCGCCGCCGGGCCGAGGAGGCGAACCTCGCCAAGTCCCGGTTCCTGGCCACCATGAGCCACGAGCTGCGCACCCCGCTCAACGCCATCCTGGGCTTTTCGGAGGTGATGAAGAACGAGGTGTTCGGCACCCACACGGCGCCCTCCTACCGGGAGTATTCGAACGACATCCACGACAGCGGGATGCATCTCCTGAATTTGATCAACGAGATCCTCGACCTGTCGCGCATCGAGGCCGGGCGCTACGAACTCAACGAGGAGCCGGTGCAGCTCGCCCATGTGGTGGAGGAGTGCCGCCACATGATGACCCTTCGGGCCAAGGCCAAGAACCAGACCTTCCACGACCTCGTCGACGACGCGCTGCCGCGACTCTGGGCCGACGAGCGGGCGCTGCGCCAGATCGTCCTCAACCTGCTGTCGAACGCCGTGAAGTTCACGCCGCCGGGGGGCGAGATCTGGCTCAAGGTCGGCTGGACCGCCTCGGGCGGGCAGTACGTGTCGGTGAAGGACAGCGGCCCGGGCATCCCAGAGGACGAGCTCGGCACGGTCCTGTCCTCGTTCGGCCGCGGCTCGCTGGCGATCAAGACCGCCGAGCAGGGCTCGGGCCTCGGCCTGCCGATCGTGAAGGGGCTGGTGGAGCTGCATGGCGGGCAGTTCCAGCTGTCCTCCAGGCCCCGCGAGGGCACCGAGGTGGTGGTGACGCTGCCGGCCTCCCGCGTCATGGACACGCTGCCGCCGGTCGATGTCGACGAGGCCGTGTCGCCGGCCCGGAGCCCGCTCAACCGGGCCGCGTGACCGGCCCGAGGCTCAGCTCCTCTCAGCCGAGGCCGCCCAGAGCGCAGACCCGGGCCCATTCGGCCTCGGTCACCGGCTGAACCGACAGGCGGGAATTGTTGACCAGGACCATGCCGGCGAGCGCCGGATCGGCCTTGATGGCGTCGAGCGTCACAGGGTGCGGCATCGCCTGCACGGCCTTCACGTCGACCATGCCGAAACGGCCGGTCTCGTCGGTGTGGTCGGGATAGTAGGGCCGGATCACCTCCACGATGCCGACCACCGCCTTGCCCTCGTTCGAGTGGTAGAAGAAGCCCTGCTCGCCGACCTGCATCGCCATGAGCTGCTTCTTGGCGAGGTGGTTGCGCACGCCGTTCCAGTATGTCCCCGCCTCGCCGGCCGCGACCTGCTGCGCCCACGACCACGTGGCGGGCTCGGATTTGAACAGCCAGTGCGCCATCGCCGAACTCCCCCATCACTCCGCCCGGTTGCGACGGCGGGAACCGCCATAGCCCAGCTTCGTACCCGGCGCACGGGCCGCGCGGGCGCGGTCCCGCGGCCTCGACCGCCGGAACCGAGCTTGGGTTCGTATTTGCCCAGATAATCTTCAGGTGTTGGTAATCCTAAGCTGTTGGCCGAATATTAAATTATCTCTGGTAGTCGTTCTTGTCAGGTCACCCAATAACGATTTCAGGTTGCCCCCATGCTGACCGTGATCGGCTGTTTCGTCGGGGAACATAATCCTTGGCTGGTGGCCCTGGCGGCGCTGGTCTGCACGCTGGCGAGCACGACGGCGCTGGAGCTGCTCGCGCATGCCGGCCGCGCCGGGGGCCGGAGCCACTACACGTGGCTCGCGGTGGCGGCGGTGGCCGGGGGCTCCGGGATCTGGGCGACGCACTTCCTGGCGATGCTCGCCTACGCGCCGGGGCTGCCGTCGGGATACGGCGTCGGGCTGACGCTCCTCTCCTATGCCGATGCCGTGGCGATCACCGGGCTCGGCTTCGCGCTGGCCACCATCGGCGGCCGGGTGCGGGCCGCGATCGGCGGTGCCGTGGTGGGCGGCGGCATCGCGGCGATGCACTACACCGGCATGGCCGCCTATCAGGTCTCGGGGCATCTGGTCTGGAACCCAGCGGTGGTGACGATCTCGGTGGCGGTCGGCGCGGCGCTGGGGGCGGTGTCCCTGGTGATCGGCCTGTCGGCGGCCACGTTCCGGGGCCGAAGCCTCGGCGCCGGGCTGCTGATCCTGGCGATCTGCGGGCATCATTTCACCGGCATGGGCGCGGTGACCGTCCTGCCCGACCCCGCCGTTGGGATCCCGGCGAGCGCGATCCGGACGGAGTGGCTCGCCGCCGCCGTGGCGCTCGCGAGCTGCCTGATCCTGCTGCTGGCCGGGGCCGCCCTCGTGCTCGACCTGCGGGAGCGCAAGCGCGCCGAGTTCGAGCGCGAACGCCTGCGCAGCCTCGCCAACGCCGCCGTGGAGGGCCTCGTCGTGTGCCGGGGCGGCCAGATCGTCAGCGCCAACGAGGCCTTCGCCCGCCTCGCCGCCACCGAGACGGCGGCCCTGGTGGGCATGAGCCTCGCCGCCTACCTGCCGGGCCTCGTCGCCGGGGCTGGCTCCACCGACCAGCCCATCGAGGCCGAGCTCATCCAGACGGGCGGCGGCACGATCCCGGTAGAGGTGATCATGCGCCCGGTGGCCGAGTACGGGCGCCAGCCGCACCACGCCGTGGCGGTGCGCGACCTGCGTGCCCGGCGCCGCGCCGAGAGCGAGATCCACTATCTCGCCCATCACGACGCGCTCACCGGGCTCGCCAACCGCACGAGCTTCCACACGCGCCTGGAGCGGGAGATGCGCGCCGCGGACGCGCACGGCACCCGCCTCGCCGTTCTCTGCCTCGACCTCGACCGCTTCAAGGAGGTCAACGACCTGTTCGGGCATGCGGCCGGGGACGCGATGCTGCGTGACCTCGCGCTCCGGGTCGGCGGCCTACTCGACAGCACGCAGCTGATGGCGCGGCTGGGGGGTGACGAGTTCGCCATCCTGACGCCTCATGCAGAGGGAGCCGCGGAGCGGCTGGCCGAGCGGATCCTGGCCACCCTGGCGGCGGTGCCGGCGGCCTCCGGCCCGGTGATCGCCACCAGCATCGGCATCGCGGTCTATCCCGAGGATGCGCAGGATCAGCGCGCGCTCCTGAGCCACGCCGATGCGGCGCTCTATCGGGCCAAGAACGAGGGGCGCGGCATCTGCCGCCGCTACGACGCCAGCATGGGCGCGCAGATCCGGAACCGGCGCATGCTGGAGCACGACCTGCGCCACGCGGTGACCCGCGGCGAACTGGAGCTCGTCTACCAGCCGCAGACCCGGATCTCGTCCGGTGCGGTAACGGGGTTCGAGGCGCTGCTGCGCTGGCACCATCCGGAGCGCGGCTCCATCTCGCCGGCCCTGTTCGTACCGATCGCCGAGGAGACCGGGGCCATCCTGGAGATCGGCGCTTGGGTGCTGCGCGAGGCCTGCCGGACGGCGGCCGGCTGGCCGAAGACGCTGGCGATCGCCGTCAACGTCTCGGCGGTGCAGCTCCACAACCCGCATTTCGTGCAGTTCGTCCACGGCACCCTGTTCGAGACCGGCCTCAAGGCGGAACGCCTGGAGATCGAGATCACCGAGACCGCGCTGATCCGGGATCCGGCCCGGGCGCTGCTCACCCTGCGCCAGCTCAAGGCGCTGGGCGTCCAGATCGCCATGGACGATTTCGGCACCGGCTATTCCTCGCTCTCGAACCTGCGCTCCTTCCCGTTCGACCGGATCAAGATCGACGGCTCGTTCATCAAGGCGGTTCACAGCAACGCGCAGGCGGCCGCGATCGTGCGCTCCGTTCTGGGCCTGGGCCGGGGCCTCGGCCTGTCGGTTGTGGCAGAGGGCGTGGAGACGGACGAGGAGCTGTCGTTCCTGGCCGACGAGCAATGCGCCATCGCCCAGGGCTACCTCCTGGGCCGGCCGGCGCCGATCACGCGCTTCGCCACCCACACCCACGGCGCAAGTCCGGAATCAGCGGCTTCCGCGGCGTGAGCCGCGCGGCGCCGCGCACGCGCCAGGCCTCTGTTGCCGCATGATGCTTTCGGAAAACCGGATCCCGCTTTTCCGCATCAGGCTCTAATCCGTCTCGCCGCGTAAGGGGCGAGCCAGCAAGCCGGCGATCACGTCCTCGACCCCGGCCGAGCCCGCCACGATCGCCGCCACGGCCTCCGCCACCGGCATCTCGATACCGCGTGCCGCGGCAAGGCCCGTGAGCGCCGCGGCCGTGAACGCGCCCTCGGCGAGCTTGCCGCCCGCGGCCTCCGCGGGACTCGCCCCGGCGCCGAGCCGCTGGCCGAAGGCGAAGTTGCGCGATTGCGGCGAGGACGCCGTCAGCACCAGGTCGCCGAGGCCGGAGAGCCCCATCAGGGTCTCGGGCCGCCCCCCGAAGGCGCGGGCGAACCGCATCAGCTCGGCGAAGGCGCGGGCGATCAGCGCCGCCCGGGCGCTCTCGCCGAGACCGCGGCCCGCCACGATGCCGCACGCGATGGCGAGCACGTTCTTGCCGGCGCCGCCGATCTCGACGCCGCGCACGTCGTCGGTGTGATAGAGGCGCAAGCTCGGCCCGGACAGCAGCGCCGTCAGGGAAGCTGCAAGTCCGGCATCGGCCGCCGCCAGGGTCACGGCGGTGGGCAGTCCCCGGGCGACGTCGGCCGCGAAGCTCGGGCCGGACAGCACCGCCACGGGCGTGCCCGCCGGCAGGACCTGCTCGGCCACCGCGCTCATGAAGCAGTCGCTGCCGCGCTCGATCCCCTTTGCGCAGAGGATCACCGGCCCGGCCGAGCCCAGAGGGCCGCGCAGGGATTCCAGGACCCCGCGCACGGTCTGGGCGGGCACGACCAGGAGCGTCGCCCGGGCGCCCGCGAGGTCGTCGGCCTCGGCCGTCGCGCGAATCGCCGGATGGAGCGGCACGCCCGGCAGGTAGCGCGGATTGACCCGCTCGGTCTGGAGGGTGGCCGCGGCCTGCGGGTCGCGCAGCCAGAGCGACACGGGATGCCCGGCCCCGGCGGCGGCATTGGCGAGCGCCGTTCCCCAGGCGCCGCCGCCGACGACGTTGATCGGTATCCCCGTACTCATGCCGCAACTTCCCCGGAATTCGCGAGATCGAGCCGATAGAGCACGTGGCGGCGCAGGGGCCCGTCCGGAACGGCCGGATGCTCGAACACCCCGGCCGCGACCATGCCGAGGCGCTCCATCACGGCCCGGGATCGCACGTTGCCGGCCGCCGTGAAGGCTACGACAGCACGGATGCCACAGCGTTCGGACAGGTCGGCGAGCGCCCGTCGCGCGGCGCGGGTCGCGAAGCCCTGTCCCCACGCGTCCCTGGCCAGGCGCCAGGCCAGCTCCACCGTCGTGCCGGGCCGGTCGCCGCCCGGAAAGGGCAGGGGCCGCATGATCCGCATCGCGCCGACGAAGCCGATGAACCGGTCCCCGTGCTCCACCGCCCAGGGTCCGAACCCGTCCGCCACGAACCGGCGGTCGAAGATGCCGGCCTCGGCGGCGCTCTCCACCGGGGTCCGCGGACGCGGGAAACAGGCCATCACCGTCGGGTCGGCGCTGAGCGCCGCGAAGGGTGCCGTATCGTCCGGCCGCCAGCGGCGCAGGGTCAGGTCGCCTTGCCGGACGGCGACGGGCACGGTCGCGACGGCGATCTTGCCGCGCCACGCGAGCGAGCGGCGATTCAGGAGCGCGAGATCCGCTGCCCCGGCGAGCACCGCCTCGCCCAGCGCGATCCCGGCCTCGAGCAGGTCGGCCGGCATGTTGGCGTGAGCGGGTGGGCGCACGTGCTCGCGCCAGGGCCCGCCGCAGGCATTGTCGAGGAGGATGCGGGCGAAGCAATGGTCCAAGCGGACCGGCCAGTCCGGGCGGGCGGAGGCGGGCAGGCGGCGCGCGACCAGATCCCGCCAGTGCGCGCGCCGTGCCGCCTCGCTCATCCGGCCGGGACCGCCGCGCGGGCCCGGTCGGCCGCGAGCGGCCAGCGGGGGCGGGCCGGGGCGGTGAGATCGTCCACGAGACCGAGGCGCAGGCGCTCCAGCCCGGCCCAGGCGATCATCGCGCCGTTGTCGCCGCAGAGCGGCAGAGGCGGGGCCACGAAGCCGAGGCCCGCCTCCCCGGCCAGTGCCGCCAGCGCCCGCCGGACGGCACCGTTGGCCGCCACACCCCCCGCCGCCACCAGGGCGGTGGGCCGGCCGGCGACGTCCGAGAAGGCGCGCAGCGCCACCCGGGCGCGGTCCACCACCACGTCGACGACCGCGGCCTGGAAGCTCGCGCAGAGATCGGCGATGTCGCGCTCGGCCAGCGGGGCGATCCGCTCGGCCTCGATCCGCAGGGCGGTCTTGAGACCCGACAGGGAGAAATCGGCCTCCCGGCGACCGAGCATCGGCCGGGGCAGGGCGAAACGCTCGGGATCGCCGGATTCGGCCATGCGCTCCACCTCGGGACCGCCGGGATAGCCGAGGCCGAGGAGCTTGGCGGCCTTGTCGAAGGCCTCGCCGATGGCATCGTCCACCGTGGAGCCGAGCCGCACGTAATCGCCCACGCCGCGCACGGCGACGAGCTGGGTGTGGCCGCCCGAGACCAGCAGGAGCAGGTAGGGAAAGGCGATCCCGTCGGTTAGCCGGGCCGTGAGGGCGTGCGCCTCCAGGTGGTTCACGGCAAGCAAGGGCTTGCGGGTGACGAGCGCCAGGGTCTTGGCCGTGACGAGGCCCACCAGCACGCCGCCGATCAGCCCGGGCCCGGCCGCCACCGCGATCCCGTCGAGCTCGGAGAAGCCAATCCCGGCCCGGTCGAGGGCGCGGGCGATCAGGCGGTCGAGCACCTCCACATGGGCGCGGGCGGCGATCTCCGGCACGACGCCCCCGTAGGCCGCGTGTTCGGCGATCTGGCTCAGCACCTCGTTGGCGCGGATCTGGCCCTGCCCATCCTCGTCGACCGACACCACCGCCGCGGCAGTCTCGTCGCAGGTGGTCTCGATGCCGAGTACGGTGGTCTGCACGCGCGAAACTCCTTGTCCGGACCGCATCCTATCCGCCGGCGGTCGCGGCGCGAAGGCCGACGCCCACCCGATCGGGGCAGGGCCGGGTGTCAGTGGATCTTCCCATCCGCAGCCTCATCCCGAGGTGCTCGCGCCGTCGCGTGCGCCTCGAAGGGAGCCCTCCAGCCCGCACGCGATCCCTGAAGGCCCTCCTTCGAGGCCCGCCGGCGCGAGCACCTCAGGATGTGGGGGACGGATGCATGCCCGTGGCCGCCCGTGCCCCGACAGCCGGCGCGAACCCGGTCGCCTCAGTCGACGGCGACCATCACGTCGGAGGCCTTGATCACCGCATAGGCGGGGCCGCCCGCGACGAGCTTGAGCGAATCGACCGCCTCGTTGGTGATCGAGGCAGTGACCACCTGGCCGGGGCTGATCTCGATCCGGACGTGAGACGTGGTCGCGCCCTTGTCGACCGAGACGACCGTACCCTTGATGACGTTGCGCGCGCTGATCTTCATGATGGGCTGCGAAGCTCCGCTGACCGCACAGGGCGGCCTCGCATGTCTCCTACAGGATGGCGATGTCCCGCGCGACCACCTCAGTGCGGATCCGCGTCGGGATCGTCGGACGTCTCCGCATCCTCCTCCGGGATCGACGGGGCGCCCCAGGCGGCGAGCGCGGCGTTGAGATCGTCCAGGACGAAGTGCCGGGCGCTGTCGCGGTCGTACCCCTCGGCCAGCAGCGCGTCGTAATCGGTGAAGACGTGGCGGGCATAGGCGATGAGCGCGAGACGTGCGGCGGTGCCGGGCGCGGCCCGGCGCAGGCCCGGGCTCGCCAGCGCCCGGTCGAGAGCGGCTTCGGCCTCGAAGGCAGGCAGGCGCGGGGCGAGATGGGCGAGCGCCTCGGCCACGGCCTCGCGGCGGTTCCGGGGTGGGAATACGTCGCTCATTGGCTGCAAGCCCGCGCGCACCGCATGATTTCACGACCGTGATCGGCTAGGATCGCGGGCGAATAGAGCGGGGCAGGCGAACGGTTCCCCGCCGGGGAGATCAGGTCCATGGCAGTTCTTCGTCACGCGGTGATCCTGGGTCTTCTGCTCGGGGCGCCGCCAGTCCTGGCCCAGAGCCCGGCTCCCGACACAACCCCCGGCACGGGCTCGAACGCGTCCCCGGCTCCGGCCTCCCCCGTGATCGGCGGCCGCCGCGTCACCGCCACGGGACAGACCAAGCCCCCCGGCAACCCCTCGGCGCTCCCGCAGCGATCCGTGAACGAGGCCGAGATGGCCAAGGCCCAGAAGGCCGCGGAAGCGCGCTCCAAGGCGTGGGATGCCAAGATGCGTCACACGATGGGCTCGATCTGCCACGGCTGCTGAGCCCGAAAACGCGAAGGGGCCGCCCGCGTGGGCAGCCCCTCCATCGATACCGTCTCCGGGACAGCCTCAGCGGGAGTAGAACTCGATGACGAGGTTCGGCTCCATCTGCACCGGGTAGGGCACCTCGGACAGGCTGGGGATGCGGGTGACGCGGGCGGTCATCTTGGCGTGGTCGGCCTCGATGTAGTCCGGCACGTCGCGCTCGGAGAGCTGGGTCGCCACGACCACGATCTCGAGCTGGCGGGAGGATTCCTTGACCTCGATGAGGTCGCCGGCCTTCACCTGGTAGCTCGGGATGTTGACGCGCACGCCGTTCACCTTGACGTGCCCGTGGTTGACGAACTGGCGTGCGGCGAACGGGGTGGCGACGAACTTCGCCCGGTAGACCACGGCGTCGAGGCGGCGCTCGAGCAGGCCGATCAGGTTCTCGCCGGAATCGCCGCGCAGGCGGATCGCCTCGGCGTAGTAGCGGCGAAACTGCTTCTCGGTGATGTTGCCGTAGTAGCCCTTGAGCTTCTGCTTGGCGCGCAGCTGCGTGCCGAAGTCGCTCATCTTGCCCTTGCGGCGCTGGCCGTGCTGGCCCGGGCCGTACTCGCGGCGGTTGACGGGGCTCTTCGGGCGGCCCCAGATGTTCTGGCCCATGCGGCGGTCGAGCTTGTGCTTGGCCTGAATCCGCTTCGACATGTTTCGCGTCCTCGCGTGACGGGATTGAGGAACGCGCCCTCCTTTTCCCAGACGTCAGGTCCGGGACGACAGGGCGGGAGGATCCCGCCCACGGGTGCGCATGAAAACGCGACGGGGCCCCGTGCGGAGCCCCATCGACGGCCGCGTCTTTAGGGGACCGTGGCGCCGCGGTCAACCACCGGGCGGTTCATGAAGGAGAACAGGGCGGCCGCGGTCCGGGGACGGAGCCGCGAAACGTCGGCAGGCCCGAATGGCCAGCGATTGCCCGCCCGGCTCTGGCTGAACCGCCCGGTCAGCCGCTCCCTCCGTCGTCGCGAGCGCAGCGATGCGACCCAGAGCAACGCGACATCGAGGGACGTGGCGCCGCTGGGTTGCTTCGCTCCGCCCGCACAGACGGCGCCCTGCCCGAGCCGCTTCAGCGAGAACGACGTGAAGCGCAGCGGGTATCTGCGCCCCCGTCAGGTCACCACGCTGGGCTCGGCCCGGCCGGTGCGGGGCTCGATCTCGGCGACCGCGCGGGCCGCCGCCGCCACCGGGGCGAGGACCTCGGCCACCGGCAGATCGAGCCGGTCCGGCGCGTTCTCGTAGCGCTCCAGATAGACCCGCAGCGTCGCCCCGGCGGTGCCGGTGCCGGAGAGGCGGAAGACCGCCCGCGCATCCTCGGCGAAGCCGATGCGGATGCCCTGGCGCTCGGTGAGCGAGCCGTCGACGGGATCGCGGTAGGCGAACTCGTCGGCCGTCGCGACGGTGAGGTCGCCGATCCGCGTGCCCGGGAGCCCGGCAAGCTTCTCGCGCAACGCGTCCATCAGGCCATTGGCGGCGTCGGCCTCGACCTCCTCGTAATCGTGGCGGGCGTAGTAGTCGCGCCCGTAGGTCCGCCAATGCGCCCGGACCAGCGCGTCGGCGCGCTCGCCCGTGGCGGCGAGGATGTTGAGCCAGAGCAGCACCGCCCAGAGCCCGTCCTTCTCGCGCACGTGGTTCGAGCCCGTGCCGGCGCTCTCCTCGCCGCAGAGCGTGATGAGGCCTGCGTCCAGAAGATTCCCGAAGAACTTCCAGCCGGTGGGCGTCTCGTAGGCCTTGATGCCGAGCGCGGCCGCGACCCGGTCGGCGGCGCGGCTCGTGGGCATCGATCGGGCGACCCCCGCGAGACCGCCCGCATAGCCCGGAGCCCGGTGGGCGTGGGCGGCGAGCAGGGCGAGGCTGTCGCTCGGCGTCACGAACAGGCCCGGGGCCACGATCATGTTGCGGTCGCCGTCGCCGTCCGAGGCGGCACCGAAATCCGGCGCGTCCGGACCCTGCATCAGGTCGAACAGGTCGTGGCAATGGACCGGGTTCGGATCGGGGTGATGGCCGCCGAAATCCTCCTTCGGGACCGCGTTGACCACGGTGCCGGCCGGCGCGCCGAGCATGCCCTCCAAGATCGCCGTCGCATAGGGGCCGGTCACCGCGCTCATCGCGTCGAAGCGCATGCGGAAGCCGGAGGCGAACAGGCGCGACACCGCGTCGAAGTCGATGAGCGTGCGCATCAGCTCGGCGTAGTCGGCCACCGGGTCGATGACCGCGACCGTCATGGCGCCGAGGCGGGTCTCGCCGAGCGTGTCGAGGTCGAGATCCG
The DNA here is from genome assembly GCF_054611515.1 of Methylobacterium sp. CM6257. Taxonomy (NCBI): domain Bacteria; kingdom Pseudomonadati; phylum Pseudomonadota; class Alphaproteobacteria; order Hyphomicrobiales; family Methylobacteriaceae; genus Methylobacterium; species Methylobacterium sp. CM6257. The sequence goes on from NZ_CM137735.1 coordinate 2,749,663, forward strand.
GGGCTTCGACGAGGCGGTACTCCGTCAGCGCCTTCGCGCGCGCGAAGATCGCGTCGGTGACCGACTCGGGCGCCGGGCCGCCATTGGCGGCGTTGAACTTGATACCGAAATCGCCGTCCGGCCCGCCCGGGTTGTGGCTCGCCGACAGGACGATGCCGCCGATCGCCTTGGATTTGCGGATCACGCAGGAGGCGGCGGGCGTCGAGAGCAGGCCGCCGCGCCCGACCAGAACCCGGCCGAACCCGTTGCCGGCAGCGAGCCGGAGCGTTGTCTGCACCACCTCGCGGTTGAGGAAGCGCCCGTCGCCGCCGAGCACCAGGGTCGCGGCCGCCTTGTCGGGGAGCGTGTCGAAGATCGCCTGGACGAAGTTCTCGACGTAGTTCGGCTGCCGGAACACCGGCACCTTCTTGCGCAGGCCGGAGGTCCCCGGCTTCTGGTCGGGGAAGGGCGTGGTGGCGACGGTCTTCGGAGTCGTCATGGGCGGGCGTCTCCCTGGATCTCCCGCCTCAATGCCTGCCCGGAGGCGCGGCGTCACCAGCCCCGGCAACAGGGGCTGACGTTTTTCACGCGCTTTCGCCGGATTGGGCGACGGAACCCGCTCCCTGTGAGCGGACCTGTGAGGCGAACCGTTGCGCCGGTCGGCAACGAGCGGTTGAATTGCCTCAGCCTCCGCATAAGGCGGACGGGAGGACACCATGTCGGACAGACCATCGCGGACACGATCGGACTCGAACAGCCCGCGGCCGGGCAGGGGGCTTCCGCGGCGTCACCTCATCGGTGCGCTCGCGGCCGGTGCGGCTGTGGCGGCTCTGCCGGCGGAAGCGGCGGCCCCCTCGGGCCGGCTGGAGACGGAGGAGTTCCGCCTGCCCTGGAGCGAGCCGGGGGTCGAGATCTACGTGCGCAACAAGCGCCCCGCCGGAACCGACCGGTTCCCGGGCGACCAGATCCTGCTCTACGTGCACGGGTCCACCTACCCGTCCTCCACGGCCTTCGACCTGCCGCTCGGCGGGATGTCGGCCATGGACTACCTCGCGGGCCTGGGGTTCGACGTCTACTGCGTGGATCTGCCGGGCTACGGCCTGTCCGGGCGCCCAGCCGCGATGGACGCGCCGCCGGTCGATAACCCGCCACTCATGCGCACCCCGGATGCCGCGAAGGTGGTGGGGCAGGTGGTGGACTTCATCACCAAGCGGCGCGGGGTCGAAAAGATCAACCTGATGGGCTGGTCCTGGGGGACCTCGACCATGGGGCTCTACACCAGCACCCACAACGACAAGGTCAACCGGCTTGTCCTCTACGCGCCGCAATGGCTGGCGCGGACGCCGGGCCTGATCGGCGGCGGCGGGAAGGTGGGCGCTTATCGAACCGTCAGTCGGGACAGCGCCCGGACGCGCTGGCTGACCGGCGTGCCCGAAGACAAGAAGGCCGACCTGATCCCGGCGGGCTGGTTCGATCAGTGGGCCGACGCGACCTTCGCCACCGATCCGGTCGGCGCGAAGCAGTCGCCGCCCGTCCTGCGCGCCCCGAACGGCACGGTCGCCGACAAGGACGCCTACTGGGCGGCGGGCAAGCCGCTCTATGACCCGGGCGAGATCCGCGTGCCCGTGCTGATCATCCACGCCGAGTGGGACGCGGACCTGCCGAGCTACCAGGCGCAGGAGTATTTCACCAAGCTCACGCACGCGCCCTACAAGCGCTTCGTCGAGCTGGGGGAGGGCACCCACACGGTGATGATGGAGAAGAACCGCATGCAGTTCCTCCACGAGGTCGGGGCCTTCCTGACGGAGGCGGACCCGCAGGCGCTGAACTGAGGGGCTGGCCCCAAGACGCGGCGGCCGCAGGCCCTGCGCCCGGGGTCGCCACCCATCCCCCCTCATCCTGAGGTGCCCGCGTCAGCGGGCCTCGAAGGAGCCCTTCAGAATGCACTTTGATCCCTGGAATCCGCCTCCGAGGCCTCCGCTGCGCTCCGGCTCCTCAGGATGAGGTCGAGGGTGGGGCGGGCCGACGCGTCAGGGCAGGGCCTCGGCCCGCATCGCTCACCGCGGCGCGGGCCAGGGCAGCGAATCCCGCCGCGGAAGAGGCCGCCCTACTCCGCCGCCTGCCGCGCCGCGTAGCCCAGCCGCTCGTTCAGCGCCCGGATCAGCTTGGCGGCCGCCTCGGCGATCACCGTGCCGGGCGGGAAGATCGCCGAGGCGCCGGCCGCGGTGAGGGCGTCGTAATCGCCCGGCGGGATGACGCCGCCGATGGCGATCATCACGTCGTCCCGGCCCTGCTCCACCAGAGCCGCCTTCAGCTCCGGCACCAGGGTCAGGTGGCCGGCGGCCAGCGACGAGACGCCGACGATGTGCACGTCGTTCTCCACCGCCTGCCGGGCGGCCTCCGCCGGCGTGGCGAAGAGCGGCCCGATATCCACGTCGAAGCCGAGGTCGGCGAAGGCCGAGGCGATCACCTTCTGGCCACGGTCGTGCCCGTCCTGGCCCATCTTGGCGACCAGGATGCGCGGCCGACGTCCGTCATTCTCCTCAAACGCCTCGACCAGCGCCCGGACTTCCTCGACCACAGGCGACATGCCCCCCACCTCGCGCTTGTAGACGCCGGAGATCGAGCGGATCTCGGCGCGGTGCCGGCCCCAGGCCTTCTCCAGAGCCTCGGAAATCTCGCCCACCGTCGCCTTGGCGCGGGCGGCGTCGACGGCGAGCTCGAGCAGGTTCTCGGTGCCCTCGGCAGCCCGGGTCAGAGCCTCCAGCCGGGCCGTTACCGCAGCCTCGTCGCGCTCGGCGCGTAGGCGCTTGAGCTTGTCGATCTGGAGCCGGCGGACGTTGCCGTTATCGACCCGCAGCAGCTCGATGGCCATGTCGTCGTCGGCCTTGAACTTGTTCACGCCCACGATCGTCTGGCGGCCGGAATCGATCCGGGCCTGGGCGCGGGCGGCGGCCTCCTCGATCCGCAGCTTCGGGATACCGGCCTCGATCGCCTTGGCCATGCCGCCGAGGCTGTCCACCTCGCGGATGTGCTCCCAGGCCCGCGCGACCATGTCGGCGGTGAGCTTCTCCACGTAGTAGGAGCCGCCCCAGGGATCGACGATCCGGGTGGTGCCGCTCTCCTGCTGCAGGAACAGCTGGGTGTTGCGGGCGATCCGGGCCGAGAAGTCGGTGGGCAGGGCCAGCGCCTCGTCCAGCGCGTTGGTGTGGAGCGACTGCGTGCCCCCTTGCGTCGCCGCCATGGCCTCGATGTTGGTGCGGGTGACGTTGTTGAACACGTCCTGGGCGGTGAGCGACCAGCCGCTCGTCTGCGAGTGGGTGCGCAGCGCCAGGGACTTTTCCGATTTCGGCTCGAACCCCTTCACGAGCTTCGCCCAGATCAGGCGCGCGGCCCGCATCTTGGCGATCTCCATGAAGAAGTTGGTCGAGATCGCCCAGAAGAACGACAGGCGCGGGGCGAATTGGTCGATGGTCAGCCCGGCCGCGAGGCCCGCCTTGATGTACTCGACGCCGTCGGCAAGAGTATAGGCGAGTTCCAGGTCGTTCGTCGCCCCGGCCTCCTGCATGTGGTAGCCGGAGATCGAGATCGAGTTGAACTTCGGCATGTTCTTCGACGTGTAGGCGAAGATGTCCGAGATGATCCGCATCGATCCCTTGGGGGGATAGATGTAGGTGTTGCGGACCATGAATTCCTTGAGGATGTCGTTCTGGATCGTGCCCGCGAGCTTGCTCGGCGGCACGCCCTGCTCCTCGGCGGCGACGATGTAGAGGGCGAGGATCGGCAGCACCGCGCCGTTCATCGTCATCGACACGGTCATCTCGTCGAGGGGAATCCCCGAGAAGAGCGTGCGCATGTCGTAGATCGAGTCGATCGCCACGCCCGCCATGCCGACATCGCCCGAGACGCGGGGGTGGTCGGAATCGTAGCCGCGGTGGGTGGCGAGATCGAAGGCCACCGACAGGCCCTTCTGCCCGGCCGCGAGGTTGCGCCGGTAGAAGGCGTTCGAATCCTCCGCCGTGGAGAAGCCGGCATATTGCCGGATCGTCCAGGGCTGGGTGACGTACATGGTCGGGTAGGGACCGCGCAGGAACGGTGCGATGCCCGGATAGGTGTTGAGGAACTCGATGCCCGCCCGGTCCTTCGGACCGTAGTGCCCCTTCACCGGAATGCCCTCCGGCGTCATCCAGGGTTCGCCGAGTGCCGGCGCCGCAACCGCGAGCGGTTCGCCGGCGAGCGGAATTTCGGCGAAGTTCGGGATGCGGGAGGTCATGGCGTTGACTCGTTGTGGCGTTTGTCACGCCATTATAGAGACCCGCTTGGAGCGGGCTACTCCCCCTGTGGTCCAGCCTCTCCGAGGCGCAGGACGCAGCCGCGGACGCAGTGTGCCCCTTTCCCGGACTCCTGGACCGCAGTGGAAGGTGATCCGGGATCCGGCACGAGAGTCGCCGCGAAGCGGCACAGATCGATTCAGGGACGCTTCGCGTCGTTCCGCGCTGGAGCCCGGGTCGGGCTCCGTCGGCGCTCCATGCGCCCGGGAAAGGCGCAGCGTGAAACGACTGCGCTCAGCGCTCGCTGAAAACCCGGTCGTTCCCGCGGCCACCCCGCAGGAGGTAGACCACCGTGCCCGCCAGCATGAGCGCCATCCCGTACCACGTGATCGCGTAGACGAGGTGGTTGTTGGGGAAGGCGACCACCGTAAGGCCGCCCACCGGCAGGCCGCCGGGGTTGGGCGTTGCATCCGCATCCACGAAGTAGGGGGCGACCTCGGTCAGGCCTCGCGCCGCCGCGATCGCCGCCACGTCGCGGGAATACCACCGGTCGTCCTTCGGATCGTTGGAGCGGAGGAAGGCACCCTTGGGCTCGGTCAGCCGCAGCAGGCCGGTCACCGTGATCTCGCCGGAGACTTGCCCGGCCTCCCGGCTCGACGGATCCCGGCGGTCGCCGGGCACGAAGCCGCGATTGACCAGCACGAGACTGCCGTCGGGGCGGCGGAGCGGCGTCAGCACCCAGAAGCCGCCGCCGCGCTCGGTGACGGCCTGAACCAGGGTCTCGCGATCGTGCAGGAAGGTGCCCGAGAGCCGCACGTGCCGGTAGGCGTCCTCGGGGCCGATGCGCGACCACTCGGCGGAACCGGGCGCCGGCACGGCCGGCGCGTGGACCCGGGCTTCGACCCGGGCGATGAGGTCGAGCTTCCAGGCCCGCCGCTCCACCTGCCACGTGCCGAGACCGAGGAGCACGACGAAGACGATCGCCGCGGCGACGCCGAAGATGATGCGCCGCAGCAGCGAGGGGCGGGCGGGGGAGGGGCCGGCACCGGGACCGGCGCCCCCCGCCGGTCCCAAAGGCTCCCGATCCGGAGGCCGGGTCAGCGGGCGTTGTTCATGACGTCGTGGGCATCCATCGGCATCATGTTGTGGTTGAGGTGGTACATGACCCACACCGAGCCTGCGAGCATGATCACCACCAGCGTGATGGTGAAGATCAGCGCCATGAAGGTCCAGCCGCCCTCCGACTTCGTGTTCATGTGCAGGAAGTAGACGACGTGCACCACCATCTGGACGCCGCCGAGCGCCAGGATGACCAGGGAGGTGACGAGGCTGTTGTCGAGCACGTTGCCCATCACCAGCCAGAACGGGATGACCGTCAGGATCACCGACAGGGCGAAGCCCGTCATGTAGCTCTGGAAGGTGCCGTGCCCGCCATGGCTGCTGCCATGTGAGTCGTGGCCGTGCCCCGCGGGCGCGGCAATGTGGTGCACGTCGGCGCTCATTCGAGCACTCCCATCAGGTAGACGACCGTGAACACGCCGATCCAGATCAGGTCGAGGAAGTGCCAGAACATCGACAGGCACATCAGCCGGCGCTTGTTCTCGACGATGAGCCCGCGCTTGCGCACCTGAACCATCAGCACGATCAGCCACAGGATGCCCATGGAGACGTGGAGGCCGTGGGTCGAGACCAGGGTGTAAAACGAGGACAGGAAGGCGCTGCGCCAGGGCGGCGCGCCCTCGTGGAACAGGTGGACGAATTCCCGGATCTCCAGGAACACGAAGGCCGCACCGAACAAGCCGGTCACCGCGAGCCAGATCTGGGTCTGCTTGATCCGGTCCCGGTCCATCTCCAGCATGGCGAAGCCGTAGGTGATGGACGAGAATAGCAGCATGGCGGTGTTCACCGCGATGCCCGGCAGGTCGAACAGCTCCTTCGGAGTGGGCCCGGCCGCGTAGCTGCGCCCGAGTACCCCGTAGGTCGCGAACAGCGTCGCGAAGATGAGGCAATCGCTCATCAGGTAGAGCCAGAACCCGAGCATGGTCGAGCCCTCGGAGTGATGGCCCTCCTCGTCGAGTTGGTAGAAGACCGGCGCCGCGGCGCCGGGGGGTGCGGTCTCTGCGTGCATCATCGGATCACGCCATCTCCAGTTCGCGCGTCCGCTGACCTTCCGTCCGACTGACGGCGTCGGCGGGGATATAGAAGTCGCGGTCGTAGTTGAAGGTATGAGCGATCGCGACGACGAAGATCGCCACGAAACTCAGCGCCGCCAGCCACCAGACGTACCAGATCATGGCGAGGCCGAAGACGAAGTTCAGGGCCGCCAAGATCGCGCCGGTCGCGGTGTTCTTGGGCATGTGGATCGGCTTGTAGCCCTTGAGCGGGCGGTCGAAGCCGCGGTTCTTCATGTCCCACCACGCGTCGGAATCGTGGACCACCGGCGTGAAGGCGAAGTTGTAGGCCGGCGGCGGCGAGGAGGTGGACCACTCGAGGGTCCGGCCGCCCCACGGATCGCCGGTCAGGTCGCGCAGCTTGTCGCGGTTCCGGATCGAGACCACGAACATGATGATCTGCGAGGCGATGCCGCAGGCGATGAGCGCCGCGCCGATGGCCGCGATCACGAACCAGACCTGCAGCGACGGGTCGTCGAAGTGCTGCATGCGCCGGGTCACACCCATCAGGCCGAGCACGTAGAGCGGCATGAAGGCGACGTAGAACCCGGTCACCCAGAACCCGAGGGCCACCTTGCCCCAGAACTCGTCGAGCTTGAAGCCGAAGGCCTTGGGGAACCAGAAGGTCACGCCGGCGAACATCCCGAACAGCACGCCGCCGATGATCACGTTGTGGAAGTGCGCGATCAGGAACAGCGAGTTGTGCAGCACGAAGTCGGCCGGGGGCACCGCGAGGAGGACGCCGGTCATGCCGCCGATCACGAAGGTGACGATGAACGCCACCACCCAGAGCATCGGCACCTCGAACCGGATCCGGCCGCGGTACATCGTGAACATCCAGTTGAAGATCTTCGCACCCGTCGGGATCGAGATGATCATGGTCGTGATCCCGAAGAACGAGTTCACGTCCGCGCCCGAGCCCATCGTGAAGAAGTGGTGCAGCCACACGAGGTAGGACAGGATGGTGATGACCACCAGCGCGTAGACCATCGAGGTGTAGCCGAACAGGCGCTTGCCGCAGAAGGTCGAGGTGATCTCCGAGAATACGCCGAAGGCCGGCAGAACCAGGATGTAGACCTCGGGGTGGCCCCAGATCCAGATCAGGTTGAAGTACAGCATGGCGTTGCCGCCGAGATCGTTCGTGAAGAAATGCGTGCCAACGTAGCGGTCGAGCGACAGCAGCGCGAGAACGGCCGTGAGGATCGGGAAGGCGGCCACGATCAGGATGTTGGTGCAGAGCGACGACCAGACGAAGACCGGCAGCTTCATCATGGTCATGCCGGGCGCCCGCATCTTCACGATGGTGGCGATCAGGTTGATGCCCGACAGCAGCGTGCCGATACCGGCGATCTGCAGCGCCCAGATATAGTAGTCGACGCCGACGCCGGGGCTCATGGAGGCCTCCGAGAGCGGCGGGTAGGCGAGCCAGGTGGCCCGGGAGAACTCGCCGACGAACAGCGAGACCATCACTATCATGCCGCCGGCGACCGTCATCCAGAAGCTGAAATTGTTCAGGAACGGGAAGGCAACGTCGCGGGCGCCGATTTGCAGCGGCACGGCGAAGTTCATGAGACCCGTGACGAACGGCATCGCCACGAAGAAGATCATGATCACGCCGTGGGCGGTGAAGATCTGGTCGTAGTGGTGCGGCGGCAGAAAGCCCTGCTCCGAACCGAAGGCGACCGCCTGCTGTGAGCGCATCAGGATCGCGTCGGCGAAGCCGCGCAGCAGCATCACCCCCGCAAAGATGCAATACATGATGCCGATCTTCTTGTGGTCGATCGACGTGATCCAGTCACGCCACATCGGCCCCCAGAAGCGGTAGTAGGTGATGACGCCGAGCACGGCGAGGCCGACCACCGCCACCCCGGCGAACGTCGCCTGCAGGATCGGCTCGTGGTAGGGGATCTGCTCGATCGTAAATCGCCCGAGGATCAGCTGCTGTAAGTCCAAGTTTGCCAACATGGGATCGGCCCGTTCAGTGGGTTCGACGGCGACCGCCGGTCTTGTGTGTGGGTTCCGCTCTCATCACGAGCGGCTTCATTGGTTCAGTTGCTTGGGCGCGATCTGGCCGCCCTCGCTCTGGCCCTCACCGGAGCCCTTGCCCTGGCTGTCGGGCGATTTCTGCTCCCGGACTTCGGGGTTGCCCATATCGGGCCGCGGCTGCATGCCCTGAGGCTGCACCTGCCCGTGCGGGCCCGTCTCCGAGGCCGGCGATGTGGCGCCGGGCCCCTCGACGCCGCGCTCGGACAGGCGGTTGTCGTATTGCAGCCGCTTGTAGTTCGCCGCCGCTTCCTCACCCGAGGCCCCGCCCTGGGCATCGATCTTGGCCATCTCGCCGACGCACATCTGGTCGGGCCGGGGGCACATGCCGATGATCCGGTCGTAGAGGCCCTTCATGTAGGACTTGTAGAAGCGGGCCGGTTCGGCCTCGCTCGGTTCCTCGAGCTTCAGGTAGGCCTCCTGGCTGAGGTCGCCGCCTTCCGCCTTGGCCTTCGCGACCCACTGGTCGAAGCCCTCGTTGGTCAGGCCGTGGAACTTGAAGAACATGTTCGAGAAGCCGGCACCGCTGTAATGCGCCGAGCGGCCCTCATAGGCACCCTCCCGGTTGATCACCGCGTGGAGCTGGGTCTGCATGCCGGGCATCGCGTAGACCATGCCGGCGAGCGTGGGCACGTAGAACGTGTTCATCACGTCGGTGGCGGTGATCTTGAAGCGGATCGGGCGGTCCACCGGGGCGGCCAGCTCGTTGACTGTGGCGATCCCGTATTGCGGGTAGAGGAACAGCCACTTCCAATCCATGGCCACCGCCTCGACCTCCAGCGGCTGGGTGCCGGCCGGGACGTCGCGCTTCGGGTCGAGCTTGCTCAGCGGCCGGAACGGATCCAGCGTGTGGGAGCCGATCCACGTCAGGGCCCCCAGCGCGATGATGATCATCAGCGGCGCCGTCCAGATCAGCACCTCGAGCTGGGTCGAGTGGTGCCATTCGGGATCGTAGACCGCGTCCTCGTTGGTGGCGCGGTAGCGCCACGCGAAGATCAACGTGAAGGTGATCACCGGGACGATGATCAGGAGCATCAGCCCTGTGGCGGCCAGCACGAGGTTGCGCTGCTGTTCGGCCACGTAGCCGGCCGGGTGCAGGACCACGAGGTTACAGCCGCCCAGCAGGGTCAGGAGCGGCAGGGCGAGGAGCGGCAGGAAGCGCCGCCCGCGGCCGCCCCGGCCCTGCGCGGTATCGGTCCTGTCCGGTCGAGGGGTTGAAGAGGTCACAGGTCGCGTCTCGTTATCCCATGCCGCTGCCGCGGCGTCTCTGCCGTTGCCGCGTGGAGGCGGCGTTCCTGTCAGCCACTGGAAGGCCGCGCGGCCCGGGCCGCGCGACGGACCGGCTACATCTGACGCAGTTCCGAGCGGTCGGTGAACAGGGCCACGAGGCTGCAGACCGCGCCGGACAGGAGATAGACCCCGATCATGGCCAGGCCGTAGCGCTGCGACAGGAACAGCGCCACGAGCGGTGCGAACCCGGCCCCGAGCAGCCACGCGAAGTCGGAGGTCAGCGCGGCGCCGGTATAGCGGTAGCGGTTGCCGAGCCGGGCCGTCACGGCGCCTGCAGTCTGGCCGTAGGCGAGCCCGAGCAGCATGAAGCCGATCGTGACGTAGATTGTCTGGCCGATGGCGCTCTCGCCGAACAGGAGCGGCGCGATGATGCTGCCGAGGGCGAAGAAGCCGATCAGCGAGGCGCTCATGATCAGGCATTTGCGGCGACCGATCTGGTCGGCGATCAGCCCGGAGGCTGCCACCGCGCCGGCGCAGACGATGGCGCCGGAGAACTGCACGATCAGGAACTCGCCGGGCGAGCGTGTGGTGCTGTTGAGCGCGAGCCACGCGATCGGGAAGATCGTCACGAGGTGGAACAGCGCGAAGGCGGCGAGCGGCACGAAGGCGCCGCGCATCACGTCACCCGCATGGTGGCGGAACAGCTCCAGCGCCGGCACCGGGCGCAGCCGGTCAAGATCCATCATCCGGGCGAACTCGTCGGTGGCGACGAGGCGCAGCCGGGCGAACAGGGCGACCACGTTGATGGTGAAAGCGCAGTAGAACGGGAAGCGCCAGCCCCAGTCGATGAAGTCGGCCTCGTCGAGGTTCACCAGGAAGAACGAGAACAGGGCGCTCGCCACCATGAAGCCGAGTGGCGCGCCGAGCTGCGGGATCATCGCGTACCAGCCGCGCCGCTCCCGCGGGGCGTTCATGGCGAGCAGCGAGGCGAGGCCGTCCCAGGCGCCGCCGAGCGCCAGACCCTGCAGCACCCGCAGACCCGCCAGAATGTAGACGGCGGAGATGCCGATGCTGTCGTAGCGCGGCAGGAAGCTCACCGCCGCTGTCGACCCGCCGAGCAGGAACAGGGCGGTGGTCAGCTTGACGCTGCGGCCGTGGCGCCGGTCGATCGCCATGAACAGCACGGTGCCGACCGGGCGGGCGATGAAGGCGAGGGCGAAGATCGAGAAGGCGTAGAGAGTTCCCTTCAGCGGATCGACGAAGGGGAAGAACACCTTCGGGAAGACCAGCACGCAGGCGATGCCGAAGACGAAGAAGTCGAAGTATTCGGACGCCCGTCCGATCACCACGCCGATGGCGATCTCGTTCGGGTGGACCTTATGGTCCCCCATCGCCCGCTGCGCGTCGCGCTCCAGGATCGTGGCCGAGGCCATGGGTGTGTTCGAACTCATCTTTGGCTGCCGCCCTCGCCGTGCGCGCGCTGGCGCATCCTGGCCGGAACCGCCTCATGCGGCATGTCCACAGGTATCGCAACCGGCTCTGGACGCAAGTTCACCCACTGACGCATGCATAGCACCGCGTGGTCGCAGTCCAACCGGCGGCGCGCGCAGAGCCCGCGCGGCTCAGACCCGGTAATGCGCGGAATTCCGTGACAGGTTGATGTTGTAGTAGGGATCGGCGCGCAGCTCGGGGCCCCAGCGCTCCAGCATGGTCAGCACCTCGCCTTCGAAGCGCTTCTGCTTCTCCGGCGTGTCCTCGGCGCCCCGACTCTTCGACTCGTGGTGGATCAGCTTGGCGAAGGGCGTCCAGATGATGCGGTAGCCGGCCCGGCGGACCTTCAGGCAGAGATCGACGTCGTTGAAGGCGACCTTCAGGTCGACCGCGTCGAACCCGCCGACCTGCGCGAAGACGTCGGCCCGCATGGCGAGGCAGGCGCCCGTGACCGCCGAGACCTCATGGGCGATCACCATGCGGCAGAAGTAACCCGGATCCGCGTCCGGCGCACCCAGATGGCTGTGGCCGGCAACACCCCCGATCCCCAGCACGATGCCGCCGTGCTGGATCGTCCGGTCCGGATAGAGCAGCTTCGCCCCGACGGCGCCGATCTCCGGCCGGACGGCGTGGCGCACCATCTCGGTGAGCCAGCCCGGCTCCAGCACCTCGATGTCGTTGTTGAGGAACAGGAGCACCGAGCCGGTGGCTGCCGCCGCGCCCCGGTTCGACAGGTCCGAGAAGTTGAAGGCGCCGGTCACCTTCACAACGCGCACCCGCGGATCGTCCCGGTAGCGGGCGAACAGGGCGGCGGTCTCGGGCTCCCGGCTGTCGTTGTCGACGATGACCGCCTCGATGTCGGGGTAGTCGGTGGCGTTGAGCAGCCCGTCGAGGGTCACCGACAGGATCTCGGCGCGGTCCCGGGTCGGGATGACGGCTGAGACCCGGGGCGGCGGCTCCGGCAGGGGGCGGATCAGGCGATTGAAGCCCCCGGGTCCGCGCTCGACCCGGCCGCCCCAGTGCGCCACCACCTCCTCCAGGGCGCGCAGGCGCGCGGCCTCCGCCCGGGCGAGCGCCCGGTCCGAGAAGGTGCCGGAGCCCTGCGCGGCGCGCCAGTGGTAGAGCACGCGCGGGATGTGGCGGATGCGGGCGGGATCGAGACCGTCGGTCAGCCGCAGTAGCAGGTCGTGGTCCTGGCTGCCCTCGAAGCCCGGACGCAGACCACCGATCGCCCGCAAGGCCTCGGTCCGGACCACCGTGAGATGGTTGACGTAGTTCTGCGCGTAGAGCAGTTCGCGGTCGAAGCCGGCCTTGAAATGCGGATCGAAGCGGCGACCGCGCCCGTCGATCTTGTCCTCGTCGCTGTAGATCAGCACCAAGTCCGGATCGCGGCGCAGCGCCCGGGCGACCTCGTAGAGGGCATCCTCGGTGAGGGCGTCGTCGTGGTCCATGAACGCGCAGGCGACGCCGCGGGCCAGCCCGAGCGCGTCGTTGGTGGCCCGAGCGATGTGGCCGTTCTCCCCCCGGGTGAGCACGCGGATGCGCGGATCAGCCCCGGCGGCGCGGCTCAGGATCCGCGGGATCGCGGGCCGCGTGGAGGCGTCGTCGACGGCACACAATTCCCAGTGCGGATAGAGCTGCGCGCGCAGCGAGGCGAGGGCGGCCCGCAACACCTTCGGGTCGGGGTCGTGCACCGGCATCAGCACCGAGATCAGGGGCGGGTCAGCCCAGCCGGCGATCTCGGCGGCGATGCCGTCCCGCTCCGACCGGCGCAGGGCGTGGGCGCCGATCCAGGCCTCGTAGCCGGTCACGCGGCGGTGGTGCAGCGCCCGTCCGAGGAAGCCCCGGGCTCGCACCTTCTTGCCGAGGATCCGCCAGTAGAGCGCCTGGCCGGTGAGGGCGGGCTCGCGCAGGAGGCCGCGCAGGGCGAGGATCGGCCGGGCGAGGCGCCGGACCGCGATCCGGCGCAGCCGGGCCGGGACCCGTCCGGACGGATCGGCCACGCGGAGTTCGGTGACGTCCTCGGGCAGGCGGCCGACCCACGCGAAGGCGCCGGCGCCCCGCGCCTCCTGAGGCAGCAGCGTCCCCGGGCGCCCGTCGGGGCCGACGAAGCTGATGTCCGGGACGGTGTCCCGGCCGTCGGCCGGATCGTTGGACAGGATGATCTCGACCCAGCGGCCCGCGAGCCCGGGCAGCGCGACGCGCAGCCCGTCGGAGGCCACCCGAGCCGGCAGGGTGCGCCGTTTGCCCCCGACACCGGTGACGCGTGCCGGCGGGAGGCGGAGTTCGGGCGCCCCCGGCCCGGTCGCATGCACGGTCAGCTCCAGCTCTTGTCCACCGAGGCCTTCACGGCATCAGACATGGCGACATCGAACACGATCATCTCCTCGACCGCCTTGACGGACTTCAGGCGCTCGGCCAGCGCCTGCGTCTCCGCCGGCACGGGAGGCAGGGCCGGGATCGGCGTGCTGATCCCGAGACGGTCGAACAGCGTCGACGCGAAAGCATGGAACCGGGCCTTGTGGCCGACGATGCCGACCCGGGCGAGGATCTCGATCGCGGCGATCGAATTGCCGGGGTGCAGGCGGTCTTCCGGCATGCGGGTTCCAAGCTGGCGGGTGAGCGGGTTGTAGAGCAGCCGGTAGGCCGGCTCCGGCAGCATCCGGAAGAAGCGCTTGAGGCTCTTCGCATCGGTGAAGTCGTAATCCTCCGCAAAGGCCGCGGCTTCGGCCAGGGGACCAAGGCGCCAGTTGCGCGCGGGATCGGCGGCGTCGCCGGCCCGCGCCTTCAACCAGCGCATTCGGGTCGCCATCTCGACATGTGGGTCCTGCAGCAGGATCGCGGTTATCATCAGGTCCGGCGTCATGAAGTTCTCATAACGCGGGATGGTCACGGCCCCCGACAGGAGAGCGGAGGGGGCGGCAGGGCCGGTCAGCACGCAGGTGAGGATCTCGTCCGGCAGCTTGTGGATGCCGAAGTAGCAATGCTGGAAATATGGAAAAAGCGCCGTCTGGAGAGTGGTTTCCGGCTCGATGCCGGTGTTGATCAGCATGGTGCGCAGCCGCACCAGCCCCTCGGGCGGCACGCGGCGATAGACCAGCACGTTGGTGTCGGCGTCGTAGAGTTCGAGGCGCGGCAACTCGGGCAGCCCCGGCACCTCGGCCTGAGTGACCACGAAGGTGCATTGCCCGGTGGCGTGCCAGCCGTTGCGCTTGAAGGCCTCGTCCGTGACGCTGGCCGGCACCTCGGCCACGCGCCGTCCGTCGACGGAGACGGCCACCCGGCTGATGGCGAGAGGATTGTCCGGCACGATCCAGCCGCGGATCGAATCGCCCTGATCGTGGTCGATGAAGTAGCGCATGTCCCGAAGTATGAGGCGGGGTGCCGGCCCCGTCTGGCGCGGCGCGGCCGGATGCCGGCGGCAGGCCCATACCGCATTTTTCCGCCGGCGTGCACCACCGCGGTCTGGCGGGCCCGGACGGCCGATCGAACCTGCGACGCGCATGTTCCGCTTGCGCCCTCGGCGAGCAGCCGCTATAGGCCCGGCCCACCGGAGCCCGCACGGCTCCGGCCCGGGCGCGTAGCTCAGCGGGAGAGCACTACCTTGACATGGTAGGGGTCACAGGTTCGATCCCTGTCGCGCCCACCACTGAGCCTTTGGACAGCTTGGTGGATTTTTTCGAAGACCCCGATTTGCGTAGTGGACGCAGGTTCGATGAACCTCGGGGGCCGGGCGATCTGCCCAGACACCCCGAAATTCGGTCGCTACCAAAAGCATCCACTGCCTTGCCGTCAGTCCAGATCGTGGGCTCTGGCAGCGCCGCGTAGGTGGTTCGGCGAGAACCGGGCGCAGATCCGCCGGGAAGGCAGCGGCCACCGCACGCCGCCGGCAGCCTTGGACCAAACCCATCATAGACCACGCCCGTCGGGCCGGCCTGGGATCAGTCGCGCACGCATCGCGCGAACAGGCGGCGTCGGCAGCCCGCTGTATTAATATTTCAACACCCGCTCGAACGAGCTTTAATGCTTTGTTAACCATTTTAAACAGCTTAGTCGGATCAGGTTACCACCGGCAGGGAGACGAGGTTCCGTGAGCGAGCTGCAGCGGCTTCTGAGCGACCCTCGGTTTCGGCCCGCTGACAAGGCGAAGCGCGAACCGAACGCTGCGCCCGAATCCAATCTCGGCAGTGTCCTGCGGGTTGTTTCGTCGATGAACGACCAGGCCGAGCTCCCCACCCCGCAATCGGCGCCGCAGGATTGGGACGCGCTGATCCACCGGGTGCAGGCTGCAGCCCGCCAAGCGCGCGAGGTCGAGGCGCAGGCCCGCGAGCGTGAGGAGCGCATCGAACACGTGCTGGAGCGGGTCCGGGAGGACATCAACAGCTCGAACGAGCGGGCTCGCGTCGCGGAGATACAGGCCCGGGAAGCCCAGGTGCGCGCCGAGGCGCAGATCATCGCCGCCGAGGAGCGTGCGAAGGCGGCCGAGGCGCGCGCCCGCGCCGCCGAGGAACGCGCCCGGCAGGCCGAGGAGTGGCTCGGGCGGGTCCAGGAGGCGATCCTGTCCGAGTTCTCGGATCTGACGGATCAGGCCGCGGCATGAGCGGTGCCAGAGCGACGGCCGCATCGCCGGAAAGCTTCGCGCCGGTCGGCCCCATCGAGCCGCGCAATGGCAAGCCGGCCCCGATCGACCGCGTCGTGGCCCTGTTCTCGGGTGGCAGTCCGCCTCCGGCCACGCACGCGGAGGGCGACGATTGGTCGGCCTCCCTGGACGCCGTGCGCGGCGTCGCCGTCCGGCTTCGGACGATGCAGAAGAGCGCCCGCGACTCGGTCCGGGACGCGCAGCGCTCGGTGCGCGAGGCTGAGGCCTCGGCGCGCGCGGCCGAGGATCGGGCCCGCCACGCCGAGGCCATGCTGCGCGGGGCGGTGGCACGGGCCGAACGCGCCGAGGAGCAGGCCCGCGCCGCGGCCGACCGAGCCGACCGGGCGGAGATCCAGACCGCTGAGGCGCGGGCTTGGCTGCGGCGCATGCATGAATGCATGGTGAGCGAGTTCGGCGCGCTGACCCAGGAGGCGGTTCAGCCCTGAACGGGTCCGGGCGCGGACCTGCCGGTCGGGGTGTCAGCCGGACGGCGTGACGCCTTCTGCGCCGTCGTTGGCGCTGCCAGAACGTCGACCGCGTGCTGCGCCCAGGCGTAAGGCTCGATCTGGCCGCGATACACCGCGATCTCGAGTTGCAGGATCCGGACGCATGCCTCGGACAGATCCGGCAGCAGGTCGTATCCCCCGTCGTCGACGACGGATTTGATCACCGCGAGCGGCCGATCCTCGTCGTAGGTCACGAGCACTTCCTGCTCGGCATACGGATCGAGGGGGTTGATGCAGAAGTGGGCCGGCATGCGGCAGCCTCCCTCCGGACGAGTCCGCGACGGCTGCCATAGGTCCGCGGTGCAACAATCCGATGAAGGGTGCTGACGCCGCGACCCCTTCGCGGTGGACAGACCGGCTCGGCCCAGGCGCGCGAACGAACGGACTGGGCACCGTGCCGGGCCGCAGACCGGGCACTACGGGCTTTCCGGGGCCTACGCCTCGGCATCCGCAATACGACCAACCTACTTAATCTCGCGAAAACAACTTTCCGGACAAACATCCGGCACCTCGTCGTATCCAACCCGACTGCCCGGCAGGGACGCCGTGACGCTCAGCCTCGTCCTCAGCACCGTCCTTCCGATCCTTACGGGGATCGTGGCTCTCCTGTGGGCCGGTTTCGTCGCCCCGGAGATGGAGGAGTTCCCGGACGCGCCCGGTGCCCGCGACCTGCGCACTTGGTGAGCGCCGGATCCGGACCGGAAGGCCCGCCTTCGCGCCGCGTACCCGCCCTGGAGCGATGCCGGGCGGGCGCGGGACGCGGTTAAGCCCCTCTTCACCGTGCGCCGAAGGTGCGAGAACTCTCCGCCGCCGTCGCCATTGCTCAGGCATGACCCTGCTCAAGATCGTGCATCCGGTTCAGCCGCCGCCCAGCAGCCCCGCGCGGGAACCGCTCACCGGCCGCCACGGCGCCCTGCTCGAGCGGCTCGCGCGCGAACTGAACGTTCCGGCGGAGACGTTCCTGGACGAGCCGCCGGACGGCGATGCCGGCGAACTCTGTGCCCTGGTGCGCCACTGGCTGGCGATCGGCGACAGTCAGGGGCGCCGACGTGTCCTGAGCCTGGCCCGTCAGGAGGCCGAGCGGTCCGGCTACAGCGAGTGCGCCTGAGGCGCTAAAGAGAGCGCGTCCGGGGCGGATTTCGAAGCGCGCCGGCGGCAGGCTATGACGCGGCGGGAGCCCTCGCGGCGAGGGCGGTTCTCGGAGACCTCACATGGATCTCGGCTTGAGCGGGCGCCGGGCGCTCGTCTGCGCGGCGAGCAAGGGACTGGGCAAGGGCTGCGCCCTGGCGCTCGCCCGCGAAGGCGTCGCGGTCACGATCACGGCCCGCAACGCGGAGACGCTGGAGCAGACCGCCGCGGAAATCCGCCGCCAGACGGGGGCCACGGTCACGGCCGTCGCGGGCGACATCGCCACCGAGGCGGGCCGGGCCGCCGCCCTGGCGGCCTGCCCCGAGCCCGACATCCTGGTCAACAATGCCGGCGGGCCGCCCCCCGGCGATTTTCGGGACTGGGACCGCGAGGCCTGGATCCGGGCGCTCGACGCCAACATGCTGGCGCCGATCGCGCTCATCAAGGCGACCGTCGACGGGATGATCGCCCGCAAGTTCGGCCGGATCGTCAACATCACTTCCGGGGCCGTGAAGGCGCCGATCGAGCATCTCGGGCTGTCCAACGGTGCGCGGTCCGGGCTGACGGGCTTCGTGGCCGGCCTCGCGCGGCAGACGGTGCGGCACAATGTGACGATCAACAACCTGCTGCCGGGCCCGTTCGACACCGACCGGATCCGCAGCAACGCCGCCGCGGGCGCCGCTAAGGCCGGCACCACCGTGGAGGCGTTCCTCGAGGCGCGGGCCCGCGACAACCCCGCCGGCCGCTTCGGCCAGCCCGACGAGTTCGGCGCCGCCTGCGCGTTCCTGTGCAGCCGGCACGCCGGGTTCATCACCGGCCAGAATCTGCTGATGGATGGCGGCGCCTATCCCGGTACGTTCTGAGCGTGGGAACGGGCCTCCCGCTTGCAAGGGTGCGCCCGGGAGATCGTGCGGTGAGGATCATGAGCGTACGCGAGACCGTCGAGGAGCGTTTGGCCCGAATCGGGGAGGGGGATCCGGCGGTCTTCACCCGGCTCTATCCGGCCGAGGCGCGGGCGGCGGCCGAGACCGCTGATGCGCGCCGTCGGGACGGGATCTCGCTCGGCCCCCTCGACGGCGCGATCGTGTCGATCAAGGACCTGCTCGACGTGGCCGGCGAGACCACCTGCGCCGGTTCCGTCCTCCTGGCGGACGAAGCCCCGGCCGAGGCCGATGCGCCGGTGGTCGCCCGCCTGCGCCGGGCCGGTGCGGTGATCATCGGCAAGACCAACATGTCCGAATTCGCCTTCTCAGGGCTCGGGCTGAACCCGCATTACGGCACGCCCGGCAACGCCGCCGATCCGCAGCGCATCCCGGGCGGCTCGTCCTCCGGCGCCGGCGTCTCGGTGGGGCATGGCACGAGCGACATCTCGGTCGGATCGGATACCGGTGGCTCCGTCCGGATTCCGGCCTCGCTGAACGGCGTGGTGGGCTTCAAGCCGACTGCCCGCCGCGTCCCCCTGGACGGCGCCTTCCCCCTGTCGTTCTCCCTCGATTCGCTCGGTCCGCTCGCCCGGACGGTGGCGGCGTGTGCGGCGACCGATGCCGTGATGGCGGGTGAGGAGCCCGAGCCCCTGGTGACATTCGGCGTCGCCGGGCTGCGCATCGGCGTGCCCCGGGGCCTCCTGTTGACCGAGACGGAGCCGCTCGTGGCTGAGGCTTTCGAGCGCACGCTGGCGTTTCTGTCCCGCGCCGGCGCCCGGGTGACCGACCACCCTGTCGACGACCTCCTCGCCGCCATGGAGGCGGCGCTGCCGGACGGCTCCATCGCGGCGATCGAGGCGGCAGCGATCCATGCCGACTGGCTGGACAGCCAGGCCGGCCGTTACGATCCGCGCGTCCATCGCCGGATCGTGGCCGGCCGTCCCGCGACGGCGGCGCGGTACATCCGGACGATGCGCCGGAGGGCCGAGCTGATCGCCGCCTTCGACCGGCGGCTCGCCCCCATCGACGTGCTGGCGCTCCCGGCGACGGCGATTACGGCCCCGCTGATGGCCCCGCTCCAGGCGGACGACGCAGCCTTCCTGGCGGCGAACCGCCTGATGCTGCGCAACACGGCCTTCGGCAACTTCTTCGACCTCACCGGCCTGTCCCTGCCGATGCCGGGACTCGCCCGGCCGGTGGGGCTGATGATCCTCGCCCGGCACGGGGCGGACCGCCGGCTGCTGGCGATCGGGGCCGGCATCGAGGCCGCGCTGGCGGGCTGAGGCCGCCTCCGTCCGGATCGCTCGGGGGCCGCTCCCCCGCCACCGGGAGGGCCGCGCAGCGCTACAGGGCGGCGCGGCCTGGATCGTTTCGCGCCGTGCGCAACGACGGCGGTGCCGCTGTTGCGCACGGCGCAACTCGGCGCATTGCCGAATTACCGCTCGCGGTGCACCCTGCGGACGGGTCCGGGCATGGGTCTTCGCCGCGTTCCACTCCGTGTCCCCCGGATCACGGGACCGCCTGTGCCGGGTGGCGATCCCGGAGGGCCGACTCGGCCGACCGGCAAGGAGCCACCGCATGAGCGCAGCCACACACTCGATCGTCGCCGACCGGGACGCGGACCCCGCCGATCAGGCCGAGATTCGGGCGATGCGCGTCGACCTCGCGGCCGCCTACCGGCTGATCCACCGGCTGGGTCTCGACGACAGCATCTACACCCACATCTCGGCGCGGCTGCCGGGGGGCGGGCACCGGTTCCTGATCAATCCCTACGGGATGCGCTTCGAGGAGGTGACGCCCGACAACCTCGTCACCGTCGATATCGACGGGCGCGTGGTCGAGGATCCGATGGGGCTGGGCATCAACCCGGCCGGGTTCACGATCCACAGCGCCATCCACGCCGCCCGCCATGACGCGATCTGCGTGCTGCACACCCACACGGTGGCCGGCGTGGCGGTCTCCTGCCAGGAGGAGGGGCTGCTGCCCCTGAACCAGTGGTCGATGCAGTTCACGGAACGCGTCGCCTACCACGCCTACGAGGGCATCGCCCTCGACTTGGACGAGCGTCAGCGGCTCGTGGCCGACCTCGGCGACAAGCCCGTCATGGTCCTGCGCAACCACGGCCTGCTGACCTGCGGGCGCACGGTGGGCGAGGCCTTCAGGCTGATGCACAACATGGAGCGCTCGTGCCGGGCGCAGCTGGCGATCCAGGCCGCGGGCGCGCCGGTGATCCGGCCCTCGGCCGCGATCGCCGCCAAGACCGCCGGGCAATACGCCGCCGGCTACGACCGCGTGGCGGTCCAGGGAGCGCCCGACAGCGAGTGGGCGGCGTTCAAGCGGATGCTGGCGCGGACCGATCCGGACTTCGCGCAGGGTTGAGGGTTTCAGTCGGGCGCGTCGCAGCAGACCTCAAGCCGGCGGGCTCGCTCCAACCCTCGACCTCATCCTGAGGTGCCCGCGCCAACGGACCTCGAAGGAGGCCTCCAGAAGGTACTGCGGTCCCTGGAGGGCTCCTTCGAGGCCGGGCGATCTCTGATCGCCCGGCCTCGAAGGATGAGGGAGAGCGTGGGAGATCCCTCACCTGCCTGTCCAAGCGGGTGCGACCAATCCTCTCCCACATGGCCATGGGAGGCGTCGCGCCCCAGCCGCGTGAGCACGACGGCCCGCGCACGGTGAAAGCCGGACCTCTCGCTCACCCTTCCGTCCAGGCTCCGCTCGACCGGTACACCTGCTTCAGGAACGCGATGAACGCCCGGGTCTTGGCCGGCACGAAGGCCCGGCTCGGATAGACCGCAAAGATGCCCGCCGAAGCCGCGGCCGTGTAGGCGGGCAGGACCACCTCCAGCAGGCCGCCGCGCAGCTCCGCGTGCACGTCCCAGGTGGAGCGGAGCGCGATCCCGAGGCCGCCGATCACCGCCTCGCGCACCACTTCGTTGGAGTGCGTGCGCAGGGGGCCGGACGCGTTGACCGTGCAGGGTCCCTCCGGCCCGACCAGCCGCCAGGGGTTCTGGTTCTCGGTGGCCAGGCAGACATGGCCGCGCAGGTCGTCGAGGGTCTCCGGGCGCCCCGCCGCGTCGAGGTAGCTCGGCCGCGCGCAGAGGACCCGCCGCACCGGGGCGAGGCGCACCGCCGTCAGGCCGGAACTCTCCAGGGCGCCGACCCGGATCGCGAGGTCGTAGCCGCGCTCGACGATCGACTCGAAATCGTCGCTCAGCTCCAGGTTCAGCAGGAGGTCCGGATGCAGGGCGAAGAAGGCCCGCAGGTGCGGCACGATGTGCAGGCGCCCGAAGGAGCTCGGCGCCGTCACCCGCAGGGTCCCCCGGGCCCGGGTCGCCGTCTGCGAGACGAGGCTCTCGGCCTCCGCGATGGCGTCGACGATCGGGCCGATGCGCTGGAAGAACGCCTCGCCGACATCCGTCGGCGCGACCCGCCGCGTGGTCCTGTGCAGCAGGCGCACCGCCAGCCGCTCCTCCAGCCGCTTCAGCCGCTTCGAGACTACCGCCACCGACAGGCCGAGCTCCGACCCGGCCTGCGTCAGACTGCCGGTGCGGACCACCCGGGCGAAGATCTCCAGGTCGCTCTGGTCGTGCATTCTCAACGCTGCGGAAAAAATCAAATCTCTTTTGCCGTCTTTTTCGCCGGCGCCAAGCGGTCTACCCGGAGTGACCTCAAAAAATTTTCACGCGCCGTTCGATTTTTTCTGACGGATGGCGCCGTCCTAGTTCTAAGGAGCCATCATGTCGGGTCTCGTCGTCGCTGAAGACCTCCGCACCTTCCTGTCCGAGGAGGCTCTGCCCGGGACCGGCCTCTCGGCGGAGCAGTTCTGGTCGGGCTTCGCGGCGATCGTCCGCGATCTCGCGCCGCGCAACCGGGCACTCCTCGACCGGCGCGATGGACTCCAGGCCGACATCGATTCCTGGCACCGCGACCACCGCGGTCAGCCGCACGATCCGGCCGCTTACGCGGCCTTCCTCACCCAGATCGGCTACCTGCAGCCGGAACCCGACGCGGTGCGGGTGACCACCGAGAACGTGGACGCGGAGATCGCCGAAATCGCCGGCCCGCAGCTCGTCGTGCCGATCTCGAACGCCCGCTACGCGCTCAACGCCGCCAATGCCCGCTGGGGCAGCCTCTACGACGCCCTCTACGGCACCGACGCGATCCCGCAGGACGGCGACCTCGCCCCCGGCACCGGCTTCAACCCGGCCCGCGGCGCCGCGGTGGTCGCCCGGACCAAGGCGTTCCTCGATGCGACCGCACCGCTGAGCGTCGGCTCCTGGGCCGATGCCGTGGGCTTCGCCGTGACGGCCGGGCGGCTCGCCGTCGACCTCGGCGCCGGCCGGAGCGCCGGCCTGACCGGCGCGGCGGAGCTTGCGGGCTTTACCGGCGACGCGCAGGCGCCGGCCGCGCTCCTGCTGTGCCACAACGGCCTGCACGTCGAGATCGTGATCGACAAGGCGAGCCCGATCGGCCGCACCGACCCGGCCGGCATCGCCGACGTGGTGCTGGAGGCCGCCCTCTCGACCATCATGGACATGGAGGATTCGGTCGCGGCCGTGGACAGCGCCGACAAGGTCGCAGTCTACCGGAGCTGGCTCGGTCTGATGCGCGGCGACCTCGTCGCCCACCTGTCCAAGGGCGGCCGCACCGTCGAGCGGCGTCTTGCGGAGGACCGCACCTACACGGCCCCCGACGGCGGCCGGCTGACCCTGCACGGGCGGTCGCTGATGCTGGTCCGGCACGTCGGCCACCACATGTACACCGACGCCGTGACCCTCGACGGAGCCGAGATCCCCGAGACGATCCTCGACGCGGCAGTGACCGCGCTCATTGCCCTGCACGACCTGAACGGCGCCCGGCGCAACAGCCGGACCGGCGCGGTCTACATGGTCAAGCCGAAGCTCCACGGCCCCGAGGAGGTCGCCTTCGCGGTGGAGCTGTTCGGCCGGGTCGAGGCGCTGGTCGGCCTCGCGCCGCGGACGCTCAAGATCGGCGTGATGGACGAGGAGCGGCGCACGACGCTGAACCTCAAGGCGGCGATCGCGGCGGCATCGGACCGGCTGTTCTTCATCAACACCGGCTTCCTCGACCGGACCGGCGACGAGATTCACACCTCCCTGGAGGCCGGCCCCGTGGTCCGCAAGGACGCCATGAAGGCGACCGCCTGGATCAAGGCCTACGAAGACGGCAACGTCGATGCCGGCCTCGCCTGCGGGCTGCCGGGCCACGCACAGATCGGCAAGGGCATGTGGGCCGCCCCCGACCGGATGGCCGCGATGCTGGAGGCGAAGGGAGCCCATCCGGAGGCCGGCGCCAACACCGCCTGGGTGCCGTCCCCCACTGCCGCGACGCTGCACGCGCTCCATTACCATCGGACGGATGTGCGTACCCGACAAGCGGAGCTCCAGGGCCGGGCGCCCGCGACCCGCGCCGCCATGCTGACGCTGCCGCTCGCCGAGGGTCCCTTCGCGCCGGAGGCGGTGCGGGAGGAACTCGACAACAACTGCCAGGGGATCCTGGGCTACGTGGTCCGCTGGATCGACCAGGGCATCGGCTGCTCGAAGGTGCCTGACATCCACGATGTCGGGCTGATGGAGGACCGCGCCACCCTGCGGATCTCCAGCCAGCACATCGCCAACTGGCTGCGCCACGGGATCGTCGACCGGGCGGAGGTCGAAGAGGCCCTGCGGCGGATGGCGGCCATCGTCGACCGCCAGAACGCGGGCGACCCGGCCTACCGGCCGA
The DNA here is from genome assembly GCF_054611515.1 of Methylobacterium sp. CM6257. NCBI lineage: Bacteria > Pseudomonadati > Pseudomonadota > Alphaproteobacteria > Hyphomicrobiales > Methylobacteriaceae > Methylobacterium > Methylobacterium sp. CM6257. Next base: position 2,773,789 of record NZ_CM137735.1, read on the forward strand.
TGGCCCCGGGCTTCGACGGTCCGGCCTTCCGGGCCGCGGAGGCACTGATCTTCGAGGGCGCCCGCCAGCCGAACGGCTACACGGAGTTCGTGCTCCACCGATTCCGCCACGAGGCCAAGCGGCGCGAGCTGGGGCGCCGCGCCGCGTGAGGCACACCTCCTGCTCGGTGCCCGGATGCCCGAAAGCGTCGGTCCGGCATCGGGCAGGTCGTGAACGCACGCGTCGGCGGCGAGGCCTCACGGCTCCTCAGCGCCGCTTCCGCGTCATGACGTAGACGAGGAGATTCGCTACCGCCCGATAGAATTCCGCCGGGATGACCTGGTCGATCTCGACATTGTCGTACATCGCCCGGGTCAGGGCCTTATCGACCACGATCTCGATCCGGTGCTTCTCGGCGATCTCCCGGATGCGCAGAGCGATCAGATCCTTGCCTTTGGCCAGCACCATCGGAGCATCGTTCTCGCTCTGGTCGTAGCGCAGCGCGATGGCGTAGTGCGTCGGGTTGGCCAGGATCATGGTGGCGCGCGGCACGGCCGCCATCATCTGTTTGCGCAGGCGATCCTGCGCCAGCGAGCGCAGCTTGGCCTTCACCAGCGGGTCGCCTTCGAGCTGCTTGAATTCGTCCTTCACCTCCTGGCGCGACATCCGCAAGTCGCGCTGCCACCGCAGGCGCGTCCAGACCAAGTCGCCTGCCACCAGGGCGATGGTCGCCACGCTGACCGCCGAGACCAGGCGAACCGACAGCGTCAGCAGGAACTCGGGCAGACCGATCGGATCCACGAACATGACATTCACGATCTCGTGGCGATCTGCGCGCAAAACCATGTAGGACATGGCGCCAATCGCCACAAACTTGAAAATGCTTTTTCCGAACTCAATGAATCCTTGTATGCTGAAAATCCTCTTCCACCCGCTGGCGGGCGAGATGCGGGACCATTGCGGCTGGATCCGGTCGAACACGATGCGCGGCGCATTCTGAAAGATCGAGGCGGCAACCCCAGCGACGAGGAGGATCACCAGGATCGGCAGCAGGAACCGGCCCATCGCCATGGCGAGCGCGTGGATGAGGTGCATGGCATCCCGGCTGACATCCTACATGCTCACCGGACGATAATCCCACCACTCCCTACAATCCAAAAACCATCTTTCTTTCAGGCTCTTAGGCAGGCTCAATCTATCATAGGCGGCTATAGGACGGAAGGTGAAGACACGGCCGATTTTGAGGGTCAGTGTGACAGATTGTGACCGGACGACAGCCCCCGAACCATAGCCGTAGCGTGCGCGAACGTTCCTCTGACGATAGGACCGGTATGGGCCGAACCGTAGGAGCCAGCATCAATCGACGATTCAGGAACGGGCCGAAGCCGTGGCGAGTCGTGGATGAATGCTGCCCTTTCTATCCCTCAAGCTGTGAGAACGGTGCGTCGCTATCACCGCTCATCAAACGCATGGATAGTTGGCGAATTGCGCGCGAGAAGACGGCAATAACGGCGCTCACGATGGGACATTGACTGAGCTGCAAGCAGACAACTTATTCGATTTTATAATGAAAATACTTGATGCAGTTTATACAACTCCGAAGAGGCTAGATTCGGCCGAAGAAAGGATGACCGCCAGACGATGGCGCTGAGTAAATTGGATACTACCGAATCCAAGTGGCGTGCATAAGTAGTGAAACGGTACGCTCAAGGTGTTTCAGTCAGCCATCCGGTGTGATATGGTGGTAACACTGGGGGAGCGATGACACAGGACGATACTTGGCATGTTGGGTTCGCTGCTTTTGGATTGCACAGCGTTCCTCAATCAGAGCGTCGAGTTCGGACATCTAAGACGCACCCTCTACACATCGCAACTTTAGCTTTAGGCGAGAATGGGGCGCGTATCGGCGTAACCCTGTGCCCTGGAAAGAAAGACCCGTCATCAATCGGAGGGCCATGGGGCCGCGACCTCAGAGCGGACGTAGAGGTCATACGAGAATGGGGAGCCTCTGCCGTTCTGACCCTCATTGAACCGCATGAGTTCGGCCTCCTATCCGTGCGAGGCTTACCTGACGCTGTGAGGGACGCTGGCCTTGTATGGCTTCATGCTCCTATCCCCGACGTTTCCGTTCCAGGGCCGGCCTTCGAAGCAGCATGGCGGACGATAGGATGTCGGCTCGTGGAACAGTTACGCAGGGGTGAGTCGGTCGTGGTCCATTGCCGTGGAGGTCTCGGTCGCGCGGGTATGCTGGCGGCCAAGCTCCTGGTGATGATGGGCGAAGATGCTTCTACCGCGATTGAACGAGTTCGGAGCGTCAGGCCCGGAGCCATCGAGACGTGCGAACAGGAAGCCTATATTCTCGGGCATGGATTTGACTCGGGGGCGTGAGATGGTCTGTTCTCCGCGAACATACCCGACTCGGAGAGGGACGGATGCAACGCCGCCAAGTTCTGTCTCTCACCGCAGGTATGGCATTCCTCTTTAAGCACAATCAGGCGAAAGCAGCAGAAAAGACATACCGTATCGCGTTGGTTCACCCATCCCGCGCCCTGACGCAAATGACTAAGGGCGGGCAGATATATTTTAGAGGGTTTTTCGAAGAACTCGAGAAACGCGGCTATGTTGAGGGGAAAAATCTTTCCGTTTCTCGTTTCAGCGCAGAGGGTGTAGCAGACAAGTATGAGCTTATCTCAAAAGAAGCTGTCGAAAGCAATCCTGACGTTATCATTTCAAGTTCCGATAGAATCGTCCTCATTCTTTCAAGACTGACGAGCACCATTCCTATTCTGAGCTTTATGACGGACCCCGTTGCTTACCGAGTCGCGAGTTCAATATCGCATCCTGGCGGCAACGTCAGCGGTGTCATGGTCAATCCAAGTTTAGATATCTGGAAGAAGCGAGTTGAGTATCTAAAAGAAATAATCCCGGATACAAAGCAGATATTTGTTCTTTCTGCACGGAGTTTATGGGAAAGCCCCGCCATTGCAAGCATCAGAGAAGCTATTGAACAAAGTGGATGCACGATGGTCGGACCACCAGTTGAAAGCCCTCACAGAGAGCCGCAGTATCAAGCTGCGTTCTCCGAGGCGGCGAGAACAGCACAGGCTTGCATTGTAAGCACATCGCTCGAGAATCTTTCCAATAAGGAGCTTGTTGTCCGTTTGTCTAACGAGCACAGACTTGCATCTATTTACCCTGTAAGGGAGTATGTTGATGTAGGGGGCCTAATCGCACACGATGTTGACTTGCCGAATTTATGGATTCAGCTTGCGAGACAAACATCAGAGGCACTTGCGGGCATGAGTGTCGCGGAAATGCCGTTCTATCAGCCGTTTCGTCTTCGCTTAATAATAAATTTGAAAACCGCCGATGATATTAGGGTCAAAATACCCGCTGAATTGCTGGCTAGGGCCGATGAGGTACTGGACTAGTAGTTTTTCGTAACACATTCTGACTAGGTTGAGCAGCAAAGGATTCCACGCTCGCACTATAAACACTTGTTATCCATTGAGGAGATGTATCAGCAGGAAGCCTACGTTATTGGTCAAGGGGCGCTGGATGTCTGAGGCTATTCGCGACCGTGCCCTTGGTGCCTTCATCGGCTTGGCTGTAGGCGACGCTCTCGGCACCACCCTTGAGTTTCAGAGACGGGACACGAAGCCGCCCGTCTATGACATCGTTGGCGGAGGACCGTTCGACCTCAAGCCGGGGCAGTGGACGGATGACACCTCTATGGCTCTTTGTCTGGCCGACTCGCTCATTGCCTGTGACGGCCTGGATGAGCGAGACCTGATGGAACGGTTCTGCCGGTGGTATCTGGAGGGCGAGAACTCCTGCACCGGCTCATGCTTCGACATCGGCATCACAACAAGGAACTCGCTGGAGCACTTCCGACGGACGGATGACCCGATAGCCGGACCTACGGATGCCAGGACCGGCGGAAATGGCTCGATAATGAGGCTCGCCCCTACGGTTCTTCGCTACTGGAACAGCCCTGAGACGCTAAGGAACGTGAGCCGACGCCAGAGCTACACGACCCATGGCGCTAGCGAGGCCGTGGATGGCTGTGAGGCGCTATCGGCGGTCCTGGCTGCGCTTATAGGGGGAAAGCCTCTGACGGACGTTCTCAGCGCAGAATTAGGACCCTTCAGCGATGGTGTGCAGCGTGTGATGGACGGCTCATGGAGGGGGAAAGCACGGTCGGAAATTCATTCGTCCGGCTACGTGCTCCATACGCTGGAGGCTGCGTTCTGGTGCGTAACGGAGACGACCAGTTTCAGTGACGCCGTGCTACTCGCCGTGAACCTTGGGGACGATGCCGACACGGTAGGCGCTGTGACCGGGCAGATAGCGGGAGCGGCTTACGGTGTCTCGGCCATCCCCGAGGAATGGTTCAATCGCCTCGCGTGGAATGAACGCCTGGTCGCAATTGCCGAACAGTTATTTGGCCAGTCTGGCATGAGGTTTCTCAGCCACCAAAAACGCCAGCTTTAGCAGCCCTATTCCGCTGCGAAGCGTTTCTTTAGGCCGCTCACCGTCTCGGATGGAATCTCGTATTTGTCCCCGATATCACTGATGATTTGAGACATTTCCTCTGGACCGCATTGTTCGTCGTGAAGTGCTTTAGCCAGAACATCAGTTGCCGCCATCATCCTGAGTTCGTGCTTGATGGCAGCAGTAGAAGGCATAGGGATTCCGCGCCCGAACCGTTTATACCGTGGCATGGCGGACCTCCTATTCAACAGGAACTAAAATCGCCACTGGAACCTTTTTTTACAAGACCCAAAGGGGCAAATATTATGAAGCCTTCGCTGGGACAAATGGGAAACTAAGCTTGTCACTGGATGATTTCGAGTTCGATTCCGACATTATCATAAGCGGCATCGTATTCGCTCCCATCTTCTAACCGCCATCCAAAGTTTGTTCCCCAATCCAGCCAATCCGTCTGTTCCTGCCAGTCGTAGAATCCAGCCACGTCATCGAACTCACGGTCGAACGTCATCTCGAATTGGGCATAGCACGAGATGGTAGGTAACGGACCATTCTTGAAACTGACGGAGGACAGTTCAACTGACTGCGACCGGATGGTTCCTCGCGCGTTCAGCAGGCCACCCGCGTAATGCACATCCTCAGGGTCGATTGTCGCGTATAGCAGCGGCTCTATGACCTTTCTGACGAAGCTCCACTGCTCTCTAGGCCATGACGTGCGCCCACCCCGCTCTTTCCATAACTGCTCACATTGGGTCAGTGCCGCCGGAAGGGAGATGGTGGGGTCTAACGGAAGCTCGGGGGAACCGTTCTTCAAGCGAGCTACGACGGTGTGGCGGTACATCCTACCATTATAGCACAAATTGGCTCACAATTCGGTGCAACGGACTATCGGGTTCGTTACCCGGCGCCACATGCAGACGCGAGCCGTTAGGTTGTTCCACAGGGTGCGAATGAGGTAAGCTTCGCCATATCGACGGTACTAGGAATGCTGCACGTGCGTCCCTCAACGATTCTAATAGGTTTTCTACTTGCGTCATCGTACATCAATCCAAGTTTATGCGCGTCATTTGACTGCATAATGAAACGTTCGCTATCTCCTACACCCGAGCAAAAAGCCGAATACGAGACTTGCGTGCGTAAGGATGAAGAAAGCAGGCTCGGCAAATACTTTTGTTATATATCTAATGCCGCTGGCATACAGTACTACGAAAAAGACGACAAGACGGACGAAACGAGGCCGCCGTTTGTTGGCAGAATACGACCAGCCCAAGACAAGTTTTTTTTCGAAATATCCAAAACATATTCCTTTTTTGCATGTGACCCCAATAGCCCACTGAAAGTCGACTGCAAAGGCATGACGTACCGCAAATATAAATTCGAAAGCAATTCAAGCTTTATACCGAAGTATTCAGAGTCGGATGATACGTATCTGTTCTCCGGCGCAAGAACAATGTTCAACCTATTTGGTGACAATAGTTTCTCCGCCGCTACGCTTTTCGAAGACAAATATGTAATGGAAGGAAAGTGCGAAAAGATAAAATAACGGCGACATTGCGCGGTATCAAAGGTAAGAAGGTATCATCAGAGTACGGTAAGCGCTGTCTGGGCGGCACCTTCCGGCAAGCGGTGTGAAGGCGACATACGGAGCGGAATGGGAGCTCCGTCACATGTCGATGCCAGGGCGTATGGCTATGTCGGAGCCGATCCGGCGCCTGGAGCTGTTTACCGGGGCCGGCCGGCGGCGGACGTGGTCGGATGAGGAAAAGGCCGCCATCGTCGCCGAGAGTGATGGGCCGGGCACCTCGATCAGCGCGGTGGCACGCCGACACGGACTGAGCGCCTCGCAGCTGTTCACGTGGCGGCGCTTGGCGCGTCAGGCTGGGAGGCACGACGACCGCACAGTACGGTTCGTGCCGGCCGTCCTGAGTGTGGGCCCGCAGGAGCCGGTGTCTGCGCAGACGGGCTCCGGGCTGCGTGAGCAACGCGGCTGTCACGGCATCGAAGTTGAGATCGCAGGCGCCACGGTCCGCATCGCTCAGGGCGCGAGCGCGGCTCAGATCGCCGCGGTGATCCGGGCGCTGAAGGCTCCCCTATGATCGGGCCCTCCGGCGCGGTGCGCGTGATGCTGGCCACACGGCCGGTGGACTTCCGCAAGGGCATGGACGGGCTGGCCGCTCTGGTGCGCGACGCGATGGGCGCGGATCCGTTCTCCGGCACGGTCTACGTGTTCCGGTCAAAACGCGCCGACCGGGTGAAGCTCCTGGTCTGGGATGGAAGCGGGCTGGTCCTCGCGACCAAGCGTTTGGAGGCTGGCCAGTTCTGTTGGCCGAAGATCGAGGACGGCGTGGTTCGGCTGAGCGCGGCGCAGCTCGCGGCGCTCGTCGAAGGCTTGGACTGGAAGCGCGTCCATGCGGCTCGTGCCGTGGGCGTGCCGGCGGTTGCCGGCTGAGCAAAAAGACTGGCGGACAGGCTTAATCGCGGTAGTAAGTCACTGGCGGATCTGCTCTCATCCGCTTCGTGGCCGCGCCTGCTTCGCCCTCGTCCGACGATCCCGAGACGCTCAAGGCGCTGCTCGCCGAGGAGCGCGCCGAGAACGAGCGGCTGCGCCAGATCATCCTGGCCATGCAGCGCCACCGCTTCGGCCGCCGCGCCGAGAGCCTGCCGGAGGATCAGCTCCTGCTCGGGCTGGAGGAGGCCGAGCAGGTCGAGGCCGCGGGCTTTGCCGCCGAGGAAACGGAGCCCGCCAAGGAGGCCCAGAGGGTCAAGCGGCGCACGAACCGTGGGGCACTGCCCGCCCACCTGCCGCGGGTCGAGTGCGTGGTCGACGTCGACAGCCTCGCCTGCCCGTGCTGCGCGGGTGCCCTGCACCGGATCGGTGAGGATGTATCCGAGCGCCTCGACGTGGTGCCGACGCAGTTCCGGGTGCTGGTGATCCGCCGCCCGCGCTACGCCTGCCGCGCCTGCGGGGACGCGGTCGTGCAGGCCCCGGCACCGGCGCGGCTGATCGAGGGCGGCCTGCCGACCGACGCTCTCGTCGCGCAGGTGCTCGTCTCCAAATACGCCGACCACCTGCCGCTGTATCGACAGGCGCAGATCTTCGCCCGCCAGGGCGTCAGCCTCGACCGCTCGACGCTGGCCGACTGGGTCGGGCGCGCCGCCTTCCTGCTCCGGCCCGTGCACGAGCGGCTCCTGGAGACGCTCAAGCGCTCGGGCAAGCTGTTTGCCGACGAGACCACGGCACCGGTGCTCGATCCGGGCCGCGGCCGCACCAAGACCGGCCAGCTCTGGGCGTATGCGCGCGACGACCGGCCCTGGGGCGGGACCGATCCGCCCGGCGTCGCCTACGTCTACGCCCCCGACCGCAAGGCTGGACGACCGATCGCGCATCTCTGCGGGTTTGCAGGCGTGCTCCAGGTCGACGGCTACGCGGCCTACGAGAGCTTGGCCAAGGGCGGCGCGGTGCGGCTGGCCTACTGCTGGAGCCATGTGCGTCGGCAATTCTATGATCTCGCCGCCGCCTCACCGATCGCGACGGAGGCGCTGTCGCGCATCGCCGCGCTCTACCGGATCGAGGCCGAGATCCGCGGGCGCTCGGCCGAGGAGCGACGGGCGGCCCGGCAGGAACGAAGCCGGCCCGTGGTCGAGGCGCTGGAGGCGTGGCTGCGGGAGAAGCTCGGCCTCCTGAGCCGCAAGAGCAACTTGGCGGATGCGATCCGCTACGCCCTGAGCCGCTGGGCGGGGCTGAGCCTGTTCCTCGACGACGGGCGTGTGGAGATCGACTCCAACACCGTCGAGCGCGCAATCCGGCCTCTGACCTTGAATCGGAAGAATGCCCTATTTGCTGGTTCGGACGGCGGGGGCGAGCACTGGGCGGTGATCGCCTCGTTGGTCGAGACCTGCAAGCTCATCGAAGTCGAGCCGCAGGCCTACCTGGCCGACGTCATCACCCGCATCGTCGACGGCCATCCGCAGCGGCGCCTCGACGAGCTTCTGCCCTGGGCCTACCCGAGCACACCCACGCTCCAAGCGGTCGCCTGAGAACGCTGCAGCCCAGGCGCGTCAGTCGGGCCGCGTGAACAGGGTCCGAAACAGCGCCTCGGATTGGCGCAGTCCCTCGTCGGTCAGCACCACCGACTTGGCGCGTCCGACCGGATCGGCGATGAGCCCCTTGGCGTGGAGACGGCCAAGCACGGCCCAGTCGAAGCCCTTCCAGGCCCGACGCCCGTCGTGGAGCGTCAGCCACAGAAGGGCGAGCACCGCCTCGTCGATGCGCTCCTCGTCGACCGCCATCCGAGCAGATTAGCACGCCGCGCTCAGACCGGGCGTGGTCCCAGCCGATCGGTTACAGAGTACGCGCTCAGGTGACGTCACATTCGGGCATGTCGTACCAGTAACATCAGGGTTGATTTTTGGCCGATGTTACGCTACGACCTTAGGTCTAGAGCCTGAGGTTACACGTGGCAAAAATCGGGTACGCGCGCTGCAGTTCGGAGGACCAACGCCTCGACTTACAGATTGAGCGGCTACGAGCGGAGGGGTGTCAGCCCATCCGCTCAGAAAAGGTGTCTGGAGCGTCACGAGAGGGTCGTCCCGAGTTGGCGGCCATTCTCGATTTCGTCCGCGAGGGAGACGAAATCGTTTGCGTTCGTGCTGACCGACTAGGGCGCGACACCAGGGACGTTCTGAACGTCTTGCACGAACTCGACCAGCGTGGCGCCTATCTGACCATTTTGGACCCCTACGTCACGACCAGAGGCGAGACGGGGCGCATCGTCCTCACGGTCCTCGGGATGGTAGCTGAGATGGAACGGCGCTTCATCCTAGAGAGGCAGCGTGAGGGTATCGCTTCCGCCAAAGCCAAAGGCGTCTACAAGGGTGGAACGCGGCGCCTTGACCGTGAGAAGGTCATGGTAATGAGAGCGGAAGGCGTCGGTCCAGCCGCGATTGCGCGAACCTTGGGCTGCTCAAGGATGCAGGTATACCGCATCATCGAGCAATCGGCCGTCTGAGCCTGACGCGGCACAGGTTGGGCCCGTAACGGGTGGGGAGTTGCCATTGGCTGATGGCCGATAAGCGAACTGGTAGGCTCGCACGTGAGCGATTGGGGCGCCGAGAGGGTCACATCTCGCACTGTCCGGTATTAGACCGAGCAACGTGACTACAACTTGGATGGTAGAAGCGGACGCCGTTCTTTGCTTTGTCGCTCGATACTCCTCGGCGAGTGAGAAGAGCGATGCCCGAGAATATGCTTGCTGGTCGCCGAGTTCTGGTAGTTGAGGACGATTATTTCCTCGCCGATGAAACGAGCCGGGCGCTGAAGGCCGCGGGCGCAACAGTGCTCGGGCCGGTGCCTTCGGTAGAGGGCGCCTTCGATATCCTGGAAAAGAACACGCCCGATGCTGCGGTGCTGGACGTGAACTTGGCCGGTGAGATGTCCTTCCCTATCGCTGACGCCCTAGCCGCGAGCAACGTGCCCTTCGTTTTCGTGACCGGCTACGACCAGGGCGCCATCCCCACGTCTTATGCGGCAGTGCTCTGGTTGGCGAAGCCAGTTCAGATGTCCGACACGCTGCGGGAAATCGGGCGACTGTTCGGGGCCGCGGCATAGGAACGAAGGGCGGACGTTCTGAAAACCAGAGAAGGGTCGTAAGCGGCTGTACACTGCTACAGTGGCTGACGAGGGGCGCATGATAGAAATGCGTCCCAACCAACTTTCACGCAGCCATCAACTCGCATCGGCACACGTGACAGCGACGGTTCCTGAGCTGTCGCTCCAGCATGTCCAACTGGCCCGCTGTCTGGTCCCGCTCGATGGCTATGAGGGAGCGTGCCAGGGTGACAGCTGCACGGATGGTAGCGCGGTGACGGTGGAGCACATTGCCGTCATCGTCCAGCAGGTGACGCGCGAGCCCAGCCGCAGACCTACTGAAAAGCGACCGGGTTCTTGATGGCGCCATAATCAGAACGTTTCAGATATTGGTGCGTGAGGAATTCATCCTGTGACGCCGCCAATCTTCACAGACAATGACGAACTCCCACTATCTCGCATTCTTAGAACGGAATATAAGATAGTTCCTTGCGTATCTCCACATAACATTTCTCAATGATGGCATTTTTGGCCGCAATATCCTCTTTGATTAAGCGACAGGCATAATCGTATGCCTCTTGAAATGTGTAGAGTTGTGAAATGTCGAAACTTCTTTGCGGCCCCTCAATCACGTCGAGAGCGTCTAAAAGCAGGTCTCGAAATCTATATTCATAGCCCGAGCAACATATTTGCTTGAGTTCGTCGTCCATATTGTCATCAATAACACACCTACGGTGAGACAATTCCAGGCCCTGTGATAGAATGTAACGCAAATCACGGCATGTTTCGCAATCCAAATACAGAATCATAGTTCCGGAAACATCGCGATGGCTTGAAAAGGAAGTCATATGGTGTTCTTTATCCCAGTTTTGTTGATGAAAAATATTCATGGCAATACAATTACAGCTGAGATGACATAAAAAAATGAATACATCTGAGCTGATTGGAGTTCAAATAGCAAGAAAAATGAACTTCCTCATTGGAGACTCAATGCATCTGAAAGTGAATCACATAAGATTCACAGTGTCATTTATATGCGATTTTCTGCTAAATGTCAATAACAACATCGAACGTTCGGTGATTAAATTTGTGATGATTTACATAGGTACCGTCTGTTTCTGAATATGAAGCTAAGGTCATCGTCTATCGGACCACTAATTAGATGACCAGTCAGTTCGCATATGCATTCTAAATGATTGCCTTCGGCAAAACGCTTCGCGTTTACATTGTTTTTAATGAATCACAGTCACTGCTCACGAAGTGAGTGCTTTATAGCTGGTGAGTAGACGCACTTCACCTATCTCAGGTGAAGTGTGCGTTATAGGTGGAGCCGTATCCCGCACATCCCATAGAGAAACTCAGTGGCTTTTAATGACTAGCCAGTGAGAAGGGGCGGTTGGCCGGTCTCCCTTTACACTCTCTTCTTCCAACGGTTACAGCACGGCGGCCATGGAACGGACCATTGCCGAACTGCATGAGGGTTATTGCTCCCTCGTCGTGACTCTAACGTTGAGTCTTACGTGTATGCTCTACCTGATATCTTCCGCCGGCAATCAGAACTCGAATCTGAGCAGGCTCATCAAGCTGCCTTCATTTGACAGCATACTTGTTATGGCAATCTGCGCACGTCACAGCACAAATCGTAATCGTATTTATAACAGAAAACGTTGAGGTTGTCAATACGCTGTGCAACAAATCATTTTCTCATTCGTGTGACAACGTAGCAACAGCATCATACTCTTTGATTCCACAAAGGATGTTAGCGTTCACCGCACGAGATAATGCGGACAAAGCAATTGCCGAATGGCGCTCTTCGTAAGTTGCGGTGGGACAGCCATATCTTGCCGTCTCACCGCATTCGACAGTTACTCAGATTGATTGGACAGAAGCGCGAGTTTGGCAGCGACGTTCTCAGGCTTTATGTGCGTGTACCGTCTCAGCATCTGATAGTCTCTGTGGCCCGAGATTAGCGCCACTTCTGGAATACTGAGGCCGCGCTCGAAATGCCGCGAGATACCTTCGTGTCGGAGGTCGTGCCACCTACAGTCTTGAACTCGCGCGGCTTGCAACAATTCGGTCCACCAACAACTGAGCGTGCCGTACTTAACGCCAAATATCTCAGGCCGAGAACCATCTTTTGGAATAGATTTTAAAATTTCAACAGCTCGAGGCGTAAGAGGGATAGTTCTCGGATAATCATTCTTTGTCATGGGAATGTGCAAAGTCGACTGGCGAAAATCTACATCTACCCACTTAGCTCGGAGCAATTCGCCCTTTCTCATGGCTGTCTCGACCGCAAATTCGACTATATGAATTAGCGACCTTCTTCCCCGCGACAAGTCCGCCTGCACGAGATTATTCCATTCTTCGTCGGTGATACGCCGCTCTCTACCATTCCTAATCTTCGGTTTTCGGACCATCTTGAAGACATTTACGGGCAGTCTAATTCCCCATTCGCTCTGAGCTACCGTGATGCAATGTGAGCCGATTGATAGTTCTCTGACAACCGTTGCTGGCTTTACGATTTTCAATCTATCGTCGCGATATCGTGCGACTTCCGCTTCACTGAGTTCTGATATATCAATGTTATATATAAACGATTTGCTAAACCGCCTTAGAATTGAGTATTCTGTCCGATACCAATAACGGTGCGATAAGATATCCTTGTAATACCGTTCTAGCAAATCTCCAAAAGTGACTTTACGCGTTTGTTCCGCAGTCGATGCGTTATTCCGATTGATTTTTCCGCCCTCCACATCGCGAGCCCATCTGACAGCTTCGGTTTTGGTCGCGAAGGTCCGTGTGAGAGACGGCGAACCTTTCAATCTGACTTGCACCTGAAACTTGCTGTTCCGCTTCCTGATAGTAGCCATGCTGCATCTCACTGTGCCCGAAAATGTGCCCGGACCCGTGATTCAGAGGTTTTGGGAGATGCGGGGAGCGGCGCCGGACGATAGATAAACCATTGAAAGGCAATGATTTTACCATCGACAAGGCGTGGATGAGGTGCATGGCATCCCGGCTGACATCCTACATGCTCACCCGGGCCGGCATCGACGAGGCGCGGATCTGGCGGGTCGAGGGTGCCGCCGACCGGACCCCGCGCAACGCTGCGGATCCCAAGGCGCCCGAGAACCGGCGGATCGAGATCCTTCTCCAGGGAACCCCGGGATGAGGCGGATCCTGCTGAGCGCCCTCGTCGGGCTGGTCACAGGGCTCGCGGATCCGGCCGTCGCGGATCCGGCCCCGGCTCCTGCGTCGGTTCCGCTGGCGGACCGTTCCGCGCTCCCGGATCCCGTACCCGCGGCACCGGCCCCCGACCCACAGGCTCTGAGGGGCAGTCCTGTCGCGTCGGTACGCACGCTGCAATTGCTGCAGGACCGGGTCGCGGCCGGCTCGGTGGCCGCCCACGAAGGCCAGCGGCTGCTGATCGCCCGGATCAACGCGGATCTTCTAAATGCGGCGCCAGAGGTCTGGGCCGATAGGCACAACGTCCGAGCCGCCATCGTCTTTTCGCTGAGCGGCGGGGGGCCGGCGATCCTGCGTCGCGTGATTGCACTGGACAGTCTGGGCGACCGGGAGGCGGCGCTGGCCCGCGGCGCCCTCGCGTACATCGAAGGGCGGGAGGCCGAGGCGAGCCGTCTCCTCAAAGATTTCGACACGACAGGTCTGCCGTCGACGCTCGCCGGAGCGGTCGACCTGGCGCAGGCATCGCTCGTCGTGACCGAAAACCCGATCCGGGCGATTGCCCTGCTCGATCGCGTGCGCCTGCTGCTGCCGGGGACCCTCACCGAGGAAGGAGCGCTGCGCCGCGAGGTCTTCGCCCTCGGGCAGCTCGGCGATCTGAAGAAGTTTGAAGCCCTGACGATTCAGTATCTGCGCCGCTTTCCGCATTCGGTCTATGCTGGGAATTTCCGCCAGCGGCTCGCCTATCAGTTGGCCCAGTTCGATATCGGCCGGGACGAGGCGCGCTTCGCGGCCCTCAACAGAATCGTCAATGAACTGACCTCCGGGAGCCGGCGGGATCTGTACCTGCTGATCGCCCGGACGGCGATCCAGGAGGGCAAGACGGCCTCGGCGCTCCTGGCTACCGCCAAGGCGCTCGCGCTCTGCGCGCCCGAGAGCCCGGAGGCGATCCAGGGTCGCCTCTACCGGGCGGCCGCCGAGATCGTGGACCTGACGACCTTTGAGCCCGGGCTGCGGACGTTGAGAACCCTGGACAGAGCCAAGCTTCCGGCTCGTGACGTCCCCCTCCTCGATACGGCGCTGGCGACCGCCGAGGAGATCGGGCGCGGGCTCATCGGCACGCGCGCGCTGGCGGAGGTCGATACCGGGCCCTTGCGACAGGCGCAGGCCGGGGCGGAGCCCGCCGATGGCCCGGCCAGCCTGATTCCCAAGGTCCACGCCACGATCGACCAGATCGATCTGCTTCTCCGGAAGGCAAACCCGTGACCTCGATCTCCGCCACGGTTCAGAGACCCGCGCCGAAGCCCGATCGGGAGGTGGCGCGCCCCCTTCCGGAGGCCGACACCCAGAGCTCTCCGGATAAGGGCCGGGACGGCGCTTTCGGCGCCGTCCTGCGCAAGATGTCGGATGCACCGGCCGCGACATCAGCCGCCGACGACAGGGATGACGCGGCGGAAGCGGGCGGAGCTGCCGCAAAGAGCGATCCCGAGGGGGCGACCGCGACAGCCGCGCCGCCCCCTGCCGATCCGGCAAGCGATGCCGCGACGACGCTCGCCAACATCCTGAACGCCGCTCTTCCGGCGGCCGGCCCATCTGCGGGCTCCGGAGCCCCCTCAGCCTCCCAGGGCGCGGCGGATGTGACCTCGACCGGCGGCTCTCCGGGTGCTGCCCCGACAGCCTCCGACGCCGCAAAACTCTCCGGACGCGCGCTGGCGCGGGCGGCTGGCTCACCGCAGGGGCTGCGCACCGGACCCGGTTCCTTTACCGCGCCCGCGATCACGGTGCTCGACCGCGCGGTCCATTTCAAACCCGTTCGGCCCCAGGCAGCACCGCCCAACCTCGCGCCAGCCGACCCTGCGACAGGAGCCACCGCGGCAGCGGCCGTCGCCAGACCGCAACCCGTCCAGCCGGGACTGCCCGGCATGGTCGCCATCGCGGCGTCGAAACTTCCGGCCCCGATTCGTCTCGAGCCGCCGTGTTCCGCAGACACGGCGGTCCTCGCGGCAGCCGCCGGGCCCGACAAGCCCGACATGGGCGCGCTCGAGGACAGCCGTGCGGTCCCTGGAATTACCAGAACCATCCTCACGGGGGCAGGCCACCAAAACCAGGCCAGCGGCTCCGCCCTGGCTTCCGGAGACAGCGCCGTGACGAAGATGGGCCTGCCCGCCATCACCCTGCCGACGATCGCGGCTGCCATCGAGGACGAGATCGCGCGTGCGTCCGCATCCGGACCGGATCCTGCCGGCAACCACGCCGACCCGGTGGTCAGGGCTGCCCCGGACGGGCCGATGCGCGTGCTCAGGATCCAGCTGAGGCCGGAGGAGCTGGGAACCGTCACGGTGGAGTTGCGGCTGGCGAACGGCCAGCTGGAGACGCACCTGCGCGCCTCGCGACCGGAAACCGCCGCGCTCCTGCACCGGGATGCGGCCCTCCTCACGGACTTGCTGAAGCAGGCCAACTACCAGGCCGAAGTCACCGTCGGGCAGGCTCGCCCGGCCGATGCGGGAGGCTCTCCCGGGGGGACCCCGTCGCAGGGGCAACCCTCCTTCGCCAATGGGGGCGCCCGACCGGATCACGAGGGCAATAGGGAGCGGCAGGCGCAGCACCGTCCGGCCGGCGGCAATCGGGAAGGGGAACGGATGGATGAAACGGTACGCCCTCGCGACGGCGGCATTTATCTGTAGCGCGGTCCCGGCCGCTGCGAATGTGTGCGAGGCCGAGATGGGCCGCGCCTCAGCCCGCTACGGCGTACCGCTCGGCGTGCTCTACGCCGTCGGCCTGACGGAAACCGGCAAGCGCGGCTCGCTCCAGCCCTACGCCATGAATATCGAAGGATCGGCCTATTTCGGGACCGGGCCGAGGGATGTGATCGCCCGCTTCACGGAGGCGCGCCGCAAGGGTGCGCGCCTGATCGACCTCGGCTGCATGCAGATCAACCATCATTACCACGGCGCCAAGTTCAGCTCGATCGAGGCCATGATCGATCCGCGCGCAAACGTCGACTACGCGACGCAGTTTCTCCGGGAACTCAAGCAGCGGGAGGGGAGCTGGACGATGGCCGTGGCGCGCTACCATGCCGGCCCGCACAACAACGCGGCGCAGAAGATCTATATCTGCCGGGTTGTCGCCAACATGGTGGCCACTGGCTTCGGACAATGGACGCCGGCCGCCTCGCAATTCTGTCGGTGACGGCGAGTCCCGCCGAATATCGTGGTGACCGGCCTGGAAGAGCCGCCGGACGCCACCATCCTGCGGCAGCAGGGCCTCCGGGTTATCCGCGAGTCGACAGGCCCCAGGCCTCCGCGAGCGCGAAGGGAAGCTGCAGGTTCGCTTCGCAGACGATCTCGAACGTCGCCCGGTAGACGTTCATGAGGGACCAGACATCGAGCCGATGGTACGCATCGAGAGACACCAAGAATCGCTCCTGTTCGCCACCCGTCGGTGCGGGTAAAGCGACAACCCGCCTGAGCGGCCCGAGTTCTCAAGCATCACGGCCTGTGCGGTGAGGAGACTGCCGCACCCGATTCCGGCGAACCGTAACCGGAAGATATTCTTGAGCGCAAAATCAGCAGAACACTGGTTTTCATCGGCATATGCGACTGATCGATCAGCGATGCGTTGAGCAAGACGGCAGACTCCACCATTTTTCGGGGCTGGAGGGCATCATGAACGACGCGCCGGACCCGCCGGACGGCCATTCCGCAAAGGCAGTCCTGCTGATTGCGCTGACCTTCGCGGCGATCGCCGTTTCCGCCTATATCCTCGTCCAGATGGATTAGCCTGCTCTTGAGCAGATCACAGACTCCTGCAGCTCCCGTAACTGACCTTAACCTCGGTCCGGTCCTCAGGGTTCAGCTTTGCCTCGACAAAATTCAATTTGTTCAGGTCGATCAGCAGGAAGTAAACGCCGTTCTGGCATTTAATGGCATTGCGGGGTGTGCGCTCGTTCAGCCGCGGCGATGCGGTCTGGCATTCGTAATAGTCGGAGCGTCCCGCGGAGATCATGGTCAGCAAGCCGCCGCTGGAGACCAGCGAGAAGGTTCGAGCCCTATGTGTCGCCGCCTTCGCGCCTTCGGCCGAATCGAGCCCGACCGAGATTTCCTCCGTACATGTGATCGGGCGGCGCAGCTGGGACGCCGACGGCGTGATGCTCAGCAGGAGGACCGCGCCAGCGAGCGCTACCCGATTCGCGATCATCGGCGGGAATTCCGTGATTCGTGGGTAGATTCTACCGAGAAGCTAGGCCATTGCCCGTCGGTGTAAATGCCGCGTGCTCCGACAGCCGAGCCGATCAACAGATTTACCACGGAATACGGTTTCGCTTCGCCACCGAGCACCGGTCAAGTCAGCTCTTTCGAGGCGTCGGGCCAGAGCCAGGCAGGGCGCGCGGACCATCGGGACCGAGCCCGTGCCGCAGCAGAACAGCCTCGTCCCGGTATTCGCGCGCCTCCCCGCATCGGCGAACGCGACGTGATACGCCCCCGCCTGCGGAACCAGGCCTCATACCTCGGGCGAATCCGGATTGTCATTGGCCGCGGCATCCGCATCGCGCCGCGAGGCAATCTCTGCGCCGATCTCCGTCAGCAACAGCCGCGACAGGAGCTGCATCGTCGGCGTGCCATGCGAGACCAGGAGCTGATGGGCTCCGATCGTTGCCTCCACCATGCGGTCAAAGCCGTCGTCGTCGGACATGGAGGCCCAATAACCTGGTTGAATGCCGAGCATACAACTTTGGGCTTAGACTTGAGTTCGGTTGCCTCCTCAAAAACGGGATGCCCCGACGCGCTCGGCTGCCCGGTCGGGTCCGACCTCTGAGACGCCGGACGGGCCGCAAGGCCAGAACGCGACGCTGATCCTGGCCTTCTTCCGGCTGCGGCAGCCCCAGGGAATTGCAGAATCGTCAGCGCGTCCGGGCTGCGGCCCGTCCGGATTGATGGGCCCGGACGCGGCCTTCCCGTCTTGCCCCTGCCCCGGCGGGCGCCGGTCTACTGTGCCGGCGGGTTGAGGGCAGCCGCATAGGTCGGCACCGCAGCGGGCGCCGCCTGCTCCTGCTTGGCCGTGCGGGAATCGCGCTTCTCGTAGAAGGCATTGCCGCCCGCCACGGCCACGTAATGCATGTTGCTGTAATGGAAGTGCCGGCCGGCGGTGTGGAAATACATGGCCTTGCCGATCTTCGGGTGCCGCTCGCCCGCCAGGACCGCGTCGGCGGCGTCGGCGACCTTCTGCAGATCCTTGTCCTGCATCGGCTTGGTCAGGACGCCGGGGGCGAATTGTCCCGGCTGGCCGACCACCGCGCAGATGCCGCCCGGGAAGATCGCGTTCTCCAGCCGGTTCATGACCACCGTCCCGACGGCGATCAGCCCGTCCTCGTCGCTGCGATTCGATTCGAAGTACATGGCGCGGCCGAGGCAGTCCCGCTCGGCATCGCTGACGACCATCGGCTGCTTGCGGCCGGGGATCGATCCTGTCGTGAGCACCGGCGATTCAGTATTGCAGGCACCGAGGCCGCCGGAAACAGCCAGAACGATCAATACAGGAACAATCTTCGTCCTCTCGCTACCCTGCATGCATATCCGCTCCGTGCTCCTTCAGCCTCACCGCGCAGCGGGGCGGCCGCCCATATCGGGGCGTCGCCGCGCTTCGACCTTCCATCCGTCAAGCTTGACTGCACGTTCGCGGCGAGGATGTGGCGACGGTGGGCCGCAAGGCGCGCGGGCCGGCTCGGGGCGGTACCCGGAGGGCCTTGTTCCTGGCCCCTCGCGCAGAGCTTGGCCCATGCCCGCGACGGACGAGGGGCGGGCGGGATCCCCCGTGGCTCCACAGCGCCATGGACAAGCCTTGGTCTCGAAGACGGGGCAAGGCGGCGGTCTGGCAGCCGGAAGACTGGCCGTCAGCTGTCATCGCGCGGGGTCGCCGGGACGGCGGCCAGGATGCCCGACGAAGGGAAAGCCCGACCCGCGACCGCCGGTGGCCGCCCGTCCCGGCTGCCGGGCGAGCCCGCCGCGGAGCTCATCGACCGCATGCTCCACCCGGCGGCCCCCATGATCGTGCGGCTGACGATCGCGAGCCGGCTCTGATCGCGCCCACGGCAGGAGCGTCAGTGCTGGTCCTGGCTGGCGGCCAGGATGGTCACGCCCACGGCGATCACCGCGATGCCCGCCAGCATCGTCGGTCTGGCTCCCTCGCCGTAGAGCCACGCGTGCCGACGCGTCGGGGGCGGAGCAGCCCCGCCTTCCCCCGGATCGGGGGCTTTCGTTAAGGCGTCCCGAGCATGGTGGCGGCGCGCCAGCACCACACCGCGTCGACGGGCCCGCCACCGTGACGATCCAGAGCGACACAGATCCAGCATGACCGCGTCCCTGGCGATCCCGGACTCACCGGCGCGCACGCGCAGGGGCCGTCGATGGGGCGTGATCGCCGCGGCCGGCGGGGCTGTCGCCGTGGGCTGCGCCTGGACGGCCGCCGCGCTGATCAACGTCCCCGATCCCGTGACCCTCGCGGCCCTGGCCGTGATCGAGCCCTCGTCGGTGGGCACGTGGTTCCCGAGCCGGGTGGTGCAGGCCCCCGCGCGGGCCAGCGACCTGCCGGTCCGCCCCCGCCCGATCCTCGACCGCGTCGCCTGGAAGGGGCGGACGGTCCCGCTCATGGACGTGCTGGCGGCGACCCACACCAACGCGTTCCTGGTGGTGCAGGACGGCGTCCTGATCCACGAATGGCAGCGCCCGGGCACCGGACCGGCGACGCTGTTCCCGTCCTGGTCGGTGGCGAAGTCCATCGTCTCGCTGCTGGTCGGCGCGGCGATGGCGCGGGGCCAATTCGCCGAGACCGACCGCGTCTCCGCCCTGCTGCCCGAGCTGAAGAATGGCGCGGTCTTCGGCCAGATCACGGTGCGCAACCTCCTGGACATGGCGAGCGGGATCGCCGTGCCGGAGAATTACGATCCCCGGCACCCCCTGACCGGCACCGCCGGGATGTACCTGACCCGGGACATCACGGCCTTCGTGCATGACAATGCGCATCTGGCGTTCAAGCCCGGCAGCCGGGGCCGCTACCGCAGCATCGACACCGAGCTGCTCGGCCTGATCCTGGCGCGGGTCGAGGGCAAGCCCCTGGCCGACATCCTCTCCGAGCGGATCTGGAAGCCGATGGGCGCCCAGGCCGACGCCACCTGGAATCTCGACCGGGCCGGGGGCGTGGAGAAGGCGTTCTGCTGCATCAACGCCACCGCCCGCGACTTCGCTCGCCTCGGTCTGCTCGTGGCCGACCAGGGCCGGGCGGGTCCGAACCGCATCATCCCGGCCCGTTGGATCGAGCGGATCATGACGCCGGCCCGCCGCGAGGTCGACGGCTGGCAGTACTCGGCCCAGTGGTGGCACGCGCCGGGCGGCGATGACGGCGACATCTCGGCGATCGGCGTCTATGGCCAGTACATCTACGTCAACCGCGACACCGGCACGGTGATCGTGAAGCTCAGCGACCACGGGGCCGAGCAGGACGAGGTCGACACGCTGTCGGTGATGCAGGCCATCGGGGCCGATCTCGCCGCCGGCCGTCCCGCCGCGGCCCGCAGGGATCCCTGACCGGGCTTCCTGATCGGCGGACCCGCCTCTGCGCGTCCGATCAGGCCTCGGTCGGGCCGGGATCCGGCACGGGCGGACGGCGCGTGATCTGGTGCAACCGGATTAGGGATCGCGCCCGCCAGTTGCGGACGAACCGCCATCCGACGCGCCTCCACGCGATGGACGGAACCGGCGAGACGGGATCGACCAGCGCGCTGAGCGCCCGCGTGTAGTCGAGCACCAGACCTGGGGTCCAAGTCATGGATCGGGCCCCGCTGCGCAGGAAGGACGCCGCCCAGAATTCCGGGGTGGTCAGCGCCTTGGCGAGCTGCCGCCAGGGATGCCCGTTGCGGCTGAACGCGCCCTCGACGGCGACATCGAGGGCCCGGGCCACCGTGGTCGAGCAGTTGCGGCTGATGAAGTTGTAGGTGGTATCGCCGCGATAGGTATCCCAGAATGCCCGCAGCCGGGCGGCATCGATGCCGTTGAGCGTGACCGTGACGGTGGCAGCGCACCAATCCGCGACCTCGGCGGCGTGCGAGGGCAGGAAGCGGCCGGCCACGTCGTTCTCGGGGCCGGCGCGCAGACTGGACCGAAGATTGGCGGGCGAGCGGTCGATCTCCACGGCGGGATAGTGGCTGATATAGAGGTCGTGCTCTTGCCCGAGGGCGGCGTGGCCGGTGGAGAACCGCCCCGCCTTGTCGACGGAGGCCACGTAGCGCCGGATCAGCCGCTGACCGGCGGGGGTGGTGGCCTGCCCGGTCGGGGTCCAGACATAGACCGTGAGGCTGTCGGGGCCGCCCACGGGGGCCGAAAGGCCCGGTTCGGCGCCCAGGCGCCGCGTGCGCAGGCCGACCAGCGCGAGGTTGGCGCCGTTCAGGATCAGGAACATGCCGATGCAATAGCCCACCGTGCCCGCGTACCAGGTCGGCCAGGGCTGGAGGTGAAATAGGCCGAACGCGACGCTGAGGCCGCCCAGCGCCACCGAGATCCGCCAGCCCGAGACTTTCAGCAGGCTCGCGATCGCGATCCGGACAAGACCGTCGACCAGGAAGGCGATGCCGAAGATCATGGCGAGCAGGAAAGTGCTGTGCCGGGTGGCCATCACGATCAGGACGGCCATGATCGACAGCAGCGCGCCCTTGAAGAACCGCAGCCGCCGCGCGGCCCCGACGGCGGACGCGCCGACGGCGAGCGAGCTCACGCCCTCGGCCAGCAGGATCAGGCCAAACCAGCGGTCCGGGACATGGAGCGCCCCGTCGAGGGAATCGATCACGACGAGGATGCCGAGCAGCGCCCATAACAGGCCCGTCCCCAGGATGAGGTGCCAGTGCCGGCGGACCGCCGCCCGTCCCACGAGCAGCATCCAGAGGGGCGCCATCCGTCCGCCGACTGCGTCCGCGCTGCGCGGCCCGGGCGAGGCCATCCCCGAGAGGGAGCGCGGGAGAGGAGTCGAGCACAATCCAGACATCCAAGGTCGCCTTAAAGCGCGTCGAAGAGCCTCTCGCACGAAGTGCGCTGCGCCGTCGGGACCGGAGGGAGAGGTCTCCGTGATCGAGAGTCGTGCGAGGCACTCGCACAAGATCCATGACTTGGCTGATCACTTTGTTAATCGAGCCGCCGGCGGGCCGAGGAACCCGGATCGCGACCGGATAACCTTACCGAGTTCCGGAAACGTGCCGCCCCCCTCTGTCTCCTCCTTGATGCGGCCGGCCAGCAGCGTGCAGGACCAACTCGGCCGGCGCGCCGTTCATCGGTTCCGGAGGCCAGGCCCCTCCACGCAGCCAGATCCGTCGGCGGCGATGGCATCAAGGGCCCCGCCGTGCAGCATAAAGAATACCGTATCGATGGCGCCCAATCGTCGAAGTGTCTCCCGCGAGCCACAGAACCCAATACATATCGGCGATCTTAGGCGCGATCTGATTTGACGGCAATTTCCCAAACAATCATTTTGTTGTCGGAAATACATTCCATTACATCGGCACATTCAGCGACGGATTAGATCACGGTGTCCATGCCAGGAGAGGAACCGGGCCTGTCCGGTGCCGCACACCTGTACGTTGCTTCGGCCGCACGCGTAGGGCGTCACCAGCCGCCAGAACCTGTCTCCGAGACTGATTCGGCCGTTGACGCCCTGTCATCGCACGCCCTTTCGAAATCATCGCCGCGGCTGCGCAGGTTCGTTTCGACAAGTGAGCAAAGTTTTTCATCGGGCCGCGCGGAGGCAACCTCATGTTGCCCCGCCCGGTCAAAATATGTTCAAAGCTAAATTCAAGATAAAACTAGACAAATCGTCCCGATTTTGTATTGTTAGGTGCCAGTTTTGGCGGGATCGAAGCAGTTCGCGACAATTCTGGTCAGAAAATTCTGGTGCGATTTTCCGGTTTTTCTTGACCAGAAGCGAGATTCTTCGGTTATTTGTACCGGGGGGACAATGAACACTATCGATTTGTACGATCAAAAATCGGATCCCAACACGGATCTGATCAAGTGCACGGCCTCACTGGTTGCTGCCTATGTGTCCCGGAACGCGGTGGGTGTGGGGGAACTGCCGGTTCTGATCGACCAGGTGCACACCGCGATCGCGGTCCTGCAGGGCAACGCGTCGGGCTCCGGCTCGAACTGGACCGGGCCGACCGCGGAGCAGATCGAGGCCTCGATCCAGCATGACGGCCTGATCAGCTTCATCGACGGCCGCTCCTACAAGACCTTGAAGCGCCATCTCACCGCCCACGGCCTCACGCCGGAGCGCTACCGGGCCAAGTATGGCCTGCCGGCCGATTACCCGATGGTCGCCCCGGGCTATGCCGCCAAGCGCTCCGAGATCGCCAAGGCGATCCAGCTCGGCCACAAGGCGGCCTGAGCGAGGTGGCACCTCCCGCCGGCGACCAACCGGGCCGCCGGCGGAAGCATCGGGCTTGGGGAGGGAGGCCATGCCGATGGGACAACTGGCCAGGCCCTCCCCGCGGGCGTACGCCGGATACAGCCGTATCGATCTTCGCTGCCCTGCTCAGACTTTGGCGACAGCCAAGGTCCCGTCGTCCATGGCAACGAAGCGGACACCGGCCCGACGCAGCGCCTCGACGGCGTGAAGGCGGGAACGGCTTCCCCGATGCTCGCTATTCTCCTCCAGGCGCCGCACCGTGGAGTGCGAGAGACCGCTCGCCTGAGCCAAGTCCATCATCGACCAGTCGAGCAAGGCCCGCGCGGCACGGAGGTGATGGCCCATGACCGCCTGTTCCAGCCCCTCCCGCAGGGCGGCCGGAACCAGCGCACTGTTGCGAACCGGGTATTTCAGACCACACCGACCGAGATACGTCCCGTCCGGATCCCAGACCGGCACCGTCAGGATCCTGAAATGCCAGAGTTCGCCGTTGGCGAGACGCTCGTGGGTCGTCCCCTGATAGAACTTCCGCTGCGCGATCCGCTCCCGGGCCATGGCCGCGAACGCTGTCCGTTCCTCGGGAACGATCATGAGATACGGATCGACGGAGATCTCCTCGAGCGGGAGTCCATGGGCCTCAGACATCTCGAAGGGGATCTCGCGGATGAGATCGAGGCCCACCGAGAAGGTGGCGATGCGCTCCGTGAGATAGAGGGCGCCGCGCCGCCGCCGCTCCTCGTGCCGCAGATGAGCCAGCTGTTCGCGATCAGTCACGTCCAGGGCCGTGCCGTTGATGGCCACCGGCCGGCCCTCGGCCGAGAGACGCACCTCCATCATCAGCGACAGGGTGCGCTGCGTGCCGTTCGGGCGGATCACCCGGACGATGACCTCGCGCGGGACGTGGCCCTGCCGGATATCGGCGAGCGCGGGCATCCGGGGCCGGTCCTCCGGATGGATCAAGCTCAGCAGCAGGTCGTAGCTCGCCTTCGCGGCGTTCGGGACGAGGCCCAGCAGGCGGTACAATCCCGGCGACCAGAGTTGCTCGCCCCCTGCGAAAACCCAACTCCAGGCGCCGCTCACTCCCCGGGCCTCGGTGATGGTCAGGAATTCTCCCGACGAGAACGTCAGGGCGCTCAAAGCAGAGTGAAACATACCGGATTACCTAAGACGCATTCTTGATCGTCCTCGTCAGTAACGTACGATACTCTCGGTGCGTCACTTCCACTCGGAAGCCGAATCGGAGGTCAGGACAGCGGCCTCGATCGACATCGACAACAGTTTCACAGCACAGAACGATCCGCAACAGCCGGGTTCGACGCCCGGTATCCTGCCCTGACAGCCAGACGTCGACCGCTTGTCTTCAGGGATGGCACGGCTTTCCGTCGCTTATCGATTCTACCCTGCGGATTGTTCGAGCCACCTCGGTGTCATCGCGTTACCTCGGTCGCCATCCCAAGATCAAAATCGACAATGGCGCTTCGTGACACCATGAGGCTAATGTAATCTTAAGACCTGCGATTTCCTGTGCGCAATGTGCATCCATTATCCATTTCGGCATGCTTTAATCGGAATCACTCATCCATATCGATGCGGCTATGCTTTGGTAATGCTCGATATTAGAGAATTAATTCTGAGGCATATTATGAAATAGCTACTGAATTCGTCGGACGTGGACTATAATTGCAAAATTGATTCGTATTCTCAATAACGGTGAACCTCGGTATATTTGCTGCGGCCAGGCGCAACCCTGCCGCGCGGCAGGTGCATGGGCTTCCGCCGGTTGCGGAGGCGCTCCTGGGCGAGGTCGCACCGGGCCGGCGGGCGATTGACAGGCCGGGCCGAACGGTGCGGGGGAAGGGCGTCGCGCACCGGGAGGAACCGCATGAGGGTCGCCTGCATCGGCGAGTGCATGGTCGAGCTGTCGGAGCGCCCGGACGGAAGCCTCGTCCGCGGCTTCGGCGGCGACACGCTGAACACCGCCCTCTATCTCGCCCGCCTCGGCATCGCGGTCGACTACGTCACGGCCCTCGGCGACGATGTCTGGAGCGACGAGATGGCCTCGGCCTGGAGCCGCGAGGGTATCGGCCTCGCCCGGGTCCGCCGGCTGCCCGGCCGGATGCCGGGCCTCTATATCATCCGCACCGATGCAGCCGGCGAGCGCAGCTTCCACTATTGGCGCGACTGCGCCGCGGCCAGGGATCTCCTCGCCGAGCCGGGCGCCGCCGAGACCCGCGCCGCCCTCGAAGCCTACGACGTCGTCTACGTCTCGGGTATCAGCCTGTCGCTCTATGGCGAGGCCGGACGCGCCGCCCTGTCCGAGACCCTCGCGGCCCTGCGCGCCCGGGGCGGGCGGGTCGTGTTCGACACCAATTTCCGGCCCCGCGGCTGGCCCGACCGGGACGTGGCCCGTGCCGCCTTCCGCGCGGCCCTGGCGCTGGCCGACGTGATCTTCGCATCCGTGGAGGATCTCGACTGGCTGTTCGGCGAGGCTGGCGAGGACGAGGTGCTGCGCCACCGCGGCCGGGCCGAGATCGTGCTCAAGCTCACGAGCGGACCCGTGCCGGTCGCCCGGGTGCTGCACGGGCAGGCCGACACGTCCGTGCCCGCCGGCCCGGTGGCGCAGGTCGTCGACACGACAGCGGCGGGCGACAGCTTCGCGGCCGGCTACCTCGCCGCGCGTATCGGAGGCCTTGCCCCGGAATTGGCGGCAGCCGAGGCGCACCGCCTTGCCGGCGCCGTGATCGGGCATCGTGGCGCCGTGATTCCCCGCGAGGCAATGCCAACCCTCTCCATCCGGACGCCGGGCGGAGAGTCCTGACGGGTCAGGGTTCGGCCATCGAACGGTCGGGCCGCGTCCTTCGCCACGGGCCGACCGAGCGCCGGCTTGGCGCCGCCCTTGAGACGGGCAAGCGCAACCGCTACCTCTGCCAGCGGGGGATGGCCCCCGCAGCAGGATCGCCGCGCGTGGTGCGGCCGAGAGGGCACCCGTGGCGCTGAGTCCCCCGCCGATCCAGATCCCCGAGCCCGACGCCTCCGCGCCCGGCAGCGCCGCCCCGAAGACGCGGGTCAGTGCGCGCGGCCGGCTGCGCACCTACTTCCTGACCGGCATCATCGTGGCCGGTCCGCTGGCGATCACCGCCTACATCACGTGGTGGTTCATCGCGCTGATCGATTCCTTCGTGAAGCCGCTGGTGCCGGCGAGCTACCTGCCGGATCATTACCTGCCCTTCTCGATTCCGGGGCTGGGCCTCGTCATCGCGTTCGTGGCGGTGACGCTGCTCGGCTTCCTCACGGCAAACCTCGTCGGCCGCTCGGTGATCGAGTTCGGCGAGGTGCTGCTCGCCCGGACCCCGGTGATCTCCGGCCTCTACAAGGGCCTGCGGCAGATCTTCGAAACCCTGTTCTCGGCCAACGGCACGTCGTTCCGCACGGTCGGGCTGGTGGAGTTCCCCGTGAAGGGCACGTGGTCGGTGGTGTTCCTGTCCGCTCCGGCGGCGTCCGAGGTCGAGGGCGCACTGCGGGCCAAGGGCGCCGCCGCGGACGATCTGGTCGGCGTGTTCCTGCCCTGCGCCCCCAACCCCACCACGGGGTTCTTCTTCTATCTGCCGCGGGCCGAGGTGGTGGAGCTGAACATCAGCGTCGACGACGCCGCCAAGCTGGTGATGTCGGCGGGCGTGATCCAGCCGGAGGATCCCCAGGGCCGGCTCAACGCCATGGCGGCGTCGCTGCGGGCAGCCCAGCAGACGGACGGTCCGGCTCTGCAACGGGAGCGGGCGCCGCAGGACGCGTGACGGCGGCCGGACAAAACCTTGTTCAGGAAACCGGCGCCGTTCGCCGCCGCACGATTAGGAACGGCGACCGGCCACGAAAAAGGCCGCCCCGTGCGCGGGACGGCCCTGGAATTCCGGACTGCCGAAAGCGGTTCAGCGCTGCAGCGAGGCCGTCTGCGGCGCGATGGTCGGCGGGGTCGCCTGCGCCACCGTCACGGCGCTGCGGGGCGCGGTCGGTATCCAGCCGGTGGCACATTGCAGCGTCAGGGCGAGACCCAGCGCGATGCAGAGACCGTTGGCGGCCAGCCAGAAGGGGCGCGCTGCGCGCCGTACGGCGGCCTGCAATTCGTCCGCTGTCTTGCCCGTCGCTTCGACCGCGCAATCCGAGATCGGCAGGAGCCAGGGCTCGGTCGGTAGGGCTTGGACACCGGCCATCTCGTGGGAGCCCGGCAGGCCTTGGAACAGTCCGTTCGACATGTCCGTCCTCCAGATTCGTCCGTGATGTCCCGGCTTACCGGGCCATTCGTTCATCTCCAGTTAAGGGAAGATTGTGGCTGATGCAAGGTCACGGTCCTTGTCCGCGCTCCGTCCGGCGGCCGCCGGGAGGCGGCCGAGCGTTCGCGGCATCCGCCCAAGTTCTTGACAGGAAAGGATTTTCCCGGAGGCCTGTGACATTGCCGCATCGGGCGGCCGATCTGCACGGCCCTCTCTGCCCCGGACCGGCCCGTTCCTGAACGGCGGCTTTCCTGAACAGCGCCGTTCATCCGGCCCCAATCAGACGGATCGCGGCCTCGCGCTCGAACAGGTAGAGCAGGACCCGCAGCGCCTGCCCGCGCGGGCTCTTCAGGCCGGGATCGCGCTCGACGATCATGCGGGCATCGTCGCGGGCCGCCTCCAGCAGATCGGCGTCGCTCTCCAGCCGCGCCAGCCGGAAGGCGGCCAACCCCGACTGGCGGGTGCCCAGCACCTCCCCCTCGCCGCGCAGCTTCAGGTCGGCCTCGGCGATACGGAAGCCGTCCTCGCTCTCGCGCATCATCTCGAGGCGGGCCCGCGACACCTGCCCCAGGGGCCCCCGGTAGAGCAGCAGGCAGGACGAGGCTTTGGAGCCGCGTCCGACCCGGCCCCGGAGCTGGTGCAGCTGCGCCAGCCCGAACCGCTCGGCATGCTCGATCACCATGATGGTGGCCTCGGGCACGTCGACCCCGACCTCCACCACGGTGGTCGAGACCAGGAGCTTGGTCTCCCCGGCGGCGAACCGGGCCATGGCGGCGTCCTTCTCGGGGCCCGGCATCTTGCCGTGGATCAGCCCGACCGCGTCCCCGAAATGCTGGCGCAGGTCCTCGAACCGCTCGGCCGCGGCGGCGAGGTCGACGAACTCGGACTCCTCAACCAGCGGGCAGATCCAGTAGACGCGCTCGCCCCCGGCGATCGCCCGGGCGAGGCCGGCCACCACCTCGTCGATCCGCTCGGTCGGCAGCGTGATCGTGCGGATCGGCTGCCGGCCGGCAGGCTTCTCGTCGAGGATCGAGACGTCCATGTCGCCGAAGAAGGTCAGCGCCAGGGTGCGGGGAATCGGCGTCGCGGTCATCACCAGGAAGTCGACCGCCTCGCCCTTGGCACCGAGCGCCAGCCGCTGGTGGACGCCGAACCGGTGCTGCTCGTCGACCACCGCGAGCCCGAGGTCGCGGAACGTCACCGCCTCCTGGAACAGGGCATGGGTGCCGACCAGGATGTCGATCTCGCCGACGGCGAGGTCGGCCAGCGTGGCCTTGCGCTCCGCGGCGCGGTCCCGGCCGGTCATCAGGCGCAGGCGCAGGGAACCGGCCAGCGGCTTCAACCGCTCGAAATGCTGTCGGGCCAGGATCTCGGTGGGGGCCATCAGGGCGGCCTGACGCCCGGCTTCCACGGCCGACGCCATGGCCAACAGCGCCACCGCGGTCTTGCCCGAGCCGACATCGCCCTGGAGCAGGCGCAGCATCCGGCGCGGGGTCGCGAGATCCTGGCGGATCTCCGCCACCGCCCGCGCCTGGGCACCCGTGAGCGCAAAGGGCAGGGCCGCCTCGATCCGGCGGCTCAGGGTGCCGTCGCCGGCATTGACCCGGCCGGCCTTGCGCCGCTGGCGCGCGCGCATCAGGGCGAGCGCCAGCTGCGAGGCGAGCAGCTCGTCGTAGGACAGGCGCCGCCGGGCGGGGGCCGCGGGCGGCGGCTGGAGCGGGTCCTCGGATTTCGGCGGCGCCTCCTCGGGGCGGTGCTCGATACGCAGGGCGTCGGCGAAGGCCGGCAGGCGGTTCCGCTCCAGCCAGGCCGGGTCCTGCCATTCCGGCAGGATCGGCAGGCGGTCGAGGGCCGCGACCGCGAGCTTGTTGATCGCCCGCGAGGTCAGCCCCTCGGTGGCGCCGTAGACCGGCTCGACGGCGGGCAGCGCGGCGAGCCCCGCCTCGTCCACGATCCGGGACGGGTGAACCATCTGGCGGTTGCCGTCCCAGAGGTCGATCCGGCCGGTGATGTAGCGATGCGCCCCCAGCGGCAGCATCTTCTCCACGCGGGCGCGGGGCATCCCGAAGAACACCAGCGCGATGTCGTTGCCGGAGGCATCCTCCACCAGCACCCGGTGCGGACGCCGCCCGGATGCGATCTGAGCCGGGCGGTGCGCCGTCACGGTGACGCCGAGCGTCACCGGCTCGCCCGTGGGCGCCTCGCTGATCGAGCCCATGAGCTTCCGCGCCACGCCGCCCTGGGGCAGGTGGAACAGGAGGTCCACGACCCGGGCCTCCCGCTCGGGGGTGCCGAGCAGCTTCTCGATGAGCGGCGCCATCTTGGGGCCGACGCCCGGCAGGGAGCGCGCCGGAGCGAACAGGGGGTCGAGGATGCTCGGGCGCAGGGCGGGCGCGCGGGCGGCCGCGCTCTCGGGCGGCTCGGCTGGCTCCTTCACGGCCGCATCGTCGGTCACGGCGTCCTGAATCGCGCTTGCATCTGTCATGGTGGCTCGGCGGACATCGTGCCGGAGGCGCCTTATCATCCGGTGCATCCCGGCGCGCCAGTGCAGCGCGCGTCGCGGGGAGACCGACGCGCATGACCAGCGACTTCCTGCCGGGCTTCGGCCGCCACCGGATCGAGACCGAGCCAGGCGTGACGATCAACGCGCGCTCGGCCGGCTCCGGGCCGCCGGTGCTGCTGCTGCACGGTCATCCGCAGACCCTCTCCACCTGGCTCCACGTCGCCCCGCGTCTCGCCGAGCACCGCACGGTGGTGGCGATGGACCTGCGGGGCTACGGCGATTCGGCCAAGCCGCCGGGCGGCGCGCGTCACGCCGCCTATGCCAAGCGCGCCATGGCAGCCGATGCCGTGGCGGTGATGCGGGCGCTGGGCCACGAACGCTTCGCCGTCGTCGGCCATGACCGCGGTGGGCGCGTCGCCCACCGGCTCGCCCTGGATCATGCGCAGGCGGTCGAGCGGCTCGCGGTGTTCGACATCGCGCCCACAGCGACGATGTACGCGCGCACCGACAAGGCCTTCGCCACCCGGTACTTCTGGTGGTTCTTCTTCATCCAGCCTCATCCCCTGCCGGAGACGATGATCGGCGCCGATCCGGAGTTCTTCCTGCGTCACCACATCGACGGCCAGTCCAAGACCCCCGGCTCGACCCCGCCGGAGCTCTTCGCCGAGTATCTGCGCTGCTATTCCGATCCCGGCTGCCGGCACGCGATCTGCGAGGATTACCGGGCCGCGGCCGGGATCGACCTCGAGCACGACGCCGCCGATGCGGAGGCGCGCATCACGGCACCGCTGCTCGCGCTCTGGGGGGCGAAAGGCACGGTCGGCCAGACCTACGACGTGCTGGAAACCTGGCGCGAGAAGGCGCTCGACGTCTCGGGCCGGGCGCTGGATTGTGGGCACACCCTTCAGGAGGAGCGCCCGGCGGAGGTCGTCTCGGAACTGGTTGCGTTCCTGGCCTGACCGGACTGCGGCGCCGTGGCCACGGCCGTGTGGCCTTGGCAGGCCAGCCGAAAAGCGCAGATACACGCATGCGCCGGGGCTACCGAAGCCCGACGTGCGCGGCCGTTTTCGAGCGCGATGGAAACCGAGCAGGGCCTCATGTCCGAAGGAGCCAAGTCCGAAGGCGTCAAGACAGCCTTCGAGGTCGCCGTGGTCGGGGCCGGGGCCGCCGGGCTCGCCGCCGCCCTGGCGGTCGCCCGGGAGGGCATCCCCACGGCGCTGGTCGGCCGCCACGCGCCCGTGGCGGACGGACGCACCGTCGCGCTCCTCGACGGGTCGGTGCGCTTCCTGGAGGCTCTGGGCGCCTGGGAGGCGGTGGTGCCGCATGCGAGCCCGCTCTGCGAACTCCAGATCGTCGACGACACGGGCAGCCTGTTCCGGCCGCCGCCGGCGCGGTTCCGCGCCGCCGAGATCGGCCTCGAGGCCTTCGGCTGGAACGTCGAGAGCGCCCGCCTGGTGGAGAGCCTGCGCGCCAGCGCCCGTAGCCAGCCGAATCTCACGCTGGTGGAGGCGGATGCCGCCGGGGCCACCCCCGGAGAGGCCGTCTCGCGGATCGCCCTGGTGGACGGGGGCGCGGTGGAGGCCCGGCTGGTGGTGGGCGCCGACGGCGGGCGCTCGCCCCTCCGGGCGGCCAGTGGCCTGCGCGTCCGCGACTGGACCTACCCGCAGAGCGCCATCACGACGATCCTGGCCCATGACCGCCCGCACCGGGACGTCTCCACCGAATTCCACACCCGCTCCGGCCCGTTCACCCTGGTTCCGCTGCCGGGCGGTCACCGGTCCAGCCTGGTCTGGGTGACCGGGGAGGGCGCGGCGCGCCGGCTGGCAGCCCTCGACGACGCGGCCCTCGGGCAGGCGGTGGAGCGGCAGGCCCGGGCGATGCTCGGCGTCATGCAGGTCGACGGGCCACGCGGTCTGGTGCCGATGCGTGGGCTCGCGGTGGCGCGCCCGGTGGCGCAGCGGCTGGCGCTGGTCGGGGAGGCGGCCCATGTCTTCCCGCCGATCGGCGCGCAGGGGCTGAACCTCGGGCTGCGCGATGCCGCCACCCTGCGCGATGTGGTGCTGCAAGCCGCCCGGGACCGCCGCGATCCTGGCGCTCGCCCGGTGCTCGACGCCTACGCGCGGGCCCGCCGCGTCGATACCTCGGCCCGCACCGCCGCGGTGGACCTCCTCAACCGCAGCCTGCTCACGGACCTGCTGCCGGTGGACGCGCTGCGCGGCCTCGGCCTGCTGGCGATGACGCAGCTCGGTCCGCTCCGGCGGCTGGTGATGCGGGAGGGCGTCCTGCCGCGACTCGGCGCGCCGGAACTGATGCGCGCGGCGCGCTAGGGCGGAGCCTTACCCCCGCCCAGGCCGGATGATTTCAGAGATCCGGCTGGGCCGCCACGTAGGCGCCGAGGCGGGTCGCGAGGTCGACCGGGCCGCCGGCCCGGGGCTCGGCCGAATCACCGATCAGGATGACCGGGATGCCGCGGTCACGCAGCTGACCCCGGAGGCGGGCGGCGCGGCGGGCATAGGCGGGATTCCGGCGGGTAGGGGCCTGGAGCAACACGGCGGCCGGGCGGGTGATCACGGCGAGAACATCGTCCGCCGCCTCCATGGAAGCGGTGACGCTTGCGTAGCCGAGGCTGGCCAGCTCGCCCGAGAGGGACCGGTCCACGGCGCGAACACCGTCATCGACCACGAGCACTTGTTGCAGCGCACCCATAAGCTTGAGCGGTACTCCATCCGGGACGGCTTGGAAAGGTAGCCGTCACGACAATCCGTTGCACAAAACCCGCGAGAGGGCGGATCGGATCCCTCGGCCCGTGTGCAGATGCGAGATTATCTGCCACGCCTGAGCGCAGGATGAACCGCCGATCGGCTGCCGTTCAGGCGAGGACGACGCCGGTCGCCGCCCCTCCGGCCAGGAGCGGCCGGTATCCGGCGCTGCGCCAGGTCTGGGCGTCGGTCTCGGGGATCTCCCCGCGGGGTAGGGGGGCCGCCGCGCAGGCCGGTCCGCGATAGGCGAAGCCCCCGTCGGCGCCGCGCGCGATGGCCAGGAGGCGGCGGGGCAGGGGAGCCCGCTCTGGATAGGCCAGGGTCGCGGCGAGGTCGCGCAGGCCGGGGCGCGTGAGCACCGCATCCTCGCCGAAGACCAGCGAATCGAACCGCTGCGGGCCGGCGGAAGCGGGGGCGGCCCGCGGGGTCAGGTTCGTGGGTGCCCGATGCACCACGTCGAGGGTGCGCACGGTCCACGGCAGGGGCAGCGCGACGAGCGCCGGCTCGATCAGGGCCGGGACGACGAGCCGGGTCGGAACCGGCCGCAACAGGGCCGCGCGGAACCCGGCCTCGTCGAAGGGGAGTACGGTCTCGAGGCCTGCTCCCACCGCCAGCGCCGCGCCGAGGCCGGTCACCAGGCCGCGCAGGTCGTGGGCGGGCAGGAGGGTCAGGATCCGCTCGTCCGCGGTCAGCGGACGGACGTCGAGATGGGCGTCGATCGCCGCCGCGAGCGCTTCGGCGGTGCGGAAGACCGGCCGGCCCGGATCGCCGCCCGCGAACGTGACGAGGCCGCGGCTCGCGGCCGGCTCGATCACCCCGCGCTCCAGGGCCATGGCGTCCAGGCTGATCACGCCGTCCGGCACCCCGGGGCCGAAGGCCGCGAGATAGCGCAGGCTGAAATGGCGCATGGCCGCGCGGGTAAGTTCTTCCGCCGGCCGGCGCTCCCCGCGCCGGCCCTCCGTGAGCACGGCGACGAGGCCGGCGGCCTCGATCCCGCCGGAGAGCTGCTCGGCGTCCCAGGTTGCCGGCAGCGCGCAGGGCAGGTGGCCCGCCGCCTCGACGGCGAGATGGGCGAGGGCCGCCTCGGCCCCGCCGGAGAACCACAGGCCGATCCGGCTGCCGGCCGGGAGACGCCACGCCGCGACCCCGCGGGCGAGCCGGCCGACGATCTCGGCGGCGGCCGCGTAGGTCCAGGTGATCGCCGGCCGCCCGCACCAGCCGGCTCGGTCGCCCGAATCACGCAGCGCGGTGCGCTGCGGGCCGGCGAGCGCCGCCGCGAACAGGCACGCGGCCAGGCCGCCGGACCGCGCGGACGCGTCCGGTGCGGCGTCGACCGCCCTCTCCGCCACCGCGAACGCGCTCAACCCGCCGCCCCCATCGATACAGCACACGCGCCGGCACGATCGGCTGATTACCGTTAACCGACCCCTAAGACCGGCGGGTGACGGCCGCTCCGGGGATCGTGGGGTCACGGCGGCGTCCGCCGGCCGGGCTCATCACGCGCTCGTGCAACGTCGTGCTTGCGGCCGGAGAGGCGCGGGCCTATCGGGGGCCGGCCGCGGCCGGGATGGTCCTGATGGCTCTCCTGGCCGCGGTGTCATGCCTTCGCCTCATTCGGGGGGAAAGGCAGGCCGCCCGGTCGCCGGGGTGGGAGATGCGCGCATCGGTGCGCCCGTCCTGCCCGATGGACGGACCGATTCATCCGGATCTCCGGGAGGCACGCCATGTCGGCGCGCGCCCGGGCCGTCCGGCGGACCTGCCGCCAGGCCGGCTCCGCATCCTGCCAGCCACACCACGTCTCTTCCAAGGGGTCAGAGCCGATGTCCTTCACCCGCACCGCGACGCTCGCGCGCGCCGCCCTCCTCGGCCTCGCGGGCCTCGGCCTCGCGGCCGCTCCGGCGCTGGCGCAGCCGAAGAAGCCCGCGGCCCCGGCGCCGACCGCGCCGGCCCCGACCGCTCCGGGCACCCCGGCGGCCAACACCCCGGCCGCCCAGACCGGTCCGCAGATCGTCAACGTGAAGTCCGAGCCCAGCCAGGCCGACTGGACCAAGGTCTGCGGCAAGGATCAGGGCTCCGGCACCGACATCTGCTACACGACCCGCGACTTCGTGTCCGACCAGGGCCAGCCCGTGCTGGCGGTGGCCGTCTACGAGATGAAGAACCCCGCCCAGAAGCAGGAGGTGCGGGTCATCCGCTACCTGCTGCCGCTCGGCCTCCTGCTGCAGCCGGGCATCCGCTTCAACGTCGACGGACAGGCCCCCACGGCCGGTCGCTTCGCGGTCTGCTTCCCGAACGGCTGCTTCGCCGAGGCCGGTGGCGTCGATGCCGGCGTGGTCGCCGCGATGAAGAAGGGCACGACCCTCAACGTCTCGGTCCAGAACCAGACCCAGCGCGAGGTCACCTTCGCGGTGCCGCTGGCCGGCTTCGGCAAGGCCTTCGACGGCCCGGCCATCGACCCGAAGGTCCTCGAGGAGCAGCAGAAGAAGCTCCAGGCCGAGCTGGAGAAGCGCTCCGAGGACATGCGCAAGAAGCTCGAGCAGCAGCAGGGCGCCGCCCCGGCCGCCGGCGCCGCCGCCGCTCCGGCCCCGGCCCCGGCCCCGGCCCCGGCCCCGGCTGCCAAGTAAGCCGTCCGGAACGCGATCCGCATCGACCCGCCGCGCGGCGGGTCCTATCGGGGGCCGGGCCGCGAGGTCCGGCCCTTCGCGTTTGATCCGCCCGCTCTACCGGATCCCCGACGGGCCCGGGCCCGGCTGGACGATCAGTACGCGCAGGTCCTGATCCGGGACGTGATCCCGGGCCTTCCAGCGGAACGTGGCGGGGCCGACCTTCCGCACGCCGGCGCGGCAGAAGCTCACCACCGCCTCCGGGCTGCCCTTGTCGACGGCGAGGGTGAATCGCCCGATCGGCGCCGCCCAGCTGCGCGCCGTGGTCACGAGGTAGGGAACCACGAAGGCTCGCAGGTAGCCGCCGGCATCCGACGCCTTCGCGGGCAGACGGCGGATGCCGTCAGGTCCGGCCACGTCCAGGCAGTAGGTCGCCCGGTCGGCGTCGCGGGACGCCTCCTTGCGGTCGAGGAGGCCAAACCCGCTCACCGGCGCGTAGCTGTGCGCGATGCGGACGTCCAGCCCCGGCGGGAAGGTCTGCTGCCAGTGGAACTTGGCCTCGCTGCGCCACAGGCCGTCGGTCACCCCTAGCGTCGGGGGAGAGGCCGGCCTCGCCCAGCGCCGCCCATTCTGCCTTGCCGATCCGCTGCGCTTCGACGCGATCGCGTCGAAGCGCAGCGGGTTGAAGGGCAGGCCATTCCGGCCCAGCAGGTCCGTCACCTCGCGCTCGCCCACGGCGCCGTCGCGCGGGGCTACCGCCGTGCGCTTGCCAGGACCTTACGGAGCCGGCCGCACTCAGTTCGTGGCGCGGTCGCGCATCCGGTAGGCGCCCGCCGCGTCGCGCTCGAACATCTCGGCGATGCCGGCATGGCGCAGGGCTTCACCCGAGGTGTCGGGCAGGAGATTCTGTTCCGAGACGTAGGCGACGTACTCGGTCTCGGCGTTCTCGGCGAGCAGGTGATAGAAGGGCTGGTCCTTGCGCGGCCGCACCTCCTCGGGGATCGACAGCCACCATTCCTCGGTGTTGTCGAAGACCGGATCGACGTCGAAGACGACCCCCCGGAACGGATAGATCCGGTGTCGCACCACGGCGCCGATCGCAAACTTCGCGGTTCTCAGTGTTACGTCCGTCATGGTTCAGTCCGTCCAGGACGGACAGATAGGTCCGATGGCGGGTCGTGTCACCCGCCGCGACCCGCATCCGGGGACTCACGTCGGCTCGGGACTCGGGACGCCGAGTTCGCGCGCAATGGCCCGGGCGGTGGCCGCGCGCCGGGCGGTGAGCGCCCCGGCGGCGGCCCGCGCCTGCGCGACGATCGCCGGCGGAGCGGTGCGGGGCGTGCCGCTGTCGAAGGGTGGCTCGGGGGCGTATTGCATGCCGAGCTGGATCGCCTGGGCGGCCTCGTCCCCTCGCAGGAGGGCGGCGAGCCGGAGAGCGCCGTCGATCCCCGCGGTGACGCCGGCCGCGAAGATCCAGCTGCGCCCCTGCGCGTCCCGGTCGATCACCACCCGCGCGTCCACCGGTTCGGCCCCGAACCAGGGCAGCAGGTGGAACGCGTTCCAGAAGGTCGTCGCCCGGCGCCCCACCAAGAGTCCCGCGGCGCCCAGGAGCAGTGCGCCGGTGCAGACCGAGAGGACGTGGCTTGCGCCCGCCGCCTGATCCCTGAGCCAGCCGCGCAGGGCGGCGTCGTGCATCAGTGCCTCCTGGCCCTGACCGCCCGGGACGTGCAGCACGTCGAGCCGCGGCGCCTCCGCGAGGGTCGCGTCCGGCACGATCCGGAGGCCGCGCACATCGCGCACCGGATCAGGCCCGGGCGCGTAGAGCCTGTAGGTGGCGTTCGGCACCCGTGACAGGACCTCGAACGGGCCGGTCAGGTCAATCTGGTCGAGCCCCTCGAACAGGAGCGAGCCGATCTGCAGGTGGGTCTCGGGCGGGATCATGCGAGTGCCTCCAGGGTGGACAGGACGACTCTACCGCGTCACGATTTGGCGGAAATGCCAAAGACCCCTCGATTCACGCCAGATCATCCGCGCCCCGTGGAGGTGCTGGTCTTCCCGGAGGTGCAGCTCCTCGATGTGGCCGGACCGCTCCAGGTTTTCGCGACGGCCAACGCGCACGGCGTGGCGGGCACGCCCTATGCGCCGCGGGCAATCTCGGCCGGGGACCTGACGCTGACCGCCTCGGCGGGCCTGCGGCTGGTGGCGGATCCGCTGCCGGATCCCGATGCCCCTCTGGACACCCTGATGGTCGCGGGCGGCCCCGGGGTCACGGAGGCCTGCGCCGATCCCGCCCTGGTGGCCTGGGTTCGGGCCCGGGCCGGGCGGGCGCGCCGGGTCGCCTCGGTCTGCACCGGGGCGTTCCTGCTGGGGGCGGCCGGGCTCCTCGACGGGCGGCGGGCCGTGACCCATTGGAAGCATTGCGGCGCGCTGGCCGCGCGCTACCCGCGGGCCCGCGTCGAGCCCGACCCGATCTTCGTGCGCGACGGCCCGGTCTGGTCCTCGGCAGGGATCACGGCGGGCATCGACCTGACCCTGGCGCTGGTCGAGGAGGATCTCGGCCGCCCGGTCGCCCTGGCGGTGGCGCGCCACCTCGTGATGTTCCTCAAGCGCCCCGGCGGGCAGGCGCAGTTCAGCGCAGCGCTCGCCCTGCAGGCGGGCGAGGAGCGGTTCGGGGCGCTGCACGGCTTCATCGCCCGGAACCTGTCGGGCGACCTGTCGCTGCCGGTGCTGGCGGCGGCGGCCGGGATGAGCGAACGCAGCCTCAG
This sequence comes from Methylobacterium sp. CM6257, assembly GCF_054611515.1. Classification (NCBI taxonomy): domain Bacteria; kingdom Pseudomonadati; phylum Pseudomonadota; class Alphaproteobacteria; order Hyphomicrobiales; family Methylobacteriaceae; genus Methylobacterium; species Methylobacterium sp. CM6257. The sequence continues at coordinate 2,812,370 of NZ_CM137735.1, forward strand.
CCGACACTACCTGGAAGCGACCGGCCTCACCCCCGCCAAGGCCGTGGAGCGCCTGCGGGTGGAGGCGGCACGGCGGGCGCTCGCCGAGACGGCGCAGCCGGTGAAGCGCATCGCCCGGACCTGCGGCTTCGGCTCGGAGGAGACGATGCGGCGCAGCTTCATGCGGCACGTCATGGCGACGCCGCAGGAGTACCGGGCGCGGTTCGGCGGGTGAGGGGGCTCAGACGGTGTCGCGGCGTTCGGTGCCGCGCATCGGGACCGCCACACGCGGCCCCGGCAACCCACTCACCCCAGCTTGTAGACCGCCGCCAGCTCCGGGTCCTTGGCGGCCACCAGCCTGGCGAGGTCCACGATGACCTTGGCCTGCTTCCAGGTGGCGTCGTCCTGCATCTTGCCGTCGAGCATCACGGCGCCGGTGCCGTCCGGCATCGCCGCGACGATCCGGGCCGCGAAGGCCACCTCGGCCGGGTCCGGCGCGAAGACCCGCTTGGCGATCGCCACCTGGCTCGGGTGCAGCGTCCAGGCGCCGGCGCAGCCCATCAGGAAGGCGTTGCGGAACTGCGCCTCGCAGGCATCGCCGTCGGAGAAGTCGCCGAACGGGCCGTAGAAGGCCTTGATGCCGTTGGCCATGCAGGCGTCGACCATCTTGGCGATGGTGTAGTGCCAGAGGTCCTGCTGGGCGCTCGCCCGCGGCGCGTCGCCCGCCGGGTCGGCGATCACCCGGTAATCCGGGTGGCCGCCGCCGACCCGGGTGGTCTTCATGCCGCGGGAGGCCGCGAGATCCGCCGGCCCCAGGCTCATGCCATGCATCCGCGGCGAAGCCGACGCGATGGCGTCGACATTGGCCACGCCCTCGGCGGTCTCCAGGATCGCGTGGACCAAGATCGGCTTCGTCACGCCGTGGCGCGCCTCGAGCTGGGCGAGCAGCTGGTCGATGTAGTGGATGTCCCACGGCCCCTCGACCTTGGGCACCATCACCACGTCGAGCTTGTCCCCGACCTCGGCCACGATCGTGAACAGGTCGTCGAGAATCCAGGGCGAGTTGAGGGCGTTGATCCGGGTCCAGAGGCCGGTGCCGGTGGCGGCGAAGTCGGTGGCCTGGGCCATGGCCACGAAGCCCTTGCGGGCCGCCTCCTTCTGGTCGGCGGGGACCGCGTCCTCCAGGTTGCCCAGCACGACGTCGACCGTGCCGGCGAGCTCCGGCACCCGGGCGCGGACCTTGTCGTTGTGCGGCGGCACGAAGTGGATCATCCGCTCCAACCGCACCGGCAGCTCGCGGAACGGGGCCGGCGCGCCGGTGGCGAGGGGCTGGAAGAAGCGGCGCGGCAGTTTCATCGGTGCCTCTTGTCAGGGCTGGCGTCTGAGCCCCGTTAAGGCAGCTTGGGCGGGCGCGTAAAGTCTCGCCGCGCCAAAGTAATCTCGGACTTTCGGCCCAGCGCGCCGCCGGGGCCGCCGATCCTCAGCCCCGGCCGCCCCGGCGGCCGGCGAGGCCGATCCGGTTGAGGATGCCGCCGTCGCCGCTGCCGGCCACCACCACGAGGCGCCGGACCTCGCCCCGCAGGAAGGCCTGCAGGAAGCGGTTGTAGTCGCGGAAGGAGACGCAGCCGTTCGAGGCGCCGGGCTGCCGCAGCATGTAGGTGTGGGCCAGCAGACCGTCGCGGCCGTGGATCGCGGCGCTGCCGCCCACCGGGTTGAGGCGGATCGCCCGAACCCCGTGGAACAGGCGCTCGCGCTCGGTCAGCGTGTAGGTGCCGGGCGGCGTCGAGCCGCGCATGCGCAGGTGGACGTAGCGCGGGTTGTCCATGGCCTCGCCGAGGCCGGAATGGGCCTCCAGCACCTCGCCGGAGGGCAGCGTCACCGTGCGGGCGCTGATGTCGTACACGGCCGTGCCGGCCACCGAATCGGGCTCCGGGCTGATCCGGGCGCGCGGCGCCTCCTGCGGCAGGGCGTCCGGGCTGGCATAGGCCAGCGCCTGACGGGATTCCTGGCGAGGCGCGCCGCCGACGCCGAACAGCTTCTCGAAGAACGAGGGCTCCTCCGCCATCGCGGCGCGGAACACGTCGCGGGTGCGGGGCAGGGGGCGAGCCGCGACCCGGGCGGCCGGCGGGGCGAGCGGGCGCCGCAGCTCGGGCGGGCGGGCCACCGGCAGCGGCACGAGGGCGGCCACGTGAGGCGGCGCGAGAGCGGCGGGGGTGCTCTCGGACGCGGCGGTCCGGATCGGGGCGGCGTCAGCCGCCTTCGGCTTCGTCGGCGGGAGGGTGGCCTGAGCGATCCGGGTCTGCTCGGCCTTGATCTGCTGCGCCTTGGCGACCTGCCGGGCGATCTCCCGGATCCCCGGGGTCGGCTCGGACGCGGCGATCTGAGAGGCGGGGACTTGGAAGCCGGGGATTGGCGGCGCCTCGCTGCCGAAGGCCATCTTGGCCCCCGCGCCCAGGGCCGGGCTCGGATCGAGCATCCAGGCGATGTTCGGCCGCGGCACGGGAGGCCGGTCTTTGGCCGCGGGCCGGAGCACCGGCGCCGGCTCGGTCGCGGCAGCGACGCTCGGCTGGTCGGCCGGAACCGGTCCGTGCGGATGGCTGAGCACGGCCCAGCCGGCCAGGGTCATGGCCGTCAAGGAGATGAGTGCCGTCAGCCGGGCGCGGCGACGGGCGCGCCGCATGGCGCTCGGATAGGGCGCCCGGGTGCGGGCGACAGGATCGTAGACGGTCTCGATATAGGCGACGCGCGGGGGTACCGGGCGCAGGGGCTCCGCGTTGCGGTAAGCGGTTCGGGACAACGCAACCTGGGCCATGCGGGGAACTCGCGTACGCGCTTCCCCGTGGGCAGCCGCCGCCGTTCGCCCGCGGAGGCCTTGTCCGCGTGCGTGGCGTGGGTTGCTCGTCTGGGGAGGACATCAACCGTCCACCCCATTAAGCGGCCGTGTGGTTAATCCTCGCTAAAGAGACACTTTCTGCGTGCGATCCCGCTTGGGACATCGCGCGGGAATGAGCCTCAGGTCACCTGCCCGGGCGTGTCCATCGGTCCGTGCCGGCGCGCCACGAAGAGGCAGAGCAGGGCCACCGGCACCCCGATCAGCGAGGTGCCGACGAAGAACCACGTGAAGCCGGTCTGCTCGATTACGAAGCCCGAGAACCCGGCGAGCAGGCTTCCGGGCAGGGCGCAGAGCGAGGTGAGCAGGGCATACTGGCTCGCCGCGTGCGCGGTGGCGGAGAGCTGGGACATGTAGGTGATCAGCACGATCGACGCGAAGGCGTAGGCGAAGCCGTCGATCCCCACGGTCAGCGCGAACGTCCAGAACGCCGCCCCGCCGTGGCCGCCGTGCCAGGCGAGGTAGGCCAGCGCGAGGTGCGAGGCCGAGGCCGTCACGGTGCCGATGAGCAGGCTCGCCATCATGCCGATCCGCGGGATGATGGCGCTCGCCAGGAAGGTGCCGCCGAGTGCGATCCAGAAGCCGAACAGCTTCGTCACCGTGGCGATGTCGGTGTTGGAGTAGCCGAGCGTCTTGAACAGCGGGATCGCCATGGCGTTCGAGACGTAGCCGGGCATCCGGAAGCCCGCGACCAGCGCCAGCACCGGCACGGCGAGGGGCCCGAGCCGGGCGAGGAGGTCGCGGATCGGCGCCCAGACGGTCTCGACGAAGCCGCCGGCGGCGGGCGTCTCGGGGGTGGGGGGCTCGGGGGCCAGCAGCGCCGCGACCGTGCCGGGGGCCATCAGCGCGGCCATGCACAGGTAGGCGGCGCGCCAGCCATAGGCGTCGGAGAGGTAGAGGGCGCCCGCCCCCGCCGCGAGGTTGCCGATCCGGTAGCCGATCTCCGACCAGGACGACATCAGCGCCTGCTGCTCCGGGGGCGCGGCGGTGATGCGCCAGCCGTCGATGACCACGTCCTGGGTGGCGCCCGCCACACCCAGCGCCAGCGAGAACGCCACCGTCCAAGCGAGCCAGTGGGCCGGGTCGCCGAAGGCGACGCCGGAGAGCGCCAGGGCGACGAGGATCTGCGTGGCGACGATCCAGCCCCGGCGCCGCCCGAGCCAGCGGCCCAGCAGCGGCGCGTCGTGGCGGTCGAGGAACGGCGCCCACAGGAACTTGAGCTTGTAGGCGATGGTGAGCTCGCTCATCAGCCCGATCGTGGCGAGCGGCACCTTCGCCTGGACGAGCCACGCCGACTGCGTCGCGTAGACGAGCAGGAACGGGATGCCCTGCGCGAAGCCGAGCCCGAGCACCGCGGCGACGCGCCGGTCGGTGAACAGGGGCGTGAGGAAGGCGCCTGTGGCGGCCTTCACCGGCTCGGGCGCGCCGGTGACCTGCGCCGGGTTTGCCATCCACGCGTCTCCTGGGTTCCGCGGTCGGTGAGAGCAGAGATGCGCTGTCGGCGCAACGATCGGGCGACCGTCCCAACCGCCACCTCATCCTGAGGTGACCGCGAAGCGGGCCTCGAAGGAGGGCGCTAGATACCCGTGCGATCCCTGGAGCCCTCCTTCGAGGCGGCTTCGCCGCACCTCAGGATGAGGGGGATTGTTGAGATGCGTGTTGCTGCGCTGCCGGGCGCTTGGCGAGCCACTGAAGCGCGTCCCAATCCTCGCGGATCAGCGCCTCCTTCTTGGCCCGGCTCCAGCCCTTGATGCGCCGCTCGGCCGCGATGGCGTCGGTGATGCACTCGAAGTGCGCGGCGTAGACCAGCGTCACGGGTCGGCGGCGGCTCGTGTAGCCGCCGTAGGTGCCGGCGTGATGCTCACTGAGGCGCCTGTCGAGGCTCTCCCCGCGGGCGGAGCCGACGTAGTAGCTGCCATCGGCACAGAGCAGCATGTACACGAAGGCGCTCATCGGCCGAGTCGTCCCATGAAAGGACGGGAAGCCTAGCAGTGCCGGCGATTCGCTCATACCCGGTCACCACCTCATCCTGAGGTGCCGGAGCGCAGCGGAGGCCTCGAAGGAGGCCTCCAGCCGGCCACGCGATCCCTGGAACCCTCCTTCGAGGCCCGCTTGGCGGTCACCTCAGGATGAAGGGGTTTGTTGGGACGGGCGTTACAAGGCCCCGCCCCTCACGCCGCCTTCTTCCCCCGCTCGGCGATCTTCACGAGGCTGCGGAGCACCTCGGTGGCGGTCTTGAGCCGCGCCGGGACCGTATTCAGCTCGCGCACGAACACGACGCTCATGTCGGGCCGCACCTTCGCGAACGAGGCCTGCTCGGCCACATAGGCCACCAGCCCCTGCGGGTTGGCGTAGGAGCGGTCGCGGAAATGGACCACCACGCCCTTCGGCCCGGCCTCGACCTTCTCGACGTTCGCCTTGAGGCAGAGGATCTTGATCGTGCCGATCTTGAGGAGCTGCTCCACCTCCGGCGGCAGCGGCCCGAACCGGTCGATCAGCTCGGCGCCGAAGCTCTCCATCTCGGCATCGTCCTGGATGGTGGCCAGCCGCCGGTAGAGGGCGAGCCGCACCCCGAGATCTTCGACGTAATCCTCCGGAATCGTCACGGGCGCGCCCAGCGCGATGGTCGGCGACCACGCCTCCTCGGGCACGTCCTCGATGCCGGCCTTGAGCGCCGTCACGGCATCCTCCAGCATCTGCTGGTAGAGCTCGTAGCCGACCTCCTTGATGTGGCCCGACTGGGCGTCGCCGAGCAGGTTGCCGGCGCCGCGGATGTCGAGGTCGTGGGAGGCGAGCTGGAAGCCCGCGCCCAAAGTGTCGAGGCTCTGGAGCACCTTGAGGCGCTGCTCGGCCTGGGCGGTGAGCTGGCGGTTCGCCGGGGTCGTGAACAGCGCGTAAGCGCGCGCCTTCGAGCGGCCGACGCGGCCGCGCAGCTGGTAGAGCTGGGCCAGCCCGAACATGTCAGCCCGGTGCACGATCAGCGTGTTGGCGGTGGGGATGTCGAGGCCTGATTCCACGATCGTGGTCGAGAGCAGGACGTCGAACTTGCCCTCGTAGAAGGCGGTCATCACGTCCTCAAGCTGGCCCGCCGCCATCTGGCCGTGGGCGACCGCGACCTTGATCTCGGGCATCTCGGCGTCGAGGAATTTCTTGACCTCGGCCAGGTCCTCGATCCTGGGCACGACGTAGAACGACTGGCCGCCGCGGTAGCGCTCGCGCAGCAGCGCCTCCCGGATGGTCAGCGGGTCGAACGGCGTCACGAAGGTGCGCACCACCAGCCGGTCGACCGGCGGCGTCGCGATGATCGACAGTTCCCGCACCCCCGTCATGGCGAGCTGGAGCGTGCGCGGGATCGGGGTCGCCGACAGCGTCAGCACGTGGACGTCGGCCTGGAGCGCCTTCAGCCGCTCCTTGTGGGCGACGCCGAAATGCTGCTCCTCGTCCACGATGATCAGGCCGAGATCCTTGAAGGCGATGTTCTTCGCCAAGAGCGCGTGCGTGCCGACCACGATGTCGACCGTGCCGGCGGCGAGCCCCGCCCGGGTCTGCTTCATCTCCGCCGCGGAGGCGAAGCGCGAGAGCTGCGCCACCTGGACCGGCAGGCCCTTGAAGCGCTCGGCGAAGGTCCGGTAGTGCTGGCGGGCGAGCAGGGTGGTCGGGACGATCACCGCCACCTGCTTGCCGGAGATCGCCGCCGCGAAGGCGGCGCGCAGCGCCACCTCGGTCTTGCCGAAGCCGACATCGCCGCAGACCAGCCGGTCCATCGGGCGGCCGGCATTGAGGTCGTCCAGCACCGCGTCGATGGCGTTGGCCTGATCCTCGGTCTCCTCGAACGGGAAGCGGGCGGCGAACTCCCCGTAGAGCCCCTCGGGCGCCTGCAGCGCGGGGGCCTTGCGGACGAAGCGCTGGGCCGCGACCTTGATCAGCTCGCCCGCCATCTCGAGGATGCGGCGCTTCATCTTGGCCTTGCGGGCCTGCCACGCGCCGCCGCCGAGGCGGTCGAGGGCGACCTCGGAATCCTCCGAGCCGTAGCGGGTCAGGAGCTCGATGTTCTCCACCGGCAGGAGCAGCAGGCCGCCGGTATACTGCAGTTCCAGGCAGTCGTGCGGGGCGCCCGCGGCGTGGATCGTCTTGAGGCCGACGAAGCGGCCGATGCCGTGGTCGGCGTGGACCACGAGGTCGCCCGGCTGGAGCGCCTGCACCTCCAGGATCACGTCCTGGGGCCGCTTGGCTTTGCGCTTCTGTCGGACCAGCCGGTCGCCCAGGATGTCGCCCTCGGAGACGACGGCCAGCTCGCCCGCGGTGAAGCCCGCCTCCAGGCCCCAGACCGCCACCGCCGCGTCGGTGCCGCGCTTCAGCGCGTAGACGTCGGTGAGCCGGGTGATCGCCACGGGCTTCCTGAGGCCGTGGTCGGTGAGCACGCCGCAGAGCCGGTCGCGGGAGCCGTCGGACCAGGCTCCCAGGATCACGTGATGACCGGATCCCTGGAGATCGCGGATATGCGCCACCGCGGCGTCGAACACGCTGGCAGTCTCGTCGGCCCGCTCGGGGGCGAAGCTTCGTCCGGCCTTGGCGCCGCAATCGATCACGGCGCGCTCGGGCGATTCGGGCTGCGCGAAGGGCGTCAGCCGCGCCACGGTGGCGGTGGCGATCCGCTCCTTCAGCTCGTTCGGCGTCAGGTAGAGGGCGCGGGGCGGCAGCGGCTTGTAGGGGGCGACGCCGGGCTGCGGCGTCTTCATCGCGCCCTCGCGGGCCTGGTAATAGTCCTGGACGAGGCTGATCCGCTCGGCGGCGGCGTCCTCCACCTGGGGATCGAAGACCAGCGGCACGCCGCCGAGATAGTCGAACAGCGTGTCGAGGTGGTCGTAGAACAGCGGCATCCAGTGCTCGAGGCCGGCGTAGCGCCGCCCCTCGCTCACCGTCTCGTAGAGCCGGTCGTCCCGGGTCGCCGCGCCGAAGCTCTGGATGTAGTTCTGGCGGAAGCGCCGGATCGTCTCGGTGGTGAGCTGGACCTCGCTCATCGGCATCAGGTCGAGGGAGCGGAGCTGCCCGGTGGTGCGCTGCGTCTCCGGGTCGAAGGCGCGGATCGATTCCAGCGTGTCGCCGAAGAAGTCGAGACGGATCGGCGCCGGCAGGCCGGGGGGCGACAGGTCGAGGATGCCGCCGCGGACCGCGTACTCGCCGGTGTCGCGCACCGTCCCGGTGCGCAGGAAGCCGTTGGCCTCGACCCAGGCCACCACGTCGTCCATCGACACGACGTTGCCGATCGCCGCCGAGAACGCCTCCTTGGCGATGTGGGCGCGGGGCGGGACCCGCTGCACCAGGGCGTTGACGGTGGTGCAGAGGATGCGCGGCCGGTCCTCGGCCGAGCGGGTGCGGGCGAGGCGGGCGAGGGCCGTCATCCGGGCGGCGGCGACCGCGGTGGTCGGCGAGACCCGGTCGTAGGGCTGGCAGTCCCAGGCCGGCAGGCTCATCACGTCCATCTCGGGCGCGACGAAGCCGAGGGCCGCCTGGAAGGCCGCCGAGCGCCCGAAATCGCGCGCCACGTGGACCAGCACGGCCGGCGCGTCGACGGTGGGCGCCAGGGCGCGGGCGAGGTCGGCGAGCGCCAGCGCGTCGAAACCTTCCGGGGCGTTCGCGAGCACCGGGCTGTCGCCGCGCTTCAGCGCGTCGATCGCCTTGGCGAGCGCCGAGGATTTCGGCAGCGCGAAGCGCGCGACCTGCGGCTTAGGGGCGGGCGCAGAAGGCTTCGGTTGAGGCTTGGCCATCGGGTCTTTCGCGGGGAATCCCGCCGGGCGCGTCAGGGGCAGAGGTCAGGTGGCGTTAGCCCATCGGGCCAGCGCGATAAAGCGTCCCGGCGGTCGCGTGCGGGCGGCTGAACGCACCCTATATGGCGGTTCCATCGCGGCATGGAACGGCTGTTCGGCTGCGATTCGCCGACGCGCGTCGCCGCTGGCGACACGGCCGGCCCGGTTCAGATCAGAGCGCGGGTCCCCTCTGCCGTTCGGGAGAGGGGGTACGTCGCGCCTTGGCGGCCAGGGTGCAAAAGCCTCCCGGCCGGCGCCGCTCACGCGTCCGGCCCGACGATCTCCGCCAGCGCCGCCTCGACCCGGCTGCGGAAGAACTCCGCGTTGGGCATGGTCTCGGTCATCGCCCCGGCCCGGATCGTCGCCTGCCGCAGGATCTCGGCGCGGAGGGACGGATCGCTGCGCTCCATCATCTCCAGCATGATGCGCACCACGAGCTCGGTGGCGATCGACCGGGCGGGGTGGTCATAGTTGGGCTTCGATTCGTCCATGGCGGTCCCTCTCAGCGCCGCTCGAGGCGCGATATCCCGAGTCACACCCTCATCCTGAAGTGCGAGCGTAGTGAGCCTCGAAGGGGGGTTCCAGGGATCGCGCGGCCGGCTGGAGGCTCCCTTCGAGGCCTCCGCTGCGCTCCGTCACCTCAGGATGAGGGCGCGATCAGGAAACCCCACTCAACCAGGCTCTCAGGAATGGATCGGCGCGTCGTGCCGGTGGAACGCCCGGACGCGCCGCCAGACCGACGTGTCGTAGTTCGCCGGCGCCTCCACCTCGCCGGTGAGCCACTTGAACAGGTCGCGGTCCGGCACCTCGATCAGCGCCTCGAACTGGTCGAGCTCCGCCTCCGACAGGTCGCCGATCTCGGCATCGGCGAACCGGCCCATGATCAGGTCCATCTCGCGGATGCCCCGGTGCCAGGCGCGGTAGAGGAGACGGCGGCGGCGCGGATCGAGGTCGGCGCTCGTGCGGGTGGTGCCGGACATGGATGTCGGACCTCGGCTCGGACAAAGGGCAGGGGCTAGATAGGCGCCCGGGGCCGGCGGATCCAGAATGGCGCGGCCGCCGGGCGGGTTACAACCGGAGCGCGAGGGGGCAAAAACGAATTGCCTCCGGCGGGCGCTCCGTTATCTCGGGCTGCAACGCCCCGGATGGACGGGGCGACGAGCGGGAGTACGACGATGCCGAAGGCGATCCGGGTCTACGAATACGGCGGCCCCGAGGTGATGCGCTTCGAGGACGTGCCGCTGGCCGAGCCGGGCCCCGGGCAGATCCGGGTCAAGCAGGCCGCCATCGGCGTCAACTTCATCGACATCTACTTCCGCACCGGTGCCTACAAGTCCCCGCACATGCCCTTCACCCCCGGCAAGGAGGGTGCTGGCACCGTCACGGCGGTGGGCGAGGGCGTCAGCCAGTTCAAGCCCGGCGACCGGGTCGCCTACGGCTCGGTGCCGGACGGCTGCTACGCCGAGGAGCCGGTGATCCCGGCGTCGGCGGCCGTGCCGATCCCGGAGGGCGTCGACGAGAAGACCGCCGCCGCGATGATGCTCAAGGGCCTCACCGTCGAGTACCTGCTGCACCGGACCTATGCGGTGAAGCCCGGCGACACGATCCTGTGGCAGGCCGCGGCCGGCGGCGTCGGCCTGATCGCCTGCCAGTGGGCCAAGCACCTCGGCGCCACGGTGATCGGCACCGCCGGCAGCCCCGAGAAGGCGGAGCTCGCCAAGCAGAACGGCTGCGACCACGTCATCCTCTACCGCGAGGAGGACGTGGCCAAGCGGGTGCGCGAGATCACCGGCGGCAAGGGCGTGCCGGTGGTCTATGACGGCGTCGGGCAGGCGACCCTGATGGGCTCGCTCGACAGCCTCGCGCCGCTGGGCCTGCTGGCGAGCTTCGGCTCGGCCTCGGGGGCGATCACCGGGCTCGATCTCGGCCTGCTCGCCCCGCGCGGCTCGCTCTACGTGACGCGCCCGACGCTCGCGACCTTCTCATCGAACCGCGCGACCCTGGAGGAAGCCGCCGCCCGCCTGTTCAAGGTGGTCCGCGACGGCGCGGTGAAGATCGCGGTCAACGCCACCTACCCGCTCTCCGAGGCGCAGCAGGTGCATCGCGACCTCGCGGGCCGGGAGACCACCGGCTCGATCGTGATGCTGCCGTAAGGCTTGGGCCGTGACGCCCGGCAGCGCCGACCTGCTCCTCATCGTCGACGTGCAGGTCGATTTCCTGCCGGGCGGGGCACTCCCCGTCCCGGACGGCGACGCGGTGGTCGGGCCGATCAACGCGCTTCAGCACCGCTTCCGACACGTCGCCCTGACGCAGGACTGGCATCCGGCGGACCACCTCTCCTTCGCCGACACTCATCAGGGGCGGGCGCCGTTCGAGACCGTGGCGCTGCCCTACGGTCCGCAGGTGCTGTGGCCCCGGCACTGCGTGCAGGGCAGCCTGGGTGCCGGTTTCGCGCCGGGCCTCGACACGGATCGCGCCGGTCTCGTGATCCGCAAGGGCATCCATCCCCACGTCGACAGCTACTCGGCCTTTCTGGACGCCGACCGGACCACCCGCACCGGGCTGGCCGGAGCGCTCACCGAGCGCGGCATCACCCGCATCGTCCTGTGCGGCCTCGCCACCGATTTCTGCGTCGCCTGGAGCGCGCTGGACGCCAGGGATGCGGGCTTCGACGTCTGGGTGGTGGAGGACGCGGTGCGCGGGATCGACGTGGACGGGTCGCTCGCACAGGCCTGGGCGCGGATGGAGGCGGCGGGCGTGCGCCGGGTCGGCTCGGCGGAGCTCGACTGAGCGCCCGTCCGGACCGGGAGGCGAACCGCCGCACGAGGCGCGGGAGACCGTCTCCGCCCCGATGCGTTGGCCTGACACCAGGACCCGACAGGAGCCAGCATGTCAGGCAAGCACCCGAAGACCGAGACTCCGACCGACGCCGACCTCAAGGGCAATCCCGGCATCGGCACCTCGAAGGGCATGAGCGGCGCAGACCCCGCCGATCTGCAGGCGGATTCGACCTTCGAGGGCGACGTCGAGAACGAAACGAAGGTGGACGGCGGCATCGACCCGGATCACCGGCCGCGCAAGAACGCGTGACGGCCGGTCGGGCCGGTTCCCGTCACCGCGCGCGGGTCGGCCCCTTCGGCCGCTGCGGAGCGGGCACCGAGGCCGCGGCGGACCGGGCGCCCGGACCACCCGCCGGGGCGTAGAGCTGGGCGGGGCTCGCCGTGTAGCCCCGCAACTGGGCCGCGTTGGCGGCACCGAAGGCGGATGTGCCGTCCGCGCGGGCGACGTCTGCCGAGACGGCCAGCAGAAGCGCGGCGGCGAGGGCCAGGGGAGCGTGCTTCGACATGGGGCCGACCCTTCGGTTCGTGGGGTGTCCAGACAATCCCGATCCGGACCGGATGGCTCCGATCCGGGATCGGCCGGGCCTGCCTGACGTACGGCGCCGCATCGTCACGCAGAATCGCACCATCGCTGCCGTCCCGGCACATCGGTACGCGCGTCACATCGCTTCTCTGTGGACGCTTCCGCTTGCTGTGCCCACTCCGTCATCACGAGCGCGCGGAGCCGGTCTCAGAGCGCCAGACCGAGCTGCCGGGGCCCATCCGGCTCGTCCTGCGCGAAACCCGACAGCGACACCCCGATCAGCCGCGCGCTGCGCCGCAGGGGGAACAGGCCGGCGAGCAGGTCGAGGCCGATCCGCTCCAAGCCGGCCCGGTCGGCGACGGGGACAGGCAGCGACTTCGCCCGGGTGACCTGGGCGAAATCCGAGAACTTGAGCTTCAGGGTCACGGTCCGGGCGCGCATGCCCTTGGCGTCGGCCCCGGCCCAGACCTTGTCGAGGAGCGGCGCCAGCCGGGCGACCAGGACCTCGAAGGCCGCCGTGTCCTCCGAGAAGGTGGTCTCCGCCCCGATCGATTTGCGCACCCGGTGGGCCCGGACAGGCCGCTCGTCGATCCCGCGGGCGACCGCGTGGTAGTAGGCGCCGGCCGACCCGAAGGTCTCGCGCAGGCGCTCGAGCGTCCAGGCGCGCAGATCCGCCCCGGTCTCGATCCCCAGACGCTTCATCTTCGCCTCGGTGACCGGGCCGACCCCGTGGAAGCGGCCGATCGGCAGGGCGGCCACGAAGTCCTGCCCCATGGCGGGCGTGATGACGAACAGGGCGTTCGGCTTCCGGTGATCGGAGGCGACCTTGGCCAGGAACTTGTTGTACGAGACCCCGGCCGACGCGACGAGCCCGGTGCGCTCCAGGATCTCGGCCCGGATGGCCTTCGCCACCGCGGTGGCGGTAGGCAGGCCCTGGAGGTTCTCGGTAACGTCGAGATAGGCCTCGTCCAGGGCCACCGGCTCGATGACGGCCGTGTGCCGGGCGAAGACCGCCCGGATCTCCTCCGAGACCGCCCGGTAGACCTCGAAGCGCGGCTTCACGAACAGCAGGTCCGGGCAGAGCCGCCGGGCGGTGGCCGACGGCATGGCCGAGCGGACGCCGAACCTGCGCGCCTCGTAGCTCGCCGCCGCCACCACGCCCCGCTCCCGCGAGCCGCCCACCGCCAGCGGCAGCCCACGCAAGGACGGATCATCGCGCTGCTCCACGGAGGCGTAGAACGCGTCCATGTCGATGTGGATGATCTTGCGGAGCGCGACCTCCGGATCCATCGCCGCCTCGGAGATCCGCCTCGGGTTCCTGCTCTGTTCCAAAGACTGCGGCGCACCGGCGGGGTCAAGGCGGGTTGACCACACCTCAACAGGGATATCCCACCCGGGCCCTCATCCTGAGGTGCGAGCGCGGGCTGGAAAGCCGCGGCGACGGCGGCGCGCCACCTCAGGCGACGCTGCCGTAGAGGTCGTAGGCCTCGGCCCGGTCGATCTTCACGGTGACGATGTCGCCGACCCGCACCGGGCGCCGGAAGGCGGCGTGGACATTGCCGTCGATCTCCGGCGCGTCGGCCTTGGACCGGCCCCGCGCGACACCGCCCTCGACGGAATCGACGATCACGGGCAGCCGCTTGCCGACCTTGGCCCGCTGCAGCCGGAGCGCGATGCCGTTCTGCGCCTCCATGAACCGGCGCTTGCGCTCGGCCTTCACCGCCGGCGGCACGAGGTCGCCCAGCGCGTTGGCGGTGGCGCCCGCCACCGGCTCGTACTCGAAACAGCCGACGCGATCGAGCTTGGCCTCCTGGAGCCAGGCCAGCAGCTCCTCAAACTCGGCCTCGGTCTCGCCGGGGAAGCCGACGATGAAGGTCGAGCGGATCGCGAGGTCGGGGCAGATCTGCCGCCAGCTCCGGATCCGGTCGAGCTGGCGCTCCTGGTTGCCGGGGCGGCGCATGCGCTTGAGCACCGACGGGCTCGCGTGCTGGAGCGGCATGTCGAGGTAGGGGAGCACCTTGCCCTGGGCCATCAGCGGGATGACCTCGTCCACGTGCGGGTAGGGGTAGACGTAGTGCAGCCGCACCCAGGCCCCGAGCTCACCGAGCTCCCGGGTCAGATCGTAGAACTTCGCCCGGACCTGTCGGTCGCGCCACGGGCTCTCGGCGTAGCGGATATCGACGCCGTAGGCGCTGGTGTCCTGCGAGACCACCAGCAGCTCCTTCACGCCGGCCTTCACCAGCTTCTCGGCCTCGCGCAGCACGTCGGCGGCCGGGCGGCTGACGAGATTCCCGCGCAAGGAAGGGATGATGCAGAAGCTGCAGCGGTTGCTGCACCCCTCCGAGATCTTCAGGTAGGCGTAGTGGCGCGGGGTGAGCTTGATCCCCTGAGGCGGCACGAGGTCGAGGAACGGGTCATGGGCCGGCGGCACCGCCTCGTGGACGGCCGCCACCACCGACTCGTAGGCCTGCGGCCCGGTCACTGCGAGGAGGTCGGGATATTTCTCGCGGATCTCATCCGGCTGCGCGCCCATGCAGCCGGTGACGATCACCCGGCCGTTCTCCGCCATGGCCTCGCCGATGGCCGAGAGCGACTCCGCCTTGGCCGAATCCAGGAAGCCGCAGGTGTTGACGATCACCACGTCCGCGCCGTCGTGCCGGCGGGCCAGCTCGTAGCCCTCAGCGCGCAGGTGCGTGAGGATCCGCTCGGAATCGACCAGCGCCTTCGGGCAGCCCAGCGAAACGAACGAGATCTTCGGGGCGGCTCCGGGAGCGGGGCCGCGAGGTGCGGGCGTGGCGGTCATGGCATTCAAGTCAGACAGCACCCGCGCGTGCAGCCGGGGGATCGATCGCACGGGGCGCGGCGTGTGGTTCGGAGTCGCGCCCCTATACAGGCTCCGGCGCCCGCGCGCGAGGTCGGTCGCCGCAAGGGTGCCCGGCCTCGCACGCGAGGCTGATCTCGGGACCGAAACTTGGCTGTATCGCAGGGCTTTGCCGGAGACCTTTGAATCCCCACATCAACGGCCCTGGGCACTGCTCTGCGCCCGGGGCAGACCCTGCCCGCGCCGCACGGTGTCCCCCCTGCGGGGAACTGCCGCTTCCCCCGCGGCATCGCCTGTGCGACGGCAGCGTGTGGCATGCGGCCCAAGGACATCAGACCCGAACCCGGTCATGTGGACCCGAGAGATCCCCTTCATCGATCCCGTCGCGGCGGCGGCCCGGCTCCGGCCTCTGCCGGGGCTCGCCTTCCTCGACAGCGCCATGCGGCACGATCCCCTGGGGCGTCACTCGATCGTGGCCGCCGACCCGTTCGCGCGCTTCCGGTTCCGCGACGGGCGCGCGACCCTGGACGGGCGCCAAGTGCCGGGCGGCCCCTTCGCGGCCTTGCGGGCCTGCCTCGCCCCCTACCGGATTGAACCCAGCGCGGAAAATCCCTTTCCGGGCGGGGCGATCGGCTATCTCGCCTACGACCTCGGCGCGCAGCTGGAACGGGTCGCGGCACCGGCCCGACGAGCGGGGCTCACCGACGACATCGCCTTCAACCTCTACGACACGGCCCTGGTGATCGACCACGCTGTCGGCATCGGCCGGCTCGTCGCCACCGGCTTTCCCGAGACCGAACCGGCGGCCCGGCAGGCCCGCGCCGAGGCGCGGCTGGCCCGCTTCGCCGCCCTGCTCGGCGCCGACGTGGCTCCGGCCGCGCCGCATCCCGGGCTTGGCGAGAGGCTCACGTGGCGCTCGAACTTCGATCGTCAATCCTATGAGCATGCTGTCGAAAAAGTGCGCGCCTATATCCGGGCCGGCGACATCTATCAGGCCAACATCGCCCAGCGCTTCTCGACGGACCTGCCGCCGGGCTTCGATCCGTTCGCGCTCTACCGCCGCCTGCGCGCGACCAACCCGGCGACCTTCGGCGCCTATCTCGAGCTGGAGGGGCTGACCGTGGCGTCGTCCTCGCCCGAGCGTTTCATCCGGCTGGACGGGCGGCACGTGGAGACGCGGCCGATCAAGGGCACCGCTCGGCGCCTCGAGGATCCCGCGGCCGACCGGGCGGCGGCCGAGGCGCTCCTGGCCTCCGTCAAGGAGCGGGCCGAGAACGTCATGATCGTGGACCTGCTGCGCAACGACCTGTCCCGGGTCTGCGCGCCGGGCAGCGTCACCGTGCCCACCCTGTGCGGCCTGGAGACCTATGCCGGCGTCCACCACCTCGTCTCGGTGGTCACCGGGAGGCTCCGTGACGGGCTCGACGCCCTCGACCTCCTGGAAGGAACCTTCCCCGGGGGCTCCATCACCGGCGCCCCGAAGATCCGCGCCATGGACATCATCACCGAGATCGAGGGCGACGCCCGGGAGCTCTATTGCGGCGCCATCGGCCGGATCGGCTTCGAC
The DNA here is from genome assembly GCF_054611515.1 of Methylobacterium sp. CM6257. Lineage (NCBI taxonomy): Bacteria > Pseudomonadati > Pseudomonadota > Alphaproteobacteria > Hyphomicrobiales > Methylobacteriaceae > Methylobacterium > Methylobacterium sp. CM6257. The sequence continues at coordinate 2,828,797 of NZ_CM137735.1, forward strand.
GGGGCGCTCGACACCTCGATCGCGATCCGCACCGTGTTCATGGATGACCACCAGGCCGTCCTGCAGGCGGGCGGCGGCGTGACGCTGCTCTCCGAGCCCGGCCCGGAATACGACGAGACGCTGGCCAAGGCCGAGCGCGTGTTCGAGGCCTTCGCATGATCCTCGTCCTCGATAATTACGACTCCTTCGTCTTCAACGTCGTCCGCTACCTGGAGGAGCTGGGCGCGGAGGTCCGGGTCGTGCGCAACGACGCGCTCGACGTCGCCGGCATCCGGGCGCTGGCGCCTGAGGCCCTGGTGGTCTCGCCCGGCCCCTGCACCCCCGCGGAGGCCGGGATCTCGCTTCCGGCGATCCGGGACCTGTCGGGGGAGGTGCCGATCCTGGGCGTCTGCCTCGGCCATCAGGCGATCGGCGCGGCCTTCGGCGGTAGGGTCGAGCGGGCGCAGCGCCCGCTTCACGGCCAGATGACCCCGATCGCCCATGCCGGCGAGCGGCTGTTTTCCGGGCTGCCGGCGCCGATGCCGGTGGGACGCTACCACTCGCTGGTGGTGGCACCCGGCCCCGAGATGGAGAAGCACCTCTCCGTCGACGCGGTCTCGCAGGAAGGCGAGGTGATGGCGCTCTCGCACCGGACCCACCCGACCTACGGCATCCAGTTCCACCCGGAATCGGTGCTGACCGAGGGCGGCCACGCCCTGTTCGCCAATTTCCTGGGGCTGGCCCGCGCGTGGCGGGAGGCGCGCGACGGGGAGGGACGGCGCGATGCTGTGGCGTGACGGCGCGATCGTCCCCGGGACGAGAGCCGCCCTCGACCACACCGACCGCGGCCTGACTTTGGGCGACGGCCTGTTCGACACGGCGCTCGCTCTCGGCGGCCGCGTGGCCTTCGAGGACGCCCATATCGCCCGGTTGGTCGCCTCAGCGGGGACGCTCGGGATCCCCGCCGCGCCGGAACGGATCCGCGACGCCATGCGGGCGCTCGCCGGGGAGGGGGCCAGGACCGGGGAACGGCTCGCGATCCGCACCACCCTTACCCGCGGCTCCGGCCCGCGCGGGCTGAAGCCGCCGGAGGATCCGCAGCCGACGCTGTTCGCCACCGCGGCGCCGAGTGCGAAGGCCGTGGCCTTTTCGCCCCTGCGCCTGTGGCCGACGCCGATCGCCCGCAACGATTCCTCCCCGGCCGCCCGGCTGAAGACGCTCGGCTACCTCGACGCGGTGCTGGCGGCCGGGGAGGCCGCCGCGGCGGGCTTCGACGAGGCGCTGTTCTGCAACACGCGCGGGCGCGTCGCCTGCGCGGGCACCGGCAACCTCTTCGCGCTGTTCGGCCAGACCCTGGTGACGCCGCCGCTCACCGACGGCGTGCTGGCGGGGATCGTCCGTGCAGAGGTGATCGGCCTCGCCGCCGAGTGCGGCCTGCGCGTGGAGGAGCGGCCGCTGAGCCTGCCCGACCTGCTCGGGGCCGAGGCCGTGGCCCTGACCAACTCCCTGCGGCTCCTGGCACCCGTGACGGCGGTCGACGACACCACCTTTTGCAGCGCCGGGCACCCGGCGCTGGGCCGTCTCAGGGCGGCGCTCACGAACGCGGTGGCCCGCAGCTGTGACGTGGCCGAGGACGACGTCGCGTGACCGATCCCGCGATCGAGACGGGTCGCCGCCGGCTGCGCTACGGACTCGCGGCAATCTATGCCTTCATCGGGGTCGTCCACCTCGCGGCGACCGACACGATGCTGCCGCTGATGCCCGACTGGGTGCCAGAGCCCCGCCTCGTCATCCAGGCGACCGGCCTGTGCGAGATCGCCGGCGCCGCCGGCCTCCTGACCCGCCCGTCCCGGCGCGCGGCCGCGATCGGCCTCGCCCTCTACGCGGTCTGCGTTTACCCGGCGAACCTCAAGCACGCCTTCGCGCACGTCCCCATCGACGGCATCCCCGATTCCTGGTGGTACCACGGCCCGCGGCTGGCGTTTCAGCCGGTCTTCGTCTGGGCGGCGCTCTGGGCCGGCGGGCTGGTCGACTGGCCGGTCCGCGGGCGCGGGAGATCTGCCGACAGGATCGCCAAGACATCCGGGGCTGCTCCGCGGGCGGACCCAGCCATACGGCCCGACGCGCCAGCAACCATCGGGGAACCGTGATCCGAGGATCCTGTGATCCCGGGATAACGGCAGGCTTTGATCCCGGGATCACAGGCGATACGCTGCCGGCCAGCTGCCGCGCGCGTTGAAATACAGCGCTGCCCGGCCTCAATACGGGCGGACGACATGACGAGGCGCCGAGACCCAGGCCGAACGCGCCCGCCCCTCCCGGACACGCTGCCGGATCGCGACGCCGTCGAGCGCGCCCTTGAAGCCGTCCTGGATCGCCTGCGCCCGAAGCCGGCCGGCACCGCCGGATCCACCCCGGTCCGCGTCGGCCCTGGCCGGAAGGCACGCCCGGACGGGGCGGGTAGCTGAGGCTCGAAAGGTTCCTCCACAGGGCGAAGATATCGGCCGGATACGTCCCGCGGGATCGGCGTTCCCTGTCCGGAAGCCGCGCACCCGGCAGCGGCCCCCAACGGAGACAGACCGCCATGGCCAAGCAGAAGACGCTGCACGACGCCTTCTACGAGACCCTGAAGGACGTCTACTACGCCGAGAAGCAATCCGTGAAAGCCCTCAAGAAATCCGCCAAGGCGGCGGAGCACGACGAGCTGCGCCGAGCCTTCGAGACCCATGCCGAGGAGAGCGCCCAGCAGGTCGAGCGCCTGACCCAGGTGTTCGAGATCATCGGCAAGCCTGCCCGGGCCAAGACCTGCGAGGCGATGCAGGGCATCGTCTCCGAGATGGAGGAGGACCTCGACGACTTTGCCGAAACCCCGGCCGCCGATGCGGTGCTGGCCGCCTGCGCCCAGGCGGTGGAGCATTACGAGATCGCCCGCTACGGCACCCTGAAGACCTGGGCCGGCCAGCTCGGTTACGGCGAGGCCGCCAAGCTCCTCGACGAAACCCTGCAGGAAGAGAAGAAGACCGACGCCCTGCTCTCCAAGATCGCCGAATCGATCAACACCGCCGGCACGCCCGACGACGCGGAGGGCTCGAAGGGCAAGGGACCGAAGAAGGCCGCCTGAGCGCGACCGCATCTGGCACCGCCCTGGCGGCGGTGCCAACCCCCGCGTATTCTCGCATCGTCCGTCGGGGCGACGCGACTTCAGCTCGCCTTCTCGATCGCGCTGAGGGGCGTCCAGTAGCAGCGATCCTGCCCATCCTTCAGGGCGAGGCAGCCGTAGCTCATCGTCCGGGATTCCAGCCGGACCTCTTCGCCGAGCTTCCAAGACCGGCACTCGCCGCTGGCGAGGCTGACCCGCAGCAGCTGCCCGAACCCTTCCTGGTCGCCGGCCATGACCAGCTTGAACAGGCGGTCCGTGACCTCCTGGGTATGGCAGCCGAACCGTTCCTGGACGATCGTCTCGGCTCCGGCGGGTCGGGACAGGGAGGCGGTCAACGCGAGGGCGGCGAGGACGGGCAGGGCGAAGCGCATGCGCGCAACATATCCGCCGGCCGCCACCTGTCGAGCCCTCCGGCACAGGACGCCGCGCGAACGATCACCGAGCCGGATCACGCCGTCCGCTCCCCCTCGTCGCGCTTGGCCGTCTGCCAGGCGGCCTCCATGGCACCCAGGTCCGACCGGCCGAGTTCGCCCCCGGCCGCCCGCAGGTGCTCCGCCATGGCGGCGAAGCGGCGCTCGAACTTGGCGGTGCCGTCGCGAAGCGCCGCTTCCGGGTCGATCCCGGCATGCCGGGCGAGGTTGGCCACCGAGAACAGGAGATCGCCGATCTCTTCCGAAACGGCCTGCAGATCGCCCGCCTCCAGGGCTTCGGCGACCTCGTCGGTCTCCTCGCGGACCTTGGCGACGACCTGGGCGGCATTCCCCCAGTCGAACCCGTAGGCGGCCGCCCGCCGGGAGATCTTCTCCGCCCGCGCGAGGGCCGGCAGCGCCCGGGCGACGCCGCCGAGCGGGTCCGGCGCCGGTTCCGGGTCGCCCCGCTCCGCGCGCTCCTGCGCCTTGATCGCCGCCCACTGCGCCTCGACCTGCGCCGGCTCGCGCAGCGGTGAGCCGGCGGGGAGGGGAGTCCCGTCCGGCGTGAAGACATGCGGGTGGCGGCGGACCAGCTTGTCGCCGATCGCCCGCGCCACGTCGTCGAACGCGAAGGCGTCCGCCTCCTCGGCCATGCGGGCGTGGAATACCACTTGAAGGAGCAGGTCGCCGAGTTCGTCGCGCAGATCGTCGCGGTCGCCGCGCGCCACCGCGTCGGCGACCTCATAGGCCTCCTCGATCGTGTACGGCACGATGGTGGCGGATGTCTGCGCCACGTCCCAGGGGCAGCCGCGGACCGGATCGCGCAGCACCGCCATCAGGCGCAGGAGCCTGGGCAGAGGGGCCTCCTCCCGGGGCGCCGCCCGCGCGTCCTCCGCCGCCCTCGCCCCGACCATGCTGGCCCCGCCCGCACCCTGTGCCTCGCTCATGGCGGTGGGGTTAGAGCATGGCGCGGGAAAGGGAAATCCGCCCCCTGCGGCCGCCTGTCAGATCCAGGCGTCGCGCTCGCGTACCTTCTCGGCCTGAAACCCGTTGAGATAGCCGGTGAGGCGCCCGCTGACCGCCGGATCGGCACATTGGACCCAGAGCGGAGCCGGAAGCGCCCGGGCGGGCAGGCGCAGCAGGAAGGCCTCGGCCGACAGGGCCGCCTCCCGCTCGGACGCGGCGGCGAGCAGGCGGGCGCCCGTCTGCGTGCCGATCAGGATCGCGATCGTGGCCATGGGACCCCCATCCTGGAACGACAACCCCGCGGGGACCCTGAGCGTTGCGCCGGATTCAGCTCGAGGGCCGGATGCAGAGCGGTTCACGGGAGAACGCCAATTACGAGTCAGGCAAACCACCTTGTCTAAGGCTCTCCAGACTCCAGGGCTCAACATCGGCCTTGATAGGATGGTAGAGAAAATTCTTGTGCTCAAACATGCCGGCGTCTTCGTGAAAATAAGATTGAAGATACGGCCTGAATATAAAAGTTCCCGGGTTCATATTCCCAACGTATGGGTTGTTCAAGTAGTTCATAGACAATCGATCCGGTGGGCAGCGCGGACCGACCCCTCCAATATCTTCGACCGTAAATCCTTCCTTTATCGCGATCGTCGGGATCAAGAATTCATAGTGGCCGCTCCATTCACGTCGATTCGTTTCCTCCACGTAAGCGATTGCGAGTCTTTTGGACACTCTCATGATCGGAAGGAAGGACCTGAACAGTTCATCATCAGGCAGATGACATGGGTTACCAGCCCTGTCCCAATGAGACCAGTCCGGGACATCTTTTTTGGACACAAGCGTCGTCGTCAACAGGTCCGCATCATTGCCCGCAAATTGTTCGAAAAAATCGCTCCAGACTCCGGAAAAATCGACGTCGTATTCCTGAACCCAGATATAATCCGCATTCAAAGACAACAGAATTGGGAATATGGCGGTGTCCATGAACCCGTTTTGGACACCGCCATTGCTCACCATGGCGCCATGCCGGCGCGGCATGCAGACCTCTGAAGCCTGGTAAGCCACGTCCAAGACCAGGGAGGCTGTTCTGCCTGGATTATATGCCAAATGCCATGGGAACAGGCATCGGGTCTCATCGGTCAACCTGCCGTAATGGCGCGCAATGCGGTCCGATTTGACGTGCGTTAGAAATAGCCCGCAGCTCGCTTGATTGATATCCATATTCGATATGTCTATTGTTGTTTTACGTCTCTGCGCAATGCCGATCCGGAAATGTTATAGGAACAGACCGCCTATGCCACAAGAAAGAAACGCAACCCCGATCAATCGGATCCTGTCAAATCCTTTGCCGACGACCTGAGATACATTCGCTCGTCCTCATGCGCCTCGGGGGAACGGTCAATCTTCAGGGACGGCATTATGAGCCCGCGCACGTTTGCTCAGCAGGTCTCAGTTCCCGCGCGGATGGACCGGCCGCTCCGGGACGTGCGCGCCAGACCGTGCTGGGTCTTGTTCCAGCGCTCGGGCGCGCGGATCAACTCGATCAGCGCCAGCCATGCAGCCACGCTGACGAGCAGGAAATAGACCGGCATCAACGGGGCCGATTGGGCAAGGTCGCCCCAGCCGCGCCGGGCGCAGCCGAGCAGGGCCGGGAGGGTGAGGGACGCGAGCCCCGTCCCGAACAGGGTGATAGCGAGTCCCGTGCTGAGATTGTCCAGGAAGGCGGGGGCGGCCGGGATGTCCAGCACCAGGAAGGCCCAGACTGCCGAGACGAGACAGACCGGGTAGGCCAGCGCCGAGGCCACCGTACCCGGCACCAGCGCCGCCGCGCAGAGCGCTTCCAGGCCGCCGAGGCGGCGCGCATTGGCGAGGGGGCGGCGCCCGTGGGTGAGGCTCGTCTGGATCAGGCCCTTGAGCCAGCGGGTGCGCTGAGCGAGCCAAGCCCCGATCCGGGCCGGCGCCTCCTCGATGGTAGCGCTCGGCAGGTCACCGACCGTGTAGCCCGCCAAAGCCAGACGGATCCCGAGATCGGCGTCCTCGGTGACGTTGAAAGCATCCCATCCGCCCAGCGCCCGCAGCACCCGGGTGCGCAGGTGCATGGAGGTGCCGCCGAGCGGCACCGGCAGGCCGCAACGCGCGAGCGCCGGGTTCAGCACGTCGAACAGGCCGGCATATTCGAGTGCGAAGGCGCGGGCGAGCCGCGAATCGCCGGCATTGTCGATCACGAGCCGCCCCTGAAGGCAGGCGGTGCTCTCGGGACGCTGCGCGAAGAGCGAAGCCGCCAGCCGCAATTGCCCGGGATCGGGCGTGTCCTCGGCGTCGTAGACCGTGAGCAGGGCGCCGCGGGCCAGCGGCAGGGCCGCATTGAGCGCCCGGGGCTTGGTACGCGGGGCGCCCGGCGGCACCGTGATGATCTCGAACCGGGCCGGCAGGGGGATGCGGGCGAGGGCCGCTCCGGTCCCCGGGTCGTCCGCCTCGATCAGGAATTTGATGTCGAGCTTGGCCGGCGGATAGTCGAGGGCGGCCAGCGCCTTGAGCAGATCCGGCACCACCACGGCCTCGCGGTGGAGGGGGACCAGGACCGTGTAGACCGGCAGATCCGTATCGGCCAGCGGCACCACCGCCTCCGCGGCTACCGGGGCCGGAATGGCCAGGGCAGCGAGCCGGAAGGTCGACATCGCCAGGAATAGGCCCTGCCCGGTCACCACCGCCGCGCGCGCGAGCGGGGCCGGCAGCACCGCGCACAGGCAGAGCGCCGCGGTGAGCGCGAGGGCGAGAACCAGCAGCCACCAGAGAGCCGGCTCTCGGGCCGTAGCCCGCTCGGGCGCGCGTCGCCGCAAGGCATGCGCGGCATGATCTGCCACCTGCTCGGGGATCGCGGCGAACAGGGCCGCGCGCAGATGCGTCGGACTGGTGATCGCCGGCATGACGGCGCGGCGCGGAGTGTCGAGCAGGTCCGCGATCATCGGTCCCCGGGGCGCCAGCACGCAGGGCGCCACCGACCCGAACGCCAGCGGCGCGAGGCCGGCGACCACGCTGTCGGGAAAGCGCAGGCCCAGGCCGAACGGGATCGGCCCATCGAGGTAGGGGGCCCCGAGCACCCGGGCCAGGGCCCGGTAATAGGCCGACTCGGCCATGAGGCCTGCATTCAACAGCGCGGTTGCCGCATCGGTCCCGGCGGCGGCCGCGTCGGTGGCGGCCCGGGCCAGCAGGCGGCCGTCGACGCCCTCGGCAAGCAGGAAGGCGATCTCCGGCGGCAGGGCAGCCTGCGCGGCGGACGGGCGCTGGAACGACACGCCGCACGCTCCCCCGATGGCCCCAGGACGTGATAGAGGAGGGGGGTGAGCCAGTCCCCGTCCCCCCGCTCCGAGAGGAGCACCTCGCCCGTCCGACCGTCAAGGGATGGTAGGACCTCTATCCCATTCCGGATTGCCGGAGCGCTGATCGCGGCCTCCCTCTGCGGCGGCCCGCGCCCCGCCGCCGCCCAGGCCGGGGCCCAGGCCGCGACGCCCGCCGTGGCCGTCCCGGATTTCTGGAATCCGCGCAGCCGCGGCGAGCGGGTGGAGGCACCCCAGACCGGTCGGGCGGTCCGGTTCCTCACCGACGATGAATTCCCGCCGCTGCATTTCGCCGGGCCCGAGGGCAATCCCACCGGCTTCGTGGTCGAACTCGCCCGGGCGGTCTGCGAGAAGCTCACGATCACCTGCACGGTGCAGGCGCGCCGGTTCGACACCCTGCTCGACGCCCTCGACAGCAAGCAGGGCGACGTGGTCGCGGCCGCGATCCCTCTGACGGCGACGCTGCGGGAGAAATTCCTGGCGACGCGGCCGTATTTCCGCTGGCCGGCGCGCTTCGCCGCGCGGAGCGACAGGGGCCTGCCGCTCCCCTCGGCCGCAGCGCTCGCCGGCCGCAGCGTCGGCGTGATCACCGGCAGCGCGCACGCGGCCTACCTCAAGGCGTTCTTCCCGAAGGCCGTGGCGAAGGAGTTCACCGATCTTACGGCGGCCGAAGGCGCGCTCAAGCGCGGCGAGATCGACTACCTGTTCGCCGACGGCCTCAACCTCGCCCTCTATGTCGGCGGGCAGGATGCGGAGAATTGCTGCGCGCTCACCGGCGGCGACTACTTGGAGAACCGCTATTTCGGCGAGGGGATCGGCCTGATCACCCGTCAGGAGGACGCCGCACTCTCCCGGGCGCTGGACGACGCGCTCCAGCGGGTCTGGGACGATGGCAAGTACACCGAGTTGTACCTGCGGTTCTTCCCGGTGAGCCCGTTCTGAGGACAGGCCGGGGCGCTTTCGCCGCGGGCGCACGACGGGACACCGGATTGCACCGCCGGGCGTTCCGCTCCGGTGCGAACCGCTCTAGGGTGCGCGCCTCCAGATTGCCGCTAGCCCCGAAGACATGCCCGCCGCTTCCCCTGCCCTGACCCTCGACGCCGACATCATCGAGGCCGCCGCCAACGCCGCCGCCTGGCCCTTCGAAGAGGCGCGCAAGCTCGTGGCGCGGCTGGAGAAATCCGGCAAGACCGAGGTCCTGTTTGAGACCGGCTACGGGCCCTCGGGCCTGCCGCATATCGGCACGTTCGGCGAGGTCGCCCGCACCTCCATGGTGCGCCACGCCTTCCGGGTGCTGACCCGGGACGCGGTGCCGACCCGGCTGATCGCCTTCTCGGACGACATGGACGGGCTGCGCAAGGTTCCGGACAACGTGCCGAACCGCGAGATGCTGGCCGCCCACCTCAACCAGCCGCTCACCCGCGTGCCCGACCCGTTCGGCACCCATGACAGTTTCGGGGCGCACAACAACGCCGAGCTGCGCCGCTTCCTCGACGCCTTCGGGTTCGCCTACGAGTTCCGCTCGGCGACGGAGTGCTACCGGTCCGGCGTGTTCGACGCGACGCTGATGCGCGTGCTCGAGCGCTACGACGCCGTGATGGAGATCATGCTGCCGTCGCTGCGGGCCGAGCGCTCGGCAAGCTACTCGCCGTTCCTGCCGCTCCACCCGGAGACCGGCGCCGTCATGCAGGTGCCGATCGACGAGGTCCGGGTCGAGACCGGCACCCTGGTCTGGCGCGACCCGGCCACCGGCACCCGCTACGAGACCCCGGTGACCGGCGGCCACGCCAAGCTGCAGTGGAAGCCCGACTGGGCGATGCGCTGGGTGGCGCTCGGCGTCGATTACGAGATGGCCGGCAAGGATTTGATCGATTCGGTCAAGCTGTCGGGCAAGATCGCCCGGGCGCTCGGCGGCGAGCCGCCGGAGGGGTTCAACTACGAGCTCTTCCTGGATGAGAAAGGGCAAAAAATCTCGAAGTCGAAGGGCAACGGCCTGACCATCGACGAGTGGCTGCGCTACGGCACGCCGGAATCCCTGGCCCTGTTCATGTACAACAAGCCCCGGGAGGCCAAGCGCCTGTTCTTCGACGTGATCCCGCGGCACGTGGACGAGTATATCGGCTTCCTCGACCGCTATGCCGGCCAGGACGCCAAGCTCCGGCTCGGCAACCCGGTCTGGCACCTGCATGCCGGGAACCCGCCGGAGCCCGAGAGGGTCGAGGGCGCGAGCCTGACCTTCGCGATGCTGCTCAACCTCGCGGCGGTGGCCAACACCGAGGATCCGGCAGTGCTGTGGGGCTTCATCCGCCGCTACGCGCCGCAGACCGGGCCGGAGACACATCCGGGCCTCGACCGGCTGGTGAAGCACGCCCTGAAGTACTTCTCGGACTTCGTGCGGCCGGCCAAGACCTACCGGGCGCCGACGCCCGAGGAGCGGGCGGCCCTCGAGGACCTCGCGGAGACCCTCGGGGAGCATGCCGGCTCCACCGATCCGGAGGCGCTGCAGGCGGCGGTCTACGAGGTCGGCCGGCGCCACTTCCCCGACATGTCCGGCAAGGCCAAGAGTCCGGACGGGCGGCCCGGCGTGTCGCAGGCGTGGTTCACCAGCCTCTACAACGTGCTGTTCGGCGAGGCGCGCGGGCCTCGCTTCGGCTCCTTCGTGGCCCTCTACGGGGTGGAGGAGACAAGGGGCCTGATCGCCGCGGCCCTGTCGGGCGCGCTGGTGGCCGAGCACGAAGCCTTCGCGGCCGGCAAGGCCAAGGTCGCGTGAGGGCGCGGTGATCGTCGACAGCCTCGCCGCGCTGGAGGCGATCTACCAGGCGCCCCTGGCGCCAGCCGCCACGGCCAAGGTGGCGGCCTCGATCACGCCGGACTACGCGGCGCTGATCGAGGCCTCGCCCTTCGCGGTGCTGGCCACCAGCGGCCCCGAGGGGCTCGATTGCAGTCCCCGCGGGGACCGGCCGGGCTTCGTGCGGGTCGCCGATCCGCGCACGCTGATCCTGCCCGATCGGCGCGGCAACAACCGGATCGACTCGCTCCGCAACGTCGTGCGCGACCCGCGGGTCGCGCTGCTGTTCCTGATCCCGGGCTCGGGCACGACGCTCCGGGTGAACGGGCGGGCGGTGATCTCGGCCGACCCCGACCTCCTCGCCGCGTTCCGCGTCGACGGCCACGCGCCACGCACCGCGGTCGTGATCACGGTCAAGGTAGTCTACTTCCAATGCGCCCGGGCGATCATCCGGGCCAAGCTGTGAGAGGTGGACTCCCGCGTCGATCCGGCGACCTTGCCGACCCCGGGGGCGATCCTGGCAGCGCTGACCGCGGGGGAGGTCGGCGGTGCGCGCTACGATGCGGAATGGCCGGGCCGGGCGGCCAAGACGATGTGGTAAGGCCCAACGCTGTGAACGGGCCATTCCAAGTTGACCCCAGCCCTCCTCACCCCACCAGCGCAAGATCCTGCGTCTCGGTATCGGGAATGACGTCGACCTCGACCTTGAGGCGCTGCTTGCCCGAGCCGCTGACGATGCCGTCGATGGGGGCCACGTCGCCGTAATCGCGGCCGCTTGCCACCACGATGTGGTCGTCCCGGACCGCGACGCCGTTGGTCGGATCGAGGCCGAGCCAGCCCTCGCCGCACCAGACCGCCACCCAGGCGTGGCTCGCATCCGCGCCGCGCAGGCGCGGGCGGCCCGGCGGCGGCACGGTGCGCAGGTAACCGCTGACATAGGTCGCCGGCAGGCCCATGCCGCGCAGGGCCGCGATCATCACGTGGGCGAAGTCCTGGCAGACTCCGGCCCGGAGCGTGAAGGCCTCGGCCAGCGGCGTGTTCACATGCGTGGCCTTGGCGTCGAAGCGGAAATCCCGGCCGATCCGCAGCATCAGGTCGTGGGCCGCCCCGTAGGCGCTGCGGCCGGCGGAGAAGCTCGGCCGGGCGTAGTCGGTGATCGCGGGCAGCAGCGGCACCCGGCCGCTCGGGAACAGGAAATGCACCGGCGCCCGGCCACCGAGGTCGCGCCCGGCCAGAACGGCGTCGCGGACCCGCTCCCAGGGCATCCCGGATTCCGGCGGCGGCGGGGCCGGGCGCTCGACCCGCACAGTGGAGAGCGCCTCGACGCTGAAGGTGGTGTGCGGCGTCTCCAGGGTGATCGCCACCGCGTCGGTCCCGAAATAGTCGCGCCGCATCACCGCGCGGGCGGGGCTCGGGTCGATCGTGACGGCGCTCGCCAGCACGCTCTGGCCCTCGCAATCCTGCGGCTTGAGCCGCAGGGTGCAGCGGGCGAAGTGCACCGGCCGGCCGTAGCGGTAGGTGGTGCGGTGGCGCAGCGTGTAGATCACGCCAGCCCCGTCAGCTTTTCCGGGCGGAGCGCGTTGGGCCCGGCGGGGAAGTAGCGGGCCGCGATGCCGTCGGCGAGTCGCTCAAGGTCGGTTGCCAAGCCGGTGAGGCGCACGGCGTCGAAATCCGCGGCCTCGCCGCTGCGCAGCTCCGCCAGGATCCGTGTGGCGAGGCGGCACTGCGGCTCGGGGATGCCGTCCGCGGCCAGCGCCGGCAGGTCGGCGAGGTGCCGGGTGATCGCCTCGGCCTGGAAGGCGATCGAGCGCGGGTTGTAGGGGTCGAGGAGCACCATGTCGCGGACCGGATCGAGGGCCGCCCCCTGCAGGTAGCGCCGGCCGTAGCTGATCTGCGAGTCGCAGAGCGACAGCATCACCCCGAGGCAGCCGGGGGTCGCCTCGTCGTTGGCGAAGGCCAGCGCGAAGGCGCCGGTGTTGATCGCCCGCTCGATGCGACGGCCGAGTTCGATGAAGTGCCAGCCCTCCGCCCGGCTCATATTCTCGTGGGTGAGGCCGGAGAGCGCCGCGAGGTGGCTCAGGGCCCGTTCGGCGCGGCCCGCGAGCTGCGACTCGGTCAGCGCCCGCTCCGGGTCGAGGGACAGGAGCTCGTTCAGGTCGGCGAGCACCCGCCAGGCCTCGCCGGAGAGGCGCGCCCGCAACGCGGCGGCGTTGCGGCGGGCCGAGACGATGTGGGCCCAGGCCGAACCCGGCCGGTCGCGCCCGGCGAGCGCCTCCTGGGCGAGGCGGGCGGTGGGCAGGTCGGCGGCGGCGACGGCGCCCCACTCGTGCAGCAGGGCCCGGAGCGCCAGGGCCGCCGGCGTGTCGAGGGCGCCCGAGATGTCGGTCCCGACGGCGTCGCCGACGCTGCGCAGATGGGCCAGCACCAGCCGGATCACCGCCTCGCCGCGCTCCAAGTAGCGCCCGAGCCAGAACAGGCCGTCGGCGGCCCGGGACGGCAGGTGGCCGCCGACCCGCCGCACCCGCGGGGCCGCGTGCGCGCCGATCGGGGGCGCGGCGACCGGCTCCTCGGACAGGACCCAGACATCGGCGGAGCGGATGCCGAGCCGCAGTTCGATCGGATCGACGTCCTCGCGCTCCGTGACGCGGCAGAAGCCGCCCGGCATCACCTGCCAGCCGAGCGGCGTCCGCGTGGCGAAGACGCGGACCACGAAGGGCCGGGGCACCAGGACGAGGCCGTCCGGGCCGCGCTCCCAGCCCGGCATGGTCGAGAGCGGCGCGGCCTCCTGGGCGACGTAGTCGAAGGGCCGGTCGCGCAGGGCCGCGACCACCCGCTCCCGCTCGGCCGCCAGGACCGGACCCGCCAGGATCGCGTCGCGCCCCGCCCCCCGCTGCGGCGTGGCGGCCGGGCGCAGGGTCAGGCTGTCGAGGTGGGCCCGCGCGTGCGCCAGACCCTCGAGGTCGCCGCACCACCATGTGCGCGGATGGCCGAGCCGCAGGGGCTCGCCGAGGATGCGGCGAGCGATGCCGTCGAGGTAGGGGGCGAGCGCGGCCGACTCGACGAGACCCGAACCCGGCATGTTGGTCATCACCAGGGAGTCGTTGCGCAGGGCCTCCAGGATGCCGGGCACGCCGAGCCGCGAGGCCGGGTTCAGCTCCAGGGGGTCGAGGAAGTCGGCGTCGATCCGCCGCCACAGGGCGTCGGCCCGTTTCAGGCCCGAGACGGTGCGCACGTGCAGGCCCCCGTCCTGCATGACGAGGTCGTCGCCCTCCACGAGCATCAGGCCGAGATAGCGGGCCAGTGCCGCCTGCTCGACATAGGTGCTGCTGTAGGGGCCGGAGGTCAGCAGGCAGATCCGCGGGTCCGATCGCTTGGCCCCGAGCGCCAGCCCGTCGCGGAACGCCTGGAAGAAGGCCGGAAGGCGCTCGACGTGGAGGTCCTGGAAGAAGTCCGGGAAGGTCCGGGCCAGGACCATCCGGTTCTCCAGCGCCCAGCCGAGGCCGGAGGGTGCCTGGGTCCGGTCGGCCAGCACCTGCCAGCGCCCGTCCGGGCCCCGGCCGAGATCGGCGGCGTAGAGCTTCAGGCAATGGCCACCGGGGGGCGCGACCCCGTGGAGCGGGTGCAGGAACTCGGGTGTCCCGGCCACGATCGCGGCGGGGAGCAGCCCCTCCGCGACCAAGCGGCCGTCCCCGTAGACGTCGGCGAGGATCGCCTCCATCAGCTCCGCGCGCTGCACGATCCCGGCGCTGAGCGCCGCCCACTCAGGCCCCTCGATCACCAGGGGCAGGCAGCCCAGCGGCCAGGGGTGCTCGCGCTGGTCGCCCGCGATGCGGAACGAGATGCCCGCATCCCGGATGTGCCGCTCCGCCGCGACGAAGCGGGCCATGATCTCCGGCTCGGTGAGCCCGCCGAGGCGGTCGAGCAGGCGCGGCCACGCCCCGCGGGGCGCCCCGTCGGGGCCCAGGAACTCGTCCGGCCGGCCGGGTGCGGGGCGGTAGCCCGCGCACCAGCGGGCGACGCGCTCCCGCGCGCCCTCCGGCCGCTCGGCCCGGCCGCGGCTGCCCGCGAGCGCTGCCTCCATCACGGCCCCCCGGTCATTGCGGGGCCGGCGTCCGCAGGTCGAGGGTGAGCGGGAACTCGGCGCTCGATTCCGGACGGGGCATCGCGACCCGACCCGGGGTGTGGCCGTGCGACTGGAACCGGGCGAGGCGCCGCCCCTCCGCCTCGTAGGCGTTGACCGGATGGGTCTCGTAGTTGCGGCCGCCCGGATGGGCGACGTGGTAGCGGCAGCCGCCGAGCGACCGGCCGCTCCAGGCGTCGAGGATGTCGAAGGTGAGCGGCGAGTGGGCGGGGATGGTCGGGTGCAGCGAGGAGGCCGGCTGCCACGCCTTGAAGCGCAGGCCCGCCACGGCCTCTCCGCCGCGGCCGGTGCCGGTCATGGGCAGGCGGCGGCCGTTGCAGGCGATCACGTGCCGCTCGGGCACGAAGCCCTCGATCTTGACCTGCAGCCGCTCGACCGAGCTGTCGACGAAGCGCACGGTGCCCCCGCTGGTCCCTTCCTCGCCCATCACGTGCCAGGGCTCCAGCGCCTGGCGCAGCTCCATCTGGACCCCGCCCTGCTCGACCGTGCCGAAGACCGGGAACCGGAACAGGGCCTGCGCCTCGAAGGCGACCGGATCGAAAGCGTACCCCGCCGCCCGGAGATCCTCCAGCACCGAGAGGAAGTCGGACCAGAGGAAATGCGGCAGCATGAAGCGATCGTGGAGTGTCGTGCCCCAGCGGACACAGCTCCCGGTCTGCGGCTCGCGCCACAACCAGGCCACGAGGGCGCGGAGCAGCAATTGCTGGGCGAGGCTCATCCGGGCGTCCGGCGGCATCTCGAAGGCCCGGAACTCCAGGAGGCCGAGGCGCCCCGTGGGTCCGTCCGGCGAGTAGAGCTTGTCGATGCAGATCTCGGCCCGGTGGGTGTTGCCGGTGACGTCCACCAGGATGTTGCGGAAGATCCGGTCCACCAGCCAGCGCGGGATGTTGGGCGCGTCGGGGGCCGGCACCTGGGCGAGCGCGATCTCCAGCTCGTAGAGCCCGTCGTGGCGGGCCTCGTCCATGCGCGGCGCCTGGCTCGTCGGGCCGATATAGAGGCCGGAGAACAGGTATGAGAGGGACGGGTGGCGCTGCCAGTAGAGCACGAGGCTCTTCAGGAGGTCGGGCCGCCGCAGGAACGGGGAATCGTCCGGCGTGACGCCGCCGATGACCACGTGGTTGCCGCCGCCGGTGCCGGTGTGGCGCCCGTCGGTCATGAATTTCTCCGCCCCGAGCCGGGTCTGGCGGGCCTCGGCGTAGAGGTCGGTGGTGATGGCCACCGCCTCGCGCCAGGAGGCCGCCGGGTGGACGTTCACCTCGATCACGCCAGGATCGGGGGTGACCTTGATCACGCCGATGCGCGGGTCGTAGGGCGGCTCGTAGCCCTCGATCTGGATCGGCAGGTGCAGCGCGGCGGCGGCGGCCTCCAAGTGGCCGGCGAGTTCGAGATACTCGTCCGCCCGCTGCACCGGCGGCATGAACACCCGCACAACCCCGTCCCGGGGCTCGATCGACAGCGCCGTGCGCACCGCGACGCCGGTGATGCCGGAGCCGTTGACGGTCGCGGCGCCGGGATGCCCGTCGGGAAGGGGGGCGCGGGGCTCCAGCGGGTCCTGCGGCTGGTAGTAGGGGTAGTGCTCCGGCGGCACGTAGGGCAGGGACGACAGGGGCAAACGGAAGCCCACCGGCGAGTCGCCCGGCACCAGGAACGCGGCGCCGCGCCGGAAGGTCCAGGTCTCCGAAATCCAGACCCGGTCGGCATCGCCGTCCTGGCCGGTGGGCAGGCTCGCGAGCGGCAGGACGTAGCCCGCCGCCTCCCCGAGGCCCCGCGCGTAGACGCGCCTGATCCGGGCGTCGAACTCCGCCGAGCCGGACCGGGCCGCCTCGGGCGTGACGTTGACCGGCAGCTCCGCGGTCTTCCGCTCCCAGAGCTCCCCGTCCTCAAACGCCGGGAAGACGTAGTCGGAGAGGCCGAGGCGGCGGGCCAGCGCGTCGGCGAGCGCCTTGGCCTGCGCGATGGTGGCTTGCCCCGCCTCCCCGGCGACCACCTCCGGCGCGATCAGGTCCGGGTCGCGCCAGATCGGCTTGCCGTCCTTGCGCCAGTAGAGCGCGAAGGCCCAGCGGGGCAGGCTCTCGCCGGGATACCACTTGCCCTGGCCGTAATGGAGCAGCCCCCCCGGGCCGAACCGGTCGCGCAGGCGCCGGATCAGCCGGTCGGCGAGTCCCCGCTTGGTCGGGCCGACGGCCGCGATGTTCCACTCGGGCGATTCGAAATCGTCCACCGACACGAAGGTCGGCTCGCCGCCCATGGTCAGCCGCACGTCCTGCGCGGCGAGGTCGGCGTCGACCCGCTCGCCCAGCGCGTCCATGGCGGCCCAGACGGCCTCCGAGAACGGCTTGGTGATCCGCGGCGTCTCGGCGACGCGGGTGATCGCCATCTTGAAGTCGAACGTGGTCTCGGCGGGCTCCATCGCCCCCGAGATCGGCGCGGCGGACTGGTAGTGCGGCGTCGCGGCGAGCGGGATGTGGCCCTCGCCGGTGAGCAGGCCCGAGGTCGCGTCCATGCCGACCCAGCCGGCGCCCGGCAGGTAGACCTCGGCCCAGGCGTGCAGGTCGGTGAAGTCCGACGACGCGCCGGTCGGCCCGTCGACCGCGGTCGTGTCGGGCACGAGCTGGATCAGGTAGCCGGAGACGAACCGGGCGGCGAGGCCGATCCGGCGCAGCACCTGCACGAGCAGCCACGCCGAGTCCCGGCAGGAGCCGCTCTTCAGCCGCAGGGTCTCGGCGGGCGTCTGGACGCCCGGCTCCAGGCGCACGCCGTAGGCGGTCTCGCGGGCGATCAGGCCGTTGAGCGCCACGAGGAACTGAACCGTGTTGGGCTCCTCGGGAAGTCGGGCGAGCAGCGCCTCCATCTCGGGGCAATCCGCGTCGACCGGCGTGAGGTAGGGGACCAGTTCCTCGGCGAGGCCGCGATCGTACGCGAAGGGCCGGGTCTGCGCGTAATCCTCGACGAAGAAGTCGAACGGATTGATCACCGCCATGTCGGCGGTGAGGTCGACCTCGATCTTCAGCTCGTCGGTCCTCTCGGGGAAGACGAGGCGGGCGAGCCAGTTGCCGCTCGGATCCTGCTGCCAGTTCAGGAAGTGGTTGGCGGGCGTCACTTTCAGCGCGTAGGCCGGCACCTTGGTGCGCGCGTGCGGCGCCGGGCGCAGGCGGATCACCTGGGGACCAAGGCTGATCGGCCGGTCGTAGCGGTAATGCGTGACGTGGTGCAGGGCGGCTTTGATCGACACGATGGCTCCGTCGGAAGGATCGAATACGGTCTCGTAGCCAGTACTCGGCACCGCGGCGGGCCGGGCGCCGGACCCCACCGCGCGGTTATGCGACACAGACTGAGCCACAAGCAATTTTCGTGCGGCGACGCCCGCCCGCTGCACTCCGTGGCAGGAACTTTGCCGGCCGGTCCCGCTTGACCGGCTGGTGAGTCGCCCGCCGGCCCGGGACCGCGCGATGAAGATCTTCCAGTGCCAGGCCTGCGACCAGCCGGTCACCTTCGAGGCGACTGGCTGCGAGAGCTGTGCGCGGCGGCTGGGCTACGTCTGCGCGACCCACGAGGTCTCAGCCCTGGAACCGCAGGGTCTCTCGGCCCATCCGCTGATGGGCGGGGCGCAGGTGTTCCACGCCTACGCGGATCCCGGCCGGCGCTACCGCCTGTGCAACAACGCCCTCTCGGAGGCCTGCAACTGGCTCGTGCCGGAGGACAGCCCCGACATCTACTGCACCGCCTGCCGCCACAACCGCGTGGTGCCAGACCTGTCGCAGCCCTGGAACCTGACGCGCTGGCGCCAGATCGAGGCCGCCAAGCACCGGCTGTTCTACTCGCTGCTGCGCCTGGAACTGCCGCTCGCCACCCGCGCCCAGTACACGGACGGCCTCGCCTTCGATTTTCTGGTCGACCCCTCCGAGAGCTTTTCCGGTGGCACGCCGGTGCTGACCGGCCACATCAACGGCCTGATCACCATGAACATCGCCGAGGCCGACGACGTCGAGCGGGAGCGCCGCCGGATCCTGTTCGGCGAGCATTACCGCACCCTGCTCGGCCATTTCCGACACGAGATCGGGCATTACTTCTGGTACCTGCTGGTGATGAACAGCCCCACGATGGAGTCCTTCCGGGCGCTGTTCGGCGACGAGAGCCTGAACTACGTCCAGGCCCTGCAGGACCATTACGCGAAGGGCGCGCCCGCCGACTGGGACGAATCCTACGTCTCGGCCTACGCCACCGCCCATCCGTGGGAGGATTTCGCCGAGACCTTCGCGCATTACCTGCACATCGTCGACACGGTGGAGACCGCCTCGACCTTCGAGCTGCACGTGCGCCCGCGCCTGCGCCACGGCCCGCAGGCGCCGACCGTGATCGACTTCGATCCCTACAACACGGCCGACCTCGACCGACTGATCGCCGCGTGGCTGCCGCTGACCTACGCGATCAATTCGCTCTCCCACAGCATGGGCCAGCCGGCGCTCTACCCGTTCAAGCTGACGCCGACGGTGATCGCCAAGCTCGCCTTCGTGCACGAGCGGATCTACGCCTCGCGCACCGGTACCCTGCCGGATGCCGGCGCGGCGGGAGCCGAGATGCTGCGCGCGGTGATCATGGGCCTGCGCCAGAAGGTGGCGGCGCCGACGGCGTGACGTCGTCGCGCGAGCGGAGCGATGCGACGACGAGGGGGCAAGGCCGGTTCACGATCGCGATCGTGCGACACCTGACGCGACGGAGGTCCAGACCTCCGTCGCGTCAGACCGGCCCGGCCGGGGCCGGTCGATGTCGCCCTGGCCTCCGGACGCGACGCGCGCCGCCGCCCATCACGTCCTCTCGTGCCGCTCCGCGAAGGCGCGGAAGGCCGCCAGGGTCTCGGCGCTGACGTGGTGCTCGATCCCCTCCGCGTCCCGCCGCGCCGTCTCGGGGCTGACCCCCAGCGCGCAGAGGAAGCGCTCGACGATCCGATGGCGCTCCCGCGCCTGGGCGGCGAGCCGGCGGCCGGCCTCGGTCAGGAAAACGCCGCGATAGGGCCGCTGCTGGACGAACCCGTCCTCGCACAGGCGCTTCAACATCTTGGCGACAGTGGGCTGGGCCACGCCGAGGCGCGCCGCGATGTCCACCTGCCGCGCCTCGCCGCCGTCGCCGATCAGGTCGTCGATCAGCTCGACATAATCCTCGACGAGTTCGGAGCGCCGGGCCTCCCGGGCCTGGCGGAAGCTCTCCACGTGCCGCTCCGGATCGACCAGCACGGTCTCGGGCGAGCCCTGCTCGGACGTTTCCTGCATCGGCTCTCCCTCTCGGCACGCACACGCCGCCCGGCCCTTGTCTAGCAAAAACCAGCGGTGGGAGGGGAGTCCCGCAGGGCAGGGATGTTCCCCCTTGAATCCCGCGGCCGCCGACCTGATTATAGCTTGGGCTATATCTTTGAGGAGAGGGTGAGCATGGTGGCGCCGAACGCCGCGACGGCCCCTGGGGGCGCTGCGCCCGGGGCGATGAGCCGGCGGACGGAGAGCGCCATCCGCGATGTCCTCGAAGGGCGAGCGGGCGGACGGGGTCGCTTCCTGCTGTTCGCGGGTCCCGCCGTGACGGCGTCGATCGCCTACATGGACCCCGGCAATTTCGCGACGAACATCCAGGCCGGCGCCCGCTACGGCTACGGCCTGCTCTGGGTGGTGCTGCTCGCCAACCTGACGGCGATGCTGTTCCAGGCGCTGTCGGCCAAGCTCGGCATCGTGACGGGCAAGAACCTCGCCGAGCATTGCCGGGACGCGACGAGGCGGCCGGTCCGCCTCGCCCTGTGGGGGATCAGCGAGGTCGCCGCCATGGCCACCGACTTGGCGGAGTTCCTCGGCGGCGCCATCGGCCTGTCGCTGCTCACCGGCATGCCGCTCATGGCCGGCATGGCGATCACCGCGGTGGTCACCTACGCGATCCTGCTCCTGGAGCACGAGGGTTTCCGGCCCCTGGAGATCGCCATCGGCGCGATGGTGGGCACGATCGGCCTCTGCTACGCGGTCGAGCTCCTGATCGCCCCGGTGGCCTGGGGCGAGGCCGCCAAGGGCCTCGTCACCCCGAAGATCCCGGACGCGGAGGCGCTCACCATCGCGGTCGGGATCATCGGCGCCACCGTGATGCCCCACGCGCTGTTCCTGCATTCGGGACTCACCCAGGGGCGGGGCAATCCCCGCACCGAAGCCGACCGGCGCCTGCTGGTACGCTACTCGAACCGCGAGGTGGTGGTGGCGCTGCTGCTCGCGGGCCTCGTCAACATGGCGATGGTGATCATGGCGGCGGCGGCCTTCCATGTCGGCCACAGCGAGGTGGCCGAGATCGGTGAGGCCTACCGCACCCTGACTCCGCTGCTCGGCCCGGCGGCCGGGGCGGCCTTCCTGGTGTCGCTCCTGGCCTCCGGGATCTCCTCCTCGGTGGTGGGGACGCTCGCCGGCCAGCTGGTGATGCAGGGCTTCACCGGCTGGCGCATCCCGCTCCTCGTCCGCCGGCTCGTCACCATGCTGCCGGCCTTCGTGGTGGTGGCGATCGGGATCGACCCGACGCGGGCGCTGGTCCTGTCCCAGGTGGTGCTGTCGCTCGCCCTGCCGGTCCCGATGGTCGCCCTGGTGGTGTTCACCCGGCGCAGGAGCGTGATGGGCCCCTTCGCCAACGGCCCGCTGACCCAGGCGGCCGCCGTGGCGGGGGCGGTCGTGGTGCTGGGCCTCAACGCGGTGCTGCTGGCGGCGGCTTTCGGGGCACCGGTGCCGGGGCTGGAGTGAGTGCCCCGCTCACGTCGACCGCACCACCACCTCCACGAGGTTGGCGCCCCCCGACCGGATCCCGGCCTCGATGGCCGGGGCGATGTCGGCGGCCCGGGTCACCCGCTGCGCAGGGACCCCCATCGAGGTGGCAAGTGCCAAAAAATCGATCCGCGGGTCGGTGAGGTCCATGGCGATGAAGCGGTTGGCGCGCACCGAGGCGTAGTGCGCCTGGCCCTTCATGAAGGACTTGAGGATGTTGTACTCGGCGTTGTTGATCACCACGAAGGTGACCGGCAGCTTCTCGTGTGCAGCGGTCCAGAGCGCCTGGGGCGAGTACATGGCCGCCCCGTCGCCGACCACGCAGACCACCGGCGCGCGGTCGAGCCCCAGCGAGAAGCCCACCGCGGCCGGCATGCCCCAGCCGAGCACGCCGCCGCGCATCGCCGCGTATTGATGGGCCGAGGGGCTGTCGAGGAAGGTGCGCAGGTGGGTCAGCGTCGCGGGCGCCTCGTCCACGATGGTGGTCTCGGCCCCGACCGCCCGGGCCACCTCGCGGGCGGCCACCAGCGGCGCGATCACCGGATCGTCGAAGGCCGCGTCGGCGGCGGCAGCGAGCCTCGCCCGCCGCTCGGCCCGCGCGGTCACGGCCTGGGCGCGCAGGTGCGCAAAAGCGTCGGCACGGTCGGCAAGGCGGGGGGCCAGCAGCGGCAGCAGGGCGTCCAGCGAGGCGCGGATGTCGCCCACCGTCGACAGGCAGGTGGCGTAGGTGCGCCCGAGGTCGCGCACGTCGGCCGAGAGCTGGAACACCTGCGTCCCCGACGGTACCGCCGAGACCTCCGAGTAGAGCACGGTGATCAGCGACTTGCCGCCCAGCGCGAACACCGCGTCGTAGCGCCCGAGGATGCCCGCGATGGCGTCGGCCCGGGTGGGCAGGTTGCCGGCCCAGAGCGGGTGCGCGGTGGGGAAGGGGATGTGGGCCGGCCAGGACGAGCCGTAGACCGGCGCCGCCACCAGATCGGCGAGCGCCACCATCTGCGCCGAGGCGTCCGAGGCGTCGATCTCGTCGCCGGCGATCAGGGCGAGGCGGCCGGGCGCGATGGCGGCAAGCCGCTCCGCCAGTCGGTCGAGGGAGCCCGCCACCGCCCGCTGGTCGATGGTCGAGGTCTCGCCCGCCGGCACGGCGGTCATCGCCTCCATCACGTCCATGGGCAGGGACAGGAAGACCGGGCCGGACGGGGCGGCAGCCGAATCGTGGAAGGCCCGGCGCAGCAGGATCGGGATCTGGTCCGGACTCGTCACCTCGCGCGCCCATTTCATCACCGGATCGGCGATGGCGACGAGGTCGCCCATCAGCAGCGGGTCGGTGAGCGCGTGGCGCAGGTCCTGCTGCCCGGCGGTGACCACCAGCGGCGTGCCCGAGACCTGGGAGTTGACGAGGCCGCCCATGGCGTGGCCGAGGCCGCCCGCCGTGTGCAGGTTGAGGAAGGCGGGCCGGCGGGCGCCCTGCGCGTAGCCGTCCGCCATGGCCACCGCGGTGGCCTCCTGCAGGGCCAGCACGTAGCTGAGGTCCGGCGCCTCGGTCAGCGCGTCGATGAGCGGCAACTCGGTCGTGCCGGGATTGCCGAAGATGTAGCGCACGCCCTCCGAGCGCAGCACCTCCACCAGCAGGTCGGCGCCCCGGCGGCGGCCAGCGGCCTCCACGGTCTCGATCGGCATGCCCAGCCCCCTCCGCGCCGTCGGAATCAGCCGGGAAGCTAAACCATGGACGCTCCGGGGCAATGCGGCGCGGCCGGCACCGCGTCCCGAAGGAAGACCGGCCCGCCGCCCGGGACGGGATCCGTCCCTACAGGCCGGCCTGCCGGAGGCCGAGCGCCAGGGCCGCCGAACGGGGCCCGTCCTTGGCGACGCGGACCGCCGTGCGGGCGACCCGGTTGCGCAGGCGCCGGGCCTGCCAGAGCGCACCGGTCTCCACGGCGAGGCCGCGGGCGTAGAGGCTGGTGCGCAGGCTCCGCGCATCGCAGGCCCGCTTGACCGGGTCGGCGTAGAACGCCACGATCTTGTCCCGGCCCATACCGGGGGTGGCCAGCCACGCCGGCACGTGGACCCGCGCCAGCCGGTCCGCATCGGTGAGGAGCTTGCCGATCCCGGTGCCGGGGATCGGGCAGGCGGTCTGGAAGGCGTCGCCGATCACCACCAGCCCGTCGCGCTCCACCCCCTCGGTCCGGGCGAGGTCGATCGGCCGGACCTCGGGCGGGTCGGCCACCGCGAGATCGGGGCAGTGGTGGGACAGGCGCGGCATCATGGCCCGCAAGGTCGCTTCGGGATCCCGGCGCAGCTCCGCGACCCAGGCCTCGCCGGGACCGCGGTAGCAGAACAGGTTGGCCCGCATCACGTCCCCGAGGGGAAACAAGGTCAGGTAGGCATCGCGGCCGCCGAACCGCTCGGAGAAGTAGGTCAGCGCCGGGAACGGAAAGTGCGCACGGGGCGCGGCCATGTCGAATCCCACGGCCAGCGAGTGCCGGGGGCTGAGCGCGCGCCGGGTGAGGCCGGCCTTGGCCTGCAGCGCCTGACCGAGGCCGGTGGCGAGGACCACGAGGCGCGCCTCGATCCGGCGCCCGTCGCTCAGGGTGAGCGCCTGACGCTCCGGCCCGAGGTCGAGATCCGCGACACGGCCGGGGATCAGCAGCCCCTCGGGCAGGGCCGCCCGGACGGCGCCGACCAGCACGGGGTAATGCGCCCCCCACTCGCGGGCGGCCTCCCGGTAGGCCAGCCGGCCGTAGCGGACCACCGCGACCTCCTCGGTGGCGGTGGTGCAGGCCGTCAGCGCCGGTCCGAAGCCGAGGCCCTCGAACAGCGCCATCTGGTCGGCCCCGAACTTCTCCGCCCGGAAGTCGCGCCGCGCCGCATCGCGACCGGCCTGGGCATCGATCAGCGCAACCCGGATTCCGGCCCGGGCCAGGGCCCCGGCCAGGCAACTCCCGGCCAGACCGGCTCCGATCACGGCAACGTCGAAAGGCTCGATCGAACGTTTCATGGCTTCAGCGCGAAAGATGGAACGGATCCCGCGGCGGGATCCGAGTGCAGGCGCGACCATAAAGGGCCGAGCCCAGGTCATCCGCAATGCACGTACGTAATTTTCGTTCGCCGGAAGCAGCAGCTTACACTTGGGACATGAAGTTTCCGAAGAAACACATCTTTCGAAGGACATGGTTAATCTCACTGGGACCGGATGCCGGTCCGGATCTCAGGCACGCAGCTGCGCCACGAAGGCCTGGATGAAGGGCGGCAGGCCGTCGACATCGCGCAGGCACAGCGTCAGGTCGCGCCGCGCCCAGGGGTCGGCGAGGGGCACCACCGCCAGGGCGAGACCCTGCGCCGCCCGGGCGGCCGCACTCTCGGGGAGGACCGCCAGCCCGACCCGGGCCTCGACCAGACGGCAGACGGCGTCGAAGTCGCGCAGCTGCACCCGCAGGCGCATCGGCCGCCCCGCGCGGACCGCCTGGGCCACGAGGAACCGGCTGATGGCGCTGCGACGGTCGAGGCCGACGAGATCGTGGCCGAGGACCTCGGCGAAGGGAATTGCGGCGCGCGCCGCCAGGGGATGGTCCCGGGCCGCCACGAGGACGAACCGGTCCTCCCGGAACGGGAAGGTCTGGAGGGATCCGGTATCCACCGTGCCGGAGAGGATGCCGAGATCGGCCGCCCCCTCGGCCACCAGCCCGACGATCTCCTCGGAGGTGCGCTCGTCGATCTCGACTCCGATCCCGGGATGCCCGGCCAGAAAGGCCGAGAGCGCGTCCGGCAGGAACTCGGTCAGGGCGTTGGTGTTGGCCAGCACCCGGATCTGACCGACCGCGCCGCCCGAGAAAGCCGACATCTCCTCGCGCAGGCGCTCCACCCCGGCCAGGACCTCCCGGGCCTGGACGAGGAGCGCGCGCCCAGCCGGGGTCGGGCTGACGCCCTGCCGCCCGCGGGTGAGGAGCGGAGCCCCGAGCGACTCCTCCATCAGCCGGATCCGTGTCGAGGCCGCCGCCAAGGCGAGGTTCGCCCGCGCCGCCCCGTGGGTGATCGAGCCGGCCTCGACCACGTGCCGGAACAGGCCGAGATCGGTGAGATCGAACCGCATCATCGCCCCGGCGCCTCCCGACACGCCGCCCGCGCCGACGCGCGGAGACCCGGGGCGGGCTGCGCCTCTTCCGTCCACCGCGTCGTGCTATCGCCTGACCGTAGCCTCGGCCTGCCCACGTGTCAGCGTCCCAGGGCGCCGATGCCGCGGCCGTATCAATCCTGTTCATAGCTCAGAAAATAAGCTCAGCCAGCCGTCATTATTATCTGCGGCTTCTCATGCCGAATCTTGCTGCCTTTCTGTCTC
Organism: Methylobacterium sp. CM6257; assembly: GCF_054611515.1. NCBI lineage: Bacteria > Pseudomonadati > Pseudomonadota > Alphaproteobacteria > Hyphomicrobiales > Methylobacteriaceae > Methylobacterium > Methylobacterium sp. CM6257. The sequence continues at coordinate 2,854,679 of NZ_CM137735.1, forward strand.
AATATCCAATTGAATTCCCTGGATACAAGTGTAAAATAGCATCATTAAAGACACAGAACGATCAAGAACATTGCGCAGATTATTTACTGAGCGTTAACTTGCAAGACTTCACTGCTTTTCAACGAGCACTGAAGACATGGAAATGGCGGCAACCTCTGTTCCTCTGCCGGCCAGCGCGCCGAAACGTGAGCGCCGGCAACGGCACGTCTCCGGGTCGGGCCGCCTGAACGCGCCGGGCGTGCCCGCGAGGCGATTCGCGAGCTCATGATGGACGCGCTCCTGGTTGACGACAGCCCGACCATGCGCCTGCGGCTGCGCCGGCTGCTGGAGGCCAAGCCGGACGTGAGCGTGACCGATCACGGCGATCCGGCCGCGGCGCTCGTCGAGGCGCAGATGCACGCCTTCGACCTCGTCCTGGTCGATTGCCACATGCCCGCCATGGATGGGATCGCCTTCATCCGGCACATGCGCACCATCCCGCACTACGCCCAGGTGCCGGTCGTAATGGTCACCAGCGACATCTCGGACGCGGTGCGGCTCGCCGCCCTGGATGCGGGAGCGACCGACTTTCTCGACAAGTCCATGCGGGGCGTCGAGCTGACCGTGCGGCTGCGCAACATGATCCGGCTCGCCAAGGCGGTGCGGCGGCTGGCCGAGCAGGCAGCCTGGCTCGACGGCGCGGCGGAGGCCGCCCTGCGCCATATGCGCGAGCGCGAGGAGGAGATCATCTTCCGCCTGGCTTTGGCCGTCGAGTACCGCGACAGCGACACCGGCGACCACACGTGGCGGGTGGCCCGCTACAGCCAGATCGTGGCCGAGGGGCTCGGGCTCGCCCCGGATTTCTGCCGCAACCTCTATCTCGCGGCGCCGCTGCACGATGTCGGGAAGGTGGGCATCTCGGACGGCGTCCTGCTGAAACCGGGCCGGCTCGACCCGGACGAGTTTGCCCTGATCAAGACGCATACGGCCATCGGCAAGCGCATCCTGGGCGGCAGTGCATCGCCGCTGATCCGCCTCGCCGCCGAGATCGCTGAATCGCATCACGAGAAATGGGACGGCAGCGGCTACCCGGGAGGTCTCTCGGGCACCGAGATCCCGCTGGCGGACCGGATCGTCGCTGTGGCGGACGTGTTCGACGCCCTGACCACGCAGAGGCCCTACAAGGAGGCGATGTCCTTCGAGGCGGCGCTGGCCTGCATCCGCGCCGAGAGCGGCCGCCATTTCGACCCCGCCTGCGTCGAGGCCTTCTGCGCGCGCTGGCCGGACGTCCTCGTCGCCGGCGGGCGGGAACAGGGCACGATCCGGCCGCGTGCCGGACCGGTCACCGAGCCCTGGGCGCGGGTTCCCACCCTGTTGCGCGAGATCGCCGCCGAGGTCCCCGACTCGACGGGATGGCTCGTCAGCGATCCGAACGCCCTCATGGCCGAGGAACCGGGAACGCCGAAACGGATGCCGGCCGCGATCCGCGCGGCCGTGCGGATCGCGAGACGATCGGGCGGTCGAGAGTGTGCCCAGTCCGGGAGCGCGGTCCGGCCCGGATGACGCGCGGGCGGACGATGCTCTCCTCCACGCCCCGATGCGCATCGTCCACACGCCCGAGCCGGCCCGGCACGATCCCGAACGTTACCGGCGGGCCCGTGCGGATTCCGCCGGCGGAATCCGCTTTCCTCAACGACAGCGCCGTCGCGGCCGCCCGGATGCTGACCGCCACCGGGCCGCCGGTGGTGGTCCTCGACGTCGACACCCGATTGCAACGCGATCGGGCACGGCTCTCAACCGGATGCCGGAGCGCGATCCGAACGCCGCGACGCGAATGTGACCGCCGGGCGCTCGACAGGCGCCGACACGGCGCGGGCGACCTGTATACCGGGACGGGAAGGGCGCCGCGGGCGCGCCCGGGAGGAAGGATTAAGCGATGGTCGCGGGTGACGTCCGGCTGCGCGAGACCGCCAGCGCCCCCTGGTACGCGGGTCTCACCCCGCGGCACTGGCGCATTCTCTGGGGCAGCTATCTCGGCTGGATCTTCGACGGCTACGAGGCGGTCGCCCTCGTCTACGCCCTGCGCCCGGCGCTCGCCTCGATCCTCACCCCCGAGCAGGCCCAGGCGCCCGCCTCCTACGTGGGGCTGGCCATCGGCATCACGCTGCTCGGCTGGGGTCTCGGCGGCCTGATGGGCGGGATCGCCGCCGACTATATCGGCCGCAAGCGCATGATGATGATCTCCATCCTGGGCTACGCGATCTTCACCGGGCTGACGGCGTTTGCCGGGAGCTTCACGCAGCTCGCGGTCCTGCGGTTCATCACCGGGCTCGCCATCGGCTCGGAATGGTCCACCGGCATCGCCCTCGTGGCCGAGACCTGGCCGAACCGGGCGCGACCCAAGGGCTGCGGCTTCCTGCAATCGGGCTTCGGCGGCGGCGCGGTCCTGGCCGCCATCGTCTGGGCGTTGCTCGCCGCCACGGAGCCGCTCGGCAAGGAGTCCTGGCGGATCATGTTTGCGCTCGGCGCGCTCCCGGCCTTCGTCTGCCTGTACCTGCGGCGGGCGCTGGAGGAATCCGAGCAGTGGATGCAGGCCCTGCGGGAGCAGCGCTGGGCGGCCACCGCCGAGGATGCCGGCCACGCCCCGCACGCCGCGCAGCGCCCGTTCACGCTGGCGGAGATCGTCCGCGAGCCCGAGAGCCGCCGGCGGGTGCTGCTGGCCACCACCCTGTCCTTCGCCACCACGGTCGGCTGGTGGGCGGTTTCGTCCTGGCTGCCGGCCTACACGGAGGGGCTCGCCAAGGCCGCGGGTGAGCCGGCCAATCTCTGGGGCCCGCGCATGGGCATCATCTACAATGTCGGGGCGATCACCGCCTACGTGATCTCCGGCTTCGTGGCCGACGCGATCGGGCGCCGCGCCTTCCTGCTCGTCACCTATATCGGCTGCATCATCACCTCGCTCGTCTGCTATCTCTGGACGGGCGGGCTGGTGCCGTTCATGGGGCTCGCCTTCCTGAACGGGTTCTTCACCCTGGGCTTCGCCTTCTCGTGGATGGCGATCTACCTCGTGGAGCTGTTCACCCCGGCGGTCCGGGCAACGGCGGCGAGCTTCGTGTTCAACGGCGCGCGACTGATCGCCTGGATCTTCCCGATCATCGCCGGGCAGATCGTCACCTCCTTCGGGGGCGTGGCCGCGGCGGCGCTGACCCTGTCGAGCGTCTACGTCATCGGGCTCGTCGTGCCCTGGTTCATGCCGGAGACCACAGGAAAGCCGTTGCCGGAATAAACCGATCCGCGCTCCGCCACGTCGGTGGCCGGCGCAGTCAGGCTCGGCCAGACGTGATGCGGGCCCCCTCTCCGGCGAGGAGAGGGGGCCCGCATCCTGCACAAGCCACCGTCTTGACCCGCCCGTCCAAGGGTGGGGCGGATCGCCGGATTACTCCTCGTCGTCCTCGTCGTGGTGCCGGCCCTTGAGCTTGGCGAAGACCGAATCGGCATCGAGCCGCTCCTCGCGGCCGCCGTGATCGTCCTCGTGCTCCCGGTCGTGCTCGTCGCGGGCCGTGGAGACCTCCGTCGGCAGCAGCGAGGCGCCGGACTCGGCCGCCACCGCCGCCGGCCGGTCGGCCGCGGCGCGCTGGACCTCGAAATCGAGATTGATCTGGGTGGTAAGGCCCAGGGTCACCGGGTCCATCGGCTGGAGCGAGCCCGAATTCCAGTGGGTGCGCTCGCGGATCTGCTGGATCGTCGCCTTGGTGGTCCCCACCAGGCGGATGATCTGCGAATCCTTCAGCTCCGGGTGGTTGCGCAGCAGCCACAGGATGGCGTTCGGCCGGTCTTGGCGGCGCGAGAGCGGCGTGTAGCGCGGCCCCTTGGTGGTGCGCTTCACCTCCGGCAGCTTCACCTTCGACACGGCGGGCTTCAGCTTGTAGTGCGGCGCCTTCTGGGCCTTCTCGATCTCGTCGCGGGTGAGCTGGCCGGTGGACACCGGATCGAGCCCCTTGATGCCGGCCGCGACCTCGCCGTCGGCGATGCCCTTCACCTCCAGCGGGTGCAGCTTGCAGAAATCGGCGATCTGCTCGAAGGCCAGGGAGGTGTTCTCGACCAGCCACACGGCGGTCGCCTTCGGCATCAGCGGACCTTGGGACATGTCTCTCGTGCTCCGGCCTGGCGGGACGGGGGCCGGGCATCGGGCCGCGGGCTCCGGATGACCGATCCGGACGTCCCGTCTCACGCTGTCGAATGGGGATAGACCTATATAGGCCCGGGCGGGGAGGGGCGCAATCGCGGGTTGGGCTGAACGGCCGCCAATCCGTCAGCGGGGACGGACCCCGTCGAGGAACAGCCGCACCGCCGCCTGCCGCCGCCGCTCCTGCGTCTCCGGGTCGGTCGCGATGCCGTAGAGGGCCGCCTGGGAAGACCGGCCGAGGACGAGGCTGAGGAACAGGTCGGCCGCGATCTCCGGGTCGGCCACGGCGATCCGCCCGCGCCGGGCGAAGACCGCGAGCAGCTGCGCCACGGCGCGCACGCCCCGCAGCCAGCCCTCCTCGTGGGCGAGGCGGGCGAGGTCCGGGAATTGCAGCGCCTGGGCCACGAGGTTGCGCTTGAGCATCGCCGCGCCCGGCGACTGCCCATGGGCCAGCAGGGTGCGGCTCAGGTCGTGCAGGGTCGCCTCGACGTCGTCGGTCCCGGCCTGCGCCGCCTGGGCCTCCGCGGCGGCGGCGAGCGGCGCGAGCCAGGCGGCGATCCGCTCGCGCAGCACCGCTTCGAACAGCGCCCGCTTGTCGCGGTAGCGCGCGTAGACCGTCGGCTTGCTCATCCCGGCGGCCTCGGCCACCGCGTCGATGGAGGTGGCGTCGAAGCCGCGCTCCATGAACAGGGTCGTCGCGACGGCGATCAGGTGCGCCTCGCGTCGGGCCGCCTCCGCGCGGGTCGGCCGGCCGCCCCGCCGCTGCCCCGCCTCCGCCCGCTCGATCTCCGTGACCGTCACCCGCGATCCTCCTTGCCTGAAACCGCAGCTCGCATTATCAATACGATACCGTACCGTTTTGATTTTGGCTACACCCGATGGACGCACGTCGCAGCGACAGCTTCAAGAGCGCCGACCCGGTCGCGGGCGGCGTTGCGGCACCCGCCGCGTCGCTCAGCCCCACGACGAAGTCGCGCCGCGGCCGGGCCCGGATCGTCCTGCCCCTGGCGGGCCTGCTGGCGCTCGGAGGGGCGGGAACCTATGGCTGGCATTGGTGGACCATCGGGCGCTTCCTTGAGACCACCGACGACGCCTACCTCCAGTCCGACAAGGTCACGGTGGCGCCGCGCATCGCCGGCATCGTCGCGGAGGTGATGGTCGGCGACAACCAGCCGGTGAAGGCCGGCGACGTGATCGCCCGGCTCGACGACCGGTCCTACCGGGTCCAGCTCAAGCAGGCTGAGGCCGAGGTCGAGAAGGATAAGGCGCAGATCCTGGGCGTCGCCTCGGCGATCATCCAGCAGCAGGCGCAGGTCGCCTCGTCGAAGGCCGACCTCGCCAATGCCGAGGCCGCGCTCACCTTCGCGCAGCAGGAATACGCCCGCTACCAGAACCTGCTGCAGACGGGCTCGGGCACGGTGCAGCGCCAGCAGCAGGCGGATTCCGATCTGCGCCAGCGCCACGCCGCCCGCGACAAGGCCGCCGCCTCCCTCGACGCCGCGCAGAAGCAGATCGACAGCCTGAAGGCCCTGGAGGCCAGCACCCGGGCGAGCCTGGAGGGCGCCGAGGCCAAGGTCGAGGGGGTGAAGCTCGACCTCAGCTACGCCACCATCGTGGCCCCGATCGACGGCGTAGCGGGCGACCGGGCGCTGCGGATCGGGCAGGTCGTCTCCCCCGGCACCGGGCTCCTGACTCTCGTGCCCATGGGCCGCGACATCTACCTCGTGGCGAACTTCAAGGAGACGCAGACCGGGCACATGGTCGAGGGCCAGCGCGTCACCTTCACGGTGGACGCTTTCGGCGACCATGAATTCGAGGGCCGGATCGAGAGCTTCTCACCGGGCACCGGCTCGCAATTCGCCCTGCTGCCGCCTGAGAACGCCACCGGCAACTTCACCAAGGTGGTGCAGCGCGTGCCCGTGCGCGTCGCCCTGGACGCGTCCGACCCGCTGGTCGCCCGCCTGCGTCCCGGCCTGTCGGTGGAGGCCACGGTCCACACCGCCGACCCGGTGGAGCCGGTGGATCCCGCCCGCCGCCGGCCGAGGCCCGCCCCGGCGCTGGTCAGCGAAGCCCTGCCCCGATGAGCCCGGTGCCGGCCGTGGCCGTGCCCGAGGCGAAGGCGAGCGCCCGGGACTGGCTCGCCGTGTTCGGCGCGATCCTCGGCGCCTTCACGGCGATCCTCGACATCCAGATCACCAACGCGTCGCTCGCCGACATCCAGGGGGCGCTCGGCGCCTCCACCGAGGAGGGGAGCTGGATCTCCACCGCCTACCTGATGGCCGAGATCATCGTGATCCCGCTCACCGGCTGGCTGTCCTCGGTGATCGGCCTGCGCCGCTACCTCGCGGTGAACACCATCCTGTTCACCGCCTTCTCGCTGGCCTGCGCGCTGTCGACGACCCTGAGCCAGATGATCCTGTTCCGGGCCGGCCAGGGCTTCACGGGCGGCGTGCTGATCCCCACCGCGATCGTGATCGTGCGCACGCGGCTGCCCAAGAGCCAGCAGGCGATCGGCATCGCCATGTTCGGGCTGACCGCGACCTTCGCGCCGGCCATCGGCCCGACGGTCGGCGGCTGGCTCACCGACAACCTGTCCTGGCACTACATCTTCTACCTGAACCTGATCTTCGGTCCGATCGCGGCCGCGATCCAGCTCGGCGCCTTCGAGGCGGCGCCGGCCCGCTGGGGCGAATTGCTCAAGGGCGACTGGATCGGCATCGGCCTGATGGCGACGGGCCTGCCGGCCCTGACCTTCGTGCTGGAGGAGGGCCAGCGCAAGGACTGGTTCGGCTCGCCGGTGATCGTCGAGGCGAGCTGGCTCGCGGCGGCCGGCATCGCCGGGTTCATCGTCCGCGAGCTGACGGCTTCCAAGCCCTTCATCAACCTGCGGGTGCTGGCCAACCGCTCGGTCGGCGGCGCCTGCGTGCTGATGACCGTGCTGGGCGCGGTCTCGTACGGGTCGATCTACATCATCCCGGTCTACTGCGCGCAGATCCAGGGCTACAACGCCCAGCAGATCGGCTACGTGGTGATGTGGTCGGGCCTGCCGCAGCTGCTGCTGTTCCCGATGATGCCGCTGATCATGCGCGCCGTGGACGCGCGGCTCCTCGTAGTCACCGGCACGCTGTTCTTCATCGCGAGCTGCTGGATCAACGTGGGCCTCACCCACGACGTCGGCGCCGACCAGCTGATCCTGCCGCAGATCATGCGGGCCATCGGCCAGCCGCTGTTCACGATCCCGCTCTCGCAGCTCTCGACGGCCGGCCTCGCGCCCCGCGACACCGCGGACGCCTCGGCGCTGTCGAACATGATGCGCAACCTCGGCGGCTCGATCGGCATCGCCATGCTGTCGACCATGATCGACCGGCGGGAGCACTTCCACTTCTCGATGCTGGCCGAGGCGATCACCGTCAACGCCACCCGCACCCAGGACCGGCTCGCGGCGCTGGCGGCCGGGATGCACGCCCGCATCGCCGACCCGCTGGCCGCCAAGGGCGTCGCGCTGGGCCAGCTCGCCGCCCAAGTCCGCCGCGAGGCCTATGTCATGGCCTACGCGGACGGGTTCTGGCTGGTGGGGGTGAGCCTCGTGGCGAGCCTCGCGGTGGTGGCGATCCTCAGGAAGCCGCAGCGCGCCGCCGGGCCCGTGGAGGCGCACTGACCGGCCGGGGGGCCTACTTCCCCGGCCGGTTGTGGACGATCGGGAAGAACGTGTCTTTCCAGTCCTTGGGCTCGGCCTTGATGGTCTTCATCGCGTAGAAGTGCCGGGCCTGGAGCATGATGCCGTAGGGGGTGGTGGAGAAGTTCGTCCCCGGCTCCTTCATGATCTCGACCAGGGTCTCGGGGGGCGTCTTCTCGTTGGTGGCCGCCACGTAGTCCTTGGCCGCCTGGAGCGGGTCCTTGGCGATCTCGGCATTGGCCTCGTCGATGGCGGCCACGATGGCGGCGGCGAGCTTGGGGTTGCGATTGTACCAGCCGGTCCGGGCGTAGAAGATCGCGTTGCTCACCGGCTCGCCCACCAACTCGTAGGAGTTCAGCACCTTGTGGATCGCCGGATCCTGCAGCTCGCGCTGCTGGAACGGCGGCAGCGAGAAGTGGCTGTTGACCTCGTTGTGCGGGCTCGCCAGCGCCGCCACAGCATCAGGATGGCCGAGTTGGACGGTGAGCGGGTCGAGCTTGGTCGCGTTCTCGGGCCCGAAGGCCTTCTTGGCGGCGATCTGGAGCAGCACCGCCTGCGAGGAGACCTTCACGGATGGCAGCGCGATCTTGTCCTTGCTGGAGAAGTCGCTGAGCGTCTTCACGTCCGGGTTGCGGGTCAGCAGCAGCATCGGCGTCGAGCCGACGCCGCACAGGCCTTTCACGTCGCCCCGCGTCCGGTCGTTGAGTAGCAGCATGTTGGTGGAGCCGCTGTCGACGATGTCGATGTTGCCCGACAGGAGCGCGTCGTTGCCGGCCGCACCGCTGGTGAGGTTCACCCACTCCACCGTGACGTCCCCGAGGCCCGCCGCCTTGGCGTGCTTCTCGATCAGCTTGTGCTGCTCGGCGAGCACAGCCGGGAGGTAGACGAAGCCCGGCTGCCGGCTGATCCGGACCTTGGAATCGTCGGCCCGGGCGGGGAGGGTGAGGGCCAGCCCGGCCAGCACGAGGGCCGCCGGCCCCGCCCGAAAGAGGCGGCGGCAGTTCCGCAGAATCGAGCCCGTCCGCGACGCACGCACCATGACGCTTCTCCCTGTGGCCCGGCGGCTTCCGGTTCGAGGCCGGGCTTTTTGTTGGCGCCGGAGTGGACAGGCTTGAGCGCACGCGCGCAAGGGCCGGATCCTGCCTCCACGATCCGCTAGCGTGAAAGCGTCACAGTTTTCACAACCTGAAATCATCATCGCCTGGGGCGCGGATGAGGATCGGCATTGTGGTGGTTCGGGGATCGGCCTCTTCAGCCTGAAGGGGCAGGTCGAGCAGGACCGGATGACCGAGACCCGCAACCCGGCGGACGTGACCCACGGGGTGGAAGCCGCCATGGGGCACAGGGCGCGTCCGAGACCATCGCCGATCTGCGCCTGGGCGCCGGCGAGACCGGGACGCCCTCCGAGCAGGTGCTCACGACCGCGTGCGGCCTCACCCGGGGCTCGACGCGTTCGGCCAAGCTGTCCGGGTGTTCCTGGCGGAGGTCAAGGCGACCTGAGGCGGGGTGGACTGGCGCAGGGCCGCCGTCCCGGCCTGCAGGCCCCTCCAACCCATCCCCCTCATCCTGAGGTGCCGGAGCGCAGCGGGGGCCTCGAAGGCGTCGTCCAGGGATCGCGGCGCCTTCCGGAGCCCTCCTTCGAGGCCCGCTGACGTGGGCATCTCAGGATGAGGGGGTGGATGGATTAAGGCCGCGCCAGCGGTGGGCCCAGCTCCGACGCCGCTTTCGTGGTCCTCGCGGACGCTCAGCTCTCCGCGAAGCCCCGCACCACCGCGCGCACCAGGGCGTCGATCATCGGGCGCACGTCGCCCGCCCCGAGCGGCCCGAGACTCCCGAGATCGGCCAGGTATGTCATGCCGTGGACGCTGGACCAGAGCGCTCGGGCCATGACGGGGATCTCCGCCTTGGGGAGCCGGCCTCCGTCGCGCAGCACGCCTTCCAGGATCTCGAACAGGGCCGCGATATCGGCCTGGACCGAGTCGGGGGCCGCCACGGTGCGCCGCTCGAAGATCGCCGCCCAGGCGGCGTGGTTTTCGGCCGCGAAGGCCAGGTAGGCGTCGGCCAGGCACAGGAGCCGGTCATCGGTCTCCCGAGACGGGCAGGCGGCAAGCGCGTCCGTCAGGGCGTCCCGCAGGCGGCGCATGGTGATGGCATTCGCCTCCAGCCGCAGAACTTCCAGGCTGTCGAACTGCGTGTAGACCGAGCCGACCGCGGTGCCGGCCCGCTCCGCGATATTGCGGGCCGTCAGGCCCCCCGAGCCGACCTCGTTCAGGATCGCCACCGCGGCCTCGATCAGCGCTCGGCGATCGGCGGCCCGGTCGGTCTGCCCCTTCCGCGGGCGGCCCCGCATCTTTTTTTGAACACTGTTCATTTTATCCCTTGCGCCACGCTTCGCGCTGTGATTGCTTGTTTCGTGAACGGCGTTCAAAAAATTCTGGACGGGATCCGGAGCGCCGTCTCCGCGAGGTGAACCGTGATGAGGACCCTCTCCATCCTGATGCGGGGCGTGGTCGCCGACAACGCGCAGGCGATTCATGACGCGCACGCTGTGACGATCCTGCGCCAGCAGATCCGGGACGCGGCGGGCGCGCTGGCCACAGCCCGGCGCGAACTCGCCGTCGCCATGGCCTACCACGCCGCCGAGGCGCGCGCGCTGGACGCGATCGGCGCCCGCATCGGCTCCCTCTCAGACGGCGCGCGCCGGGCGCTCGCCGACGGACGCGAGGATCTCGGGCGCGAGGCCGCCGGCCTCATCGCGGCCCTGGAGGACGAGCGTGCCGACCGGCGGGCCGCCGCGGGCCGCTTTGCCGCCGAGGTCGAGCGGCTGAAGCGCCTGGTGGCCCAGGGCGGCGAGCGGCTGCGGGATCTCGACCGCGGGCTCCAGACCGCCCGCACCATCGAGGCCCTGCGGCGGGCGGGGCTCGAGGGGCGCCGGGTCACGGCTTTGTCGGCCGGGGCGCTCGGGGAGGCCGAGCGGACGCTGGCGCGCCTGCGCGAGCGCCAGACCGCCGAGGCGGATGTCGCCGCCGCGCTGGCGGAGCTGGAGATCCAGGCTGCGGCCGGGATCGAGGCCGATCTCGACGCCGCCGGCTACGGCCGCTCCCGCACGGACCCGCGGGCGGTGCTCGACCGCCTCAGGGCGCAGGCCTGAGCGCGTCCCCCGATTCTCACCCGTCACCCGAGGAGTACGACCGATGACACCGCAGATGCCCCATACCGCCGCCTGGAAGACCTTCACGCTGGTCAGCTTCGCCGCGGCCGCCGCCATGCTGGCGCTCGGGATCTTCTTCCTGCCCGCGGATATCTGGATCAAGGGCTACCTCGCCATGGCGGCGATCTTCCTCACGGGCACGACCTTCACGCTGGCCAAGACCCTGCGCGACGAGCACGAGGCGAACCGGCTGATCAACAAGATCGAGGATGCCGCCGCCGAGCGCGTCCTGCGGGAGGCCGTGCCGGGTCGGCTCTGAGGCGGGGATGCCGGGCGGCCGGCTCGCCGGCCGCCGGGTTCAGCTCCCTTCCGCCAGGAACCCCGCCACGGTCTTCGAGAATTCCGGCGTGCGCAGGTAGCCGTAGGATTTGTGCCGGTTCTCGCCGCCGTCCGGCCTCCGGTAGGCGTTGATAACCGGGACGTCCCGGACCCGCACGCCGTCGGCGTTCGGCGCATAGATGTCGGCGAGGTCGTCGCCCACCGTGGCGATGTCCTGCCGGTCCATCAGGTTGGTCCAGGCGGTGAGCGCGGCCGGCACCCGCAGATCGCCGTGTTCGCCGGCGAGCTTCAGCTTCAGCTCGGCGAGCCCCAGGGGAGAACCCAGCGTGACCAGGGCACAGCGGGGCAGCGGCGTCCCGTCCGCCTCGGCGGCGCGCAGGACGTCGTAGGCGATCAGGCCGCCCATCGAGTGTGCGGCGATCAGCACGTCGCAGCCCTTGGCCTCCCGCAACGCCGCGCCCAGGCGTCTGCGGGCCGCCTCCCGGAAGGCCGCGTCCTCGTAGTAGCCCCAGAGGTCGTCGAGGCGGTATTCCAGGATCAGGTCGTCCACCGGGGTCAGCCCGGCGGCCTCCTGCAGGTGCGAGAGGCCGCGATAGATCCGGTCGCTGAGGGTCGGCTCGGCGGCCTCGGGATCGCCCGCGGGGGAGGGGAACGGCCCGAGGCCGTGATCGGGCCTGTACGGCTCGCGGTTGCGGTCCCCGGAGAGCGGCTGCTCGTAGCGCAGGTCGGCCCAATAGACGAACGCGAAGGGCAGGTCGGCCTCGGTCATCCGGAGGCCGAGATTGCGGTCGAGCCCCTCGCCAATCGCGGCGCGCCACCACGCCGATTTCTCGTCGCGCGGCGGCTTGTTGGCCAGCCCGTGGATGCCGATGATGCGCGCCCGACTCAGTGTCCGCTCCCAGACCGAACGCCTTCCGGCTGGGCAAGATAGGGCCCTCCCGCGCGGACGGAACTGCGGCTAAGTCTCCGGGTGGATCTCGGGCGGCGCGCCCGCGCTGGGCTCAGTCGAACAGGCTGGAGACGCTGGATTCCGTCGCCGTGCGCCCGATCGCCTCGCCGAGCAGCGGCGCGATGGTCGCCACCCGGATGTTGCGGGCGAGCTTGACCGCCTGGGTCGGCTGGATCGAGTCGGTGATCACCAGCTCCTTCATCCGCGAGGCGGCGATGCGGGAGACCGCGCCGCCCGAGAGCACCCCGTGGGTGATGTAGGCCGAGACGTCCTTGGCGCCGGCATTGAGCAGCGCCTCGGCGGCGTTGACCAGGGTGCCGCCCGAATCGACGATGTCGTCCACGAGGATGCAGGAGCGGCCCTCGACCTCGCCGATGATGTTCATCACCTCGGACTCGCCCGGACGCTCCCGGCGCTTGTCGACGATGGCCAGCGGGCAGTCGATCCGCTTGGCGATGGCCCGCGCCCGCACCACGCCGCCGACGTCGGGCGAGACCACCATCCGGTCGGCGCTCGGCAGCCGCTCCTTGATGTCGCGCACCATCACGGGGGCGGCGAACAGGTTGTCGGTGGGGATGTCGAAGAAGCCCTGGATCTGGCCGGCATGGAGGTCGAGGGTCAGGACGCGGTCGGCGCCCGCCTCGGTGATGAGGTTCGCCACCAGCTTGGCCGAGATCGGGGTGCGGCCCGAGGTGCGCCGGTCCTGCCGAGCATAGCCGAAGTAGGGGATCACCGCCGTGATGCGCCGGGCCGAGGACCGGCGCGCGGCGTCGATCATGATCAGCAGTTCCATCAGGTGGTCGTTGGCCGGGAACGAGGTCGACTGGACGATGAACACGTCCTCGCCGCGCACGTTCTCCTGCAGCTCGACGAAGATCTCCATGTCGGCGAAGCGCCGGACCATGCACTTGGCCAGCGGCAGTTCCAGATAGGCGGCGATCGCCTCGGCCAAGGGCCGGCTGGCATTACCGGCGATGATCTTGATCGAGGATTTCATGGGCGGCCGCTCACTCGCGGCCGGACTTCCCGCCGCGCTCCGAATACCGGTCCCTGGAGACCGGAACGATCCGATGACGGGCGAGGCTCTTAGCAGCGGGCAGGAAGTGTCACAATGCCTTCACGCGGCCTTCACGGCTGCGCCGCACCGGAACGCTGTCCCCGCGCAGGGGGCCTACGGCTCCAGCAGCCGGTGCAGGTGGACCACGAAGTAGCGCGTCTGCGCGCTATCGACGGTGGCCTGCGCCTTGGCCCGCCAAGCGGCCTGGGCGGAGGCGTAATCCGGGAAGATGCCGACGATGTCGAGATTCTTGACGTCCCGGAACCGGACGCCGTCGAGATCCTGCAACTCGCCGCCGAAGACCAGGTGCAGCTTCTGGTCGCTGTCGATCGCCGTCGCCATGGCCACTCCTCAACTGTCGCCCGCGGCGCTCGCAAATGGCGGGCCTGCGGTCAAGCCGGAATGGCCGCAGCCGAGCCTTGACGCTTGCGCAGGCCTCCGGGAGGGCCATGGACCCGCCGGGGGCGCGGCCATGCGGCGGCTGCGAAGGCCACGCGGCCTCATGCTAGGGAGCCGGGCATGACTCGCAGGCTTCTCCGCATCTTTGCCCTGGCGCTCGGCCTCTCCGCAATACCGGCGCTGGCCCAGCAGGCGCCCCGGGCGCCGGGCCGGGCCACGCCCGAGAAGGGCGGCCAGGACAAGGGCGGGCCCGACCGGCGCGGCGGGCCGCCGGTGATCGGATGCCCGTCGCTGGCCAATTACCGGATGCTGATGCGCGCCGGCGCCCAGGCTGCCGCCGCGCAGCTCGCCGATCCGAAGGCGGACCATCTCGGCTGCACGGCGCTGCCGCGCGCGGAGATCACCGGCATCGTCGACCGGGTATCGCTGGGCGGCCAGAGCTACGATTGCGCCGGCGTGCGGGGCACCACGGCCTGCCACTGGATCGAGGCCGGGGCGGCCGGCCACCCGGCTCCGGCCAGGCGCTGACGCCTTCAGCTCAGGTGACCGCTCGCCCGCAGGTCGCGCTCCACGGCCTCGTGGAGGGCCTGGAGCGGGTTGTCGTTGGTGGCGGCCGGCGGCTGCAGGGGCGCCATCGGAGCAGGCTTCGTGTCGAGGCCCGGCAGGACGGTGGAGCCGGCCTCCACCTCACGCAGGGGCCGGCGGGCCGCGAGGGCCCGCAGCGCCTCGCGGGCGCCGGGCGGGATGAGCGTCACGAGTCTGTCGAGCATGGCCGGCCTCAGCACGCGCGGCCGGCTCGGGCCGGCGGGAACGGGAGGGAGACGGCGGAACGGATCTTCACGGCGGCACCGGCGCAGGATCGACCTATCGCGGGAAACGAGCCGGGAAACCCGGTGTTCCGACGAATCACTATTGCCAATTTCGCCGCCTCTGTCGCCTGGATATGGGCGAACACTGCTCTTGCGGCTCAGATTGTATGAAACGAGGCGGAAGCGGATGGGAATCGAACCCACCGTACGCTGTTGGCGTACCGCTGGTTTTGAAGACCAGGAGGGCCACCAGACCCCGTTCGCCTCCGGGGCTGGGGTTAGGGGTGGGTGCCGGCACGGTCAAGGGCGCTCCGCTGCGGCGCATCGCCTTCCGGATCCTGTTCGAGCCCGGCTCCATTCGTATTAATTCCGCCACACTGTTGTGGCCCTGCACCAGTCATGCCGTTCCTGAGACGCTCACGGACAGAGGAAGGCCCGGCGCCTGACCCCGAGGGGGCTGGCGACGGGACGGGTCAGGACATGGCTCTGGCGGATTCGCTGCGACCCGGGCCGCGCGGCCCGGGCTGGATCGGGGCGGTCGTGGTGGTCACCGCCTTGGTCTCGGCGCTGGCGACCTTCCTGATCCTGGCCGGGGTGATCCGGGTGACGCCGACGCCGGCCTACGGCGTGACGCTGCTCGCCATCAACGCCGCCCTGGTCCTCGGCCTCGCCGTGGTCATCGCCTGGGAGGCGCGGGTCTTCCTGCACGCCCGCAAGGCCAACGCGGCGGTGGCGCGCCTGCACACCCGCATCGTCGGCCTGTTCTCGCTGATCGCGATCCTGCCGACGATCCTGCTCGCCGTGGTGGCGTCCGTGACGATCGACCGGGGCCTGTCGCTGGGCTTCACCGACCGGGTCCGCGACGTGGTGCTGAAATCCGTGGAGGTGGCCGACGCCTACCAGGAGAACCAGTGCCAGAGCCTCGCCCGCGAGATCCGCATCCTCGCCGACGACCTGACCCGGGCCCGGCCGAATTTCGACGTGAACCGGGACTGGTTCCAGACCTTCCTGACCACCCGGGCGACCAATCTCGGCCTGCCGGTGGCGCAGATCATGCGCGGCCCCACCGAGGTGGTGGCCCGGGCCAAGATCGACGTCCTGAAGACGAACCGCCTGCCCTCGGCGGCGGCCTTCGAGGATGCGGCCAATTCGGCCGACCCGATCTGCCTGCTGCCCACCGAGGGCCGGGTCTTCGCCGCGCTCCTGCGCATGCCGGCCTACGACGACGCCGTGCTGATGGTGCAGCGGGAGGTGAGCCAGCTCGCCATCGACTTCCCCGGCGTGTCCCGGGCCGCGGCCGCCGAGTACCTCACCTACGACTCGCTGCGCCGCTCGATCCAGATCACCTTCGCGTCGGTCTTCCTGCTGATCGCCCTGATCGCGCTCCTGTCGGCGGTGTGGTTCGGGATGAACTTCGCCAACCGGTTCGTGGCGCCGATCCGGCGGCTGATCAACGCCGCCGACCAGGTGGCGTCGGGCAATTTCTACGCCCAGGTGCCGACCAAGAAGACCAGCGGCGACCTCGCCCATCTCGGCGAGAGCTTCAACAAGATGACCCAGGAGCTGCGCCGCCAGCACGCCGGGCTGATCGCCGCGAGCGACCTGATCGACACCCGCCGCCGCTTCACCGAAGCCGTGCTGTCGGGGGTCTCGCCCGGGGTGATCGGCCTCGACGCGGCGGGTTTCGTCACCATCGCCAACCCGGCCGCCGAGCGGATGCTCGACCTCGCGAGCGACGCCCTGGTCGGCCAGCCCCTCGCCCGCGCGGTGCCCGAACTCGCCCCCGTGCTCGCCGAGAGCGAGGCCCGGCAGCGCAGCCTGCAGCAGCAGCAGATCCAGCTCACCCGGTCCCGGGGCGAGCGCACCGTCACGGTGCGCGTGACGAGCGAGCAGGCGCAAGGGGCCTCCCGCGGCTCGGTGGTGACGCTCGACGACATCACCGACCTCGTCCAGGCGCAGCGCAGCTCCGCCTGGGGGGATGTCGCCCGCCGCATCGCCCACGAGATCAAGAACCCGCTGACCCCGATCCAGCTCTCGGCCGAGCGGATCCGGCGCAAGTACGGGAAGGTGATCACCGCCGACAAGGAGGTGTTCGACCAGTGCACCGCCACGATCGTGCGCCAGGTGGACGAGATCAAGCGCATGGTCGACGAGTTCTCGGCCTTCGCGCGGATGCCCAAGCCCGCCATCGCCCCAAACGACCTCACCGAGATCGCCAAGCAGAACCTGTTCATGATGCGCGTGGCGCACCCGGACATCGACTTCGCGTTCTCGGCCCAGACGGGCTCAGGGCAGGACGGCGCGGGCAATTCCGAAAAGATCGTGGCGGCCTTCGACATCCGGCTGCTCAGCCAAGTGATCACCAACATCCTCAAGAACGCCGTCGAGGCGGTGGCCGAGGTGCCGGAGGCCGAGCTCGGCAAGGGCAAGATCGCCTTGAGCCTCGCGGTCGAGGACGGATTCGCGGTGATCACCGTCACCGACAACGGCAAGGGATTCCCCGTCGAGGGACGCCAGCGGCTGCTCGAGCCCTACATGACAACCCGCGAGGGCGGCACCGGGCTGGGGCTTGCCATCGTCAGCAAGGTGCTTGAGGAGCACGGCGGCGGGATCGAGCTGAACGACAATCCCGCCGGCCGCGGCGGCCAGGTGCGGATGCGGGTCCCGCGCGAGCACGGGCCCGAGCCGGCCGCGGCGCCCCCCGAGACCAGTCCCGTCACGACAGAGGAGAAGGGCGCCGCGCCGACGGCCCCCCGGATCGCGGAGATGCACGCATGAGCGCCGATATCCTGATCGTCGACGACGAGGCCGACATCCGCGACCTCGTGGCCGGCATCCTGGACGACGAGGGACACCGCTGCCGCACGGCCGGCAGCTCGGACGAGGCGCTCGCCGCCATCGAGGCGCGACGGCCGCACCTCGTCTTCCTCGACATCTGGCTGCAGGGCTCCCGGCTCGACGGCCTGCAGGTGCTCGACCTGATCAAGGCGTCCAATCCCGACCTGCCGGTGGTGATGATCTCGGGCCACGGCAACATCGAGACCGCGGTCTCGGCCATCAAGGCGGGGGCCTACGACTTCATCGAGAAGCCGTTCAAGGCCGACCGGCTGATCCTGGTGGCCGAGCGCGCGCTGGAGGCCTCGCGGCTCCGGCGCGAGGTGCGCGACCTGACGGCGCGCTCCGGCAACGCCAGCCGGATCGTCGGCGGCTCGCTGGCGATCAACCAGCTGCGCCAGACCATCGAGCGGGTAGCCCCGACCAACGCCCGGGTGATGATCACCGGGGCGTTGGGCTCGGGCAAGGAACTCGCCGCCCGCAGCCTGCACAAGGCCTCGGCGCGGGCGAACGGCCCCTTCGTGCTCCTCAACGCGGCGGCGATCCTGCCCGAGACCATGGAGGCGGAGCTGTTCGGGGTCGAGGGCGAGAGCGGGCGCCGGGTCGGCGCTCTTGAGGAGGCCCATGGCGGCACCCTCTACCTCGACGAGGTCGCCGACATGCCGCGCGAGACGCAGAACCGGATCCTGCGCGTCCTCGTCGATCAGAACTTCCAGCGCGTCGGCGGCACGACGCGGGTCCACGTGGATGTCCGGATCATCTCGTCGTCCTCCCGGGACCTGCAGGAGGAGATCGCCGCCGGCCGGTTCCGCGAGGACCTGTTCCACCGCCTCTCGGTGGTGCCGATCCGGGTGCCCTCGCTCGCGGAGCGCCGCGAGGACGTGCCCGAGCTGATCCAGTTCTTCATGGACAACATCTCGTCCCAGACCGGCCTGCCCAAGCGCCGGATCGCCGAGGACGCGATGGCGGTGCTCCAGTCGCACAACTGGCCGGGCAATGTCCGCCAGCTCAAGAACAACGTCGAGCGGCTGATGATCCTCACCCAGGCAGACCCGGAGCAGGAGGTCACCTCCGAGATGCTCCCCTCCGAGATCGGCGCCCTGGTGCCGACCACCCCGGGCGGTGCGGGCGGCGAGAAGCTGATGAGCCTCGCGCTCCGGGAGGCCCGCGAGATCTTCGAGCGCGAGTACCTCGTGGCGCAGATCGCCCGGTTCTCGGGCAATATCTCGCGCACCGCCGAGTTCATCGGGATGGAGCGCTCGGCCCTGCACCGCAAGTTGAAGTCCCTCGGTATCGGACCGTGAAGCTCGGGGGCGGCGCGCGTTGAGAGCGGTGCCGATCCGTCACGGATCGGCTGCAGCGGGGGTTGCTTGCGCCCACGCTTTCGCGAAGTCATGGTGTTTGTATACACGGCCGCGGACGGGGTGATCGGACGATCCGGCCCGCGGCGCACCCATCCCGGACGGACCGAACCGGGACAACAAGAAGGCCAAGAAGATGGCGGGCGAACGCGCACAGAACCTTCAGGACACGTTCCTCAACCATGTCCGCAAGAACAAGATCCCGCTGACCATCTTCCTCGTCAACGGCGTCAAGCTCCAGGGCGTGGTGACGTGGTTCGATAATTTCTGTGTGCTGCTGCGCCGGGACGGCCATTCCCAGCTCGTCTACAAGCACGCGATCTCCACGATCATGCCGGGTCACCCGGTGCAGCTGTTCGAACCGGACGAGACCGCCGAGAAGGCGTGAGGGTCACCGGCCGAAGCGTGTAACGGGTCCGACGACAGGGATCAGGACGGAACGCGGGCCCCCTCTCCCGCACGGGAGAGGAGGCCTGTCGCGCCCTGCAAAAGCCGCTGTGTGAACAGCGCCGCCACTGCGGGGGGTGAAGGCCCCAACTTGCCGACGGATATCTGTTTCCGCCCCCTGCCGGCATCTTGGCCCGGCCCGCCCGCATCCCCATTCTGACGGTCCGACCTCTCGAACGAAGCCGCCGGCCTCCGGCGGTGTCCAAAGGCTGCATGACCGAAACCCTGACGTCCGGCGAAGCCCGCCTCCAGGCGCAGGCCGCCCCCGAGGGCGAGATCGCCGCGGCGACCCACACCCTGGTGATCGGGCCCTATCTGGCGCGCGGCGCGCAAGGGTCGGGACACGGACCGGCCGCGCCCACCCGTTCCGTCGAGGCGCGCCTCGACGAGGCGACCGGGCTGGCCGCCGCCATCGAGCTCGACGTGGTCGAGAGCCTCGCCGTCAGCCTGCCGCGGATCCGGCCCTCGACCTATCTCGGCAAGGGCCGGGTCGAGGAGATCGCCGGCCTGATCCGGGCCCGTGAGATCGGCCTCGTGGTGATGGACTGCGCTCTCTCGCCGGTGCAGCAGCGCAACCTGGAAAAGGCCTGGGGCGCCAAGGTCATCGACCGGACCGGCCTGATCCTGGAGATCTTCGGGCGCCGCGCCTCGACGCGCGAGGGCACGCTCCAGGTGGAGCACGCGCACCTCGCCTACCAGAAGTCCCGCCTCGTCCGCTCCTGGACCCACTTGGAGCGCCAGCGCGGCGGCTTCGGCTTCCTGGGCGGCCCCGGCGAGACCCAGATCGAGGCCGACCGCCGCATGATCCAGGAGCGCATGACCCGGATCGAGCGCGATCTCGACGCGGTGGTGCGCACCCGCGGTCTGCACCGGCAGAGCCGGGCGCGGGTGCCGTACCCGATCGTGGCGCTGGTCGGCTACACGAATGCCGGCAAGTCGAGCCTGTTCAACGCCCTGACCCGGGCCGAGGTCACCGCCAAGGACATGTTGTTCGCCACCCTCGACCCCACCGCCCGGGCGACCAAGCTGCCCCACGGCGAGACCGTGATCCTGTCGGATACGGTGGGCTTCATCTCCGATCTGCCGACCCCGCTGATCGCCGCCTTCCGGGCGACGCTGGAGGACGCCATCGAGGCCGACGTGCTGCTGCACGTGCGCGACGTCTCTCACGTCGATTCCGAGGCGCAGGCCGAGGATGTCGGCGAGGTCCTGCGCGAGCTCGGCATCGAGACCAGCACCGACCGGATCATCGAGGTCTGGAACAAGGCCGACCTCCTCGACGAGGCCGAGCGCACGCGGCTGCTGAACCTCAGCGGCCAGACCAAGACCCGCAACGACCGCGACAGCACCGCACCGGTTCTGGTCTCGGCCTTGACCGGGGAGGGGCTCGCCGCCCTCACGGCCCGGATCGAGGCGCGGATTGGGCGCAACCGCGCGAGCTTCGCCGTGACGCTGCCGCCGGAGGACGGGGCGGCGCTGAACTGGCTCTACGAGAACGCCGAGATCCTCGACCGCCGCGCGGAGGCCGACGGCACCCTGCACCTCGCGGTGCGGATCGCCCCCGAGAAGGAGCCGCGCTTCCTCAACCGGTTCACGGCGGCCCGGCGCCTCGGCCGGGGCGGCTGATGGCCTCCGGCGGCGCCGAGAGCCCGCCGCTTCCCGCCCTGCGGACCGCCCGGATCCCGGCCGAGAGCCGGGTGGCCGCGGGTGCGGACGACGCGGCGGTGCTGCGCGCCATGCAGGCGGGCGGCGGTCTGCGCCTGCTCGGCCTGCGCGCCATCATCGTGCTGGTGCTGCTCATGGCGGCCCAGGCCTATGACGGCTCGCTGCACGCCCTGAGCCACTGGTTCATCCTCGGCCTCTACGGCCTCGGCACGGTCTGGTTCGGTCTGGGCGAGCGGCGCGGGGGCCGGCTTGCGAACGCCTACGGCTGGGCCGGGACCGTTCTCAATGCCGGGCTCGCGGTCTACGTGATCATCGAGCACATGCTGGCCGGCGGCGGCGCGGGCCTCGGCGCCGATGCGGTGAGCCGCCTGCCGGCCTTCCTGCTCCTGCTCCAGACCGGCCTGAGCATGCGGGTGGCGCAGACGCTGCTGTTCTGCGGGCTCGTCACCGTGTGCTGGAGCGCGGCCTTCCTGATCGGGCTGGCGCATCCGGAGCTGTTCCCGGGCCCAGACACCTTCCCGACGGCGCAGATCACCGGGCTCGCCACCTTCGTGGCGGCGGGCCTCCTGGTGATCGACGGGATGACCCGCCTGCGGAGCGCGGTGGCGCGAGCCCTGCGCATGGAGCACGAGCGGACCCAGCTCGCGCGCTTCGTGCCGGACGCGGTCGCCCTCGACCTCGCCGCCGAGGACGGGGATTCCAGCCTCGGCATCCACCGGCGCCACGCCTGCCTGATGGTCCTCGACATCCGGGGCTTCTCCCGGCTCTCCCGCGAGCACCCGTCCGAGACGATGGTGGCGGCCCTGCTCGCCGTCCGGGCGGCCGCGCAGGCGGCCGTGGCCGAGCAGGGCGGCCTCGTGGACAAGTATGTCGGCGACGCGGTGCTGGTGCAGTTCGTGGTCGGCCGCCCGGACGTGCAGGCGCGGGCGGCGTTGGCCTGCGCCCTGTCGATCCGCCGACGGCTCGCCGCCCTCAACGCCCGGCGGGCGGCCGACGGGCTCTTCACCCTGCGGGTCGTGGTCGCCCTGCACGCGGGCGACCTCTTGGTCGGCGTCTTCGACGACGGCGTGCGGGCCGAGTACACGGTGCTGGGACCCGCCATGAACGCCCTGTCGCGGATCGAGGCCCGGGCCAAGGCGGCCGAGATCGAGGTCGCGGCCTCGGGGGATTTCCTCGCCCTGGCGGGCGACAGGCTGCCGGCGGGGATCCGGGCCGTTCCGGTGCCGGATGCCGCGCTGCCGGGGCCGCTCACCCTGTGGGCGCTCGAGACGAACGCCTGAGCGCTTGGGAACGGGGCGGTCGGCCCCAGGAGGAAGATCCCGGCCTGCTGCAGGATGCCGCGTCCCGATCCGCGCCTGCTCCCGGAACACCCGTCAGGCTGATCCGTTCGGTCCGCGCGGCGCAGGGTCGCGGAAAGACATCCTCTCCCATGAACAAGATCATCCTCGGCGCGACGCTCGCGCTCGGACTCGTTCTCGGCGCTGCCGGCCCGGGCTTGGCCGCCCCCGGCGACGGCCTCAGCAGGAACGCCGCCGCTCAGGGCAACGGCACTTTCGGCGGGATGCACCGCAACGCGCGGATGCAGTCGCGGACGATGCGCCACCGCATGATGCACCGCCGCCATCACCGCCCCATGATGCGCCGCCACCACCGCTGATCGCTGCGGCACGATCCCGGCCTTCTGCCCGCAGGATCGGCATGCGGGCAATCGGGGGCTGCGGGCCTGGCCGATGAACCGGCCCGGCGCGGCCGAGATCATCGAGGAGGCCGACCTCGCGGCCGTCCGGCTGCTGCGCGCCGGCATCGGGACGGTCTCGGCCTTCCTGTACGCCCGCCTGCCCGAGGTGGCCGGGCGGATGCGCGACGACACTCTCTACCGACTCGAATGCGGCCTGCGCTCCAGCCTCGTGCTCGGCTTCATCGGCCTGCCGACCATGCGCTTTTCCTTCGAATCCGCCTTCCGCCAGGGCCGCTACGCAGAGGCAGGCGCCCTGCTCCTGATCTTCGACGTCCTGATCGGCACGCGCCGGCTCTGGGTGCGCGCCCGGACCGTGGCGCTCCTGCTGGCCGGCGCCGTGCTGGCACTGCCGCTCGCCATCGGCAGCGCCGCGGTGGGGCCGAGCCTCGCGCGCCTCCTCGGCCACGACATCGTGCCGGCGCCCCTGCGCGGCGCGTCCCTGGCTGAACCCGAGACTTGAGCGCGGCTCTGGTCCTGGCTGCACCCGATCCTGGGCGAGCAGGTCCTGCCCGGCACGGCCCAGACCCTGATTCTCGCGCAGATCGCCCTGGTGGCCACCGCCCTCGGGGCGCTGATGCTGTTCCCGCTCACCGCGCGGCGCTTCGCCGGGCCGCTCGGCCGGCCCCTCGGACGCGCGCTGCTGGTCGTGGTCCGCTCCACGCCGGAATACATGCTGGCCTATCTCTGCCTGCAGCTGCTCGGTCCCTCGATGCTGCCGGCGATCATCGCGCTGGCGCTGCACAATGCCGGAATCATCGCCTATCTGATGGGCCGGCACGCCGACGCGATTCCCTACCGGGCCGACGCGCCCAGGGCCTCAACCTCAACGCCTATGAGACCGTGCCGCGCCTCGACGTGGCCGTGGTGCTGACCGCCGCCACCGCTCTCATGACGGTGGCGGTCGACGCGCTCTCGCGAAGCCTGCGCCGGTCCCTGCGGATCGACAACTTGCCCATCCGGCTCTCCGGGCCGCAATCCGTCGCCGGGGCGGCGTCCGGTTGAGCAACGGCCGGGTCCCCCGGGTTCCCATTCCTCCCCCTCATCCTGAGGCGCCGGAGCGCAGCGCAGGCCTCGCAGGGGCCCCCAGGGATCACGGCGCCCTCTGGAGGCCTCCTTCGAGGCGGCTTCGCCGCATCTCAGGATGAGGGCGTGGATGGGACGAGCGTCACCGCGGGGGCTTCCCGGTGGCGCCTGCCGCGCCGCGCCCGGGCCCGCCCCGGCGCGGAGCCGCTATAACCCATCTCACCACTTGTAGCTGACCTTCGCCAGCACCCGCCGGGCATCGCCGTAGAAGCAGGAGGTGGTCGACTGGCAGGACGCTACGAAGCGCCTGTCGGCGATGTTGGTCGCGTTCACCTGGAACCGCCAGTTCTCGTAGTCGTAGTGCACCTGCGCGTCGAACAGCACGTAGTCCGGTACCCGCAGGGTGTTGGCCACGTCGGCGAACGAGCTCCCGACGTAGCGCACGCCGCCGCCGAAGCCGAAGCCGCGCCACGGCCCGGTCGGGATGGTGTAGTCGGCGAACAGCGACGCGAGGGTCTGAGGGATGTTGACCGGCGTCTTGCCGACCCGCGCCGGATCGGGATCCCGCACGGTGCTGAAATCGAATTTGGTGAAGGACGCCACCAAGTTGAGGCCGTCGGCGACGTTGGCCACCAGCTGCGCCTCGAACCCGGTGGAGCGCACCTCGCCGAGTTGGGTGTTGAACAGCGTGTTCACCGGGTTGGGGGTGAGCACGTTGTTGCGGTGGATGTCGAACCCGGCCAGCGTCAGGAAGTAGCCCTGGCCGGGCGGCTCGAACTTGACGCCGCCCTCGACCTGCTCGCCGGTATCGGGCTTGAAGGCCCGGTTGTTGATGTCCGTGCCGATCTCGGGCTGGAACGAGGTCGCGTACATGATGTACGGCGCGAGGCCGAAGTCGAAATTGTAGATCGCCGCCGCCCGGTAGGTGAAGGCGCTGTCGTTGCGGCCGTTGGTGTTGGCGGGCGTCAGACGGTCGTAGACGGTGTTCTGGACGAAGTCCTGGCGGCCGCCGAGGATCAGGGTCAGCTCCGGCGTCAGCTTGATCTGGTCCTGGAAGTAGAGGCCGACCTGCTGGAACGAGTCGGCGTTGATCAGGTAGGGCGAGGCCGAGACCGTCTGCGGGCCGTAGATCGGCGCGAGGATGTTCAGGTTGGGGCCGGGGAAGCCCGAGGCTTGGTTGTCGTGGATCTGGAAGTTCCGGTACTCCACGCCCATCAGGAAGTCGTGCCTGAAGAAACCGTCGGAGAACTTGGCCTCGGCCTGCGTGTCGACGTCGAGCTGCGCGATCTTGGCGTGATCCCGGAACAGGTAGCGGGCGAGCTGCGTCTGGAGGGGATCGGCGTAGCCGAGCTGGCCGATGTAGGAGTTCTGGTAGCTCTGCGTGAAGGCGTAGCGGGCGTTCTGGCGCACCGCCCAGGTGTCGTCGAAGACGTGCTCGAACTCGTAGCCGATGAAGGCCTGGTCGCGCTGGTAGGTGTTGAAGCCGGCATCGCCGACGTTGAGCGAGCGCGGGATGCGCAGGCCGAGCACGGTCGGCCGCGCCGTGCCGTAATAGGGCAGGAAGTTCGCGGTCACCGCCGTGTTGTCGTGCTGGAAGCTCGACAGCACTGTGAACTTGGTCGACCCGTCCGGCTTATAGGTGAAGGCCGGGGCGATGTAGTAGCTGTCGTCCGGCGCGCCTTGGACCTGCGTGCCGCCGTTGCGGGCATAGCCGGTCAGGCGGGTGAACCAGTGGCCCTCCCGGTCGGCCGGGCCGCCGACGTCGAAGGCGGCGTAGCGCTGGTCGAAGGAGCCGCCGCCGACCTCGATGAGCCCGAACGGGTTCTCGGTCGGACGCTTGCTGATCTGGTTGATCAAGCCGCCGGGATTACCGGCGCCGAACAGCACCGCGGAGGGGCCGCGCAGCACCTCGACGCGCTCCAGCCCGAACGTGTCCACCCGGCTGTAGGCGAAGCCGTAATTCAGGAGCTGCAGGCCGTTGAGGTAGAGGCCGTAATCGCTGACCACGAAGCCGCGCAGCTGGAAGAAGTCGAGGCGCGTGTCCGCGCCGAAGGTCCCCGCATAGGTGCCGGCGACGTACTGGGTCGCCTGCGTCAGGGTCTGGGCGTTCTGCGTGTCGAGCTGCTGGCGGCCCACGACCGTGATCGATTGCGGCGTCTCGATCAGCGGGGTGTTGGTCTTGGTGGCCGTGGCCGAGCGCTTCGCCACGAAGCCGCCGATCGGGCCGGTCGGGCTCTCCACCCCGCGCGCGGCCGCACCGGCCTGGACCGCCGAGACCGGCGCGCCGCCGCCCTGGCTCTCGACGCTGATCTCGTCGAGCTGCACGCTGCCGCCGGCCGGGGGATTGGTGACGCCCCGGCGCGGCGCCGTCGCGTCCTGCGCCAGGACCGGGCTCGCGGCGGCCTGCGCCAGGATGGCGAGCGAGGCGCCAGCCAGAAGGGCGCGCAGGATTCCGGGACGGGGGCGAGCGACTCTCATTAGTACCTAGCTGTGTGCGATGCCGCGGGCAGCCGGCCGCGTTCACCGGGACAGCTCCCAGCGTCGCTGCCGTGTTGTTTAGAATTGTGATAAACTGCTGTTATTATTGATCTTTCCCTGGCCCGGACTACGGGCAGGCAAGCGCGGCCGCAAGCGGCCTTCATGCGGAAGGCGAAAGCTGTTGCGGCTGCGACACGTATCGGCGGAAGGGAATGGGGACGATGCAGCGACCGCGGCGGCACGGTCGTCCGAGCGGGCGCAGCGAAGCCATCCGGCAGCGCCCTGCTCGTCGCTGTCGCGCCGCGCGAGGACGGGGTGGCCGACACCGACCGGACGAATGACCCGGATCGGGTATGGGGCGGTCCCCGGCCGGGGCGGGCGGGCTATTTCACCCGGTCTGCGAGCCAGCCGGCCAGCACGTCCGCCACGGCGTTGCTGTTCGTCTCCAGCATCATCATGTGGCCGTTGCCGCGGATGTCCCGGTCGGCCAGGCGGATCACGTCGGGCTTGGCGCCGGCCTGGGCCAGGAATGCGATCGTGCAATCGTCGTAGGTGGCGTGGAAGGAGGCCTCCGCGGTCACCAGCACGGCCGGCACCTTCGCGAGGTTCGGGAGGGTCCGGGCGGGCTCGCCCTGCAGCCAGCAGCGGACATGCCCGTCCGCCGCCTTGGCCTGCTGCGCCACGGTCAGGTCCTCCGGTGCCTTCACGGGCGGATCGAAGGTCAGCGGCATGCGGGTCAGCCCGTAGGCGCGGGCGCGCCCGTCCCCGGTCTTCTCCCAGAAGTCCTTGCCGCCGCGGAACTGCACGTCGAAGAAGGGCGGCCCGTTCGGTTCGACGGACACGTGCGCCTTCACGAGGTCGGGCCGGGCATCCGAGACCGCCCAGCCGAACAGGGCCGCCTGGCCGTGGGTGAGGAGGATCGCGGGGCCGATCCGGTCGAGGAGCGCCATCAGCGCGGGATCGACCAGCTCCTCGGTCTGCTGGCTGTTGGCCAGGAACGGGACCTGGCTGGCGAAGAACTGGTCGAAGCCGGCATTGCCCTGCACGCCGGGGCCGCCGGGCCAGCGCGTGTGGAGCTTGGCCTGCGGGTACAGGTCGTAGACCTCCGGCGCCGTGTGGGTCTTCTCCAGGCTGCGGGTACCGAGCCGGTCGTAGGGGCCGTAGACCTCCGGGTTCGTGCCCGAGCGTCCGCGCCCGACCTGGTCGACCACGTAGACCTGATAGCCCTTCTCGACGAAGCGCTGCACCCAGCCCGGTCGCCCGTCCGCGGTGGCGAGGAAGTTCACGCCGGTCTGGGCGAGCCCGTGCACCATCACCACCGGGTAGGGCCGCGTGATCCGGGCCGGGGTCCGCGACTGCACGAACATTTGGCCAACCATCACGGTCTTGTCGCCGAGCTTCTGGTAGCGGCCGCCGATGTAGAAATAGCCCGCCCGGGTCACCGGCTCGGCCGGTGCCGCGTCGGGGGGCAGGGTCGAGCCCTGAGACGGCGCCTGGGCCGAGACCTGGGCCGGAATTTGGGCCGGAACCTGGGCGGGGACCGTCCCCTGAGCCTGTGCCGGCCCGGCGGCCAGGACCGTCACCTGCAGGGCCGCCACCTGAACGGCGAGCAGCGCTGCGAGAGCGCCGTTCGCGATGCCGCTGCCGGCCATGCCGTCTCTCCCGGATGCGCCCTGTGCCGCGCGGGCGCTTATCGCGGGAAACGCAACGCTCGGCCAGCCTCGAAGGCTGCGTATCCCAAGTCGCGCGCCAAGTCGCGCGGGGAGCTGGGGCGCGGCGTCCGCCCGGGATGCCCGCCGAGCCCGAACCCACGCGCATGCCAGGCGCGACCGCGGCGACGCTGGCACGGCGGCAAGGGACCACCCACCTTCGGGGGGCACCGACGCCGCGATCGGCGCCTCTCGCCCGGATCGCCCGCGGCGAGACCCAGCAAGGACTCCAAGCCGTGGATCCCGCAACCGCCAAGACCCTGGTCTCCGCCGCCCTGGTCGCCTCCGTCACCCTGTTCAGCCTGGTGTCGTTCCAGGCGTTCTTGGCGCAGGTCCTGGCCGACCTCCGCGATGCCGGGCCTGCGCCGAAGCCCGTGCCCGTGCGCGCCGAAAGCCGCCGGATTCCGCGAGCCTGAGCGGCCGGCAGGCCTGTCCGGCGGCGGTCAGGCCTCTTCCTGCCGGGCCCGCTCCCGCAGGACGAACTTCTGCACCTTGCCGGTGGAGGTCTTGGGCAATTCGCCGAACACCACGTGGCGCGGGAGCTTGTAGGCGGCGAGCCGTCCCCGGCACCATTGGATCAGCTCGTCGGCGCTGGGCGAGGCGCCCGGCTTCAGCTCCACGAAGGCACAGGGCGACTCGCCCCATTTCGGGTCGGGCTTGGCCACCACCGCGGCGGCGGCCACCGCCGGGTGCTTGAACAGGGCGTCCTCGACCTCGATCGACGAGATGTTCTCGCCCCCTGAGATGATGATGTCCTTCGACCGGTCCTTGAGCTGGATGTAACCGTCCGGGTGCTTTACCCCGAGGTCACCGGTGCGGAACCAGCCGCCCTTGAAGGCGGCCTGCGTAGCCGACGGGTTCTTGAGGTAACCGCGCATCACCACGTTGCCGCGCATCATCACCTCGCCGATCGTCGCTCCGTCGGCGGGCACTGGCTCCAGCGTCTCCGGGTCGCGCACGTCGAGCGCCTCCAGCACCGGGTAGCGCACGCCCTGGCGCGCCTTCCTGGCCGCCCGCTGGTCGGCCGCCAGGGCGTCCCAATCGGCGTGCCAGGCATTGACCACCGCCGGGCCGTAGCTCTCGGTCAGGCCGTACAGGTGGGTCACGTCGAAGCCGGCGTCCGACATGCCCGCCAGTACCGCCTCGGGGGGCGGCGCGGCGGCGGTGAAGAAGGCGACGCGCTTGAGCAGCTCCCGGCGCTCGGAATCGGGGGCGTTGATCAGCATCTGCATGACGATCGGCGCGCCGCAGAGATGCGTGACCCCGTGCTCGGCCATCAGCCGGTACATCGCCTCGGCCCGCACCTGCCGCAGGCAGACATGGGTCCCGGCCACGATCGACAGGGTCCAGGGGAAGCACCAGCCGTTGCAGTGGAACATCGGCAGGGTCCAGAGATAGACCGGGTGCTGGCCGAGCCCGCCCGTGATGACGTTGCCGAGCGCCAGCAGCGCCGCCCCCCGGTGATGGTAGACCACGCCCTTCGGGTCACCGGTGGTGCCCGACGTGTAGTTCAGCGTGATCGCGTCCCACTCGTCGTCCGGGAGCCGCCAATCGTGCTCGGGGTCGCCGCCCGCGAGGAACGACTCATAGTCGGTCTCGCCGAGGCGCGTGCCGGGGCCGTCATAGTCCGGATCGTCGACGTCGATGACGAGGGGCTTCGTCGCGAGGCCCTCGAGCGCCGCCGCGGCGATCCGGGAGAACTCGCGGTCGGTGATCAGCACCTTGGCCTCGCCGTGCTCCAGGCAGAAGCGGATCGCGGCGGCGTCCAGGCGGGTGTTGAGGGTGTTGAGCACGGCCCCGGTCATCGGCACGCCGTAATGGCACTCGATCATCTCGGGGGTGTTGGAGAGCAAGGCCGCCACGGTGTCGCCGCGGCCGATCCCGCGTCCCGCGAGCGCCGAGGCGAGACGGCGGGCACGGGCATAGAGATCCCGGTAGGGCCGCCGCAGGGCGCCGTGAATCACCGCGATCTGGTCGGGGAAAACCCGCGCGGCCCGATCCAGATAGAGCAGGGGCGTCAGCGGCTGGTGGTTGGCCGGGACGCGGTCGAGGTCGCGGTCGTAGATCGTGTCGCGGGCCATCCCGTCCTCCCGGCAAGTCTTTGCCGGGACAGTAGCTTGTCGGCACGGGGGCGATCAATCGCGCGCCGCAGGCTGTCAGTGGCGCGGCTCGTCCTCGTCCTCGGGCTCGGGCAGGAAGCGCGCAAGTTCGAAGCCGATCTCGATCATCAGGTGCTCGATGTGATCGGTGAGCGCCGGCCGGTGCAGGGCCCGGGCGAGATCCCGCAGGGCGATGACGTGCTCGGCCATCCGGTTCACGACGCGCTCGCTCTGCACGAGGTTGGCGGCCTGCTCCTCGGTCCGGTCTATGGCGATGCCGCGCCCCCGCGTCGCCCCGCCGGACGGGTCGCGCTCGATCCGGCCGCGCATCAGCAGCGTACGGATGCCCCGGCGGGTTTCCCGGGTGCGGAACTCCGCCTCCATGGGGCCGCCGGTCTCGGCCACCGCGTGCAGGTAGCTCTCGATCCGGATGCGATCCTCGGGATGCGTGCGATCCAGGAAGGTTTCGAGGGACACGCCGGTCGCAGCCGCCTCCGGGTCGAGGCCGAGCAGGCCCGCGAGGGAGGCCGAGAGCGCCAGCTGTCCGGCCCAGTAGTCGTGGACCCAGGTGCCGACGACGCCGGAGGCCTCCAGAACGGATTGCGGGATCGGGGCTTCGGCCATGCCATTCCTCGCCGGGACGTCCGATGTCTTCAAACTTGAGGTTTTCACCTCCAGCACGCTCCTCATGTCGCCGCCGCTCCACGCTACGGTATCCCCGGGCATCTGGGAAGGCTGTTAACCTATTATACGCCCGGAAACTTAACCTGAAGTTTAGAAACCTATGCAGCCGGATCTTGATGCAGGCCTGCACGTCCAGGAGGTCCCTATCTTAACGACCCGTTAACCATGTTGGCCGCACCTTGCGACGGGGCATCCTTGGGTCACAGGATCGCGGCAAGCCGCGCCTGACCTACCTGAGGTTGGCTCAGCTGGCGCGGCGGCCGGGGTCGCGAGCGCCCGGACGGATGCGCGGGGCCTTCTGGAGGACGCCCAGGATGAAAGCGATCACCTTCGTCACGCAGAAGGGCGGCAGCGGCAAGAGCACGCTGTGCATCTCCCTGGCGGTCGCCGCCCGGGAGGCGGGCCATACCGTCTGCATCCTGGAGATGGACCGCCAGGCCACGATCTCGGACTGGCTCGACCACCGCACCGCCGGCGGGCCCGAAGTGGCGCAGATCGACGCCACGCAGATCGACGCCGTGATGGAGCGCCTGCGCGAATCCGCCTACGATTACGTGTTCATCGATACGCCGGGGGTCGATTCCACCGGCACCCTCTCGGCGATCCGCGCGGCGGATCTCTGCATCATCCCGTGCCGGCCGACGCCCGCGGACCTGCGCGCGTTCAAGCCAACGCTGGCGGCCGTCTACCGGCTGGAGAAGAAGTTCGCCTTCGTCCTGAACCAGACCCCGCCGCGCTCCTATCGGGTCCGCGACGCGGCGGACGGACTCGCGGTGCTCGGCATCCTGCCCGACGTGAACATCGTCGCACGCACCGACCATCAGGACGCGATCGGCCTCGGCCAGGGCGTCACCGAATTCAACCCCAAGGGTCAGGCCGCCGGGGAGGTCCGCCGCCTCTGGTCTTGGATCGAGCGCCGCACGCAGTCCCTGAGGACGGGTCAGAATGTCCAAGCCGCCTAAGCTCAGCCTCGCGGCGATCGTCGCCTCGGCGAGCCCGCCGGCCAAGTCTCCGTCGGCAGCCCGGCCGCAGGGCGCCGAGATCGTGTCGCTGCCCCTGGCGCCCCCGGCGCCGAAGCCGGCCGCCACGCTCAAGCAGCGCGCCCGGCAGATGTCGGTCTACCTGGAGCCGCCGGTCTACGACCAGCTCCGGGACCTCGCCTATGCCGAGCGGACCAAGATGCACGCCCTGATGCTGGAGGGCCTCGACCTGCTGTTCAAGCAGCGTGGCGCCCGGTCCATCGCGCAGCTGACCGACACGCAAGCTCGCTGACGACTCGGCACGGATTGCCGACGGCCGTCAATCTTCTGCACGATGTTTCTCACGTGCAGGATGAGCTCTCGTCCGAAGAAGGAACGGCGCTCCATCGCGGGCGCCGTTCAGGCTTCCTTTACGCGGCCGATACAATTCTTGGTGGACCGGCTGACCGCATTTCGGGCTCAGCCGGCTCCGGTCCGGTGCGGGCCTCGGTCACGCGTAGAGTTGGTGAACCCCACGATGGTGCGCACGACGCTCCCCCGGCCGGCGCGCCTCGCCCTGCGGCTCATGGCAGTCTCGGGCGTGGCCCTGGCCACGGCCAACTGCGCCACCACGCCCCAGCAGAAGGCCGCCGCCGGAAACGGCATCGACCCGAAATACGGAGTCCGGGCGAGCCCACGCCTCTACAACGAGGGCGACGTGATCCCGAAAGGCGGCGGCCGCCGCTACACCGGCAAGCCCTACGTGGTGGCCGGCCAGACCTACGTGCCGAAGGAGGACCCGCGCGGCTACGTGCGCGAGGGGTTGGCCTCCTGGTACGGCTCGGCCTTCCACGGACGCATGACCGCCAACGGCGAGGTGTTCGACCGGCACTCGATCGCCGCCGCCCACCCGACCCTGCCGCTGCCGAGCTATGCCCGGGTCACCAACCTCGACAACGGCTACTCGATGGTGGTGCGCGTCAACGACCGCGGCCCCTACCATGCGGGCCGCGTCATGGACGTCTCGGAAGAGGCGGCCGATGCGCTGGGCTTCCATCGCCAGGGCACCGCGCATGTGCGCGTCGAGTATGTCGGCAAGGCCTCGGTCGCCGGCAGCGACGACCGCAAGCTGCTCGCCAGCCTGCGCACCGACGGGCGGCCGGCCGGGCGCTCGACCGTGATGGTGGCCGATCTCGGCCCCTCGGAGGAGCCGGAGCGCTACGCGCGCTCGGCGCCGGCACCGCTGGCCTTCAGGCCTGCCCCCGAGCGCGAGGAGCCCGCCGAGACCCCGGCGCCGCGGTCCGCGCCGGTGCACGCCCCGATCGTGCTGGCCTCGGCCGCCGTGAAGGTCCCGTCCGCCGTGCAGCCGACCGCGCCGCGGGCGCGGGACTTCCGTCCTGCGCCGGTCCAAGTCGCGGGCCTCAATGCCGCGGGCCTCAATGTCGCGGGCCTCAATCCGGGGCTGGGCCGCGCCGCGCCGCAGGCGGGCGTCCACCCGGCAGTCACCCGGACCGCCTCCAAGGCGGCCCCCAAAGCCGCTGCTCCGGCAAGCCGCGTGGCCCTGGCGGAGGTTCCGCACCGCCCGGCTGCCGATCCGGCCCGGGCCGCCGCGCCCGTTCCGCCGATACGAGCGGCCGCGAAGGCCGCACCCGCCGCCATGCCGGCCGCGGCCAAGGCCACCATGGCCCGCCTCGCCAGCGCGGCGACGCCCCCCGCCAGGGCAGCCTCCGTCGCGGCAACCTCCGCCAAGGTCGCCGTGCCGGCCAAGACAGCGGCCTCCACCAAGCCTGCGGCCTCCGCCAAGGCGGCCGCTCCCGCCAAGACGGCCGCGCCGGCCGGCCCGCGGCATTCCCGACTGGCCGGGATCTATTGAGGCGTCCGGCCGCGTCCCGGATATCGCCGGCCTGCACCGCAACGCGGCATTTGGCATTCGATCCGGCGCCGAAACCGTAATATGGTCACGCTTGTTATGTGGATACGGCCGGGTCTCCTCCGGCCGGACGACAGGCGCGGGACGGAACGGCGATGCGCAGGACCTTTCTCACCCTTCTCGCGGCCGCCTGCGCACTGGGAGCCGGCCTCGTCGGCGCCGCCGCGCAAGGCTTCCAGAGCGCGGCCCCGCACGCGATCCTGATCGACGCGGATTCCGGCTCGGTGCTGTTCGAGAAGGCGGCGGACGAGCGCTTCTCGCCGGCCAGCATGGCCAAGCTGATGACCACCGACATCGTGTTCGAGGCGCTGAAATCCGGCCGCCTGTCGATGGACACGGAGTTCACCGTGACCGAGGATGCGTGGCGGCGCGGCGGCGCGGGTGGCGGCGGCTCGTCGATGTTCGCGCAGGTCAACAGCCGCATCAAGATGTCGGACCTGCTGCGCGGCCTGATCGTCCAGTCGGGCAACGACGCGGCGATCACCATCGCGGAGAACATGGCCGGCTCCGAGGAGGCCTTCGCCGGGCTGATGAACCAGCGCGCCAAGGAGATCGGGCTGACGAACTCGACCTTCCGCAACGCCACCGGCTACTCGGCGCCCGACCAGAAGGTCACGGCCCGGGACATGGCCAAGCTCGCGCTGCACATCATCGACACCTACCCAGACTACTACAAGATCTTCTCCGAGAAGGAGTTCACCTGGAACAAGATCCGCCAGCAGAACCGCAACCCGCTGCTGGCGCTCGACATCGGCGCGGACGGGCTCAAGACCGGCTATCTGGAGGAATCCGGCTACGCGCTCACGGGCTCGGCGGTGCAGAACGGGCAGCGCCTGGTCCTCGTCGTCTCGGGCCTCAAGACGGCGCGGGATCGGGCCTCGGAGTCGCGCAAGCTGATGGAATGGGGATTCCGCGCCTTCGAGACGCGGCAGATTTTCGGGGCCGGCGAGACGGTGGCCGAGGCCTCAGTGTTCGGCGGCCAGACCGGCTCGGTGCCCCTCGTGGCGAAGAAGCCGGTGCGGGTGCTCCTGCCGCGCGGTTCCAGTGACCGGGTCAGCGCCAAGGCGGTCTATACCGGGCCGCTCGTCGCCCCCGTGGAGGAGGGCCAGCAGGTCGGCGTCCTGCGCATCCAGCGCGGCGACACGGTCGCCCTCGATCAGCCGCTCTATGCGGGCGCCGCGGTGGAGCCCGGCACGCTGCCGCAGCGGGCCATGGACGCGGCGCTGGAATTCGGGACCGGGCTCGTCCGCAAGGCCCTCGACCGGGCCGGCAAGGGCGGCGACAAGAGTGGCGACAAGGCCGGCGACAAGGCGGCCAATCCGTCGTGACCGCGCGCCCGTGATCGTGCCACGCTTCGGGAATTCGGCGCAGGCGCGGGGCGCCTTCATCACCTTCGAGGGCGGGGAGGGCGCCGGCAAGTCGACCCAGATCGCCCGCCTCGCCGCGACCCTGCGCGCGTGCACGGGCCGGACCGTGTGCGTCACGCGCGAGCCCGGCGGCTCGGCGCGGGCCGAGGAGATCCGCGCGGCGCTCCTCGGCGGCGCCGCCAAGCCCTACGGCCCCTTCGCGGAGGCCCTGCTGTTCAGCGCCGCCCGGATCGACCACCTCGACCGGTTGATCCGCCCGGCGCTTCGCCGGGGCGAGACCGTGTTGTGCGACCGCTTCATCGACTCGACCCGGGCCTACCAGGGCGCCGCGGGCGGCCTCGATCCGGGGGTCGTGGCCGCCCTGGAGCGGGTCGTCGTCGGCCCGACACGGCCCGACCTGACCCTGATCCTCGATCTTCCGCCCGAGGCCGGCCTCGGGCGTGCGGCCGCGCGCGGGGCGGGGCAGGGGACTGGAAAAGGAGCCGACCGGTTCGAGGCGGAGTCCCTCGACTTCCACACCCGCCTGCGGGAGGCGTTCCTGGCGATCGCCCGGGCCGAGCCGGAGCGCTGCACGGTGATCGACGCGTCACGCGACCCGGATTCGGTCGAGACCGCGATCCGGGCCGCCGTGGCGGCCCGCCTGCCGGATCTGCTGCCGGGGAAGGGCAGTCGCGGCGACGCGGCGTGAGCGCGCGTCCGACCCGGGACATCCGCCCCGCGCCCTCAGATGCGGCGGGCACTCGGGCGTTCCGTGGGCTCCGGCCACCGCGGGCAGCCGGTACGAGGCCGCCCCGAGGCGCTGGGCGCCACCCGTCCATCCCTGTAAGCAGCGGCGCCGGGATCACCGGACGGACGGGAGCCCGCAGGGACGCGCCATGAAGCCCACCGACCGCGCCGCCGACGACGTCGAGCCCGGGGACCTGCCGGGCATCCCGCGCCCGCGCGAGACGCTGGGGCTGGTGGGCCACGAGGCCGCGGCCGACGCCTTCGCGGCGGGGATCGCGGCGGGGCGCCTGCACCACGCATGGCTGATCGGGGGCGCGCCCGGCATCGGCAAGGCGACGCTCGCCTACCGGGTCGCGCGCCGCCTGCTCGCCTATCCGGAGGGGGGCGGACCGGCCGGCCTCGCCGTGCCGGAGGGCGATCCCGTCACCGGCAAGGTCGCGGGGCTGTCGCATCCGAACCTCGTGGTCCTGCGCCGCCACAAGGCCGTCGGCGCCAAGACGCTGCCGACCAAGATCTCGGTCGACATGGTGCGTCGGGCGCTGGACCTGTTCGGATCGACGGCGGCGGATTCCGGCTGGCGGGTCTGCATCCTCGACAGCGCCGAGGATCTCAACGCCAACGCCGCCAATGCCCTGCTCAAGGTGCTGGAGGAGCCCCCGCCACGCGCCCTGTTCCTGATCCTCTCCCACCAGCCCGGACGGCTGCTGCCGACGATCCGCTCCCGCTGTCGGGCGCTGATGCTGCGCCCGCTCGCGCCCGAGGCGGTGGCCGCGGTGGTGCGCGCACTGCCCGAGTCCTTCCCGCAGCCCGACGCGGCCGCCCTGGCCCGGGCCGTGGCCCAGTGCGAGGGCTCGGTCGCCCGGGCGCTCGCCATGCTCGATCCGGTCACCGCCGGCCTCGTGGCCGAGGTGGAGACCCTGCTGGCGCGGGCGCGCAATCCCGATTGGGGGCGGGTGCTCAAGCTCGCCGAGACCCTGGCGGGCCGGGACGCGGAAGCGCGGTTCGAGGCCGCCCAGGACGCGGTCCTGCGCTTCGTCTCGGCCGAGCTCGACCGGCGCCGGGACGAACCGGCGGCCCGTCTCGCCGCCCTCGTGGAGGTCGCCGACCGGTTCGGCCGCGCCGCCCGGGAGGCCGCTATCTACAACCTCGACCGACGCCCTGTGGTGCTGTCGCTGTTCGGGGCGCTGGCCGAGGTCGCCTAGAGTCGAAGACGGACGTTTGGAGCCGTTCAGCGACGCGCCCTATGCCGCGTAGACGACCGTCTCCCACCCGAAGTTGGTGTAGTGCTCGAAGTGAATTTCGTAGTCCGGATGCAGGCGCTTGATCAGCATCGGGATGATGATGAGATCGTCCTCGGAATGATAGCCCGAGATGGCGAGCTTCGGCTTGTGCCGCGCGATCGTGTTCCGGGCCCCGATCAGCGCGGCGCGCTCGGCACCTTCGATATCCATCTTGATGAAATCGACCCGCTCCAGGCCCTGCCGCTCCACGAGCGCATCGATCGTGTCGGTCCGGGCCTCGATCTCGCCCTGCGCGAACATGAACGAGGCCGCCCCCTTCGCGGCGAACCGAACGGGCTCTCCGGCGACGTGGCTGAGGGCGTGGGGAACGAGCGCGATCCGCTCGCTGAGCTGCGGGTTGCGGTCGAAGTTCGACCGCATGATCGCTTGATGCGCCGGCCAGCGGGTCGAAGGAGAACGCGCGGCCGGTCTCGCCGACGCTGGCCGCGAAAGCGAGTGCCGTGTCGCCGAAGCATCCGCCGGCATCGATCACCACGTCGCCGGCTTCGGGCTGAATGCTGCGCGGCCCATCCAGGTAATATTGCCGGACGAGGAACGTGGCGACGATGTTGCCCAGCCACGCCCCGAGCTCCAGTCGGTGTCCCAGGTGATCCACCGCGAAGGTCTCGAATAGGAACGGCGGAAAGACCGCGTCGCTGGGCCCGATGCGGTGGGACGCGGCCCGCGTGTACAGGTTCATATAGTCCGGCGTGCTCATCGGGAGCGCGTACCGGACCGGTCCGAGGGCGCGATAGGTGATGATGTCGCCCAGAAGCTTGCGGGATCGGGCGTCGAGCATCCCTCCGACCTGGTCGTACTCGGCCTGATTCTCGGCCAGCCTGGCGATCGCGTCGAGCGTGTGATGGGCCGGAAGCGGGCTCGGCCCCCCCTCGCCGAACACCCAACGATCGATGATCGGGTCCGGGATCTCGACGCCGCGATGCGCGACGATAGTTCTGACGACGTCGAGCGCGAAACTCATGGCAGGCCGGCCCAGAACGAACGATCTGTACTCCGTTTCCACCCAATAGGGCTGCCAGAGACTTAACTTCGCGCTCGTCCAAGCCACCCGAACGACCGCGGCCTCTGTCCCCGCGCGGCAGTCCTCGCTTCGCCCGGAGGGCGGACGTCGGCGGTTGCGTCCCGGCCGCTGCCGCGCGACAACGCGGGCAGCCTCCCGCGATCATCCGGAACACCACAGACGTGACGTCCAACGCCCCGGCGCCATCCAGAAAGACCTTCGGCCTCTCGACCGCGATCTCCTATCCCAACGGCGCGCCGCATATCGGCCACGCCTACGAGGTGATCGCCGCCGACGCCATCGCGCGCTTCCACCGGATCGACGGCTACGACGTGCTGTTCTCCACCGGCACCGACGAGCACGGCCTCAAAATCCAGCAGGCGGCGAGCCGGGCCGGCACCACCCCCCGCGCCTTCGTGGACGGCACCGCCGCCCGGTTCCAGGCCATGGCCGACCGGATGGACTGCGCCTACGACCGCTTCATCCGCACCACCGAGCCCGGCCACTACGCGGCCGCCCAGGAGATCTGGCGGCGGATGGAGGCCAACGGTGATATCTACCTCGACAAGTATGCCGGCTGG
This sequence comes from Methylobacterium sp. CM6257, assembly GCF_054611515.1. Lineage (NCBI taxonomy): Bacteria > Pseudomonadati > Pseudomonadota > Alphaproteobacteria > Hyphomicrobiales > Methylobacteriaceae > Methylobacterium > Methylobacterium sp. CM6257. The sequence goes on from NZ_CM137735.1 coordinate 2,893,127, forward strand.
TACTCGGTGCGCGACGAGGCCTATTACGACGAGGCCGAGACCCGGCTGATGGAGGATGGCAGCCGCCGCAGCCTCGCCACCGACACGCCGGTCGTGTGGATGGAGGAGGAGAACTTTCTCTTCCGGCTCTCGGCCTACCAGGACCGCCTGCTCAAGCTCTACGAGGAGCAGCCCGACTTCATCGGCCCGGACACGCGCCGCAACGAGGTGGCGAGCTTCGTGCGCTCCGGCCTCAAGGACCTCTCGGTCAGCCGCACCAATTTCGATTGGGGCGTGCCGGTGCCGGGGCATCCGAACCACGTCATGTACGTGTGGGTCGACGCCCTGACCAACTATCTGACGGTGACCGGCTTCCCGGACGACTCGGATCCCCGGAAGACGTTCTGGCCGATGGACCTGCACATCATCGGCAAGGACATCGTCCGGTTCCATGCGGTCTACTGGCCGGCCTTCCTGATGTCGGCCGGGCTGCCGCTGCCCAAACGCGTCTTCGGCCACGGCTTCCTGCTCTCCAAGGGCGAGAAGATGTCGAAGTCGCTGGGCAACGTCCTCGACCCGTTCGAGCTTGCCGACACCTACGGGGTCGACCCGGTGCGCTACTTTGTGCTGCGCGAGGTGCCGTTCGGCGGCGACGGCAGCTACAGCCACGAGGCGATCATCGGCCGGATCAACGCGGATCTCGCCAACGATCTCGGCAACCTCGCTCAGCGCTCGCTCTCGATGGTTGCCAAGAACTGCGACGGCGCGGTGCCGGATCCCGGCGCCCTGGATGAGGCCGACCGGGCCCTGCTCGCCGAGGCCGACGCCCTGCCGCAGCGGGCCCGGACCCTGATGGCCGACCTGGCGCTGCACAGCATTCTGGCGGAGATCTGGGCCGTGGTGGCAGAGGCCAACCGCTACTTCGCGGCTCAGGAACCCTGGAAGCTGCGGAAGTCCGACCCGGCGCGGATGAACGCCGTGCTCTACACGACGCTGGAGGCGCTGCGCGCCTTCGGCATCCTGACCCAGCCCTTCGTGCCGGGGGCGGCCGGCAAGCTCCTCGACCTGCTGGCGGTACCGGCCGACCGGCGCAGCCTCGCCGCTGTGGGGGAGAGGGGCCGGCTCGTGCCCGGCACGGCTCTGCCCGCCCCCGCGCCCATCTTCCCGCGCTTCGAGCGCCCCGAGACCCCGGCCGCCTGACGGCCCGAGACCCGATGCTCATCGACAGCCACTGCCATCTCGACTTCCCGGATTTTTCCGCCGACCTGCCGGGCGTGATCGCTCGCGCCAAGGCCGCCGGCGTCACCGGAATGCTCACAATCTCTACCCGGGTCGCCAAGGCCGATACCTACCGGGCGATCGCCGAGGCCCATCCCGAGGTCTGGTACACGATCGGCACCCATCCCCACGGCGCCGCCGAGGAGCCGGACATCGCCGCCGAGACGATCGCGGCGATCGCCACCGGAACCCCGCGCTGCGTCGGGATCGGCGAGGCCGGACTCGACTACCACTACGCGGACGCCGCCCCCGAAGCCGTGCAGGAGCGGGTGCTGCGCGCCCATATCGGGGCGGCCCGCCTGGCCCAGGTGCCGCTGGTGATCCACGCCCGCGACGCCGACGACCACATGGAGCGGGTGCTCTCCGACGAGATGGGCCGAAAGCCGTTCCGGGCGGTGCTGCACTGCTTCTCGTCCGGCAAGCGCTTGGCCGAGGCCGGGGTGGAGCTCGGGCTCTTCGTATCGTTCTCCGGCATCGTCACCTTCCGGCGCTCGCACGAGCTGCGCGACATCGCCCGGGGTGTGCCCCTCGACCGGATCCTGGTGGAGACCGACGCGCCGTTCCTGGCTCCCGAGCCCCATCGGGGACGGACCAACGAGCCGGCCTACACGGCCGACACCGCCCGGTCCCTCGCCGAGACCCTGGGGCTACCGGCGGAGGAGCTCGCCCGGATCACGACGACGAATTTTTTCACGCTGTTCGATAAGGCCGCCGGAACGCTTCCGAGCGCCGCGTGACGAGTGGGAGCGGGAGATCCGGATGGCGAGCCTGACCCTGCGCATCCTCGGCTGCGGCTCCTCCGGCGGGGTGCCGCGGGTCGGCAGCGGCTGGGGCGCCTGCGACCCGGAGGAGCCGCGCAACCGCCGGCGGCGCTGCTCGATCCTGGTCGAGCGCACCACTGGGGCAGGGCGGACCACGCTGCTGGTCGACACCTCTCCGGACCTGCGCGAGCAGCTCATCGACGCGGGTGTGAAGCGCCTCGACGGGGTGCTCTACACCCACGCCCATGCCGACCACACGCATGGGATCGACGACCTGCGCCCGCTGGTGATCGCCATGCGCGCGCGCATCCCGGTCTACGCCGACTCTCTGACCCGATCGCTGCTCACGACCCGGTTCGGCTACTGCTTCGAGACGCCGCCCGGGAGCGCCTATCCCCCGATCCTTGACCTGCGCGATCTGCCCGTCGGTCGGGAGCTCATCCTGGGCGGGGAGGGCGGTCCGGTCAGCGTGGAGGCACTCCCGGTGGAGCACGGAATGGAGGCCGCCCTGGGCTTCCGCTTCGGCGCAGCAGCCTACATGCCCGACGTCAGCCTGATTCCGGAGGAGAGCCGGGCCCGGCTCCGCGGCCTTGATCTGCTGATTATCGACGCCCTGCGGGACACCCCGCACCCGACGCACTTCTCCGTCTCCGAAGCTCTGGCGCTCATCGCCGAGGTCGAACCCCGCCGGGCTGTGCTTACCAACCTGCACACCGACCTCGATTACGCGAGTCTGGCAGCCCGCCTGCCCGAGGGGGTCGTTCCGGCCTATGACGGGATGAGCCTCAGCATCGTGGCCTGACGCCACCCGCGCCTGGGCGCGAATCGGCCGTCACACGCCTGTCGCCGGCTGAGTCCAAGAAAATCGGCTCAACGCCGCAACAAGCCTGTTGACGGGGGGGATTGGTGGATCTATACCCCGCTCATCGGCGCCGGCCGCGAGAGTGGACCGGGCGCTGAGCCATCTTCTGACAAGCGGCGGGATTGGCCGGCGGGTTGAGCCGGGCGATCTTCTGTTTGCTTGATTGGGCTCCGGGCGACTGGAGCGGCTCTTTGACAAGTTGGAATTGAGGAAGGGAGACGCGGGCGGCGTTTGTCCTTGCGGCCAGGCCTTAGGGTCTGGCGTGAGTAGACTTGTGCCGATCTGTTGTTTCTCTTTTGAGCTCACCGACGGGTGTTTTGGCGCTGTGAAGCGTCGGATGCTTGGTCGATGTGAGGCTCCGTCTGAGTAATGACGTGATCGGCCGGATCGATCTCTTTAACGTGAGAGTTTGATCCTGGCTCAGAGCGAACGCTGGCGGCAGGCTTAACACATGCAAGTCGAGCGGGCCCTTCGGGGTCAGCGGCGGACGGGTGAGTAACGCGTGGGAACGTGCCCTCTGGTTCGGAATAACCCTGGGAAACTAGGGCTAATACCGGATACGCCCTTTTTGGGGAAAGGCTTGCTGCCGGAGGATCGGCCCGCGTCTGATTAGCTTGTTGGTGGGGTAACGGCCTACCAAGGCGACGATCAGTAGCTGGTCTGAGAGGATGATCAGCCACACTGGGACTGAGACACGGCCCAGACTCCTACGGGAGGCAGCAGTGGGGAATATTGGACAATGGGCGCAAGCCTGATCCAGCCATGCCGCGTGAGTGATGAAGGCCTTAGGGTTGTAAAGCTCTTTTATCCGGGACGATAATGACGGTACCGGAGGAATAAGCCCCGGCTAACTTCGTGCCAGCAGCCGCGGTAATACGAAGGGGGCTAGCGTTGCTCGGAATCACTGGGCGTAAAGGGCGCGTAGGCGGCGTTTTAAGTCGGGGGTGAAAGCCTGTGGCTCAACCACAGAATGGCCTTCGATACTGGGACGCTTGAGTATGGTAGAGGTTGGTGGAACTGCGAGTGTAGAGGTGAAATTCGTAGATATTCGCAAGAACACCGGTGGCGAAGGCGGCCAACTGGACCATTACTGACGCTGAGGCGCGAAAGCGTGGGGAGCAAACAGGATTAGATACCCTGGTAGTCCACGCCGTAAACGATGAATGCCAGCTGTTGGGGTGCTTGCACCTCAGTAGCGCAGCTAACGCTTTGAGCATTCCGCCTGGGGAGTACGGTCGCAAGATTAAAACTCAAAGGAATTGACGGGGGCCCGCACAAGCGGTGGAGCATGTGGTTTAATTCGAAGCAACGCGCAGAACCTTACCATCCTTTGACATGGCGTGTTACGTGGAGAGATCCACGGTCCTCTTCGGAGGCGCGCACACAGGTGCTGCATGGCTGTCGTCAGCTCGTGTCGTGAGATGTTGGGTTAAGTCCCGCAACGAGCGCAACCCACGTCCTTAGTTGCCATCATTCAGTTGGGCACTCTAGGGA
>NZ_CM137735.1:2902500-3617500 GCF_054611515.1 Methylobacterium sp. CM6257
TCTTCTGACGTTACCTGCGAATGTACAAGCCCATTTTTGGCTTAAGACTTGACCCATTTTGGAAATGCGATTGTATCTGCCGGCCGAATCGCGACGCAGTGCTTGCGTTCTGGCGATTTTCGTCATCTCGAGAAGGCAACGCATAAGACATGGCTCAGTCGAACGGCGGCATCATCCGCTTCGTCACGCTCGCCTCCGAGATCGTCTCGGCCTATGTGAGCCACAATCACGTGCAGAGCGCGGATCTGCCGAAGCTCCTCAACGATGTTCATGATGCGATCCGCGGAATCCATACCGTGGGTCGGAGCGCGCCGCCCGCCAAGGCGACCCCACAGGAGATCCGGCGCTCCGTGACCCCTGATTTCCTGATCTCGTTCGAGGATGGGAAGCCCTACAAGACCCTGCGCCGCCATCTCACCCTGCGTGGTCTGACCCCCGAGGCCTACCGCGCCAAGTGGGGCCTCGCCCCCGACTACCCGATGACGGCCCAGAGCTATTCCGAGCAGCGCTCGCAGCTCGCCCGCTCACTGGGCCTTGGGCAGCAGCGCCGGGAATCCGTCGCCTCGGCCTCGGAGCTCGAACCCGCCCCTCAGGTCGCGGGGAGGCGCCGGGCACGGCGCAAGGAGACCGCCTGACACGCGATAACCCGGCTGCGGCGAAGGTGTCGCGGGCCTGCCGCAATCAGCCCCGATAGCGTAGGGCTGCACGGCGCGCCTCCCCCTTCCCGGCCTGGACGGCGCGCCCGCCCTGCCGCCGGAGCCCTGAATGCTGACCCGCCTCACCCTGCCTGCTCTCGTCGCAGCCTTGCTGGCCACCGGGCCCGCCTCGGCGCAGATGGCGCGCACGGAGGCCCCGAAGGAGGGGACGGCCAAGGCCGTGCCCCTCAGCAAGGCCGATGTGCAGCTGTCCTTCGCCCCGGTGGTGAAGAGGGCCGCACCCTCAGTGGTGAACGTCTACGCCTCCCACGTCGAGAAGCGCTCCAGCGCCCGCACCAGCGCCATGGAGGAGTTCATGCGCCGCTTCTTCGGAGAGCCGGAGGGCGGCCGCGGGCCGCGGGGCGACCGGGCGCAGCGCTCCCTGGGCTCGGGCGTGCTGGTCGATGCCGACGGCCTCGTCATCACCAACAATCACGTCATCGACAACATGAACGAGGTGCGGATCGCCCTGGCGGACCGGCGCGAGTTCGAGGCCGCCATCGTGATGCGTGATACCCGCACCGACCTCGCGGTGCTCAAGATCAAGGAGCCGCCGAAGGGCCTCGTGCCGATGCCGTTCGGCGACGCCGACGCCCTTGAGGTCGGCGACTTCGTGATGGCGATTGGCAACCCGTTCGGCGTCGGCCAGACGGTGACACAGGGCATCGTGTCGGCGCTGGCGCGGACGCAGGTCGGCTCGGCAGACTACCAATACTTCATCCAGACCGACGCGGCGATCAACCCGGGCAATTCGGGCGGCGCCCTGGTGGACCTGCGCGGCCAGTTGGTGGGCATCAACACTGCGATCTACTCGCAGTCGGGCGGCAGCCACGGCATCGGCTTCGCGATCCCCGTAGGCATGGTCAAGGCGGTGGTCGACGCCGCCCGCGACGGAGCGAGCGTGGTGCGCCGACCCTGGCTCGGAGCGCGCATCCAGAGCGTGACCCCCGACATCGCCGACAGCATGGGCCTCGATCACCCGACCGGCGTGCTGGTGGCGAGCCTGCAGCCCAAGAGCCCGGCGGAGGAGGCGGGCCTGAAGCGCGGTGATCTGGTTCTCACGGTCGACGGCCAGGAGGTGGCCGACCCGGAGGCGTTCGGGTACCGCTTCGCCCTCAAGGGCGTCCAGGGCCAAGCCCGGTTCGGGATCCTGCGCGGCACGACCCGGCAGACGGTCGCGGTCAAGCTCGCCCCGGCTCCGGAGACGCGCCCGCGGGACGTGCTCAAGGTGAAGACCCGCTCTCCCTTCCTGGGCGCGACCCTGGTCAACACCTCGCCGGCCGTGGCCGAGGAGATGCAGGTGGATTTCCCGTCCGACGGGGTGGCCGTGCAGGCGGTGGACGAGAACTCCATCGCGGCCCGGGTCGGGCTGCAGAAGGGCGACCTGATCGTGGCGGTCAACGGCGTGCCGATGGCGACCACCAAGGACCTCGACCGGGTCACCCGCAACAGCCTCAATTCCTGGGAGGTTGCGATCAACCGCAACGGCGAGATCCTGACCTCCGTATTCGGGGGTTGATCCCGCCCCGGGGCGCCAAGTCCGTCGCCGTGGGCAAGCTCCGGCCCCCGGGTTGCGCCGCCGCCCACGCCCGGTGTTGATGCGCCGATGTCCGACCTGTTCGCCTCCGCGGAGCCCACACCGGCGCCGGATCCCGGCCGCGCCCCCGGCGCCGAGGCCGCCCGCCCCCTCGCGGACCGGTTGCGTCCGCAAAGCCTCGCCGAGGTCGTTGGCCAGGAGCACCTGACCGGGGAGGGCGGGGCGCTGACCCGCCTGCTGCGGGGGCGCAGCCTCGGCTCGCTGATCTTCTGGGGACCACCCGGCACCGGCAAGACCACGGTGGCGCGGCTGCTCGCCCAGGGCACCGATCTGCATTTCGAGCAGATCTCGGCGATCTTTTCCGGCGTGCCCGATCTGCGCAAGGTGTTCGAGGCCGCGCGCAAGCGCCGGGCGACCGGGCAGGGGACCCTGCTGTTCGTCGACGAGATCCACCGGTTCAACCGGGCGCAGCTCGACGCTTTCCTACCGGTGATGGAGGACGGCACCGTCACGCTGGTGGGCGCCACCACCGAGAACCCCTCGTTCGAGCTGAACGCCGCGCTCCTGTCCCGCGCCCGGGTGCTGCTGTTCCGGGCCCTCGATCCGGGCGCCATCGCGCGGCTGCTGGTCCGGGCCGAGGCGCTGACGGGCCAAGCCCTGCCGCTCACCGAGGAGGCGCGGGGCGTGCTGGTCCGCATGGCTGACGGCGACGGCCGCGCGGCCCTGACCCTCGCGGAGGAGGTCTGGCGCTCGGCGCAACCGGGCGAGACCCTCGACGCCGAGGCCCTGCAGCAGATCGTGCAGCGGCGGGCACCGATCTACGACAAGGCGCAGGAGGGCCACTACAACCTGATCTCGGCCCTACATAAGACCGTGCGCGGCTCGGATCCGGACGCGGCGCTCTACTATCTCTGCCGGATGCTCGACGCCGGCGAAGACCGGCTGTTCATCGCCCGGCGGCTGGTGCGCATGGCGGTGGAGGATATCGGGCTCGCCGACCCGCAGGCGCTGGTCGTGGCCAACGCCGCCAAGGAGGCCTTCGACTTCCTCGGCAGCCCCGAAGGCGAACTGGCACTCGCCCAGGCGGCGGTCTACCTCGCCTGCGCGCCGAAATCGAACGCGGTCTACACCGCCTACAAGGCCGCGACCCGGCTCGCCAAGGAGGCGGGCTCCCTGCCGCCGCCGCGCACCATCCTCAACGCGCCGACCAAGCTGATGAAGCGGATCGGCTACGGCGAGGGCTACCGCTACGACCACGACGAACCCGACGCCTTCTCGGGCCAGGATTACTGGCCCGACGCCCTCGGGCGCCAGCACCTCTACCAGCCCACGGAGCGCGGCTACGAGACCCGCCTCGCCGAGCGCCTTGAGCGCTGGGAGGCGCTGCGCAGGCAGCGGCGCGGGGAGGACTAGACCCTCTCACAGGTCGAGGGGTGCGTTGTCGATTACCTCCTTCATCACGAAGAAGGTGCGCGTCTGGCGCACGCCCGGCAGGCCGATCAGCGTGGCGCTGTGAAGCCGGTTGAAGTCGGCCATGTCGGAGACCCGGATCTTCAGGATGTAGTCGAAGTCGCCCGCCACGAGGTGACAGTCGAGAAGCACGGGGATCGCCCGCACGGCGGCCTCGAACTCCGAAAAGCTCTCGGGCGTCGAGCGGTCGAGCACGACGCCGACGAAGACCAGGGTGCCGCGGCCGACCCGGACCGGATCGATCAACGCCCGCACCGCGCGCACGAATCCGTCCGTGAACAGGCGCTGGATCCGGCGGTGGCAGGTGGCCGCGCTGGTACCGACCCGCTCGGCGATCTCGGCATTGGCCATGCGCCCGTCCGCCTGCAGCAGGCGCAGGATCTTCTGGTCGATCCGGTCGAGCCCTGCGGACATGGAGGATCCTTTCAGGATTGATCACAGATCCGGAATTCTCTGCGGTCTGTAGGCTTGGCAATGCAAGCTGCCGGCCTTTTGCGCCGGAAGTTCGAGAGCACCTTTCGTCGCGGATCGGGTAGTTTTCCCTGTGCCCCGAAGGCGGAGCCGAGTTCTCCCGCCGACCGTCCTCGGGGCCTCGCCTCGACGCGTCCGGGCTGAACGAGCCCCGTCCCGGCCGCGTCTCGAGCCCCGGAGAGACCCGATGCTGGACAAGTTCGAGCGCTACCCCCTGACCTTCGGCCCGACACCAATCGAGCCGCTCAAGCGGCTCACAGCCCATCTCGGCGGGGAGGTGGAGCTCTACGCCAAGCGCGAGGACTGCAATTCCGGCCTCGCCTTCGGCGGCAACAAGCTGCGCAAGCTCGAATACATCGTGCCGGACGCGATCCGGAGCGGGGCCGACACGCTGGTGTCGATCGGCGGCGTGCAGTCGAACCACACCCGCATGGTCGCGGCGGTCGCCGCCAAGCTCGGGATGAAGTGCCGCCTGATCCAAGAGGCCTGGGTGCCCCACGAGGACGCGGTCTACGACCGGGTCGGCAACATCCTGCTGTCGCGGATCATGGGGGCCGAGACGCAGCTCGTCGATGACGGGTTCGACATCGGCATCCGCGACAGCTGGAAGCGGGCGCTCGCCGAGGTCGAGGCCGAGGGCGGCAAGCCCTACGCGATCCCGGCCGGTGCCTCGGTGCACAAGTATGGCGGGCTCGGCTATGTCGGTTTCGCGGAGGAAGTCCGCAAGCAGGAGGCCGAGATGGGCCTGCGCTTCGACTACGTGGTGGTCTGCACGGTGACGGGCTCGACCCATGCCGGCATGCTGGTGGGCTTCTCCGCCGACGGGCGCGCCCGCAACGTCATCGGCATCGACGCCTCCTGCACCCCGGCCCAGACCAAGGCCCAGGTCCTCGACATCGCCCAGAACACCGCCGCGCTGGTCGGCGCGGGCGACATCGTGGCCGACGACGTGGTGCTCAACGAGGACTACGCCTACCCGGTCTACGGCGTGCCCTCGAAGGAGACCGTGGAGGCGATCCGCCTCTCGGCCCGGCTCGAGGGGATGATCACCGACCCGGTCTACGAGGGGAAATCGATGCAGGGCATGATCGACCTCGTGAAGAAGGGCTTCTTCCCGAAGGGCTCGAAGGTGCTCTACGCCCATCTCGGCGGCGCCCCGGCCCTGAACGGCTACAGCTACACGTTCCGCAACGGCTGAGGCGGTCCCTGACGGCTTGACCGGCGTCTCCCATCCGCCACCGCATCCTGAGGTGCGGCGGAAGCTGCCTCGAAGGAGCCCTCCTTCGAGGCCTTCGCTACGCTCCGGCGCCTCAGGATGCGGTGGGGGGTGTGAAGGAGCGAGAAGCGTTTCGGCCCGCCCTATATGGCGGCCAGCGCCGGCCATGGCGCGGGCCCCGCACCGGAGAGGGTAGGGATGATCGCACCGGTACGCGCGCTGCTCCTGGCAACCCTGCTCGCTCTGGGAGGCCCCGCGGCCCGGGCCGCCTCGGGGCCGGCCGTGGAGGCCGAGAACGGGATGGTGGTCTCGTCCCAGCGCCTCGCCTCGCAGGCGGGCGCCGATATCCTCAAGGCCGGCGGCAACGCCGTCGACGCCGCAGTGGCGGTGGCCTACGCCGAGGCAGTGGTGAACCCGTGCTGCGGCAATCTCGGCGGCGGCGGCTTCCTGGTGCTCCACGCCGCCGATGGGCGCAGCCGCTTCGTGAATTTCCGCGAAAAGGCCCCGGCGGCCGCCACCCGGAACATGTATCTCGACGCCGCCGGCAACGTCGTGAAGGGCGCCAGCCTGCACGGCTGGAAGGCGGCGGGTGTGCCAGGCACGGTGCTCGGCCTCAACACCGCGCTCGCCGCCTACGGCACGCTGCCGCTGGCCCGAGTGATGGCGCCGGCGATCGCCCTCGCCCGGGACGGGTTCGTGCTGACCCGGGGCGACACCGACATCCTCGAATCCGGCACGAAGCTGTTCGCCGGGCAGGCGAACGTCGCCCGGATCTTCCTGCGCCCGGACGGCAGCCCCTGGCGGCCCGGGGACCGGCTCGTCCAAGCCGACCTCGCTCGCACCCTCCAAGCCATCGCCGATCACGGCTCGGACGCGTTCTACAAGGGCGCGATTCCGCAGGCGGTGGAGGCGGCGTCGCGCGCGGGCGGCGGCCTGCTGACGGCAGCCGACTTCGCCGCCTACACGGTGGCCGAGTCGGAGCCGCTCACCTGCCGCTACCGGGGCGCCACGATCCTGTCGGCACCCCCGCCCTCGTCTGGCGGCACGACGCTCTGCGAGATCCTCGGGATCCTCGACGGCTACGACCTGCGGACGGCGGGATTCAACTCCGCCCGGAGCGTGCACCTGATGGTCGAGGCCATGCGGCGCGCCTACGCCGACCGCAACCTGCTGCTCGGCGACCCGGCCTTCGTGGCGAACCCGGTCGACCGGCTGCTGTCGCCGGCCTACGCGGAGACGCTCCGGGCCTCGATCCGGCCCGACCGGGCGACCCCGTCGGCAGAGATCCGTCCGGATTCCGACCTGGAGACGCGGGAGCGGGCCGAGACCACCCACATCTCCGTGATGGACCGGGCCGGCAACGCGGTCTCGCTGACCTACACGATCAACGGCTATTTCGGCGCCGGAGTGATCGCCGCCGATACGGGCTTCTTCCTGAACGACGAGATGGACGACTTCACGGTCAAGACCGGGGTGCCGAACCTGTTCGGGCTCGTGCAGGGGACGAAGAACGCGATTGAGCCCGGCAAGCGCCCGCTCTCGTCCATGGCGCCCACGATCCTGCTGCGCGACGGCAAGGTGGCGCTGGTGGCGGGCTCGCCGGGGGGCTCGCGGATCATCACGATCAACGCGCAGACGCTCATCAACATGCTGGATTTCGGCATGGAGCCGCAGGAGGCGGTGGACGCCCCGCGCATCCACCACCAGTGGCTGCCCGACGCGGTCTACGCCGAGCCCTTCGCGCTCTCGGCGGATACACAGGCGATCCTGCGGGGCATGGGCCACACGATCGTCGAGCAGAAGCCCTGGGGCGCCCAGGAGCTCATCGCGGTGCGCGCCGCCGCGCCGGATGCCCCGGAGACCGCGTCCTCCGGCAACGATGCCTCGCGCACGGAGCGGATGCGTCCGGGCCTGCTCTACGGCGCCAACGACAACCGCCGGCCGGCCGGCGCCGCGGTTGGGGAGTAGGGTGCCGGGCGGAGCCGTCTCTGCCCTGTGCCGCTGCGCGGCGTGCGTCATCCGTCACGGGTCAGCGCCCCGGGAAGGACCGGGTCTCGGACCGTCCGAAACCCGAGGCTCAGCCCTGTCCGCCCGCCTCCCGGGCCACCGCCCGGTAGCCGATATCGCGGCGGCAAAAGCCCTCCGGCCAGTCGATGCGGGCCACCGCCGCGTAGGCGCGGGCCTTGGCGTCCGTGACACTGTCGCCCAAGGCCGTGACCGCCAGGACACGGCCGCCATCGGCCAGGAGCTGCGCGCCCTCGGCGCGGGTCCCGGCCTGGAAGACGAACACGCCGTCGCCCTCGGCCTCGTCGACGCCCCGGATCACCGAGCCCCGCACCACCGCGCCCGGATAGCCGGCCGCCGCCATCACCACGGTGAGCGCCGCCCGGTGGGTGTCGAATTCCAGGCTCAGCCCGGAGAGGTCACCCTCGCAGGCCGAGAGCAGGGCCGGCACGAGGTCGGAGGCGAGGCGCGGCATCAGCACCTGCGCCTCGGGGTCACCGAAGCGGGTGTTGTACTCGATGAGCTTGGGGCCGTCGGCGGTGAGCATCAGGCCGGCATAGAGGATGCCGGTGAAGGGGCAGCCGCGGGCCCGCATGCCGGCGAGCGTCGGGGCGATGATCTCGGCCATGACCCGGGCCTCGATCTCCGGGGTTACGACCCGGGCCGGGGAATAGGCGCCCATGCCGCCGGTATTGGGGCCGCGGTCGCCGTCGAACACGCGCTTGTGGTCCTGCGCGGTGCCGAGGGGAATCGCCCGCGTCCCGTCGCACAACGCGAAAAAACTCGCCTCCTCGCCGAACAGGCACTCCTCGACCACGACCTCGGCGCCGGGCTCGGCGAACAGGGCGGTGAGCGCGTCCTCGGCCTGGTCCAGGGTCTCGGCCACGGTGACGCCCTTGCCGGCGGCGAGCCCGTCGGCTTTCACGACGATCGGGGCGCCCTGCTGGCGGACATAGGCCAGCGCCGGCTCCAGCGCCGTGAAGCGCGCGAAGGCGGCGGTCGGAATGCCGCAGGCGGCGCAGAGATCCTTGGTAAAGCCCTTGGACCCCTCGAGCCGGGCCGCATCGCGGGTCGGCCCGAAGGCGCGGATCCCGGCCGCCTTCAGGTCGTCCACGAGCCCGGCGACCAGGGGCGCCTCGGGGCCGACCACCACGAGGCCGATCGATTCCGCCGCGCAGAAGGCCGCCACCGCGGCGTGGTCGGTGACCTTGAGGTCCGGCCGGTTGGTCCCGTGGCGGGCGGTGCCGGGATTACCGGGCGCCGTGAACAGGCGGGTGCAGAGCGGGCTCTGGGCCAGCCGCCAGGCCAGAGCGTGCTCGCGGCCGCCGGAGCCGATCAGCAGAATATTCATGCGCACGCCACCATGGGCCCAGCTTCTGGGCGAAGCGTGCCGGCGGGAAAAGGTTTTTTTCGGGCTTTCCCCGCTCTGCTCGGAAATTCGGGCCGCTCAGCAGCCGATACATATGCGCGTGTTGACGCCGCCGCCGCGCCGCACGACCCCGTGGCGGCCGATATGACGGCCCACATAGACACCTCGATAGGGCAGGTAAGGGCCCAAGGGCTCATACTGGACGTTGCGCTGGATCGTCTGGTTCAGCGTGTTGAAGTCCGTGACCCGCTGCTGGTTGAGGGTCCGGATCTGGCTCTGCAGGGCGAACGAGGCGTTGGCCGCGTTCGGGTCGTTCTGCTGCACCTGAGCCCAGGCGGAGCCCGCCGGAAGAGCGAGCGCCAGGGCGAGGAGCGCGCGGGACGCGGCGCGCATGGATCCCTCCATCACTGTGCGGGACGTATAGCAGATTCGACGCCGCTCGCCCCCTTCAGGTTCCGGGGCGCGTCAACCCGGCACGACCGGCGCTTTCACCTCCGGCAGGGCTTCGACGAGCTTGGGATCCATGCCCGTATGGGCCTGCACCAAGGGATGTGGAGTCAGCGCCAGCCACTGCGTCAGCGAGATGTCGGCGTAGCGCGGGCTCCTGAACATCTCCAGGAAGGTCAGCGTCGTGTCGCCGGTGTTCTCGATGTAGTGGCCCATGGCGAAGGGCACGTAGCCCACGTCGCCGGCCTGGTAGTCGAAGGTGCGGGCCTTCGATTCCGAACCGAACACCGTCATCCGGCCCTTGCCCGAGAGATAGTACTGCCACTCGTCGCCGTTCGGGTGCCAGTGCAGCTCGCGCAGGCCCCCGGGCTCGACCTCGACCAGCGCCGCGGCGATCGTCACCGAGGCCGGGAACACCGTGGAATCGGTGATGCGCACGCTGCCACCCTTGGTGCGGATCGGCTCCTGCGCCAGCATCCGGTGGCTGAAGGTCCGCGGGACCGGGCCGGAGCCCCCCATCTTGTCGGCCGCGAGCGGGCCGGGCTTGGGGCCGGGAAAGATGTAGAGCTCCTTCTCGGGGATGTTGGCGAAGGCGCTCTCGGGCAGGCCGAAATTCTTGGCGAGCACGTCCTTGGGCGTGTGCGCCAACCAGTCGGTCAGCAGGAAGGTGGAATCCTCCGAGAAGCCGCCGTCGTCGAACACCAGCAGGAACTCGCAGCCGTCGACCCCGTCGGCCGCGAGCCCCTGGATCGAGTGCGGGATGCCGCCCGGGAAGTACCAGAGGTCGCCCACGCCGACATCGTCCGCGAAGGTGCGCCCGTCCTGGTCGATGGCGGTGATCCGGGCCTTGCCCTTGATCATGTAGGCCCACTCGGCCTCCTTGTGCCAGTGCATCTCGCGGACCACGCCGGCCTTGAGCCGCATGTTGACCCCGGCCATGGCCTTGGAGACCGGCAGCTCGCGGATCGTGGTCTGGCGCGCCCAGCCGCCCTCCTCCAGCCGCATGTGGCTGTCGGCGAAGGACCATTTCAGGTTCGGCATCGTGCCGTGGTCGGTTGCGGGCGGGACCAGGGTGAACGGCTCCTCGGCGGCCCGGGGATGATTCTGCGGCCCCAGGATGTCGGCGCCCTTGCCGCCGCGCTCGGGGCGGGGCGCGGCAGGAAGAGCGGATTGCGCCGCCGCGGAGGACGCCGCCATCGCGCCGCCGGCGGCGATGACGGCGCGCCTGGAGATCTCGGTCATTCGGATCGGTCCCTGAGGTTTCGCAGGGTAACCGGGCGTCGGCACGGAGGATCCGGCGCCGGTCCGTATGCCGCGCTGCGGCATCTCGCCCGGAGCCCGCGCGTGGTCTATGCATTGAGGACAGGGCCGGACGCATCCCGGTCGGCGGACGCCGACGCGGCGGTGGATGCGCCGCGCGACTCGGGGGCGGGGATGGCGGACGCGGATCGTTCAGCTGTGGGCGAGGCCCATGGCCCTGCGGCGAGCGGCCGCCTGTGGCTCGTCCTGCTGGCGCTGGCGGGCGCCGGGATCCTCGGGTACCGCCACTGGCCGGAGCAGTCCCGGGCGGCGAGCCCGCCGCCGGCCGCCGCCGCGAAGCCGCCGAGCGTGCGGGTCGCTCGGGCCGTCCAAGCCGCCGGTCCCCTGAGCCTGACCCAGACCGGCACAGCCCAGGCCTTCGCCACGGCGAGCCTCTACCCGCGGGCGACCGGCTATATCGTCGAGCGCAAGGTCGATATCGGCTCGCACGTGAAGCGGGGCGACCTGCTGTTCCGGATCAGCGCGCCCGACCTCGACCAGCAGCTCGTCCAGGCGCAGTCGCAGGTGCTGCAGCTCCAGGCGGCGCTGATCCAGGCGCGGGCGATGGTCGATCAGGCCGAGGCCAACCGTCACCTCGCGGACGTGACCAATCGGCGGACCTCGACCCTCGCCGGGACCGGCGCCGAGACCCGGCAGAACGCCGACACGTCGCAGGCCGGGGTTCTGGCGCAGACCGCCAATGTCGACGCCGCCAAGGCCGCCGTGAAGGTCGCCGAGGCCAACATCGCGGCCCAGGAGGCGCAGGTCGCCCGGCTCAAGGTCCTGACCGGCTTCGAGGAGATCCGCGCGCCCTTCGACGGGGTAGTGACGACCCGCAACAACGATGTCGGCGACGCCGTCACGGCGGACACGAATACCGGCCCGCCGCTCCTGACGCTGGCGCGGGATGACGTGCTGCGCATGGCGGTGAACGTGCCCCTCTACGCCGCCGACGGCGTCCGCGACGGGCACGACGCCAAGGTCGAGGTGGCGCAGATCCCCGGAAAGATCTTCCCCGGCAAGGTCTCACGCTCGTCGACGACGCTGCTGTCCGCCGCGCGCACGCTGGTGACGCAGGTCGACATCCCCAACCCGGACGGCGCGCTGCGGGCCGGCCTCTACATCACCCTGACGCTGGAGATCCCACGGGTCTCGCCGGCCGTGACGGTGCCGAGCGACGCCCTGATCTTCGACCAGAACGGGACCCGGGTGGCGGTGGTCGAGATCTCGGGGGACGGGAGCGGCGTGGTGCGGATGCGCCCGGTCACGATCTTCCGCCAGACCCGGTCGGTCCTGGAGCTGCGCGCCGGCCTGAACGGCGGCGAGCGGGTCGTCGTGGGGCCGCCGGCCTCCCTGCGCGACGGCGACAGGGTCGCCCTGCGGCCGGAGGGCAGGGCGGGGGCCTGAGCGGCAGCGCGTCGGGAGGCGTGCTCCATCCGCGGCGGCGCAGGCCGATCCAACCGCACCCGCCCCGGCCGGGCCGCCGGTGTCCAGCCTTGGGACAGCTTCGGCGGCGATAAGCGGTCGGACATGCGGCGTCCGCCGCGGGAGCCGGCCGGCCCCGCGGCGCCGTCGTGACCGACTGGCTCAGGAAGCGGATACGGCCGCCGTGGCACTCAGAACGATAGCGCTGTCGATCGCGCTGCTTGGCCTCGCCCTCGCGACCTTCGGGCTGAACCTGACCCTCGCAGGGGGATCCTGGTTCTACGCCGCCATGGGCGCGGGATTGCTGGCCTCCGGCGTCCAGCTGGCCCGGCGGCGCCAGAGCGGCCTCTGGATCTACGCCCTGGTGCTGGCGGCCGCCTTCGTCTGGACGGTGGGCGAGGTGGGGCTCGACAAGTGGCAATGGATCCCCCGCGGGGCCCTGATCCTTCTCCTCGGCCTTGTGCTCTGTCTGCCCTTCGTCGTGCGGCGCCTGCGCGACGCGCCCGAACGGCCCTGGGCACCCGGCCCCAGGAACGGCCCGCTCGCCCTCCGGGCCGTCGTCCTGCTCATCGCGGCCCTGAGCGCCGCGGCCTGGTTCGTCGACCCGGTCGAGACGCGCGGCAGTCTGCCGAAGGTCGCGGGGGCGGGGCCCGCCGCCGTCGATCCGAGCGGCGTTCCCTATCCGGCCGATGACTGGGTCGCCTACGGCGGCACCAATCTCGGCCAGCGCTACTCGGCGCTCAAGGACATCACCACCGGCAATGTCCGGGGCCTCACGGTGGCCTGGGAGCACCATACGGGTGACCTGCGCGGCGACAGCCGGACCGATTCGAAGGAATTCACCTTCGAGGCCACACCGATCAAGGTGAACGGGCTCCTGTATCTCTGCACCCCGCACAACATCGTGCAGGCCCTGGAGCCCGAGACCGGCAAGCTGGTCTGGGCCTTCGACCCGAAGATGGCGCGGGACAGCCAGTACCAGCACCAGACCTGCCGCGGTGTGTCCTACAACGACTCGGCCGAGTACGCGCCGCCGACGGAGACCGATCCGGCGAAGGCCGCCGCCATCGCGGCCGCCATCGCCGAATGCCCGCGCCGGATCATCGCGTCCTCGGTCGATGCGCGCCTCTACGCGCTGAATGCCGAGACTGGCGCCCTGTGCAGGACCTTCGGCACGGACGGGTTCGTCGATCTGACAGCGCAGATGCCGAACCTCAGGCGCGCCGCCTATCAGCAGACCTCGGCGCCGCTGGTGACCCGGAACCTCATCGTTCTCGGCAGCGCGATCGCCGACAACTACTACGCGGACAACCCCTCGGGCGTGATCCGCGCCTTCGACGTGCGCACCGGCGCGATCGTCTGGAAGTTCGACGCCGGCAAGCCCGACGAGACCGCGCCGCTGCAGCCCGGCGCGCTCTACGAGCCCAACTCGGCGGTGGCCTGGACGCAGTTCTCGGCCGACGAGGCGCTGGGGCTCGTCTACGTACCGTTCGGCAACCGGGCACCCGATCAGGTCGGCGTGTCCCGGTCGAAGGCGGACGAGGCCCTCATCGACGCCCTGGCGGCGCTGGACTTGGAGACCGGGAAGCTGACCTGGGCGTTCCGGACCACGTATCACGACCTGTGGGACCGCGATAACCCGTCCCAGCCGGTCCTCCTGACCCTGCCGCACGGCGACGGGACGGTGCCGGCGATCCTGATTCCCACCAAGGTCGGCAACGTCTGGGTTCTCGATCGCCGCACGGGCACCCCGATCCTGCCGGTCTCCCAGGTGCCGGTCTCGACCCGGACCGACGTCCCGGGGGAGGCGCCCTCTGCGGTCCAGCCGATGTCCTCGCTCAGCTTTGCGCCCGCGGCACTGACGGAGGCCGACATGTGGGGCGTAACGCCCTTCGACCAGATCCAGTGCCGTCTCGCCTTCCGGTCGAACCGCTACGACGGCAACCCGTTCACGCCGCCCCAGGTATCGGGCGGCGCGATCATCTGGCCCGGCAATATCGGGGTGTTCAACTGGGGCTCGGTGGCCGTCGATCCGGTCCAGCACTGGATGATCGCGACCCCGCAATACCTGCCCTACATCTACCGCCTGATTCCGCGCCCGGCGAACGAGCCGGACAGGCGCCTCGTCACCACCGATCCCGAGACCAGCCCGGGCAACGAGAATCTCGGCGGCCCCTACGCGGTCTCCATCGCGCATATGCGCTCCGCCCTCGGCATCCCCTGCAATGCGCCGCCCTGGGGGGTGCGCGTCGGCGTGAATCTGGCGGACGGCACCACCGCCTGGAAGCACCGCAGCGGCACCGTCGCGGGGCAGAAGATCGGCGGGGTCGCGGTCCCGATCCCGCTCGAGATGGGCATGCTCGCCCATGGCGGCACCCTGACCACGGCCGGCGGCGTCGCGTTCACGGCCGCCACGCTCGACGACCGCATCCGCGGCTACGACATGCAGACCGGGGATATCCTGTGGTCCATGGCGCTGCCGGCCGGCGGCCAGGCCACCCCGATGACCTATCGCGGCAACGACGGCCGGCAGTACGTGGTGATCGCGGCGGGCGGACACGGCTCGCTCGGGACCACGCCGGGCGACTCGGTCATCGCCTTCAGGCTCGAGTGAGCCGTCGCGCGCACCGGTCGCGAGGCCGGGAAATGCCCGCCTCCCGCCACGGCAGGCTTTGCGGAGGCCCCGGCTTTCAGGCCGGGGCAGGGGCGTTCTAATTCTCCAGCCGCGCCCGCGCGTCGGTGCGAGCGAGACGCGCCAGAAGGTACTCGACCTCGGCCTTCGCGGTGGCGGTCAGCGCCTGCGAGGGCTTCCGCTGCGTGTCGGACGCGAAGATGCCCCGGCGCATGAACACGTATTTGCGCACGGCGAGCCCCAGCGGGCCCTGCTGCTGCTCGTAGCGGAGATAGGGCAGGTGGGCGTCGAACAGGTCGTGGGCGGCGTCGCGCTCGCCGGCCCGGCCGAGGCGGACCACGTCGACCAGCATCTCCGGGAAGGCGTAGCCGGTATTGGCCCCGTCGGCGCCGCGCTCGGTCTCGAAATCGAGGAACAGGCCGCCATTGCCCACGAGGATGGAAATGTGGCGCATCGAGCCGTCCGCCTCGAAGCCGCGCAGCGTCGAGATCTTCTCCAGTCCCGGCCAGTCCTCGTGCTTGAGCATCACGCAGGAGGGGTTCTCGGTGACGATCCGGCGGATCACGCCCGGCGTCATCTGCACCGAGAAGGTGAGAGGGTAATCCTGCAGGACGAAGGGCACGTCCGTCCCGATCGCCTCCACGGCGTTGCGGTAGTAGCCGACGACCTGATCGTCGGTGCGAAGCGTATTGGGCGGCGCGATCATCACGCCGGCCGCGCCCAGCTCCATCACCTCCCGGGCGAGCGCCCGCATGGCCGCGAAACCCGGAGCCGTGACGCCGACGATCACCGGGAGCCGCGTACGGCCGAGGACCCGTCGGGCCACCGCGAGACCCTCCGCGTGGTCGAGCTTGCCGGCCTCGCCGAGCTGGCCGAGGATCGTCAGGCCATCGACGCCCGCGGAGCCGAAGAAGTCGGTCATCCGGTCGAGGGACGTCTCGTCGATCCGGCCGTCCGGATGAAACGGCGTCGGGGCGATCGGCACGACGCCGCCGATATCGCTGGTGAGGGGCATGCCGGTCTCCTCGGTGCTGCGGCGGCCGACGGCCGCTGGTGGCATGCCCCATACTGGAAAATTCCGGACGCGGCGACACGCCCGGAACGCCATCAGGCCCCGATCAGCCCAGCAGCTTGTCCAGCGTGATCGGCATGTCGCGCACCCGCACGCCGGTGGCGTGCCAGACCGCGTTGGCGATGGCGCCCACCGTGCCGGTGATGCCGATCTCGCCGACGCCCTTGACGCCCAGCGCGTTCACCACCGCGTCGTCCTCGTGGACCAGGATCGCCTCCATCGCGGGAATGTCGGCGTTCACCGGCACGTGGTACTCGGCGAGGTTGTCGTTGAGGAAGCGGCCGGTGCGCGGGTCCATCTCGGCCCGCTCGTGCAGGGCGAAGGACAGGCCCCAGATCATCCCGCCGTAATACTGGCTCCGGACCAGTCGCGGATTGATCACCCGGCCCGCCGCGAAGGCGCCGACGAGGCGGCTCACCCGGATCTGACCGAGATCGGGATCGACCTTCACCTCGGCGAAGACCGCGCCGTGGGCGTGCATGGCGTAGGAGGCCTGCGCCGCCGGATCGGCACCGGCCTTGCCCTGGCCCCCGATGCTCGGCCGGCCCGCCCGCTCGAGGATGTCCGTGAAGGACTCGCTCCGGCCCGGATCGTCGCGCCGGGCCAGCCGCCCGTCCGCGGCGGTCACGCCGGCATTGCCCGCCCCGTAGAGGGGCGAGGCGGGGTCGTTGGTGGCCAGCTCCGAGAGCTGCCGGATCACGTCGGCGGCGGCCGCGTGGATTGCGCTGCCCGCCGTGGCGGTGTGGCCGGAGCCGCCCGCGATGCCGGCATTCGGCAGGTCCGAGGAGCCCATCCGGAAGGTGAGGGCATCGAGCCCGATCCCGAGCCCGTCGGCGGCGATCTGGGCGAGCGCCGTCCACGAGCCCTGGCCCATGTCGATGGCCCCGAGCTCCACCGTGCCGGTGCCGTCGGCGCGGATCTCGGCCCGGGCCATCCCCTCGAAGATCAGCGCCGGGAAGGTGGCGGTCCCCATGCCGGTGCCGACCAGGAACCCGTCCTTGTCCCGCGTCTGGCGGGGCTGGAGCGGGCGCCCGGCCCAGCCGAAGGCCTCGGCGCCGCGCCGGTAGCATTCCCGAAGCGCCTTGGAGGAAAACGGCTTTCCGGTGATCGGCTCGACCTCGGCGTAGTTGGCGAGCCGGAACGCCAGCGGATCCATGCCGAGTTCGTGGGCCATCTCGTCGAGAGCACTCTCCAGGGCGACGCTGCCGGTGGCCTCGCCGGGCGCGCGCATGAACAGCGGCGTGCCGGTATCGAGGCGCACCGCCTCGTGCCGGATGGCGATGGCCGGGCTCGCGTAGAGGGTGCTGGTGGCCCGGCCCGCCGGCTCGAAGAAGTCGTCGAAGCTCGACGAGGCGGTGAGGATGTGGTGGTCGAGGGCGGTGAGCTTGCCGGCGGCGTCGGTGCCGAGCCGGAGGGTCTGGCGGGTCGGGCCGCGATGGCCCATCGGGCCGTACATCTGGGTCCGGGTCGGCACGAGCTTGACCGGCCGTCCCACGAGCTTGGCCGCCATGCAGGCGAGCACCTGCGGTCCCGCGGGCACGCCCTTCGAGCCGAAGCCGCCGCCGAGATAGGGGCTCTCGATGTGGATGTCGTCGGGGCTGATGCCGAACAGGCCGGCGAGGCGCGCCTGCGACATGGCGAGGGCCTGGGTCGGCATGTGCAGCGTCAGCCGGTCCCCGTCCCAGCGCGCCACCGCCGCGTGGGGCTCCATGGCGTTGTGGTACTGGGCCGGCGTCTCGTAGGTGGCGGCGATGGTCCTCGAGGCGGCCGCGAGACCGGCCTCGACATCGCCGTCGCTCTCGGCCGGAGGCGCGCCGACGCCCACGGACGGCGGGGTGAAAGCCTCGCCCGCGTCGAGCCCGATCCGCGGCGTCTCGGCCGCGTAGGTCGGGGCGAGCAGCCGGGCGCCCTCGGTGGCGGCCTCCAGGGTCTCGGCGATCACCACGGCGATGGGCTGGTTGGCGTAGCGGACCCGGTCGTTCTGCAGGAGGTCGAGGCGGAACGTGAACGGGCCGTCCTTGGCGTCCGGGTCCTTGGCGAGCTTCGGAGCGTTCTCCGGGGTCATCACCGCGACGACGCCGGGATGCGCCTCGGCGGCGGCCACGTTCAGGCCGGTGACGCGGCCCCGGGCGATCCGGGCGACGCAGAGCGCCGCGTGGAGCGTGCCGGGGGGCAGGTTGTCGGCGGAGAAGCGGGCCTGTCCGGTCACCTTGAGGGGGCCGTCGCGCCGGGTCAGCGGCTGGCCGATGCTGGAGCCGTGGCGGATGGCCCCGGCCGGGAGGTTCGATGCAGGCGTGGAGGTCGCGGTCATGCGGGTCTCCTCAGACGATGCCGAACGGGGAGGCGGGGAGCGCCGGGATCCGGGCGGGCGTCCCGGCGGCCGCCAGGGTCAGCGCGCGAACCGCCACCCGCCGGGCGAGCTCGATCTTGAAGACATTGGCCGCGCCGGTGGGCTTGGCGCCGGCCAGCGCGGCGTCGGCGGCCCTGGCATAGGACCCGGGGGAGGGTGCCTGGCCGGCGAGTGCCGCCTCGGCCTCCTCCACCCGCCAGGGCTTGAGCGCCAGCCCGCCGAAGGCGAGCCGCGCCCGGCTGATCGTGCCGCCGGGCTCCAGCGTGAGGGCGGCGGCGGCCGAGACCACCGCGAAGGCGTAGGAGGTCCGGTCGCGGACCTTGAGGTAGCGGGCGTTCCCTCGGAACGCGGCCGCCTCGGGCGGCAGGCGCAGAGCGGTGATCAGCTCGCCCGGACGCAGGTCCGTCTCCCGCTCCGGGTGGTCGCCGGGCAGAAGGTGGAACGCGGTGAGCGGCACCTCCCGGGCGCCGTCCGGCCCGGCGATCTCAACCACAGCGTCGAGGGCGGCGAGCGGCACGCAGAAATCGGACGGGTGCGTGGCGATGCAGTGCTCGCTCCAGCCCTGGACCGCGTGAATCCGGGTGGCGTGCCCCAGCGCCGCGCAGCCGGACCCGGGCGCCCGCTTGTTGCAGGGGGAGACGGCGTCGGTGAAGTACGGGCAGCGGGTGCGCTGCATCAGGTTGCCGCCGACCGTGGCGGCATTGCGCAGCTGCGCCGAGGCGCCGGCCAGCAGGGCCTCGGCCACCATCGGATAGGCCGCGGCGAAGGCCGGGTCATGGGCGAGGTCGCTGTTGCGCACCAGGGCGCCGACCCGGGTGGCGCCGTCCGGCAGCCGCTCGATGGCCGAGAGGCCCGGCAGGCGGGTGATGTCGACGACCCGCTCCGGGGTCGCGACGCCGCCCTTCATGAGATCGACCAAGTTGGTGCCGGCGGCGAGATAGGCGGTGCCCGGACGCTGCCCGGCCGCGATGGCCTCCGGCACGCTTGTCGGGCGGAGGTAGTCGAAGGTCCTCACGCGGCGTCCTCCCGGTGCTCCATCTGGCCGGCGGCGTCGCGCGAAGCCTCCTGCACGGCCTCCAGGATGCCCGCATAGGCGCCGCAGCGGCAGAGATTGCCGCTCATGCCCTCGCGGATGCGCTCGGGATCGGTACCGGCCTGGCCCTCGCGGATCAGGCCGACGGCGCTCATGATCTGTCCGGGCGTGCAGAAGCCGCACTGGAAACCGTCATGGGCGATGAAGGCCGCCTGGACCGGGTGGAGCCGGTCGCCCTCGGCGAGTCCCTCGATGGTCAGGATCTCGCTTCCATTGAGGCTCGCGGCGAGCGTCAGGCATGAATTGATCCGCCGCCCGTCCACCAGCACCGTGCAGGCGCCGCACTGGCCGCGGTCGCAGCCCTTCTTGGCGCCCGTCAGGCCGAGGCGCTCGCGCAGGAGGTCGAGGAGGGTCACCCGCGGATCGTCGAGGGCGATCTCGCGCGGCTGCCCGTTCAGGGTGAGCCTGAGGGGAATGGTCATGCGGGGGGTCCCGGCTTGTGAAGGCTGGAACCGTACCAGATAGCCGCCACCCCGCCCGCGGCGAGACCTTGAGCGGGGGGCGATGTGCGCAAGCTCACAGCACGCGCAGGTTGCGCTGTTATGCTGACTTGACCGTGACGTCCGAGTTCGACGTGAGGACGGTCTTACCCTTGGCGGTCTTGATCTCGAGAGCCGGCCCGTCCTTCGAGGCCGCGCGCTTCACGGTCTTGGCCCTGATGGTCTTCGGGACGTCCCGGGTGTGGACCTTGGTCACCTCCCCCGAGACGGTACCCTTGTCCCATGTGTTGGTGACGTCGTCTCCGGTCTTCACCTTCGCCTTGGCGGTCATCCGATCCTCCATCGCGGGTGCGGGGAAAGGCGACCCGGGGCAGGGGCGTTCCCGGGTCTACACGGCCGGGATGCGGCAGCCGGACGGGCCAAGCGACAGCCTCAGCGGCCGACCTCCCGGCGCAGGGCCGCGACCATCGTCTCGACCGCCGCCTGCGCGGTGTCACCGAGGCCGATGTCGGTCTCGCCGGCGGTGACGAGGCCGCGCGCCTCCAGCTCCCTCACGCCTTCGGGGTCGGCCTCGTGGCCGGCGCCGTCCCGGCGGATCACCGAGGTGACCGTCTCGCCGCTGACGAGCCGGTGATAGGCCGCGAAGGCGAAGATCGAGAGCGCCTTGTCGGAGAGTCCGTTCACATCGTCGGCCATGCGTGGGTTCCTCGCGTCGGGTTCGACTGACGAACGCCGCACAGGGTCGGGGGCTCCGGGGGCGGGCAGGGGTGCGACGACAGGTGCGGTCGCCCCGGCGGCCCCGCGTCGCGCTGGACGCGCCTTCCTGCTAGTCTGCCGCCCTCCATGACCGCGCATACCGACCAGACCGAAGTGGAACCCAGCCCCGAGGCGGCCCGCGGGCCCGCGCCCCCCGATCTCGATTATCGCCTGCGCCAGCAGGCGATCCTGTCCGAGTTCGGCGTCGAGGCCCTGCGCGGCACCGATGTCGACCACCTGCTGCAGCGGGCCGCGGAGCTGTGCGCGAAAGGCATGGGCGCCGAGTTCTGCAAGGCCCTGGAGTACCGGCGCGGCGAGGACACGCTGCTGGTGCGGGCCGGTGTCGGCTGGGGCCCAGACGTGATCGGGCAGGCCCGGATCGGGGCCGACCTCGCCTCCCCGGCGGGCTTCGCCCTCAAGACCGGCCGCCCGGTGATCTCGAACCACCTCGCCGACGAGACCCGGTTCCGCACGCCGCAGCTCATGGCCGATCACGGCATCCGCCGGGCGATCAACGTGCTCATCGAGAACCGGGACGGCGCCTTCGGGGTGCTTGAGGTGGACGACACCCGCGAGGGCATGTTCGAGGAGGCCGACATCGCCTTCATGCAGGGTTTCGCCAACCTGCTCGGCGGCGCCATCGAACGCCAGCGCACCGAGAGCCTGCTGCGCGCGGCGCTGGCCCGCCAGGACCTGCTGGCCCGCGAGATGAGCCACCGGGTCAAGAACAGTCTCGCCATCGTGGCGAGCCTGCTCGCCCTCCAGGCCCGCGCCGCCGAGGAGCCCGCCGTGCAGGCGGCCCTGACGGACGCACGCAGCCGTGTCGAGGCGATCGCGGGCGTCCACGACCAGCTCTGGCGACAAGGAGACAAGGCCGGAGACAAGGCCGAGGGCCAAGGGGCGGGCGAGGGGGAGGGGGTGCCGGGCGAGCTCGACCTCGCGCCCTTCCTGGAGAAGCTGGTGGCCAACCTCGCCAGCGGCGCGCCAGGCCAGCGGCTCGCCTGCACGGCCGTGCCGCAGCGGATCTCGGCCGACCGGGCGATCCCGATCGGGCTCCTGGTCAACGAACTCGTCACCAACGCCCTGAAATACGCCTATCCGCCCGAGACCCACCCGGCGGGCGGCGAGATCCGCGTCCGGGCCGAGCGCCACCCCGGCGGGCTCGTGGTCGAGGTCGCCGATGACGGGATCGGGCTACCGGCGGGCTTCGAGATCGGGCGCGCCTCGAAGAGCCTCGGCATGCGGGTGGTCGGCAGCCTCACGCGCCAGCTCGGCGGCACCCTGACGACACCGCCGCGGGAGCGGGGCGCCTGCTTCCGGCTGGAGGTGCCGCTGACCGCGTGAGGGCAGGGGCCTTCGGGGCTCCCCTGCCCCGGGGCGGCTTGCCCGGCACCGGCTGAAGCTGGACAAGGGACCCGCGCCGTCGCGAACCGTGCGACGGGTTCGGCGAGATTGAGCGAATGCAGTGACCGGGATCAGGAATACGGCGGCCGCGACGCTCGCGAGGCGGCTCCACGGCTTTCGGAGCCTGGGCGACAATTGCGAGTTCGGGTTCGTGCAGCGCTACGGCGGCGTGGAGCCGTCCGGCCTGCTGCGGTTCTCCTACACGCCGATCGAGGATCTGATCCGCGGCCTGCACTGCGGATTCGCGGATTTCGGCGTGCCGGGCGACCTGCGTCTCTCCGTGAGCGAGGGCGGCACCTACTATTGCCACAGCCGGCACTACAACATCTGGGCGAATACCGGACATCCGGCCGGCTCGATCGACCCGGAGCTCCTGCTGGAGCGGGAGTACGGCCGCCTCGCCCATCTCAAGCGCAAGATGCTGGCCGATCTCGCCGACGGGTCGAAGATCCTGGTGCGCAAGGCCGGCCGCGACGAACCGGACTCCGACTTCGCGCGCCTGGCCAAGGCGGTCTGGGTGCACGGCCCCTCCACGCTGCTGCGCGTGCGCGAGGCCGGTCCGGGCTGGAGCCCGGAGCCCGCCCGGCGCGTCGCCGACCGCCTGATCGAGGGGACGGTGCGCCGCTTCGCCCCCGCCGAGCAGGCCTGGGACGTCGACCTGGAGCCCTGGATGCACCTCGTGGACAGCGCCTACGCGCTGGAGCGGGGCGAGGTGCAGACCCGTCTCGAGGCCGACGCCTTTCCGACGGCACTGTCCCTGTCGGGCAAGCTGCGCCGCCATGTCGGCCGACACCGGGACAAGGCGCTCAGCGCCTATACGAGGGCGGTCGACCCGGCCGGCTACAGCCCCGACACGATCTACGTGTTCTCGAGCTGGGTGTGGATCCCGGAGGCGTTCGGCGGGGAGCGGGTCTTTGCGGCCGCAGGCTACGCGCGCCTCGGCTGGCGCGATGCAGACCTGTCGCGACGCGAGTGCTGGCAGCGGGTCTGGGCCGCCGGGCGGATGCGCCGGGACGCGGACCGCGAACCTGTCGGGCTCGGCATGATCGGCACGCACCGGGACAGCTTCTGGTCCATCGGGGCACGGTTCAGCGAGGGGCCGATTCCGGGGGAGGAGCCCCAGCCGGCGGTCAGGATGCCGCCTGCCCGCTTCCCGGGCCAGGACCTTCTCGCCCGGCTGCGACCGCGGTTCCTGTGAGAGCCGCGCCGGTCGCGGCCTGACCTATTGCGGTGCCGCCTGGGCGGCTGTTGAGCGGGCATAGGCGCTCATGATCGCGGACAGCAGACCTGGAAAGCGCGCCTCCACCTCGGCGCAACGGGAATGGTTCCGCAACTCCACACCGTGCCGCTCACAGCGGATCAATCCAGCCTCGCGCAGTACCTTGAAATGGCTGGACAGCGACGATTTCGGAATCACCCGATCCCCCAGGGCAGAGACAGCCGAGCAGGCCTCGACGCACCCCAGGCTCGTGATCTTGGCGAAGATTGCCGCGCGGGAGGGGTCGGACAGCGCGTGGAGAATCGCTTCGGGTTGAACGTCCTCAATCGCGGGATGAAACAGGGGCCTCATATTTCGTCCATGTGGAGGGTTGATCCGCGACTCGCTAGTTCCAAAATTCCGAACTATGGGACCAGAGGACCCCTCCCGGGGCCGGCCCATGGTGAAGGCTAGCACACATGTCGAAGCTTGAAGGCAAAGTCGCCGTGGTGACCGGCGCATCGAAGGGCATTGGCGCTGCGATCGCCAAAGCGCTGGCGAAGGACGGCGCAGCCGTTGTGGTCAACTACGCATCGAGCAAAGCGGGGGCCGACATGGTCGTCGAGGCCATCACCGCGGCTGGAGGGAAAGCCATCGCGGTCCAGGGTGACGTCTCCAAAGCCGCGCAGGCACAGGGCCTGATCGAGGCGGCCGTCGAGCAGTTCGGCCGGCTCGACGTGCTGGTCAACAACTCCGGTATTTATGAGTTTGCATCGATCGAGGACGTGACCGAAGAGCACTATCGCCGTCTCTTCGACGTCAATGTGCTGGGCGTGCTGCTGACGACTCAGGCGGCAGCAAGGCATCTCGGGGAAGGCGGCAGCATCGTCAACATTTCGTCCGCCGTCACCAGCGTGCATACGCCGACCACGGCAGCCTATACCGGGACCAAGGGAGCGGTGAACGCGATCACGGGCGTCCTCGCCAACGAACTGGCTCCGCGCAAGATCCGGGTCAATGTGGTCAGCCCGGGCTTTGTGGTGACCGAGGGCACGCATTCGGCCGGCATCGTTGGGTCCGAGATGGAGGCCGGCCTCGTCGCACAGACACCGCTCGGCCGAGCCGGCCAGCCGGACGACATCGCCGGCGTGGTGGCGTTCCTCGCCTCCGACGATGCCCGCTGGGTCACGGGTGAGGAGATTACGGCCAGCGGCGGCATTCACTGACGCGGGACAGCCGCGCCTCCGCGCTTCCGCACCGGAAGAACGCGGAGGCGAAGATCCGGCCGCCCGCTTCAGGGGAGGGCGCGTCGCGGTTGCGGCCGTCCGCGGAGAACGCCGACAGTCGCCCAGACGGTGTCACCCGGGCGGCTCACCGATCCCATGTGCTGGACGGGGGCACGGGGCGACCTGCCACATGCGGACCCCGCACCTGCCGACGGTGTTCGCATAAGATATATTATGGAACCAAAGCTCCAGACTCGCCCGGGTGAGGGGCTCCGGCTGTCGTGTGGCCCTGCCACCGACTGACATTCTGGCACAGGTCCTGGCCGGATCTGTGGCGAGCTCCCGCGCGGCGCCGGATCGGCAACCCGTCGCCGGGCCCCACGAGGCGGGGCGTGGACCACCCGGGCGAGGGTGGTCCACGCCCCCTCCCCGCGGCGGCATCAGGCGGCCGGCCCGGCCAGACGGCGCACGTCGCCGAGGAGCCGGCCGTCGCCCGCACGGCACTCGATCTGCTCCGACATCCGGCCGGGCCGGATCCGGATCGCCGCCGGCCGGGTCAGCGTCTCGGCGCGCTCCAGGAACCCGGCGGCCGTCATCGGCGCGTCGCGGCCACCGCCGAGGCCACGCCACCACTGCACCGCCTTCTCCCGCTCATAGCCGCTGCGCTCAGGCCGCAGACGCACGCGCCAATCGGCCTGCGCGGCGCCATCCCGCCAGCCGAGCACGAGGTCGAGGCCGTCCGGTGCAGCCTCCAGGCTCAGCGTCGTGACCGGATGCCACGCGACCTCCGCCGCGGGGGCAGGGCCGGGGACAGAGCGCGTGAGATCGCCCGCAAGAATCGGCAGCTCGTCGTCGGCTGCGGCCTCGTGCGGGGCCTCGGCGTTCTCGTCCGCCGCCGGCTCCGTCCAGCACGCCTCGCAGGTGGAGGCGTTGAGGGCGATCAGGGCGCCGCAGCCGGGGCAGGGCTTAGCGCGCAGGCCCCCTGCCCCGCCGAGCACCTGGGCGGCGCTCCGGACGGTCACGGCATCGACCGGGCCGTGCATCCGTACCAGCCCGGCATAGTCGAGGATCAGCGCGTCGTCCTTGCCCGGCGCGCGGCGGAGCGCCCGGCCGACCTGCTGCACGTAGAGCCCGGTGCTGCGGGTCGGGCGCAGCAGCGCCACCAGATCGACCTCGGGCACGTTGAAGCCGGTGCCGAGCACGCCGACCGAGGTGAGGCAGCGGATCTGTCCGGCCCGGAACGCCGCCACGATCCGGTCGCGCTCCCGGCGGGGGGTCTCGCCCGAGACGGCCTCGCAGGAATAGCCCTCCGCCCGCACCGCGTCGCGCACGGCTTCTGCATGGGCGAGGCCGGCGCAGAAGGCGAGCCAAGCCCGGCGCCCGCGCCCGTATTCCGCGAGTTCCGCGACCGCCGCGCGGGTGATCCAGTCGCGGTTGACCGCCGCCTCCAGCTCGCCCGGGATGTAGTCGCCCCCGCGCCGGCCGACCCCCGAGACGTCGAGCTGGGTCAGCGTCGCCTTGGAGACGAGGGGTGCCAGGAAGCCGCGCCGGATCAGCTCGAACGTGTCGGCCTCGTAGGCGATCCCGGCGAACAGGCGGTGCTCGCCTTCGTCGAGGCGGCCCGAATCGAGCCGGTAGGGGGTGGCGGTGAAGCCCGCCACGCGCATGCCCCGGGTCAGCGCCCGCAGACCGGCCAGGAAGCGTCCGTAGCGGGTATCGGCGGCGCGCGGGATCAGGTGGGCCTCGTCGACGATCACGAGGTCGCGCGGTCCGACCGCATCGGGCCGGTCGGCCACCGACTGGATGCCGCAGACCAGCACCTGCGCCCCGGCTTCCCGCCGCCCGAGGCCGGCGGAGAAGATCCCGGCCGGCGCCTCCCGGCCAGTAGCGGGTCAGTTCCGAGAAATTCTGGGCGACGAGCTCGCGGCTGTGGGTGACGATCGCCACCCGGGCGAGGGGGTCTTCCTCCAGGGTCTCCCGGGCAAGCGCCGCGATGACCAGCGCCTTGCCGGCGCCGGTGGGCAGCACGATCAAGTGGCCGGGCACCGCCGCGTCGGCCCCTCCCCGCGCCCAGGCGGCCGAGAGCGCGTCGAGGCTGGCGCGCTGGTAGTCCCGCAGGCGCAGCATGGCGGCGGTCTAGTCGGGTTCGCCGGCCCTGTCCGTGGCGGCGCGGTCACGCCGCAGCAGGTAGATGTCCATGATCCAGCCGTGGCGGGCGCGGGCCTCGTCCCGGACCCGGCGGATCTCGTCGCCCACCGTGCCGAGGCGGCCGGAAACGAGGACCTCGTCCGGGCTGCCGAGATAGGCGCCCCAGTAGATCGTCAAGTCCGGGTCGAGATGCGCGAAAGCCGGGTCGCCGTCGAGCATGACGACGACGCTCTCCGCATCCGCCGGCCAGCCCGCGGCGAGGCGGCGGCCCGTGGTGATCAGCACCGATCCGCCGATGCCGTTCAGCGGCACGCCATGGCGGGCGGCGAGCACCTGCACGCTCGACAGGCCGGGGATCACCGTCCGGGTGAACCCCACGCGGCCACGGTCGGCGATCCGGTCGAGGATGCGGAGCACGCTGTCGTAGAGGGCAGGGTCCCCCCAGGCGAGGATCGCTCCCACCTCCCCCGGCCGGAGATGCGCCGCGAAGGCCGCCTCCAGCCGCTCGGCCCGGGCCGCGTGCCACGCCGCGACGGTGCTCCCGTAATCGGCCGGGCGGCGCTCCCGGGGTGGGTCCTCCACGGTGACGACCCGGTGGGGCTTGGCGATATGGGCCGCGCAGATCCGCCGGCGGATCGCCACGAGGTCGGCGGTCTCGGCGCGCTTGTCGAGCACGAACACCGCGTCGACGCCGGCGAGCGCCCGCACCGCCTGGAGGGTCAGGTGCTCGGGATCGCCCGTGCCGATGCCGATGACCCGGATCTGCCTGTCCTTCATGCCGTGCGGTCCTCCGCCGGGGCGGGGGAGGGCCGGCGTCGGCGTCCCCTACCCGCGTGCGTCGGCTTTGGCGAGGATCGCCCGCGCGATGGTCAGGTCCTGCAGGGCGATGCCGGAGGAATCGAACACGGTGATCTGGTCCGGATCCGTCCGGCCCCCCTCCCCGCTTCTGAGCACGTCGCCGAGCGCCCGCAGGCCCGCCAGGGCGGTCGCGGAGGCGTGCTGGAACTCGCCGATCACCCGGGATTGCTCCGGCAGGTCGCAGAACAGGCGCGCGCGCTCCAGCAGGGCGGGGGGCAGTTCCTGCTTGCCCTTCGCGTCCGCCCCCATGGCGGCGACATGCGTGCCGGGGCGGACCCAGGCGGCCTCGAACAGCGGCGCGCGGGCGGGCGTCGCCGTGACGATCACGTCGGCGGCCGTGCAGGCCTCCTGGGGGGAGGCTGCCCGCACGTCGAGTCCGGAAGCCCCCTGCCCCGCCAAGCGCTCGGCGAACCCCGCGACCTTGGTGGTGTCCCGGGCGACCACCAGCACCGTCTTGATCGGCAGCACCCGGGCGAGCGCCGCGCACTCGAACTCCGCCTGGTTCCCGGCCCCGAACACGGCGAGCACCGCCGAATCCGGCCGGGCGAGGACGCTGGCCGCCACCGCGTCGGCGGCGGCGGTCCGGTAGGCGTTGACCCGCCCCGCCTCGATGACCGTGTCGACGCGGCCGACATCCTGGTCGAACAGCAGGATCACCGAGTTGTGCCGCGGCAGGCCCCGGGCCGGGTTGCCCGGCCAGAAGGAGCCGACCTTCAGCCCGGCATAGTCGGCCGTGGAGCCCGACTTGATCGAGAACCGGTTGGTCGGCTCCGAGCCGTGCCCGAGCACCGCCGGGAACAGGGTGGTGCCCGGCGCCACCGCGGCGATCAGCGCCTCGCGGGCCGCCTCGAACGCCATGGCGTGATCGACCAAGGCGGCGGATTCCTCTTCCGAGATGAAGCGCATGAACGGCAAATCCTTCTTGTGCTCGGCCCCTCCTCTCCACGCCCGCATCCCGAGGTGCCGGAGCGCTAACGGCCTCCGGCCGGCTCCGCGGCCTCTGAGTCCGCCTTCGAAGGCCGTCGGCGCGGTCCGCCTCAGGATGAGGAGGTCTGGTGGGAGAAGCGCCTCTACCGATCGATCACAGGGTCATACCGCGGGCGGTGACCGGCCAGATCGCCTCGAC
Organism: Methylobacterium sp. CM6257; assembly: GCF_054611515.1. Lineage (NCBI taxonomy): Bacteria > Pseudomonadati > Pseudomonadota > Alphaproteobacteria > Hyphomicrobiales > Methylobacteriaceae > Methylobacterium > Methylobacterium sp. CM6257. Next base: position 2,930,737 of record NZ_CM137735.1, read on the forward strand.
CCGGCCGTTCCGCACGCCCACGTACCAGTCGTAGACGTTGACCGTCGGGTCGCAATGGCCCGGGATCAGCTTCAGGCGCTCGTTGAGCCTGAGCACGTTGCCGGGATCGCTGATCACCCCATGCTCGTCCGAGCACTTGACGTACTCCACGTCGTCCCGGCCGAAGACCACCGGCAGGCCGCTGTCGACGCTCTGCGCCTTCAGGCCGGCATCGCAGATCGCGACATCCGACTTCGCCTTACTCATGATCGCCGTGTAGATGAACAGGCTGTTCTCGAACTCGGCGATCGGCCGCCCTTCCGCGTCCTTCACCCGCTGGTAGTCCGCGTCCATGAAGACGTAGGAGCCGCACTGCAGCTCGTTGTAGACGCCGCTGCCGCCCTCCATGGCGAAGCTGCCGGTGCCGGCCCCCGCCACGATGGCGCAGTCGAGGCCCGCTCCCTTCAGCAGCTCGACGGTGCGCCGGGTCTCGTCGATCGCCGTCTGGATCAGGGCCTTGCGCTCGCCATAGTCGCGCACGTGCTGCGCCTTGCCCTGGTAGGCCTGCAGACCCGCGAAGGTCAGGCCCGGCGCCGCCGCGATCTTTCTCGCGATCGCCACCGCGGGCTCGCCCGGCGCGACGCCGCAGCGGCCGGCGCCGACGTCGATCTCCACGAGGCATTCGAGGGTGACGCCGTACTTCACCGCCGCCGCCGAGAGGTCGTCGACATTGCCGAGGTCGTCGACGCAGACCAGCACCCGCGCACGGGTGGCGAGCGCTGCGAGGCGCTCGATCTTCTTGGGCGCGACCACTTGGTTGGAGACCAGCACGTCGCGGATGCCGGCGCTCACCAGCGCCTCGGCCTCGCTGACCTTCTGGCAGCAGACACCGCAGGCGCCGCCCCGCTCGATCTGCATCACGGCGATGTCGGAGGACTTGTGCGTCTTGGCGTGCGCCCGGTGGCGCAGGCCGTGCTCCTTCATGAAGCGGCCGAGCTTGTCGATGTTGCGCTCGAGGGCGTCGAGGTCGACCAGCAGGCAGGGGGTGTCGACCTCCTCGACCGGCATCCCGACGCTGGCGGGGATGTTGTTGCGCATGGTGTGTCCTCCTGATCTGATGGTGGTGTCAGCGGGCGCGCGTCACGGGGCGAGACCCAGAAGCTCGGCGATCCGCGGCGTCGCCTTGATGCCCGTGCCGGTGAGCACCACCACGGTGGTCTCCTCGGGCCGGATCGCGCCGCGTCCGGTGAGGTCGGTGAGCGCCGCCGCCGCCATCGCGCAGGTCGGCTCGACGTAGAGACCGGAGCGGGCGAGCTCCATCAGGGCCGCCTCGATCGCCGGTTCGGAGACCGCCACGGTGCCGCCGCCGGATCGGCGAAGCGCCGCCAGAACCTCGCGGCCGCGCACCGGCTGGGCGATCGAGGCGCCCTCGGCCAGCGTCGGGCGCGGGGTGACGGGCACGAAATCCGCGGCGCCGGCCGCGAACCCCGCATGCAGGGGCGCGCAATGGGCCGGCTGCACCGCGAAGAGCCGCGGCAGGCGGGCGATCTCGCCCCGGCGCAGAAGCTCCGAGAAACCGATGTCGCAGCCCAGGATGTTGCTGCCCGCGCCGCAGGGGATGATGACGTTGTCGGGCGCGGAGAAGCCCAGATCCTCCCACAGCTCGTAGGCGAGCGTCTTGGTGCCCTGGAGGAAATGGGCCTGCCAGTTGTGGCTGGCGTAGAAGATCGACTCCGCCTGCCGCACGGCGGCGTCGGCGGTGTCCTGGCGGGAGCCGGGCACCAGTTCGACCTCGGCGCCGACGGCCCGCATCTGCACGGTCTTGGCCGGCGACGTGGAGGCCGGGACCAGGATCTTCGCCCGCATCCCGGCGGCGGCCGCGTAGGTCGCCACCGCGGCACCGCCGTTGCCGGAGGAATCCTCCAGCACCGCGTCGATCCCCTGCTGGCGCAGGATCGACAGCATCACGGCCGCGCCCCGATCCTTGAAGCTGCCGGAGGGCGCGAACCATTCGAGCTTGAAATGGGCATGGCCGCCCCGCCAGGGCCGGCGCACCAGCGGGGTGCAACCCTCGCCGAGCGTGACCGGGTCGGCCACCGCCACCGGCAGCGCGGCGGCGTAGCGCCAGAGGGAGCGCTTCGCCGTATCGATCTTCCCGCGGCCGATCCCCGGCAGGTCGGTGATCATCAGCGGACCGCCCGTCTCCGAGCGCCAGCGGGGCATCTCGATCGGGAAGGTCGCGCCGGTCGCGGGGTCGATATAGGCCGGGGACATGCGCATCGCGGCTCGGGTTCCGGGGCGGGTCGGACACATAATACAAAATAATCTTGCGCGGCGCGCCGTCTGTCGCGGAGAAAATGACGGCGCGCCCCGCGCTCCGGGGCGCGGTCCCGACGACCCGCCGAAGGACCTGAAGTCCTCCGGACGCCCGGATCCGCGGAGGCCGTCAGGCCGCGAGCCGCAGGACGGGCTTCTCCGGCGCGTGCTCTGCGGCAATCGCCTCGGCGACGATCTCGGCGGTGGCCCCTGAGAGGGTCCAGCCGAGATGGCCGTGGCCGGTGTTGTAGAACACGCCCGGCAGACGCCCGCGGCCGACCTTGGGCAGCATGTTCGGCAGCATCGGCCGCAGGCCGCTCCAGGCCACCACCCGGTCGGTGTCGACAAGGGGGAACTGCTCCCGGGTCCAGTCGACCAGCGGCTGGATCCGGTCGTGGCGGATGTCGCGGTTGAAGCCGTTGAACTCGGCGGTGCCGGCGACCCGCAGGCGCTCGTCGCCGAGCCGGCTCGTGACGATCTTGGCCGCCTCGTCGAGGATGCTCACCTCGGGAGCCGCCTTCTGGGCCTCCGGCGTCAGCAGGTTCACGGTGATCGAGTAGCCCTTCACCGGGTAGACGTTGACCCGGTCCCCGAGCCTCGCGGCGAAGTGCCGGCTGGCGCAGCCCGCGCAGATCACCACGGCGTCGGCGTGCAGGACCTGCGGCGCCCCGGCAGGGTGGGCAGCGGCACGCCAGCGGACGGCGTAGCCCCCCTCCCCCGGCGCCACCGTCTCGACGCTGGCATCCTGGACGAAGCGGACGCCCAGGCGGGCGCAGGCGGCGGCGAGGCCCCGGGTGAATTTGTGGATGTCGCCGGTGGCGTCCGACGGCGTGAAGAAGCCGCCGTGGTAGGTCCCGGCGAGCGCCGGCTCGATCGCCCGGATCTCCTCCGGGGTGACGGCGTAGCGCTCCAGGCCCCCCTCCTGCAGCAGCGCGTTGACGCCGTCCGCCTTCTCGAAGCTCGCCCGGTCCCGGTAGAAATGCAGGATGCCCCGGGTCTTCAGGTCGAAGTCGATCCCCTCGGCCTCCGCCATGGCGAACAGGGCCTGCCGGGCCCGGAGCGCCAGCCGCACGGTCTCCAGGGTGTTCTCGCGGTAATGGGCGATCTCGCGCACGAACTCGGCCATCCAGGAGAGTTTGTGCCAGGAGGGCTTGGGATTCATCAGCAGCGGCGCGTCCCGGCGCAGCATCCAGCGCAGGCCCTGGATCACCGTGGAGAGCTTGTTCCAGACCTCGGCGTTGCAGGCCGAGAGCTGGCCGCCATTGGCGAAGGAGGTCTCCATGGCGGCGTAGCGCTGCCGGTCGAGGACGGTGACGCGGTAGCCGCGCTGGGCGAGGGCGTAGGCGGTCGTCACGCCGGTGATGCCGGCGCCGATCACGGCGATGTGGGTCATGGGCTTGGACTCCGGGACTGGACGCGTGGAGGCCGTCCTCGAGCGGTCGGCCGGTTGCGCGCCCCATCTGTCCCGGTGCCTGAGAGCTTGATCCGGCCTGCCCTGGCGAGGCGATGCGCGGACGTCCCCTTCGGCGGGTGCCCACGAGTTCCACCCGCTGCACCACTCTCCAGATCGCCCTGACGACACGGTTCCGGTGCCTGAGAGTTTCCGGGGCGGTTGCTCCGTCGGCGCCGGGTCCGCCTCTGGTGGGCGGATCCCAGTCTCTCCCGCATCGTCGCGATGGGCTACCCCTTCGATACCCCGATTCGACCGCGCGGGAGAAGCCCGGATTCCCGGCATCCTGCCCGTTCCGGGGACAGCGGGTGCGCGCTGTCACCGGAAGCGGTCGAGCCCGACCGTCGTGGGACGGGCGGCGGACGAGCAACGGGTGGCCGGAGATGATGACGCGGCCGTAAGCTTCACCATGCCGGTCCGGGACTTTGTTTACGGTGGATAAACCTAAATTTTTACCAGGATACACTGATATCGCAAATATTATGGCGATTCCGAGCCACGATCCGATCGCGTTAAGACGTCCGCCGCATGCTGCCCCCGGTGAAGGACCTCGTATTCCAGGCGGATGATGCGATGGCGAAGTGGATACCCGGCGCGGCCGTGTTCGGCCTGCTGTGTCTGATGATCATCCCGGCACCCGGGATCTGGGGCGTGCTGATCGGCGCCACCTGCGTGCTGGCGATCGTCGTCAGCCTGTGCATGCTCGTCTTGGACCGGATGGCAACCCGCTTTCTCGCTTGGCGTGAGCGTGTCCGGCAGGCGCGTCGGAACCGGGCGCGGGCGGTGCATGCCGGATCCGGCATGGTGCGGAAGGTCTGACCGCCCGTCGGCCCCAAGGGGGCTGGATTCCGCCGGGCGAGAGTGCAAGGTCCCGGCGCCACGACCAACCGGGACGGTCCGATGAAGCTCCTCTACTCCCCCGCCTCTCCCTACGCGCGCAAGGTGCTGGTCCTCGCCCACGAGACCGGGCTGATCGGCCGGATCGCCGTCACCGCCGCCGGGGCCTCCCCGACCGGCCCTTCCGCGGAGGTCGCCGTCCACAACCCGCTGGGCAAGATCCCGGCCCTGGTGCTGGAGGACGGCACCGCGCTCTACGACAGCCGGGTGATCTGCGAGTATCTCGACAGCCTCTCGGCCGGCCCGCGCCTGTTCCCGGAAGGGGCTGCCCGCTGGGACACGCTGACCCGGCAGGCGCTAGCCGACGGCCTGCTCGATGCGGCGCTGCTCACCCGCTACGAGCGGGTGCTGCGGCCGGAATCCCAGCGCTGGGATGCCTGGGAGGCCGGCCAGATCGGCAAGATCACGGCGGCGCTGGACCGGTTCGAGACCCTGGTGGCGACCATGCCGGCGCTCGACATCGGCACCGTCGCGATGGCCTGCGCGCTGGGCTATCTCGACCTGCGCTTCCCCGACCTTGCCTGGCGCGAGGGTCGTCCGGCCGTGGCCGCATGGTACGCGGATTTCGAGCGCCGGCCCTCGATGGCCGCCACCGTCCCGAAGGGCTGAGGATCCGGGCGCCCGCGCGGCGCGGGCGCTACGGCCCGGCCCGATCGGCGGCCGCGTAGGGATGCGTGGACCCGAGCGGGTCAGCGAAGAAGTTCTGGACCGTCCCGGCCCCGGTGCCGAAGGTGATGAGCAGGAAGCCGCCCGCGAGCGCGAAGTTCTTGAGGAAATCCCAGAACAGCTCGCGGCCCTTGCCGCCGGCCCAGAAGTCACCCGGCACCCAGAACTGCTTCCACAGGAGCGCCGTGACGCCGCAATAGCCGGCGAGCACGAAGGCGGCGGCCCGGTCGGCGGTGCCGGTCAGGATGCACAGCGACATCCCGATCTCCACGCAGAGCCCGATCAGGATCAGCAGCGTGGCGGGCCCCGTGGCGTGCACGGCCTGCCGCGCCTGGCCGACCGCACCCTTGAAGTTCAGGATCTTGTCGAGGGCGCTGAACGGCAGGAACAGCAGCACGAGGAGCAGGCGGACGCCGAACGCGATCGCGACGCTGAGGCTGGCCATGCGCGGAACCGACTCCCGACCCGGCCCGGCTCGGGCCGCTGATCCAAGCCGCGAGCGGCGCAAAGGTTTCTTCCACGCGCCCGCTCGGCAGAGCGCCTCAGCCCCGACACGCCCGGATCAGCCGCCGCACGAAGCCCGCGCAGGCCTCGAGCTCGTCCCGGGTGACGTACTCGTCCGCCCTGTGGGCGCGGGCGATGGAGCCGGGGCCGATCACCACGGCGGGGACGCCCCCGAGCCGCTCGAACAGGCCACCCTCCGTCCCGTACGAGACTTTGGCGTGGCCGTTGCGGCCGGCGAGCCGCTTGGCCAGCGTCACGATCGGTGCCTCCGGGTCGGTGTCGAGGCCCGGATAGTCGATCAGCGGCTCGACAGCGACGCCGCAGGCGGGGTCCCCCGCCCGCATCAGCGGCGCCAGCGTCCCGGTGGCGTAGGCGATCGCCGCGCCCGCCAGCGCCCCGGCGTCGTCCGCCCCGATCGCCCGATACTCGAACTCGACGCTACAGGTGTCGGGCACGATGTTGAGCGCCGTGCCGCCCCGGACCACGCTCGACAGGCCGGTCGTGTGGGGCACGTCGTAGAGGGGGTCGCGGGCGCCGTCCCGGGCGAGCGCCTCCGCGGACAGCCGGACATGCTCGATGAAGCGGGCGGCGTATTCCACCGCGTTGACACCCTGGGGCGCCAGGGCCGAGTGGCTGGCCTTGCCCCGGAAGGTGAGGCGCGCGGCCGACTTGCCCTTGTGGCCGATCACCACGTCCATCCCGGTGGGCTCGCCCACGAAGCAGCCGAGCGGCCGCGGCACGCGCTCCAGCATCCGGGCGATCAGCGGACGCACCCCGAGGCAGCCGATCTCCTCGTCGTACGAGATCGCGAGGTGGATCGGGGTCGCGAGGTCCGCGGCGACCATCTCGGGCAGGAGCGCGAGGCAGACCGCCAAGAACCCCTTCATGTCGGAGGTGCCCCGCCCGTAGAGCCGTCCCGCCTCTTCCCGGAGGCGGAACGGGTCCGACGACCAGGGCTGGCTCTCGGCCGGCACCACGTCGCTGTGGCCGGAGAGCACGTAGCCGGGGCGCGTCTCGAAGGGGCCGACGCTCACCAACAGCGCCGCCTTCCGGCCGCTCGGGTCGCCCACACGCTCCACCGCGGCGCCGTGGCGGTGGCAGAAGGCCTCCACCCAGTCGATCAGCGGCAGGTTGGAGCGGGCGCTCACCGTGTCGAAAGCGACGAGGGTCGCGAGCAGCCCCACCGGATCGGGTGACCCGGTGGGACGCAGGGCGGCGTTCTGTTCGGGCTCTGACATGGACCGTCCGGACCGTTCGCGCGGATCACCCCGGCTGAGGGCATCCGGCTTCCTACGGGGTTTTCGGCGCGGTGGGGATACCGGAATATCCGGTCCGTCCGACCATGTCCCGGAACCCCGAGGGCACCCGCGGCGTAGCTGCCGGTGCCGCCCCTCCGCGTCGAGCCCGAATCATGCGCGCCGGTCCGAAGCCGATCCACGCAGTCCTGATCCTCCCGCTCCTGATGCCGGCGGTGCTCCCGGCCGAAGCCCGGCCGCATCCCGGGCGGCCCCACCGGGCGGTCTCCGGCACGGCGTCCGACATGGACCGGACGCTCGCCCGCATGGCCGCGCGCGGCCGGCTCCGGGACTGGCGGGCCTGGGAGGCGCCGAGCCCCCTCGCCCGGGTCTTCGCCCCGGCCACGCGGGAGCGGGTCGCGGCTCCGCCCTTCACGGGCTGGGGCTATGGCGGCACGATCCCGGGAGCCCGGCCCGGCTTCTGACCCGCCTCGACCCGGGCCCGTCGGCCTGCCATGGTGCGACCGGGGCGACCGGAGACGACCCACGATGGTTCTGGACTTCCGCCTGGACGACCCGACCCCTGCGGATCCGCGCCGCCGCTGGGCCACCCTCGACCAGGAGGCACGGGACGCCTGCTACGACAACACCCGGGCGGTGCACGACAGCGCCCGGCAGGTCGCCGACCGGGATGCCGCCTCGGCCGCCTACCGGGCCGCGCATCCGGCCGGCCTCGACCTGCCCTACGGCCCCGGCCCCTGCAACGCCGTCGACCTCTACCCGGCCCGGGACGGCGCGGCGCCCTGCCTGGTCTTCCTCCACGGCGGCTACTGGCAGCGGGGCGCCCGGGAGCTGTTCGCCTGCTTCGCGCAAGGCCCGAACGCCGCCGGCTGGTCGGTGGCGATGGTCGGCTACACCCTCGCCCCGGAGGCGAGCCTCACCCGGATCGTGGCCGAGATCGGCACGGCCCTCGACTGGATCTCCGCGCAGGGGCCCGCCCACGGCATCCGCGGCCCCCTGGTCCTGTCGGGCTGGTCGGCGGGCGGGCTGCTCACCGCGATGCAGCTCGGCCACCCGGCGGTGGCGGCGGGGCTCGCGATCTCCGGCGTCTACGATCTCGCGCCGATCCGCCAGACCTATCTCGACGCCAAGCTGAGCCTCACGGATACGGAGGTCGAGACCCTCTCGCCGCTGCGCCTGCCGGCGGTGGGCAAGCCGATGTGCATCGCCTACGGCACCCGCGAGCTGCCGGCCCTGATCCACGACGCCCGCAACCTGCACGCGCTCCGGGCGGCAGCCCACGCCCCGGGCCCCCTGCTGCCGGTGCCCGGCACCGAGCACTTCTCGGTGCTCGACGCGCTGCGCCGCCCGGACGGGATCCTGGTGCGGGCGGCCCACGCCCTGCTCGGAGGCTGAGGGGACCGGGTCAGCCGGGTGCATATTTGCAACTCCCGATAGCAATAGTGGAGCCGGGGAAGTCGATCCTGCCTTGCTGAGGCTCCTGGCGCGTGCTGAGAAGGCCTTGCGGGCGCAGTCCCCTTCCGCCGGGGCGGGCCGGATCCGAGGGAGATCGGATGCAAGCGGTCGCGCGATCGGAATCCCCTGCGGCGGCCGCGCATGCCGAGCCCGTAGCCCGGGCCGGGCTCCACCGCGGGCCGGCGCCGCGGCTGCGCGTCGTGCTGGCGCTGGGCTTCGGCACCGTGGGTTTCCTGGCCACCTTGGCACTCTCCGCCCTGGTGAGCCACGAGGCGAGCCGCCGGCTCGAGGCGGAGGTCGGCGGCCAACTCGCCGAGATCGCCGGACAGATGGCGCGGGGTCTCGACCTCGGGATGTTCGAGCGCTGGCGCGATATCCAGATCGCCTCCGCCTCGGACAGCCTGCGCGATCCCGGCGCGGGGGCCGCCGCCAAGCGCGCCGTGATGGCGCGGCTCCAGACGACCTACCCGGCCTACTCGCTCATCGGGCTGATCGACGCGGACGGGCGCGTGGCGGTGACCAGCACCGGCGCCCTGGAGGGCGCCGACGTATCCGATCGCGACTATTTCCGCGCGGGCCGGGAGAGGGCCTTCGTGGGGGGCGTGCATCCGGCCAGGTTGCTGCAGGCGCCCCCGGGCACGGCGGCCGCCCGCGAGCCCCCGCGCCTCCTCGATCTCGCGGCCCCGGTCCGGGCCACGGACGGCCGCGTCCTCGGGGTGCTCGCCGCCCATCTCGACTGGGCCTGGGCGCGCGACATGGCGCGCCTCCTCGAAGGCTAGCTCCGGGGCCATCGGCAGGGGGCCGAGATCCTGATCCTGTCCCGCGACGGCACCGTGCTGCTCGGACCGGCCGCCCAGCAGGGCGCCCCCGTGCCCCGGGCGCTTCCGGCGGACGGGCGTCCCCTGGATGCGCAGGGCACGAGCCGGGTCGGCCCCTGGCCCGACGGCACCGCCGCCTATCTCAGCGCCAGCGCGCGCACGGCCGGCTACCGCGATTATCCCGGCCTCGGCTGGCAGGTGGTGGTGCGCCAGACGGCCGACCGGGCCCTGGCCTCGGTGACGGCCCTACGCTGGAGCATCCTGGCGACGGGCAGCACCGTGGCGCTCGCGGCGGCGCTCCTCGCGTGGCTGCTCGCCGGCCTGATCGCCCGTCCCCTGCGGGAGCTGGCGGCGGCCGCGGGCGCGCTGGGCCGGGACCGGCCGCTGCCCCCGCTTCCCCGCTCCCCCGTTCGGGAGGGTGCGATGATCGCCGACGCCCTGAGTGCGGCCGCGGAGGAGCTGACCCGGCGCGCGGAGGCCCACCGGCTCCTGATCGACGAACTCAACCACCGGGTGAAGAACACCCTGGCCACCGTGCAGTCGATGGCAGCGCAGAGCCTGAAGAATCTCGGCAGCGGCGCCGCGGCCGGACGCGACGCCTTCGAGGCACGGCTGCTCGCTCTTTCGCGCGCCCACGACATCCTGACGCGCGAGAGCTGGGCGAGCGCCGATCTGCGGGGCATCGCCGGCCAGGCCGTGCGCCCCTTCCTGAGCCCGGCCTCGCCCGGCGAGGAGGCGGTGCGCATCACCCTGGAGGGACCCGACCTGCGGGTGCCGCCCGCGGTGGCGCTGGCCCTCACGATGATCCTGCACGAGTTGTGCACCAACGCGGTCAAGCACGGCGCCCTCTCGGTTCCGGGCGGCCGGGCGGCGCTGGCCTGGGCGCTGGAGACCGGGCCGGGCGCCCGGATCCTGCGGATGACCTGGCGCGAGCGGGGCGGGCCCCCGGTCGCGCCGCCGTCGCGGAGCGGCTTCGGCACCCGCCTGCTGGAGCGGGGCTTCGCCGGGCGGAACACCGCCAGCCTCGCCTACGAGGCTGAGGGGTTCGTCTATGTGGCGGCGAGCCCCCTGCCCGTCCCCGGGCGCGCGGAGGCCGACGCGGCCCCGCCGCGGCGTCTCCGGGCCGGGCGGGCCTGATCCGCTTCCGCTCGCCTTCCCCGGTCGGCCGCGCCCACCCGCCATCGCCTGCGCGGCGAGACGACCCAGGACGGCGCGAGGCGAGGGACAGCTTCGCTCCGCAAGGAGGACGGCCACGTGTCCGAACGCCTCATCGTCGGGCCGGCGTCCCGCGCGCAGGATGGGCGGCGAGTCTTGATTCCGCCGCCGGCTTCGTGATGAGACAAAGACGTGCGTCCGCGCACGCAGTAAGATCAAAGATGAGGATGACGTATCTTACCGGTTTATAGGGTCGACGCGCACATCAAATCCTGCCGAGCTTGGCTAGTGCTCGACCTGCCGGCACGGGACACGGTGTCCCGCGCCTCAGGACGACCACGTGGGGGAACGCGATGACGCGCGCAGGCGCCCGGCACTTCCCGGCTCTCGGCCTTGCGTGGCCTCCCGGCCGACACCTTGGCCAACGCCGTGGCGCTGCCCGGAGCGGCCCAGGCGGGCGCGGGCGACGGAGGCCGTCAACCCGTCGGCGGCCAGAGGGGCTCCTCCGTCGCCGGTCCCGCCCACGACCCGCGCGCGCTCCCTCCGCAGCGCCGGCGCACCGGCCAGCTCCTCGGCGCTCCGAGGATCGAGGACGGGGTCGCGGTCCCGCACGGTGGGATCGATTCCCGCTGGGCGTCCGGGCCGCACAGCCGGCCCCCGGCATCCTCACGCTCCCGTCCGGCCTGCCCTTCCGGGCGCGCGGCCGAGCCCCAGGGCCCCTCGCCGTCCCAGCTTCGGAGTTCCCGCCATGAACACCCTCATCCAGGGCATCGCCACCTTCCAGGGCCATGTCTTCCCCGGCCAGCGGCAGATGTACCAGCAGCTCGTGCGCGACGGTCAGCATCCGAGCGCGCTGATCATCGCCTGCGCGGCTTCCCGCGTCTCCCCCGAGCACATCACCCAGGCCGGGCCGGGCGAGCTGTTCGTCTGCCGCAACGCCGGCAACATCGTGCCCCCGGCCTCCGACGTGGTCGGCGGCGTCTCCTCGGCGATCGAGTACGCCGTGGTGGCGCTCGGCGTGCGCGACGTCGTCGTCTGCAGCCATTCCGATTGCGGCGCCATGAAGGGCCTGATGAACCGGGACCTCGTGGCGCGGATGCCCAGCGTTGCGGCCTGGCTGCACCACGCGGCGGCCGCCGAGCGCATCGTCTGCGAGGCTTATCCCGAGGGGATGGACGCGAAGGCGCGCCACCACGCCCTGGCCCTGGAGAACGTGGTGGTGCAGCTCTCCAACCTGCGCACCCATCCGAGCGTCGCGGCCGCCCTCGCCAAGGGGTCCTTGCGCCTGCACGGCTGGTTCTTCGAGATCGAGACCGGCGCGCTCTTGGCCTATGACGGCTTGAGCGGGCGCTTCCGGCCGATCGGGGAGGCCGACATGCCCGTGGCCCAGGATTCCGTGGCCCAGGATTCGTGCGTCGGCGGCCGCAGGCAGGCGGCGTGAGCGTGAGGTCGGGATCCCCGGCAGCTTCCGCGCCGGCCTGATGCCGGGCGGAGGCCTGCATGGAGCGGGGCGAGATCCTGACGGGCGCGCCACGCGGTCGCCGCCGGCGCCGAAATCCTGCGCGCGACCGCCGCGGCGGTCGCGCAGGCAAGACGAGCCGCGGACCCGCTTCGACCGGGACCCCGGGGCGCCGGGCACCGGCAGCCCGATCTGCCGCTGGCCGCAGTGACCGGGCGGCGCGATCTTCGGAGCCGGTTAAGCGTGAATCTTCGCGCTGCCTTAACGAGATTCGGTCATACGCGACCGGTCCGGCCGACCCGCCGCGCGGGACCGGCCGGCGGATCGTTCTCGGCAGGAGCTTCGTCGATGCTCAGGTTCCTCGCAACGCCGGCCGCCTGCCTGGCCCTCTGCGTCGCCGCCGCCGCGCAAGATGGGCCCGGACTCGCAACCGTGAGCCCGCCCGATCTGGGGCAGCCGGTGGCCGCGAGCCCCAACACTCCGCAGCGCAGCCCGGAACAGGGAGGCGGGCCTCTCGGCAGCTTCACGCTCCGCAGCGCGGAGCCCGGCGCGGCCCAGACCGTCGCCGACCTGAACCCCCCCACCGGGGTGTCCAAGCCCTGGTGCGCGCAGGAGCGCCGGGTCGGCACCGGCGCCGGCTTCTGCCTGGTCAACTGAACCGGACCGGCGGGCGCCGCCTGTCCCGGCCGGTTCAGGAGGCTGCGTAGACCGAGATCTCGTCGTAGGTCTCGCCGGCCCCCGGCGTGTAGTCGAGGCAGGCGACGAGCAGCACCAGCACGGCCGCTGCGACGGCCGCGGCGGCGAGCACCCGCGTCAGGATCTCCGCATGCGCGCGAGCCGCGTGGATCACCGCGCAGCCCAGCACGAAGGCGCAGAGCTGCGCGGCCGGCGCCGTGAAGGAAGCCGTCACCGCCTGCCCCCGGCGATCCGGTCCAGGCCGCGACGGCCTGCCCCTGGGCTGCCTCGATCCATGCGCAGTCCGGACATCCCGACCTCCCCCGCCAGACACCCGCCCGCCGCCGGCGCCGGGTCGCGCCAGGGCACGGGACAGTTCGGAGCAGGTTTCCCGCCCCTGTGCGACCCCAATATGGATGACGCGGAAGGCCGGGCGGCGCACCGTCACGTCTTCGTGACCCGCCTGCGACCCGGTCCGTCGCTGCTCAGGCCGGTTCCGCGCCCGGTGACACCGCCAGGGCGTAGGTGGCCTCGCCGACCCGCCGCAGGGGTCCGCCCGGGCCGGCCCGCTTCCACAGGCGGGTGTTGAGGGCCGCCACCGGATCCCGGCCCGGCAGGGTGAAGCCCCGGGCCAGGAGGATCTCCAGGATTTCGGCCGCGTGCAGCGGGCGGCCCGCCTCCGTGATCGCCCCACAGGCAGCGTTCACGAGGGCCCGACCGTAGCGGCGGGCACCGGCCGCATCCTCCGTGAAGGCGATCGCCGGCGGGATCGTTCCGGGTGCTGCCTGTCCGTCGGCCGGGAGCTCGGAACGGCGACCGGAGATCCGGCCCCCGCGGGGCACAGGGACCTCGTCCAGAGGCGGCCCGGGTCGGACCGGAGGCGGGCTCCACGTCCCGGCCGGCTGCGGCGAAGCGGCATCCCGCAGCGGCACCGGCTCCGCGCCGGTCCTCTGCCCGAGGACTTCACCCGCCGGGGCGGGCCCGCCGTCGCCCCGGGGGTCGGGAACCGTCCCGACGGCGCCCAGACGACGGCCGAGTTCAAGGTAGAGAACCATATCCGCGATCTCCCGATCGAGCGCCTCGCGCTGGCGCCGCAGCACGGCAAGCCGCGCCTCGATCTCGGCTTCCGATAGACCCACGGGACGTTCCCTCAATCCGGATGGAACATATATCCTGTTCCGAAACCGTTGGGAACACAATTCCCTGATGATGGCAGCGCAGTCTGAGACTGTAGGGAATAAATTCTATTCCGAAGCGGCGATCTATATTCCCTGGCGCCGGCCCCGTATTCCCTTTGACGCCGGTCGCGGTGGAACCAGCAGCGTTCCCGGATCGGCCGGATGCAGGGTCAGGCCGCCGTCGTCGAGCACCATCGGCAGGCGCGGGAAGACCTCGCGCAGATGCGCCAGATCCGCCTTGAAGGCCTGCCGGAAGCTGCGGATCGAGGCGTTCTCGGCCCCGAACTGCGCGTGCAGGTTGTTCCAGGTCAACCGCAGCGGGCGCTGCAGCGACCGCAGCCGGTAGCCGGTCCAGAACAGCAGGTCGAGCTTGCGCGCCGAGCCCGAGAAGGCCCGAGCCGCCCGCACGTCCACCGGCAGGGCGTGCCGGATCAGGGTCTCGTAGAATTCGGGGTCGAAGCGCACCGTGCGCCCCGCCTCCTCGTCGCCCTCGCCGGCGCGGGGACGCCACAATTCCAGGCTGCGGAACGGCGGGACGTTGAGGGTGGTGGCGCTGTCGCGCCCGTCCCAGAGGCCGATCTGCATGGAGCAGGCGGCGAGCCGGTTCAGCTGCTCCTTGAACTGCCGGATCGTGCCGCGCTCGCCCCCGGTGACCGCGAAGCCCATCTCGCGCATGAAGCCCGACAGGGTCTCGGCGACCTTCACGGTGGGGCTGCGCTGGCGCACGGCCTCGGTGCAGAGGTGGAGCAGCACCAGCCGGGCCTTCGGCCCGTAGGGCAGCCCCTGCGGCGCGAAGGCGCCGGTCTCCGGATCCTTGATCCGCCCGGCGATCAGGCTGAGGGAATTGCGCCCGTAGGTGCGGGAGAATTCCCGCACCGGGCCGGGGTCGCGATAGGGCAGGCCGCACAGCGCCAGCACCGAGTGAATGTGCTGGAGGCTCGACGGCAGGGCCGGCTCGCTCTCGATCACGAGGCGCACCGCGTCGCGGCGGCGCTGGTCGCGCGACAGCCCCGCGCGGCGGATCTCCTCCTCCCCCAGGACGACCGCCTGGGCGTCGCGCTCGCGCTGGCGATGCAGCACGTGCTCGACGATCTGAGCGAACAGGAAGCCGCCCCGCGCCGCCTCGACCTCCGCGCGCAGGTCCGGATCGTGGATCCCGGCGATCTTCTCCTCGATGCTCATCGCCCCTCGGCCCGAGTCGCACGGGCGCGCGTCCCGCCGGGCGGCGGGAGGATGGCCCGATCCTGCCATGCCACGATTCGCCCGCCGGAGCCCCGGTCCGATCGGGCTTGTCCCGGCAATCCACGGTTCCCGGGCGGGTGTTCGGGCGGGACACGCAGACTTCGATACGGGCCGGCGCGGCAGTGTCGGCGCACGCAGAGTCCGATACGGCCGGGGCTGTGCGTTCCGTCCCCGTTATCCACCGCGTGCCGCGGGAATCGCCGCCGAATCCGATACGCCATCGCGCAGAATCCGATACGCCGGCCCGCCAGCTCGACGCAGACTCCGATACGCGCCCGCGCAGAGTTCGATGCGGAGCCACGCAGAGTCGGGTACGCGAAGCGAGCCCAAACCTTTGTGTCGGCGATGAAATCCGGCACGGCATATAACCTGCCGAACTGACTCTCTGAAAGAGTCTTCTAGATAATCTTCCTAGCGCGGACCACGCTGTTCGTTCTGACGAACGAACCCCGGATCCCGTCGGTGTTCACAGGGCGAGAAGGGAATAATCCGGATTTTTCCACATAGGGCGCCACCCGCGGGTCCCGGGACAGGCCGCCGAGGGATCGGCCTCTGCCCGGAGCCGTTCGGTCGCCTCAGCTGCCGGCCGTGCCGCCGACTTGACGCGGGCGATGCCGCCCGGTTTCTCGGTCACTCCAGAGAAGGCCGTGCCGATGCCCCGCTTCCCGATCGCGTCCCCATGAAGGACCGCCGCAACGACGGACGCCCACCCGATTCGCGCCCGCCGGGTGCCCGGCGGCCGGGTTTCCGGTCCGGAAACCGCCCCCCTGCCCTCACCGGGCCGCGGCGCGAGACCGGCGCCCAACCAGGCCCGCAACCCGGCCACGCGGGATCGGCCGTGCTCTACGGCTGGCATCCGGTGGTGCAGGCGCTGGGCAACACGGCGCGGAGCCTGCACCGGCTGCTCGCCACCGAGAATGCCGCCGCCCGTCTGGAGGCGGAATTCGGCGGCGCTTTGCGGATCGCCCCCGAGCTGGTGCGGCCGAGCGAGATCGGCCGCCTGCTCGGACCGGACGCCGTCCATCAGGGCTTGTATCTCGAGGCGGAGCCCCTGCCCGCCCCCGGCCTCGACGACCTGCCGGTCGACGCCCTGCTGCTGGCGCTGGACCAGATCACCGATCCCCACAATGTCGGGGCTATCGTGCGCACCGCCGCGGCCTTCGGGGTCGCTGGGATCGTCACCACGGCGCGCCATGCGCCGGGCGCCACCGGGGTCCTGGCGAAATCCGCCTCCGGCGGGCTGGAGCACGTCCCGTTCGTGACCGTCCGGAACCTCGCCGAGGCGCTGATCGCCTTGGGCGAGCGGGGCTTCACCCGGGTCGGGCTCGATTCCGACGCACCGGAGAGCCTCGATGCCCTGACGATCGCCCGGCCGCTGGTGATCGTGCTGGGCGCCGAGGGCAAGGGTCTGCGCGAGCGGACCCGGAGCTGCTGCGACGTCCTCGCCCGGATCCCGTTCTCGGGGGCGATCCGCAGCCTCAACGTCTCGAACGCGGCCGCCATCACCCTCTACGCGCTGGGCCGGACGCCGGCCTGAAGCGCCGTCCCGGACACGTTCGGAAACCAAGAGGCGGCCCCGCATGCCGCCTCCAACCTAGGCAATTTCCGCAACCTCGCGTAGAGTGAAGCCCGAGGGGGGCGTAGGCTGGATGGCGTGCGCCGGATGCTGGACGATACGTTTACCTACGGGGGCTGGGCACTCGGCCTGATCGCCGTCGGCGTATGGCTGTGGCTCGCGCGGCGCGCCTTTCCGAGCTTCGAATCCTTCGTGAAGGGGTTCGACGACGAGTTGTGCCTGGGGGCCTCCACCGAGGAGCGGGCACGCTGCGCCCGCTGGTATCAGGTCCGGCAGGCCGCCATGGCCCTGACCGCGATGGCTGTCGTGTGCCTGTCGATCGGCTTCGCGATTCCCGACTGAGCGGACCGATTCGGGACCCCCGCGGTCAGCCGGTCGCCTAGACCTGCACGGCAAGCACCCCCACGGTGGCCGGGATCTCGGCACCCACCATGTCGTCGACCATTCCGAGCCCCTGGCCGCCGAGGTGGCGGCCCTGGGGCGCGGGGCGCCGGGCCTCGTTGTCTCCACCACCGACACTGACGCCCACCTCGCCGCGATCGTTGACCTGATCGCCCTGCAAGGGCGGCTCGCCCTGATCGACGACCCCGAGCGCTTCGATGACGCGCTCCTCAAGCGCGAGAGCCTGTCGCTGCACCGGGAGTTCATGTTCACGCGCTCGATGTTCGGCACACAGGACATCGCCGCCCAGGGCGCGCTCCTCGACGAGGTCGCCCGCCTCGTTGATGCGGGACGCCTGCGCACCACCCCGGGTGAGCATTACGGGCGGATCGACGCCGCGAACCTGCGGCGTGCCCATGCGCTGATCGAGGGCGGGCGCGCCAAGGGCAAGATCGGGCTCGAAGGCTTCTCGAACTGAGGAGGACGCGATGGCGGAGGCGGCGGGGACCGGCATCTTCGACGTGGCGGCGCTGGCGGCAGCTCTGCCCGACAGCGCCCAGACTCTCCTGGTCGACACCTACCTGACCAACCGGAAGGCCGCGAGCGCCCGGGCCTTCCGGGTCTACCGGCCGACCCCGCCCCACTATCACGCCACCTGCGACGAGTACCTCTACTGCCTCTCCGGTCGGGGCCGGGTCTGGCTGGGCGACCCGGCCGCCGTGACGACGTTCGGCCCCGGCCAGCTCCTGTTCTTCGAAAAGGGCACGATCCACGCGATGCCGGAGATCGAGCCCGGGGAGCCGGTGGTGTTCCTGTCGATTGCCACGCCCCGGCGGGCGCCCACCGACATCATCTTCGTGAACCCGGAGGATGGCACCCCGGCGACCTTCATGGCGCGCAACGCCGAGGCCTGAGGGCGGCGCGGATCTGGCCTCAGCCTCGCAGGGACCGGCCGGCCGCAGCTACGCCGAGGAGCAGGGCCGCCACGATCAGGAGCGCCCCGGACAGGCCCAGGGCCTGCGCGGCGAAGCCGATCAGCGCCGGGCCTGCCAGCACCCCGGCGTAGCCCAGCGTCGTCACCGCCGGCACCGCCACGCTCTCGGGCATCGCGGTCTGGCGGCCGGCCGCCGTGAACAGGACCGGGACGATGTTGGCGCATCCCGCCCCGACCAGGGCGTAGCCGGCGAGCGCTGCCTCCCAGGCCGGGACCAGGACCGAGAGCGCGAGTCCGGCCGCCGCCAACAGACCGCCGAGGACCACCACGCTCCGCCGGCCGAGCCGGGCCACCACCCGGTCACCGGTAAGCCGACCGGCGGTCATCGCCACCGAGAAGGCCGCGTAGCCCAGCGCCGCCCAGGCCGGATCGAGACCGCGCTGCTGGATCAGGAACACCGCGCTCCAGTCGAGGGCCGAGCCCTCGGTGAGGAACACCACGAAGCAGAGCAGGCCCAGTACCAGCACCGGGCCGCGGGGCAGCGCGAAGGCGGGGCCGCCGCTGCCCCCTGCCCTGTCGGTCCGCAGGATCCCCGGCCAGGCCGCCGCGAACAGGCCCGCGATGCCCCCGACCAGGATCAGCACGCTCCAGCCCGCGCCGAACCCGGCGGCCAGCAGACCGCTGGCGAGCAGCGCCCCCAGGATGCAGCCGAGGCTGTAGAGGCCGTGGAAGCCCGACATCATCGGGCGCCCGCCCGCGCGCTCCACGACGACGGCCTGTAGGTTCATGACGCAGTCCACCGCCCCCATCCCGGCCCCGAACAGCAGCAGCGCCAGAGTGAGCGGCATGAGTCCCGAGCCTGTAGCCAGCACCGGCAAGGCGAGGCCGAGCGCCAGCGTGCCGGCGAGCAGGACCGGCCGGAAGCCGAGCCGCGCTGCCGCCGCCCCGGCGCTCGGCATGGCCAGGATCGAGCCGATGCCGAAGGTGAGGAGCAGCAGGCCGAGCCCGGCCTCGTCCAGGCCGGCGCGCGCCTTCACCAGCGGCACCAGGGGTGCCCAGGTGGCGTTGGCGATCCCGACGATCAGGAACAGCAGCCGCGTGGCCAGCCTCTGCACGCGGGCGGCGGTCTGGTCTCCGGCTCCGCGGAGGGCGACCGGGTCCGTCAGGTCGAGTGCTGGCATCGGCACCTGTCTGCGAGGAGAGTCTGAGAGCGGGTCCCAGCGACGTGGGGCCTCGACTTCCGCGGTGCAACATCGAAGCTTGCCAGTTTCAGATGGGCCATGAGCATCCCGCGGGTCGATTCCCGCCACGCCGTGATCGTGCGCGGCATAGACCGTCGTGAGAGCCTGCACGCCGGCGCGGCAGCTCCATCCCACCTCCCACCTCCCACCTCATCCTGAGGATCTGCGCAGCAGCCTCGAAGGATGAGGGAGAGTTTTGGAGGAGCGGCACCCAAGACCCGCGGGCGCCTGCCGTGAACGTCGCACCGTGATCGGGAGCCGGGCCGGATCATTCCGCTTCGGGCGAAAACAATGATCCACGTTCTCACGGAGCGGTTGCCGCCGTACGCGTTTCGTTCTAGCAAGGGCGGCGCATGACGGGCCTGCGTCCCGCCGGCCCCCACCTTGCCGTCGGCCCCATCAGGCTCGACATGTGTCGGAGCGGCGGCTGGCCCGCGCGCGAATCCGATCCGGAATCCGATCCGACTGCGTCGACGCTTCGAAAGACCGCCGCCCTCATGGCCAAAGCCCAAGCTGGAAGTCGTGCCGCAAGCCGCGCCGGCGCCGCCCAAGCCGCTCCGAAAGCCGCCGCCAAGGCGGCTCCGAAGGCTCCGAAGGCCTCCGTCGCCAAGACATCCCAGCTCAAGCCGGCCCGCGCGAAATCCGAACACCCCGCCGCCCGGCCCGAGGCGGCCGCGGAGGCCGCCATCGACGCCAAGCTGGAGGCCCTGTTCGACGCCGCGCCGGCGGCCGGCGAGGACCGGCGGGTCATCGCGATCCGCGGCGCCCGGGAGCACAACCTCAAGAACGTCGACCTGACGATCCCCCGGGACAAGCTCGTGGTGTTCACCGGGCTCTCGGGCTCGGGCAAGTCGTCGCTCGCCTTCGACACGATCTACGCCGAGGGGCAGCGCCGCTACGTCGAGTCGCTCTCGGCCTATGCCCGCCAGTTCCTGGAGATGATGTCCAAGCCCGATGTCGACCAGATCGACGGGCTCTCGCCGGCCATCTCCATCGAGCAGAAGACCACCTCCAAGAACCCCCGCTCCACCGTGGGGACGGTCACCGAGATCTACGACTACATGCGCCTGCTCTGGGCGCGGACCGGCATCCCCTACTCGCCCGCCACCGGCCTGCCGATCGAGAGCCAGACCGTCCAGCAGATGGTCGACCGGGTGCTGGAGCTGCCGGAGAAGACCCGGCTCTACCTGCTCGCCCCGGTGGTCCGCGGTCGGAAGGGCGAATACAGGAAGGAAATCGCCGAGTACCAGAAGAAGGGCTTCCAGAGGCTGCGCGTCGACGGGGAGTACTACCCAATCGACGACGTGCCCAAGCTCGACAAGAAGTTCAAGCACGACATCGACGTGGTGGTCGACCGCATCGTCGTCCGCGCGGACATCGCCTCGCGGCTCGCCGATTCCTTCGAGACCGCCTTGGAACTCGCCGACGGCATCGCCGAGATCGTCTTCGCGGATGCCCCTGAGGGCGAGGAGCCCCGGAGCATCACCTTCTCGTCGCGCTTCGCCTGTCCCGTGTCGGGCTTCACCATCGCGGAGATCGAGCCGCGGCTGTTCTCGTTCAACAACCCGTTCGGCGCCTGCCCGACCTGCAGCGGCATCGGCCACGAGATGCGGATCGACCCCGAGCTGGTGATCTCCGATCCGGCCTTGAGCCTGAAGCGCGGCGCGGTCGGACCCTGGGCGAAGTCGACCTCGCCCTATTACGGCCAGACCCTGGAGGCGCTGGCCGAGCATTTCGGCTTCAAGACGAGCGTCCCCTGGCAGAGCCTGTCGGAGACGGCCCGCGCCATCGTGCTGTACGGCTCGGGCAAGCAGGCGGTCCGCTTCGCCTACGACGACGGGTTGCGCAAGTACACGGTCAACAAGCCCTTCGAGGGCGTGATCCCGAACTTGGAGCGCCGCTACAAGGAGAGCGACTCGGACGCCGTCCGGGAGGAGATCGGGCGCTTCATGAGCGAGACGCCCTGCGCCGCCTGCGGCGGCAAGCGGCTGAAGCCCGAGGCGCTGGCCGTGAAGGTCGCCATGGCGGACATCGCCGACGTCACGGCCCTCTCGGTGAGCGAGGCGCACCGCTGGTTCTCGGAGCTGCCGGACAAGCTGACGGCGAAGCAGAACGAGATCGCGGCCCGAATTTTGAAAGAAATCCGCGACCGGCTGACGTTCCTGGTGGATGTCGGCCTGGAATACCTGACGCTTGCCCGCGGTTCGGGCTCGCTCTCGGGCGGCGAGAGCCAGCGCATCCGGCTGGCCTCGCAGATCGGCTCCGGGCTCACCGGCGTGCTCTACGTGCTGGACGAGCCCTCGATCGGCCTGCACCAGCGCGACAACGAGCGGCTGCTCGGCACGCTCAAGCGCCTGCGCGACCTCGGCAATTCGGTGATCGTGGTCGAGCACGACGAGGACGCGATCCTGCAGGCCGATTACGTGGTCGATGTCGGCCCGGGCGCCGGCATCCACGGCGGCGAGATCATCGCGCAAGGGACGCCCGCGGAGGTGCTGGCCAACCCGGCCTCGCTCACCGCCAAGTACCTCACGGGCGAGATGTCGGTCCGGACCCCGACCGCGCGTCGCAAGGGCCGGAAGGGCAAGCTCGGGCTGTTCGGTGCCCGGGGCAACAATCTCAAGGACGTGGATGTCGAGATCCCGCTCGGCACCTTCACCTGCATCACCGGCGTCTCGGGGGGCGGCAAGTCCACCCTGGTGATCGACACGCTCTACAAGGCGGTGGCCAAGAAGCTGAACGGCGCCCTGGAGCACCCGGCCCCCTACGGGCGGCTGGAGGGGCTGGAGCACCTCGACAAGGTCATCGACATCGACCAGTCGCCGATTGGGCGCACCCCGCGCTCGAACCCCGCCACCTATATCGGCGCCTTTACGCCGATCCGCGACTGGTTCGCGGGCCTGCCGGAGGCCAAGGCCCGCGGCTACCAGCCCGGCCGCTTCTCCTTCAACGTCAAGGGCGGGCGCTGCGAGGCCTGCTCGGGCGACGGCGTCATCAAGATCGAGATGCACTTCCTGCCGGATGTCTACGTCACCTGCGACGTCTGTAAGGGCAAGCGCTACGATCGCGAGACCCTGGAGGTGAAGTATCGCGGCAAGTCCATCGCCGACGTGCTCGATTCCACCGTCGAGGAGGCGGCCGAGCTGTTCAAGGCGGTGCCGGCGATCCGCGACAAGCTCGAGACCCTGAAGCGGGTCGGCCTGCACTACGTCCATGTCGGCCAGCAGGCCACCACTCTGTCGGGGGGCGAGGCCCAGCGGGTGAAGCTCTCCAAGGAGCTGTCGAAGCGAGCCACCGGGCGCACCCTCTACATCCTCGACGAGCCGACCACCGGCCTGCACTTCCACGACGTCGCCAAGCTCATGGAGGTGCTCCACGAGCTTGTCGAACAGGGCAACACGGTCGTGGTGATCGAGCACAACCTCGAAGTGATCAAGACCGCCGACTGGGTGATCGACATGGGTCCCGAGGGCGGCGACGGCGGCGGCCGGGTGGTGGCGCAGGGCACGCCGGAGGCGATCGCCCGGTCGACGGCGAGCCATACCGGTCGGTTCCTGCGCGAGGTGCTGGAGCGGCGCCCCGCCCCGCAGGCCAGCCGCCGCAGCGCCGCCGAATAGTCCGGCGCGTCCGAAGGCCGGGCTGAAGACACGGTCGGAGCCGAGGCGGCACATTCTGCCGGGTTCCGGCTCGCCGACCTGCCCCGGTCGCCCGTCCGACCCGGTGATTCGAGCCGGCGACCCATGATCCGGGCCCGGCGCAGGTCGCTCCGGCCCTCGGTTCCGGCCTAGCCGCCCGATCCGCCGGGCTGCCCGATGGTCTGCCCGCGCTTGCCGGATTCTCCCGCGAATCCGGGGGACAACAGCTTGACCGTTCAACGATATTTTGCCGGACGGGGTGTTTCGGGCCGGTCTTGTGGACAGTGTTGCATCGCCGCAAAAATGCGGCTTTTGCGCAACGGTTCGGCCGGTTTTGGCGTTTCGGCGAGCATTCCACTGTCTTTCTCCAGGTCTCTGTAGAATAGTCGCAGACGTTGAGACGGGCGGGCTCCGTGGGGGCGCTCGGCAGGTCCGAAGCCGGCAGCCGCGATAGGCGAGCAGACCGGCAGGGAAGTGCCGAATGCGGGACGGATGCCTTGGGACCTTGGGAAGGAATGAAAAAATGATGAAGAACTGGCTCGCGGCCGGCACGGTCGCGCTCACGGTCGGCATGACCTCGACGATCGCGCAGGCGCAGACCACGACGGTGCCGGGCGAGCAGGTCGGCCTCGCCGTCGGCGCGCCGCTGCCGGAAGGCATCTACGCCATCAACACGTTCACGTACCGCCGCACCGATGGCCGGTACGACCCCGACACAGCCGTCAACATCCCGGTCCTGGTCTGGTCGACCCCGCTGGTGCCGCTCGGCGGCCGCGTCGAGCTGCTCGTCGCGCCCCCGACCGTGTTCGCCTTCACCCGCAACCCGGCCGGCGTGGGCAACAAGGACATCTCGATCAACGTCGGCACCTTTGTCGGCGGCATCTGGGCGTTCGACCTCGGCAGCAACTTCGGCGTCAGCTTGCTCGGCGGCGTGTATCTGAACGACCTCGACGGTGATCGCGGCTCGCTGTTCAACGGCGGCTTCGTCCGCAACCCGGCCTCGCCCTTCGGCGTCAGCCCGGTCGGCACGCCGATCCTGCCGCAGCTCTCCTCGAACACCTACCGCTTCGGCATCGCCGGCAGCTACACCGGCGACGGCTGGAACCTCACCGCCAACCTGACCGCCAACATCTACGACTCGCCCGGCCGCTTCCCCGGTCAGGTCGGCGCCGCCATCGGACCGCTGCGCCTGTCGGACGCCCTGAACTTCGACCTCACCGCGACGAAGAAGTTCGGCAACTTCGAGATCGGCGCCGTCGGCTACGGCACCTACAACTTCGACATCAGCCAGTTCAGCGCGGCGGTCGGCAACCGCGGCCGCTTCGCTCTGGGTGGCCTGATCGGCTACGACTTCAAGGTCTTCACCGTGCAGGCCTACGTCGCCCGCGACGTGGTCACCGGCGCGCAGATCGCCGCCACGCCGTTCAGAAGCGCCCGCGCCGATTACTCCACCGACGGCTGGATCCGGTTGATCGTGCCGCTCTACTCGCCGGCCCCGGCCGCGTCGCCGATCCCGGCCCCGCTGGTCCGCAAGTACTGAGACGCCGGTCTCCCGCCGCCCCGCGGCGGGAGGGTCCGGATCTCCCGATCGCCGTCCCTCCGGACGGCGCACCGCCCGGCCCCGCGGCCGGGCGGTTTTCGTTCGTGCCCGTGCGGCGAATGGCGTGCAGGTGCTGTCCCGCGGGTGTCGCGGACGGCGCAGACATCCTATCTTGTGCCCTTTCGCGCGCCCGGTTCCGGCCCGGGTGCGGACGGACGAGCCGAAGGATACCCATGGCGACGCAGGGCGAGTGGAAGATCCCCGCGCAGGCCCAGCCCAGGCCCGCGGATTACACCTACGACCTCGACCGGGCGCTCTCGGCGGTGCTCGCCCTGTCGGCGCGGGTGCCGGAGGGCGCCTTCACGGCCGAGACGCTCGGCACCGAGCGCGCCGGCAACGGCGTCGTGATCCGCGAGGACGGGCTGGTGCTCACCATCGGCTACCTCGTCACCGAGGCCGAGAGCATCTGGCTCACAACCCGGGAGGGCCGCTCGGTGCCGGGCCACGTGCTCGGCTTCGACGCCGCCACCGGCTTCGGTCTGGTCCAGGCGCTGGGCGACCTCGGCGTACCGCCCCTGCCGCTGGGCCGCTCAGCCGGCCTGAGGACCGGCGACCGGGCGGTGCTGGCGGGGGCGGGCGGGCGTCAGCGCTGTGTCGCCGTCGAAATCGTCGCTCGGCAGGAATTCGCCGGATACTGGGAATACGTGCTGGACGAGGCCCTGTTCACCGCTCCGGCGCACCCGCACTGGGGCGGCACCGCGCTGATCGGCCCTCAGGGCGAGCTGCTCGGCATCGGCTCGCTGCAATTGCAGCAGGGCGGCCCCGGCGGGGCACGTCCGATCAACATGGTGGTGCCCATCGACCTGCTGCCGCCGATCCTCGACGATCTCGCGACGCGCGGGCGCGCGGACCGGGCGCCGCGGCCGTGGCTCGGCCTCTACGCCACGGAGAGCGAGGAGGGCATCGTGGTGATGGGGCTCGCCGATGGCGGCCCGGCCGAGACGGGCGGCCTGCAGGGCGGCGACGTAATCGAGGCGGTGGCGGGCGAGCCGGTGGCGGATCTCGCCGCCCTGTTCCGCAGCGTCTGGGCGCTCGGCGAGGCGGGGGTGCGGGTGCCGCTCACCGTCCGCCGCGAGGGACGCAGCGTGAAGCTCGCCCTCGTCTCCGCGGACCGGGAGCGATTCCTGCGCGCACCGTCTCTGCACTGACCGGCCGGAGCCGGCACCGCGGCTTCGGTCCGGCGCGTCATGCAACCGTCCCGGCGCGGACGGCGTTGCCGGGACGCCGCCGCGAGCCTGTACCGGATCCAACTTCCGGCTCAGCGTCGGTTCAGGTGGCGGAGCCGAGTCTCCATCGACCGGCTGCCGATCCGCCGGACGCATTGAGGAGATCCAGTCATGACGATTCTGAGCGCACCGCGCGCGAAGGCGCTCGTTATGGCCGCCGCGATCGCCGGCGGTCTGGGGCTCGCGGGCTCCGCCGAGGCTGCGGGCGGCTGCGGCCCCGGCTTTCATCCCAACCCCTGGGGCATCTGCCGTCCCAACTGGGGCTGGGGTCCCCGCCACTACGGGCATTGGCGCCGGCCTGTCTATTATGGCGGATATGGCTATGTCCGGCCGCGTCCCTTCTACCGGCCCTACGGCTTCTACGGTCCGCGCCCGTTCTACTGAGGCCCGAGCCTCCGTTTAGACGACAAGGGCGCCCCGCTGGCCGGCGGGGCGCCCTTCGTGCGTTCGGGCGATGGCCGTGCATGCGCCCAAAGTATGACCATTCGGAAAGGTTGGCGATTTCTTAAGCGCGGTATGCGATTTGCGCAGGTCTGGTGCTTGACCTTGCGACTCCTGCTGCGGTGCGGCGGGCTTATATGTGCGTTGCACCAACAAGAGGCAGCGCTGCGCAATGGGGCGCCGTCGTCTGCCCGAACAGAGGTCACAGCACACCATGTCCGCCGCCCGTAGCGTCCTGAGCCGCGTCCGCGCCTATCTCCGGTACCGCGACACCGTTTCCCAGCTCTCCCGTCTGTCGGATCGCGACCTCGCCGATCTCGGCATCAACCGCAGCGAGATCCGCGGCATCGCCCGCGTCTGATCCCAGCCCTCGCGAGAGCCGATCGAAGGACCGCCGCCCGTTGATCCGGGCGGCGGTCCTTCGCTATTTTCGGGCATGACACAGACCATCCATATCGTCGGTGGCGGACTCGCCGGATCCGAAGCCGCCTGGCAGGTGGCCGAGGCCGGCCATCGCGCCGTGATCCACGAGATGCGCCCAGTGCGCGGCACCGAGGCGCATCGGACCGATGGGCTGGCGGAACTCGTCTGCTCGAACTCCTTCCGGTCGGACGACCCGGAGGGCAATGCGGTCGGCCTGCTGCACCAGGAGATGCGCCGCTTGAGCTCGCTGATCATGCGGGCGGCCGACGCCAACCAAGTGCCGGCGGGCGGGGCGCTCGCGGTCGACCGCGAGGGCTTCTCCGCCGCGGTGACCCGGGCGCTGGAGCAGCACCCCAACGTGACCCTCGTCCGCGAAGAGGTCGAGGGCCTGCCGCCGGAGGAATGGGGGCCCTGCATCGTCGCCACCGGCCCGCTCACCGCCCCCGCCCTCGCCGAGGGGATCCGAGGGCTCACCGGCGCCGAGTCCCTCGCCTTCTTCGATGCCATCGCGCCGATCGTCCACCGCGACTCGATCGACATGGACGTGGCGTGGTTCCAGTCCCGCTACGACAAGCCGGGACCTGGCGGCACGGGGGCCGACTACCTCAACTGCCCGATGACCCGGGAGCAGTACGACGCCTTCGTGGCCGCCCTCGTGGCGGGCGAGAAGATCGGGTTCAAGCAGTGGGAGGGCACGCCCTATTTCGACGGCTGCCTGCCCATCGAGGTGATGGCCGAGCGCGGCCCCGAGACCCTGCGCCACGGGCCGATGAAGCCCGTCGGGCTCACCAACCCCCGCGACCCGCTGGTCAAGCCCTGCGCGATCGTGCAGCTGCGCCAAGACAACGCGCTGGGCACCCTCTACAACATGGTCGGCTTCCAGACGAAGCTGACCTATGCCGAGCAGGTCCGGATCTTCCGCACGATTCCCGGCCTGGAGCGGGCCGAGTTCGCCCGCCTCGGCGGCCTGCACCGCAACACCTATCTCGACAGCCCGCGCCTGCTCGACGCCACGCTCCGGCTGAAGGCGCGCCTCGCGTTGCGCTTCGCCGGCCAGATCACCGGCTGCGAGGGCTACGTCGAGAGCGCCGCGGTGGGGCTGATGGCCGGCCGCTTCGCGGTGGCGGAGGCCGCGGGTCACCCGCTCGCCCCCCTGCCCCAGACCACGGCACTCGGCGCGCTCATCGCCCACATCACCGGCGGCCACGTGCTGGTGGACGGCGAGGCCAACGCGCCGCGCTCGTTCCAGCCGATGAACGTGAATTTCGGCCTGTTCCCGCCGCTCGCGCAGGCACCCCGCAACGAGACCGGCCGCCGCCTGCGCGGGCCCGAGAAGGCCGCCCTGAAGAAGCGGGCGCTGACCGACCGGGCCCGGGCCGACCTCGCCGCCTGGATGGCGGGGACGCAGGGTCCGGACTGGAGACCTGCGGCGGCGGAATAGCCCGCTGCACGGGGTTTGCACGGCGCGGGCGTTCAGCACCTGGGCTCACATCATGACCGCGATCGACACCCAAGCCTTCCTGGCCGACCTGTACGCCCTGCGCGAGATCGGCCGGTTCCGCACCGGTGTCCATCGCCCGACCTACTCCGCTGAGGACATGGAATCCCGCCGCTGGCTCATGGCCCGGCTGGAGGAATGCGGACTGGACGCCTCCATCGACGGGATCGGCAACGTGCTGGGCCGTCATCGCGGCCCCGGCCCGCATCTCCTGGTCGGCAGCCACATCGAGACCCAGAACGAGGCCGGCTGGCTCGACGGGGCGCTCGGGGTCGTGGCCGGGGTGGCGCTGGCCCGGGCTGGGCTGCCGGTGGACGTCGTCGCCTTCGCGGACGAGGAGGGGCATTTCTCCGGCGGCTTCCTGGGCAGCCGCTCGGCGATCGGCGATCTGACCGAGGCCGAGATCGATGCCGCCCGAAACCGCACCGACGGCACGCCGCTGCGGACCGCCCTCGATGCCGCCGGACTTGCCGGCCTGCCGCGGATGCGGCTCGATCCGGGTCGCTACCGCGGCTTCTTGGAGATGCATATCGAGCAGGGCACGCAACTCGAAGCCGCCGGCCTGCATCTCGGCGTGGTGAGCGGCATCGTGGCGATCTGGCAATTCCGGATCGTGTTCGAAGGCAATCAGGACCACGCCGGCGGCACCACCATGGCGGAGCGCCGGGATGCGGGCCTCTCGGCGGTGCGGCTGCTGGCGGCGATCGACCGGGAATTCCCGAAGATCTGCGGCCCCCGCAGCACTTGGACCACGGGGCGGATCACCCTGGATCCCGGCGGCTACAGCATCATCCCGGGTCGGGCCGAGGTGTTCTTCCAGTTCCGCGACGTGTCGGTGCCGGTGCTGGAGCGGATGGAGGCCTGCCTGGAGGCGCTCGTGCGCGAATCGAACCGGCGCGAGCGCTGCCCCGCCACCCTCACGGCCCTGTCGAAGGCGATCCCCGCCCCCTGCGACCCCGGGCTGATGCGCGCGCTCTCGGAAGCCTCCGAACAGGTCTGCCCCGGCGGGTGGCAGGTGATGCCCTCCGGCGCCGGCCACGACGCCCAGAACGTCGCCCGGATCCTGCCGGCCGCCATGCTGTTCGTCCCCTCGATCGGCGGCATCAGCCACCATTGGGCGGAGGACACCAGCGACGCCGACCTCGCCCTCGGAGTGCGGGCGCTGGGCGCGGCGGCGGCGCGGGTGCTGGCGGGTTGAGCGCACCGCCGACCCGGCTGCGCGCGGGTGGCGAGCCCGTCCATTGATCCGGATCAGTCCCGGAGAGCGGCTATGGAGGTTCGCAAGGCAGCGATCACCGACGGGGTCTGGACCGTGTTCGTCGGCTCTGGCCTCTGCTTCAGCGACCTGAGCGAGCCGGATGCCGACGCGCTGGTCGCGGCCTTCGCGCGGCTCGCCGCCGGGGCCTAACCTTCAGCCCTCCGGCACCAGCGACTGGATCGGGATCAGCTCCGGCCGGTATTCCTGCATCCCGCCGGCGATCCGCTCCTCCACCGCATCGAGGAACTTCTCCGGGTCGGTGATCGAGCACTGGCGCAGGTCCCAGAAGGCGTAGCGCCACCATTGTACTGCCAGGTAGCGCTCGATCAGTTTGTCGGGGAAGCGCATCTTCACGATCCGGGCCGGGCTGCCCGCCACGATGGCGTAGGGCGGCACGTCCTTGGTCACCACCGCCATGGCGCCGATGATCGCCCCGTCGCCGATCGTGATGTCGGGCATCAGGAAGGCGCCGTGGCCGATATAGACGTCGTTGCCGATGCGCACGCGCTTGGGCCACAGGTAGGGGCCGCAGATCTCGTAATCCTCCGCCCGCGGCTCGAGGCGGTCGAACACGGCCGAGTGGTGCGTGTAGAAGAGCGGCGAGGTCGAGCCGCAATGGACCGGGTGGCTGCCGCGCCCGACCTGGACGCTCTCGCCGATCGAGCAGTAGCGGGCGATGTCGGCGCCGAAATAGTAGCCGCTTACCGCGTACGAGAACGCCCCCATGGTGAGGCAGTAATCGACGCCCATCCACTTGATGCTGCACGGCGGCTCGAAGATGCAGTCCTCCGGCAGGGCGAAGGGTGCCGGGTGCAGCACCGAGATGCCGCGCCGCAACATCTCCTGCTTCATGTCCTCGTTGACGGAGATCATGCGGCGTCCTCGTCGATGGGGCGTTCCGTCGCGGCCGGCGCCGGGTCCAGCCCGTAATAGTCGCGCATCAGGTCGTCGTAGGTGGCGGCCTGGATCGGCCCGGAGAGCCGCCCGCGCTCCGAGACGTCGACGGCGAGCAGCCGGTCGTTGAAGGCGGCCGGGTCGGTGGCCAGCGCGTAGGGCAGGAGGTGGCCGTTCCGATAGGCGCGCAGCCGCTCGCCCGGCGCGCCGAGATCGAAGGCTGCCACCGGCAGGCCGGTGCGCAGCGCCAGGGTCAGCGCGTACGAGTAGGTCTCCGGCCAGATCGCCGGAAGCAGCACCATGTCGGCCGAGATCCGCCAGACGAGGTCCAGGGCCTCGTGGTCGCTGGAATAGCGCCCGGTCTGGGTGACCCCTGCCCGCTCCAGCCCGCCCGCGAGCGCCGGGTCGGAGAAGCCCACGATCGCGAAGCGCAAAGGCAGGTCCCGGTCCTGCGCGTCGGTGGCCAGCGCCTGCAGGAACAGGCCGCCTTTGGTCGCGCTGATCGCCCCCAGCACCGCGACCCGGCGCACGCGGCCGGGCCGCTGCAGCGCCGTCGAGCGCACGCTGCGCTCCGGCTCCGGATGCGGCCGCACCGTGATCGCCAGGTCCGGGTACACGCCCCGGATCCGCGCGGCCGTGTCGGAGGACGGCGCAAACACCCGCGCCGCCCCGGACAGGAACCGCCCGAACGTGGCCCGCCGCTCGCCCGGATCCGGCTCCTCGAACCCGTCCGCGTCCGAGGCCAGGCACGCCCGGCACGCGGAGACCGGCGCCAGGCCGCAATAGCGCCCGTCCGGCATCACCAGGTGGTTGCGGTGGCAGACCGGCGAGTAGTCGTGCAGCGTCCAGGCATAGGGCCGGCCTGACCCCGCCACCAGGTCCATCAGCACCCGCGCCGCCGCCCAGCGCAGCCCCGCCAGCGAGTGCACGTGGATCAGGCGCGGGGCCAGCTGCGCGACGAAGCCGGCGAGTTCCTCGGCGTCGCGCGGCAGGTACAGGCTGTCGAGGTTGGGCAGGTACAGGAACTCGGGGCTGCGGTAGGAGACGTGGACCTGCAGGTTGCGGGTGCGGTCGATCTGCAGCAGCACCACGCTCAAACCCTCGGCCCGGGCCTGGGCGATCATGTCGTCGATGTGCCGCTGGATGCCCCCGCCCCAGCTGTGGGTCACGTACAGCAGCGCCCGGCCCGAGAAGTGCCGGGCCAGCCGGTACAGGTCGATCCGCGCCCGCCCGCGCCGGCCGGGATCGGCCTGGACGAACTGGCCGACCAGCGCCGGGTAGTCGGGATGCTTGGCCAGCAGCGCCGCCTGGCCCTGGTCGTACTCGCCGCCCTCATCGAGCCCGAACGAGATCTGGCCGGCATGGTAGACGTAGACGTCCTCGGCCAAGAGGTTGGCAAAGCCCGCCTTGCTGGCGCGCAGGCACCAGTCGTTCTCCTCGCCGTAGCCCTTGCCGAAGGCCTCGGCGTCGAGGTCGCCGACCGCGTCGAGCGCTTGCGCGGTCATGTACATGCAGAAGCCGACGCCGGTGGGCACGGGCACGGCGCGGCCGCGGTTGATCCGGGACACGGCCGCATCGAGATCGGGGCGGGCGATCTCGAGCGGCATGGTGTTGTTGGCGTTGAAGCGCGGGTAGCTGCAGATCGTGGCGTTGTTGGACAACGGCGTGACGCTGCCCACCCGCGGGCGGGCGTCGGCGGGCGCTGCCCCGTCCCCGGACGGCTCGGCAGCGGGCTCGGCATGGGCGACCAGGCGGTCGAGCCAGTCGCCGAAGACCTGGGCGTCGGAGTTGAGCAGGACGACGGCCCGGCCCTGGCGGAGGCTGAGGGCGCGGTTGACCGAGCGGACGAAGCCGAGGTTGTGTTCGTTCTCGACGAGGTGGAACAGGCCGCGGGCGGCGAGGTCGGCCAGCTCTGCGCAGAGCTGCGGGTCGGGGGAGCGGTCGTTGACGGCCAGCAGGGTGAAGGGGGTGGCTTGGCGCGCCGACAGGCAGGCGTGGATGGCGCGCAGGGTCTCGCCGCGGCCCTTGTAGACGGGGACGATGACGACGACGCGGGCCTGGTCGATGGGCAGCGCCGGGGGCAGGCCGTCCCAGTCCTGCGGGTCGGGCGCGGTCATGGGCGGGTAGGTGCCCAGATCCTCGGGCGCGCTCATCAGCCCGGCGGCCCGGCCGGTCCGGACATAGTGCTGGACCGGCGACTCCCCCGGACCGAACAGGTGGCCGTAGGTCTCCTTGTAGAAGGCGATGGAGAAGCTCTTGCTGGGGTCGCGCCCCTCGTGCTGGCCGTAGGCGACGAAGTGGGCGAGCGGCCCGCCCGGGGCGCTGGCGGCGTCGGGATTGCGCTTGGCGTAGAAGGCGGCATCGAAGAAGGGCTCGATCTCCCGGGCCTCGTCGCCGAGCGCCGCCTCCCGCGAATCCGGTTTGCCATAGCGCGGGTGGAAGGCGCCGGCCGTGATATCGGTGCCGTGCAGCAGCGCCGTGGCGAGAAAGTGGGCGAGCGGCGCCAAGCCCGTCTCGCGCACCCCGGCATGCGCGTCGAGATAGGCCTGCCCGTCAAAATCTGGCCGCGGGTTTCGGCTCTTGCGCCAGCCGGTGTCGCAGTAGTCGCGCACCGCGTCGGCGTCCTCAGCCAGCCCGTAGCGCTCGCGGTAGTAGGCGTGGTCGAAATGCCCCGCCAGCAGCCGCGCCTGCAGATCCAGCACCGCCGCCCGGTCCACCGGCTCGCGCCCGATCGCCCC
This sequence comes from Methylobacterium sp. CM6257, assembly GCF_054611515.1. Taxonomy (NCBI): domain Bacteria; kingdom Pseudomonadati; phylum Pseudomonadota; class Alphaproteobacteria; order Hyphomicrobiales; family Methylobacteriaceae; genus Methylobacterium; species Methylobacterium sp. CM6257. The sequence continues at coordinate 2,963,632 of NZ_CM137735.1, forward strand.
GAGCCAGCCCGTGTCCTCGACCGGCGCCCGCGCCGGCCGCAGGCCGCACACCCGCAGCAGCGCGGAAAGCGTCGAGCGCCCGGGGCCCGGATCGCGCAGCTCCCGCCAGCCCGCGCTGGCAAAGTGCAGGTACGGCGCCGTCCCGCCCACATCCGGGTAGGTCGCCCGGTACCAGCCCGCATCCACCGCCGGCAGGTTCAGCCGGTGCGGCTCGGCAAACGGCTCGGCGCCACTCAGCCGCGCCTCGGCCACATAGCGGAAGAACGGATCGTCGCTGACCGCCCGGCTGCCGGCGCGCGCCTGCACGAACCCGGCCGGGTCGAAGTCCGGGCGCGGGCTGGCCAGCGCCCGCCAGCCTTCCGCCACGTAGAAGCGCAGCAGCTCCGCGTCCGAGGCGTCGGCCAGCGCCTCGACCTTTGCCGCGTCGAGGCTCTGCCGGTAGTGGGCGGCGTCGAAGAAGGGCGCGAGCGTCGCGATCCGCAGCGCCAGCGCCTCGGCCGCGCCTGGCCGGGCGAGGCCGCCGGTGAGGACGTAGTGCACCAGCGGGTTCTGGGTGGTGTAGGTGATCCCGCGGGTGAGGCAGTAGGCCAGGGTGTCGAAGCGGGGCGACGGCTCGCGGCCCTCGCGCCAGCCCGAGGCCATGTAGTGGGCCACCGGGTCGACGCCGGCGTCCCGCAGGTCGGGGTTGTGGGCGAGGTAGAACGGCCCGTCCACGAGGCGGCGGGCCAGGCGCTCGGCCTGGCGCGTGTCGGGTCTGGGCAGAGCCGGACCGCCCGCGCCGCCGCGCTGGCCGACGTGGCGCCTCTTACCGCGCTGTGCGGTAAGGAAGTGCAGGAACGGGTTGATGCCAGCTTCGGCGAGGTAAGGGCGCGCGGCGAGGTAGTCGGCGGAGGAGAAGTCGGGCCGCGGGTCGCGGCCCTCGCGCCAGCCCTGGACCAGGTAGTCGCGCACCGGATCGGCCGTGATGCCGTACCAGCTCGCGTAGAACCCCGCGTCGAAGTACGGCGCCAGCGCGGCGATCAGGCGCGCTTCGAGGTCTGCGCCCTTCGCCGCATCCGCGCCCGCCCAATGACGGTGCAGGGCCGCCGGCTTGGCCAGCGGATCGCGAAACCGGCCGAGGCCGCGCGTGATCTGCCTGAGCGCCGATGCCCGGCCGATTGCGTTGGAGCCGAGGCGCATCTCAGGCCTCTGCGGAGGGGCGTTCGCCGCGTGCCGTCACGGAGCGCGGCATCCATCGTCCGCCTTCGGGGCGGCCGCGGTCGAGGCGCGGGGCTCGGATCGGGTCATGGGCGGCAGCTGGCGGGCAGCGTCGGGGCGCAAAGGGGCGCGGCGATAAGGGCATTTGATTATCCGTCGCACTAACGGAACCGGCGGAGCCCGTAAACCGCAAGGCCGCCCGGCCCGCTCTGCCCGATCACTGTTGGGGCTGCCGCGTCGGAGTGGACCGGCTCCGCCGAGCTCGCGCCCTTGTGGGAGACGCAATTTCGATATATCTGAAATTTAGATATATCGAAATTGAGCCGGCACCATGCATCCCATGGACTCCCTCCACCCCGATCCCTTCGACATCTATCGCTCCCGCGCACATCGGAGCCCGATGGACGCCGATCCCCGCGGGCGGCACGGTCCCCACGGCCATCACGGCCGCGGGCCCGGCGACCGGCGGATGTTCGGGCGCGGCGGCCGCGGCGATCTCGCGCGCTTCTTCGCCCATGGCGACCTGCGCCTCGTCATCCTCCACCTCATCGCCGAGAAGCCGCGGCACGGCTACGAGATCATCAAGGCCATCGAGGAGCGGGTCGGCGGCGCCTACAGCCCGAGCCCCGGCACGGTCTACCCGACGCTCACGCTCCTGGAGGAGATCGGTCACGTGACGGTGACCCCCGGGGAGGGCACTAAGCGGCTGCACACGATCACCCCGGAGGGGCAGGCCGTCCTGGAGGGCAATCGCGCGACCCTGGAGGCAATCCTCGCCCGGATGGCGGAGGCCGAGGCCGCCCGCGGCGACGGCCCGCCGCCCTCGGTGGTGCGGGCCAAGGAGGGGCTGAAGCTCGCCCTGCAGATGCGGCTGGCCCGCGGGCCGCTCAGCGCGGAACAGGCCGCCGCCATCACGGCCGCCCTGGAGGCGGCGACAGCCGCGGTGGAGCAGGCGTGAGCCGCCGGGCGTGCCACCCCTGCCCGGGCGCGACCGGTGCCTGATCCGCGGCTGAGCGGCCTCGCCCTCGGAATCACCCTGTTCCGGCCGGGGCGGGATCAGGTGGACCGGGTCGTGGCGCAGGCCTCGGCCGGGTTCGGCGCGGTGATCGCCTTCGACAACGGCGGGCTCACGCCCGCCGACGGCGCGCGCCTCACCCGGGCGGGCGTGAGCCTGCTGACGGAGGGGCAAAACCTCGGCATCGCCGAGGCGTTGAACCGGATCGCAGCCGCTGCCCGAGCCGCGGGGGCCGACACCCTCCTGCTCCTCGACCAGGATGCCGAGCCCCCGGCGGGCCTCGCCCCCACGCTGCTGGCGGGCCTCGGCCGGCTGCGGGCGGCCGGGATCCCGGTGGCGGTCGTCGGGCCCGCCCCGGGACCGGCGCCCGGCCACAAGGCGCCCGCCTACCCGGCCCGTCCCGGCGCGCCGGAGCGCGGCGATCTCGCGCCGGTGCAGTTCCTGGCGACCTCGGGCTCGCTCATCGACCTCGATGCATTCGCTCGGGTCGGGCCGTTCCGGGCCGACTTCTTCATCGACGGGGTCGAGCTCGAATGGTGCTTTCGCGCCTGGAGCCGCGGCTACGGCTGCTACGTCGCCCGTGCCGCCGCGATCCCGCACCGGGTCGGCGGCGGAGTGATCCGCGCCTTCGGGATCGCGATGCCGCGCCAGCCCCTGTTCCGCATGGCGACCTACCTGCGCAACGCCGTCTATGCGTGGCGTCTGCCGCATGTGCCGCTGCGCTGGAAGCTCGCCCAGGCGGCCTACCTGCCGCTCCAGGCCGGGCTGTACTGGACGGATTCTGGCTGGCGGCCCGCCGTGCTGGTGCGGCTCCTCGCGGCCGCCCGCGACGGCGCCCTCGGGCGCCTCGGTCCGCCCAGGGACCTGCCTCAGGATCTGCCCCAGGATCGTCCGTGACCGACCGCCCTGCCCTTCGCCCGGTTCTGGACGTGGTGATCGTCAATTGGAACGGCGGCGCGCTGCTGCGCGCCTGCCTGGCAAGCCTCGCGGCCGCGCGGGATGCCGCCGCCATCCAGGTGACCGTGGTGGACAATGCGTCGGTGGACGGTTCCACCGAGAACCTGCCCGCCCTACCCCGCCCGCTGCGGCTGATCCGGAACGATGCGAATCTCGGATTCGGCCGGGCCTGCAACCAGGGCGCTGCCGCCGGGGATGCCCCCGCGATCCTGTTCCTCAACCCGGACACGCAGGTGGAGCCCGACGCCCTCGGCGTGGCCCGGACCGCCCTGATGGCCGGTCCGCGGACCGGGATCGTGGGTGCGCGGCTCGCCGATCCCGACGGGCGGACCGCGCGCTCCTGCGCCCGGACCCCGTCCGGCCTCGGCCTCCTCGGCCGCGCCCTGGCGCTGGACCGTCTGGGGCTGGTGCGGCCGCATTTCCTCCTCGAGTGGGACCACGCGGAGGACCGTGCCGTCGACCAGGTGATGGGCGCCTTCCTGATGATCCGCCGGGATCTGTTCCAGGACCTCGACGGCTTCGACCCGCGCTTCTTCGTCTACTGGGAGGATGTCGACCTCTGCGCCCGCGCCCGCGCTGCGGGGTTCGCGGTGCGGCACGTGGCCGGCGCAGTCGCCCGCCATGTCGGCCAGGGCACGACCCGGCAGGTGCGGGCGCGGCGGCTGTTCTACTTCCTGCGCAGCCAGATCCTCTACGCCGGCAAGCATCACGGCATCGCCGCGGCCCTCGCGCTGACGGTGGCGAGCTTCGGCGCGCAGGTGCCTCTGCGGCTCGCCCTGGCGCTCGCCCGCCGCTCCCCGACGGAGGCCGCCGAGGTGCTGCGGGCGGCCGGCCTCCTGGCTGCGGCGCTGCCGGGACTCGTGCGGCAGCTTACAGGATCCGCGCTCGTGCGGACGGCCGGCTGATCCGGGAGCCGCGATGCCGCACGCACAGCCGATCACCCCCCGGCAACGGCGCGCCCGCGCCCTGCCCGCCCAGGCGGCCGGCCGCGACGGGAGCGAGGCCATCGATCCGGCCCGGCCGTGACGCGCCCGCCGCTCGCAGCAGGCGCCCGGTTCTGGTGCCTCGCCTTCCTGGCCCTCGGCCTGCCGGCCTGCGTCGCGCTGGCGCTGATCGGTCCGCCCGGCGAGCCCGTCGGCGGGCTCGGGAATGGCGCGGCCTTCCTGATCCTGGGCCTGTCCGCTCTGGCGCTGGCCTCCCGGGGCCAGGCGGCCCTGTTCGCGCTGCTCTGCCTGCCGGCCTCGCTCGCGGCCGCCTCCGGCCCGGAGGGGCCGGTGATCGGGCTGGCCACGCTCGCCGCCGCCCTGCTCACGCCCCGGCCGCTGACAGGCCGCGGAAGGCCTGTGCGCCTTGGCGCTGCGGCGCTGGCCATCGCCCTGATCGTGCTGGCGCGGCCGGCCTACGCGCCGCTCGCCGGGATGCTGCTGGTGCCGTTCCCGCCGACGGGGCGGCTCGGCCGCTTCGGCTGGGATCGCCTGGCGCCCGCCGTCCTCGCCCTCCTGCCCGCATTCTTCCGGACGTCGCTCGCCGCCGGGGCAGGGGGTGGGGCCGCCCTGTCCCCATCCTGGCCCCCTGCCCTTTACGGACTCTGGGTCCTGGCTCTGCTGGTGCCACCACTCGCCCTGCGGCGCGGTCCCCTGCCCCCGCCGGCGGAGCGACTCTGGCTCGCGGGCTGCGCGGTGCTGAGCCTGTGGCTGGTGGTCCTGGCGCAGGCCCTCGCCCCCACCGGCCATGCCGACGGGCTGCAGGTCCGCGATCTGGTGCCACTGGCCTCCCTGCTGGTTCTGGCCTTCGCCCGGGGGCGGTTCGGCACCGCCGCGTCCCTGCGCTGGCCCGCCCTGCTCCCGGTGCTCGCGGCGGCGGCGAACGTTGCGGCGTTGGTCGTCCTGATTCGATCGGCGTGAGGGGCTCAGGGCCGATCCGGGAAATCCAGCAGCACCCGGTTGAAGGCCTCTGGCCGGGTGACGCTGTGGGCGTGACCACCCTCGGGGGCGCGGTCGAGGCGGGCGTTGGGCAGCGCCGCCGCGAGGCGCTCGGAGGGCGTATGGGGCACCAGCACGTCGTCCCGGGCCGCCATCAGCAGGGTCTCGTGCGGGATGCCCCCGAGCCGGTCGGCGGTCGCGAGCTCCAGGGCGCCGATCCGCGTCAGTACCTCTTCCAAGAAGACGTGGTTGAAAGTGACGTCGCCCAGGGTGCCGCCGGCGGCCTCGACCACGCCCTTGATGGTCTCCGGCACGTGGCGGGCCTGGGCGGCGGCATCCCCGACATGGACCATGTTGGCGTGCTCATCGAGGGGCAGCGTGCCCGAGACGCAGAGCACCCTGTCCGCCAGCGTGCCCGGCACGTAGGGGGCGAGCGGCTTGCCGGTGCCCGGCGGACGACGGCCTGCTTCGGCATGTTTTGGGACTCTCGCGGTGCGGGTAATGGGACGGCGGGTGACCTACTCGGCCGCGGCGCGGGCGCCTGCGCCGAGGGCCGCCTCGAAGGCGGAGACGTCCGAGACCCAGCCGAAGAAGGTCTCGATGTTGGCGAGCGCGGACGCCTGCAGGCTCTCCGGCCCCGCCTGATGAGTGGCGTCGGCCAGCACGATGCCGAAATATTCCCGGTGGAACCCGTCCCGCAGGGTCGACTCGACACAGACGTTGGTGGCGATGCCGGTGAAGACCAGCGTGTTCACGCCCCGAGCCCGCAGGGTGCTGTCGAGGGCCGTGTTGTAGAAGCCGCTGTAGCGCGGCTTGCCCATGACGATGTCGCCGGGCTCCGGCCTCAGGGCGTCGACCAGGGCGTAGTCCCACGAACCCTTGGCGAGGAGCCGCGCGTTCCGCTCCGGATGCCGCCGCATGGTCTTGAGGGCGTTCGACTTATGCCAGTTCGGCGAGCCCGGGCCGCCGGCCTCCACGTAATCCGGGTCCCAGCCGTTCTGGAACCACAGGATCCGGATGCCCGCCGCCCGCGCGGCCGCCACCGCTCGGGCGATGCGCGCGATCACCGGGCCGGTGCCCGACACGTCGAAGCCCGCGAGATCGAGATAGCCCCCCGGGCTCGCATAGGCATTCTGTAGGTCGACGACGATCAGCACCGTCGCGGCCGGATCGAAGGCGACCGGCTCGGGGCGGGCCGGCAGGATCACGCCGCCGTGGCGGCCCTTGGCATCGCGAAAACCCGCGGGCGCCTCCATCACGCCACCTCGGCGAGCGCCGCCTCGGTGACGTGGCGGCGGGTGCGCATCAGGGGCTGGATCCGGGTGCCGAAGGCGTCGAGCCCCTTCAGGAAGTCGTCGAACACCAGCAGCACGCCCTCCACCCCGTCGACCGTCATGATCGCGTCGAGCATCGCCGCCACGGTGGCGTAGCTGCCCACCAGGGTGCCCATGTTGAGGTTCACCGCCGCGGCCGGGTCGGCGAGTTGTCGGACGTTGGTGTCGCTGCCCGATTTGGTGTCGGCCGCGCCCTGCACGCCCAGCCACGCGATCGCCTCCGCGTCGGCCCCCGCCTTGTAGTGCTCCCAGGTCGCCATGGCGGCGGCATCGGTCTCGGCGGCGATGACCATGAACAGGGCGTAGGAGGTCACGCGCCGTCCGGTCTTGGCGCTGGCCTCCGCCAGCCGTTCGACCACGGGCGCGAAGGCCGTGGGGGTGTTGATCCCCTTGCCCAGACAGAAATTGTAGTCGGCGTACCGCGCCGTGAAGGCGAGCCCGGCCCCGCTCTGGCCGGCGCAGATGATCTTCACGGGCGCCTGGGGCCGGGGGCTCAGCCGGCAATCGTTCATCTGGAAGAACGTGCCCTTGAGGTCGCTGGCGCCCGTCTCCCACAGCTCGCGCAGAACCTGAGCGTACTCGGACAGGTACTCGTAGCGCCGGGAGAAATACGCGTCTCCGGGCCACAGGCCCATCTGGTCGTATTCCGGCTTCTGCCAGCCGGTGACGAGGTTCACGCCGAAGCGCCCGTCGGAGATCGAATCGATGGTTGCGGCCATGCGGGCGACGATGGCGGGCGGCAGGCAGAGGGTCGCCGCGGTGGCGAACAGCCTGATCCGGGTGGTGACGGCGGCGAGCCCCGCCATCAGGGTGAAGGATTCGAGGGTGTGGTCCCAGAACTCGGTCTTGCCGCCGAAGCCGCGCAGCTTGATCATCGAGAGGGCGAAATCGAGCCCGTAGCCCTCTGCCTTCAGGGTCACCTGCTTGTTGAGTTCGAAGCTCGGGCGGTATTGCGGCGCGTTCTCCGACAGGAGCCAGCCGTTGTTGCCGATCGGGATGAACACCCCGACGCTCATGGCCCGGGTCTCCGCTTCCGCCTGGATCTGCGTCATGGCTACGCGCTCCGCTCGGCCGATCCCGCCCCGTGACGGGAGCGGTTCGCGAAAGGCTGGCAAAACCCGGGCGAGGGGTCAAACCCGCGCGCCCGGTCAGGCGCGGAAATGCTTATTTTTACAGCGACTTGCCCGCATTGCGCGCGGATCCTGCACAGACCGTGCGCGCCTGCCCGGCCTGCTTGCCGCCGGCGCCCGGACAGCTAAATTCTTGGCCGGCTCCCGATCCCGAGCCCCTTGGTCGGAGTGACCGTCGATGCGCGCGTGGCTCGCCCTCCTGTTCCTCCTGTGCGTCGCGGGACCGGCGGCGGCCGATGACGGCGCCCGCGCGGCGGCCCGGGCGGTGATCACCAAGCAGGTCGAGGCGTTCGGGCGCGACGACGCGCCGGCCGCCTACGCTCAGGCGGCCCCGGCTATCCGGGAACTCTTTCCGAATGCCGACCTGTTCATCGGCATGGTCCGCAACCGGTACCGGCCGGTCTACCGCCACCGCAGCTTCGTGTTCGGCGAGGCCCGGGACACCGGCGCGGACAGCGTGGTCCAGTCGGTGGCGATCCAGGACGAGTACGGGGTCGACTGGACCGCCGAGTACAGCCTTGCCCGGGACGCGGACGGGCAGTGGCGCATCACCGGCTGCCGCCTGACCAAGGCGCCGGGCACGCGTGCCTGAGGGGCGTCCGCTGCCGTTGCGGCGGGCGCGGCGTTGTAGGGCCTCGGGCCGCATCGTCGCGAGCCTGTCGAGAGGCTGCAGAGCCATGTCGGCTCCCGTCATGGGTCCGGCTGCGCCGCCCAATGGGTCCGGCTGCGACGCCCACCGGGCGATGCGGCTCAGATGGCCGGCGCGGCCGCGAAACCGGTCTGAACCCGCCCGTTCAGCCCCGTTAGACCGCCGCCCCGCTCTCCCGGTGGACCGGGCTCGCGTTCCGGGCTTTCGACAGGCCCGCCCGCATCGTGTAGAGGGAGCGCCTTCCCCTCGGAGGACCCTGTGCTCCACGTCTCGACTCGCGGTGAGGCCGCGCCGCTCTCGTTCTCGGACGCGCTCCTCGCGGGCTTGGCCCGCGACGGCGGGCTCTACGTGCCGCAGACTTGGCCGCAGATCGGCCATTCGGAGATCGCCGCCCTGGCGGGCCGACCCTACGCGGAGGCCGCCAAGCGCGTGCTGCGCCCGCTGATCGACGGCGACATCGCCGGCCCGGACCTCGACCGGATGATCGACGCCGCCTACGCGACGTTCCGCCATCCGGCGGTCTGCCCGCTGACCCAGCTCGACGACAACCTGTTCCTGCTGGAGCTCTTCCACGGGCCGACGCTCGCCTTCAAGGACGTGGCGATGCAGCTGCTCGGGCGGCTGATGGACCACGTGCTGGCCCAGCGCGGCGCCCGCGCCACCATCGTGGGCGCGACCTCGGGCGATACCGGCTCGGCGGCCGTGGAGGCCTTCGGCGGCCTCGACCGGGTCGACGTGTTCATCCTCTACCCGCACGGGCGGGTCTCGGAGGTTCAGCGGCGGCAGATGACCTCGGTGCCGGCGCAGAACGTCCACGCGCTCGCCGTCGACGGCACGTTCGACGATTGCCAGAACCTGGTCAAAGCCCTGTTCCAGCACGCCGATTTCGCCGATGCGGTGCGTCTGTCGGGCGTCAACTCGATCAACTGGGCCCGGGTCGCGGCCCAGGCGGTCTACTACTTCACCAGCGCGGTGGTGCTCGGCTCGCCCCACCGCCCGGTCTCCTTCGCGGTGCCCACGGGCAATTTCGGCGACGTGCTCGCCGGCTGGGTCGCCAAGCAGATGGGCCTGCCGATCAAAAGACTGATGATCGGCACCAACGCCAACGACATCCTGGTGCGAACCCTGGAGCACGGCGCCTACGCGCTGCGCGGCGTGGTGCCCACCACCTCGCCGTCCATGGACATCCAGATCTCCTCGAACTTCGAGCGGCTCCTGTTCGAGGCGCTCGGGCGCGACGCCTCGTCCCTGTCGCGGCTGATGGCCGGGCTGAAGCAGTCCGGCGGCTTTTCCCTCAGCCCGGAGGTCCTCGCCACGGTCCGCTCGGAGTTCGACGCCGTCGCGGTGCCGGAGCCCGACGTCATGGCGGAGATCGCCCTCACCCAGGCCGCCACCGGGGTGGTGCTCGATCCCCACAGCGCCATCGGGGTGCGCGCCGGGCGGCGGCTCCTGGAGAAGGATCCGGCGACCCCGGTGGTGGCGCTCGCCACCGCGCATCCGGCCAAGTTCCCCGATGCGGTCGCCAAGGCCACGGGCGGCCTGCGACCGGCCCTGCCCCCGCACCTCGCCGACCTGATGGACCGGCCCGAGCGCCTGACCCGGGTGGCCAACGACCAAGCCGCTCTGGAAAAGCTGATCCGCGAGCGCGCCCGCATCACGAAGGGCGCGTGAGCTTGAAGCGGGTGGCGCGGGTCCCCTCTCCCGCACGGGAGAGGGGACCCGCGCCACATCCGGGATCCCTCGCGACGAGCCTTCGATGAACCAGCACTTCTCCACGCACGCCGCCTCGCCGTCCTTGCGCACGACGCGGCTTGAGAACGGTGTCACGGTGGTCACCGAGCCGATGCCGGGGGTGGCCACCGCCAGCCTGGGCGTCTGGGTCGGCGCCGGCTCGCGCAACGAGCGCGCCGACGAGGCGGGGCTGTCCCACCTCATCGAGCACATGGCGTTCAAGGGGACGCGGACGCGCTCGGCGCAAGCGATCGCCGAGGAGATCGAGAATGTCGGCGGCGAGATCAACGCCGCCACCTCCACGGAAGGGACGAGCTACACGGCCCGGGTGCTCGGCGAGGATGTCGGCCTCGCTCTCGACGTGATCGGCGACATCCTCACCGATTCGGTCTTCGACGCGGGCGAGCTCGCCCGGGAGAAGGGCGTGATCCTGCAGGAATACGCCGCCGTCGAGGACACCCCCGACGACGTGGTCTACGACGCCTTCACGGAGGTCGCCTTCCCGGACCAGCCGGTGGGCCGGCCGATCCTCGGGCGGCCCGAGACGATCCGGAGCTTCGACGAGGCCGGCATCCGCGCCTACCTCGACCGGGAATACACGCCGGACCGTATCGTGGTGGCCGGGGCCGGGGCCGTGACCCACGAGGCGATCGTGGCGGCGGCCGAGCGCCATTTCGGCGCCCTGCCGGTCAAGGCGGCTCCCGATGCGGTGCCGGGCGTCTACGGCGGCGGCGAGCGGCGGATGCCGCGCAAGCTCGAACAGGCCAACGTGGTGATCGGCCTGCCGGGCCTGTCGTTCCGGGACGACCGCTACTACGCGCTCCACATGTTCGCGCAGGTGCTGGGCGGCGGGCTGACCTCGCGGCTGTGGCAGGAGGTGCGGGAGACTCGCGGCCTCGCCTATGAGATCCAGGCCTTCCATTGGCCCTTCTCCGATTGCGGCCTGTTCGGCATCGGCGCCGGCACCGCCGGGGCGGACCTGCCCGAGCTCGTCGACGTGACGCTCGCCGCCACCGCCCGGGCCGCCCGCGACCTCGACGGGGCCGAGATCGCCCGCGCCAAGGCGCAGCTCAAGGTGTCGCTGCTCTCGGCGCTGGAGACGCCGGGCGGACGCATCGAGCGCAACGCCCGCCAGATCCTGGCCTGGGGCCGGGTGATCCCCGCCGGGGAGGTGATCGCCAAGGTCGATGCCGTCACGGTCGCGGACGTGCGGGCCGCGGCCGCCGCGATGCTGCAGGGCACCCCGACGCTGGCGGCGATCGGCCCGATCCGCAAGCTGCCGGCCCTCGACCGGATCGCGGCCGCGCTCCGGGCGGCCTGAGGGCTTGTCGGATCTCCGCGACAGAGATCCAACACCCCTCATCCTGAGGGGCCGAAGCGCAGCGAAGGCCTCGAAGGAGCCTTCCAGGGATCGCGCGCCGTCCGGGGGGCTCCTGCGAGGCCCGCTGCCGCGGGTCCCTCAGGTGGAGGCCGAGGGTTGGAGAGTTCGGGGCGAGCAGGCTCCGACAGACTCAGATTCGTGCTGCGGAGCGACCGCTCTCCGCTCAGCCCAACTTGATTTGGCCGCAAAGGGGCGCGATCCGCGGCATGTGGACCGGCTGCGGGGCGACCTTGTCCCAGGTGAGGCCCGCGCCTATCGATCGAGGCCGCCCGGGCGGCTGATGCCGAAGCTCGCACGGCCGGAAGTCAAGACACCCTTGCGCATCCTCGCCCTCCTCCTGACCCTGGTCGGCGGTCTCGTCGGTGCCCTGGCGCTCACGCTCGCCTCGAGCGGGTCCGCCCAGGCCGTGGAAGCGGTCCGCGTCACCCTCGACGCGCCGGTGATCGACCTGACCACCGCCATCGAGCGCTACCGCTCGGACGGCGACCTGATCCAGATCTCCACGGCGCCCGGCAAGGACGGCATCGTCCGCCGCATCGTCGTGAAGGCGCGCGACGCCGGGGCCCGGCCCGACTGGATCGTGTTCGCGCTCACCAACGACACCGACGAGCAGATCGACCGCATCCTGGTCGCCCCGCATTTCCGGCTGGTGGATTCCGGGGTGATCTGGCCCGATCTCGGCGGCTCACGCATCGCCGCCATCACGGCGAGCCAGGGCATCCGCCCGGAGCGGGACGAGAACCCCGAGGCCGACCAGTTCACCATCACGCTGGATCCCGGCACGACCGTCACCTACGTGGCCGAGCTGCGGGGCATCAACGTCCCCCAGCTCCGCCTCTGGGATCAGGACGCCTATCGCCGTAAGACCGCCGGGCTGACCCTCTACAAGGGCATCATCATCGGCATCAGCGGCCTGCTGGCGCTGTTCCTGACCATCGTGTTCGTGGTCAAGGGCGCGATCATCTTCCCGGCCGCTGCCGCGCTCGCCTGGTCGGTGCTCGCCTATGCCTGCATCGATTTCGGCTTCCTGCAGCGGGTCTTCCCAGTCACCGAACTCGCCGAGCGGGTCTACCGGGCCTCCGCCGAGGCGGTGCTCGGGGCGACGCTGCTGGTCTTCCTGTTCGCGTATCTCAACCTCGCCCGCTGGCACGTGCGCTACAGCCACGTGGCGTTCTTCTGGCTCGCCTTCCTGGCCGGCCTCGTCGGGCTCGCGGTGTTCGATCCGCCGGTGGCGGCGGGCGTGGCGCGCATCTCCATCGCGGCGGTGGCGGGAATCGGCCTGCTGCTGATCGTCTACCTCGCCGCCCATAACGGCTACGACCGGGCGATCCTCCTGGTGCCCACCTGGCTGCTGCTGGTGGTCTGGGTCACGGCCGCGGGCTTCGCGGTCACCGGCCAGATCGGCAGCGACCTCGTGCAGCCGGCGCTCATCGGCGGCCTCGTGCTGATCGTGATGCTGATCGGCTTCACGGTGCTCCAGCACGCCTTCGCGGGGGGCGGCCTCAGCCACGCCCTGGTCTCCGACACCGAGCGCCGGGCGCTGGCGCTCACCGGGGCCGGCGACGTGGTGTTCGACTGGGACGTGCCCGCCGACCGGGTCTTCGTCGGCCCGGAGATCGAGGGCCAGCTCGGCCTCGCCCGGGGCACCCTGGAGGGGCCGGCCACCAACTGGCTCGGGGCGCTGCACCCGTTCGACGTGGAGCGCTACTCGGCGGCCCTCGACACGGTGATCGAGGAGCGGCGCGGCCGCATCGTCCACGATTTCCGCCTGCGTTCGGCCGCCGGCACCTTCTTCTGGTACCGGCTGAAGGCGCGACCCGTGATCGGCGCCGACGGCGAGGTGATCCGCGTGGTCGGTACCATCGCGGACGTCACCGAGCTCAAGACCGCCGAGGAGCGCCTGCTCCACGACGCCGTGCACGACAGCCTCACCGGCCTGCCGAACCGCGAATTGTTCGGCGACCGCCTCGACGCGGCTTTGGCCTTCGCCGGCCAGGACCAGCGCCTCAAGCCGACGGTGATCGTGCTGGATGTCGACCGGTTCAAGGGCATCAACGACGCGATCGGCCTGTCGGCGGGTGATTCGATCCTGCTCACCCTGTCGCGCCGGCTCGGGCGCCTGCTGCGCCCGCAGGACACCCTGGCCCGGGTGGCCGGCGACGAGTTCGCGGTGATCCTCCTCTCGGAGCGCGACCCCGACCGTATCCTGGCCTTCGCCGAGATGATCCGCCGGGCGATCGCCACGCCTATCACCTACGCCGACCGGGAGATCTTCCTCACGGTCTCGATCGGCCTCGCGCTCTACGAGGCCGGCGCCAACCTCAAGCGCGACGAGGTGTTCAAGAGCGCCGAGATCGCCATGATCCAGGCCAAGCGCAACGGCGGCGACCGGATCGAGGTGTTCCGCGCCCACATGCGCACCGACCGCTCGGACCGGCTGATGCTGGAGAGTGACCTGCGCAAGGCGATCGAGCGCAACGAGATGAAGGTGCTGTTCCTGCCGGTGGTGCGGCTCGAGGACCGCACCGTGGCGGGGTTCGAGACCGTGCTGCGCTGGGACCACCCGAAGCTCGGTCGGATCCCCGCCTCGACCTTCCTGCCGCTCGCCGAGGAGAGCGGCTTCGTGGTCAATCTCGGCATCTTCGCCCTGGAGCGCACCGCGCTCGAACTCGCCGCCTGGCAGCGCTCCCTCGAAGTGGAGCCGCCGATCTTCGCGGCCTGCAACCTGTCCTCGCGCCAGCTCCTGCGCCACGACCTCCTGCACGACGTGAAGACCGTGCTGGCCCGCTCCGGGGCGCTCCCCGGCTCGCTCAAGCTGGAATTCAGCGAGAGCCTCGTGATGGAGAACCCGGAATATGCCGCCCAGATGCTGGCGCGGATCCACGACCTCGGGGCGGGCCTGTGCCTGTCGGATTTCGGCACCGGCTACTCGGCCCTCTCCTACCTCCAGCGCTTCCCCTTCGACACGATCAAGGTCGACGCGACCTTCGTGCGCCAGATCGGCACCGGGCAGACCGCGATCCTGCGCTCCATCGTCCGCATGGCGAGCGAATTGAACCTCGCCATCGTGGCGGAGGGCTGCGAATCGGAAGCCGATGCCCAGGCGCTCGCCGGGCTCGGCTGCGAATACGCGCTGGGGCCCGCCTTCGGCGAGCCGATGACCATGCTGCAGGCCCGCCAGATCGTCGGCGCGGCCCCGGAAGCGGCCTGAGTCGCCGATCGGTTTAAGCCGGTCTTAACCATGTCCGATCAAGCTCCTGTTGATGGACGGGCCTTTTCAGCGCCCGCGAAGGGGATGGGTCGATGGCCGAGGCGGCACGGCGTTACCAGCAGGCAGGCAGCTCCGATCTCGTGCGCCGCCTGATGGCCCGGCCGGTCCGGCTGGATCAGGTCCGGACCCGACTGCCCCTGCCCGGCCGCGATCCGCACCGCGCCGATGAGACCGCCGACGACCCGTCCGGCGACGCGGACGAGGCCGATGAGATCGCCCGCCTCGAGACCGAGCTGCAGGTGATGAAGGCGGTGCTGCGCGCCCAGCGCCAGGAGGTCGAGGCATTGCGGGCGCAGCGCCAGCTCCTCACGGAATCCGCCCCGGACGACGATGTCCGCGCGACCCGGGAGCGCTGGGCGGCCCTCGTCGACACGCTTCTGATCCGCGCCCGGTGAACCCTCTCCAGACCCTGCGAGGTACGGCCATGGGGGCGCGCTGCTCGCTCGTCGTCAACGGCCGGTCGGTGCGTGTCTCGACCGGCGACACGCCGCTGGAGGCGGCGCTCGCGGAGGGCATGATCGCGCCGCTCCAGGTGCCGCAGACCGGCCAGGCGGCCGGTCAGGGAAGCACGGCGCCCTCCGGACGCCGCCACCCGGCCCGCCGGGCCCGGGCTGAGGCCCTGCGGCCGAGCCTTCCCGGTGCCCCGATCCAGGGCCAGGAGGAGGCGCCGCCGCCACCGGTTGCCATCCGCAAGGGCACTGTCACGGAGATCCGCCGGCTCAGTCCCGGCATCGTCGAGATCGTGGCGACCCTGACCCGGCGCCCGACCGGCGAGCCCGGCCACCAGGCCCTCGTGACGTTCGCGGGCCTGCCCGCCATGACGCTCGCCCCGACGCTGCGGGTCGACGGCGCGGCCGAGATCAACGAGGCGGTGTTCCACATCGCACGCGACCCCGAGGGTGACCCGATCGACGCGATCCGGCTCGATCAGCCCGTGCGGCTGAAGGGGCCCGTGGGCCGGGGGCAGTACCGTCCGGGCGGCGGGCGCCTCGTGCTGGTGGCGGCCGGCGCCGGCTTCGGCCCGATCTGGGCGATCGCCCGGGCAGCCCGCTACATCGAGCCCGCCCGCGAGATGGCGCTCGCGGTGGGTGCCCGCGACGCCCTTGATCTGTACATGCGCGAGAGCCTGGACTGGCTGCGCCGCACCGGCGTCGGCCGGATCGTGCTCTGCGCGGATCGCGGGCGCCAGCGCCCGCCCGACGTGCGCTCCGGCCCGCTCACGGCCCATCTGCCGAGCCTGCGCGCCACCGACGTGGTCCACGTGGCGGGCGACGTCTCGACGGTGGGCGCCGTGCAGGTGCTGGCCGCCTCGGTGGGGGCGCGCTGCTACCCGATCGTGCTCGACTGAGGCGGGCCGCCTCGACGCGGCTGCGATCCGCTGGTACCCGCGCCGGGGTGGCCCGGCGGCCCGGCCGCGCGACGCCGACCTATCGACGCCCCCTGAGCCCGAGCCGATTCGAGCCCCGATGTTCCGCGTCCTCTGCCTCGGCTACAGCGTCACGGAGCTGCCGGGCTATGTCGAGCGGGCCAACGCCCTCGCGGCAGCCGAGAGGCGGCCGCTGACCCTCCTGCGGAGCGGCTGGGGCGGGCACTCGCTGCCCTCCATCGCCTGCCTGATCGACGAGATTCTGGACGCGATCCCCTGCGACTTCGTCCTGCTCGAGCTGTTCACCGGCAACGTGCGCTACTTCGACGGCGCGACGATGCGGGCCTATCTCGACGACATCCTCGCGGCGACCGCCCGGCGCGACCTGCCCGTCGCCTTCCTCAATCTCCACCAGGGCGGCGTCGCGTACGGGGCCGAGACCGTCGCCGGCCTGCTCGCGGAGTACCGCGCCCTCTACGGCATCCCGTTTCTCGACATCGCCGCCCCGGTGGCCGAGGCGGGCGCGGGCGACATCACCTATCTCCTGAAGGACGGAACCCACGTCACGCCGGCCGGGGCCGAACTCTACGGCACCCTGGTCTACAGCTTCCTGCGCGCCCCACCCCCGGGCCGCGCCTACATCGACCGGTTCCGCGCGCTGCCGGGTCGGTTCGAATCCCTGCCTCTGCGCACCCTCCCCGGACTGACCTGCGGCTTCGAACTGCGGCGCAACGGCGTCCAGCTGCAATTCCTGGAGATCCCGGAGGACGGCCGCGCCGAGATCCCGCTCGGGCACCCCCGGGACGTGATCGGCCTGCTCGTGACCTACGGTCCGCAGGCGGGCACGCTGACGGTCGAGGATCCGGGAACCAGGCGCGCGCGCGGGATCGTCGCCTACGACGAATTCTCCTATTACACGCGCTCGGTCTTCCGCAGCCTCGCCTTGCCGGCGGCGCGATCCCTGCGGCTCGCGCAATCGGCGGCGCTCCCGGACATCGCCCTGCGCAAGGGCGAGCCGGATCGCGGCCCGCGGCTCGGGCGCGTGTCCCATGTCTTCTGTCGGCGCAGGCTCGGGTTCGCCGCGCGCGCCGCGCTCCTGCGCCACCGGCTCCGGCGCAATCTGCGCCGCATCACGCTGCGGCTCAGGAGGACTCAAGGCGCGTGAGCTCCCTGGCGGGTCGTCGGGGTCGAGGCCGATCGCAGGGCTTCGCCCTGCACCCGCGAACGGTCACGGACCTTTCGGATCCGTGACCATGCCGGCGGCTCAGCCGAGGCGAACCCGCCAGATCTCCTCGGCGTATTCCCGCATCGCCCGGTCGGAGGAGAACCACGCCATGCGGGCGGTGTTGCGGATCGCCTTCGCCCACCAGCCGCGCTTGTCGCGCCACGCGGCGTCGATGGCGCGCTGCATCCGCCAGTAATCGTCGAAATCGGCGGTCAGCAGGTACTGGTCGCGCTGGCGCAGGTCGTCGGTGAGCGGCCGGAACCGGCCAGGCTCCTCCGGCGAGAAGCGCCCCGAGGCGATCATGTCGAGCGCCGCCGCCAGACGCGGCGAGGCCTGGATCGCCCGAGCGGCGTAGTCCGGCTCGGCCTGCCGGGCCTGAACGCCCGCGGCGTCGAGGCCGAAGATGAAGATGTTCTCCGCCCCGACATGGTCGCGGATCTCGATATTGGCGCCGTCCAGCGTGCCGACCGTGAGCGCGCCGTTGAGGGCGAACTTCATGTTGCCGGTGCCCGACGCCTCCATGCCGGCGGTGGATATCTGCTCGGACAGGTCGGCGGCCGGGATGATCGCCTCGGCGAGGCTCACCGAGTAGTTCGGCAGGAACACCACCTTCAGCCGGTCGGCCACTTCGGGATCGTCGTTCACGGCCTTGGCCACGTCGCAGGCGAGCTTGATGATCAGCTTGGCCCGGACGTAGCTCGGCGCCGCCTTGCCGGCGAAGATCTTCACCCGGGGCGTCCAGTCCCGGTGCGGCTCGGCCTTGATCGCCTGATAGAGCGCCACCGTCTCGATCACGTTGAGGAGCTGGCGCTTGTACTCGTGGATGCGCTTGACCTGGACGTCGAACAGGGCATCCGGATCGATGTCGATGCCGGTGCGCTCGGCCGCGATCCTGGCGAGCGCCTCCTTGCGCTGGCGGCGCGTCGCGGCGTAGCGCGCCACGAAAGCCGGATCCTCCGCGTGAGCCTCAAGGCCGCGGAGCAGCGCCGGATCATCGAGCACGCCCGCCCCCACCGTCTCCACGGCGAGCCGGGTGAGGCCCGGATTGGCGTTGTGGAGCCAGCGGCGGAAGGTGATGCCGTTGGTCTTGTTGACGATCTTGTCGGGATCGAGCGCGTGCAGGTCGGCGAAGACCGTGGAGCGCATCAGGTCGGTATGCAGCGCCGAGACGCCGTTGACCCGGCGGGCGCCGTGGAAGGCGAGGTGCCCCATGCGCACCCGCCTTCCGTGGGACTCGTCGATCAGCGAGATCGAGGCCAGGTAGGCGGCATCCTGGCGGCCGTGCTTGGCCTGCTCCTCCAGGTGCATCCAGTTGATCAGGTAGATGATCTGCATGTGGCGCGGCAGCAGCCGCTCCATCAGCTCCACCGGCCAGGTCTCCAGCGCCTCGGGCAGGAGGGTGTGGTTGGTGTAGTTCAGCGTGTTGGTGGTGACGTGCCACGCATCCTCCCAGGAGAGGCCGTGCTCGTCGAGCAGGAGGCGCACCAGCTCGGGCACCGCGATGGCCGGGTGCGTGTCGTTGAGCTGGATCGCCGCGTGGTCGGGCAGGGAGCGCACGTCGCCGCGCTCGGCCACGTGGCGGGCCACGAGATCCTGGATCGAGGCCGCGGTGAAGAAGTATTCCTGGCGCAGACGCAGCTCCTGGCCCTCGGCCGAGGAATCGCTCGGGTAGAGCACCCGCGAGATCGCTTCGGCGCGCATGCGCGCCGCGACCGCGCCGACATGATCGCCGCCGTTGAAGCGGGCGAGGTCGATGGGCTCGCCGGCCTCGGCCTTCCAGAGCCGTAGGCCGTTGACGTGACGCCCGCGCCAGCCGACCACCGGCACGTCGTGGGCCACCGCCCGCACGGTCTCGGCCGGCTGCCAGTGCCGCCGGATCACCCCCTCTTCCGGCGAGGACAGCGTGACGGCGCCGCCGAAGCCGATCGTGTAGGTCGCCTCGGGGCGGGCGAATTCCCAGGGGTTGCCCTCGGCCAGCCAGGTCTCCGGGGCCTCGCGCTGCCAG
Source organism: Methylobacterium sp. CM6257 (assembly GCF_054611515.1). Lineage (NCBI taxonomy): Bacteria > Pseudomonadati > Pseudomonadota > Alphaproteobacteria > Hyphomicrobiales > Methylobacteriaceae > Methylobacterium > Methylobacterium sp. CM6257. The sequence continues at coordinate 2,982,815 of NZ_CM137735.1, forward strand.
CCGTCCTCGAAGGACTGGCGGAACAGGCCGTGGTCGTAGCGGATGCCGTAGCCCATGGCCGGGATGCCGATGCTGGCCATGCTCTCCATGAAGCAGGCGGCGAGCCGTCCGAGGCCGCCATTGCCCAGAGCCGCATCGGGCTCGGCATCCTGCACGGCGTCGAGGTCGACCCCGAGTTCCCGGAGCGCGGCCCGGGTGCTCTCGGTGAGGCCGAGATTGTTCAGCGCGTCCGACATCAGTCGGCCGATCAGGAATTCCAGCGACAGGTAGTAGACGCGCTTGTTGGGCACGCCGCGCTCGGCGGCGAGGGATGCGGCCACGATCCGGTCGCGCAGGGCCAGCGCGGTCGCCGCGAACCAGTCGCGCGGGCGGGCGGTCTCGGGCGTACGGCCCAGCGCGAAGGTGAGCTTGGCGCGGATCGATTCACGCAGGTCCACCACGGCATCGCCGCTGGCGGACAGCGCCGGGGCGGTCCATGAGGCGGGTGCCGGGTTCTCAGAGACGCGCTCGTCGCGCGAGGCGTCTTGCGGCCCAGGCCGGATCAGAACGTCGTTCAACACGTGCGGGTCCCCCAAAGTCAGCTCCCCGAATTCTAGCGCCGGGGGTATCGTGGGCGGATTATCTCTTTTGACGGATTGCCGGCGCATGAACGACCGAGCGATCCGTGCCCCGAAGCGTCCGACTGTGCGATCGGCTTCCGGCGAAGTCGTGGCAGCGCCGCTCCAGCGGAGCGCACGGGCACGCCCCCGGAGATATGGCGCCGCGTCGTGTCATTCCAGCCACACCCGCGCGTGGCCCTGCTGCACCGGGCGCATCCGTCGCCGGTCGCCAGCGCCGGGATCTGCGGTTAACCCTGGGCCGGCAACGCGAGAGGCGCAGGATGACCGATACTGTCTGGTGGAAGCGCGGGACCGTCTACCAAGTCTATCCGCGCTCCTTTCAGGACACGGACGGCGACGGTGTCGGCGACCTGCCCGGCATCACGGCGCGCCTCGACTATCTCGCCTGGCTTGGGGTCGACGCCGTGTGGATCTCGCCCGTCTACCCCTCGCCCATGGCGGATTTCGGCTACGACGTGGCCGATTACTGCGGGATCGACCCGCTGTTCGGCACGCTCGCGGATTTCGACGCGCTCATCGCCGAGGCCCACCGGCGCAGGCTGAAGGTCATCCTCGATTTCGTGCCCAACCACTCCTCGATCGCGCATCCCTGGTTCGCGGAGAGCCGGTCGTCGCGCGCGAGCCCGAAGCGGGACTGGTACATCTGGCGCGACCCGGCCCCCGGGGGCGGTCCGCCGAACAACTGGCTGTCGAATTTCGGCGGCTCGGCCTGGACCCTCGATGAGGCGACCGGCCAGTACTACTACCACGCCTTCCTGGCGGAGCAGCCGGACCTGAACTGGCGCAACCCCGCCGTGCAGGAGGCCATGCAGGACGTGCTCCGCTTCTGGATGGAGCGCGGCGTCGACGGGTTCCGGGTCGACGTGATCTGGCACCTGATGAAAGATGCCGGATTCCGCGACAACCCGGCCAATCCAGACTACGCGCCCGGCGCGCCCGAGATCGGCCGCTTCACCCAGGTCTATTCCGCCGACCGGCCCGAGGTGTTCGACGTGATCGCCGGGATGCGGGCGGTGCTGCGCCCGTACGGCGAGCGCGTGCTGATCGGCGAGATCTATCTGCCGGTCGAGCGGCTGGTCGCCTATTACGGCCCGGACCTCACGGGGGCCGACCTGCCCTTCAACTTCCAACTGATCCAGACGCCGTGGCGGGCGGACGCGGTGGCCGACCTCGTGGCGAGCTACGAGGCGGCCCTGCCCGAGGGCGGCTGGCCGAACTGGGTGCTGGGCAACCACGACCAGCCGCGCATCGCCGCCCGCGTCGGGGAGGATCAGGCCCGCATCGCGGCGATGCTGCTGTTGACCCTGCGCGGCACCCCGACCCTCTATTACGGCGACGAGCTCGGGCTCGGGCATGTGCCGATCCCGCCCGAGCGCGCCCGGGACCCCTGGGAACGCAACGAGCCCGGGCACGGCCGCGACCCGGAGCGTACGCCGATGCAGTGGGACGAGAGTCCGCAGGCCGGCTTCTCCACGGTCGAGCCCTGGCTGCCGCTGGCGGAGGATTGGGCGACCCGCAACGTCGAGAGCCAGCGCTCGGACCCGGCCTCGATGCTCACCCTGCACCGGCGGCTGCTCGCCCTGCGGCGCGACCACGCGGCGCTGTCGGTCGGCGGCTACCGGGGCCTTCCTCTCGGGGCCGCGGACGTGTTCGCCTACGAGCGATTCGCCGGCGACACGGTCCTGCGGGTGGTCCTGAATTTCGGGACCCTCGGGCAGATGCTGCCGTTGCCCGAGGGGACCTGGACCGTGCTGCTCTCCACGCGCGCCGGGCGGGCGGGCGAGACGGCCCGGGCCACCCTCGCCCTCGCGGCCGCCGAGGGGGTGATCCTGCGCCAAGACTGAACTGGAATGCAGTATTTTCGCCGCAATGCCACATAAGTAAGTGAAGCTTAACGCTGATAGTGGCCTATTTTGTGCGTCGCAGCGGAACCGTGGCGGCGGAGGAGCATTGGACGTGGTTGAGATCGCGACAGCCGTGCCTGGCCGATCCTCTGCCAGATCGGGGCATTCCGCCCGGCCAGGATCAATGCTGATGCTCGATGCGCGCCGTGGTGGTTCCTTCGCCGAACGGACGTCCGGCGAAGGCGACGGCGTTCTGCACGTGACGATCCCGGCCCGGCCGGCCTCGCTGCGCCGCCGCATCCTCTACGCCACGCCCGAGATGGCCGATTTCGTGAAGACCGGCGGTCTCGGCGAGGTTTCGGCCGCCCTGCCCCGGGCCCTGGTGCCGCATTACGACATCCGCGTCCTGATCCCCGGTTACCGTCAGGTCCGCGCCGCCTTCCCCGATATCCCGGTTGTCGCCCGGCTCGACGGGTTCGCGGGTGTTCCTCCTTGCGACCTCGGCCTCGTGGAGGCGGCGGACGGGTTGCGGATCTACGTCCTGCTGAGCCCCGATCTCTACGAGCGCGATGGCACGCCCTATGGCGACCAGCACGGCGATTTCGGCGACAACGACCTGCGCTTCGCCCGCCTCAGCCTCGCGGCGGCCGAGATCGCCGCCGGCATCGACCCCGACTGGGCGGCCGACCTCCTGCACCTCAATGACTGGCAGGCAGCGCTCGCCCCGGCCTACCTCGCCTGGCGTGGCCGGCGGGTGCCGAGCGTGCTGACGATCCACAATCTCGCCTACCAGGGCCTGTTCCCCCGGGACGCCCTGCCCCGCCTCGGCGTGCCCGAATCGGCCTTCCAGGTGGACGGCGCCGAGTTCTACGGCCAGCTCTCCTTCCTCAAGGCCGGCATCTTCTACGCCTCGCAGGTCACCACGGTGAGCGAGACCTATGCCCGGGAGATCCAGACGCCCGAGATGGGCTGCGGCCTCGACGGGCTCCTGCGCACCCGCGCCGGCCAGGGCCGGCTCGCCGGCATCCTCAACGGCATCGACGAGACCTGGGACCCGAGCGCGGACCCGCACCTCGCCACGCGGTTCGAGGTCGACGACTGGAAGGGCAAGCGTGCCAATGCCGAGGCGGTGCGCCGCCAGTTCGGGCTGGCGGTCTCCCGTGGGCCGCTCTTCGCCATCGTGTCGCGCCTCGTCCACCAGAAGGGCATCGACCTGAGCCTCCAGGCGGCCGAGACCATCGTGGCCGAGGGCGGCCAGCTCGTGGTGATCGGCCAGGGCGAGGGCCGGTTCGAGCAGGCACTCCGCGGACTGGCCAAGCGCCATCCCGACGCGGTCGGCGTCCATGTCGGCTTCGAGGAGGCGCAGGCCCGGCGGATGTTCGCGGGCAGCGACTTCCTGCTGATGCCCTCGCGCTTCGAGCCCTGCGGGTTGGCTCAAATGTACGCGCAGCGCTTCGGCTCCCTGCCGATCGTGCGCCGGACCGGGGGCCTCGCCGACACGGTCGAGGACGGGGTCACGGGTTTCACCTTCGCGGAGGCTTCGGCCGCCTCCTTCGGAGCGGCGGTTCGCAGGGCGCTGGAGGCCTTCGGCCAGAAGAAGCGCCTCAACGCCATGCGGCGGCGCGCCATGACGTCCCGCTTCGGCTGGGATCAGGCCGCCGACAGCTATGCCGGGCTCTACAGCCGCGCCATCGGCAACAGCATCGCCCTGCGCTGGCGGGCGGCGTAGGGCGCGGCGGGTCCCGAGGCTTCCCTCCCCCGCAGAGGGAGGAGGGAGAGCGCGGCGCGTGACCTCCTCACCCCTCCAGCAGGAAGATCATCGTGGCGAGCGGCGGCAGGGTCAGGCACAGGCTCTGCCCCTGGCCGTGGCTCGCCTGATCCTCGGTGTGGCGGCCGCCCTGGTTGCCCATGTTGGAGCCGCCGTAGACCCCGGCATCCGAGTTGAACGCCTCGCGGTAGAAGCCCGCCTGCGGCACGCCGATCCGGTAGCCCTCCCGCGGCACTGGCGTGAAGTTCGACACCACGATGGCGACCTCGCCGGGCTTGGCGCCCTTGCGGGCCCAGGCGATGACGCTGTTGTCCTGGTCGTCTGCCACCAGCCACTGGAAGCCGGTATGCTCGACGTCGCGGCTGTAGAGGGCAGGCGTTGAGACGTAGAGCCGGTTGAGGTCGCGGATCGCGCTCTGGACGCCCTTGTGTAGGGGATCGTCCAGCAGGTGCCAGTCCAGGCTGGAATCATGGTTCCACTCCCGCTCCTGGCCGAACTCGCCGCCCATGAACAGCAGCTTCTTGCCGGGATGCCCCCACATGAAGCCGAAATAGGCCCGGAGATTCGCGAATTTCTGCCAGCGGTCGCCCGGCATCCTGCCGAGGAGCGAGCCCTTCCCGTGCACGACCTCGTCGTGGGAGAGCGGCAGGATGAAATTTTCCGAGAAGGCGTAGAGAAGCCCGAAGGTCAAGTTGTGGTGGTGGTAGCGGCGATGGATCGGATCCTCCTGCATGTAATGCAGGGTGTCGTGCATCCAGCCCATGTTCCACTTGAAGCCGAAGCCCAGGCCGCCCGTGTAGGTCGGGTGCGAGACGCCCGGCCAGGAGGTCGATTCCTCCGCCACCGTGATCGTCCCGGGGGCGTGGCTGTAGGTCGCCTCGTTGGTCTTGCGCATGAAGTCGATGGCGTCGAGATTCTCGTTGCCGCCGTAGCGGTTCGGGATCCACTCGCCCTGGCGCCGGGAATAGTCGAGGTAGAGCATCGACGCGACGGCATCCACGCGCAGGCCGTCGAGGTGGTAGTGTTCCAGCCAGAACCGGGCATTGGCAGCCAGGAAGGTCGCGACCTCCGTACGGCCGAAATTGTAGATGTAGGTGCCCCAATCCTGGTGGAAGCCCTGGCGCGGGTCGGCGTGCTCGTAGAGATGCGTGCCGTCGAACAGGCCGAGCCCGTGGGCGTCGAGCGGGAAATGGCCTGGCACCCAGTCGAGCAACACGCCGATCCCGGCCTCGTGGGCGGCGTCCACGAAGGCGGCGAAATCTTCGGGTGAGCCGAAGCGGCTCGTCGGCGCGAACAGCGAGACCGGCTGATAGCCCCAGGACCCGTCGAACGGGAACTCGGTGATCGGCAGCATCTCGATATGGGTGAAGCCCAGATCCTTGACGTAGGGGATCAGGCGCTCGGCCAGCTCCCGGTAGGTGAGGTAGCGGTTGCCCTCCTCGGGCACCCGCGCCCAGGAGCCGAGATGGACCTCGTAGACCGAGATCGCCGCGTGGCGCGGATCCTTGGCGCCGCGGGTGCTCATCCAGCCGGAATCGCGCCAGTCGAACTCGCCCGACCCGTGGGTGACCGAGGCGGTCTCCGGCGGGTGCTGGGCCGCGAAGGCGACCGGGTCGGCCTTGAGCGGGACCAGGGACCCGTCGGGCCCGCGGATCTCGAACTTGTAGCTGACGCCGGCCTTGAGGCCGGGCACGAACAGCTCCCAGATGCCGCCGTCCTGCCAGAGGCGCATCGGGTGGCGCCGCCCGTCCCAATCGTTGAAATCGCCGACGACGCTGACCTTGCGGGCGTTCGGGGCCCAGACCGCGAAGCGGAAACCGTCGATGCCGTCGAGCTGACCCGACTGGGCGCCGAGGATCCGGTAGACGAGGTTGGTGCCGACCTCGCGGAGCGCCGCCACGTCGTACTGCTCGATGGACGAGCCGAACCCGTAGGGGTCGTAGCGGCGCCGCTTCGACCCATCCCAGAACTCGACCTCGATCTCGTAGAGCGGCCGGTGCTCACCCTCGACCCGAGCGACGTAGAACCCGTCCGGGTGGCGCTTCTCGAACGGCACGGTGCGGCCGTCCATGACCAGGGCGGCGGCGCGCGCCTCGGGCAGAATGGCCCGCACCTCCCAGGCCTTGGGCCCGACCCGGTGCGGGCCGAGCACCGCGAACGGGTCGCCGTGGTTGGCGGCCATCAGGGCCGCGATCGCGTCCGGGTGGACGCTCGGCGGCGCGCCGGCGGCGCCCGGGACATCCGCGTTCCGCGCCGTCGCCGCTTCAGGGTCGACCCGCGGTGCGAAGGTCTCGTCGATCGCCGTCATTCAGATGCTCCGGGCTCGTATCCGTCCGTGTCCAGAATGGTGAGAACCCCGCGTGCGGGAATTTCGATCCAGTCCGGCCGGTTGTTGGCCTCGTAATCGACCTCGTACAGGGCCTTCGTCAGCAGGCAGAGGCGCAGCAGCCGGGCGCGGGTCCCTAAGTCGGTCACGGCCGCCCGCGAGCCCTCGACCGCGGTCTCGTAGCCGGCGAGGAAGGCCGCCTCGATCATGCCGCGCCACGCCGTGGCGGCATCCCGCGCCCGCTCCTCGGAATCGCCGAACCGGGCGGCGATCTCGCGGGTCACCGTCTCGGCCCCGTACGCGAAGGAGCGCATCAGCCCGGCCACGTCCCGCAGCGGCATCGACTTGGCCCTGCGCTCGTCGGCCGGGCGCGAGGGTTCGCCCTCGAAGTCGACGATGATCAGGTCGCTCTCGGAGACGAGCACCTGCCCGAGATGGTAGTCGCCGTGGATGCGGGTCTTGTGGGCGCCGCGCGGCGGCTCGGCGGTGAGCGCGTCGATCAGCGCCTCGACCTCTTGGCGGCGCTGGCTGAGCGCCGCGCAGGCGGGCTTGCCGGCGTCGAGGCCGCGCTCGGCCAGGCCCTTGAGCGCCCGGAAGGCGCGCTCGGCCTGGTGGCGGGCGTCCCGGGCCAGCACCGCGAGGTCGTCCTCGGTGAACGGCTCGGCCGCGAAGGCCGGATCGTCAGTCTCGATCGCCAAAGCCGAGTGCAGCTCGGCGGTGCGCCGCCCGAGCAGGTCCGCCCAGGGCCGGTGGGCCTGGAACGCCTCCTCGGGCGTCGCGGCCTCGCTCTCGGGGGTGAGCACCACGGTCTCGAAGTCCCGGCGCAGGCCTTCCAGCATCAGGGTCCAGGCGTCGCCCTGGTTCATGACGAATTTCTGCAGCACCGCGAGCGCCGTGCGGGTGCCGTCCTCGGCCACGTGCTCCAGGGTGCCGAGCAGCGCCGGGGTGTTGGCGAAGCCCGCCTGCTCGGTGAGGAAGCGCCCGACCTCGATCTCGGGATGCATGCCCGGCTGCAGGCGGCGCAGCAGCTTGAGCATCATCTTCGAGCCGATGGCGATCGAGGTGTTGCTCTGCTCGGCCGAGAGCCGGCGGATGTCGGCGGGGTCGACCGTGACGTCCGGGTCGAAGGCCGAGGTGACGGCGAAGACGAGCCGCCCGCTCTCCGTGGGGATCTCGCTGCCCCGGCGCATGGCGTCGATCAGGCCGGCGGCGAAGTCGTCGGAGCCGGCCGCACCGTAGAGCAGGCCGGTGCGCGGGCCCCGGCGCACCCGCGCCACCGCGAAAGGCAGCAGCGCCTCGTCCTCGCGGCCCTCGTCGACGCCCACCGGCACGAAGTATTCCTGGGCCTCGCCGTTGGCGAGCTGCACCTGCAGCCGCGGCAGCAGGAAGCGCGGGCTCCCGTCCACGTTCAGGGCGGCGCAGTCGATGACCTTCACGGCCTTGATCCGCGAGCCCTTGGCGCCGAACCAGCGCCGGCTGATCAGGAAAGCGGGCACCACGGTGCGCTCGAAGGCGACGCGCTCGCGCCCGCTCATCAGGGTCTCGATGCCCCCGGTGAGCACCAGGGTGAACAGCTCGGGCGGCTCCTGCTGCGGACCGACCGCGCCGGAGCGCGCGGCGCTGAGCGAGAACCAGTAGAAGCCGTAGGACGGCAGGGTCAGCAGATAGGGCAGGTCGCCGATCGCCGGGAACTCGGTGCCGCCGGTGAGCTCGATCGGCACCGCGGTGCGCAGCTCCGACAGGTCGAGCTGCACCGCCTGCGGGGCGCGGGACAGGTTCGCCACGCACAGGACCCGCTCGTCCTCATGCTCGCGGATCCAGGCCAGGACCTTCCGGTTGCCCGGGTACAGGAACTGGATCGTGCCGCGCCCGAGGGCGACGCTGTTGTTGCGGATCGCGATCATGCGCCGCGTCCAGTTCAGGAGACTCGTCTGCGCCTGGGTCTGGGCCTCGACGTTGATCGCGTCGAAGCCGTAGATCGGGTCCTGGATCGCCGGCAGGAACAGCTTCTGGGGATTCGCCCGGGAGAAGCCGCCGTTGCGGTCGGGGGTCCACTGCATGGGCGTGCGCACCCCGTCGCGGTCGCCGAGATAGATGTTGTCGCCCATGCCGATCTCGTCGCCGTAGTAGAGCACCGGCGTGCCGGGCATCGACAGGACGAGAGACTTCATCAGCTCGATCTTGCGCCGGTCGTTCTCGAGCAGAGGCGCGAGGCGGCGGCGGATGCCGAGATTGATCCGGGCCCGCCGCTCGGCGGCGTAGAACGACCAGAGGTAATCACGCTCCTCCGCGGTGACCATTTCGAGCGTCAACTCGTCGTGGTTGCGCAGGAAGATCGCCCACTGGCAGCCCTCCGGGATCTCCGGGGTCTGGCGCATGATGTCGGTGATCGGGTGCCGGTCCTCCCGGGCGATCGCCATGTACATCCGCGGCATCAGCGGGAAGTGGAACGCCATGTGGCATTCGTCGCCGTTGCCGAAATACTGGGCGGTCTCCTCGGGCCACTGGTTGGCTTCCGCCAGCAGCATCCGGTCGGGATAGCTGGCATCGAGAGCGGCCCGGATCTTCTTGATGACCTCGTGGGTCTCGGCGAGGTTCTCGCAGTTCGTGCCCTCGCGCTCGACGAGATACGGGATCGCGTCGAGGCGCAGCCCGTCGACGCCCATGTCGAGCCAGTAGCGCATCACGTCGATGACAGCTTCCAGCACCTTCGGGTTGTCGAAGTTCAGGTCCGGCTGGTGGCTGTAGAAGCGGTGCCAGAAATACTGCTTGGCGACCGGGTCCCAGGTCCAGTTCGAGGCCTCGGTGTCGAGGAAGATGATCCGCGTGTCCTTGTACGGTTCGTCGGTGTCCGACCAGACGTAGAAGTCGCGCTCGGGCGAACCGGGGGGCGCCTCGCGGGCGGCCTGGAACCACGGGTGCTGGTCGCTGGTGTGATTGATGACGAGCTCGGTGATGACCCGCAGGCCCCGCGCATGCGCCGCCTCCACGAAGGCCTTGAAGTCCTCCATGGTCCCGTAGGACGGGTTGATGTCCCGGTAATCGGCGATGTCGTAGCCGTCGTCGCGCAGGGGAGAGGGGTAGAACGGCATCAGCCAGATCGCCGTGACGCCGAGATCGCGCACGTAGTCGAGGCGCTGGGTCAGGCCCTCGAAATCCCCGATCCCGTCGTTGTTCGAGTCGAAGAACGACTTGACGTGGATCTGGTAGATGATGGCGTCACGGTACCATTGCGGGTCGCTGCGATCGATCATCGCGTCGCTGCCTCATCGGTCGAATCTGACGGAACCGGCGGGGTGACCGGCCGGGGCGCGGGCGGTGGGCCGCCGCGCGGGATGCCATGGTCGGCGACGGGTAAGCCGCCGGGATCAGGTGTCATGGTCGAGTGCCACGCGCGGCCTCAGCCCGCAACCCGCCGCGGCGCCCGGAGGCGCCAGATCACGCAGGATCGCTCGGCCGGATCGAGGGCGATGCGGTGGGTCTTGCCGCGCAGCTCGAACCGGTAGCCCTGGAGCAGGTCCTCGACCTCGACGGCCCCGTCGTCGGGAAGGCCGAACAGCCAGAGCGGCACCTCGTAGGTGCATTCCTGGCGGTTCTTCGGGTCGAGGTTGACCATGGTGAAGATGCAGTTGTCGCGCTCCGGCGTCGTCTTCGCGTAGGCGATGATGCTGTCGTTCCAGGCGCCCGTGAAGGTGACGTTGCGGAAGTCCCAGAGGGCAGGGTTCTCGCGCCGGATCTTGTTCAGCTTGATGATGTGCTCGCGGATATTGCCGGGCCGGTCGTAGTCCCAGGCCTTCAGCTCGTATTTCTCCGAGTTCAGGTACTCCTCCTTGCCGGGATAGGGCGCGGCCTCGCACAGCTCGAAGCCGTTGTAGATGCCGTAGACCGACGAGAGGGTCGCGGCCAGCGTGCCGCGGACGATAAATCCGGCACGGCCGCTCGTCTGCAGGTAGTAGGGATTGATGTCGGGCGTGTTGGCGAAGAAGTTCGGGCGGTAATACTCGCCCATCGGACCGGCCAGCTCCAGGGCGTAGTCGGTCAGCTCCTGCTTGGTGTTGCGCCACGTGAAGTAGGTATAGCTCTGCTGGTAGCCAGCCTTGGCGAGCTTCTTCATCATCTTCGGCCGGGTGAAGGCCTCGGCGAGGAAGATCGCGTCCGGATAGCGGCCATTGACCTCGGCAATCACCCATTCCCAGAACGGGATCGGCTTGGTGTGCGGGTTGTCGACCCGGAAGATGCGCACGCCCCGCGCGCACCAGCCGAGCAGGACGTCGCGCAGCTCGATCCAGAGCGAGGGCAGGGCGCCCCCGTAGAAGTGGACGTTCGAGATGTCCTCGTACTTCTTGGGCGGGTTCTCGGCGAATTTCAGCGTGCCGTCGGGGCGCCACTCGAACCATTCCGGGTGGTTCTTGATCCAGGGATGGTCGGGGGAGCACTGGATCGCGAAGTCGAGGGCGATCTCCATCCCGTAGGCATGGCTTGCCGCCACGAGCCGCTCGAAATCCTCCAGCGTGCCGAGTTCGGGGTGCACGGCCTCGTGGCCGCCCTCCTCCGAGCCCACCGCGTAGACCGAGCCGACATCGCCGGGCTCGGCCTTGAGGGTGTTGTTCTTCCCCTTGCGGTTGGTGCGGCCCACCGGGTGAATCGGCGTGAAGTAGAGCACGTCGAAGCCAAGCTCGCGGATCTCGGGCAGGCGCCGGATCACGTCGTCGAAGGTGCCGTGGCGGTTGGCGTCCATCGACTGCGAGCGCGGGAAGATCTCGTACCAGGCGGAGAACCGGGCCGCGAGGCGGTCGGCGATCACCGGCAGGGTCACGGGATAGCGGGTGAGGTTCACCCGCTCGGCGTTCCGGCGCACGAGGCGCGACGCCTCGGGTGCCAGGATCCGGTCGAGCTGAGCGGCGGAGCCCGTCTCCTCGGCGGCGAGCGCGGCGAGCAGGGCGGCGAGGCGCTCCGCGTCGCGGCCGCCGCGGGTCCGGGCGAGGGAGGCGGCGGTCTCGACGAGCGCCACGCCCTCGATCGTCTCCAGGCGCACGTCGACGCCGGCGGCGCGCTTCTTCAGGGTGTCGCGCACCCAGGACGAGAACGCGTCGCGCCACGCGATCAGGGTGAACTCGTAGCGGGCGTTGCGCTCCAGGGGGAAGTGCCCGGCCCAGCGGTCGTTGTCGACGAAGACCATCGGGTCCTCGCGCCACGTGTCGCTGCCGGCGACCCGCGACAGGATCGCGGCGTCGATGAGCTCGTGGCCGTCGGAGAAGATGTCCGCTTCGACCCGGAGGGATTCGCCGACGATCCGCTTCACCGGCGAGCGGCCGCCGTCGATCTCAGGGCTCACGGCCTCGATCACCACCCGCCCCTCGCCGTCAGGCGTCCCGCGCTCGGGAACCCGCGCGACCTGCTGGGCGCCGGCCGCGAGGATGCGGAGCTCTCCGGGGAGCAGGTCGATGGCGCTACCGGGATGGAAGGCGATCGGCTCGGCCTCCGGGGTCCGGTCGACGAAGGCGCCGAGCATTCCGCCGGTGCGGGCGATGAGCGTGCCGGCCTCCACGGGTACCGGCCGGTCGGTGGGGTTGTAGAGCACGATCAGCCCGTGCTGCGCCGAGGCCGGGTGGCCGGTGTCGAAGCGGGCGAGCGCCACGAGATCGCTGTCGGGCGACGAGATGCGGAGCTGCGCGCCCTCGACATTGGCGGCCGGCAGCTCGGCCCGCAGGGCGTTGACCGCCCGGATGTACCCGGAGATGTCGATGCCGGTCTCGTTCTCGCGGTCGCGCGGGGTGGTCTCGACCACGTGCAGCGCCCGGCGGTAGCCCCACTCGTAGCCGATCGGCATGAGCACGCCCGCCGAGAAGAAGGCGGCGAGTGCGTAGCGGGTGCGCAGGTGGGCCGCCACCGCCTCGGAGCCGCCGCCGATCTCGGCGGCGAGCCGCTTCATGTCGTGGTTTTCCGGGAAGGCGATGGAGGGGGCCAGCACCCGCAGGCGCTCGTACTGCTCCAGCGCCCAGGGCTTCCTCAGGTCCCACCACGCGAAGGAGTTGAACAGGTAATCGAAGCCGGCACCCGCCGTGGCCCGGGCCTCCTCGAAGGTGCAGCCGAGGGTCTCGGCGGCGAACAGGCAGGCCGGGTCGCGGCCCTTGGCCTGCCCGATCAGGACGCGCCAGGTCTCCGGCGGCACCTTGTAGGCGGCGTCGCACCGGAAGCCCGCGACGCCGAGCCCCTGGAGCCGGGCCACGTAGGCGCCCCAGATCCGGGTCAGCTCGTCCCGGGCCGCCGGCGTGTGGTAGTCGAGCTCGGCGAGGTCGCCCCAGACGGTGCGGATCGACGGATCATCCGGATCGACGGCCGCCGGGTGCATGATCGAGCCATCGGGCTCCTTCATGAACAGGTCGGGCCGCTCCGTCGCCAGCCGGGCGTTGTCGGCGGTGTGGTTGATCACGAGGTCGGTCATCACCGACAGGCCGGCGGCTTGCGCCGCGGCGCAGAAGCGGCGGATCTGCTCGTCGTCGGGCGTGCCGTCGGGGTCGCGGAACCGCTCGTCGAGCCGCTCGTGATCCGCCACCGCGTAGAGGCTCTTCGAGCCGCCGGTCTGGTGGAACGGGTTCAGGTAGATCCAGTCGAAGCCGAGACCCGCGATCCGCGGCAGCTCGGCGGTCCAGTCCGAGACGCGCCCGACCAGGAGCGGGAACAGGTTGTAGATCCGCGGCCCCTCGGCCCGGGGTGCCAGGGAGGCCGGCAGGACGGCCTCGGCCCCGGATGTCGCGGCGGCTTTGGTCGGTGCGTTCATGCTGGCTTCTGGCTCCCGTTCACTCTGTCGTAACGCCCGAACCGCCCGGGCGTGCCTCCCTTAGCCGACCCCGCGTGACAGCGCCGCGTCGGGCGGAGCCTCACGGCTCCCGCCGCAGCACCGCGTAGGGCAGGTCGCGCAGGAGCGCGCCGAGATCGGCCCCCTCCCCTTGGCTCTCCACGGTCCGCCCCGAGACGAGGTCCCGCCAGCGGGTCCCCGCCCCGAGGTCGACCCGGGTGCCCGCGAAGGCCTCGCCCGACCAGACCGCCGCGCCGACGAAGCCCGCCACCAGCCGCGGCACCGCCACGAACAGGTCGCCGCCCTCCTGGCCGGGATCGGTCCGCCGGTAGGCGATGACGTGGTCGGCCCGCGCGCCCGTGGCCGTCACGGGCTCGTAGGCGGCGCTCGCGTAGAAGTCGGGACGCTCGGCCCGTTCCGCCAGCAGCCGCGTCAGGGTTGCCTGCTTGACCCGCCCGTCCGGCCAGTGCGCCAGCAGCTCCGCCGGCGCTCCGCCTTCCTCGAGCATCCGCTCCAGGGCCGGGTAGTTCACCGGGCGGCGGTTGTCGGGATCGACGAAGGAGAAGTCCCACACTTCCGTGCCCTGGTAGGTGTCGGGCAGGCCCGGCAGGGTGCATTTCAGGACCGTGCGGCCGAGGCTCGCCAGCATGCCGAGATGGGCGAGCCGCCGGGCGAAGGGCCGGAGCTCCCGGAGGAAATCCGAGCCCGGGGCGATCAGCGCCGAGAACAGCTTCTTGACCGCGCCCTCGTAGACCTCGTCGACATTGACCCAGCTCGACCGGCGCTTGCCCTCGCGCATGGCCTTCTCGCCGTAGGCAATCAGCCGATTGCGGAACGCCTCGATCGCCCCGGGCTCATCGTGCTCCAGCAGCTCCAGCGGCCAGGCACCCAGGATCGCCTGAAAGAACATCCACTGGTCGTTGGCGTCGGGCGCCGGCTCGCCGTCGATGCGGGCGAGGTGCGGCCCGGCGACCCGCTGCCATAGGTCCCAGGCGCCGGCCCATTCCTCCGGGATCTCCGAGAGGGCCAGCAGCCGGGTGCGGGCATCCTCGCCCCGCTTGGTGTCGTGGGTCGCCGTGGTGATCATGGCGTTCGGCCAGTCCCGGGCGCGGGCGATCTGAAGGTCGTGGAAATGCTCCGCGTCGATGCCGTACTCGCCCGGATCGCCGCCGACCTCGTTGAGGCCCAGCAGGCACGCGTAGCGATAGAACAGCGTGTCCTCCAGGCTCTTGGCCATGACCGGGCCGGTGAGCTGCTGGAACCGGCGGCGGAAGCGTAAGGCAACCCGCGGGTCCGGCCGGCCCGGCCCCGATGTCTCGATGCGCCCGAGCAGGACCGCGGCGGCGAAGTCGTGGACCGAGCGGTCCGGCAGGCTCGACCAGCGCTTGGCCTTGGCGACGGCCCCCTCGATCAGGCGGACATCCTCGGGCTCGACCTCGCCCTCCTCCAGCTCCGGCGGCAGGTAGCTCCGGTAGGTCGGGAAGCGCGCGATGATCTCGATCAGCGCCCGGCGGAGCGCGTTGACGGTGAAGTCGCGGGTGCGCCGGTCGGCGTCGGCGACCTCCTTGAGGTCGGTGGTCAGCACCTCCAGCTCGCTCGCGAAGCTGATCTCGAGGATCTCGGCCTTGGCGGCGCGGAGCTGGAATCCGTAGGGCTCGTCGAAGCCGGTGGCCCAGGTGTAGAGCCGCTCGATTTTCCCGCGCTTAGCCTTGTCGACCAGGATCCCGTCGAGCTGGTTGAGCACGTCGTAGCCTGTGGTCCCGGCCACCGGCCAGGGCCGCAGCCGCTCGCCCGGCTCCAGGATCTTCTCCACCACCACGTAGAAGCCCGGGCCCACGGCCGCCTGCAGCGCCCGCGCGTAGCCCAGCGGGTCGGCGAGCCCGTCGATGTGGTCGATGCGCAACCCGTCGATCCGGCCCTCGCGGACGTGCCGGAACACGGTCTCGTGCGAGCGGTGGAAGATGTCGGACAGCTCGACCCGCAGGCCGGCGAGCGAGTTCACGTCGAAGAAGCGGCGGTAGTTGATGTCGCTCGACGCCACCCGCCAGTGGGCCAGGCGGTAGGCCTGGGCCTCCAGCAGCCGGTGAAGGGGCCCGAAGCTGTCGGGGCGGCCCTTGAAGCCGTTGAGCAGCGCCAGCGTGCTGGCGGTGGCCTCCTGGATCAGCGGCGACACGCCGTAGATCTCGGCGAGCCGGCGCTTCAGGCCCTCGGCCTCCTCGGGGAAGCCTTTCCGGCGGGTCTCGTCGGTGTCGATCCCCATGGCGCGCAGCCGCTCCGAGATGGCGAGCAGCTCCGCGGTGGTGTCGTCGTCCACGGCCCCGATGGCGGCGATCACCCGGTTGAGGATCGTCGGGTAGCTGAGCGGCCGGATCGGCAGCTGGTGCTCGTAGTGCCAGACGCTGAAGGCCCCCTTCTCGGGGTCGAATTTCAGTTCCAGCGTGCCCTTCTCCAGGGCCTCGCCGTAGCGGTCGCCGAGGAACGGGATCACGAGGTTGCGCCCGGCTCCGAGCCGCTGCCAGTCGATGTCGAAGGCGTCGGCGAAGGGCGAGAGCGAGCCCCATTCGAGCACCGAGAGCCACCACGGGTTGTCGGCCCCGCCGACGCCCATGTGGTTCGGGACGATATCGAGCAGGAGCTTCATCCCGTGGGCGTGCAGCGTCTCCGAGAGCCGGACGAAACCCTCCTCGCCTCCGAGTTCCGGGTTGATCGCGCCGTGGTCGACGATGTCGTAGCCGTGGGTCGAGCCGGGCCGCGCCTTCTGGAGGGGCGAGGCGTAGACGTGGCTGATCCCGAGCCGGTGCAGGTAGGGGACGATCCGGTCCGCATCCGCGAAGGTGAAGTCCTTGTGGAACTGGAGCCGGTAGGTCGCGCGCGGCGGCGGCGCGGCGAGCCGCGCGGCGCCCGAGCGCGGCCCCCGCGCCTCGGCGGAGAGAGAAGCCGCCAGCTTGGCGAGCGGGCCGCCGGGGGCCGCGATGTCCGCGAGGTCCCGGTCGAGCTTGCGCCGCCAGTTCGGGTAGCCCTCGGTCGAGCCCGGGACGTTGGCCTGGGCGAGTTCGGAGACCACGTCCTCGTACTGCACGGCCGTGAGCATCGAGGGCGCCCGGGCGAGATAGCGGGCAGCCGCCTCGAAGGGCGCGGCATCCGGAGGCTCGGTGGAGGGGAGCAGCTGCTCGCCGGCCAGAGCCTCGGCGAGGCGGCGGCGTTCGACCACGCGCTCGGCCCGCTCGGCCTCGGCCCGTTCCTGGTCGTAGAGACCCAGCGACTGGCGGGTGTCGGTGTCGACCCCGCGCCACCAGCCCACGAAGGTCGGCAGGTCGTGGGTGGTGATGGCGGTGAGCGCGTCCCGCGGGTAGGCGGAGGGCGGCTTGAACTTCCCGTCGCCCTCGCGCTCGAAGGCGAGGATCCGGTAGCTCAGCACCCCGGCCCGCATCAGCGCGTCGGAGAAGCCCTCCGGGGCCGTGCCGAGATCCTCCGCGATGACGAGGCACTTGTTGCGGTGGCTCTCCAGCCGCAGCACCGCCAGCATCGGCTCGAACGGCATGGCCATGTAGGCGCCGGCCTGGGCTCCCTGCCCGAGGGGGATCAGGAACAGGCGGGCGAGCTGGAAGGCGTGGTCGATCCGGATCGCGCCGGCGTGGCGCATGTTGGCCTGGACCAAGGCCCGGAAGGCGCTAAGCCCGTCGCGCTCCATTTCCAGTGGGTCGAAGGCCGGCAGGCCCCAGTTCTGGCCCTTCGGCGCCAGCAGATCCGGCGGCGCGCCGATCGACACCTGGTCGGCGAAGCGCTCGGGATGCGACCAGATCTCGGAGCCGCCCCGGTCGGCGCCGACCGCGAGGTCGCGGTAGAGCCCGACCCGCATGCCGGCGCCGAGCGCCGCCGCGGAGGCCTCTGCGAGCTGCCGGTCGGCGAGGTATTGCAGCCACGCGTGGTAGCCGACCAGCTCGGCGTTCTCCGCCGCGAAGGCCAGCACCGCCTCCGTGCCTGCGCGGCGATACGCCTCCGGCCAGTCGCCCAGCCAGTGGGCCCCCTGCCCCCGGAAATGCTCCGACAGCGCTTCGAATACGGCATGCGCTTCGAGATCCTCGCCGCCCTCTTGGCGGAAGCGCTCGAAGGCCGCATCGGTGCCGGCCCGGGCCGGTGACTCGGCCCAGAGGGCCCGGAGCACCGGGTCGAGCACGTCGGCCACGCCCTGGTGGTCGACGAGGGCCGCCTCGCGCAGCGCCGTGATCGCGTCCGCGCGCTCGGCGAGCAGCGCCTCGGCCCGGGACCCGGCGAGCCCCGGCAGGCTGCGCGGGGCGATGAACAGGGTCTCCAGGAACAGGCGCGAGGAGGGTGAGTAGGGCGAGATCTTGGTCCGGTCGGAGCCGAACAGGGCGTGGACCGGGCTGAGGCCCAGGAAGGCCGCCCCGCGCAGGGCGGCCTCGCGGGCGGCCTCGCCGGCATCCGCGTAGGTGCCGATGCCGATATTGGTGGCCGAGCGCAGGCCGTAGAGCTGGGCGGCCATGCCCCAGTCGGAGGCCCCTTCCTCCGTGTAGGGACGCGGGCGCCAGCAGCGCTGGGGTGCGGCGATCACCCAGGCTTCGGCGCGGATCTGGCCGGCCTGGACGGTGAGACGGTGATAGCCGGGGGTCAGCGGCGGCAGCTCGAAGCCCGGCTCGGCCCCTTGCAGGTTCGCCCGTCCTTCCCGGGCCGTTCCGCGCTCGTCCACGAGGCGCCAGACCAGGGTGTGGGGCGCGCCGTCCTGCGGACGCACCGGCACCCGGGCGGTCCGTCGGGCCTCCACGGGCAGGAGCGGCGGGATCAGGCCGCGGCGCAGGCGCTCGACCTGGGCGAGGCTCCCGGCGATCGCCGCCTCGTCGTCCACCGCGAAGCCGAGCGCCGCGAGCAGCCCCCGGCGCACCTCCAGCGGCGTCTCGACGGGCTGGCCGAAGGCGTCGGTGTAGCCGGCAGCCACGCCGACGAGATCGGCGAGCTGCTCCAGGGCGCTCACGAGCGGGACTCCGTCAGGAACACGCCGGTCCAGGCGGGCAGGTCGCATCCGGCCCCGTCCGGGGCATTGGTCCAGACCACCCGGGCGCTCCCCGGATCCACCGCGAAGGGCGCGCTCCCGACATTGGCGACGAAGCGCAGGGTGCCGGCGCCGAAGCGCCACGTGCAGTCGACCACATCCTTGCGTGGCAGGCTGGCGGCGGCACCCTCATAGCCGGACTTCGCCAGCGGCACGATCACGTCGCGACGTAAGGCGAGGAGCCGCGTCGTCTCGGCCAGCACCTCGCGGTGGGGCGAGCGCTCGCGCTCGGACCAGTCGAGCTTCGAAGCCTCGAAGGTCTCGCGCTCGGTCGGGTCGGGGATCTTCGAGGTGTCGTCCGCAAACGCGGCGAAGCTCTTGAACTCCCGGCGGCGGCCGTCCCGCACTGCCTTGTTCAGACCTTCGTCCGGCGCGAAGTCGACGAAGAACAGGAACGGCGCCGAGGCCGACCATTCCTCGCCCATCCAGAGCATCGGGATCTGCGGCGCCAGCAGGAAGCCGGCCCGGGCGAGGCCGAGTTTCTTGGAGTCTGCGAGGTGGTTGAGGCGCTCGCCGAGCGCCCGGTTGCCGACCTGATCGTGGTTCTGCAGGAAGGTCACGAAGGAAGAGGGCGGCAGGTGCCCGGAGGCTTCGCCCCGCGGGTGGTTGTCGAGCGTCAAGAACGGCTCGCCCTGGTAGGCGAAGCCCTCCGCCAGGCAGCGCGCGAGGTGCTCGACGGGTTTGTCGGCAAAGCTTTTATAGTAGCCGGCGTCCTCGCCCGTCAGCAGGACGTGCCAGCAATGGTGCAGGTCGTCGGCCCACTGGGCGTCGTGCATCTTCGGACGCCCGGCGGCGTCCCGCTCCAGCCAGCGCGCCTGATTGGCCTCGTTCTCGAGCATCAGGTGGATCTGCCGGTCCGGGAAGGTCTTCCGGATCGTCTCGCCGAGCTCGGCCAGAAAGTGCCGCGGCGAATCGTCGAGGATCGCGTGGACGGCATCGAAGCGCAGGCCGTCGAAACGGTATTCCTCCAGCCAGTACAGGGCGTTCTGGATGAAGAACTGCCGCACCGTGGCGCCGCTCTCCTTGCCGTCGAAGTTGATGCCCGCGCCCCAGGGGGTCTGGTGGCGCTCGGTGAAGAACGTCTTGGCGTAGGCGTGGAGGTAGTTCCCGGCCGGGCCGAAGTGGTTGTAGACCGCATCGAGGTAGACCATCAGGCCCAGCCCGTGGGCGGCGTCGATCAGGCGCTTGAGGTCCTCCGGGCGGCCGTAGGCGCCATCGGGGGCGTAGGGCTGCACGCCGTCGTAGCCCCAGTTGCGCGAGCCCTTGAAATCGGCGAGCGGCAGGAGCTCGATCGCCGTGACGCCAAGCGCCTTGAGATCCGGCAGCCGGGCCTGCAGGCCGGCATAGGTGCCCTCCGGCGTTGCGGTGCCGACATGGCACTCGTAGATCACCGCCTCCTCGAAGGGGCGCCCGGTCCAGCCCTCGTCGGACCACGCATAGGCGCGCGGATCGATCACCTCGCTGAGGCCCGAGACGTCGTCGGGCTGGAAGCGCGAGGCGGGATCGGGGACGACGAGGTCGCCGTCGATGCGGAAGCCGTAGCGGGCGCCGGGCCGCACCCCGGGCAGGGCGGTGCGCCGCCAGCCGCCGCCGGATTCGGGCAGGGGATGGTCGGTGCCGTCGACAATGAGCTCGACGCTCTTGGCGGTGGGCGCCCAGAGGGCGAAGCGCACGCCGCCCTCGACCATCTCGGCCCCGAAATCCATGCTGTGGGCGCGCCGCATCGGGCCACCGTCCTCGTCATTGGCCGCGCGCACCGGGGCACAAGCGCAGCAGGGTCATCGTCGTGGGAGAAGGCCCCGGGCCCGATCCGGTTCCCGCAGCGCAGCTATGGCGGGACGTCGGTGTGGCAATGGGGGACGGGCATCGCGCGATGCCTCCCTGCTCCCGGGAAGGGCAGGGCCTCGTGTCCGGTCATCCTGCCGGGAGCCTGCGTCGGGTTCCGGATCGTGCCGGCCAGCCCCCTCATCCTGCGGTGTCGAAGGGCAGCGCAGGCCTCGAAGGAGGCTTCCAGCCGGCCGCGCGGCTGCCTGGAGGCCTCCGTCGAGGCCCGCCGACGCGGGCACCCCCGGATGAGGATGGGATGTCCGGACGCGCGGCCGACGTTTTCGCCGAACCGGGGCCCGCTTCGGCGTGAGCGCCTACCGCCCCGGCACCCATCCGTTCCGCGTCCCGTTCTCCGTCCCCGCGGCGGTGAGCACCAGGACCGTCCGGCCGGGCAGCGGCACGGCGGCGCCGGCCGCGTAGGCCGGGGCGTCCGGCGGGAGCGCGCCGGTGGGCTCGCCCGTGTCGAAGACCGGATGCCACGGGCCGCCGATCACCGGGACGAGGTGGAACGTGCAGGCCCCCTCCCCGGCGTTGAACAGCATCAGCAGGCGGTCGCCCGGGCCGCCGTCGTTGCCGATCTGCATGCCGAACACCTGGAGCCCGTCGTCGGACCAGTGGCGCCCTTCCATCTCGGTGCCCTCGGGGGAGAGCCAGTGCACGTCGCGCAGGGGCTCGTCCGGGTCGATCAGCGTGCCGGTGAAGAAGCGCCGCCGCCGCAGGGCCGGCTGGGCGCGGCGCAGGGCCAGCAGGTTGGCGACGAAGTCCGTGAGCCTGGGATCCGGATCGGTGGTCCAGTCCATCCAGCTCGTCGGGTTGTCCTGGGCATAGGCGTTGTTGTTGCCGCCCTGGCTGCGGGAGCGCTCGTCGCCCATCAGCAGCATCGGCACGCCCTGGGCCAGCATCACGGTGGCCAGCATGTTGCGCTTCTGGCGGGCGCGCACGGCCAGGATCGCGGGATCGTCGGTGTCGCCCTCGACGCCGTAGTTGCGGCTGACATTGTGGCCGTGGCCGTCGCGGTTGTCCTCGCCGTTGGCCTCGTTGTGCTTCTCCTCGTACGCCACCGTGTCGGCCAGCGTGTAGCCGTCGTGGCTGGCGATGAAGTTGACGCTGGCCAGCGGTGAGCGCCGGGAGGGCGCGAACACCTCGCGGGAGCCGGTCAGCCCCTGGGTCACCTTCGCCAGCGTGCCGGGATCGCCCCGCCAGAAGCCCCGGGTGGCGTCGCGGAACTGGTCGTTCCACTCGCTCCAGCCGCGCGGATAGCCGCCGAGCTGGTAGCCCCCCTCCCCGATGTCCCAGGGCTCGGCCACCATCTTGACCCGGGCGAGCACCGGGTCCTGCGCCACCGCCTGGAAGAAGGCCGCCTGCGGGGTGAAGGCGAGAGGTGCGCGCCCGAGGCTGGAGGCGAGGTCGAAGCGGAAGCCCGCGATGCCGTAGGCGATCACCCAGTGGCGCAGGGAATCGAGCACAAGCTGCATCACCCGCGGGTGGCTCACGTCGAAGGTGTTGCCGCAGCCGGTGCAATCGATGGTGCGGCGCGGATCGGCTGGGTCGAGCTTGTAGTAGCTGGCGTTGTCGATGCCGCGGAACGACAGCGTGGGGCCGGTATGGTCGCCTTCGGCGGTGTGGTTGTAGACCACGTCGAGCCAGGTCTCGATCCCGGCGGCGTTCAGCTCCCGGATCGCCGCCTTCAGGCTGCCGGGGCCGCCCTCGCCCAGGTAGCGTGGGTCCGGAGCGAAGTAGCCCAGGGGCTGATACCCCCAGAAGTTGATGAGCCCCTTCTCGACCAGGAAGCGGTCATCCGCGAAGGCCTGGATCGGCAAGAGCTCCAGGGCCGTGACCCCGAGCTTGACGAGGTGGTCGATGATCGCCGGATGGGCGAGCGCCGCGTAGGTGCCGCGCTCGGCCTCGGGGATGTCGGGATGGGTGCGGGTCAGCGCCTTGACGTGGGCCTCGTACACCACCGTCTCGGCCAGCGGCCGGCGCACGGGGGTGAGGGCGAGGTTCGGCACCTCGGGGGCGGTGACCACGCATTTGGGCATGTAGACAGCGCTGTCGCGCCGGTCGATGCGGTCCTCGCGCGCGCCGCGGCGGTGGCCGTAGAGCGCGTCATGCCAGCGGATCCTGCCGCGGATCTCCCTTGCATAGGGGTCGAGCACCAGCTTCGAGGCGTTGAACCGGTGGCCGCCCGCCGGATCCCAGGGCCCGTGCACCCGGTAGCCGTAGAGCTGGCCCGGCAGAACCCCGCGCAGGTAGCCGTGCCAGACGTCGTCGGTGCGGCAGGGCAGCCGCACCGTGCGGGCCTCGTGCCGCTCACCTGGCTCAAACAGGCAGATGTCGACCGCGGTGGCGTGTTCGGAGAACAGGGCGAAGTTGACGCCGCGCCCGTCGAAATGCGCACCGAGCGGCGCCGGCACCCCGTCATCGACGGCGATCATGCGGGGCGTCCGGTCGCAAATGGGGCCGCAGGCGGGATCAGCGGGACGCGCCGGCTATTCGGCGGCGGCGGCGGCGGTGGGCGGCTCGCGCTCGATCGTGCGAAAATTCTCCAGCTCCGCCAGGAAGTTGCGCGCCCACCAGTCGACGTCCTCGCGGGTCATGCGCTCGACCATCGGCTTCCAGCGGGCGACCCGCTCCGCCTTGGGCATGTAGAGCGCGGCGCGGATCGCCTCCGCCACCTCGAACCGGTCGTAGGGATTGATCAGCAGCGCCTCGGGCAATTGCCGGGCGGCGCCGGCGAATTTCGACAGGACCAGCACGCCGGGATCGTCCTCGGCTTGAGCGACCACGTACTCTTTGGCGACGAGGTTCATGCCGTCGCGCATCGGCGTGACGAGGCCGACCCGCGCCGCCCGGTAGAGGCCGGCGAGCACCGGGCGCGGATAGGCCTTGGTGATGTACTGAATCGGCGTCCAGGCGGGGTCGCCCAGCGACCCGTTGATCTCGCCGACCTTCTCGTTCACCTCGCGGGCGAGCTGCTCATATTCCGGCACCTCGCTGCGGGATTTCGGGGTGATCTGGATGTAGGTGACGTTGCCGCGCTGGTCGGGATTCGAGGCGAAGAAGCTCTCCACCGCCTCCATCCGCTCGGGCACGCCCTTGGAATAGTCGAGCCGGTCGACGCCGATCAGCAGCTTGCGGGTGCGCAGGCCCGCGATGGTCTCGCGCACGACCTTGTTGGCGTTCGCCTTGTCGGCGGCCTCCTTGAAGCCCGCTACGTCGATGCCGATCGGGAAGGCGCGGAGCCGGGTCCGGCGCCCGTCGACCATCAGCGAGCCGCCGCCCAGGGGGATCGCCCGCTGGGTGTCCACGAGGTTGCGCTGGAGGTTCTGGACATCCGCCTCGGTCTGCAGGCCGATCAGGTCGTAATCGACGATGGCGCGCAGCAACTCGCCGCTCGCCGGCAGCGAGTTGAACACGTCGGCCGCCGGCCAGGGGATGTGGTGGAAGTAGCCGATCGGGTTGTCGAGCCCGAGGCCGCGCAGCTCGGCGGCCAGCGGCAGCAGGTGGTAATCGTGCACCCAGATGATGTCGTCGGGCTCCACCAGCTTGGCGAGCGCCCGCGCGAAGGTCCGGTTGACGCGGCTGTAGCCGGCATAATCCGAGCGCGAGAAGGCGCCGAGCCCGAGCCGGTAATGCATGATCGGCCACAGGGCCCGATTCGCGAAACCGGCGTAGTACTCGAGGTGATCCTGCGGCGAGAGGTCGACCACCGCGTACTGGACACGGCCCCGGTCGATCAGGGTCGGCTCCTCGGACGGCTCCTCCGTGATGGTGCCGCTCCAGCCGAACCACAGCCCCTCGTAGGCCGTGAAGGCCTCCTTGACCGCGACGGCCAGGCCGCCCGCCGCCACCGCCTTGCCGCCCTCTTCCGGGACGGCGACGCGGTTCGATACGATCACAAGGCGTGCCACGCGGGTCGGCTCCGGATCAGGGGCGCGGCCGGCCGCGCCTGCATCGGGACTTCACTAATATGTCAGAACGCGCGGAGGCCCTGCGCGATCCTTTGTTAGGTCTTGAGGCAACCCAAGCGTGAAGCCGGGCGCGGGTCAAGTCGCGGTCGTGCCGTTCCGGAACAGGGCGGCCGCTCCGTTCCGGCGCTGCGCGGCCTCCCCCGGGCCGTCCCCGCGGCCGGCTCGGCGCGGCGCTGTGCAAGCGTGGCGGTTCTGCCAGACCGCGCCTGAACGCGCGCTGAGCGGTGCCCGGATCCGGGCGCCAAGCCGGTTCGATCCGGAGCGCAATCGGCACCGGAACCGGTGACAGCCCAATCAGTTACTCAGCCATCGCGGGGGCCGCGGTCGCCGCGAGCGGTGGCGCCCCCGCGCCGCGAGGAGTGTTTTCGAGATGGCCGGCAACGAGTTCCCGCAGGACACGCCCAGGGATCCGCTCGCGGATCCGCTCCACGAGACGCCGCACGGTGCCGCGGACGAGCGCGCCCAGTGGCGCGCGCTCCAGGGCGACGTCGAGGGGCTGGCCGACGTGGCGGCCGAGCGCGGGCGCGGGCTGCTCGACGCCGCCCGGCTGCAGGCGCAAACCTATGTCGAGCAGCGCAAGAGCGACGCGGCGCAGTCGGTCCACGAGCTGGCCCGGACGATCCGCAATTCGGGCCGCGATCTGGGCGACAAGCCGAACGTGCGCGCCTTCTTCGACAGTGCCGCCGACGGGCTGGAGCAGCTCGGCGCCTCGATCGAGCGGCGCAGCCTCGGCGACTTCTACAGCGAGGCCGAGGCCTTCGCCCGGCGCGCCCCGGTGGCGGTGGCGGTCGGCACCTTCGTGGCCGGCCTAATCGCCGCCCGCTTCGTCAAGTCGTCGAGCTTGCCGCCGGAAGCGCCGGACGGCGACGCCCGCGATACCTTCCGGGCTTGAGCCATGGCCCAGGGTCCTGATCCGCGCCACACGGGCGCCTCTGCCGGTCCCTCCAGCATCCAGAGCCTGATCGGCGACGCCCTGCGGGAGACGAACGAGCTCGCCCGCAAGGAGATCGCGCTGTTCCGCGCCGAGATGGCCGGCAACATCCGCCAGCTCATCGTCGGCCTCGCCTGCATGGTCGGCTCCGCGGTCTTCGCCGTGGTCGCCCTGCTGGTCCTGATCGGCGCGTTCGTGAAGTGGCTCGCCACGATCGTGGGCTCCGAGTGGCTCTCGGCGCTGATCGTGGGCGGCGTGCTGCTCCTGATCGCCCTCGGGATGGCCCTGTGGGCGCGCAGCGTTCTCTCTCTCTCGACCCTGGCCCCGACGCGCACCACGCGCCAGGTGCGCCAGGATGCCCAGGCCCTGTCGGAGCGCGTGTCCGGATGAGTTCGATGAACGACCTCGAGAAGGAGATCGAGGAGAGCCGGGCCCGGCTCGACGACACGATCGACCGCATCCAGGGCAAGCTCTCGGTGCCGAACATCGTAGACGAGATGCTCGGCAATGCCCGCCGGGTGCCGGCCCTGAACGGCGCCTACGACAGCGCCCTGGAGGCGGTGCGTCGCAACCCCGTGCCGGTGCTGCTGATCGCCGCCGGCGTGGGCCTGCTGTTCAACCGGATGGCGCGGGACGCCCAGCGCCGCCGCACCCAGGTGGCGGCCGAGCGGGTGGCCACCCTCAACACCGGGGCCGCCCGCGGCTATGACCCCGATCTCCCGACGGTGCGTCCGGCCGGCGATCCGCTGGAGAAGACCGAGATCTGAGGACCGAGACCCGAAGACCGGGCAGGAGAGCCCGGACCGCAACGACCCGAGGCCGGCCGGAAGGCCGGGACAAGCGGCGCCTGCGCAGGCCGCGCGCCGCCGAGACGGACATCCGAGGACAGCGCCATGACCGACAAGCCCGGCACCCCAGCCACCCCGACCAGCCATCCCGGACCGCTCGCCGCCGAGGCGGCGATGCCGCCCGGTTCGGGCGACAAGAGCCTTCAGCCGGACCCGGCCGGCCGCGGCGACCCGCTCGGGGCGCCCGGCGAGGCGGCCGGCGACTTCACGCTCCGGCCCGACCCGCGCGGCCTGCACGATCCGCTTCCGCACGGCGCCGCGCCGCGCTCAGCCGATGCCGCGTCCACCATCAAGGAGGGGACTCAGACCGCGGGCGACCGCGCCGCCGGCCTCGCCGATCAGGCGCGCCGGACCGTGTCGGGCTTCGCCAACGACATCAACGAGCGTCTCGGCGGTGCCGCCGACCAAGCGCGCGCGCGCGCCTCTTCGGCCTACGACGAGGCACGGGACCGTGCGGCCGTGCTCCGCAGGCGCAACATGCGGGCGCTCGACGATCTGACGAGCCAGGGGATCGACGGCCTCCACCGCGGCCGCACCGCCGTCGAGCGCTTCGTGGACGATAACCCGCTCCTCGTCGGCGTGGTCGGCGTCGCCGCCGGCCTGCTGCTCGGCGCGCTGCTGCCGCGCACCCGCCAGGAGGACCGGAGCATCGGCCCTTGGGCCGACGAGATGCGCGACCAGGGGCTGCGCTACGCCCGCGAGGTGACCAATATGGGCCGCGAATTCGTCCAGACTGCCCTCGATCCGGACAACCTCAACGCCGCCGCCCGCAAAGTCGCCGAGACCGACACGCCGAAGCCGCCGGAGGGCGAGCGGACCGCGCACAACCTCTGAAGCGCCGGTCCCGACCGGCGGAGCGGCCCGGCTCAGGCCGCGTACAGCCCCGCATAGGCCTCGCGGAGCAGGTTCTTCTGCACCTTGCCCATGGTGTTGCGCGGCAGCTCGTCCACGAAGAGCACGCGCTTGGGACATTTGAACCGGGCGAGGCGTCCCTCCAGGGCGGCCTGCACCCCGGCCTCGTCCGGAGCCTCCGGACCGCCCACCACCACGGCGGTGACGGCCTCGCCGAAATCCGGATGGGCCAGCCCGATCACCGCGGATTCGATCACGCCCGGCAGGGCGTCGATCTCGGTCTCGACCTCCTTCGGGTAGACGTTGAAGCCCCCTGAGATGATCAGGTCCTTGCCGCGCCCGACGATGTGGACGTAGCCCCGGGCGTCGACCTTGCCGAGGTCGCCGGTGATGAAGAACCCGTCGGCCCGGAACTCGGCCGCGGTCTTCTCGGGCATGCGCCAGTAGCCCTGGAACACGTTCGGGCCCTTCACCTCGATCATGCCCACGGAGTCCGCGCCGAGAACGGCGCCGCTCTCCGGCTCGACCACCCGCAACGACACCCCCGGCAGGGGGAAGCCCACCGTGCCGGCGACCCGGTCCCCGTCATAGGGGTTCGAGGTGCTCATGTTGGTCTCGGTCATGCCGTAGCGCTCGAGGATGGCGTGGCCCGTGCGGGCCTGCCACTCCCGGTGTGTCTCGGCGAGCAGTGGCGCCGAGCCCGACACGAACAGGCGCATGCTCCGGGCGGCCTCCGGCGTGAGGCCCGGCTCCTTCAGGAGGCGCGTGTAGAAGGTCGGCACGCCCATCAGGACGGTGGCCCGCGGCATCAGGCTCAGGATCAGCTTGGGATCGAGCCGGGGCAGGAACTGCATGGAGCCGCCGCTCGCCAGCACGGTGTTGATCGCCACGAACAGGCCGTGGGTGTGGAACACCGGCAGGGCATGGATCAGCACGTCGTCGGCGGTGAAGCGCCAGAACTCCACCAGCGTCCGGGCGTTCGAGGCGAGATTGTCGTGGGTCAGCATGGCGCCCTTCGAGCGCCCGGTCGTGCCCGAGGTGTAGAGGATGGCCGCGAGATCCTCCGGGCCCCGGGGCACGTCGGCGAAGTCACTGGATCCGTCCCCTTGCCGGTCCGCCGCCTCGGCGGCGCTGCCGCCGCCGGCGGCGTCGAGGGTCCAAGTCCGGCGGACGCCCGCGGCGGCCTCCGCCAGCGCGTCGCGCTTCCCCGGATCGCAGACGAAGACGGCCGGCTCGGCGTCGCCGAGGAAATAGCCGATCTCGGCCGGCGTATAGGCGGTGTTGAGCGGCAGGAACACCGCGCCCGCCCGGACCGCGCCGAGATACAGGAAGATCACCTCGGGGCTCTTCTCGACCTGCACGGCCACCCGGTCGCCGGGCTGCACGCCCGCCGCCTGCAGGGCCGCCGCATAGGCGCCCGAGCGGGCGATCAGGTCCGCGTAGGTGTAACGCCGCCCCTCGGGCGTCTCGATCACGGTCTTGGCGGAATCGGGAACGCCGTCGCGGATCAGGGAGAAGAGGTGGTTGGTCATCGTGCGGTCGAGCTGCCACGGGCCGTGGGTTTGCGGCACCCATAGCCCCCCGGAGGCCCTCTCGGCGAGCCCTTTCAGGCGGCCAACCGCTGGCGCGACGACAGGAAGGCCCCCTCGGGGGCACGCTCGGGCGCGAACAGCCCCAGCCCGGTGGGCGCGGGCATGCCCACATAGATCGCCTCCATGCCACCCCGGGCATAGGCCTCGTGCCAGAAGCCGGACCCCTGGGCGTCCCGGGAGAAATCCCGCCACCACCTGCGGTGCGGCTCCGAGCGGGTGAAGCGCTCGAGGCTCTCGAGGTCGCGCCAGTACTGGCGCATGCCGACATGGGCGAGCCCGAAGAACAGGTTTTCGTGCGCGAGCAGCCCGTCCGGCCGGCTCCGCACCGAAGCGGCGATGTCGCGCCCGAGCCCCATGAGCGCGAGCAGGCCGCGCCAGCGGGTCACGCGGAAGCCGAGATAGACCACGACGAGGTCGGGATAGGCGGAGAGGTCCACGGAGCGGCGGGCGGGGGCTCCTTGCATGATGCGGCCTCCTCGGTTTGTATGCACTGTAAACATGGGGCGGTCTGCGTACAGTGTCAACATCGATTTCGGAAAAGACCTATCACCACGGCGACCTGCGCGCGGCGCTGGTTTCGGCGGCTCTGGATCTGCTGGAATCGGGCGGCGAGGCGGCGCTCTCGCTGCGCGGGGCGGCGCGGGCCTGCGGGGTGTCGGCGATGGCCCCCTACCGGCACTTCGCCAGCAAGGAGGAGCTCCTCGAAGCGGTCGCCGCCCGGGGCTTCGCGGATCTCGCCACGGACCTGGAGGGGGCCGACGGTTCCGCGGAGGGGAATGAGGCGCTGGCCGCGCAGGGAGCGGCCTACGTGGCCTTCGCCTGCCGGCACCCGGCCCTGTTCCGGCTCATGTTCACGCGGCCCTGCCGGACATCGGACAAGGGACGGGCCTATCGGATCCTGGAGCGGCGGGCGGCCGCCCTCGCGGGACCGGCTTGGCCGGCCGAGGACCTGACGCTCGCCGCATGGTCGCTGGTGCACGGGCTCGCCGCGCTGATCCTCGACCGCCGGGTGCCTCTGGAGGGAGAGGCCGCGCAGGCCGCCGCCCGGCGAATCACCCTGTCCTTCGCCCGGCTGATGCCGGGCGGCTGAATCACGCGTCGGCGAGCACCACCGCGCGGGGCGGCGGCAGCTTGGCGCGCAGCTCCCGCGTCACCGCAGGGGCCGCGACCACGGTCCCGAGATTCGCGTAGGTCTCGTGGTTCCGCTCGATGGCCGCGAGGTCGTAGAGGTAGTTGACCATCAGACCGTGCGACTGGGCGAGGCCCTTCTTGGAGGTGTCGCCCAGGAAGTTGATCCGGTCGAGGCGCGCCCCGTTGCCGAGATGGAACCGGGCCACCGGGTCGAGGGGGCGCCCGCGCTCGTTCTTGGCGCGCAGGAAATAGGCCGCCGCCGCCGGGATCAGCGCCCGGCGCACCGTCTCGGCCCGGGCCTTGTCGGTAGGCCAGTTCGGATCGTCCAGCGCCCGCAGGGTCTCGACATCCTCGGGGAGCAGGCCCTGCGGGCTGTCGGCCCGGCGCTCCCGGGCGAGCCACGCGGCGAAGCCCGGCACTGGCGAGAGCGTCACGAAGGTCTTGAGCGAGGGGATCTCGCGGGTCAGATCCTCGACCACCTGCTTGATCAGGAAGTTGCCGAAGGTGACGCCGGCGAGCCCCTTCTGGCAGTTCGAGATCGAGTAGAACACCGCCGTATTGGCCGCCCGCGGCTGCAGCGGCTTGCGCTCCTGCGACAGGATCGGCGCGATGGCCGAGGCGACCTGGTCGGTGAGCGCCACCTCCACGAAGATCAGCGGCTCGTCGGCGAGCGCCGGGTGGAAGAAGGCGAAGCAGCGCCGGTCCGGCGGCTCGATCCGGGCGCGCAGGTCATCCCAGCCGTTGATGGCGTGCACCGCCTCGTAGCGGATGATCTTCTCGAGGATATGCGCCGGCGTGGTCCAGTCGATGTGGCGCAGCACCAGGAAGCCGCGGTTGAACCACGAGGCGAACAGGTGCTCGAAGTCGCAATCGAGGCTGTCGACGGCGTCCAGCAGGCTGGGATCGGCCTCCTCGCCGGCGCGGAGCGCCCGGCGCAGGTCGAACAGGTCCTCGCGCATCCGCACGAGGCTGAGGGTCCCGCCGCGGGCGAGGTTGAGACGGCGGATCAGCTCCTGGCTGCGCGGCTCGGCGGCCTCGTGCAGAGTACCGAGGCGGGCGCGGGACGGGGCGGCCCGGTAGGCGGCGATCGCTTCGTCGACGGCGGCGTGGTCCGCGTCGAAATCCAGGGCGATGGTGCGCAGGAAGGCGTGGCGCTCGGTCTGACCGAAGCTCGCGTAGCGGTCGAGGATCAGACGGGCCAGCGCCACCCCGGAGGCCTCGCCGCGCCGGGAGATCAGGTCCTCGCACAACTTCACCAGCTCGCCCGCGCTGCCCCGGGCCGTGATGTCGCTGCGTCCGATGCCGATCAGGTCGCGGCCGCGCTCACTGATGGTCTGAAGCAGGTCGCCGAAGAAGGAGATCGCCGCCATGACCTTCGCACTGACCCCCGTCGGCCCGGACGTGAAACGCCTCCGGCTCCGCGACGCCGGCTCGTCGATCGGAAGCGCGTGGAACCGGATCCGGAAGCCGCCGGCCTCCGCATGGAGGCCCGATCAGGTTCCCGATCCTGCCGTCCACTCTAGGACGGCGCGGCCGCCGCGACCAGAGCTTGAGCGGTCGCGGTCCGGGCAGCCAGCTTGCGAGCCCGGGATGAAGGCCGTGTGACGGGGCCGCCCGTCCGGCTCAGAGCCGCTCGGCCACGGTGGCGAGGTCAGCCCGCTCCCGCCAGTCGCCGACGCCGTGCTGGCGGGCGAAGCGGAGCTCGGCCGCGCGCCGGGCGCGCTCGGGGTCCCGTGCCCGCGTGATCTCGACGGACCCGATCGTGAACGGCACCCCGAGGATCTCCTTGGCGAAGTCGACGCGGTAGTTCGGCATCCCGTACTCCCTGCTGCGGCGGTCCCGGATGCGTCCGCACGGAACGAAACCGCCCTCTCATTCGTAGTCTCGGGCGAAACCTGGATCGGCTCGGCGCCCGGGACATGTGCCTGCGGCGTCCGCCCACACATGGGCGGCGTGAACCGCATCAATCGCATATGGTGCGGCCGCGGCCGCGGTGAAGGGGCCCGCAGCGTGCCGGCAGGGATGCGCCGCCGCCGCTTGCCGGGCGGCGCGCTCTCCCCGTATCGCTCGCGCCCCTGCCGTTTTCTCCCCCACACCCGGACCCGACCATGGCCCTTCCGCGGCGGCGTGCCTGCCTGCCCTCGACCCAGCCGTGACAACCGTCCTCGACGCGAAGGCCCGGCTCGGCCTGACGCTGATCGCCGGCGGGGCCGTCGCCAACATCTACTACAATCAGCCGCTGCTCGGGCTGATCGTCGCCGAGTTCGGCGACCGCGCCGCCCTGTGGGTGCCGACCACGGCACTGGTCGGCTACGGACTCGGCATCGTCGGGCTCGTGCCCCTGGGTGATGCGCTCCCGCGCCGCGCCCTGATCGTGTGGCAATGCCTCGGCCTCGCCCTGGCCCTGCTGGCGGTGGGCCTCGCTCCGAATCTCGCGAGCCTCGCGCTCGCCCATCTGGTGGTCGGTGCCCTCGCCAGCGCGGCCCAGCAGGCCGTGCCGTTCGCGGCCGAGCTCGCCCCCGACGCGAGCCGCGGGCGGATCGTCGGCCAGGTCATGACCGGCCTGCTCACCGGCATCCTGCTCGCCCGCACGGCGAGCGGCTTCCTGGGCGCCCATCTCGGCTGGCGGCCGGTCTTCCTCGTCGCGTCCTTCCTGGCGCTCGCCATGGCGGGCATCGCCCGGGCCACCCTGCCCCACACGGTGCAGACGCATCCCCTGCGCTACCGCGCCCTGATGCTGTCGATCCTCCATCTTGCCCGCACGCAGCCGGTCCTGCGCACCGCGAGCCTGTCGCAGGCGCTGCTGTTCGCCGCCTTCAACGCCTTCTGGGCGACGCTGGCGCTGCTGGTGGAGGGGCCGCCCTTCGCGCTCTCCGCGGCCGGGGCGGGCCTGTTCGGGGTGATCGGCGTCTGCGGCGCCTTCGTCGCACCCATCTCGGGCCGCTTCACCGACAGGCGTGGGGCGAAGCCCGTGGTGCTCGGCGGCAGCCTGCTGGTCGCCCTCTCCTTCGTGGTGCTCTGGGCCGGGGGCACGTGGTCGCTGACCGCGGTGGCGCTCGGCGTGCTGCTCATCGACATCGGCATGAACGGCGCGCTCATCGCCAACCAGACCCGCGCCTACGCCCTGGTCCCCGGCGCGCGCGGACGCATCAACACCGTGCTGTTCACGACCCTGTTCGTGTTCGGGGCGCTCGGCGCCTATGCCGGCTCGCAGGCCTTCCTGCTGGTCGGCTGGCCGGGGGTCTGCGCGGTGGGCCTCGCCTTCTCGGCGCTGGCCGTGATCGTGGCGGCCCGCGATCCGCACCCCCCCGGAGCGCGGTCTATTTGAGGACCCGCGACAGGCGGCACCAGCTCGCCTTTCCGGCCGGAAGACCGAAGCGGAGGCGCTCCGGGCGCTCGGCGAAGCGCCGCACCGCGATACCGGCCGCCGCAAGCCGCCGGTAGAGGTCCGGCCCGTCGGGGAAGTCGGCGGTCCGGAACAGGCACGTGCCGCCGACGATCCGGCCGCCGGCCCGGGCGATCAGCCGGTCGAGACGGGCCGCGTCCGCGGCCCGCGCCCGGGCGGCCTCCGCGCGCCACGCCGTATCCGACAGGGCCGCGCGCCCGATCGCCAGGGCGGGGCCCGATACCGACCAGGGACCCAGCGCCTCGGCGATCCGGGCCGCCGTGCCGGGGTCGGCGACCGCGAAACCGAGGCGCAGCCCCGCGAGCCCGTAGGTCTTGCCGAAGGAGCGCAGCACCACGAGCCCCGGCCTCGCGTGCCGGCACAGGCTCTCCACGGGCTCCAGATCCGCGAAGGCCTCGTCGGCGACCAGCAGACCGCCCCGGGCGCCGAGCGCCTCGGCCAGGGCGCGGCGCTCGGCGAGCGGATGGGTCCGCCCGTCCGGATTGTTGGGATCGACGATCACCGCCACCCGGGCGTCGCCGATGGCCTCGGGCCCCGTGACCTCGCTCACCCCGTGCCCGGCCCGCCGCCAGGCGGCGGCGTGCTCCCCATAGGTCGGGCCGAGCACCGCGACCCGGGTCGGCGCCAGGAGCCGGGGCAGGGTCTCGATCAGGATCTGGGTGCCGGGAGCCGGCACCACCTGGGCAGCATCCGGCGCGCCGTAGGCCGCGGCGGCCGCTTCCCGGAGGACCCGGACCTCGGCGGCCTCGGGCAGCCGCGTCCAGGCGCTGGCCTCCACCGGCGGCACGCGATAGGGGACCGGATTGATCCCCGTCGAGAGGTCGAGCCAGGGCTCCGGCGCGTCGGGAAAGGCCAGTCGCAGCCCGCCGAGATCGCCGCCATGGGCGATCGAGGCGACCTCACGCGCGGGAACGCTCCACACCGAATGGTCCATCCGCCCGACACGCTTGCCGTCCTCATCCTCGCCCTCGGGATCGAGGCGGCGGCCGGCTATCCGGACGCGCTCTACAGGGCCGTCGGCCACCCTGTCACCTGGATCGGCCGGCTGATCGCCGCGCTGGAGCGGAGCCTCAACCGCGGCTCCGAGCGGCGGCGCCGGATCGCGGGCTGCCTCGCCCTCGCACTCCTGCTCGCCGCAGTCGGCCTGCCGGCGCTCGCTTTGACGGCGCTCGCCGGCCTCGCCGGCCCCCTCCCCGCCCTGCTGCTCCTCGGCCTCCTCTGCGCGAGCCTGCCGGCGCAGCGCAGCCTGCACGACCACGTCGCGGCGGTGGAGAGCGCCCTGCGCGAAGGCGGCCTGGAGGCCGGGCGCCGGGCCGTGGCGATGATCGTCGGGCGCGACCCCGAGCGCCTCGACGGACCGGCGGTCTGCCGCGCCGCCATCGAGAGCCTGGCGGAAAATTTTTCCGACGGGATCGTGGCGCCGGCCTTCTGGATCGGCTGCCTCGGCCTGCCGGGGGGCGCGCTCTACAAGACGATCAACACCGCCGACAGCATGATCGGCCACCGGACGCCGCGCTACGCGGCTTTCGGCTGGGCGGCGGCCCGGCTCGACGACGGGGTGAACCTGCCGGCCTCGCGGCTCGCGGGCCTGCTGATCGCCGGGGCCGCCGCCCTGCGCGGCGCCGACGCGCGCGGGGCGCTCCGGGCGATGGCCCGGGATGCGCGCCATCACCGCTCGCCCAATGCCGGCTGGCCCGAATCCGCCATGGCCGGCGCGCTCGGCCTGCGGCTCGCGGGGCCGCGGGTCTATGGCGGCACCCTCGTCCCGGACGCCCATATGGGCGACGGCCGGGCCGAGGCTGCGGCCGGCGACATCGCCCGGGCGCTGATGCTCTACCGCACGGCCTGCTGGCTCCAGGGCGGGCTCGTGCTGGGGCTGCTCACCCTGGCGCTGTTCGCCCTGCCCCTGACGCTGGTGAGCTGACCCATACCGCCTTTGCGAGCGCAGCGAAGCAATCCGGAGCCGCGCGACACTGGCGAGCCTGGGGAGTCTGGGTTGCTTCGCTGCGCTGGCGAAGACGAGGGCGCGGTTCAATCAGGACTTGGCACGCTGCGCGCTCCGGACGCATCGTGACAGGACGGGGTAGGGAGAATCCGATGCGCGCGGTGTTCGTGGATGCCAACGAAACGCTGGCGGCGGTGGCCCGGCGGCTCCTGCGGCCGGACGACCCGCCCTTCGCGATCCACGCGGATCCCGGCATCGCCACGGCGGACCTGCCGGGGATCCTCGCCGGGGCCGAGATCGCCGTCATCGACCACACCGCCCTCCCCCTCGACGTGGCCCGGGCCTGCGCGGGCCTGAAGCACGTGGTGTTCCTCGGCACCGGCGCCCGCAGCTACATGGACCCGGAGGCGCTCCGGGACGCGCTCGGCGTCGCGGTCCACACTATCAAGGGCTACGGCGACACGGCGGTCGCCGAATGCGCCTTCGCGCTGATGTGGGCCGCCGCCCGGGGCCTGGCCGAGATGGACCGGGGCATGCGCGCGGGCTCCTGGCCGCGCCGGGAGGCGATCCAGCTCACCGGCAAGACGGTGGGCCTCGTCGGATTCGGCGGGATCGCGGCCGAGATGGCACGGCTCTGCCGGGGCGTCGGCATGCGGGTGCTCGCCTGGAACCGGACCCCAAAGGCCCATCCGGACGTCGCCTTCGTCCCGCTCGCGCAGCTGCTCGCCGAGAGCGACGTGGTCTCGCTCCACCTACTCCTGACCGACGAGACCCGCGGCTTCCTGTCGGCCGCCCGCATCGCCGCGATGAAGCCGGGTGCCCTCCTGATCAACACCGCCCGGGGGGCGGTGATCGACGAGGCCGCCCTGGTGGGGGCGCTCCGCGCCGGACGGATCGCGGGTGCCGGGCTCGACGTGTTCACGGTCGAGCCGCTGCCGGCCGATCATCCCCTGGCCGACCTGCCCAACGTCACCCTCTCGGCGCATTCCGCGTTCCGCACGCCCGAGGCCAGCGACAACCTGATCAGTGCCGCCCTCGACCATTGCCGGCGGATCGCCGCCGGCTGAGACGTCAGTGCTCGGTGCCCGGCATGTTCGGCCGCGGCGCGCCGCCGTGGTGGTGAATCAGATTCGAGCGGGCCGGATCGCCCTTCAAGTCGGCGACCTGTTTCCGGGCCGCCGCGGCCAGGAACCAGATGCCGCCGAGCGTCCCGAAGGCGAGGATCAGAAGCGGGAATCCCTGACTCATCGCGGTGCCCTCCTTGGTCCAGGCCCGCGGGATACGGGTCTGCATCATATTGCCGGATTTCCCGGCATGAGGAACCATAACGCAGGGATCTGCCGCAGGTTCAGGCCGGCCGCGCCGCGGTCGGCATCGCCCGCCGGGCCGCGTCCCGGCGCAGGGCGGAAAGCACCACGAACATGAGGCCGGCCCCCACGGCGAGGCACGCGGCCAGGAACAGCATCGGCACGAGATCGCTCTTGGTCTGGTCGCGGATGAACGGCACCGCGTTCTGCGCAACGAAGCCGCCGAGATTGCCCACCGAGTTGATCGCCGCGATCCCGGCCGCCGCCGAGGCGCCGCGCAGGAAGGTCCCGGGCATCGACCAGAAGACCGGCTGAGCCGCGAAGGTCCCGGCGGCCGCCACGCACAGGCAGGCGAATTTCACCGCGTTGCCCGGCAGGATGACGCTGAGCGCGAGCCCGGCCGCCCCGACCAGCGCCGGCCCGACCACGTGCCAGGTCAAGGCGTCGCCCTGCGCGCCCGTGCGGGCGGCGTGGCGCGGGACCCACCACAGGGCGAAGGCCGTCGCCATCCAGGGGATGATGTTGAGGAACCCGTTGGTCAGGTTCGAGACGCCGAAGCCCTTGACCACGGTGGGCAGCCAGTAGCCCAGGCCGTAGGCGGCGAGCGGCAGGGAGACGTAGACCCCGGCGAGCATGAGCACCCGCCGGTCGAGGAGCGCCGCGAACGGGTTGCCGTGATCGACGTGACCGCCATCCTCGCGCTCGGTGCGGAGCGCGCGGGCGAGCCAGTCGCGCTGGGCCTGCGACAGCCAGGGCGCGGTCTCGGGCCCGTCCGGCAGGACGAGCAGCACCACCGCGGCCATGAGGATCGCCGGCGCGCCGGTGGCCAGGAACACCCATTGCCAGCCCTGGAGACCCAGGAGCCCATCGAGGCCGAGCAGCGCCCCGCCCACGGCGGCGCCGACCGCGTTGGCGATCGCGCTCGCGATCATGAACCAGCCGATCATCCGCGCCCGGTGCGCCTGCGGGAACCACAGGGTCAGCGCGAACAGCACGCCGGGGAAGAAGCCGGCCTCCGCGGCGCCGAGCAGGAAGCGCAGCACGTAGAACATCGCCGTGCCCTGGGTGAAGCCGAGCAGGACCGTGACGATCCCCCAGGTGATCATGATCCGGGCGAACCAGATCCGCGCGCCGACCCGCTCCAGGAAGACGTTGGCCGGCACCTCGAACAGGAAGTAGCCGAGGAAGAACAGCGAGGCCCCGAGCCCGTAGGCGGTCTCGCTCAGGCCGAGACTGCCGACCATCTCCAGCTTGGCGTAGGAGACGTTCTGCCGGTCGATATAGGCGATCAGGTAGAGCAGGCCGAGCAGCGGCATCAGCCGCAGGGTCACGGTGCGGACGGTGCTCGCGGCGAGATCCGCGCCGACTGGGGCGTGCGTGGGCATCCGGCGTTCCTCGCGTAGGCCGACGGCCCTTCGTGGCGAGGGCCTGCCGAATCACATGAGTTAGCCTGTGGCTGGGATGGCCCCTACCGGGCAAGCGCCAGGAGGCGCTCGCAGTCGACATGGGCCGCAATGTGTCGCGCGAGGCCGTCGAGGGCCGCCTCGACCCCGGCTTCGTAGCCCCCGCCCTCGGAGACGGTCCCGAGCCGCGCGAGCCACGCCGCCCGCTGGGCATCGTGGGCGAACAGGCCGTGGACGTAGGTCCCGGCCACCCGCCCGTCCGCCGAGACCGCCCCGTCGGTGCGCCCGTCGGCGAATCGCAGCAGCGGCCGGGCCGCGTCGGGACCCTCCGTCGCGCCGATATGCATCTCGTAGCCGGAAAACGGCACGGCATCGGGCAGGCTCGTGCCGCTGACCGCGGCGAGGCGCTTCTGAGGCGTCATCACGGTGTCGACGTCGAGGAGCCCGAGGCCCGGCACCGTGCAGGGTGTGCCCTCGATCCCGTGCGGATCCGCGAGGCTCCTGCCCAGCATCTGGTAGCCGCCGCACAGGCCGAGCACCCGGCCACCCCGCCGGACGTGGGCGTGCAGGTCGATGTCCCAGCCCTCGGTGCGGAACCGGTCGAGGTCGTCGATGGTGGTCTTGGAGCCCGGCAGCAGCACGAGGGCGGCCTCGGCAGGAATCGGCATCCCGGGCCGGACCAGCACCACCGACACGCCCGGCTCCG
Source organism: Methylobacterium sp. CM6257 (assembly GCF_054611515.1). Taxonomy (NCBI): domain Bacteria; kingdom Pseudomonadati; phylum Pseudomonadota; class Alphaproteobacteria; order Hyphomicrobiales; family Methylobacteriaceae; genus Methylobacterium; species Methylobacterium sp. CM6257. Next base: position 3,021,159 of record NZ_CM137735.1, read on the forward strand.
CCCGCAGCGGATCGAGATCGTCGAAATTGGCGATGCGCGGCAGAACCGGCACCGCCACCGTGACGGCCTCCGCCCCGCGCGGTCCTGAGCCCGCGAGCCCCAGCACGTCCTCCGCCGGCAGGCGCGCGGCTTCCGGAAAGTGCGGCACGAGGCCCAGAGCCGCCCAGCCGGTCCGCTCGGCGATCATCCGCATGCCGTCGGCGAACAGGCTCGGATCCCCGCGGAACCGGTTGACGATGAAGCCGGCGATCAGGGCGGCATCCTCCGGGTCGATCACCGCTTTGGTGCCGACGAGACTCGCGATCACCCCGCCCCGGTCGATGTCGCCCACCAGCACCACCGGCGTGTCGGTGGCCCGGGCGAAGCCCATATTGGCGATGTCGCCCGCGCGCAGGTTCACCTCGGAGGCCGAGCCCGCGCCCTCGACGAGGACCAGATCGGCTTCCTCCGCGAGGCGGGAAAAGCTCTCCAGGACGGCGGGCATGAGCCGGGGCTTCCAGGCCTGGTAGTCGCGCGCCTTCACGGTGGCGACCATCCGGCCCTGCACCACCACCTGGGACCCGACCTCGCTCTGCGGCTTCAGAAGCACCGGGTTCATGTGGACCGTGGGCGCCACCCGGGCGGCGCGGGCCTGAAGCGCCTGCGCGCGGCCGATCTCGCCGCCGTCCTGCGTCACGGCGGCGTTGTTCGACATGTTCTGCGGCTTGAACGGCCGCACCCGCAGGCCCCGGTTCGTGAAGGCGCGCGCGAGCCCCGCCACGATCAGCGACTTGCCGACATCGGAGCCGGTGCCCTGGATCATCAGGGCCTTCCTGAAGGCCTTCTCGCGCGGCGGGCTCAGAACTCGATTCCTTCCTGCGCCTTCACGCCGGCGGAGAAGTGGTGCTTGACGCTGCCCATCTCGGTCACGAGGTCGGCGGCCTCGATCAGCGCCGGCTTGGCGTTGCGGCCCGTGACGACGACGTGCAGGTCCGGCCGGCGACGCGTGAGCGCCGCCAGCACCGCGTCGAGGTCGAGGTAGTCGTAGCGGAGCGCGATGTTCAGCTCGTCGAGGACCAGCAGGCGGATCGTGGGATCGGCCATCAGGCCTTCGGCGACGTCCCAGGCGTGGCGGCAGGCGGCGATGTCCCGGGCCTTGTCCTGCGTCTCCCAGGTGAACCCCTCCCCGAGAGTGTGCCACGCGACCCGGTCGCCGAAGGCCGCCACCGCATGGCGCTCGCCCGTGTCCCAGCCGCCCTTGATGAACTGCACCATGCCGACCCGCCAGCCGCGGCCGAGCGCCCGCAGCATCAGGCCGAGGGCGGCCGTGCTCTTGCCCTTGCCGGACCCGGTATGGACGAGGAGCAGGCCCTTCTCGATGGTCTTGGCCGCCACCTCGGCGTCCTGCACGGCCTTGCGCTTCTCCATTTTCTCGCGGTGGCGCGTCGCGTCGTCGCTCATGCGGAGGCTCCGGGTTTCACGGTCAGCGGCAGGCCCGCCACGGTGAGCACGACCCGGTCGGCCTGGGCCGCGAGCTGCTGGTGCAGACGGCCGGCTTCGTCGCGGAATCGGCGGGCGAGGGCGTTGTCGGGGACGATCCCGAACCCGACCTCGTTGCCGACCAGGACCAGCGGTCCCGGCGCGCGGGCGCAGGCGGCGCGCAGCCGCTCCGCAGCGTCCACCACGTCGGCCTCCGCCAGGATCAGGTTGGTGAGCCAGAGCGTCAGGCAATCGACCAGAACGGGCCCTTCGGACGCGGCGACCGCCTCCGGCAGGGCGAGCGGCACGTCCCGGGTGCGCCACGCTCCGGCCCGCCGGGCGCGGTGCTGGGCGATGCGCGCGACCATCTCGTCGTCGAAGGCCTGGGCAGTGGCCAGATAGAGCCACGGGCCGGGACAGGATTCGATCAGACCCTCCGCGTAGGCGCTCTTGCCGGACCGCGCTCCGCCGAGGACGAGCGTCATGCGAGGAGGGGGCTGTGGCATGTCCCTCCATCGCCGCAACCCGGCTCGCGGTCAAACCTGGATCCCGCGGCGCTTCGACGGTTGCCGGCCGCTCCGGGTCCGACTATAGAACCCCGGCCCAGCCGAGCGCCCTTCGTCTAGCGGTCCAGGACGTCGCCCTTTCACGGCGAAAACACGGGTTCGATTCCCGTAGGGCGCGCCAGGGTTTTCAAGCACTTAGCCCCGCCAAAGCGGGGCTTTTTATTTTTGTGGGGAGTTTCTGGGGAGAATCCGCTTCGGCGGGCTCCGGTGTGGCTGTTCCCGCTGCGGCTCGGCGTAAACTCGATCTGAGAGATGCAATCCGTAGATGCCTGCCCTTGCGTCGACTGCCCCAAATTCCTGCCCAATAGTCGAGTTGCCCCGGCGCCTCGACGGAACGAACCTGTCGACCGTCCTCGAAAGGCTCGTTGCCTCCTCACCTGACGGTCTGCCGGACTGCCTGTCCTTCGACTTTGCGAAGCTCAGTTTCGTGCGGCCCGTTGGCGTGACATTTCTGAGCAACTTGGTCCATTGGCTCGACGCAAACGGGTGCAAGGTCAACTTCTCGAACCTGAGTGGCGGTGCTGAGGCTCTTCGCTATCTCGACGACTCCCTGTTTTTCGAGCAGCACGCAGGTGCAAAGCTCAATGCCGCTGCGGCCCCTCGGGCCACAACCAAGCCTCTGCGCTTCGTACTGCGCGATGAAGTGCACGGATGGCTGCGCCTTGATCTCATACCGTGGCTTGCGGCGAGACTTGGCATCACCACAGCTTCGCTGGTTAGCTTCCAGACGTGTATTTCAGAAGTATTCAACAACATCGCTGATCATGCAAAGCTTGAAATCGGGAGTATATTCGTTCAGCACTTCCCGAATGAGAACTGCATTCACATTGCTGTAGCCGACTTCGGGCTCGGAATACCGGCATCAATCCGCCGTGTCATGCCTGGCCTGACCGATGAGGAGGCCGTTGTGAAGGCCGTTGAAGAGGGTTTCACCTCGCAGAGCACCCCACGCAATCGGGGAGCGGGCTTGGATTTCCTGCTTCGAACAGTCGCGTCGCATAATAAGGGCACGGTAACTATCTACTCGTCACACACGGTCGTACGGTTCGATGATCCTGGAACTGGGATTCGATCTACGGTGTTGACAAGCCGCGGGTTTTGCCCTGGAACCACCATCGACATTCGGCTCAAAACCGATACGATCGAAGAAATAGAAGACACGAGAGAGGCCCTGGAATGGTAGTGCGCATCCTTGATGCCACCCCCGCCGCCGACACAAACGGTCAGGGTGAGGCCGTTTTGGCACGTCTGCTCGCTGCCCTTAATCGAGCCGAGGTGATCACGGTCTCGTTCGAGGGGGTGACAAACGTCACGTCCTCATTCGTTAATGCTGCTCTTGTACCCTTGCTCGAGACGATATCCTTCGGCGAGATCAAGAGGCGCGTTCGCATCATCGACTCCAATCGTCAGATCAACGACATGATCAAGCGTCGGCTGGAGCGCGAGGCCTTGGTTGACGCGTGAGCCGCGCTGGCTTGAACTTAGAAGCAAGCCCCGCTTCGGCGGGGCTTTTATTTTTGCAACTAGTTGCACGCCCTGGGCCCAATAGCGATCCAGAGCATAGGTTGACTTTCCTCGAATTGCACTATAGCCTCGCGCCGTCTCGGCCCGAGACGGCGCGAGGCTATAGTTCGATTGCGGCCGAGTTGATTAGCTAAGTTCCTGATTCTAAAGCATTTTTTCTGGAATTTAATCTTATTAGGTCTGATTGAGTGTCGCGACGCCGTATCCCGGCCGCTTGGATGTGAAGCTGAACGTTAAAGTCGCCGCGCGAGACGTGCGTGACGTTCCCGCCCGCCGTGCCGGCGCCAGCCGCCACGACCTGAGAAGCCGACGGGGAGCGCATAGAGGGGGCGCCATCGGCCGAGCCGATCGAGGCGAGCCGTTTGTCCGGTTCGTCTCGACGCGCCCCTAGCCGTTCGGAACGAAGATCTCGGGGCCGCGCTCGCCGACGAGGTACGGCACGCCAGAGCAGACCGGGCCGCCGAGGGCGCGAGCCTTGCCCGCCGGGACCTGATTTGCCGGGGGCGAGGCGACCGGACCGCGGGGGAGCGACGGGGCGCCGCCAATCCCGCTACGGATCTCGCCGTCGATCGTCCTGAACGGCGCCGCGACGACCGACTTCGTCCCGGCCCAAAGCGACTGCATGGCCGATTTGCCGGCCGCGAACAGTTACGCCCCGAGCGCCGCAACCTGACCGGGGAGCGCCGAGATCGCGTTGACGACCGCCGCCGCCTGACCGGCGCCCTCGCCCCAAGACTTCCACTTCTCGCCGCCCTCGTCGATCGGACCGAGAACCTTCATGACCCACGAATAGACGGACTGCAGCGCCGAGACGATTGAGGTCACGGCCGAGGCCACGCCAGGGCCTAGCGCCTTCATGAAGCTGTCGGCGAATGACGTGAAGAACGTTGCGATCCCCGACGAGCTGTTCGCGATCCACACGCCGAGCGCCGTGAGGGCGGTCACGACGGCCGCGACCGCGATCCCGATCGGATTCGAGACGAGCAGCATCAGGGCCGCGGGGATCGCCCGAAGGGCCGCGATCGGGAACATGAGCACGGAACGGCCGACCGAGAGCAGGCCGGCGCCCATGGCCGCCAGGACGGCCCGTGAGGCTCCGACGGTCCCGAGAGCGACAAAGGGCTCTCGGACCTCGCGCGAAGCCACCCCACGGCCTTCTAAATGACGGAAAACGCATCAGACGCGAGAGCCTACCGGCCCCGCGCTGCGCGCCCGGCTTCGAGGATCGCGCGTACGGCCAACTCATCATGGTCGACGACGGAGCCTGACTTCTTCGCGGGGCCGCGAAGTGAGGGGAAGACTGGTTCTCGCAGGTCCATCTTGCCGGCCAACTGCGCGAGTCGTTCCGTGGCCGAGAGCTTAGGCGCGGCCTCGGGCTTGAGAAGCGAGGCGGCAAGAACTTTCGGTACGCTCGGCGCGGACTTGAGAGGCGGAGGGGCCGGCTTCACCACGGCGGCCCTGGAAAAGGCCTGTGCCGCCTCGACCTCCCGAAGAAGGTCGCTCCGCACGATCGCCCGAAGCGCATCGATGCTCACAGGCGGCGGAAGGCCAGCTAACGCGCGGTCGTCGCACGCCTTCTGAAGGCGCCGCTCAACCTCGATCCTGATCTCGCTTTCGAACATCTCACGCTTTCCTCGACTTCGAACCCGCGCCAACACCACCGAATGGCGCGGGGTTATGAAGCGCGCCGACTACCGTTCGCCCTCGCGCCGCGGATCGTCATGCGGCGACGGCACGAGCGCCGGAACGGGCTCGTACTTCCGAGGCCGAGTGCGATCGACATAGCCGCGAGGTTCGGCCTTCTCGGCAAGGACGTGCCGAGGCCAGTGACTGGCTTCGCCGTGGCGAAGGGCCGGCAATTGCCGGATCACGTCGAGGATCGACTCCGGCCCCTCAACAGGCCGCGGTTCGACAGTTACGCCGTCGCGTGCGGGGACAGGCTCACCGCTCACCCAACGGATCGAGCCGCGGGGCGCATCTTCAAGGGGGCCAACCACCCGGCCAAGGTGCGTTCCCTCGGCGTTCGGCCAAGACGCGCGCCAGCGGCGCGGCGCGGCGCGAAAGCCCTGCGGAGCCGGTAGGTTGATCGTCTCGCCGAGTTCGCGAGCGCGATCCCTCAGCGCCGCTGCGGAGTCATAATAATCCCTGAGGTCTGCCAGGATCGACGCGAGGGCCGCGGCAGCCACATCGTACTCCGCTTCGAGGCGCAACCGGACGGCTTCGCCCTGACGGGTCGCCGCGACCACGTCGGCGCGGAACGCCTCTCGCCGCTCGACCTGAAGAGCCTCGGCATGGGCCTTCCGAAGCTCGCGGATCGCATGTTCGGCGACCATCACGGACCGTTCCGCGGCCAGCGTCTCGGTATCGGCTTCGGCCATGCCCTTTTCGTCGAGGTCAGTGAGGGCCGTGCTGTGCTTCAACGCGGCGGCGTCGATCCGAGCCTGAGCCGCGGCACGCGCCGTCGTGCGGCGCTCGATCTCCGCGGCGATCTCGGCCGAGGTGAGCGGGGCGGCCGAGCGCCCCCGGCGCGGGAAGATCTTGTCGAGGATGCTCATGCGACACCCCCGACGGTGCGCGCCTTGAGGTACTTCACGAGTTCGATGTTCGAGTAAAGCGCCTTCCGGGGAGAAAAGCGCACTACGGCGGGGCCTTCGCCCTTCCGCTCCATCTCGCGCAGCGTTACGACGCTGACGCCGAGCAGTTCGGCGACTTCGGCGCGCGTGCAAAAATCTTTAGAACTGACTTCGGTCATTTCGAACCTTTGTGGCTGTTATTAGCGACAGGCTCGATTAGACCCCGCTTAACCGCGCTTGTCGGGGCTGTTTGAATCGCCCCAAACGAAAAAAGGCGGGCGACCGAAGTCGCCCGCCAAGTCGCCGAGGAAGGATTGGAGTATGCCGGCCCCACGCCCGCAGCGCGGGGCTGATCGCGTCGCTATTCGGCGGCGCCAGAAATGGAAGGACTCTCGCCCGACTGCCTGAGCGCCTTCATGTGGTGCCCGCGGTAGGCAACCTCGGCGGTCAGTCGGATCGCGTCGGGCATGGCGAGATCAAGCCGTTCGGCGATGGGTCGAAGAGCCTCGACGATCTCCGGCGGCAGGGCGCGTGCGGTCGGGATGGGGACGAACTCGAAGTTCAGATGTCCGAGAACGGCTTCGATCGAGTCCAGATTCGGGCGGTTCTTGTGACGCCACGCCTTGATCGTCGGGCGATTCACCCCCGAGCCGGCCTCGACGGCATCATAGGTCTGTCCTTGGCGGCGCATCTCAGCGAAGACGAGCTTCACATGAGGGCCGCCTCGCTCGGGAATCGTGACCGTCGAGGGGCGGCGCTTTCGCGGCGTGATGGAGCGGCTGAAGGTAGAAGGCATGTTGCGATTTTGATGATCGCCGTCGAGAAGAGGAGTATGATCGGGTAGCGCAGTGACGGAGGGTCATAATGAGCTCGAAAGAAGAAATGCACGCTTTTGTCGCCTTTGCTAAGCGGCATGGAAATCCAACGATGGATTTTTTCAATGCGTATTCGTCAATATATCGATTGGAGTCCCTCATAGAAGACGCCAATAAAATCAAGGGTATGTTTGAAAAATTTGAGCCGGAAGAAGAACGATGGTTTCCTTGGATCGGGACCGAGCTTTGCTCATATTATGCTGTCGGTTGCGTGACGTGTCTTGAATGGCATGTACGGTCGAGACTGGTTGATCTATTCACATACAAGCCTTCGGCGCTCAAATCGACGGATATTCAAGGCAAGGTCAATGATAAGATAGTCCCTCAAATGATCGCTCAAAATGCGACAGTAGCTCAGCTAATCGGCGCGGCCACGAACATTGGAAGTTTCCAAACATACATGGCGCATTTCGTCAGAATATTTTCGGAAATCGGCATTGCCGGCGATCCATATAAATCTGTTGTAAGAGATGCTCTGGGCGAGGCCGCGCTTGTCGAGAGCCAATTTGAAGAACTCGAAGACCTGTTCCGATTTAGAAACACGCTAGTCCATGAGATCGGAGTTGAAGTTTTAGGTCACGCGAATATCCGAGAGGGCTGGGATCCAGGCACTTCGATCGAAAAATTGAGCCTAACACTGAGACTCATACGCGGAATCGAGCGTGCTATTCTTGATTTTGGGCCAAGCGACTTTCCAAATAGGGTCACAGAGACGGGGATACCAATTCCTCAGCTGGATATGCTTATGGGAAAACTTGATAATCTCGAAACAAAATTGAGGAAGACTCTAGCCAATACATCCATCATGACATGGGACGGCCAGCATGACGCATATGAAAAAGCGCAGGATTTGTTTCATCAATCAGTTGCGGAAGAAGAGCATTTTATAACTTATACTCCACTGCTGCATTCAAAGTATATGGATCAGAAAACGCCGCTTAAAGTCAAACTGTACAAAGACCGGGTGGATTATCTTGAGATGATGCTTGATATGATTAGGTCTATGTATGACATAGACTCAGAGGCCGATGACGAGGCCAAGGGCGGCCCTGCGGAATCAGAAATCCGATAAAAAAATCTCGTACCAAGCGGGAAGGGGCGATCGTGCGTCACCCGCATGGGGGCGGGGTCTAAAGGGACCCATGCACATAGCGACACGTTTCGGTGCGCTCGGTCATGCTTCGGGCGCGGGTCTATCGACTTCGCTTTCGCCCGCGCTCGCCGCAGCAATCATGCTGGCCCAATCATGCATCCGCTTGCCGATAAGACGCCCGACCCGCTCAAAGGATGGCCGCGCCCACGTCTTTCCGGCTCGCTTCACAGTGATCCGGTCGATCGGTCCGAGCCCGCGTTCCCCGAGCCAGCGCTTCAGGACGTTCGGACCCTTCGGCCCATTCGGCAGGACGGCGATCTCAGTCGGCGCGAAGCGGCCCGCGCGCTTTGCCTCGATAAGGCTGACGCTCACCCCAAGGTCTATATAAGAGTCCATATTAGACCTAAGGGTGAGCCTCACGGCTTCCGACATATTTTGAGCCGCTTTCGGGCTCGGCGCGAGGTCGGGGAACGCTGCCTGAATATCGGACGCGGCAGTCAGGATAACGCCTTCAGCCGCCATGTCGGCCCACGCCCCGAGGCGGACGGCGTTCCATTCCTCGACGCGGTCGACCGTGATCGGCAGAGGCACGTCCGTTACGAGATCGAGGAAGAACGCGTCGCCGGGGCCGCGGCGCAACGGGCGAAGCCGCCCGATCGCCTGAATCAACTGCCCCTCGCAAATCTGCCAGCGCAACGCCTCGACGACCGGGTCGGGGTGTCGGTAATGCTCGATCGGATAGTTCGATCCGTCTCTGAGCCTGACTGCGCCGGGAACGCGGGGATACCAGCGGCGCTCGCCGGGCTTAAGCACAGCCTCGGCAACCTCGACGGGAGCGCCGGTCAGCGTGCCCGCGTCGGCCTCCATGGAGAAGATGGGCGGCATTGCCTGCCCGATCACGATCATGCCGGCGACCTTCTCCATGTCATTCCGACCCGAGAGGCCGTTGAAGTGGCCGGTCACGACGTTTGCCGGCAGACCCAACCCGACGAGGCGTTCTTCGACCGCCGCCTGAGCAATGACCGCGACCTGCCGGGGATAGGCCAAGGCGGCCCGAAGCACGATCAGGCGGCGAAGGTCGTCAAAAGTGCGCGTGTTGCCCTCGCCCTTCCCGGTCAGCCCGAGCTTCGTCGACGAGACGGGCGCGCCGACGATCTGACGCACGAACCGGTGGGGGCTCCACTCGGCGGCAATCGACGCGACCTCGTCCACTTCGAGGCCAAGCACCGGCTCGATCACGCTCGGCGGAGGCGCCGTCGCATCGAGGATCAGGGTCGGCGCCCGCCAGGAAATATGCACGGTCGTGAGCGGCCGGAGTTCGATCATCCGAGCGCCGGACTCAGGTTCGCGGGTGAGCCGCATGCGACCGCTCCTCGGCGTTCCGCCGTCGAGGAATGCGGCGACTTCGTCCCACAAGGCGACGAGGTCGCGCGCAAGCCTGTTGCCTGCCCCGGTCTCGTCGGCTCGGCGTTTGCGCTCCCGAGGCTCCATCAGGGGAGTGATGCCCGGATCGACATATCGAGCCCGCTCGAAGTCGCGAGCCGATGCGGCATCGTCAGCGGTCAGGCCAGCCGCCACCAAAGCCGCACGAGACAGCGGCCCGTCTTCCGAGGCCCGCGCCCCGCGGATCAGCGCCTCCCGCCAAACCGTCATCTTCGAGGCGTTCTCAGCCCCGGCGAGAAGGCCCGCACTCTCGATTTCGTCGAGGGCGCGCGGGACGGGCTTCTGAGGAATGCCGCCCGAGGCGAACGCCTCGTCGATCACGAGCGCGTCGACCCGCCCGAGCGCCGCGGGAAGCGGCAGGAAGAGCATCGCATGAGTCACGATCCAGGCCTGAGGCGTCGCCTCGCGCTGGCGCATATACCCGCAGGTCTCGAAGTGCGGACAGCGCACGAAGCGCCGGGCTTTCGTGTCGTGCTGCTCGCACACGGTCTCGGCGATGCTCCACGCCCCGGCCTGACGAGCATCGGCGACGGCCTCAGGGTTGAGGCACATCGAGTGCCCCGGCGTCTCGGGATCGGGCCGTTCCCGGCCGCGCCATACGTCAGCAGTGATACCTTGCCGCGCGAGCCGGGCCGCAAGTTCATCGCCGAGGTCAACACGCGGCACCGCAAAGACCACGTTCAGGCCGGCGCGGATCGCGCGGGCGGCGGCAGTAACGGCGGCATCGGTCTTACCGACCCCGGCCTCGATCCTGAAGATCCGCCCCCGCGGCATCGGCTGAAGGAGCGCGCCGCCGCCATTGAAGATCGCGAGAGCGTTCCGGTACTCGGGGGCGTAGCGTTCGAAGAACTCGTCGACACCGGCACGGACAGCAGCCCCGGCCTCGGCGAGCGGGCGAGCGGCATCGTGATAGGTCGGCGCGACGGTCTCGCGCTTAGGCGGCAGCTTGGCGAGACCGCGCTTCACGCGATCGAGAGTGGCACGGGCCTTCGCCTCGGCTTCTGCCTTCGTCCACTCACGGCCCCCGACGATGGGCCGTGCGGTCGTCAGGAAGTTGGCCCAAGCGGCATCGGTCAGAGCTTCGACGGTCGGCGGATCGCCCCGCTCGGCGAACCCGCACGCGGCACGCCACACCAAGTTCGTAAGATGCGTCTCGCGACCGTCGACGACAAAGCCTTCGGCGTCCCGCACGACCTCGGCTGATCCGCCGCCCCCGGTGCGCTTGCGACCTGAGCCGGATGCGGAAAGGGGCAGGACGCCATTTACAAGGCTCAGGAAGGCCGCGACTTGCTCGGCCGTGATCTCGGGCGCTTCGTCAGGCGAGGCCGTCAGCGGGCTTTCTGCGCCGATCCAGCGGTACGGGCGCCAAGTGCTCCGGTGAATGCCGAAGGCGACGAACTGCGAGCCGACAGCCTGAATGTCGATCCCGTCGCCCGCCCCGTTCAACGCCTTGTGCGCTGACTTCGGCATAGCCTCGGCCGCACGATAGACGAGAAGGCGACGGGGAGCCCGGCCCTCGCGAATGAACGGCGTCGGCCCGAAGACCGAGAAGGCCATGCCCTGAATTTCTTCGACGAGCGCCGAGTCCGACACGTCGATATCGATGCCGATGACAGACCCGCAGGGTACGCCCGTCCCTTGCGCGTCGGGATACCGGCGCGCCAACGACTCGACCTCACGCCAAAGCGGAAGGGGCATGTCCTCGGCGAAGACGGCAAGGCGCTCCCAACGTGTGATCGCGGGGCGCTTCCCGTCGGCCTTGTGCTTGCCGTCATGCGGCGTGATCGGAATCGACGGCCAGCCGTTCTCGCGCATGCGAAGGCGGACTTCGAGCGCAGTCAGCCGGTCTACACCGGAGCGCGGAGGCTCGGGGGGCATGACGGCTCTCAGAGCGCCGCGGGGTAGCCGGTTACGGCTTTGGCCTCGGCGGCCATAAGCCGAGAGAGTCGGGCCTTCTGACGCTGAAGCGCCACCTTAGGGGGAAGACCCATCAAGCGGACCTCGGGCAAAATCTCGGCCTTCGGCAGATTCCAAAACGGACCGATCCGAGGGTCGCGCTTGGCGATTAGGTCTTCGGCTTCGAAGTAAGCAAGATCGGACGGGACATGAACGCTCGCATCGGTGTAAAGAGCGATGACGCGCACACGCCATCCGGACCGAAAGACGATCGTCAAACAATGAAATTCTAGAAGATCCGCATATTCGTGCGGACTTTGCGCATCGATGTGGCGCCATTCACGTATGATGTACGCCTTGAGAGGATCTTCGTCGAAAATCTTTGCGTCGTCGGATTCATGCGGACGGATCTCGGGCCGTTTATGGGGGCAATCTTTATGGTCAAAATCCTCGTCGGTAATTACCCAAAGACCTTGCGGCCTCGCCAGAAACTTGATACCCATTTTATCACCTGAAGCTAATCTAAGACCCATTCGGAAAGCCCTGACGCGCCAACGTCGGGGCTTTTTGCCGATCGCTATGCTTTTGCAGCCCGCGGCGTGCCCTCAAGATATGCGCGCCAGTCGCTCTCGTGGACGACCGTCGAGCGGCCGATCTTGCGAGCGACGAGCCGTCCTGCCGCAATGTCGGCGAAGAGCTTCGTTCTGCCGAAGGGCCCCCGGTTCACGAGATCTTTGATGCGCAGTACAGTCATTCGAACCTCATTCGTTCGGGGTTGATCGAGTTAGTTCACACGATCAGAGATATTTGCGTCAATGGGGCAAGAATTACTTTTCGGGGCACGAAATAAACAAAGGCCGGACGGAGGGGCCGTCCGGCTTTTATTTTAGGATTCCGTCTCGAAGGTGGAGCTTGCTCTTCAGGCGATTTCAGGCTCGGCGGGAAGCGCGACCGCGGCAGCAAGCGCCGCCAGGGCGCGAAGCGCCTTCGCGACGAGCGTGAGGTCGGTTGGCCCGAGATGAAGGCCGTCGGCCTCGGTGCCGTATCCGGCCTGCTCGATAGTTTCGGCAAGTTCGGCAGCGTGATCATGCTCGATCATATTCAGCCCCTTTGGACATGCGCCGCCGCTCGCCGGGCATTTGCCCGGCGTGGCGATCTGCCTGGATTGGTTTGGAAGGTGAGCGCTAGTTCATCCGCGCGCGGGCGGTGAACTTTTCTGCATCTGACCGGCGGATGATAGTGCGGCCTCGGACCTTGTAGGCGACGAGCGAGCGATCTTTGATCGCGCGGTAAGTGGTGGCCCGGCTAATTCGGGCCCATGCGCTGAACTCGTCGATCGTGAAATTTTCGAGTTCAGAAAAATTACTGGCCATTCGATCTTCGGTGCGGACCATATTGAGCCTCGTTGCGCCGCTGCGGGTCGCTCTGAGCCGTAGATGACACTCGGGCGCACACTCAAGAGGTTTTGGGGATAACTGAAATAAAAAATCTCTGATATCTGATGACATGACCGATTTAATCGGCGGTTTGGGGCACATGACCGATTAAGTCGGTCATGTTATTTGCTTAGCGACTGATCGAGACCACGGCATTTTCCCCGACGAGCCCCAGGTCGCCGAAGCTGGCGCGAATCGCTTGCGCGACGTAGCTCGGGGCGAGATGGGCGTAATGCTTCTTCGTCACGCGCGTGTCCGCGTGCCCTAACTGCTCGGCGATGACCTCGAGTGAGATGCCGCGCATCACGGCCGTGCTGGCATACGTGTGGCGCAGGATATGAAACGTCGCGGCGGGTTCGACATGAGCGCGGACCGAGGCCGCTTCGAGCGGGCGTTGCTGATGGGAGGCGCCCCAGGGTTTGCCGTCACTGCGAACGAAAAGGCCGTCGCGCGCGATCCTGCCAGCTACAAGCCCTTCGAAGAGCCGTTGCCCCTCGATGGTAAGCACGACGTGTCGCGCCCTCCCCGACTTCGACTTTCGGACCGCGAGCGTCCCTGCGTCGGGATTGAAGTCACCGACTCGCATGGCGATCAACTCCCCGTAGCGGCATCCCGTAAGAAGCGCGGCTTGCACGAGTTGCCGAAAGTCGGGCTCGCAGGCGTTCACGAGCCGCTTTTGCTCCGGCCCGGTCAGGTAGCGAACGATGGCAGAGTCGACTTCACGGAAGGGCTTGGCTTTGCGCCATGCCTCGTCGCTCGCAACATGGTTCTCGTGATAGGCGTGATTGAGAGCCGCCTTCAGGATCGTGAGAATCCGGTTTGCGGACGCGCGGCGAGCGCGAACAGCTTCGGGGTCGTCGCGATCGAGGTCGATTGACCGACGGGTCTCGGCCCCTGCTCGCGCCCGCACGAGCTTAGGCTTTACGGCTAATCCTTCGTGCCAGCGTCGGATGCGAACCGTCGTCAGCTTTCCGACCTCGACGCCGCCTAGGTCGGGCACAATGCGCGTGTCGGCATATCGGCGGTCGCTGTAGACCCCCTTTGAGCCCTTCCGCTCCCGAGCAGCGAAGTAGTCTCGCAAGGCCGCTTCGACGGTGTAGGGGCCAGCCGCAACGGCTTCGAGCCCGACGGCGACGCGCTCTTCCCGGCGCCACCATTCACGCGCCGCGGCCTGAGCCTGACTGAACGAGAAAGCGGTTTGACCATCGGCATCCTGAACATCGTCGGCCTTGCCGATCGCCGCCTCTCTGTATCCGGCCTTCTCGGCGTCCCAACGCCTCGCAAGCCATGCGCCGCCGCGCTTGTTTCTCCGGTAGCCGAGGGCAAGACCGCCATCGAGCGCTTTCCAATGCGGTTCGGTCCTAACGGGCAGTGCGAGCCGCGCCGTCCGGGACTCTAGCTTCGCATCACGAACCGTCCGAGCCATGCCCCCTGCCCTGCCCCGCTTTTCTGGGAAGAATTTGGGGAGTATACGTGTGGAAATTCGCTGCGACAACCTGAGAGTCACGCGCTACGTCAGTGCGTATCCCACTGTCTCATAACGATTTTATCTCTCGTCAGCGCGTACCAGAGCGTGTCAGTTGTCGCCCTTTCACGGCGAAAACACGGGTTCGATTCCCGTAGGGCGCGCCAGCAAAATCAAGCACTTAGCGCGAATGGCTGGAGGTGGTGTCCAGTTTGTGTCCCGTCCGACAGGCTGGCCAGCGCTGGACGAGACTGGATGGCCGTCGGCCATTTCATCGTTCTCGCCAGCCATTCTCAAATTGAAGCCACATTGACGCGGGGCTTTTTTCGCCATGGGTGCGGGCCTGCTGCCGCGCACGCCGGTGCACCACCTGACCAAGCATCTGCAGCAGGGGATCGAGAGGGGCCGCTTCCGGGTCAAACGAGCGATGCCTCGCGTCGGCGGCTTCCGGACCTTCCATACGGCCCGCCACACGATCTGCGGCTTCGAGGCGATGCTGTGGCTGCGCAAGGTCTTCAAGTTCTCAGGCGCCTGGCCCGCGCGCAGAACCAATTGCTGGCCTACTGCTTCGGATTTTCCGACGCGGACAAAGCATGAAAGCGGGATGGCAGAAGCCCTTCCGCGGCTTGCGTCCGGGTTTGCGACCCGCCCTCGCGCGGCACGTGATCGCTTCATGCCCGAGCCACGCCGCGAATTGAAGCGGAGGTCCGGTTGCCGCGAGCATCGTGGCGAGGGGTGTAATGACAGAGAGGCCGGCTTTTTCTCGCTGGCTCTGTATCTCCGCGGGACAATTGATGCGTATAGTTCGGATGATTCCCTAACCGTCACTGTTGCGGAGGCCGCCATGCTCACCCGTCGTGCATTCCTGACGCAGACCGCTCTCGCCGCCGCAGCGCTCAGTGCGCCGCCGCTGCTTCGCGGTGCTGCTGCAGTGGATGGTCAACTGGTGGTCGGCGCACCCCTGCCGATGTCAGGTGCCTTCGCGGCGAACGGGAAGTTTGCGGCGCTCGGAGCGACCTTCGCGGCCGAGGAGGCCGGCACGGTGCTGGGCCGGAAGGCCATCGCCCGCGATCTCGATACGGAGGGCAAACCCGCCACCGCGGCGCGCAGGGTTCAGGAGGCCATGGCCGAGGGCACGCGGCTCTTTGCCGGTGGGATCCTGTCCTCTGAAGCACTCGTCATGGGCAAGGAGGTGAGCAACGGCGGTGGCGTGTTCTTCACCACCGCGGGTGCCGACGAGATCACCGGTAAAGAGTGTAACCACGGCACCTTCCGCTGGAGCGTGCCTACCCACGGAGCGATCGCTCAGACCGTACGCCCCTTGATCGAGAAAATGCCGCAGGCGAAGCGCTGGTACACGATCACGCCGCAATACGTCTTCGGTGAAGGGCTGCTCAGCGCTGCCAAGGCAGTCTTCCAAGAGAAGGGTGTTGAGCATGTCGGCAACAGCTATCACTCACTCGCCGAGAAGGAGTTCAGTGGCTACCTGACGAATGCCATCGCAGCCAAGCCCGACGTGTTGCTGATCCTGAGCTTCGGTGCGCAATCCTCCGACACACTGCGGCAGGCGGTAAGCTTCGGGCTCAAGAAGCGCATGACCATCGTACTCGCTTGGGCTTCTGGCCTTGAGCAGTTCGAGGCGCTGGGTCCCGACTTGTGTGACGGCATCTACTTCGGCGCGCAGTACTGGCACGGCATCGACTCGCCGCTGAACAAGGCCCTCGTCGCCAAAGTGCGCGAGACGCGCAAATTCAGCCCGAACTACTCCTTTGCGGGCTCCTATCTTCTGACGAAGCTTCTGCTCGACGCGGCCGCCAAGGCCGGTTCCACCGACGGACCGGCCGTGACCAAGGTGCTCGAGGGCCTGACCTATGCGGGCCTCACGGGCGAGGAGGAAATCCGTGCCGCCGATCATCAGGTCATCAAGAACTACTACCTGCTGAAAGGCAAACCCAAATCCTCGATGGCTGATAAGGACGATTTCGTCGATATCGTCAGCTCCGGGAAGTCGTTCCTCTCGCCGGAGGCTGCGGGCTGCAAGATGACCTGAGCCGCACGCCCGGCGTCTTGGTCGCATCTGCACAGAGGCTCGCGTGACCTACCTGTTTCAGATCCTCAACGGCATCGGCCTGGGGATGCTCTATTTCCTGCTGGCGGTGGGATTGAGCGTCATCTTCGGCCTTTTGCAGTTCGTGAACTTCGCGCACGGGGCCTTCTACATGCTCGGGGCGTACTTCGCCTACGAGATGGTCGACAGGGGGGTGAGCTTCTGGCTCGCCCTGCCGCTGGCCTGCCTGGGTGTCGGAGCACTTGCCGCTCTGACCGAGGCGGTGCTGCTGCGTCGGATCTACGCCCAGGCGCACACCTTCCACATCCTCGCCACCGTCGGCCTCGCGCTGGTCGTGCAGGAGGTTGTGATCATCGTTTGGGGGCCGATCGGCGGCAATCTCGCGCCGCCCGACAGCCTATCCGGCGTCCTGATCCTCGGCGACTTCATCTACCCGGAATACCGGCTCTTCGTGATCGCGCTCACGGCGGTGCTCGCCGCCGGCCTTTGGTGGCTACTCGAGGGCACACGGCTTGGGGCGATCGTGCGGGCCGGGTCCGAGTCGCCCGAGAACATGGCACTCCTCGGCTATGACACGCGGCGCATCAACACGGCGGTGTTCGGGCTCGGTGCCGGACTCGCAGGCCTCGCTGGGGCACTCGCCGCGCCGATCCGCGGCGTCGACCCGTTCATGAGCGTCGAGGCGTTGAGCGTCGCCTTCGTGGTCGTGGTGATCGGGGGCATGGGTAGCTACGCCGGGGCTCTGGCGGCGGGGCTCGCGGTCGGTATCGCACAGAGCCTGATGGCGACGCTCTGGCCGGAAGGCGCAAGGCTGGTGATCTATCTCGGCATGGCCGCGGTCATCGTCATGATGCCGCGCGGCCTGTTCGGTCGAGCGTGAGGGGCCCCGCGATGACCCGCCTCCTCGAACGTCCCCTCGTCCATTTCGGTCTCGCCGCGGCAACTGTCCTTGCCCTGCCGCTCCTTCTGCGTTCGGGCACGCTCGCCAGCGAGATCTTGATCTACGGACTGGCCGCGGCGGCCTGCAACCTGCTTCTCGGCTACACGGGGCTGCTGTCCTTCGGCCAAGGCATTTTTTTTGGACTGGGCAGCTACGCAGCCGGCTTGCTCCTCCTGCGCGCCGACTGGCCGGCCGCGGCAATGCTGCCGGCCGTCGCCCTCGTCGGCGCCTCGGCCGCGACCGCAGTCGGTTGGCTCTCGATCCGGCGGCAGGGCGTCTATTTCGTGATGCTGACGCTCGCCTTCTCGCAACTGTTCTATTTCTTGGCTTACACGTTCAGCAACCTGACCGGGGGCGACAACGGCCTGCTCAATGTGCCACGCCCACAAATCGGGACTCGGGCGCTCGCGGATCCCTGGGCGTATTACGGCTTCGTAGCCGTGCTCTTCCTCGCGCTCTTCGCCGCTCTCCAGCGCGTGGCGCTCTCGACTTTCGGCCGCACCTTGCTGGCGATCCGCGACAACGAGGCCCGGGCGAGCGCCATCGGTTTCCCGGTGCGCGCCTTCAAGGTCGCGGCCTTCGCGATCTCGGGGGCCGTCACGGCGCTGGCAGGGGCGTTGCACGCGATGCTGATCGGCGTCGCCCCTCTTTCCAATATCGAGTATCACGCCAGCGAGACGCTGCTGATCATGACGATCATCGGCGGCAGTGCAAACCTGTTCGCCTCGGTGCTCGGGGCAGCATTCTACCTCGTCGCCGGCGATCTCCTCTCGGCGATCTGGCCGCGCTGGCTCCTGCTCCTCGGCGCTCTGCTTGTCGCCATCGCCTTGTTCATGCAGCGCGGTCTTTGGGGCCTAATCGAGCGGGCAGCCATCCTCTTCGCGCGGGGAACCCGCACGGAGACCGCATCCATCTCGGATAGAACCGTGCCGGAGGAGCGCCGCCCGTGAGCACGCCGGCATCAAGTCCCGAACCCGTTCTCGCTACCGAGGGTCTCGGCGTCCGCTACGGCGGCTTCATCGCCCTCAAGGACGTCTCCCTGCGGGTGCGCGAAAACAGTGTCCACGCGATCATCGGACCGAATGGCGCGGGCAAGACAACCTTGTTCCACGCTCTGACCGGCCGCATCCGTGCCGCGACCGGGCGGATCAGCCTCAGCGGCCGGGACATCACCCGCACCCGCGACGATGACCGGGTGCGGCTCGGCCTCGCCCGCTCGTTCCAGGTTACGAGCCTGTTCGCAAGCTTGAGCGTGCGTGAGAACCTGCGCCTCGCCGCGCAGGGGCGCACGCCCTGGTCGGCCCTAGCACCCTGGCGTCGCGTGCCGGAGCGCGACGCGACCCAGGATACCGTGGACGCGCTTCTGCGGCGGCTCGATCTCGCGGGTGCCGCCGAACGTGCGGCCGGCGAACTCTCGCACGGGCAGCAGCGCCGGCTGGAAGTCGGCATGGCCATGGCGGCCCGGCCCCGGGTCATCCTTCTCGACGAGCCCACCTCCGGGATGGGCACAGACGACATTGGCGCGATGACCGACCTCATTCGAGATCTTGGCCGCGATCACACGGTCCTGTTCATCGAGCACAACATGGGCATCGTGATGAACATCAGCGACACGGTCACCGTGATGCGCGCTGGCCAGGTCCTGGTCGAGGGACGGCCGGCAGAGGTGCGCGACGATCCGGAGGTGCGCCGAGCCTATCTCGGCAACATGATCACGGGAGACCTCCGATGAGCGCGGGCGCGGCGCTGCGACTCGACGACGTCCACGGCTACTATGGCAAAAGCCATATTCTCCAAGGCGTGAGCCTTGAGGTGCGGCCGAGCGAGATCGTCTGCTTGCTCGGCCGAAACGGTGCGGGCAAGACCACGACGTTGCGCAGCATCAGCGGCCTGCTGCCGCCACGCAGCGGCCGGGTGACGTTCGGCGGCAACGATCTCGCCGGCTGGACCCCCCATCGCGTCGCCCGAGCGGGCCTGTGCCTCGTACCAGAGGACCGCGGCATCTTCGGCCTGCTCACCGTCGAGGAGAATCTGCGAATTGCCGTCCGCAAGGGTGCACCTTGGTCGATCCGCGACATCTACCGGATCTTCCCGCGCTTGGAGGAACGACGGCGCAACGGCGGCGCCCAGCTCTCCGGCGGCGAGCAACAGATGCTCTCGATCGCCCGCGCCCTGCTCAACGGCCCGAAGCTCCTGATGCTCGATGAGCCGGTCGAGGGGCTCGCCCCTGTCATCGTCGAGGAAATCGTTGCGCAGATCCGCCTCATCCGCGACGCTGGGGTGCCGATCCTGCTCGTCGAGCAGAACCTCGCGGTCTGCACCAGCCTCGCAGACCGGCACTACATCCTTGAGCTCGGCCGCATCGTCTATCACGCCAGCGCGGCGGACTTCGCGCGGGACGAGGCGGCGCGCGATCGCTTCCTTGGCGTGAAGGCCCATTAGGCACCCTTCCCATCCGGCATTCTCCGAGGGCCGCCATGCGTATCGTGACCGCTCGCCTCAACCACGAGACGAACACCTTCTCGCCCCTCGCCACTCCGATTGCAGCGTTCCGGCCCCTCTGGGGTGATGCCGCGCGCGAGGCCGGTACTGGCAGCGCAACGGCGCTCGGTGCCTTCCTGGCCTTCGCGCAGGCACGCGGCGCCGAGATCGCCGTACCGGTCATGGCCCATGCCAACCCAAGCGGGCCCGTGGCGGACGCGGCCTTCGAGGCGCTTGCCGCCGCCATCCTGGCTGCCGTGTCGGAGGGCTGCGAGGCAATCCTCCTCGACCTGCACGGCGCGATGGTGACCGAGAGTCACGATGACGGCGAGGGCGAGCTCCTCGCCCGGATTCGCGCAATCGCACCCGATGTGCCCCTCGGCGTCGCCCTCGATCTTCACGCCAACGTCACCGCTCGCATGGTCGAGGCAGCTGATGTCATTGTCGGCTTCAAGACCTACCCGCACGTGGACATGGTCGACACGGGCGCGCATGTCGCCCGCCTCGTCGGGCGCATGCTCGATGAGGGCATGCGCCCGCACCAAGCCTGGTGCCACCCGCCCCAGCTCGCCCACACGTTGCGGATGGACACCCGCGTGCCGGGAGCGATGGCCGACCTAGTCGAGGCATCACGGGCGATGGAGGCCCGGCCCGGCCTCCTCGCCGCCACGCTGTTCGGCGGGTTCGGCCTCGCAGATCTGCCCGAGGCCGGCGCGTCCTTCGTCGTGGTGGCAGAGAGCGCGGCGCTGGCGCGGGAAGCCGCGACGGAGCTCGGTGCCGCGCTCTGGGCGCGGCGGGCGGAATTCGTCTACGACGAGGCCCCCCTCGTTGATACCATCGCCGTGGCGCGTGCAGCCGCCGAACGGCCGGGAATCGGGCCGGTCCTGCTCCTCGACCACGGCGATAACTGCATGTCGGGGGGCACCTGCGACGTGATGGATGTGCTCACCGCCTGCCTAGTGGAGGGCCTCGACGGGGTCGTTGTCGGGCCGATCTGCGATCCCGAATGCGTGGCCGTCCTGTTCGCGGCCGGGATCGGTGCCGCCACGGAGATCCGGCTCGGCAACAAAGTGGCTCTCCCGGGCTTCCCCCGCCGGGCGCCGCTCGCGCTGACCGGCCGGGTCGCGGCGCTCGGCGACGGCGGCTACGTCGTTACCGGCCCGACCTATACGGGGCAGCGCTTCTCCATGGGCCGCGCCGCCGTGCTCGATACCGGCCGGACGCGCGTCCTGGTGTCTGAGGAGCCGCACGAGCCCTGGGACCTCGCGATCTTCACGGGGGTCGGGATCGATACGCGCGAGGCGCGCTTCCTGATTCTCAAGTCGCGCATGTACTGCCGCCCGGTCTTCGAGCCAATCGCCCGCGCCGTCGTCGAATGCGCCAGCGCCGGGGTGACAAGCTCAGATTACCGCAAGTTCCCCTTCGCCAAGCTCGCCCGCCCGATCTATCCGATCGACCAGGAGGTTACGTGGACCGCCTGAAGACCACGGAGCATGCGGGGGGGGCTCCGACACCCATACGGCGGATCAAGTTGTCGGACCAGATCGCCGACGATCTCTGCGGCCGCATCGCTCGGGAGCGCATGGAGCCTGGCCAGAGGCTGCCGAACGAGCAGACCCTCATGCAGCATTACGGCTGCTCTAAGGGTACGATCCGGGAGGCGCTGAAGGCCCTGGAGGTGCAGGGATTGGTGACAATGCGCCCAGGTCCGAGTGGTGGCGCCGAGATCCGGCCAGTCTCGATCGACGCCGCCGCGCAGCAGCTGCGCCGCTTCCTGCATTTCCGCCGGCTCGACTTTGCTCAGGTCTACGCCGTGCGTCGCGGCCTTGAGGTCGCCCTGGGCGCCGAGGTGGTGGGTAGGCTCGACGGCGACGCGCTGGATGGACTGGACGAGAACATCGCGGCCTGTGAGGTCGCCTTCGCGGCCGGCGAGCATACGCGCGGCCGCGACCTCGAACTGACCTTCCACGACCTGCTCTGCGATGCGAGCGACAACGCGCTGCTCGCATTCATGTGCCGCTTCATCAATAGCCTACTGCGCGACCTCGTCGAGTTCCAGGGCGGGAGCGCGACGGAGTACGCCGCCTTCGGAGCTCATAACCTGGACAGTCATCGCCGGCTCGCCTCCGCCTTCCGGGCGGAGGATGGCGAGGCGGTTGGTCGCGTGATGCACGAGCATATGTGCTGCGCCGAGCATTTTATGCGGCGACTAGATGCCTCGTTTCGCAGCGATCTCCTCAGCGGGCGGTGAGGCGGCGCGACTTGCTCATCCGCGGCCGCCGGTTCCCCGCATTGCTGGACCGCACCCGGCAGTTGATCGATTGCCTGAGGCGAGACACCAACGACAGCGGAATCGTTGCGTGGATCACGCCGCGCCGACGGGGGGGAGATGCACTCAGGAACAGCCGAGGATGAGGCGATTGACTCAGGCCTCGCGTGGCGTCGGCTCGCCGCCGCGATCGCGCTCGGCACGGTCGGCGGTGTCGGCATGTGGTCGGTCGTCGTGGTGCTGCCGGCGGTCCAGTCCGAGTTTGGGATCGACCGGGCGGCGGCCGCACTGCCCTACACCCTCACCATGCTCGGCTTCGCGGTCGGCGGCCTCCTGATGGGACGGCTCGCAGACCGTATCGGGATCGTGCCCCCGCTGATCCTCGGCACGCTCTGCTTAGCCCTCGGCTACGGGCTGAGCGCCCTCTCGACGAGCCTCTGGCAGTTCGCTCTCGTGCATGGCGTGCTCGTCGGCGCGCTCGGCAGCTCGGTCGCCTTTGGGCCGCTGATGGCCGACGTGTCGCGCTGGTTCTGGCGCCGGCGCGGCCTCGCCGTGGCGTTGTGTGCGTCCGGCAACTACCTCGCAGGCACGCTCTGGCCGCCGGTCGTGGAGCACGCGGTCCACGCTTACGGCTGGCGCGCGACGCAGGGAGGCATCGGTCTGTTCTGCCTCATTGCCATGTTGCCGCTCGCGCTGCTGATGCGCGGCCGGGCACCGCGGGCACCGGAGACGAGCACGGTCGGTCCACAAGCCGCGATGGCGCTGTCGCCCGCGGCGATCCAAGGGCTCCTGGTTGTGGCCGGGATCGCATGCTGCGTGGCGATGGCAATGCCGCAGGTCCACATCGTGGCCTACTGCAGCGACCTCGGCTACGGCGTCGCCCGGGGTGCGCAGATGCTGTCGCTGATGCTCGGCTTCGGGATCGTCAGCCGGGTCGCCTCGGGCTTTGTCGCCGACCGGATCGGCGGCCTCGCGACGTTGCTGGCCGGAGCGCTGCTTCAGGCGGTGGCGCTCGCGCTCTATCTCGCCTTCGACGACCTGACCTCGCTCTACGTGATCTCGGCTCTGTTCGGCCTGTTCCAGGGCGGCATCGTTCCCGCTTACGCGATCATCGTGCGCGAGTACCTCCCGGCCGAGGAGGCCGGCGCGCGGATCGGTGCGGTGCTGATGGCGACGCTGGCCGGCATGGCGCTCGGCGGCTGGCTCACAGGGGTGATCTTCGACGCCACCGGCTCCTACCATGCGGCATTCGCCAACGGGTTGGCGTGGAACGCGCTCAACGTGGCTATCGTGCTGTGGCTGATCCACTGCCGTCGACCACGCACCCGTCTTGCCCCGGTCTGACTGGTCCAGACCAGATGACGCTGAGGGTCTGCATCACGGCGCCGACGCCAGAATTGGACGGCCGCGAAGTGTCCGCACTGATCTGCGGCCATCTGCCAATCGCGAGACGTAACAAGGGCCGCGGCTTTGCTGTCTCGACTGTGAATGATCCGGCATTCACATGCATTTCGACTTGCAATCCTGACTCGACAACCCGCGCAGACGGGATCCGATCGTAGCCTGGCGATCGCACAGCGTCTCGGCCGCGCGGGTGGGCGTCGGGCTCCACAACCGACCAGGGCGGCGAGGCAAGACGAGTTCTCTACGGCTGGGGCCTCGATGGAAGGGTCTGACCGCGACAAGGCGGGCTGCTGGAGGAGACCTCGCAGGAGCGGGCGGAGTGGATTTGCGCCGGCGCGCTCGAGATGATCTCTCAGCTCCGCTCGCAATCGACGTCAGCGTTCCGCGTTCGGCGCAAGCTTACGCGCCCGCTTGCGACCTGAGGCCGATAGCCGTTGCGCGGATCCGCGCTTAGTAGGTTGCGCGCCCGCCGGAGAGGTCGAACACGGCGCCGGTGGAGAACGAGCACTCCGCCGTACACAGCCACCCCACGAGTGCCGCCACCTCCTCGGCCTGGCCAAAGCGCCCCATCGGAATCTTCGAGAGCATGAAGCGCACGTGCTCCTCACTCATCTGGTCGAAGATCGCCGTCCTCACCGCGGCCGGCGTCACGCAGTTCACGACCACCCCAGTGCGCGCGAGTTCCTTGCCGAGCGACTTGGTCAGCGCGATGACCCCCGCCTTGCTCGCGCTGTAGGCTGCTGCATTCGGATTGCCCTCCTTGCCGGCGACTGAGGCGACATTGACAATTCGGCCATAGCCGCTCGCGATCATATGCGGAACGACCGCCCGACAGCACAGGAAAACGCCGCTCAGATTGATGTCGAGCACCCGCCGCCAATCCTCGACTGGGTACTCCCACAATGTCGTGTTGGGCCCGGAGATGCCGGCGTTATTCACCAGCACGTCAATGCCGCCGAGTCCGGACAGGGTCTGTGCCAAGCCGTCGGCGATCGCACCCGCGCTGGAGACGTCGACGGTCACTGCCTGGGCCGCCGAGCCGAGCATCGCGGCAGCGCGACCCAGGCTGGCAGCGTCCCTGTCCCAAAGCGCCACTCGGGCGCCGGAGGCGGTCAGGCGTCCGGCGATGGCGAGGCCGAGACCTGTTCCGGCCCCCGTGACCACCGCTCGCCTACCCTCAAGATCGAGCCGGTTCATGGCGCGTTCTCCGGGAAGTTCAACACCTTCTGCCGCTGCTCACCCAGCTTCTCGATGCCCAGCGTCATCACGTCCCCGACCTGAAGATAGCGCGGCGGTTTCATGCCCATACCGACCCCGGGCGGAGTTCCGGTGCAGATCACGTCACCAGGCATCAGCGTCATAATTTCACTGAGGTAGCTGACGATCTCGTCACAACGGAAGATCATCGTGCAGGTGTTGCCCGTCTGCATGCGTTCGCCGTTCACGTCGAGCCACATGCCGAGCGCGTGGACGTCGCCGACCTCATCAGCGGTAACGAGATACGGACCGACCGGACCGAAGGTGTCGAAGCTTTTGCCTTTGTCCCACTGACCGCCGCGCTCAAGTTGAAAGTTGCGCTCTGATACGTCGTTGACGACACAGTATCCGGCAACGTGCTCCAGCGCCCGTTCGACCGGCACGTATTGGGCCTTGGTGCCGATCACGATGCCTAGCTCGACCTCCCAGTCCATCTTGGTCGAGCGCTTAGGGCGGACCACGTCGTCGTTGGGTCCGACAAGACAGGAGACCGCCTTCATGAACACGACTGGCTCGGTCGGAATTGCCATTCCGGCCTCCTTGGCGTGATCGGTGAAGTTGAGGCCGATAGCGACGAACTTGCCCACTCTGGCAACGGGTACACCGTAGCGTGGCGTGCCGGGGACGATGGGCAACGTTTGCGGATCCAGGGCGGCAATTCGCTTCAGCGTGGCAGGTGAGAGAGCGGCGCCATCCAGGTCAGCGACCGTGCCCGATAGATCTCGGATGGCGCCGTCCGCGTCCAAGAGGCCCGGCTTCTCGCGGCCGATCGGGCCATAACGTAGCAATTTCATGAGCTTGCACTCCGTAATGTTACGCCCGCAGGAGTACGCAGGAGGGAGACGGGCCTGGTGGTATTCCCTCCCTTCCGCTCTCGAAACCGAGTGCCGGCCCGGCTGCCGTCCTCCGCGATGAACGCGTTGAGGGATGGTCGCGCCGGACCGGGTTCAGCTAGGGTCCAGATCGCGGTTGGTGTAGTCGCGCAGCAGGGCCGTCGCGCCGAGGCTGATCACGGCGCAGACCGCGATGAACCCAGAGATGGCGTAGCCGGAATGGGTCTGCGCGATCAGCGCGGTGGCGATCAGCGGGGCCGGGCCGCCCGCCAGGATCGAGGCGAGCTGGTAGCCGAGCGAAGCGCCACTGTAGCGCAGCCGCCCGGGGAAGCACTCGGCGATCATTGCGGCCTGCGGCCCATACATCACGTCGTGCGGGACCAGCGAGAGGATGATCGCCAGCACGATCAGGGCTGGAACCTGGGTGTCGAGCAGCGCGAAGTAGACCACCCCGTACACGCCCGTGAGCGCAGCGCCGGCCATGTAGACGCGTCGCCGGCCGAACCGATCGGAGAGCCAGCCGCTCAGCGGGATCGTGACGAGCGATACCGCCGAGGCGGCCAGCACCGAGCCGATCAACAGGTCCCGCGATAGGTTCAGCTCGCCGACGCCGTAGCTGAAGACGAAGGCCGTGAAGATGTAGAAGGGCGCCTGCTCGCCCATGCGAGCCAGAGCCGTGAGCGCGACCTCACGTGGGTGCTGGCGCAGCACCTCGATCACCGGCGCCCGCTCCACGGTCTGAGCTGCCGTGACGGCGCGAAAGGCCGGCGTCTCATGAATGCCGAGCCGGATCCAAAGGCCGAGCCCGACGAGCAGGATGCTGAGGACAAACGGCACACGCCAGCCCCAGCTCAGAAACTGGTCACCCGAGATCGCGCTGAAGGCGAGCACCGCGAGGTTTGCCAGAAACAGGCCAGCGGGCACGCCCAGCTGCGGCCAGGACGCGATGAAGCCGCGGTGCTCGTTGGTCCGCGCCCACTCCATCGCCAAGAGAACCGAGCCACCCCATTCGCCGCCGACGCCGATCCCCTGCACCACGCGCAGGACGGTGAGGATGACCGCGCCCCAGATGCCAATGGACTGGTAGCTCGGCACGAAAGCCACGAGGAAGGTCGCGAGTCCCATCAGGAGGAGCGTCGCGATCAGCGCCGACTTGCGCCCGATCCGGTCGCCGTAGTGGCCGAAGATCGCAGCCCCCACTGGCCGGGCGACGAATCCGAGCGCGTAAACGGAGAACGCCTCAAGCGTGCCGACCAGGCGATCGGATTGGGGAAAGTACAGCTTGGCGAAGACGAGGCCCGTGACTGTACTGTAGAGGAAGAAGTCGTACCACTCGATGGTTGTGCCGATGGTTCCGGCGATGACGGCGCGGCGCAGTTGCGCACGGTGCTCGGACTCGGACAGTGTAGGGAAGGCGTGCGCCTGCGCGACGCTGCCGCTGGCCGCCATGTCAAACCTCCCGTCAGCGGGCTCTTGCGTCCCACAGTGGTTTGAACGCGCAGACGGCAGGAAAGTCTCAGCGGAAACTCCCGGTCCTTACAGCGCGCGATTGTGAGGAAGCGCACAAGCCCCGGCGTACTGGGTTGTTCCGCGGGTCCAGCTCAGACCAACACTCTTTCGCGAGCCGGCCGCACTGACCGCCACGTCCAGTCAGGCGAACACATGGGATTATCGCAACGACCAAGTTGGGCGCAGAGCTGCCGGCGGGAGCTGGCCGAGAGCGGCCCGACCGCTTCCGGCGATCAAAACCCGACAAGCGGACCTTCGTTGCGGCCCTGACGGTCGCCTCAAGTGATCCTCCGCGGAACGTCGACCGACCCGCTCTGAAAGACATCGAACAGCTTGGCCGCAGGCGGTGACCCTTAGGGTCGCTGCGCGATGCCGGCCCATTGCTATCCGAACAGGTAGCCGGACAGGAGGCGCTTCGCTTCGTCGAGGATCGCCTCGCGCTGCTGCGGGTCCTGCTGCTCGAAGGCAAAGCCGATCAACCGATCTCCGGCTTCGGCCGCGACGCGGAGCCGGAGTTCGAGGTCGGGCGTCACCTTGTGGCCGAGCCCCTCAACCATATGGCGCCGGAGCAGTGCGGCTGCACCAAAGCCGGGCCGCCCCTGCATAGGCAGGTTCCCGCAATCGAGTTCCGGTCCGTCGTAGACGATGGTGCGAAGCTCCGGATGCGCAGCGAACAGGCAGGCGGCAGCGTTCACGAGGCGCGCGATCAAGGCCGGCCCGTTTGCCGTAAGGAGTCCGGGTTCGATCTCCCGCTGAAGCGCCGCCTCGAATGCCTCGAAGCGCTCCGCAGCCAGTGCGAGGACCAGCGTCTCCTTGTCGGGAAAGAAGCGATAGAGGGCGCCCACCGACACGCCGGCCTCTCGGGCGATCTGCGCAGTTGTAAGCCGGGAGGGTGGGATGCCGCGCCCGAGGAGGCGGGCTGCGGCGGCGCTGATTTTGCGGACCGTCGCGGCACTACGGTCTTGGACGGGGCTACGGCCCGCGGGACGCGGCACGCCTCGGGTCTGCCGGCGGCGGGGCGGGGATTCAGGCTTGTGATCTTCTGACGTCATAGCGCTTCAACGCGCCGGGATCGCGCAGCGGCGGTTTATACCAAAACACGACGTTGAGTTCGCGTTTTGGCGATCAATTGCCGACACCGGATGGCTCCTTGTCGCGAGAAGCTGGCAATTTGTCCTGTGCCGCACGCAGTGCCCGCTTCAATTCCTGCGTCCAACGCGCCGGAGACGGCTTGGCCGCTTAGATATGCAAAAAAGCATATCTAAGCGTCAAAACTAGCCAGACATTACTCAAATGCATTTGATATGCGTGGCTGTGCGCTGCTTCCAACGCGACGCGTACCGCCCGCCAACCGGCGCAAGAACTCCAAAAGGACACGATTATGACCCCCCGCCTCGCTGCCGCTGCAAGCCTGCTGGCTCTCAGCCTTGCCGCTTCGGCCTCGCCCGCGATTGCTCAGGACACCCGCGCGATCAACGTCTGGGGCGCCCACATCGAAGTGCCGGTTTCACGTCCTGGTGGCCTGTTCGGCAGCCTGAGCCCGGACAGCGCTGCGGTGTCCGATCAGAACTATGCCGGACTCAGCGCCGGCCGCGCGACCTACACGTCCGGCTACAGCGCGGGCCGGGTGGCTCCGCAAACGCGGGCAGCGGCCAAGTAATCCCGGCGCACTCTGAACGAAACGCAGCGGGGTGTCGGCCCCGCTGCTGCTGTCCTGGTTATCTCTTCAGACCGCCGGCGGTTTTCACCAAGCGTTGCGCACACAGGCTCCTTCGAGCATCTCCGGCAAAGGGCGCGTCCGTCATCATCCGTCATCGTCCCGAACCAGCTGCCATGCCCATCCCTGGCTGGCGCGAATGGGTCTTCGCCACAAAGACGTGCGGCGCGGCTCTCCTCGCTCTTCTGATCGCGCTATGGGCTGATCTGCCCCGGCCCTACTGGGCACTTGCGACGGTCTACATCACCACCCAGCCTCTGTCGGGTGCGACCCACGCGAAGGGGATCTACCATGTCGGTGGCACTCTGGTCGGCGTGGCAGTCGCCATCATCCTCCTGCCGAACCTCATCGACGCCCCGGAGCTCCTCGTCCTCGCCGTCGCGCTCTGGACCGGGCTGTGCCTCTACCTGTCCCCCATCGACCGGACGCCGCGCGCGCACTTCTTCATGCTGGCCGGCTATACCGTCGCACTTGTCGGTTTTCCGAGCGTGACTGAGCCGGACGCGATCTTCGATACTGCTGTGGCCCGTGCTGAGGAAAATTCCCTCGGTATCGTCTGCGCGACGCTCGTATCGAGCATTGTCCTGCCGCAGCCGGTCGGCCCGGCTGTCTCCGCACGGGTCGACGCTTGGCTGCGGGAGGCAGGTCTCTGGACAGCCGAGGTTCTGTCCGGGACTGGTGCCGACCCTGCCGTGCGGGCCCAGCGCCTTCGCCTCGCCGTGGACGCGGCGGAGATCGATACCCTCGCCGCCCATCTCGCTTTCGATGCCGGCGGTCAGCGAGCCGTTACATGGGTTCGGATCCTGCATGGCCGCATGCTGATGCTGCCGCCGATTCTGTCGACCCTGGCAGATCGGATTTCCACTTTGCGCCATCGCGGGACCCTGGCAGCCGACCTTCAGGATGTTCTCCGCCGTGTTCAGGCTTGGTCCGTGGCGGAAGGCTCTCTGGCAGAGGAGGCCGAGTTGCTGCGCGTTCGGATCGCCAGGGCGGAGCGGCCACTCGGTCCAATGTCGAGCTGGGACGATCTCCTCCGCGCAAGCCTGCTTGAGCGCCTGCGCGCCTTCGTCGATGTCGCAGCCGATTGCCGGTTGCTGCGTGCTCACGTAGCGCAGGGGGGACGCTTACGGATTCCGCTCGCCTGGCGCAGTGAGTTCAGCGCGGTCGCGCGACATCGTGATCATGGCATGGCCCTGCGCTCGGCCCTCGGCGCGTTCCTCACCATTCTGATCTGCGCCACCGTCTGGATTGCGACGGCTTGGCCGGATGGTGCGACCGCAACCCTGATGGCCGTGATGGTCTGCTGCCTCTTCGCCACGCAGGACGATCCCGCGCCCGCCATTCTGTCCTTAGCCCGCTGGTCAATCGTCGCAGTCGTCGGTGCGGGCGTCTTGCAATTCGGCATTCTGCCACGCGTCCAGGATTTCGAAACGCTCGCCGTCGCTCTCGGCGTGCCTCTGCTGCTCTGCGGCCTGATGATGGCCAGGCCCGGGGCCGCAGGCGCGGGCGTGGCACTTGCCAGGAATGGCGCCCTACTGCTCGCGCTTCAGAGAAGCTACTCGGACGACTTCTCGGCCTTCGCGAACACCGCCGTCGCGCTCGTTGCCGGCCTCTGGGTCGCAGCTCTGGTGACGCGGCTCGTGCGCTCGGTCGGTGCCGAGCAGGGCGCGATGCGTCTCCTGCAGTCTGGACGTGCGGCGCTGGCGGAGGTCGCGCAGCACCGCGGCAGTGGCGACCGTGCCGCGACCGTGCCAACGCTGCAACCCTGATGCTTGATCGCCTGTGCCTGCTCGTCCCGCGCTTGGTCGCCGCTGCGCCGGGCAGTGCCGTGCGACGCCTCGACAATCTGGCGGAGCTGAGGACGGGTATCAACCTCGTCACCTTGCGTCGAACTCGGCACGCTCTGCCTGCTCGCTGCGTCGAGGCGGTCGATGCGGTGCTCGACGATGTGTCGCGATACTATCGCGCTCCGGAGGCTCCGCCGCCTCTGGAGCTACGGCAACGGATCGACAGCGCCCTCAGTCTTCTTGGCAAGACCGTCGGAGGCGATGGGCGCAGAGGGGCCCTGCTCGCATTGGCGGGTCTGCGCCAGAGCACGTTTCCGAAGGCGCCGGCTTACGCGCCCGACTTGCCAAGCACGGAGGCGCTACCCGAGGCCGCGTGACGCGAGACGTCACTTTCTGCCGTGGCTTTCCCTCAATCCACCGAGCGTTCATCCGGCAGTTCGCCTTCGCTGCCATCGTGGCCCGGCACTCAGGACAGGCCGTTCTCGGCGCACTGGGCTTCTGCGAATTTGCCGCCTCTGCTCCGATGCCGGACCATGATCCTGAACGCCCTCAACACCCAGATTTGGCAGGCGGGTGGACCCCTTTCGGCGCCGATCCACATGCCTCGCGGGATGGTCACCCAATTCACTACCGCTGGCGAAGGCAGCCGGGTGCAGCAGGCGGCCGCAATGACTGCGACGGAGCGAGGCGACGGGTTCGCTCACGATCCGGCGGGGCATGCGGGCGAGGCTTGGCGCTGCTGCTATGCGCTGCAGTCAGGGATTCACCGAAGGCGGATATGCAGCTTTCGTTCCTACAAAGTTCCCCCTGGCGGCACGCTGGAACTGCCCTCCGGTTCGCCCCACCATCGTCTCAGCCGCCCCTCCGCAATCGCCTTGCGGGCGTAGTGATAGCCGAGTTCAGAGGCCGCCTCGAGGGCCCCCCACGCCCGCAGGTCGATGCCGGCCAGGGGCGGCTTGAGCACCGCAGTGGCCCGGCTGACGGCTCTCATCGTCTGGGCGTCGCCGGAGACAGTCGCTGCGCGCAGGAGCAACGGAGCCATCGCCGGCATCGTCTCGGAGATACCGAGCCACTTGCGTAACAGGTGCCCCCGCCAACTTCGCCTCGGCGTCTCGCGAAATGCGAGGTCACTCCCGACGTCGATGGCGAGGACGGTCCCGCGCTCCAAATCCGCCATCACGTCGGCGGGCAGGTTGTTCATCATTCCACCGTCGACCAGAACGCCCTCGTTCGTGCTGACAGGTGGCAAGAGGCCGGGAACCGCGATGCTGGCGCGCAATGCCTCCGCGAGGCTGCCCTTGTCATGGACCATGACCTCGCCAGTGCTGAGGTTCGAGGATACGCAGAAGAAGGGCAGCCACAGCTGCTCGATGCGCACATTCCCGAAGCGACGAGCCAGCGCAGCATCGACCTTGGCTCCCCGGGTAAGAGCGACGTAAGGCAGAGTGTAATCGTTCAGAGGGTTCCGGCCGGAGAAGTCTTCCGCGGCCCAGCTGCGGATACGGTCCAAGCTCGTGCCTGTCGCGAAGCTCGCCGCGATGATCGCTCCCATGCTCGTGCCGCCGACGAAATCGACCGTCAGCCCGGCTTCGTCCAAGGCCTGGAGCACCCCGAGATGGGCGAGGCCGCGAGCGCCGCCGCCGCCGAGCACCAGGCCGCGCGCGAAGCCGCTGGCGAGCCGTGCGAGCCGGTCATGATCGGCGGCGTTGCCCTCGCGGACGTGGATCTGCATGGAGATCGGCAGTGCGCGGAGTTCGGGGTGCACCAGCCGAGGTAGGTGAATCCCGGGCTCCTCACGGACCACCAGATCAATCCGTATCCAGTCCGCCGGGATAGAAGCGAGGCATTCCGCAACGCCGGGTAGAGGCGCCGCGCCTGGTTGGGCCACTAGGAGGACATGGTCGGCATGGTGCAGGCAGACTTGGCACCAGGGACCATCCAGTTCGGGCGCGACTAAGATCGTGCGCGCGTGCGCCATCTCGAAGGCGTGGAACCATACTTCATCTGCCCCCTGTGGCCACTCCGCGAGGCAGCCAGTGCGGCCAGGAAGGGTCTCGTTGAAAGCCTGAGCAAGCCGGTACGCCAACGGGACCGCCGCTTGTCCCTGTGTTACCGGGAGCACCGCGATCGTTCGGGGTGCTGGGCGCCGGGGCCGGCCGTGTCCAGCCCTGCGTAAACGTCTGGCGAGAAGATCAGCGAAGTAGAGCAACATCCCGGGATGGCGCTCGACGACCTCTTGGAATGCCTCGCGGGTCAGCCGCAGCAGATGTGAATCGCGCAACGCCGTCGCGGTGGCCGACCGCGGAGCCGGCGAGAGAAGGGCCATTTCGCCCACCGTGTCCGGCGGTCGAAGCCGCACAATCCGCCGTAATGCGCCCGTGCGCGGATCGCGGGTTGAGATACCGACACACCCGGTCACGAGTGTGTAGAGAGCGTCGCCTTCCTCACCCTCCTCGAACAGAGCTCGGCCGCCAGGAACGGCGACGGGAACCATGCGCTGGCGGATCGCGGCTGCCGCAGCCGGGTCCAGGCCAGCCAGGAACGGGACATCGGGCAAGCTCATCGCCGGCAGCGGGCGGACTGGAGAAAAAAGTGGCGATCGCTCCCGAATTCGACGCTAAACAGACAGCTCATACTCAGCCCATGGGGATCGCATTGTGCCGAAAACAATGATGCCGCCTTGCGCGATGTCCTTTGTGTCGGCCTGATTGTTGGTCGATGATGTTCCTGGATTAATAAGGCACGCTGGGCATCCCCGTTTTCTGCGCGCGGTGTCGTCCAGAGTTGGCTCGTATATCTCTGATCGCGGCTGTCGCCCCACGTGCGCCTGAGACCGGCGCCCACATAGCTCGAGCCAACTGGACCCATCCCTCGCCCTCAAGCTGCCAACAGTTCATCTGCCGGTCCGAAGAACTCGTAGCGGATCCGACCAAGCGGCACGCCCGTTCGCGCCAAACTGCCAACCAGTGCCCGCAAGAACGGCCGGGGCCCGCAGAGGTAGTAGACCGCCTCCTTCATAGGGGTGTTCTGTGCCAACCAGTCCGCCGTGATGAACCCCGGCTCATCACAATCACGGCCCTGTACGTCCGCGCTCTCAGGCTTGTTGTAAAAGGTCCGCAGGGTGACGCCCTGAGCTCCCCCCGCAAGGGCTCGTACATGTTCGCGCATGGCATGGACGCGACCGTTCTCCGCACCGTGCACGAACCAGGTCGGTCGGCCGCTACCGGAGCGTACGATGGCTTCGAGCATGCTGACCATCGGAGTCAGCCCGACCCCGCCGCTGAGCAGGACGACCGGGCCAATGCCACTCTCGTCCAGGTAGAAGTCACCGGCTGGAGGCGCTACCTTCAGCACGGTGCCGTCTCTCGCCTGATCGTGCAGCCAGTTGGAGGCAATCCCAGGCGGAAGTCCAGGCCACGCCTCGCGCTTGACCGTGATCCGGTAGGTGCGGTCCTCAGGGCCGGAGGAGATCGAGTAGTTGCGCTTGATCTCACCGACGTCTGGCAGGTTCAGAGTGAACGTTAGGTACTGGCCTGGGCGGTGCTGCAATACAGGTCCACCATCCATCGGCAACAGCACGAACGAGCGGATGATTTCGCTTTCCTGCTTCGTGCTCGCCACGACAAAATCTCGCCAGCCGCTCCAGCCGCCCGGTGCAGCAGCAACTTGGGCATACAGGTCCGCCTCGCGCGCCATCAGCAAATCGGCCAGGAACCAGTAGGCCTCGCCCCACGCAGCAAGGATCGGGTCCGTGGCTGCGTCGCCGAGCACATCCTTGATGGCACCGAGCAAAGCGTCGGCCACGAAGGGATAGTGGCGCGGCAGGATCTGCAGACCGATATGCTTTTGCGTGATGCGCTCCACACGCGAGGCGAGCACGCCGAGGTTCTCGATGTTGCGCGCGTAGGCGATGATCGCAGCAGCCAGGGCCCTCGACTGCGATCCGGTTTCGCCGTGATGTGACTGGTTGAACAGGTCACGGATCTCCGGTGTACGAAACAGCCGCGCGTACATGCGGTCTGTGATATCTCGGCCGTGCGCTTCAAGAGCCGGCACCGTCGCTTTCACGACCTCGATGGTTTCGTCAGTCAGGGCGGTAGGCATGATGATCCCACTCCGCATTCCCTCGCGTTGCGCAATCCGCCCACAGAGCCCGTCGCATCGCGTTCGCGGTCCGGTAGGGTGGCGCGCCGCTTCTTTGCCGGTGGTCGGCACGCTCCAGCGATACCTTGAACAAGCCAGGTTCAGGCTTGCGGTGATGCGCTCCGCCTCTCCCTAAAACCCCACCTCCTTCTTCGGGGATCCCCCATGGCGGGGCGCAGGAGCGCTCTGCGCCTCAGTGCGAGCAGGAGGCTGAAGGTGCGGACTCTCCAAATCGACGCCAGCGCATATCCGTGCTGCGGGCGGCTTCGACCCCTCACGGCATCTCTGACGAGGATCGCCTTGTGGCGCGGAGCCGCGAGGCTGTGGCGAACTCCGAACCCGAAGCGGGCTCTGGGAAGGTCCGGTTCCAGGCAGTCCCATTCCACCCAGCCGAGCAACCGATGTTGGCCGAAAGCCGCCGGTCTGTCTTGAAGGAGGGCTGCCGGAAAAGCAGACACACCTTCAAGGCTGATGCGGCGGTAAGATCGCTGACGGTGGCCAGCCGCTTTCCGGCTCGTTCCCCGTCGAGCTCGTGCCGCTCGGCGTCGATGACGCCCACAGGAGCAGCCTCAGTTTCAGGACCTCCCGATCCACGACCCATCGCCCGCTGAGCGGCCTGGCGTTGGCCTTCCCGCGCCACCGCCCGATCCTGGCTCCCCTTATCCCCAGCATCTGGCGCTAGCGGGGGAGACCGAACGACCGGCATCGTTGCGGAACCGACGGGGAACGCAATGCCGACCGACATCACGATCTTCGAGGTTCGGGGGATCCACACGATGAATCCCGCGCGGCCCGTCGCCACTCACGTGGCGGTGCGGGGCGGCCGGGTGCTCATGGTGGGCGATGCCGGAGAGGTCGCGGAACTCGGCGGGACGCTCGATCGCAGGTTCGCCGACAAGATCATGCTGCCCGGCTTCGTCGAGGGCCATGCCCACGTGATGGAAGGCACGCTGTGGCAGCAGACCTATGTCGGCGCGGGCGACCGGCGCAGCCCGGATGGGCGCCACGTCCTCGGCCTACGGACCATTAAGGCCGTTACCGCGCGCCTCGCGGAGGCCTCGGCGGCGATCGCGGATCCGGACAAGCTGCTCTACGGCTGGGGGTTCGACCCGCTGCATCTTCGGGGAGCGAGGCTGACACGCCACGACCTCGACCGGGTCTCGACCACGCGGCCGGTGATGGTCCACCACGCCAGCCTGCACATCACCAACGTCAACAGCCTGCTCCTGGAGATGGCGGGCTTCGATGCCGGGACGATGATCGACGGTGTCCCGAAGCTGCCGGACGGCACGCCGTCGGGCGAGCTGCAAGGCATCGCCGCGCGGCTGCGCCTGTTCCGAGGCCTCGGCTACAATCCGATGAGCGGGGCGCTCGACGCGGGCGACGTGGCCCGCTTCGGCGCGGCTGCGCAGCTTCAGGGCATCACCACCATCGCCGATCTGCACAACGAGCTGACCGACGCTTCCGTTGCGGTCTACCGGAGCGCCTGCGGCGAGGATCTGCCGGTACGGATCGTGCCGGCCCTCGCCTCTGTCTCCTGCCCGCCAGAGGAGGGGATCGCCAAGATCGCCCGACTCCGAGAGGCGAACACCGATCAGCTGCGCTTCGGGATCGTCAAGATCATCGTGGACGGCTCGATCCAGGGCTTCACCGCCCGGCTTCTGCCACCGGGCTACCACAACGGCGCCCCGAACGGCCTCTGGTATGTGGCGCCCGAGGATCTCGACCGGATCGTGGGGGCCTACCACGCAGCCGGCATCCAGCTGCACATCCACACCAACGGCAACGAGGCCACCGATGCGGCCCTCGACGCCGTCGAGAAGGCGCAGATCGCCCATCCGCGCCCGGACCACCGCCACACCCTCCAGCACTGCCAGATGGCCACCGAAGCGCAGTTGCGCCGGGTCAAGGCGCTCGGCCTGTGCCTCAACCTGTTCTCGAACCACCTCTACTATTGGGGCGATGCCCATCACGACCTGACCATGGGGCCGGAACGGGCGGCCCGGCTCAATGCGGCTGGCAGCGCGGCGCGGCTCGGCATCCCGTTCTCGATCCATTCGGACGCGCCGGTCACGCCGCTGGGGCCGCTCTTCACCGCCTGGTGCGCGGTGAACCGCCTCTCGTCCTCGGGCCGCCTACTCGGGCCGGAGGAACGGCTGACCGTGCCGCAGGCGCTGCACGCGGTCACGCTCGGAGCCGCCTACACCCTGCGCATGGACCACTTGGTGGGCTCCATCGAGGCGGGCAAGTTCGCGGATTTCGCGGTGCTCGACGCCGATCCCCTGGAGACGCCGCCGGAACATCTCCGGGACATCGCCGTCCACGCCACGATCCTCGGGGGCCGGGTGTTTGAGGTCCCACCGGCATGAAGCACCGGCTGCCCGCCCCGGCCACGCGCTGCCCGCTGACCGTGCTCGGCGGCTTCCTCGGGGCCGGCAAGACCACGTTGCTCAACCGGCTGCTCACCGGCGCGAGGGGCCGTTACGCCGTCCTTGTCAACGATTTCGGCGCCATCAACGTCGATGCGGGCCTCGTGGCCGATCATGACGGGAAGACCCTGCGGCTCACGAACGGCTGCGTCTGCTGCAGCCTCGCGGACGGCTTCCTCGACACGCTGATGCGGGTGCTCGCCGAGCCGGGGCCCTTCGACCACATGGTGATCGAGGCGAGTGGCGTCGGCGATCCCGGCGCTATCGCGGAGATCGCCCTGGTGGAGCCTGGCCTCGTCCTCCAGGGCGTGATCGTGCTGGCCGATGCCGAGCGCCTTCCCGCGCTTGCCGCCGACCCACGCCTCGGCGACACGGTCGCCCGCCAGATCCGCGCGGCGGATCTGCTCGTGCTGAACAAGTGTGATCTCGTCGATCCTTCGGCCATGTCCTCGGCGCGGGAAGTCCTGGCCTCCCTGCGCCCCGGCGTGTCGGTGGTGGAGACGGTCGACGCCGCCCTGCCGGAGGCGGTCCTCGTCCTTGATACGGTGTCGTCGCGGGATGCCGCGCGCGCCCGCTTCCCCATCGCGCAGGCCGTGCACGAGACCGCCTTCGCCCGCTTCCTCTACCGCCGAGCCGGGGCCTTCGACCGGGAGAGCTTGTCCCGTGCGCTGGCCGCCCTCCCCCCTTCGCTCCTGCGGCTGAAGGGCAGCCTCCACCTCGGCGACGGGCCGGGGTTGCAGCTTCTGCAGATGGTCGGACGCCGCTGGAGCCTCACGCCGCTGCCGGCGCAGTCAAATGGCGGGATCGAACTCGTCGGGATCGCGACCGGGCATCCCGACCCCGGGGATGCCTTCGCCTCTATCCTCGATCGCGCCTTGCTTCGGGCCGAGCCGCCCATCCTTCAGGGAGACGTCCACCGATGCGCCTGACCAAACGCACGCTCCTCGGCACCGGCCTCTCGGCGCTTGCCGTCCCCCTGCTCGGCATACCGCAAGGGCATGCGGAGGGGGGCGATACCCCCCTGGTGATCGGCACGAACCAAGTGCCGCGCCACTTCAACGGCGCCGTGCAATCCGGCATCGCCACGGGGATGGTCTCCACGCAGCTCTTCGCGAGCCCTCTGCGCTACGACGATAAGTGGAACCCACTGCCGTATCTTGCAAAATCCTGGGAGATAGCCCCTGACAACCTGAGTGTCACGCTCAAACTCGTAACGAATGCTGTCTTCCACGACGGCCGGCCGCTGACCTCACAGGACGTCGCCTTCTCCATCGGTGTGATCAAGGCGAACCACCCGTTCCAGACCATGCTCGAGCCGGTCTCGGCGGTGGAGACCCCCGACCCCCACACCGTGGTGATCAAGCTCTCGCGCCCGCACCCAGCGCTGCTGCTCGCCATGTCGCCCGGCCTGATGCCGATCCTGCCCAAGCACATCTACGGCGACGGGCAGGACATCAGGAGCCACCCGGCCAACCTCAAGCCTATCGGCTCCGGCCCGTTCAAGTTCGTGGATTACAAGCAGGGCGAGGCCGTCCAGCTCGAACGCTTCGACAAGTTCTTCCTCGAAGGGCGGCCCCGGCTCGCGCGGCTCGTCTACCGGATCCTCCCGGACCAGAACAGCCTCGTCATCGCCACTGAGCGGCGGGAGATCGGCATGCTGCCGTTCCTCTCCTCGGTGCGGGACATCGAGCGGCTGTCGAAAGCGCCGAACCTCACCGTCACCGATCGCGGGTTCGAGGGCATCGGCCCGATCAACTGGCTGGCCTTCAATTGCGGGAAGAAGCCCCTCGACGACGTGCGGGTGCGCCAAGCCATCGCCTACGCGGTCAACCGCGACTTTGTCACCGGCAAGCTTCTGGGCGGCGCGGCGAAGCCCGATACTGGTCCCATCGTGCCCGGCTCGCCGTTCTTCGAGCCCGCAGTGCAGGCCTACAAGCTCGACGTCGCGAAGGCGGATGCGCTGCTGGACGAGGCCGGCCTGAAGAAGGGCGGCGACGGCACGCGGATGCAACTCACCATCGATTACATCCCTAACGACAACGACCAGCAGCGCAACGTCGCCGAATACCTGCGCGCGGCCCTGAAGCGCATCGGGATCGCCCTTCAGGTCCGCGCCGCCCCGGACTTCCCGACCTGGGCGCAGCGCGTCTCGAACTTCGATTTCGACCTGACCATGGACAATGTCTTCAACTGGGGTGACCCGGTGATCGGTGTGGCGCGGACCTACCTCTCCACCGACATCCGCGAGGGCGTGATCTGGTCGAATACGCAGCAGTACAAGAATTCCAAGGTCGATGACCTGCTCAACGCGGCCGCAATCGAGGCCGACCCGACCAAGCGCAAGGCGCTCTACGGCGAGTTCCAGAAGATCGTCGTCGCCGAGGCGCCGATCGCATACATCAACCTGACCCCCTATAAGGCGGTGTTCGACAAGCGCCTCACGGGGCTGCCCCTGTCGATCTGGGGCTCGCTCTCGCCCCTCGATGAGGTCGCCTGGGCGGGCACGGCGGCGGACGCGGGCGCCTCGCGATGATGGCGCTCCGCCGCCTCGGCGCGACCTCGCTCAACGTCGTCGGCCTGCTGCTTGCGGTGGTGGTGCTGAACTTCCTGCTGATCCAGGCGGCGCCCGGCGATCCGGCCCAGGTCATCGCCGGGGAGATGGGCGGGGCCTCGCCGGAGATTATGGCCGAGGTCCGAACACGCTACGGCCTCGACCGCAGCGTCCCAGAACAGCTCGCGACCTATGTCGGCAGGGTGGCGCGGGGCGACCTCGGTTATTCCTTCTATTTCAACGAGCCGGTCTCGCGGCTGATCCTTGGGCGGCTCCCGGCCACCGCCCTGCTGGTCCTGACCTCCCTCGGCTTCGCCGTTCTCGTCGGGGCGGGCCTCGGCATCCTCAGCGCGCGAAAACCCCACGGCCTGTTGAGCCACGCCGTCTCCTTCGTGGCCATCGCGGGCAACGCCGCGCCGGTGTTCTGGACCGGGCTGATGCTCCTCGTGCTCTTCGCCTCCGTCTGGCCGGTCCTGCCGGTCGCCGGGATGAGCGACGTGGCGAACCCCGCCACGGGCCTTGCCGCCATCCTCGATGTCGGCCGCCACCTCGTCCTCCCGGCCCTCACTCTCGGGATCGTCTACGTCGCCCAGTACAGCCGCCTGATGCGCACGAGCATGATCGACGCGCTGCAGGCGGATTACATCCGCACCGCCCGGGCAAAGGGCCTGCCCGAGCGGATGGTGATGGGCAAGCACGCCCTGCGCAACGCGCTCATCCCCCTCGTGACGATGGTAGGGCTTCAGTTCGGGCAACTCTTCGCCGGGGCGATCCTCGTGGAGACGGTGTTCGCGTGGCCTGGCCTCGGGCGGCTCACCTTCGAATCGATCCTGCGGCGGGACTACCCGACCCTGCTCGGCATCCTGTTCTGCTCGGCGATGCTGGTGATCGCCGCCAACCTCGTCACCGACTTGATCTACCGCCTGATCGATCCGCGCATTCGCGCCGGGAGGGCCGCATGAGCGCCTCGCTCGCCGTGGAGCCGGCCCGCCCCATGCCAGCCGCCCTGCCCGTCTCCCGGAAGGCGGCCTCGCCGGGCCTCGCCGCCCTGCGGCTTTTCCTGCGCAACCCGTCCGGGATCGTCGGCCTCGCGATCCTCCTCGCCCTGGTCTTCGCGGCGCTCGCCGGGCCCAGCCTCTACGGGGTCGATCCCTTCGAGATCGTCGGCGCGCCGTTCCAGCCTCCGGGGGGCGATCCGATCCTGGGCACGGACTATCTCGGGCAGGACATCCTCGCCGGGCTCCTCCAGGGCGGGCGCGCGACGCTCCTCGTCGGCCTGTCCTCGGCGCTGATGACCGTGGTGATCGGGGTCGCCTTCGGGGCCCTCTCCGGCTTCTTCGGCGGCGCCGTCGATGCCGGGCTGATGAAGCTCACCGAGTTCTTTCAGGTGCTGCCGACGCTGCTCTTCGCGATGGTGCTCGTCACCTTGTTCGGCCAAAAGATCGCGGTGACGACCGTCGCCATCGGGATCGTCTCCTGGCCGCCGACCGCACGCCTCACCCGCGCGGAGTTCCTGCGCCTGCGCGGCCTCGACTTCGTGAGGGCGGCCCGCGCCGCCGGGGCGGGGCCGGGCTACCTGATCGGCCGGGTGATCCTGCCCAATGCCGCCCCGCCCATCGTCGTCTCGGCGACGCTCGCCATCGGCACGGCCGTGCTGTTCGAAGGCGCCTTGAGCTTCCTCGGCCTCGGCGATCCCAACGTGATGAGCTGGGGCCTGATGATCGGCCAGAACCGCGCCTACGCCCTCGACGCGTGGTGGACGGTGCTGCTGCCGGGCGCGGCGATCTTCCTCGCGGTCCTGGGCGTGAGCCTCGTGGGCGATGCCTTCAACGACGCGGTGAACCCGCGCCTGCGCAAGCGGAGCTGACCATGGATATGGGCAAGCCGGCTCCCGTCCTCGCGGTGGAGGATCTCACCGTCGCCCTGACCCGGCCCGGCGGCGCCGTGCCCGTACTCGAACGCCTGAGCTTCTCCGTGGAGGCGGGGCGGACCGTCGCGCTGGTAGGCGAATCCGGCTGCGGCAAGAGCATGACGGCGCTTGCCATCCTCGGCCTGCTGCCGGAGGGATTCGCGCTGACGGGCGGGCGCATCCTGCTCGCGGGGGAGGACGTGGCGCAGGCCGTGCCCGCCCGCCTGCGGGCGCTGCG
Source organism: Methylobacterium sp. CM6257 (assembly GCF_054611515.1). Lineage (NCBI taxonomy): Bacteria > Pseudomonadati > Pseudomonadota > Alphaproteobacteria > Hyphomicrobiales > Methylobacteriaceae > Methylobacterium > Methylobacterium sp. CM6257. The sequence continues at coordinate 3,063,023 of NZ_CM137735.1, forward strand.
GGGCTCCGCGATGTCGATGGTCTTCCAGGAGCCGATGACGGCCCTGAACCCGGTCTACACGGTGGCTGACCAGATCTGCGAGGCCCTGCAGCTGCACCAGCGCCTCGGCCGCCGCGATGCCCTCGACCGGGCGCTGGCGATGCTCAAGGCGGTGCAGATCCCGGCGGCTGAGCGGCGCCTGCACGCCTATCCGCACGAATTGTCCGGCGGCATGCGCCAGCGGGTGATGATTGCCATGGCGCTCGCCTGCCGCCCGAAGCTCCTCATCGCCGACGAGCCGACCACGGCGCTCGACGTGACGGTCCAGGCCCAGGTCTTCGACCTCCTGAAGGCGCTTCAGGACGAGATGGGCACGGCCATCGTGCTCATCACCCACGACCTCGGCGCGGTGGCGGACATCGCCGACGAGGTGGCGGTCCTCTATGCCGGGCGCTGCGTCGAGCAGGGGGCGACCCGCGCGGTCATGACGGCGGCCGAGCACCCCTACACGCGGGGGCTGATGGGCTGCACCCCGCATCTTCGCCTCGGTGCCGCTGCGGCGGCCCCGCAGGAGGCCCTGCGTGAGATCCCCGGCCTCGTCCCTCCGCTGGGACGGCGCCCGGCGATCTGCGCCTTCGCCGATCGCTGCCACCGCGCCGACGCCACCTGCCTCGACCGGCCGCAGCCGGCCCTAGCCGCTCACGGACCCTCGCGGGCGGTCGCCTGCTGGCACCCGGAGACCCGAGCCGCATGAACGCCCATTCCCCCGCGCTGGCGGCTCAAGCCGAGATCCTCCGCGTCGAGGATCTCAAGGTTTATTTCCCCCTTCCGGGCCGCAGCGGATCCGTGGTCCATGCCGTGGACGGCGTCAGCTTCTCCGTGCGACGGGGCGCGAGCTTCGGTATCGTCGGCGAGTCGGGCTCGGGCAAGTCCACCACAGCGCAGGGGGTGATGCGCCTCGTCACGTCCACATCCGGCCGGGTGGTGCTGAACGGGCAGGACATTCTCGCCGTCCGCGGCGCCCGCCTGCGGGAGGCGCGGCGCCACATCCAGATGGTATTCCAGGACCCCTTCGCCTCCCTCGATCCCCGCCGCAGCGCCGGGGACCTCGTCGCCGAGCCCCTGCGCCTGCTGGAAGGGCTCTCACGTCGGGAGGCAGCCTCTCGCCTCGATGACCTGTTCGCCAGCGTCGGCCTGCCGCCGGAGGCGAGGAGCCTGTTTCCCCACCAGTTCTCCGGCGGCCAGCGCCAGCGCCTCTGTATCGCGCGGGCGCTGGCGACGCGGCCCGACATCATCGTCTGCGACGAGGCGGTCTCGGCCCTCGACGTCGCGATTCAGGCGCAGATCCTCAACCTGCTGGACCGGCTCCAGGCGGAACGGGGTCTCGCCTACATCTTCATCTCGCACGACCTCGGGGTGGTGCAGCACCTCTGCGACGAGGTGGCGGTGATGTATCTCGGCCGGATCGTCGAGCAGGCGCCCACGGCGGCGTTCTTCTCCACCCCGAGTCACCCCTACAGCTGGTCGCTGATCTCAGCCGCCGTGCCGGCCGGCCCGGCTCGCGACGCTCTCAAGAGCCGCTACCTTGTCCGTGGCGAGCCGCCGAGCCCCATCGATCCCCCCGCCGGCTGCCGCTTCGCCGGCCGTTGCCCCTTCGCGGTGGATCGCTGCCGCGCCGAGGACCCGGCCCTGCTTCCCATCGGCCTAGGCCATGCCGTAGCCTGCCACCGGGTGGGAGAGATCACGCCGCCGGATTTCGACACGGCGCAGGCCGCGTGAGCCCGCGTTATTCGTCGTCGCGGGCGCAGTGAAGCAATCCAAGGTAGCGCCACGTTCGGAAACGGCCCGCATCCCTGGATTGCTTCGCTACGCTCGCAATGACGGAGGGGGCGGGGTGAGGGACGGGTGGCGCTCCTCACGCCGCCTCATCGCGGTGGTGGTACCAGCGGTAGAGCATCCGCTGGCCGATCCGACGGAAGGGGGCGAAGGGATGGCCCGGGAGAGGGCCTCCGTAGATCGGCAGGTCGGCGGGCTTGCGTCCGGCCACCAGCCCTGCGAGGCGCCGCCCGGCCTGGGCCGAGAAGGAGACGCCGTTGCCGCCGTAGCCGAGACTGTAGAACAGAGGTTCAGTGGGCTCCGGTTGGACGATCCGGGGCATCATGTCGTGGCTGACATCGACCCAGCCCCACCACGAGTAATCGACGCGGATCCCCTCCAGCACCGGAAACTTCGCGTGCAGGCCGTCGATCAGCAATTGCAGGTGCCGGGGATGGGTGGCGTCCGCCCCGGTGATCGCGCTGCGGCTACCGATCTGGACCCGGTCGTCCGGGAGGCGGCGATAGTAGAAGCGCAGGGTGCGGGTGTCGGTGACGAAGGTGGTGGTGCGGAACGTAGCCGCCACCTCCTCCGGGGTGAGCGGTCGGGTGACGAGGGAGTTCGAGAGGATCGGCATGATCCGGCTGCGCAGGCGCGGGTGCAGGCCCTGGCTGGTGTAGCCCCCTGTGGCGATGGCCACCGCCCGCGCCCGCACCGTGCCGTAGGGCGTGCGCACCCGGAACCCCGCGCCGTCGCGCTCGATCCCGAGCACCGGGCTCGACGGATGGACCTTTGCCCCGGCCGCGCGGGCGGCCCGGAGATAGCCGAAGGCAAATTTCGCCGGATGGATGCCGATACCCAGGGGCTCGTGCAGGGCACCCACTGCCCCAGCCTCGTCGAGCCAGTCGCGCTTCAGCTCGTCGGGCCCCATCATCCGCGTCCGGTAACCGAACACTTCGTTGGTGAGCGCCGATTCCGCCGCGAGCTTCTCGTAGGTGCGGGGGCGGTGCGCCACGTAGAGGTGGCCGCCGGCCTGCGGGTCGGGGTCGAATTCGCGCACGAGATCCGTGAAGTAGTCGAACCCCTCCATGATCTCGGCATGGAGCTTCAGGGCAGTCTCGCGCCCGTAGCGTGCGATCCATTGCGAGCGGCTGAGGCGCCCGGAGGCGGTCTGGCCCTGGCCGCCGTTGCGGGTGCTGCATCCCCAGGCCACCCGGTTGGCCTCCAGCACCGTGGCCTTGATCCTGTGGTCGCGGGCGAGGCTCAGGGCGCAGGACAGGCCGGTGAAGCCGGAGCCGACGATGACCACGTCGGCATCCGTGTCGCCGGTGATCGGGCCGTCATCGGCGGGCGGAGGACCGGCCGTCGCGACCCAATAGGTCGGGGCATAGTTCCGGTCGGTGCCCGGCGTCGCGTGGGTGAGGGGATCGTAGGTCGGATCGTAGGGCGCGCCGGTCGGGCGCAACTGCGGATCGGCGATCAGCGTCACGGCCGCTCTCCTCTCTCAGGCCGTCTGGACCGGGCGGTCCTTCCGGAACGCGCTCTTGCGGGCTATCAGGCCGCCTTCGAAGGTGAACAGGTCGACGCCGTCGACTTCAACTCGCCCGCCATCCGGCCTCGTGCCCGTGAACAGCCATTCGGACGTGGCGCGATCCCCGGCGATCGTGTGATCCGCGACCGTCCAGGCGACGTCCGGCATGTCGGTCCAGACGCCGACGAAGGCTGCGCGGACGGCCTCCTGGCCGGTGAGCCGCCGCCCGTGACGGTCCGGCCCGGCGGCGGTGTCGAACACCACGCCGGGGGTGAAGCAGGCCATGACTCCGTCCGCGTCGTGGCGGTTGAAGGCTGCGAACAGGCGCTCCAGCAAGGCCCGGCGGCCCGCTTCGGTGGTGGCTTCGGTCATCGGTCTGGTTCCTCGCCCACAGGCATCGGCCAGACGGGTCTAGGCTGACGGCCGGGCGTTCCGTGAGATCCAGAGGCTCGCCATCGAGGCGTCCAGTTCCCCTTCAGACGCGCTCGGGCACGTCACGCGAGAGGCGGGCGACGGCGGGCCCCACGAGGTCCGACAGGATCGTGAGGCCCGCTTCGATTCGGTCGGTGCGGATCGAGGTGAAGCCGAGCCGGAAACAGGCGCGCCCAGCCGAAGGATCTGCGAAGAAGATGTCGCCCGGCTCGATGAGGACGCCGCACTCCCGCGCCCGCTCGGTAAGGTCCCGCGCGTCGAGGCCCGGCGGCCCCTCGATCCAGAAGCTCGTCGCGCCGGGGTCACGGCGCCAGCGGCAGCCGGGCAGCAGCCGCGGCAGGAGGCCGCCGATACAGGCGGCGCGCTCCTCGAGGGCGGCAGCGGTGCGGCGCAGATGCGAGCGGTAATGCCCCAGGGCGATGAACATCGCGGTGGCGCGCTGGTTGTTCGAGGGCGGGTGGCGCAGCATCAGCCGCCGCAGCACCCGCAATTCCGCGATCACCGCGCGGGGCGCGACGACGTAGCCGATGCGCAGGCCTGGCGCGAGCACCTTCGAGAAGCTGCCGACATAGATCACCCGCCCGTCCGCATCGAGGCTCTTGAGCGAGGGGATCTCTCCCTCCACCGCGAGGTCGGCTTCGTAATCGTCCTCGACGAGCAGGACGTCGTAACGCTGGGCGGCGTCGAGCAGGGCGCGGCGCCGCTCCAGCGGCATCACCGCCGTGGTCGGGCAATGGTGCCCCACCGTCACGAAGACGATGTCTCGCCCGGTGAAGGCCGCGTCCGGCACCACCCCGTGCCGGTCGACGGTGAGCGGGGTAAGGTCGGAGGTCGCAAGCCCGAGCATATTGCGGGTGTCGGGGTAGCAGGGATCCTCGATCCCTGCAGGGGTGTCGTGCCCCACGAGAAGCCGAGTCAGGAGGGAGAGTGCCTGTTGCGAGCCGATGGTGATCATCACCTCGTCGGCCCCCGCGAAGATGCCCCGGCGCGGCAGCACCTGAAGCCGCAGCTGTTCCACGAGGTCGGCATCGTCCTCGTCGATGAGGTCGCCGGCCCAGCCGTTGATCTCCGCGACGCTGGAGGCGGCGCGCACGCTCTCGCGCCAGTCGTTGGCCGGGAACAAGGAAGGGTCGAACTGGCCGAAGACGAAGGGGTAGGGATAGTCCAGCCAGTCACGGGGTTTCGTGATCTGCGGCAGCAGCGACGGCCGGATGGCGAGGCGCCCCGACCAGTCGAGAGAGGGCTTCGGGCGCGGAGGGCTTTCCTCGCGGGCCTCCGTTCCGGGCGCGAGGAAGATACCGCTGCGCTCATGCGAGACGAGGAACCCCTCGTCGATCAGCTGCTGATAGGCAGCCACGACGGTGTTGCGCGCCACGCCGAGCAGGCCCGCCAACTGGCGGGAGGACGGCAGCCGCGCCTCCGGCGTCAGGACCCGCCGCTCGATGGCGACGACGATCGCCCGGCGGATCTGGAGATGCAGCGCCACTCCTGCGCGATCGAGCGCTCCGAACAATTGCGTCCAGGCGACGGCGTGATCCGTGGCAGCCATGCGATGCCGATCCCAGCGATCCCCCGCGCCGCGGCCAAGCACGGACAGTGCCATCGGTATGGCGCTGCGGCATTATGCACGCAAAGCGCGAGACGATGAAACGGTGGTCTCAGTTCGACCTGGCAGAGAAAGCGAAGGTGACGAGGGCGGAGGTCACATGAACGCCCACTGTTCGGCTACCAAGACACTGTCGCCCCGGTATAATCGAGAAAGGCACATCCGCGGTGGCCGCGATGCGCTTCGATCACGGCGACCATCCCCCCGCGCTGGTGCCGACATTGAGCGTCGCGAGAGGGGCGCCGAGATCCGTCCGGACTCCTCCCGGGATGCATGAGCAGAACGCCCCATTTCACGCCGGAATGTTGGCCCGCGAAGGAGCACGCCAGGGTGTTCGGGGCGGCCTTGCTCGCCTGATAGCTGCCCCAGCCGCCGCTGCGATCCAGGGAGACGGAGCTCAGCTTCGACGTCATCGGGACGGCCAGGTCATCCTCGAAAACGCCCCTGTGAGATGCCTCGGCGAAGCGGATCGGGCTCAGAGCATTCGTCCGAAGGACAGCGGCGGCGATCTCACGGGGTATCTGGCCTGCGGGAATGCCGGCCTCTGTCGCCACTCCGGCCACGACGAACGCGAGGTCGAAGGCAGGTATGTCAGCCAGGGACGTTCTCAGGGTGGCGACGGCGCCGTCCTCGTCGATATCGATCCTGATCTCGATGCGCAGGAGCCTGCATGGCCAAGGTCCGCGGAAGCTTCGGACGGTCTGCGCACGGTGGCGGTCATGTCCCACCCCCGTTCGAGGAACCGGGCGACGAGGCCGAGACCGAGCCCACGCGAGGCTCCGACGATCAGCGCGCGGCATAGCCATGCCCTCAATATGGTGAGGGACGATCCAATCGCCATCCGATCCAGGGGCATGTTCCCTCATTGCAGATCCGTCATCGGTCGCGAAGAGGCGGAAAACCCAGGCGGTCGATGCATTCTGCGCCGACGCTCGTCTTGAGGGGCCGTGGTCGCTCTACTCTAGGGCGAGCGCAAATTCGGCAAGCGCAGAGACGCGGTGAGCGACTCAAATCTCCGCGTCTGCTTTTGGGGGGGCGCGAGTGGGACCGATTCGGCTGTAATGGGTGCAAAGTTGCCGGCCGGATCTGGCCGAAAGCGGCAGGTCCGCTTCGGAGAGGAGCAGCCGGAAGAGCGGACAGGTTTCTTCGGGCTCAACTTCGTCTTGAAGAGCAGCCTGTCCGGCGCTTGGAAGCAGCCGTTCGACACGCGCGGCTGTACTGCCCATTCCGCACATGGTTCACGGATGTGTATCGGGGTGCGGGCTTGGAGCTCAATTGCGAACGGCAACAGTGACTGACGAGCTAGATCCGCGTCTAGCCTCCATTCCGATCAACAGCGTAGCCCGCGCTGTTCCGCACCGGGGAGGTCAAGACCTGGGCGGGAAGTCGGATCTCCGCAATGGTACCACCTCCGAGGCGGCTTCGGAGGTCGACGCGGCCGCCGGATTGCTCGGCAAAATCGCGGATCATCGGCAGACCTAGGCCAGTCCCCTTTCCCTCCGTTTTGGTGGTGAAGAGCGGCTCCATGACGCGCGCGAGAGTTGCCTCCTCCATACCGAGTCCATCGTCCGTCACGGTCAAGCAGACATACGGACCTGGCGGCAAAGCCGCGTCGGAGTCATGCGCCTCCTCCTCGCGTGCCGAGATGACTACCGATCCCCCGACCGGCGGCATTGCATCGCGTGCGTTGACGACGAGGTTGAGGAGCGCAAGCTCAAGAAGTGAGGCGTCTGCCAGCACGGGTGCGATGGCAGAGGGAAACTGCGCGTCGACGCGGACAGATGACCCAGCCGCTTGCTTGAGCATCGGGATCAGTCCGTGAATCAGCACCGTGACATCGATGCAGTCCACCTGATGTTCCCGCTGACGCGCGAAGCTCAGCATGCGTCGGGTCAGCGCGGCACCCCGCTGCGCGACTTGAACAGCCGTGTCCAGGAGCGCTACCGCGTTCCGCTCGTCCTGCACGCTTGGCTTGAGCTTATGGAGGCTCGCCAGCAGGACGGCGAGCAGGTTGTTGAAATCGTGGACCAAGCCCGCGGTCAGTTGGCCGACCGCCTCCATTCTGTGGGCCTGTAGCAGCAGGGCGCGCTGGCGGGTGATGTCACGGGTGATCTTGGCAAACCCGATCTGGGTGCCGCTGCCGTCGCGCAGGGGGCTGATGATGACGTGCGCCCAGAATCGGCTTCCACCTTTGCGGACCCGCCATCCCTCCTGCTCGAAGCGCCCCTTGCGGGACGCCTCCTCGAGCGCGCGCATCGGTAGCCCGGTCAGCTGCCCTTCCTCGGTGTAGAACCGGGAGAAATGGGTTCCAACAATCTCCTCGTCGACGAAGCCCGTCAGACGCTGGGCGCCGGCATTCCAACTTGTGATCCGCCCATCGAGGTCGAGCATGTAGATGGCGTAATCGACGACTGCTTCGATAAGGAATTAATAGCTTTGCTCGGCGTCCGACTTGTGCATGTCGTTGAATTTTCCAATGTCGGACCATATCGGCCGAGGAATTCGGATCGGACCAGCCTCAAACATGCGGGGGCGGGCCGTGCCGACGGTTACCGGCGAGCGAGCAGCAGCACCGTCGTGGCGGCCATCGCAGCCACCAGGAAACCCAAGATCGTCCGGGGGATGCCCACGTCATCCAACATGCGCGCCGTACCCAGGACGAGCACCATGACGACGAGTGCCGTGGCCCGCGCCGCGATTATCCTCACGGGACGTCTCCCGCTTGGTGACGACGCTCCACCCCGAGCCCCCTAATCAGTCCATTCGAGGCCATGAGGACCTGCCAGTTCGGGCTGTGCGTTCGCGGCTCGGCGCCCGCGCCGCGGAATGCCCGCGTTACGGAACGGCGCCTGGGCGAATGCCGGCGGACGACCGATCCGGGAAAAACTGTCGCTCCGAAGGGAATGCTTCACTCGCATCAGTCGCGTCGCCGCCCTCCGCAGCGCCTGTTCGAGGACGTCGCGGCAGGACGTGCCACGGGACGCACCCGTGATCACCCGCCTGGGGCCCATGTCGATGTTGACCGTGCAGCGGTATCCCCTCCCGTCACGGCTGAAGTAAATCGTCGCTGCGTTCAATCGACCGATATACTTCGAGGCGATCCGTTCGATGCCGTTATGTGCGCGTTGCCGCAATGCGTCGCCCAGAGCGACGCTGGAGCTTTGCACGACGACGGGCACACCGATGCGGGAAGGGGTCATGCCGACCTCTGGATGATCTGAAGGACGTGCGATGGGACCGCGCCAAAGGCGCGGTCTAGGTGGGTGCGAGCCAGGGAATGGGCCGCCCGCCCGGCTTCTGAGCGGCCTGGGCCGAGAGCCACGCCGGACGAGCGGATCTCGAACCGCTCGTTGGGACGACCAGCAGGTCCGGACCGGGCGCGAAGAGAAGATCCTCGGTGACGCTGCCTCGCAAGATCCTGCCGATGCCCGTGCGTTCGTGCGTACCCATGAGCAGGAGGTCCGAGCATGTCAGGATCGCGCTGCGGTGGATCACCTCACGGGGGTTCCCTTCCTCGACCAGCCGCGCCCAATTCCGACCTGTCAAACCATTGGCCTCCAGGACGTCGTCCAGTTCCTGGGCGCACCACGCGCGCCAGTTCTCGACGTATCCCTCGATGTGGCTATCGGCCACTCCGATCGCCGACAGCTTCGTCTTCGCCAGCGCTTCGAACGCGTGGACGACCGTGACCTCGGCATCGCTGATCAGCCCAAGCCATTGCGCGCTTCGCAACGCCTGCGTGCAGGTGCGGGTGAAGTCGACAGGCGCCAGGATCCGCTCGTAAGGACCTTCAGCGGCCTGCCTGACGACCAGGACGGGGCACGGGCTCTCGCGAATGAGGCTCCTGACGGTCCTTCCCGAGGTGCGACCCTGCAGCACCGGTTGAGAGCCTACGACGACGAGGTCGACCTCCCAGACGCTCGCGACATTGAGAATCGCCTCGGGGGCCTGTCCGCCGATCACGATCGGCTCGCACGTGGTCCGGAAGAGTTCCGGCACGACGGCGATCTGTTCGAGGATCATGCGCTGGGCTTCGCGGCGATCCTGCGCGACTTGCCCGTCCCCGAGCCCATCGACGACGTGCATCAGCATGACGTTGCCCCGGACCGGACCCGCAAGGAGGCCGGCACGCCGCAATCCCCTGTGCGAACGCGTCGTGAAGTCGAGAGCCACCAAGATGCGCAATGAACTTTCTCCCCTGATGCGAGGACGGCCGAGCGACGCTCAGCCCAGGATCTCGATGACGACGCGGCGCAACTCCATCCTGTCGATGTTCGGTGTCTCCGGCCTCCACCCGGACGGTCTCGCCTGCCAAGCCGCATCCTTCATGCTGGGCGGCTCCGAGGGCGAGCCTCTATTGGCCATCGGCGACGTCGCCGAGCTTGGCTCTGGCGTGGGAAGAGCCCGTGTCGGGTCGTGTACGGCAGGCGCGTTCATGTGTGGGATCTCTCAGTGAGCTATCGGGAGGGCCATGCGCGTGCGCGGCCGCCGGGAAGCCGCAGCTGCGCCGGCGCGCGCCGTGGTTTCTCGCCACGGCGAACGGCTCTCGTTTGCTAACGGGACGGGAGGGCCGAGGGACATGCCCCGAGCGGCTGAACGCATGGCGTTCGCCGGCTTCGGGGGCTTAGTGGCCTGCGACGAGGCGGCCGGCCCTCTGATTCAGAAAGCGGACTGAGATAAACATGACGTGAATAGTTATGCGTGTCCTGCCATATATTTCAAGTCGTGATTTCCATTTTCTGTGACTGCTGCAAATAACCGATCCTCGGCATGTAGACACACGGCCGTAACCACAAAGCTCCTTGCAGGATTGGTCCCCGTTCCGTTCATGGCGTTCCGGCGGTGAGGTCTTTCGGGACGCAGGAGGAGCAGGCCGTCCATCTCTGGCAAACCGGTCACTCAAAAGCCCCAGCGCATCAACTCGGCCGTAGCTCGATAGGGTTGGAACAAGACGCGCAACACGGTCACGCAACGCATGTTGCCGGACGGCGTGTACCACCGGATGGATTGTCCCTCCGACAGGCCAAGCACAGCCGCACCGAGCGGAGTGAGAACCGAGATGCATTGCTCGTCCCAGTGCTCTTCGCCGGGATAGACCAACGTCATGCGCCCAGCCCGATCCGTTGCGTCGTCGCGGTATTTCAGATGCGTGTGCATGGTCACGACATTCCCCGGCACGACGTCCGGTGCCACCACGGTCGCGCGCCCAAGTTCGCCCGCGAGCCAAGCCGCTGTCTCGGCTTGGATGCCTGCTCCGCGCGCACCGGATGCGACCAATCTCAGGCTACGGAAATCCGGAACCGGGATGATCAGGGAAGGCAGGTGCTCGGACACAGCATGGCCCATCATCGTCGAAACCCTCGTTCAACACGCAGTCGGCGAGTAGGTTTATCCAGGAAGTCGAGAACAGATCGCCGGATACGGCGAGTCAAATCGCTCCCTAAACGGTCTCCGGCTCCCGAACATCGAGCACGGTCAGGCGTTTGATGCTGCCGGAGCGGGTTTCCCAGTCGATCGATTGCCCAGCGCTCAAGCCGATGAGGGCTGCCCCAACCGGTGTCAGTACGGAAATTCTGCCCCGCGCGATGTCGGCTTCACCTGGATAGACCAGTGTTACGGTTTGAACCTTGCCCGTCGCGTTGTCCTGGAATTCAACCCAACAACCCATGTGCGCGAAATCCCCGCACGTCTTCCCGCTTCGGACGACCTGAGCTCGGTCGAGTTCGTCCGAAAGGAAGGATGCGACTTCAGGCATGCAGTCCATGGCGGCCGCCGACAATCGGGACAGGCGCTCATGGTCGTCGGCCGTCATCTTGATGCGTGGCCTGTCATCTTTGCGGTTGGTCTTCATCGAGGGGCTCGCCTCAGTGTTCAGGGTCGGATTGCTACGCGGCACTTGGTCCAGGATCGTTGTCGTCACCGGATGGATGAGGCGCATCTTCGCTTCCACTGGGTGGCGCCGGCGGATACGAATAGTTTTTGCGTGCAAAGGGGAGAATGGTGCGTGCAAATGGCACCACGTTGCGTGCAGGCGCTCGCCCTTCTTGTTCGGAAGAGGTCTCGCCGGCATCGTGCGGCGGGCAAGGTGTTGGGCTTCGCTCGGGAGTGTCCATGGCTCGCGCTCCGATACACGTGACTGGCGCCCATTCAGCGGCCAGGACGCAGTGCAGATTCACCGGCGGGAGCGGGGCGCTCCATACGCAGGACGAACAACCTGATGTCTTGACGGGTATTGGCCTTGCCGCGGCAGCCTACAGCGCCCCAGCGTGCGATGTTCCGCGGTCCCCGAGCTGCGCGTGCGCCGATGCGCCGCCGGCTCGGGGCTACTGGCCCGCGATCAGGCGACCTGCCCGAAGCAGGTCACGATTGAAGGGCGCAAAAATACGCATGATGGATCAAACATTGGCCGAGTCGACGCGCTTGTCAATTGCCCTCACGAAGCAATCGTCGGCGTTCAGAACCGCGGATCTCTTCGCCGAGGCGTGCTTGACACCCGTACGGCTCAGCCTATTGTCTGCCTGATCATGTCGAACCGCCTTCAAAGCATCCGCCTCCTGGGGCGTGCGGGCAGCCTGCAAGCAGGCTCTTAAGCCCTGGCGCCCGGCCGGCCTCTCGAGGCGCGGCCTGCTCCAGGGTTCAAACTCCAGCACATCCTTCTTCTTCCGCGCGCAAGCTCGCGAGTGGACCGCGCCGGAATCCACTCTGCCCGGCTTCGCCGGGTGGAGACGCCCTGCTGTGAGGTGCCAAGATGAATGCGGTTCGAGAGCTCCCGCCGATCACGATTTCCAACTATGACTTTGATCGATTGATCGCATTTGGTCTCGCCGCGAGCCATTTCGGGGATCACGGTGCCGATTTTCTGCTTTCGGAGCTGAGGCGGGCGACCTTGTGCCCGGCTCGAGAGCTTCCGGAAGACGTTGTTTCGGTCAATTGCCGGGTCAGCTATAGACGCGATGATCATTCGACGCTGCATGCGCACAGTCTTGTGCATCCGAGTGATCTCGTTGACCCGGAGCATGAGATAGCGGCGACAAGCCCGCTCGGGATCGCGCTGCTCGGTCTGCGAGCTGGAGACCGAATGCCGTTCTGCGACGCCGCGACCGGCTGCGAGTACGTGGTCGAGGTGGTGAGCGTGGATCCACGAGGAGGCGAGGAGGATCCGCATGCCTCCCAAGTATTTGATCGCCGCTGAACCTGTAGACATCCGCTCTTTCCGCGCTCTCCGATGGGTTCGGGTACACGGTCGCGGCTGAAGCCCGACCAGCATCATCCACACGCAGGAAACGAAGATATGACCGGATTCCGCTGGCCCCTGCATGGCCGGATCACCGGCCCCATCGTGATGATCGGCTTCGGCTCGATCGGCCGGGGCACCCTGCCGCTCATCGAGCGCCATTTCGCGTACGACCGCGCCCGCTTCACGGTGATCGACCCGGTCGACACCCACCGGGCGCTGGCCGAGACGCACGGCCTGCGCTTCGAGAAGGTGGCGCTGACGCCGGAGAACTACCGCGACGTGCTCACCCCGCTCCTCACCGAGGGCGGCGGCCAGGGCTTCTGCGTCAACCTCTCGGTCGACACCTCCTCGCGCGCCATCCTGGAGCTGTGCCGCGAGCTGGGCGCCCTCTACATCGACACCGTGGCCGAGCCCTGGCCGGGCTTCTACTTCGACAAGACCAAGAGCCAGGGCGAGCGCACCAACTACGCGCTCCGCCAGGACATCCTCGATGCCCGCGCCCAGAAGCCCGGCGGCACCACCGCGGTCTCCTGCTGCGGCGCCAATCCCGGCATGGTCTCATGGTTCGTCAAGCAGGCGCTCCTGAACATCGCCCAGGATACCGGCCTGCAGCGGCCGGAGCCGAAGACCAAGGCCGAGTGGGCCGCCCTGATGAAGGATCTGGGCGTCAAGGGTGTCCACATCGCCGAGCGGGACACCCAGCGCGCCAAGACGCCGAAGCCGCGCGGCGTCTTCGTCAACACCTGGTCGGTGGAGGGCTTCGTCTCCGAGGGCAACCAGCCGGCCGAGCTCGGCTGGGGCACGCACGAGACCTGGAAGCCGGCCAATGCCCGCGCGCAGGAGAACGGCTCGGCTTGCGCGATCTACCTGCTGCAGCCGGGGGCCGACACGCGGGTGCGCACCTGGGTGCCGACCGCGGGCGCGCAGTTCGGCTTCCTGGTGACCCACAACGAGGCGATCTCGATCGCCGATTACTACACGGTGCGCGAGGGCCAGACGCCGGTCTTCCGGCCGACCTGCCACTACGCCTACCACCCGGCTGACGACGCGGTGCTCTCGCTCCACGAGATGTTCGGCAAGGCCGGCACGGTGCAGGCGCAGCACCACATCCTCGACGAGACCGAGATCGTCGACGGCATCGACGAGCTCGGCGTGCTGGTCTACGGCCACACGAAGAACGCCTACTGGTACGGCTCGCAGCTCTCCATCGAGGAGACCCGCCGGATCGCGCCCTACCAGAACGCCACCGGTCTGCAGGTGACCTCGGCGGTGCTTGCCGGCATGGTCTGGGCGCTGGAGAACCCGGAGGCCGGCATCGTCGAAGCCGACGAGATGGATTTCCGCCGCTGCCTGGAGATCCAGACCCCGTATCTCGGCCCGGTCGTGGGCGTCTACACGGACTGGACGCCGCTCACCGACCGCCCCGGCCTGTTCCCGGAGGACATCGACACCAGCGATCCCTGGCAGTTCCGCAACGTGCTCGTTCGGTAGCGGGAGCGAACGCGGTGCCGCGCGCCGTTCACGTCGTGGGCGCAGGGCTGTCGGGACTCGCCGCGGCCGTGCGCCTCGTGAATGCCGGGTGTCCGGTGATCGTTCACGAGGCAGCCGGCCATGCTGGCGGTCGATGCAGATCCTATCACGACCCGCAGCTCGGGATGATTATCGATAACGGCAACCATCTGGCCCTATCGGGTAACGAGGCGGCGCTCGCCTTTCTGGACCAAGTCGGTGGCCGTTCGGCCGTTGTCGAGCATGCGCGCGCCGAGTTCCCGTTCATTGACCTTGCCACGAACGAGCGCTGGACGTTGCATCTGAACCAGGGGCGTGTGCCGTGGTGGGTGCTCGATCCGTGCCGGCGCGTTCCGGGCAGTCGGGTGGCCGACTACACCTCGATCGTCTGCCTGCTGTCGGCACGACGGGGCGCAAAGGTATCGGACGTTCTGTGCTGCGAGGGGCCGCTCTACGAGCGTCTCTGGCGCCCGATCCTTTTGGCGGCGCTGAACATCGAGCCGAAGGATGCCGACGCGACCGTTGCGGCGCAGGTGCTGCGCGCGACCTTCGGCGCCGGTGGTCGCGGGTGCAGGCCCGTCATCGCCGAGGGTGGCCTCTCGAAGGCCTTCGTAGAACCCGCCCTCCGCTACATCGGAGAGCGCGGCGCTCTGGTCCGGTACAACAGGCGGCTACATCGCCTCGCGTACAGGGGGGACCGCCTGGCCGGCCTCGTCTTCGGTGACGACGTGATTCTGCTGGGGCCCAAGGAGCAGGTCATCCTTGCGGTGTCACCGAAAGCCGCAACCGATCTCGTTCCAATGCTGAAAGCTCCCGAGGACCACCGGGGCATCGCGAACGTCCACTTCCGCATGGATTGTCCGGCCGAGATGCCCCGGATGACTGGCGTAGTGAACGGATTATCCGACTGGATCTTCGCATATCCGGACAGAGTATCGGTGACCATCAGCGGAACCGACCTGAGCGGCATAGGTCGCCAGGAACTCGCGCGCCGGATTTGGACCGAGGTCACCTCCGTCACGCGGCCATACATGACGGGCCAGTTGGACCCATGTCCGCCCTGGCAGGTCGTCCGCGAAAAGCGGGCGACCTTCGCGGCTACGCCGGCCGCAGCGTTCTCCCGTTCCCGGACCCGCACGGAGTTCCGAAACCTGTTCATCGCCGGCGACTGGACAGACACGGGTCTGCCTGCCTGCATCGAAGGCGCAGTCCGGTCCGGCAACAAGGCATCACGTATCGCGATTGAGGCAGGCCGATGAGACAGAGCATTCGACCTCTGTAAGGCACGGCGTCGCAGCCGAGCGTGAATTTGCACGCGGTCTTGGACGCCGATTGTGAATGGCACCAGTGACTTGCTCGCTGAATCGGCGTCGAACCCCTACGCCGATCAACACCGGGCATGGCTGAAACTGCAGCAATGGGCGCAAAGCTGTCGGCCATCGCTGCCCGAACGAACGTCCGCTTCCGCAATCAGGCTTCCCGAAAGCAGACTGGCGATAGTCCAAGCGTAGCGGCTACCGGATGACCGGCGCACTTGTTTGAGAAGCTCGGCGATATGAACGACGCAGCGCGTTAGCTCGTCGTGCCCGAGTCCTCACCGAGTGAGATTGTACGCTCGATCACGTGCTCGAGCGGTGTGTTCTCAGCCGTGAGTGTCATGCGAAGCTTCAAGGATCCGCCCTGCACCTGCCCTTCGCGTGCCACGCGCTCGATCTCGCGCTGCGACGTGACTCCGACTTCTTTCAGGAATTTGCGCAACTCGATGTTGAAGCGGTCCTCGTCCATGGTGTGTTCCTCCGTTCTTAGCGCCTCGTCAACGCGCAGCCTGAGCACTCAGCACCAACCTTGTTGGATCAGGTATGCAGACAAGCAAGCCCCGCCATTCGCCGGCGGGAGCGCTCCTTGGTTGCAGAGGAGCGTTGACAGCGAGGCGGACGAAAGACCGTTGCCTTCGATGTCACCGGTCGAGCTTCAATCGACGGCCTCGCGTGTCTCGGCTGCCTTGACCTGGCTCGACGGAGGGATGCGATTGAGGCAGGCAGCACTGCGGTTCTGAGTAGCAACGCCTGTGGAAGCCGCCTGGGAACGACCGTAGCTGGTTCGACCGCACACGGTCGTGACCTGTTTAGCTTCCTCAGGCGCACCATCGGGTTATGATCGAATGGTAGATCCGTTTGGCATCGTTGATCGCCTGGACCTCGCACCACTCATCCGTCTGGTGAGCTTGCCCCGGCTCGCCAGGACCGAGAATGATTGTGGGGCAGTTGCCAAACGCACCCTGCAGCACTGAACCGTCGGTGAAGTACGGCATTCCGATCGGCGGCTCACTTTGGCCCGCTTCAGCCTCGTCCAGCACCTCAGCTGCCATGACCGCGAAAGCATCCGACGGCTCGGTTCCAACGGCCGGCATGTCAGCCAAAGGCGGATCGAACCGCACATCAGACCCGAGGCAATCGCTCAGTGCCGCCAGAACCTCAGCATGGTCCTGGCCCGGTAGGGTTCGCAGGTCAAAGGTGAGGCTGCAGCGATCTGGGATCACGTTCACCGCTTCGCCGCCATGGAGGCTGGTCACCGTCGCAGTAGGCTTGCCTAGGAGTGGATGCGCGGGCACACCGAACTGGAAGGTACGCAGGGCCTCGACGGCGCGGGTCGCCTTGAACACCGCGTTGTCACCAAGATGGGGCATGGAGCCGTGAGCCGTCGCTCCGGAGGTATGAGCCCGTAGATGAAGTGCTCCCTTGTGGGCCAAGGCCAATCGATTGGAGGTCGGCTCAGCGACGACAAGGCCGCTGGCCGTGCCGAGCAGGCCAGCTTCGGCGAGCGCAGCGGCTCCCAAGCATCCCGTTTCCTCGCCGGCTGTCAGAACGAGCACGATGCCACGCCTCAGCGTGGGCTCTCCGCGTGTGGCGTCGATGGCCGCAGCCACGAAGGCGGCCACGCCAGCCTTCATATCCGATGCACCGCGGCCATAGAGCCGGCCGTCGCGAATTTCGCCGAATGGGTTGGTGGACCAGGCGCGACTCCCAAGTGGGACGGTATCGAGATGGCCCGTAAAGACGAGAGGATCCAGCTCCTTGTCGGAGCCCGTCCATCCGGCGACCAGACTGGTCCGCCCCGGCGCGAAGGCCTGACGCGTGATCTGGAAGGCAGCCTGCTCCAACAGCATCGCTAGGTGGGCCGAACAGGCCTCCTCGGTTCCTGGCGGGCTGACACTGTCGAAGCCGATCAGGTCCAGGGCGAGGGCGATTGGATCGGTCATGGTGTGGCAGGTCAACATACGCTCCTCCTCGGATCAAGAGGAGAGCCGGGCCGGGGTGCTGGCTTGGCGAACCAAGGCGTGAGAAGAACGCCGCTTCGGGCTGCAATATCACGATGCGAGCCCCTGCCTTGCCGCGCGGCACGTACAGAGTTTCGTCCTCCGCATCGAAGTGGCGGACCTGACAGGCGGCAAGCTCACCGTAACGCGCCTGTCAGGAGCCCCGCTGTCAGCGGGTCACGGAAACCGGTATCCTCGCAGCCTTCGAGCAGGCGCAGCACCTAGGTGGGCGTGAAGTGCACCGCGCGAGGCCGGCCGACCCACTGGAACGGGCGAACCAGCCGCCAGGCGCTATCGTCCGTCCGACCATTCTTCGGACCACCCACCGCGTGGATGAGCATCGCCTTGACGATGCTGAGCACCCGTTTGGTGGTGTCTTGGCCGCGGCGGTGTTGCTCAGCGCCGCCGCCCGCCCGCACCAAGCCATCGCGCCACGCTTCGAGCTGGCGGCGTGTAAGATCCGCGATCCGGCTTGAGCCAAGGCGTGGCAGGAGGAGCCGTTCCAAGCGCAAACGGGCATCGTAGGCCGTGCGCCAGTTCCAGGCTTGGAGGCTCGCCAGATAGGTTCGAGCGCGACCTCGACGGTGAGTGGCGCCCGCGGCGCTCCCTCTCCTTTCTCACTGCATGCCCAATCCTTCGCGAGTTGCTGCGCCTCACAGAATGTGGGCACGCCCTGACCATCGCTCTCACCGAAGTCGTCGGCCGGCCCGATGCGCTTGGTCCAAGAGCCGCCCTTTCCGTCGGCCACCCGCAGCACCCAAGTTCCGGCGGTCTCGTTACGGTGGTAGCCGGGCGGGATGCGGGCGAAGACGGGTTTTTTAACCACTGGCAGGCGCAGCCGGCTGGTCCTAGTTTCGCGCTTCGGTGCGCGCGCGTCGCCAGCCATAGTGTCCCGTCGACGTGCTTGGATGACCGCACATTGGGTTGGACGAGCCAACACTTGGAAAGGCACGAAAGATGTTACATATCAATCGCTTGCGTGCACAATTTTGGACCAATTTGGACGATTTGCCTCGCGCTTTCACGGCGAAAACACGGGTTCGATTCGCGTAGGACGCGCCAGGGTTGTCAAGCACTTGGCTGCATCGTCCGACAGGCCTTGACTGGCTACCCGTCCGGATCGGACGCGCGCCAAGCTGATCCATATCGGGTGACACGGATCATCTGCGGCGCATCGAAGCGTGTTGTGATCGCGCGAGCGCGAAGCCCTTCATCGGTGCGGCGGGTGGCAAGGGAGCCGTGCGTGGCCGATCGCGCAGCGGGCATGCGTCACGTCGACCGCCTCGTCCCGGCCGGCCGCTCATAACCCATGGCCCCGTGGACGAAATCCCGAACGCTGCCGACGCCGCGAAGGCCGGTGAACTGCTGCGCATGAAGGGCCTGCGTCGTTCACCGAGCCGGATCAATTCAGCCGCCTCACTACAGCAATGGAAACTTGCATTGTCGCGGAAATTCGGGTCCAAGAGCCCGTCCGGGGCTGTCAGCACGGACTTTGCGACGACCTTGCCGGTTCGGCGAGCGGCGCCTCCCGGGTCGCGCATCGGTTGGTTCCGTGACGGCAGCGCCATAGGCGAGAGTGACCCGGCTGGTCCCGACGCTATCGATCTGTCGGCGGAAAAGGCTTCATCATGACTCAGGTCGGCGCGGCGCCTGCCGTCGACAAGCGGCGACGTTTTGCCGTCAATACCGGGGCTTCGTGGGCGGCCAACATCGGCAAGACCCTTGTCCAACTGGTCGTGCTCCCGGTGATGGCGCGCCTGCTCGGGCCGAGCGATTTCGGCCTCTACGCCCTCGCCTTGCCCACCGTCACCTTCGCGCTCGTTCTCGCCGATGGCGGGCTCGGAGCCTCCCTGGCCCGGGAGGACGAATCGCAGACGACTCTTTGGTCGACGGCCTTCTGGTTCCTGCTCGGCCTCTGCAGCCTGATCGCCCTCGCGGTCATCGGCGTGGGCTTCATCCTCGCCTATGTGTCAGGAAAGCCGGAACTCGCAGGGCTCGTCGCCCTGTTGTCGGTCTGCTTGATCATGGTGTCCCTCGCGGCCTTGCCGGGCGCGCGCTTGGCGCGGCGCGCGAACCTGATCTACCACTCCGTCGGCGATCTGGCGGGGGCCTGCCTCGGCGCCATCGTGGGGATCGGCATGGCATTCGCCGGCGCGGGTGCCTGGAGTCTCGCCGGCCAATTCCTCACAGCCTTCGCCGTGCGCGTTACGGTGCTCAATATCGGGGCCTTCGCGCGGCCGGCGCTCGTCTTCGATCTGCGCAGCCTGCGCGGGCATTTCAGCACCGGTGGCGCGCTCGTCACCTGCAACGCGATCGCCCTGTCCGGCCGCTCAGTCGAGAACCTCCTGTTCGGGCACGTGTTCGGGGCGAGTTCGCTCGGCGTCTTCACGCTCGCGCAGCAGATCGTCCGGTTCGTCTGCGAGGCGGCGGCGACCCCCGTCTGGACATCGCTCTACGTCTATGGCCTGCGCGAGTCGCCGGCCGCCACGGCCGCGCTGCATGCCCGGCTGATGCGCCTGCTGTCCGCCCTGGTCTTTCCGGTCGCCTGTCTGCTGGCGGCGGTCGCACCCGGACTCTTCGCGCTCGCCCTGGGTCCGAAATGGGCGGACGCCGCGCCCATGCTGCAGATCCTGGCGCCGTTCTACGCCCTCAGCACGACCGCGGAACTGTGCGGAGCCGTGCTGGTGTCGCAAGGTCGGAACGCCATCCTGATCTGGAATGTGGGCGGCCTGACGCTGGCGCGCGTTCTGCTGATCCAGTTCGGCGGCGGGCTGGGCGAGACCGGCGTGGCATTCGGTCTCGGTATCCTGGCCGTGGCCTACACGCTGTCGCTGTTCGCTGCCCTGAATCTGGCCCTCAAGACCGGGGTCGGATTCCGAAACCTGCTCGGCGAGATCCTGCCGCCGGCGCTCTCGGCTCTGGCTGCCGGCGCCGCCTGCCACGCGCTGACGGTCCGTCTGCCTCAGACGATCCCGAACTTCGTGCTGGCGCTGATCGGGGCCGGGCTCGTCTATCTGGCCTTGCTCGGCCTTCTGCAGGGCCGCAAGTTGATGGGCGACCTTGCCGTCCTGTCCAGGGTCCTGCCGCTCGGTGCGATCTTCCGGCGTTTCAAATCCCCTGCATACGTGTCGGAAAAATGATCCCGGCGCCGTGCCGGGTCGCCTCGCGATCGGGCACGGCCTGGGCCCTTGCAGCGGCGGAGGCGGCTCCGATCGTTCGGCCGGCGAACGGCGGCGGGCCGTGGCAGGTGTGCGGGCGATGCCACGCGTCGGCGACGCTGCCCGCCCGGACACGCGACGGATGCGTGACTCTTACCCACGCCTCCTGCCCACGCCTCCTGCCCGCGACCCTTGCCTATGAGGATCCCTGACGGCGCGCCCGTCCTCGAAGGCCGGTCGCCCGTCCGGCGAACGGGCCAATCGGGGCAGGACAGCCGTCGGAGGGCTCAGTCACGCCGCCCTGCTGAATATGGACCGACCGGAGTTCCTGGCTGGTCCACTCAGCTGAACATTGGTGTATGGAAATCGACGGAGGCGGTATGTTCCTTGAGCGTGCGGTAAGCCAGTCTCGGTTCGCGGTTCGGACGACCACTCGAGAGGATCGAATTTTTGCGAATCATCCACCTCGTGAATCACTGTACGCGCGGGCATGGGAATGTGCATGCCGCCGTCGATCTCGCGTGCCAACAGGCGAAAAACGGAGATCGCGTCGTCTACATGAGCGAGGGCGGTAACTTCGAGCCGCTCCTCGCAGCGGCCGGCGTCGAACATCGATCTCTGAAGCAAAATATCCGGAAGCCTTTACCGGCCGCGGCGGCCCAGGTGAAGCTGATCCGGGAGATACGCGCCTTCAGGCCGGATGTCGTTCATGCACATATGATGTCCGGTGCCGTTCTCGGATATGTCGCAACACGCCTGACCGGGACACCGCTCGTCACCACCATCCACAATTCCTTCGATTCTCACTCGCAACTGATGAAACTGGGCGACCTCGTCGTCGCCGTCAGCCGCGCGGAACGCGAGGCGTTGATCAAGCGCGGGTTCGATCCGAAGCGGACGATCTCCATCGTGAACGCCCCCCTCGGTGGGCACCGCCTTGAGCAGTTCCGCCATGATCGACCCCTCGATCTGCCCCGACCGAGCATCACCACGGTGTGCGGGCTTCACGTCCGCAAAGGTGTGGCCGACCTCGTCAACGCGTTCGGCCAGATCGCGGGCCGGTTTCCGGACGCGCATCTCAACATCGTCGGCGCGGGCCCGGATCGGCCCATGCTCGAAGCGCTGAGCCGGACCCTGCACCTGGCGGAGCGCATCACATTCCACGGCGTGCTGCACAATCCCTTCGTCGTGCTCAGAGCGACGGATATCTTCGTGCTCGCGTCCCATCGCGAGCCCCTGGGGCTGGTCAACCTCGAAGCGCGGGCGGCCGGCTGCGCCGTCATCGGGACGGATGTCGACGGGATTCCCGAAGCCCTCGATTTCGGCAGGGCCGGAATCGTGACGCCGCCCCGTGACCCGGCGGCCCTGGCTGCGGCCCTTGCCGACCTCCTCGGCGATCCTGCCAAGCTGGCGCGCCAGAAGGCGGCCGCGGGCGCAAACCTGACGCCGTTCTCCATCGACCGTTTCTACGAGCAGTACAGGAACGCCTACATCCGTGCTTCCGGAAGCAGAGGCGGGCAATTGAAGACACTCATGGGGTTCTCCCGGGCCCATCGTCCGTAGTCCCGAACGGAGCCGATGGCTTCCGCTTCGGACCCGCTCGGTGCTTGCCAGAAGCTGGTCACCCTCCGGTGCGCGCTGTCGGGCGTCGTGGTGCGAGCGGGCGGTCGAACCGGGTGCGCTCAAGGGCCTGGGACTGGCTTTTCTCGTCCACGGACAGCATCAGCGCTCGGCGGGGCGGATCCATGGAGAGGCCAACGATCCGGGGCTCCCATCGAACAGGTTCGATGGGAGCCGTTCTCCACCTTCTCGGCAACGGCTGGATCGGTGGGGCGCTTCAAGGTGCGCACCCGGTGCGACTGCAGGCGGTGCTCCTGCCAGATGCACCGAACCGAGCGGAGCGAGATGCTGGTCGCCGCAGCGATCATCACACCATGAATCGCCTCAAGCCGTGAGATTTTGGAGTTGTCCTGCCGTTCAGGTTGCAGTAACAATGGCTTACACTCGCGAGATCTAGTACGCAGTATGCTCAATTCACTTGCGCTCAGTTGAGTGGTGGGTGGTATTGTTTGAGGTTTGTTATTTATAGGTCCTGCAATGTTGTCAGATGCAGCAACGAACTCTCTCCCTTCCGTCTCTGTCGTCCTTGGCTCATTCAACGGAGAAAGGTACATTTCGCAGCAAATCGATAGCATAATCAACCAATCTTATCTACCAAAGGAAATAATCGTTACGGATGATTGCTCCACTGACGACACCTTGGTTATTGTCAGAAGTTTTATGAATAAATCAAATGTGCCAATCCGTATTGTGGAGAGGAACAATAATATCGGGTTTGGAAGGAACTTCCTGTCCGGTTCAAGGCTGGCGTCCGCAGATATCATCGCATTTTCTGATCAGGATGATATCTGGCATCCAGATAAGCTTGCCGTGTGTGTAGAAAAACTTTCTGACCCGCTGATTGTTCTGGTGGCTCACTCAGCACAATTGATCGATCAAGATGGCGCCAATATCGGAAGATTTACGCAATACATAAAGAGTGATTATCTTATTGAGCCGCTATCCGGCGATCCGTGGGGCGGCCATTTTGGTTTCTCAATGGTTTTTCGGAAATCATTGCTCGATCTGGTGCCGGCCGACAAATTTGACATAAATCTCAACGGCAAAGCAAATAAAGCCCACGATACATGGGTCAGCATCCTGGCGCGATCGGCCGGCAAGATAGCTTGTATCAGTCGCGACTTGGTGAGCTACCGACAGCACGGTAATAATGTCTATGGCGCGCCGTCGAAACATAATATATCGAAGTGCAGAACAGAAATTGAAGAAAAGGCTCAGCATAGATCGAGATCGGCCGCAGAAATCAGAGACCTAATAGCGAAGGTTAGTTTTGAGAAAACTGATCGGCTCCCATGCTTTGATCGCTCCAAAGCCGTTCAATGGTGGAACGAGGTTCATGACTTGCAGCAAGCACGCATATCGATGTTTGGCTGCAGCAATCGGGTGATGGCGTGCAGCATCTGGGCAAAGACCCTTGTTTGCGGATTGTACTTTGCGCCAAAGGGGATATTTTTCAATATCAAGACGGCTGCAAAAGACATTGCAGCGATCTTTGCTATCAAATGGTCCTAGAAGGGAGTTGGTTTCGCCGCGTTGATTTGGAAAATGGTCTGATGACCTAACGTGCTGGTGAAAGAGGAACCTTCCCCACGCCTTCGGCAATTTCATGTTGCCTGCACAAATGGCTTATCTGTGGCCATGGGGTAACCGCCGCCCACGTGGTTGGAGTAGCCGGGTACCTGCTCCTGTGCGTCGCCCACAACGGGCGTGACGGATCCTTATCCAGCGATCCCGATCCTGCCCTGCGGCTTCGAGGGTGCCACGTAGAGTCTCCGCCTGTCCTGGCTTGGGCACCTTCAGCCGTTCCCTGACCCGGCCTCCCGGCGCGCCGCCCGGGCCAGGGCGATCAGCTCGGCGGCGGTCAGCTCGCCATTCGAGGCAGAGCCCCCGCCTGCGCCGACCAGAAGCAAGGCCGGCGGAACCGTCCGAATGGGAGAGGTCAGTCCGCGCCCTGGCCGGCCGGCAGTCTTTCGATCACTCGCATCCGCCATGAGGCTACCCATGTTGAATGTCGGCGCCGCCGGGCGCCACCAGCCTGCTCGCTGCTGTGATGGCAGCGCGCAGCAGAGCGGGGGCATGTGTGCCCCAACCCTCAACGGGGACCGGTCTGCGGGCGGGGCCTCGGCACGGAGATGGTGACCAGCTCGCCGGTGATCGGATCTAGGATCGTCATGGGCGCTCCTGCAATGCGCCCCTATGGCGGACCCAAATTGTGTTTGAACCTTGGCGGTTCGGGTCTCATACACAGTTTTCGGTACCGGTTGCTCGACATTTTGAGTGATGATTGCTGCATACGCGCTCTGAATACCACTTTCTGAGCGCCCATCGACAGCTTTGGCCGGCCGCCGCCGAATCACCGGTCGGTTCGACGCCGGGACGGGCCATCGCGCAGTCCCCTCCCCCGGGCACACGCCTCCACCCGCTCGGTTGGGCCGAGAAGCAGTGTTCCCGCGGGGGCTTCATGGCGCACCGTCCGAAGGCCGTTGCCTTCGACATCATCGGCACGGTCTTCAGCATGGAGCCGATGCGGTATGCGCTGACCCGGCTCGGGTTGCCGGCGCTGGCCCTCGACTGGCTCTACAGCGCGACCCTGCGGGACAGTTTCGCGCTCGCCGCGACCAACAGCTTCGCGCCGTTCCAGACCGTCCTGGGGGCCTGCCTCGACGAGCTTCTCGCCCTGCAGGGTGTGGAGGCCGGTCCGGATCAGAAGCGGGCCATCCTCGGGATGATGCAGGACCTGCCCGCGCACGACGACGCACGGCCGGCCTTCCGGACCCTGGCCGAGGCCGGGATCCGGATCGTCGCCCTCAGCAACGGCTCCGTGAAGGCCACGCGGGCGCTTCTGGACAAGGCCGATCTGAACGGGTTCGTGGCCGACATCCTGTCCGTGGAGGACATCGCGCTCGCGAAGCCGCGCCCGGAGGTCTACCTCTACGCGGTCCAGGCGAGCGGCGTGGCGCCGTCCGAGATGGCCCTCGTCGCGGCGCATCCCTGGGACGTCCACGGCGCCCTGTGCGCCGACCTTATCGGCGTCTATGTCGCCCGCGGGCGGCCCTATGCCCCGGCGCTGCGGCAGCCCGACATCACCGGCGAGACGCTCCGCGCGGTGGCCGAGCGCCTGGCGGCCCCGTAGAGCCGCCGTCGCCGACCGGCCCTACACCGACATCCACCGGAGCACGTCGGCCTCGACCATCCCGGCCCGGGTGCCGCCCAGCACCACCTGCCCGCGATCCATCACCGCGTAGGAATCGCAGAGGTCGCGGGCCCACTCGAAATACTGCTCGACCAGCACGATCGCCATCTCGCCCTTGGACCGCAGGTAGGTGATCGCCCGGCCGATATCCTTGATGATCGAGGGCTGGATGCCCTCGGTGGGCTCGTCGAGCACCAGGAGCTTGGGCCGCGTCACCAGCGCCCGGGCGATGGCGAGCTGCTGCTGCTGGCCGCCCGAGAGGTCGCCGCCGCGCCGGTGCAGCATGTCCTTGAGCACGGGGAACAGGTCGTAGATCTCCCCGGGAATGTGGCGGTCGCGGCGCTTGAGCGGCGCGAAGCCGGTCTCCAGGTTCTCCTTGACGGTGAGCAGCGGGAAGATCTCGCGGCCCTGGGGCACGAAGGCGATCCCGGCCCGGGCCCGGTCGTAGGGGGCGAGATCCTGGATCGGGCGGCCGTCGAGGCGGATCGCGCCGGAGCGCACCGGCTGCTGGCCGACGATCGCCCGCATCAGCGAGGTCTTGCCGACGCCGTTGCGGCCCAGAACCGTCGTGACCTGCCCGGCCTCGGCCGTCAGCGAGACACCGCGGAGCGCCTGCGCGGCGCCGTAATGGAGGTCGATCCCCTCGACACGCAGCATGGTCATCGTCCCAGATACACCTCGACCACCCGCGGGTCGGCCGAGACCGCGTCGATCGACCCCTCGGCGAGCACCGCGCCCTCGTGCAGGCAGGTGACCCGGCAGCCGAGGTCCCGGACGAAGTGCATGTCGTGCTCGACAACCAGAACGGCGTGCTCGCCCGCGATCCGCCGGAGCAGGCGCGCCGTCTCGGCGGTCTCGGCATCGGTCATGCCGGCCACCGGCTCGTCGACCAGCAGGAGCTTCGGGTCCTGCGCGAGCAGCATGCCGATCTCCAGCCACTGTTTCTGGCCGTGGCTCAGATCGGCCGCCGGGCGCCCCCGGTGGGGCAGCAGGCCGACCGTCTCCAAGAGGGCGTCGATCCGCTCCCGCTCCACCCGGTTACGCCAGCCGAACAGGGACGCGAAGGCGGCGCGCGGGCCTTTCAGGGCGAGCAGGATGTTGTCGGCCACCGTGTGGCTCTCGAACACGGTGGGCTTCTGGAACTTGCGGCCGATGCCGAGGTCGGCGATCGCCGGCTCGTCGCTTTTCAGCAGGTCGTGCGTGCCGTCGAACAGGGCGATGCCGCTGTCCGGCCGGGTCTTGCCGGTGATGCAGTCCATCATGGTGGTCTTGCCGGCGCCGTTCGGGCCGATGATCGCCCGCAGCTCGCCGCGGCCGAGCGTCAGCGACAGCCCGCGCAGGGCCTTGTAGCCGTCGAAGGTCACCCGCAGATCATCGAGGTAGAGGAGCGCGCCCGTCTGCCGCTTCTGGTTGGCGGGACCCCGGGCGGTCGCCTCCGGGCGTTCGAGGAGGTCGGTGCTCACGCGCCCTGCCCTTCTTCCGCGAGTTTCGGGGTGATGGCCGGCTCCGGCGGCAGCGTGGCGGCGGCCCGCCGGGAGCCGAGGCGCTCGATGGCGGTGCCGACCAGGCCCCGCGGCAGGAACAGCGTCACCACCACGAACAGAGCCCCCAGCGCGAACAGCCACGCGTCGGGCATCACACCGGTGAGCACGGTCTTGGCGTAGTTGACCAGCACGGCACCCAGCGCCGCGCCGACCAGCGTGCCGCGGCCGCCCACCGCCACCCAGATCACCGTCTCGATGGAATTGCCGGGGGCGAACTCGCCCGGGTTGATGATGCCGACCTGCGGCACGTAGAGGGCGCCGGCGACGCCGGCCATCATCGCCGAGACCGTGAAGGCCAGCGTCTTGAAGTGCTCCGGCCGGTAGCCGAGGAAGCGGGTGCGGCTCTCGGCGTCGCGCACGGCGATTAGGATCTTGCCGTAGGCCGACACCGTCATGACGCGGGCGATGAGGTAGCCGAGCGCCAGCGCGACCCCGGTGGCGACGAACAGGGCGACCCGGAAGCCCTGCCCCTGGACCGGGAAGCCCAGCAGGTCCTTGAAGTCGGTGAGCCCGTTATTGCCACCGAGCCCCATGTCGTTGCGGAAGAAGGCGAGCATCAGCGCGTAGGTCAGCGCCTGGGTGATGATCGACAGGTACACGCCCGTGACCCGCGACCGGAAGGCGAGCCAGCCGAACACGAAAGCCAAGAGCCCCGGCACGAGCAGCACCATGAGCGCCGCGAAAGCGAAGTGGTCGAAGCCGTACCAGTACCAGGGCAGCGCCTTGTAGTTCAGGAACACCATGAAGTCGGGCAGGACCGGGTTGCCGTAGACGCCCCGCGGCCCGATCTGGCGCATCAGGTACATGCCCATCGCGTAGCCGCCGAGCGCGAAGAATGCCCCGTGGCCGAGCGAGAGGATGCCGCAATAGCCCCAGACGAGGTCGAGGCTGACCGCGAGCAGCGCGTAGGCGAGGTACTTGCCGAACAGCGAGACGAGGTAGGTGGGCAGGTGCAGACCGGAGCCTTCCGGCACCGCGAGGTTCAGCACTGGCACGGCGAGGCAGATGGCTGCCAGGACCGCGAGGAAGATCCAGCCCTTCAGGTCGATCAGGCGTGTGCGGGGGGACATGAGGCTCACGATTCCACCGCCCGGCCCTTGAGCGCGAACAGGCCGCGCGGGCGCTTCTGGATGAACAGGATGATGAAAATCAGGAGGCCGATCTTAGCGAGTACCGCGCCGATGTGGGGCTCGGCGAGCTTGTTCACGACGCCGAGCGTCAGCGCCGCCACCAGCGTCCCCCACAGGTTGCCGACGCCGCCGAACACCACCACCAGGAACGAGTCGATGATGTAGCCCTGGCCGAGGTTCGGCGAGACGTTGTCGATCTGCGACAGCGCCACCCCGGCCATCCCGGCGATGCCGGAGCCGAGCCCGAAGGTCAGGGCGTCGACGTAGGGCGTGCGGATGCCCATGGCGGCGGCCATGCGGCGGTTCTGGGTGACCGCCCGGGTCTTCAGGCCGAAGGACGTCTTCCGCAGGACGAAGAGCAGCCCGAGGAACACCGCCATCGCGAACACGATGATCCACAGCCGGCCCCAGGTGATCGACAGGCCGTAGACATCGACGGCGCCGCTCATGAAGGCGGGAGCTCCGACCTCGCGGTTGGTCGGGCCGAAGATCGAGCGCACGCCCTGTTGAAGCGCGAGGCTGACCCCGAAGGTGGCGAGCAGCGTCTCCAGCGGGCGCCCGTACAGGAAGCGGATGATGAACCGCTCGATCAGTACGCCGACGAGGCCGGCGACCAGGAACGCGCAGGGAATGCTGATGGCGAGCGACCAGCCGAACAGAACCGGCGCCTTGGTGCGGATCAGCTCCTGCACGAGGTAGGTCGTGTAGGCGCCGAGCATCACCATCTCGCCGTGCGCCATGTTGATCACGCCCATCACCCCGAAGGTGATGGCGAGCCCGATGGCGGCGAGCAGCAGGACCGAGGCCAGCGAGATGCCGTACCAGACGTTCTGAAGGGCGCCGAGGATCGCGAGCCGCGTCTCGATCGCCGCGATGCCGCGGGCGGCCGCCGCCCGCGCCGCCTCGCTCGGATCCGCCGCGAGACCGCGCAGGATGCCCATCGCGTCGCCATCGCCCCGGGTCTGGATGGCGGAAATTGCGGCAAGCCGGTCGGCGTCCGGCGTCCCGGGCTTCCCGAGCAGTACGGCGGCGCGCGCCTCGATCAGCGACTGCCGCACGCCCGCGTTGGTCTCGCGCCCGAGGGCCGCGTCGAGGGCCGGCAGCGCGGCCGCGTCCCGGGCCTTGAACACCGCGTCGGCGGCGGCGCGGCGCTTGGCCGGGTCGGGGCTAGCGAGGTCGAGCTGCCCGCGGGCGGCCTCGACCGCCCGGCGGACCCGGTTGTTGGCCCGGACGGGCTTGAGGTCGGGGCTGTCGGCGACGGCTGCGCCGGTCCGGGCGTCGACCACCGTGCCGCCCTGCCGGATCAGCAGGGCCTTGTCGGCGGGGCGCACGAGCAGCCGTCCGTCCGACAGGGCCGAGAGGATCGCGTCGGCGCGCGGGTCGCCGCTCGCCGCGAGGCCGGAGACGCCGGCCTCGATCTCGGCGTAGCCGTCGCCGGCGAGCTGACCGTAGGAGTCGGGCGCCTGGGCCAGCGCGGGGGCGGCCAGCAGCAGGACGAGGAGGGTAAGGAGACGGAGCATCGAGATTTTTCGTTGCGCTCAGGAAGCGGGACGGCGACGACGCGCGGAGGACCTGGGTCCTTGACGGGCAGCGGTGATCCGTACGGATGGGTCGATGCTGGGCCCGACAGGCCCCCTCTCCCGTGCGGGAGAGGGTTGGGCTGAGGGGGCGACCTCTCCGGAGAGATTTGGCCCTCTCCCTCTCCCGCATGAGAGAGGGAACCCGCGTTTTACCGCGATCCGAAGGTGCCGAACCGGATCGCAGGTCCGGCACCTCGGTTCCGCGGAGGAGCGGGAGCGCGCCTCAGGCGCCGCCGCAGGTCTTGGTCTTGGTGTTGTAGTTGCCGCAGTTGAGCTTCACCCAGTCGGCCTCGAGGTCCCTCGAGCCCTCGAGCTGCTTCGACCACGCCTCGCCGGGGATCAGCCCCTCGGTCTTCCACACCACGTCGAACTGGCCGTTCGGCTCGATCTCGCCGATGAGGACCGGCTTGGTGATGTGGTGGTTGGGCAGCATCTTGGCGGTGCCGCCGGTGAGGTTCTTCTGCTCGATACCGGGGAGCGCGGCGATCACCTTGTCGGGCTCGGTGGTGCCGGCCTTCTCGACGGCCTTCACCCACATGTTGAAGCCGATGTAGTGCGCCTCCATCGGATCGTTGGTCACCGCCTTGGCGTTCTTCTTGAACGCCTGCCACTTCTTGATGAACGCCTCGTTCTCCGGCGTCTTGATCGACTCGAAGTAGTTCCAGGCGGCCAAGTGCCCGACGAGCGGCTTGGCGTCGATGCCGGCGAGCTCCTCTTCGCCCACCGAGAAGGCGACGACCGGGATGTCGGTGGCCTTGATGCCCTGGTTGCCGAGCTCCTTGTAGAACGGCACGTTGGCGTCGCCGTTGATGGTGGAGACCACGGCGGTCTTCTTGCCGGCCGAGCCGAAGGCCTTGATCTTCGACACCTCCGTCTGCCAGTCGGAAAAGCCGAATGGGGTGTAGTTGATCAGGATGTCCTCGTCCTTGACGCCCTTCGACTTGAGATAGGCTTCGAGGATCTTGTTGGTGGTGCGCGGATAGACGTAGTCGGTCCCCTCCAGCACCCAGCGCTTGGCGCCGCCGCCATCCTCGGACATCAGGTAGTCCACCGCCGGGATCGCCTGCTGGTTCGGGGCGGCGCCGGTGTAGAACACGTTGCGTTCGCTCTCCTCGCCCTCGTACTGGACGGGGTAGAACAGGATGTTGTCGAGCTCCTTGAACACCGGCAGCACCGACTTGCGCGACACGCTGGTCCAGCAGCCGAACACGGCCGCGACCTTGTCCTTGCTGATGAGCTCGCGGGCTTTCTCGGCGAAGAGCGGCCAGTTCGAGGCCGGATCGACCACCACCGGCTCCAGCTTCTTGCCGAGCACGCCGCCCTTGGCGTTCTGCTCGGCGATGAGCATCAGCATCGCGTCCTTGAGGGTGGTCTCGGAGATCGCCATCGTGCCCGACAGCGAGTGCAGGATGCCGACCTTGATGGTCTCCTGCGCCCGGGCGGCCCCCGCCCCCAGAGTGCTCATCGCCAGCCCGGCGGCCAGAGCGGCGGCCGAGGCCCAGGTTCTAAATGCTGTCACGGCGGTGCCCTTCGTCGTCTTCGTTCAGACGGTCCGAGGCTTCGCAAATCGTGTGCCAAAATTTTAGGCAGTCACCGCCGGGCGATCCCATCTTGCGGTTCGGTCCTGCGAGAAGGACCGGCCTGCCGCCCCTTTTTTCGGTGACGGCGACCGTGCCGGTGTCACAGGCGCGCCGGCGAGCGCGGCGCCCCGGGTGCAGGTCTGCCGTGTTGATCATGCGTGCGGCGTTGCCACTTACCCCAGTCCGCGGCGGGAATTGTGGGCGAGAGGGGGAATCGTCATCCCGGTGCGGGCCGCGGGGACGTGCGGCGACGGTGCCGGGTGCGGCAGGATGCGATGGTTGAGCGCTACTATTTCCGCTTGGTCGGGGACGGCGAGACGATCGAGGACGAGACCGGGGTCCTGGCCGGGTCGATCGCGCAGGCGGAAGCGGAAGCCGTGACGCTGATTGCGGAGTTCCGTGACAACGGCGAGCTGCCGGATGCCGCGGAACGCTGGCGCATGGAGATCCATGACGAAAACGGCGTCGTGCTGCGCGTGTTTCAGCTTTACTGACAGCCCGGTCGAGGGGCCGCGATCCGACCGAGGATCCGCCTGACATGCACGCGGAGTGCGACCGTGCCGGACGCAGGTTCGAGTGTCTGAGCCGCGGTGGCAGTCACGGGAATCGCCCCTCCCTCACGGCTGATCGCAGCGTGTGCCGCGGATTTCCGTCACCTTGGACCCAATTCGGCCCCGCTGAATACCGCATTCGGGTGTTGACGTGTCCGATTATCGGTTGTTCTCCGAAGCGTGGCAGTCGGAAATCGAAGGCGGAGCGGTGCGGTAAGTTGCTGATCTTCGGGAGTAAAGCTACTCTGCCACGCGTTTACGGTCGCGCCGGGCTTGACGTGGCGCGATCCTTTCGGGAGCCGTGTTGAACCCCTTCCTTCGCAAGCTGTCGCTCCGCGCAGATTTGGACGATGACGATCTTGACGCGTTGGCGGCCGCAACCGGCGATGTTGCGCGCGTGGAGGCGGGGCGGGATCTGGTCTCCGAGGGGGAGCGCCAGGACGCGGCCGCCGTCATCCTCGACGGGTATGCCTGCCGCTACAGGCTCGTGCCCGACGGCGGACGATCGATCATCGCCTACCTCGTTCCGGGAGACGGCTGTGACCTGCACGCATCCCTGCTCGATCGCGCGATCCACTCCGTCGCGACGCTGACGCCCTGCACGGTCGCCGCCGTGCCCTACCGGACGATCAAGGCCCTCGCGGCCGTCCGGCCGAACATCTATCGCGCCCTGTGGTGGTCGGTCCTGGCCGACGAGGCGGTTCTGCAGGAATGGCTGGTCGGGGTGGGGCGCCGGTCCGCCGACAAGCAGGTGGCGCACATCATCTGCGAACTCGTTACGCGCCTGCAGGCCATCGGGATCGGCACCGAGCCCGGCTACCGCCTGCCCCTCGCGCAGGCGGAGCTCGCCGACACGGCGGGGCTCTCGAACGTCCACCTGTCCCGGGTTCTCTCGGATCTCCGCAAGGCCGGATTGATCGAGAGTGGGCGCAAGAGCGTGCGCGTGCCGGATCTCAGGCGCCTGCAGGATTTCGCGGGGTTCAGTCCCGAATACCTGCTCCTGTCCGGCTCGGGTAAGGCCAAGGACGCTCTGGGCGCGCTGCCCGCGATGACGCGGCGGGTGCGTGCGGCGCCGGGGCCGTGACCGACCGCGATCCCGGCCGCCCCGAATCCTGCCTCACCGCAGCAACGACTTGGGGCGGCGTGACTTGGAACGCCAAAACTAATCTATTCCATACTGCTGTGCGGCTCAGCGTGCGAGAATGAAGATCATCCGCCGGGATCTTCGGGCGCGGGTGACTGGGAGATCCCTTGTGCTCCTGCCCGACCCGGAGCAGCCCATGGTTCAGCCGCAGCAAGCCGCCCTCCGCAACCGCCTGCTCGCCGCCCTGGCGCCGGAGGATTTCGGCCGTATCGCTCCCGCCCTGGAGCCGGTGCCGCTCCCGCTGCACGACGTCCTGATCGCACCCCAGCAGCCGATCACGCATGCTCATTTCATCGAGGAGGGGCTCGTCTCGCTCGTGGCGGATACCCGCGAGGGGCGCATCGAGGTCGGGCTCACGGGACGCGAGGGGTTCGTCGGCGTGCCGCTCGCGCTCGGTGCGGACACCACGCCCCATACCGCGATCGTGCAGGCCGGCGGCGAGGCGCTGCGCATCACGGCGGGCGTCCTGCGGGAGGCCCTCGACGCGAGCGCCGGCCTGCGCAGGGTGCTGGGCCGCTACGTGCAGAGCCTGATCGTGCAGGTGGGACAGACAGTCTACGCCAATGCCGACCTCCCGGTCGAGGCGCGGCTCGCCCGTTGGATCCTCATGACCCATGACCGCCTGGAGCAGGACGAGCTTCAACTGACGCACGAGGTGCTCTCGAAGATGCTCGGCGTACGCCGTCCCACCGTGACGACGGCGACCCACATGCTCGAAGGCGCCGGCATGATCCGGGCGCGGCGCGGGCGCATCACCGTCGTCGACCGCGAGAAGCTGGAGGATCTGGCGGGGGCCGTCTACGATGCCGCGGAGGCCTGCTAGCGCATCGCGCCCGCGCCGCGATCCTCAGCAGCCCTCGCCGTCCCAGCGTTCGGCCGCAGATTCCTCGGCCACGGGGCTTCCGATGCGGGCGGTGAGCGGCAGGCGGATGGTGCAGCGCAGCCCGTCCGGCGCGAAGCTTCGGGAGGCCTGTGCGCCGAGATCGTAGGACAGCATGTCCTCCAGCACGTCCGTGCCGAAACCGCGCTTGGCCGGTTCCCGCACCCCGCTGCCGCCGGTCTCGACCCAGTCGAGCGTCAGGACCGGGGGGGGCATTCCTGCGCCGTCCCGGGCGGTGTCCACCTGCCACGTCGCGCTGATCCGACCCTGCGGAAGCGCCAGGGAGCCGTGCTCAATCGCGTTGCTCGTCAGCTCGTGGAGCGCCAGCGCCAGGACCAGGGCGGCCTTGGGCCGGAGCCGCACCCGCGGGCCGCCGATCGTGGCCTGCTCGCCCTCGCGCACGAGGTGGAACATCAGCTCGTCCGAGATGAGGGAGTGCAGATCCGCCCCGCCGAACGCGTCGGTGGCCGCCTGAACCCGCATGACGGCTCCGAAACGGCCGTCGAGATGCGCCACGTAGGTCTCGACATCCGCGACGCCCTCGGCGGACCGGTGCATGATCGTGCGCACCATCGCCATCGTGTTGCGCATGCCGTGCCGCAGGCTGTCGGGCATGCCCGCCTCGTCGAGCAGCCGGCGCAGGCGCGCATTGTCGGCCTCCAGGGCGGTGAGTCGCTCCGCCAGATCGCGAGGGTCTGTCATGCCGGGTCTCTCCGGATGTCGTCTCTGCTGGCCCAATCGCTCCGGGGGGCGCGCGGTTCAAGCGCGCTGCGCAACGGCACGGCCGGCCCCCACCGTGAGATGGAGGTAAGTGGGATCGAACAACGCGAGGCGGGCCAGGGCCGCCGGATCGTGGATGGTCAGGCGCCGGCCGCGCAGGGTGATCAGACCCAGGCCGCGCAGTTCCTGCAGCGTGCGATTGATGTGCACGCTGGTCTGGCCCATCGCGTCGCCGAGATCGTTCTGGGTGACCGGCATGGGGCAGGAATCCCCGTCCGCGAGGCCGATCGCCGCCAGCCGCGTATGCAGCTCGCAGAACAGGTGGGCGAGGCGCTCGATGCCGGTGCGGCAGCCGAGACTGACCGTCCATTCCCGCTGGATGGCCGCCGCGGCCAGCGCCTCGCGGTGGAAGGCCAGATCGAGCCGCGGGCTGCGGGCCGTCATCGACTGGATCGCGGTGCCGGAGACTTGGCCCAGGAGAACCGGCGTGATCGCCCCGATCGCGTGGTCCATCTCGTCGAGGAGGAAGGCATGCGGGTTGCACGCATCGCCCGGCAGGAGGAGCCCGACGATCTGGCGGCGCCCGTCGGCGAATTGCCGGTAGCGGCAGGCCCAGCCCTCGAGCACGACGTTGACCGCACGGGGATCGTCCCCCTCGTGGATGATGTCGGTGCGCGCCGCCACCAAGCGGCCAGGGCTGACGGCGTCGGCCAAGCACAGCCGGTCCGCCTCCGAGAGGCCGACATAGCATTCTAGCTTGCGCACGAGCGGATTGGGCATGGCTGCTCCTCCACGACGTCGTGGGAAGCCGAACCTACATAGAGATGTATCAAATGAATACTTATGCAGATTAGTTTCCGGTATCGGGGAGCTCATCGGAGATTTTTGAGGCGCGGCCGTGACCCGGTCCGGCGGCGAATCCCGGCTTCGCGGCCCAAGGGAGGCCGACGACCAGACCCTGCAGCCTGCGCTGCGTCACGTCCGATCGGGCCGGCACGAGAAGCTCCTCCCCGGCCTGCTCCCCGCGCCGGCCCTTCCCCACCCCGCGCGACTGCGCCGGCCGAGGGGGCTGGCGACGCCAAGAGCCGCAAGCAGGCCGCGGCGGCGGACCGATCGGGCGCCGGTCCGGCCCTCCTGCAGGTCGTGGCGCTGGAGGTCGTCCATGGCGGGGCGGCGCACGCGCTGCACGGCATCGATCTCACGGTCCAGGCCGGGGAGATCGTCGCCCTGGTGGGTGACACCGGTGCCGGCAAGACCACCCCGCTGCGGGCGCGGGACGACGTGAAGAGCCCGCCTCCCGGCCTTGCCGAAAGCCCGGGTCCCGCTCTCGGCGCAGCCCGCGCGCACGCGCGCCGGCCTGACGGCCGCGCTGGCGCGCGGCACCGTCAGGATTCGCGGTCGGCGCGGCGCAGGGACCACAGCAGGGTCCCGTTCGCGTCCACCAGCCAGAGGGCGTTCACCGCATCGTCGTCGATCGTGAGCGAGCGGCTGTTGGCCAGCCGCACCGCCTCCTTGGCGTCGACGGCCGTAAGCACCTCGTCGACGATCGGCGTGCCGATCTCCCCGTCCTCTCCGCGGGCCGCCCCGCGCAGGCGATAATCCGGCATCCGTTCCCCCATGATCCCGACCGACCGTCCGAAGATAGGCACCTGCGTGGCGTGTCGAGGGGGAGCGACGCCTACGGCCCGGCGCTGTTCGCGTTCGCTTGGCGCGGCTCTGCGCGTATCGCGGCGGCCTCGCGGATCGGCACGCGGGAGGTCCGGGACCCGGACGCCCCGGGTTCCGGAGCGCGGGCTGGATCGAGGAAGCGGTCCGGCTCGACGATCTCGGTCACGATACCGGCCGCGCGCAGCTCCGCCGCGTCGGGAATCCAGATGCCGGCCGGGGGCACCGCCAGGGCCCGCGCCACGAAGGCCCGCGGCAGGCCGGCGGCGCGATAGGCCGCCCGCTCCGGCGCGGAATTCACCGGGCGCATGCGGCCGTGCGCCCCGATCTCGTAGGGGGCGTGGAAGCCGAGCCGGCTGCCGGCTGCGAGATGGCGCGCCCGTCCGCGGACGCCGGCGCTGGTGAGGCGGATGCGCTCGACCTGCGGGTGCGCGGCGAGGATCTCGGCGACCCGGGCCGCCACGCCCGCGGTGAGGTCACCCGCGAGGTGCAGGTCGCGGCCACCCGGCCCGACCGTCACCCGGGCGGGGACGTCCGGCCCGTCCGCGGCGGCAGAGGCGGTCCGGTGCTTCGGCAGGGGGGCGGCGCCCGCCGGGCAGGCGGCGACCCCGAGCGCCAGGGCGAGGGCGGCCGCGGCCGTCCCCGTCCGGCGCCCTCCTCCAAGGGTGACGTCGGCCATGTCGGATCCTTATGGGGCGGAGGCGCGACGCTGCGGCGGAAGCCCGCGTGGGGTCGCCCTGCGCACGGTCGCGGTCGGGGATGCCGGCAGGGCCGGCCGCAGCGACCTACTGGAGGTAGGCGACGAACATCTCGGATACGGCCCGGGACGCGTAGGCCTCGGGACTCTCGCCCCAGCGGACCGGGAAGGCCTCGGCCACCCGTCGGCCGGCGAGGATCCGGGCCACCTCGTCGGGCATCAGGCCGTCATCGAGGGCGCTCGCGAGGGCCGCCCGCTCGTGGGACGGATAGACCCGGATACTCCGGGACAGGGGATTGCCGACCGCCGTGGCGGGATCGGGGAGCGCGGCCGGTGCGGCGCTCAGGTCTGCAGGCGTGTCGTGGGGGGTGTCATAGATCAGCATCGCTGGTCGCCTTCCATGTATGATGTCGTGCGCTCTCCTCGTCTCGGACGCGGCAACACGGCAGACATTGCGAAGTCGTCAGAGCAATCCGATCCATGCTGGCGATCACGGTACCCTCCATCAGCCTAGCCTCGACTGTCTCGGCGGCGGTGCCAATCTAGGCGCCAAGGGCGAGAATGTGCTGCCAAATTGACCTGGTCTTGAAGCTCAGGTTGTTCGTCAAACGTGCATCCCGGAGCAGAAGGTGAGACCCGGCGCCCGCACTCCCGGGCCGGAACCGAGGCCGGCCAGCGGACCGACGGCGTCCGCGCGGGGCGACGGCGCCCCGCAGGCAGGCTTGCAAAACTCTGTCGGATTCGAGAATATCATTACGATTCAATGGTTTAACGAAAAAATGCTCTCGATCGCCCCGCATGTGACCGAAACCTTCTCTGCCGGTCTGGGGCATCCGGAAGAGCCTTCCCACGGATCGGGCCCGATTCTGTCCCGGTCGGGTCCGCGACAGGATCGGGCCGCGGCGACCTGCCGATCCGGGGAGTTCGACACCATGGCCTTCCAGCCCGTGCAGTGACGGCGCGCCCGCGTGCAACACCTTGCCATGAGCGCGCTGGCGCCGACGCAGCCGCCCCTGCGCACCACGAGCCGCGGCACCGCGGAGGCCGAGGTCTGGGCGGCCCTGCGCGCAGAGGCCGAGGCGGCGCTGGTCGAGGAGCCGCTCTATGCCGGGATCATCCAGGCGACGATTCTCGACCAGCGCTCCCTGGCGCAGGCCTTCGCCTACCGCCTCGCTCACCGCCTCGGGGACGGCGACCTCGCCCGGCTGTCGATGCGCGATCTGTGCCTCTCGGCCTTCGAGGCGGACCCGCAGGCCGGCGCCCACGCGGTGCGCGACCTCGTGGCCATCCGCGAGCGCGACCCGACCTGCCGCCGCTACCTCGACCCGTTCCTGTTCTACAAGGGGCTGGCGGCGCTGGAGGCCTACCGGATCGGCCACTGGCTCTGGCACCAGGGCCGGGCCACCCTGGCGCTGCATGTCCAGAGCCGCATCTCCGAGGTGTTCGGCTGTGACATCCACCCGGCCGCCCGGATCGGCTCGGGGGTGTTCATCGACCACGCCACCGGGGTGGTGGTCGGCGAGACGACGGTGATCGCCGACGACGTGTCGATCCTCCAGTCGGTGACGCTCGGCGGCAACGGCAAGGAGAGCGGCGATCGGCATCCCAAGATCGAGCGCGGGGTGCTGCTCAGCGTCGGCGCCAAGGTGCTGGGCAACATCCGGGTCGGCGCGGGCGCCAAGGTCGCGGCCGCCGCGGTGGTCCTGCAGGACGTGCCGCCCCACACGACCGTAGCGGGCGTGCCCGCGCGGGTCGTCTCGCGCCTGCCCGCCGGCGAGGAACCGGCGCTCAGCATGGATCAGTCCTTCGTCTACGGGGATGGCATCTGAGACTGGCGGAAAATTTCCTCCCTTGAAACAAAGTCGTCCGGCTGCTGCTGCGCATGCGAGGTTCGTAAAATTAAATTCTCTGTCTTTGGCTTTGTCGGTATGTCTATCCTATGCGTCATGCATACCAGGGGTTTTGCTTCCGCAATCTGTGAAAAAATGAGAAAACCGTTTGGTTGACCCTCGGCCGAATCAGAGTTTATCCAGATCACGGCAGAGAGAGGTCGCGATAAGCGCTTCAGTTCAACAGGTAAGAATTGACCGGATTGCGGGATATACGTGTCACGAATCCGGAAAAGTAATTACCCAGGCCTGTGATGGCTGGGCTCAGGCGCCGACGGTTTTGAGGATGGCGCCGAAGGGACTGCTGCCTGTGAGGCGCGCGGTGTCGACGACGGTGCGAATGGCGGCCTCGCCCTCGGCCGCCCACATGGCCCGGTAGCCGTTGGTGACCTTCCGCTGCACGACAGCCGGACGCAGCAGCCGCTCGGAGCCGTTGTTCGTCGGCTCGACCTTTCCGGGATAGGCGAGGAAGACCAGGAGCTGATCGCGGGCGCGGCTGATCTTGGCCTGTAGGTCGCGGCTCAGATCACGGCGGCTCGACGTGGCGAGGATGGCACCCAGTTGCCGATCCAGGCTGCGGCGCTTGGCCGAGAGCGTCGCGGCGGCCAAGTCGGTGACGCGCCCGGCCAGGGCGAACACGCGCTGCAGCCAGAGTTGCAGACGCCAGGGCACGGGATCGTCGCTGGCCTCGACGACATAGGCGACGTCGCGTGCCAGATGCGCCAGGCAGGTCTGGTGCTCATCCGCATGGCCTTGCTGGGCGGTGTAGCGGTCGGAGATCCACACCGCGGGCCGATGCCCGTCCATCATCTCGTGCACCACGACAGCGCCGCGCGTCGGCGAGGCCGCGTGCACCACGGCTTGCGCCGAGTGGAACAGCCAGTGGTAAGCGTTCGAGCCCTCGATCCGCACGCCGGTCTCGTCGCAGGCGACAACCTCGGCCTTGCGCAGGGCGGCGATGGCAGTGTCACGACCGGCACGGAAGCGGCCTTGCGCGCGGCGGAGCAGGTTCATCAGACCGCCCTGGCTCAGCGTCAGACCGAACAGGTCGGAGAGCGCCGCCTGCAGCCGTTCGTAGGAGAGCGCCTGGAAGGTCTTCAGGTACGTCGCCACCGCGTGCAGCCGCGGACCGAACGGGGTGCCGCGCGCCGCCTCCGGCACCGGTGCGACGACCCGCTCTCCGCAGCTCGGACAACAAACGGCGAGGCGCTGGTGCTGCGTCACGATCGGCGCCACCGCGGGCAGCTCGATTTGCTCAGAGACGCTGACGATCTCTGCCGGAAGAGCGGCATGCAGGCTGCCGCCGCAGCGCGTGCAAGCCTCGGGACGATGCTCGACGAGCGTATCGGGATCGTCGCTCAACGCCCGGCTGTGACCCTCGTGACCGGGCTTGGCGCCGCCGGGCTTGGACTGCGCGCGCTGCTCCTTGCGATCGGTCGCGGGCGGCTTGGACGAGGTGCGCGAGGTCTTCTCTGGCCGCTGCAGCCGCAGCACCAACTCGATCAGCTCCTCGCGGCTCAGCCGTTCCAGTTCGCTGCGGCCCATCTCACGAGAGAATCAGCGAAATTGGCTCCCGGCAAGAGGCAAGCTCGTCCCGGCAAGCGGCGCAGCCGCGGGCGTTCAACCGCCGA
Source organism: Methylobacterium sp. CM6257 (assembly GCF_054611515.1). Lineage (NCBI taxonomy): Bacteria > Pseudomonadati > Pseudomonadota > Alphaproteobacteria > Hyphomicrobiales > Methylobacteriaceae > Methylobacterium > Methylobacterium sp. CM6257. Next base: position 3,103,430 of record NZ_CM137735.1, read on the forward strand.
CCAATCCACCCCGTGGGTAATTACCCGGAAAAAGTAAATCTAAAGATCTGTCGTCGGCGTGAATAATTGACTGGTGCGCTGTGCGCCCGCCCCGCGCGCTGCGGGGCGAACCGCCGACGCGCGGATCGATGCGGCGCGCCTGCAACCCTGATGGAGTGAGGACGAACGATGAGCGGACCGGGTCTGAGCGTGAGCGCCACGGCGGCACGCAATCTTGCGACGGCGACCGTCACCTCGGTCCAGAACGCGGCCAACACGCCGCGCTGGCTCCTGCGGCTCCTGCCCTTCGTGGACGTGGCGGGTGGCGTCTACCGCGTCAACCGCCGCGCCGTCGTGCTGGTGCGCCCGGGCCGGATCGACCTCGCCGTCGAGGAGAAGGGCCGGGTGATCCGCCCCGCCTCCCTGCGCGCCGTGCCGCTGTTCAGCCGGCTGGGCGATGCCGAGCTCGCGGCGCTGGCGGCCAAGTTCACCGAGAGCCAGCACAAGGCCGGCGCGGTGATCCACGAGGAGGGCTCCGCCGGCCGCAGCCTCACGGTGGTGGCCGACGGCACCGTCGAGCTGACCCTGTCGGGTCCCTACAAGGGCCGCCTGCGCCAGGGCCTGGCCGCCAAGGGCGACTATTTCGGTGATGCGGGCCTCGTCGGCGACAGCGCCCCTGCCCCGGCCGTGAAGGCGTTGTCGGCCGTGACCCTCCTGACCCTCGACGCCGCCGCGGTCGAGAGCGAGGAGATCCACGCCAAGATCGCCCAGTACCGCGAGGAGCGCGACCGCCTCAGAGGCCACACCAATTCCTACGGCGAGCAGGGCATCGAGCTCTTGGCGGCCCAGACCGGCGAGCCGCGCCTGCCCACGACCTTCGTGGACTACGAGGCGCACCCGCGCGAGTACCACCTCTCGACCATCCAGACGATCCTCAACACCCACACCCGGGTCACCGACCTGTACTCCAACGAGATCGACCAGCTCCGCGAGCAGATCCGCCTGACGGTGGATGCCGTGAAGGAGCGCGAGGAGTGGGAACTCCTCAACAACGCGCAGTTCGGCCTGCTGGGCGAGGTCGGCCCGCGCCAGCGCATCCCGACCCGCGGCGGCCCGCCCACCCCGGACGACCTCGACGAGCTGCTGACCCTGGTCTGGAAGAAGCCCGCCTTCTTCGTGGCCCATCCCCGCGCCATCGCGGCCTTCGGCCGGGAGGCCACCCGCCGGGGCGTGCCGCCGGTGGTAGTGCACCTGTTCGGCGCGCCGTTCATCACCTGGCGCGGCGTGCCGCTGGTGCCGAGCGACAAGCTGCCGATCGATATCGACCCGGTGACCGGGGCCGAGACCACCGCGATCCTGTTGCTGCGCGTCGGCGAGGGGGAGCAGGGCGTGGTCGGCCTGCAGAAGTCCGGCGTGACCGGCGAGATCGAACCCGGTCTGTCAGTGCGCTACATGGGCACCAACGACCACTCGATCGCCTCGCACCTCGTGACCCGCTACTTCTCGGCCGCCGTGCTGGTCGAGGACGCGATCGCCCGACTCGATAACGTGCTGCTGGGCAACTACCATGACTACGCCTGAGGCCTTCGCCCTCGGGCTGCCCGGGGCGAGCCCGGGCGACTTGGTTCATGGCGACCTGGCCCACGCGGATCTCGTCGGGCGCCTCGCCCGGGCGATCTACGGGCAGGGACCGGCCGCGAGCCAGCCCTTCGCCCCGGCGATTCCCGCAGGCCCGCAGGTCCGGCAGGCCCTTGAGGGCCTGCTCCAGGACCCGGGCGGCGCGCCGCCGAGCGCCCCTCAGGGCATCCCCCCGGCCCCCTCGGGCGGTCAGCCCTCCGGGCTGCAGCCCGACGCGTCGGTGCTGGCGGGGCGCGCCTTCGGGGCGCCGCCGGTCGGCCTGCCGGGCCTCACCGGTCCGATCGTGCCGAATCTCGCGCCCGCGAGCCCGGCCTTCACCGAAGGGGCCGCAATCCCGCCGGTCCACCCGGCGAGCCCGCGTCCCGTCCTGCCGGACTTCTCCTTCGCCAGCGCCCCGGCGCTGGCAGCCGCCCTCCCCGGCGGGCCGGCGCTGCACCGGCAGATCGCCGCGGACCACCCGCGCGCCAACGCCTTCGCGCACGTGCTCGCCCCGCATCTCGTGCCGGCCGACCCGTCGGCGTGGAGCGTGGACGCGGTGCAGGCGGGTTTTTCGCGAACGGGACGGCTCTCCCAGGCGCCCGAGGCCCCACCGGCCGACTATTACTTCCTGAACCTCGGCCCTGGGCCGGCCCGCAAGGCGCCGGCGAGCCCTCGGGTCGAGCCGACCCGCGATCCGGGCCCGGCGCCGCGGCCGGCGGCGCAGGGGTCGAGCCCGGTGGCGGCGCCCTTCGACGTGGAGCATGTCCGCCGGGACTTCCCGGCCCTGCACCAGAGCGTCAACGGCCACCCGCTGGTCTGGCTCGACAACGCCGCCACCACCTACAAACCGCAAGCCGTGATCGACGCGACCTCGGAGTTCTACGGGCGGCACAACTCGAACATCCACCGGGCTGCCCACACCCTGGCGGCGCGCGCCACCGACCTGTTCGAGGGCGGCCGCGAGGCGGTGCGCCGCTTCCTCAACGCCCCGTCGAAGGACGACATCGTCTTCCTGCGCGGCACCACGGAGGCGATCAACCTCGTCGCGAACGCCTACGGCCGGGCGAATATCGGCCCGGGCGACGAGATCATCGTCTCGACCATCGAGCACCACGCCAACATCGTGCCCTGGCAGCTGCTGGCGCAGCAGAGCGGAGCGACGATCCGGGTGATCCCGGTCAACGACCGAGGCGAGATCATCTTCGAGCAATACGCGGCGCTGCTGTCGGGCCGGACTAAGATCGTCTCGGTGACGCAGGTGGCCAACGCGCTCGGCACCGTGAACCCGGTGCGGGAGATCATCCAGCTCGCCCATACCTACGGGGTGCCGGTGCTGGTCGACGCGGCGCAATCCGCGCCGCACATGCCGCTGGACGTGCAATCCCTCGACGCGGACTTCCTGGTCTTCTCGGGCCACAAGGTGTTCGGGCCGACCGGGATCGGCGCGCTCTACGGCAAGACGCACCTGCTGGAGGCGATGCCGCCCTGGCAGGGCGGCGGCCACATGATCCACGACGTCACCTTCGCGAAGACCGTCTACAAGGGCGCGCCCGAAAGATTCGAGGCGGGCACGCCGGACATCGCCGGGGCGGTGGGTCTCGGCGCGGCGCTGGACTACTTGGACGGCGTCGGCATTCCGGCTATCGCCGCCTACGAGCACGACCTGCTGGAGTACGCGCAAGCCGGCCTCGCCGACGTGAAGGGCCTGCGCCTGATCGGCACGGCCCGGGAGAAGGCCAGCGTCATGTCCTTCGTGATCGAGGGGCAGGAGAACGAGGCTGTGGCCCACCATCTCGACGCGCACGGCATCGCGGTCCGCTCGGGCCATCACTGCGCCCTGCCGGCTTTGCGCCGGTTCGGGGTCGACCAGTCGGTGCGGGCCTCGCTCGCCTTCTACAACACCCGCGCGGAGCTGGACGCCTTCCTGAAGGCGCTGCACACCCTGCCGCGGCCGTGAGCTGCGGGGGCGCCGGTCAAGGAACGGCGCCCTGCCCGGCGGGCTGCGACGTCTTCGCCCGCCTGTGTGAGCTGCCGGCTTCACACGCTGAGGCGGACGACACACGCCCAGAACCGAGCGCGGGCCCCCTCTCCCGTGCGGCGGAGGGACAGGGTGAGGGGCAAGAACTCTCCGGATGAGGCTCTGTCCTGAACGCGCGTCGATGGCGTGATCCGTCCTGAACCGTCGCCCCCTCCCCGCAATCCCTCCCACACGGGAGAGGAGGCCGGATCGCCCCGCGGAAACCTCGGCCCCCGTCTCGACGCCGGCCGCGCCGCCTGCCAGTCTCCACCGCCCGGCGGCCCAGGCCGCGGAGCGAGAGGTGCGTCAATGACCGGATCGACAGCCCGGGCCGTCATCGTCCAGCCCGGCGGCGGCTTCGACAAGGTGACCTTCGGCGAGCGGCCGGTCCCGGAGGCGGGTCCCGGCGAGATCACCGTTCGCCTGCGGGCGAGCTCCCTCAACTATCACGACTATGCCGTGGTCAGCGGTATGTGGGGGCCGAGCGAGCCGCGCATCCCGATGTCCGACGGCGCCGGCGAGGTCGAGGCCGTGGGCCCCGGCGTGGCAGAGTTCGCCGTGGGCGACCGGGTGGTCAGCACGTTCTTTCCCACTTGGCTGGAAGGCACCCCGCTGGTCGAGGGCTTCGCCACCGTGCCGGGCGACGGGGTCGACGGCTACGCGCGCGAGCAGGTCACCGCGCCGGCCACCGCCTTCACCCGCGCCCCTCAGGGCTGGGATCACGCCGAGGCCGCGACCCTGACCACCGCCGCGCTGACCGCGTGGCGGGCGCTGCACGCCGATGCCGGCCTGAAGAGCGGCGACGTCGCGCTGGTGCAGGGTACCGGGGGCGTGTCGCTGTTCGCCCTGCAATTCGCCAAGGCGGCGGGCGCCACGGTGATCGCCACCTCCTCCAGCGACGCGAAGCTGGAGCGCCTGCGCGGGCTCGGCGCCGACCACCTGATCAACTACCGGACCGATCCAGCCTGGGGCGAGACCGCCCGGCGGCTGACGGACGGGCGCGGCGTCGACCACGTCCTCGACGTCGGCGGGCCGGCGACGCTGGAGCAGTCCATGGCCGCCGTACGGGTCGCCGGCCACATCTCGGTGATCGGCATCCTGTCGGGGGTGGCGGGCGAGCTGCCGCTGGTCCCGGCGCTCCTGAAACAGATCCGCCTCCAGGGCGTGCTGGTCGGCAGCCGCCGCCATCAGATCGAGATGGTCCGCGGGATCGAGGCCTGCGGGCTGCGGCCGGTGGTCGACAGCCGCTACCCGCTCGACCATCTCGTCGAGGCGTTCCGTCATCAGGAGAGCAACCGCCATTTCGGCAAGATCTGCGTCGAAATCTGAGGGGCCCCGGGCAAGCCGCTCAGCCGGCGGCCATCCCGAACACGCCGGCCGCCGCGACCGCACCGGGAGCCTCGGACCGGTGCGCCGGGGCGGGCCGATGCGTGCAGCCGTTCTGGCAGAAGGTGCGGAGCGTGCGCCGGTCCAGGCCGATATCGTGCAGCGTATCGTCGAACGCCGAGAGCACGCGGGAGGTCCGCGTCCACGCGCGGCTTTTCCGGACGAGTTTCAGAAATGATGCAAATCCAATTCTGTCTTCATTGAGTCAGAAATGTTTTATCGATCTTCGATTGTCCGACTCGGCGTTGGGATTTTCTACTGCACTCGCATCATCCATTCAGGATACTGGCGGTAGATGGTGCAGACACGACCGAGGGGCCGCTCTGCCCGGGGCCGATGGGTTGCGGGCAGAGCAGGAGAAGACGCATCAGCTCCGCCTGCCGGCGCGTTCCCGTCTTCTCGAAGAGGCGCCGCAGATGCACGCGCGCCGTGTTCCGGGTGATCCCGCGATGCGCCGCGCTCGCCCTCAGATCGTTTCCGGCCAGGATGTCGACGGCCAGGGCCGCCTCGGCTGGGGTGAAGCCGAACTGATCCTGCAGCACGCAGGGGGCCGGCAGCCGCGCTGCCGCGGGATCGATGAGGCGCAGGAGCACCGCCCCCTCGGCGGTCGGGCTCGCCCCTGGGAAAATCGAGCGGGCGGCGATCAAGAGCGTGCCGCCCTCGCCTTCGAGGCGCATCGAGCCGCTGCAGCGGCCGGCGGCGCAGCGCGCGATGGTCCTGCGCAGGGCCGCGCTGCCCTCGGGCGTTGGGCCGCGCAGGCAGCCGTGCTCCAGGCGCAGAAGACCCCGGTTGACGCAGGCGCGGGCGGAGCGGTTCAGGAAATGCGCCCGCCCGCGCCGATCGGTGACCGCCAGCCCCTGCTCGAAATGTTCGGCCAGGAGGTGGAGCGCCGTCTCCACGATCACCGGGTCCGGGGAGGGCCGGTCGGCCCCGCCGACACTGGACCTCCGCTCGAAGGCGAGGCCGGGCGAGCGCCCCATCATGTCCCCCGCGATCCGGGGGATCGACTCCGATTTGGCAATCACGTGCGGATCCTCATCTGATCGATGGGACGACCTCCCGAAGAACCGGGCGGAGCGGACCTTTATGCCCGGGCGCGTTACCCCGTCCGGGCGAGCCGGGACCGGAACAGCTCCGCGAAGCCGCGCAGGTCCCGGATGTTCAGGTCCGACACCGCCCAGTTCTCGATGGCCCGGTAGGCGCGCAGACACGCCTCCATCACGTCCTCGGCATCCGCGGCATTGCCGGTGAGCCAGTGGGCGAGCCGGTAGCCCTCGCCGAGACGCGGAAGCACGAGCCGGCTGAACCGCGCGCGCGCCAGGGTCGTCATGGCGTGCGCCGAGCCGCGCCCGCCCGGTCGGTTGCCTGCAAAGCCATGGGTGCCCACCCTGCAGCGATGCGCCACAGGATCAAGAACCGGCCCGCCGCAGGGTTTATTCCCGGCTGAATGCGCGCTGTCGCCGAACGGCAGCGCCCTCAGCGGACAGCACCCTATTCCTCGCCCATCGCCCCCTTGATGGCATGGGGGTTCGGTTCCGGCTTCTTGGTCACCGTCATCTTGGTGCGGTTGGCCGCATCCTGCTCCTCGGGCGTGGGTGCAGGCTGCGGGTAGCCATTCTCGCCGAGGCGCTTGCGACCGGCGCGCTCGCCCGCGGCCCGTTCCTTCGGAGAGGGATTCGCGCCACCGCTCTGATCCCGGGTCATGGGCTCTCCCGCGTGTTGCCGGACCGCATGAGAAAGTTCGCTCAAACTACGGTGACAGATACGCTTTCACTCGACAGGCCGGCGCGCGCGCCCGCGCCGGACATCTTGAGGCGGCGTGCCGGGGTGCGGGAAGCACCTACCCGGAATCCGTTTGCGATCGCAAAACGATAGGACCGATTGCTGTTGTCGTGTGACAGCAACCGGCCCTAGGACCAACCCGCGGAGGCGTTCACGGTTCGGTGCCCCCGGACGTGCCGTCCCCGCGCCGGGATGTCCCGTCCCGGCGCGGGCCCGCCTCAGTAGCGGCAGACGCGCCGCGGTCCGAAGGGAGTCGGGCGGAAGACGCAGCGCGGGCCGTAGAAGTGCGGACGGCGGTAGATCGGCCGGCAGCGTCCGTAGGGTCCGGGCGCCCAGCCGGGCCCGCAGCCGAAGGCGACGGTGCTGACCGCAGCAGGGCCGGTGACCGCGTCGGCCGCGACAGGCGCCAGGGGCGCGGCACTGGCAGAGGCGAGGCCGAGGCCGCCGACGACGGCCGCGGCAGCCGCAAGAATCTTCACATGCGTCATGATCAGACCTTCTGTACGGGTTTGCCCCGGGATGGGCCGGGGCAAGACCTCGCCAGAGTGGTCATCGGGCCTGAATGAGCGCTGACCCCAGCCATAATCGTCCAGAAACAAACAATGCGGCGGGTTGAGCCGTGCCCGATCGCGGTGATCGGGCACGGTCCGTGATGCCGGGCTGCGTCGCGTGTCCCGACCGCCGCGCCGGCGTTTAACCCGGCCGGAAGCGGCCTAGTGGCGGCCGGGGCGGGCCAGGAGCGAGGCCGCCGCCGCCGTGGCGCCCGCGAGCAGGATTCCGGTCAGGACCGGGTTGATCGAGGCCTGGGTGTAGACGCTGCGCATGACGTGGTGGGGCGAGCCGCCCCGCACCGCCCCATCCCGGCCGGCCTTGTAGAGGGCTCCGTTCCGGCCCTCCCCGGCCGCGCCGGCCTTCTGGGTCTTCGCCACCACATGGGCGCCCATCCAGTCGGTCGCCGCGGGGACGCGCTTGCGCAACGAGCTCATGATCTTGCCGCCGCCGCCGATGTAGAGATCCCGCGGGCCGTGCTCGGCGGCGTAGAGGATCGCCTTCGCGACATCCTCCGGGTCGTAGACAGGCGGCGGGAGCTTCGGCGCGCGCGCCATGTAGTTCTTGGCGTGCTCGGGAAAAGGCGTGTCGATCGAGGCGGGCTTGATCAGCGTCACTGACACGGCGGCACCTTCCTCCTGGAGTTCCATCCGGAGCGCGTCGGTGAAGCCTTTGATCGCGTGCTTGGAGGCGGAATACATGCCCTGGATCGGGAAGGCGAGGTCGGAGGCGACCGAGCCCAGGTTGATCAGCGCGCCGCCCGTGCGTCTCAGGTGCTGCAGCGCCACCGTCGATCCGTAGACGATCCCCCAGAAATTGACGTCGAACAGCCGGCGGTGGTCCTCGTCCGAGACCTCCTCGAGCCGGCCGAAGATCGACAGGCCAGCATTGTTGACCCAGGTGTCGAACCCCCCGTAGGCACGCACCGTCTCGGCGGCCAGCGCCTCCATGTTCTCGCGGCGCGACACGTCCGTCACCACGGCCCGGGCCTCGCCGCCCTGGTCTTGGATGTCGCGGACGATGTCGTCGAGGGCGGTGGCGTTGCGCGCTGCCAGAACCACGCGGGCGCCGCGGCGGGCGGCCGCCCGCGCTGTGGCCAGGCCGATCCCGCTGGAAGCGCCGGTGATGACGATCACCTGCTCACGCAGGGGCTTGTGCCGGATGTGCATGCTGCTGGTTCCTCTCTGTGTCGAATGTCGCCGCCGGGCCTCGGCGCAGGGCCCGCCGGACGCGCTCGGCCGCGCGCTCGCGCTTCACCCCTGGCTGCCGCTGGGCCGGTCCCGCTCCGCCCCGAGGCTCGTGCCGCCCCGGCGGGCTTCCTCCTTCTCGGTGCCGGCCCGCTCCATCGGGCCGTCCTGCGGCTTCACCGCCCCGGTGGCGGTATCGAGCGGCGCGTTCGCCAACCCCTCGCGCGCCGGCTTGCCGCCGGGCATCCGCTGGGCCTGGGTGTCGATCGGTTCGTCAGCCATGCGGCATCCCTCTTAACGCCTTGGGGCTCCCGGCACCGATCCGGTCTGCGGCAGGCGCCGCCGACGGGCCGGGGAGGCCGTCCTTCGGGGCCAACCCGCCGAGGCGGCCGCCGTATCCGGGATCGATGAGGGCGCTGCGGGCGGGACTTGTGCCGATCGGGGTCGCGGTCGTCAGCGCGCGGGCAAACGCGCCGCAGGAACGGAGCAGAAGGCCTCGTGTTGTCTGCCAAATCTTTTTTGCGAGGCGCGACGATGTCAGGAACCGCCAAGAAGACCGATCCCAAGCTGTGGGACAAGGTCAAGAAGCAGGTCACGAATTCCGGCAAGGGCGGCAAGCCGGGTCAGTGGTCGGCCCGCAAGGCGCAGATGGCGACGGCCGAATACAAGAAGGAAGGCGGCGGCTACGCAGGCAAGAAGGATCCCGAGAACCACCTCCAGCAATGGACCGAGGAGGAATGGGGCACCAAGTCGGGCAAGGCGAGCGGCAAGACCGGCGAGCGCTACCTGCCCAAGAAGGCCCGCGAGCGCCTGACCGACAAGGAATATGCCGACAGCACGGCCAAGAAGCGGGCCGATACCCGCAAGGGCAAGCAGTTCTCGAGACAGCCGAAGGCCGCAGCCGAGAAGGCCGCCGCCGCGCGCAAGGGCGGGCAGTCGGGCACCACGAAGGCCGAACTGATGCGCAGGGCCCGGGCGCAGAACGTGCCCGGCCGCTCGCGGATGTCGAAGGCGCAGCTGGAACACGCCGTCCACGCCTGAGGCTCGCCGCAGACCGGCGCGCCCATCGGCGGACCGGCCAAACGGAAAGCGTCCCGGAAGAGGCTCCCGGGACGCTTCTCGGCTCAAGCGGCCAGTCTGATCGGGCTGGGGAGGCTCAAGGTCGAGCGTGATACGGCGCGTTCAGAGGGTCTGGCGGACGCCCCGGTGGGAGATCGTCCTCCGCGCCGCACGGCGCGGAGGACACGTCCGAGCGAGGTTCTTAGTACGAGCCGAACTTGTAGTTCAGGCCGGCGCGGATGACGGCGAACTCGTCGTCGCGACGACCGACCGGGCTGTAGACGACCGGGATGTTGTTGGCGGCGTTGATCACGAACGCACCCTGGTTGCGGGTGTTGCGGTCGAGGTTCACGTACAGGCCTTCGACCTTCAGCGTCACGGCGGACGAGCGGAAGAAGTTCAGGAACGAGTCGGTCGGGAGCGCGTACTCGATGCCGCCGCCGACGGCCCAGCCGGTGCGGAAGCTGTCGTTGCCGGCAAAGCCGCCGAAGGAGCGGTCGGCGCTGCCCGAGCCGTAGGCGAAGCCGCCGGTGCCGTACACGAGGACGCGGTCGAAGGCGTAGCCGAGGCGGCCGCGCACCGTGCCGAAGAAGTCGAGGCTCGATAGGCCGCGCGGGTCGGTGACGTAGTAGCCGGGCGCCAGCGGGCCGGTGACGAAGGCGTTGTTCCGGTTGCGGCCGAAGTCGAGGTACTGGGCGTCGGCCTCGAAGCCGATGACCACGCCCGAGCCCGGGGTCAGCTGCCAGTTGTAGCCGATCTGGCCACCGCCGGAGAAGCCTTCCTGGTTGCGCTGGCTGAAGGAGGCGGTGGTGCCGTTGCCGTACGGGAAGGGCACGGCGAAGCTCGACGTGTTGTTGCTGCTGGCGTCGAAGGCGTAGCCGGCGTTGATACCGAAGTAGGCGCCGGTCCAGGTGAAGACCGGGACGGGGGTGAAGACCGGCGGGGGCGCAGCCCGGCGCGGCAGGTCGGCCGCGGAGGCGGCGCCGGTCAGGAGCGCCGTGGCGGCGCTCGCGAGAAGAAGCTTCTTGATCATCTGGTCCTCAGTCTCCCGTTGTGCGGGATGTGTGCGGCGCGACAAGGACCCCAGGATGCGCTCCCGCGATAGTGCAGCTTTGCAACAGGGCGAAAGCGGGCCATCGGGCCAAAACGGCCGGGTGCGTTAAAGCACATCCTGCGAACGGATGGTCGAGAGGCGGATGAGCTCCCGTATCCGTTTGTTTCCAGAAACAAAAAGCCCCGCCGCACGAAGGCTGACGGGGCTCGAGTTCGCTCGTGAACGTTCCCAGGACCAACCAGGAGCTTCGTTGTCTCTTAAATCCTACCGGATGGCGGCCCGCAAGCCGCTTCCGGATGCAGGGAGCAGTTAACATTAATTTGCGACCCTGCCCGATCGCGCGCCCCGCATGGTGAGCGCGCGTCCGCAGGTCGCCGCCGCGCTCCGGAAGGCGGCGGGTGATCCTTCCGCTATCCGGCGCGACCGCCGCCCAGGCCTGGACAGTGATCCTGGCGAGCACTTGGGCGCGGACACTGTAATCGGCCGGACATGCTCTTGGACGGCGTGTTTCGGGCATTGTAGTGTTCCGGCCAGCCTGCGACTCGCAGGCCGGGACGGCAGAGCTGCCGGGGTCTGCCGCCGTCGGGGCCGGCGTGCGGGCAAGTCATCCAGCCTGTGGAGAAGAGGCGACCGGGATGTCCAGCGTGATCGAGCGGACCGCGCGGCATCAGCGGATCATGGGACCCCTGCTCGTCTGCGCCATCCTGTTCGGCCTCGCCGGTCTGCCGCTCGCGGTCTGGCTCGACCTGCGCGGCCTGTCCGAGCGCATGCTGGAGACGCAGGCGGTCGAGACGGGCCGGATCATCGACCAGATGCGCAGCTTCTACGCGAGCGACGTCGTCCAGGCGGTCAACGGCGCCACCGGCCGCGTGGTGACGACGCACGACTACAAGGGCGTGCCCAACGCGATTCCGATCCCCGCGACGCTCTCCCTGGAACTCGGCGAGCGGATCAGCGGCGAGCACGGGGCGGTGAAGTACCGCTTCATCTCCGATCTGCCGTTCAAGGACCGCAAGCCCCACGACCTCGACGCCTTCGAAGCCCGGGCGCTGGCCGATCTGCGGGCCCACCCGCAATCCGGTTTCGTCGCCGAGACCACCGGCTCGATCTTCGACCGCCAGGTGCGCATCGCCGCCCCGATCCGGATGGAATCGGCCTGCGTGCGCTGCCACAACGGGCATCCCCTGAGCCCGAAGACCGACTGGAAGGTCGGCGACGTGCGCGGCATCCAGGAGATCGTGCTGCGCCAGCCGATCGTCGCCAACGTCTTCGCCTTCAAGTACCTGCTCGGCTACTTCATCCTGGCGGCGCTCGCCGGGACAACCTTCCTGCTCCTGCAGGCGCGCCAATCCCGGCTCATCGACCGGATCAACCGCGAACTGACGGAGTCGAACGGCTTCCTGGCGTCGGTCTCGGTGCAGATCGCCAAGTACATCTCGCCGCAGGTCTACAAGAGCATCTTCAGCGGCGAACGGGACGTGTCGGTGGCCACCGAGCGCAAGAAGCTGACGATCTTCTTCTCGGACATCAAGGATTTCACCGCCACCACCGAGCGCCTGCAGCCCGAGGAGCTGACCGCGCTGCTGAACGAGTACCTGACCGAGATGACCGCCATCGCGCTGAAGCACGGCGGCACGGTGGACAAGTATATCGGCGACGCGATGCTGGTCTTCTTCGGCGACCCCGAGACCAAGGGCGTCCGCGAGGACGCGCAGGCCTGCGTCCGGATGGCCATCGAGATGCAGCGGCGCCTCGGCCAGCTGAACGCCCGCTGGCGGCGATCCGGCATCGAGCGCCCGTTCCAGGCCCGGATCGGCATCAACACGGGCTACTGCAACGTCGGCAATTTCGGCAGCGACGAGCGGATGGACTACACGATCATCGGCGCGGAAGCGAACCTCGCCGCCCGCCTACAGGCGGCCGCGGCGCCGGGCGGGATCACCCTGAGCTACGAGACCTACGCGCTGGTCAGCGACATCGTCCGCGCGAGCCCGCAGGAGCCGATCCGCATGAAGGGGATCAGCCGCGACGTCGTCCCCTATGCCATCGAGGGCGATCTCAGCGCCGGGGCCCAGGACACGATCTTCTCCGAGCACGCCCGGGGGATCGACTTCTACATCGACGTCGACGCGCTGGAGGCGGACGGTGCGGCCCGGCTCCGGAAGCGCCTGCTCGACGCGCTCGCGGCCGTCGAGCAGCGCATGACCGGCGCGAACCTGCCGGGTGCGGATCTGGAGCCGCGCCCGAGCGCCCTGCAGCGCGCGGCGGGATAGCGTTCACGGAGGCATCCGCGGTGTCGAACAGCGCGCCCGGCCCGCGACTTGACGTCTGCGGGGCCGCGATCATCTCAGCGGAGGGCGATGAAGGCCGGGCCCGACCCGACACCGGCCCAGCCAGGTCGCCGTCCCAGGTCGATCCGTGTCAGGTTGATCCCCGTCGATCCATGTTGTTGATGTGTTTCGCGCAGAGCGCCGCCCCGCCCCTCCGGTCCACCCTCACCGCCGCGGCGGCGCGGACCGAACCGGTGCCGGTCGGGGCCTTGCCGCCCGGCCAAGCTCTCGGGAGACGCGCATGAACCCGCTCGCACTGCTCTCGATGCTGGCTCTTCTGGCCGCCTGGATCGGAATCGGCGTCGCCGTGGTGGCCTATGGGACGCCGCTCGGCGTCGCCCTCTACGTCCTGGCGATCGTGGCCACGACTCCGCGGGTGTGGAGGCTCCGGTGACGGACACGCCCGCGCCCTATCTCGCGGTGGCCTTCCTGACGGCGCTGCTTCTGCTGGTGGCCGGGTTGCACGCGGAGGGTGTCCTGTGGTGAGCCTTCCGGCATGCTGCGTTCGCGATCATCCGCCGCCCGCCGGGGCGGCTCCCAGCACTGGACGGTCGTGACGCGCCCGCGAGCGTAGCGCGAAGATGTTCGGCTTCTCCATCAACTCCACTGAGCCCGACAGCGTCGCGCACATCATCCAGGTCGCCCTCGCACCCGCCTTCCTGCTCTCGGCACTCGCGACGCTGCTCAACGTGTTCTCGACCCGTCTCGGCCGGATATCCGACAAGGTCGATTCCCTCTCGGCGGAGGCCGCAAAGGCGACGACCGCCGAGGCGGAGCGCCTGTCCCGCCGGCTGACATTCCTGCGGCGCCGCTCCTTCGTCCTCGACGTGGCGGTGGTCCTGGCCTCGCTGGGTGGCGGATTGATCGGCATGGCCGTGCTGACCCTGTTCGTGGGCGCGCTGCGCGACGCCGCCACCGCCTCGATCCTGTTCGCGTGCTTCGGAGTGGCGCTGGTCTGCACCGTCGCGGCGATCGGCGCCTTCATGACCGAGATCCTGATGGCCGGCCATGGCGTGCGCGACGAGGTCAGCCGGCAGCAAGACAAGGTCCCGACGCGGCGCTAGACCCGAATCACCCACCCGGCATCAGGCTCGGAGCGTCGCCGATCCCGCCGCTGCCGGCCTGGCAGCCGCCGGGTGCGCGTCTCCCGCACCCGGGCGCAGGTCGGACACTGCGCGTCGGGCCCAGGGCGTGCTGCCATGCCGGGCGAGTGGCGGAGCGCCCTATCCTTCTGTCATCGCGTCAGAATTCCGGAAAGCCGGGGGCCGCTTCCCCGCGCGTGCTCCAGGGCCGTGCTCGCGCCGATTTCCATTGCGCGTCCCAGGAACTTGCCCTTAATCTTGCCGGTGCTTGATGCACCGCGCACGCTGCGCCCGAGTGTTCCGTCATGAGCATCGCGATCCTGGTTGCCCTCGTTGCCGGAGCATTGTGCCTCGGAGTACTGTCGTCGCTCGTGCCTCTTGGGCGCCGGCAGGCGGAGGAGGTCGAAGATGGTCTTCCGTTCGAGGACGAATTCTTCGATATGGGCGGCCCGGTGATTGATCTGGAACCGCGCCGCTAGAGCGTTGCGCGCCGCACCGGCCGCGACCTGCCAGGGCGGGACCCTACAGGGGCTTGAGGTCGGAGCCTTCGGTCGCAGGCGGCGCGTTCTGCCGCGTCGACCAGACGACCCGCCCGGCCGCGTCCCTCAGGGCTGCCGAGCCCGAACGGCCGGCGAGCAGCTCGGAGAAGCGCGCCTTCGCGTCGGCGACCGCCGTGGCCTCGGTGGACCCGAGGATCTGCTCGTCGTGGATGATGATGCCGCTGGCGCTCTCGCGATGGACGACGCATTGCAGGCGATAGGGCGCCGGAGGCGGGGAAGGAGCCATGTCGATCTCCGGACCGGTCACGGCATCTGCGCCGCTCCCGGGCCGCGCGGCCGCGGCCCGGGAGCGGCGCGCAGGCCGGCCGGGCGCGCCGGATCCGTCAGGACTGACCGATCATCCTGGATGGCGAGGACGTAGCGAGACACCCGGGGCCTCCGCATTCCGATGCTTCGGAACGGTCCATATCAAGAATGATCTGGGCCCAGAACGGTCTTCGACCAGATCGAACCGGTTCGTGCGCGACCGGGCTCCGTCCGGCGGCCTTCCGGCGATGTCGGGGCTTCGGCGCGCGCACCGATCCGCCGTCTCGGGAGAGCCGGGACTCCCGTCCCGCCCTGCGCGGCTCGACGCGCTCCCGCGCCGAGCCGGTCTCTCTTCCGGGCGCGGCTCAGGCCGCTTCGCCCTCCGCGTCGTCGGCGTCCAGGATGGTCTCCAGATCGCCCACCAGGGCGTCCAGCTGGTCGGCGGTCGCCTTGAGCTTCAGCTTCGTGCCGTCCTGGGCCTCCACCGCGATCTCGATGTGATCCGCGACCTTGGCGGCCAGCGCCTGCTTCACCGTGTAGGTCGTCACGTCTGCCTTGTCGGCCATGCTGTCTCCTGGGTTGGCTTCTGGCAACGCGGCGCGCGCGGCATCGGCGCTGCGGCAGAAGCTCGCGATCGGTCCGGGGGCAGGTGACGGTCAGGGCTCCGGGTCCGGGACCGGATGCTGGCCTTGCCGGATCAGGGCTAGCTCCTCGGCGCTGCGCGCCTCGATCCCGACCAGGCGATCATCCGCGTTCTCGACGGCGCGGATCAGCTCATCGAGCTTGATCTGGATGGCGCCCGTGTCGCGGGCGCCGGCGACCAGGATGACGCCGGCCAGGAGCATGGCGGCAACCGACAGGAACAGGTTGAAGACCGGCGCCCAATGGTCGTTGAAGCTGAGGAGGGCGCCGGCCCCGAGGCCCGCCGTCACCGTGAAGCAGGTCGCCAGGAAGCCGACGGGCTTCGAGAGCCACACGGCCAAGCCGGTGATGGGTCGATCGAGCATGGATCGCAATCCTTGCCGGAGGCGGTCGGACCGACGGGCCGCGCCGCGGCCTGCTGAGAATGGGCGTGATGGGCGCGGCGGTTCCGCGTCCGGCCCGTTCCGGGCGCCCGGTGCCGCGCATATGAGCGCCCGGGGTAGCCGCGGACCCGCTCTACCGGCGCTGACGCGTGTACCGCTCGATCACCCGCTGCCGATGGGTCGGCACCTCGGGCAGGCGGGAGGGGGCCACCGGGCTGCCGCCGCGGGCCGCGCGCGGCGGAGCCGGCAGCAGCTCCGGCGCGGCCCGCGGCGTCTCGACGGCGACAGCCTCCAGCACCATCGGCCGCCTTGGCGGCACCGGCCTCGTGAGCCGCATCGGCCGCGCCGCGAGGGTCCCGAGGGCCCAGAGGCCGAGGCAGAGCAGGCCGATCAGGATCCCGTCCCAGGTCGGCTCCGAGCGGCACATCAGGACCCCGGTGCCGGTGAGGGAGGCCGCGGCCGCGAAGAGCCGCGGTGTCGGATCGTCGGAAATCATGCCGCAGCCTCGGGGCTGCGGGCTGACGACCCGTGAACCCTGCCGCTACATTTGTCGTCAATCGGCCGGTTCGCGGGACCGTCCACACGCGCGTGCGCCGGCCGGGGCGCGATCGGCCTCATCCGGCCAGGCTGGACGGCGGCTGCCATGCGACGCCGGGATGCTCGCGGATGTCGCCGGCCCGGGAGCCGGTATCGGCATCGCTCGCCCAGTCGCTGGGCTCGGCGATACCGGCGATCTCCGCGTCCGGGTAGGCCGCCGTCAGGAACAGGCGCGCCTCGCCCTCGGCCTCCGCCCGAACCGTCACGAGCGGCTCGGGGCCGTTTGCCGTGCGCACCTGTGCGATGAACAGCTTGGTCATGGGACTTCTCCGATTCCGCCGGGCAGGGCCCGCGGATTGGCGGCCGCCATCCGGTTCAGGCCTCCACCTCCTCGACATGGAGGCCGCCGGCACGCAGGTGGTCCGGGATGCGGGTGCGGTCGCGGTAGCCGGCGGCGCTGGCCATCGCGTCCAGGGCCCTCAGGGGGTCGAGCGCTGCGCCGATCCAGAGGATCGTGCCCGTTGCGGCCTGCATGATCCGGAACACCTTCACCGCCGCGCTCCCCGGGTTCGACCCTCGGACAAGCCGGCGGGCGGCGCGCGCGTTCCCAGTCGGACGGACGCGGCTGGCGGTTCGTCGCGCGGGGGCTGCCTCCTTCATGAGCCGGCCCGCGGCACCTCACGGGTTGCGGTCCTCCCCCCGCGCCTGCCCGGCCCCGCCGACGTCCGGGGCGGCCAGTGCGGCGCAGGCCGGAACGAGTGGGGGAGCGGCCCGTTATCCAGGCCATGCCGGCGCAGGCCAGCGCATCGTCCGGACATCGGGACCAAGCCGATGCGCGATCTCTTCGTCGTGCATCGTCTTCACCCCGAAGGCCGGCAGCCACCGTTCGGGACGATGCTCCAGCACCGAAGATCGGGACCCAGGAGAGCCATGACCAGCCGAACCCTTCAATCCGCCCTGCTCGCGCTCGCGCTCGTCGCCGGCAATGCCGGGCTGGCCGCCGCTCAGAGCACGCCCAACGGCAACACCTCGTCCCCCGGCGCCCCCGCCGGCGATTCCAGCACCGGCAACGGCGCCACCGGCAGTGGTGCGGCTCCGAGCGGACGGTAACGCAACGTTAACCGTAAGCGCCGAAATCACCGGCCACTCAAACCGTGCAACTTTCAGTCCCGCGGCCGCACACGGCGTGCGGGACTTCTTGTATCCGGGCCAACAGCCCGTCATGCGGACTTGTGCGGTGATGCGGATCGATCGTCCTCGGCCGTATCCGGTGTTGGATCGGGGATGTTCCGTCCGGGCCGCCGATTTCCGCGCAGGGCCGGGAGACACGACCATTGAGAACCCGGGGTCGCTTTTCTTCGGAGCCGGAATCGTCGTACGGGAAGCGGTGAGCCGAGCACTCCAGATGCGGGATGCGTGACACGGGCGATGCGATCGAATCCTGTCCTGCAGCTCAGGAGTGAAAGCCCCGGCCTCCATCAGGCCGCGGCTTGGCGCGATGCCGTCGCGCCGTTCTGGGACTTCACGATCCGGAAGGAGGATCTGGACGAGTTCCGCGGGCAGTCGCATGTCCAGCACCTCGGCAAGGCGATCCTCTGTCGTGCGAGCGCCTCGGGGCTCCGGTTCGCGCGCGAGCGCTCGCTGGTGGCCCGCATGGGCGTCGATCACATCCTCGCCCATGTGCGCCTCTCCGGCCGATCCAGGATCGAGATCGGCGGCAGCGAGCGGGAGTGCGATCCGGGGGACATCTGCCTCTTCGACCTGTCGCGGCCCCTCTCTGCCCGCTCCACGGATTACCAGGCTCTCACGGTCGTGCTGCCGCGCCCGCTCTTCGGCGCCAATCAGGGCGCGCTCGACACCCTTCACGGGGCGGTCATCCGGGGTTCGACCCCGTTCGGCCGGATGATCAACGATCACCTGCGCGCCCTGGGCGTGCACGCGACCGGGTTCTCGGCGCGGGAGGCCTCCGCGGCCGCGGAGGCGACGGCGGTGCTGCTCGGTGCGGCGGCCCTCGGCCTGCCCGAAGACGAGCGGGTCGCCCAGGATCCGGAACGCACGCCACTCCTGCTCGCCATCCGGCGCTTCATCGAGGCCGAGCTGTCTTCCCCCGACCTGAACGCCGAGAGGCTCGGGCGGCAATTCGGCGTCTCGCGCAGCGCCCTGTATCGCCTGTTCGTCCCCCTCGGCGGGATCTCCGGCTACGTCCGCCAGCGCCGGCTCGCCCGAGCCTACCGGGAGCTCGCCACCGGTGACGGGCGCTTCGCCCGGATTTCCGAGGTGGCGTATCGCTGGCGGTTCGAGAGCCCCGCGCATTTTGCGCAGGCCTTCCGGGCCGAATTCGGCTGCGCACCGCGGGATGTCCGCGCGCAGGTCATGGCCGAGATCGCCGCCTCGGCCCCGAACCCGCAGGCCCGGACCGAGAGCTGGGCCGATTTCTACGGCTGGGTTCTCAAACTGGCGGCCTGAGCCGCGCGACCCTGCTGAGGCCGGTGGTGCTGCCGGCACTCTACGCGCGTCATCCGAACCTGCGCCGGGACGGCACCGGCCGTCAGGCAGGCAGGATGTGCAGCATCCCATCGACCAAGCCGAGGGCTCCGATGCCGATCAGCCCCACGGTGATGTACATTCGCATCCGGCTCTCGTCGGCCGCCGGCGGGTGGACGTCCTCGGGCAGGTCAAACCAATTCATCGCGTGAACACAACGGGTCGCCTCGGCAGGAAGGGGCGCCCTAGGCCAGTCCGATGACGACGGGATGACGCCCGCGCAGCGGGCTCTCCCGGCCGCGCAGGGTCACCGCACCTCCGGCTCCGCGGGCGCCCCGCCTCACGGCACGGCAGGGCTCCGCGGCACTCGGAGGTTCAGCGGCCGGAGGTGCCGGACGTTCCGCCCGCTGGGGCGCCGTTGCCCTGCTGGAAGCCCGCCGCATTCGGCGGTCCCTGCATCCGGCCCCCCTGCTGCGGCATTTCCGAGCCCGGACTTCCGGCCCGGGTCGTGCCCGTCGTCTCGCCCTTTCCAGGATAGCCCGCCGCGTTCGGCGAGCCCTGCATGCGGACGCCGTGCTGGGCATCGCCGGCCGCGGTTCCCTCGGCGGCGACAGCGGCCGTGCCCAGCGCCAGGAGGCTTGCGGCGGCCATGGGGATCAACGTCTTCATCTGCGCACCCTCGAACGTTTCTCGCGCCGACTCTCTCGAGCGACGTGGAACCAACGTCGGGGGCCGCCTCCCGTTCAAGACGCCGGGCTGCGCTCCGCGGCGGTCGCGCCGTTCAGCGTCAGGGCGGCGAAGGTCTGGGTCGCCGTGTAGACGACCGCCCCGCTGGCGTCGCGGACCAGCACGGTGAAGGCCTGGTTGTCGCCGTCGCTCGGGATGGTCCAGCGGGCGATCTCCGGCAGGCTGATCATCGCGTCCCGGCGCGCGGCATCGAAGTTCGCACACTCGGTCCCCTCTGTGTGGGGCTGGAACGACCGTCGTGAATGTCGAAGCAGTAGCGGGGCGATCAACCTCCCCGTGAGCGCCTCAAAAAATGCGACGCCCGTCAGGGGGCCTGCTCTGCGCGATCTCCAACCTGCGCTGCCTCACGGCTCCGGGGCACGGATGCCCGAAGGCACGGCTCCCATGCACGGGACGGAGCCGCGATCCGGGCGGCCCGCGAAAAAAGCCCGCCGCGGCGAGCCGGGCGGGCGGGAAGTTGTCACGCCATGAGAACTGTCCCGTAGACCCGCGAACGGTCGATGGGTTCCGAACGGGATGGCCTGGCGGCCGTCCCTCCGCCCGATCCGGCGATGTCTGGCAATACTTGCTGCGCCGCAACATTGGAGTTCGGAATGAAGATTTATCGATCGCTCGATAAATGCCGGCCGGGTGCGTAATTGCACGTCGCCCGAGATTCTGGTTGAATATTGGTGGGCGTAAGAGACCGTCGCGTTGGAGCAAGCCGCTTGCGGAGCAGAAGGCACCGCGAGGAGGTCGAACATGCACGCTTTGACGAAAACCAGGGAAAAGACCGATTGGGAGCTCGTCCTCGTGTTCGGCGGCTGGATCGCTTTCGAAGCCTTGATCCTGTTCGGATGCTTGGTCTCGATGTGACGGCGGTGCGACATTGCGCGCCGCGAGAGGCTGGCTTGTTCGACGCGCGCATGGGGGCGTTCGGCCGCCTTTGATCCGATCCGGACCATCGTCAAGCCGCCGGACCAGAGCCCCTGGCAGCCGCGCTGCACCTTCCCGCCCAGCATGCCCGGGCAAGCGGCCGTGTCCGGCCAGCTCGGCGAGCCGAAGCCGTACTTCGTCCTGACCCGCTGGCGCTCAGGCGTCGTGGGTGCAGTCCAGTGGTGTGACACTGACCGCCTTCTGCCGCGTCCTGTCGAGGGCACGGCCGGCATCAAGGAACCGGCGATCAGCGGGATCGGGCCGATCGGATGTTAGGCCGCGCAACCCGGATGGTGGGCCCGGCAGGACTCGAACCTGCAACCAGACCGTTATGAGCGGCCGGCTCTAACCATTGAGCTACGGGCCCGGGAGGCGCCGACGGATAGCCGATCCCCGGCCGTCCGTCACCCGGATTCCGCCGCGAAGGCGGCGGGCTCGGCGGGCGCGACGGCCGTGTCCTTGATGTGCCACAGATAGCGGGCCAGGATCGAGCGGTAGGGCGCGAAGCCGGCCGCTACCGCGCGCGTATCCGCGTCGCCGGTGAGACGGCGCAGGCAGCCCACCGCCGCCACGTCGCCCTCGGGCCAGATGTCGGGGTCGTGGAAGTGGAAGATGCCGACCATGTCGGCGGTCCAGGGGCCGACCCCGCGGATGCCGCACAGGATCGCGGCGCGCTCGGGATGCGGCCGGCCCGCGAGATCGGGGCCGAGCAGGCCCGCCGCCTCGGCCGCGACGATCGCCCGGAGGGCGCGGATCTTGTTGCCCGAGATGCCGCAGCCTCGCAGCAGATCCGCGTCGCCGGCCTCGAACAGGCCGCGGGGGCTGGAGCCCGCCGCCGCGGCTGCGGCCTCGATCCGCGCCCAGATCGCCGCGGCGGCCCGGGTGGAGAGCTGCTGGTTCACCACCTCGACGAACAGGCGGTCGGCGACGTGCCGGTGCGCCGGCGGTGCGATGCGGATCGGGCCGGCCTGCACCAGGGCGGCCCGCAGCGGCGGATGCGCCTGGGCCGCCGCCAGAAGATGCGCGTAGATCTCGGGATCGAGCATCGCTTCATCTCCCATCGGGGACCCGCCTGTCCAGGGCGCGGCCGGCCCCGCGCCGCGCGGCGGTCAGAGCCTGCGACCGGGGCGCGGTCCGGGGGCAGGATGCGGCGCAGCCTTGCTCGGGGCGCGACCCGGCCCACCTCGCTCCGGAACCGCAGGGCGGGCCGCGGCGGTATCGGATGGCTGCGATCACGGATCTCCTCTCGGCACCATGACGATCTTCTTCACCGCGGACACGCATTTCGGCGATCCGTACATCCTCCGGCAGCGCCGGGCGCGGTTCGGCAGCGTCGAGGCCCATGACGAGGCCCTGGTCGCCGGTTGGAACGCTGTCGTCGGCCCGGAGGATGCGGTCTGGCACCTCGGCGACTTCGCCGCCCATGCGAGCCGGGCGCATTGCGCGGCGATCTTCGCGCGGCTGAACGGCACGAAGCGCCTCGTCCGGGGCAACCACGATTCGAACCGCGTGCTGGATCTGCCTTGGGCGGAACGCCCCGTGGACAGCATCCGCCTGTCGGTCCCGGACGCGCAGGGGCGGGAGCACCGCCTGTTCCTGTCGCATTACGCGCACCGGGCCTGGCCGGGCCTCTGGCGGGACACGCGCCACCTCTACGGCCACAGCCACGGCCGGCTGCAAGACACCACCCGCTCCTGCGACGTCGGCGTGGACGCGTGGGGCGACCGCCCGACCACGCTCGATGCCATCCTGGCGCGCCAGGACGCGGCCGCGCTCGTGCCGGAGGAACTCGCCGCCCGCGGGCTGCGCTGACATCCGGCCGCCGGCGCGGGCGCGCCCTATCTCAGCTCCGACGCACCGGATCTTTCGCGGGAGGCCCTGCAGCCATGACCGACACGCCCTCTCCCCCGCCGGAATGGACCGCGGCCGCGGCGCGCGCCGGGACCGAACTCCACCTCGGAACCGATTTCGCCGGCATGGATGCGGCGGCCTGGGAGCAGGTCTGCCGCCGGGTCGGGCAGATCCTCGCCGGGACGGGCCCGGCCCTTCCGCCCGGCTGGGAGCGCGCGCTGGCGCGGGCCGTGGGGCGCCCCGACCCGGACGAGCTGGCCCGCGACGCGGCCGACACCGTCCTGGCCGAGAAGGGCGAGGTGTTCGCGCCCGAGGACGACGCCTGAGACTTCGCGCCGCCGGGTGGTTGCCGCCGCGCGGGTGCGGGCCGATGTAGAAGGCATGCCTCAGCCCGAACGCCAGCGCGCCGCCCCGAGACGTCCCGCACCTGCAGCCTCCGGTTCCGCGCCGAAGGCCCTCCGGGTGGTCCCGATCCCGAGCAGCAGCCCGGTCCTCGACGGGCCGACGCGCCTGCGGCTCGGTCACCAGCTGCGGGCGATGTATGATCCGGTGATCGACGAGGCTCTGGATCCGCGGCTGGCGGAGCTGCTCCAGCAGCTCGACGCGGACCGGGCCGGCGGCGCCTCGACCTGAGGGACCGAGAAGGCTCCCGCCGGCGGATCGGGGGGATGTCGCGCCGACGGGAGCCGAGCCGAGCCGACGGAGCGACCCAACCCGTTTCATATCGCCCAGGAGCGACCCTGGGCGCTTTTACCTAAGTCAAATTTTACGCCGAATACAGCTGGAGAAGTGCCGGATAGGCGTATTCGGCGTTGGAAAAACCCGTCGACCGAATTCATGGTGAAGCCCGCCCGACCGTTCGGTTTGGCCGGGGTCGACGGATCGGGGAAGGGCTATTCGCGTCGTCTCGGGGGCGGATCAGGCCGAGGCGCCCGTCACCGAGAGCATCACGCCGTCGCTGCCGATCTCGGCCCCACTGTAGCCGAGCATCCGCGCGAGCTGCTCGCGGGCGCGCCAGACCCGGCTCTTCACGGTGCCGATCCGGCAGTTCATCACGGCGGCGGCTTCCTCGTAGCTCAGGTTCTCGATCGCCACGAGGACCAGCGCCTCCCGCATCACCGGCGCGAGCCGGTCGAGGGCGGCGCGCACGTCCTGGAGGTCGAGATGGCCGCCCTGCTCCGGGATGCTGGTCAGCCGCTCGGCATGGTTGCCGTCCGAGTCGGCGATCTCGCGGCCCTGCTTGCGGTGCTGGCTGTAGAACACGTTGCGCAGGATCGTGAACAGCCACGCTTCCAGGTTGGTGCCGGGCGAGAAGCCGCCCCGGCCGCGCCAGCCGCGCAACAGGGTGTCCTGCACGAGGTCGTCGGCCGTCGCCGGGTCGCGCGTCAGCGAGACGGCGAAGCGGTGCAGCGCCGGCACCACCTCCAGCAGCCCTGCGCGGAATGTCGCCTCCCGCTCGCCCTCGGCCTGCGCGAGGGCGGCGTCGAGGCGAGCCAGCAGGTCGGCGAAGCGGTCCGAGGCGGCCCCCGGCGCCGGGCCGAGCCGGTCATAGGTGAGGCCGAGCAGGGTCCCGAGGTGGATCCGCACGGCTTCCGGCAGGCCGTATCGGGCATCCTCGGCGGGGTCCTCCGTGAGGTCCTCGGCGGGATCGAGGAGGGATGAGCCTTCGGTGTCGGGCATAAGGTCCGGTCGTCGGCGAGCGGGCCGGTTGCGCCCGTGGGACCGGTTGTGGCGCGCACCGGCCGCCCATGCCGCAACATGGGTTAACCGATCTCCCGGAACGCGGATCAGCCGCGGGCGCCGAGCCGGCGTGCCGCCGCGACCCCGACCAGCAGGGCCGCGCAGGCTCCGGCAGCAGCGAGGCCGGCGCTCAGCGTCCCGGCATCGGGCACGCCCTTGCGGGCCCGCCAGCCCCCGTCGGTGCCCGTCCCCTGGGGCACCGGCTCGCGCAGGGCGCCGTGCGTGCGTGGGCCCGGATCGGCCCGGTCGAGGGCGCGGCGGAAGCCGAGGCCCATGAGGTGCTCGGTCGAATACGGGGCCAGGGCGTAGCCCACCTGCGCGAGGCGGGCCGGCCAACCCACCGCGACCTCGTCGCGCGGATGCCGTACGAGGCGCAGGTAGGTCTCGGCCACGGTCTCGGGCGCGTAGAACAGATGGCCGGGATTGAGCCGCTTGCCGGTGACGTTGGCGCCGTGCTCCAGGCCCGGCGTGTCGACGATGGCCGGGAACACGGCGCAGACATGGATGTCCCGGTGCCGGGCGAGTTCCTGGCGCAGGCTCGCCGAGAAGCCGCGCAGGCCGAACTTGCTCGCCGTGTAGGCGGCCGCGAAGGGCGTCGGCGCCCAGCCGCCCATGGAGACCGTGTTGATCAGCGTGCCCCGGCCCCGGTCGAGGAAGTGCGGCAGCACCGCGTAGGCGCCGTGGAGTGCGCCCAGCAGGTTCACCGCGATCGTCTGCCGGTGCAGGTCGAGCGGCGCGTCCAGCAGGGGCCCGAACACGCCGACGCCCGCATTGTTGATCCAGACGTCGATGCCCCCGAAGGCGCGGATCGCGGCTCCGGCCAGCGCCTCGACCGCCCCCGGATCGGTGACGTCGGTGGGGACCGCCAGCGCCTCGCCGCCCGCCGCACGCAACGCCCGGACGATGTCGTCGAGGACGCTGGCCCGGCGCGCGGCCAGGACCACCCGGGCGCCCCGGGCCGCGAAGGCATCGGCCGCGGCACGGCCGATGCCGCTCGAGGCCCCGGTGATGACGACCGTGCCGCCGTTCAGGCGCGCCATGTCCGCGCTCCCCATGTCCGCGCTCCCCATCGCGTTGCAACTGCAGGGCGAACCGTTGCGCGTGGAGCGGCGTTCCCCATTCCAACTGCGGCCATTCGGACGGGCCTTCCCGAACGCGCTCCCGAATGTCCGCCCTGACGTTGTCTCGAAGCGCGCCGAGGTCCGCCATGCCAGCCCCCGATCCAGCCCGCACCGAGGCCGCCGGTCCGGAGGGGCACGCCTCGACGGTCTGGACGCTGGCGCTGGCCACCGCGCTGATCGGCCTGGTCGCCCTGCCGCGCCGGTCGGCGCGGCCGATCGAGGGGCCGATCGAGAGGACGTCCGGCCAGGACGGGGCGCGCCGGCCCTCACCCTCGCATGCGGGCGGTGAGGCTCAGGCGGTCGCCCGGACCCAAGCCGATCGCGGCCGCGGCGCCGCGGGGCCGACCGAGATCCCGGCCAAGGGCTGGAAGGACATCGCCCTGCGCACCTATCACGACATCGGCGAGAACCGCCTGTCGCTGATCGCGGCCGGCGTCACCTTCTTCACGCTCCTGGCGATCTTCCCGGCGGTGGCGGCTCTCGTGTCCTGCTACGGCCTCGTGGCCGACGCCTCGACCATCAACGACCAGCTCGCCAGCCTCCAGGGCCTCCTCCCCCAGGGCGCCATCGAGATCGTCGGCGACCAGGTCAAGCGGCTCAACGAGAACGGCAACACCACCCTCGGCCTCAGCCTGCTCATCAGTGTCGCCCTGTCGGTCTGGAGCGCCAACGGCGGCGTGAAGCACGTCTTCGACGCGCTCAACCTCGTCTACAATGAGCGCGAGAAGCGCAATTTCCTCGTGCTCAACCTCGTCTCCCTCGCCTTCACGGCGGGCGCGCTGCTGTTCCTCGTCCTGGCGCTGGCGGCGATCGTGGTTCTGCCGGTGATGCTCGCCTATGTCGGGCTCGGCACGAATGCGTGGTGGCTGACGTGGCTGCGCTGGCCGGCCTTGCTCCTGGCGGTCCTGCTCGGGCTCGCCCTGCTCTACCGCTACGGCCCCAGCCGGGACGCGCCGCGCTGGCGCTGGGTGACGCCGGGCGGCGCCCTGGCGGCCGTGCTGTGGCTCGTCGCCTCGGCCCTGTTCTCCTGGTACGTCGCCCATTTCGGCAGCTACAACAAGACCTACGGCTCGCTCGGGGCGGCGATCGGCTTCATGACCTGGATCTGGCTCTCGACCATGATCGTGCTGGCCGGCGCCCAGGTGAATGCCGAGATGGAGCACCAGACTGCCGAGGACACCACGGTCGGCGAACCGCGGCCCCTGGGCGCGCGCCGGGCCCGCATGGCCGACACGGTGGGCGCCGCCGCGGAATAGGGGTCTCAGAGAGAATCCGTGACAACGCCGCGGACCGGTGCCGGAGACGATCCGGGACTTGTCTCGCCCGTCGCGAACAGTCCGGAGAGGCGACTTAACACAGGTTGGCGCGCATTTTCCCGGCCCGGGCACAAGCCAATCAAGAAGTTCCGGACCTTGAGGTTCGGAAGACGGTTTGCCCCCCTGCCAGTAGAAATATCCGTGCTGCAATTCTTCATCGATATCTCCGACGGCGCTGCCGGGCGGGACGACGCGGCTTGCCCGCCGCGGGACCGCGCCGTCAGGCGCGACGCGGCGGGGTGCCCGGTCCCGGCCGCGTCGCGCCTCGACGCGTCGGACCGGCGGCGTGAGGCCGGCTCGCAGGGCGCAGGCGCGGCTGAGATCTGACCGGAGAAGGACGTGGATAACCCGTTCGTGCGAAAGATGGAGCGGCACGTCCGGCTCGCAGCCGAGGACCGCGCCCTGCTCGACAGCCTCGCCCGCCAGCACGTCCGCCACATCGCGCCGCGTCAGGATATCGAGGGGCAGCACAGCGATCCGACCCACACCCATCTCGTCCTCGACGGCTGGGCCTGCCGCTACAAGCAGTTCCCGGACGGCCGGCGGGCGATCGTCTCCCTGCTCCTGCCCGGCGACATGTGCGACCCGTTCGTGTTCCGCCGGGCGCGCATGGACCACGCCATCGCGGCGCTCACCCCGGTCACCGTCGCCCGGATCGCGCCGGACCAGGTTGGCGACGCGATCCGAGGCCGGCCGGCCGTCGAGGAATGCCTGTGGCGGGAGATGCTCTCCACCATCGCCATCCACCGCGAGTGGATCGCCAGCGTCGGCCGCCGCTCGGCGATCGAGCGTCTGGCGCACCTGTTCTGCGAGCTGCACTGGCGACTCGCCCGGGTCGATCTCACCGACGGGAACACCCTGCCGATGCCGGTGACCCAGCCGGACCTCGCCGACGCGCTCGGCCAGACGAGCGTGCACATCAACCGGACCCTGAAGGAGCTGCGGATCAGCGGCCTGATCGCCCTGCGCAGCCGGCGCCTGACGATCTGTGACCTCGACGGATTGATGGAGCGCGGGCTGTTCGATCCGGCCTACCTGCAGCTCGCCTGAGCGCGGCGGGCGATACGCCGCGGCGGCGCGGTGGCCTGCCGAACCTTGCCTTGGGGCCGATGCGGCCGATCTGAGCGGGACCTTCCTTCCGGCACGGGCCGACCGACAGACGATGCACATCCATCTCGACGCGCTCGGCGGCGTGGCCGGCGACATGTTCGCCGCGGCCCTGCTGGACGCCTTTCCCGAGCACCAGGAGGGCGTGCGCGCGAGCGTGCGGGCCGTCGATGCGCGGATCGCCTGCGCGGCGCGGCCGCACAACGACGGCATCCTGAGCGGGCTGCGCTTCGCCGTCTCGGCCCCCGGCGCGGGGCAGGGCCACGCGCCGCCCCGTCACGAACACCATCACCACGCCCACCACGCGCACCACGATCATGCCCACTCGCACGATCACGGGCCCGACCACGGCCATCGGCCCTGGTCGGAGATCCGCGCCACGCTGGAGGCGGCGGATCTCGCGCCGGCGGTGCGGGCACACGCGCTCGGCATCTTCGGCCACCTCGCCGACGCGGAGGCGCGGGTTCACGGCATCGCGGTCGAGGCGGTGGCGTTCCACGAGGTCGGCGCCTTCGACTCGATCGCCGATATCGTGGCCGCCGCCCACCTGATCGCCGCGCTGGAGGTGCGGAGCTGGAGCGTCTCGGCCCTGCCGCTGGGCTCCGGCCGGGTGAGGACCCAGCACGGCCCCCTCCCCGTCCCGGCCCCCGCCACGACGCTGCTGCTCGAAGGGTTCTCCACCCTCGACGACGGTATCCCGGGCGAGCGCGTGACCCCCACCGGCGCGGCGATCCTGCGCCATCTCTGCGGCAACGATCCCGGGCGATCCCGGCCCCGGGGGATCCTCGGGCGCACCGGCATCGGCTTCGGCACGAAGGTCCTGCCGGGCCTGAGCAACTGCCTGCGCGCCCTGGTGCTGGAGGACGCAGCCGCCGGTCCGGGAAGGCGGGAGCTCACGGTCATCGCCTTCGAGGTCGATGACCAGTCCGGCGAGGATCTCGCCCTGGGCCTCGACCGGCTGCGCGGGGAGCCCGGAATCCTCGACGTCGTGCAGATGCCGGTCATCGGCAAGAAGGGCCGGATGATGGCCCGGATCCAGGCCTTGGTGCGTCCGGAGAGCCTGGAGGCGGCGATCGAGGCCTGCTTCCGGGAGACCACCACGATCGGCCTGCGTTACCACCGGGTGGCGGGCGCGGTGCTCGACCGTGAGGCCCGCACGGTGGAGCATGCCGGCCGGCCGGTCCGGGTGAAGATCGTTGATCGGCCGGGCGGGCGCACCGCCAAGGCCGAGGCCGACGACGCCCGCGACCATCCGGGCCACGCCGTCCGGGTCGCCTTACGCCGCGAGGCCGAGCGCCTCGCCCTGGAACAGCAGCCGGCGCAGCAGCCGGAGGAGGAGCGGTGACGCGCCAGCATCTCGAATCGGTCCTGGCCGGGCTCGGCCCCGTCGCGGTGGCGGTGAGCGGCGGGGTCGACAGCCTGACGCTCGCCACCCTCGCCCACCGGCTGGCGCCGGGCGCGACCCTGGTGGTCCACGCGGTCTCGCCGGCCGTGCCGGAGGAGGCGACCGCGCGGGTCCGTGCCGAGGGGGCCCGCGAGGGCTGGGCCCTGCGGGTGATCGAGGCCGGCGAGTTCGCCGACCCGGCCTACCGGGCGAACCCGGTCAACCGCTGCTTCTTCTGCAAGACCAATCTGTACGGGGCGATCCGGCGCGTCACAGACCGGCAGATCCTGTCGGGCGCCAACCGCGACGATCTCGGCGAATACCGCCCCGGCCTCGATGCCGCCCGGGAGCACGGCGTCCGCCACCCCTACGTGGAGGCCGGATTCGACAAGGCTTCCGTCCGGGCGCTCGCCCGCGACCTCGGCCTCGGCGCCGTGGCGGAGCTGCCGGCGGCGCCCTGCCTGTCGAGCCGGGTCGAGACCGGCATCGCGATCGAGCCGGAGATTCTGGGCTTCATCCACGCCGTCGAGCGGCTGGTGGGCGGGGCGCTCGATGCGGACAGCGGCGCCAAGCGCGCGGTCCGGTGCCGGGTGCGCGCCGAGGGCGTGGTGGTGGAACTCGATCCGGCGAGCCTCGCGGCCCTGGCTGCGGAGGATCGCGAAACGCTCGGGGCGGGCATCCGGGACATCGCGCCGGCGCGTCTCGCCGGCCCGGTCCGGTTCGCGCCCTACCGGGTCGGCAGCGCCTTCCTGGTGCAGCAGCGAGAGGCCCGGTCGTGAGCGTCGCGGAGGAATTCACCCTCGATTTCGCCCGGCCCGAGCGGATCGGGCTGGAGGAGGCGATCTTCTGCGCCGGCAAATCGCCCGAGCAGATCGACGCGATCCTCGAGGTCGCCGGAGCCCGGGGCGCCTCGCTGCTCCTCACCCGCCTCGACCCGGAGAAGCGCGACCGGCTCCGGGACGCCGCGCGGCTCGACTACTGCCCGGTCTCGCGCACGGCGGTGTTCGGCGAGGCGCCGCGGATCGCGGGCCCGGCCCGCGTCGCCGTAGTGGCGGCCGGTACCTCGGACGTGCCCGTCGCCCGCGAGGCCTTGCGGACGCTGGCCTATGCCGGCCGGGCCGCGTCGCTCTTCGCGGATGTCGGCGTCGCCGGCCTGTGGCGGCTGACCACGCGGCTCGAGGAGATCCGGGCGCATCCGGTGGTGATCGTCGTCGCCGGCATGGATGCGGCGCTGCCGAGCGTCGTCGGCGGCCTCGTGGCGGGCGCGGTGATCGCGGTCCCGACCTCCGTGGGCTACGGCGTCGCCGCGGGCGGGCGCGCCGCCCTGGGGGCGGTGCTGGCGAGCTGCGCGCCGGGCATCACGGTGGTCAACATCGACAACGGCTACGGCGCCGCCTGCGCCGCCCTGCGCCTGTTCCACGCGGCAGGCCGCCTCGCTGAGGAGATCGAACGATGACCCGGCGCGAACCGTTTCCAACCCCGATCCCAACATCTTTGAGCGGAGACAGCCGATGGAACGCCGCAGCTTCCTTCAGGGCGCCGTGCTCGGCGCGGGACTTTCAGGCGCAGGCCTGGCGGGCGTTGGCAGCGCGGGTGCGGCCGTGAACGCCCCCGGCCTCCCCAACACCCGCCCGCGGGACCCGGCGGACTTGCCCTTCGTCACCGATCCCGGCGAGCGCCGGGGCGAGATGCTCTATCGGTCGTTCGGCCGGACGTCGGAGAAGATCTCGGCGATCGGCATGGGCGGGTTCCACCTCGGCAAGAGCGCGGTGACCGACGACGAGGCGACGCGGCTGATCCATGCCGGGATCGATCGCGGCATCACCTTCATGGACAATTGCTGGGACTACAACGAGGGCCGCTCCGAGCTGCGGATGGGCGTCGCCCTGTCCCAGGGCGGCTACCGCGACAAGGTCTTCCTGATGTCCAAGATGGACGGGCGGACCAAGGAGGAGGCGCTCAAGCAGATCGACACCTCGCTGAAGCGCCTGCGCACCGACCGAATCGACCTCGTCCAGCACCACGAGATCCTGCGCTACGATGACCCGGACCGGGTCTTCGCCGAGGGCGGAGCCATGGAGGGGTTTCTGGAGGCGAAGAAGCAGGGCAAGCTGCGCTACATCGGCTTCACCGGTCACAAGGATCCGCGCATCCACCTGCAGATGCTGGAGGTCGCCGCCGAGCGCGGCTTCCACTTCGACTCGGTGCAGATGCCCGTCAATGTGATGGACGCGCATTTCCGCTCGTTCAGCCACCTCGTGCTGCCGTATCTCGTGCAGAACGGCATCGCGCCGCTCGCCATGAAGACCTTCGGCGACGGGGTGATCCTGAAGGCGGACGCGCCGATCAAGCCGATCGAGTACCTGCACTTCTCGCTGAACCTGCCGGTCTCGGTGGTGATCACCGGCATCCAGAACCAGCGCGACCTCGACCAGGCGTTCGAGGCGGTGAAGACCTTCAAGCCGATGGACAAGGCGGCGGTGGCCGAGCTCCTGTCGCGCTCGAAGCCCTACGCGCTGGAGGGCAAGTACGAGCTGTTCAAGACGAGCGCCACCTTCGACGGCACCGCCAAGAACGCGGCGTGGCTCGGCGACGACGTGCAGGGGGTCAAGAAGCTCGCGCCGACGATGGAGTAGGGCGCCGCTCATCGCGCGCCGCTGCCGATGTACGCCGTCATCCTGGGCTCCGCTGCGCGGCCCCGGGATGACGGTACTGCGGATGAGGCCGGCGCCGCCGTCCCACTCTCAGGCCAGGTCCCACTCTCTCCCTCATCCTGAGATGACGGAGCGTAGCGCAGGCCTCGAAGGAGGCTTCCAGCCGGCCGCGCGGTCCCTGGAGCCCTCCTTCGAGGCGGCTGCGCCACACCTCAGGATGAGGGGTTTGGGTTGGATGTCCGCGCCTGCCGTCCCATCACGCCACGTCCTCCAACCGGATCGGCAGGCTGCGGATCCGGCGGCCGGTGGCGTGGTAGACGGCGTTGGCGATGGCCGCGTTCACCCCGATGATGCCGAGCTCGCCCAAGCCCTTTAGCCCGAGGACATCCACCCGGTCGTCGGGATCGGGCACCAGCAGGACCTCCACCTCCGGCGCGTCGGCCGCCGTGGGAACGAGGTACTCGGCGAGGTCCGGATTGCGGTAGGCGGCGCCGTCGACCACCGTCTCTTCCAGCAGCGCCGAGCCCAGGCCCCAGATCATCCCGCCCATGAGCTGGCTCTTCGCGGTCAGCGGGTTGAGGATCCGCCCCGCCGCGAAGGCGCCCGTGAGCCGCGCCACCCGGATCTCCCCGGTCTCGGCGTGGACGTGGACTTCCGCGAACTGCGCCCCGAAGGCCCAGGACACAGCCTTCTCCGCCCCGCCCAGGCTGAGCCCGATATGGCCGCCGCGCAGGCCCGCCAGCGCCTTCTCCCGGTCGCCGCCCTCGGGCACGAATTCCGCGACGGTCTCGACGCCCGCGGGCCCGACCGCCTCGGCGAGCGCGATTCCCGTTCCGTCCGGGGCCACGAGCCGCCCGCCCGCAAGACGTAAGGAGCCCGGATCCCGGCCGGCGAGGCGCCCGCCCTGCCCGGTCGCGGCCTGCGCCAGGGCTTCGCGGATCTGCCCGCAGCCCAGCGCCAGCGCGCTCATCAGGCTCGTCGTCGTGCTCGATCCGCCCGAGATGCCCGCCGGCGGCAGGTCCGTGTCGCCGAGCCGGACCGTGACCCGCTCCACCTCCGCGCCGAGCCCGTCCGCCGCACCCAGGGCGAGCAGCGTGGTGATGCCGTTGCCGATCTCGTGGTGCGCGCAGGCCACCTCCGCCGACCCGTCCGGACCGAGCCGGACCCGCAGGGTCGCGGCGGCGATCTTCACCGGCCGCACCGAGGTGGCGCAGCCCAGGCCCACGCGCCAGGATCCTTCGCGCATCGCGCCGGGGCGCGGCCCCCGGCGCGACCAGCCGAAGGCCCGCGCGCCCGCCTCGAAGCAGGCCATCAGCGGTCGGGTCGAGAACGGCTTGCCGGTGACCGGGTCGATCGCGGTGTCGTTGGCCCGGCGCAGGGCGATCGGGTCCAAATTCAGCGCCACCGCCAGCTCGTCGACGGCACTCTCCAGGGCGAACAGGAACGGCACCTCCGGGGGCGCCCGCATGGGCCCCGGCGTGTTGCGGTCGACCCGCACGGCCCGCTCCTCGGTCCGGATATTCGGGCAGGCGTAGAGGCTCGCGGTCACCTCCGCGCCCTCCATGACGAAGGGGTCGAAGCGCGACGTCACCGTCTCGGCCTCGTGCACCAGGGCGGTGAACCGGCCCGTCCGGTCGGCGCCGAGCCGGATGCGGTGGCGCGATTCCGGCCGGTAATTGGCGATGGTGAAGCATTGCCGCCGGCTCGGCACCAGGGAGACCGGCCGACCGAGGCGCCTGGCCGCCAGGGCGACGAGGGCCGTGTGCTGCGACAGCGCGAATTTCGAGCCGAAATGGCCGCCGATCAGGCCCGCCACCACCCGCACCCGCGCGGGGTCGAGGCCGAGCTGCGCGGCGAGCCCGTGCTGGACGGCGCCGACGTAGCGGGTCGGCTCGTGCACGGTGAGCCTTTCGCCGTCCCAGGCGGCCCGGGTGGTGAACAGCTCGATCGGGTTGTGATGCTGGACCGGGGTCTCGTAGCGCGCCTCGACCCGCACCGCCGCGTCCCGCAGGCCCGCCTCGGCGTCGCCCCGTTCGATGTCCTCGTGATGGGACTTCAGGTCGGCGAGGCGCACGGTCTCGGCGCCGGGCGCGTCGAAACCGCCGGCGGCGGGCTCGGCCGCGTAGGCGACCCGGACCGCGCCCGCCGCCGCCTCGGCCGCTTCTCGCGTCTCGGCCACGACCAGCGCCACGATCTGGCCGGCATAGGCCACCGCGTCGGAGTCGAGGGGCCGGTGCGCGCTGTTGGCGAAGCCGCCGGCCATCAGGTGCTTCACCGGCGCCACCGCCCCCGCGAAGTCCCGATGGGTGAAGATCGCTAGAAGGCCCGGCACCCGCTCGGCGGCGTCGAGGTCGAACCCGGTGATGCGGCCCCGGGCGACCGTGCTGGTCACCAGGGCGGCGTGGGCCGTGTCGGTCTCCGGCCCGGTGAGGTCGGAGCTGTAGAGGGCCCGGCCGGTGACCTTGTCGGGGCCCTCCACCCGGGTATGGGCCCGGCCGAGGTGCCTACCGGATTCCAGCGCGCCCGCATCCATGCCGCCCTCCCCGTCCGCGGCCGCTCAGGCCGCATCGCGCGAGGAGAATCGCCGAGGGGACCGTTCGGCTCCGCGGGCGGCGGGGCGACAGGATGCAGCGGCGGGGGGCGTCGGCCGCGACCCCGCCGCGTCGTCCGTCGGGCTCAGTCGACGACCTTGCCGTCCGGGCCGACCTTGACCGTCTGGTCCTTGTCGGCGCCGGCCACCTTGATCTCGTACTGGACCGAGGAGCCGTCCTTCTCGACCTCGGCCTCGTAGGCCTTGCCGCCGCCGGCCTTCTGCTCGGCGATGGCGAGCGCGTCCTTCAGCGAGGTCTTGGCGTTCTGGAAGTCGGAGGCCTTCAGCCGGGTGAAGTAGCGCTCGATCGGCTGGTTCTCGGTCTTGTAGAGCGCGCCGGTATCGGCGTTGATGCCGTATTCCACCAGCTTGCCGCTCGGGTACACGACCTTGATCGCGTAGTGGGCCGGGTCCTTGCTGCCGGCCTTCTCGAAATCGGCGTCGATGGCGCGGCCGCCCTTCTCGTCGCCCTGCGACTCGGCGGTGGCGAGCGCTTGGGCGAGGCCGACCTTGGCGACCTTGGCGACCTGCCACTCCTTCATGTTGCTGTCGGCCTTGGAGGCCGGCTCGGCGGGGGCGGGGGTGGCGGTCTGGGCCAGGGCGAGGCTCGCGGAGAGCGCGAGCAGGCCGGCCGCGGCGGTGAGACGGGTGATCATGGCGGGATGCCCTTTTGCGGGTTCGTTCACGGGAGCGTGAAACGCCGGGTCAGGAAATCCGGTTGCCCGCCGCCGGAAAAAATCCCTCTCTCGTTACCGGCTTGATCGAAGCGCCCGGGATGCCTAGCACCGGTTGCGCGACCGCGACGTGGCCGGAGGCTTGCGTCGCCCGGCCGGGAATGCGGCACAGCAAGGAAGGCAGCCCGTGCTCGAGCAGATCGGCGAAATCGACCCGCCTCAGCGGCTCCTGATGGGTCCCGGCCCCGTCAACGCCCATCCGCGCGTCCTGCGCGCCATGTCGGCGGACCTCCTCGGGCAGTTCGATCCCGAGATGACCGCCTACATGAACGAGGTGATGGCCCTCTACCGCCCGATCTTCGGGACGGAGAACCGCTGGACCTTCCTGGTGGACGGCACGGCCCGGGCCGGGATCGAGGCGGCCCTGGTGAGCCTGGTCGCCCCCGGCGAGCGGGTGCTGGTGGTCAATTTCGGCCGGTTCGGGCTGCTGCTCACCGAGATCCTGGAGCGGGTCGGCGCCCAGGTCATGACCGTGGACGCGCCCTGGGGTGAGGTCGTGCCCCTGGAGGCGATCGCGGAGGCGGTGGCGCGCTTCGAACCGAAGGTGGTGGCGACCGTCCATGGCGACACCTCCACCACCATGGCCCAGCCGCTGGAGGGCCTCGGTGCACTCTGCCGCCGGGCCGGCGCCCTCTCCTATGTCGACGCCACCGCGACCATCGGGGGCATGGCGATCGAAGCCGACCGCTGGGGCGTCGACGTGGTGACCGGCGGCCTGCAGAAATGCCTCGGCGGCCCCTCGGGCTCTGCCCCGATCACAATCTCGCCGGCGGCGGCGGAGCGGATCTTCGCCCGGCGCCATGTGGAGCACGGCATCCGCCGCGACGATATCGACGACGGGCTCGGGGTGCGGATCGGCTCGAACTACTTCGACCTCGCCATGATCATGGATTACTGGTCGGAGAAGCGCCTGAACCACCACACCGAAGCGACCACCATGCTGTACGGCGCCCGCGAATGCGCCCGCGTGGCCCTTGCCGAGGGGCTGGAGGCCCGCTACCGCCGGCACGCGGCCGCCGGACGCGCCGTGGCCGCGGGCGCGCGGGCGATGGGGCTCACGGTGTTCGGCGACGACCGCTACCGTATGACCAACGTCACCGCGCTCCTGATCCCGGAGGGCATCGACGGCGAGGCGGTGCGGCGCCGGATGCGGGAGGATTTCGAGATCGAGATCGGCACCGCCTTCGGGCCTCTCGCCGGCAAGGTCTGGCGGATCGGCGCGATGGGCTACAACGCCATGAAGCACAAGGTGCTGATCACGCTCGGCGCCCTGGAGGCGGTGCTGCGGGCCGAAGGTTTCCAGCTCCCGCCCGGCGCGGGCGTCGCGGCGGCGCTCGCCGCCTGGAACGAGACCCCGACGCGCTGAGTGCCGGCGCGCCGATTCATTCCGACACGGAGCAGGCCATGACCGCGAACGAGCCCGAACCGCTGGACGAGTTCACGCGCCTGCACGCCAAGCTGTCCGCCCTGGAGATCGTGCTCGGCGTCCTGATCGGGCGCCTGTCCGAGGAGAACCCGGAGATCCGCGAGGACGTGAAGCGCGACGTGGCGGCGATCCTGTCCGACATGCCGATCGACGGGCCGAGCGAGGAGATGATCGCCGACGAGGTCCGCCGGGCCGCCGGGGTGCTGACCAGCGTGTCCATCGGCTGAAGCGCCCTCAACGCGGCGGCATCCGCAGCGCCCCGTCGAGGCGGATCGTCTCGCCGTTCAGCATCGGGTTCTCGCAGATGTGTCGGACGAGGTCCGCGTATTCGGACGGGCGCCCCAGCCGCGGCGGGAACGGCACGCTGCGGCCGAGTCCGTCCTGCACGTCCTGCGGCAGCCCCGCCATCATCGGCGTCTGGAAGATGCCCGGCGCGATGGTGACGACCCGGATGCCGTGCCGGGCGAGTTCCCGGGCGATCGGCAGCGTCATGGCGGCGATGCCGCCCTTCGAGGCCGCGTAGGCCGCCTGCCCGATCTGCCCGTCGAAGGCCGCGATCGAGGCGGTGTTGACGATCACGCCCCGGGCGCCCTCCGCATCCGGCACCTCGCGGGTGATCGCATCGGCCGCCAGCCGAATCATGTTGAAGGTGCCGACGAGGTTGACCGAGACCGCCCGCGCGAAGGTCTCGAGCCGGTGCGGCCCGTCGCGGCCCACCACCTTCTCCCCCGGCGCGATCCCGGCGCAGTTCACGAGCCCGTGCAGGTGTCCGAAGGCGTCGAGCGCCGTCCGCACTGCCGCCTGCCCATCCGATTCGCTGGTGACGTCGGTCTCCGCGAATCGCGCCTGCGGGCCGAGTTCCGCCGCCACCCGGGCGCCGGCCTCCCGGGCGATGTCGGCCACGACCACCCGCGCGCCCGCCGCCACGAGGCCGCGCGCCGCCGCCGCTCCCAGACCCGAGCCCGCGCCGGTGACGATGTAGACCCGATCCTTGAGCATCCTGGCTTCCTCGTCCGTCCCGGGCGGCCAACGATGCGCGCCCGGCCCACGGATCTCGACGTAGCGCCGGATCGCGAAGGCCGGAAGCCGCCGCGCCTCCCGCCGAGCGCCCCGGAGGCCGCCGCACCGTCCGTCTCGGGGCGCTCCGCGCCGAACGGGGCCACAGGTTCTTCGATCCGTTCGCGACGCTGCGCGCCGGCGATGCGGGGCTCGCCGGCGCGGGCCTCTACCCGGACGGCGTTCACCTCGCCGATTACATCCGGCCAGCTGCGGAGATCGTCCGCCTGGCCGCGATCGACCCGGTCCCGCCCGGGCGCCGGGCACGCAGGACGGCCGACACGCCTTCGGAGCCCGCGGTTGGCCTGCCCGCCCCGCCCGCCGCGGCCTGGGCTACCCTCCCGTGAGGGGCAGCGCCCTGCTGGCCGCGGTCCTGCACCGGCTCGAGGGCATCCGACCGCGGAAGCGCGAGGCGGACCGGTTCGTGCCCCTGCGGCAGTGGCCCCAGGACGAGGCCGCCTGGCTGGACGAGAACGGCGCGCGGCACCCGACCGCGGCACGGGATGTCCTCTCGGCCCTGGGCGGGCGCGGGCCCCGCGGCCCCTACGCGGCGCGCCCGGAGGGCGACGGGGTGGTCGTGGCCGGGCCGGTGAGCGCGCTGGCGCTGTCCGACGCGCAGGCCGAGATCCGGTTCGTCTTCCGCGTCACGCTCTTCAGTCACGGCGAGGAGGCATTCTGAGGAGCGTCCCCGGCTCAAGGCGGGCTCGTGCACAGGAGGCTCGGTGCGCAGACCGTCCGGAACCCAACCCGGGCATAGAGGGCCTCGGTGGCGCCGCCGGCCGGGCATTGCAGGAAGACCTGGGCGGCCCCGCGCGCCCGTGCCTCGCGCAGGGCCGCGACGGTCACGGCGGTGCCCAGGCCGCGGCCCTGCCGGCCGATCCGGGTGCTGACATTGTACAGCCCGGCCGTGTCGCCGCGCAGGTAGAGGCTCGCGCAGGCGGCCGGCCCGCTCGCGTCCCGCAGGACAAGGTGAACGGGTGCGAGCCCCGGCCGCCGCCGGGCCGCCCGGAGCGCCGGCAGGTAGGTGCGGCGCAGATGCATCCGCACGGCGGGATCGTCCGACAGGTTGGCGAAGACCCCCTCGAAATCCGGTCCCGGCGCGGGCTTGGCGTACACGGCGACCGAGCCGTCGGCCGCGGACGGCGCCGGCAGAGATCGCGCCACCATCCAGCTCGCCGGGTACAGGGCGGCGGGCTCGAACAGAGCGCGGAGGGCGGCGACCTCCTCGGCGTCCCGGGCCAGGAAGGCCGGCGCCCGGGCCCGTCCCAGGGCCGCCGCGCCCGCCCAGGCGAACTGGTCGGGCCGGTGCACCCCGTAGGCGAAGTTCAGGGTCGGGTCCGGAATGCTGCGTGACCACACGTAGCCGGCCCCCCCGGGGCCGTGCTCGACGCCGTCGATCAGGGAGCCGGTGAGCGCCGCCACATGAGCGTCGCGCAGGGTCTCGAAGGCGGGATCGCCGTCGCGCATGATCAGGCTGCGCTCCAGGCGGGGGATGCCGCCGTCAGCGCGGCGATCCGCGCGTGCAGGTGCGGTGATAGCACGATGTCGAGATGGTCGGTCTCCGGCACGGTCTCCACCGAGAGGAGTCGGCCGGTGAGCGCCGTCCAGTCGATGACCGGCAGGGCGCGGGCCAGCGAATCCGCCGCCACGAAGCTGCGGATCGGCACCGAACTGGGCGGGAGACGCAGGTCCCGGAACTGGATCGCGTGGTCGACCAGCGTCCAGAGGATCCGCTCACGGCTGCCGACCTCGGGGCCGTCGGCGGGCAGCGGCTGCGGCTCGGCGGCCAGGAAGCGCAGGAACTGGATTGCGGCTTCCGGATCCATCCGGGCGCGCAGCGCCTCCCAAGGCCCGCGCATCGGCGAACGGTCGAGCCAGGCGGCCAGCATCGCCTCGTGCGTGGCCTGCTCCTCGGCCTCGATCGGGCGGCCTGCGCCGCGGGCGAAGTTGGGTTCCAGCCCGCAGGCGTCGAGCATGCCGACCCAGTCCAGGGGAAAGCCTGGGCCGAGACGCCGGGCGGTCTCGTAGGCGAGGACGCCGCCCCAGGACCAGCCCAGGAAGGCGCATCCGCCGGAACGGCCGCGCATCAGGCCGCGCACCCGCTCGGCATAGGCGCGGGCGAGATCGGCAACCGCCGGCAGGGACCGCACGTCCTCGACCAGCGAGGCGCACAGGAAGCCGTGGGCCTCCTGTTCGGGCCCGAGCGCGTCCACCAGCGGCTCGTATTCCCGGGTGCTGACGAGCAGGCCCGGGAACAGCACGAGCAGCGGTCTCCGGCTCCCCGGCCGGCCGGCGGCCAGCCGGACCATGGGAGCCAAGCCCTCCTCGGCGGACCCCGCCCCGGTATCGATCCGGGCGGCGAGCTCCGCGACGGTCGGGTCGCGCAGGAGGTCGGCGACCCCGATTCCGCCCCGGGGAGCGATGAGGCGCAGGCGCGCCACCAGCCGCAGCGCCGACAGGGAATCGCCGCCGAGATCGAAGAACCGCCGATCCGCCGCCCGGACGGGGAAGCCCAGCACCTCGGACCAGATCCCGGCGAGCCGCCGCTCCGTGGCCGTGTCGGGCGGGCGCCCGCGCCGGTCGTCGGCCGCCGGATCCGGTAGGGCGTTGCGATCGAGCTTGCCGTTGGCAGTCACCGGCAACCGGTCGAGGAGCGTCAGGCTCGCCGGCACCATGGGCTCGGGCAGATGGCGGGCGAGCGCGGCGCGCAGGCGCCCGGGCTCCGGACGGCGCCCGCGCGCCGGGACCACGTAGCCCGCGAGATAGGCGCCGCCGGGGCCCTCGCGCCGCAGCACCACGGCCTCGGCCACCCCGGGAAGCGCCCGCAGGGCGGCCTCGACCTCGCCGATCTCGATCCGGTGGCCGCGGATCTTGACCTGCTCGTCGGTCCGGCCCGCGAAGGCGAGGCTGCCGTCGGGCCGGCGCCGGACCCGGTCGCCGGTGCGGTACATCCGGCTGCCGACGG
This sequence comes from Methylobacterium sp. CM6257, assembly GCF_054611515.1. Taxonomy (NCBI): domain Bacteria; kingdom Pseudomonadati; phylum Pseudomonadota; class Alphaproteobacteria; order Hyphomicrobiales; family Methylobacteriaceae; genus Methylobacterium; species Methylobacterium sp. CM6257. Next base: position 3,143,930 of record NZ_CM137735.1, read on the forward strand.
CGAACGGGTCGGGCAGGAAGCGTTCCGCGGTGAGCGCCGGCTGCCGCCAGTAGCCCCGGGCGAGGCCGCCGCCGATATAGAGCTCCCCGGTCTCCCCCTCCCCCACGGGCTCGAGATCGGGCCCGAGCACGTAGGCCGCCCGCGCCCCGACCGGGCCGCCGATCGGCGCGTAGGGCTCCTCGAAGGTCGCGTCCGGCGGCACCTTCCAGACAAACGGCGAGATCACGCACTCGGTCGGGCCGTAGCCGTTGATCAGCAGCCGGGGCTTCAGGGCGCGGCCGAGCCGCGCGAAGGTCTCGCGAGCCATGGCCTCGCCGCCGAACGAGTAGACCTGCACGGCCGGCGCCGCCCCCAGGCGCTCGGCCCAGTCGGCGAGCTGGCCGATGAAGCTCGTGGGGAAGCCCGCATGGGTCACCCGGTGGCGGCGGATCTGCGCCAGGGTCTCGGCCGCGGTCCAGAGCTCCGGGCCGCGCAGCACGATGCAGCCGCCCGCCATGAGCGGCGTCATCCAGCGCTCGTGGGCCCCGTCGAAGGCGAAGGACAGGACGTGGAGCTCGCGCGACTCCGCGTCCATCTCGTAGGCCGCCGCGGTGGCGCGGCAGTGCATGGCCAACGGCCCGTGCTCGACGAGGACGCCCTTCGGCCGTCCGGTCGAGCCCGACGTGTAGATCAGGTAGGCGGGATCTCCCGGCGCCGGCAGGTCCAAGACGGCCGAGGCCGGATCGGCCTCAGCCAGCGCGGTGGGATCGAGCCGCGCGATCCCCGCCGGAAGGGCGAGCCGCGCGGCGATCTCCGGGGTGGCGACGCAGTGCGCGATCCCGGCATCTGCCAGCATCATGTACACGCGGGCGGCCGGGTAGGCGGGATCGAGCGGCAGGTAGGCGGCGCCCGCCCGCAGGACCCCGAGCAACGCGACGACGAGGTCCGGCGTGCGCTCCAGCGCCACCGCCACGAGGTGGCCCCGTCCGATCCCGCGCGACGCGAGCCCGGCCGCCAGGGCGGCGGCCCGGGCATCGAGCGCGCCCCGGGTGAGCGTCTCCCTGCCGAACAGTACGGCCGGCCGCCCGGGCTCCGCCGCGGCGAGGCGGGCGAGCCGGGCCGGCACGCTCTCGCGGTCCGCGTCGGGCGGCAGCCCGGCCGCGGGATCGGGAACGGGCGCGTTCGCCGGATCCGCGATCCAGTCCCGGGCTGCCGCAATCCCGCAGGGGCCGTGCGCGCCTCGCCAGCCGGCGGGCAGCCCGCGTCCGGCCGGCCAGAAGGCGGCGTGCCCGCTCCGGTCGAACGCAACCACGACCGCGCCCCGGGTCCAATCCCCGATCGGCTCCTGGCCGGCCTGCCTGTCCATCGCCCGCTCCCGCGCCCCTCTGGGCTCCGCCAGGTCTGACGGTTGACCGGGCCCGCGGTTCACGGCGTGGGCCGGACGAAATCTCCTGAACCGCGGCCGGGGCCATCCGTCAGGGAGGTGCCGACGACACGCGGAGGACGGATGAGCGCGTTTGCGAGACCTGTGGCGCAGGCGGAGACCGGTGTGCGGCTCGCCGTGGCGGGAACCCGGGAGGCCCCGGTGCTCCGCGTCCGCGAGCCCGCCCCGCCAGCCGAGGCGGCGGAGGCGATCCTGGCCCGCGCCGAGGCGCTGACCGCGGCCGACACACGCGTGCACCGGATCGGGGTCGAGGCCGAGCCCGAAGCCCTCGGGCGGCTCCTCGCCCTCGGGGCGGCCCGGCGCTGCGGCGGCGGGGTGGAGATCCTGCCGGCCCTGCTCTGGCAATGCGCCGTCCGCTGGCTCCCGGCGGCCCGGCCGCCCTTCCCCGCGCTGTTCACCGCCACGGAGGGCCGCCGCCACCCGCTGCGGCCGGAGCCCCCCGCCGGCACCGTCTACGCGCGCGCCATCCCCTGGCTCGGCCGACGCTTGAGCTTCCGCACGATGACGGATCCGGGGGACGTCGCGCTGTTCTCGGCCTGGATGAACGACCCCCGCGTCGCCGCGATCTGGCAGGAGCACGGCACGCTCTCGGAGCACGCGGCCTACATCGCGCGGCTCCAGGCCGACCCCGCTGGCCTGCCGCTCCTCGGCTGCCTCGACGGCGTGCCGTTCGGCTATTTCGAGCTGTACTGGGCCCGGGAGAGCCGCCTCGGGCCGCTCTATGAATCCGGCCCCTACGACCGCGGCTGGCACGTGGCGATCGGCGACGCGGCCGTGCGCGGGCGCCCGCATCTCTCGGCCTGGCTGCCCTCGCTGATGCACTACCTGTTCCTCGACGAGCCGCGCACGGAGCGCATCGTCGGCGAGCCCCGGGCCGATCACGCCCAGCAGATCTGCAACCTGCACAATTCGGGCTTCGGCACGCTGGCCACCGTGGATTTCCCGCACAAGCGCGCGGCCCTGGTCGCCCTGTCGCGCGAGCACTTCTTCCGCGACCGGCTCTGGGTGCCGGGCGCCGCCGCCGACGCAGCGCTGCGGCCCCCCGCCGTGCCGGGCGATGCGTGCCCTCCCGCCCAGAGAGACGAGCCATGACGGATCACCCCGCCACCGACGACATCATCGGCATCGGCTTCGGCCCGGCCAACCTCGCCTTGGCCATCGCCCTGAGGGATGCCATGGCCGGGCGGCCCCTGCGGCCGTCAGTCCGCTTTATCGAGCGGCAGGAGCGGTTCGGCTGGCACCGGGCGATGATGCTGCCCGGGACCGACATGCAGATCAGCTTCGTGAAGGACTTGGTGTCCCTGCGCGACCCGACGAGCCCGTTCAGCTTCCTCAACTACCTGCACGTGAAGGGGCGGCTCAGCACCTTCCTCAACCTCAAGACCTTCACCCCCTCACGGATCGAGTACAACGACTATCTCGCCTGGGCGGCGGCGCATTTCGTCGACGTGGTCTCCTACGGCCATACGGTCGAGGCCGTCCGCCCGGAGACCCGGGACGGGCGGCTCGCCGCCTTCGTGGTCGAGGCCCGGGACGGGACGGGCGCACCCCGCCTGCGCCGCTGCCGCCATCTCGTCGTGGCGGCCGGCGGCGACCCGGCGATCCCGGAGCCCTTCGCCGCGCATGCGCGGGACCCGCGGCTGATCCACTCCTCCTGGTACCTGCCGGGGATCGCGCAGGCGCTCGGGGCGCCGCGCCTCGACGGGCCCGAGCTCCGCATCCTGGTGGTGGGCGGCGGCCAGAGCGCGGTCGAGATCGCCACCGACCTCGGCGCGCGCTACCCCCGCACCCTGATCGACCTCGCGATCCGCGGACCGGCCCTGAAGCCCGCCGATGACAGCCCCTTCGTCAACGAGATCTTCGACCCGGCCGCCGTCGACCTGATCCACGCCGCGCCGGCGCCCGTGCGGGCGGAGCTGATCGCCGCCCACCGATCCACCAACTACGCGGTGGTCGATGCCGACCTGATCCAGGATTTCTACGCCGCGCTGTACGAGCAGGCGGTGAGCGGGGCGATCCGTCACCGGCTGCGGCGCAGCACCCGGGTGGTGGCGCTTGAGGCCGCCCCCGACGGGCTGCGCGCGTCCCTGCGCGACGACGTCGCCGGCGGCGAGGAGCGGCAGAGCTACGCGGCGGTGATCTGCGCCACCGGCTACCGGCGCGCGGCGGTGCCGGCGATCCTCGATCCCGTGCGGCCCTTCATGGCCGGCGAGATCGTGGACCGGCACTACCGCCTGCCGCTCGACTCCGCCGAGCCCCGGGTGAGCCTGCATCTCCAGGGCTTCAGCGAGCCGACCCACGGGCTCACCGAGACGCTGCTGTCGATCCTGCCGGTGCGGGCCGGCGCCATCGCCCGGACGATCCTCGGCGCGGAGCGCGCCGCGCGGTCCGCCATCCGCTTCACCGCGTCGGTCCCGTGAGACACAGCGTGCCGCGCCCCCGGAACCGGCCCGTCGACCTCGACCAGGACCGCGTCGTCGCCCTGGTTCTGCGCCTGTCGGGACCCGCGATCCTCGGCATCTCGGCCCACGCGCTGCAGATGCTCGTCAATGCCTGGTTCGTGGCCGATCTCGGTGCGGCGGCGATCGCCACCATCGCCATCGCGTATCCGGTGACGCTGCTCGTCGCGGCCCTCGGCTACGGCGCCGGGATCGCGGCGGCCTCGCAGGTCTCCCGGGCGCTGGGCGCCGGGGACCGGGACCGGGCCGGCGCGGCCGCCGCCCTGGGCTTCTGGCTGAGCCTGCCGGCCGGGCTGGCGATCACCGCCGCGATCCTGGCCGACACGCCCGCCTGGCTCGGGCTCCTCGGTGCGGATGCCGAGCTCGCCGCCGCCGCCGCCCCCTACACGGCGCTCGCCACGCTAGGGACGGCCCTGATGCTGGTGATGATCGTCGGCGGCTTCGTGGTCCGCGCGCGGGGGCATGCGCGGCTCAGCGGCGCGATCATGGTGGGCAGCTTCGGCCTCAACATCCTGCTCGACGGGGTGCTGATCCGGCTCTGCGGCCTCGGCACCGCGGGAGCCGGCTGGGCGGCGATCGGCGCGCAGCTCGCGGGGGCGGGCGCCTATCTCCTGCACTTCGCCCGGGCGCAGGGTGCGGATCGGATGCGCCTCCGGTGGCCCGGCCGGAGCGCGCCCGGGCTGCTGGCCGAGGCCCTGCGTCTCGCCCTGCCGGCCACCGGCTCCAGCCTGCTCGCAGCCTTCGCGATGGCGCTGTTCGTGGAGGCGGCCGCGCCCTACGGCGATGCCGCGGTGGCCGCTCAGGGCATCGCCCTGCGCCTGGCCCTGGTAGCCGCCCTGCCGCTGCTGGGCATGATGGCCGGCGCCCAGGCTGTGCTGGGCCACGCCTCCGGCGCCGGCCGGATGGACCGGCTGCACCGCGCCCTCCGCTTCGTGGTGGCCGCCGCCCTCGCCTACGGGGTGGTGGCGGGCGGGCTGATGGTGGCGCTCGCCGCGCCCCTCGCCGGCCTGTTCGCGCAGGATCCCGAGACCGCCCGGGAGGGTGCCCGCGCCGTCGCGGTCTTCGCCCTCGCCCTCGTGCCGGTGGGGCTACAGCTCACAGCCGCGACCCTGTTCCAGGCGATCGGCGCGCCGCGCCGGGCCGCCGCCGTATCGCTGGCCGCACAGGGGCTGGCGCTGATCCCGCCGCTCCTGATCCTGCCGCCCCTCCTCGGCTATGCGGGGGTGCTCGCCAGCCGGCTCGCGGCCGAGTTCCTGGCCGACGGGCTCGGACTGGCGCTGATGCTCGCGTGGCTCGCGCGCGCCCGCCGGACAGGCGGCGCAGCGCCGGTCGAGGGCCGCGAGGCAGTGCAGGTGTCCCCGGCGCACGAGGCCGCACACCAGGGCACGTGAGAGGCCGAGCCGCTGCGCGATCTCGATCTGCGGCACGCCCTCGACCCGGTGCAGCCGGAAGGCGGTGCGCACCGGCTCCGGCAGCTCGGCCAATGCGGCCTCCACCTGGCGCAGGGATTCTCGCGAGGCCACGGCCGTCTCGGGCGTTCCCGCCCCGGAATCGACCGGGTCCGGCGCCGCATCGAGGCCGGTGAACAGGCGGCGTTCGAGGCTCCGCCGCCGCGCCCGGTCGAGGGCGAGGTTGCGGACCATCCGCCCGACATAGGCGGCCTGGAGTCCGTCCCCGGCCTCCGGCGGATCGGCGACGAGGCGGAGCATCACGTCCTGGACCACGTCCTCGGCCTGCGCCGGGCAGTCGAGGATGCGGCGTGCGCTCATGAGATAGGCGGCCCGGCGCCGCTCGAAGGTGGCGAGATTCCACGGCACGGCGCCGTACGGCCGCCGACAGGGCGGACCGGCCGGATTCGCCGCCCCCTCCGCACCGTGGTCCTGCGCGTCGTGATCCCGGGGCGCCAATGTCATGCTCGCAAGATTCATGCAGGCAGGACGGCTAACATGCGGGATACTTTCTCAACAACGTCTATCTTCATAAATTAGAACTATTAAAACTTGCGGTATTCCCGGTTTTGATTTGAATCGAAGGAGTTAATACTTTTTATTTGCGGAATTATACTGGAGGAGATGCCGCCTTCCGCATTGTTTCAGGCTTCGATGTGGTACCGAGCCGCCCGGAAATCCGGTATCGAAGGCTCGGCCGGCGCAGGGGCCGGCGACCGGATCGGGGTCTCCCCGGCGGCCGGACGGACGGTTGAATCGCGGGGTCGATGCAGATTCCGGCGCAAGCCAGGTCAGGTGCGGACGTGTATGCTGGGGGATGCTCGAATCGGGTCGCGGGATACCGGTTCGAGCATCCCCCGCAGGATCGCGGCAGGAGAACCAGGGCCGCGATGCCGTCCGTCGACACCCTCGTTCCGGTTGGAGCCTTCGCGCTCCTGTACCTCGCCTTCGCGGTGAAGCACCTCGGAGCGGATTTCCTCCTGCAGAGCAACTGGATGGCGCAGGGCAAGGAGCGGGCCTCGGCCTGGGCCGGCCCGCTCTGCGCCCATGCCGGCCTGCACGGCCTCGGCACGCTGCTCATCGCGCTCGCCGTCAAGCCGGCCCTGTGGTGGCTGGGGCTCGTGGATTTCGCGGTCCACACGGCGATCGACCGCGGCAAGGCGCTGGTCAGCCAGCGCACGCGATTCCCGGTGACCGATGCCCGGTTCTGGTGGCTGATCGGCGTCGATCAGTTCCTGCACCAAGTGACCCATATCGGGCTCGCCGTGGTGCTGGCGGCGGCCTGATCCCCGGGCTCCGCCAAGCGCCTCACTGCAGCTCGGCCTCGAGCAGCCGGTTCGTGTCGGCGACCTTGCCGGCGAGTTCCAGGATCAGGAAGCGCTGGAACGACAGCGCGAGGTCGGGGCGCTCGCGCTCCATGCGGGCGAGGGCGGCGCGGTCGACGCCGACGACGCGGCAGGGGCTCTCGGCGATGGCGGTGGCGGTGCGCCGGCCGCCCTGCGCCAGCGCGATCTCGCCGATCACCGTGCCCGCCGTGGTGGTGCGCAGACGCAGGTTGGCGCGGCCCGGCACCTCCATCTCGATGGAGACGACCCCGCGCTCAAGGAAGTAGAGGGCGTCGGCCGCCTCGCCCTGGCGCAGCAGCACCTCGCCCGCCGCGAGGTCGCGCACCGTGAGATAGGGGGCGAAATCGCCCGGCCCGAACGCACGGCCCAGCCGCTCCGCCATGTGGCGGGCGAAGTGCGCGACCTCGCTGTCCCCGGCGCTTCCGGCCTCCGACAGCAGGGTCGCCTCCGCGTCGCGCAGGGCCTCGTCCAGGGTGCCCAGGATCCGGATCCGCGAATCGGCCGTGAGGCCGTTGCGCGCGATCTGCCGGCACGCCGCCGGCTCCAGATGGACCAGCAGGACGTCGACCCCGCGCTGCTCGGCGAGCTGCCCGACCTTGCGGAACGCGATGAGCGCCGAGCTGTCGAGCCCGACGCACTCCCGGAAATCCAGGATGAGGACGCGCAGGTCTCCGGACTCCGCCGCGGCCCGGCGGTAGACCGCCTGCGCGTTGAGGAAGAACAGGTAGCCCTGCAGGGTGTAGATCCGGATCCGCTCGCCGGCCTCGCGCAGCCGCTCGGCCGCGTCGGGCCCGCGGATGACGCTGCTGCGCCGCTCCGCCCCGGAGAGCGCCCGGCGGACGGCCGGGATCTGCCCGTATTGGACCGCGAAGATCAGGATCGCCAGCACGACGCCGACCAGGAAGCCCGCGGTGGCTCCGAACAGGGCGGTCGCCCCGCACACCACCAGCGCGATGCCGGTCTCCCAGCGCGGGAAGGTCCGGCAGGCGAGCGCCAGGTTGACCAGCAGCCCCAGGCCGATGGCGATCAGGGCGCCGCCGGCGAGCGGACGGGGCAGCAGCGCGAGCGGGCTCGCGCCGACCACGAGCAGAGCCGCCATGACGGCGAGCGTCAGCCACCAGCCGAGCCAGTGGCCGCCGCCGATATTGTGCAGCAGCAGCGTCGAGGTCCGCCCGAAGCCCATCGCCGAGCTGCCGAACAGGCTGCCGACCAAGTTGGTCGCCCCCGAGGCGACGAACATCCGGTCGATGTTGAGCTCGCGCCGGATCTCCAGCTCGACGCTCACCACGTAGAGGATCTGGATGATCACCGCGACGACGACCTGCGTGGCGATCCGGGGCAGGATCGGCAGGAGCAGGCCGGGATCGAAGTCCAGGAGGCTGCCCACGGCCGGGGCGCGCAGCAGGGATCCCGAGGGCAGCGGCTCGATCAGCCATCCGGCCGCCTGCGCGGCGGCGATGTCGGTGCCGGTCCAAGCGAGACCGAGATGCACCACGACCAGGCTCGCCAGGATGACCGCCGGATAGGTTCCCCAGTGCCGGATCCGCCGGGGCAGGTAGAAGGCGCAGAACCCGATGCCGAGCGCCAGGCCGAGGCGTCCGAGCGCCCCGGCATCGATCCGGCCCGGGTCGAAGGCGGCCGGGTCGAGGATACCGAGCAGCGCCGCCAGAGGGTCGTCGAGATGTGCGCCGATCTGCAGGCCGCTGCGCAGGAACAGCAGCCCGACGCCGCCGAGGAAGCCGGCCAGCACCGGATAGGGCAGGAGCTGCGTCAGCAGCGAGGCGCGCAGGGTGCCGAGCAGCACGAAGACGATCCCGGTGGTGAAGGTCGAGACGCCGCAGGCGACGAGGACCATCCGGCCGACAACCTCCGGATCGGTCACCCCCGCGGCCCGCAGCCGCTCGGCGACCGCGGCGGCGATCGCCGCCTGGACGATCGCCGCCGCGCCGATGAAGGAGAGCGACACCCGGGCGGTCCGCCGGAGCGCGATGAAGACGAGGCTGCCCAGCACATAGGCTGCCAGCATCGCCGACAGGCCGGCGACGCGGCTCTCGGCGAGCGGGCCCGAGAAGATGAGCTGCGAGAAGCTGATGAGGTCGAGGAGGAGCACCATCACGGTGACCGCCGCGGCCGCCACGATGCGGGCCCCGCGCAGCAAGCCCTCGCGCGGGCTGGCCTGAGTCCCGGCTCCGGCGGACGCTATGTCGGTGGTTGTCATCGGCACGCCATCCGCATCTCGGTGTCCCTCTGGAGCCGACCGGGCAGATCCCGTGCAGTCGCGCGTGCGGATCGTCGCGGAATCACAGGATCCAAGCTTGGCCGAGTCCATCCGAACCTAATGACGGAGGCGCGCTTAAATTATCGTGCAGGCGCCCCGCAGCCCGGAGACCGGCCGGTCTTGGGCCTGGACGGTGCGGCCGCAGCTGCTAAGCGGACGGTGTCGAGGAGCCGCCGCATGTCCGCACCGTTCCGACTGCCCCGTCCCGCCTGCGCGGCGCTGCTGCTCGCCGGGCTGGCCGGGTTCGCGCGCGCCGAGGATGCGCCGTCGATCGCCTGGCCCGAGCCCGGCGGCCGGGCCACGATCAGCCGGGCCTTCAAGGGATCGCCGATCACCGTGGGCGTCTCGTCCCGGACCGCCGGGGCCGTCGACAGCCTGATCTGGGGCGGCACGCAATTCATCAACGCCCACGATCACGGCCGCGAGCTGCAATCGGCCTCGGCCTATGACGGCTACGGCGAGTGCCTGAATCCCACGGAGGCCGGCAGCGATGCCGACGGCCCGGGCCCGCGCAGCACGAGCCTGCTCACCGCCCTCCAGGTCAGCGCCGACACGCTCCAGACGCGGTCGCAGATGGCCTACTGGGTCGGGCCCGGCCAGACCACCGGCAGCTGCCCCAAAGGACCCGGCCCCCATGCCGGGCCCCGCTCGGACGACGTGCTCGCCAAGCAGGTCACCCTCGGCGCCGAGGGGGTGGCGAACGCCATCGCGTACCGCGTCACCTACATCACCGCGCAACCACACGCCTCGGCCACCTTCGAGGCGGCCACCGCCTACATGCCTCCGGAATTCGCGCAGTTCTGGAATTTCGACCCGGCGACGGGCCAGTCCGCGCCGCTCTCGGCAGGGCCGGGCGAGCAGGGCGTGCCGGTGATCCTGGCCAATGCCGACGGGTCCCGGGCGATGGGCGTCTACAGCCCCGCCCTCCCCCAGCCGACCGTGCCGAATGCCGGCTACGGCCGCTTCAACTTCGCGACCCTGCCGGGTTCCGGCAACGCGACGGTGAAGTGGAACTGCGTCTTCCGGGAGAACAACGTTCCCGCGGGCGCCCACAGCTACACCTGCTACGTGGTGGTCGGCACGCTGGAGGACGTCAAGACGGGGATCGCCGCCCTGCGGACGGCGCTGGGCGGCGGAAAACCCCCCACCCCGGCCCCGCGCGCACCGGTCCCCCAGGCCGCCGCACCGCCCCCGGCCAACCGGGTCCCCGGCGAGGCGCTCTATGTCGGCACGCAGGCCGGCTGCAATGCCGGCGAGGTGACGACGGATCCAGGCTACAAGGGCTGCGCCACGGCCCCGATCGGCGCCACGCTGGCCCGGCCGAGCTCGCCGGCGGATGCGCCCGTCTACGTGGGCACGGCGGCCGGACTCGATGCCGGCCTCGTCACCAACAACCCGCGCCATCTCGACGCCGGCACGCGGCCGATCGGCTACCTCGCGTCCCCCGGATCGGGCGGGACGCCGCTCTATGTCGGCACGCAGGCGGGGTGCAATGCCGGGGTGGTCTCGACCAACCCGGCCCATCTCAATTGCCGCGGCATCCCCCTGGGGTTCGCCGTGCGGTGAGGAACTCGGGACTTACCGCGCCTCGCTGACGCGCTTGGTCGCCCGCTGCTCCTTCTTGTAGGCGGTGATCGCCGCCGAGCAGCCGGGCGAGAGCTTCTTCAGGTTGGCCTTGAAGCAGGCCTCCACCTCCGGGCCGCCCGGCGCGTAGGCGCTGCAGTAATCCATGTAGTCGCCGGTGCAGTACTGCTTGAGTGCCTCGCGGGCCGGGGATTGCTCCGCGAACGCGGCGGCGGGACCGAGGCAGAGGCCGGTGGCCAGGAGGGCTGTCGTGAGGGCCGTCTCGGTCGAAGTCATGGACATCCTTCGCTCATCCAAATCGCGCGAGCGCGTCGCGCGGCGATGGGCGGGGCGGATGAGCGCCAAGGATGGCGTGACCATGACGGCCGGATGGCGCGGATGCGGGCCAGGCATGTCCGGATCGGGATGCCGGGCCGATCCGGGCGGCCCCGCATGTCCTCCGGTCAGTGCGCCCCCACCCGGCGGGCCGGCACGAGGTCGTTGGCGATGATCTCGCCGAACGGGCCGTCGTTCCGGACATTGCCGGCCGGCCGGCCGGTGGTGGCGCGCAGCGGCAGCTTCGGGAAGACCAGCTCGGCGAAGCGGTAGGCCTCTTCCAGATGCGGGTAGCCCGAGAGGATGAAGCGGTCGATCCCGAGATCGATATACGCCTTCATCCGGTCGGCGACCTGATCGGCCGAGCCGACCAGAGCCGTCCCGGCGCCGCCGCGCACGAGGCCGACGCCCGCCCAGAGGTTGGGCGAGACCACCAGCTTGTCGCGGCGCCCCCCGTGCAGCGCCATCATCCGGCTCTGGCCGACGGAATCCTGCCGCTTCAGGGTCTCCTGGGCGCGGGCGATGGTGGCGTCGTCGAGCTTCGAGATCAGCCGTTCCGCCGCCTCCCAGGCCTCACCCTCCGTCTCCCGGGCGATCACGTGCAGGCGGATGCCGTACGAGAAGGTTTTCCCCCGCGCCTCGGCCGTTTGGCGGGCGGCGGCGATCTTCTCGGCGACCTGCGCCGGGGGCTCGCCCCAGGTCAGGTAGACGTCGCAATGGTCCGCCGCCACCGCCATGCCGGCGGGCGAGGAGCCGCCGAAATAGAGCGGCGGATAGGGCTTCTGCACCGGTGGGAAGATCACCCGTCCGTTCTCGGCGCGCAGATGCTGGCCCTCGAAGCTCACGGTCTCGCCCGAGAGGAGGCCGCGCCAGATCGTCAGGAACTCGTCGGTGACGGCGTAGCGTTCGTCGTGGGACAGGAACACGCCGTCGCCGGCGAGCTCCACCGGATCGCCGCCGGTGACGACGTTGATCAGCAGGCGTCCGTCCGAGATCCGGTCGAGGGTCGCGGTCATGCGGGCCGCCGCGGAGGGCTCCATCAGCCCCGGCCGCACGGCCACGAGGAAGCGGAGGCGCTTGGTCAGCGGCGCCAGCGCCGAGGCGACGATCCAGGAATCCTCGCAGGAGCGCCCGGTCGGCAGCAGCACGCCGTAATAGCCGAGCTCGTCCGCGCCTTGCGCGATCTGCCGGAGATAGCCGAGCGAGACCTCCCGGGCCCCCTCCTGCGCGCCGAGATAGCGGCCGTCGCCGTGGGTCGGCAGGAACCAGAGGACGTCGGCGCGCCCGTCATGCGGTGCGGTCATCGTAGAACTCCGTTGTGTGTCAAGCGGCCTGCGGCGTGCCGAGCAGATGGTCGAGGATACGCCCCTCGAGCCGCGCCAGATCCGGATCTCCGCGCCGGCGCGGGCGCGGCACGTCGACCCGCAGATCGAGGGCGATGCGGCCGGACTCCACCACGAGGATACGGTCGGCGAGCGCCACCGCCTCGGCGACGTCATGGGTGACCAGCAGCGCGGTGAACTCTTGAGCCCGCCAGATCCGCTCGATCAGGTCCTGCATGCCGATGCGGGTCAGCGCGTCGAGGGCGCCCAGCGGCTCGTCGAGGGCGAGCAGGCCGGGCCGGCTCACCAGCGCCCGGGCCAGCGCCACGCGCTGCCGCTGACCGCCCGACAGGGTCGCGGGCCACTGCCCCGCCTTGTCGGCGAGGCCGACCTCGGCGAGTGCCGCCAGCGCCCGCTCCCGGCGCTCGGCCCGGGTGCCGTGGCCGGACAGGCCGACTGCGACGTTGTCCACCACCCGCGCCCAGGGGAGCAGCCGGGGCTCCTGGAACATGATCCGCTTCGGCGGCTCGGACCGGCGGGGGCTGCTGTCCGACCCTTCCAGATCGATCCGGCCGCCGTTGGGTGTCTCCAGCCCGAGGATCAGGCGCAACAGGGTGCTCTTGCCGCAGCCGGAGCGGCCGACCACCGCGGTGAACCCGCCCGCCGGCAGGAAGAGGTTCAGGTCTTCGATGACCGGGTTGCCGTCGAAGCGCTTGTGCAGGCCGCGGACGGTCACGGCGATCCCGCGAGCGGCGGGCCCCGTGGGCGGGCCCGACGGCGCCGGGCTGCCGGCCGGACGGGGTTCGGTAATCGCGTCGGGAAGCGCCTCGCGGCGGATGGCGTCGAGCAGCATCAGGCGCTCCTGTAGGCGGGGTTCCAGGCGAGGCAGGCGCGTTCCAGCTGGCGCGTCAGCGCGTCGGCGATCTTGCCGAGGCCTGCGTAGATCAGGATCGCCAGCACCACGACGTCGACCAGCATGAACTCGCGCGCCTGCATGGCCATGTAGCCGAGCCCCGACGAGGCGGAGATCGTCTCGGCGACGATCAGCGTCAGCCACATGATGCCGAGCGCGTAGCGCAGGCCCACGAAGATCGACGGCAGGGCGCCGGGCAGCACGACCCGGGTGAACAGCTCGGTCCGGGACATGCCGTAGACCCGGCCCATCTCCACGAGGCCCGGATCCACCGAGCGGATGCCGTGCAGGGTGTTGGCGTAGATCGGGAAGAACACGCCGAGCGCCACCAGGAACAGCTTGGCCTCCTCGCCGATGCCGAACCACAGGATCACCAGCGGGATCAGCGACAGGTGGGGCACGTTGCGGACCATCTGCACCGAGGTGTCGGTGAGCCGCTCCGAGACGCGCGACAGGCCGTTGGCGAGGCCCAGCGCGAAGCCGATGCCGCCGCCCACCACGAAGCCCGCCAGTGCCCGCAGGGTGCTGACCCCGAGATTGGTCCAGAGCTCACCGGTCCGCCCGGCCTCCCAGCCGGCCCGGACCACGTCGAGGGGCGCGGGCATGAACCGGTTGGAGACGAGCCCGGCCGAGACTGCGGCCTGCCAGCTCAGGAGGATTACGGCGGGCAGGAGCCAGGGCAGGGCCGCGTCGCGCAGGCGATCGAAAGGGGCGACGCGCATCAGCGGCTCTCCGCCCGGCGTTCGGGCTGCGTCCAGACCGCGTCGGCGACCCGGATGGGTTTCGGCAGAAGGCCGAGGGTGTGGAAGGCGTCGGCGACCCGCTGCTGGTCGGCGATCGCGGTGGCGTCCAGGGGCGCCGCGCCGTAGGACTGGCGCTCCAGGGCGACCTGCAGGACCGGGGCCGGGACGCCGATCGCGGGTGCGAGTTCCGCCGCCACCGTGTCGGCGTGACCCTCCGCCCAGGCATCGATGGACCCGATCGCCGCGATCACGGCTGAGACGATCTCGGGGCTCGACTCCGTGAAGGCCCGGCGTGACAGGTAGAATTCGCGATTGGGCGCGATCCCCTGCCCGTCCGCCAGCACCCGGGCGCCGGTGGCGCGCTCGGCGGCGGCGAGATACGGATCCCAGATCACCCAGGCGTCGACGGACCCGCGCACGAAGGCGGCGTTGGCGTCCGCCGGCGCCAGGAAGGCGAGCTTCACCGCATCGTAGGGCAGGCCCGCCCGCTCCAGGGCACGCACCAGCAGGAAATGGACGTTGGAGCCCTTGTTGAGGGCGATGGTTTTGCCGCGCAGGTCGGCGACGCTGCGGACGGGGCTGTCCTTGGGCACGAGGATCGCCTCCCCCCGCGGGGCCGGCGGCTCGGTGGCGACGTAGCGCAGTTCCGGGCTCGCCCCTTGCGCGAAGATCGGCGGCGCTTCCCCGGCCGTGCCGAAATCGATCGCGCCGGCGTTCAGCGCCTCCAGCAGGGGCGGTCCGGACGGGAATTCCGACCACGACACCGTGGTGCCCAGCGGCCGGAGCGCCGTCTCCAGGGTGCCGCGGGCCTTGAGCAGCACGAGGGCGCCGTATTTCTGGTAGCCGATCCGGATGCTGCCCACCGCCGCGCGGGCGGGGCGCAGCATCGCGGCCGCCGCGAGGCCGAGCCCGGCCGACAGGAGCAGGCGGCGGTTCGGGGCGGTCCCGGCGGCGTGCGGGAGGGACAGGGCGTGGGGCGTTCGGTGGGTCATGGGTCTCAGCCGTTGCGGGCGGGGGCCGTCCAGACCGCGTCGGCGATGCGGATCGGCTTCGGGATCAGCTTCAGGGCGTGGAAGCGGTCGGCGACCCGCTGCTGCTCGGCGGCGACGCGGTCGGTCATCGGGCCGATCACGTAGTCGGTCCGGTCGACCGCCCGCCGCGTCGCGGCCAGCGGCACGCCAGTGCCCTGCGACAGGAATTCGGCGACCGCGCCGCGGTTCTGGGTGCACCAGGCCGCCACCTCGGCGAGCGCGTCGATCACGGCGGTGAGCACCGGGGCGCGGGTCTCCGCGAAGGGCCGGCTCGCCAGGAAGAAGTTGTTCTGCGGGGTGATGGCGGTGGCGAGCGCCAGCACGCGCACCCCCTCCCCCTGCTCGGCGATGGCGAAATACGGGTCCCAGATCGTCCAGGCGTCGATGCTGCCCCGGGCGAAGGCGGCTGCGGCATCCGCGGGCGCCAGGGTTACCGGCTCGATGTCGGCGTAGCTCAGGCCCGCCTTCTCCAGCGCCGCGATGGTCAGGTTGTGGGCGCTCGACGCCTTGGCGAAGGCGATGCGCTTGCCCTTCAGCTCGGCGAGGCTGCGGATCCCCGAGCCCTTCGGCAGCAGGATCCCGGCGCCGGAACCGCCGGCCTCCTGGGCGGCCGCGTAGACGAGGTTGGACCGCGCCGCCTGCGCGAAGATCGGCGGGGCGTCGCCGGTCTGGCCGAGATCGATCCCGTCCAGCGACAGGGCTTCCAGCAGCGGCGGCCCGAAGGAGAACTCGGTCCAGCGCACCGTCTGGCCGAGCGGCTCCAGGCGGCGCTCGATGATCCCCTGCTGCTTGGCGACGACCAGGATGCCGTTCTTCTGGTAGCCGATCCGCACCACACCCGGCTCGGCCGCGCGGACGGGTCGGGGGGCGGCCAAGCCTGCCGGCAGCGCCGCCAGGGCGGCCAGGAGGGTGCGGCGGGGCAGCATCGCGCGACTCACTCGGCAGCCGCGAGTTCGACCGGGGCGGCCGTGGCCTGGGCCGCGCGGTGGACGAGGAGCGCCGCGAGCTGCCCGCCTGCCTCCGTGGCGCGGGCGCGCAGGCCGGCCTCGGTGAGCACGCCGTCGCGGAAATCCGCGTCGGAGGCGTAGACCGCGGTGGGGATCTGGAGCGCGCCGAAGAAGCCGAACAGCGGCCGGAAGGCGTGCTCGACCACCAGCGCGTGCCGCGCGCCGCCGCCTGTGGCCACGATGGCGACCGGCTTGCCGGCCAGCGCCCCCGGATCGACCAGATCGAACAGGTGCTTGAACAGGCCGGTATAGGCGCCCTTGTAGACCGGCGAGCCGACGACGAGCCCGTCCGCCTCCTCGATGGCCGCGAGCACGCTCCGGGCGGCCTTCGGGAGCTGATCGCGGGTCCAGGCGGAACCGAGGCCCGTGCCGGCATCGACGAAGTCCAGGATGCGCGCGTCGAGCGGGGCCTGGGCGCTGGCCTCGCGCAGCACCGCATCGACCAGGGTGCGGGTCTTGGACGGCCGCTGCACGTTCGCGCTCAGCCCGACGAGTCTCGGTCGTGTCATTCTGGGTGCCTTCGCTAGGGCAGGAGGGCGGATCGCTCCGATCGGGAGCGCGGCGGCTGTGCGACCGGACGCCCGAATTGTTTGATAGAATTGATAGTCATATCGCTGCGCGTCAATGAAACGGCGTCGCTAATTCATCGGCAGAGGAAAAACATTATCCTCGTGATGGGCCGCTTCAAGCAGGATTTCATCTCGAAGCCTTCCGGAATTGTGCCCATTGAATCGGCAAGGTCTGTCCGGGAATCTGTAGGTATAGGTATCCGATCTATCAATTTGCCGCTCATGAGCTTGAAATTCTAGGTTCCGCCGGATCGACGGAACGATATGGTCGCCCTGGTCGTCGGGTGCGGTGCGTCAAGGCGCCGGCCCGGCCGGCAGGCGATTCCGCGGGCGATGCGGGGAAGGGCGACCCGGTCCGGAGCCCGAGAACCCGCTCCGTCCGGCGCGGTTGTCTGAACGGACCGGAGGAGATCGCGCGGGCACCATCCCGGCGGGCCTGAGCGGACGGCCGGGCGGCGGCTGGCCGGCGCGACGGCTTTCCGCTTGCGGGCGATGCCCCGGACCGCAACGCCCGCGTGTCCATCGCGGATCGAGCGCGCCCGGGCAGGAGCACGATTACCCCGATGCCAGACTTGCTGCGCCCCGCCGGACCGCCCGCCTCCGTCCCGGATGTCGACCCGCCGCGGGCGCAGGATCCCCGGTTCTCCGAGGTGGTGCCGCATGCCGCCCGCCTCGTCGCGCTCTACGACCAGGCTGTGTTCTGCGAGGGGCCGACCTGGTGGCCGGCCCGCGAAATCCTGGTCTGGTCGGATGTAGAGGGGCGGCGGGTGCTCGGCTGGCATCCGGACGGCCGGGTCGAGGTGGTGATCGACGCGACGCCCTTCATCAACGGCAACACGGTCGACCGCGACGGCAACCTGGTCCATTGCGAGCACGGCAACCGCCGCCTCTCCCGCACGCGGCCGGACGGGCGCTACGAGGTGCTGGTGGAGACCTACCGGGGCGGCCGGTTCAACTCTCCCAACGACGTGGTCTGCGCCGCGGATGGCGCCCTGTGGTTCACGGATCCCGCCTACGGGCTGACGATGCCGAAGCAGGGTCGCTTGGCGCCCTCCGACCTCGGCCATCACAGCGTCTACCGCTTCGATCCGGCGAGCGGCGCCCTGGACCGCGTGGCCGAGCTCGGCCAGCCGAACGGCCTCGCCTTCGCGCCGGATGGGCGCACGCTCTACGTCACCGACACGTCGCGCACGCAGGGGGGCGACGGGCACACGATCTACGCCTTCGCGGTGGATGACGGTCAGCGACTCGGGGCCCGGCGCATCTTCGCCGAGATCGAGCCCGGCGTCCCGGACGGGCTGCGGGTCGATCGCCGCGGCTGGATCTGGACGAGTTCGGAGGCGGGCGTTCAGGTCTTCTCCGCCGAGGGGCACCGGCTCGGCCTGATCCCGACCCCGCAGGTCTGCTCGAACTGCTGCTTCGGCCCGGACGAGGCGCGCCTGTTCATCACGGCCCAGCAGCACCTCTACGCGCTCGACTTGCTCAAGACCCGAGCCTGACGTTTCCGCTCACGGAAATGTAAACATGGGTCGAAGCCTGCCAGGAACCGGGTATTCCACGACCCGTTAGCGAAGAGAAAGCTGCCGCCACCCGGAAGCGGGCGGCCGCATCACGCTCCTATCCTTGGCCGTCCCGCGCCGCGGGGCCGCTATCCGCCTGTGCGGAGGATCCTTCATGGCTGACACGGTCGGCGATTTCTTCTGGAAGCGTCTCGCTGCGTGGGGAGTGAAGACGATCTTCGGCTACCCGGGAGACGGCATCAACGGCCTGCTCGGCGCGATGCAGCGCCTCGACCTGCCCTTCGAGTTCATCCAAGTCCGCCACGAGGAGATGGCGGCCTTCATGGCCGCGGCCTACGCCAAGTTCACCGGCGAGGTCGGCGTCTGCATGGCCACCTCAGGCCCTGGCGCCACGCACCTGCTCACCGGCATGTACGACGCCCATCTCGACCACGTGCCGCTGCTCGCCATTGCGGGCCAGCAGGCCCGGAACGTCAACGGCGCGCACTACCAGCAGGAATTCGACCTCACGAGCGTCTACAAGGACGTCGCCGCCTACGTGCAGCAGGCCTCCTCGCCCGCGCAGGTCCGTCACATCGTCGATCGCGCCATGCGCATCGCCAAGGCGGAGCGGAAGGTCTCGGCGATCATCCTGCCCAACGACCTGCAGGACGTCCCCTACGAGGCGCCGGTGCGCAAGCACGGCAACACCTTCTCGGGCGTCGGCTACACCGCGCCGAAGGTCGTGCCTTTCGATGCCGACCTCAGGCGCGCCGCCGACGTGCTCAACGCCGGCGAGAAGGTCGCGATCCTCGTGGGCGCGGGCGCCCTGCACGCCACCGACGAGGTCATCGCGGTCGCCAACAAGCTGCAGGCGGGCGTCGCCAAGGCGCTGCTGGGCAAGGCCGCGCTGCCCGACGACCTGCCCTTCGTCACCGGCACGATCGGCCTGCTCGGCTCGAAGCCGTCCTCGGACATGATGGAGGAGTGCGACACCCTGCTGATGATCGGCTCCGGCTTCCCCTGGGCCGAGTTCCTGCCCAAGGAGGGCCAGGCCCGCGGCGTGCAGATCGACATCGCCCCGCAGATGCTGTCGCTGCGCTATCCCATGGAGGTGCCGCTCTGCGGCGAGTCCGCCGAGACCCTGCGCGCCCTGCTGCCGCTGCTCGACCAGAAGAAGGAGGGCGGCGCCTGGCGTACCGGGATCGAAAAGAATGTCGCCTCCTGGTGGAAGGAGGCGGAGGACCGGGCGATGGCCAAGGCCAATCCGGTCAACCCGCAGCGCGTGACCTGGGAACTCTCGCCGCGCATGCCCGAGCGGGCGATCATCACCTCGGATTCCGGCTCCTGCGCCAACTGGTACGCGCGCGACCTGAGGATGCGGCGCGGCCAGATGTGCTCGCTCTCGGGCGGGCTGGCCTCGATGGGCGCGGCGGTCCCCTACGCCATCGCCGCCAAGGTCGCCCATCCCGACCGGCCGGTGATCGCCCTCGTCGGCGACGGCGCCATGCAGATGAACAACATGGCCGAGCTGATCACCGTGGCGAAATACATGCACCGGTGGTCGAACAAGACCTGGATCTGCTGCGTCTTCAACAACGAGGACCTGAACCAGGTCACCTGGGAACAGCGGGTGATGGAGGGCAATCCGAAGTTCGAGGCGACCCAGAACATCCCGAACGTGCCCTACCACAAGTTCGCGGAGCTGATCGGCCTGAAAGGCCTCTACGTCGACGACCCGGCGAAGGTCGGCCCGGCCTGGGACGCGGCGCTGGCGAGCCCGGTTCCGGTGGTGCTGGAGGTGAAGACCGACCCGGAGGTGCCGCCGCTGCCGCCGTTCTTCACGCTCCAGCAGGTCCAGAACTTCATGTCGATGCTCGGCAAGGGCGATCCGAAGGAGGGTCATCTTCTGGCCGACACCGCCCGGCAGGTGCTCAGCTCCGTGCTGCCCGGCAGCAAGGAATAGCGGGCCTCGACCGATGCGGGACGATCCGACGATCACGTCGGTGCAGGCCCGGGCCTACACCGTGCCCACCGACGCCCCCGAGGCCGACGGCACCCTGGCCTGGGACCGGACGACGATCGTGGTCGTCCACGTCGAGGCCGGGGGCGAGACCGGGCTCGGCTACAGCTACACCGATGCCAGCGTGGCCTGTCTCGTGCGCAACACCCTGGCGGAGAGGCTCGTCGGCCTGTCCGCCCTCGACATCCCCCGGGCGCTCGCGGTGCTGCGGGGCGCCGTGCGCAATCTCGGCCGCAGCGGGCTCGCGGCGACCGCGATCTCGGCACTCGACACCGGCCTCTGGGACCTGAAGGCGCGCCTTCTCGGCCTGCCGCTGGCGGCCCTGTTCGGCCGGGCGCGGGAACGGGCCGAGATCTACGGCAGCGGCGGCTTCACGAGCTACGACGACCGGCAGCTGCGCGCGCAGCTCTCGGGCTGGGTGGAGCGGGACGGCTGCCGCGCCGTGAAGATGAAGATCGGCAGCGACCCGGAGCGGGATCCCGCCCGGATGGCGGCCGCCAGGGACGCGATCGGGACGGCCCGGCTGTTCATCGACGCCAACGGCGCCTTCACGCCGAAGAACGCCATCACCTTCGCGGAGCGCGCCGAAGCCTACGGGGTCGCGTGGTTCGAGGAACCGGTGACGAGCGACGATCCGGCCGGCCTCGCCCGGGTCCGCAGTCGCGCTCCGGCCAGCATGGAGATCGCTGCGGGCGAGTACGTCTACGACCTCGACGACCTGCACGCCCTGCTGGCGGCCGGCGCCGTGGATTGTGCCCAGGCGGACGTGACCCGCTGCGGCGGCTACAGCGGCTTCCTGGCCGCAGCGTCCCTCTGCGAGGCAGCCCATCTCGACCTGTCGGGCCATTGCGCGCCGGCGCTGCACCTGCCTGTGGCCGTGGCGGCGCCGCGCTTCCGGCACCTCGAATGGTTCCACGACCATGTCCGCATCGAGCGGATGCTGTTCGACGGCGCCCCCGAGCCGCGGGACGGCACGGTCGCCCCGGACCTGGCGCGGCCCGGGCACGGCCTCACCCTCAAGGAGCGGGAGGCGGACCGCCATGCTGTCTGATTCCGGCCCGGGCGGGCGGCGCGGGCAGCCGGTCGCGCGTCGGACCCGTCCGGCGGGACTGCGCCTCGACAGCGAGATCCATCCGGTGGCGATCCTGGCGCTCGCCGCGGCCGGTGCCGGTCTCCTCGCCTGGTTCGCGGCCGGCCGCTCGAAGCGGCTCGGCCCGGCCTCGCGGCGGTCTGGCGGTCGGGCAGGTCCGGACGAACGGGCGGTCACGGCATCGGCGGCGCAGAGGCTCAACCATGCCTCGTCGATGCTGGCGGCCTCGGTCCTGTTCGACTCCGGCCTGGAGCATTACCGCGGCCAGTTCTTCAACCGGGCCATGTACACGCCGATCCTGGTGTCGAGCGTGACGCTCGCCGTCTCGCTCCACGGGGCGGGCGACACCGACCCGGGCAGCTCGCATGTCCGCCACGCCGTCCAGGCCCTGGCCGGCGCCACCGGCCTCGGCGGCTTCGGCTTCCACCTCTACAACGTCGGCAAGCGCGAGGGCGGCTACAGCCTCCAGAACCTGTTCTACGCCGCGCCGATCGGCGCACCCTTGGCGCTGACGCTCGCCGGCATCCTCGGCGTGACCGCCGAGCGGGTGCGCGACGCCGACCCCGAGCAGCCTCGGCTCGCCGGGCTGCCGGCCGGCCGCACCCTCGCGCTCGCCACCGCCGCCATGCTGCTGGGCACGACCGCGGAAGCCGGCCTCTTGCATTTCCGCGGCGCCTTCCAGAACCCGGCCATGTTCGTGCCCGTCACCCTGCCGCCGGCCGCCGCCGCCGTGCTGGCCGCCACCGCTGCCGGCGCGCCCGGCGCACAGCGCCCGGGCGCCAAGGCGACGCTCTGGGCCGTCTCGGCGATGGGGATCCTCGGCGTCGCCTTCCACGCCTACGGCGTCGCCCGGATGATGGGGGGCTGGAGCAACTGGCGCCAGAACCTCATCGACGGTCCGCCCTTGCCGGCGCCGCCCTCGTTCGCGGGCGTCGCGCTGGGCGGCCTCGCCGCCATCGAGCTGCTCGAGCGCCACCGCTCCTCCCTCTGACCATACACCCAAGCCCCCGAGGTCCCGTGCAACCGCGCAACGATCTCTATCCCGGCTACGATGTCCTGGCGAAGCGCGACTCGCCGTCCTGGAACGCCAAGACCCGCGACGTGGTCGCCGCGCGGCTCGCGATCGGCCCCGCCAGCCGCCGCTTCTTCGATGCGGCGGAATGGGCGATCCTGGCGGCGCTCTGCGAGCGCATCGTGCCGCAGCCGGCCGACCGGGCGGACCCGATCCCCGTCCCGGCCCTGATCGACGACAAGCTGCAGAGCGGCGCGCAGGACGGCTACCGGAACGCGGCCCTGCCCGAGCAGGGCGAGGCGTGGCGGCGCGGGCTGAAGGCCCTCGATGCCGAGGCCCGGCGCGCCTTCGGCCGCGGCTTCGCGCAGCTCGGCGGCCGGGCGCAGGACGAGCTCCTCGCCTGGGCCGAGGACGGCGTGCTGAAGGATCCGGCCTGGGGCGACATGCCCTGCGACCTGTTCTTCAAGCAGCGCGTGCTGCCCGACGTGGTCAGGTCCTACTACGGCCACCCCACCGCCTGGAGCGAGATCGGCTGGGGCGGCCCGGCGAGCCCGCGCGGCTACGTGCGCATGGATTTCGACCGGCGCGATCCCTGGGAGGCTGCGGAAGCGCATCCCGGGCGCGAGGCGGAAGCCCGGGCGGAGAACCTCCGCATCGGCCGGCGCTGAGGGGCTGACGGATGCGACTGTCAGGAACCGGCAACGCCGCCGACAACCCGCAGGCGAGAGCCGCGCAGGACGACGCCCTGCACCATCCCCGCGCCGCGCACGGCCGCGCCCCGGACGTGATGCGCATCGGCGAATGGGTGCCGATGCGCCAGTTCCGCGACGACGAGGAGGTCGACTTCGTCATCGTCGGCACCGGGGCTGGCGGCGGGACGCTAGCTGCCAAGCTTGCCGAGTACGGCTTCTCGGTGGCGGCCCTCGATGCCGGGCCCTACTGGCGCCCCCTGGAGGATTTCGCCTCCGACGAGAACCACCAGTCCAAGCTCTACTGGACGGACGAGCGCATCGTCGACGGCGAGAACCCGCTGCAGATGGGCTCCAACAATTCCGGAAAAGCGGTCGGCGGCTCGACCGTGCACTTCGCCATGGTGTCGCTGCGCTTCCGGCCCGAGTGGTTCAAGGCGCGCACGCTGATGGGCTACGGCGCCGACTGGCCGCTCGATTGGCGCGAGATGTGGGACTACTACACGGAGGTCGAGCGGGCGATCGGCATCGCCGGCCCTGTGACCTATCCGTGGGGCCCGAAGCGCCCGCGCTATCCCTACCGCGCCCACGAGGTGAATGCGGCCGGCAAGGTGCTGGCGCGCGGCTGCGAGGCGATGGGCATCGCCTGGACGCCGACGCCGCTGGCCACGGTCTCGGCGCCGCGGGGCGACTCGCCGCCTTGCGTCTATCGCGGCTTCTGCGTGCTCGGCTGCTCGACCAACGCCAAGCAGAGCGTGCTGGTCACCTGGCTGCCGCGGGCGCTAAAGGCCGGTGCCGAGATCCGCGATCTCGCCATGGTCGGCCGGGTCGAGACGAAGAACGGGCGTGTCACCGGCGTCCACTACCTCCGCGAGGGCCGCTGGCGCTTCCAGCGGGCGAAGAACGTGGTGGTGGCGGGCTACGCCATTGAGACGCCGCGCCTGCTGCTGATGTCGGCCAATCCGGAATTCCCGGACGGGCTCGCCAATTCCTCGGGCCTCGTCGGCCGCTACCTCACCGTGCAGGGCAACCAAGCGGTCTGGGGCGTGATGGACGAGGAGATCCGCTCCTACAAGGGCCCGCCCTCGCTGGCGATCACCGAGCACTGGAACTACGAGGACAGGGGCAAGGACTTCCACGGCGGCTACTGCTACATGAGCCAGGGCCCCCTGCCGGCGCTCTGGGGCAACACCCAGGCCACGGCCCATGGCCTCTGGGGCGAGGCGCTCGTCTCCGAGATGCAGCGCTACAATCACGTGGCCGGGCTGAAGGTCGTCTCCGAGTACATGCCGCAGGCGCGCAACCAGGTGACGCTCTCGGACGTGGCGGACCAGTACGGGCTGCCAGTCGCCCACATCACCTATTCCTGGTGCGACAACGACAAGGCCATGAACCGGCACGCGCTGCGCTTCATGCATCAGGCGCTGGAGGCCGCCGGAGGACGCGAGATCTGGGAGCAGGAGAACGACACCTGCCACCTGAACGGCACGGCCCGCATGGGCGACGATCCGCGCACCAGCGTGGTGGACGCCGATTGCCGCGCCTGGGACATCCCGAACCTCTGGATCTGTGACGGCTCGGTCTTCCCCACGGTGGGCGGCGTGAACCCCTCGCTGACCATCCAGGCCATCGCCTGCCGTACCGCCGACCGCATCCGCGCGATGGCGCGCGACGGGACCCTGTCGAGCGCGGACCGGGCCCGGCCGCGATCCTGAAGCGTCCCGCCTGCCGGAGGGCGCAGGGGCATCCGGGCGGATATGCCCGGTCCGGAACGATGCGGCCGCGCGGATGAACGGCGCGGCCGCTCTTCACGCGCAGGCGCATCGCGGCCCGGCAGGAGGCCGGCTCCCGATGCGCCGTGCCCGGCGTCAGAGGCTGCCGGGTCCCTTGGCCAGACCGGCCAGGGTGAACAGGTCCACCGACAGCTTCGCGCCGACCACGAAGGCGTCGGCAATCGTCCGCGGCCGGAACACGAAGCGCTCCTGCGGTTGCGGGTTGATGACGTATTGCAGGTTCGGCATCAGGCGCACCGCCGGGGTGAGCTGGATGCCGTAGCTCAGCTCCAGGATGGTCTGCGTGGCGGCGATGCCGCGGTTGTCGAGGCCGAGCGAGGCGCGCGCGGCCCGGTAATGGGCGAGGCCGAGCGGCGAGAAGTGCTCCAGCGCGATGCCGAGGCCCAGCGTGTCGTAGGGACGGCCCGGGAAGGTGCCGGTGAGGACGGCGCCGCCGTTCAGGAAGTAATCCTCGTACTGGCGGCCGCCCGTCCCGGCGAGGAAGGTCCCGAACAGGGTCAGGCCCTGGACGGCGCTCGGGTCCGGACGCCACACCATCTGGTCGAACCGGGCGTAGATCGCCGACCGGCCGAACCGGGTCAGCGGGTCGAGGCCGCTGAACAGGGAGGCGCCGCCGCACACGTCCAGCACCGGATCCGTGTAGTCCGACCGGTCGATGATGGCGCCGAGGCCGTAGTTGCGCGGCAGCGGGTCGTTGCCGAAATTGGTCGCGTAGCCGACCTCCACCGGCACCACGACGCCGGTGGCGTCGCGGGTCGACCAGTCGATGCCGTTCTGGTCGTCCTGCTGATCGCGCGGATTCACCTCGTAGACGCCGGCATGCACGAACACCGTGTCGGTGACCCAGGCCTTGGCGTGGGCGCCCCAGGTGGCGATCGGCCACCAAGTGAGGTTGGTCATCTTGAACACCCCCTTCGGGGCGCCGCAGATGCCGTTGTTCTGGAAGTTGCAGTAGAACGGCGAGGCCAGGAAGTTCGGGTTGGCCAGGAGGCGGCCGACCTCGATGTCGAGGCGGTTGTCGAACAGCTTCTGCTCGTAGGACAGAGACGAGAGATGCGCGGTCTGGCCGCCGCCGTAGATCTCCTGCACGCTGGTGGTGTTGCCGATGACGTCGTTCGACAGGCTGCGCCCGTGGCGCTCGGTCACGATGGTGTGCACCGAGCCGCCGTCGATCCCGGCGAGGCGGCCGAGATCGGCGTCGAGGCCGAAGAACACCTGGCCGGCATAGTCCGAGCCCTGGCGGATCCCGCCCTTCGGGTTGGCGGCGAACTCGCCCGTGTAGTTCAGGACCATGGTGATCCCGTTCCCGAGGTCGAGGGTGCCGGGCGGCAGCCCGGGCGGCGCCGCGCTGCTGCCCTCCGCGATGCTCGAGGCCGCCGCGCTGCTGGCGCCCGCGAAGCTCCGGGCCTCACGGATGGTCCGGCGCCGGGCGCGGTTCGCGCGGTACTGTGCCTTCTGCGCGCGGCTCGCCTTCGGACCCGGCCTCTCCAGAGCCGGTGCCCCGTCGAGGGCGGGATCCGCCTGTTGCGCCTCGGCCGGGCGGAGGCCTGCCGATACCGTGGCGGCGCACAGTGCGAGCACCGCCCATCGCGTGGTCTTCCTCATCGATGACTCCCCCATAGACGCGCGGCCCTGATCGGCTCTGTCGCGTTCGTGCCCGCCGGGACCCGTGCCGGTCAGTCCGTGAAGGCCTCCACGGTCCGGCGCTCGCCGCGCAGGAAGGCGTCGGCGACAAGGGTCAGCGGATTCAGGTCGACGTCGCTGGCGCCGGAGCGGACCAGGGCGGCGAAACGGTCGTAGAGGCCGCGATACTCGGCCTCGGGCGGCAGCGGCTGGTCCCGGCCGTCGAGGGTGAGGACCGAGCCGCCCCGCGACAGAACGAGGGTGCCGTCCTCGGTCTCCACGCGGATGTCCCAGGTCTGCGGACCGGTCTGGCGCCAGTCGAACACGGCCCGGATCGGGGTGCCGGCGGCGTCCGTGAAGCTCAGCTCGGCGGCGATCGGCGCCTGCCGGTTCTCCGGCATCGACAGGGTCGCGCCGGTCAGGAAGAAGGGTGGGAGGAGGTGGGTCGCGATCGACAGGGCGTTGATTCCCGGATCGAACACGCCCATCCCACCCGCTTCCCAGATCCAGTCCTGGCCCGGATGCCAGTGCCGGACATCCTCCTTCCAGGCGATCGTCACCGCGCGGATCCGGCGGCCCGACAGCCAGCGCCGCGCGGGCTCGACGCCGGAGGCGTAGCGGGAGTGCCAGCTGGCGAAGAGGCTCACGCCCCGCGCCCGCGCCGTTTCCACGAGGAGCCCGATTTCGGCCAGCGTCGCCCCCGGGGGCTTCTCCAGGAAGACGTGAAGGCCCGCCTCGATCGCCGCCAGGGCGGCTTCGAACCGCGCCTGCGGCGGCTGGCACAGGGCCACCGCGTCGAGGGCGTGCCGGCCCGCGAGCATCTCCGCCAGGGTTCGGTAGTTCGGCACCCCGTCATACGTGCCCTGGCGGCTCGCCACCGCCGCGAGGGTGTAGTCCGGGGAGGCGCCGATCACCGGCAGATGCTGGTCGCGGGCGATCTTGCCGACGCCCACCAGCCCGATGCGGATTGGGTTCGCCATCTCACAGCACCTTCATGGTCGTCTCGGCCGCGGGGGCGACCGCCAGGGGATTGCGCAGGGGCAGCGAGGAGAGTGAGGCTTCGATCTCGAACACGTCGCCGGCCCGGGCGGTGACGCCGTCGCCGAACGACAGGGTGGCGGTCCCGAAGAAATGGACGTGCACGTCGCCGGGGCGGCGGAACGGCGCGTATTTGAAGTGGTGCCGCTCCAGGTTGGCGATCGCCTGGGACATGTTCCCCTCCCCGGAGAGGAACCGCTTCTCCCAGATCACGGCGCGATCCCGCAGGATCCGGCTGGCGCCGCGCACGTCAGACGGCAGCGCGCCGAGCCGCAATACGGGGCCGAGCGCCTCCGGGCGGAGCTTCGGATGCGCGAGCCGCAGGTGGTTGCCGCGCTCCGTCACGCGGTCGGAGAACGCGTTCGCCGGGGCGAAGCCGAGACGGACCGGAGTGCCGTCGGCATCGATCCGGTGGATTCCGGCGATCTCCTGCTCTTCGCCGCCGTCGCGGGCGAAGGCGGGCGAGACGAGCGGCTCGCCCGGGGCGACTAGGCAGGAGCCGTCGCCCTCGTAGAACCATTCGGGCTGGACGCCCGGCTCCCCCGGCGCCGGCTTGCCGCCCTCGACGCCCATCCGGAACATCCCCATCGAAGCAGTCGGCGTCGGGTCGGCCGCGCCGCCGCGGTGCATCGTGTCCCGGCCCTTCGCGGAGCCGAGGTGTGTCAGGCCAGTCCCACTCAGCAGCAGGTGCGCGGGATCCGCGTGGTCGACCGGCGGCAACGGGCGCACGGCGTCGAGATCGACGGCGCCTCCGAGCCCGGCCCGGGCCGCCGTCGTGGCTAGGTCGTCCCCGGTGGCCGGCGCTTTCCGCGCCAGGTCCAGCACGCTGCCCATGCCCGCGACGCGCCGCGCTCGCCCGTGCGTGAGCATCGCCACACCCCGCCGCCCGCCGGCGTCGCGGAATTGTAGGAGTGACTGTCCCATCTTGGTCCTCCCGGGACCGGCCTGCGTGGGGTCGGCCCGTTTGCGATGCCGGCGCGTGCCGGCACCCTCAGGGCCTGGGAGCCGGGCTGAGGGTGCCGTCAATCCTGCGGGTGAGATGCCAGGGATTGTCCGGGCGCAGCGGCGGCGGCAGGAGCGCGTCGGGCAGGTTCTGAAAGCAGACCGGGCGCAGGAAGCGCTCGATCGCCAGGGTGCCCACCGACGTCGCGCGGCTGTCCGACGTCGCCGGGAACGGCCCGCCATGCACCATCGCGGGGGCGACCTCGACGCCGGTGGGCCAGCCATTCGCCAGGATGCGGCCGGCCTTGCGGGCCAGAAGCGGGATCAGGCCTGCGGCGAGGTGCTCGTCCGCACGGTCGAGATGCAGCGTCGCGGTGAGCTGCCCTCCGAGGGATCCGATGATCCGGGCGACCTCCGCCATGTCGGCGGCCGCCACGAGGATTGCCGCGGGGCCGAACATCTCGTCGGCCAGAGCCGGGTCCGCCAGGAACCGCGCTCCCTCGGTGCGGAGCAGGGCCGCCGGCGCGCCCCCCGGCCCGGCCCCCGCGCCGCGGGCCGCCACGGTCACGCCCGGGCGGGATGCCAGCCCGGCGACCGCCTGCTCGAACCGGGCGCGGATCTCCGCGGTGAGCATGGTGTGGGGTGCGCTCTCGCGGATCGCGGCCCCGGCGGCCTCCGCGAAGGCGTCGAGGTCGGAGCCCCCGATGCCGATCAGCAGGCCGGGGTTGGTGCAGAACTGCCCCGCCCCCAGGGTCAGGGACTGGACGAAGCCGGCCGCGATGGTCGCGCCCCGCCCGCGCAGGGCCCCGGGCAGGAGCAGCACGGGATTGACCGCGCTCATCTCCGCGTAGACCGGGATCGGCTCGGGCCGGCCGGCCGCGACTCGCAGCAGCGCGAGGCCATCGCCCCGCGAACCGGTGAAGCCCACCGCCTTGATCCGCGGATCGGCGACCAGGGCCGTCCCCAGGGCGCTGGTCGGTCCCGGCAGGTAGGAGAACACGCCCGCATGCAGACCGCAGGCCGCCACCGCGCCGCGCACCGCCCGGGCCACCAACTCCCCGGTTCCCGGATGGGCCGGGTGGCCCTTGACCACCACCGGGCAGCCGGCCGCCAGGGCCGAGGCGGTGTCGCCCCCCGCCACCGAGAAGGCGAGCGGGAAATTGCTCGCCCCGAACACTGCCACTGGCCCCAGCGCCATGTGGCGCCGGCGCAGGTCCGGCCGCGGCAGCGGCTGACGCTCGGGTATGGCCGTCTCGATCGTCGCCTGGATCCACTCGCCCGCGCGGACGAGATCGGCGAACAGGCGGAGCTGACCCACCGTCCGGGCCCGCTCCCCTTCCAGACGCGCCTGCGGCAGCCCGGTCTCGGCCATCGCCCGCTCGATGAGGGGGGCGCCAAGGTCCGTCACGGCCGCGGCCACCGCTTCCAGGAAGGTCGCGCGCGTCTCGGGATCGGTCTCGGAGAAGCTCGGGAGCGCCGCCTCGGCCAGCGCGCAGGCGGCTTCAACCTCGGCCGCGCCGGCGGCCGCGAAGGCCGGTTCCAGCGCCGCCCCGGTCGCCGGATTCCGCGCCAGGAACGTTTCGGTCGGGGTGGTGTCGGCGGCCCCGACCAGGACCGTGCCCCGGACCACAGGACCCGGTGTCTTTTGTTTACTCATACAAATAAGCTAGATCCGTTCGCCCGAGGTCGCAAGCGTCCTGGCCTCCACGCCTAGAGGTGTCGGCGCTTGCGCTCCTACAACTTCCAAGTACGATCGCGACGCTCCTGCCCCCTTCCGGCGGCTCGAACCGGAGGTGATGGGTGAGGCAGGATCGCGGTCACGAGGATATCAGGCTCCCGCTTGCGTCAGGCTGGCGTCGCATCCACGGCTCGGTGGCGCGCGATCTGGGTGTGGCGATCCTGGCCGGCCGTTACGCGCCGGGGGACGTCCTGCCCGGCGAGATCGAATTCTCGGAGCAGCTCAAGGTATCGCGCACCGCCTATCGCGAGGCGATTCGCATCCTGAGCGCCAAGGGTCTGGTGGAGAGCCGTCCGCGCACCGGAACCCGCGTGAGCCAGCGCAGCCGCTGGAACCTGCTCGATCCGGATATCCTCGCCTGGGCCTTCGAGGCCGAGCCGAGCGAGGCGTTCATCCGGGACCTGTTCGAGCTGCGCATGATCGTCGAACCGGCCGCGGCGGCTTTCGCGGCCGAGCGGCGCTCGGGTCTCGACATCGCCCGGATGGGGCACGCCCTGGAGGAGATGGGCCGCCACGGCGTCGCCACGGAGGCCGGACGGGCCGCCGATCAGGCCTTCCACAACACGATCCTGGAGGCGGCTCGCAACGGGCCGCTCCTCGCCCTGTCGAGCTCGATCGCCGCCGCGGTCACTTGGACCACGATCTACAAGCACCGGCGCCAGGATAAGCCGCGCGACCCGATGCCCGATCACCGCGCGCTCTACGAGGCGATCGTGGCGGGTGATCCCGAGGCCGCCCGCACGGCGATGACCGAGCTGGTCCGCCTCGCGCTCGCCGATACCGAGCTGGCGCTGCGGCCGTGACCGCACCGCCCGCGGGCGGTGCGGCCTGTCAGTGGTTGTCGCGGGGCAGGCCGCTGGTCTGTGCGATCCGTTGGAAGCGCTCGGCGCCTTCCAGGATCGCCCCGGTGTGCATCTGCCCGACCGCAGCGCGCTGCATCGCCTGCCAGGGCGTCTGAGAGGCGGGATAGGCGTAGCCGCCAGCCTCCTCCAGGGCGCGGCGGCGCCGGGCGATCTCGTCCCCGTCGACCAGCATGTCGGCGGTGCCCCGGCGCAGGTCGATCCGCACCCGGTCGCCGGTGCGCAGCAGGGCGAGTCCGCCGCCGGTCGCCGCCTCCGGTGAGGCGTTGAGGATCGACGGTGAGGCCGAGGTGCCCGACTGGCGCCCGTCGCCGAGGCAGGGCAGCGCGTGTATGCCGGCCCGGATCAGCTGCGCGGGCGGGCGCATGTTCACCACCTCGGCGGCTCCGGGATAGCCCACCGGCCCGGCACCGCGCATCACCAGCAGGGTGTCGGCGGTGATGCCGAGGCTCGGGTCGTCGATCCGGGCGTGGTAATCCTCCGGCCCGTCGAAGACCACGACGGGGCCCTCGAAGGCGTCCGGATCCTCGGGATTCGAGAGGTAGCGGGCGCGGAACTCCGCGCCGATGACGCTGGTCTTCATCACCGCGGCCTCGAACAGGTTGCCGCGCAGGACCAGGAACCCAGCCGCCTCCTTCAGGGGCCGGTCGATGGGCCGGATCACGTCCTCGTCCTCGATCACGGCGGCGCGGCAATTCTCGCCGATGGAACGCCCGTTCACCGTGCGCGCGTTCTCGCGGATCAGCCCGCGGCTCATGAGCTGCGCCACCACGGCCGGGAGGCTGCCGGCGCGGTAGTAATCCTCGCCGAGATAGGCGCCGGCCGGCTGCAGGTTCACCAGCAGCGGCACGTCGAGCCCGTAGGTCTGCCAGTCGGCGATGTCGAGCTCGACCCCCATGTGCCGGGCGATCGCCGCGAGATGGATCGGTGCGTTGGTCGAGCCGCCGATCGCCGAATTGACCACGATGGCGTTGAGGAACGCGTCGCGGGTCAGGATGTCGGAGGGCTTCAGGTCCTCCGCCACCATCGCGACGATGCGCCTGCCGGTCTGGTAGGCGGCCTCCTGCCGGTCGCGGTAGGGCGCCGGGATCGCCGCGGAGCCCGGTAGCATCATGCCCAAAGCCTCGGCGAGCGTGTTCATCGTGGTGGCCGTGCCCATCGTGTTGCAGAAGCCGGTCGAGGGCGCCGACGAGGTCACGAGCTTGATGAAGCCGTCGTGGTCGATCTCGCCCGCCGCCAGCATCTCGCGGGCCTTCCAGACGATCGTGCCGGAGCCGGTGCGCTGGCCCTTGAACCAGCCGTTCAGCATCGGACCCACCGACAGGGCGATGGCCGGGATGTTCACGGTGGCGGCCGCCATCAGGCAGGCCGGGGTGGTCTTGTCGCAGCCCGTGGTCAGCACGACCCCGTCGAGGGGGTAGCCGTAGAGCAGCTCCACGAGGCCCAAATAGGCGAGGTTGCGGTCGAGGCCCGCGGTCGGTCGCTTGCCGGTCTCCTGGATCGGGTGGACGGGGAATTCCAGCACGATGCCGCCCGCCTCGCGGATGCCCTCGCGGATCCGCTCCGCGAGGACGAGGTGGTGGCGATTGCACGGGGACAGGTCCGAGCCGGTCTGGGCGATGCCGATGATCGGCTTGCCCGAGCGCAGCTCCTCCAGGCTGAGGCCGAAGTTCAGGTAGCGCTCCAGGTAGAGCGCCGTCATGTCGATATTGTCGGGGTTGTCGAACCAGGCGCGCGAGCGCAGGGGCCGTGCAATCGGTCGGTCGGTCATTTGTGGGTCCGGTGGGCGGGGCTGGTCGAGAAGTGGTAGGTGATCACGTTCCGGTAGATCTTGCCGGGATCCAGCCGGGCGGAGCCGAAGGCCGGCTGGTTCGGCGTGTCGGGGAAGAGCTCCGGCTCCAGGGCCAGGGCGTCCGACTGCCGGTAGGCGAGGCCGGATTTACCCACCACGGTCGCGTTGAGGAAGTTGCCGGCGTAGAACTGCACCCCCGGCTGGTTGCTCGAAACTTCCAGGACGCGGCCCGAATCCGGATCCTCGACCCGCGCCACGAGGTGCGGCTCGGCCGTGGGCGCGTCGGTCACGACCCAGTTGTGGTCGTAGCCGCGCCCGCGCACGATCTGGACGTCCCGCCCGTCGCGGATGCGGGCGCCGATCACCGCGGGCTTGCGGAAGTCGAAGGGCGTGCCCGCCACCGGCAGGTGCGCGCCGGTCGGGATCAGGGTGGCGTCGACCGGCGTGAAGCGCTCCGCCGGGATGGTCAGGGTCTGGTCCAGGATCGAGCGGCCCGAACCCTCGCCCGCGAGGTTGAAGAAGCTGTGGTTGGTCAGGTTGACGATCGTCGGCTTGTCGGTGGTGGCCTCGTAGGTGACCGTGAGCGTGTTCGTGTCGTCCAGCGTATAGGTGGCGGTCGCCGTCAGCGTGCCGGGATAGCCCTCCTCGCCGTCCGGACTGACGTAGCGCAGGGTCACCGACGGGGCCGCGCCGCCCTTGACCGCGGTGATCGTCCAGAGCCGCTTGTCGAAGCCGGCGGTGCCCCCGTGCAGGGCGTTGGGGCCGTCATTGGTGGCGAGCGTGTAGGTCTGGCCGTCGAGGACGAAGCGCCCGGCGCGGATACGGTTGGCGTAGCGCCCCACGCTCACGCCGAAATAGCTGCCCTTGCTCAGATAGGAGGCGAGGTCGCTGTAACCGAGCACCACGTCGGCCGCCTTACCGGTCCGGCACCTCAAGCGTCCGCAGCAGCGCTCCCCAGGACAGGATGCGCGCGGTGAGGCCCTTGCCGTTCGTGAGGGTCACCTCCTCGACGGTCCGTCCGTCGGGCAGGGTGCCGAACACCGTCCGGCTCGGCTCGGCCGCCCGGGCCAGAGCCGGGACTGCCGCGCAGGCGCAGAGCGCCACCGTTCCCAAACCACGCATTGGTTACCCCCTGTCGTGCCCCGTCCCGCCGATCCTGCGCCGGCTCGCGGTGAGCGGCCGCGGTTGACGTCCGCGGCTCCGATATATACTCAGACAAATGAAATGGACAACACAGCGCCCCGGCAAGGTGGCCCGATCGGAGAGGAAAGGCCCGATGGCAGGACCTATCGCGAGCCTCGGCCCGTCCGCAGCCCGGACGGAAGAGGCCTCCGCGCGCGACCGGGGCAGCTACCGCTCGGCCTTGTCGCTGCTGGCGAGCCTGTTCTTCATGTGGGGCTTCATCACGGTCATCAACAACACGCTGCTGCCGCACCTGCGCAGCGTGTTCGACCTCGACTATACCCAGACCACGCTGATCGAGTCGGTCTGGTTCATCGCCTATTTCGTGGCCTCGATCCCGGCGGCGAAGCTGATCGCGCGGGTCGGCTACCAGCGCGCCCTGGTCATGGGCCTCGGCATCATGGCGGCCGGCACCCTCGGGATGGTGTTGGCGTCCCACCAGGTCTCCTACGCGATCACGCTGACGGCGCTCTTCGTGATCGCGAGCGGCATCACCCTGCTGCAGGTCGCCGCGAACCCCTACGTGGCGGTCGTCGGGCCGGCGGAGAGCGCCCCGGCGCGGCTCAACCTCGTGCAGGCGTTCAACTCCCTCGGGACTACCCTGGCGCCGCTCTTCGGCGGCTACCTGATCCTGGGCCGCTCCGCCTCGGGCAACGCCGCGGCCGGCACCGTGCTCGCCCCCGCCGAGCGCCTGGCCGACGCGCAGTCGGTGCAGCTCCCCTACCTGATCGTGGCGGCGATCCTGGTGATGCTCGCCGCGGTGATCGCCCGCTTCCCGCTGCCCGCTATGGAGGGTGACACGGTGGACGGCGACGCGGGCGCGGCACGGGCCGCCAGGGCCGAGCGCGCCGGCCTGTCGCTCTGGCGTCACCGCAACCTCGTCCTCGGCGTGCCGGCGATCTTCATCTACCTGATCGCCGAGATCGGGGTGTCGAACCTGTTCATCAACTTCGTCTCGCAGCCCGAGATCGGCGACCTGACCCACGCCCAGGCCTCGCGCTACCTGTTCCTGCTCTGGGGTGGGATGATGGTCGGCCGCTTCGTCGGCAGCTACCTGATGCAGAGTCGGCCGGCCGAGACCGTGCTGGCCGGCGCGGCGGTCGGCGCCTGCGCGGTGATGCTGGTGGCGACCTTCGCGACGGGCCCCGTGGCGATGTGGGCGCTGATCTCGGTCGGGCTGTTCCACGCGATCATGTTCCCGACGATCTTCACCCTCGGCATCCGCGGGCTCGGCCCGCTCACCGAGACGGGCGCGGGGCTGCTGATCATGGCGATCGCCGGCGGCGCGCTGGTGGTGGTGCAGGGCTGGGCCGCGGACCGGTTCGGGCTGCAGCACTCGTTCCTGATCACGGCCGCCTGCGAGCTCTACGCCCTGTTCTACGCGCTCTGGGGCTGCCGGACGGGCGGCGCCCGCCAGTCCGGCAACGCCTGATCGCGGGCGGCCCGAAGGAGGCATCATGGACCCGCAGATCCGCATCCTGGCCCGGCCCCGGCGCGACCGGCTCGGCGAGGGTCCGGTCTGGGTGCCGGAACGGGAGCGCCTCTTCTGGGTCGACATCGAGGCGCCGGCCCTGAACTGGCTCGACCTCGCGCGCGGCGAGACCGGCACGCGCCCCTTCCCGGAGCCGCTGGGCTGGATCATCCCCCGCGCGGGCCGGCGGGACTTCATCGTCGGGCTGAAGAGCGGCTTCGCGACCTACGATCTGGAGGCCGACCGCCTCACACCGATCGGCGACCCGGAGCCCGAATATCCGGACAACCGCCTCAACGACGCCAAGGTCGATTGCGCCGGCCGGATCTGGGCCGGGAGCATGCACCAGGCCGAGACGGCAGTCTCGGGCTCCCTGCACCGGCTCGACCCCGACCTGACCTGGCAGCGGATGGACGGCGCTTACGGGGTGGCCAACGGCCCGACCTTCAGCCTCGACGGCCGGATCCTCTATCACAGCGACAGCGCCGCCCGGACCATCTACGCCTTCGACCTGGCCGAGGACGGCACGCTGTCCGGCAAGCGGGCCTTCCTGCGCTTCCCCGACGCGTGGGGCTGGCCCGACGGGATGACCACGGATGCCGAGGGCTGCCTCTGGATCGCCCATTGGGGCGGCGGACGGATCAGCCGCGTGGATCCGGAGGGTCGCCTGATCCGCGCCATCCCCCTTCCCGCCCCCAACATCACGAGCTGCGCCTTCGCGGGGGCGGGCTTGGACCGCCTGTTCGTCACCTCGGCGTCGCGTGGGGCCGAGCACGTACCGGAGGCCGGGGCCTTATTCGAACTCGATGTCGGCGTGACGGGTCTGCCGTCGCGGGCCTTCGGGGGCTGACGGCGTCACCGGTCGGATCGCTCGACGGATCCGGCACGTGTCATCACCGCGCAGGATGTTCGGCTGATCCAGCCCACGCCCTCATCCTGAGGTGCGGCGAAGCCGCCTCGAAGGAGGCCTCCAGAGGGCGCCGTGATCCCTGGGGGGCCCCTGCGAGGCCTGCGCTGCGCTCCGGCGCCTCAGGATGAGGGCGCGGGTTGGACGGCCGTCCCTGGCCTTCCGAGCATCTTCATGGCGCGGATCGTAGAAGCCCCGGCGTCACGCGATTCACGGCGAGGCTACCAGCTCGGCGAGCCAGCCCCGGGCCTTCTGGAGCTCGTCCCAGGGCGTCTCCCCGAGGGGGAAGTGCACGCCCAGGACGACGCTGAGCACCGAGTTCAGGTGGGCGAGGTGCCGCCGCTCGTCCGCGCTGCGGATGCCGCCGCGGCGCTGTTCCGCGATGATCGCGTCGCGGAATTTCGTCAGCTCCGCCGCGGCTTCCGAAAGGGTGTGGTCGTCCCGCGCGGGCTTGCGCGAGAGCGCCGTGTCGAGAGCGGCGAGCGCCCGGTGCCCGGCCTCCCGTCCGGGAGCGGCGCTCACGGTACGGTCTCCCTCTGATGGAGCACGTCCGGACGGGTCTTGCGGCCGGGCCGGATGTTGCAGGTGATCGCCTTGGTGGTGTGGATGCTGGTGTTGGCGTCGCCCGTGATCGCGAGCAGAACGTTGGCGACGTCGCCCCTGGCGTAGCCCTGCCAGCCGTAGACCCAGGGCATCCCGATCTGGTGGACAATCCGGCCCTCGATCCGGAACGGCCTGAACCGCTCCGTCACCATGGCCCGGACCTCGACCTCGCCCCGCAGGGTGGAGATCACGGTCCAGCCGAGATGCGCGATCCCCAGGGTCTCGGCGAGTTCCGGCGAGACCTCCACGAAGGCCTCCGGCTGCAGTTCCGCCGTGTGCGGCATGATCCGTGTGGCGATGCCGCCGCAATGCATCTCGGTCAGGCGGAAGGTGGTGAAGACGTAGGGAAAGCGCGGGTCGGCGGTCTCATGGAGCGCGTTGCCGGGCCGCCCCCAGAGCTTCGCGGCCGGGTTCCGCTGCTGCTTCGGGTAGAGCGGGTTCCGCACCGGGCTCTCGATCGGCTCGTAATGTGTCGGCAGCGGCCCGTCCTTCAGGCCCGAAGGCACAAACAGCGCACACTTGCCGTCCGCCTCCATGATGAACGGGTCGTTGCCGCCGAGCGCCTCCATGCCGTGCGGCTGCGTCGACCAGTCCGGACGGTAATCGGGCCGCTTGTCGGCCACGAAATCCGGCACGTCGTCGCCGGTCCACTTGGACTGCGCCTCGTCCCACCAGATCATCTTCTTGCGCTCGGACCACGGCTTCCCGGCGGGATCCGCGGAGGCGCGATTGTAGAGCGTCCGGCGGTTCAGCGGCCAAGTCCAGGCCCAGCCCAGATGCGCGCCGGACTCGCCCGGCCCGTCCGGCCGGCGCGAGCGGGACAGGTTCTTCCCCGTCTCCGGGAAGATGCCGCAATACATCCAGCCGCCGCAGGCCGTGGAGCCGTCATCCTTGAGCTGCCGGTAGTCCGGGACTTGGCGTCCGTCCGCCACGGTCCAGCCGTTGATCTCACGCAGCACCGACTCGGCGTCCGGCTCCAGCTTCTCGCCCTTCAGCGGGTAGTCCCAGGTCAGCGCCTGGATGGCCCGGTCCTTGGGATCGGTAGAGTCCCGATACAGCTCCTTCAGGCGCCGGCCGAGATGGACGATGAACCAGAGGTCCGAGCGGCTGTCGCCCGGCGCCTCGCAGACCACGTCGTGCCACTGCACGAGGCGGCTCGTGTTGGTCACCGAGCCGTCCTTCTCGCCCGGCATGGCGGCCGGCAGGAAGAACATCTCGGTGCCGATCTCCTCGGGCCGGACCTCGCCCTTGCGGACCCGGTGGCCCTGCTGCCAGAAATTGGCGGTCTCGGTCATGGCGAAGTCGCGCACGACCATCCATTCGAGCTTGGCGAAGCCGCTCTCCACGAGCTCGGAATTCACCGCCCCGACCGCGGGGTTCTGGCCGAGGATGAACTGCCCCTTCACGACGCCGTCGGCCATGGCCATGGTCATCGGCTCCTGGGAGGCGTCGCCGGTGAGCTTGGGCAGGAACTGGTAGCCCCACTCGGTGTCGGCGCGGGCCGCGTCACCGTACCAGGCCTTGAGCAGGCTGATCACGTATTTCGGCATGTTCGACCACCAGCCCGTGGTCGGCGTCTCGGTCTTGAGATACCGGTCGAGGGTCGCGTGGTCGTGAAAGACGTTCGGCTGCGGCAGGTAGGTCGGCAGCATGTTGTAGAGCGTCGGGATGTCGGTCGAGCCCTGGATGCTGACATGGCCGCGCAGGGCCATGATGCCCCCGCCCGGCCGGCCGATATTGCCGAGCAGCCCCTGGATGATGCTCGCCGCCCGGATGATCTGCACACCGGTGGAATGATGGGTCCAGCCCACCGCGTAGGTGAAGGCCCCGGTCTTCTCCCGGCCGGAATTCTTCGCGAAGATCTCGGCGATCCGCACGAACAGATCCTTCGGACAGCCGGTCACCGCCTCGACCATCTCGGGCGTGTAGCGCGCGTAGTGGCGCTTCATGATCTGGTAGACGCAGTTCGGATGCTGCAGGGTCGGGTCCTGCGGTGGCGGCGACTTGGTCATGCTCTCGAACGCCTCGCCTTCGTCGGAGGCGTTCTCCTGGGACTGCACCCGATGCTCGGCCACCGGGGACGGCACGGTCTTGCCGGCGTACTGCCAGGTGTCCTGCGAATAGGTCCCGGCCACCGGGTCGTAGCCCGAGAACAGGCCCTCGTTCTGCTCAGGGTCGCCGTAGCCCTCCTCGATGATGTGACTGATGTTCGTGTAGGCGAGCGCGAAGTCCCGGAACCACAGGTCATTCTCCAGGATGTAGCGGATCATCCCGCCGAGGAACGCGATGTCGCTTCCTGAGCGGATCGGCGCGTAGATGTCGGCGAGCGCGCTGGTGCGGGTGTAGCGCGGGTCGATGTGGATGACGGTCGCGCCGCGGCGCTGGGCCTCCACGACGAAGCGGAATCCCACCGGATGGTTCTCCGCGATGTTGGAGCCCATCTCGATGATGCAGTCGGAATTCGCGAGGTCCCACAGCGCCATGGTGGCGGCGCCGCGCCCGAAGGTGGTACCCAGACTGGGCACCGAGGACGAGTGTCAGATGCGCGCCTGGTTCTCGATATTGATCATCCCGAGGCCGCCGCCGAACAGCTTCTTGATGAGGTAATTCTCCTCGTTGTCCATGGTGGCGCCCCCGAGGGAGCCCAGGCCCAACGTGTGATTGATGATCCGCCCGTCCGGCAGGGTCTCGGCGAAGGTCTCGTCGCGGACCTGTTTGGTGAGCTGCGCGATGCGCTCCATCGCCCAGGCCAGCGGCTTCTTCTCCCAGCGATCCGAATAGGGGGCGCGGTAGAGCACGTCGCTGATGCGCTCCGGCGAGAGCAGCATGCCCAGCGTGCCGGCGCCCTTGGGGCACAGTGTCCCCTGGTTGATCGGGCTGCGCGGGTCGCCCTCAACGTGGATCGGCTTGCCGTTCTTGGCGTAGATCAGCTGGCCGCAGCCCACGGCGCAGAACGGGCAGACGCTGGTGCCGATCCGGTCGGCCTCCTCAAGGCGCGGGCGCAGGTGCTCGGACGTCGTGCTCCGGGCCGCCTCGGACATGACGCTCTGCCCGGCGAGCTGGCGCGGGAGCGACCAGTCCCGCACGAAGCCCGACACCCTCTCTGTTAAGCGCCTGCGGATCGTCGCCATGGTGCCACCCGTTGCTCGGCCTTTGCGCGGTAAGCCGGGTGTGGGGGCCATTGGTTCCCGGCCAGTGGCGGCGCCGAAGGCAATCACGTCGCAGGGCGAAGGTTGAGTCCGACCGCGCGCAGAAACTTCGGCGGCGAGCCGGGGTTGTCGGAACAGGTGCGAGCGATTCCAGGCTGCAACGGCCGCTTCCCGGGGACGAACTTTGACGCATGTTAAAGATGGTGTGGTCACCATCGTCCAGGAGAGCCGCTTCCAGCTCACGGACGACAACGGGATCTCGCACCTGTTCCTGCTGGACCGCAACGCCGCGGCCGAGCCGGCGCAGCTCGCGCCCCTCCAGGCTCGGCAGGCGCGGGTGCGCGTGACCTACGAGCCTGCCCGCAACCTGATCGGCCTGATCGCCCGTTCGGTGACCCTCCTCTCGCAGCAAGCGGCCCGCTGAGGAGGCGTCGGCCCGTGAACATGCATCCCCGCGCCCTCGACCACGCCTCTTCGACCCTCACCCGTGTGATCCCCGACGAATCCGAGCTCACCGCCGGCGTGCGGATCGAGCCGGGGCGCTCCTACGGGTTCTTCACCGACACGACCGTGTGCATCGGCTGCAAGGCCTGCGAGGTCGCCTGCAAGGAGTGGAACAACCTGCCGGCCGACAATGTCGGGCTCACCGGCCAGAGCTTCGACAACACCGGCGCCCTCTCCGCCAACAGCTGGCGGCACGTCGCCTTCGTGGAGAAGTCGGGGCCCGGCGGATTGCGGGAGGGTCTGGACCAGAAGTTCCAGTCCGGCTGGCTGATGATGAGCGACGTGTGCAA
Organism: Methylobacterium sp. CM6257; assembly: GCF_054611515.1. Taxonomy (NCBI): domain Bacteria; kingdom Pseudomonadati; phylum Pseudomonadota; class Alphaproteobacteria; order Hyphomicrobiales; family Methylobacteriaceae; genus Methylobacterium; species Methylobacterium sp. CM6257. The sequence continues at coordinate 3,184,573 of NZ_CM137735.1, forward strand.
GCACTGTCACAACGCACCCTGCCTGGAAGCCTGCCCGACGGGCGCCCTGTTCAAGACCGAGTTCGACACGGTCGTGGTCCAGCAGGATATCTGCAACGGCTGCGGCTACTGCGTGCCGGCCTGCCCGTTCGGCGTCATCGACGTCAGCACGGTGGACGGCAAGGCGCACAAGTGCACCCTCTGCTACGACCGCCTCAAGGGCGGCCTGGAACCGGCCTGCGCCAAGTCCTGCCCCACCAACTCGATCCAGTTCGGCGAGTTGTCCGACCTCCAGGTCCGGGCCGCCGAGCGGGTCGAGCACCTGCACGGCATCGGCGTGGAGAGTGCCTACCTCTACGGCACCCCCGACGCTCCCGGAGCCACCGGCGGCCTGGGACACCTCAACGCCTTCTTCCTGCTCATCGACCGGCCCGAAATCTACAACCTGCCGGCCGCCCCGACGCGGCCCGCCAACCGGGTGGCGCCGAGCCTCGCCACCGGCCTTGCCACCGTGGCGGCCCTGGCGCTGGCGAGCGCCTTTCTCTTCTCCCGGCCCGACGGAGGCCGCTCGTGACCGCCACCATCAGCCCGGACGCGGCTGCCGCCACGCAGGACGGTCCCGAGGACGCGCCCCGGGTTCCGCGCCGGGCCACCGAGCCGCCCTCGGTCCACGGCCGGCCCAACCAGGCCGGCTGGACGGGGCCGACCTACTACGGACGCCCGCAGCTCAAGGCGTCGCCGTTCGAGAACCCGGTGGTCGGGGGCTACATCTTCCTCGCAGGCCTGTCCGGCTCCGCCTCGGCAATCGCTGCCCTGGCCGACATCCGGCAGGGCTCGGCGGCGGCACCCCTGGTCCGCCGGGGGCGCTACCTCGCGCTGCTCGCCCCGGTCCTGGGGGCGCCGCTCCTGATCTACGACCTGCACACGCCCAAGCGCTTCTACAACATGCTGCGCGTGGCCAAGCACACCTCGCCCATGTCGATCGGCACCTGGATCCTGATGGGCTTCACGGGGGCCGCCGGCCTCACCGCGGCCGCCCAGCTCGGCACCGACCTCTGGCCGCGGGCGCGGGGCCTGAACGGGCTCGCCCGCGCCGCCCAGGTGCCGGCGGCCCTCACCGGCCTCGGCCTCTCGACCTACACGGCCTCGCTCCTCTCGGCGACCTCGACGCCCCTCTGGGCCGCGGCCCCGCGCAGCCTCGCCATGCGCTTCGGTGCCTCCTCGATGGCTTCCGCCGCCACGGCGCTCTCGGTGACGGAGCCGGATCCGGGCCGGCGCCGGGCGCTCGAAGGGACGGCCGCGGCGGCGCTCGCCGTGGAACTCGCCGGCGCGGCGATCTCGCACGCAACCTATCGGCGCACGGGCGTCGCGGGAGCCCTGAAGAGCCGGGCCGGCAGGGTGGAGCACCTGGGCGCGACGCTTCTCGGGACCGCCCTCCCCTTGGGCGTCTTCGCGGCCTCGCTCCTCACCCGCCGCGGCCTGCCGCGCCCGGTGACGGCGCTCGCCGCGGCCGCGACGCTCGCGGGCGCCGCAGCCTTGCGCGTGTCGATCATGGCGGCGGGCGACCGCTCCGCCGAGGATCCGAACGTGAGCTTCCGGTTCAGCCAGCCGGAGAACCTGCCGGAGCGGTGACATGCCCTGACCCGTGGGCGCGGGCGCAAGGGGAGGCTGCCGGCCCGATTGTCCGGAAGGATCGAGAATTTGTGAGCCTGAGCCCAAGGAAATGTCTATGAAAATTTTCTTTAATCATGTCGTTGTCGATTTCGCGAGAACAAACAAAGACATGGCTTGCGATCGTGCATGAGGGCCGCCGGTCCTGCCCGTGTCTAGGCGGGTGTCTGCCGACGGCCAGATGGGACCGATTGTCTCGTGAGGATTTCCTGGGCGCGATAAGAAATAGCCCAAGCTTTTCGCGAGCTTAGCATTAAAGGCTCGTTTTTCGGCGCAAGACCGAAGAATTTAACCTGAGTTGTTTCATCGGGATCGGATTCCCGATCTACATAGCTTTAAGTCCTTGCAGGAGAATTTCACGCCTCGTGCCGGAATTCGTACTCATTACCGGTGGCGCCGGCTTCATCGGTCGCCATCTCTCCGCCGAGCTGTTGCGCCGCGGGTATCGCGTGCGGGTGCTCGACAGCCTGATCGAGCAGGTGCATGGCGGCGGCAAAAGCGGCGCCGACATGCTGCCGCCAGAGGTCGAGTTCCATCTCGGCGACGTCCGTGACGGCGCGGCGGTGGCCCGTGCCCTGTCCGGCATCGACCGCGTCGTGCATCTCGCGGCCGAGGTCGGCGTCGGCCAGAGCATGTACGCGGTCGAGCGCTACGTCTCGGTCAACGATTGCGGCACGGCCGTGCTGTTCCAGCAGCTCATCGACGCCCCCGTGAAGCGCGTGGTCGTGGCCTCCTCGATGAGCATCTACGGCGAGGGGCTCTACCGCACCTCGGACGGTGCCACCGCCGAGGAGGTGGTGCGCCGCCCGCGTCGGCCCGGCGAGCCCTGGGATCCCCTCGACGCGCAGGGGCAGCCCATGCGGCCGATCCCGACGCCGGAATCGAAGCGGCCGGCGCTGGCCTCCGTGTACGCGCTCACCAAGTACATGCAGGAGCGCCTGACGCTGACGCTTGCCCCCGCCTACGGCATGGAAGGCGTGGCGCTCCGCCTGTGGAACGCCTACGGGCCGGGCCAGGCCCTCTCGAATCCCTATACCGGCGTGCTGGCGATCTTCGCGGCCCGCCTCCACAACGGCCAGCCGCCCATGATCTTCGAGGACGGCGAGCAGCGGCGCGATTTCGTCCACGTTGAGGATGTGGCGCAGGCCTTCGCGCTGGCCCTGGAGCACCCGGCTGCCGCGGGGCAGGTCTACAATGTCGGCAGCGGCCGGGACCGCACGGTCCGGGAGGTCGCCCGGCTCCTCGCCCGTGCCATGGGCCGCGAGGGGATCGAGCCGGAGATCGCCGGCCAGGCGCGACTCGGCGACATCCGTCACTGCATCGCCGATATCGGCAAGATCCAGCGCGAGCTGGGTTACGCGCCGCGTCGGGATTTCGAGGAGGGGCTCGCCGAACTCGCCGCCTGGGTGGCCGAGCAGCAGGCCATCGACCGTGTCGCGGAGGCGCGGCGCGAACTCGAAGCACGCGGTCTCGTCGCGTGAGCGGCCGGCCGATCCTCGTCACCGGCGGGGCCGGGTTCATCGGCGCCAACCTGTCCGACAGCCTCGCGGCGGACGGCCACGCCGTGATCGTCTACGATGCCCTGTCGCGTCCGGGCGTCGAGGCCAACCTCGCGTGGCTGCGGCAGCGCCACGGCAGCCGGATCGCCCCGATCATCGCCGATATCCGGGACGCGCAGGAGCTCGGCCGCGCGGTGGCGGAGGCGGGGGCGGTGTTCCACTTCGCCGCCCAGGTCGCCGTGACCACGAGCCTCGTCGCGCCCCGGACCGATATGGAGGTCAACCTCCTCGGCACCGTGAACCTGCTGGAGGCCGTGCGGGCGCAGTCGCGGCCGGTGCCGGTGCTCTACGCCTCGACCAACAAGGTCTACGGCGATCTGCCCGACATCGCCCTCGACGCGATCGGCGACGCCTACCTGCCGGCCGATTCCAGCTTGCGCGAACGCGGGATCGGCGAGACCCGGCCCCTCGACTTCCACACGCCCTACGGCTGCTCGAAGGGGGGCGCCGACCAGTACGTCCTCGACTACGCGCGGAGCTTCGGCATCCCGGCGGCGGTGATGCGGATGAGCTGCATCTACGGCCCCCGCCAGATGGGCAACGAGGACCAGGGCTGGGTCGCCCACTTCCTGATCCGGGCGCTGGCGGGCCAGCCCATCACGCTCTACGGCGACGGGAAGCAGGTGCGCGACATCCTGCACGTGCGCGACGTGGTGACGGTCTACCGGGCGGCGCTCGCGCGCATCGACGAGGCGGCCGGCCGCGCCTTCAACATCGGCGGCGGGCCCGGGAACGCGGTGAGCCTCCTCCAGCTCCTCGACCATGTGGGCGCGCTGCTGGGACGCCCGGTGGAGCGCAGCTTCCAGGACTGGCGACCCGGCGACCAGCGCTACTACGTCTCCGACACGCGCCGGGCCGTCGAGAGCCTCGGCCTCGAACCCTTCCTGGGCTGGCGCGAGGGCGTCGCCGACCTCATGGCTTGGCTCCGGACCTGGCTCGCCTCCGGGCGCGAGCAGGCCGGCGCTGCCGCCCCCATCGCGGGAGCGGCCGCATGAGAGTCGCCTTGGTCAACCCGCCCTGGGATTACCGCAACAGCATCTATTTCGGGTGCCGCGAGCCCCACCTGCCCCTGGAGCTCGCCTACGCGGCCGCGCTTCTGGAATCCGCCGGGCACGAGACGCTGCTGGTCGACGCCCATCTCGAGGGCCTGACCGCCCAGACCGCCTCTGACCGGGTGGCGGCCTTCGCGCCGGCCATGACCGTGGTGACCACGGCACCCACCTACCTGTTCTGGCGCTGCGCCCCGCCGGAGCTGCGGGTGCCCCGCGCGTTCCTGGACACCCTGGCCGGCCGGGGCGGGACCACCGTGGTGGTCGGCCCGCACGGCTCGGCCACCCCGCGGCCTGTGCTCGACAAGCTCGGCTGCGACATCGTCGTGCGCGGCGAGTGCGAGGAGGTCGTCGCCCGGCTTGCGGGCCTCGGCGATCTGCGCGGCGAGAACCTGCGATCCGTCCCTGCCCTGGCCTTCCGCGACTGCGATGCGACCGCGGTGACCGGGCCGCCCCATGCCGGTCGCTTCACCGATCTGCCGGCCCTGCGCTGGCCGGACGGCTGGATCGCCCGGCACCGGCACCACCACCACCGCTTCGACGCCGCTCCGGACGGGCCGGGCGCCGAGGTCGAGGCCTCGCGCGGCTGTCCCTACACCTGCTCGTTCTGCGCCAAGATCGACTTCCGCGACGCCTACCGGCGCCGGGATCTCGGTATCGTCCTCGACGAGATCGACGGGCTGATCGCGCAAGGGGTCACCTACGTCTACTTCGTCGACGAGATCTTCCTGCCGCAGAAGCCGCTGCTGGAGGCCCTCGTCGCCCGGGATCTCCGCTTCGGGATCCAGACCCGGATCGACCTGTGGAAGCCCGACATGCTCGACCTCCTCGGAGCGGCGGGCTGCGTCTCCATCGAGGCCGGGATCGAGAGCCTCACCGAGGCGGGCCGCGCCGCCCTCGACAAGCGCTGCCGCGCCTCCACGGACGATCTCGCGGAGCGGCTGATCCACGCCCGTCGCACGGTGCCGTTCGTGCAGGCGAACCTCATCGCCATGGCGGGCGACGATCCCGACCTCGTGGCCACGTGGCGCGACCGCCTGCGCGGCCAGGGCGTCTGGGCGAACGACCCGGTGCCGCTCTACCCCTATCCGAGCTCCCCCGATTACCGGCGCCTCTGGGGCGAGCCCGACGACCGGGCCTGGGAGCGGGCGCACGCGCATTACCTCGGCCAGTTCACCCAGTTCAGCGACATCCAGGACGAGCGCCCCCTGCCGCTTTCCGAGCTGGAGGCCGCATGCGGGTGCTGCTGAGCCCCTCCCGGACAACGGCGCCGCACGTCCTGATGAGCGCGGATGCGGTGGGCGGCGTCTGGCAGTACAGCCTCGACCTTGCCGCCGGCCTCGTCCGGCGGGGCTTGGCCGTGACCGTGGCGGTCCTGGGGCCTGCGCCGACCGACGCGCGGATCGAGGCGGCCCAGAACGTGACGGGTGCGCGGATCCTTACCACCGGCCTGCCCCTCGACTGGACCGCCGAGACGCCCGATTCCGTGCTGGACGCCGCGCGGGCGCTCGCGCGGCTTGCGCGCGACATCGGGGCCGACCTTGTCCACCTGCACAGTCCCGCCATGGCGCTCGCGGATTTCCCCGTGCCGGTGGCGGCCGTGTGCCATTCCTGCGTGGCGACGTGGTGGGATTCCGTCGAGACCGGCCCGCTCCCGGCCGATCTCGCCTGGCGCCACGACCTCACCGCCCGGGGTTGCCGCGCCGCCGACGCGCTCCTGGCGCCGACCCGGGCGCACGCCGCCGCAACCGCCCGCGTCTGCGGCCTCGCGCAGCTGCCGGTGGTGGTCCGCAACGGGCGCGCCCCGAGCGGCGTGCCGTCCCGGCTCGCCGAGCCCTTCGCCTTCACGGCCGGCCGCCTCTGGGACCGGGCCAAGAACGCCGCCGCCCTCGACCGCCTCGCCGGCCGCCTCTCCGCGCCCCTGCGCGCCGCCGGCTCCGTGAACGGGCCGAACGGCGCGCGGGTCGAGACGCGCCACCTGCAGCTCCTCGGGCGGCTCGACGATGCCGGCGTCGCCGCGGAACTCGCCCGCCGTCCGGTCTTCGTGTCGCTCGCCCGCTACGAGCCGTTCGGCCTCGCGGTGCTGGAGGCCGCCGCGGCGGGCTGCGCCCTGGTCCTGTCGGACAGGCCAGGTTTTCGCGAACTGTGGGAGGGCGCCGCCGCCTTCGTGGGCGCCGACGACGATGCCGCTGCGGCCGAGGCCGTGCAGGGCCTCCTGGACGATCCCGTCCGCCGCGCCGCCGCCGGGGCCGCCGCTGCCGATCGCGCCGCCCGCTACGGGGTCGAGGCGATGACCGAGGGGGTGCTCGGCGTGCTGCGCGGACTTCTCGCCGGGGCGCCGGCGCGGCTCGGTGGAGCCGCCGCATGAGGATCGCCTACTTCACCCACTCGCTGGCTTCGTGCTGGAACCACGGCAACGCGCATTTCCTGCGCGGCGTCCTGCGCGAACTCATGGCGCGCGGCCACCGCGTGGCGGCCTACGAGCCCGCGGGGGCCTGGAGCCTGGAGAATCTCCTGCGCGATCACGGCGAGGTCGGCCTCGACGCCTACCGGGCGGCTTATCCGGAGCTTGCCTCCGAGCGCTACGCCGCCATCGACGCGATGGTCGAGCGCGTGGCGGAATGCGACCTCGTCGTGGTCCACGAGTGGAGCGAGCCGGCCCTGGTGGCGGCCCTGGGGGCCGCCCGGCGCCGCGGGGCGCGCTACACGCTCCTGTTCCACGACACGCACCACCGGGCAGTCAGCGCCCCGGAGGAGATGGAGCGCTTCGATCTCTCCGGCTACGACGGCGTGCTCGCCTTCGGGGAGACCCTCGCCGCCGTCTATCGGGCGCAGGGCTGGGGGCGCCGCGCCTTCGTCTGGCACGAGGCCGCCGATACCCGCCTGTTCCATCCGCCCGCCGCGGAGGGCGAACGCGCCGGGCTCGTCTGGATCGGCAATTGGGGCGACGACGAGCGCAGCGCCGAACTGGAGACTTTCCTGTTCCGCCCGGCCGCACGGGTCGGCCTGCCCCTCGACATCTACGGCGTGCGCTATCCCGAGGCGGCCTTGGCGACCCTGAGGCGCTACGGCGCCCGCTACCACGGCTGGGCGGCCAACGCCGCGGCGCCCGGCCTGTTCGCCCGCCACCGCGCCACGGTCCACGTGCCGCGGCGCTTCTACGTGGAGCGCCTGCCGGGCATCCCGACGATCCGGGTGTTCGAGGCCCTGGCCTGCGGCATCCCCCTGGTCTGCGCGCCCTGGGACGACGCCGAGGGTCTGTTCCGTCCGGGCCGGGACTACCTCGTGGCCCGGACCGGCGCCGAGATGGAGAGCCACCTGCGCGCCCTGCAGGCGGATGCGGCCCTCCGGGCGGCACTCGCGACCTCGGGTCTCGCCACCATCCGCGCGCGCCACACCTGCGCGCATCGCGCCGAGGAACTGCTGGCCATCGCCGAAGGCCTGCGGGCGCCCACCCCACTGGAGGCCACCGCGTGAAAATCGCCTTCTACGGCTCCTCCCTGCTGTCGTCTTACTGGAACGGCGCCGCGACCTACTACCGGGGCATGCTCGCCGCCCTGGCGCAGCACGGCCACACGATCACGTTCTACGAGCCAGACGCCTTCGACCGGCAGCAGCACCGGGACATCGAGCCTCCGCCCTACGCGGCCGTGAAGGTCTACCCGGCGACGATCGAGGCGGCGCGCGCGGTCATCGCCGAGGCCGCCGAGGCCGACGTGGTCGTGAAGGCGAGCGGCGTCGGGGTGTTCGACGACGAGCTGCTCGCAGGCGTGATCGCCGCCGCCCGCCCCGAGGCGGTGCGGATCTTCTGGGACGTGGACGCCCCGGCAACGCTCGCCGAGATGCGTGCCAATCCCGACCACGCCCTGCGCCGCGCCCTTCCCGACCTCGACCTCGTGCTCACCTACGGAGGTGGGCCGCCGGTGGTCTCGGCCTATGAGGGCTTCGGGGCGCGAGCCTGCATCCCGATCTATAACGCCCTGGACCCGGAGACCCATTTCCCGGTGCCGCCGGAGCCGCGCTTCGCGGCCGACCTCGCCTTCCTGGGCAACCGCCTGCCCGACCGCGAGGCCCGCGTCGAAAAGTTCTTCCTCGCCGCGGCGGCGCGCCTGCCGGAGCGGTCCTTCCTCATCGGCGGCAACGGCTGGGAGAGCCGCGGCCTGCCGCTGAACGTCCGGCATCTCGGGCACGTCTACACGCGCGAGCACAACGCCTTCAACACGACGCCGCTCGCCGTCCTGAACATCGCCCGGGACAGCATGGCGGCGGTGGGCTTCTCGCCGGCCACCCGGGTATTCGAGGCGGCGGGCGCCGGCGCCTGCCTGATCACCGACGCCTGGGAGGGCCTCGGCTTGTTCCTCGACGAAGGGAGCGAGGTGCTGGTCGCCCGGGACGGCCGCGACGTGGCCGACCACATCGCCGCCCTGACCCCGGAGCGCGCCCGCGCCATCGGCGCGGCCGCCCGCCGCCGGATCACGGCCGAGCACGCCTACGCGCGCCGGGCCGTCGAGGTCGACGCGATCCTGCGACGCGAGGCGGCTCGCAAGGCGGACGCGGCGGCGGGAGCGATCCGACGGAGCGTCGCGTGAGCACGGCCCCGCAGCTCCTCCGGACTGCCCCGCTGCGCCTCGTCGTGCTGGGCTTGAGCCTGTCCTCGTCCTGGGGGAACGGCCACGCCACCACCTACCGGGCCCTGCTCAAGGCCTTCGCGGCGCGCGGCCACGCGGTGCTGTTCCTGGAGCGCGACGTACCCTGGTACGCCGCCCACCGCGACCTGCCTGATCCCGGCTTCTGCGATCTCGCCCTCTACGCCGACCTCGACGGGCTCGCGGCGTACCGCGCCGCGATCGCGGCGGCCGATGCCGTGATCGTCGGCTCCTACGTGCCGGAGGGCATCGCGGCCGGTGAGCGGGTGCTCGACTGGGCGCGGGGCGTGCGCGCCTTCTACGACATCGACACCCCGGTGACGCTGGCGGCCCTGGAGGCCGGCAGCTGCGCGTATCTCGCCGCCGACCAGATCCGCGACTATGACCTCTACCTGTCCTTCACGGGCGGCCCGACCCTGCGGCGCCTGGAGCGCACCTACGGAGCGCCGTCCGCCCGCGCCCTCTACTGCTCGGTCGATCCGGAAGCCTACCCGGCCCTCGACCGTCCGGCCCGCTACGATCTGAGCTATCTCGGGACCTACAGCCCGGACCGTCAGCCGGCCCTGGAACGCCTGCTGATCGAGCCGGCCCGCCGCGCCCCGGAGCTGCGTTTCGCCGTCGCCGGTCCGCAATATCCGGCCACGATCGACTGGCCTGGCAACGTCGAGCGGATCGAGCACCTGCCGCCGGACCGGCATCCCGATTTCTACGCGGCGAGCCGCTACACCCTGAACGTCACCCGCGCCGACATGGTCCGGGCCGGCTGGAGCCCGAGCGTGCGCCTGTTCGAGGCGGGCGCCTGCGGCACGCCGGTGATCTCCGACAGCTGGGACGGCCTCGAGACGCTGCTCGTTCCGGAGCGCGAGATCCTGCTTCCGGGAGGCGCGGAAGAGGTCCTCGCCATCCTGCACGGACGGTCCGAGGCGGAGCGGCGGCGCCTGGGCGCGGCGTCCCGCGCGGCGATCCTTGCCCGGCACACCGCGGCCGCGCGCGCCGAGGATCTCGAACGTTTCCTCGTCGAGGTGCGGGCCCGGCGGGGATCCGGCCGTCCGGCCGCGCCCGGCCTCGCGCTCATCGGTCACTAGGCACGCGGGAGAATGATGGTGGCAAACAGGAGGGGTGTCCGAGTCCTCGTCGCCGGCGGCGCCGGGTTCATCGGGTCGCATCTGATCGACGCGCTCATCGGCGACGGGGCCCGCGTCACCTGCGTGGACAGCCTGCTGACCGGCCGGCGGGCGAACCTTGCCCACCTCGCCGCCGAGCCGCGCTTCGACTTCATCGAGGCGGACGTGACCGAGCCGCTGCCGCTGCTGCCGCGCTTCGACTGGGTGTTCAATCTCGCCTGCGCGGCCTCGCCGCCGCACTATCAGGCGGATCCGGTCCACACGATGATGACCAGCGTGCTGGGCACCGGCAGACTCCTGGAACTCGCCCGCGATGCCGGCGCGCGCTTCCTCCAGGCTTCCACCAGCGAGGTCTACGGCGATCCCGAGCGGCACCCGCAGCAGGAATCCTACTGGGGCAACGTCAATCCGACGGGGCCGCGCGCCTGCTACGATGAGGGCAAGCGTTCCGCCGAGACCCTGACCTTCGACTTCGAGCGCCGCCACGGACTCGACATCCGCGTCGCCCGCATCTTCAACACCTACGGGCCCCGGATGCGGGCCGATGACGGCCGGGTCGTCTCCAACGTGATCTGTCAGGCGCTCGCCGGCGAGGACATCACCGTCTACGGCAACGGCGAGCAGACCCGCTCCTTCTGCTACGTCAGCGACCTCGTGGACGGCCTGCTCCGGCTGATGCGCGCCGAGACGGCCCTCGACGGCCCGGTCAACCTCGGCAATCCCCGGGAGATGACCGTCGGCGAGCTGGTCGCCCTGGTCGTGCGGATGACCGAGACGCCGTCCCGGATCGTGCGCCGGCCGCTGCCCGTGGACGATCCCCAGCGCCGGCGGCCGGACATCACCCGCGCCGAGACCCTTCTCGGATGGGCGCCCAAGGTGCCGCTGGAGGAGGGTTTGGAGGCGACGATCGCGTGGTTCTCCCGCGAGATCGCCCCGCGCCAACCGCGTCCGTCGATCGAGGAGCGCGCCGTTGTCGTCGGCTGAACCCCATTGCGAACCGCCGAGGCGCTGATGGCTCCCGCCCCCATCCGCGTCGGCCTTGTCGGGATCGGCAACTGCGCGTCGTCCTTCGTGCAGGGGCTGCACCATTACCGCGACGCCGGCCCGGGCGACGCCGTGCCCGGCCTGATGTCGCCCGATCTCGGCGGCTACCGGGTGCGCGACGTCGCCGTGGTCTCGGCCTTCGACGTGAATGCCGCCAAGGTCGGACGTGACCTCTCCGAGGCGATCCTGGCGGAGCCCAACAACACGCTCCGCTTCGCGGCGGTGCCGGAGACCGGCGTCACGGTGCGGCGCGGGCCGACCCTCGACGGGATCGGCCGCTACCTGCAGGGCCTCGTCGCGGAATCGCCCGAGCCGGTCGCCGACGTGGTGGCGGAGCTGCGGCGCACCGATACGCAGGTGCTCGTCTCGTACCTGCCGGTGGGCTCGCAGGCGGCCACCGAGTTCTACGCCGAATGCGCGCTCGAGGCCGGCTGCGCCTTCGTGAACTGCATCCCGGTCTTCATCGCGTCGAACCCCGAATGGGCGGAGCGCTTCGCCGCCCGGGGGCTGCCGATCGTCGGGGACGACATCAAGAGCCAGGTCGGCGCCACCATCGTGCACCGGGTGCTCGCCAACCTGATGCGCGAGCGCGGGGTCCGGCTGGACCGGACCTACCAGCTCAACTTCGGCGGCAATTCCGACTTCCTGAACATGCTCGAGCGCGAGCGACTGGAATCCAAGAAGCTCTCCAAGACCCGGGCGGTGACCAGCCAGCTCGACACGCCGCTCGCCCCGGGCGACGTCCATGTCGGCCCGAGCGACCACGTGCCGTGGCTGACCGACCGGAAATGGGCGCATATCCGCCTCGAAGGCACCGCTTTCGGGGGCGCGCCCCTCAACATCGAACTGAAGCTCGAGGTGTGGGATTCGCCGAACTCCGCCGGCATCGTCATCGACGCGGTGCGCTGCGCCCGCCTCGCCCTCGACCGCGGCCTCGGCGGCGCTCTCGAGGGCCCGTCGAGCTACTTCATGAAGTCGCCGCCCCGGCAGTTCACCGACACGGAGGCGCGGGAACGCACCCTGCGCTTCGTGGCGGGCGAGGAGGCGTGATGCGGGCCCGCGACGGGCGAGGCGCCGCATGAGGCGGGTTGTCCTCGTCCGCCACGGCAGCCATGACCGGCTCGGCCGGGTCCTGTGCGGGCGCATGCCGGGCGTCTCCCTGAGCAAGGCCGGCCGTGCCGAGGCGGACGCCGTCGCGCGCCGCCTCGCCGGAAGCGGCGCTGCCACCCTGCTGGCGAGCCCCCGCGCGCGCACCGCCGAAACCGCGGCGCCGATCGCCGCGGCCCTCGGTCTGACGGTCGGGACCGAGCCCGACCTCGACGAGATCGAGGTCGGCGCCTGGACGGGCCGTACCTTCGACGACCTCGCGGCCGATCCCCTCTGGGCCACCTGGAATGCGGCGCGGGCCACGGCGCGGCCGCCGGGCGGCGAGAGCATGGCGGAGGCGCAGGGCCGCGTCGGCCGGGTCCTCGACCGCCTCGCCGAGGACGGCGCGCCGGCCATCCTGGTGAGCCACGGCGACGTGATCCGCGCGGCGCTCCTGCGGATCCTCGGCCTCGGCCTCGACGCCTACGACCGGATCGTCGTCGATCCGGCCTCCTGCAGCGAACTCGCCCTCTGGCCCGGCGGCGGGCGCGTCGTCTCCATCAACGAACGGACCGCACCATGACGGCCTCCGCCATTCCAGGCCCAGAGACCTCCGCGGCGGCGCTGCGCTGCCAGGCGGAGGCGCTCGGCCCCTGGTTCCACAACATCGACCTGGGCGGCGGTGTCTGGACGGCCCCGGACCATTTCCTGGGCGACTATCCGAACGTGAAGTGGCGCCGGTTCGCCGACGCGATCCCCGCCGACCTGACCGGCAAGACCGTCCTCGATATCGGCTGCAACGGCGGCTTCTACGCCATCGAGATGAAGCGGCGCGGCGCGGCCCGCGTGCTCGGCGTCGATGCCGACGAGCGCTACCTCGACCAGGCCCGCTTCGCCGCCGCCCGGCTCGGCCAGGAGATCGAGTTCCGCAACCTGTCCGTTTACGACGTCGGCGCGCTGGGTGAGCGGTTCGACATCGTGCTGTTCATGGGGGTGCTCTATCACCTGCGCCACCCGCTGCTCGCCCTCGACCTGATCCGCGAGCACGTGGCCGGCGACCTGTTCGTGTTCCAGTCGATGCTGCGCGGCAGCCGGACGGTCGAGGCGATCGCCGAGGATTACGATTTCTGGGACATGGATCAGTTCGAGCTGCCGGGATACCCGAAGCTCCACTTCGTCGAGCGCGCCTACGCGCACGACTGGACCAACTGGTGGATCCCCAACCGCGCCGGCATCGAGGCGATGCTGCGCGCGAGCGGCTTCCGCATCGCGGCCCAGCCCGAGGCGGAGGTCTACATCTGCCGCACCGCGCCGGTCCCCTATGGGCTGGGGGCCGAATATCCTGCGCGCGCGGATGCTCAAGGACGCGGAAGCACGCGATGATCGACTCGGTGATGCTCTGGAACGAGCCCAACAACAAGTCGCACTGGGACCCGGAGATCGATCCCGACTGGCTGCTCTTCGCCGAGATGGTCAAGGAGGCGGGCCACGCTGTCCGGGCGGTGAACCCGAACCTGACGCGCGTGCTCGGCGGCATCTCGCCGATTGACCCGCACTTCATCCGCAACATGCAGGGGCGGGGCGTCCTCGACGCCGTCGACGCGGTGGCGGTGCACGGCTTCCCCCTCGACTGGAACCTGTGGTCGATCCACGACTGGCCGGCCAAGGTCGACGAGATCCGGGCGGTCACGGACCTGCCGGTCTGGGTCTCGGAGGTCGGCGTGTCGACCTTCGGCGCCGAGGAGGTGCAGGATTGGGGCCTGCGCCGCACCCTCGAGCTGCTCTCCGGCCGGGCGCCGCGGATCCACTGGTACAGCCTCTACGACCTGCCGCGGGAATGGGAGGCCACCACCCGCCACAAGGAGGCGGAGGGCTCCTCCTATTACCGGCACTTCCACATGGGCCTGCTGCGCCAGGACGGCACGCCGAAGATCGCCCTGGAGAGTTTCGCCCGCCACACCCCCGAGATCGGCCTGTGCCAATGGTTCCACTTCGAGGATCACCGGCTCGACGAGGCCGTGGCGTGGATGAAGCGGCTGGGCGTCCGCTATCTCCGGACCGGCCTGTCCTGGGCCGACAGCTTCCGCCCCGGGGCGCTCGACTGGTTCGACCGGCAGATGGAGGCCCTGAAGGACTTCGACGTCACCGTCACCTTCTGCTTCACGCCCGAGCACCGGGGGATCTCGCCCCATCACACCAGCGCGCCGCTGGTCCGGGCGGAGTTCGCGGAGTTCTGCGCCGCCATGGTCCGACGCTACGCGCCGGGCGCGCCAACATAGATTGACGCTCGATCCCGGGACCGCGGCTATCCCTCCATGCGGAGCCGCGGCACGGAGAGCCGACCGACGCGTCCGACGGTTTTCACGCCGCGGGGAGGTGGACACCCGGAATGGTGCAGATCTTCCGTCCGGGCGCGGACACGGTCGTCCGAGTCGTCCTCGCCTCGGTGGCAGCGGTCCCGGTCCTGTCCGTCGGACTCGCCTACGCGTTCTGGCGGTCGCCCTACGCCACACAGCAGGACGTGACCCGCGAGCAGCCGGTCCCGTTCAGCCACGAGCACCATGTCGGCGGCCTCGGGATCGATTGCCGCTACTGCCACACGTCGGTGGAGAAGGCGGCCTTCCCGGGGATCCCGCCGACCGAGACCTGCATGAGCTGCCACTCGCAGATCTGGACCAACGCGCCGATGCTGGCGCCCGTGCGCACCAGCCTGGCGGAGGGGCGGCCGCTGGAATGGCGCAAGGTCCACACCCTGCCCCACTACGTCTACTTCAACCATTCCGTGCACGTGGCCAAGGGCGTCGGCTGCACCACCTGCCACGGCGAAGTCCAGACCATGAAGCTGATCCGGCAGGTGGCCCCGCTCACCATGGGCTGGTGCCTCGACTGCCACCGCGACCCGGCCCCGAACCTGCGCCCCCGCGAGGCCGTGTTCGACACGAACTGGACGCCCCCGCCCGACCAGAAGGCGGTGGGGGCGCAGCTTGCGAAGACGTATCACATCAAGTCGCCCGAGCGGCTCAGCGAGTGCTCCATATGCCACCGCTAGCTCCCCTCGCCTCCCGCCGCGAGGCGCTGCGCCTGCTCTCCACCGGGATCGCGCTCGGCCTCGGCGCCTGCTCGAAACCTTCCGAGGAACTCGTGCCCTACGTGGTCGCGCCGGAGCGGCTCCTGCCCGGCGTGCCGGAGCGCTACGCCACAGCGCTCTCGCTCGGCGGCTGGGCCCGGGGCGTCCACGCCATCGCGGTGGACGGGCGGCCGATTAAGATCGAGGGCAACCCGCTGCACCCGGGCAGCCGCGGCGCCACCGACGTCTTCGCCGAGGCCGCGATCCTCGATCTCTACGACCCCGACCGCTCGCGCACGGTGACCGAGCGGGTGAACGGCATCGCCTCCTGGGACATGTTCGAGCGGGCGCTGGCCGCGCCCCTGGCGCAGGCGCGCCGGCAGAAAGGCCAGGGTCTGCGCCTGCTCACCGGGCGCGTGACCTCGCCGACGCTCGCGCGTCAGATCGCGGCTCTGCTCCAGGCGATGCCGGGGGCGGTCTGGCACGTCCACGAGCCCCTGGACGATGCCGCTGCGCTCCGCGGGGCGGATCTCGCCTTCGGCCGCCGTTTGCGGGCGCTGCCGGATCCCGGCCGGGCCGAGACGATCCTGTGCGTCGGCGCGGACCCCCTCGGGCCGGGCCCCGACCAGATCCGGTTCGGTCGTGCCTTCATCGACCGCCGCCGCGACCCGGCCCGGTTCGGCCGGCTCTACGTTGCCGAGACCGCGCTGACGCAGAGCGGGATCAAGGCGGACGCCCGCTGCGCCCTCCATCCCCGCGACGCCGGTGCCCTGCTGGTCGCGGTGGCCAACAATCTGGGCGCGGGCCTGCCCGCTCCCGACCTGCCCCCGGAGGCGGCGCGCTTCGCCGCGGCCGCCGCGGCGGATCTGCGCGGAGCCGAGGGCCGGGCCCTGATCCTCACCGGCGGTGCCCTGGCGCCCGAGCTGCACGCGCTCGGCCACTGGATCAACGGCCGGCTCAAGGCCCCCATCACCTACATGGCGCCCGTCGACGTGGCCGGCGACCACGCACCGGCCGATCTCGCGACCCTGGCGGCGGATCTCGACCGCGGCGCCGTCTCCTGCCTGGCGATCCTCGGATGCAACCCCGTCCAGACGGCACCCGCCGACCTCGCCTTCGCGGACAAGCTCGGGCGCGCCGGCTTCTCGGTCCATGCCGGGCTGCACGGCGACGAGACCGCGGGCGCCACGCACTGGCACCTGCCGCTGGCGCACGAACTGGAAGCCTGGTCCGACCTGCGCGCCCTGGACGGCACCGCGAGCCTCGTCCAGCCGCTGGTCCGGCCGCTCTACGGCGGCCGCTCGGCGCACGAGATCCTGTCTCTGCTCGCCGACGAGCCCGCAACCGCCGGATACGACAGCGTCCGGGCGACATGGCGCGACCGCGGGGGCGGCGATTTCGAGGGCTGGTGGCGCCGGGCGCTGCACGACGGGGTGATCCCCGACAGCGCCGCCAAGCCGGTCGATCCCGGCGAAGCGCGGCTGCCGTCGCTGCCGGCACCCCCGGATGCAGGGTTCGCCGTGGAGCTGCGCGCCGATCCCTGCCTGTATGACGGCCGCTACGCCAACAATGCCTGGCTGCAGGAATGCCCGAAGCCGGTCTCCAAGCAGGTCTGGGGCAACGCGCTGGCGCTCTCGCACGCGGAGGCGGCCCGGCGCGGCCTTGAGGCGGGAGATCTGGTCACCCTCGGCCTGAACGGCCGCCAGATCGCCGCGCTGGTCGCGGTGGAATCGGGCGTCGCCGAGGGGGCGGGTGCGCTGACCCTCGGCTACGGGCGCCCCCGGGCCGGGGCCATCGGCAACGGTGTCGGCGCGGACGGGTATCGCCTCGCCACCACGGCGGCCCCGCGCCTGCTCGCCGGCGCGAGCCTGGGGAAGATCGGCCGGCGCGGGGAGGTGCTGCGCACCCAGAACTACACGCAGATCGAGGGCGAGACCCGCAAACTCTTCCGGCAGATCGCGCTCTCCGACCTGCCGTCGGCGAAACCGAAAGGCATCGGCGACGACCAGCCGACCCTCCTCGATCCGTGGCAGGGCGACGCCGACGGCCATGCCTGGGCCATGGTGATCGACACCCACGCCTGCATCGGCTGCAACGCCTGCGTCGTCGCCTGCCAGTCGGAGAACAACGTGCCCGTCGTCGGGCCGGAGGAGATCGCCCGGGGCCGGATGATGCACTGGCTGCGGGTCGACCTCTACGATTCCGGCACGCCCGAGGCGGTGAACGCCGGTTTCCAGCCGGTGCCGTGCTTGCATTGCGAGCACGCGCCCTGCGAGCCGGTCTGCCCGGTGGCGGCCTCGGTCCATGACGGCGAGGGGCTCAACCTGCAGGTCTACAACCGCTGCGTCGGGACGCGCTTCTGCGAGGCGAACTGCCCCTACAAGGTCCGGCGCTTCAACTTCTTCGGCTACGCGGACGGCCAGCCCTACGCGACGATGGGCGCCGAGAGCGTCAAGGCGCAGCACAACCCGAACGTCACGGTCCGCGCCCGGGGCGTGATGGAGAAGTGCACCTACTGCATTCAGCGGATCGCCAACGAGCGGCAGGCGTCCGAGCGCGACGGGCGGCCGATGGGCCCGGTCGCCACCGCCTGCCAGTCCGCCTGCCCGACCCGGGCGATTACCTTCGGCGACCTCGCCAAGCCCGGCGACCCGGTCCTGACGCTGCGCCAGGACCCCCGGCACTACGCCCTGATGGAGGAGCTGAACACGCGGCCGCGCACCACCTACCTCGCCGACCTGCACGCCCCGAATCCGGATCTCGGGGGGCGGACATGAGCGGCAGCGCGCAGGCCTATCGCTGGATCGCCCCGGCGCAGCTCAGCCACGGCGCGATCTCGGCGGCGATCGCCGACCCGATCCAGAAGCGCGGCCCGGGCAAGGTCTGGGTCATCGCGCTGCTCGCCACCCTGCCCTTCGTGCTGGTGACGCTCGGAGCGATCGGCGCGGTGCTCACCGTGGGGATCGGCCTGTCGGGGGTGAACACCACCGTCGTCTGGGGCTTCTCCATCGCCAACTACGTCTGGTGGATCGGCATCGGCAATGCCGGCACGCTGATCTCGTCGATGCTGCTGCTGACCCGCCAGCGCTGGCGGGCCTCGATCAACCGCTTCGCCGAGGCGATGACCCTGTTCGCCGCCGGGATCGCCGGGATCTTCCCGATCATCCATCTCGGGCGGCCGCTCTATGCCTACTGGCTGGCCCCCTACCCCAACACCATGCATCTCTGGCCGCAATGGCGCTCGGCCCTGGTGTGGGATTTCTGGGCGATCCTCAGCTACATCCTGTTCTCGGCCCTGTTCTGGTTCACCGGTCTCCTGCCCGACCTCGCCACGATGCGCGACCGGGCCACGACCCGGGCCGGCCAGGTGATCTACGGCGCCCTGGCGCTCGGCTGGCGCAACTCGGCCCGGCACTGGCAGGTCTACGAGACCTACCACAAGACCATGGCGGCGCTCGCCGTGCCGCTGGTCTGCTCGGTGCACTCCATCGTCGGCCTCGACTTCGCCGCGAGCCTGATGCCCGGCTGGCAGGAGAGCATCTTCCCGCCCTACTTCGTCGTCGGCGCGATGTATTCCGGCTTCGCGATGGTCGTGATGATCGCGATCTTCATCCGCTGGGGCCTGAACCTCCAGTCGGTGATCACGCCGGCCCATTTCGACGTCATGGGCAAGGTCATGCTGTTCGCCAGCGTGGTGATGACCCTGTCCTACGCCACCGAGTGGTTCATGGCCTGGTACGGCGGCGAGCATGCCGACCGCGACGTGGTCCGCTACTACTTCGCGGGCGATTACCGCTGGCTCTATTACGCCCTGATCGCGTGCAACTGCGTCGTGCCGCAGGCCCTGTGGTTTCCGCGGGCGCGCCGCAACCTCTGGATCCTTGCCGCGATCGCGATCGTGATCAATGTCGGAATGTGGTTCGAGCGCATCCTGATCGTGTGGAACACGCTCTCGCACGGCCACGCCATGACCCTGTGGCGGACCTACCACACGAGCCTCTACGACCTCGCGATCCTGTTCGGGCCGCTCGGCCTGTTCGTGTTCGGCTTCCTGGTGCTGGTCCGGGTCTTCCCCGCCGTGTCGATGCACGAGGTCCGGCAGGTCAGCCACGACGAGGGGGCCGCCGCATGAGTGCACCCTCCAACGGACCGCTGCTCGCCGAGTTCGAGACCCCTGAGGCTCTGGTCCGGGCGCTCCGGCTCGCCCGCGCGGACGGCCACCGCCTGCTCGACGCCTTCACGCCCTTCCCGCTGGAGGAGCTGTCGGGCGCCTTCCCGCCGGCGCGCAACCCCGTGCGGCTCGTCATGGCGGCGGCAGGCTTCGGGGCGGCGGCCGCGATGTACGGCCTGCAATGGTACAGCGCGGTCTACGACTACCCGCTGAATTCCGGAGGGCGGCCGCTCCATTCCTGGCCGGTCTTCACCCTGGTGCCGTTCGAGTTCGGCGTGTTCGCGGCGGCGCTCGCGGGCTTCGCCGCGATGCTCTGGGCCTGCGGCCTGCCGCGGCTCAACCACCCGGTCCACGACATGCCGCAATTCGAGCGGGCGAGCCAGGATCGCTTCCTGCTGCTCGTCGCCCCGAAGGGCGGCCCCGGCCCCCTGCGCGCCCGGCTGGAGGAGGCTGGCGCGCTGCTGGTCTCGGAGATGCACGGATGAGGCGCGCGCTCCTCCTCGCCGTCCTGCCGGCCCTGTGGCTCACAGCCTGCGACGACCAGTCGATGCGGGTGCAGAACCGCTACGAGGTCTACGGCAAGGCACCGCTCTTCCCGGGCGGCGCCGAGACGCAGACGCCTCCGGCCGGCACCGTGGCACAGGGGGACGCCGCCTACGAGGCCGGCCTCGACATCCCCCCGCACCTCGACGCGGCGCTGCTGGCGCGCGGCAAGGAGCGCTACGAGGCGATCTGCACCCCCTGCCACGGCTATACCGGCCACGGCGACGGCATGGTCGTGCAGCGCGGCTTCCCGCCCCCGCCCTCCTATCACGAGGACCGCCTGCGGGCGGCGCCGGCCCGCTACTTCGTCGACGTGATCACCAAGGGCTACGGCGTGATGTATCCCTACGCCAACCGGGTTGCGCCGCGCGATCGCTGGGCGATCGCCGCCTACATCCGGGCCCTGCAGCTCTCGCAAGGAGCGCGGGTCGCCGACGTGCCGGGCCTCGCGGAGCGGCTGCCATGATGCACGCGCTCGCCCGCGGCTGGCTTCTCGCCTGGCTCACTTGGAGCACGGTGCCCGTGGGCAGCCTCGTCCTGATGCTGATCCACCGGGTGACCGGTGGGCGCTGGGGCGAGTCCCTGGCCCCGGCCCTGCGGCCGGCGGCCGCCCTGGTGCCGCTCGCCGCCCTCGCCTTCCTGGGCGTGGCGCTCGGCCTGCCCGCGCTCTATCCCTGGGCGGCCGATCCCGGCACGGTGAAGCCGGGGGTCGCCGAACTCTACCTCGACCCCGCCCTGTTCGACCTGCGGGCGGCCGTGACGCTCGTCGGCTGGTCGGTGCTCGCCCTGCTGTGCCTCGCCGGCCGCTGCGGTGCCCTCGCGGCGGGGCTCGGCCTCAGCTTCTACGGGCTCACGATCAGCCTCGTGGCGGTCGACTGGATCCTCTCGGCGGAGCCGCACTTCACCTCGTCGGCCTTCGCGGCCAGCTTCGCCCTGCACCAGATCCTGGCGGCCCTCGCCTGGGCCGCGGTCGCGAGCCCGGCGGGGCTCGACGAGGAGCGCGCCTCCGACCTCGCCGGCCTGATCCTCGCGACGCTGCTCGGCGTCCTCTATATGGGCCTGATGTCCTATATCGTGGCGTGGTACGGCGACCTGCCCGAGAAGTCGGTCTGGTACCTGAAGCGCGGCACGGGACCCTGGATCGCCGTGCTCCTCGCCGCGCTGGCGGCCGGCGGTATCCTGCCCTTCGCGGCCCTGCTGTTCACCCGCATCCGGCGGAGCGCCGCCTCCTTGAGGGTCGTCGGCCTCCTGGTGCTGGTCGGCGTCGCGCTGCACCTCGCCTGGTACGTCCTGCCCGCCTACGAGACCGGCGCGGGGCCTGCCGCCGCCTTCGCTGTCCTGGGCGCCGCGCTGCTCGGCGCGCTGTCGGTGCCGGTCGGCCGCCGCCTCGCCCGGATCGGGCCTTCGCGGAGGCCGCGCCATGTCTGAGCAGGCGGTCTCCGAGGCCGACGGCCAGCTGCATACCGGCGTCCACGACGACGCGGTGGGCCACGCACGCCCCGGCACGGAGGCGGCGACCCTCGCGCTCCGCCCGGTGCTGCTCACCGGCCTGTTCATCGTGGTGTTTGTGGGCGCGACGCTCGCGGGCCTGCGCCTCTACTACACGCTCACCGTGGACCTGCCGCTCATGCGGCCGCCCCGGACCTTCCCGCAACCGCACCTGCAGCGGGCGCCGGCCAGCGACCTCGACGCCCTCCTCCGCACCCAGAAGGCGCGGCTCTCCGGCTATGCCTGGGTCGACCGGGAGAAGGGCGTCGCCCGCATGCCGATCGCGGATGCGATGGCCCGCCTCGCCGCGGAGGGCGATGCCGGCTTCGCCGCGCCCGTCCAGCCCGAGCAGGTGCCGCCGCTCGGGAGCCGCGGCGGCGCGTCGAGCGCCCTGCCCTCGCCCGACGGGCAGCCCGGCAGCGAGCAGCGCGCCGCCTCCGAGGGGGCACGCTGATGGAATCGCTCATGCCCGCCTGGCTGATGCCCATCGCCGCCTCGACGCAGGCCGCCAAGGTCGACCGGATCTTCTACGGCCTGACCCTCATCTCCGCCTTCATCGTGCTCATCGTGGTCGGCCTCGTGGTCACCTTCGCGATCCGCTACCGCCGGGGCTCCAAGGCGGACCGCGGGCCGCTCCCCGAGGTGGTCTCGCGCGAATTCGAGATCGGCTGGACCACCGCCACCCTGTTCGTCTTCGTCTTCATCTTCTGGTGGGCGGCTTCCGCCGAGATCACCGCCTTCTCCCCGCCGAAGGACGCCATGGAGGTCCATGTCGTCGGCAAGCAGTGGATGTGGAAGACGCAAAGCTCCAACGGCGCCCGCGAGATCAACGAGCTGCACGTGCCGGTGGGTGTGCCGGTGCGCCTGGTCCTGACCTCGCAGGACGTGATCCATTCCTTCTACATCCCGGCCTTCCGGCTGAAGCGCGACGCGGTGCCCGATCAGGTCACCGAGACGTGGTTCCAAGCGACCAAGACCGGCACGTTCCAGCTCATGTGCAGCGAGTATTGCGGCACCGACCACGCCCGCATGCTCGGCCGCGTGATCGTGATGGAGCCGCAGGACTACGCGGCCTGGCTCTCGGCCCAGCCCGAGGGGGACGACCTCGCCCATCAGGGCGAGCGTCTCTTTTCCGAGAAGGGCTGCTCGGGCTGCCACGCGCCGGGCTCGACGGTCCATGCCCCGAACCTCGCGGGGATCTGGGGGCAGGCGGTGCAGCTCGACGGCGGGAAGCTCGCCACGGTCGATGCCGCCTATGTGCGCGACTCGATCCTGCAGCCGGCCCGGGACATCGTGGCGGGCTACGCGCCGATCATGCCGAGCTATCAGGGGCTGCTCTCGGACGGCGAGATCCAGGAACTGACCGCCTATATCCGCTCGCTCGGCGCTGGGCCGCGGGAGATCCGCACGCCCGGCATGCCGCCGCTCGCCTCGCGGGTGCCGGGGGCCCAGCCCGAGCGCAGCCCCGCCATGGTGCCGGGCGCCCCCGTCGCCGGCACGCCGGCCCCCGCCGGACCGGCGGTGCGGCCGTGATCCCCGTCCCAACCTCCCGATCCGGAGTGCCAGCATGAGCACGCGCGTCGCCGAGAGCCCGGCGAGCCTCGCCGACCCGGACGAGCTGGCGCTCGGCCTGCCCGAGAGCTATCTCGCGGCCGGGGGCACCCTGAAATCGTGGCTGACCACCACCGATCACAAGCGCATCGCGATCCTCTACGGACTGTCGGTGACGGTGTTCTTCTTCATCGGCGGCATCGCCGCCACGCTGGTGCGGCTGGAGCTGTTCACCCCGCAGGCCGACCTCGTCGGGGCCGACACCTACAACAAGCTGTTCACGCTGCACGGCGTGATCATGGTGTGGTTCTTCCTGATCCCGTCGATTCCCACCACCTTCGGCAACTTCCTGCTGCCGCTGATGATCGGCGCCCGGGACCTCGCCTTCCCGAAGCTCAACCTCGCGAGCTGGTACCTCAACGTCATCGGCGGCCTGCTCACCACGACCGCGGTGCTGGCGGGGGGGATCGATACCGGTTGGACCTTCTACGTGCCGTACTCGACCACGTTCTCCAACACGGCCGTGACCCTCGGCGTGTTCGGCGTGTTCGTCTCCGGCTTCTCGACCATCGCCACGGGGGTCAACTTCATCGCCACCACGCACCTGCTGCGGGCGCCGGGGATGACGTGGTTCCGCCTGCCGCTCTTCGTGTGGTCCATGTACACGACGAGCATCATCTTCGTGCTCGCCACACCGGTGCTGGCGCTGACGCTGATCCTCGTCGCGGCGGAGCGGACGCTGGGCCTGCCGATCTTCGATCCGGCCCGGGGCGGCGACCCGATCCTCTACCAGCACCTGTTCTGGTTCTACTCGCACCCGGCCGTCTACATCATGCTCCTGCCCGGCATGGGCATCGTCTCGGAGGTGATCACCTGCTTCGCCCGGCGGCGGATCTTCGGCTACGACTTCATGGTCTACGCCCTGGTGGCGATCGCGGTGATCGGCTTCTTCACCTGGGGCCACCACATGTTCACCTCAGGGATGTCGCCCTACGCGGCCCTGATCTTCTCGTTCCTCTCCTTCGTGGTCGCCGTGCCCTCGGCCATCAAGGTGTTCAACTGGACCGCCACGCTCTACCGCGGGCAGGTCGGGTTCGAGTCGCCGATGCTCTACGTGCTGGGCTATCTCGGTCTGTTCACGGTGGGCGGCCTCACCGGGCTGTTCCTGGCCTCGATCCCGATCGACGTGCACGTGCAGGACACCTACTTCGTCGTCGCGCATTTCCACTACATCATGGTGGGCGCGACCGTCTCGGCCTACTTCGCCGGCCTACACTTCTGGTGGCCCAAGTTCACCGGCCGGATGTACCCGGAGACGTGGGCGAAGTTCGCCGCGGTGCTGATGTTCTTCGGCTTCAACCTAACCTTCTTCCCGCAATTCATCGCGGGCTATCTCGGCATGCCGCGCCGCTATCACGTCTACCCGCCGGAATTCCAGGTCTGGAACGTGCTCTCCTCCTCCGGCGCGGCGGTGCTGGCGGTGGCCTACCTGATGCCGCTCGGCTACCTGACGTGGTCGCTGTTCTTCGGCGCCCGGGCGGTGAACGACCCCTGGAACGCCTCGGGCCTCGAGTGGCGCACCAGCTCGCCGCCGCCGCGGGATAACTTCTTCGGCCACCCGGCGGTCCTCGGCAAACCCTACAACTACCACCCGGAGGGCGCGGAGCCGCTGCACGACCAGCCGCGCATCCCCTCGCAGGGCTCGCTCACATGACCGATCCCGCGATGGCCACCGAGGCCCTGCTGCGCGAGCCCTGGGACGGGCTCAGGCTGCCGGAGGACGAGGCGCTGTCCGCGCAGCGCTTCGGCGCGACCTTCGGCATCTGGATCTTCATAGCCAGCGAGGTGCTGTTCTTCGGG
Source organism: Methylobacterium sp. CM6257 (assembly GCF_054611515.1). Taxonomy (NCBI): domain Bacteria; kingdom Pseudomonadati; phylum Pseudomonadota; class Alphaproteobacteria; order Hyphomicrobiales; family Methylobacteriaceae; genus Methylobacterium; species Methylobacterium sp. CM6257. The sequence continues at coordinate 3,209,411 of NZ_CM137735.1, forward strand.
GCGCTGTTCCTGTTCTACGCCGCCGTGCGGGCCGAGCACGCGGAGGCCTTCGCGGCGGCCGCCCGCGAGACCAACATCGTCTACGGCACCCTCAACACCGCGATCCTGCTGACCAGCGGCCTGACCGCGGCCGCGGCCTCGCGGGCCTCCGAGCACGCGAGCTTACGCCGGCTGACCCTGTGGTGCCTCGTGGCGACGGCCGTCCTCGGCCTCGCCTTCCTGGTGACGAAGGGCCTGGAATACCACGAGGATATCACCGAGCACCTCGTACCGGGGCCCGGCTTCAAGCTGCCGGAGGCGCCCGCGCAACTGTTCTTCGGCTTCTACTGGCTCTCGACCGGCGTCCACGGGATCCACCTCGCCATCGGCATCGGCCTCGTGGCGCGCCTGATCTGGATCGGCTGGCGCGAACCGGAGCGCCTGCCCGGCAACCCGCAGGTCGAGGTGACGATGCTCTACTGGGGATTCGTCGACATGGTCTGGCTGTTCCTCTACCCGGCCCTGTATCTGGCGGGGCGCGCGGGATGAGTGGCCCCGTCTCCGCGGGCGCGGTCTGGCGCCCCGTGCTGCCGGTCTGGCTCGGCCTGATGGCGCTTCTGGCGCTCACCTGCGCCGCGGCCTACGCGCCGCTGGGCGCCTGGACGGTGGCGGTGAATTTCGGGCTGGCGGCCACCCAGGCCGGCCTCGTCGCCCTGCTGTTCATGCGCCTCGACCGGGCGAGCGCCCTGATCCGCCTCACCGCGGCCTGTGGCCTGTTCTGGGCGGCGATCCTGTTCTCCCTGTCGCTCGCCGACGTCCTCAGCCGGCTCACGCGATCCTGAGCCGCAGGATCGGCCGGCCTGGTCGCAGGATCGTGTGCCGGCTTCACCCGGATGGGGGATGCGTTGCCTCGGCGCAGCCTCTACGGTCAAGCCTTCTCCGAGACGAGATCACCTTAGCCCGCCCGGCCCGCGCCGCGGCGGGCTCTTTGCCGGGACCCCCCCGGGGGCGGCGTCGCACGGGCAGGATGCGGAACAGCGGCATCCGGTATTCCGAACGCCCCCGACACCAAAGGCTTGGGGCGTGCGTCCGCGAAAGCCAGCAGGCTCTAACGCCTGATCGGCAGCCGGCAGAGGGCAAGTCCGGACGCGTCCCGCACGACGAGGGTCCAAGAGCGGCCGGGATCGGCCGCGCTCACTTCGTCCGCCATCTCGGCGATGACGCTGCGGGCCTCGGTCAGGGCCTCATCCAGGCTGCCGGCCTCCACGCCCTCCTCGTCGCGGATCGTGTCCCGGCCGTTCTCGACGTCGAAGTAAAAGCGCTCGGGCACCGACCTCCCCCCTCCTGCTACCCACTGACGGGCGTATGGATTTCTCTACGTAGTGCGGAACACGACAGGGATAGGTATTGGACAGGATAAACCTTAATGCATGTAAAACCTGAATTTGTCGGGGGCAGTGCAATGATGGCGAGATTCCGGCAAAGCTATCCACTATAGGTTTCGTCGGACGCCCTCCCGACCACGTTCCTGTGGCTTAAAGAGACGGCGCTCCTGATCCGGGGCCCTTGCCATGTCGTCCTCCACCAATCCACCTGCCGCCAAGAGCACCGACAAGGCTTCACAAAGCAAAGATAAGTTGCGCGCGCATATTAAGAGCGTTCTGTCGAACATCCGGGGCAATCATACCGGAGGAAGCGACGCGTCGATGCGGTCCTCGCGATACGCCCTTGGTGGGTGGGCCTGGGGTGCAGCCTCCGCGGCCGACCCACTTTTTACGTAGCAACGCTCTTCGAATGGGCGTGTTTCTGGACATTCCGCGGTCCAGCGCCTCCCACGGCAGCCCATGGCAGAGAACACCTCCGTTCGGTCCCATGTCCGCAGCGTGCTGCTCAGGTTGGTGCGGACATGGCGCGACCGGGTCGGCTGACGGAGCCGTTCGGCCGCCGCATCGATCACCCGGGGGATCCACGGCGCGTGTCGTGGATCGAGCGCGGCGGAGAGCGTCCGGGACCCGACCGTCTGCCGCGGATCGCCCTCCGCTTTCATTGCGGCGATGGCAGTCTTCGAGTTTGGTTTACCCGCATCCTCCCTATTAGAGGGGGTGTTTCCCTCGCATCCGCAGCTTTATCTCCGATCAAGTCGGCCCTAGACTGGTTCATCAGACAAGGCAGCGTTTGGGGCCCCGGACGCGGCAAGCCGGAATCGTCCCTGGGAGCGCTGACTTGGCCGACAGGCCGGGGCTGAGGTGATAATGGGCCAGATGACGATCAAGGATGTCGCGCGGCGGGCCGGCGTGAGCTTCCAGACGGTCTCCCTGGTCCTGAACCACCCCGAGAAGGTTGCCCGGACCACCCGCGCGACCATCGAGGCCGCCATGCGCGAACTCGACTTCGTGCCCAGCCTCGCGGCCCGCTCGCTGCGGAAGAAGCCGAGCCGCAGCATCGCCTGCGTGTTCTCCGTGGGGGCCCAACCCTACGACGACGTGTCGGGTCTGATGCAGGAGACCTATCAGGGCCTCGTCCTGCAGACCTTCGCGCACGTCACCGACCAGCACGGCTACACGCTGGTCCACCGGCGCTGGCGCGGCGACGATCCGGACGGCCTGAGCCGGATCGCCAGCTTGGTCAGCGAGGCCCGGGTCGACGGCATCGTGGTCTTGGCCGATCGCCGGGACGACCCGCTGATCGCGCTGCTGCAGGCGAAGCGCTTCCCGTTCGTGGTGTTCGGCCTCGATGTGCCGGGCACGCACTTCGCCATGCGGGCCGAGCGCGACGCGGTCTACGAAGCCGTCCGTCACCTGATCCAGGCGGGGAGCCGGTTGATCTGCTTCTACAAGGGCGAGCGCGACGGGCGGCTGCGGACCGTGGCCGAGCGGTACCGGGGCTATAAGGACGCCTTGGCGGAGGCGGGTCTGGACCTGCGCGAGGACCTCGTCGTCCCGTGCGACTGGAGTTCCGAGAGCGGCTACCGGGTGACGCTCGATCTCCTCGCGCGCCGGTCCCGGCCGGACGCGATCGTGGCCGCCGACGATCAGGTGGCGTTCGGTGTGCTGAAGGCCCTGCACGAGAGCGGCGTGCGGGTGCCCGAGGCGATGCGGGTGGTCGGCTTCGACAACTTCGTCCAGGGTGCCTACACGGTGCCGAGCCTGACCTCGGTCGAGGTGCCGACCCTCGACATGGTGCGGTTCGCCTTCGCGACGCTGGTGGAGGTGATCGAGGGCACGCGCCCTCCGGACGACCTTGCGCAGAGGCTGTTCCCCACCCGCCTCGTCGTCCGCGATTCCACGGGGTCCGAGCCGCGGACGCATTCCTAGGGCCGGGCCCGCTCCGGGCGGGACCGGCGCGGGCCGCCCGGTCTTCCTCACTCGGCGGCGAGGATCCCCTCCGGCTCCCCGTCGGCACGCCCGAACTGGGCCGCGTGCAGGCGGCCGTAGGGGCCTTGTGCGGCGAGGAGCGCCGCGTGCCGGCCCTGCTCGACCACGCCGCCCTCCCCCAGCACCACGATGCGGTCGGCGTCCCGGATGGTGGCGAGACGATGGGCGATCACCAGGGTCGTGCGCCCGCGGGCGAGTTCCGCCAGCGCCCGCTGGATCTCCCGCTCGGTCTCGGTGTCGAGGGCCGAGGTCGCCTCGTCGAGGATCAGGATCGGCGGGTTCTTCAGGAAGACCCGCGCGATGGCGATGCGCTGCTTCTGCCCGCCCGACAGCCGCACCCCGCGCTCGCCCACCACCGTGTCGAGCCCCTCCGGCAGGCTGTCGAGGAGCGACCCGAGCCGGGCGCGCCGGGCGGCCGCGTCGATCTCGGCCTCGGTGGCGCCGAGGCGGCCGTAGGCGATGTTCTCCCGGATCGTGCCGGCGAACAGGAACACGTCCTGCTGCACGATGCCGATCTGGCGGCGCAGGCTCGCGAGCGTCAGGTCGCGGATATCGATCCCGTCGACGGCGATCCGCCCCGCCTCGACCTCGTAGAAGCGCGGCAGCAGGGCGCAGAGGGTGGTCTTGCCGACGCCCGAGGGGCCCACGAACGCCACCGTCTCGCCGGCCGCCACCGCGAGGTCGAGGCCGGTGAAGACCGGGCGGCCGGGGCCGTAGCCGAAACCCACCCCCTCGAAGCGGATGTCGCCGCGTAAGGACTCCACCGCGCGGGCGTCGGGCCGGTCGGTGATGTCGGGTTCGGTGGCGAGCAGCTCCTGGTAGCGGCGGAAGCCGGCGACGCCCTTCGGGTAGGTCTCGACCACCGCGCCGATCTTCTCCAGCGGCCGGTAGAATACGCCGACCAGCAGCAGGAAACCCACGAAGCCGCCGGGCGTCAGGTCGCCCCGCACCACGAAGGCCGCGCCCCCGAGCAGCACCGCGATCTGGACGAGGCGCAGGCCGAGGTAGTTGATCGACAGGCCCGCCGCCATGAGCCGGTAGGCCTCGAGCTTGGTGTCGCGGTAGCGGGCGTTGTCCAGGGCGAACAGGGCGCGCTCGTGCGGCTCGTTGGCAAATGCCTGGACGACCCGCATCCCGCCGACATTCTCCTCGATCCGGGCGTTGAAGGCGCCGACCCGGCCGTACTGCGCCTGCCAGTTGCGGGTCATGCTGCCGCCGTAGCGGATCGACACGAAGGCGATCACCGGCAGGATCGCCCCGGTGATCAGCGCCAGCGGTGCGTGGACAGAGAGCATCAGCGCGAAGGCGCCGACCAGCGTCATCACGGCGATGAACAGGTCCTCGGGCCCGTGATGGGCGACCTCGCCGATCTCCTCCAGGTCCTTGGTCACCCGGGCGACGAGGTGGCCGGTCTTCTGGCCGTCGTAGAAGCGGAACGAGAGCTTCTGCAGGTGGTCGAAGGCCCGCGCCCGCATGGTGGTCTCGATGTTGATGCCGAGCACGTGGCCCCAGTAGGTGACCACCACCATCAGGCCGGCATTGGCCACGTAGACCAGCGCCAGCGCCGCCGCGGCGAGCAGGATCAGGCCCCAATCCTGCCGGGGCAGCAGGGAGTCGATGAAGCCCTTCACGGCGACGGGGAAGCCGAGTTCCAGCAGGCCCGACAGCACCGCGCAGCCGAAATCCACCAGGAACAGGGTCCGGTACGGCCGGTAATAGGCGAGGAAGGCCTTCAGCATCGCGGCTCGGATCAGCGTTGGGCGGCGCATTCGGCGGGGCAGAGCGCACCGCAGGAGGGAATCCCGGGCAGGCGGTGGCGCAGGCAGCAGACGCGCCGTCGCCGGCAGCCCGACGCCCCCGGGCAGAGCGCCTGCGCGAGCGGGCTCCTAGCGCAGGCCGGGCCGCCGCGCCATCCGAGGCAGGCCGCGACGTCGTCACAGCCGGTCCCCGCCCCGGCTTCGCACGCGCCGGACGTCCCCCCGAGTTCCCGCGCGACGTAGTCGAGAATGACCGCGGCATTGCCCCAGAGGATCCGCGGGGCGATCCCGCATCGGGCGTGGCACAGCTCCACGAACGGGTGCAGATGCGCCTCGATCAGCCCGGCGAGTCCGGGGGCCGGGTCGGAGCCTGTCTCCGCCTCAGGGATGAGGAAGCGGACGGGGCGGCCGGTCGCGTCGAGTTCGAGGCGCAGGGCGTCGAAGGCGAGCGGCAGCGGGCGGCCGAGGCGCATCAGGGCGGTCAGCGCAGGCGTGGCCAGCGCGGCCAGGTAGAACTGGCTCCAGTACGAGACGACGACGCGCCGGTCGGGGACCGCGCAGGCTCCGCCACAGGCCGTGCCGCAGCCCTGGCCGAGGCCCGCCGCGAAGGCCGACAGGGTCGCGTCGAACAGGCAGGGATCGCGCAGCGCGCAGAGGGGCAGCGCCTGCCCACCGCCGGGACCGACGGCGATGCCGTCCCGGTAGGCCGCGAGCGCGTCGGGAACCCGGGCGGCGACCTCCGCGATCATCGCGTTCCCCCGTCGGCTCGAAGGGTCCGGCCCACCGCGACGGCGAGCCAGGCCACCGCGGCGGCGTAGAGCGGCAGGGTGGCGGCGAAGTAGCCCGGCCAGCCGATCCAGCCGGCCAGCGCCGGGGCAGCCACCCGCAACGGCATGGCGGCGAAGAAGGCCGCCCCGAAGAGCAGCGCGTAGTCGGTGGCGGGCTTCGGCCCCTGGGCCCAGCGATAGATCATGTTGAACACCGGCACGCCCAGGAACCCGCCGGCGACGAAGTTCAGGACCGTGGCGGCGACCGCGAGGTCCGCCATCCCGCCCGCGCAGGCAGCCGCCATCAGGGCTCCCGAGGCGAGGACGCCGAGCGCGCCCGCGGCGATCAGCCGGACCGTGCCGAACCGGGCGGCGAGCCCGCCCGCCGCCAGGGCCATGACCAGGTTGATCGCCGGCAGGACGCTGCCGGTCAGGAATCCGACCTGGCCGAGGGAGACGCCGAGATCGAGAAGCGCCAGGGTGTTGGGCCCGGACAGCAGGTAGGCGGCGGCGAAATAGGCCCCGAGCACCAGCACGTGCCCCGCCAAGTCGCGCAGCCGTGCCAGGGAGCCCGCCCACCGCTCGGGGGGCGCCGCCCCGTGCAGGCGCACCTCCGGACAGCCCAGGATCGGCAGCAGGCAGAGTGCGTCGAGGGCCGCGCAGGCCAGGGCCGCGCCGCGCCAGCCGAGGCTGCCGAAGGCGCCGACCAGCACGCCGACGCCCAGGATCCCGCCCAGCGAAGCCCCGCACAGCTTGGCCGAGGCCACGAAGGCGCGCTGCGCCGCCGGCACGGTCTCGACCACTAGGGCCTCCAGGGCGATGTCCATGGTCGCCACGCAGGCGCAGGCCGCCACGGCCAGGGCGAGGAGCAGCGGGAGCGGCCAGGGCTCGCCGAAGCTCATGGTGGTCAGCAGGAGGACGGTCGACGCCTGCGCGGCCGCGATCCACCCGGTCCGGTGCCCCAGGACCGGCAGGCGGACGCGGTCGAGGACGGGGGCCCACAGGAAGGTGAGCCCGACCGGCAGGTTGATGAGCTGCAGCAGCCCGACTTCGACCAGGTCGACGCCCCGCGCCCGCAGGATCAGCGGGACCCCGCCGGACAGGAAGCCGAGCGTGGCCCCGAAGGTCACGTACAGGAAGAAGAACGGCGCCAGGGGGCGCAGCCCGGCCCAGGTCCCGGCGACGCGGCTCCCGATCGCGAGTCCGGCGGAGCCGGTCACCGCGACCGACATCCGGAACCGTGAGCGGCAATGGCCCGGGAGCGGTAGTTTGTAATCACACTAATCTATTGATGTGCTTCAGGTTTTGCTGTTTAGGCGGGACGGCGGCGCCGATCAAGCCGGGCCGGTCCGTTGCCTCCGTGTGCCACCACCCGCGGCCCGCAGCCGGTCCCCGCACCGGGGCGGGCCCGGCATTAACCTTTCATCAACCATGTTCCGGGCAGATTTTCTCATGGAGGGCTGAGCATGACCCAAGGCCGGGATTTCGACGCGCTGAGCGCGGCACAGATCGCCGCGGGCCGCACGCAGAAGCGCTGGGTCGCGCCGGAGGCCCGTTTTCGTCCGTCCGCGCCGCAGGCGGTGTCCGACCTGCTCGATACGATCCAGCACGTGGCGGAAGCGGCCACCGGCGAGCGCAGCTTCCTGCATCTGCGCCCCGGCGCGGGCCTGCCGCGCGGGCGCTGAGACGATCCGTCCCGCGAACCACCGGGGGCGGTCCCGTCTGCAGGCTGGCAAGCCCCGGTCGGTTCTGCAAGAACGCCGGTATGCGCCGGAGTACCGCCCCCGACCACGCCTCCACCCATGCCTCGGCTGCGTCCGGGTGGCGCGGCGCGGTCGCCCTTTCATGAGTGCGGGTGAGACGGAGGATCTCCGGCGGCGCAACCGCGCCCTCGAGGACGAGGTGGTCCGCCCGCACCAGCTCGAGAATGCCCTCTCAACCTCGCCTTCAACGCCCGGGACGCGATGCCCGACGACGGCCACCTCGTGACCGCCAGCACGCATCTCGACCGCACCTGGGGCCGGGCATCCGGATGATCACCAAGCCCTTCCCCGTCGAAGCGCTGGCTGCCCGGGTGCGCGCGATGAGCGCCGGCCTCGACTGACGGACTCGCGCGCTCCCCCATGCCGCTGCCCTCCCTCTCGCTGACGACGCGCATCCTGCTGCTGGTCCTACTGGCGCTCGCGCCGGCGCTGGCAATCCAGGGCTACAACGAGGTCGCCCTGCGGGCGAGCCGGAACGCGGCCGTGCGCGCCGACGCCCTCGCCAGCGCCCGGGGCGTCGCGGCGGATTTCTCCCAGACCGCCGAGCGGATGCGGCAGGCCCTGGACCTGATCTCCGGGGATCCGTCCGTGCAGGCGCGCGACCCGTCATCCTGCGCCGCCTATCTGAAGCGGTCCGCCGCGCGGCTCCCGCACGTGCTCCTGCTCGCGCTCACCGATCCCGAGGGCACCGTGATCTGCGACAGCGCCGGCTCGGTACCGGGCGCCTATTCGAGCGGCATGCGCGTCTATCACCGCCAAGCCCTGGAGTCGGCCGGCTTCGCCATCGGCGGCTACACGGTGGGCCACGTCTCGCGACGGCCCTCGATCCACTTCGCCCGGGCGGTGGGGCGCGGGGAGGATGCGACGGCGGTCCCCAAGGGCGTCCTGCTGGCTGCCGTCGACCTCGACTGGCTCTCCGACCACCTGGAGCAGGCGCTGCGTCAGGACGAGACGGCGATCACCGTCACGGACCGCGACGGCCTGGTCATCGCCCGGCGTCCGGACGGGCCGGCCTGGATCGGCAAGCCGATCCCGCCCGGACGCGTCGCCATGCTCGACGCCCAGGGCGGGACGGTTCGCGTTGCCGAAGGCCTCGACGGCCGGGAGCGGATCATCGCCACCGTCAGGCCGGACGGCCCGCTCGCGGGCGTGCGCGTGGTGGTCGGTCGCGACTGCGCGGCGGCCTTCGCGGATATCGACGCCGCCACGCGCCGTGGCTTGGTGCTGATCGCCCTGGGCGCGGTTCTGGCCCTGGCCGCCGCCCTGGTGGCCGGGCGGGTGTTCATTCGCCGGCCGATCGAGCGCCTGCTGCGCACGGCGGCCGCCTGGCAGGCGGGCGACCTCGCGGCTCGCACCGGCCTGCGCGGCACCACGGAATTCGGGCGGCTGGGCCGCAAGCTCGACACCATGGCCGGCACGCTCCAGCGCAGCACCGGCGCACTGCATGGGGAGATCCGCCGAGGGCGCGCCCTGCAGGAGCAGCAGGTCACGATGCTGCACGAGCTGAACCATCGGGTGAAGAACACGCTGGCCACCGTGCAGGCCCTGGTGCGTCAGTCGCGCGGTTCCGAGGGCGCCCTCGAGGCGCGGATCCTGGCCCTGTCGAAGACCCATGACCTCCTGACCCGCGAGGCCTGGAGTGGCGCCCCCTTGGCCGAGGTGCTGGAGAACGAACTCAAGCCCTACCGGACCGGCGGCGATCAGATCGGCCTCGAGGGTCCCGACCTATCCCTGTCCCCCCGGGAGGTGCTGGCGCTCGGCATGACGATTCACGAGCTGACCACGAACGCCGCCAAGTACGGCGCGCTCTCGGTGCCGGAGGGCCGCGTCCGGGTGACGTGGTCGCTCGCCGCCTCCGTGGCGGGGAGGTCGCGCCTGCATCTGACGTGGCAGGAGAGCGGCGGCCCGCCGGTGCGGGAGCCGACCCGGACCGGATTCGGGACACGGCTGATCACCGGCGGCGTGCAGCGCGAACTCGACGGCACCGTCGACATCGCCTTCGCGGCCGGGGGGCTGCGCTGCCAGCTCGACGTGCCGCTGGCGCCGGGCCTCAGCGGAATCCTGGTGCCGACGCGCTAGAGCCGTCCCCGATCGCGTTGCAATCGGAAGCGGCCCTGAGTTCTTGACCTGACGCGCTCGCCTGCGCCGAACCGGCGTCCCCTTCGGCAGCGAGCGCTCTATATCTTCGTTACGGCATGATGTTCTCGGAAAGCCGGCCTCCGCTTGTCCGCATCCTGCTCTGAAGCGCTCCGGGCGGTTCAGGCTCCGGTCCGCGCCACCTCCCGGACGTCCCGCTTCACCTGTCGCCACGTCCGCCAGGGCTCCAGGTTCGACAGCGCCATCCGGCGCGCCCCGAGCCAGCCCAGCGCGAGCGCCACGGCCAGGAAGGGCGCGGCGACGATCAGCGCCGCCGGCGCCTCGGAGCCGAACGGCACGGCCAGTAGCTTCACCACGGCGTCGAGGCCGAGGAAGAAGGTGACGATCAGGAGCACCGGGATCGTGCCGACGATGGCGATCAGCGAGACAATCGCCCGCAGATTGCCGTCGAGCTCGATCCGCGCCAGCGTCAGCAGCGCCTCGATATGGGCGGCCCCGTCGCGCAGGGACGCGACCAGCAGGGCCAGGGTTCCGTCGGTGCGTGGACGCATGGGGCGGGCTCTTCCTCTGGGTCTTTCCTGTCGGGCCCGGGCCAACGGAGCCATCGGCCGAAGCGTTCCGCTTCGGGCTCTCACAGCATCAGCAGAACGGCGCCCAGGACGAGCAGCGTCGCGAGGCCCGCCAGGACGATCGCCCGGTTGACGCCGGCCCGGTCCTCCGGCGCCGGCTGCGTCGCTTCGGTCGGCTGCCGCACCGGGGCGGTCGCCGACACCGCGACAGCCACCCCCTCCGCCCGCCGGATCGGCGGTACGCTGCCCGGATCCCGTGCCGGCAGGATCGCCGGCGAGGGCACCGACCGGTCCGTGGGTGGTCCGAAGGCCTCGGGCTCGACGCTCACCCCCGCCGCCTCGAGTTCCAGCATCACCAGGACCAGGGCATCGACGTCCATGCGCTCCACGGGCAGCGCCGCCCGCAGGTCATCCACGGTGAGTTCCCCCCGGCTGCGGCCGAGGGCGATCAGCCGGTCGAGCGTTCCGCGATCGATGGTCTGCGACATCGCCCGCTCCCCTGGTCGCGTGCTGCATCCTCATCACAGAACCCGCGAGACGGGCCGCGGTCACGAGGCCTGGGGGCTGAGCGCGGGCTTCGCGGCCGGCGCCTCGCCCGGTTCGAGTCGGGGGGAGCCACTCGCGCCCGGCCGGTGCCGGAGCATCGGCCGCTCGATCAGGTACCAGCTCAGGATCCCGAGGGGGATGACGGCCGCGAGGGTCAGGGCCGCGACCGCCCAGGGCGAGATCCCGGGCAGCCGGGCGACTAGCAGGTTCTGCACCGGCCAGGCGTAGAGATAGAGGCCGTAGGAGAAATCGACCTGCGCGGTGACGCGGCTGAGCGCGTTGGGGCGCACCGCGAAGGCGAACCAGAAGACGAGATAGCCCCCGAGGATCGCGAAGGCCGGCTCGGCGAGCGGCCGGCTGAACATCAGCGGCAGGAGCAGAAGGGCGGCGAGGCCCGCGCCGCGGCCGGTATAGGCGATCCGGTCGCCGAACAGCCGGAAGGCGCCGCCGCAGCAGAACACGAAGGTGAGGCGGATCATCTCCGACAGGGAGCCGAGCCCGTCGCCCGGATGCCCGACGGGCAGGTAGAGCCAGCGCAGGGCGAGGAGGACGCCGAGGCCCGCGAGCATGACGAGATAGCGGCCCCGCCGCCGCAGGGCCCGGGCGGTGCCGACGAGGCCGAGCAGCAGGTAGCAGCCGAACTCGCAGGGGATCGTCCACATGGAGCCGTTGAGCAGCGGATAGGGCAGCTCCGCGAAGGCGCCCGGGACCACCGGCATGAGTAGCAGCGACAGCCGGAGCAGGGTCTCCAGCGGCGAGGCCGCGGCGACATTGCCGCCGCCGAGCGGCGCGACGACGGCGATGCAGATCAGGGAGGCGACCACGAAGGCCGGGTAGATCCGCAATACCCGGCGCATCACGTAGTCGGAGAAGGAGCGCTTGGCGCAGTAGCTCGCGGTGATCAGGTAGCCGCTCACCAGGAAGAAGCCGTCGACGGCGATCTCCCCGAAGGACAGCGTGCCGAAGACCTGCGTGAGCAACTCGCGCGAGCGGTTTCCGTCCACGAGTTCGGGTGCGTGCGACAGAACCACCAAGACGGCGAACAGAAGACGCAGCGACCCGAAATTGTTCGCCGCCCTGTCTCGGCCGCCCAACACCTCCGACACGCCTGCCCGCCTTTGATCCCTCAGACCCATGCCAGGGGCCGGGAAACGGCGCGCGAACACAAGGACGCGGAGGCAACACTGGCCGATGATCTGAGCGCGCCCTCGGGTGAGAACGAGCCGGCGGCGGCCGTTGCGCTGGCGGCGCGGTTGGGCTAGGGAGTGGCCGCGGCCAGCACCCGTAGCTCAGCTGGATAGAGCGTTGCCCTCCGAAGGTGGAGGACCCAGCTCTTCGGTGCGCTAAGTGCCTCCAATCACATCAATATCTTAGCAGGTGGCTCAGATGCCGATCAGCGCGTATGACGCGCTCACGGCGCAATTGGGCCACATCGGGCAGCTCGCCGCCCCCGCCTTCCGCAGCGGGCTTGCGGCGTCTGAAAGCCGCGTTCGTCAGGCTGCCTCTTTCGGCGGCACAGCACGATAGACATGCGACATTAAAGGCCCTGTTGGCCCGTCCACCCAGCTCCCTCACGATCGCGAGCCCGTGGGAGCCGCGCCGGGCCCAGAACCTCTCTCCAGGGCGATGGTGAAGTCCTAGAAAATCCGTCGTGCTGGCTGGGCTGTGCCTCTTGTTGCCACCAGCATCGACATCCCATCCTTGGCAGACTTCGACCTGAAGTGACGCGGGAGGTCCGCCCTTGAAGGTTCGTCAAGCCAGAACTTGAGCTGATGGGGGCGCTGCCGCGCCCTGCTGCGGACTGAGACGGCCGAACTCGAGCGCCTCGTCCATCGAGCCGAACTGGATGGTGAGGAAATCGAGCGCGTAGTTCTGGTAGAGCCTCCACGGCTTGCGTGTGCCCTGCTTCGGCAGAAGGTGGCTGCCTCGCTGGATGTAGCCGGACGAGAAGTCGATGGCTGGCGCCTCGCCCTCGCTGCCATCGCGCCGCGGCACGCACCAAGCCTCACCGCGCGCATCCATGCGCCGGATCAGGCGGCAGACATAGCGCGCCGTCAGCTCGCATTTCAGTGTCCAAGAGGCGTTGGTGTAGCCAATGGCCGCAGCGAAGTTGGGCACGTCGCTGAGCATCATGCCCTTGTAGAGGTGGGTTGCCGAAGCCTCGATTCGCGTCCCATCAACCTCGAGCGTCACACCGCCCATCATCTTCAACTCGAGGCCGGTGGCAGCCACGACGATATCGGCCTCCAGGTGCTTGCCCGAGGCAAGCTGCAGCCCTGCCTCGTTGAATGTCTCGATGGTGTCAGTCTCAACCGAGGCCTGACCCTTCCGGATTGCCTGGAACAGATCGCCGTCCGGCACAAAACAGAGGCGCTGGTCCCAGGGCTTGTAGGCCGGCGTGAAGTGCGTGGCGACGTCGTAGTCCGGCCCGAGTTGAGCCTGCACGGCTTTGCGCAGTTGCGCGCTGAGCAGATCCGGCTTCCTGCGAGCGAGTTGATAGAGGAATATGGCAAGGCTCACATTCTTCCAGCGTGCAAGTCTGTGGGCGAGCCGCGACGGCAACCGCTTCATCAGCCAGTTGGCGATCCGGTCCTCGGCCGGCAGAGCCATGACGTAGGAGGGAGAGCGCTGCAGCATGGTGACGTGCGCGGCGGTCTTGGCCATCTCAGGCACGAGTGTCACGGCGGTCGCGCCGCTGCCGATCACCACCACGCGCTTGCCGGCATAGTTGAGATCTTCAGGCCAGGCCTGCGGGTGCACGACGGGGCCTTGGAAGCGCTCCATCCCTGGCCAGCCGGGCATGTAGCCCTGATCGTAGTTGTAGTAGCCGGCGCAACCGAACAGGAAGCGGCAGGTGAAGTGGACTGGCGCTGGGTTGCCGCGGATCTCTACCTGCACGTGCCAGCGCGCCTCCGCGGTGCTCCACGCGGCGTTGAGCACGCGGTGACCGTAGCAGACCTTCCGGTCGATGCCGTATTCAGCGGCCGTATCGCGCACGTAGCGCAGGATCGAGGCGCCATCGGCGATCGACCTGTTTGCTGTCCAAGGCCGAAAGCTGAAGCCGAAGGTGTAGAGATCGGAGTCTGAGCGAAATCCGGGGTAGCGGAAGAGGTCCCAGGTGCCGCCCATGGCATCGCGGGCCTCGAGTATTGCGTAGGTTTTGCCGGGGCACTGCGCCTGCAGGTAGTAGCCAGCAGCGACGCCGGAAAGGCCGGCGCCAATCACCAGCACATCGAGATCGCGCAACGCTCCTTCGTTTGACGCAGGAGCCGAACCGCTCGAGGAAAAGTCATTCCGCATCCAGTCTTACCTTGACCGAGTCGGTTCGGCGGTGCTCGCTGAAGAGGGGCCTGCACAATACAGCTTCTTATCCGAACCAGAAAATGGCAAATTTATGTATTGGCGGTGAAGCTTCCTGAGATGTAGTAGGAATATTTTGGGTCAGAATTGAATTGCGCCGCAAGCTGCGCTGCGTTGGACAAATTTTCGCGTCTCGGTCGTAGCGATCTCAGTAGCTCTCCTCAACCAGCGTCGACCTACGGTCGATCCGCTGTCTCCACGCTCTAAGCCCGCAGAAGCACTCGGATGCGGCTGAACCTGCTAGGGAGACCTACATCCGCCCTTCGCATTGAAGAGCGATCGGCTTGATAGTCATAACATGCTTCAACTGTGCCTTTCTTTGTGAGCTTTTAGAGACCTCGAAATATCGCGATCAGCACCAATGTGAGCACAACGGATAAGAGGATCGATCCAGCGCAGCCGAGGCGATTAGAGAAGAAGAAAAACATGAATTGCCAATGTTCAAGCTTAAGTTTGCCTTTGGCATTTAGACGCAATCCAACTCTTCTGCTACTTCGGAGAGGTAGGTCAGCATACGTTCACCTGCTCGACCGTCAAAACACTCAATCTCAACGGTCAATGATTGAATTCGTCCCTTGCACAGCCGCAGGAAAGCCTCAGCTGATTCTGCAGCTTTTCGTTCAGTCTCAGCATCGATCCTGATTGTGCACTCAGGAGCACTAATCAGGATACGGCAGAAAATCTGCTCCATGAGGAAAAAACGTTGGGGAACGGCTTTGGTTCAGAACCCAGGCTGCGACGTGGGCACTCCCAGCCCCATTTTCCCAACGGCTTTCGATCCGGTGCTCGACTGACCTCAAGTGTCCTTGCGATGAGGAGTTTACCTCGACGGGCCGTCAGCTACGCCCCGATCTGCCCTTACCCATGGACGTTGAGAGCGCGAGGCTTTCCGTCCTCATCCAGAGCCACGTAGGTGAACACCCCTTCCGTCACCTTCTCCGGGTTGGTGCCGGATCGGTCACGAACCCAAGTCTCGATCTTGACCGTTATCGAGGTGTCGCCCTCCTCCTGGAGGGTGCAGTAGACGCTCACCTCATCACCCACCGAGATGGGCCTCAGGAATCGCATCGCTTCGATGCTGACGGTCACGAAGCGCCCCTGGGCGCGTTGAGCGACGAAGGTGCCTCCAGCCAGATCCATCTGCGAAACGGTCCAGCCTCCGAAAATGGCGCCTGAGGCGTTGGTGTCCCGAGGCATGGCAACGGTTCGTAAGTGCGGGCTACCAGGGACGTTCGGAATTTGATCGGCCATACGTCCCACTCCACCCTGTGGTGCCGTTCGGGTTTACGCCTCAGCAGGCAGTAAGCCCTAACGAGGCGAACATTCTGAGATACTTCCGGGGAGCTCAGCGCCTCTCGCGCACATCACTGAGCACGCGAGAGGCTGAATGTAGGAGAGGTTACTTCGCCTTGAGCGCGTCCTTCACGCCGCCCACCGCATTCTGGATCTTGCCCTTGGCTTGATCGGCAAGTCCTTCGTTCCTGAGCTTCTCATCGCCGGTGACCTTGCCGGCGCCTTCCTTTACCTTCCCACCGAGATTCGTAGCGGAGCCTTCGACGCGATCCTTATCGACAGCCATGCTGTTCTCCGTCCTTCAAAGGCGCCCTGAACGTGGCGTCTCAGGAGTCGAACGACGCGCTGTCTAGATCCGTTCCGGGCCGGACAGGGGTAGCCCAGTCGCTGCGAGGCCCCAACCGCCGGTTGAGCGTGACCGTCAGGACCCACCTCCCGTTTGCATCACGCACAGACACCACTGCGTGATCGTATCTCGTGCCTTCCAGAGCGGTCGTCAGCATCTCGCTAGCGCGCTGCACGATTTCCTCAGGTTTCGCGCATTCCTGTCCCTCATCATCCCACGATGACAGGCTGTCACTGTGTAGGTCGAAGAGGTAGGTCGCCAAGACAGAGACGATCCCGAGCTGTTCGCTACGCGGCGGTTGAGCCTGAGTTGCCCATGTCAACAATAAGTTAACGCTCCAAACCGAGTTGGCTCCCCCTACCCGATAGTTCAAAAGTGCGGATGTGCGGCGTCGAAATGCTCTACGAACCTGAGTCGGTCCCAGAGTTCGACAGCGTAGCCATCGGTCATTGCGGACGCGAGAGCCAGTACCTCATTTTCGGTGGTAGCCTGCAGGCGTTCGGTCCGAACGACGTTGCCCTCAAGGTCGATCAATTGCACTCGATAACAGGGCGTGCCCGCTGCTTCCGGGAAGGGAGCTGCCGCGACGGTCATGCGGTGGCCCTCCCTTGTTGGTCAGCATGTAAACTGCTGATACTGTTGAGCCTTGGTGCTTAGGAAGCTACGCCATTTCCTGTCATTTGAGGAGATGGCTGACCGGCTATCTACGTCGCAGCCAGGATGCAAAATGCCGATTTCGGCAGTTCTGAAACGGAGGCTTAAACCTGACTTGGCCGGATGCCAAAAGTGGACGTGTGGGACCCGGCTGTCACTAAGTCTTGGCCTCCTTGAGTGACATCGCCCAACAGGCGGCGCACTCTCCGCAGCAGAACGGGAGGCGGCCATGAGCTTCAGAACCCAAGTCCGCAATCCACTTCTCGATGATCCGCCAGGAACACTCATCGCGAGCGCCGTGACCTTGACCGTATTGGGATGCTTGCTGTTCGGCCTGTTCTAATAAATTCAGCTCAGGACCACGGCAAGCTATACGCGCCAGAACAACGAGCCATTGAAAGTATCGGGAGTGGAGGCGTCATGGCTGAAATCGAGAGTGTCACTATCCGCAAAGTGATGTGGCGGCTGATGCCGTTTCTCTTTGTCTGCTACTTCGTCGCTTACCTCGACCGAGTGAATGTCGGCTTCGCCAAATTGCAGATGAACGCGGCCCTTGGCTTGTCGGAGGCCGCCTATGGTTTCGGTGCCGGGTTGTTCTTCCTCTCCTATTTTCTTCTTGAAGTTCCCTCCAACCTTGCTTTGGATCGCTTTGGTGCGCGACTCTGGATCGCCCGCATCATGCTCAGCTGGGGTGTGATCTCCGGTCTATTCGCCTTCATACGTCCGATCTCTTCGGCGACCGGGATCTCCAACGAGTGGGTGTTCTTCAGTCTCCGTTTCCTGCTCGGTATCGCGGAGGCGGGCTTCTTTCCCGGCATCATCTTTTACCTGACGCTGTGGTTCCCCTCGGTCTACCGCGCCCGGGTCGTTGCCCTATTCATGCTGGCCATCCCCTTCTCCTCGATCGTCGGTGCGCCGGTCTCGGGGGCACTCCTGAACCTCACTGGTGCCGGTCTCGACGGCTGGCAGTGGCTCTTCATTCTTGAAGCGGTGCCGTCGATCCTCATGGCTTTCGGCGTCATCTTCTATCTCACGGACCGTCCAGCCATGGCGACGTGGCTCACGCACGACGAAAAATCCTGGCTTGAGGCTCGCCTGGCCACAGAGCACGAACAGAAAGCCCATGCCGGGCACGTCAGCATCACCAAGGCTATGTCTGACCCGCGCGTGCTCGCCTGTTCGTTCGTCTACTTCTGCCTGAACGCCGCAAGCTATGGGGTGGCGTTCTTCCTCCCCACCATCGTGAAGGGGTTCGGCGTCAGCAACTTCCAGACTGGTCTGCTATCCGCCCTACCGTTTGTGTTCGGCGCTGTCGGCATGGTCCTGCTGGGCCGCAACTCTGATCGCACCTTGAAGCGGCGGGAGCACGTCTGCTTCGCCATGGTCCTCGCCGCCGTCGGCGTAGCCGGAGCGGCGCTGGTCTCGGAGCCGGTCCTGGTGCTTGGTCTGCTCTGCTTGAGCCAGATTGGCGTCTCAGCCACGCCGCCGCTCTTGTGGCCTATCCCGAGCGCGTTCTTGACGGGAACCTCGGCCGCGGCGGGCATCGCTGCGATTAATGCGATCGGGAACCTGTCCGGTTTCGCAGGACCCTACGTGATGGGCTACCTCAAGGACGCGACGGGTAATTTCTCGGCGGGCCTGCTCGTCCTAGCAGGTTGCACCTTGGCCGGCGGACTCGTCGCGTTGACGTTGAAGGTCAGCAGGCACTTGGAGGCTGCTGAGTCGGCCGATCTGGCCCCAGCAGAGTGACGCTGGGATTGTGGGTCGCTCGATTGTGGGCGACCCGCAGTCTTCGCTTCCCATGCGGTGGAGCAATTCCGATTTTATATTGCGTGGAAGTCGAGCGTGTTATCACGGGTCCGACGGCACGTCGCACTCGGACGTGTAAACCGAAGGCCATGGGACGATGGGTAGGCGTCTAGCGGCAATCCTCGTCACCGATATCGTCGGTTACAGCCGGCTCATGGGCTTGGATGAGGCAGGCACAATCAGGCGCCTGAAGGCCCTTTGACGCGAACTCATTGATCCCACTATCAACGCGGCCCAGGGCCGGATCGTAAAGACGATGGGCGACGGCCTGCTCGTCGAGTTCCCAAGCCCGCTAAGAGCCGTTTCCTGCGCCGTTCGCATCCAACGCGCTATGGCCGACTGGGAGCCGGTCTTGTCCGAGGACCGACGCTTCAGGCTGCGCTTCGGGATCAACGTGGGCGACGTCGTCGCTCAACCAGACGGTGATCTCTTCGGTGACGGAGTCAACGTAGCGGCTCGCCTTGAGCCCCTGGCGGAGCCCGGTGGCCTGTGCGTGTCACAATCCGTCCACGACCAAGTGCAGGACAAGCTCCCCTACCGCTTCGAGGACAAAGGCAAGCTGGACCTCAAAAATATCGCCCGGCCCATCGGCGTGTTCGCCTTGTCGGCCGATGCCGTTCGCTCCCTAACCCTGACCGGCGATGAGGAGGAGGATGAGGAGGAGACCCCTGAGCCAAGCCAGGGGAGGAAACCAGCATCAACGTTCCAAGCTCCTCGCCGTCGCGGTCTCATTCCGATCGCGCTGGTGGCAACGGCCGTCGCAGCAGCCGCAGGCTCCTACGGTTGGTCGGTCACACGTGCAAAAGCGCCTTCTCCTGAGAACACGCTTGCCGTTCAGAACGGCTTGCCTCCGAAACCGCTACCACCTCTTTCCCTTGTGGTGCTTCCCTTCGCCAATCTGAGCAACGATCCCGAGCAAGAATTCTTCGCCGACGGTCTGACTGAGGACCTTACCACTGACCCTGACCCAGCAAACTGGTCCGCGTCGAGCGCAAGTTTTTCGGGCATCCTGAACCCTGAAGGAGGGTGGATGCCATGCCTCGCAAACGCTTCACGAACGAGCAGATCGCCTTTGCCCTGCGGCAGGCGGAGAACGGTGCGACGGTGGACGAGGTCTGCCGGAAGATGGGTGTGTCCGAGCCGACGTTTTATCGGTGGAAGAAGCAGTTCGTCGGCATGGGCGTGCCGGAGATCCGGCGGCTGAAGCAGCTGGAGGACGAGAACAGCAAGCTTAAGCGGCTGGTCGCCGACCTGACACTGGACCGCTCCATGCTGCAGGACGTGCTCAAGCGAAAGTGGTGAGGCCCGCTGCTCGCCGCGAGGTCGCCGGTCACCTGCAGGTGGCCTACGGCATCAGCGAGCGTCGGGCCTGTCAGGCCACCGGCTTCGGCCGCTCGTCCCAGCGCTACCGCAAGCGCGCCGATCCGCAGGTAGCTCTGCGCATGCGGCTGAAGGAGTTAGCGGCTGCACGGGTGCGCTACGGCTATCGGCGGCTGCACATCCTGTTGCGACGAGAGGGCTGGGAGGTGAATCATAAGCGCACCTACCGGATCTACCGGGACGAGGGGCTGTCGATCCGGCCCAAGCTGCCCAAGCGCAAACGGGCTTGTCGCTACCGGCAAGGGCGGCCGGCCATCGGCGGACCCAACGAGGTCTGGGCCATGGACTTCATGTCCGACCGCCTGTTCGACGGGCGTCCGTTCCGGATCCTGACGGTGGTCGATTGCCATACGCGAGAGGCGCTCTCGCTCACACCGAGAGCCAACTTCCGCGCCTTCCAAGTGACTGCGGCCCTGGACGCCTTGGTCCGGCTGCGCGGGCGGCCCAAGAGCCTGCGGGTCGACAATGGACCGGAGTTTGCCGGGCGCATGCTCGACCAGTGGGCGTACCTGAACGGGGTCGAGATCGACTTCTCACGACCGGGCAAGCCGACCGACAACGCCTACATCGAGTCGTTCAACGGCCGCCTACGGGCAGAGTGCTTGAACGCTTCGTGGTTCCTGTCGCTGGCCGATGCCCGTGAACGCATCGAGGACTGGAGGTGCCACTACAACGAAGATCGACCCCATACGGCCCTGGGCGGCTTGACGCCCCGAGCCTTCGCCAACCAAGCTGTCACAGCCCGAGAACTTGCATAGGTCGTGGACCACAAACCGGGTCAACT
The DNA here is from genome assembly GCF_054611515.1 of Methylobacterium sp. CM6257. Classification (NCBI taxonomy): domain Bacteria; kingdom Pseudomonadati; phylum Pseudomonadota; class Alphaproteobacteria; order Hyphomicrobiales; family Methylobacteriaceae; genus Methylobacterium; species Methylobacterium sp. CM6257. Next base: position 3,229,889 of record NZ_CM137735.1, read on the forward strand.
CCAACAGCCCGAGAACTTGCATAGGTCGTGGACCACAAACCGGGTCAACTCCATTGGCCCGAAGGCCATACCTCAGGGCGGACCACTTCACTGGAGGCGGATCACTACGCTACTCCAGAGCCCTACACCCTTCGCTTCGACTAGAACGAGCGTTGAGCCTGACGCGATCACTAAGTCGATATCTTGCTGGCTGCCCGTAACTACCGCCGGATTATTTGGTTGTGGTGCTACAGCGCTTTCTAGCCCGTGCTGAAGCATATGGAGGGCGGCGACGAGCCAATCGATATGAAAATCGATAGCCCACAACGCCTCGGGATCGATTTCGAAATCAGGATCGCGTAGCCGAACGGCAGTTTGAATGCGATCCGTGAAACTCTTGTCGAGCAGAGCGGAAGCCGATCCGAGAGCGTCTCGCACGAGCCAGTGGCGCTCTTTGCGGTTAAATCGTTGTAGAGCTTCGGCGAGGGTCATCGGCTTCTCTTGCGCATTTCCCGACACCCTGACCAGAGACAGGGCGACCTGAGTCGGTCTAGCAGCTCAGCTTAGAGCGAAACGGCACACCAGCGGCACACGTCGCATGCCGGCTCAACCCCAGCGTCGAGCTTTGAGCCGTGGCACACCTGCGGCACGTGCCACGAGACGTATCCGCAGACGCTAATTGCGGTCCCACAAAATGGACAGGAAGAGGCTACCAGCGCCGTGCCTTGAACGTCGTCTCGTCGCCGTTGTGGAACGCGATCTCGCCGTGAATCGCGTCCGGCCCGTCCACCTCGGCCCAGCCGTCGCTCCAGACCTCTGTGCCCTCGTCGGAGCTGTGGAATTCAAAGCCGACATCGGTCTGGCTGTAGGCGCAGTTCAGGGACGCGACGACGGCCCCGAAGCGAAACTCGCTCCCGACACCCGGTTGTTCGAAGGCGATGAAGGCGGGTTCAACGAGATCTAGATTGTCGTTGTCCCATGTGCCGGTCTCGGTGATGCGCCACTTGCCGCGCAGCCTATCTCGGACGCCGCTCATGCGAGGACCTCATCCCGGATCCGGAGGCCAACCTTGACCGAGGGAACAACGCCAAGCCGCGAAGAGATCCTCGCATGCTACCGCCCGATCCGCGCCTCGATCCAGGCTGTGCTCGCCGAAGCTGTGAAGCAGTGCAAGAAGCTGGATTTCGACCGGGCCGCCAAGCACCTCGATCTAATCGACCAAGAACAGCTCGACGGCGAAGCAACCTTCGCCATGCTCTGTGATATCGCGCTGTTCGAGCCCAATCAGCGCGGGCGCCGCGTCGTCGATAGCTTCCTCGACAAGCGTCTTGGCGCCCTCCCCCTACCCGACCGCGATGTCGCCCATAAGCTTGCATCGGCCTTCTTCTCGATGTTTTGCGTTGCTGGCTGGCATGAGGCCGGCGGTGTCTGGCTGGACGACCTTCTCAAGCCCGGCCGACGCATTTGGCTGATGGACGAGAGCCTGGAGGCTTCGGCATCGGAAGGTCTCGTGATCGCCATGCGCGTGTTTGACACTGGTCCATTCTACGCTGGCTTCGGCATCGTCGTGCATCCCGATGCTGAGGCTGTCACGCTCTGCGTCGGGGCCGCCTCTCATGGGCAGCCGCTGCCGGTCCGGCACTCGCTTGCCGCCGCCCTCTACGGCGACGCGATAGCCGAGGTATCGCTGATCCCGATCTCAAGCGCGGACGTGATGGCTGTTCTCGCTACGATGAACGACGGGGCCGCGCTGCCGTCTCCGAAGTCGAAGCGGCGCATTTGATGTCGCCGCCCTGGTCGTAGCGGTGCCAGCTCGGGATCTGTGCAGTCAGGAGGCTCGCGCGCGGGTGCCCGGCTCGGTCGAGCGCTTTGCCTGCCGGATGACCTCCTCCGGCGTCGGAGGGTTGGCCGGATGGTAGGAGAGGCAGAGCGGCGTGCGCAGCTTGGCCGGCCGTCCGGATCCCTCGGTGGCGAAGTAGAATTGCCCTGCCCCCAGCTTGCCGATATCGGCAGCCGCGCCCCCATTCGCCGCGAGGATCTCCTGGGCGGCCGCGATAGTCGCGGGCGCGCTCTGTCGGCCGAAGAACTGCGTGTTGCAGTTGGAGACGACCTGGTTGTGGATGCCGCGCGGCACCTGCGTCGCCACGATCATCCCGAGCCCATACTTGCGGCCCTGCGCCACGAGCTTGATGCCGCTGCCGAGGCTGGGCGAGGCCCTCTGGGCGGGCAGGAAGGTCTGCGCCTCGTCGACGACGTAGAGCATGCCGCGCGGTGACGGGTTCTTCTTGATCCAACCGAACAGGGTCATCTGGGGCCGGTTCACGAAATCCTCGCGGGCCGCCTCCGAGGCGAGACCCGACAGGTTGATCACCGAGATGCGGGTGCGCGCCGGGTCGCGCCCGAAGAACAGGTGCCGCGGGTCGAGCACCGTGCCTTCCACTTTTAGGAGCGGGTTCGTAGCGATCGCGGCGTGGAGCTGGTCCGCCATGCCGAGCCCGAGCTTGGCGGCGTTGCCGATCTGGCTGATCCCGTCGGGCAGATCTGCCAGCAGGGCCATGAAGGCCGCGAGGTTGCCGCCGCCGCGCTCCGCGAAGTGGCGCAGCGAATCGGCCAGCACCCCGCGCTGGAGATTGGTCTTGGCGCCGGCCAGCGGTCCGAGGGTCTCGGCCGCCATCTCGATCGCCTGCTGGCGCTCGTCCCGGTTCTCCCCCAGCTCCGCAAAGTCGGGCAGGACTGAGAGGAACAGCGGGTGGCCGGCATGGACGCCTGGGGTCCAGACCACGACCTCGACCCGCTCGGCGTAGAGCGCCGCCTTGCGATCGTCGTCGGGGGAAAAGCCCTGCGGCCGCTTGGGCCACCGATCACCTAGCCGCGAGAGATCGTTGTTGGGGTCAATCACGATGGCCGGAAGCCCGGCGAGAGCGGCCTCCTCCACGAGGCGGCGCAGGAGCACGGTCATGCCGGAACCGGAGCCCGCGATGATTGCGGTGTGGCGAGGCAGAAGTCGCAGCGGCAGGCTCACGCCGGGCACGCCAGGGGTGAGCCGATGCCCGACCGGTATCGCATCCGCTTCGGTGCGAGCCGCTACGGGCGAAGCGGATCCTTTCGCGACGACGGAGTTCTCGGCGGCGGCTTTACCGTCGAGGACCGGCGAGTGGACCGGAGCCGCAGACCCCTCCCCGGCCGCTTGAGCCTTCCCCTGAGCTTGGCCGACCTTCGCCGCATGGGCGAGACCCGCATCCCGGAAGAACGCCGTGTTCACGAGCGGCTGCTCGGCACGGATCCAGCGTTCGAACCGATCGGACGCGCCCTCCTCCTGCGCCCGCGCGTGCAGGTCGCGCAGGGCGACGAAGACACGGAGATCCGCGTCCGAGGGGTCGATCGATACGCCCCCAGCCGCCGTGAAGGCGTCGACGAGCTGCTTCGTCTTGGCCCCGCCGGGCATGGGCCCGCGGCGGATCAGCAGCAATGCCCGGTCGGGGATACGCGCCGAGATGCCGGAGGCCGTGAGCGCCGCCCGGAGACGAGCCTGGAACGCGATGGAGTTCTGATGCTGGAGCGCCCGATAACAGACGTGCTGCTCGCGGTCGTTCTCGTCCCGGTGGATGTAGATCAGCCTTCCGTGCAGCGGCGGGATCCGCTGGTCGGGCTCGCCCTTGCTGGCGACGTCGAGCGTGTCGTCCGGATCTTCTTCCAGGACGTAGAGGTCGAAGGTGTCGCGCAGCAGTTGGCCTAGCCAGGTATCCTCATCGCTGCGGATGCCCGCAATGTCGGCCTCGCGGCACGCGGCAGCGAGATCGAACCCGGCGTCCTGAGGCAAGCCCTCTTGAGACGGACCGGCCGTGCCGAGACTATCACAGATCGAGACCGCGCCCTGCGCGAGGCAGTGGCGGCGGAAGGCGTCGCAGCGCATCAGCAGGGTGCGCGGCATCATGCCAGCCGCCGCGTCGGCGATGGCGCGCGCGCTGAACGGCCAAGTCGGGGACGGGGGCACGAAGCTGGCATCCGCGTAGGCCGGCTCGAGGCGACTGGCCACGAGGGCGGCAGCGGCAGCCCGGTCGTTCATGCCCACAAGCCCCACCGCCGCTGCGAAGCGCTCCCGCATCGGATTTAGACCGCGTGCCTTCAGCCGCTCCCAGATTCCTGGAGGCAGGTCACCACCGTCATGCTGCGATCGCAGACGATGTTGACCTCCAGAAGCCCCGCGGCCAGCACCTCGGCGAGGCCTGCCTCCGCGTCGATCCCGTCTTCAGCCGCGAGTCGGCCGGTCTCGATGACCCCGTCGATCTGGTCGACAGCGATGAGTGTCGGCCCGCTCAGTGCCATGATCCAGCACATGCCGCGCACGAGCTCGATGGGGGCCGGCGGTGGCGTCTTGAAGCCGAGGGCGGCCCGTTCCGCTGGATCAGCGTCGTAGCCCTGCAGCCAGGCATGGGCGAGCCCGACCACGGTCAGATCCTGCGAGCGCAGGAGGCAGAGGGCGCGGAAGACGTTGAGATGCTTGAGCGCGCGGCCGGCATCAACGCTCATCAGCGCCCGGACCAGCACGTCGACGATTCGGCGCGCATCCATGTTCGGGGTATTGAACGCGGCTTCGACCTGCGCCTCGACCCGGAAGCGGCGCGCCACGCCGGCGAGCACGGCATCTGATTGGCGCCGCCCGTCCGGCATCGTTTGCAGCAGGGCGGTCACGAAGCTCAGTGCCGCGCTGCGCCAGAAATCTGTCAGCCCAAGCACGTCGAGGGGCACGAAACATGCGCCTGTGCGCCAAGCCTCGCGCCGGAGCTGACCGACGAGGTGGGTCTTGCCGACTCCGGACTGACCGACCAGCACGCGGCCCAGCGCCCGGTCGGTCGGCTGGCGCGCCTTGCGGTGCAGGTCGGCGATGATGTCCGGGACGAGCCGCTCGTTCGGACCGCCGGTCAGCGCCGTATCAATCCAGATGCTGTCGAGCGTGCGCACTTAGTCAAAATCGACCCGGCGCAGGGCGTCGAGGGCATTGGTCATGATTGGATCCAGAGAATATGGAAGGGCTCGCCCGCGGGGCTGAAAGCCGCCTCGCGCTCGGCGGCATCGAGCGATTTGGGATCGCTGAATTGACTCAGCCGCGCGGTCTTGTCGCCACGCAAGATCGCCGCGAGGCCCGAATCGACAGTCTCACGGTCAAGATCGCTGAGGTGGATCCGCAGGGCACTCAGGCGCACGGCCTTAGCCCTCTCCCCGCCAGTCAGGGCGAGATACGCGGCCTCGATGCGGGCCCGGAGCTGCTTAGGGCCAAGCTTCTTCGATCGCTTGGCAGCCGGTTTGCGCGCACGAGAGGCAGATACCTTTGGCGTCGGCTCGTCCGGGGCGGTTCCGACGAGGTCGGCGAGAGTCCGACCTGTCGTGGCGAGATCGGACTGAATGCGCTCCAGCCAATCTTGCGGCACCCGGAAAGTTGGCGGCAGCGGCTCGCGCATATGATCGCTCGCCCAGTTCCAGCCCCTGTCCGTGACAGTCAAGCGCAGCGAGCGCCCCTGCCACACAGCCTCAAGGTAGCGGCCCGCGATCAGGGCTTCACGGTCTGCTTTGTCGATGCGCGGTGCGATCGCGCTCTGCAGGGCGCTTCCATAACGGCCGAGCAGGCACCACAGGATCAGCGCCTGCTTCGGCGTCGGCGTCGCGCTCATCGACTCACCCCTCCTGCGAACCGCGCCGGAGGCGGACGACGGTCCGGATCTTCTCGATCGCCAGGGGAAGGTCGGCTGCGACCTGATCGTTGGTCAAGCGCAGGACGAGGTAGCCCGCCGTCAGCAGCTCATAGTCCCGGTGACGATCGTTGCCGAACTTAGGTTCGCTCCGGTGCTCAGGGCCGTCGAGTTCGACGACGATGCGGTGCTTGCGGCAGAGCAAGTAGACGCGTGGTCTCGCGCCCCACGCACCCACGGGCACAGGTGCATTGCAGATGAACAGGTCCTTGAGGTCGGCGTCCTGTGCCAACGCTTCTGCGACCCGCCGCTCAGTGGCGCTCGCATGGTGCGCTCCGACCGGCGCGATGAAACGCTCGGATGCCGCGCCTTCCGACCGGATGAACTCATACGCGCCGTAGAGATTACGGTCATAGGGTGCGGTCTCAGGTGGTCCCACGGTCAGAGCTGTCACAACCGCGGCCCCCTGCCGCGTGCACCATTCCAGCGCCTCGATCGCCGGGTGTGCGCGCGTCGCCGATGCTGGATCGACATCCCAGACCGGAATGACGCCAGCAGGGTCCAGCAGCCGGGACAGTCGGCGAAGTTCGAGATCTCGCCCCATCTTGCGGAAGCGCGGGATCAGGCCGAGCCTGGCACGTTTGGACGCCGCCTTCAGCCATGGATCGGCCATTACCGGATTGAGAGACGCATCACAGCCGTCCCAATGCGGCCAGCTTTCGAGAGCCAACGCGGCGAGATCGTCGAGAAGCCGATCGATGAGCGCCTCGGCCCCAAGCTGGCCCTCGCTTGCGACCAGCAGCGCGCTGCGCTCAGTTTCATCTGAGATAAGGGCGCGGATGACGTCGCGGCCGATGCCCATGATAACCAGGCGCTCGCCCTGCCCCAAGCCGGTAAGGCTCCGAGCCAGGTCGTCTGCCATGATCCGCGGTCGGGCCATAGTGTCGAAAGGGAGAGGCGATAGCAAACCGAGACCGTGCTGCCGGCTCGCTGCTGGCGCCTGAGCGAGATGCAGCCGTTCTGGAGCTATTCAGCACAGCTGGTTGGTCCTGGCTACGGGCTTCACACCTTCAGGTTGTCGCGCCTCGGGAGAAACGTCGCGCTGCCGCGCATCGAACTCTGGCACGTCGCGAAAGGCTGGGGCCGGCATCCGGGGCGCGGCACGTTCGCGGCGCAGGCTGAGCGCCGCTACTGAGCCTCACCACCCTATCCCGCTCAACCCGCTCAGCGCTTGGGCGCACCCGACACGCTTCGGACGTGTGACCTTTGCCTTATGAGCTCTCGCGACTTCCACGTCGAGGCTCAGAGAGGCTGAAGGCGCCGTTGCGCTCCCCGCGCGGTTGGGCTAGGGAATGGCCACGGCCAGCACCCGTAGCTCAGCTGGATAGAGCGTTGCCCTCCGAAGGCAAAGGTCACACGTTCGAATCGTGTCGGGTGCGCCAAATATCCCCATATTCGTCAGCGACTTATCTGATGCGCCGGGGTGGTTCACCTGCTCTTTTGAGGGATGGTGTGCCAGAGGTGTGCCAAAGATGCCGCCTGTCGGCGTGAGACAGACCACCTCAACAGCGTCGCACGTTCAGAAAATTTTGACATAGGCAGATCGAGCCCTCGCGTGAGGGTTGGATAGCCTCCGACTTCAGATTGATTCGGTGTCCTGACCCAGCCAGTTTGCCTCCCGGAGGTTGGCATGGGCAGATTGTGGGCCGGTTTTGTCGCGACGCTTCTTCTGATCGCGCCGCCCTTTGACGCCTTCGCAGGCGGCTTCGCGCTGTCCGGCAACGCTCGGTGGGTTGTCATAGCCAGCCGACCTGACCTCGACGCCGCCATTGGAGTCGCCCGTTACCATCGCTGGCAGTTCCCGAGCGTGCGTGTCATGCGTGCGGCCAACGGCTGGTTTGCGGTCGTCGCTGGGCCGGAGAACGCCGCCGATCCGCGCGCCCTGCGCCAGCGCCTCACCCGCACAGGTGGCCTGCCGAGTGACTTTATCTTTTCGCGCGGTGACAGCTATGTCGAGCAGGTCTGGACGCCACCGCCTTCGCCCGGCGGCCCGAGCGCCAAGTACGACGGTAAGCACGATAGCATTCTACGCGTCGGCACCCTTTCGGTGCTTCTCGGCAACGCCAGAGGGAAGGACGGTGATCGCCACCCGGTTGCTTTGGGCCGCGAGGATGGACAGGCGGCCTTCGCCATGTCCCTCGATCAGTCCACGCGTGGAACGGACGACGAGTCGAACACGGACTTCGCCGAGGTCGCCGTCGTGCGACTCGACCCGATCTCGCCGCGCCTCAGCCTCGTCTTCTCATCGTTCTGGGGCGGCGCCCACTGCTGCACGGTGACGAAGATTGCCACGCAGGACTCGCGGACAGGCCGCTGGTTGGTCGCGGACGGCGAGACCTTGGATAGCGGCGGCTACGCCTTCGAGGACCTCGACGGAGACGGCGCCTACGAACTGCTCAACGGCGACAACAGCTTCCTGTACGCCTTCGGCCCCTATGCCTCGTCCAATCCACCCGCTCAGATCCACTGGTTGCGCGCCGGACGGCTGGAGGATGTGACCCGCCACGCCAACTTCGCGGGCTACCAGCGCCAGCGGCTTGCGGGGATGGAGCACGCGGCAAGCCTCGACCCCGAGCGGTGGCATGACAACAACTTCCTCGGCGGATGGGTCGCGCAGAGCATCCTCGTCGGACGCGGTGAGGCCGCGTGGGCGCGCATGCTGCAACTCTACGACCGCAATGCCGAGTGGCCCTACGAGGAATGCACAGTCGCCCTGCCCCTGGCCAAATGCCCGGAGGCGCGGAAGCGCAAGACCGACTTTCCGACCGCCTTGCGTCGTCACCTGAACGAAGCGGGCTACCCGACGCCCTGGCTCGGGCCCCTGGCGGTGGCGCCGCCTGCGATCACCGTGCCTGCGGGCCCGGCCCGGTACGAGGCCGCCGCTGCGGCCTTCGCATCCCAGCCCGTGAATGAGCGCATCCGCCTCCAGGTGCTGCTGACCGCCACTGGCCATCAGGTCGCCGTGCCAAACATCGATTTCTCCAAGCGACTGTTCGAGACGGTGGTACGCTTCCAGTCGCAGAGCGGGCTACCTGTCACCGGGGTGATCGATGAGGGGCAGGCCGCCACGCTCATGAGCGAGGCGACGCCGCTGCTGCGCACCTGGGGTTTTCGCGCCGCTGCGCACCCATACAGGGGCCACCCGATCTGGGTGCCGTTCGGCCTCGGGCTGCGCGAGGAGCGCACGGGCTCGGGCTTGACCTGGACCGACTCCGCCAAGCGCGCGACGCTCAGTTACATCGCCACCCCGAGCCCGTTGGAGGACGGCTATCGCACTGCCCTCGAACGGTTCGCCGGGGACGGCACGCGGGTGAATTACAAGGTACTGCGCCCAGATTTCTTCGCGATATCGGCCTCCGGTACGGATGGGCTGGATTGGTACATGCGCTTCCACCGGGACGGGGCGGGCACGCTCGGCTTCTTCCTGGCGTGGAAGTCCGCCGAGGCCGACCTGCACATGGAGCGCGTCGCGGTGCTAGTTTCGGGCTCCCTGGCCGCCAGCATGTCTGGCGCGCCATTCACGGCGCCAATCGCCGTAGCCCCTCCTCCTCCGGCGGTCGCGGTGACCACGCCCTCACTGCCAGTCGTTCCGACGCCGCCCGCAGTTGCTCCCAAGCAGCCAGATCCCAAGCCGCACACGGCCTCGTCGGGCACCGGCTTCTTCATCAGCCGCGCTGGCCACCTGCTGACGAACGCCCATGTGGTTCAGGACTGCTCGGCCATCGAGGTGAACGGGCCGAACGGACTGATAGGCGCCCGCCTCGTGGCCCAGGACCGGACGAACGACCTCGCGCTTCTGAAGGCGGAGATCACCCCTGTGAAGATCGCCGCCCTGCGCACGGGGGTGCGGCTCGGCGAGGCGGTGGCCGTCTTCGGCTACCCGTTGTCGGGCATGCTCTCGACCTCAGGCAACTTCACGCTGGGCAACGTCACGGCGCTGACCGGGCTCGCCGATGATAGCCGCTACTTCCAGATTTCGGCGCCCGTGCAACCGGGCAACTCGGGTGGTCCACTCGTGGACGCCTCCGGCAACCTGATCGGTGTGGTGAGTGCGAAGCTCAACGCCTTGAAGGTGATGGTGGCCACGAATGGCGACATCCCGCAGAACGTGAACTTCGCCATCAAGGGGTCGCTGGCAGGGGCGTTCCTGGAGAGCAACGGCGTGGCCTATGCGACAGGGACGGACAGCGCTGCACTGCCCCCGGCCGATCTGGCTGAGCATGCCAAGGGGCTCAGCGTTTTCGTCGCTTGCCGCTGACCGTACTGAAGTTCGGGCTGAAGCTTGCAGCCGAAGGTCGGTCGGATGATCCCGCAGGACCGTCTGGGGCGGGGCGAACCAGAAGGTGGTGGCGATGAGCACGGCCGGGGACGCCGGTCTGGGAACACGGTAATAATGCGCTCGCCCGAGCACTAGGTTATTTTCCGAGCATCGACGTTGGGTCGATCGAGAAATTTCATGCGATACTCTTATTACATCGATATTAGAAAGCAGGAAGACGCTGTGCTCGACGAGTTGGTCGTCCTGGTGATGAAGCAGGCGCGTATTTCGACGCGCCGCCGGACTTCGGAGTGGGAAATGCGATTGGACTGGCTCCGCTTGCGTGTCCGCTTCGAGCGCAAGGGTTACTACGACGACTTCGTGGATGCGTTCGAGGAGGAGAACGTCGAGTTCTTGAGTCGGAACGGCTTCATTGCGGATGAGCCCGAGATTAAGCCCAAGGCTGAAGCTCCCTCCCCGGGTTTCGATTGGCACGGTTACATCGACCGTGTAGCGAGATCCGCTCGGCGACGGTAGCAACTCTCTGTCGCAGCAAGTGCTCCGCACCATGCGCTGCACAGTTGAGACGATGACGCGGCTCGTCTGGGACCAGATCAATGGTCCAGACGGGCTTCAGCGTCGGCCGGACACCTTCCATGAGGAGGCTCAGGTCGAGGGTCACGGCCGCTAAGGTCTGAAGGATGGCCCCGCAGCGCCGTCTGGGGCGGGGTGACCCAGACGGCGGTCGTGATGAGCGCCAAGGGCGGCCCTATGGGATGGTCCTACTACCGTCTTGCCCAGAGGCTGAACGAGATCACCCGCACCCAGACGATCGTGTCCTTGTCCTAGACGCTGAGTTCGCCTTGCGCATCACATCGGCAACTGGGTCATCCGCAGCCGAACTCGACGGTCAGTTGTCCGATCGGCAATCAAAGGAGCCGGGGCTCCCCTCTCTGTCGGCCGCTTTTGCCGCCACCCCAGCCCAGTAACGTCATCGCAAATTTGGCAAACAACTGGGCGATCGAGAGGGCACTAAGGCTTCTGGGTGAGATCATTCCCAGTACGTCTAAGGAGCCATCATGTTCGTTGTGCCGAACGAATTGGTTAAAACAATTTGTTTTATTTGGTTCAGTTCCCATTTTTAACTTGCGCATTCGACGCGAGATCGTTAATTGTGGCTTAACAGCCGGACGTTGGCCGCATGAACAAAGGGAGCCCTGCCCTGATTCAGTATGGGGCACTGTTCTTCGCCCGGCGGCGATCGGCATAGATGAAAGGAAGCAATCGATGAGCGGGCGAGTGCGCGTAGAGAGTTGTCGCTTCAACACTGAGGCCACTCTGACCGATAGACACGTGAACGCCTTGTTCGGCCTGCTGGTCGGCGAGGCCGAAGCGGCGGACTCGGTGAGACTCGGGGTCGAAACGCACGCAGAGGTGGAGAGGTGGTGGGTCGAGAAGAATATCCCAGAGGCTGCCAGCGTTATCCCCGAACTTGTACGCCAGGGATTTGTCTTCCAGTTCGACTGTCCTCACCGCACAGCGACCACTTGGGGTATCTCGCCGGATGGGGATTGGTGGCTTGGCGAGCACTATGGCCTGCCCCAAGCGTTCGAAGGAGAAGCGAACTGGGACAGCTACAACGACCGCCGCGCCCGTTGGATCGTCGCCAACATCGTCGCGAAGTTTGAGCGCTTGGCCCCCCACGGCAGAGAGGAGCTTCTCATCACGCAGAGGGAGATCGAGATCGAGACCATAGCGGTCCGCGGGCTACACGAAGCAAAGAATGGCAGCGGTCGAGCGGTCGCCCTCAGACTCGGGCGTCTGGGCCAAGGTACAGACGGCAATATGTTCTGCTCAATCTACATCGACATCCAGAAAAGATTAGTCGTTACACATTCGGCAGGTCCCCGCCTACTTCACCGCGGCATCAGAACCACTAACATCGAGGAAGTATTGGAATTTTTGAAAAACGAGCAATGGATTGTCGCCGGTAAATTGGCACTGGAGGATGCTTTCAAAAACGAGATATTTGCAAAACTTGTGAATGAGTCTGAAAATATGCGGATCAGAATGCGATGATCCGACAATAATAAAATTTGAATCTATTTTGTTATTTCGGACAAGGGGCTTTGCGGCGTCCACCTGCCGATCAGGTGCCTCGACAAGCTTGAATACCGTCGTGATGTGACGAAAGATGGGGACTGTTCACAAAATTGGTTGCACGACGTTCATCGAGGGCTTGCTCCTTCTTCGAGCACGAAAGCGTTAGCGCCAGTCAAAGCGGGTCCATTATACATACGCGCTGCCCACCTTCAGCCCTCACAGCCCGAAACTAACCACGATTTCTCGCGTGATCGAAATTTCGCTTGCCAGATCTGAGCGGCGTGGCAAGCTTCTATAGTCATGCATTATCGAGATGAGCCGCTCCGTCGAAAGATGCGAGCGGTTTCTCGACTCCAGCGGGTACATGGCGCTGTGCCTGAGCACGTACCTTGCCGGGCAATGAGGGAGAACGACGCCTGCACAACGATCACCCGATTACCGGCTGGCCCGCGCCTCTCCTGGCGGATCTCGATCGGCGCGGCGCCCGTGGCCTCCTCGCCGACCTTGCCATCGCGGGCGCTCTGGCCCGGCAGGCCGCCTACATCGTCGCGATCGACGCCGACCTCGACCAGCCGTTCGCCTTCCTGGCACGCCTGGGCATCACGACCGCGGGCGCCGCTGGCGTCGGCGAGGCGTTGCGCACCCGGCAGGCGCGCGACCTGATCGCGGCAACCTACGACGTGACGCCGAATGCCGTACCGACCGGGTTCCTCAGGGCGTTGTCGCGAGTGGAGGAGGCGGGGTCGGACAAGCCGGGCTTCGACCCGCTGGTCCACTGCGACAGCTACAGGCGGCTCTTCAACATCTTCGCGTCCGAGCGGCACGGCCGCAAGGCCCACGCCCTGCGCTTCTGCGGTCGCCTGCGTGCGAGCCACATCCACGCCGCCGAGCATCTCGCTCCCGCGCTGGTCCAACCCGAGATCGTCGCGATCATGGACTCGGCCGCGCAGGTGGTGCGGGCGAACGCACTGCTGGATCTGATCCGGGCGTCGGTCTCGACGATCACCGAGGACGAGATCGCCCGGACGCTACGGCAGTCCCTGCGCAGCGGCAGCATCCTGGACCGTTTCGCGCGCAAGATCCTGGAACGCGCCGACTGCCTGCCGGAGCCGCCCTTGCCGGAGTGCGAGGATCTGCGCCCGCTCCGCACGGCGGCCGAGGTCACGGAGTTCGGGACGCGGATGGGGAACTGCGCGCCGACCAAGCTCGTCGAGATCGTGCTCGGGCTGTTCTACATCTACGAGGCGCGACATGTCCTCCGGGATGGCACGATCATCCCACTCGCTGTGTCGCTCACCCCGCTGACGAGCGGCGGCTGGGTAGTGGCGGACGTGACAATGCGCGAGAACCAGCGCCCACCCGCTCACTTGCTGCGCGCCGTGCTCGGCCGCCTCCAGGACCTCGGGGCGGTGGTGGCCGGACCGTCGCTCGCGGCCCCGTACCGGCAGGATGTCGCGCGCCTGCTGGGTGTGCATCGGTGGGCGCCGATTGACGAGTGCCTGCGCCCGGTAGCCTATCTTCAGGAGGAGGTGGACGCGGTTGAGGCGCTGATGTCCGAGATCGGCGCGGCGGCCTGACGGCTGGCACGATGATCATCGAGATCGATGAAAAGCTTCTCGATCGCTGGAGCCCCGAGCATCTTCAGCAGGTGCGTCCGCTTTTGGAAGAGCTTGCCGTCAAGCTGCGTCGTAACCTGCGGCTCCTCGACGGTCTCCTGGGCGTTGGCGACGAGCATCCTGACCTCGTCCGCGAGCACGCGGCACTCTGCTCCGAGCACCACGAGACCCTCATGCGGGCCGAGGCGCTGGAGCACTCGTTGGCGACCGCGAACGCCTGGATCTCGGTGCTTCAGAGCAAGGTCGCTGCATTCGAGGACGAGGTTGAGCGGGACACGATCTACACGACGGTCGGCCTGGACGAGGCGGCGCACGATGTTGTCGTGGCTGCGGCGCGGCGTGCCCTCCTGGCGCATCTCCATCCCGACCGCGCTCAACCGAAGGACCGGATCAGGGCGTCGGCCCGCTTCGCCCAGGCGTCGGCTGCCTTTGATAAGATCTTGAAGTTTCGCCGTTACTGACTGGCCTCCGGAACCGGACCGACCGAATATCACCCCGCCCATAGTCCTTCCGACAAATATCAACTATCAACGTTGTCCTTCGAGTAACCGACAGTCGTTTGACGTTCGCGGCCCGGGGCCGCGAAAACTTTGCTTTAACATCGGCGACCATAAACTTCCGATCATCGGGCATGTTCGTCAGCAACAACCGAGGATAGAGGTCGCTCCATGATTATTGGCGTCTTTGCAGATGGTTGGGTCGCGGGGAGAGCCCGTAATTTAGATCCCTTCCTTGCGATGCAGGCTGCGAAGAAGGGCTTTCGCAATTGGGCTATAGCCACGGTCTTTGGCGGCTCCGTGGCGATTGCAGGGTTCCTCAATCTGTTTACGCCGGAACGCGCGCTTGCGGATCTGAAGGCGATCGTTTTCGGCTCGGTGCTGTTCACCCTCGGCTACTTCATGACCGGGGCGTGGAACCGGCTCAAGCGGCAGTTTCACGCTAACATCAGGGGCGATAGCAGCCTGAGGGCTGAATACCTCCGTGGCGAGAGGGAGGATCAAGCTACCAAGGCGAGTCTGAAGGCGGATGCCGACAGAGCGCTCGAAGAGAAGGAGAGAGGAAGAGCCCGCGAGGCGAGTGAATCTCGTCGAGCCGAGGCCGCCGCGGAGGAACGCCGCCGCGAGAGGTCCGCAGAAGCGTATAAGGCCCCATCAGAACCACAAACTTACACCTACGAGATTACGTATCAATACGCGCGAGACCGTCACACGACGATGACGAAATATGTCAACAGTGCCACCAGCGACGGTGACGCCATCGCAAAGTTCAATTACGCGATCTCCCATAGTTCCTTGGAACGCGATGAGATGCCGGTTATTATTGAAATGAGGCGCCGGTAGCACCAGCGATCGCGTCGGAGCGCGGCGCGGAGTGCCCTCTTAGCGCATCTCCATCCCGACCGCGCCCGGCCCGAAGACAAGATCAGGGCGTCGGCCCGCTTCGCCCAAGCGTCGGCCGCCTTCGACAAGGTCCTGGAGTTCCGCCGTTGCTGACCGTCATCGTCATCGCCTCGTTCACCTACATCTGCCGCCGTCCGCTGATCTGGATCTCGGCGAGGATGGCCGCCTTCGCAGTGGGGTTCGTCATCGGCTGGAGCTTCATGGAGCGTCGCTGACGCGGCGGCGTAGTCTGCCTCTCGCCGTCCGCGATCGTGTGCATGGTCGCGGACCGACCGTGTGTGGGATTGGACGCCAATCATGTGCGTGATAGGCGTCTATTCGTGTACACGGAACGCCGATCATGACGACAAATCATGCACACAGTCGGCCTCCGCATAGAGGCCGTAGGAAGCTCTGGGACGAACGCGTTCACGTGACCCTGCCAAAGGGCGCGCGGGCGCGGATGGACGCGGTGCTCTACGAGGGCGAGGATCGCCTCGATTTGATCCGCGCCGCCATCGACACTGAAGTCCGGCGGCGCAAGGCGGCAAAATCGGAAGGTGCGCGCGCGGCCGACGTGTCGCCGTCCTGGCCGTGGGGCTCCTACGGTTCCACGATCACCGGCATGGGCAAGGCGGTTGAGATGCGCCTGATGCCGCCGGTCGTGCCCGAAGCGCCATCCTCGCCGACGAAGTCGAAGCCGGAGAGGAAGCCCAAGTCGAAGTCGCCCAAGCCGTCAGATCCGATGTACAACAGGTGGACGAAGATGAAGGCGGAGGGTCGCGACGCGGCCTGGGATGTCTTTGAGACCTTCGTGAACGACATCGGGCCAGAGCCGCAGGGCCGCATGCTGCTGCGGCGCGACGCTGGGCAGCCTTGGGGGCCCTCGAACTTCTTCTGGGGGACCGCGAAGGAGCGCAGCTTCGTGTCGTCGCGGTGTAAGAAGTATTTCTACAACGGTCGTGAGTGGTTGCTCAAGGAGTTGGCCGCCGAGTTTAAGATTGGCTACTCGGCGCTCAAGGCCCGCATGAAGAAGAACATGCGACTGGAAGATGCGCTCGTCGCCGAAGTCCGGTGGGGGCCGGGCCATCCGAAGTACAAGTAGAGCGCGCCCTCAACGCCATTCTTGCCCTACGCGCAGCAGCCGCTCGCCCTGTTCTGCTCCTCCAGCCAACGGTCGCGCGGCTTGCAGCTTGCCGGACGCGACGAGAGTAGAACCTGAAGAACCTCGCCCTCCAGGTTGGGGGTGCTGGCCCGGTGAAGCTGCATGGGCGCGACGCCGTCGCTGACCTCAAAGGTCAGGCGCGCATCGAGATCGAGGGCGACGTGGTCGGCGACCTTGCGGATGATCGCGGCGAACTTGCCCGCCGTCATGTGGGTGCGGCCGCCGTCGATCACGTCCCATAGCTGGACAAAAATCTCGGTCCACGCCTCCGGATTACCGCCGCAGTCCAGGGCGGCGAACTGGCCCGCTTTGACCTCTGTGACGTGGTAACCGGCACGCACCGGACGGCCCTCGTAGACGAACACCAGCGGCACCAAGGGGTGACTGTCGCAATCCGCCAGCAGCGCGCCGATCGTGATGTCCTCGATGACCGCGGGCGGCACGGTCTCCCCGAACGTAGCGACATCCAGCATGGGCAGGGCTCCTCGGTCTGGTGGTGATCGATACGGGTGTCAGCGCTTCCCGAAACCGATGTCGGCAGCCACGGCCTTCAACCGCTCGGGCTCCCGCTCCTTGCGCTCGCTGTAGCGGTCCACGAGGTAGGCGGACCGTTCGCGGGTGAGCAGTGTGAACTTCACCAACTCCTCGCACACGTCCACGACGCGGTCGTACAGCGGCCCCGGCTTCATCCGCCCCGCGTCATCGAACTCCTTGTAGGCCATCGGCACGGACGACTGGTTCGGGATGGTGATCATCCTCATCCACCGGCCGAGGACGCGCAGCGAGTTCACGGCGTTGAACGACTGAGAACCGCCCGACACCTGCATCACCGCCAGGGTCCTTCCCTGGGTCGGCCGCACCGAGCCCTCGCTCAAGGGCAGCCAGTCGATCTGGCTCTTCATCACGCCGGTCAGGTTGCCGTGGCGCTCGGGCGAGACCCAGACCTGCCCCTCGGACCAGATCGAGAGATCACGCAGTTCCTGGACCTTCGGATGGTCGGCGGTGGTGTCGTCAGGCAGCGGGAGCCCGTGCGCGTCGTAGATCCGCACCTCGCCACCCATCGCTTCCAGGAGGCGCGCCGCTTCGTAGGCCAGGAACCGGCTGAACGACCGCTCGCGCAGCGATCCGTAGAGGATCAAGAAGCGCGGCGCGTGAGTGAACGGCGCACTGACCTCCAAGTCCTCGCGGACCGGCACCTTGAACACCGGCTGGGCCACATTCGGCAGGCCATCGTTCAACGACGGGGATGACGACTCGGGCTTGCTCACGCGGCGGAACACTCCTACACTTCAACAATCGTTGAATAATAGGACTGGATGTGGACGAACGGCAAGCCCTCGCCGCCTTCGCGGCCCTCGCCCAGGAGCACCGCCTCCGTGTCGTGCGCCGGTTGGTGGTCGCCGGACCGGAGGGTCTCGCCGCGGGGCGCGTCGCCGACGAGGTCGGCGTCTCCGCCTCCTCGGCCTCCTTCCACCTCAAGGAACTGGAGCACTCGGGGCTGGTGCAGTCGCGGCGCGAGGGCCGGTCGATCGTCTACAGCGCCGCCTATCCGGCCCTGTCCGGACTGGTCGAGTTCCTGATGAAGGACTGTTGCCAGGGCCGACCCGAGGTCTGCGAGCCCGCCGTCGCGGCCCTGTCCACCTGCTGCCCCACCGCTGGAGACACTGCCCATGCCTGAGTCGTTCGACGTGGTGATCTACCACAACCCGGACTGCGGCACGTCCCGCAATACCCTGGCGATGATCAGGAACACCGGGATCGAGCCCCACGTGATCGAGTACCTCAAGACGCCGCCGAACCGGGCGATGATCCGCAACCTCGTCGCGCGCGCCGGGATCACCGTGCGCGATCTCCTGCGCGAGAAGGGCACGCCGTTCACCGAACTCGGCCTCGGCAATCCGGCGCTGGACGACGAGAAGCTGCTCGACGCTATCGAGGCGCACCCGATCCTCATGAACCGGCCCCTGGTCGTGACGCCGCAGGGGGTCCGCCTGTGCCGCCCGTCCGAAGAGGTTCTCGATCTACTGCCCCGCCAGCAGGGCGAGTTCGTGAAGGAGGACGGCGAGCGCGTCATCGATGAGCAAGGCCGCCGCGTCGCGACTGCCTGAGGATCAGCATGTCCGTCTTCGAGCGCTACCTAACCCTCTGGGTCGCCCTTTGCATCGTCGTCGGCGTGGTGCTCGGGCACCTCGTACCCGGCTTCTTTCAGGCGATCGGCTCGGCCGAGATCTCCCAGGTGAACTTGCCGGTGGCGGTGCTCATCTGGGTCATGGTCGTGCCCATGCTCCTCAAGATCGACTTCGCCGCCCTCAGGCAGGTCGGGAGCCACTGGCGCGGGATCGGCGTGACGTTGCTGATCAACTGGGCGGTGAAACCGTTCTCGATGGCCGCCCTCGGCTGGCTGTTCGTGGGCTACCTGTTCAAGCCCTATCTGCCTGCCGACCAGATCGACTCCTACATTGCTGGGCTCATCTTGTTGGCGGCGGCGCCCTGCACCGCGATGGTGTTTGTGTGGTCGAACCTGACCAAGGGAGAGCCGCACTTCACGCTCTCCCAGGTCGCGCTCAACGACGCGATCATGGTCGTGGCCTTCGCGCCGATCGTCGGCTTGTTGCTCGGTCTCTCGGCGATCTCGGTCCCGTGGGACACGTTGGTCCTCTCGGTCGCCCTCTACATCGCCCTCCCGGTGATCGTGGCCCAGATCGCGCGCAGGAGCCTCCTGGCCGCGGGCGGCGAGGCCGCGGTCTCGCGGGTGCTTCGTCTCCTCGGACCAGCCTCCCTGGTCGCGTTGTTGGCCACGCTGGTCCTGCTGTTCGGCTTCCAGGGCGAGCAGATCATCCAGCAGCCCCTCGTGATCGGCCTGCTCGCCGTCCCGATCCTCATCCAGGTCTACTTCAACGCCGGGCTTGCCTACCTGTTGAACCGGCTCGCGGGCGAGCAGCACTGCGTGGCCGGGCCCTCTGCCCTGATCGGCGCCTCGAACTTCTTCGAACTGGCGGTCGCTGCCGCGATCAGCCTGTTCGGGTTCAAATCCGGTGCGGCGCTCGCCACCGTCGTCGGCGTCCTCGTTGAGGTGCCGGTGATGCTCACCGTGGTCACCATCGTGAACCGCTCGCGGCCCTGGTACGAGCGGCGCGTGCCCACGGCGTCAGAAGGAGCATCGCTGACCCGTGGAGCTTGAGGCAGCCGCGCCGGTCATCCCCGCTCCGGCCAGCCATCGCCGGATCATCACGAGCGTCGTCGGGATCACCCAGATCCTGGCCTGGGGCTCCTCCTACTACCTCCTGGCCGTGCTGGCGGCGCCGATCAGCGCCGACACCGGCTGGCCGCTGCCGTGGGTGGTCGGTGGGCAGACGGTGGGTCTCCTCGTGGCGGGCGCCATCTCCCCCCAGGTCGGCAAGCTCATCGACCGACATGGCGGGCGCCCAGTGCTGGCAGCCTCGGTCGTCGTGCTCGTCCTCGGGCTGCTCGTACTCGCCTCCGCGCCCAACCTCGCCGTCTACGTCGTGGCCTGGGTGCTGCTCGGGCTCGGGATGGGGGCTGGGCTCTACGATGCCGCCTTCGCGACGCTCGGCCGGTATTTCGGGAGCGCGGCTCGGCCGACGATCACCACGGTGACCCTGTTCGGCGGGTTCGCCTCGACCTTGTCCTGGCCGGTCACCGCGTACCTGAGCGGGCAACTCGGCTGGCGGGGAGCGTGTGTCGGTCTCGCGGCGATCGACGTTGTCGTCGCCCTGCCACTTCTCCTGGGACTCCTCCCACCCGTTCCTGCCCGCCGGACAGACCCGACCGTCGATGCGCCGCCTGCTGGCGTTCTTGGCCGGGAACGGCTCGCGTTTCTCGTCCTCGCCACCGTCCAGATCGCGGCGGGCGCGACGACGGCGATCGTGTCGGTACACCTCCTCACCTTGTTGCAGGATCGCGGGATCACCCTCGCGAACGCCGTGGCGCTCGGGGCGCTGATCGGCCCATCCCAGGTGGCCGCGCGCGTGATCGAGATGGCCGGAGGCAGCCGATATCACCCACTCTGGACTCTGACGGCGGCGATGATCCTGATCGTGACCGGGGTCACGATGCTCTGGTCCGGGATCTCGGGAATGGCGTTCGCCCTGGTGCTCTACGGCGCCGGGAACGGCATCTACTCGATCGCCCGCGGGGCGGTGCCGCTCGTCCTGTTCGGCCCTGAGCGCTACGCCCGGCTCGTCGGTAAGCTCGCCGCGCCGGGGCTACTCGCTCAGGCGATCTCGCCGCCCGCCGCGGCCTTCGTGTTAGCGGAGGCTGGCGCTTCGATGACGTTCGCGCTCCTCCTGGTCCTGGCGGTCGCTGCCTTCCTGCTCGTCACTGTCCTGTGGTTCGTCGCCCCGAGCGGAGCGAGGAGGTCGAGTTAGAGCAAGTGCTGCCCTTCTGCCCTACTGCTTCCCAGAGCATCCATCGGCAGCGCTGTCGGTCGGTGATCGCTAATCCCGCAAACGCTCGATGGTGCGAAGGATCTCGTCACGGTGTGCGTACCACTCCGCCAACGTGGCTTGCAGAGTGCCTTCGAGCCGCTGGCCGCCGCCAGGACATCCAGATCGGATCAAGGACAGCGATGGACGAGCACTCGTTTTCCTAGCGCAAGCGTGGCATTTTACATCCATCCACTCGAACTTGGGCTTGTTCCGCCTTGGAATGGTACATCCTAATTGCTGTTGTTCTCGCCGCAGTTGCGGCGCAGAAGGTATGGGACCGCTGGAAGCATGAGCAGCGCCTAAAGTTGGTCCGAGAGGCGAACATTAAGAAAATAGAACATGCTCTTCTTGTTCTATCCAAGACAGGATACAAACAAAATTCGGTTAAAATTGATAATCTTGGGCTAAAAAGTTACAGTTTTTCCAAGACCATCGATACTCCGAAGAAAATACTCACGTTACGATGTCATATTATTGAATTTGCGAAACGAGATGTCTATATATCTCTATCCGCAGAAAATCATATATTCAGAGTGGAGAAAAAAGTCGTTCTAGAATGCCTCAACGAAGATGATTTAGATGATATGGAGAGTTTTTGTCATTACAAAGGTAAGTCTGAATGGGGAGACTTCAAGCTTCCATCTCTTGTGGTAAGGGACTGGCGCCAGCGCCATGGCTATAAAGAGCAGGACGATTTAGCGACCGCACGGCGGGTCCTAGCAACAATGACGAAAGAAGAGCAAGATTTGGTCCTCCGCCCGGTTGAAAAGGATAAGCCAAAAACTGTGTGGGAGCGTATCGGTCGGCGCTTTAGGAAGGCGGCCTAAGCCCCGCCCGCCACTCGGCCGGGGTTCCTTTTCGCCCGAGGCATGCGCCCGCATTGGTGCGGTTTGGGTATGCCCTCAACGAGACGGTCATCATGATCGGCCCGGCGCACCATTCGACCATCCATTCTGAACCGGATGCCCGAGTACCATCCGAACTGCACCTGATGGTCGAACGGTAGGAACGCGCAGTCCACGTCCAGAAACTCATCACTTTTTGGACGCGGCCGTTAAGCGTGACCGTCCGAGGGGCTTGCAGTCCAGAAAGTACGTGCAATAAGTCAGGCTTTCTGGACGGAGTTTTTGCACGGTGGCCAGCCGCAGCTACGGGTACTCTCGCATTTCGACCTCCGCCCAGGACTGGTCGCTGCAACTAGAAGCCCTGGAACGCGCGGGCGTCGATGACCGGGACGTGTTCCGCGAAACCGCCTCAGGTGCCAAGCGCGACCGCGGTCAGCTTCGGCGGGTGCTCGATCTGCTACGTGCCGGGGATCGCCTCTGCGTCTACCGCCTCGACCGACTTGCACGCTCGCAACTGCATCTCCTCCAGATCATCGAGGAGATCGAAGGCCGGGGCGCCACACTGGTATCGGTCATGGACAACATCGACACGACGACCGCGACCGGGCGCATGCTGGTAGGCATGCTGGCGGTGCTGGCCGAGTTCGAGCGCAATCTCATCCTGGAACGCAGCGCCGCAGGACGTGCAGTGGCGCGAGAACGGCAGGTAAAGTTCGGGCGTCCGCCGAAGCTGACGGCAGCGCTGGTACGGCAGGTGGCGCTCGCGCACGAGGATGCCAGCAGCACGGTGGCGGAGACTTGCCAGATGCTGGGGATCAGCCGCTCGTCCTACTATGCAGCGCTGCGGGCAGGGAAACAGGTGCCGACCGCCCAGCTTGAAGAAGCTGCGATTGTTTGAGCGCCGGGCCCACTCCGGCCGTAGTCGGAACGTGGCGGCACGACTTCCAGTGCTGGTCCCTCGCCGTATTCTTTAGGCTCGGCCTGTCGAACAAGTCTCTGATCCTCACGAAATCACCTCCCGGATAAGTAGACATGGATATTTATCCGAGTCCCTGTCCGAGGAGATTTCCATGTACGGCTTTCAATTGTTGCGGCTTTTCGAGGAGATGAGGTCGTTGGGTCTGGTTTCGTCGCGCGAGCATTTCTCGCGCTTTTGGTGTGGCAGAGGTCCCGGATACCTCCACGACTACACACGACGTGATGGGGCTACTGCGCGAGTTTCGTCAAAGACCGTAGAGCGAATTCGCATGAGACTGGCTGAGGCCGGTGCGCTGCTACCCGAAGCTCTACGAGACCGGGTGCTGGCCTACGAGGACGCCATCCTTCGCGACATGCGTGTCGCCGATCTGCTATCGCGCCGCTCGATCGATGCGAGGTGCCTGTAATGACCATGAAGAACATCCAAGGCGTCCGCCGGATGATCGCCCGGCTACAGGCCAACCCAGAAATTCAGGCGATCCTCGCCCGCCATACTTTCGCGGTCGCGGACGCCGTCCCAATGATCTTGGACCTGAACTCCAGATCCCCGGACTATCGCCACCGCCTCGCCAACGGGTGGTGCGAGGCGCAAGCTACTGGTCGGTGGCGTCGTCGTATCAGCGAGCGCAGGGGCCACGCCATTTTGGACACCGTGAGCTTCGAGTTCGAGAGCACGGCCGACGCGACCGCGCTCCGCGAGTGGCTCAAGGCACGCGGATGGTGAAGAGGGTTGTGACCGACCTTTGCGACCAAACCCGGGTCCTGGTCGGCTACATCGTCGCCCGGGGCCGGTCCGAGATCATCACCTTGAACTCCAACAGCGTGTCGTTCTCGTAGTGAGATCCCCACCGCTGTCAGATCGCCGTTGCGAGGCGTGGACGACCGCGACCTCTTCGTGGGGCCGCGGCCCCCGTTCCTTCAGCCTTGATCCGCTCAAGCAATACGCTCGCGCGGCTGGGACACGGGCGCCGAGCGCCTGTCCGGCCATGACGCGCAGGCGATGCTTGGCCAGTCTCGACGCTTACTCTGAACGATCGAGATGCTCGCTACTTTGGCCTTAAGCAGAATTAGAATCTTGACAGACCTCGATCGGTATCCCTGTGTCTGATCACCGGCAGCTTAACTGACCTCGCGGACAACTGGGTCATGAAACCTTAGCTGCGGAAGGCAGACGCTGCAATGACGAAGCCAGTTCGCCTCTACGTGCTGCCTCCGTCGCATTTCTGCGAGCGTGCTCGCTGGGGGCTTGATCATGCGGGTGTCAGTTATGAGGAGGAGGCATGGGCTGTCGGCCCCCACCTCCTTCGCGTACGACGGATCGCTTCGAGGACGACCTTGCCTATCCTCGCGACTGGATCGCAGATCGTCCAGGGGAGCGGACACATCCTCGATTGGGCAGGGCTGGCGAACAAGGATGCGGATGTGGAACGGCGGTTCGTGACCAAGATCGGGCCACTCGTGCGGCGCTACATCTACTCGGCCACGCTTGCAGACCCGGCGTCAAACATACGCGAGATCCTCCTGTCCGGTGTGCCGGGCCTTCAAGGTGCGCTGGGTCGCCTGATGTGGCCGATCACACGACGCCTGATGATCTCTGCCATGGACGCACGGCCAGAGCGGCTCTCAGAACTGGAGATGCGCTTGTCTGCTGAACTTGATTGGTTCGACGGCTTGGCCGGGGAGCGTCGATACCTCGTGGGGAGCAATTTTAGCAGGATCGACATCACGGCAGCGAGCCTCTTGGCTCCTCTGGCACGCCCGGTAGCCTGCTCGCTTTACCAGAAGGGCGCCCTCCCTCCTCGCTTGGAAGACATGCTGGCGCGATGGAGCGAACGACCGAGCCTGCGGTGGGTAGAGCAGATCTACACGCAGCACCGTCACTGAGTGCGTGTCGCACTCAAGATCGAGTCGTCATCGCGGATCTCTCACCTACGTTAGCCTTTCTGAAGCTTGGTAGGGCCGACTGGAGGTGCGCCGTGGCTAAGGACAGCAAGAGCACGTTCCCCAAAGCCATGGTTGGCGGCTCAGACGCGGTGAAGGCCGAGGCCGACAAGGTGAGCGGCAAGATCGATGAAGCGTTCGAGAAGCTGGCCAAGAAGATGCGCGGCCACGCCGACAAGGCCAAGGCGAAGATCGACGGGACTAAGAAGCCGGAGAAGCGCGCCGTGCTGCTGCGGCGCTTCGAGTTGTACGCGGATGCGGCGACCCACCTCGAAGAGCGTCTCTCGCATCGTAACGAGTCGTCTGATAACACCTAACCTGTGATGGTCCCGGTCTAACACTCGGCCCCGTACAGGTTGTATGGAGACGAGAATGGCTGTCAGACGGATCGTAGCGAACGTAGCCGCGGACCAGATCGATGCTGCGCGGACGTTCTACGGCGACGCGCTCGGAATGGCTGTCGTCATGGACTGGGGATGGATCATGACGTTTGCAGCCGAAGGCAGCGCAGCACCTCAGATCAGCGTAGCAACCGAAGGTGGATCGGGAAGCCAGTACCGGACCTCTCCATCGAAGTAGACGACCTCACCGAGGCTCAGCAGAGGCTAGAGGCCAATGGGTTCAGCATCGAGTACGGGCCGGTAGATGAGCCTTGGGGTGTCACCCGCTTCTACGTCCGTGATCCGTTCGGACGCTTGGTGAACATTCTGGAGCATCGATGATCGGCGCGATCTAGTGGGCCAAATTCGACGCTTGGGACCACTCGCGAGGTCTGCAACGGGTGGGAAGCAGAAGCTCAGGCGGCCTGTCTCGGAGGTCTGGTCTGCTATCGGATGCAGACCTTCGCCGATGGGGCACCCTGGAATGTAGTCCTGGGCGCACTGGTATGTCACTGCGGCGATCCCGCTGACTTGATGACCATCGGACCGCATGCGATGGTCATCAACTCGGACGCCCGATAGGACGATGACGCACAATCGTCTGATCCCGCGCCCCTGCTTTCGGTCAGAAGCTCGACCAGTGGCGGGAGGTTGCTATGGCCGCACGGGGGCTGAACTCACATCCTCACCACATCGAGGTGGCGCGAAGAGGCAGCGGCATGTTCAAGATGCTGCTGGCATGGCCCGTGTTGCTGGTCCTGACCGCAACATGTCCTGCCCTCGGGCAGAGGAGGCTCCCACCCTCACATGAAGCGGCGGAGATCGAGGCCCTCGTCAACAAGGCATCCGACGTTCTGGAGGAACGGGGCAGAAAAGCATTCGCGGATTTCCGAACGAAAGGTAGCTCCTGGCGCTATGCGGATGTCTACCTGTTCGTGGTCGATATGCACGGCGTCGTGTTGTTCAACGCAGCCCGCCCGGACCGCGAGGGACGCGACTTACTCGATGACCGCGACGCTGACGGGAAACGGTTCCACAGGGACTTCATCGAGGTCGTCAAGAATTTTGGGTCTGGATGGGTCGATTACATGTTCCCCAAGCCCGGCCAGTCTTACGCCAGCGTGAAATGGAGCTACGTCTGCGCGACGCGAGTTGACGGCGAAGACGCGCTCGTGGGCGCTGGCGTCTATGTCAATTAACACCGCCTCGGTCTCTGACGGAACGGCGACGCCCCGAGACCAGCCCATCGGCGCTGATGCAACCTCTTCGAAGGTCTGACATGCTCTCGAATGCGGACCTTCGCCGATTGGGCGTTATGGCGCGCGATCCGCACATTCGGCCTTGACCCATTTCGCCGAGAGGAGTCTTGCTCGGGCAATTGCAGGGCGATCCGGAGGCACGCACATGAGTGAGCCGACCGAAGCCGAGGTGCTCGAACGGGCCAAGCTTACCTTCCTCGCCAAGAGCCACGACGATAGGGCCTGGGACAAGGGCGCTACTCAGTGCGAGGCCGACAAAGGCCACAGCGTGATGTGCCTGACGGAGGAGGAGCGCCAGGAGTATCTGGAGCAGGCCCGTCACGAGCTTCGCGCTCAGCCGAGGGATTACCGGCCGGTAGAGTGCGATCCAACCCCGAAGGAGTGGTGCCCTAAAGCGCACTCATAGCGGCGCGGTCGTCCTCTGAAGCCTTGTAACCCACCGGAACTGCCAAGCTCGCCTATCGGCGCTGAGAGGGCTCCTCCTGAAGGTCCGCTACACCATTGCAAGCGGCCCTTTGCTGGTTAACCCCCTGGACGACTGCTCAGGGTCGGCAACAGACCCTGACCCTTTGCCCCAACTCGGTCTTGAATCGATACGGATTGCTTTCCCGCGAGCAGACACTCCACTGCCCCGATGCGGATCAATCGAACCGAACTGGCGGATCTCGGGACCTTCCTTGCCATCGCGCGCCATCGCAGCTTCCGGCGGGCGGGCCTGGAGCTTGGCGTCAGCGCCTCCGCGCTCAGCCACGCGCTCAAGGCGATGGAGGCGCGCCTCGGCGTGCGCCTCATCAACCGCACCAGCCGCAGCGTCACGCTCACCGCGGCAGGGGAAGACCTGCTCGCTTCGCTGGACGCCCCTTTCGCGGCGATCGGGTCCGCGCTCGACGTGCTCAACCAGTACCGGGAGCCGACGAAGGCGACCGGGCGCATCCGCCTGAACGTGCTCGAACATGCGAGCACGTTGCTGCTCGCCCCCGTGCTGCCTCTCTTCCACGAGCGTCACCCGAAGATCGAGATCGACGTTCATGTGTCCAACGATCTGCTCGACGTAGTGGAGGCCGGAGCCGATGCGGGCATCCGATATAGCGGAACGGTCCCTCAGGACATGGTGGCGCAGCGCCTGTCTGCCGATCTCCGCTGGGTGGTGGTCGGCGCCCCGGCCTATCTCGATCGGCATGGAACGCCCGATTATCCGCATGACCTCGCGGCTCACCGATGCCTGCGCATCCGCCTCGGCGATGACAGCCTCTACCGTTGGGAGTTCGAGAGAGCCGACGAGCAGATCGCGCTCGACGTTCCCGGTGCGGTGACCCTCGACAACACCCAGTTCGCCCTTTCCCTGGCGGCAGCAGGCGGTGGGCTCGCCTACCTTCCCGAGCCGTGTGTCGAACCCTCGGTCGCCCGCGGCGAGCTTCGCGTCGTGCTGGCGGACTGGGCGCCAATGGGGCCCGGCTTTCATCTCTACTATCCCGGACGACGCCAACTGCCGACCGGATTGCGGCTCCTCATCGACCTGATCCGTGAGGTGAAGCCGCTCGGACTTTAGGGGCCGCATCGTCCGACGATGAACTCGGCTCATCGTTCCGTTGAGGAACAAACGGCTGATCGGCGGTTCGCGCGATGTCTACGTCAGGCACCTCATCGAGATCAGCAGAGAGATCGGGACATGCGCCGTTTCACCGGGAAGGTCGCTTTCATCACGGGCGCGGCCAGCGGCATCGGCCGCGCCGCTTCCATCGCCTTCGCGCGCGAAGGCGCGCGCGTGGCGATCACCGACCGCATGGAGGTTCCGCTGGAACAGCTTCGCGCCGAGATCGAGGCGAATGGCGGCGAGGTGATCGCGATCCGATGTGACGTGTCGGTGCCGGAGGAAGTGGAAGCGGCGGTGGTCCGCGCCGTCGAACGGTTCGGCCGCCTCGACTGCGCCTTCAACAACGCAGGCGTCGAGAACAAGGCCGCTCCCGTCCATGAGATCGCCCTCGATGAGTGGGACCGCATCCTCGACATCAACCTGCGCGGCACGTTCATGTGCATGAAGCACGAGATCGGCCAGATGCTACGCCAGGGCGGCGGCGTGGTAGTCAACACCTCGTCCGGCGCGGGCGTCAGGGGCGTAGCAGGAGGGGCGAGCTACGCCGCCTCGAAGCACGCCCTGATCGGCCTCACCAAGTCGGCCGCCCTCGACTACGCGAAGGCGAACATCCGTGTGAACGCCGTCCTGCCTGGGAACATCGAGACGCCGATGATGGACCGCTTCACGGGCGGCGACATCCAGAAGGCGATCGATCTTGAGCCGGTCGGACGGCTGGGCAAGCCCGAGGAGATCGCAGAGGCCGTCCTGTGGATGTGTTCGGACCTCGGCGCGTTCGTGACCGGCGCGTCGATCTCGGTCGATGGCGGCTGGTCGCTCTGAGCAGCGTTACCAAGACGACGGAGGAATGATCGCATGGACATCAAGCGCAGCGGCAGCCAGCCCTCGGGCCAGGGACCATCCGATTGGTTCACCGGCACGGTGCGGATCGACCCACTCCACAGCGCGCCCGATCCCGCCCGCGTTGCGATGGCGAGCGTCACCTTCGAGCCGGGCGCGCGGACCGCGTGGCATACGCACCCGCTCGGCCAGACGCTGATCGTCACGTTCGGGCGCGGATGGGTCCAGCGAGAGAGCGGCCCCATTGAGGAGATCGCGCCGGGCGATGTCGTCTGGTTCGAACCGAACGAGAAGCACTGGCATGGGGCCACCGCGACCACGGCGATGACGCACATCGCGATCCAGGAGCGCTTGGACGGGAAGGCTGTGACATGGATGGAGCGGGTCACGGACGGACAGTACGCCGGGTCGTAGTCCCCGGCCTCCAGGTCCGCCTTCAGCTATTCGGTGCTGAGAGCGGACCTTCGCATATCTACCTGTTCCGGCTGTAGGTCTCTGACTCACCGAGCAGCGTGCAAGCGGACGTTCCAGGTCTTCCAGGGTCAGCATGACCACTCGCCGTGCCGAGCGCGGCTCTCCGCTGTGACGATCGGATCTACCACAACGGTGCCGGTGGCGCGGGCGGGCGCAGAGTTGTCCACGAAGGCCATAAGGTCCACCGAGTGCGCGCGGTCTTCAAGGCCAAGATGAGCAGCCGTGGCGATCGGAATGGCCGACAGGATCAATGCCGAACCGCACTGGCCGCGCTTGTGTGCGTCAGGAAGAACCGGGCCATCTCCCGGCTCGCGTCTGGGCCGCGTGGGTCGGTGAACGAACCGTCCCGGCTGCCGCCTGACCACGCATGCCCGGTCCCGTGCAGAACCCACTGCTCCAGGACCGCACGCCCCGACGCATCCGTGCGGACGGTACGGGTGTAGGCGATGCCATCGGGTGTCCGGGCTTCCGTCACGGTCTGGACGAGATCCGGCCTGGAAGGCCCCTGCGCGGCGACCTGATCGCCGTTGGCCGCGTGCACCGTGCGGTCGCCGTCGCCGTGGAACACGATCAGCGGCACAGAATGCCGTCTCCCCGACGAGATCACGCCGTCGCCCCTCATGGCGGCAAAGGCGGACGGCATGTCCCGCGCCGACCCGCAGGCCAGCCCCGAATGCACGCCGACCGCCGCGAACAGGTCGGGGTAGGTGGCCGCAAGGATCGCGGCGGCAGCGCCACCCGCCGAGAGCCCGGCGGCGTACACGCGGCTCGCGTCGGCTGAGAACTCCGCGATCACCTGCCGGGCAAGACCGGCGATCAGGGCGGGCTCGCCGCCTTCGCGCTGCTGATCACCGGGCTCGTACCAGTTCCAGCACCGCTGCATGTTGGCTGATCGCGGCTGCTCCGGATACGCCACCAGGAAGGTGTGCTCCTCGGCGACCTCGTTCATCCGCGTGCCCGCGGCGAAATCGTCCGGGTTCTGGGTACAGCCGTGCAGCATCACGACCACGGGAATCGCTTGGCCAGCGTAGCCGCTCGGGACGTAGACCTTGTAGTTCCGGCTCCCGAGCGCGCTTGTGAACGTGCGCGCCTCGAAACGTGCGCCGTCCGGAAGCGGAGCGGGCGCGGGCGTTTCGATCCCCGCCCCGACGCCCAGATCCGTGCCGACACCGGCCCTCGCCAGCGCCTCCTGGATCGTCCGCGTCACCTCGCCCGCGATGTCACCGCCCAACCCGGAGAAGGGATGCGCTTCTGGCCCCCTGCCTCCGGCGGTCTCCGGCGCCGTCCAGGCACCATCGGGAGCAGAGGGTGGGACCAAGTCGAGGACTTGGGCATCATTTGCGGTCGGCTGCCCCGTCTCCGCCGCGTTCCGGCGCGCCTCGGCCCAACGCGCGTAGGCTGCGGCCTGCTGCTTTTGAAGCTTGGCCATCGCCTCCATCACACGGGCAGTGCGGGCCGGGTCGGCTTTCGGGAAGTCGAAGTTCGGGAAGGCGGCCTTTGAGAAGGGGTTCATGGGATCGATACCTGCGAGGCGAGAACGGGGCGGGGCGGAAAGCCGGACGCTTTCCGCGGAGAGGTGAGAAGATCGTCAGGCGGTGCGGTCGGCGAGCGCCGCCTTGACCGCGGGGCTGGCTTGAAAGGCGCCGAGCACCTCGACCGACGCGATTGCGGCTCGGGCGAGTTCGGGCGTGACATCCAGAGCGATGCTGGCGAGCCCGAGAACCTGGATGTGCAGCGGCGTCCCGGCGTCACGGGCCGCCTCAAGGGCCTGCTTCGTGTAGTGCGACAGGCCGAGGCTAAGCTGCTTGCGAGCCACGGACTGCTTCACCGCCTCGCCCTGCCGTTCAATCTGGTTACGCACCGCGGTGCGGATGAAGTCGGCGCGGTTGGCGTAGAAGCCGTCGCGCACCATCAGGTCGATATGACCGAGGTCCACAAACCCCAGATTGATGGTGATCTTCTCGCTGTCGGGCAGCTTGGGCTGTAGCTCGTGAACGTTGTCGGCCATGGCTGCTCCATCCATAAAACATCCAGCGGGATGGCCAGGAGATGGCAACTAGCTGGCGGAGCGCAAGGGCGACTGAGCGAGATTTTCGTCTCGGTCTACGCGGCAGGTATGAGGTGGACAGGGTTGATCACGCCCAGTCTACACAGCGACCACGTCGATCGCAGAGCCGGGGAAAGGCTGAAACACACCTGGGACCAGCGAGGGTGGGTGCGCAACAGTATTGCGCGCAATATTTGGCCCGTTCATCGTGGTCAGGGCTGGAATGTAACCAACAAGGCCGAGTTTACGTTGCTTTTAGCGGTTCAGTGGAACACCCACCGAGCGCCGGATTATCCTGGAGTCGAAAAAATTACAGAAGAGCCCTTAGACCGTAGCTCCGACATCGTTGAGATTGCTGCTAGTATCGTGGCCGCCTACGTCTCGAACAACCCGCTACCAGTCTCTGAGCTTCCTGCGCTGATCACGAAGGTACATGGCTCCGTCTCCGAGTTGGCCTCCGGTGCTACGAGCGTTTCAGCCCCCGCTGCTGAGGTGGAAAAGCCGAGCCCTGCCCAGATCCGCAGGTCGGTGCAGAACGAAAGCATCGTCAGCTTCATCGATGGCAAGAGCTATAAGACGCTCAAGCGCCACTTGGCCGCCAACGGCCTCGATCCGCGCAGCTACCGCGAGCGCTACGGCCTCCCCGCTGACTACCCGATGGTCGCGCCAGAATATGCGGAGCGCCGCTCTGCGCTCGCCAAGGCCATAGGGCTGGGACGAGCGGGTGCTGTGGCCGAGAGTGCTCCGAAGGGGCGCCGCAAGGCCGCCTGATCCTAGAGGTCTTCTGCCGCCGCTCGCCCCGCCACCCGATTTGATCACGGGCTGGCGGGGCTTGGTGCCGTTCCTCACGGCGCGGGGCCAGATAGGCAACGCGGCCCAGGATGTAGGATGCAGGAGCGCGGTTACCCGAGCCTCAACGGCAGCCCCCGAGTTGATCCTGAAACGGGAAGGCTCAGGCGCTCTTCAGGTTGGCGGCGCTCTCCTTGCCGCTGCGCCGGTCAGCCTCGACATCGTAGGAGATCTTCTGTCCCTCGATAAGGTTGCGCATCCCCGCGCGCTCGACCGCCGAGACGTGGACGAACACGTCCTTGCCGCCGTCGTCGGGCTGGATGAAGCCGTAGCCCTTGGTCTCGTTGAACCACTTCACAGTGCCGGTAGCCATCGAGGTATCCTAGTCGTCTTCGACTCGCCAACGTGGCGTGCCGTGGGGCACGAACCGGCAGTCTTGGCCGACCGTTCCATCAGGGTTGCAGGAGGCGGCGGTGAACACCGGCTGGCGGGAAGGCGTTCGGCAGCGTGGCGTGGCTCACGGGCCTTCCGGCGCCCGGAGTTCCCACAACTGCCGACGCAGGACCCACAGGGCGTCCATCTCCTCCTTGAACCGCTGCTCAGCCTCGGCGGTTTCGCCCTCAGTCCTGGTCAGAGTGGTGAGCGCGTCAGCCGCTGCGGTTGAGCGCATCTCGGCCTCCGCAATGCGGCGGCTCAATCTCTCCACGGCTGCCTCGAATTGCGTGTCGGCGGTGCTCATGCGTCGGTCGCGGCATCCGCCAAGAGGCTGTCGCGGTGGGCGCGGATGACGGTGAGGCTGGCCTGTAGGTCGCGAGCGGCACCTCGTCCTTAGCCGTGTCCTGTCCGTCCGCCGTCATTTCGACGACCAAGGCGCACTGGCGATGGAATCGTCGTTCGCAGGCGACGATGTCTTCGTTCACGGCGACGCGCGCCTCGATCCACGGTAGCGACACGAACCGTGCCCTCCAATCCGGCGCCTCCTATACAGGCTACGGTTGAAGTTCGGAATGGGCATGCACCCGCTCGCGGCCCTGCGCGTCATCGGGGTGGGCTCGGAGAGCACCGACGCCTTGCACGATCGTAGTGCGCCCGCCCAGGGTCGTCCGCACGTCGTCCGACACCAAGATCCGGGGATCGTCCCGTGCTGTGTCCAACGCCAGCGGCTCTCGGACGGCTTCGTAGAGGGAGCCCAGGTCCTACTCCACCGGCAGGGGTAGGAGGCTATCCCGATCTGGATCGAGACGTTGGCCGAAACGCCATTTCGATGGTCGCGGGTGAAGCTGCAAGCCGTTCCATCCGCGACTACCCAAAGCCGCCCCTCCTTGCGGTGACCAGCCCACCATCAATGCAGCGGCCCTAGCGCTTCAATGGCGCTGAGCAATTCGTCAACGAGTGGCTTCTCAACCAGAGACAGGCCCGCCGCCCGCACCTTCTCGCGGATCAGGGGGCTCGGGTGGCCCGTGATGATGATCATGGGAGCGGTCACACCTATGGCTCGCAGACGCTCGCAGGCATCCAACCCCGTCATGTCCGGCAGCACGTAGTCAATCACGATGCAGCACGGCCTCGCCTCCGGAAACGCGGCGAGCAGGTGGCCGCCGCTCTCGAAGGTGAAGACAGGATAACCTTCGCCCTCCAGCATGAACCGCGCTGAACTCAGAGACTCCGCATC
This sequence comes from Methylobacterium sp. CM6257, assembly GCF_054611515.1. Taxonomy (NCBI): domain Bacteria; kingdom Pseudomonadati; phylum Pseudomonadota; class Alphaproteobacteria; order Hyphomicrobiales; family Methylobacteriaceae; genus Methylobacterium; species Methylobacterium sp. CM6257. The sequence continues at coordinate 3,263,403 of NZ_CM137735.1, forward strand.
ATCGTCCACCATGAAGATCGGCATGAGACTGACTCAGAAGACATGGTGCATTCACAGGCCGAACCGGCTGGCGCCACGGTCCAAGGAATCACACTGCCGCTTCCTGGGTTCCCTATCGTTGAGGTGGATCAAGCCTGCCCAAGACTGGCCAGAACCGTCCAGCGAACCAACTCGGACAGGCTGGCCGCCTGCGTCTTGGCCATGAGCTTGGCCCGGTAGATCTCGACCGTGCGGGGGCTGATGTCGAGTGTGCGGCCGATCTCCTTGCTCGTCTCGCCCGTGACCAGTTGATCCATTACTTGCCGCTCGCGCGTACTCAACGTGTCCACGCGGCGGACGAACGCCTGAAGGGCCGGATCGTCCGCCTCGGTCACACCGCCACGCTCCAGGGCGGCGTGCAACGCGTGCAGCAGCACTTCGTCCGCGAACGGCTTCTCGATGAAGTCGCACGCCCCGAGCTTCATCGTCTCCACCGCCATCGGAATTTCGGCGTGTCCCGTCATCATCACCACGGGCAAGGTGTGCCCCTCCGCCCGGAGGCGGCGGAGCAACTCCAGCCCGTCGAGGCCGGGCATGTGGATGTCGGTCAGGATACATCCCCGCGTGGGCCTCGTGAGCCGGTCGAGAAGGCTGGCCGCGCCCTCATACAGCGCTACCTCGAACCCAGCGGTGCCGAGCAGTAAGGCGAGCGAGTCCCGCAGGGCGGGGTCGTCGTCCACCACGTGGATGAGGCTACGCGTCATCGCCCTAACACTCCTCATCGACAGCCGGTAAGGTCAGGCGGAACGTGGCTCCGCCATCGCCGTTGCGCTCTGCCGCCAGTCGTCCCCCGTGTGCCCCGGCGATGGTCCGGCAGATAGACAGGCCGACCCCCATACCGGTCGCTTTGGTGGTCACGAAGGGCTGGAACAACCGGCTCGCCACCGCCTCCGAGATGCCGGGGCCCGTGTCGGCCACCGCAATCTCGACCATCTCTGCTCTCCGAGCGGCCGTGATCGACACCTCGCGCCGCTGCGAATCCTGCATGGCCTCGCGGGCGTTGCGGATCAGGTTGGTCAGGATCTGCTGGATCTGCACCCGATCGGCGAGAACGTTCCCGGCTCCTGGCTCTACCCAGACGCGCGTTTCGACGCCCTGCTCGTGCGCGCCGATCAGAGCGAGGGCTGCGGCCTCCTCGATGATCTGGGCGACAGGCTCGATCCGCTTCTCCGTCTCGCCGTGTCCGATGAACTCCCGCAGTCGGCGGATGATCTGCCCGGCCCGGAGGGCTTGGTCTGCGGTCTTGTCGAGAACCTCCCTGACTTTCGGGAGCACGGCCAAGTCGGCCTGATCCAGAAGTCGGCGGCAGCCCTTGGTGTAGTTGGTGACGGCGCTGAGCGGCTGGTTCAACTCGTGGGAGAGCGCCGCGACCATCTCGCCCACGGTGCTCAGGCGCGAGACGTGGACCAGTTCGGACTGGAGTTCCTGAAGCCGTGCCTGGGTCTTCTGCTGCTCGGTCAGATCGTTGACGAAGCCGGTGAAGTACACCTGCTCGCCCGAGCGCATCTCGCCGAGGGAAAGCTCTAGCGGGAAGATCGTGCCATCGCACCGCCGACCTGTGGTGATCCGCGTCGTACCGATACCCTGTACCGCCCGCGGATTGTGAGACACCGATCTGAAGCCTATGCGGCCAAGGCCGCGGGTGGAAGCTGCGCGGTGCGAATGGCGGCTGGTGGTCGGAACCCGTGCCGCTCGATCAGCCACGTCTTATTGTAGAGGTCGCGAAACGCCAGCAGCGCGCGGCGCAGGTCCTCGACCGTGTCGAAGTGCTTCACCCACAGCAGGTTCTCCTTGAGCGTGCGGATGAAGCGCTCGGCGCAGCCATTTCCTTCCGGCGCTCGCACGAAGGCGGGCGAACTTGCGATACCCAGGAACGCCAGCTCCGCCTGGAAATCGTCCGACATGTACTGGCTGCCGTGATCGTGCCGGACACTCAGGCCGGAGGCGATCTCGGCCGTAAAGCCGCCGAAGCGCTGCCGCACACCCTGGCGGATCGGCTCCAGCGCCTCAAAGCGCGTGGCCCGGCGCGCCGCATGGAGGCCCACGCATTCGGCCGAGCAGTGGTCGACGGCCACGAACACCGCGACCTGCCCCTCAGCCGTCCAGGTGGTGGTCAGATCAGTGCCCCACATCGTGTCCACCCTCTCCGGGACGATGGTGCCGTCGTGGTTGCGCGGGCCGCGCGGTGTGCCGACGCGAGAGGGGGCGAGCAGATCATGGGCGCGCATCAGGCGCAGCACGCGGCGTTTGGAGGTGCGCACGCCCTTGTGGCGCAGCCGCGCCCAGACCTTGCGGTGACCCTCGCCGTGAAAGGGGCTGTCCGTGAGGGTGGCGCGGATCTGCGTGAGTAGCGCCGCATCCGGCATCGGCCCGACCGGGCCGGGACGGCGCGACGGCTCGGGCCGGGCGGGTGAGAGGTGCCGGTGGACGGTGGCGCGCGACACGCGCCAGATCCGGCACACCCGGGCCAGTCCGTAAGCTTTGCCGCTGGCAGGCGAGACGGCCCGGCTCATAGCCGCGACCTCCTGCGGGCCAAAGGGCCGGGGCCGCGCGCCTCCAGGGCAGCGATCTTGGCCTCCAGCAACTCGCGCTCGATCAGCATCTCGCCGAGCTTGGCCTTCAGTCGCCCGCTCTCCAGCGCGTCCGCATCAAGGGACCGGGTGGAGAGACTGGCCTCGCCCGCCGTCAGGAAGGCGTCGCGCCAGCCCGACAAGGTCGCGGCCGTCACGCCTAAGCTGCGCGAGACGCTCTCCAGGTCCTCGCCGCGCAGCAGCCGCAGCACCGCATCCCGCTTGCGCTGCCGGGACATGCGCCCGCCGCGACCAGGACCGACTGCGCCTGCATCTGCCTTCGTATCCGAGCTCATCGTCCTCACCCCTGTCGCGGAGACCGTCCGCTAACGGGGTGTCTCAAGCAACCGGGAGGCGGAGGAACCCCGGCGCAGGCGCGTCTCTCGGCCGCCGGTCAGATGAGCATCGTGCCGGTTCCGCTCGGGCATCAGCAGGGCGATGTTCTGGCCCATGACCTCGGCTGCCGGACGCTGAAAAATGCGCTCGGCCGCGGTGCTGAACGCGTGGATCGTACCCTGCTCGTCGATGACAAACATGCCCTCCGGCACGGTGTCGAGGATGGATCGCAGGTGCGCCTCGCGGGCCCGCAGGTCCGCTTCGGCTTGCTTCTGCTCCTCCTCGGCTTGCTTCTGCGCATGAATGCTGAAGACGACGCTGCGATGACGAACGGGGCATCCCTGCTCGTCAATCTGCACGCGGCCCCGCGAGCGCAACCAGTGGATCTGCCCATCGGGGCGGATGATCCGGTAGTCCACCTCGTAAGCTCCGCCGTGACGGCGAACCTCCTCGATCGCGTCGGCCCTGGGCTGTCGGTCGTCGGGGTGAAGCAGGGCTTGGAAGGCGGCGAGGTCGGTCAGTTGCTCGTGCGGAACGCCGAAGAGGCGATCACAGGCGGCGGAGCAGGCGACTTGGGTCGTGGCGAGATCGAGCGACCAGATGCAGATGCCGGTCGCGTCGAGCGTGTCGCTCAATTCGGCGGCGGACAGGCTCAAGGTTGAGACAGCGGCCTCGCCCGATCGGATCGGCTCTATCGCTGGAGAAGCGGCTGCTGTCATTGTCCGCTCCCGAGACCTTCATTGGGCGGCCCTATTCGGTCCGACAGGTACAAGCCACCGAGGGCCGCAGCAACCACCGTTTAACCTATTTAGTGATCGAGAAGTATTTTTGAAGCGCAGGAATTTTAACCGAATATGGGGAATGATCGCCGAAATCTGCAAGTTCATCCCATTTTTATATGCCCTGGGCTTCACGAGCGACGCACCGCGGGCCAATCCACTGCCGCGCTAACAACCAGAGCCGATAGACGTGCCCACAGGCCGGATGCTGTTTCGCTCATTCTCAATCGTAGATGGACGGCATTTCCACTGACAACCGCGGTGTTTCGGATATCCCGCTGTGCTGAACCGGACAGCCCAAACCCCGAACAGCGCGATCGGCGACAACGTGCGAACCGATGGGGAGAGCATCCCGCCCGGCGCGACGGTCGATGGCGTCATCGACAGGCGCGCGGATAACGAGCGTCCCGTCGTCGCCTGTGCCACGCGCGGGTCGGCTCGGATCGATTGAAAATTACTGCCAAGTCAATTGGAGATCATAATTTTCGCACATACGGTTGCGACAGCCGCGAAAACCTCATCCAAGTGAGTGTGAGCCAAGCGATCCGGACTTAAGGATGCGTTATCGTTGGCAGGATGATCCGGGCACCAACGGCTGAGAGCAGCGTGTGCTCCCGCCCTTTGAAGGGTGGAGGGCCGCGTGCCACGCTTCTACTTCAACATTTTCGATGGGGTCAGTACGCCTGACGATACGGGCACCGAGTTGGCTGATTGGAAGGAGGCCCGTGTCGAAGCCGTCAGGTTAGCTGGCGTCCTTCTGAAGGATGATGCCGAGCGCGTCGCCCTGAGCGATGAATGGCGTCTTGAAATTGCGGACGATTATGGTCTCGTGCTGCTCCGCTTCGATTTTATCTCCCTAGAAGCTCCTGTACTGTCGAGCCAACATGAGATGGCGAGCAAGCCGTTCTAAGGCTCGGCTTTCCTCGGCTTTGCGATCCGCTTCAACGCGACATCGGAGTCCGCTTCATCCTCGCAGGGTTGGGCTATGATGGGCCCCGATCTTGAGCAGGCAGCCCAGGTCATCGCGGAGAACGTCGCCTCGGCCTTTGAGCGCGCGCACGACGAGGCGGCGTTCGAGGAGAACGAGCGCGAGATGGTCGTGGCGGGCTTGATGCGCGAGCTACTGGTCATTCTGCCCGGCGCATCGAGCGATGCTCTCGCCGCCGCCTGCAACCGCCATCTCTCTCTCCTGGCGGAATGCGGCATCTCCGGCCCGCGGGTCGAGGCGGTCGATTCTGATGATGGATCGGTGACGATGAGGCCGATGTAGATTGAGGCCCTTCATCGGCTACGGCGTCTGGGTGATAGCCCGGTCGGCGTTGACCCGCTGCGCCCAGTCCTTCGCGGCGTCCTGGCCGTGGAGGGCGATCAACCGGGCGCCGCTGACATCGACGTTTTTGAAGTCTGCGCCTGCGATCGTGGCCCTGGTCAGGTTGGCCCCGGACAGGTCCGAGCCCATCAGCACCGCGTCGGTGAGGTCGGCGTCCCTGAGGTCGGCGTACTCCAGGCGCGACCGGCCGAGATCGGCGCCTCTCAGGTTCGCGCCCGAGAGGTTCACCGAGGTGAACACGGCCCGCATCAGGCCCATCGACTGGTTCTTGATGTCGGCCCCGCCCTTCAGGTCCACGAGCGTCGCCCCGGTCATGTTGGCGCCCTTGAAGTCGCCGATCGGCATCGAACGGCTGAGATCCGCGCCGCTGAGGTTAGCGTCGCGCGCGGTGATGCCGAACATCTTCGCGTCCGCGAGCTTCGCGCCGGAGAGGTCGGCCTTCAGCAGCCATGCCTGTTCGAGGTTGGCCCCGGTCAAATCGGTCCCATGCAGGTTGGCCTTGTTGAGGCGCGCCGTGCGCAAGTTAGCGCCCCGGAGGTTAAGCCCAGACAGGTCAAGGCCGGAGAGCGCCTTGTCGTGCAAGTCGATGGGCTTGCCGCCCGCCTTGGCGATCAGCGCCTCGACATCGGCGCGGCTCATCTCGGCCCTCGTCATCGCGGGCGAGGACATGTCGGCGCCCAAAAGAAGGTCTTGTTCGGCGGCAGCCGGACTGGCGGCTAGAGCGGCGAGCATGAAGCTCAAGGTCAGGGTGCGCATCCGTTCACTCCCGGCGGGGCGTCGCACTCGTTCCGATCCATTGCGGCGAGCACTCAGCCAACATCGTTGGCGCTACCGGAAGGGAAACGTCGGACGACTTCGATAGGACGCAAGCGCAGCCGCGCCGCGGTTGCGCCGTTCGCCCGCCGAAAGTGGCGGACCACCGGCTATACCGCCACAAGCCGCGCCGACCTGCTCGGCCACAACACTCACTCGGCTTCCAGGGTGACGGACCCATCAGTGAGGTCGATGGTCTCGACTCGCGGGCTGAACCACCCGTGATCGGGTAAGGTGCTCAGGTGCCGGTTGCAGGCGGTAGCGAGCACGTCGCCGGAAGTGGTCGGCATCACAGCCAGCAACTCTCGCAGGAAGCCCGCGACCGCGACCGCACGTTTCTCCGGAAGGTATGACTCCTCGCGGAAGCGCTCGTAGGCTGAGACGACGTTCTCGGCGACGATGGCCGCGAACCGCTCCTGATCTGCCTCCAGCATCGGGCTGTACTCCTACAGGAACCCGCTCCCGCTGCGGGTTACAGGCTAGGCTTCCTCTATCCTCGCTTTCGGCCGATACGCTCAGAGACGAAGCGGCTCCTGGTGTTGACGCGCACGATCAATCACTCGCGGTCTTGATCTCTCAGACTGTCTTGCACGGCAGGCTGAGGCTCTCTGCTGCGCTCGGCGCGCCAGATAGAGCGGCGATACGAGGCGGCCGAGAGGTGGATGCCGAACTGCGTGGCGGCCTCGGTGAGGGTCGCCCCTGCCTCGAAGGCAGCGTTGAGGGCGGCGATGCCCGCCTCGGTCAGGCGCCCATCCTGACGCTTGAGAGCCGTATCTCCGGACCTCCTGGTCTCCTGCCCGACGAGCATGATCAGGCGCTCGGCACGCTCGGCCTGCTTGCGGGCGGCATCCTCCAGAGCGCGAGCGCCCAGGGCGATGGCTCTGAGTTCGGAAAGGGCGACGGCGTCCATGCTTCTTACTCCTGACGCCCGATGCCTATCACCACGCGTCCAGCGATAGACGAGAGCCGACTTGAAGCCGTAGGCGTGCCCCGGCCACCAGCGGGCGGGAGGTCATCGACTTCAAGGCCCTGTGGGCGGACCTGCGAGCCCAGTGACGGACCGCTCGGGGGCGGGCGACCACATGGGTGAATGCCTGCAAGCTCCGGATCGGCCAAGAAGTGTCGATGAAAGATTGGAACGAACTCACGCCTGACCAGCAGCGCCAAGCCCTCGCAGATCAGATGTGGACCTCACGGTGATATCGCCGCGCGGAAGCGGGTGTTCTAGGGCACCAGACCTGAGAGGCCGCAGGCCGCCAGGGTTGCCACCAGCAGCGTGAAGCCGAGCAACGAACCTGTGCTGCCGATCCGCGCTAGAAGCCCATAGATCTTGGGCGTAAGTGATTGCCCGACAGATCATTTCGCCAATGGGCTCTGCGGGCTTGGTGAAGCTCCAGTGGCCCGGATTTGCTCCGCCCTACTCAGGCGTTCAAGGAGGGCGTCGAGCTTGTCGGGCGTCGGTGGCCTGTAGCCGCGGAGCGCGGCAGTGGCTACCGGCGAGACGCTCGCCACCCTGCGGCCTGTGCCTCGGCCTCGGAGCAGAACATCTGCTCGCCAGCCTTCGCGTCAATCACGACGCGGGCGTACTCCCGGCTCTCGGGCCGATGATAGATCCGCTCGCCTGAGCGCGAGACATTGCCCTTGATTGTGCAGGTGGTCGGCAAGGGTGGTGGAGAGGTCTCGGCCGCGTTTGCCATCTCGGGCCGGGTCTCGACCCCGTTGGCCCGCTTCGCGCGCCGCCAATCCGAGGGAGGGTCGAAGGTGCCCGCCCAAAGCCCGCGCCTCAACGCCCTGGCGGTGGTCTCAACCCGCACATAGTCGCGGGAGTAGCGCTGGTAGGCCGTGGCGTAACCCTGCTCGACCATCCAGGCGCTCAGGTCCTCGGGACCCCTTCGGCAGACGGCGACGGTGCGCCCGTACTTGTCGGTGTCACGAGGCTCGCAGGTGATCGGCGCTTCCCCGATGTGGTCGGCAAGCGCCAGTGCCGCCTTCTGCCCGCAGCGGTAGTCCCTGCCCGCCGAGTCCTGGCACAACTGGGCGCTCTCCGGTGCGTCGATCCCGTAGAGGCGGATGCGGGTGCCGCGGATCAGCACCGTGTCGCCATCGGTGACCGAGGCACGGCCGATGATGGGTTCGGCCGCGAGCGCCGGAAGGGCGAGGAGTGCGACCACGATCAGACCCCCGCCGCAGACACCAAGACGAACCACTGATGCTTCTCCGGCCCGCGGACGCGGGATCTTCCATGTCGTGTTGGTGATAAGCCGCCGCAATGGCGGCGGTGTTAAGGGCGTGGTTAGGACGTACATACGGTTTGTCCCGACGCGTCCCTCAGGCCGACCCTCGACAACCTGAGGGGCGGTGCCAACCTGTGCAGTATGCGCTACGCCCTCGCCGCCGCCGTGTTGCTCTTACTGATAGAGCCGACCATCGCGGCCGGGGGCATCCCCAACGGCTCGCGGGCCGGGATGGAGGTGACAGTCACGGGCGTCGAAGCGATCGGCACCTCGAACGCGGTGATCCGCGTCCGGAACACCGGCGAGCGCGTCGCTGGACGAGGTCGGAAGGACGGCCAAGAGGTATCGCACCAGCATCGCAACCACGATGGTGCGGTCAGGTAGGTGGATCAACGCCCAATTGCGTCCACGCTCGAAGGTCGAAATCACGTTGTCGGCGATGAGGAGGCGAACCGCTCAAGATCTGGGCTTGGCATCATCGTCCCGTCCTCCTCAGGAACCCGCCCCTGCTGTGTCCGTTGCGCGCGTTCGCCCGTCGGATGTAGCCGACCACGGCCCGCGGGTCGCGATGTCTGGACTGATCCATGATCCGAGCGAGATCGGCCCTGCGCTCGACCTGCGTCGCATCGACCACGAACGAGGCTGCCATCACAGTTGTCGAGAGCGAAATCCGTGACTACAGCCGCGCGATGTCCGACAAGCGCGCCGCCCTCCTTGAACGCCTAACAGCGCACCAGCGCGATCTCGTCCTGGCGATGGCCGAACACGACGGGATGCCCGCTGGGAGCGCCCTCCGACAAGTTGCGGAGCTTGAGAACGTCATCGCCGCCGTCGAGTCCGTAGCGGACGAGGAAGCACGTCGGTAACGCTTAAGGTTGACGTGGTGTTTACGACGACCGTGTAGGCGTCCGGGCTGCGCCCGTTCTCGAACCGGCATGCTGGGGATAACACCGTGCGAGTGCTGTTGGTCGAGGACGAGTCCACCGTGGCGCAGAGCATCGAGTTGATGCTCAAGTCCGAGAGCTTCAACACCTACACCACCGACCTCGGGGAAGAGGGTGTCGATCTCGGTAAGCTGTACGACTACGACATCATCCTCCTCGATCTGAACCTGCCCGACATGTCGGGCTACGAGGTGCTACGCTCCCTCCGCGTCGCCAAGGTGAAGACGCCGATCCTCATCCTCTCCGGCATGAGCAACATCGAGGACAAGGTGAAGGGGCTGGGCTTCGGTGCGGACGACTACCTCTCGAAACCCTTCCACAAGGATGAACTCGTAGCGCGCATCCATGCCATCGTGCGCCGCTCGAAGGGCCACGCCCAGTCGGTCATCACCACCGGCGACCTGATCGTGAACCTCGACCAGAAGACCGTCGAGGTCGGCGGCGCCCGGGTGCACCTCACCGGCAAGGAGTACCAGATGCTGGAACTCCTCTCGCTCCGGAAGGGCACCACGCTCACCAAGGAGATGTTCCTCAACCACCTCTACGGCGGCATGGACGAGCCCGACCTCAAGATCATCGACGTGTTCATCTGCAAGCTCCGGAAGAAGCTCGCGAACGCGTCGGCGGGGAAGAACTACATCGAGACCGTCTGGGGCCGCGGCTACGTGCTGCGTGAGGACGCGCCCGCGATGCGAGCCCTGGCGAGTTGAAGTAATCTCTTCTCAGCATCGAGCCGCGGTAAGGGACCACCGCGGTGTGAATTCAAGCCCTCGCTTAGGCCGTGCCTGCCAGCCGCTGCTCAATCCAGCCCTGTGCCTCGTCGAGATCAGCAAAGGTGGGCGAGGCCGCGGTGTTCACCCGGCCAAAGCCCGCCTCCAAGAACCACTTTCCCGCCGCATCTTCGTGCTCGTCCGAGAGGCACACCAGCACGGCCACGAGGAAGCCGTCGTGGAACACCAACTGGCTGTCCTGATCGGCGCTCCCCGTGGCGACCTGAACAGGCTGGAGACGCAGGCTCATGCGGCGGCTTGTTCTCCCAGGTGCAGATACCCTGACTTCAAGCCCGCCATCTGCTGGAGGCGCGGCAGGTCCAGGATCGTCAGGTGCTTCTGCTGGAGTTCAATCAGCCCTCTCTCCCTGAGTTCCCGGAGCGCGGCGACCCCATTCTGACGAACTCTTATATCGGGGCGCCCTGCTTGGCGGAGCAGGTTTCGTATATGATCGGCTCGCACGATCTGGGCTTCACGATTGGCAGATCTGAGCTTTCGCCTTCTGTGGTGATAGGCAATGCTGACGCTTTCAAATCACCCCATCGATACACTTGCGCAAAAATTGGTTGGTGCTGAGCAGTTCTCGAAGACAGAGCGAAAAGCTCTCATGAGCTTGCCCGTCGTGACCAGAAACGTAGCGCCCATCAGGACATCGTGCCCGAAGAGGCTTCGTCTTCATCCTGCTGTATCATTCTCAGTGGTTGGGCCTGCTGTTACCAGATGCTCAACGAGGGAAGGCGCGCGATCCTGTCGTTTCACGTTCCGGGGGACGTGCCGGATCTCCAGAGCTTGCATCTGCCCCACACGGATTTCGGCATGACCGCGCTGACCCCAGCGGCCGTCGCTTTCGTGGCGCATGCGGACCTGCGCGCACTGATGGCGGACTATCCCGCCATCTCGACGGCGCTCTGGCGCGAGGCGCTGATCACTGCCGCGGTCCATCGGGCCTGGATGGCGGGGCTCGGCCGCCGAGAGGCCCGCGGACGGCTCGCCCACCTGTTCTGCGAACTCTATCTGCGGCTCAAGGCTGTGGGCCTCGTGGACGGCTACACCCTGCCGTTGCCTCTCCGGCAACACGATCTCGCCGACGCGCTCGGGCTGACCTCCGTTCACGTGAACCGGACGGTGAAGGATTTGCGCGCCGAAGGGCTGATCAGCTTGCGCAGCCGCAGGCTGGAGATCTTGGATTGGCCAGGGTTACAGGCGGCAGGCGAGTTCAGCCCTCACTACCTGCATCTGGCGGCATGATGACCCGCAGTCTTGGCCCCCTCGAACCTCAGTCGGGCGGGGCGGCCTTGTCCGCACTACTCAGCCTTGCAGCCGCGAAGGTCAGGCTCGCCGTGTAGACGACCGCGCCGCTCTCATCGCGAATTGACATGGTGAAAGCCTGATCGTCACCGCCTGACGGGATCGCGAAGCGCGCGATCTCAGGCAGGGTCAGCAAGGCTTCCCTGCGCGCCGCTTCGAGGTCTGCGCATTGGGTTCCGTGGTCGTCTCGGCGGAACTCGCCGTCGTGGAAGTCGAAGAAGTAGCGCGGCACCCGCGCCTCCGTGCTGTGACCGAAACCCTGTTAGCAAACTCGCGGCCAAGGACAGGTGTTCTGTGCGGCATAATGAGGGCCATCGCAGCCGCATCTCGTGGTACTCCCCTCATAGGGAGAAACGCGATGACTGGATTTCGGCAGACGGAAGCGCAGGTCCTCGTGAGCAAGGTGGAGAGCATCGCCCTCTTCACGCTGTCTGCGGCTGAAACGGCAGCGCTTCGCGCCCTGCCGATGCATGTGGCGACCTTTGACGCCTACCAGGACATCGTCCGCGAGGGGAACTATCCCTCCCAATCCTTCGCTATCTTGGAGGGCATCGTCGCGATCTACAAGAGCACGCGGTCGGGCAAGCGGCAGGTGATGGCCTACCACGTCCCCGGTGACGTGCCCGATCTCCAGAGCCTGCACCTGAAGATGCTCGACAACAGCATCTCCACGGTCAGTCCGTGTCGGATCGGCTTCATCCAGCACGATGCGCTGCGCACTCTGTTTCGGGCTCATCCCCGCCTCGGCGAGGCATTCTGGCGTATGACGCTGATCGACGCTGCCCTCTATCGCGAGTGGATGCTCAACATCGGTCGTCGGGATGCGTATGCCCGGATGGCCCATCTCTTCTGCGAGTTGGTCACGCGCCTGGATGTCGTTGGGCTGGCGCCGGAGCGTTCCTGTCCACTGCCGATGACCCAGCCCGAACTCGCGGACGCGCTCGGGATCACGCCAGTGCACGTCAATCGCGTGCTCGGCGATATGAGAGAGGCGGGGTTGATCACGCTGCGAAACAGGCGGCTGACGGTGCACGACTGGGAGGGGCTGAAAGCGGCAGCGGAGTTCGACCCGACCTACCTTCACCTGGGCAGCCGCGACGCGGCGTGAGCCTTCTCAGTCCGCCGCCCGAGCCGCTCGCGGGCCAATGCCATTCACTTGGCCGAGAGGGTCAATGCCGAACCGCACTGGCCGCGCTCGTGTGTCAGGAAGAACCGGGCCATCTCCCGGCTCGCGTCTGGGCCGCGTGGCTCAATGAACGAACCGGCCCGGCTGCCGCCTGACCACGCACGCCCGGTCCCGTGCTGTAGACGAAGGCTCTCCAGCCTCTCGCGTCTCTAGTTGCAGGTACATGGCGTCAAACTCCGAGACCCGCAAAAGTTCGTCCCACGCCTCGATCACCAGCGTGTGGCTCCGCAGCGTGAGCAGGGCTTGGCCACGCATATCCCTCAGCACGCGGTTGACGTGCACGGACGTGAGCCCCAGCGCATCGGCGAGATCAACCTGGGTGAGCGGTAGCGGGCAGCGGTAGTTACCGGCCAACCCCACGGCTTGCAGCTTCAGGTACATCTCGCAGAACAGGTGTGCGATCCGCTCGGAGGCCGAGCGTCGGCCCATGCCGGTCATCCACTCGCGGAAGATCGCCGCATCGATCAGCGTCTCGCGCCACAGGAGCGACGCGAGCCCGGGATGTTGCGCGACGAGCGCCCGCAGGCTCTCGTGCGGGATGAGGGCTACGGTTGCACACGTCACGGTGGCGAAGCTGTGGTCCATGACGGGAATGTGCAGGCTCAGCAGATCCGGGATGTCGCCCGCGATGTGGAACGACAGGATCTGCCGCTTGCCCTGGCTAAGCAGCTTGTACCGGCAGGTCCAGCCACTGATGACGAGACAACAGTGCGTGGGCTTATCGCCGTCGCGCACGATGTCGTGTCGGGCGTCGAGGTGATTGATCTTCACCGGAAGGCTCTCGACGGCCTGACGCTCCTCGTCCGTTAGGGTGGTGATGCTCCCCAACTTGCGGATGAGCATAGCCGTGGCGTGCTGATCGGGGGCTAAGGGCATGGCGTTCCACCTTGCATTGCAGGCGGAAGCGCGGCTCTCCCAGTCACCAGCGCCTGTGTCGGTTCAGCCGGTGATGAGCCGTACGGTAAGCCCAAATGTTCGAACGAACTACATATAAATCGGGTTTTTGGAAGCATCCGGGCGCTCTGTAATAGATCGAACTATCCCAATCTTTGCCGTCTTTCCAGAGCGATTTACTTTGCTAATGTTCGGCCGAGCGCAGATACTGCGCTCATCGCTAACACCGCTCTCGGGCCGTTGGCGCTTAGGAGACCGCGTGTGCTCTTGCCCCGACCGGGAGCAGAGCCGTGTCTCAGCCTCAGCAATCCGCCGTCCGCAATCGCCTCCTGAAGGCGCTCTCGCCCGACGACTTCGCGCTGCTCCAACCGTATCTGGAGCCGGTCGTGACCGAGTTGCGGCAGGTACTGATCAAGCCGCACGAGCCGGTTCAGCAGCTATACTTCCCCGAGGTCGGGTTCGGCTCGATCACCACCTCCGGCTCTGGCGGCCAAGTCGAGGTCGGCCTCGTCGGACGCGAGGGGCTGGTCGGCGCCCTGCCGGTGCTGCTGGCCTCGGATCGCATGCCCCACGAGTGCTTCGTCCAGAATGCGGGCGAGATGCTGCGGATCGAGACCGCGGCCCTGTGCTCCGCCGTCAGCCAGAGCGCCAGCCTGCACAGGCTCCTGCTGCGCTACGTTCAGGTGCAATTCGTCCAGACGGCCCAGACTGCGTTCGCGAACGCCTCCTACACCCTCGACGTGCGCCTCGCGCGCTGGCTGCTGATGTGCCACGACCGGCTCGACGGCGACGATCTCCAGATCACCCACGAGTTCCTGTCGATCATGCTGGGCGTGCGGCGACCCAGTGCCACTCTGGCGGTACAGGCGGTGGAGGGGCACCGGCTGATCCGGGCGCGGCGCGGCAAGATCACGATCTTGGACCGCACTGCGCTGGAAGCGGTGGCGGACGACAGCTACGGCCTGCCCGAAGCCGAGTACGCCCGCCTGATCGAGGCCGCGTGATGCCGCGCTACTTTTTCAACATCCGGCATCGTCCCGGACCCGCTGGTCTGGCCGTGGACCCGGAAGGTGATGAACTCGCCGACGTGGACGCCGCGCGTGAGCATGCATTGTTCGAGGCACGGATCATGATCGCGCGGGATCGCCTGCCGCTGATCCGCGATTGGATGGACTGCTCGTTCGAGGTCATGGACGAGGCGGACCAGCCCGTTCTCACGGTGCCGTTCAGCGACACGGTCTCCGGGTTGGAAGACTGGGACTGAGCGGGCTCGGCGCCACGACCCGGAGGACTCTAACCAGGGGCGGCTCGAAGTTCGCCGCGGCCGATCACAGGCGTCCACTCCCGAGCCTCGGCGCGAAAACCGAGGCCGAATTCACGACCGGCGCCTTCGCTGTATTCCGTCGATGCGCTCGTCGTTCGAACTCTCACGGTCCCGTTGGACGGTTCCGCGCGAGCCAGAAGCGGCCGCAGGCCGAGGTCATCGGGTCCGGTTATCGACGGTCTCGGAGGCCACGGTTGCGAGTCCGTGGTCAAGGGGTCGGCTGTCGATCGAAATCGTCCGGGAGCTTGTCACCGACAGGGGCGGGCGTGGGATTGTCCACGAAGGCCGTAAAGTCCGCCAGTTTCGGATGATCCACGCGGACTTCATGGCCAAGACGCGCGGCTGTGGCGACCGGGGCGGCCGAGAGGGGCATCACCAGGATCATGAGTGCCGCCGGGTGACCGCAGACGCGCTGCCGCTACAACAACCGCTGCCGGACGAACGGCTAAGTGAGGTCGCCCGTGAGGAGTGGCGGGATAGCGCCTGATACCGTCCTCACCCAGACCTGTGGCTCAGGCGGCCTCGGCCAGCGGCGCGGGCGATGGCGCATCCATGGCGCGCAGGTACACGTCGAGCAGCGTCTCCTGTTCGTCCCGCTCGTCCTTGTCCTGCTTGCGGATCTTCAGGATCTCCTTGAGCACCTTCACGTCGAGGCCCTCGCCCTTCGCCTCAGCGAAGATCTCCTTCTTGGCCTCCATGAGGTCCTTGATCTCCTCCTCCAACCGCTCGATGCGCTCGATGATCGAGCAAATGCGTTCGCCCGCGACGGCTACAGTGTCGGTGATCTCGATCTTTCGGTCATGCGCTGATCCTTGCGATGAGGGGCGCGACCGTGACGAGGTAGGGTAAGCGTGGCGTTAAAGGGGACCGGATGGCTGGAGGCCCTACTGCTATCCCGCCGAGATGGACCGGCGGAGGCCGGTGATGCTGGTCGCAGCGTGCGAAGGACCTGTTCATAGGACAGGGCAGGGAACCGCGAGCGTCCGTTGACACCACCCTGCATCAGTCCGCAGGAAGTGCAGATGTTGAATGACCTCCCCCAAGGCAAGACCACCTTCCGTGGTCGCGGCCTAGCGTTCGTTCACGGCTCCCACATCGTCATGAAGGTCTGTCCAGCCTGTTCGCAGTGGAATGCCCCTAAGGCGGCCGACAAGGGTGTGTGTGGCTGGTGCGCCTACGTCCCCTCCTGTGAGGACGTGGAGCCCGCCGAAGAGCGCGACGCCGCAGCGTAGGTCAGCCGGGCTGGCAGGGTTCGCCTAATCCCGCTTGCCCTCGATCCGCGCGAGATGAGCCTCGTGCTGGTCCTGGAGATCCTCGAAGGTAGCGAGGAGCGCCACGGCCTCCTCGGTCGGGAGATCGTCGGCTCTCAACCGAGCCACGAGCGCACGCTGGTTGGCGACATGATGCGCACCTTGGCGAACGTGTCGCCGCGTCATCTCAAGCTCGCTCTCCTCCGCGCTCGCCGGAGATATAGCGGATGCCTCGTCCACCATGAAGATCGGCATAAGGCTGCCCCGAAACCATAACACGTTCACACGCCGGACCGGCTTGATGCACGGTCCAGCAAATAACGCTGCCGCTTTCCAGGTTCCTCATCGTTGAGGTGGATCAAACCTGCCCGAGATCGGCTAGAACCGCCCAGCGAACCAACTCGGACAGGGTGGCGGCCTGCGTCTTGGCCATGAGCTTGGCGCGATAGATCTCGACCGTGCGGGGGCTGATGTCGAGTGCGCGGCCGATTCCCTTGCTGGTCCCGCCCGCAACCAGATGATCCATCACTTGCCGCTCACGCTCGCTCAGCGCGGCGACGCGGCGGCCGAACTCCTGAAGGGCCGGATCAGCCTCCTTGGTCACCCTACCGCGGCCCAGGGCGGCGTGTAACGCGTGCAACAGCACTTCATCCTCGAACGGCTTCTCTATGAAGTCGCACGCCCCGAGTTTGATCGCCTCGACCGCGAGTGCGACATCCCCGTGCCCGGTCATCATCACCACGGGTAGGGTGTAACCGTTCCCGCGCAAGCGGCGGAGAAGTTCCAATCCGTCGATGCCGGGCAGGCGGATGTCGGTCAGCACACCGTCTCGCCCGGGCTTCGTGAGGCCATCGAGAAGCTCGATTCCGGTCTCGTAGACCGCCACCTCGAAGCCTGCCGTGTCGAGCAGGAAAGCAATTGACTCCCGCATAGCGGGATCATCGTCCACCACATGGATGAGGCTACGCGCCATCGGTGTCATCAAGGAGGCGGCCGAATCCATCGCGCACTCCTGAAGCTTTCATGTGACGGCAAGCCGCCGCCTGGGATAAAAATCTGCCGCAGCCCGCATATACCGAAAACCAATTCACCTGAGCATTGGCGGACCGCGACTCGATTGCCCTCATTTTTTAACGCTAGTTATATTCCGGCACAATCGAATTGGCGCGCGGTCAGTGCCCGTGAAGAGATCACGCGCACTTCCAGTCCGAACCCTACGGGTTCAGGGCATGTTGGCACTGACAGCCAAAGTCCTCTGACTCAGGTTCCGCGGCACCCGGCAGGCGCTTGGTGAGGTCCTCGGCCTTGCCGATGGCACTCCACGAACACGCCGATCTCGTGCATGGCCAGGGGCAGACGTTCGTTCGTGCCGCCCGCCCCGAGGCTTGCGAAACCGGCTGTGTCACTCATGATACGGGATGTCGGAGGTAGTCGGTCACGGTAGAAACGCGTGAGCCCACCATGGTGACGGCTTTGCGCAGGCGGTCCTCAGTAACGCCAAGACGATGGGCTAACTGAGCGCGCTCGACACGATCGTAGATGTTGAAGTGGGTCTTGGTACGCGGCTTTTTCGTCGGCATTTAGCCTCTTATCTGAACCGTCCGGTTGCTCCGGACCTCACACGCCCAACCGCTGGTGGTCAACATAGGTTGCTGGGAAGCTGGGGTGCTCGGGCGACACGACGAGTTGCGGACCTGAGCCGCTGATGATCCAGAGGACCCGTCGCGCGCGCCGCAAAACGACGCGGACTTCGACCAGTCGATCTTGTAGGCCTTCTGGGTCGCCTCGCCGCTCTCACCCACGAAAGAATTTTCCGTCACGACTGCGCCCGCATCGTCCGGAGGTAGTCGCGACGACAGCGCAGCGCGGCGAGCACGTCGTCAATCCCGCGCAGGGCGCAGCGGGCGTCCGCGCTGTCCCGCCCGTCCCGCTCCAACTGCTCGATCAGCCCGGTCCACTCGGCCCGGCGGGCCTCGCCCGCCTCGATCTCGCCCTCGATCCGGTCGAGCGGCTCGTCGTCCCGCAACCCACTCATGGCGGCCTCCTGGCTACCGATACCCATATAGGGGCCTCGACCGTGCAGCGCGTGCGTGCGGCGATGATCGCCCCTCAGGATCAGGAGACGATCACCGCCGCGGTCCGCTCAGAGGCACATCCGGATCGCGAAGAGATCGTTTACCGTGGCGGCATAGATATCCTGCTTCGGCACCCGCAAAGTGGCATCGAAGATGAGCGGCGGAGTGTCGAGCAGAAGGTTTTCGATCCCGTACATCACTTCGGCGTGCGTACCCCTAACCTGCATCTTATAGCGGTGCTCGATGTGAGTAATGATGTGAACGTTCCCATAGATGGAAAGGCGCGGGTGATCTAGCAGTCGGGTCCCAATCGGGTTGAGTTCCTGACCCCAGCCGCCGAAAAAGTGCATAGTTGCCTGCTCACCTTTCCACTCAACAGGCACCTCGACACTTGTGTAAAGAGGCTTGTTACGGACGAGCGCGCGCTCATCCCCATTGGGCGTGATCGTAATGCCGCAAAAAATATCGCACTTCCGCTTCCAAAATTTGGCCTTCATCTGCAAGTTACTTTCATGAAATATCCGGGCCCGCTGATCGGGTCGGTCTTAATCTTATACCAGTAGCGGGATTGAAAAGTCGAAATTGATCTGTGACCCGCTTCATTTCCGAAATTCGTGTCGGGTGAAACCGTGATGGCCGAGATAACCGTCTGGGTCGCCTAGCCCCAGATGGTCCTGCGGGATCATCCTGCTGAAACTCTCGCGGGACAGGCGCTCACGCCCGCAAATTCTGCGGCCGCCCGCGTGAGCGGTAAACCCCTTCGGTAATTTTGATAGCCTTCGCCTGAGCGCGCCGTCGCCGCCCGCGCTCAAGCTCCACGATCCGCTCGCGTTCCCGGCGCTCGGTCGCCGTCTCGACGGTGCAGTTGGAAACGCTCTTCTCAACGCGGCGGACCTTCTGCGGGCGATTGATCTCCATGATCCCGGCCTCAGGAACCGCCACGAGGATCACGTCCTCGTAGCCACTGTCGAGCAACCGAGCGCGAAGGTGTTCGGCCTGCCCTAAGTCGTAGACGTACACGTCGTAGCGGCCCGAGTAGCCCGGGTCCCGAATCGCGCCGCGGCAAACAAACTGGAACACGTCCTCGCCCTCGCGGGCGGTGCGGATATCATCACGGTCGAGTCTGAATGCCTGGACGATAGACTCGTCGTCGGGGGTCATTTTGGCCGAGTAGATCATCGCGCAGGCCTCGTGGTGGCGCAGGCTGTTGCTCCCCGCCATTTTCGGGCTGCACTGGTCGGCTCCGTCGAGGCGACCGTAGAAAAAGTCCTCGATGTCGCCGTTCGACGCCCAGTAGCCCGTAAACTGCATGGCCTCCAAGTGCCTTGAAATGGCGACGATGCAGCGCTTCCCCGTGTCCGTCCGCCACCATCCCGTCGAGCCGGGATGCGGGGTATACCAGTAGATCTTGATCTGCGGCTGGCCGGTGCGCGGCCTGCCCACACGGACGGGCTCAACGCGCAGGCCGCCCGCTCGCCGGACGGCATGGTCGGCGAGGCTCCCGGGGTATCCGGCCGCAGCCACCTTGAGGGAGGCGGCATGGCGAAGTGCGACCAGGGACCAAATCGAGCGCCACCGCACGGGAGGCGCCCCGGCGACACCCGCATTCGCCCAATCAGCGATGTTGACCTCGACGACCCGGCCGCCGGAGGCAACAAGGCGGTGGAACTCGACGAGCTTGTTGGCAACATCGCCGCGGATCTGGCCCAAGCTGAGCGGCTCCGCGCCTGGACGCGGCATCACCCTGAACCATCCGGGCTCGTCGCCGGGGGGGAGGATGTAGCGCTCCGCAAGTGCGGGCCACGAGGTTCCGAGCCCGATGCTCCCGGAGGGCGTTGCCCCCTCGGGAAGCTCGTCCCAACGTACATGCAGACCCTCGAACTCGCTCGGGTCCAGAGCCATCGCCGCCGCGTGCGTGGTGATGATCACGGTATGAGGATCGACAGCCCCGTTGATCGCGTCCCGCAGACAGGTGACGACCTTGCGCTTCACACCGCGCATACGGGAGTGGATCACCACGATCGTCGGCGATCGACTCCCGGCAGCCGCCTTCGCCCGGAGCCACGCCTCCTGTTCCTCAATCAGTCCGATCCGAGGGAGCACGTATAGGTAGACGGCGGGCATGGTTGCCATCTCGTCGATGATCGTCTCCGTTTTGCCTCCGCCGGGTGGGCTGGCGAGCAGATAGGCTGTAATAGAGCCCGCAGTTTCGTTCAGGTTCGTCGAGTGAAATTCCGTCCGGTGCATTCTTAAGAACTTGGATGAGATTGTGGATTGAAATTACCTTGGAAGCCACCGGAAGAGCCAATTAAAAGAAATCCCGACTTCCTCGACGAACCACATCTCCGCCAGCCGACCGGCGTTGATCTTCGGGTGCGGGCGGATGCCCGCGCCCGCAGAAGACGCCGGGCACAGCGGCGGGGCGCGGCCCCGCCCTGTCGAACAAGTGATCCATCGTGAGAGGATCGATCCCGTTGCGGCGCAGCTTGCGCCGCAACAGGATCTCAAGCCGCCACGCGCGCCTCGACCGGGGCTGGCGCCCCGACCGGTCTGCGCTCGCGGCTAGGGCTAGAGAGGTCGGTCTCCTTCCCAGGCGGGGCATCTCCTTTTATCTGCTCGGCGCCCTCGACCTCGGAACCCCGCCCGTCGTCGAGATCTCGTTCTTGTTCCCGACGCGCCGCAGGCGCGATTAGGCATGCGGAGGACGGCATTGTTCATGTTGGACGAGCGATCCCTGCCGATTCAGCGGGGCCTACTGGCAAGATGATACCCAGGAATATCCAAGCAAGGCAGATCAGACCCTGCTTGTGAAATTTTGTCTAAAGTCACCGGGCGCCCGTCGGCATTCTCTTTGCAGACGCCGTCTCTGACGAGTCACCGATGTCTCGTAAACCGGCTGCCGCCAAACACGCGTCAGTTCCAACGCGGCCTGGAAATCGTCATCGGTAGCCTCTAGTACGACTTGAAATTCATCAATCTGTTTCTCGGTCCACGCCTTGCGTGAAGCCGGTGCAAAGGCCGTGTCATCAAGCGACTCGATCTGCTCCATATAATCAACGGGGATTAGACGAACTGTGGACCATGCATTCAACTCGCGGATTGGAAGACCAAGCGCCAAAGCTACGGGCGCTTTCCATGCCTTCCTGCCCGTACGAGATGCTGCGATCTCGGCGAATTTCTCGAACGAGACGTACTCTCTCCCGTTATCCGATTGCTGATAGAAGTCGCGCAGGTTCGCGAATTCCTCCTTCAACGCCGCTACGTGTTCGTTAAGCGCGCCCATGCCACTGGCGAATGCTTCTTTCTCTCTTTCAAGCTGAGCATTCTTCGCGCGGAGTTCGTCGCATTCCTTCCGCAACTTCTCGCATTCGCGAAGTGATTCCTGCCAGCGCTCCCGTGAGGCGCGAAGCTGAGAAATCGCAATGTCAAGTTCAGATCTTAGGTGCGCGGAGCTTGCTGCAAAAGGACCTACGGAGATACTGTCGATATCCATATCTTCTGCGAGTAAGATCTTGCGCGCAAGCACGGCAGCATTGTGCGCTTCATTAGGGCCGGTTCCAGAATGGCACGCGAGGCGCAGGAGCTTATGGAATCGGTGGATGTTCAAGGGCATGCGATCACGCGCTGGCCGACGATCGTCAGGCGCAGGTTCCACAAAAGAGGGGTTAAAGGCGGGCGTTCGATCGCTCCCGCGCATCTAGGCGCTGGGACGCTTGCTTCGCCCGAGTCGTTAACCATTTCTTAAGCGGCGAACGATGGTATGTCAACAGGGCGGATGATGTACGCCAATGCGGGGAGGCCCGATGAACGGTATGCCGCGATCCGAACAGTCCTCTGTGTCGCTAGTCGCATCTATGCGGCGCGCCCACGATCTGATCCGCCGCGCGCTCGGTGCGACAGATCTGCCTGCCGCCTGGATAGCCATCTTGCTCTTGGTCGCAGAAAAGGAAGCTCAAACGATCGGATGGCTTGAGAAAGAAAGCGGTCTCAGCCTATCAACGGTGCAAAGAACGTTGCTGGCGCTTGGGAAGAGTGATCGTTACGGGCGACCGGGTTTAGATTTAGTGGAGTCGATTGCGGACCCAAGGCACGGTAGTCGGAAAATTCATTTCTTAACGCGAAAAGGGCGCGATCTCATGAGCGAAGTGGTTGCGATCTTAGCGCGAGATCCACATTCAAAGTTGGATGTTCGCACGGCTAGTGAATATATGGCGTCGTTCGAACGGGAGCGGGCCGACAAGCCGCAGCGCATAGACATCAAGGCCTTTTCGCCGCAGGTTGTCGCGACCGGCAAGCGCTCGATACAGCGCAAGTATAATGAAAAGGTTGGATCTCACATTGTGGCTTTTCCGTACGCACCCGCGAAATCGATCATTGATGCGATCAGTGATTGGGTGGATGACCACAAAGGTAAGATTTATATCCTTGACAACGTTGCCAAGCCTGACGGCATGGTGATCGTAGACCTGCCCGATGAGCACGAGCAGTTTCATTTCGTCCTCATGTGGCGCGGTGCCGTTGAAGGGTGATATTTTCTTGGAGTGATATCGTGATTGACCTCGGACGCGCTCCTTTGTCGGCGCGACTCTCACTTTTAACTCCGCGCTTCGCCCAGTCGCTAAAATTCATTACATAGAGATCGGCGGACCAGTCGAGTCTTGGCGCTCATCGAAGGCGAATAGTCTGATCGCGCGGGTCGAAGGTAACAGTCGGGCCGTTGTTCCGAAGCTTGGAAGCGCTGCTAAGACGAAGCGGGTTGCTCGCATCAAAAGGACGGAGTGCGTCCCGGATCTGTTCCGCCCGAAGGTGGTTGTAGTGGCGGCTGATCATCTCGACGGAGGTGCCGCAATTGATCGCCAGGATGTCCGAAGTGATGCCCCTCCGCAGCCGCTCGGTCAGGTAAGTGTGGCGACAGATATAGAGGGCCTCATTGGAGGTCATCGCCTGGAACCCGAGTCGCCGGAGCGTCGATTTGAAGCTCGTGCCCATGTCCCGCACGACGCCGCCACGGCGCGAGGGCCAGAGGGGCGCGCGCCCCGTGGTCGTGTAGCCGAACTCGCCCAGAAGGGCGCGCAAGTCGGCGAGCACGTCGATCGCTTCAGGGTCGCAGTTCACGATCCTCGGGCCCGTCTTGCCATCGCCACAAGGGTCGATCACCACGATGTCCTCACCCTGCTCGTTGCGGACCCGGTGGATGCGGTCCCACGTGAGTTCGAGGATCTCGGCGCCAGGGCGCATGCCCGAGCACAGCAGCAGCCGCACATGCAGCGCCATCAGGCGCCGATCGTAATTCTTGCGCCTACCCCCCTCCCCCAGCTTCCGAACGCGCGCGCGTTCGGCGTCCTCAATACGATCGAACTCCGCAATGAGAGCGGTGACCTGCTCGCGCGAAAGCGCATCGCGCCGGTCCTCAGAGGCCCGCTGCTTCTTGGTCTCGCGCGGACGCGGCAGATGGCGGAGTTCGTGAACGACCTCGTCGCTGACGAGGGGCGTGGGCCGGTCGCTCGCCCACGCCAGGGCCTTCACGAAATACTGCTTCTCCCGCCGCAGGGTCGTGGCGGACGGCGGCTGGAGGCGGCGTCCGACCGACACCGTCCGGCCTCCGCGCCGGTAGGGCGCGATGGCAGCCCCCTCCCCGTTCTGCTCCAGGCGCCAGCGTTCCCAGGCATAGAACTGCTGCCGACCGAGATCCGCCACCGGCACCCGCTGCCAGAACGGCAGGAAGTTGCGACGCATGACCGAGATCTCCGGCCCGAGCTTCCCCTCCCCGCCGTCGAAGCGGCGGACGAGATCCTCGACGTAGCGCTCCAGGATGTCGCCGACGCTCGGCCCGTGCAAGGCGATGGGCTGTCCGGCCTTCGCCCGGGTTTCGAGCGCCTTGCGGCGGCGAACCGCGACCGTCTCCGCCATCGTGAGGTCGGTGGTTTTCGTCGATTCGCGCACGCGCTCGTCGCCGAGCCGGTAATCGGCGTAGACGAATTTCGAGCGGGAATGCCGATAGAGCGTGACGCCGTGTCCGAGGTCGAGGCGTCCGTAGCGTTCATAGGTCGCGCGCTGCTGATCGCGCAGGAGCGCACGGGCGGAGGTGCGGGGGGAAGGCATGAAATCGTGTGCTTCGCGGTAGGTGTGCCAAAGGTGTGCCAAGCGGCGGACGCGCGGTCCGGCGACGGTCGGTTCAAGAGTTCCGGGCGGTGAAGCGGCGGTGAGCGCCGTTCCCCTTACGGAACAACACCTTGGTAACGACTGTCGCACCCCATTGCATTATTCACGGCTGTCTGGGGGCGCCAGTAAAACTCTATGGTGTACACTCCGAAGGCAAAGGTCACACGTTCGAATCGTGTCGGGTGCGCCAATCGTCTCAATGACTTAGCTCAATCGCGAGCTACTCCCGTCCAAGCGTTGTCCAATAAATGCCCTTGGGCCGTGGTGGAGTTTGCCCACTCGCCGGATGCGCGAGCGGCGTTCGTTAGGCTTGTCATGAAGCCCGACCGTTTCGTGATCACTCCTTCGGAACCGTTGTTCGGCGCCGCGACTTCCACGCCGGGCTGAGGACGATCTGCTGCCGCCTCAGCCCACGAGAAATCCAGCGTCTCCGGCGGCGGCACGAGAGGAAACATCCCTTGCGCACATCGATGATCACCGCGGCTCTGCTGGCCGCGTTCAGCGCCGCCGCTCTCACTACGCCGGCCTCGGCGGCTCCTCTCAGCCCGGCTCCAGCTGCGGCTGTCACCGGCGCCCAGGACAGCATCGTCAACGCTCGCTGGCACCCAATACGCCGCATGCATCGCGCGGAACGTCGCTTCATGCATCGGCACTTCCGCCACCGCAGGTAGCAGCCCGGCAGTCGCTACCGGCGACCTCGCTGGAGGCTCGGCCGCGGATGACACCGCAGCCGAGCCTTTCTTTTGTGATCTGAAGCATCGGTCTGGTTCACCGCATCGCTGCCAGCGATGGCAGATCTGCCCGAACTGCCAGAGCTTCGGTCAGCCGCACCCGCTCCTGCGACCGCCCGAAGGCCTCACCACCGTTCCGGTGCAGGATATCAGACCGGGCGAGGTCGAAGCGGGCGAGCCGGAGCATCCGGACTGTGAGGAAGGCGTAGATCACGCGCATGGCCTCAGCCCCTCAACGCTCGCCCATCCGATCTGTGTCCGTTCCGTTCCGCGCTCTAAACCGGCCTAACGGGCGACAGTCAGGTGTTGGCAAGTGTCGCAATGACCGCGAGGAGGCCCATCAAGGCCAGGAAGGCGGCTAGGTCCGGTGTGGGGATCGGCGTGTGCATAGGCGCCTCCGTGGGCTCTAAGCTCGACTTTGGCCATTCATGCGGCGTGGCAGAGGGCATAGGCCCAGGGCGCGGGCAAACGGAAGCGGGGTTTTGTTCGGGCGCGTCGGCGCGGTGATGTTGCCAAAGTCCGCTCGCGCCAGATCGCGCAGCGCACGGCGGCCAGAGCATCGGCGAAGGTCGGGCGCGGTTTGGGGTACCACGCGGCGGCCGCGATCCGTCGCCGTTGGCGGGCCGGGAGCCGTGCGGCCAGCAGCGTGACGATCGAGAACAGGGCGAGCAGGCAGGGTGTGGTGCGGGCAATCGCCGTGTCGGACCACTGCCGCTGCGTCTCGACGCCGAGATGAGCGCGCACTTCCTGGAAGGTGACCTCGACGGTCCAGCGCCGCACGAACCACCCCACGATCTGCGTGGGCTCGCGCGTCGGATCAGTGCAGAGCAGGGCCTGGGGCGGGAAGCGTGCCTTGGGATCGCGGATGAGTACCCAGCGGATCGGCACGACCGGCAGACCGCCGTGCCGCCACACCGCGGTGTCCGAGGCGATCTCGATCGTGCGCTCGCCCGCCCCGTACCAGCCCGGCACCACGACCGCGTGCCAGCGCGTGTCCTTGGCCGCGAGGGTCGCGGCGAGCGTCGGCCGCCGAGCGCCTTTGGTCCGCGGGCGCCCGATCGTGCCGGGTGGCCGCGGCGGGGCGGGATCGTAGAGAGCAGCATCCAGCCGCAGGCGGGTGATTGCCGTGATGCGGGCGCGGCGCATCGCGTCGAGGAACAGCAAGGCCGAGAAGCCGCTGTCGCCCACCACCACGAGGTCGCGTGCGCGCAGCCAGCGGCGGGCCTGGAGGGCAAGTTGGCGTCCGACGTCGAGCAACGGCTTGTGCCGACGGCCCCGGTCGCGACAGGCGCGCTCTGATGGCACCAGCGCGGTCAGGAACGGCAGCGCCCAGACGCGCCCCGCCCAGGGGATCGGGGCGAGCAACATCAGGCTCATCCAGCGCAGCCCGCTCGCCTTGACGAAGTGGCTGTCGGAGGAGCGAACCGGATCACGGTAGATGCCCTTGGCGGCGATCCGCTTGCCGCGGCGGCGCTCAATCGTGTCGTCCAGTCCCAGGACCACGGGGCCGCGTTGCGCGAACGCGTCGACGAGGAACCCGAGCAAAATGCGGCTGCCGCTGCGCGGGCACCACGCCGCCCGGTTGAGGATGCGGTGGGCGTTCACGAACCGCCGCTCCTGCGCGCGGCCCATGATGCGCAGGACACTCGCCACCGTGCGGCGGCCCGGCGTCAGGATCGCGCCGATCAGCAGAAGCTGAGCATGGCGCCACGAGCGGTGGACGAACAGCGGCGCGAACGCCAGGATGATCCCGGCGAAGCGGGTGGGCAGGTCCAGCATGGCGGTGTCTCTTGGCGGGGACGCCACCAGCCTATCCGTCACACCCGCTTCGTCACCTCACATCCTCGACGACCCGTCCGATTGGCCAAAGTCGAGCTAAGGACAACGCGCTACTCGACGGTTCGGAACCGCGTCGGTGGTAAATCAGAATCAGGTGTCGTCGCATCGCGCCTATAGAAGCGCGGCCGGTCGCCGGTCGCGGCCTCAGACAGCCCGTCGATTGCGTCAACGGCCCGCTCAACGGCCTTGTATAGCTCGCCCTGAGGCTTGGCCCTGGTCCGCACGTCGATGTACTGCCGACGCCGCTTGGCAGCGTCATCGAGGAACGCAACCTCCTCAGCTCTCACGAACACACCGCGCTGCGCCATGTCCGCTCCTTGATCCGACGAGACATCTGGAACGGACCGGGAACATGGCGGTCGAGCCAGCGCTGCTAGCCGTCGAACCGTTCGAGCTTCGCCACTCTGGCAGCGTGATGATGTGGTCAGCTCGGGATCGGGGATTGTACCGCGCATCGTACCCGGCAAGCGCAGCGTCCAGCGGGCCGCCAGATCCCAAATCATCAGGCACGCCTGCCGTAACCGAATGCTTCTGCCCAGGCATACTAGCGCTGTCCAGAGCCACTGAGCGCTGCACCTCGACCACATCCGTATGGGGACAGGTCGCGAAATCTCCCAGATTTCTGGCTCATTAAATACGCCGACTCAGCTGCCATCCCTGGGACCAGAGTAGCCCCTTCGTTCATCGCCCGCGTTGCTCGTTCCTCATAACGACGAAACGGACGCGAAAGGCTCACTACGGCAACCGTCGTTGGTGTAGATGTTCGACCGCTCCAAGCGTGATGAGGCGTACCGCCATACATCGGGACCGAACACCCTTAATGCCTCGGCTCTTCGACGATGCGGGGCAGCGTCTCGAACTGGTGGAAGGGCGGGGGCGAGGACAGCGTCCACTCGAGAGTGGTCGCGCCTTCGCCCCACGGGTTGTCCGCGGCCCGCTCCTTCGAGCGGAAGGCCAGCACCACGCCGATCACGAACACGAACATGCCGAGCGCGAAGACGTGGCCGCCATAGGTCGAGACCTTGTGCCACTGGGCAAACGTGTCCGGGTAGTCGGCGTAGCGGCGCGGCATGCCGGCGAGCCCGAGGAAGTGCATCGGGAAGAACAGGACGTTGGCGCCGATGAAGGCCAACCAGAAGTGCAGCTTGCCGGCCCATTCCGGGATGACGTGGCCGGTCATCTTCGGGAACCAGTAGTACACGCCGGCGAAGATGGCGAACACGGAGCCGAGCGACAGCACGTAGTGGAAGTGCGCGACCACGTAGTAGGTGTCGTGCAGGTACTTATCGACGGCCGAGTTCGCCAGCACGACGCTTGTCACGCCGCCGACGGTGAACAGGAAGATGAAGCCCACCGCCCAGTGCATGGCGGCGGTGAAGCGGATGGAGCCGCCCCACATGGTGGCGATCCACGAGAAGATCTTCACGCCGGTCGGCACCGCGATCACCATCGTGGCGAACACGAAGTAGGACTGCGTCTGCAGCGACAGGCCGACCGTGTACATGTGGTGGGCCCACACGACGAAGCCGACCACGCCGATCGCCACCATCGCGTAGGCCATGGCGAGGTAGCCGAAGACCGGCTTGCGCGAGAAGGTGGCGATGATGTGCGAGACGATGCCGAAGGCCGGCAGGATCATGATGTAGACTTCGGGGTGGCCGAAGAACCAGAACAGGTGCTGCCACAGGATCGGGTCACCGCCGCCGGCCGGGTCGAAGAAGGTCGTGCCGAAGTTGCGGTCGGTGAGCAGCATGGTGACGGCACCCGCCAGAACCGGCAGCGAGAGCAGCAGCAGGAAGGCGGTCACCAGCTGAGCCCAGGCGAAGAGCGGCATCTTGTGCAGCGTCATGCCCGGGGCGCGCATGTTCAGGATGGTGGTGATGAAGTTGATCGCGCCGAGGATCGAGCCCGCGCCCGCAAGGTGGATCGCGAAGATCGCGAAGTCGACGGCCGGGCCAGGATGACCGGCCGACGACAAGGGCGGGTACATCGTCCAGCCCGTACCGGCCCCTTGTGCGCCCTCGACGAAGAGCGAGCAGAGCAGCGAGCAGAAGCCCGCCACCGTCAGCCAGAACGAGATGTTGTTCATGCGCGGGAACGCCATGTCGGGCGCCCCGATCATCAGCGGCACGAACCAGTTGCCGAGGCCGCCGATCAGCGCCGGCATCACCATGAAGAAGATCATGATGAGACCGTGGCCGGAGACGAATACGTTATAGGTGGCCGGGTTCGAGAAGTATTGCAGGCCGGGCGCCTCCATCTCCATCCGGATGCCGAAGGAGAGGAACGCGCCGATGATGCCGGCGCAGAAGGCGAAGAGCAGGTAGAGCGTGCCGATGTCCTTGTGGTTCGTCGACAGGAACCAGCGGGCGAAGAACGGTGGCTTGTGCTGGTGCGCGTCAGCGTGACCGGTGCCGGCTAAACTCGCCATTTCCGCCGCCCTCCCGTATTCCAAGCCCGGAAATCGAAGGCTTTCAGCCCTCTCTCCGCGCCACTCTACAGCAAAGCTATCCCATCACGAGATACATTATCGCCTTACCTCACTATCTTGGAACGGATTTCACGTCCGAGCCGGTACAAATATTCAAATCGGATATGCAAATACTGCAACCCTGAACGAAATGCCTACAAGCGCACCTTCGCTGTATCCGTGAGAGCGGCTCTCTGCCTGCTGAGGCACGCTGAAGGTGGGACGGTCTCCCGATGAAGAGGGCTATGGTGCTTCGGTGATCCGCGGATCTGCGCGAGCGCGTCGTTGCTTCCCAATGGCGAGCAACTCGTGTGTCGGCGGAGTGCATCACCATGTGCATGGCAGCCTTTGCAGCCTTTCAAGCCGCCAAAGCGTTCTTCTAAAGAAGATGCTTTCTCGTTGGCCTCGTTTGGCCAAAGCTCCAGCGACGCCTATGGTAAAGTTCGAAGACGGCGCCGTTCAGATCGATGCGGCAGTGATCGGTGAGGGGCTCGGGATTGAGCCTTCACTGGTCCAGAGCCGAGTGCGAGAAGGGAAGATCACGAGCCGGTACGAACGCGGCATTGATGAAGACGTCGGTTGTCACCGGCTGACGTTCTTCACGGAGAGTCAGCGATTGACTCTGATCGTCGATGATGCCGGGAACGTGCTTCAGCGCTCCGTGATCGACTTCGGCAGTCGCACTCTGCCCGCAGGGCTGCGGCGGCCGACTTCACCCTCAAAACCCCGAAGGGAAAGAAGAAGACCATGATCATCGAGGCGCCGAGTCAGGTCCCGCAGTACGCGTTGCTGCAACAGATCGGAAGGCTGCGCCTGTGTAAGGGTGGCGGGTGTGCCAAGCACGGATGACGCAGGCATTGCTCGGGCTGTGCACGTGGCCGCGGTGGTCGTCTGGATCGGCGGCGCGGCGATGGCCACCACGGTAATTCTTCCGCTGGTCCGGAGTAAGGAGTGGCCGATCGAGATGGGGATCATCTTGTTCGAGGCCGTCGAGCGCCGCTTTGTCCGGCAGGCACGGACCGCTGTCGTGCTGGTTGGGTTGAGCGGCTTCTACATGGTCGGCCGATATGGTTTGTGGAGCCGCTTCGCCGCGACTTCTTTCTGGTAGATGCACGCGATGGTCGCCGTATGGTTCATCTTTATGCTGCTCCTGTTCGTGATTGAGCCGTTCATCCTGTGCAGCCGGGTCCGCCGAGCGCCCTCGACCGACGAGCCGACGTTCGCCCCACCCTCGAAAGCCGGCGTGATCGCCTTTGCGACAGCCACGGGCCAGCGGAGCGCGGTCGCTCGGTCAGTTTTCTGCGAGCGTGTTAGCCCAGGCTGGGTCCGGCTCCGGACGGAGGATTGTTTGGGCGGGTGACCGGCGCGACCACGATGAGGACGAGGCGGATCAGCACGCGGACCGGACCAATGCCCAACAATCCGACTAGTAATGTTACGCTTGCGCTCAAGGTCACTTCAGAAATTGGGTTAAATTTTTGTAACGAGCAACATAGATCGTCGTTTCGTCTTATCATTGTATCAGTGAGCGTAAATGAATTTGCTCAACAAACTTAGCAGAGGAGGCATCCCATGCGCATGGAATTTCTTGTCGTGCTTACGAGCGCGGCCGTATCGCTGGCAAGCCCGGCTTTTGCCACCTCGATCACAAATCAGGACACCAAGGATCACACCGTCACGGTTGACCGTGGCGTTAAGGAAGGCCAGCAGAAGATCGCTGTCGGCACAACGGCACAGGTGAATTGTCCTGCGGGATGCGGTTTTACCGTAGAGGGTTCGGGTTATGGCCGGGAGCCCAGCAACGACGACAAGCTGGTGATCAAGAAGGACGGCATGTTGGACTACGCCGACCACGCTTGGTGAGCGATATGCCGGCTGGGCACCTGCTCACCTGATCAGGAGCTCGGCCCGCAAGCTCCATAAACCGCCCTTTTGCGAATGGCCCCTGATACCGGATCGGGGCATCGCGGCGGCAGCCCTTTAGGGGCGGCAAGCTCGCCAACTCCGCTGAGTCGCTTCAGCGAGCCGGAGCGATGAGGGCGGCCCTGAAGCGTGGCACTTGCTCGACGAGGCAGGAACTCAGCACTCCTGCTGCAACAGCATGATCATCCGGACCAATTCGGATAGACCTCCCGCCTGCATTTTGCTCATGACGTGAGCTCGGTAGATCTCGACCGTCCGGTGGCTGATGCCCAGCTCCTCAGCAATGACCTTGTTGGCTTTGCCCGCGACGAGGCCGTCCAGAACCTGATGCTCCCGCTCTGAGAGACTGCGCTTCCGCTCAGTAACGGTTGCACGCAGTACAGCGCGATCGGCCTGTTCCTCTCGAAGCGCCAATGCAGTCTCAACGGCCCGAAGCAAATCCTCATCTTCGAACGGCTTCTCAAGAAAATCGCTTGCGCCCAGCCTCATAGCCTCCACCGCGAGCGGCACATCGCCATGACCCGTGATGACGATGATCGGTAGTGGTGAGCCGAGTTCCTTCAGCCTCGCGGCAAGCTCTAGGCCTGACATGCCCGGCATCCGGACATCCGTCACGACGCAGCCGCCCTGCGCGAGTGGCTGTTGTTCCAGAAAGGCTGTTGCAGCCTCATGGGTCTGCACGGTGAAGCCGCAAGTGCTCAGCAGCATCCGAAGGGAATCGCGGACAGCCTCGTCATCGTCGATCACGTGAACCAAGCGTGCATCCGACATCAGACGGGAACCCCGCTGCTTGTGCCCGCACGGGGCAAGGTGAAGTGGAAGACGGTACCGCCAGATCGGTTCGGCTCCGCCCAGATGCGGCCACCGTGCGCCTCGATGATCGTCCGGCAGACGGAGAGGCCCACGCCCATGCCGCGGGCGCCCTTCGTGGTCACGAAGGGCTGGAACAGCTGATCGGCAACCTCCGGACTGATGCCGGAGCCGGTATCTGCGACAGAAACCCGGGCGACGTCGGGCGAGAGGGCGACCACATCCACGGTCAGCTCCCGCTCGGTCGACGTCTCCATCGCCTCCAACGCGTTGCGCATGAGATTAAGCAGAACCTGCTGGATCTGAACCTTGTCGACGAGCACGCTCGTCACCGCGGCATCTCGTTCGACTCGCACGCGCACCCCACGCTCCTCGGCCCCGACGAGAGCGAGTGCGCTGGCCT
This sequence comes from Methylobacterium sp. CM6257, assembly GCF_054611515.1. NCBI lineage: Bacteria > Pseudomonadati > Pseudomonadota > Alphaproteobacteria > Hyphomicrobiales > Methylobacteriaceae > Methylobacterium > Methylobacterium sp. CM6257. The sequence continues at coordinate 3,295,593 of NZ_CM137735.1, forward strand.
CCTGCAGAAGCTCGGGTAAGCTTTCGACGCGACGGTCGCACTCCCCACGCGAGACGAACTCGCGCAGGCGACGGATGATCTGCCCGGCTCGCAGAGCCTGATCGGCCGCCTTGGTCATGGCCTCAATCGCAACGCTCTCGGGTTGCTCGGCAACGATCAGGCGGCGACCCGCCTTCAGGTAGTTGGTGATGGCCGCGAGGGGTTGGTTCAATTCGTGGGCCAGGGTCGCTGCCATCTCGCCCATGGCAGACAGGCGCGACATGTGGAGCAGTTCAGCCTGCATCTCCTGAAGACGGCGCTCGGTCTGCTGCCGCTCAGTCAGGTCGCGCACGAATCCAGTATAGTACTTACGCCCGCCGGAGGTCATCTCGCCGATCGCGAGTTCCATCGGAAAGGTGCTCCCATCTTTCCGCTGACCGGTCACCACGCGTCCCTTGGCTATAATCCGCCGCTCGCCTGTCCGCGCATAGCGTTCGAGATAGCCATCGTGCGCGTCCCGGTCCGGAGCGGGCATTAACATCTTTACATTCCGTGCTTCGACTTCGGCCGCCGACCAACCGAACGTCCGTTCAGCCGCGGCGCTGAAGGACTGAACGAGACCATGTTCGTCAATGACAATCATGGCATCTGGAACAGTCTCGAGAATGGATTTGAGATGCGCCTGCTGCTGTAGCAGCGCTCCGGTCACCTCCAGAGCGCGGCGCTGAGCTTGGCGGAGGCGCTCGGCGCCGATTGCGATGTAGCCTCCCAAACCTGCGAAGAGAACGGCATCGACTTGATTGCCGAAGATGATCCCCTGCCGGAACAGGATGGCCGACCCCATGATGACGCCAGCCGCCGTCGCAAAGAGGCCGGGGAGGAGGCCCCCGCCGGCAGCAGCCACCAGCACAGCCGGCACGAGAAAAAGAAAGACGACGCGATCGCCGAGGTAAGGGTCCAGCAGAATCCGAAGACCGCCTCCGATTAGCACCAGGCCGACTGCGTACAGGTACGGGATGTACGGAGCGAGAGTACGATACTCTGTGCTCCCGGCAGAGTACCGATCGCCCGCACGCAGGGAAGGAACCGGCGGTTGACTGGACATGATCTTGTTAAATCCATCTCTTCCTAGGAGACAAGCGGGCGGCGGCGCTGCAATAGCCGAGCTCCTCCCGTGAGAATTACGGGAAAGGTCCTGTCGGGTAGAACGCCTCCCTAAACGCCGTGAAGAGCCCCCAACGTTCGTTCTCCGGTGTTCCCTAGCTCGCTCTCCTCGGGCCCGATTTCAGCCGCCACTTTCAGCGTGAAAAGGCCAGCGCCATAGGAGCGCTTCGGTCATCCGTGCCCATCCACCTCAGTCTGTGGGCGCGTTCCTGGGAAGCTCTTGCGCTGGATCAATGCGGCTGCGCTGCTCAGAACCCCTGGTGAAAGGACTCCCTCCTGCCGGACCCGGCGACCTGAAGACGAAGCCATGCCCAACGGCGCCGCGACTGCGCACCTCTACAAGCCCAAGCTCGTCACCGCCTTGGCGGAGGGCTACGGAGTGGCAACGCTCCGCCGCGACGTCATGGCCGGGCTGACTGTCGCCATCGTTGCCTTGCCGCTCTCCATGGCCATCGCCGTCGCGTCTGGAGTCTCGCCGGACCGGGGGCTCTACGCGGCCATCGTAGGTGGCTTCGTCGTCTCCGCCCTCGGCGGCAGCCGCTTCCAGATCGGTGGTCCGGCGGGCGCCTTCATCGTCCTCGTCTCGGCCACCGTTGCCCGTCTCGGCGTCGACGGTACCCTCCTTGCCGTGCTGCTCTCCGGCCTATTGCTGACTCTCGTCGGCGCGCTCCGGCTGGGCTCGCTGATCCGGCACATCCCTCACGCGGTCACCGTCGGCTTCACGGCGGGGATCGCCTGTACGATCCTGGCCAGTCAGTTGAAGGAACTGGGCGGCCTCAAACTGGACGGCGCTGAGCCCGGACCGGTCATCCCGAAGCTCGTGGCCATCGTCAACGCCTTGCCAACCCTCAATCCGATCGCGCTTGCCCTGGGTTGCGGGGTCGCAGTGGCGGTCTTCGCGCTGCGGCGATGGAAGCCTTCCCTTCCTGGCATGCTCATATCCGTTGCCGCCGCCTCAGCCCTGGCTTGGCTAGGTGGCCTCGACGTCGCCACCGTCGGGAGCAGCTTCGGCAGCCTACCGCACGGCCTGCCTATGCCTCAGCTACCGCAGGTGACATCCCAATCACTGCGCGACGTCTTCCCGACTGCCCTGGCCTTCACGCTGCTGGGCGGTATCGAGAGCCTGCTGTCGGCCAAGGTTGCCGACAGCATGACGGACCGCATCCACCGCTCGAACATGGAACTGATCGCCCAGGGCATCGCCAACGTCGCTTCCGCCCTGTTCGGTGGCATCAGCGTGACCGGCACGATAGCTCGAACCGCGACCAACATCCGTGCCGGCGCGGCAAGCCCGGTCTCCGGCATGCTGCACTCGGCCTTCCTCCTTCTCTTCATGCTGGTCGCAGCTCCGCTCGCCGGCTTCGTGCCGCTGGCGGCTCTGGCGGGTGTGCTGGTGGTCGTCTCTTGGAACATGGCGGAGAAGAGCGAGTTCGCGCGGCTCCTGAAGAACTGGCGCACGGCCGCGGTACTTCTCGTCACCTTCGGCCTGACCCTGCTAGAGGACCTGACCGCCGGCATCGTCGCCGGCTGCGTGCTCGCCGCCGTGCTTGCTGTGATGCACCGCGGTGTTCCGGAGGAAGGCGCCTGAAGTTGTGCTTCCTCCGCCATGCGTCAGGCCGGCACCCGTCGGCTCCGGACTGGCTTCGGTCTAGTGGAGACCGGTTTGGTTGGCGCTGCGCATCTCGAACTGAACGGGGCTGACGAAGCCGAGCGTCATGCGCGGGCTACTATGCGTCGCGTGTGAGAGCGGAAGGTGGAGCGGACATGGGCGAGCAGCACGAGATCCTCGCACTGCCGCGCCGATGCAGGCCGTTGCCTCCAGGCGAAGGAGCCGCACGGGCTCACCTTGAGGACCTTGCACAGACGCTGGACGGGGAACTCTCCTCGCCGCATCGATGAGCTGGAACCGCATCGACGTCCCTCGTTGACGAAAAATGCCATGGCCCGTTTCAGGATCTCCCGTTCCTGGCGCAGCACCTCGTTCTCGCGCCGCAGGCGCTTGAGCTCGGTGGCCATGTCCTCCTGCCGGGCGGCCGGCGGCGCGTCCATATCCCGATCACGCTGCCCGTCGATCCGGTGGTGCAAGGTCGAGGGCTCGACGGCGAGATCGGCGGCGACCGCGCGGCGCGAACGACCGCTCGTCTGGGCGAGCCGGACCGCCTCGGCGCGAAACTCAGGTGTGAACCGCCCCTTGGGTTCTGCCATCGGAGGCCTCCACGGAAAGAGCTCTCCACTCCAGACAGGCTCTCACCCCGAAGGCAGCATGGCTGCGAGTTCCCGGCAGATCGCAGGGCCGCCCTCGTCGAGGCTGAAGCGGGCCGCGGCGCGGTCCGACATGGTCAGAATCCCGACTCGCGCCGCGCCCATGACTATCCTCCGGTGACGCTCATGTGCCGCGCGACGGCGGGACTGGAGATGCGGTCGACAACGAAGTCGTGGCCCCTCGGCTTGTGCGCGATGGCGTCGTCGATGGCCGCTTGGAGGAGCCCGTCGGCCTCGGAACCGCGCAGCGCGGCGCGCAGGTCACGCCCCTCCTCGTGCCCGAGGCAGGTGTAGAGCATCCCGGCGCAGGTCACCCGGACCCGGTTGCAGCCCTCGCAGAAGTTGTGGGTCAGCGGCGTGATGAAGCCGAGTCGACCGCCCGTCTCGGCGACGCGCGCGTAGCGGGCCGGCCCCGCGGACCGGTAGGCGACGGGTTCGAGCGTCAGGGTGCGCGACAGGCGCCGGCGCACCGCATCGAGGGGGAGAAACCGCTCCGCGCGGTCATGACCGATCTCGCCGAGGGGCATGGCCTCGATCAGGGTGAGGTCCATGCCCCGCCCATGCGCGAACCGGATGAGGTCCTCCAGCTCGTCCTCGTTGACGCCCCGCAGGGCGACGACGTTGAGCTTCACGGACAAGCCCGCTGTCTGCGCCGCGTCGAGGCCGTCCAGCACCACGGTTAGGTCGCCGCGGCGGGTGATGGCGCGGTACCGGTCCGGGTCCAGGGTATCGAGGGAGACGTTGATGCGCCGGACGCCGCAGGCGGCGAGATCGCGCGCCCGTTGCGCCAGCATCGTTCCGTTCGTCGTCAGGGTCAGCTCGTCCAGTGTCCCCGCCTGCAGGTGCCGGGCCAGGCTCCCCAGCAGACCGGTCACGTCGCGGCGGACGAGCGGTTCGCCGCCGGTGAGCCGGATCTGGCGCACGCCACGCGCCACGAAGGCTGAGCAGAGCCGGTCGAGTTCCTCCAGGGTCAGGAGATCTCGCCGGGGCAGGAAGCTCATCTGCTCCGACATGCAGTAGGTGCAGCGCAGGTCGCAGCGGTCCGTGACCGAGACGCGCAGGTAATTCACATGGCGGCCGTACCCGTCGACGAGAGGCTGGCCGCTTCCGAAGAGCGCCGCACAGGTCATCACAGGGTCTCCGCGCGCGGTCGGGTGAGCCGACGGGTCCGGGGCGGTTCAGTGGTCGTGTCCGCACGCATGGGAGCCTCCCTGCGGCTTGAGGGCGAATTCGACCATGCGGCGCAGGCAGGCGAGACCGGGCTCCGAGGTCTGTCCCATGACCCCGATCATGCTGACCCAGTCCGCGTCGGAGGCAGCGTCGGAGAACAGGCGGACGGCGCGCGCCGCGAATGCGCCGGGCGCCACCCCGTCCTGTTCGGCAGCCTCATGGACACGGCCAAGCAGGATGAGGTCATCGAGGCGGATCAAGGCCTCGGTGGCAACGGCCTCGTCGTCGAGTTGCGCGATGATGTCGCCGAGCAGCATGGGACCCTCAATGAACGTTGAGCGCGCCGGGCGCCGGGATCTCGATGCCCTCGATCCGGGCCTGCCCGAGCAGCCGCGCGACGTACTGCGCCTGGGCTCTCCGCCGCACCGCCTCGGCGAGGTAGATCGCGATCCGGTCGTGCACGATCTCGAACGGCACCGTGCCGCCCTCGATGCGGCGGTCGAGGCGGATGACGTGGAACCCGTAGCGGGTCTCGACCGGCTCGGACGAGACCTCACCCGGTCGCATCGCGCGGAGCGCCCTCTCGAACTCCGGTGTGGTCTGCCCGGTTGTGACCTGGCCGAGGCTGCCGCCGAGTTCGCCCGAAGGACAGGCCGAGTGGGTGCGCGCGAGGTCCGCGAAGGCGTCCGGCTCCTTCGCCAGCATCGCGATGACCATCTCGGCGTTGAGCCGGGCCAGTGCGTAGCCGGTGGCGTCATCCGCCCGGGCGGCGAACAGGATGTGCGCGGCCTCGAAGATGTCCGGAGACCGGAAGCGGGCGGGGTTGCGCGCGTGGTAGCGCCTGCACTCCGCCTCGGTCGGCTCCGGGACCGCCACCTCCCGCTCGACGAGGGCGCGCATGCAGGCCTCCTCGTCGGTCTCGCGCCGCCCCTCCGCGTCGGTTGCGGGCTCGGCCCGGATGCCGAGGCGCTTGGCCTCCTGCGACAGGGCCTCGCGCAGGACGAGGGCGAGCGCGGCCGCCTTCCAGGCCGCCACCGGCGTCGGGGCGGCGTGGTTCTGGACCTCGCGCGCGATCACCGCGCGGGAGATGGCCACCCCATTGACCCGGATCGGGGTCTTGGGGCCGTTCGGCAGGGTTTGGGCTGAGCAGGCGGACATCGATCGGTCCCGGAGAGTGCGGCGGGAGAGGCCCGGGGCAAGGCCCCGGGTGCTGGATCACTCGGCGGGCTGCGGGGCCCGGACGGGGCGCACGCCCAAGGCGACGGGAACGGGCGCGCCCTGCCCTGCGGCGCGCGGCTTCTTGGTGCGCACCACCTGATAGCCGCGGCGTCCGAGGTACCAGACCGGCGCCGACCAGACGTGGACCAAGCGGGTGAACGGGAAGACCAGGAAGATGGTCATGCCGAGCACGAGGTGCAGCTTGAACACCGGGTTCACGTCGGCGACGAGACCCGCGACGCCGGGCTTCAGCGTCAGCACGCCCTGCGCCCAGTTCATGAACTTGACCATCTCGTGCCCGTCCATGTGGCCGAGCGAGACCGGGATCGTCGACAGGCCGAGGATCAGCTGGGCGTAGAGCATCAGCAGGATCGCCGTATCCGAGAAGGACGAGGTCGCCCGGATGCGCGGGTCGAAGAGGCGGCGGTGGACGAGCAGGGTCAGGCCGACGAAACAGGCCGTTCCGGCGATGCCGCCCGCCACGATGGCGAGGCCCTGCTTGAAACCGTGGCCGATGCCCAGCGCGTCGAAGACCGCGATGGGCGTCAGGAGCCCGACGAAGTGGCCAGCGAAGATGGCCAGGATGCCGACGTGGAACAGCACCGAGCCGAGGATGAGCTGCTTGCGGCGCAGGAGCTGGCTGGAGCCCGTCTTCCACGTGTACTGCTCGCGGTCGAAGCGGACGAGGGAGCCGACCAGGAACAGGGTCAGGCAGAGGTACGGGTACCAGCCGAACAGAATGTGATTGAGATCGACGGCCATGGCCTTCTCTCCTCAGGCGCGGGAGGACAGGTGCGTGAAGACGGTGCGGTCGGGATGGCCTGCCGGCGCGGCGACGCCGGGGGCGGGGCGCCGGGCCTGCCGGACCTTGGCCGCGAGGCTGTCGACGCCGCAATCGGCGGCCGAGCCGAGCCCGAAGCGGACCTCCTCCTCTTCCCAGGCGGCGTCGAGCGCCCGGAGGTCGGTCGGATCGTCGCCCGCATCCGGCACCACGGCTTCGAGCGCCTCGGGTGTCGGCTGAGCGGCCGCGATGGCGACGAGCGCCTCGAACACCGCGGCGTAGGCCGAATCCTTCTTGCGCAGCCGCTCGCCGATGGCGGCGAGCACGTGAGCGGGCTCGGACAGGAGCTGGCGCGCCTCGACCTGCGGCCGCAAAGAGCAGTATTCGAGGAAGAGCGGAACGTAGTCCGGGAGCTCGCCGCAATCGATGTCGAACCCGCCCGCTTCGTAGAGCGCCTTCAGGTCGACCATGGCCTGCCCGCGGTCGCGGCTCTCGCCGTGGACGTGCTCGAACAGGTGCAGGGAGAGGGCGCGTGTGCGGTCGAACAGCAGCCCGTAGCGCTCCTGGAGTTCGTAGACGTCCTCGGCGGCGAGCGCCGACAGGAGTGGCTCCAGCGCGTCGAGTTGCGGCAGGGCCAGGACCCCTTCCGCGCGCAGCACGGCGTGGATCTCGGGCACGGCCAGCGCGAGGTCGCGCGAGGGGTAGGTCAGCACGGCCGAGAGGGCCTTCAGGGTCTTCATGATCGGTCTCAGCCTCAGGCGACTTCCATGGGGGTCTTGGCCTTGGCGGGCTTCTTCGCGCCGAACAGGTTCGTCTCGCTGATGCCGCCCGAGCAGCCGTTGCCGAAGGAGAAGCCGCAGGAGCCGCGCAGGTCGTAGGCGTCCTCGATGCCCATCTCGCGGTGGCTGGTCGGGATCACGAACCGGTCCTCGTAGTTCGCGATGGCCATGACCCGGTACATCTCCTCGATCTGCGCGCCGGTCAGCCCGACCCGCTTCGCGAGCGCCTCGTCCACCACGCCGTCGAAGGTCTTGGCGCGCATGTAGCCCCGCATGGCGAGCATGCGCTCCAGGCCGGCAACCACCGGTGCTTCCTTGCCCGCCGTCAGGAGGTTGGCGAGGTACTTCACCGGGATGCGCAGGCTCTTCACGTCCGGCATCTCGCCATCGAGGCCGATCTTGCCCGCCGATGCGGCCGACTGGATCGGCGAGAGCGGCGGCACGTACCAGACCATCGGAAGGGTCCGGTATTCGGGGTGGAGCGGGAAGGCGATCTTCCACTCCATCGCCATCTTGTAGACCGGCGAGCGCCGGGCGGCCTCCAGCCACGCCTCGGCGATGCCGGCCTTGCGGGCTTCGGCGATCACGCGCGGGTCGGACGGGTCGAGGAAGACCTTGAGCTGCGCCTCGTAGAGATCCTGCTCGTCGCGGGTGGAGGCGGCCGCCTCGATCCGATCGGCGTCGTAGAGCACGACGCCCAGGTAGCGGATGCGGCCGACGCACGTCTCCGAGCACACGGTCGGCTGCCCCGCTTCCAGGCGCGGGTAGCAGAGGGTGCATTTCTCGGACTTACCCGAGGACCAGTTGTAGTAGATCTTCTTGTAGGGACAACCGGAGACGCACATGCGCCAGCCGCGGCACTTGTCCTGGTCGATCAGGACCACCCCGTCCTCCTCGCGCTTGTAGATCGCGCCGGAGGGGCAGGAGGCGACGCAGGCCGGGTTGAGGCAATGCTCGCACAGCCGCGGCAGGTACATCATGAAGGTGTTCTCGAACTGGCCGTAGATCTCCTCCTCGACCCCTTCGAAGTTCTTGTCCTGCCGGCGCTTGGAGAACTCCCCGCCCAGGATCTCCTCCCAGTTCGGCCCCCACTCGATCTTCTCCATACGCGCGCCGGTGATCTTCGAGCGCGGGCGCGCGGTCGGGAAGGCCTGGACCTCGGGTGCCCTCTGCAGATGCTGGTAGTCGAAATCGAACGGCTCGTAGTAGTCGTCGATCTCCGGCAGGTCGGGATTGGCGAAGATGTTGGCGAGGATGCGCCATTTCGAGCCGATGCGCGGCTCGATCCGGCCGTCGCGCCGCCGTGTCCAGCCGCCCTTCCACTTGTCCTGGTTCTCCCAGTCCTTGGGGTAGCCGATGCCGGGCTTGGTCTCGACATTGTTGAACCAGGCGTACTCGACGCCCTCGCGATTGGTCCAGACGTTCTTGCAAGTGACCGAGCAGGTGTGACAGCCGATGCACTTGTCGAGGTTGAGAACCATCGCGATCTGCGCGCGGACTTTCATGGCTTAAGTCCTTCCGACAACCGTCAAATGCGGTGTCGCTGGCTTTTCGGGATATCCGCGGCGCGGGCCGCGGGACATTCGAGTTGTCGCTAAGGGAGATCCCGGAGGTCATGCGACCTCCGGCAGGCAGCTACTCGGCGGCCTGGAGCGCGGGACCCGCCGGCCCGGCGCCCTGGTCGTGCGGCTGCTCGAGCCAGTCGACCTTCGCCATCTTGCGCACGACCACGAACTCGTCGCGGTTCGCACCCACGGTCCCGTAGTAGTTGAAGCCGTAGGAGAGCTGCGCGTAGCCGCCGATCATGTGTGTCGGTTTCAGGACCGCCCGGGTGACCGAGTTATGGATGCCGCCGCGCTGGCCGGTGATGCCGGAGCCCGGCGTGTTCACGATCTTCTCCTGCGCATGGTACATCATGCACATGCCGTCCTTGACGCGCTGGGAGACGACCGCCCGCGCCGAGATCGCGCCGTTGACGTTGTAGACGTCGATCCAGTCGTTGTCGGCGATGCCGGCCTTGCGCGCGTCGTTCTCGCTGATCCAGACCACGGGGCCACCGCGGTTGAGGGTCAGCATCAGCAGGTTGTCCGAATAGGTGGAGTGGATGCCCCACTTCTGGTGCGGGGTGATGAAGTTCAGCACCACCTCGGGATTGCCGTTGTCGACGCGGCCCTGGATCGGCTTGATGGTCTTCAGGTCGATCGGGGGCCGATAGACGCAGAACCCTTCGCCGAAGGCCCGCATCCAGAGATGGTCCTGATAGAGTTGCTGACGCCCGGTCAGCGTCCGCCATGGGATCAGCTCGTGGACGTTCGTGTAGCAGGCGTTGTAGCAGACCTTCTCGGATTCCAGCCCCGACCAGATCGGCGACGAGATGATCTTGCGCGGCTGGGCGACGACGTCGCGGAAGCGGATCTTCTCGTCCTCCTTCGGCAGGGCGAGGTGGGCGTGATCGCGGCCCGTGGCCTTGCCGAGGCTCTCCCAGGCCTTGACCGCGACCTCGCCGTTCGTCTCCGGCGCCAGCATCAGGAGGACCTCGCAGGCATCGATGGCCGTGTCGATGCGCGGAAGCCCCTTGGTCGGCCCCTCCTCGGTCACGACGCCGTTGAGCGCCTTCAGGAGCGCGACCTCGTGCTCCGTGTTCCAGGCCATGCCCTTGCCGCCGTTGCCGACCTTGGTCATCAGCGGCCCGAGCGACGTGAAGCGCTTGTAGAGGTTCGGGTAATCGCGCTCGACCACCGTGACCGTCGGCATGGTCTTGCCGGGGATCGGCTCGACCGCGCCGGTCTTCCAGTCCTGCACGTCGGTGGCTTGCGCCATCTCGGCCGGGGTGTCGTGCAGGATCGGGGTCAGCACCACGTCCGTCTCGACCCCGAGCACCTCGGGGGCGACACGCGAGAACGCCTCGGCCAGCCCCTTGTAGATGTTCCAGTCGGAGCGGGCTTCCCAGACCGGGTCCACGGCCGCCGAGAGCGGGTGGATGAAGGGATGCATGTCCGACGTATTCAGGTCGTCCTTCTCGTACCAGGTGGCGGTCGGCAGCACGATGTCGGAGTAGACGCAGGTCGTCGACATGCGGAAGTCGAGGGTGACCAGGAGGTCGAGCTTCCCTTCCGGCGCCTCATCGTGCCAGACGACCTCGTCGGGCTTGCGGTGGCCTTCCGCGCCGAGATCCTTGCCGAGCACGCCGTTCGTGGTGCCGAGCAGGTGCTTGAGGAAGTATTCGTGCCCCTTGCCCGATGAGCCGAGCAGGTTCGAGCGCCAGACGAACAGGTTGCGCGGCCAGTTCTTCGGGTTGTCGGGATCCTCGCAGGACATCTTCAACTCGCCGGACTTCAGCGCCCGGGCGACGTACTCCTTCGGCTCCAGGCCCGCGGCGGCGGCCTTGGCGGCGATGCCGAGGGGGTTCTGCTCGAGCTGCGGCGCGGAGGGCAGCCAGCCCATCCGTTCGGCGCGGACGTTGTAGTCGATGATGGCGCCGTCCCACGGGCCGGCCGGCGCGGTCGGCGAGAGGATCTCCTTCACGTCGAGGGTCTCGTAGCGCCACTGGTCGGTGTGCGCGTAGAAGGCCGAGGTGGAGTTCTGCTGGCGTGACGGGCGACCCCAATCGAGGGCGAAGGCCAGCGGCGCCCAGCCGGTCTGCGGGCGCAGCTTCTCCTGGCCGACATAGTGCGACCAGCCGCCGCCGGACTGACCCACGCAGCCGCACATGACCAGCATGTTGATCGCGCTGCGATAGTTCATGTCCATGTGGTACCAATGGTTCATCGCGGCGCCGATGATGATCATCGACCGTCCATTGGTCTTCTCGGCGTTCTTGGCGAACTCGCGCGCCACGGTGACGATCTGATCGCGCGGCACGCCGGTGATCTTCTCCGCCCAGGCGGGCGTGTAGGGCTCGTCCGCGTCGAACGCGCGGGCGACGTTGCCGCCGCCGAAGCCGCGGTCGATGCCGTAATTGGCCAGGAACAGGTCGTAGACGGTGGCCACCAGCGCCTCGCCCTCGGTCGTGGCGAGCCGCTTCACGGGCACGCGCCGCTCGATCACGCTGGCGTGGTCGCTGCCCGCGAAATGCTCGTGCGCGATATTGCCGAAATACGGGAAGTCGACCTCCTCGAAGCCGTCCTCAGCGCCGGCGAGCGACAGGCGCAGGTCGACGTCCCCCCCGTCGGAGCGCTTGGCCTCCAGGTTCCACTTGCCGGTCTCGCCCCATCGGAAGCCGACCGAGCCGAGCGGCGCGACGAGCTCGCCCGTGCCGGCGTCGTAGGCGAGGGTCTTCCACTCGGGATTGTTCGCCTCGCCGAGCGCGCCGTCGAGGTCCGAGGCGCGCAGGAAGCGCTCCGGCACCAGCCTTCCGTCCTGGCGGACGAGGCGGACCAGCATCGGCATGTCGGTGTAGCGCTTGGCGTAGTCGACGAAATAGGGAACCTGCCGGTCGACGTGGAACTCGCGCAGGATGACGTGGCCCATGGCCATGCCGAGCGCGGCGTCCGTGCCCTGCTTCACCGAGACCCATAGATCGGCGAATTTGGAGGCCTCCGAGTAGTCGGGGCAGATCACGACGCTCTTGGCGCCGCGGTAGCGAACTTCCGTGTAGAAGTGGGCGTCGGGGGTGCGGGTCTGCGGGACGTTCGAGCCCCACAGGATCAGGAAGCCGGCATTGTACCAGTCCGCGCTCTCGGGCACGTCGGTCTGCTCGCCCCAGGTCTGGGGGGAGGACGGCGGCAGGTCGCAGTACCAGTCGTAGAAGGACATGCAGACGCCGCCGAGCAGCGACAGGTAGCGGGCGCCGGCCGCGTAGGAGACCATCGACATCGCGGGGATCGGCGAGAAGCCGAAGACGCGGTCGGGGCCGTGGGTCTTCACCGTGTAGGCGTTGGCCGCCGCGATGATCTCGTTGACCTCGTCCCAGGTGGCGCGCACGAAGCCCCCATGGCCGCGCTTGGCGGTGTAGGCCTTGCGGCGTTCGGGGTTCTCGACGATATGCGCCCAGGCCGCCACTGGAGTCATCATCACCCGGGCTTCGCGCCAGAGCTTGAGCAGCTGCGAGCGGATGAGCGGATACTTCACCCGGTTGGCCGAGTAGAGATACCACGAGTAGCTTGCGCCGCGGGCACAGCCGCGCGGCTCGTGGTTCGGAAGTTCCGGCCGGGTGCGCGGATAGTCGGTCTGCTGGGTCTCCCAGGTGACGATCCCGCCCTTGACGTAGACCTTCCAGGAACAGGAGCCGGTGCAGTTCACGCCGTGCGTGGAGCGGACGATCTTATCGTGCTGCCAGCGCTTGCGGTAACCGTCTTCCCAGGACCTGTCCTCAGCCGTGACGATGCCGTGACCGCCCGAGAACGTGTCGACGTTCTTCCGAAAGAAGGTCAAGCGGTCGAGAAAATGCGACATGGTCCGGATTTTCCTGGACGACCCGGCGCGAGCGCCGTGGTCGGTTTCGAATTCTTCCAGGAAACAGTGTCCGTTATAGCAAGCTTTAGCCTTGATCTGAGTCAAACGCTACATTGACCGGCGTCCGAACTGCCTGACGCACGCAAACGGCCAGCGGAGAGTCGAGCCCCGCCGGCCGCGCCCGTCATGATGGTGGGCCCGAGACCGCCCGTTGCGCCGTCGTCAGCAGGGGGTGGCGGCACCGCGGCGCGCGTACATCCACCAGTTCATGGCGACGTTGAAGGCGAAGAAGACCGCCAGTCCCTGGAAGACCACGTTCGGACCTCCGAAGGCCCCAAACGCCCAGGCGAACAGCATGCCGAAGGCGAACGGGCCGTAGGCCGCGACCGCACCGGTGAAGCCGATGACGCCGCCGGCCTGCCGGGGCGGGAAGATCATCGGCATCTGCTTGAAGGTGGAGGCGTTGCCAATGCCCGCGAAGGCGAACAGGCCGAGCATCGCGAAGACGAACCAGGGGAAGCTCTCCATCGAGGTCGGCGCCGTGTAGAGCGGGACCAGCGCCGCGCAGGCGGTCATGCCGAGCGCGGCCACCAGCGTGACCTTCGCCCCGCCGAAGCGGTCCGCGACCGGACCGGCCGCGACCCGGAGCAGCGAGCCGACCAGCGGTCCGAGGAAGGCGTAGGTCAGCGGGTCCGGTGCGCCGGGCAGGCTCCCGTAGCACTGCTTGATCAGCAGCGGGAACGTGCCGGCGAGCCCGGAGAACGCGCCGAAGGTCATGATGTAGAGCGAGGTCATCGCCCAGGTGTGGCGCGAGCCGAAGATGTCCATCTGCTCGCGCACGTTCGCCTTCACGGGCACGCTGCGCAAAGCGAGCCACGCCACGAGGGCGAACAGCACGATGAACGGGATGTAGACCGCGGCGGCGTTGTGCAGCCAGACCTGCCGGACCAGCGCGCCCTTGGTCATGGTCTGCGACTCGCCGAGCAGCGTGCCGCCCGCGAGCGCGAAACCGATTACCCAGGGCGTGAGGAACTGGACGACCGATACCCCGAAATTGCCGATGCCGGCCTGGATCGCCAGCGCCGTGCCCTGCAGCCGCTTGGGGAAGAACAGGCTGGTCGAGGGCATGAAGGACGAGAAGTTGCCGCCGCCGAGGCCGGCGAGGAACGCCAGGACGAGGAGTGCCCAGTAGGGGACCGTCGGGTCCTGGACGGCGTAGAACCAGCCGATGGCCGGCACCAGCAGTGAGAGGCTCGCGAAGGTCACGACGTGCCGGGTGCCGAACATCGGCGTCAGGAACATGTGCACGAGGCGCAGCGTACCGCCGGCGAGGCCCGGCATGGCGGCGAGCCAGAAGAGCTGACCGGTGGTGAGCTTGAACCCGACCGCCGGGAGCGCAACGACCAGGGCCGAGACCATGAACCAGACGATGAACGACATCGTGAGGTTGGCGGTGGTGACCCCGAGGGTGCGCCAGGCGAGGCGGCTGCCCTCCTTGGCCCAGAAGGTCGGGTTCTCGGGCTCCCAGCGGGCGAGCCAGGTGCCGCCCGCGGGGCGGACAGGCGCGAGGGTTTGCGTGCCGGCGGTCATGGTCGTTGCCTTTCAGGTCTGGAAGGGAGCGGCCGGGCTCGTCCTGGCTCGGCCGGAGACGGGCCTCACTCGGCCGGGATGCCGGCGAGCGGCGTGCCGGCGGAGGCGGACTGCGCGCGGGATGCGCGGAGCCGCTCGACCTCGGCCCTGAGGGCCGCGATCTCGGGCAGATCCTTGGGCAGGCGGAGTTCGGGATGCTCCCGCTTCTCCAGGGCACGCACAGCGGCGTGCATCCAGGCTGTGCTCACCGCCACGATGGCGAAGAGCAGCATGAAGCAGGAGGTCCAGATTCCGACGACGTCGTTGAGGAAACCGAAGGCGATGGGCATGACGAAACCGCCCAGCCCTCCGATCAGCCCGACTACGCCGCCAACGGCCCCGACCCGGTCGGGGTAGTAGACCGGGATATGCTTGAACACGGCGGCCTTGCCGAGGCTCATGAAGAAGCCGAGGCCGAAGATGAGGATCGTGAAGGCCACGGGACCGAGCGCGAGTTCGAAGGCGATCGGCCCTCGGATGCCGCTGACCACGTAGTGGGTCGCCGGGTACGACAGCAGGAAGGTGCAGACCAAGGAGCCGAGGAAGGTCCAGTACATGACCTTGCGGGCACCGTAGCGGTCCGACAGGCTGCCGCCGAGGATACGGAAGAGCGACCCTGGGATCGAGTAGGCGGCGGCGAGCCAGCCCGCGGTGACGATGTCGAGCCCGTACACGCCCGTGTAGTAGCGCGGCAGCCAGAGCGCGAGGGCGACGAAGCCGCCGAAGACGAAGAAGTAGTACAGGGCGAAGCGCCAGACCTGCAGGTTGGCCAGCGGCACCAGCATGGCCGACAACGGCTCGGGCCTTGCGCCGGCCCGGCGACGCGCGGCGAGGTCCGGGTCGTCCTTGGTGCCGATGTAGAAGACCAGTGCGATCACGACGAGTCCGAGCGCCCAGACCTGGGCGACGGCCTTCCAGCCGAGCGCGACCATCACCAGCGGCGCCAGGAACTTCGTCACCGCGGCGCCGACATTGCCGGCCCCGAAGATGCCGAGCGCGGTGCCCTGCCGCTCTTTCGGAAACCACTTGGAGACGTAGGTCACGCCGACCGAGAAGACGCCGCCCGCGAGACCGACGCCGAGGGCCGCGAGCAGGAAGGTCGGGTAGTCGTAGGCGAAGGTGAGGAGGTAGGTGGCGAGCGCGGCGAGCAGCATGACCGCGAGGGTCACGAGGCGCCCGCCGTACTGGTCGGCCCAGATGCCGAGGAGAAGCCGGACCAGGGACCCGGTGAGGATGGGAGTGCCGACCAATAGGCCGAACTGGGCGTCGCTCAGGCCCAGGTCCTTCTTGATCTGCACGCCGATGATCGAAAAGATCGTCCAGGCCGCGAAGCAGGTCGTGAACGCCAGCGTCGAGAGCCACAAGGCGCGGCGCTGGTCGGAGTTCGTGACGAGAGGCAGATCGTTCATGGCGCCGGCTTCCGAGGCGGGCAGAAGTTGCGGTGCCACCTTCCGGGATATACGTCCGCGCCGTAATTGATCCACGTCAAAGATTGATTTGAGCGGAGATGAGTGTCGCCCCCGACGTCGTCATGTCTTACTCGACTCTACTTGATCCAAGTCAATGCCCGTTCCCGAATGCGTCACGATGCTCGGCGCATGAGCTCCACGACATCCAGGCTGGCGGTCGCCATGGTCTCTGAGGCCGGGTCCGGATCGGCCCCCGGCACGCCCGCCCTGCCCCACCGCCTGTCACGGCACACGATGGAGCACGCGCTGCCCGGCGGCTCGGTGCTGTTCGATCAGGGCGATATTCCGAACTTCCAAGTCGTCCTGGTCTCGGGTTCAGTCCAGCTGTTCGGCCGCTCCACGGACGGACGCGAAGTGCTGATCGAGGTCGTGCGCGCCCCCGACCTTTTGATCCCGGCCGCCGTCCTGACCGGCTCGCCGTACCTGATGCAGGCGCGCGTGCCAGAGCCGTCGCGCTTCCTCCTCGTCCAGGCCGACGCCTTCCGTGAGGCCGTAGACCAAGATCCGCGCCTCGCGAAGGCGGTCCTCGGCACGCTCGCGGAGCAGTTCCGTCGCATGGTGCGGCAGACCAAGAACCTGAAGCTGCGCTCCGCAGCAGAGCGGGTCGGCTGCTACCTGCTCGTCCTGTCGGAACGGCAGGGCACGCCTGACCGCGCGCTGCTGCCTTACGAGAAGCACATGATCGCGTCCGAACTCGGCATGACACGGGAGTCGTTCTCGCGCGCCTTGAACGCCCTTGCTAAATTCGGAGTCGCGGTTGATGGGCAGGACGTCGCCATCCACGACCGGGCGCGGCTGGCCGCGGTGGCGTTGCCCGATCCACTGGTGGATCCACCCTCCACGAACGAGGCGGAAAGGCGGATGCTGGACCTGATCGAGCGGTTGAGGGGAGAGGAACTTCGGCCCCGGCCGCGCTGACGCAAGGCTGCTCCGGAGGTAGCGATCCAGTAGCATGGACCCGGACTGCCAGGGTGCGCCTTGGCGGTCACGACGTGCGAAGCTGGGAGAGGGCCGGTCGGCCTTCACGTTGTCGAACGGGAACCCGGTCAGGCCGCTCAGCCGACGTGGACGGCGACGGCGACCCCGAGCACATTCGCCAAGCCGATCAGCGCGCTCGGGCACACCTCACCGCCTTCTCACCCGGAGCGAAGCGGGCGCGGTCGAGGGACGTGCGGAACGGACGGGCGGCAACGGCTCAGGCGGTGCGTAGCGCGTCGAGGCGCGAGGCGTTCGGGCAGAACTCGGGATAGGTGCAGGCCGCCGTCCCGGCCCAGAGTTCACGGGTGCAGCGGCTGCGCTCCGTGCAATTGAGACAGGCCGCTTCCAACTCCCGCATGGCCTCGGGCTCGCGCTGCCGGATCGCATCGGGATCGAGCCGGAGGCTGCGCATCAGCGTTGCGAGGCTGCGGACCTTCGCGACCGCGTCCGGGCTCATAGGCGCGGGGGCGGAGGCATAGGTCTCCAGCAGTGTGTCCATCATCTCCCCGTCGACGTCCCTGAGTTCCCGGGCAGCCGTGAGCAGGCAGCACCAGGCGTTCATCGAGGCGGCAATGCCGAACGGGTCGAAGGGTTCGGGTTTGCCGGTAGGTGCGGACATGGTGGCCTCTGAAGGGTGCTCAGGTGCCTCGCCGTTGCTGGCACCTCTGTGATTGCGCGCAAACCCGACTCCGTGCGCCGCTACATCGCCTCGAACGAACGGGCGCGACTGGCGCCTGCTGGACGTCTGACATGGCCGGGTCCGGGTAAGATCTGCGCTCGTTAGAGGGGAGACGCCCAGAACGGTCCTTGATCTCGGTCAAGGACCGCTCGGTTCCCGCCGTGAATCACTCGCACGCGACGAACCCGTTCCGGAAAGGTCCCGTCCCTCGCCTCGGCCATCGACCGCGCGTCGTTGGCAGCGCCACGGGCCCGGGGCGGCCTGTCTCCGAAGGGGGATCATGTCCCCATTCCCGGCTTCGCACGGTTCGCCCCTGTGCGCGGCCCTTGCGCTGGATCAATGCACGGACGTCCGGTTCCCCTCACCTGACCTGAAGGGGGAGCGACCGGGAGAGGCTCGGCAGGCCTGTCCCCTGGGGAGACGGCATGCTGGTCGATACGGGTTCGTGCGAGAGGACCGCGCACGTCTGCAGCCATAGGCGATCGGAGGATGGGTGCGTCGACTGCAAGGTCAGGCTGATCAGCGTTTGCTCCGTGCTTGCGCTGGACGAGCTGGAGGAGCTTGAGGCGCTTAGTCAGCACTTAACCCTGGACAAGGGCCAGGTTCTGTTCGGTCAGGGCGAGTTGGCGAACTCCGTCTTCAACGTGATCGAGGGCTCGCTTCGCCTCGCCCGCTTGCTCCCCGACGGACGGCGCCAAGTGATGGGCTTCGCGTTGCCGGGCGACTTCCTGGGGCTCGCCCCGGAGGAGCGCCATTCGGTCTCGGCCGAGGCGCTCACGCCGGTGAAGACCTGCCGCTTCGGGCGCCAAGACTTCGTCGGTGTGGTGGAGGCGAAGCCGCATCTGCTGAAGAGCTTGCACGAGCGGGCCGGCTACGAGCTGACCCTCGCCCAAAACCAGATGGTGCTGCTCGGGCGCCGTACGGCCGAGGAGAAGGTCGCCGCCTTCCTGCTGTCCCTGCGCGAGCGCTACGCCCGAACGGGGCACAGCTCCGTCACGGTCGAACTGCCGATGGGGCGCCAGGACATGGCCGATCACCTCGGGCTGACCATCGAGACGGTCAGCCGCATGCTGACCCGGCTCGACCGGGCGCATGCCATCCTGCTCGTGCCTGGCGGCGTTCGCTTGCTCGACACGGCGCATCTGGAACGCTTGGCGGCGAGCTGAGGCCGCCGTCAGCACGCCAGCGATTTCAGGTCGGTGATCAGCGCCTCGGCCTCGCCCAGGTCGAACCGGAACTCCGGCATGGTCGGATGGCCGGTGCGGATGCCCTCGGTCAAAGCCTCAGCGAGGTCGTCGACGGGATAGCGTTCATGGAGTGTCCGGAAGGGCGGGGCCTGCCGCAACGGGCTCGTCCCCATCCTGCCGATGGCGTGGCAACGGGCGCAATCCTGGGGCGCCAATGCGCGGCCGCGTTCGACATGCCTGTCAGTGGCGGCCGCCGGCTCCGCCTGGAGACGGGACGAGAGCGCCTGTGCTCCCGACACGGCGGCAAAGGTCCCGCGCATCAATGGCTCATCAGGCAGCAGAGGGACGACGTCCGCAGGATGTCCCGGGTCACGCCCCCGAACAACCACTCCCGCATCCGCGAATGGCCGTAGGCGCCCATCACGATCAGATCCGCGTCCTCGCGCCTCGCGAAGCGGAGAACCGCGTCCGCGGCCTCGCCGGCGGGCGCGTCCAGCAGGTTTGTGGTGACGTGGGCCCCATGGCGGGCCAGGAACTCGGAAACCTCTTCGGCCCCCTCGTAGCGAGCTTCGCTGCCCGCCGCGGCGACGAAGAGCTTGTCGGCGCGCCCGATGAACGGAAGGGCGGCCGAGACTGCCCGGCGCGCCTCCGGCGCATCCTTCCAGGCGACGACGATGCGGGCGGCGTCGAGGCGGTCGGCCCCCGGCGGTACGATCAGCACCGGACGTCCCATCTCCATCAGCACGGTACCCGGGTCGGGCACCATCGCGTCGCGTGACGTACGCGGGGAGTCGCGTCCGATCACGACTAGGTCGGCGCCCCGGCCGTGTCGGACGAGAATGGCCTCGGCCCCATCCTCCGCCTGCCGCCAGCCGGTGCGGATGTCACCTCCGGCGCTCGCCTGGAACAGGTCCCGAGCCAGGGTGAGTTCGTCGGCCAGCTTGGCCCGTTCCGCATCGTAGGCGGCCTGCGCCTCCCCAAGGTCGCCGGCGGGGCCGGGGCTGGGAAGCTTGCGGGCGGCAACACCGGTCAGCGCGGCCTCGAACCGACGCGCGAGGTCTGCGGCGAGGCGGACGCGGCGGGCAGCCGCCTCGCTGGTGTCGAGGGCAACCATGATGCTGGCGATGGACATTGAGCAGCTCCCGCTCGGGATGGATGACCCATGGAAGCTGCTTCGCCAACTCACGACGGGCGATCCTTGATCCAGCGCAAAATCGGATCGCTCCCGCGGGGCGAGCGCCGCAGGATCTCGCGCCGGGGCGCCGACGCGGCATGGCTGGTCGTGCTCACAGGAGGATGCCGCGACGGCGCGGCCCCTCCGGCGGAAATCCCTCGTCCGGTGGGACTTCCTTGATCCGAAGCAGGTCCGGCCGCCTGCCGAGGCGTACGCAAGGCACACGAACGGGCGCCGGGCACGGTCGCGGCCCGTCCAGAACCATTTGACCACCGCGCCACCGGTTCGCTGAGTTGCGGCGGCGATTGGGGGAGATCCGCGACCATGACTCGAAGTCTGCTCGCCCTGGCGGCGCTCTCGGTCACTGCTTGGTCGACGGTCGCACGAGCTATGCCGGCGGCGCGATGCCGGGCGCGGTTCTTCGCCGCCCAGCGGGACGGCCGCCTGAACGCCCACACTGGGACAGCCTTCGCCAGGGCGCGTGGGGTGCCGCGGCGGGCAAGGCGCGTTCACCCGTCCGCCGCGCCACCGACCTGGGCGCCCGACCCGCGGCCGATGATGTGACGGCCAAGTTGGCCGCGGCAGGCTTGACCTTTTGATCCCGGTCCAGGTGATCCGCCCCCCTAAGCTGGAGGGCGGGCGTGGATGCTCCTGGCGTCGCTCGGGAGGATTGGGCAAAAGGCCTATTCCTAAGCTTTCGATAGCTGCTCTAGGTGTGGTGTACCGGCTGTCCGCCGGTCTCCACGCTCGCTCTAGGAGTCGAGGGGGCTCCGAAAGGCGGGCGTGGATGCCCAGCCGAACCCCAAGCTCAACTCAGCCCTTGCCAGCTTGGCGAACCCTCGGCCGAGCGCGTCGCCAAGCTGGCGACATGCAGCGGAATGCGGCCTTGATCGCATACAATTACCTATTCCTCCTCCATTCGGGTGACGCATCCGCAGCCATCAGGGCCTAGCCTCTCTGTTGGCGCAGAGTCTGCGCCTCATGGGAGGCCATCCATGGCCACTGCCTTGCTCCCTGCGCTCCAGCGCAACTTCGTCCTGTTCGTTCTCGCGTTTGCCGCCGCCAGCGTGGCGTTCGGCACAATCATGCTGACCTCGCCGCCGACCAGCGAGGCAGCCGTCTCGACCATCACAGATGACGGGGTCATCCAGCCGATCACGAACTGCGAGTTCCTGCCGACCGGCGACGTCAACAGTTGCACCGTGTACAGGTGAGTGCGTGGAGCTCGGCCGAGCATCTGGCCGAGCCGCCGAACTTCACCGCATCGCGCGGTGATGCGACTTGGCCCGCGGCGGCCCTATCCGCGAGATCCCCGTAACGCGATCACGTCAGGCCGCCCGGTTCGCTGCGGCGAACTCTTTCATGCCGACTCGCTCGCCTCACCTGTCACGATCCGCTCGGCACGCAACTGAGTTGTAGGCCTCTGGCAGGCTTCACCTCGGCATGGGTCGGGATCGAGCGGTCCCGCATCTCCGGGAACGGTCTTCAGGGGACTCGGCGCGCAGCCGGCGACGGTGTAGCCAGCCCACCGCGCGAAGGCGGGACCCACAACGAGCGGGGGTGATCCTGGCGATGTTTCAGAGCTCGCTGGAATGGTTGGAGCTAGTCGTCGAACGCGCTCGCGGCTGCTCCGAACGCCATGAGGCTGATGAACATAAATGCTAGAAGGCCCATTGCACCGCCTGCGGCGCCAACCAGAAACGTAAGCATCGTTTCCTCCGTTTTATTTTATGCTTGCGCGTCGTTATCTGACCAATCGCGATTTAAAAGCGCCGCAGGGGCTTTAGGGTATAATTCTTTCATCTGATCCGCGCATTTAACTTGCAGTATCGTTGGCGCCGTATCGGGTCAGTCGTTGGTGGTAGCGGGTCTGATTGAGGACAAGCGAAGCCTTGCCTTGCTACGACCGCCTGACCTCCAGCGCCTCCTCCACGAGGCGGACCTCCACCTGCCGCAATCGGCCGGGCCAGGAATGGAGCGTGCCAGTCTGGGAGTTCGCGGCGCGGGGCGGCTGACCTCCCGTCAAAACCCGGTCTTTCGTCCCTCGATGGTCTGGTGTGTCACCCCACGCCTTGCCCAATCGACCAGCCATTCCCCGAGCTTCAGAGCTTGGTCTGGGGTGAGATCGATGCAGGGTTCTGGTCGCGGACCCTTCGTCCTCATGGCGGTGCTGATCTGCCATGCGGTCGTGATTGCGGTCAGCGCGTCGAGGTGCAGGTTGTTGGCGTACATCGCTGCCCTCCTATGCCATCCCGCGACGCACCGGGGCTCAAGCACCTTCAGCAACTCGCGCCCGGCCAGCGAGACGTCGCAACGTCGCTCCAGTGGTCACCCGCTCTGCATTCTCCCTTCGACGTAGCCCGAGCCACACGAGGACGGGCCTGCCGCCGTAGCCAGGGCGGATTGCAGCCGCCTCGCGGCCAGCGGCCTCATGCGCGGCCATGAATTCCGCTGAACCCGGCTCGCCCGGCAGCTTGGTACGGATCGCTCGATGATAGCGATCCAGCCTTGTCGTTCCGTCGGCGAGGCGGCGGGCCGTGTTGATGCCCGTCACCTTAACCCGCAAGGCGCGCCACCCCCCTCTCGAAATCTGGCTCGGGTCCTGAAGCTCCCGATGCGATTAACCGCCCGGCGCGCCGCTCCTTAGCGGCGATGCCGCGACGCCCCGGTCCGACTGTCGCGCCGGCCGATTGCATTTTGAATTCGGGCAGTCGAGGTTCTCCAGGCGCAACGCTCCAGCGAAGAGCGAACGCAGAGGAGAACGGCTCATGAGCACGCGGCGTGATTTCCTGAACCTCACAGTGGCCGCCACCGCGGCTGGGGCGCTGGCATCGTCAGCGTCCGCCCAGGCGCCCGCTTCCGGTCCGGGCCGCCCGATTCCGCCCACGGGAGGCGACGCCCTGCGCCTCGTCACCTTCCTGCCCGATGCGGGTGCCGCCCCCCGCCTCGGCGTCGTGCGCGCGGACGGGCGCGTCGTCGACCTGTCCCGCGCCGCCCTGCCGGGCTTCGATCCGGCCCGGATGGTCTCGCTCATCGAGGCCGGCCCAGCGGCGCTCGACGCCGTCCGCCAGGCTGCGGCCTCGGGCGACGGCCCCCAGGTCGAGTCCGTGCGGCTCCTCGCGCCGATCCCGGCGCCGACGCGCAACATCTACGCGGTCGGCTGGAACTACCTGGAGCACTTCGCCGAGGGCCAGGCGGTCCGCGGTACGAACATGGAGTATCCGGCCCATCCGGTGTTCTTCACCAAGGGCGTGAACACGGTGAACGGGCCCTATGACCCGATTCCCTTCGACCCGAAGGTCTCGACCGCGATCGACTGGGAGGTGGAACTCGCCGTGATCATCGGCACGGCCGGCCGCAACATCAAGGAAGCCGACGCGATGGGCCACGTCTTCGGCTACAGCGTCATCAACGACACAACCGCCCGCGACATGCAGATCAAGCTGCACGGCGGGCAGTGGTTCAAGGGCAAGAGCCTCGACGGCTACGGGCCGATCGGCCCCTGGATCGTGCCTGCGTCCGACCTCGATCCCACCGACCTGCACCTCTTGACCCGGGTCAACGGCGTGGTGAAGCAGGACGCCTCGACCAAGCAAATGTACTTCAAGGTCGCCCGCATCATCGCCGAGCTTTCGCATGGGCTCACCCTGGCGCCCGGTGACATCATCGCCACGGGCACCCCGCCCGGTATCGGCAACGCGCGTAAGCCGCCTGAATTCCTCAAGCCGGGCGACGTCATGGAAACGGAGATCGTCGGGCTCGGCACGCTGCGGAACGTGATCCAAGCCGTACCCGTCTGAGGACACAGCCCACCGGCGACATCACGGCGGCCGAGCGTGGTGCCGATCTCGCCCGCGTCATGGACCAGTCCGGCCACCGGGATCCGCGGACCGTAGTCGGGTACATCCGAAGGGCGAACGCCTTCAAAGGGCGCTCGGGGAGCGGCTTTTTGTAGATGCGTCCTTCGGGTGAGGGCGGCTCGGTGCCAGGATGCTCACCGCGCTACGCGGTTCTTGGTCGTCACTGGCGCCGTCTGCCGGTCGGTATCGATTTTGCGCCGCAGGTGACACGCCTGAATACTCATTTAGCGTGTCTTCTGAATCATCCGTTCGCGTGTTGATCTTGGACGGGCAGCCATTCCTGATGGCCTGAGCATAAATCGAGGCGCACCCCGGATGTCGAGCTTCGAACATAATTGCGACCTCCCCGCACCTGCGGGCCAGATCCTACGATCATGGCGCGGCATTTTAGAAACCACACCGAATGGTATGGGCGAAACTGTCTCGGCAGTAGCCGAGCATGCCGCTGTGGGCCTTTGGCAGCGTGCTGCCATGCTTCCGTCGGCTGAACTAGAAGTCGCTCGGGCGTTATCCGCCTCGGCTGTGTTCGCATCCGAACTCAATAAGCGCAATTCTACCGCAGCCGAGGCACGGTCTGCTGCACTGCGTGCGGTCAATACGTTGACCGTGCTGTTACTCGAGGCGCAGCCGAACGCAGTGGCTGAAGTGGCTTGAGCTGTCATGGCAGACTACATCTTTCTGCTCTGCGCCAGCATTGCTGCCATCGGATGGGCTATCGGGATGGGCACTGCCACGGCTGCCCCCAAGCTCCGACCTCGTCGCATCACGTGGGACGAACCCGCTGACGCGGACTGATGAGTTCGCCCGGGTCATAGCCGTTCCTCGCGGCGGCTGCCGCCTCCATTTCATGCGGGCGGTCTCGACGCCGGCGCTGAGGACAGCGCGCTCACGCAGCGTCATTGGCCAAGCCTCGGTCGAACGGGAAAACACCGCCGCGTGTCGAGATCACGGCAGGGCCTTCCGAGAGGGAACGGGGGACGTGTCCGTTCGACCCGCAGGCTGATGCGGTTTGGTTAACGGTTCGTTGTGGGGGGCGAGCACGCATTGCTGCGAACAGGATCGGACCCGCGGCTCTGTTGGCGGTGTTGCTCTCCGGTACGGAGAGCAACCGATGCCGGACAAACCGCTGAATGCAAGCACGCACGGTCTCGTCGAAAGGGAGCACGATACAGAGCGCTGGGCTCGGGTCGGTGCCAAGCGAGAGTCTATGCCTCCGATCGGCTCCAACGCGCCCTCAGACCCAGCTGAGAGCGCGGAAGTCGACTTGACGCAGAAAGGCACCGACGAGGACGCCATCGTCAAGCGCGAGACCGAGGTCTGAGCGAAAGGTTCCGCCGTCAGCTTAGGTGGCCTTGATCTCCGCGATGCGGGCTCCGCTCATAGGCTGTCCCGTACGGGGTCCTGCTTGCAGACGCAAAAAGCCCCGCCGAGCACAGGGCGGGGCTGATTTCTTTGCAGTGCAGCAATCGCGGCGAGGTGATTAGGCGGCGATCTTCGACGCAGCCCGGAGGTTCTCGTTGCTGACGCGGAGGCCAGCACCGGGCACGGAAGCGCTGTCCTTAGAGCTCAGGCAGTCGGCCACGAAGGGGACCAGGGCGACATTGGCAGCGACGGCAGCAATGAGAGCGGAGACGAGCAGAGCGGTCATGGTGGCCAATCCGTTTGGCGTTTGCGTTGCAGCATTTATGACACCGCGCGACGCCTTCTGGCATGCCAGATGCCAAATAACAGCCATGCGCTGAGCGTATATATCGGCGCGAGGCCGGGCCGTCCTCTGCTCTCGCAGTATGATGCCGATTAACCGCTTGCCGCGCGTTATTCTGCATGGACAGACGTTCGATGATCTGCTTCATAACCCTCGGCAGCACTGCTCTGGGATAGCTCAGCTTAAGCTTGTCCTATAAGCGCCGGCTGTCCTCGCGAACAAAACGAGGAAATGCTGCATGGGCACCGCCAAGGCTCGCAAGACTGCGGAACAGTGGATCATACCGCCCGAGCCTGCTCTTGACCGCTACATGTTGCGCTCACGCCCGCGTGCTGCCAACGACAATCGCCGTCTATCCTTCAGCACCGTGCGGATCGGCGCTCGCGTCGCGCTGACCAGCGCCCTCTCCCTTATCGGTGCTCTGGTCCGATCCGTGACCCGACTGGCTGCCTTTGGACCGGGCTGATCGAGAGGATCAGCCAGGACCGAGGGTTGCCCGCTCAATGAGGGCTGCGGGCGGGGGCGTGCGAAGGATCCAGCGTTTTTTGCCCCGCTCGAGCGGCGAGGGCATACTGATGCGGATGCCGTGTTGAAGTACCTCGACCACCCACGTGGTGTCGCCCCGTCCACGTCCAAGGCGCTGGAGACGGTGAAGTGGGAGCTGGCGGGCTCCATCGACGCAGAGGCCGAGCGCCGCCGGTGCGCCACGATCCTGGACCGCATCGCCGGGCGGGTCTGATCTTCTTCCCGGGCGCGCAGCTGCGCCCGGTCCACCTTGCGGGCCGCTCATGCCGGCGCCGCGGTCCGTCGAACATCGGAATTCAACTCCGTGCCCTGGCCGGCTCAGGCTCGAGACGAGGCCTGCGCCAACCGGGTCACCGACGCAGGTGAGCACGATCGGCGTGGTTGCCTTGGCTGCTTTGGCCGCGACCGCCCGAAACCCGCGACCAGAACCTGTGACCCGGCCTGCAGCAGTTCCGCGGCGAGCCGCGGCAGGCGCTCGGGTCCCCTCTCAGCGGAGCGGTAGGTCTAAGTCAGGTTGCGGCCCTCGACGAATCCAAGTTCCTGAAGCCGTTCGAGGAGCGGCGTGGCCAAGGTGGTCTCCTCGCCGGGAAGGAGGGCGAGGGAGCCGACACGGTAAGTCGTGCCGACAGGCTGCGCGTGGCCCGCAAACGGCCACGCAGCAGCCCCGCCGAGCAGACCGAGAACTCGCTGCCGCCTCATCCCTCCCTCCGAGAGGAGTTTACCGGGCCGGCGCTGTAGGGCTCCCGCCCGCACCGACGCCTGGGCGCGCGGTTCCGGTACCCGGCACTGTCGCCGCGCCAGCTGCGCCCGTGGTCGATCCGGTTGCGGATCCGGTCGTCCGCTCGTTCATCTTCTCGCTGTTGCTCTTCACGGACCCTGGGTTGTTCATATTGCCGGTCGCGCTGCCACCACCGGCCGGTTGCTGGGCATAAGCGGTGCCAGTCAGGGCAACAGCAAGAGCGGCCGCAAGGCCGTAGGTCTTCATGCGCATCGGCGTTTCCTCAGTTGTCCCGTGTTCGGGATCGACAGCAAACGCGGGTTGCGGCCCAATAGTTCAATAGAAGCGCGTCAATAGTTGCAACGAACACTGGCCGCGCCCGGTGGATCATCGCGGCCGTCATCCGGCCCACGGATCCGAACGCCCCGCCGATCAAGTACCCGCCGAGTTCGCAAACCGCCGCGCGGTTGAAGGCCAACGCCGAGCAGCAGGCCCGCAACGCCGCGGCCGCCAAGGCGCTGCAGGTCCAGGTATGGCGCGCCTTCCGGCTGCCCCCGGGCAAGGTGTTCGGCGTGAACACGGCCGCTAGGACCGCATCGTCGCTCTGTCAGCGCGTGCCGGATGCCCGCTCAAATATGCGTGAAACGGGATATTTCGGTTGCACGCTCATGATTGAAGCGTAATCAGCATTGGCCGCCACATGCGCCACCATTGGCGGCATTCGGCTAGGCGGCTCAGGTATCCCCCTCGCCTGAGCCGCCTAGTTTATTGATCCTACGCAGTTCTCGCTTCCGGCATGCGCGAGTACGTCACTCCTGGGAACGGTATGACGTTGTCGAGTGGGGTCGGATTGCTTTCGCCTTCGTGGCACGTACGGCTCTTCTTCACAAGGACGCGGATAGCGGCTTCGGCGTCTCTTCCTCTTGCCAGGCGTCTTTCAATTCGACGTTTGATCCAGATGGGCGTTGCTTCCCTGATCATGTCGGTCCCCTCGAAACCGAGCGACAGCTTGCTTTACGAACCGGGCCGCCTTGCCGCTTCAGAAATCGCGGACCGGGCGCGGCTGAGTTGATAGGATTTACTGTTTCCGTGAACCAACATATGTAAAACGTTATACCTGAATGTTGCAACGTGCCAAATTGAATGCGGCACAACAGATCGGTCTGTCGGCGCCGACAAGAAAACGGGTTGCCTATCAGATATAGACTGGTGCTCGTGGTAGACTACCATTCATAATCAGCAGTCATCGAGCTTCGTTCTGTGCCGTTGATAGCATATCGCCAGGTAACTGGAAGCAAAAGATTGTAGATATTAGCGAAAAGTAATAATATTAGACACTTCGACTGAAATGCCCTCTGTTCAGCAGATCATAGTCGAGCAGTCGAAGGGCAGATCGGCGACCGGATAGGCCGGCGGGCCCGACACATGGGCCCGAAGGCCCTCGGCCGTGATGACCTCAAGAGCTACCGCGCGGGCAAGGGAGTGCGCTGATGAAGCGCCTGTGCTCGATGCGAGAGGCGTTGGAGGACGATAACGTCTCCGGCCGGTCCTTGGCCTGCCAGTGCGTTGGGGGCCGCCAGCAGGACGGCGCGTCCTGACCCTGCTGGCCCCTGGCGGCCGGCACGCTGCCGCCGTGATGGCGGCGGGCAAGGTGAAGCTGAACCGCGGGCATGCGGTGCAATGCGCCTCGGAAACTTAAGCGGAACGCAATTCCAGCTTGGCAGTTATCCACAACGAACCGCCAAGCATTGAGGTAGCGCCGTGAGGACCTTCTGCGTCTCTGCCCTTGCCGTCGCGTCCGTTCTGGTTTCGCTCGCGCCCGCCGCTGCCGCCGAGCGTATGGTCGCGATCTACGCCGGCCCGAGCGGTATCGCGATCCCGGCATCTGCCCTAGCGCCCGCTCCGGCTCAGCCAGTTCCGGAAACCGCTCCCGTCGCCGAGAGCACTCAGCCGTCGCCGATCGACGCGGCGGGCGAAACCCGCCGCGCGATCGTGGTGCACACGGCGACGACGTCGCTGAGATAAGTGCCGCGCTTGTCCGCCGGATGCCGCGGGCGGGTCTCTAGTAATCCCGGTCGCTACTCGTGCTCATCCGCCTCGGAATGTAGTCGCCCGAGCGGGACTGTTGACCGAAGGCGAGCCAGCCGAGACCGAGGCCAATCGCGCCCGCGACGAGCCAGCCCGTCATCGTGCCGGAGTCCAAGTTGCCGACGGCGCGCGTGCCCTGCCGATAGTAGCGGGAGCCGTAGCGCGAGGCATCCTCCCACGCGTCCGAAGCTCTGTCGGTCGCTCTCTGCAGCGTCTCCCTGGCCTGATCCGCCACGCCAGCGCCGCCGCCGGATGAGCCGCCAGTCTGGCTTGATCCTGGCCGGCCGTCAGACCGTCCAAGCGGATCGTTTGCGCGTATGTCTGCCATTGTCGTTCCTTCCTACGCTCGGGGTGGGCGTACCAAGGGAGAACCGTCTGGCGGCAGAGGTGATCCGGTTACCGCTCTCGTGCGTTCAGGATACCGGAGAGCTGTCATGCCTACCGTTGTCGCCTTCGGGATCGTCCTGGCCGCCCTGGTGCTCGCCAGTCCCGCTGTGTAGGCCGAGGCGCCAGACCATGCTGCCGCCCGCCTACGGCCACCCCACGCGACGAGGGGCTGACTCTATCACGGCGGCGAGGAGAGCCTATCGCGCCGCCTGCTGGTCTGGGTCTGCGCATGATCGCCCGCATTCACGGTGGGCTCTGTGCAGCCGCATGGCGGCCGATGGAACAATGCTGACCTGCCCCACGTCAGTCACCAGGGCCACGAACGCATCTGAGGCCATATCCTCAGACTTAGGAGACGCTTAGTATGATGGGACAGCGCGCTTGTCGGGCAGCGCGGCTGTCATGTGGAAATGCAGGCCGGTTGGACGGTAATCGGTCTGGATCTCGGCGTCGCATTGCACTTTGAGCACGCGCTGGAGGAGCGATGAGCCGAAGCCCCGCCGCGTCGGCTTCTGCACCACAGGACCGTCAAGCTCCCACCAGTCGAGGACCAGGAGCCGCCTGTCATCGGCCTGACGCACATCCCAGATGATCTCGATGCGTCCCGCGGGCACCGAGAGCGATCCGTGCTTTGCGGCATTTGTTGTCATCTCGTGGAATGCCATGCCGATCGGCACAGCCAGATCGCCGATCAACTCCACCTTCGGTCCGTCCAGGCGAATGCGCGTGCGCCCGGCGTCGTTGTAGGGGCCGAGTTCGTTCTCCAGCATCTCGTGCAGGGATGCCTGCTGCCAGTAGTCCTCGGTCAGCAGGTTGTGGGTCTTGGCTAGTGAGATGATCCGCGCCGAGAAGGCGGCGTAGAACGTGTCAACGTCGGTGGCTGCGCGTGCGGATGCGCCCAGCAGACCCTGTACCGTCGCGAGCGTGTTCTTCACCCGGTGGTGGAGTTCCCGGATGAGCAGGGACTGTCGCTCGGCGGTCCGCTCCCGCTCGTCAAGGTATGCCCTGGCTTGGTGCTGCCGCCGCCTGCCACGCTGCGCGAACCGGGTGACCGTGACCAGGGTCGCCGGGTGGAACGGCCGCTCCAGCAGACTGACGTTGCCCAACGTCTCGGGCAGGCGCGGATCGGGGACACTGCCCCGCAGCGTCAGCAGGATGAACGGGAAGTCGGACCAAGGCGGTTGCCGGGCAATCCACTCCGCCAGCGCCTGTCGGTTCTCGGCGAGGAGCGCCTCCTCGGTGATCACGGCGCATGAGGCCGTGTCGAGCCCGGCGACCAACTCAGCGAGGCAACCGCAGATCCGAGACGCGATGCCCACCTCCGAGAGGATTACGCTCGCGACCCGCGCGTCCCGACCAGCCGGTGCCAGGATCAGGACCGGCAGATCATGCTCAGCCATCTTTGTTGCCGTCCCGCAGCAGAGCCGCCTCGTCATCCCCGAAGGTCGGCACACCCGTCATGATGCCCCGGAAGCCGCTCAGGGGTTTGCCGACGAGGACACCGTGGCTGCCGATGCGCAGCTCGCGGATCGTGTTCTCATGTCCGCCCGTGCGTTTCTTGGCCACCGAGATCGCGCGGCGTAGCTGGCCACCCGCCTCGAAGTTTCGGAACAACAGGACGGTGTCGCTGAGATAGGTGAGATCGACCGTGGCCGCCATCTGGCCGATCATCCCGTGCTGCGCGAGGATGAGCAACGTGAGCACGCCCTGCTGGTTCAGATAGGTCAGCAACTCGTGCATCTGGAGCATCAAAAAGTGCTCCTCCGGCATGGCATGCTGGTAGCCCGTCAGCGAGTCGATCACCACGACCCGGACGCCCTGCCCCTCGACTGCATCCTGCACGATCGCGGCAAGCTCGCCCGGCGAGATCTCGGCCGGATCGATCTGCTCGATGCGCAGCCGCCCGGTCTCCACATGCGGCTGGAGATCCATGCCGAGACCGCGCGTCCGTCGCAGCAGCACGGTCCGCGTCTCGTCGAAGCTGAGGATCAGCGCCTTCTCGCCGCGGCCGATCGCGGCCGAGACGTAGCTCGCGGCGACCGTGGACTTGCCCACACCAGAAGGCCCGAGCAGCATCGTGCTCGTACCACAGTCCAGCCCGCCCCCGAGCAGAGCGTCGAGTTCCGGGCTTCCGCTGCCGCACCGCTCTTCGGTGACGGTGTCCGGGTGATCCGCCGCGACGAGGCGCGGGAAGATCGTCAGACCACCGCGGCGGATGATGTAATCGTGGTAGCCGCCCCGGAAGTGCGTACCGCGCATCTTGATGACGCGCAGGCGGCGGCGTTCGCCGCCGTAGAGAGGCGCCAGCTGCTCCAGGCGAATGACCGCGTGGCTGAGGCTGTGAAGGTTCAGGTCATCGGCCTCGCTGGTCAGATCATCGAGGAGCACGGCGGTCGTGTTCTGGAGGAGCAGAAAGCTTCTCAGCGCGTGGACCTGCCTGCGGTAGCGCAGCGATCCCTGTGACAACAGGCGGATCTCCGACAAGCTGTCGAACACGAGCCGCTGCGGCTTGGCGCGCTCGATCTCCGCCATGGCCATGCGCATGGTCTCCCCGAGCTCGAGGTCGGAGGCGTGGACGAGGCTCTGCTGGTGACGAGGATCGAGGCTGAGTTCGGGCGGGACGAGTTCGACAATGTCGATGCCGTCGAGGGACCAGCCGTGGCGCTGTGCGACGTTGAGCAACTCGCGCCGGCTCTCGGACAGGGTGATGTAGAGGCAGCGCTCACCACGGGCGATGCCGTCGAGCAGGAACTGCATGGCCAGTGTCGTCTTGCCCGAGCCCGGGCGTCCCTCGACGAGGTGGGCGCGGTTGAGCGCGTAGCCGCCCTCCAGGATGTAATCGAGGCCGGGCACGCCCGAGGTGATGGGCGCTGCATCTATGTCCATGGTGATCCTTAACCACTCCGCCGAGGAGGCCGGTCCAACCCTTCTGCCGACCTGCCGGATGGCGCGGGGCCTTCTACACGAGCGATGCTCACGGTGCGAGGCGGCCGATGCGCCCGTCGATCTTCGGGTGTCGGCGGGACCGCCTCAGCGCGAGCCCTCAGCGCGAAGCGTCCTGCCGAGCCGCGTATCGATGGTCGAGCGTCCGCGTGAGCCGATCCCGGAGGTTGGCCACCTTCAACGCCGACTCGCGCGGTTGCCTACGCCGTTCCGGTGAGGCAATCCGAAGTTGAAGCCACCGCCTCGATGCCGGAGTCAATGCCGAGATCCGGGGAGTAGACGGACGACGTTGTTCCGCAGTTTGGCAGCGGCGAGGGTCGACGCTGCCCCTTCGACGGCGAGCAACAGCGCTGCGGGCTCGTAAGGCTTTGAGATCAGCGGGAAACCCGCCTTGATCGCCTTGGCCGCCTGATCGCTGTAGCCTGTCGCCAGCAGCACCGGCAGCGTGGGCCAGCGTTCGCGCACGCGCTGGGCCAGATCGAACCCGTTCATCTCCCCTGGCATCACGAGGTCAGACAAGATCACGTCGAACGGCTGCCCCGTGTTCAGCGCGTGCAGGGCTTCCGAAGCGCTGGCGCTGCTCACGACCGCGTGGCCCCGCTCCGTCAACACTGAGGCTGCGACCTCCGCCACCTGCGCGTTGTCCTCGACCACGAGAATGCGAAGGGAGCGCCTGGGCTCGTCAGGATCGTGGCTCTCTGGTCGAGTCTCCATGACCTGCCCCTGCGTGCGCGGCAGGGAGATCGTAAACGTTGTGCCACGGCCGACCTCGCTCGTGATGCGCACGGAGCCGTGCGACTGCTGTGCGAAGGCGTAGACCTGCGGCAGCCCCAATCCCGTGCCCTTGCCCACCGCCTTCGTGGTGAAGAACGGCTCGAAGGCGCGGGCGACCACCTCGGGCGGCATGCCGGATCCGGTGTCACTCACCGCGATCGCGACGCTCTGTTCGACGTCACTGCCGGGCACAGTGACGTTCTCCGTTCTGATCCGGAACTGGCCGCCTCTGGGCATGGCATCACGCGCATTCACCGCGAGATTGATCAGCGCGATCTGAAGCTGGGCCGGATCGACCTCCACGGGCCAGAGCCCTTGCGCGAGATCGAATACCACCTGGATGTCTCCCCGCAGCGACTGCTTGAGCATGTCGTCCATGCCGAGGATCAGCCGGTTCAGGTCGAGAACTTCGGGCTGGTGCAGGTGCCGGCGCCCGAAGGCGAGCAACTGCTGTGTCAGCTTGCGCCCCTGCTCGACCGCCTGGACCGCATTGTTGATCAGGCGCTCGCGACGCTGCTCCGGCGCACGGCGGAGGAGGTCGAGGTTGCCGAGAACGACGGTCAGGATGTTGTTGAAGTCGTGCGCGATGCCGGAACTCAGGCCACCGAGCGCCTCCATCTTCTGCGCCTGAAACAGGGAGGCCCGTGCCTGCTCCAGCGCCTCCTGCGTGCTCTGCCGCTCGGTGATGTCGCGGGTGACCTTGGCAAAGCCGATAAGCTGGCCGGAATCGTCGCGGATCGCGTCGATCACCACGCTCGCCCAGAAGCGGGTGCCGTCCTTGCGCACCCGCCAGCCCTCGGCCTCGAACCGGCCTTCCCGTCTTGCCGTCTCCAAAGCCCTGACGGGCACGCCCGCTGCCCGGTCCTCCTCGGTGTAGAAGCGCGAGAAGTGCTGCCCGACGATCTCAGCCTCAGTGTAGCCCTTGATCCGAGCGGCACCCGAGTTCCAGTTGGTCACCACGCCGTCCGGGTTGAGCATGAAGATGGCGTAGTCGGTGACCCCCTGCACGAGCAGCCGGAAGCGCTCCTCGCTCTGGCGTAGCGCCTCACGAGCCGCCTTTTGCGCGCTGATGTCCCGCGTGATCTTGGCGAAGCCGATGAGCGCACCGGACGGGTCGCGGATAGGATCGATGATGACGTGCGCCCACATCCGGGTGCCGTCCTTGCGGACACGCCAGCCTTCCTGCTCGAAGCGCCCCTCATTGGCCGCGGTCGCAAGCGCCCGCTTCGGCAACTCGGTCTGCCGGTCCTCCTCGGTGTAGAAGCGGGAGAAGTGCTGACCGATAATCTCAGCCTCTGTGTAGCCCTTGAAGCGCTCCGCCCCCGGGTTCCAGCTTGTTATGATGCCCGTGGGATCGAGCATGTAGATGGCGTAGTCCGTCACCGACTGGACCAGAAGCCGGAAGCGCTGTTCGTCTGTGCTCTCGGTGGCGGACCCAAACTGGGATGCCATGCGTGTTCCTTCCTACGCGGGCAGCCCTGACGGGAGGGGGCTGCCCAAGTGAAGCGGGCCGCTATTGTCCAAGGTTGTGTATCGGATCTTGGTTCCTATGCTCGCTTCGCAGGCCGGGCGGTAGATGCGGACGCGTCACGCAACATTTCCGGATTGAAGGTGGACAAGAACCAAACGTTGTGCCTGCGAGCGTCCAAAACGTTGCCGTTGGTGACCTCGTCGAGGGCGTCGTTTTCTGCGCGCGGTTGACCGGGTACAAGACCGGGCGAAACTATGCTGTCCCGTTCACGATACGCAGGCTCTCCAATGTCACCCTGATCAGGCGCGCATGCGCAGATGCGGCACGGAATCCACGCGACCGTACAGATCGAACATCCGCTGGCACGCGCCGTCCGGATCTTGGCGCAGCTTCTGATCCAAGTGGGAGGCCGCCTTCTGAAGACGTGGCGAGCGCTTCTGGTAGAGGTCGGTGTGATTGAAGCCGCGCTCCAGCGCAAGTTCTCGAAAGGCTGCCGGATCAAGGCGCAAACCGGGGCAGCGGCGGCTGGCGAGTTCGGCGGCGACCACGTCGTGCAGGGCCGCATCCGTGGCCAGACCCTTCCCGTATTAGTGGTGGGCGACGTTGACGAACCCAATCCACAGGGCGACGGGCAGGCCGATCCTGTAGAGGGCGCCGGACGAGCTCGCTCGACGGCATACTGCGCGCGCGGTCTCTCGGAACCGAGTGACCGTCCCGCCTTCGGGTTCGAGGGCGCAATCGACAGAGATGGTCATCGCGTTTCCTCCACCAAGGCAACGGGTTCAAGCGTATCGGTCGTGACGAGCGCCGACCGGAGCACGGTCCCGGCAGCCTGGAACGACAGGAGCACGCCAATCATGTCGAGCGCTACGCCCGGCCAGTGCAGGCCCGCCACGTGCCCGGTCACGTCGCATGCGCCAGTCAGGACGGCGGCCAGAAGGTCGTTTCGGGCGTTCAGCCAGGACGCCGTCACGAGCGGGTCCGCGGCGCGCCGGAACCGGAGCAGCATCGCGGCTGCGAGACCGGGGGCGGCGAGCGCGAACGTGTCGGACAGCAGCGTCTCGGTCGCGCCGTCGCTCTCGGGGCGGCCCAGGTCAGCCCACAGATCTGCGAGGGCGTCGATGCCCGAGCCCGCCAGCAGGGCTCCGACGAGAAGTGTGGAGACGCGTTCGGCCCAGCTCCCGCGCCCGAAGCGAAGAGCAGCGATCACGTAGAGAGCAATGTCCCAACCGAAGCCGCGCGCATCCTTCAGCATGTCTTTTGCGCCGATGGTCTGGGCACAGGCGGCCTGAACGAGCGCGATCACCAGCACACCGGCAGCGATGCACCAGATCCGGCGACTGTAGGAATCAATCGGCGGCATGCCGGTCTTCCTCTTCGTGGCGGACCATTCTGGCGCGACAATCAGGCGATGGTGGGACCTTTCCGTTGCTTGATCATGTCTGTTCGGCCTCTGAATACTCGGTTGGCACTGTGTTAGCGCGCTCTCACGTCACGGTGTGCTATTCTCGCGCCACATTGAGGTCCCGGACGGCGG
The DNA here is from genome assembly GCF_054611515.1 of Methylobacterium sp. CM6257. Lineage (NCBI taxonomy): Bacteria > Pseudomonadati > Pseudomonadota > Alphaproteobacteria > Hyphomicrobiales > Methylobacteriaceae > Methylobacterium > Methylobacterium sp. CM6257. Next base: position 3,331,464 of record NZ_CM137735.1, read on the forward strand.
GTCTCGCGACAGGACCAGTTGTTTGACGATCGCGCGAACCTGCGGCCGGTTAGCAGGCTGCGGGTCGACGGATCAGTGGATGGTGAGCCCCTCGATCATCGCGTCCAGAGCCTTTGTCTGTATTCGGCTCGAAGTGCCGCCCGAGCGCGGCACGGATTTTCTCCATCCAGCCCTCCATGATCACTGGTCGGTCATGGAGCCGGGTGGGACATCGGCAGCCGCCGCGACGCGGCGCTGCATCGTACCGGCAATGCCACGCTCAGTGATGACATCGACCATTGACCGGATGATGCGCCTCCGGGGTCTGCCTGAACCGTCAAGCTATCCGTGACACGATCTAGGTTTCCAGCGGCTCGACAAGCAACCCGTTCAATATGGACCTGAGTTGCTTTTCGTTGACCGGCTTCTGGAGAAAGGCCAAGGGGTCGGTTGCCACGGCGGCAGAACGTGTGGCGGGATCGCCCGATCCAGATAGAAAGACATGCGCAACGCCTTGCGCGCGCGCCACGCCAGCCACATCCACGCCCGTGAGGCTGCCCCTGAGCTTGATGTCGAGGAGCGCGACTTCAACGCCGCCCCGTGTCAGATGCTCAATGGCAGCTTCTGCGGTCGGGCACACCGCCACGACCTCGTGACCCCACTCCTCCATGAGATCAGCCACGTAGCTGGCGACGAAATACTCATCCTCAACGATCAAGACGCGCAGGCTGCGGCTCACAGATCGACTCCTACGCTGACCCGTGTGCCGGGGTGGTTGTCCTGGATGCAGACCGACCCGTCGATCTGCTGCGCTAAACGTTGGACGAGGTGCAGTCCCATCCCGGCAGGTTGCGATCTGAGGCCGCCCGCGAACCCACGGCCATCATCCTCTACCGTCAGGACACAGCGGCCTCCCTGGCGCTGCAAGCGCACCCTCATTCTGCCTCCCGGTGCCTCGTCTGAGAAGGCGTGCTGAACCGCGTTCGTGATGATCTCGTTCGCCAGCAAGCCAAATGGCACAGCTACGTCCACGGGCAACGCCAGATCCTGGATTTCGGTTACAAGCGTGATCGGTACAGGCGTCAGCGCGGACAGGCGCTCCGCCAACTCGCCGAGGAACGCTCCGAACTCGACGCGGCGGAAATCCGGCGAACGGTAGAATTGCTCCTGGAGGCTGCTGAGGGCCTGAATGCGCTGCCGGAGATCCGCAAGCTGCTGGCGGTCCGCGACATCCCTGAGCGTCCTCTCGGTCTGGCGGATCAGGCTGATGACGATCTGAAGGTTGTTGTGCAGCCGGTGATAGAGTTCAGCCAGGACGAGATCTCGATTCTCCGACAGCGCGCGCTGGGCTTGGCCGCGCTCGATCACGAGACGAGCCGTGAGGCCCAGGCGCTTCGACTGGTGGCGGCCCTTCACGATGTAGTCGTCGAACCCAGCCTTCATGGCGCGAACCGCCAGATCCTCGTTGCCCGTCCCGGTCACCATGATCGCGTGGCAGTGCGGGTGTTTGCCGCGGACGCGGGTGAGCAACGCGAAACCGTCGATCCAGCGGAGGTCGTAGTCGGTGACCAGCAGATCAGGAGCGGCCGAGAGCGCCTGCTCAAGGCTGGCCGGATCTGCCACCTCGACGGTGTCCAGATCGGGCAGTTCCTGCGCGATGGCCCGCATGTTCAGAGCGCGGGTATCTGGATCGTCGTCAGCTACGATGACTCGCATGGGCACGGCACGTGAGGGGGACAGTTCCTTGGGGCAAACCGTGGCCTCCGAACGTTTGATCCTCCTATACGCAACTCTCAGGCGAAGGGTCACCTGATGGCAACGCGACCGATCTGAGATGGAGCGCATCACCCGTTACAAGCGCGGCGGGCTCTCCGGCTTCGGGGTAACAGCCCTGGTGGTGGCGCTCCTGCTCACCGTCGTGAGCGCCAGCGTCCTCGTCCTCAACCTCTGGCGGCTGGATGCGAGCAGGGTCGAGGTCGCGCACATCAACATGGTCCTGAAACAGGTCGCCGATCTTCACGAGGCGGTCAGGGCCGCAGAGACCGGGCAGCGTGGTTTTTTGCTGACCGGGGAGCAGCGCTACTTGGCCACCTACGAACAGGCGGTTCCTCGGGTCTGGAGCAATCTGGAGGCGGCAGAGCGGACGATACGAGGTCCGCAACAGGTCCAGCGCCTCGCGAGCTTACGTGCCCTGGTCGAGAGCAAGCTCGACGAGTTGGCCAATACCGTCGCACTCCATGCGCGCAGCCAGAACGCGGCGCTTCAGGTGGTCCGCAGCGATGTCGGTCAGCAACTCATGGAGCAGATCGACGCCTCGATCCACGAGATCCGCGATGCGGGCTCCCAGATCTTGGAGGCGCGGTCCGCGAATGAGCGGTGCCCTCGCATTGGCCTCGGCCATCCTGGGCGTGATTACCCTGGTCGGCAAGCGGGCGCAGACCCGGCTGTTCGAGGCCGAGGAACGCTTCCGGAACTTGGCAACGAACATCCAGGAGGCGTTCTGGGTCTCGGATCCCCGTACCAGCACGCTCCTCTACATCAATCCCGCCTTCGAACGGATCTGGGGCCTTACGCGAGCAGCGCTATACAAGAATGCGCGGCTCTGGCTCGAAGCCATCGTTCCCGAAGATCGTGAGCGGGTGCGCAGAAGCTACGGCGAGAATGCGGTGAAGGGGGCTTACGACGAGACCTACCGCATCGTGCAGCCTGACGGGGCACTCCGGTGGATACGCGATCGGGGTTGGCCCGTGCACGACGAGACCGGGCGGTTCGAGTACGTGGTCGGCCTCGCCGAGGACATCACGCCGGTGCGACAGGCGCAGGATGCGTTGGCCGCCCTCAACAACGACTTGGAGCGCCGGGTTGAGGATCGCACGCAGGCCCTGGCCGAGGTCAACCGCGAACTCGACGCGTTCGCGTATTCCATCTCCCACGATTTGCGCGCGCCATTGCGCACCATGCAGGGCTACGCGGAGGCGCTCGTCGATGATTTCGGGAGCGGGCTGCCGCCTGAGGGGCGGCACTACACGCAGCGGATCGCTGCCGCCGCCACGCGGATGGAGGATCTCATCGCCGACATCCTCGCCTACAGCCGCCTGGCCAAGGACGAGATCAGCGTCAGGCCGGAGTCGCTTGAAGCCCTGCTCGATCAGGTGCTGACCGACCTTGAACCCATGCTCATCAGCACCGAGGCGGCGGTGCGTGTGGAGCGGCCCCTGCCTGAGGTGCAGGCCAACCGTGCCGTCCTGCGGCAAGGGCTCAATAACCTGATCACGAATGCGGTGAAGTTCGTCAGGCCGGGCGACCGACCAACGGTTTCGGTCCATGCGCAGCGCGGCGCAGGTCGCGTGCGCGTCTGGATCGAGGACAACGGCATCGGAATCGCTCCCGAGCACCAGGAGCGGATCTTCGATCCGTTTCAGCGCCTGCACGGGATCGAAGCCTATCCGGGAACCGGCATAGGGTTGGCGATCGTTCGCCGTGCCATAGCCCGCATGGGCGGCTCAAGCGGTGTCGAGTCTGAGCTTGGACAGGGCAGCCGCTTCTGGATCGAGTTGCAGTCCGTCGAGCAGGAGGAATGAGGATGGTCGCACCGCTTCAGGACGTGATCGTCGTTGTCGAGGACGATCCAGACGACCGGCACTTCCTGGCTCGTGCCTTCAGGAAGCTTGGCACGACCGTGCCGCTCCGTTTCGCCAATGACGGCGATGAGGCTGTGGCTCTGCTCAGCGCGGTGATCTCGTCCGCCGAGATGCGGATACGGCCGATCGTGATCCTGCTCGATCTCAAGCTGCCACGCCGCTCCGGCTTTGAGGTTCTGTCATGGGTGAAGGCGCAGCCAGCTCTGCGACGCATCCCGATCGTGATCCTCACCTCATCGCGCGAGCAGGCGGACCTCAAGCAAGCCTATGACCTCGGGGCGAACTCGTTCCTCGTGAAGCCGAGCCAGCCGCAGGCCCTGCACACCTTGGTTGAGCAGGTGAACGCGTACTGGCTCCGCCACAACGAGGTGGCGCCTATCGCTCTTTGAGGATCATACCAGGCTCGCGGCGTGGCGCCTGATGTCTCCGATGACTGGGGCGCCCAGTCCGTCACTCCAAAATCTCCGGCAAGAACAATGCAGCCCCGCTCGCCGTGCGGAGCGCGCGGTAGGCCACTCTGCGGTCGATCTTCGGTCTCCCTCGCGGCACGGTCTTGGGCGTCACCGGCACGGGCTCAGAGAGCGGTAGAGGCTCCGGAGGTGCCTCCTGAGGAGCACGATCGAATCGGCACCGTCGCTGAGCTCGTGCCTTCGGAAGGGGTGCCCATCAACAGGACGCGCGTCGTGGTGGCGCAGGATCAGCACTCTAGTCTGAACCCGGCTCGCTCTTGAGTTCTGGCCGAAGCCCGCCCTGGAGGGCTGCCCGCACGATCTCGGCCAAGGTGTCGGCATCGATCTCGATGGCCACGCGTTCGGCGCGGCCGAAGCCTATGAGGCCGGTGACGTAGACGGTATTCTCCTTCGTGCGCTCGATGCCTTCAACCCGGACGTGGCGCATCTCGCCGCGCTCTCCAACCCGGATCTTCACACGCACCTCCCGCTTCGCGTCGACCGCCACGGCCCGCGGGAACTTGGTAGCTTGCAAGATCGGAAGCGCAATCAGGTGCTACAGCGAGATCGGGGCCGTTGGCAGGAACAACGTCCGCGGCAGAGCGAAGCGGCTCACAACCGCTCTCTGAAGGCCGTAGCGGCATCCGAGCGGGTCGGGCAGCTCCGTCAAGGACAGCTTGGCAGAACCGCGTCGTGCCGCTTCGTTCAGATCAGGCGGTTTCAACCTAGGGATGGCAGAGTGGCGCCTCATCGAAGAAGAGCGACGCCGTGCTGCTCGCCAGAAGCTCCGTGCCGGGCATCGACGTGGGGTGTTCCCCAATTTCGAGGACGAGCGCCGTCTGCCGCCTCGACTGGGATGAGACCACCGTCTCATGGACAATCCAGCGCTCCCGGGCAGTGGAGCTGGAACGCACTGAAGCGATCTCCCGTGTCGCTGGCAGCGTGAGCGGATTTGCGCGTGGCGGACCATCGCCGACAATCAGCCCATGACCCGGCAGAAGTACCGCTTGCCGCAGGTGCTGCCGGTTCCACGTCCGTCAGTGAAACACTGCCTGAGGGCGGCTGCTCCGCTCGGCCCGAGCGAGTTCGACGCCGACTTCGTGCAGCAGCCGCTCGACAAGCGGGCGCAGGCGCTCCGCGCCTGTCGATCCGACGAGCGCGTGCGCCGTAATCAGATGGTCGGCCATTGCCTCCAGGGCAGAACCTGGAGGTGTTGGCGACGCCGTCGATGGCGGCACGAAGCTTCCGAGGGAACCGGAGGCCCGTAGGCCTGCGATGAGAGCTTCGGCGATCGGGGTGATCGATCCGAGGAAGCCCAGGAAGGTGTGGTCCGGCGGACCGAAGGATGGGACCGCGCCTGCGGCGACCCACATGGTCCGGCCATCAGGTGCGAGCATCCGGTAGCGCACGTTGAAGGCGCTCTGCGCCGCGATGGCGTCGGCGACGGTCTTTCGGGCGATCTCGCGGTCGTCCGGGTGCACGACCCTAGCCCAGCCGAAGCCCACGGCGTCCTCCAGGGACTGGCCGGTAAACTCCGTCCACTCCTGGCTAACAAAGGTCGCCCGGCCGAGCGGGTTCGTGACGAAGATCATGACTGAGCCGACCGAGGGCGTCCCGAAGCCACGGAGCGCGCAAATGCCAGAACCTTCTGGCGGTCGGCGGGGTCCGTCAGGCTGTCCCATATCCGCAACAACTCGCACGGATCAGCGAGGTCGGACCCCGCAGCGCCCCCGTCGAGGAACGCCGTCTCCGGCTGGCCGAGCGCTTCGGCGATGCGTCTGATCATGCGGTCACGCGATGTGCACGACTTGGCGGGCTGCTCAAGGGAACTCTCCGACAAGGGTGTCTCCTCGCGCTTCGCCACGCGCACTCGATAGCGTGCGCACCACGTACTAAAAATTGTATATGAGAGTATAATCAACTTTAGCGGAGCGGGACGTTCGTTAACTGCACCGGCGCGGACTGCCGAGGTGGGCCGATCATGAGGGCGTGATGCCGGTGACAGATGGGATCAAATCTCCTGTCCTCACATGCCTCCACGGCCGTGAGGTCGGCATGGCGCAGCCCGCGCGAGGGCTGCTGTTCCCCCTGGTGAGGAGCCCCGGCAGCGGGCGCCAGCGCGGCTCCGAATCTCCGGTGCGCAGCACGGACCTCCTCACCGATCATGTCAGTAGCCGTAGCGATACCGCTCGATGCGGCGCTCACCGTAGAAGCGTGAGCCCCGATAGGGTCGATCGTACCCGCCGAACTCGTGATGGCGTCGCCAGCCGTGTGCAGGGGCCCACGCGGGCGGTCCACCGCGATGATCTCCGTATCCACGCGCCCACGGCGGATCGGCCAAGGCGGCGGTCGGGCCGGCGACGGCCCCCAATGCGACAGCAGCGGAAACGACGGCGAGTGCGGACTTGCTCAACATGGTGGCTCCTTCGCGCGCACGGCGCGCGCTGATCACCGCAGATACGGCGACAGCGGGGAGACCGTTCCAAAGATATGACCGTCTACGGCTCGCCGTACGCGCGAGTCTCGGCGGCCTCATGATGGCATGCTTCCGTCATGCCACATTGGCGTTCGACACTGCTGGACAGGGGCCCAGGAACGAACAGGTCAGCTGCGGAGCGCCGTCTCTCCGCGATCCTGATGACATACTGCTTCCCGCGCCGCAGGGTCGTGGCGGACGGCGGCTGGAGATGGCGGCCGATACCGTCCGACCCCCTCGCCGACAGGGCGCGACGGCAGCCCCCTCCCCGTTCGGCTTGCCCAGTGTCGAGGGATTGCCGCAGAAGCACTGCGGAAGCGGGCGGGTCGAATTGCTCACCCGTTTGTTTCTGTCCGCGGCCGCTGTTCTCACTGGCATGACGCTCTCCAGACACGCTCAAGACGCGGCCATAAAGGTCGAATTGGCCCCGACCGGCACGCTTCGGGTCGGCCTGATCGAGGCGCCGTCTGCCGGTCTCATCTTCGTCAGCCGAGCCGCTGACGGGAAGCCCGCGGGCGTCACCGCCGACCTCAGTACCGATTTGGCCCGGACGGTCGGGCTGCCGCTCGCCGTCACGCTGTTCCCGAACTCGGGGGCTGCGGCCTCGGCACTCCAAGCCGAAGCGATCGATGTGAGCTTCATGCCGGTGGACGCGACCCGGCGGCAGGTGATCGACTTCGGGCCGGGGTATTACGATCTGGAGAGCACCTACCTTGCCAGCGGCGCATCGGGGATCACCGATGTGGCCCAGGTGGATCGGCCCGGCATCCGGGTCCTGGCGATCCACGGCACGACGACGTTCCGGGCTTCTGCGCGGACGCTGAAGCAGACGCAGCCCATCGCCGTCCCGTCGGTGGCCGAGGCGGTCGAGCGCATGCGGGCCGGGCAGGCGGATGCCTTCGCCCTTTCGCGCGATACGCTGCGGCCGGTCGTCTCGGATGTCCCGGGCTCACGGATCGTCAGCGGCGGCTTTCAGCAGACGCAGGTCGCGGTCGCTGTACCGAAGGGCCGGCCCGGCGCCCTCGCCTCCGTCGTGACGTGGCTGGAGGGAGCGAAGCGGACGGGCACCGTCCGCAGGATTTTCGACGCCCACGGCTTCTGCGGCGATGCGGTCGCGCCATAACCTATTGGGTAACCGGGCAGAGCTATGTGACGAGAGGGGGCTCGGGACGAACTGATGCTCGCCACCGAGCAGGGCTACTCCGAAGGCTGTCATCCATCCGCCCCACCATCGGCCGCCTATTCCGAAGCGCCACGTCCTGGAACAGACTATCTGAGGCGGCTGCGGCGCGAGGGCTGCGGCGCAAGAAAAAGCCCGCGCCGGCGAGGCCAGGCGGGCTGAGTGCGTCATTGGGGCTTCAAGGCTTCTCGGATAGCTCCACCGAGGACTGAGTCGCATCACCCGTTCGAGGGACGCCGGGAACAGAAAAGCCCTGTGCGGCGGTGCCGGCGGGGCCAGGAGGGTTTCTCGCTTAGGGGCCTGGGTCGATGCGCGAGCGGGTGGGCAGTTCCGGGAAGACCATTACCCATCCGCCCCGGCCATCTTGCGTCCCCTCCGGGGCACGGCCTCCTTGAAGAGGTTGCCCGAGGCGGCCACGGACCGGACAGACAAAGCGCTTGTACCGCCCGGCGGACCCGCCGACGACGAACCCTAACCGTCAAGCTCGCGCTCGAGCCGATCTGTGGCTTCATCCGGAAGGTCGAGCGCCTCGGCAAGCATCTTGAGGAACTCGCGCTCCTGCAAGGTGTCTGGGTCGATCGCGAGCCGGGCCGCAGCATAGATGCGCGCGGCTTGTTCCGGGCCGTTTATCCCAGCGGCAAGTTCATCGACGTCGGCCGGCTCGGTCAGTTCCTTGTCCAGCCAGGCGCGGCCAGCGGCGCCGATCTTGGCAGCCGCAAGGGCGCTGTAGAGCCGCTCCCGCTCCGCGGCATCCATGAGCCCATCTGCCAGCGTGGCGGCAACCATGGCCCGCAACATGGTTCGGGCCTCGTCCTCGCTGATCTCGGCGTGATCGAACGGAGTGCGGGGCGCTGCAGGCGGACTCGCGTCGGGAGTGGGGGATGCCGAGGTCGGTGCAGGCGCACGACCTGGGAGCGCCTTCAACGCCAGACCGATGATCAAGGCGACGCCGCCCAGAGCGGCTGTCGCGGCGATGGTGCCGCCCTGCCGATCGCGAACCAGCGCGTCGACCATCTGCTTCGCTTCTGCCACGGTGGCCTCCTGCCGGACGAAATCCATTCTGCAACGGTTTTGGCACCACAACGGTTCATGGGTTTGCTGGACGGAGCACACATCGCCCGGTGAGTTGGTGCTGGTGAGCAGATGCTGATGAAGCAGCCTCAGGAGGACGGCGAGACGGTTGATCCGACCGGAGCGGATCGGGCCCTTGCCATGGGGAGGGCCGTCGCCGCGGCATTCGAAGAGGGCGGCGGCACGCTCAGTGGCATGAGCCGAGATGCGCTTGCCCAGGATCTCGCGGGGATCCTCGAACCCCTCCTGAGCACCTGCACAAATGCGGAGTGGATTGAGGCTATCAACGCTCGGTTGGACCGGCTGGAGGGCGAAACCGATAAACCAGGACCTCGGCTTGAGCGGTTTGCGCCGAATAGCATCGCCGAGATGACGACAGCGATGCAGTAGAACGCCCGGCACCGAGCGTCCGGCAGACACCCGCAGGACGCTGATGGCGGAGACGATGTTGATGGCGTCATGCGCGACGATCATCGCGTCCAGGGCGACGAGGACAGCCGCGAATCCGCGTGAGATCGGGTACCTCTGTCCGAGATCGCCGACACGGTAGGTCCGTACCGGGGACAGGTTGTCGCCGGTGTGGATGACCGCAGAGGCGATTCGCAGCCGCGTACCTGCCCATTCCGCAGCGCTTGCCGGACCGCCAGCTCATTGCGGCTCGCCCGGCTCACGCACATCCCGACCGAGCCGCGTATCGGCCGCCAGCATTGATCCGGAGACTTCGTGCGGGCATTGTGTTCATCGAACAGCGCTGGGAGCCAGCTCGTGCAGCCTCTCACCGAGCCCCTGAAGGCGAAGGACTGCCTGGAATGACAGCTGCCGGCGATCAGCCCAGCAAGCTGGCCGAGGTCGCTGGACTGGCAGCGGCGATTGCCGACCGCATCCTTGAACAGCACGAGGCTGGTACCAAGATCCCGCCGGAGCAATTCAGGATGCTCGTCAGCGCTGCCCGGATGCTCTTGGACAACGATGTCCCGTGGCCGCCGTCGGTAGAGCACCTCGTGATGGAGGTGGCCAAGCGGATCGAGGCGTCCGAGCCTCCGCCCAAAGGCGATGATGTCGTGGTCCACCTGACGCAGGCGCTCAACGCGGCGAAGCGCTCCTGAGGCCGGCTGCCAACGGAAGAGGCTGCGGCTTCGAGCACTCCCCGCTGTCCGGCCGGTCCACTCGCGATGACATCGCGGCGAAGGTCGAGATCTACCGGATTGCAGGGACGCTGGATCCTTGGCGTCTAGAGATCGCAGACTAAAACGGCAGATGCGTCGGGCACGAGCGCTTTGCTGCCGAGTAGGAGGCCTGCCGAGCATTTGTTACGATGTCGTCATAGCGGCGGTATCTGTGAGCGTGCTCAACGCCGCAGGCTTCGAGGATGCCCCCTCATGGTTATGGCCGCGGGGCTCCGTGCCGGCAGTGCGGTTATCGTCCTGAGGTGAAGCATGAGCCCCGACATGAAGCGGTTGTGCGAAGCGGTTCGCAGGCCGCTTCAGCGGGGCCCGGCGACTGACCTCGACAAGATGGCCGAGGCCGTCGTTCGCGCTGTCCTGACGGCACTCAAGCGGCCAAGCCCAGAAGCCTTAGATGCCGCTCGGGACGTGGCAATCGGCGGACCTGAGGGCGGAACGCAGCGCGCCTCGGCAGCGCGGGAGTTCGTCGCTATCGTCGACTGCATCCTCACTGATCCGACCTGACCGTGTCTGCCGACCCGGAGAGAGGTTCGCAACCGCATCTATCAGTAGGTGAAGCATGAGCGATCCCGAGCCCGACTGGGCCTTCCGCGAGCGATTGCACCGCGTCGTGACCGAGGCAGACCGTGACCTCGTGACGGAGGCAGAAGGAGAGCAACTCGACGCGCTCGGTCGCAAGTACGATGTGTACAGGACCGGGGTGCCGCTGAAGGGCTTCGACGGTTTCAACGAGGATGGCTCCGAGGAAGACGCCTCCTGACTCCATCCCCGCCTCGTGGAAGGGACGCGGAAGTCGGGGCGGTCCTCGCTCACGCTCACGCTCACTCGCCACGCCTCGACGCCCGCGCCCCAGCAGCCATCCTGCCGGGATGCGCTACGCCCTCACGCGCAAGAAAGCCCGCTGCGGCGGCGTGCCGAGCGGGCTGAAGATTGTTCAGCCTAGGAGGGTTGAACGCGGCGATCGTAGCCGACCGTGATCGCACGTCGTCTCACATGCGCGTGAGGTCGACCAATTGATAGCGCCGATCGTGTCAGTGCCTATGTTGCTTCCACTGCTGGAAGAAATTGGTCAGTGAATTCTCGACCGATGGCGTTGATAGAGATTGAACGTCAGTAAGGCGCTGATGGCCGCTGCGTTGATGCACAAGGCCCAGCCATAGTGGGCAATGTGATGGCCGCCGGGCGAGTACTCAATCGCCTCAAGACCGAAGAGTGAGCCGATAACGGCTGCGGTGGCGAAAAGGCAAGCGAATGCAAGCATAGACCGCCCCTATACCGGAGTTGCCTCGACCGACCAGGGCTTGGTGGCGAGCGAGTCCAAGTCATACTATGCACCAAGAGGGCGCGCGTTCAACGAGTATCGCCCCACATCGTCAGAACTAGGGGTTGGCATTCGTCCGGATTTGTTTTTCTGGGCTGCGGCATAATGAGTTCAAAATGCATGTGTGCTGGCGTCGAGCTTCCGCCGCATCGCCGTCTCTTGGGACGAGACGCTCGCACCGTCGCCGACCGCGTGTTCCGCGGCGCCAGTGCGTACAGGCCGTCCGTTTGCTCGGTGATGGCGCTCTGCGCGTTCTCCGGCGCCCGCTCGTGCATCCGGCCGAAGGTGCCTTCCACGACCGAGGCGGATTCGCGCGGGTTGCCGCCGCCTCGGCATGGTCGGCCCCAGAAGCATTTTGCCGGGACAACGCAGCGCCTGAGCGGCTTCGACAGCCGGGAGGCGATCCATGTACCGGGACGTTCAGCAGTGGCTCGACCCCCGCAGCTAACCCGGAGCGCTACGGCCTGCCGCCCGACTACCGGATGATCGCTCCGAGCTACGCCGCCCAGCGCTCCGCCGGCGCCAAGGCCATCGGGCTGGGCCAGCAGGGGGCCAGGTTGCCAGACGAACGGCGTCCCGACCTGTTCGGCGGCGCTTGCGCCTAAGCGGCAGTTCTTCGCCGGTGAGGTCTTGGTGGCTCGTGCTGTGCCAGCTCCTCAAGGAGCTCTGCACGCCGCTCGTGCATCCTCTTCGCGACGAAGGGCTCTCCAGACCCTGGATAGCCCATCCTGCGGCCCTCTTCGTGGAGAGCGATGGCCCTGTCCAAGCTCGTGATGTCAGCCAGGATCGCCGCGACTGTTCGGGGTTCGTCATCGGCCATGTCGGTGCTCCATGCCTCATGGGCCCTCGCGCGAGGGCGAAAACCCGCATAGACGCATGTATGGAACGCGATTTTACGTACGCGGGAAATGCTCGTGGACGCCCGGAAGATCCGCCCGCATCCTGATCTTGCCGAGCCCAGTCGGACCGCCGCGCCGCGTTGCGCGCGGATCGGAGTCGCGTCCCAGCCGCTCGCCGCGCTCGCGCCACACCCGACGGGCCATCCCGAGCCCATGCCGCGCGGCGGCTTCGATGCTGTCGCTCTGCCGAGGCTCGCCTTTGGAACTGAAAGCGCCGGGACGCGATTGAGACGGATCACGCGGCGTCTCAACGATGTATTCCCATATAACCATGTTGGTTTTTGCAATTATATTCGGTGCTTTGGCAGTGCTTGGTGCCGAGATCGGTATCGGCCATATCGGGCATCCGATCAACGGACAGTCCATCGAGAGTTATGGATGGGGTCTATTTATTAACGGCTTGGCGATTTCCGCGTTTTTCGCCTTGCGCGCTGCCCTTGCGCCGTCGGATCACAAGACCGGACAGAAACCTCGCCCTGCGCAATTGATCGAGCCTGCCCAGCCGGCTCGCGCCATAGCCGAGGAACGGTTGGCAGCCGTTTCTGAGACCGCTGTTGATCTCGGGAGGAGGCGCGCTGGAAGCCCCGCGCCTGAGCCGTACCCGGCAACTGTGGTATTGCCGGATGACCCCGAAGCGATCTTGGACGCGCTCATTGAGCGCGTTGGCACGGCCGGCGTGGATCTGATGCTGCGTAACCGTGCCAAGTTCGCTGACGCCGCAGAGTGATCTGAACCCGACGGACGACCCCGGCCGGCGGAAGGTGGTGGTATCCTTGCGCCCGGCCGGATTCGCGCCAAGACCGGATCGCGCTGCCTGCAGCAGCATGGCTCGGGCTCACGCTTCGGGTGCCCCGCGTGGCTGCTTAACCTTTCGTTAACCACGTCGCGGTTCCCTGGCGCTCGCGCCTTCAAGGGGTGAGCCCATGCCCGACCTCGATCTTCGTGCCGAGTTCGCCAAGCTGTGTGCTGACGCGCCTGCAGGAGACGCTGGAGGGGCAGCCTACGAGGAGACGCTCGGTCTCGCAGTACAGCGCTTGGTGCGCCGGACCCGTGGTCATCGAGCGGGTTTCTCGACGCGCGCGGTGCATGAGGCCGGATCGCCAGCGCTGGACTGTCCCTTCATGGTGTCGGTTGCGACACTCTCTTTCGAGAGCTTTGCACAGGGCCTTCTATGACCCTGGGCCGGTCGCAGCCCTGGGGGCGGGCCGACCTGCTGCGGTGCTGAGCGGCTTCAGGCAGCCCTCTTTCGCCCGCCCTTTGAGCTGGCGGTCACAATGGCGCGGTTGAACGTCCTCGTGCAGGTCCTGCGCTCTGCCGGCGCCGGCGTCTCGCCTGCTGATCCTGGGACAGATGGTCACGAAGGCCAGCCGTGAACCTCGCCCGCTATCGTCAACCAAACTGGGAACGGTGGTTCAAACGACGCTCACTGCGCGCTGACGCATGCGGATGCCGATGCATCCCCGGCAGTGACGAGCCCGCGATCATCAGCACACAGCATGTCCGGCCGCGGCGGCGGCAGCGGGACAGGATGGCGCTGCTCGCCGGAAGGAGGCGCCTCGCGCTGAGGTGCGCCGAACCCCAGGGCAGCCAGCTTCACCCGATGCGCATGATGGCGAGCCCGGGATGCGAGCAGGGCGTGCTTCCTCTTCTGGGCTTGGAGAAGGGCCAAGCGCCTCTGGTGCCGGATCATCCGCAGGTGCGCGTACCGGGCGTGTCGTCGGGCCCGAGCGGTCAGGCGCACAGAGCTGCGCGTGGACCGGGCCACACGGGTGCGCCCTTCCCTATGCTCCTGAAGGGCAGCGCTCTGGGTCGAAGGTTGCTGTGCGGCAGACGTCGAGGTTGTCGTCTCCAGGCTCGGCGTTCCTGCAGCCACTGCGCGTTGCGTCCGCAGATACAGAGGCGTGGCTTTGGCAATCTCCAGGGGCGGCGGAGGCGAACCACATCCGCTGCAGATGGAGGCGGAGAGACGCCGCCAGGTCTTCTCGTCGCGATCCAACATGTTCTTGAAGCGCGCTTGGTAGCTCGTCGCCCGCTGGCTGGCAGCCTGCCTTTCAGCCTGTGCCTCGGTCAGGGAAGCGGCCTGAGCGGCGTCGGCCATGATCAGACTGCCCGCCATGATGACGCGGATGAGAAGACGCATGGATCCTCCTCAAGTGAGATCCACTCGGCCCAGATGCAGGCCGCTCAAACCATATGGACCGCTCCGCTCATACGGCGAGGCTCACGATGCGGTTCCAACAATTCCTGCCGCAGAGCTATGACTGTCTGCGTCATTACGACGAAGACCGCGTGGCCAAGCTGAATTGGATCGGCTCCTGCATGCGCCTGAAGCGCGCCCGAGCGCGGACCGGACGCGGGGCATAGGCTCGTTCGCGAATGACGCGCTGCTCAACGGGGGTGTCCGGAAAGGCTGCCCTGCGGATATGATGGACACGGCGCCGGCTGGCCCGGTGAGCCTCTGGAAGTCGGCCGGTGTCCGGCAGCGCTGCCGCGGAAGGGCCGTCAACGCCCATCGGCGAGATGGTGGAAGGCTTGGGGTCTTCGCGTGGTAGGTCGGCCCAGCGCCTCGGACCAAGGGCCTGCTGCTCCAGGTCTACGGGCGGCACGCCCCTGGCAGCGTTCACCGCGCCAGCGGTCGGGAGAGCAGGCGCATGCTTCGGCAGCAGGGCGGTGTAGACAGCCGCCCAGAGCGCCATGGCGGCGAGAATTGACCCAGCAAGAACCGCGTGGTTGGTCATCGCGGCAAGAACCGCTGGCGCGGTACTCCGTTCCTGCCAAGGTACTACTTTGCAGCAGGCTCCGCAGTAGCTACGTAGTTAAGCGGAACGGTACTGAGGCCGCTGGGCGGCCGCATCCTCGCAGCTCGCCCGGCTCCCGCACATACGACCGCAACCGTGGCTGATTTCGACATAGATTGGAAGCGCGCGATTGCGCGCCCGATATTCTGACGGCTCAGCTTCGCGCGGCGCCGCTCATCGCCCCTGCGATCTGCATTGCGACCCGATCCGCGACGGCGATCAGCACGGCATCGCGATGATGGATGTACCGCGCGACGTGGCCCGTGTCCGGCGTGTCCGGGCATCGCCCCGATCATCGAGGCGCTGTAGCCCCGGTCGCCGGCTGTTGAGGCGAACGAGTGCCGGAGGGTGTGGGCCGCGACGCCCGCCAAACCCGCCCGCTCGGCTGTCCGCTCCACTCAATCCGGACGTGGCGCATCTCGCCGCGCTCTCCGGCCCGGATCTTCACACGTGCCTCCCACCTCGCCTCGGCCGCCGCTGACCGAGGGGCTTGAAATCTTCCAGAGTCTGACGCGCAACCCTTTGCTCCGAACCTGCCATGAAGCAGGCAGCCGGAACACGAGCCTGTCAGGGCTCGTTACCGCTGAAACTTCGGAGGACCTTGCCATGAGGCACATCCTCGCTTTTTCGCTGATCGCGACTGGCCTTTCCACTGTCCCAATCGCCTCCGCCACAGCGCAGAGCATCGACGTCGGCCCGGGAGGCGTGCGGGTTGATCCCCGCTCGCCGCGTGAGCGTGAGCGCGATGAGATCCGGCGTGAGGAGCGGCGCGAGGAGATGCGGGAGGAACGTCACGACGCAATTCGCCGTGAGGAACGACGGCGCGATCTCGATGACGACGACGATTGATCGCATTGCTCCTGCGATCGGGAACGTCCGTTAGCCTTGCTGGGAGGGCGGCGCGTGGCGGGTGGCCCACCTTTGGACGCCGAGACGCCGCGCGCGGCTTGACACCTCAAGGGTCTGGGATACCTCGCGGCTGATCCTCGCCTGTATGACCGCGGAGACGTTGGGAGTGCCTCCCTCACGCCCGCGGCCTGATCGCTGCGGCAGGACAATGCGCCGATCTCCGCAAGCGCGAGCCCGACATTGCCGAGGCAGGACAGGCAGCGCTACGCACCCTCAGATCGATCCGATCGATCGCAGGCGAAGGAGGAACGCGTGTTCTCCGTGATCTTCGAAGCTCATCCCCGAGCCGAGCAGTGGGATGCCTACCTCGGGCACGCTAAAATCCTGCGGCCGGAATTGGAGCGGATCGACGGCTTCATTGATAACGTCCGCTACCGCAGCCTCACCCGCCAGGGCTGGATCCTCTCGCTCTCAAGCTGGCGCGATGAAAAGGCCGTGGTGCGCTGGCGAACCCGAATGCGCCACCACGAGGCCCAGGCGACAGGTCGATCCGAGATCCTGCACGACTACCACCTGCGCGTCGGGCAGATCACCCAGGACACGCAGGTGCCTGCGGGTCACGCGCTGGCTGAGCAGCGCCTGGACGAGACTGAGGTTGGGCTGGGCACGACGGTCAGCCTGATCGATGCGAGCCGCTGGCGTGATGAGACGGGACGGCTGAGCCCAGACGGGCTTGCCCAATGGCTCGGCTACAGCCCCGAAGCCGATGGTCTCGTCGCTTGGGACGTATTCGAGGCTATCCTGACGCCGGGCGACTTCGTTCTGCTCCTGTCGTGGCGCGACCGCGAGGCTGCCGAAGCGTTCGCGTCGAAGGTGGTGCTCCCCGGATTGGGAAGGCTGCGCCGGGTCCGCGTGGTGCGTGACTACGGCATGTTCGACCGCAGAGAGGCGCCGCAATACTACCCCGACGCCGCAGGTGCCGAGACCGTGCACGCCTGACGCGTTCGTCGCCAGCCCGCGTCCTGCGCCTCCGACGCCGCGAGGCCAGGTTCCACCCTGGCTCTCAGCGGTCCATCGTAGACACCGACGCGCCGTCCGTGATCATCTGGGCCTGATCTGCCTCAGCGCGGGCGTGGTGCTCGCCGCTGTCGCTCCGAGGCGACCCGTTCAGCAGGCGGCGCTCGACGGCGCGAGCGGCGGGCTGCTCGTGCTCGGGCCGGTGATCATGGGTGCGGGCCTGTCGCCGTTCCGGCGAAGCGATCCGAGGCTGAGGCGACCACCCCGGCGGCTGTCGCGCCAGCCGATGTTCATCGCATGGCAGAGCGCGGCGGGACGTGGCCCCTTGGCTCTCCGACCCGACCGGGAGCGCATCGTTTGCGGTGGAACGAGGTGCGGCGGGACCTCGTTTCATGCCCTCTTGATCTCTCGGAGCTGAT
The DNA here is from genome assembly GCF_054611515.1 of Methylobacterium sp. CM6257. NCBI lineage: Bacteria > Pseudomonadati > Pseudomonadota > Alphaproteobacteria > Hyphomicrobiales > Methylobacteriaceae > Methylobacterium > Methylobacterium sp. CM6257. The sequence continues at coordinate 3,348,747 of NZ_CM137735.1, forward strand.
CCATGCGCTTCATCACTGTCGCGACCGCCTTTGCTCTTACAGCCATGCTCGGCATGGGCCAGGCCGAGGCCAGAGGCTGTCTGAAGGGCGCCGTCGTCGGCGGCCTTGCTGGGCATGTGGTGGGACACGGGGTGGCTGGGGCCGCGGCGGGTTGCGCCATCGGGCACCATCGCGCCAGCCGGTCCGTGAACACGAATGGCTCAGTGCCCGCGAAGACGGGGGCGACGAGCCCCGCCACTTCGTCGCGCTCGTACTGACCTCATCGGCGCGCCGCCTCGTCCGGTTCTCGGATTCTTGATCCTGCAAGGAAGCCCCGGCCGCCGTCCGGGGCTCTCGTATCCTCGGACCTTCGGGGGTCCGCTATCGCAAGCGGAGTCTGGCCGCGGATGTTCGGCAGGAGCCCTGAGGCTGCCTGGCGCGTCTTCGTGCTGAGCGGCGCCAGGGCGCGAACGTCATCGATCCGGTAGACGGCCGGGAAGGTCGTGGTGATGTCGAGGTTTCCGGGCCCGTCACCGCCGACCGCCGGATAGACAGCGGCGACCACTCCCGGTGTTGGGCAGATGGATCCCGAGGAGCGGCCACGTGTCGAATGGCCGGAGGCCGATCGCATCCTTCAGGAGGCGCACGCCTTCCCGTTTGGCAGAACCACCTCGTTGTAGGCGGTTTTGTAGGTCTGGCCGCCCCGCACCGGGTGGCGTATGCGTGAGCAATCTTAACGCTTGGTCGTGTCGATCAGGAGCTGTGGTGCTGGGGCTGAATGCTGCAATCTGAACATGCGTTTTCGTTAATGCGCGCTGAAGCGACAGGGTCGCCTTGGAACCCGTCATGCCTCCCAACTCGCCGGTCTCGTCATCGGCCGCAATCGTGAGTCCCGGCGCACCGGTCTGCTCGATCGCCTTCCTCCAAGAGTTCGGCGAGGCGGCGCTCCGCTTGAGCGAGCGCTTCCTTGGCCGCCTCGCCGCGGACGGTCGCGTGCGCCAAGTCTTCCCGTGTCAGCATGGCCACTCGCCGTGCCGAGCGCGGTTCTCCGCTGTGACGATCGGAGCGACCGCAACGGTGCCGGTAGCGCGGTCGGGCGCGGCGTTGTCTATAAGGACGGTGCGGTCCGTCGAGGCCGCGTGGTCCTCAAGGCCACGATGCGCAGCCGTGGCGATCGGAATGGCCGACAGGATCAATGCCGAACCGCACTGGCCGCGCTCGTGTGCGTCAGGAAGAAACGGGCCATCTCCCGGCTCGCATCCGGACCGCGTGGATCGGTGAACGAGCCGGCCCGGCTGCCACCTGACCACGCATGCCCGGACCCGTGCAGGACCCACTGCTCCAGGACCGCGCGCCCTGACGCATCCGTCCGAACGGTGCGGGTGAAGGCTATGCCATCGGGTGTCCGGGCTTCCGTCACAGTCTCGGCGAGGTCCGGACTGCACGGTCCCTGCGCAGCCACACGGTCCCCGTTGGCCGCGTGCACCGTGCGGTCGCCGTCGCCGTGGAACACGATCAGCGGCACAGAATGCCGTCTCCCCGACGAGATCACGCCGTCGCCCCTCATGGCGGCAAAGGCGGACGGCATGTCCCGCGCCGACCCGCAGGCCAGCCCCGAATGCACGCCGACCGCCGCGAACAGGTCGGGGTAGGTGGCCGCAAGGATCGCGGCGGCAGCGCCACCCGCCGAGAGCCCGGCGGCGTACACGCGGCTCGCGTCGGCTGAGAACTCCGCGACCACCTGCCGGGCAAGACCGGCGATCAGGGCGGGCTCGCCGCCTTCGCGCTGCTGATCACCGGGCTCGTACCAGTTCCAGCACCGCTGCATGTTGGCTGATCGCGGCTGCTCCGGATACGCCACCAGGAAGGTGTGCTCCTCCGCGACCTCGTTCATCCGCGTGCCCGCGGCGAAATCGTCCGGGTTCTGGGTACAGCCGTGCAGCATCACGACCACGGGAATCGCTTGGCCAGCGTAGCCGCTCGGGACGTAAACCTTGTAGTTCCGGCTCCCGAGCGCGCTTGTGAACGTGCGCGCCTCGAAACGTGCGCCGTCCGGAAGCGGAGCGGGCGCGGGCGTTTCGATGCCCGCCCCGACGCCCAGCTCCGTGCCGACACCAGCCCTCGCCAGCGCCTCCTGGATCGTGCGCGTCACCTCGCTCGCGATGTTGCCCCCCAACCCGGAGAATGGATGAGCCTCCGGACCCTCGCCTCGGGCGGGCTCCGGCGCTGTCCAGGCGCCGCCGGGAGCGGAGGGTGCGACCAAGTCAAGGATTTCGGCATCGGTTGCGGTCGGCTGCCCCGTCTCCGCCGCGTTCCGGCGCGCCTCGGTCCAACGAGCGTAGGCTGCGGCCTGCCGCGTCTGGAGCTCGGACATCATCCTCATCATACGGGCAGTGCGCGCCGGATCGGCCTTCGGGAGTTCGAAGTTCGGGAAGGCGGATTTCGAGAAGAGGGTCATGGGACCGATACCTGCGAGGCGAGAACTGGGCGGCGCGGGCTATCGGCCGCTTTCCGCGAGGAGGTCGAGAAGATCGTCAGGAGATGCGGTCGGCGAGCGCCGCCTTGACCTCGGGACTGGCCTGAAAGGCGCCGAGCACCTCGACCGATGCGATCGCGGCTCGGGCGAGTTCGGGTGTGACATCCAGAGCGATGCTGGCCAGCCCGAGAACCTGGATGTGCAGCGGCGTCCCGGCGTCACGGGCCGCCTCAAGGGCCTGTCTCGTGTAATGCGAGAGGCCGAGGCTAAGCTGCTTGCGCGTCACGGATTGCTTCACGGCCTCGCCCTGCCGTTCGATCTGGTTGCGCACGGCGGTCCGGATGAAGTCGGCGCGGTTGGCGTAGAAGCCGTCGCGCACCATCAGGTCGATATGACCGAGGTCCACGAACCCGAGATTGATGGTGATCTTCTCGCTGTCAGGCAGCTTGGGCCGTAGCTCGTGAACTTTGTCGGCCATGATGATTCCATCCATTGGACATCCGCTTGGATGGCTATGAGATGGGATAGGCCCGGAGCGGTACAAGGGTGAGCGAGGGAGATTTCTGTCCAGGTCCGCGCACCATGGACGGGGAACCGGAGTCGATCACGCCTCAGCGACAAGGTTCGGCGCGCAACCAAGACGGTCCGACGCGGCTTGCCCACGAACTACCTCCGGCGGCGTGGGCGCATAGCCGGATCGCCCTCAGGGCAGGACGGGTCAGTGAACCATCCTTGGCGCTGGGTCGTTCAGATCCGCGGAATGTGCGGCAGCATTCCGGGCGTTGTAACGTGCGGCCGGCGGCGAGGGTGCGATGGAGTTCAGATTCTCGGTCTACACAGTCATCTTCTTCAACAACATGGCCGAGCTATACCTCGGAGATAATGCCTATCTTGGCATCAAGCCGAGCGATGATCTCTCCAGACTGCCGCAGCGTTACCGCGACTTCATCTACGGGCATTACCGGCGTCCAGGCGAGGCTGACCGCGCCTGGGCAACGTTGCGCGAGATTGCCCAGAAGAAACTCGCGCGCATGCCGAACCACGGGTTCATCCGCGATCTGGCGTGGCTCCTTGGCCTTGCACACGAAGGAGGCGACCGACTTGCTGAGGCTCGCATCTGGCAGCAGTCAGCAGGTCGGATGGTTTCCGGTCGGCGTAGGGGTGGGTTGGCCGGATAAGCAACCAGGCCTTCTGTCCGCAGCCAGAGCCGCCCACCACCGCATGGAGGTGGGCGAAGTACGCTTGCCGGGCTTCCATAGCTCGGCCCCCTTCGATTCGAGCCGGGCGGCAGGTCGCCGTGCTTCAACCCGGACGCGTACCTGGGTCTGCCGGACGTAGCGTGATCGAGGGAAAGGCGTCGCAGCCTAACTCCGGCATTGGACCATGGCCGGGCTGCACGAGGCAGGCTTTGTTCGACCCGAGCCTGGCTACAGCGACAGTTGGATGATCGCGCGCGAGTTCCACGAGAGCACGCTTCGCGACATTTCACTGCACTCGGCGCGTCCGAACTGCGCGCCATGGGTAATCGCGTCGAAGCGCCGGGCTACCCTGTCGAGCAGGCCGTGAACGCCGCTCTTTGAAGAGGGCCTCCGCCATGCCGAGGCGCTGCTGCTGGAGCGGTTCGGCCACCTCACCTTCGCCGCCCTCAGCGGCGATTTCCGAACACGTCTCGCCACGCGGGGCGACGCCCTCGCTCCGGAGCAGGCCCATGACCGAACGCGACCGCTGCTTCCTTCATTTTCCGCTTGAAGCCGCCGATCCGGCCGATGCGGCTTACGTATGCCCCGCAAGAGGGCGACGAGGACGACCGCTCAGAAGATGCGTGGTCGCCGTCGCGCCTTCCGCGAGGCACTTGCTTCAGTGGTCGGCAGGCTTGTTGGCTGGTGCGGGATTGGTGTTCGCGGGCGGGGGTGCAGGGGTAGCAGGTGCGGTGCTGGTGGTGGCGGGGGGAGGTGCGGGGTTCTCGGCCTTCTTTTCGTCTTTGCATGCCGTGAGCGCGAGCAAGCCGATGAGCGGCAGCAAGAAGCGTATGCGCATAGGGGTTCCTCCTTGGTGGCCTATAGGCAGCAAGGAACGCAACTCGACCTCAGTCGGATCCGACCCGAATCAACTCCTCGGCGTGCACCGGACGCTGGTCGGCTTCGGTATCAGCCCGGTGAACCAGCCTTGTGACGGCTCGGAGAGGGCGTCCCTCTGAGGTCGTGGCGGCAGCGTAGGACAGGACCGGGCGCCCGGACAACTCCGCTTCGTCGGCCGCGTGACCTTGAGGATAGGGGCCGTCCGATTGGGCTCGGTCATTGCCGCATCGGGTGGGTGGGCATCGGCATTCGGCAGTGCGGGGTCCTCCGACCTCGATCGCTTCGCGTTCGCGGCAGCGTGTCCGCGGTAGCGCGCAATGACGGCCTCGGGTGAGGCACCGACCATGAGCGTCGCCATGGCCTCGGCGAGGCAAGTGCCAAGGTTTCAACAAGGCTCGCGGAGAATCTCCGCGGCTGCCGATCATGGTGCCGGTGCTCGCCGAGCCGGATCGGTTCTCGTGCGCGGGGTGCGGACAAGACGGGTTCCCGCCCGGGGCAGCGGAGTTGCGCGAGCGAAGATGGGGCGTCACCCGCGCTGTTCGCGGGGCCCATGATCTCCTGCGCGAAGCGGTGGTTCGCTGCAACGATTGCGACGGAACCCGGGTTCGCTTTCAGTCCACGGCAAGCGGAGGTCTGATGTCGTCCGGGATCGAGCAGGCAATCTGGTGGCAGGTCTTCCCCCTCGGCTTCGTCGGCGCCGAGCGCACGGTCGATCCGGCTGCGCCCGTCACCCATCGATTCTCCCACCTGCAGGCTTGGCTCGACTACGCGGCCGATCTCGGCGTTTCAGGCGTGGCGCTCGGGCCGGTCTTCGCGGCGTCGACGCACGGCTACGACACGACCGATCACTTCCGGATCGACCCGCGCTTGGGTGATGATGCTGACTTCGACGCGCTGATCCAGGCAGCCCATGCCCGCGGCTTACGCATCCTGCTCGACGGGGTGTTCAACCATGTCGGGCGCGCTCATCCCGCCTTTCAGGAGGTCCTCCGGCGCGGGCCACAGGCGACGCGGGCCAGCTGGTTCAAGCTGTCCTGGCCGCGGGGCACCGGCCCGGGCGCGGATCCAGACTACGCCTGCTTCGAGGGGCATCGCCAGCTCGTCACGCTCAATCACGACGAGCCTTCGGTGGCGGATCATGTCGCGGCCGTCATGAACCATTGGCTCGCCCGCGGCGCCGACGGCTGGCGGTTGGACGCGGCCTATGCCGTCCCGCGGCGCTTCTGGGCGACCGTGCTGCCTCGCGTGCGCCTCTCTCACCCGGACGCCTACATGGTCGGCGAGGTGATCCATGGCGACTACGCGGGCTTCGTGCAGGACACCGGCCTGGATGCGGTGACCCAGTACGAGCTCTGGAAGGCGATCTGGAGCGCGCTCAACGATCGCAACCTGTTCGAGCTCGCCCACGCGCTGGAACGGCACAACGGCTATCTCGACACGTTCGTGCCGCTGACCTTCGTGGGCAACCACGACGTGACGCGTATCGCGAGCCGGCTCACGGATGAGCGGCATCTGCCCCACACCCTCGCGATTCTGTTCGCCTGCGGCGGCACGCCCTCGATCTACGCGGGCGATGAACAGGCCTTCCGCGGCGTGAAGGAGGAGCGTGTCGGCGGCGACGACGCGATCCGGCCGGCTTTCCCGCCGACGCCTGCAGACCTTGCGCCCTACGGCTGGCCAATCTACCGGCTGCACCAAAGCCTCATCGCTCTGCGCCGGCGCCATTCCTGGCTTTGCCGTGCACGGGCGCGGACGATCCACCTGACCAACGAACAGCTTGTGCTCACGATGCGTGACGGGGCGGCGCGCCTGTTGCTTGCCCTGAACCTGGCCGACGCGGCCGCGCTGCTGCCGGCCCCGGATGCCCGTTCCATCGAGGTCGGAGAGGCGGACCTGATGGATGCAGGCGGGCGAGGCGCCCGGGTGAACCTTCGCGCTCATGGGTGGGCCATTCTGGCCGCCTGATCGTCATAGGCCTGCCGCTGCCCGAGGAGTACAGCGACGATTGATGATGGCTGTCCCGGAGGCAGGGCGACGAGACCCGGAACGTACGGGATGGGCGCAGGTCGGCCCGCCTGGTGGGAGGCTTTGGTGTTCTCCCGCGCAGCCAGCTGCTCAGATCCCGGTTCTTCCGTCAGGGGGGGGAGGCACCCTCACGGTTGACGTCACGGTCAGGCATCGTGCTTCCGATCCGGCTGGACCGGACGGACAGGTTGCTCAAGCATGGAAGCCGTGCGCGAAGCGTTTCGCCCAGCCGCAGAAAGGTCAGGTCCCCGCCGCCCCCATCCGAGTTCCGTCGACGAAGCGCTCGCCGGCATCGTCGAGCGAAGCGCGTCCCTTTCTACCCTGCGGCTGGTGGACGTAGAGGGCCCTCGGCTCCACCTTCGCCAGCCGCTCCGACGGGGGCTGCGCCATGCGGTAGCGGACCTCCCGGGCATGATCGGCAAGCTGCAGGCGCGGGTCATACACGCTGTTGAAGTTCCATAGCATCCGCAAGTAGTTCGTCTGGCCATGCATCAGGTTTTTGAGGCCGATGCCTGCGTGCCTCGCGAGCGCCCGCCAGCCGACATGTCTGCGATAGAGAGCTCTCTGCGTCTTCACGAGTTCAGCATAGAACTCCGGGAGTGGCAGCCGCGTCGGCAGGACGGCATGCTGGATGTCGTAGAGCCGGTAATCGAGGCTTCGGAGCGGCCGGTTCTCCGTGCGCCAGATCTCTGTTCCCGGGTACGGCGTGTTGACGCTGATGTTCACGATTTCGGGTATCTCCAGACACCACTGCCGGATCGTCTCGAAACGGGCATGATCCCAGTCCGGGTCGGCGATCAGGTTGATCGCCACCATGATGCCGAGCGATCGGGCAAATTCCAGCGCCTCGAAGTTCCTGTCCATGGCGATGCGCTTGCGAAACTTCTTCAAGCCCTCCTGGTCGACGGCCTCCAGTCCGATAAACATGTACTTGAGACCGTTGCGGCTCCAGAATTTGAAGACATCCTTGTTGCGCAGGAGCACGTCGCAGCGGGTTTCCAGGTAGTACTGCTTGCGGATCCCGCGTCGGGCCAAACCTTCACCGATAGCCAGCCCGTGGGCCTCGTGCACGAAGGCGACGTCATCGACGAGGAAGACGTTCGGCTCGGGGATGGCGGCGACCTCCTCGACAGCCCGCTCCGGGCTCATCGCGCGATAGGAGCGGCCATAGAAGGTCCAAGCCGAGCAGAAGGTGCAGTCCCAGGGGCAGCCGCGCGCGAACTCCACGGATGCGCACGGGTCGAGGACCCCGATGAAGTACTTTCTGCGATGCCGGAGCAGGTCGCGAGCCGGGCGAGACTCATCCAGTGATGCGACGAAGCGGGGCGCGGGCCCCGTGCCGTCGCAGGTCACGGCGCCGGGTATGTGGGTGACCGCGTCGCGATCGTGCTCTACGGCCTCCAGGAAGGCCGCCAAGGCGGCCTCGCCCTCGCCCCTGAGCACGCAGTCGATCGCTCCCGCGCCGTGCTCCAGGATCTCCTGCGCAATGAAGGAAGCACTGTGGCCGCCGATGAAGATGAAGGACCGCGGTAGCTCACGTTTGGCGGCCTTGGCGAGGTCGATCACCTCAGGGACGTTGGCCAGATAGTTGCAGGAGAAGGCGAGCACGTCGGGCTGATAGGAACGCACGAGACAATCGAAGTCAGCGTGGCTCTCGACCTGCAGATCGATGAGCCGGACATCGTGTCCGGCCTTCCGCGCCGCACCGGCGATGATTTCGAGGCCTAGAGGCTCAAGCCTGAGAAAGACTTTGGTGAACATCAGGCCGCTGGGATGGATTGCGAGAAACCTCATCCTGTGTTCTCCATGAATGTCTTCCGGGACGTCAAACGACATCATGTGTCTGGGATCGCCATTCGATCGACCAGATTTGCGATCAGTGCCGGGACCTCCTGCAAACGATCTTGTCTTCTTATTGTGCCGATAGTGGAGATATTTTGTAATTCGGAATGTTTAATGGAGAGCGAGTTCTAGATCTTGGATTTCGTCAACAGCTGATAGGCTCGTGATGACGCCGCGCACTCAAATCGTATCGCGCCTTCTCTCCGCAATGGCTGGCATGGATAAGACCTAATTTCGTCTAAATTTTCGGAACTTGGCCGTAATTCACCAGTCGTAATGATATAATTCCGACATTAGATATTAGATCTTGATGGCAAGGGTGAGCTCGGAAACCGTTTTGATCGTCAAAAACGGCGAAATCCGATTTCGCTTGCTTGAGCCGCTCGCGTATCTGCGCGACCAGCTTCTCGAGCACTTTGTGAATCCGCGCGCTGCCTCTGTCCTCCTCCGCTTCAGGCGCGTCCGGACTGCCCTGTGCCTGCGTAATGCGCGAGCCGATTACGTCTTTGCCCATGGCCTACCTCCGGTCGGATCCATGCATGTCAAAAGCGACGTCCCTTGCGAGCCGCAAGTGAGGCGATGAAAATTCCGCTCTGTTCCTCTCCGATTGGACCAATCCTCCGCATGAGATCGAGGCAATCGCTCGTCTTAGGGGTGGGCAGTTCTGAGCATCGCTCGGATCATTGATTGGCCATCGGCCGCACCGTGCGGCGCAATCGAGCCAACACGAAGTCCCAGCCGGAGGCTCTTCCTCCGGCAACCTACCGCCTGTCCGCGTGGCCCAACCTTGAGCTACCTCAAAGCCGCGCCGTCGGTGGCAGAGGGGATAACCCGAATATCCCGTGCGCCCCTTGAGCAGGCGGTCCGACCGGAGAGCCGCCGCCTGCCTGTAAGGCTGCTTGGTGGGATGCTTGTGTGCGTCGGCCGTGCGCGACGCGTGTTCGGCGTACTCACGAGCGCTGGCGGAATGGTGCTTGGCCTCGACGGTATCGCTACGAGGATGATGGTGAGCGGCTCCGTAGGGGTGGAGAGCCGCCCGATCCCGAGTGCTCGATCGTTCAAATGTCATCCCGGACCACGCCGCCCGGGTCTACGATTGCGGCGGTGAGGTCCCGGATGGTGATCCGGCGGGCAGCACCGCCAGTGAGAACGCGGCCCGACCGTCCAAATCGGGTCCTGGCCGGACACGCTTCCCCTTCATCGCTCCCCCGCCGGACAGGGGCAGCTGTCTCGTCTGATCAAGCTAGAGATGATCCGCGAAGGTAGTCTCCACCCGAAAGCTTCCGGAAGGAGTCCATGAGTGGTGCGGCGACTCCGCAGGCATTCTTGGTGGACGCGTGGCTGGCGCGGCGGTGGCTTGCCGCGGTGGGAGCCCTCACCTGACTGCCGCCGGCCTGTCCTGGTGCCGGGTCGGCCTGAGGCGGGGGCGTAGCGCGCCACCGCCCGCCGCGTCTCCTCACCCGGTCAGCCTCAGCCGTCGTGATCTGCCAGCAGAGCGGCATCGGGCCATACACGCAGCACAAACATCAGGAGCGACGAAATGGCCGAGACACGCGGAACGGCCGGAACTCCGAGGAAGGGCCGCAGCCAGAGCGCGGAACGCGTGACTCGCCAACCTGCGGCGCGTCCAGATCGTCTGGCCTTCACTCTGGATCTGAAGACGGGCCAGATCATCCGCGTCGAGGGCGTGGACGCCGATGACGAACGCCGCGAACTCTCCGAGACGGAGATGGCCGATCTGAGAAGCGGCCTGCGACAGACGCGCATCGAAACATTGCTGGAAGAAGCCTTCGAGGCCGGCATCACCTGTGTCCTGGGCGGTGGCGACCCCGACGAGCCGCCGGAAACGGCCGACGATGCCGATCTCCGGCAGATCATCCTCAAGCCCCTGATGCACGACAGCGCGGCGGCACGCCTGCTGAAGAGCGAGGTTCTCAACCAGGCCATCGTCGAGACGCTGATCGAGCACGCGCTCACGGCGCGCCGCGCTTCACCGAAAGGCGGACCGCAAGACCCCGATTCCGACCGCGCCACCGCACCGCATTAGGGCGCGCCACACTGGAAGGAGACTGCCATGGCCTTAGCACTTCGTGACGACGACCTCGCCCAGGTTCTCATCGGGAGCCGGCTCCTGCGTCGGCACCGCATGCGCCGCCTGCTTCTCGCTCACCTGCTGCGCGAGAAGCGTGCGGGCGAGGCGGAGGACAGCATGGCGGACGAGGGAGAGGACGAAGACGAGGGAGACGAGGAGCGCCGCATCCTGCGTATGCCTTTGGCGAGCCGCGTCGCGCGTCGGCGGCGCATGCGCCGGCAACTGCTCTCCCACCTGCTCCACGAGAGGGAGGACGAGGGCGAGGAGGACGAGACGGGATCGTCCGGTGAGGAGGACGAGGAGGATGAGGACGTTGAGCGCCGCATCCTGCGCCTGCTGATTGCGAGCCGTATCCTGCAGCGTCGCCGCGTCCGCCGTGTGCTGCTCACCCGCCTGCTGCGCGAGAGGCGCGGCGGTGAGGAAGAGGACGAGTTCGGCGAGGACGAGGCCGGCGAACATGAGGAGGGCGGAGACCATGAGCGCCGCCTCTTGCGTCTGCTGATCGGCAGCCAAATTCTGCGCCGGCGGCGGGCCCGTCAGATGTTGCTCGCCCATCTCCTGCGTGAACGCCGCGCCGGCGCAGAAACCGGCGAGGACGAGGACGAGTTCGGCGAAGATGAGGATTTTGGCGAAGCCGGCAATGGCAGCGACAGGGAGCGTCGGATCCTGCGTCTTCTGATCGGCAGCCACATCCTACGCCGTCGGCGGATCCGGCGGCTGCTACTGGCCCACCTCCTGAACGAGCAGCGCAAGGCGGCCTGATCGTCGACGCGTGCCACCATGCAACGAGGGCCGGGAGAAAATTCCCCCGGCCCCTCTGTCGCGGCCAACTGCAGCGTCCTGCACTTCCTCATACCGGCATCAATACCAGCGGACCCGGCGGTAATAGACGGCCCGGCGATGGCCCCACCTGTATGGGCGCCAGTAAGCTCGCCTGTAGACGACGGGGTAGCCATAGGGTGCCCAGTAGGCTCGCCTGTAGCGAGGGTAGTAGACCGGATACGGGTAGTAGGCCGGATAGTAGGCGGGGTATCCGTACCAGTAAGGATTGATTGGTGCCGTTGCGGCCGCGGCGAGACCCAGGGCGCCACCCACGATCGCTCCCGTGGCCAGGGCCGCACCCCAGCCCGGTCCCCACCCATACCAGTACACCTGTTCCGTGAGCTTCCCGCCGGCCACTTGCTCGGCCGAGGAAGCGGGCAGCGGAGCCGCATGCGCGGGTATCGCTGCGCCCGTCGTGATTCCTGCCGCGATGGTGCCCCAAGCAGCAATTCTCTTGAGATTGGATGTCATCTCCAGTCTCCGTTGGACAAGTCCATGTTGTGTAAATATAGCATAACTCACTTGAGCGGATCAATGTCGGAACAGGTTTTGAGCGAAAGTCCGGCCAGAGGGCACGGAACGACGTTATTGAGAGATCCGAGACTATGAACCATCTTTTCAAAGTTTACATCTATAATTTCACGTAACGTTTGCCCATGTATCCGGATAATATTGCTCTATAATGGTTCTAAAGCAAATAACAGCGACTGATGGATCCTGCAGTGTCAAATTGCAACTCGGTTGGCGCGGCGCCGACCGCGGCTGCCTTGGCTAAATCATCGACCGATGCCCCGGGCGCGACTTCCAGGGCGCCTCCTATGCGTGCTGGACGCTGGATCGATCCGCCCGCAGGCAGGCCAGATCATCGCGCTGCTGTTCGGCGCTCGCAGCTGAGTGCCTTCCTCCCCTGCCGGCCGGGACTCGTGTCACGACCGGCTTGCGCGCAGAACTCGCTCGACCCGCGCCAGGAACGGCAACGGCAGAGCGCGGCCCGTCCTGGGCCGATGTGAGGGGCACGACGCAGCTGCCGATCGCTCCCGATGCAGGCCCAGCGGTGCGGCATCGATGGGGCCCTGCAAGGCACAGGCTGGCCAGGCATGAGGGCCAGCGATCGGCTCTTGAACTCGGTCGTTTCTACTGATTATACTGCTTAGACCTCGCATTAAATCAGCAAATCGCGGGGGCAAGCTCAATTGGAGGCGGATATGTTGGTATTCGCTTGTCTTCTTGCGGCGGCCTGCTTCGGCGCGCTGCTGGGCCTCGGTGCAATCCAATATCCTTCGGCGCACCATATCAGCAGCTACGGTTGGACGCTGTTCATCAACGCCGCGGCGTTGTGTGTCCTCGCGCTGTTCAAAGCCTATCATCGCCGCACGGAGCGATTGCGCTGATCTTGTGAGGGCGACAGCGCGCGGGCGCGCCACCGCCGCCCTTCATCGTTGCCCTGATCGTATCGGCGCCAGATTGCGATCCAGCCGATTGCGGCTTGGCCGTGCGGGGCGGCCTGAAATGGGCGCAAGAGACGGGTTCCGAGCCGGGATCTTCCCTACCCAAGCCCCTCATCGGTGTCGAACCCCTTGTTGCAAGTCGGGCTGGGGGCACGCCGGCGGCGGCCCTCAACCTCTGTAGAGGTCCACGGCGTGGCCCGCGTCCGCCCGCGCGTCGCGACTCCGGAAGCGCCCGTTCTTGTCACGGTCGGCTCGATCGCTCCTGTTGAAGGGCCGTCAGACTGCACATTGTCGTCACGCCTCGTCTCCTCGACCGCGGGGGCGAGAACGCGCGGCACACGGTCGATCAACCTTCATCATCGTAGTCGTCGTCGAAGAGATCCCGCCGGCGGTCCTCGATCGCCTGCCGCAAGCCTCCGATCACACGCGCGGTGACTAGGCGCATCCGCATCTTCTGATCCGCACTGAGGGTCTGGTAAAGCGGCTGCCATGCGTCCGCCAGCCTCTTCAGCCCAGCCGCGCGCTGTTCCAGCGAGTCGGCGCGTGCGCGGATCAGCGCGAGCGGATCGTGGTCACCACGCTGCTGGACCAGTCCGGCCAGGGTGGTCAGGCGGCGGTAGCGCGCCTCAGCGCGTGCACGGATTGCGTCCTCGATGGCCGGCCCGTACTGCTGCTGCTCGGGCGTCAGCCGAAGTACTGCTCTCACCACCCCGATCCGCGCATCGGTTAAGATCTCGAATCGGTCTGGTTCAGCGTTCCGTTGTCGCTGATTGCACCGGTCGTGGAAGTATCCGCTGCCGATGCCATTGGAGATCCATCAAGGACCAGAGCGGCGGCCAGGCCGGTCGTGATCGTGCGCATGAAAACCTCCCTTGAAGGGTCATGATTGGCGGATGGATGGCACCGACGCGTCCAGCCTGCTGTCGCGGCGGGCACCCCGCCTGCTTGATTGCTTGAGACAGTCTTGGATTCAGCGGTTTTCGTGCAGCTATCTCCGTCGACCGTCATAGGGGCGCATCGAGGGTTGGCTTTCGGCCGGCGGCCTGATCACCTCGGGCACGCTGATGGAAAGGCGTGTGTTGTAGCGGACGTAACCTGAGGCCGGTGCGAAGGCGCAATCACTGTCCATCCAAGAATGCGAGAAGCGCTGCGTTGAACAACGCCGGGTCTTGGAGGAAGGCGAAATGGCTGGCGTTCGGCAGGATCAGCAGCCCCGCCCCGGGGATCGTGGCGGCGAGGTACTCGGTGTGCGCGCGCTTGATCCCCTCGTCGTGGTCGCCGTCCGCGATGATGACCGGTGTGCGGATCCGCTTCAGATCGACATCGGTCCAACGGGGTTGCCCGCTCCACATCTTGCCGATCGCGTCGAGGAAGGCGGCATAGTCCTTCGGGGCCGGCGAGAGATTCTCGTACTCCTTGCCGGCCCGATCTATGAAGGCGGCGAAGGTCGGGTTCTTCTCCAAGTTCTCGATCAGGCCCGAAGGATCGGCATTCGCTCCGAACGCGAACACCTTGCCGACGCGGTCGGGATGGCGCATCGCCATGTCGAGGCCGAGGATCGCGCCGTCGCTCCACCCGACGATGTCGGCGCGCGGGATCGCCAACGCGTCGAGCAGGCCAACCACGTCGTCGGTCATCAGGTCGTAGCCGAACGGCTGATCGTTCCGGGTGCTGCGGCCGTGCCCGCGGCTGTCGACGAGGATGACCTTGTGGCGGGAGGCGAGCGCCTCGACCTGATGGCCCCAATAATCGGAGTTGGACAGACCACCGTGTAGCATCACGACCGGCGGGCCACGGCCGATTGTCGCGTAGTACAGCCGGATGCCATTGACCGCAGCGTAGCCCGTGGTCTCGCCGGGTATGGGCGCGGGGGTTGGCGGCAGGTCCTGCCAGCGCGGCCCGGCCCACGCGGCGGCGCAGAGCAGCAGAAGTGAGAGGGCGACAACAGTTCGAAGCATCGGACGCCTGTCTATCAAGTGCGGGACCTGGATGGCGGGTGGGTACGGTGCCATTCGGACCGCTGAGACTGCGGATCTTCGGTCGCCTCACGTGAAGAGCCTGCCAGCCGCAGACTACAGGACGATGCCGGAGGAAGGGGCCGATGGGTGCACGGCCGCATGATGTCCATTTCGCGTGTCGGGCGAATTTCGAACAGGAATGTCCGAAACTATCTTTCCGGCAGACCAGCCTTTCGCAGCCCTTCAACGATCCTCCCATACTCGATCAGAAATTGCGGGTTGTCGGAAAATCCAGCTGTTGCCCATTTCTGAACGGTGTATCCGGGCATCAGTTTGAGCAGTTCCGTGACTGCGTCCTGCGCCTCGGCCGTCTGGCCAGTCCAAGCGTAGCCGGAAGCCAAGTCAATGTAAGTCAGCCAAAGCGGTCCCGCTGCGGCTGATTTGCGGCACCACTCGATGGCCTCTAGATCCTGGGCTAAATGTGTGAAGGCATGGCACATATGGAAAAGCCAGAAATTCAGCGCCGGGTCATGCGGGCTTAGTCGTAAAGCTTTCTCGATAAGCGGCAGAGCTTCCTTCGACCTGCCGAGCAGGATCTTCGTGTGACCAAGCTCCTCATAGGCAACGGCCAGATTTCTATCATTCCTGATTGCAGTCTCAAATTCGGGAACCGCTAGGTCGTGCTTCTTTTGTGCTTTTAGTATCTCGCCCTTCACAAAATGGGCCATTGCGTGCTCAGGCGCGTCAGACAGGACCGGCGTGATTGCCTCGTTCGCCGCATCCAAATCTCTAGCAGGAGACGGGCTCCAGCGAAGCCAAACCAAGTACGATAGGGAGCGCGCTTTACCGACCAGTGCAGAAGTAAGACGTGGATCTAGCCGAAGGGCCTGCTCGAAGAGCTTAAGGGCTTCCTGCAAGTGCTCGGGGCTCGGACGCCGATTCAGAGCTGCCCATCCGCGCATGGCGAGATCAGCGGAGTCCGGATTGTCCGGCCGCTCACGCAGCGCGCGCAGGCTTTCTGCTCGGGTTAGTTGTACGTCGAGGGAGCGGGCGAGGCGCGCGACGAATTCGACCTGCAGATCGCCGAGTCGGCTGCGCTCGCCCTCGAACCGGTCGGCCCACAGGTGCGCGCCGGTCTCCGTCGAGATCAGCTGTGCGTTCAGCACCACGCCCTCGCCAGCTCGGCGCACACTTCCTTCGAGGACGTAGCGCACCCCGAGATCGCGTCCGAGTTGGCGGACGTCGACTGCCTTGCCCTTGTAGGTGAAGGCCGTGTTGCGGGCGATCACGAAGCTGCCGGCAAGGTGTGACAGGTCGGTGGTCAGGTCCTCGGTCAGGCCGTCCGCGAAGAACGCCTGCTCGGGATCGCTGCTCAGGTTCGCGAACGGCAGGACGACCAGCGAGAGCGGCGGCAACGGTTTCGGCGGCAGGCCCGCCTGCGTCGCGAGCGTGTGGTCGGCCGTGGGAGGCTTGGCGCGCCAGAACCACCAGCCCGCGCCGGCGGCGGCCGCGAGACAGAGGAGGCCGGCCGCCAAGGCGGGCCAGATCCGACGCCAACGGTCCTTTGTGGCGACAGCCCGGGACGCTTGCTCCAGCTCGTCGTCCTCGGACGGCCCGGAACTGGCCGCAACGGCTTCGGCAGAGAGGGTGAACACGCCGATCGGCCGGGCGATGTTCTTGAGTTCGAGCTTGCCGCGGTCCTCGAAGCAGTAGGGCAGCTTGTCGCGCACTTGATCGTGGACCGAGCGGGAGATGCACAGCCCCCCTGGCTCGGCCAGCGGCTCCAGGCGCGCCGCCACGTTCACGCCGTCCCCATAGAGATCGCCGTCCGGCTCGGCCACCACGTCGCCGAGATTGATGCCGATGCGCATGCGCATCGCCTGATCTTCGGGGATGTTGGCGTTGTGCGCGGCGGCGGCACGCTGCATCGCGACGGCGCAGGCGACCGCTCTGACGGAGCTATGAAACTCGACCAGCACGCCGTCGCCCGTCGACTTGACGACGCGGCCATGCGCGGCGGCGACCTGCGGCTCGATCACGTCCCGGCGAAGCGCCTTGAGCCGGCGCAGCGTGCCGGCCTCGTCCTTGCAGATCATCCGGCTGTAACCGACCACGTCGGTCAGCAGGATCGCGGCAAGGCGGCGCTCGACGGCCCGGTCCAATACTGCCCCCTTCGGCTAGGCCTGCGGTCGAATACTCTATCACGCCCGGGATTTCTAAGCACTACCGGATGTTCGCCAATGCGGTTGCGCGTTCCATGGCGCCTAGACAGCGAATGGCCTCGCCGCGATCGATCAAGGGCTCACCTCCAGACGCACGCAAATACCGTCACCGTCCTCGTCCAGCGCGGTCAGGGGGGCAGCCACGCTCGATCCGACGGCCGAAGCGCTTGAGGTGCCGCGTCAGGACGCGCTCGGTTTCGTACGGGTAGGCCGAGCGTAGCCTCGGGCAGGTCCAGAGTAGGCCAGAGTAGGATTGACGGCGTCGATCGGCGGCTGCCCGTGAACGTTGGAGCGCAGGTCCGTGAGCCGACGACCCCCGCGGATCATCTCGCGCGCGAACCCATGTCATCCCGGCCTTCCAGAGTCCGGGACGTCGCCCCAAGGGCGCGGCAGTGGGGCGACGGCTGCGTCGCGCCATCGACGATCAGCAGGTGTCGTCTTGAGCGATGGACTGTCGGTATATCCGAGTGCGGCACAGGCGTTTGTTCCTTCTCGCCTCAGTCGAGACGAGGGTGTCCCTTGAGGACGCATCGGCGGCCGGCTCGACGTCCGGGTTGGAAGGTCCGCTTCCGTGACTTCACCACACGTGGCTGAATGGCCGGGATGGGCGCGAAGCGGCGGCCCGGAATTGGGGCAGCAGCCGCTGGCCACGCCGACCGTCATCGAACCCAGCGTCGCCCGCACGTCATCGCCGGAACAGACCGGCGTCAGCTCGCCCGGAGCCGCCTATCCGGCACGGGTTTCCAGTTGCCGCACATGCATGTGCCGAGGACGTTCAGGTCGCGATCGAGCGCAACGAGATCGGCGGCATATCCCGGCAGCACCCGCCCGATCTGCCCTTCGAGGCCGAGGAACCGGGCTGGGGTCAGGGCGGCCATGGCCAAGGCTTCTTCCGGTTTCGCACCGACCCGCGTTGTCATGTGGCGGACCGCGCCCGCCATGGTGAGAGCGGAACCTGCGAGCGTTCCGTCCACTCCCGTCAGCCGATCTCCCGCACGACGGATGGGGCGCCCGAAAAGGGTGAAGCCGCCGCTGTTCTCGGAGTCGCCCACGGGCGGCATCGCATCGGTGACCAGCATCAATCGCTCCGGACCTTTCATGCGCAGAGCCACCGAAAGGGCTTCGTCGCCGACATGGTGACCATCCGCGATGATGCCGGCGAAGGCGCGCGCATCGGTCAGCGCGAGGCCGACCGCGCCCGTCTCCCGCGCGGTCAGCTGCGACATGGCATTGAACAGGTGCGTGAACCCGGTCAGCCCCTCGCCGAGCGCGGCACGGATCGCGGCGCCTGCATCGGCCGTGTGGCCGGCGCTGACGCGGGCACCGCGCGCGACGAGGGCCGCGACGGTTCCCGGCGGCACCTCCTCGGGCGCGAGGGTTACGAGCGTGCGACCCGCTTCACCGAGGCCGGTGAGGAGAGCGACGTCGCCCGGCTCGAACCGGGCGAGCCGCCCGGGATCGTGTATGCCCGGCCGCTTCGGGCTGAGAAACGGCCCTTCCAGATGGATACCGAGGACGCCCGGCACGCCCGCGGCGATCGCCGCCGCCACCGCCGCGACCGCGGCTCGGACCACGGGTCTCGTGTCGCTGATCAGCGTGGGCAGGAAAGCCGTGGTCCCGCCGAGGCGGTGGGCCGTCCCGATCCGGGCGATCGTGGACGGGCTCGGGTCGTCGTTGAAGAGGACGCCGCCGCCGCCATTGACCTGCACGTCCACGAAGCCTGGGGCCAGGATCGCGTCGGCCGGCAGATGCATCGCGGGCACGCCGGGGGGCGGGCTCGCCGTCACGTCCGCGATCCGGCCCTCGCGCATCACGACGGCCTGACGGTCTCGGAAACGCTCCCCGTCGAACAGGCGCCCGGCAGAGATGACGAGATCGGGTGCGCTCACAGGGTCTCCGTGACCTTCGTGAGACCGACCGGCGCGTCCGGATCGAAGCCTCGGCGGCGGGACTCGCGCTCGATCGCGCGGTAGGCGGGCACCAGCATGGCAATCGGGTCGCAGGCGGCGTGATCGGGCGCAAGCCAGGGCAGGTTCCCGTCCGGACCCCCACAGGCATGCACGCGCAAATCCGCGCGCCGGAGTTCCTGCACGAGCGCGTCGATCCCCTCGGCGACCTGATCGTCCTGGCGCAGCGCCAGCACCGGCGTTTTGGGCTGGATCGCGGCGCGCGGCCCGTGCCGCAGTTCCGCGGCGCTGTAGCCGAGGGCTGGTAGGCGCAAGGTCTCGGCGAGCTTCAGCGCGATCTCGCGCACCGGCCCCAGACCGTGCCCGCGGCCGGTGACGAAGGCGGCGGGCGCGCCCGCGAGGTCCGCGGCCCAGGCGCTCCAGTCGAGCTCGTAGGCCGCGGCGAGGCGGCGCGGCAGGGCGGCGAGGCCACGGGTCAGCCCCGCGTCGCCGGACCAGCGCGCGACCAGGGCGGCGCTCGCGACGAGGGAGTTCACCACGGTCTTCGTCGCCGCGACCGCCCGTTCCGGCCCGGCTTCGATCGGCAGGACCAGATCGGCTGCCGCCGCGGCGGGTGAGGCCGCATCGTTCACGAGCGCGAGCGTGAGGGCCCCGCCCTGGCGCGCGGTGCGCGTCGCCGCGATGAGGTCCGGCGAGCGGCCGGATTGCGAGATGGTGATGAAGAGCGCACCGTCCATGCGCGGCGGGCGCCCGTAGCCCGTGACGACGGACGGGGCCGAGGCCGAGACGGCGAGCCCGCAGCGGGTCTCGATCAAGTAACGGAGATAGACGCCCGCATGGCCCGAGCTGCCCCGGCCGCACACGACCGCGAAGGGGAAGCTGCGCGCCTTGAGGACGGAGGCGACGCGCTCCGCCTCGGCCCAGCCGGTGCAGAGGGGACGGGCGACCTCGGGCACTTCGGCGACCTCCCGGGCCATGAAGGTCTCGGATGCGCTCGGCATCGGCGCGGGGTCGGTCATGCCGGCCCCGCTTCCGCCAGGGCCGCGCGCAAGTTGCCGCCGTTGCGCCTGAGGAGGCTGGCCGCCTCCTCCCGGTCGATCCCCAGGGCGACGAGCACCGCGCGCGGGATGTCGCCCTCCGCCGCTGCCAGGGCGCTGGCCGCCGCCCCGGCATCGCAGCCTGCAATCTGCGCCACCATCGTGACGCCGCGGCGGCGCAGCTTGGTGTTCGTGGCCCGCATCGCGACCATGCGGCCGCGATACACGCGCCCGAGCCGGATCATGACCAGCGTCGAGAGCAGGTTGAGCACGATCTTCTGCGCGGTCCCCGCCTTCATCCGCGTGGAGCCGGCGACCGCTTCCGCCCCGGTCGCCACGAGGATCGGGTGGGCGCAGTCGCGCAGGATCGGCGTGTCGGGGTTGTTGGCGACCCCGATGGTGACGGCGCCGCGATGGCGCGCGCCGCGCAGCGCCGCGAGCGTGAAGGGCGTGATCCCGCTCGCCGACAAGCCGATGACGACATCGTCCGGGCGGATCTCGGCGCGCTCGGCCCAGAGCGCCCCGTCCTGCGTCGAGTCCTCAGCCCCTTCGACGGCTTGAACCAACGCACCCTCCCCGCCCGCGACGGCGAAGCCTAGGCGCTCCTCGGGCCAATCGAAGGTCGGCGGGAGCTCTGCCCCGTCCTGGACGCCGATCCGGGCCGAGGTGCCCGCCCCCACATAGAGGAGGCGCCCGTCCCGGCGCAGACCGGCTTCGGCGGCCTCCGCGGCCGCGGCGATGGCCGGCAGCGCAGGGCCGATCGCGGCGACTGCCGCGAGTTGTCCCTCCCAGAGCGCCTGCAGGATGTCGGCGCTGTCCCAAGCGTCGAGATCGCTGAAACGGGGGCTCGCCCACTCCGTGCTCATCCCCGAATGTTCCTCCACAGGGTCCCGTGGCTAAAGAACGGAGAAGGCAGGCGAACGCTCCGCGGAGAATGGATCGAGAGCGCTCCGGCTTTCCGCGGCAGGGCTCAAGCGCTCTTCCGATGGCGCATCCCTTCCAGGGTGACGCAAACCGGGTCACGAACGCGTGCCGCGACAGACCAGCGTCATCGAGGGCGAGAGGATCGGGCCGGAGGGCTGGCTCGAGCAAGCCGGGCCTCCAAGCGGACTGAGCGGGAAGACCGCCGCTGACGTCAGCCTCTGTCGCCGGCTCGAATGCCTTTCGGCTGAGAGCCGGCAGTTGGAACAGCCAGCTGCCGAGGCAAGGACGCCATCCCCCGGGGGAGCGTTATCGGGCGGTGACCGCGGCTTTGATGGTCTCGTAATCCGCCCGCTTCAGGACCCGTCTCGTGACGAGGTCTTCCGGCGAGGCGTAGGGGCGGAATTCGATGATCCTGCGCCCGATCATGCCCGCCCCGAGCGCGTTCAATTGCTCCACGGATGCCGTGTTGAGGTCGACGCTGCCACCGGGGGGCGCTGATGGATCATCGGCACTGTTCGTGGCCGTGTCTGTCCGCACCCCCGGGACGGGCGTCTCGTCAGCCTGCCGCCCAGGAGACCTTGCCTCGACGGGCGCACCAGGGTTCACCGCCCCTCGTTCTTGTGGCGGAGGACTGGCGTGAGTCTCCGAGCCGGAGAGCGATCCGGCGGCAATGGTACGGATAGGCTGCCCCTTTGCATCGGTGGCGGATCTCTGCTGGCGCGATAACAGCGCAGCGGTGGACGCCTGCTTATCCCGGCCTCCCTCAGCGCGTGGACCAAACGAGATCCACAATGCGGCTAGAACGACTGCCAGCACCGCCAGACCGGCGCTGACGGACAGCGTAGATCGACTCGTGATCAAGGGCTCCTCCTCGGGTCGCGGCACGACTGCCACAGGCCCATGGCACCTTCGAGGCGGCTGGCCTTCGTGAGCGCCGTTGAGACTCGGCGACGACGGACTCAGTTCGGCAAAGCAGTGCCCTATGGGCGGAGACAGACCATCCGCCGTCCGCAGCTGAAGATCCGTGAGCGGCGCAATCCAGATCCTTAAGCCTTCCATCCCGAAGCGTCCGCTTCCGGGATGCCGCCGTTCGGGCGCGACCGGCAGTGTAGCGCAAGCGGACGTGCGAGGCCGCCATCGGGGCGACCCACTGTTCGGTGGCGGGCACAGACGCCGCTTGCACATTCGTGCCGGTGATCGCGCCACGTCGTATGCGAGCCTGCGAGATGCGCTGCATTCAAGCGATGGATCTTGCGCGGCCGCTTGCAGCGACTACGCCGACGTCAGCCTCCCGAAGCGCTTCAAGAGCCGCTCTCGCTTGAGTCGCGACAAGCGGGCGATCCAGAAGACGCCGTCGAGCTGGTCGATCTCGTGCTGGATGACCGCGGCCGAGAAGCCTTCCGCCTCCTCTTCGTGGGCTAACCCGTCGAGATCGCGGTAGCCGAACCGAACGCCGGCGGGCCGGGTAATCCGTTCGCGCACACCCGGCATGCTGACGCTGCCCTCGTCGTGGGTCGCCGTGTCGGAGGACGCCCAGAGGATGACGGGGTTCACGTAGACGCGCAGGCCATCCTCCTGCGGCAGCCTGGTCACCACGACGCGTGCGGGCACGCCGATATGCGGGGCCGTCAGACCGATGGCGTCAGCGGCCAAGAGGGTGTCCCGCACATCGTCGGCCAGCATGTTCAGGCTCGGTCCGAACGCATCGACCGGGGCGGCCGGGAGGGACAGGCGAGGATCTGGGAACAGGACGAGGGAGCGGGCCGGCATGTTGGTCAGTCCACCTGCGACGGTGCGGGAGCCTGCCTCCCTCTATCGAAGCCGGGCAGCGTGGTGAATCGTCAAGGCGGACGCGGACCGATCTGCCAGGATGGTTCAGGCCGGGAGCCGCTCAGCCGCCCATCAGACCGGCAGCTTGCGCCCTCCGCGATCCTCCGCGGAGGGCGCAAGCTGCCGGCCGAACGGTCAAGGCAATCGGGCGCAAACCCTAGTGCTCCGTGCCGGAGAAGACGCCGACGCACCGGAAGCCCTGCCAGACTTCAAAGGGCTGACCCTCTGTCAGGATCTTGGAGAGCGCCAGGGCTTCGGCGTCGTCGACGGCGTAGATTGATCTGAGATCGCGCCACTCGCCGTGCATGTTGAGCAGGACGAGCGCGTACCGCATGCGGGCGAACGATGGCGGCGACCCAGATGGGTCACCCGTGTCGTCTGACATGGCGCTGGCCTCGGCAGATGACGCCACCGCCGGCACCCTGGGGAGAGGAAAAGTCGACCAAGACGCCAGCGGTAGCGGCTGTCACCCCGAAGGACAGCGCAGCGAGGCTGAGCCGAAGGGACGAACGGATCTTTGCGTTGGATCAATCAGCCGAGAACGATGGAGGGGACGTGAGCCCCCTTTCTTCTGGCGATCACACGGCTTGGACATGCGTCTCGAATGGCCTTCGCCCAAGGCGGGCCGAACCGCATCGTGCCACGGCGGTTGCCCTGAGATGGGGGCAATGATCGCCACGGCTCAGCGCGTGAATAAAAAGCCGCCCGAAGATCTGAACATCGTGCGCAGCAGGGCTCTGATCGGAGAAACGCGTCAGCAAGCTGACGCGCTCAGGCAGGAGGTGACCCGAAGCCATCGACTGATAGAGGAAGCGCGCAAGCTCCTCGACGCCACGAAGCCGAGGAAGGGCAAGCCGGACTGACATACACCTTGATCGGTCTGCGCGATCGAAAGAGGCTGTGCCTTTGTGGAGTGAGCAGCCGACGCTGCTGAAGACGTGATCCACCCGGATCGACTGAAACGCGTCGATCAAGTCGCACCACGTCGACGGATCGAATCCCAACACAGGTCGTTGGGTTAGATCCCATACGGTCGAGGTTCGACGATGTGTACGGCGCGCGCAGCGAAGGAATCATCGGCCTGGCGCGAGACCAGCCTGCACCTGATCGTCGTTCCGGACCGGCGCTTATGCTGGGCGGCCAACGATAACGCGGCCTCGGATCGCGTAGGCCGGCTTGTCGTCGGCATCGGCCGAGCGAGCGCCGCCATCGCAGGTCTCAGCGGATTGCTCGCCATCATGCTTCTGATGGCGACTTGATCCCGCCAGTCTGAGCGCAGAGCGTGACCGGGTGTCACGCACAAGGCAGCCGCCGGAACTTGGCCGTGACCTCGGCGGCTTGGCCGATGATGCCGGGTCTCCAGCCGACGCCCGCTCGCACCGTTCGTCGAGCCGGTCCATGCCGATGCTCGTGCCCCGACCTCAACCGTCACCGTCGATGCGGCGGCGCTTGCGGCCCGGGCGAGGCTGGTGGTCCTCAGGCCGGTCCGGCCGGCAGCGGCATCCGGACGGAGACCCGCAGCCCGTCCGACGCGAAATCAACAACCACCTGCGCCCCGGTCTGTGTGGCCAAAACCTTGTTCAGGAGCCGCGAGCCGAAGCCCTCTCGCGTAGGATGTGTGGCGGGCGGCCCGTCATGCTCGCTCCAGTCCCAGCGCAGGACTCGGCCGGCCGTGCCGTCCTCCAGCCGCCAGCGGACGTGAAGTCGCCCGTTCGGATCCGCCAGGGAGCCGTGCCGCAAGGCGTTGGTGGTCAATTCGTGCAGGGCCATGCCGACCGGTACGGCGAGCTCGGACGGCAGCACGACGGCGGGTCCCTCCAAACGCAGTCGCCCGCGCTCGTTGTAGGGGTCGAGCTCCGCCCGCAGCAGCCCCTCGAACGAGACGGCCTGGGCCTGATCATCGGTGATCAGCGCGTGCGTCCGCGCGAGGGAGGTGATCCGGCCCGACAAGGCGCGGGTAAATTCCGGGATGGTGAGCGAGGAGCGCACGGTGGCGTTGAGCACGGCCTGGACGGTGGCGAGCGTGTTCTTCACCCGGTGATGCAGCTCGCGCACCATGAACGCCTGGCGGTCCTCGTAGGCGCGCCGCTCCGTCACGTCACGCTGCGTCGCGACCCAGTGCGTGAGGCGCCCGTCGCTCTCGTGCACCGGCGTGATCAGCCACTCGACCACGTAGGTGGAGCCGTCCTTGCGGTAGTTGACCGCCTCGGCCTGCATCGCCTCGCCGGCTTCGAGCGCGGAACGCAGCCGGCCGAGGACGGCGCGGTCCGTTCGCGGACCTTGCAGGATGCGGGGCGAGAGGCCCACAACCTCGTGCGCCTCGTAGCCGGTCATGCGGGTGAAGGCGGGGTTGGCGTACTCGATGAGGGGACCAGGCTCGTCGAGGTCGGCCGTGGTGATCAGGATGGCCTCGCCGGACGCTTCGACCGCGGCACGCAGCAGCCTGAGGTCGACAGCTGACCTTCCCGTCTCGACCCGTTCGGCCAACGCTACCCTCCGTGAACAGTCCGTCCTTCGTCGGCCCGGTTCCCTGCCGTACGCCATGGGGCCTCTGCACGCGATATCCAACCTTTGATGCAGTCACAGGTTGCTAGCGGCGGCCGGGGCTGCGCCGCCTCGTCCCAGGCGGCTGCCGGGCTGCCGCGATGAACGCAGGCGGAGCCGACCAAGGGCTGCCGGAATGGTTCACGGTCGCTGGGTCCGTCGGTACCGCTCGGGTGGGCGGCGACCGGGGTCGGGCACGTCCTCCTCGCGCATGCCGCGCGACGGGGGCCTGTCTTGGACCGCTTGCAACCTCCGGTCGCTGAACATCAGGGTGGGTGCGGAAGCCGCGCCCGTCTCACCGAGCGGACCGCCCTGAACGGCTGTCCCGGTGTTCCGGCCGCAAACTCGCCATTACTCGGGAGCAAGTGCCACTCCGGTGTTTCCCCCCGGCATCGGATCTTCCGGGCCATCATCAGCCAGCGTACAACCCTCCCCGCCGCGCATGTCCAAGAGTACCTCGTCCTCCACTCTGCCTTTCCTCTCGGGCGGCGAGCGGATGGGCGCGCGCATGCGCGATCATGACTGGTCGGCCTCGCCACTCGGCTGGCCGGGCTCCTGGCCGCAAGCGTTGCGTTCGGCCGTGAGCCTGATGCTCGGCTCCAAGTTCCCGATGTTCGTGGCCTGGGGAGCGGAGCTCGGCTTCCTCTACAACGACGCCTACGCGGAGATCCTCGGCGGCAAGCACCCGACCGCCCTCGGTCGACGCTTCCGTGACGTCTGGTCGGAGATCTGGACCGATATCTCGCCCCTCGTCGACAGGGCCATGGCGGGCGAGGCGACCTGGGCCGAGAACCTGCCGCTCGTCATGAGCCGGCACGGACGGGACGAGCAGACCTACTTCACCTTCTCCTACTCACCTGTGCGAGACGACGCGGGCGGGGTCGGCGGCATGTTCTGCGCATGCACCGAGACGACCGCCCAGGTGAAGGCCGAGCAGGCGCTGCGCGCCAGCGAGGCGCGCGCCTCGGGCGTGCTGGAGGGCATGGGCGAGGGCTTCATGCTGCTCGACCGCGACTTCCGCATCCTGCAGATGAACGCCGAGGGCTTTCGGCTGGACGACAGGCGGCCCGGCGAGGTCATCGGCCGTTCGCACTGGGAGGTCTATCCGGGCTCCGAGCTGATGCCCGTCGGCCAGATGTATCTGCGCGCGATGCGCGAGCGCATCTCCCTCACGCTGGAGCACCGCTACGTCTGGCCCGACGGGCACTCCGCCTGGCTGGAGGTGCGTGCCTACCCGCATCCGGAAGGCTTGGCCCTGTTCTATCGCGACGTGACCGAACGACGGGAGCGCGAGGACGCGCTGCGCGAGGCGGAGGCGCGGTTTCAGACCATCGCCAACTCCATCGACCAGATGGTTTGGTCGACCAGGGCCGACGGCTACCACGACTACTACAATCAGCGCTGGTACGACTTCACCGGCGTACCGGCAGGCTTGACGGATGGCGAGGAGTGGGAGGGCATCGTCCACCCCGACGACCGGGAGCGGACTTGGTCGCTCTGGCGCGAATCGCTCGCGACGGGCGAGCCTTACCGCATCGAGTACCGTCTGAGGCACCACTCCGGACAGTACCGCTGGACGCTCGGGCGCGCCCTGCCGATGCGCGACGGGGCCGGACGGATCACGCGCTGGTTCGGCACCTGCACGGACATCCAGGACATCATCGAGGCACAGGACGTGTTGGCGCGCTCGCGCGAGGAGCTCGAACGGCTGGTTGCGGAGCGCACGGCCGACCGCGACCGCATGTGGCGGCTCTCCACCGACATCATGCTGGTCGCGCGCTACGACGCCACCATCGAGGCGGTGAACCCGGCCTGGACGACGCTCCTGGGCTGGGGCGAGCGCGAACTCATCGGCAGCGCGTTCATGGACCTCGTCCACCCGGATGACGTCGCCGCCACGCTGGCCGAAGTCGGCAAGCTGTCGAACGGCCTGACCACGCTCAGGTTCGAGAACCGCTATCGCCAGAAGGATGGGGCCTATCGCTGGCTGTCGTGGACGGCGGTGCCTGCCGAGGATCTCATCCACGCCGTGGGACGCGACGTCACGGCCGAGAAGGAGGCGGCGCAAGCCCTTGTCGAGGCCGAGGAGGCGTTGCGCCAGTCGCAGAAGATGGAGGCCGTGGGCCAGCTCACGGGCGGCATCGCGCACGATTTCAACAACCTGCTGACCGGCATCTCGGGCTCGCTTGAGCTCCTGCAGACGCGTATGAGCCAGGGGCGGATGACCGACCTCGACCGCTACATGACGGCGGCCCAGGGCGCGGCAAAGCGGGCGGCCGCCTTGACGCATCGGCTGCTCGCCTTCTCACGTCGGCAAACGCTCGCCCCCAAGCCCACCGACGTGAACGCCCTCATCCACGGCATGGAGGAGCTGATCCGGCGCACGGTCGGCCCATCCATCCAGATCGAGGTGGTCGGCGCCGCCGGCCTCTGGCCTGCCTTGGTCGACCCGGGCCAGCTTGAGAACGCGCTGCTGAATCTGTGCATCAACGCGCGCGACGCCATGCCGGACGGCGGGCGCATCACAATCGAGACGGCCAATCGCTGGCTCGACGACCGCGCCGCGCGCGAGCGGGACCTGCCGCACGGCCAGTATCTGTCGCTGTGTGTGACGGACACCGGCACCGGCATGCCCCCGGAGGTGATCGCCAGGGCCTTCGACCCGTTTTTTACCACCAAGCCCATCGGCCAAGGCACAGGCCTGGGCCTATCCATGATCTACGGCTTCGCCAAACAATCCGGCGGGCAGGTGCGCATTTACTCGGAGGTCGACCAGGGCACGACCGTGTGCCTCTACCTGCCGCGCCATCACGGCGTTGCCCCTGAGACCGAAGCAATACCGGACTTCGCCGACGCCCCTCGTGCGGAACAGGGCGAGACGGTGCTCGTCATCGACGACGAGCCCTCGATCCGCATGCTGGTGACGGAGGTGCTGGAGGACCTGGGCTATACCGCCATCGAGGCCGCCGACGGTCCATCCGGACTGAAGGTGTTGCAATCCGACGTGCGCGTCGACTTGTTGATCACCGACGTCGGCCTGCCAGGCGGCATGAATGGGCGGCAGGTGGCGGACGCGGCGCGCGTCACCCGGCCCGGTCTGAAGGTCCTATTCATCACCGGTTACGCGGAGAACGCGGCGGTCGGCAACGGCTACCTCGATGCCGGCATGCAAGTTCTGACGAAACCGTTCGTGATGGAGACGCTGGCGACGCGCATTCGGGACATGATCGAACTGGCCTGAGCCGCGAGGGATAGAGGCCTCGGGCGCTCGATGCGACCGGCACCAAGGCGGTGACGAACGAGTGTCGGGCCAAGCGAAAGCGCCTGCCCCGCCACAGCCTCCAACAGGGTGCGGCTGAAGTCAGCCTCGGCGACGCCGAAACCGTACCCTGGATCACACAACCAAGATGAGCTGACTGCGCTAGAGCGCCGGGTGTACGCGCTCAACTGCCCTTGAGCGGGCGAGGTAAGGCGACCTCGGACTGCAGGACAGTACTGCTGAATCCCGTGGCGGGCGAAACCTCTACATGCCCCATTTTCGCGGCGAGTGTGACCGGTCCGATACATCGATGCTGAACTATCTCCGCTACCTTGTCTGTTGATCGGGCAACCGTTCTGGGGATAGCGTAGTTATGAAGAAGCTTCTGGCCTCTTTGGCCACGTTCACCGCCCTCACCGCCGCCGCCTCTGCGGCGGACCTGCCGCGTCGCGCCCCGCCGCCGGTGTTCACCCCCGTCCCGGTCTTCACCTGGACCGGCTTCTACGCCGGTTTCAACGCGGGCTACGGCTTCGACGCCAGCTCCAACCGGGCCAATGGCTTCGTGCAGACGGCCGGCAGCCCCATCGCCATCACCCCCGCCGGTGCCTTCGTCCCGGCCATCCTGGCGCCGGGCTCTGCGCTCACCTACGCCAGCAACAACAACGAAGGGTTCTCTGGCGGCGGCCAGATCGGCTACAACTGGCAGCTGACCCCGGGCTCGGGCTCGGGCGCGGTGATCGGCTTCGAGGCCGACGCCCAGTACCTCGATTTCGGCCGCCGTCGTCAGAGCTTTCTGCTGACCGGCGCGCCCGGCCCGGCCTTCGGCGCCTTCGTGCCGGCTGACGGCCTGCTGAGCACGCTCGACTTCTTCGGCACGGTGCGCGGCCGCCTCGGTTACGCCTTCGACCGCACCCTATTCTATGCCACGGGCGGCTTCGCCTATGCCACGGGCGATCAGGGCGCGCGCGTCGCCTTCCAGAACTTCGCCGGCAGCCGCAGCGACTTCGTCACCGGCTGGACGGTCGGCGGCGGCATCGAGCACGCCCTGCCCACCGACAGCTTCCTGAACTTCTTCCGCTCGTCGGCCGTGACGGTGAAGGTCGAAGGCCTGTACGTGAACTTGGATCGGGGTCGGAGCACGGGTCTGCCGCTGGTGGGTGGTCTTGTGACCGGCGCCGGGCTGGTGCCGGTGTTCAACAACATCCCGCTGCGCAACGAGAACGCCTTCGCCGTCATCCGTGCTGGCGTAAACTACAAGTTCGGCTCGTACTAAAACCGATCCGGAACGCTCTCGGCCTGTGCACCGGGACGAGCGCGGCGGGTGGGCACGAGGGTCTGGTCTCCCTCATCCCCCTCCTGCCGCAGATGACACTGGAACTCGGTTGGCCTCCGGATCCCCAGCCCGATCAGACTGGCCGCGAGGTCGGCAGCGCCTCAGGAGCCCCGCTCCTGGGGCGTTTGCCATGTGAGGCTCGGCTTCCATGCTGCGGCCGTGGCTGGCCTCCAGAACCCTTAGAGAAATCCGCTCCCTGAGTGCCCCCTTGAAGGCGTTTGCGCGCCGGATGTAGCCGACCACGGCTCTCGGATTCCGGTGGCCGCTCTGGTCCATGATCCGCGCGCGGTCGGCGCCGCGCCCAGCCGCCCTGGTGATGTAGCCAGCCCTCAAGCTTTGAGTCCCGAAGGCCGGGGCATCGAGCCCGGCAGCGGCGCAGTACCGTTTGATGATGTCGACCACGTCCTGTGCTGTCAGGCGTGGCTCAGTCGAGCCTTCGCCAGCGTGTCGAACCCGCCCTGATCGCGACACCGGCCGGAATACCGGTCCCTCCGTGATGCCGGCCGCGTCGAGCCACTCGCGCACGAGCGCCAGATCCCGCTGAGGCGGTCGAGAGGGAAATCGATTGTCTTTCGATCCCACCGATGGGTGCCCGGGAGTGCGGTTGGAGCCTGCGCGACCCCGTCCCGGAAGCTGCCCGGCGTCAGTCCGCAATAGACCGCCGCATCAGCTATCGTCAGGCACCGCGCCTTCAATGCCAACGGCTTCCTCGGCTGTCTCGGTCGCTTCGTCATGCGGTCTGCACCCGCCTTCGTCCTCCCAGGTCGGGAAGCCCCACTTTCGGCCCGGCCTATTCCGATCGGTGGCGGTTCTCTCGAACAGCACCCGGTTCACGTCGACAGCGCGCCGAGACTGTGCCGATCATGAGCGCGCCGCAGCCATCGACGCGCAGCGTGCCGTTCCGCGGCTAGACGGCGATCAGTTTCGCGGCCTCCAATGGACGATTAAGACGGGCTGCAGTAACTCGGAGGGGTGGCCGACAAGGGAGCGATGCGATGGGCGACGGCATCCACGTAGAGGCCCGCTTCCACTCGGGTGACATCCATGCTGAAGCAGGTCGGGACGGCGTCACCCTGACGATGCACGGCGACCAGGAGCACGCTTACGCCGATTTCGACTGGAACGCTGCCCACAAGCTCGGCGAGTGGTTAGTGGCACAGGCGCTCGTGCACGGGGTTACGCCGCTGGGCGGGCCCAAGCCGGAGCCAGGCGCGGCAGCCGCGGAGCCGTCGCCGCGGGTCTAACCGATCGCGCAGCCCAAACTCGCGGCATCATAGAGGACTACCAACTTGTCCTGGCCGGCTGGCTTTGGACCGGGCTGCTTCAGAGGATCAGCCCGGTCCAGGGGAGTTGGCGATGCGACGAGGACAGAGGCCGAGCGTGGAGCAGACCATGCCCGCCACCCTGCAGGAGCCTCGCAACGAGCCCGGTCCAACATACCGGTCGGGCCACTGGGCAGGTGGTCCAGCGCCAGCAGCTTGCGGCGGGCGTTGCCCGGGCATCTAAGTAACGTGGTCGGCGAGACCCGGATCTCCTCGATGCAGATGCCGCCGGCCCGCGGGTGCTCTGGGATGTCGCTGTGGTCGTAGTACCCGGCCTCGTGGATCGCCTTCGGGTCAAGCCGAGGCCGTGACGGCCAGCGCATTGTTCCCGTCGGGAACAATGCTCGTCTGGTCGACGTGCCGCACCGTACGCATCCGCGAGTCGGCCTTCGTCTACGCTCCAAACACCAACACATAACCCTCCGCGCTCGGAGCTTCTATTCGTACGTCAATGCGCCGACCGGCGTTGGATGGGGCGCCTGATACGTAGATTTACTTAGCCCAAATAAGCTAGCCCATACAGCTTACTCCGAACTCATACCTAGGCCATTCCTGCGCAACTTCGCAGCCTGCCCGCGTTGCTCGCCCTGAGTGACGGACCACATCGCCCGCCCCGACAGAGGGGCTCGGGTAAGCATCGGACAGGAAGATTGCGATGAGAACGTTTCTGCTCTCGGCTGTTGCCGTCGTCGCCCTTGCCGGCATGCCCTCGATGGCGTCGGCTCAGTTGGCCTTCGGCAACGGCAACGGCAACGGCAACGGCAACGTCGGCTCGGGTAACGGCAACGGGAACGGCAACGCCAATGCCGGCTCGCTGAACGGCAACGGCAACGGCAACTTCAACTTCGGCAGCCTGAACGGCAACCTCAACGGCAACGGCAATGTCGGCTCAGGCAACGGCAACCTGAACGGGAATTTCAATTTCGTTGGCTTCGGCAACGGTAACAGTAACGGCAACATCAACACCGGCAACGCCAACGGCAACCTCAACGGCAACCGGAACGTGTTCGCCATCGGCAACGGCAATTTCAACGGCATCAACAACTTCGGCAGCTTCAACGGCAACCGCAACGGCAACCGCAACAGCCCTTGAGCTTCGTGAACCCGAGACGCGTGCGACGGTCGTCCGTGGACGGCCGTCGCCAACGCGGTGAGGATCGTCCCCTCGCGAGTCAGCCCGAACCAGGGAGCATCGTGTGAAACCTCTCCTTCTCGCCCTGACCTTCCTCGGCCCTCTGCTCACGGCCCCTTCGCTGGCCGAGGCCCAAATCTTCGCCATCGGGAATGGCGTCGGCAATGGCAACGGGAACTTCGGCTCCCTGAACGGAAGCCGGAACGGGAATTGGAACTCGGGCTCGGGTAACGGTACCGGCAATGGCAACGGCACCGGAACGCCCATCGTGAACGGCAACATGGGCGCCTTCAACAGCGGCTCGAACAACATCGGCGCCTTCAATGGCGGGACCGGAAACGTGGGCGCGTTCAACGGGATGGGAAACAGCGGAGCCAACAATGGCTCGCACAACGTCGGCGCCTACAACGGAAACTACAATTCCGGCGCGGGGAACGGGAACTGGAACATCGGCGCTGGCAACGGCAACCTCAACGGCGGTAGCAGCAACGGCAACGGCAATATCGGAGCCGGTAACGGCAACCTCAACGGCAACCCGGGCCTGAGCTTCTTCTGGCGGTGAGTTGCCAGCACGTCTGAGGCCTGCTGTCGGGCCATCCCGCCCGCGTCCTGGTTGAAGGTGATATCGCGCCGACTATCACGCGGTCGGCAGGCGGGCGCCCGATCATCGATACGCCGGCGATCCTCCTGTCGATGAAGCTGTGGGCACTCGCTGGCCTGCAACATGGTTGGTCGTCAGGGGCAGCGGCCGCCGAACAGGTCCCAGCGCCTTGCGCCGGAACAGCGGATCGGCATGGTGGGACACTGTGCCACCCAGCGCGAAGAAAGCGTAGCGGCAAGGTCGGTCGCTGATGCGCTCCTTGTACGACCGCAGACTCACTGCAGCGGCCCGATCGCCTCAATCGCACTGAGGAGATCCTCGACCAGAGGCTTCTCGACCAGCGGCAAGCCTGCCTGCGCGACCTTCTCGCGAATCGCGGCGCTCGGATGGCCCGTGATGATGATTGTAGGGGCAGTCACGCCTTGGGCGGACAGACGCTCCGAGACATCCAAGCCGGTCATGTCCGGCAGCATGTAGTCGATGATGATGCAGCACGGCTTCGCGCCGGGGAATACCGCCAGAAGCATGCTGCCGTTCTCGAAGGTAACGACAGGGTAGCCCTCGTTTTCCAGCACGAAACGCGCCGAATTCAGAACTTCCGCATCATCATCGACCATAAAAATCGGCATGAAGCTGCTCTTAAGCGCCGTGCGGCGCATATGCCGGACCGGATAACGCCATCGAGTCGGAGAAACACCTGAATGGTCTACAGGTTCCCCGCTCTTGAGGCGGATCAATCTTTGCTGATCCCAGTCAGAAGCATCCAGCGCACCAGTTTTGGCAAGCTACCGACCTGCGTCTTGGCTATGAGCTTGGCGCGATAGATCTCGACGGTCCGCGGGCTGATCGCGAGGGCGCGGCCGATCTCCTTGCTGGTGCTGCCGGTGACCAAGTGCTCCAGCACCTGCCGCTCGCGTTCGCTCAAGGTGTCGACCCGGCGGACGAAGTCCTGCAGCATCGGATCGGGGGTGTCGGTCGCGCCGCTGCGCTCCAGGGCGGCGTGCAGGGCCTGGACGAGGGCGTCGTCGTCGAACGGCTTCTCGATGAAGTCGCAGGCCCCGAGCTTCATCGCGGCGACCGCCAGCGGGACATCCCCATGCCCCGTCATCATGACGAAGGGCAGGTGGTGGCCCGCCGACTGCAGGCGGCGGAGCAGTTCCAGCCCGTCGATGCCGGGCATGCGGATATCGGTCAGGACGCATCCGCGTGCGGACTTCGGGAGCCGGTCCAGGAGGCTCGACCCGCTGTCGTAGAGCGCCACGTCGAAGCCGGCGGCCTCGAGCAGGAAGGCGAGCGAGTCCCGCATGGCCGGGTCATCATCCACCACGTGCACAAGGCTGGATGGCATCGATCAACAGCCCCTCCGCAAATGCCCATGTCAGGCTGCGGCTCCCGTCAGGGCCTCCTGCAGCCGCGGTCAATCCAGACACGAGGCCGCCGGCCGAATAAAACAAACCGATACCATTATACGACAGATATTGCCTGCCTTTCTTGAATTGATTCATAATCAAGGACTATAAATGTGGATGCGTTTCGGCGGCCATCGAATTCGGCTGTCTGACCCCAGTGGCCATGGAAGTCACCGCCCGCAGCCCGTACTGCGCCATCATGAAGATGAAGGCGATGTTCAGGGCCGCCGGGCTCGGTCTGCTTCCTCGGCTGCGATTGCCTCAACCGCAGCGATGACGTTCTCCAGCTCGGCGACCTGGCGAAGAGCGCTCCCGGCCGGCATCCCATCATGCTCGGCCATCGCCAAGATGAGATCGCGCTGGTGCGCCTTGAGGCGTTCGAGGAGGGCGTTGAGCTTATCGGACATGGCCGGACCTGTAGCCGCAATATGAGGGCTCGGCCAATACCCGGAGCCGCGGCTGCTGCCTGGAGCGCTGGGCTCGGACCTGGGCAGCGAGCGTGCGCACCGTGGTGGCGCGCTTGTCGGGCACCTTGGTCAGGACCGTCCCACGGTAGGCGTCGGCCAGCTCGCCTGCCCGGGGCATAGACGGTCGCCGCGGCCTGCTGGAGGTGAGACAGATCAGCATTCTCCCTCCGAAACAGAGCAATCATCATCCTGGCTGTCAGCATCATGGCCTCCCTCAGCCTGAGTGCGGAATCTGTGGTGGCCCGGACATTGTCGAGATCTCTGAGCAACACTGGGATCGAGGTGTCCTCGGTCTCGCCCGATGAAACCGCTTGCGGCGGGCGGCCACGCTGTCAATCGCGTCGCAGGCGCTTGGCGGCGACTTTCATGCTATGCTCATCGTGCGCGAGCTTTCGGGCGTCCGGCAGCGCGTCCGCGGCCGGTTCAAAGTCGTGGGCACCGAACCGCGAGCGTCCGAGACACCCGTGTCGACCGGAGTGTCAGCATGATCGAGATGCACAACACCCATTCCCGCGTTCTTGACGCGATGACGGCCGTGGAGCGCGAGGTTGCGGACCGGCTCGGCTTCGGCCCGGCGCGTTCGCTCACGCAAGACATGGCGGTGTACCTGAGCGCTGAGGCCGCCGTTGAGGCATGGGCTGAGGCCAAGCACAACCAGCCGGGCCTGGAGCCCCGCGATACCCTGGAGCGGCTGTGCTCCGAGTTCATCGTGCTGCACGAAGCCGAGGCCGAAGGCCGGCAGCAGGGCTGACCAGCGCCTCGACACCCGTCCCACCGTCCGTCATGTTGAGCCCATGCCCGCGCAGCACGACCAGACCTACGATCCGCAGGAGGCGGCCCGGCGAGATAGCGCAGCTGAGTGCGCTCGATCTCCCGCCCTCCGTCGCCTCTCACTGGCGCGCTGGGTGCTGCTCGTTTTTGCGCTCGCGAGCGGCAGTGCTGTCGCCGGGCCAACCGACACGCGCAGCGCGTTGCCGCCGCAGGATGCCGCTCGCCTCGCCCAAGCGGCCCAAATGATCGTCCGCGTGACCCTCATCAGTCGGAACTGCGCGCCTTTCTACGCCGTCGACCAAGCTCAGTTGCAGGAGGTCGGGAGCACGCTCTTCTCGCAGTCGCTCGCCCGCTTCGGGAAGGATCGGCTGCTGCAAGCGATGAACAACGCCGAGACCGAGGACACGGCGCAGATCCGCGACAGCGGCGCCGCGTTCTGGTGCCCCCTCCAGCGGGCCTACCTCAACAGCCTGAGAATGCCGGGCTTGATTGGGAAGCAGCTGCAATAATTTGGTCTATCCCAGCCGCCTCACATAGCCCGACCGGCACCTGAAGCCTGGCAGCAGCGCCTCGACCGGTAAAACGGCGCTCGTCGTCCTGAGCCTTGCCCAGGCGGCGCGCTCAGTCTTGCGATCCGCAGGTTGCGGATGCGGAACCGTCAAAGGGCTGCCGCGGGGCGGCCCCGACGTTGCGATCTATCTGGATTCGGCCGAGGTTCCCCCAAACGGATTATATGCATTGCCCAATGATGGATTTAGCCACCAGCATGTAGAGCGCACATCAGAACTACATCAGGGGCGAGAAATGCTCGTTGTGGTGGCGGCTACCCTGAGCGGCGATCTCGCTGTGCTGGTGTTGACGTGGTCATCCCTCGGACTTGGCGCTCTTCTCCTTGTCCCTGCCGTCGCGAGTGCGGCAGGCATGCTGACCGGCCTGCTCCTCGCTCTTCTCAGGAGAGATCGGCCCGTCAGCACGCCTGTTCACCTCGGGATGTCAGAGGCCGCTGTCCTGCCCCGCGCTGCAAACGATCCAGCACCCCGACGCGCCGCGTAGGCGAGCGCTCGAGGCCGCGGACGGGCAGCGGGCGACTCTAACGAATGCGAATGCTCGGGGTTCGGGGCGGCCTGTATCCACGGTCAGACGGGGCAATTCAGATTGTCATCGAATCTGGATACGAGCCGCCGCGCTGAATGAAGGAGGTCGCTCATGAGCTGTGTCGTGGCGCAGACAGTTCAGGACTGGCGTTTGCAGGGCTATCGGGGGCTGCGCATCCCGCGCTGCCCGGGATGCGGTTGCGGCACTGAGCGCACCTGGGAGGAACTGCGCGCCTCCCCGTGCGAGGACGTGATCGAGGCGGCGCGCCGCGTACGCTGTCAGGATTGCGGGCAGGTGCCGGCCGGGCTCACCGTCATTGCCTACGGGGCCGCCGACCCACTCGCTGGAGCGTGGTGACGGTCCTCGGCTCGGGCGGCTCCCGTCTCCCGGCCATACGCGGCCCTGGAGGATCACGTGAGCGGCCAGAGGCAAAACCGATTAACTTTCGTTAAGCCTTCCATCGCCTCCCCTAAATTAAGTATTGCTAAACTTTTCAAGACATGCGAACACGAAGGCAGTTCGCGGGCGGGCGTATTTTGCCGTCCAGGATTGCTCTTATGAAGACGATAAGCTTGGACGGCTCGCGGCAGCGCGGCCCTGCGACCCATCGCCATGTTGTGGCAATCGCCAACATACGGTGGTTCCGCGCGATGGCGTGGCGCGCCCTGCGCGATGGCGGCCCACAAGGTGTGCTACGCGCGGCCAATGCCCGGGCAGCGGCCCGTATTGTGCTGCGTCAGGCAAGGCGGGATGCCTTGGTCAACCGGCTAGCGACCGACGCCCTGGCGATTGGCGGATAGCCGATCGAGCGGCCGCACGGCCCCGGCGCCAAGCTGGTATCCGCCGTCTGCGGAAAGTGGTCGACGCGGTAACACGAAGACGAAGTACCTGCTCGCTGAGGTCGAGGCGGGCTACGCGGCGACGCTGGGTAACGCTTCTCAGTTCACACGGCCGGATGGAACCCATTTCGAATGGAAGGGCTCCTCAGGCTTCGCCAAGCGGGAGACATCCTCTGCGGCGGGAGCATCTCTGGCGAGCGTTCCGATCAGCCGGAGAAGCTCCAGGTGCTCTGGTTCGCCTCCGCCGGCAACCAGGAAGGATCCGAGTTCGATCTCAACCGACGGCCCGCCGGATGCGGGGTTCGGCTCGTGCAGGATGAAGGGATGTCCCTTCGCCTCGTCGTGTACCAAGAGCCATCGGCCGCCGTTCGGGCTCGCATAGAGCAGTCGCATCCAGATCATCGCCGGAACCCGCGTAGAAGCTGTCTGCGATAGCAACGCGGGGCATGGACGAACGCTCCGGCCGCTGCCCCCTTCCCTCCCGTAACGTTTTAGCCAACGAACGGATGGGAAACCGCAGAGGGAGTGCGCGACATGCCGAGTGGCCGCTTCGTGAGTTACCTGCGCGTCAGCACGGCGAAGCAAAAGAAGCGCACGCCGTGATCGGCCTCTGGCAAACCACCTACAACCGCGTGGGGCCGCACTCGTCCGCGGATTATCGGCCGCCCGCGCCCGTCACGTTCCCGGATCCGGCCTTCCAGCGACCCATGCCCGCCGCCATGCAGGAGCCTCGCAATGAGCCCGGTCCAACATACCGGTCGGGTTATGGAATAGAGTGGCCTCGCAATTGGCTCGATCCATACGATCTGTTGGGCTAAAATTATGTGGCATTCTCGAGATTAGATCCGCCCATCCCGGAGGTTTTGCTGTGATAAAGCGCGCTTCGATGTGCGCTTTATCACAGATGAGAACGGTCAGAACTTGACGATGACCTGGGCACGGATGGTTCGGGGTGCGCCCGGCGAGATGTTGTTGTTGTTGTCGGCCGTGTAAATGTAGCGCCGGTCGAAGATGTTCTCGATGTTCACCTGTGCTCGGGTGAACTCGTTGATCTGGTAGAACAGACCCAGATCGAAGCGATTGTAGCCCGGCAGCCGGACGGTGTTGTCCGACGATGCGAATGTATGCGTCTGATAGATGTAGCCGAGGCCGATCGAGAACTCCTTTGTGACCGCGAACTTGTTCCAGAGCGAGATCGAGTTGAACGGCACAAGGCCAACCGTGTTGCCCTTAATGATCGTGGCTGACGTCGCGCTCTCGATGCGAGCGTCGGTGAGCGCGTAGCCGCCCGCGATCTGCCACCAATCGGTGACGTAGCCGTTGGCGCCGATCTCGATGCCCTGCGTATTTGTCTGGCCTGACAGGATGAAGAAGCCGGGATTGTTCGGATCTGGCAGACGCTGGTTGCGGCGATCGAGGTTGTAGGCAGCGAAAGTGAGCTGGAAGGCCGGGTTGACGTCGTACTTCACCCCGACCTCAAGGTTCTGGAACTCCTCGGGTTTCGAGATGACGAGGCCCGGCGTGAAGGCGCCGATCTGGTCGCCCGAACTCGGTAGATAGGAGACGCTGTAGCTGCCGTAGAAGGCGAGGTTCGCCAGCGGCTTGATCACGAGACCGGCGCGCGGCGACATGAGGTTGTCGATCCGATCGTTCGTGACGAGGGTCCGCTGATCCGTCGAGGCGAAGTTGAAGTAGTCATAACGCAGACCTCCGATGATCTGCACGTAAGGGTTCAGATCGATCTGGTCCTGTGCATAGACCGCTGCCGTGTTGAGGTTGTAACGACTGTTGGCATCGGTCGTGCCGTTGTTGCGGAAGGTCACGGGCGCGCGTGTGATCGGCGAGAGCGGGTTGGCCACGACGCTCGTTGCGAAATTCGGGGCGAAGAACGCCGTTCGCCGGAAGGTGGCCCCCTCCTGAAGGCCGAGCTCAAAGCCGCCGAGCAGGGTGTGCTTCACGTCGCCGGTGAGGAAGCTGTAGGTGAAATCGTTCTGACTGAAGTAGTTCGTCCGCGGTGTGTCGTTCCTGTAGCCTGTGATGCTGACCGCTGTGCCGGCACTGTTCACCGCGCTGCCCGGAAGCGTGTTCTGGTAGTAGCGGTCATAGTCGGCGAACCGGAGCTGGCTGTGCATCTGCACGCCGTTATCGAAAAGATGGTCGAGGGTCGCGGTGGCGATGTTGGCGTCCACCTTGGTGAAGTTGACGTCCGGGTTGCCGAAGAAAGTCCTGATATTGTTGCGGTAATTGTACGCCCGTCCGAACTGCGAGGGAATGCCGCGATCGGGGAAGCGGTTATCGTGGAAGTACTCGTAGGAGAGCTGCAGCGTCGTCTGCGGATCGATGAGGAAGGTCGCCGTCGGGTTGATGCCGTAGCGGGTGAGGTCGCCGAACTGCCGGAAGGTGCCCGAATCCTCGAAGACGCCGTTGAGGCGGAAGAAGGCGCTGTCGCTGAAGCGGTCGCCAACGTCGACAGCCACGCGCTTGTCGCCGAACTGGCCGCCGCCCGCCACGATCTCGCGGACCGGAAGGCCGTCCGCCACCTTGAGCACCCGGTTGATGATGCCTCCGCCGCCGCCGCGCCCGAAGATCAGGGAATCCGGGCCCTTGAGCACCTCCACGCGCTGGACGTTGTAGAGGTCGCGGTAGTATTGAACATCGTCACGCATGCCGTTGACGAAGAAGTCCGCGCTCGTGTTCTGGCCGCGGATGATCGCTTGGTCGCGGTTACTCTCACCCTGGGCCGGGACGACGCCCGGCACGTAGCGGAGCTGGTCCGTCAGATTTTGGAAGTTCTGGTCCCGGATCTGCTCCTGCGTGACGATGGTGATGGATTGCGGCGTGTCGAGGAGCGGCGTGTTGGTCTTGGTCGCGCTGCGGGT
Organism: Methylobacterium sp. CM6257; assembly: GCF_054611515.1. Taxonomy (NCBI): domain Bacteria; kingdom Pseudomonadati; phylum Pseudomonadota; class Alphaproteobacteria; order Hyphomicrobiales; family Methylobacteriaceae; genus Methylobacterium; species Methylobacterium sp. CM6257. The sequence goes on from NZ_CM137735.1 coordinate 3,389,038, forward strand.
CTGCTTGGTCAGGTAGCCGACCGTGACACCCCCCTGCGGCTCTCCGATAGGGGTCGCCGCCACGCTGAGCTCCTCCAGCGTCACGGCCTCAGATGCGCCACCCGCGACTGCCTCGTGCGCCCGAGCTTGCATCTGCAAGATGGCAGTTAGGCAGGCAGTCGACAGTAGGGCACGCGAAGACAAGGAGGGAGCAAGCATAAATGACCTCGTGCTCGCTCATCACAGCCGAAACGCGTGAAAGATGCCGGCGAACACGGCGAGCGATATCGCGTCAGGCGTCTATCGAGCTTCATCGATGATGCAAGCGAGCCGGCGAGTCCGCCCAGGCATTTAGTTTGGAATTCATATAACTAAAAATCCAATCTTTTGAGCTTAATCGCTGCGAGTGCGAAATTTTTCGCCTCATGAACTTATTCGAGCATCATCCATGGCGAGCAAAGAGTCTTCACATTGTTGCTGAAATGCAACCGTTCATTAGAAATACTAAAAGCAGGATCTTGGCGATCAGACGGAGGCTGTGCGTTTCAAGGCCAAAGGCCTACGGTTCTTAAGCTCTAGGTTAATTTTGGCGGCCTTGGTACTACCCGAGCGTGTTCCAGAAATGAGCCCTACTGCGAATGGCTCGATGTCGTGGCCGTCACGCCGAATGTCCGCCGCGGGGAAGCGTCAGAGGCCCCTTGAATGACCGGCATAGGCACAAAGCGGAGGGTCCGCGCCGGCAATGCTCCGTCCGGGTGCGCGGACCGGCGTCGAGGTCGTCGCGTCTGCCCGCCTCTTCGGCGGTGCTGTCTTTGGCGCGTGCTCTCCATCGGCACGATGCAGAGCACGCCGGCCTACTGCCCTGCCCGCCTCGGCCGCCTGGCGATCGCCTTGATGCTGACGTCACCGCCGGCGCGATCGCAGACGCCGACCCGCTCATCGGCGGTGCCGGCAGCGCCACCTGCCGGAGAACGCCGGCTTCCGCCGCAGCGTCGCGGGTGATCCACAAGGCCGATGCGATCTGGCGCATCTGTTCCATGACCAAGGTGGTCTCAGTGGCGGCTCTCATTCTCGCCGAGCGCGACCGCCTTCCTCGTCCAGCCGATCGCCTGCCAGACTCAACACGTCGTCAAGCTGCGTCCCGATTAAGTCGTACGACAAGCTGATCGGCGAACTTGGCCGCCGCCACGGACAGCGATCGCCCACGCAGCTGCGCAAGGACCAGCGTCATCGGGGTGAGGTCGCGGGTGTCGATCGGGCGGCTGTGCAGGCGCGGATCCTCCGGGATGCCGCTGGGGATCTGCAGGCTGACCACATCCTCCCGCAGCGTGAGGTTGCGCAGGAATTCCAGCGAGCCCGATTCGACGACCGGCCGCAACTCGACGCCGCGGCGGGCCAGCGCGTGCTCAATATGGTGGCGGATGGCGAGCGAGTGGTCGGGCAGCGCCAGGGCATGGGCGAGGCAGTCGCGCAGCCGCACCGGCCCGGTCTCCGCCGCCAGTTCGTGGCCCCGGCGCATCAGCGCGCACAGGGTCTGGTGGCCGGAATAGAGCGGGTGCAACTCCGCCGAGGGCGGCGGCTGCAGGATCAGGGCGAGATCCGCCTCGAAGGCCGCCAGGGCGGTCACCGCCTGGGCGTGGTCGCGGACCTGTACGGTGAAGCCGACCTGGGGAAACCGGGCGCGGTAGGCCTCGACCTCCTCGGGCACCACCTGCGTCACGAAGGCCTGGCTGCAGGCGAGCGCCACGTGCCCCCGCCGCACCCCCGACAGGTCGGCGATCTGCGAGCGGACCCGATCGAGATCGGCCGCCTGGTCGCGGATGTGCCGGGCGAAGAGCTCGCCGGCCGCGTTGAGCCGCATCCCCTGCGGCAGGCGCTCGAAGATCGGCGTACCGAGCTCGTATTCGAGATCCTGGATCTGCCGGGTCAGGGCCGAGGGCGTCAGGTTCAAGCGCTCCGCGGCGCGCCGGATCGAGCCGGCGCGGGCGACCTCGGCGACGTAGGTGACGGTCCGCAGGTGCTTCACGCCCGCATCCTACCCAGCCGTTGCCCGCGAGGCAACGGATCGCTCAGAAAATAGCACTTCCTCGCAACAGGCGTCGCCCCTAGCGTCCGGATATCGGGACCCTGCAGGAGCCGTTCGATGATCCGCCGCCGCACCCTCCTGGCCGGTCTCGGGGCCGGCCTTGCCCTCGGCCCCCTGGCCCGAGCCCGCGCCCAGGGCGCCCCCGTCACGATCCGGATGGGCTCGCTCAAGCTGATCCACTCGATCGCGCCGAGCTTCTATGAGCGCTTCACCCCCGCGGGCGTGAAGGTAGAGGTCGTGCCCTTCGAGAGTCCCACCGAATGCAAGAATGCGGTGGTCACCAAGTCGGTGGATTTCGGCACGTTCGGCATCGCCGCCGCGACGCTGGGCGCGGCCGCCGGCGAGCCGCTCGTGGTCATCGCCTCTACCTGCAACCGCGGGATGGCGGTGATCGCCAAGAAGGGCTCGGATATCCGCGCCATCAAGGACCTGCGCGGCAAGCGCGTCGCGATCTGGCCCGGCAGCACCCAGGAGGTCTTCGTCCTGGAGCGGATGCGCATGGAGGGCCTCTCGGTGAAGGACATCACCCCCGTGCGGGTCTCCTTCTCGGAGATGCACATCGCGCTCGCCCGCGGCGACGTCGACGCCTATGTCGGCGCCGAGCCGGGCCCCGGCGTCAGCCTTGCCTCGGGCGTCGGCCAGCTCGTCGAGTACCCCTACGGCACCGAGATGGGCGCGCTGAACATGGTGTTCGGCGCCCACCGCGACACGCTGGCCGAGCGGCCGGACCTCGTCCGGACCATGCTGGAGATCCACCGCAAGGCGACGGACTTCGCGGCCGGCGACCGTGACGCGATGATCGCCATGGCGGTGGCGAAGCTCGGGCAGAAGCGCGAAGCGCTCGAGCTCTCGGCCCCGAACGTCGAGCTGACCTGGCGCCTCGGTCCGAACGAGGTCCGGCAGGCCGACGCCTACGCGCAGCACATGCTGACGCTCAAGCAGATCAAGCGGCTGCCGGAGCCCGGCTTCATCGACACCCGCTTCGTCGACGCGCTGGGGCGGGCGTGAGCACCGGGATCGAGGCCGGCGCCCTGCCGGTGGCGGCGCCGGCGACGCCGACCCCGGCCCGCGGGGCCGGCCGGGCCGGACCCGGGCTCGCCCACCTGCGCCGGCTGGCGCTCGCCTGCGTGGTGCCGGCCGCGCTCGTCGCGGTCTGGCAGGTCACCACCGCGGGCCGGCCCTACAGCCTGATCCCGCCCCCCGCGGAGGTCTGGGCCGAGCTGCGGGATCTCGCCGTCGGCGGCGTCAACGACGACGCGTTCAGCGGCACGCTCTGGACCCATCTTGCGGCGTCGCTGAGCCGGGTCTACGGCGGCTTCGCGCTGGCGGCGGCCGCCGCCCTGCCCCTCGGGCTGCTGATCGGCCGCGTCCCGCTGATCCGGGCGCTCCTCGACCCCGTGCTTCAGGTCCTGCGCCCCGTTCCGGTCACCGCGTGGCTGCCGCTGGCGATGATCCTGTTCGGCCTCGGGCCGCGCTCGGCCTTCTTCCTCGTGTTCCTCGGGGCGTTCTACCCGATCCTGGTCAACACCGTGTTCGGGGTCCGCTCGGTGGAGCCCCGCCTGTTCGAGGCGGCCGCGATGCTGGGCTGCACCGGTCCGGCGCAGTTCGTCCGCGTGGTGCTGCCGGCGGCCCTGCCGTCGATCTTCACCGGCCTGCGTCTGGGCCTCGGCTTCGCCTGGGTGGTGATCGTGGTCGGCGAGATGACCGGCGTCCAGACCGGCCTCGGGGCGATCATCATGGAGGCGCGCCAGCTCTCGCGCACCGAGATCGTGATCTGCGGCATGGCGGTGATCGGGGTCGCGGGCTTCGTCTCCGACTGGCTGGTCATGCAGCTCGGCCGCCGGCTGCTCGCCTGGAGTCCGAATCATGGCTGACCCCACGATCCCGATCCTCGACATGCGCGCGGTCTCGAAGACCTACGCGGCCGGCGGGCGCCGGACCGAGGCTCTGCGCGAGGCCAACCTCACCGTCGCCCGGGGCGAGTTCGTCTGCCTGCTCGGCGCCTCGGGCTGCGGGAAGTCGACGCTGCTGCGGGTCGCCGCCGGCTTCGAGGCCCCGACCGCCGGGGAGGCCCTCATGTGGGGCAAGCCCATCGTCGGGCCGCGACCGAGTCGCGGCATGGTCTTCCAGGATTACGGCCTGTTCCCGTGGCTCACCGTGCGCGACAATATCGGCTTCGGCCCGAAGGCCTGCGGGCGGCCTGCCGCCGAGGTGCGCGACATCGCCGGGCGCTACATCGCCCTCGTCGGCCTCCAGGCCTTCGCCGACGCCTACCCGCACCAGCTCTCGGGCGGGATGAAGCAGCGCGTCGCCATCGCGCGGGTGCTCGCCAACGAGGCCGAGGTCGTGCTGATGGACGAGCCCTTCGGGGCGCTCGACGCCATGACCCGCGAGCGGCTGCAGGACGAGCTGCTCAACCTCTGGTCGCGGACGGGGCTGACGATCCTGTTCGTCACCCACGCCATCGAGGAGGCGATCTTCCTGGCCGACCGCATCGTGATGATGTCGCCCGGCCCCGGCCGGATCGAGGCGATCTACCCGGTCGAGCTGCCGCGGCGGCGCGACGTGTCGAGCCCGGCCTTCAACGACCTGCGCCGGATGCTCGCGGCGCAGCTCCACAGCCACCACGCCCTGCGGGCCGCTGCCTGATGGACACCACCCCCGACGATCCCCGCCGGCCCGAGAACCGCCTCGCCTACCGCGCCGCCGTGGACCGGCCGCGCCTGACCCTGCCCGGGGGCCGGCACGTCGCCGTCTGGCCGGTGGTCAACGTCGAGCACTGGCTGATCGACCACCCGATGCCGCGCCAGATCCTGGTGCCGCCGGCCGCCGCGAGCCTGCTGCCGGACATCCCGAACTGGGCGTGGCACGAATACGGCATGCGGGTCGGGTTCTGGCGCTTCCTCGAGGCGTTCGCCAGCCGGGGCATCCGCCCGACCCTGTCGATCAACGGCTCGGTCTGCACGGCCTATCCCCGCATCGCCGAGGCGGCCCACGCGGCCGGCTGGGAGTTCATGGCCCACGGCTTCCACCAGGTCCCGACCCACAGGGTCGCGGACCAGCCGGAGATGATCGCCCGCACGGTCGCGGCGATCACCGAGGCGACCGGGCGGCCGCCCCGCGGCTGGCTCGGGCCGGGCCTCACCGAGACTCTCGACACGCCCGACCACCTTCACGCGGCCGGCCTCGAGTACGTCGGCGACTTCGTGCTCGACGACCGCCCTTGCCGGGTGGCGACGCGCACGGGCGACCTCGTCGCCCTCCCCTACTCGGTCGAGCTCAACGACATCCCGCTGCTGGCCATCCAGCACCACCGGGCCGACGAGTTCGTGGAGCGGGCGCTCGCCCATCTCGACCGGCTCGCCGCCGAGGCCGCCGGCTCCGGCCCCCTCGGCGGGGCCAAGGTGATGAGCTTCGCGATCCACCCCTACATCACCGGCGTGCCGCACCGGATCGGCCTGCTGGAGCGGCTGCTCGACGCCATCCTGGCGCGCCGCGACACGGTCCTTATGCAGGGGACCGAGATCCTCGACTGGTACCGCGCCACCGGCGATGCGTCCTGACCCCCGAGCTGGCCTGAGACGAGGAGCCGCCGTGCCTCCCTTTCCGACGATCCCGCTCCTGCACGCGGCCTACGCCGCGGGTCTCGACCCGCGCACCGTCGTGGCCGAATCCTACCGGCGGCTCGCCGCGGTCGGCGATCCCGGCATCTTCCTCGCGCTCGTGCCGGAGGGCGAAGCACTGGCGGAAGCGGCGGCGCTCCCGCCCTTCGATCCCGCGTCGCAGCCGCTCTGGGGTGTGCCCTTCGCCGTCAAGGACAACATCGACGTGGCCGGCCTGCCGACCACCGCCGCCTGTCGGGACTTCGCCTACACGCCGGCCGAGACCGCGCCCGCGGTGACACGCCTGCTCGCAGCCGGGGCGGTCCTGATCGGCAAGACCAATCTCGACCAGTTCGCCACCGGGCTCGTGGGCCTGCGCACCCCCTACCCGGTCCCGCGCAACGCCATTGATCCGGCCTACGTGCCCGGGGGCTCCAGCAGCGGCTCGGCCGTGGCGGTGGCCCACGGGATCGTGTCGTTCGCCCTCGGGACCGATACGGCGGGCTCCGGGCGGGTGCCGGCGGCGCTCAACAACGTCGTCGGGCTGAAGCCGTCCCTCGGCGCTGTCTCCAGTCGCGGCATGCTGCCGGCCTGCCGCACCCTCGATACACTCTCGGTCTTCGCCGGCACCGTCGCCGACGCCGACGCGGCCTTCCGGGTCATGCTGGGTCCTGACAAGACCGATCCCTGGGCGCGGGCGCTGCCCGTGCCGCCCGCGCCCGCCGGCCTTCCGCCGGGCCTGCGCTTGGGGCTCCCGGACGCGGCGAGCCTCCGGTTCGGCGGTGACGGGCTCTCGGAGGTGGCCTTTGCGGCGACGGCCGTCGATCTCGAAGCGCTCACCGGCGCGGCGGTTTCGGTCGACCTGAGCCCGATGTTCGCCGTCGCGGGCCTGCTCTACGACGGGCCGTGGGTCGCCGAGCGCTACGCGGCGATCCGCCTGGTGATGGAGACGCGCCCCGGGATCCTGCACCCGACGACGCGGGCGGTGATCGGAGCCGCCGAACGCTACAGCGCCGCGGATGCCTTTGCGGGCCTCTACCGCTTGGCGGAGCTGCGCCAGGAAGCCGACGCGGTCTGGGACCGCATCGACGTGCTCGCCGTACCGACCTACCCGCGCCCGCAGACCCGCGCCGCCGTGGAGGCCGACCCGGTCGGACCGAACAGCGAGCTCGGCACCTACACCAACTTCGTCAATCTGCTCGACTGGTGCGCCCTCGCGGTCCCGGGGCGGCCCCGCGCCGACGGCTTCCCCGCCGGGATCACCCTGCTCGCACCGCGCGGGTCCGACGGGCTGCTCGCCGCTCTGGGCGCGCGCCTGCATGCGGCCTCCGCCGGCCGGATCGGCGCGGGCACGGCGCCGGTCCCGGCGGCGAAGCCGGGGCCGGCCTGGGCGAGGCCCGGCGAGATCGAGCTGGCGGTCGTCGGCGCGCATCTGTCGGGGCTGCCCCTGAACCGCGAACTGGCCGGGCGCGGCGCCCGGTACCTGCGTTCGATCAAGACCGAGCCGGACTACCGCCTCTACGCCCTGCCGGGCGGACCCCCGCAGCGCCCCGGCCTGCTCCGGGTGGCCCCGGGCGAAGGCGGCGCTATCGAGACGGAGGTGTGGGCGCTGCCGCCCGCCGCCTTCGGGACCTTCGTGGCCGGCATCCCGGCGCCGCTCGGCATCGGCACCCTGCGGCTCGCCGACGGGACCGCACCGAAGGGCTTTCTGGTCGAGGCGGCCGGCGTCGCGGGTGCGACGGACATCACGCGGTTCGGCGGCTGGCGCAGCTACATGGCCGGTCGTGCGGCGGCTTAGCGGGCTGCCGCCGCTGAGGGCCTCCTGGACCTGAAGGGCCGGCCGCCCGCGTCGCTCTGCCGATGATCCCGCTTCGGATCGACTCGAATGGCCGGTCCTGGCCGCTCCTCACGCGAGCAGATCATGATGCGCGCGGTGCCTGTGCAGCCAAGCCCTGGCGTAGCCGCACAGGGGCACAATCCGTTCGCCGCCTGCCCGGGCCCGCGCCGCCACCCCTTCCATGAGCCGGTCGGCCGCCCCGGTGCCGCGCAGGACGGGCGGCGCGTAGACGTAGCTGATGATCAGACGGCCCGCCTCCCGGCGATAGGTTGCGAATGCGACGTCGCCGCCGACCGCCAACTCGAAGCGGCCCTGGTCGACGTTGTCGCGCAGCGCATCCGTCATTCGCGTCTCCCTCTCTTCGGCCCCGATGATGACCCCGCCTGCATAACCCTTTCGGCCGCGCGTCGGACCGAGACCGTCGGATCGCGAACCAAGGTCCCGCCCCCGCGCCATCACCCCTGTCGACAAGCCCCGTTGCGCGCCCGGGATGGCGGGCTCTCCACTGCCTTTTCGGATCGATGAACAGCCCGATCGGAGCCGGGTCACGGCCGCCTCCTCTTATCATCCGATGGGGCACGCCCAGGCGAGGGGTTCTAGGAGGTACCTGGTTCCGGCCGGCGCGCCCCTCGGACGCGAAGAGGCAGCCCGTGGACCAACAAGCTGGCCCGGACGGCCCAGGAGCCGCCAAACCCTTTGTCGCCCGCAGTCCGGGGTACAGGGTGGGGTAGACAGCCGAATTCAAGCCCTCCCGCGGCCCGGCCGGTCTGCAGGGACTTGAAGCGTGACCGATGGGCTCCCCACCTCAGCACGCAATCAGTCGCGTCGATGGGTGCAGTGTGATGAGAGCGGAGTTCACCAGAACCTACATCGTCCTTCCGTTTGAGCGTGCCGGCACGGTGGTCGGCGCGCGGCAGGCGCTCGTGTTTGATGACCCCGGTGCGGCACGGTTCTACGCTGAGGCTCTCGGTCAGCGTACGACCGGCGTCGCGATCCTGGAGCGCACGATCGACGCCGAGACCGGCGAGGAGAACGATCGCCTCGTGGCCTCGGGCGGCGCTGTTCCTCCGTTCACGCCGGGCGCCATGCAGTGGACCATGCGCCTGCACTGAACGACACGCCCATCGCTGCCGCGGGCCTCCCGTCTGCGTCAGTGCAGGTTGAACTCGCTGCCGATGGCTCTCAGTTCTGCGGGCCTGATCAGGCGGCTGTGGGCCACCTTCACCGAGTGCAGCGGCCCATCGAGGGCTTCCTGCCAGAACGCCAGGAAGCGCCTCAGCTCGGGAAATTCCGGGAACAGATCGTGCTGTTGCCAGATGAAGGTCTGCAGCAGATGCGGATGGTCGGGCAGGTGGTACAGGATCTCGGCTGTCGTCAGGCTGTAGCCTTCCAGCTGACGACGGAAGGCTGTCGAAACGCTCATGGCGGCACCTCCTGCATTCATCCCGATAGTGACTCGCGACGAAGCAAGAAGGTTGCCGGCTCGGCTGTTAACAACAGGAAAATCGCGAACGGCTTCAGGCTTTTAGCACTCGCCGACAACGGCGGCTGCCAAACTCGCGCGCCGCCGCTGGCACTCTCGCCTGGCGAGTGCTAAGTTTTGGACGCGGATCCGGCGCGTGGCTCTGTGGTGGCGCGGCCTGACCGTGGCCAGGCCGCCCATCTGGGGTCTGGCGAACTTCTCGATCTGTAGCACTCAGACTGGAGGCAGCTATGAAGTTCCGTCCGCTGCACGACCGCGTGGTCGTCCGTCGCATCGAGAGCGAGGAGAAGACCAGGGGCGGCATCATCATCCCGGACACCGCCAAGGAGAAGCCGCAGGAGGGCGAGGTCGTCGCCGTCGGTCCCGGCGCCCGCGACGAGCAGGGCCGCGTCAACGCGCTCGACGTGAAGGCCGGCGACCGCGTGCTGTTCGGCAAGTGGTCCGGCACCGAGGTCAAGATCGACGGTCAGGATCTCCTGATCATGAAGGAATCCGACATCATGGGCGTCATCGACGCCTCCGAGGCGCTCAAGCAGGCCGCCTGAGATCAGGGGCCCATTCCCGCAGTCATGTCCAAGTTAAGGAGTGACACACAATGGCAGCGAAAGACGTACGTTTCTCGTCAGATGCCCGCGAGAAGATGCTGCACGGCGTCGAGCTTCTCGCCAACGCGGTGAAGGTGACGCTGGGCCCGAAGGGCCGCAACGTCGTGATCGAGAAGAGCTTCGGCGCCCCGCGCATCACCAAGGACGGTGTGACGGTCGCCAAGGAGATCGAGCTCGCCGACAAGTTCGAGAACATGGGCGCCCAGATGGTGCGCGAAGTGGCCTCGAAATCGAGCGATCTCGCGGGTGACGGCACCACCACCGCGACCGTGCTGGCCGCCGCCATCGTCCGCGAGGGCGCCAAGTACGTCGCCGCCGGCATCAACCCGATGGACCTGAAGCGCGGCATCGACCTCGCCACGCAGGCCGCCGTGAAGGACATCACCTCGCGCGCCAGGAAGGTCGTTTCGTCGGAGGAGATCGCCCAGGTCGGCACGATCTCCGCCAACGGCGACAAGGAGATCGGCGAGATGATCGCCCACGCCATGCAGAAGGTGGGCAACGAGGGCGTCATCACGGCTGAAGAAGCCAAAACAGCTTTGACCGAGCTCGACGTCGTCGAGGGCATGCAGTTCGACCGCGGCTACCTCTCCCCGTACTTCATCACGAACGCGGAGAAGATGGTCGCCGAGCTCGAGGATCCCTACATCCTCATCCACGAGAAGAAGCTCTCCTCGCTCCAGGCCATGCTGCCGGTGCTCGAGGCCGTTGTTCAGACCGGCAAGCCGCTGCTGATCATCGCCGAGGACATCGAGGGCGAGGCGCTCGCCACCCTGGTGGTCAACAAGCTGCGCGGCGGCCTGAAGGTCGCGGCCGTCAAGGCGCCGGGCTTCGGTGACCGCCGCAAGGCGATGCTCGAGGACATCGCGATCCTGACCAAGGGCCAGATGATCGCCGAGGATCTCGGCATCAAGCTCGAGAACGTGACGCTCCCCATGCTCGGTCGCGCCAAGCGCGTGCGCATCGAGAAGGAGAACACCACGATCATCGACGGCGCCGGCGAGAAGTCCGACATCGAGGGCCGCATCGCGCAGATCAAGGCGCAGATCGAGGAGACCACCTCGGACTACGACCGGGAGAAGCTGCAGGAGCGCTTGGCCAAGCTCGCGGGCGGCGTTGCGATCATTCGTGTTGGCGGCTCGACCGAGGTCGAGGTGAAGGAGAAGAAGGACCGGGTGGAGGATGCCCTGCATGCCACCCGCGCGGCGGTCGAGGAAGGCATCGTCCCGGGCGGCGGCACCGCGCTGCTGCGGGCCAAGAAGGCGGTTTCCGAGCTGAAGTCCGACGTTCCGGACGTGCAGGCCGGCATCAAGATCGTGCTGAAGGCGCTTGAGGCGCCGATCCGCCAGATCGCCCAAAACGCGGGCGTGGAGGGCTCGATCGTGGTCGGCAAGATCACCGACAACACCTCCTCGGAGACCTTCGGCTTCAACGCCCAGACCGAGGAGTACGTCGACATGGTCCAGGCCGGCATCGTCGACCCGGCCAAGGTGGTGCGCACCGCCCTGCAGGGTGCGGCTTCCGTGGCCGGCCTGCTGGTGACCACCGAGGCGATGATCGCCGACGCGCCGAAGAAGGACAGCCCTGCTCCGGCGATGCCGGGCGGCGGCATGGGCGGCATGGACTTCTAAGTCCAGGCCATCCGTCCAGCCGAGGAAGGAGGCCGCCGAAAGGCGGCCTCCCTTTTTTGCCGAAAAGCATCCCGTGCGGAAACGGTGCGGGGCTTTCTGATGGCGCGCGGCCGAACACAGCCACGGTGAATCCCTGACCCAAAGCAGGCCTCGGGAGCGTCCGCTTCCAAGCCGTCCAATCAGATCGGATGGACCTGAGTGACTGATGGTCGCCGAAAACGGCCTGACCGCTTCTGGGCATCGGTAGGGGGGAAAGCGGCTCCTCGTACGGCCCGTTGCGGACCCGACCTATGCCGCATCGGGGTACCCCGCGGGCTGCCAGTCTGAGGTCTGTTGCAGCCTCCGGTACTCGGCCCAGATCAGCCGATGGCACTCGCACGCGCCCCGCTCCAGCCCCGCACGATCCCGTACCGTAATGCAGGCAAACTTCTGGCTCACGAGGCCAGCCTGCTCCAGCCGCTTGACGTGCTCGCTCACGCTCGGCCGTCGCATCCCAAGGTGAGCGGCGATGGTGGCATGGCCGACGCAAATCTCGTCCTCACCCAGCAGGTCCTGAGCCAGCAGCAACCAGCGCTGGACCCGGTGCTCAACATCATGATGCGCGTTGCACAACGCCACCTGAGCGACGTGGACCATGCGCACCTGCACATAGCCCAGCGCCAATCGACGGAGCGCGGTATCTGCGCTGAAGAGCACCTCGGCATCCGCGGCCTTCAGCCGATAAGCCTCGCCCGCGGTCTGGACGATGACGCGCAAGGGCGAGCGCCTGGTTCCGAGCACGAGCGGCAGGCCGGTCATCCCGAAGCGACTGAGAAGCCCTATGCCGTGGGCGCCATCAGCGTGCGTCCGCGCCTGCACGGCAGCAAGCCCGTGCTCGACGAAGTAGATGTACGGGATGTCCGCACGGGGCTCCTCCAGCACTTGCCGCCGTCGCAACGGCACAAATTCCAGAAGTGGCTCGATCTGCGCCCAGTCAGCAGGCGGGAGTGCAGCCAGAATCAGGTTGCGAAGGGGAGTCAAGACTTGCTGCACCTGTATTGCGCATTGAACATTTATGCTTTGGAGGTTACATCTTTTCCTTAATGCCGGAACTCACGAGCCACCAGTTCACGGGATAGGCGGTGAGGAAACCAGTCACCATGGCGATCTGCATGGCAAACCAGAATTCCGTCGAATTCACCTCGGCTCGATGCCCAAGCAGGTGCTGAAAGAGGTAGAACTGCGCAAAGGCCATGAAGCCGTACATGCCGACCTGCCATGAGATCAGCGAGGCCGTGTCAGCTTTAAGCGCTGCGACTATCCCCTCACCGGGTGAGAGCCCACGCATAGGTACGATGGCGAAGTACTGGAAGACGATGCCCAGGCCGAACGCGAACAGGAAGTCGAGCAGCCAGACCGCGTACATCTTCTCGCCAAACAGCGACTGCCAGCCGAGCCAGACCGCGACGGCGGGTGCGAGGAAAGCGAGCCACTCGGCAGCGACATCGCCCAGCATGCAACCGCTGCCGCAATGGAGCGCCCCCTTGCCAACCATCACCGGGAAGGGCGTCTGCGTCATGTTGGGCGGCTTCTCGCCCCGTTCCTTAGCGTGGTGGTGCGCTTCCATCGTAGCGAGCCGTCCGTATCGGAAGTAGGCCCAGACGACGGCAAGCGTGCCGAACAGGGCCGCGACGGGCCAGACGATGTTCATCACCGTCATGTGCTGCGGGCGGCGGATCACGTCGACTGAGACGATGAGGGCGCAGGTCCCACCAAGAAGTAAGCTGGTAATCGAGAGAAGATGCAGCCAGTCGGGAAACACAGAACACGCCTTACATGCGAAGTGCAACAGCAGGTCGGCACACGGGGTCCCTCCGGAGATCCTGAAGAATGGAGCAGCCGCTGATCATGTGGATCTTTCGCGCCTGGCCAGGGCACCTCGATCTCGATCCCTGTCCGCCGCATTGCTGGCCCCGCACCGGACGGCGGCTTGAGGCCCGCGCTGGATTCAGGGCTTTGACTGGCTTTTGCCTGGTGTCTGCTGGCCCTGCAGATCGATCGGCTTGTTATCGTTGAGGTCCCAGCCGGTGTTCGGATCGGTGCCGGTGCGCTGAAGCTGGGCCCGCATCTGCCACTGATACTTGGCGATCCCATGCTCCACCTCCTGGAGCAGGTTCGAGGTCGTCGGGTCGACCGCCTCGGTGGCCTTGATCGCGGCGTTCACCTCCTCGCCCACGCGCTTGTAGGCGTTGGTGAACCACGCCAGGATCTGGGCGTCGTCGAGGAAGCCGCCCGGAATTTCCGGCACCCCGGATGTCTTCACGATGGTGTTGGCCCGGCCATCTGCCGAGGCACCGACGGCGAGCAACCGCTCCGCAATGGTGTCGGCGTATTTCGACAGGCCTTCGTAGTGTTCCTGCAGCAGCAGATGCAGCGGATAGTACAGGGTGCCGGACGCGTTCCAGTGCGCCTGCTTGGTCTGGAGTTGAAGCTGCTGCAGCTCGGTGAGGGTCTGCTGAAGCGCGGCGACGTCCTTCTTTATCCCGTCCTCGCCGATCCCGAGGTCGATCACGGGCTGGCGGGTTGCCTCGTTCGTCGGGAAAGGCCCGAGCGGCTGCTGGCTCGTCACCTGGGTTTGTGAGGACTGGCGCATGGTGGTGGTCTGTCCACCGGGCACCTGCTGGTCTTTTGTCGGCGCAGGGCGATCCGCCTGAGCGAATTGCATGTGCGAGAACACCTGCATGGCCGAGGGAGCGACCGGCACCGGGGCCGCCGAGGGATCGGCCTGGCCTGATGCATCGGCGGCACGGGCAAAGGCCGGGGTGAACGCGGCTGAGGCAAGCAGAACTGAGGCCGTGAGCGTGCCGATATGCTTCGTCATCCAGAACTCTCGATCTCATCCGGAGCTGCGCCGTTCCGAGCAAGGTGAGGCGGCGCCTACAGCGATCAAAGGCGCCGCCGAAATCGCCGTTCCAGCATGACAGCGAATTTACTTTTTGACGGCTTGCATCTGCCGGAGAGCTCAAGTTTTTGTCGGGAGAATCACTGATCGATCCTATTCTTTGTCAGGACTTTCCCGACAGCCCATTCGCCCCCGGCGAATGCGATTGCACCGACGTCGGCCACGCCGGTGGGACGATCTCATGTTGGGCGAGCGTTGATCGTCTCAGTGAGCGCCACCGCGCCCTTCGGTCGTCCTGCTCTGTTCGGGCAAGCCCGGGACGCTTCAGGGCGGTGATCAGGATGAGGATGGCGAGCCCGAACCCCATTGCCGCCGCGAGCAGCGTGAACTGGGCCGCCCCGGCCACGATGCCGGCCGAGGCCGCCAGTCAGACGCTCATGGTGGGGGGGAGATTTCTGACCGTACGCTCCGGATTGTCCCTGGCGACGAAGATCATACCGGCGGCGACGAAGCCTATGGCTTGGCCGAGCTCCTGCATCACGCGCAACGGATCGGCGTCGCCACCGCGCGCCTGCACCTCGGCAGGTAGGGGACTCATTCAGGTCCATGCGAGAACGCAGGCGGCGAGCGCGACGGCGGCCAGATAGTTGCAGGCCAGACGATCATAGCGGGTCGCGACGCGCCGCCAGTTTTTGAGATGGCCGAACAGACGCTCGATCCGATTACGCCGACGGTATGCGATCCGGCTGTGCTTGTAGGGCACCGTCCGGGTGGCCGTGGACGGGAGGGTGGCGATCACCCGATGGCTCTTCAGCCAATCCCTCAGGCTCTGCGCATCGTAGGCCTTGTCGGCGATCAGGCGCTTGGGGGGAACGACCGCCCGCAGCAGAAGGCAGTGCCATGCTGATATCAGCCACGTTGCCCGGTGTCAGGGCGAACGCAACCGGTCGGCCACGACCATCGGCCAAGCAATGGATTTTGCTCGTGAAGCCGCCGCGCGAGCGCCCGAGGGCCTGGCTCCAGGCCCCCCCTTTCCGCCTGCGGCCGAACGATGGGCCTTCACGTGCGAGGCGTCGAGCATCAGCTCGTCGGGGATAGGGCCTGCGGCTGCGATCTTGGCAAACGGACGCTGCCAGACCCCACGCTGCGACCACCTGTTGTAGCGGTTGTAGATCGTCGTGTGCGGGCCGTAGGCGCAGGGCGTATCCTGCCAGCGGCAGCCGATCTTCAGCACATGCAGGATGCCGCTGATCACCCGTCTGTCATCGACCCGAGGCTTGCCCGGTCGACCGTGAGGCAAGTGCGGCTCAATCCGCGCCCAGGCCTGAGAGCCAGAACAGTCGTGCCATCGCCATCCTCCTGCGCCGGAAACCCCAAACTCAGGAAGAAAACGCGAGCGGTGGCAAATGGTTGTATGAGTTCCCTACCTAGCATTACAGTTGCGTTTTGGGCGAGGTTCTGACTCTTTGCGTGGCCATGATTCGCGCATCATGGACGTCGGAGAGTTCGGTCGAGGCGACGCTGGAGTTGTGGGCCTCGTCGCTCCGGGAGGTGAAGGGGCGCATGCGGCCTCTGTTCACCCAGGACCGGGTCGCCGCCTCGGCCGGAGCGTTCCTGGATGGACTGCTCGGTGCAGAGCGGCGCAAGACGGGTTGGATGCGGGCGGAAGCCGCGGGCGATCCGGGGCCCTGGCGCCAGCAGGCGGTGCTTGGGCGCGGACGCTGGGACGCCGACGCTCTGCGCGACGTGGTGCGTGACTATGCTCTGGAGACGCTGGCCGACCCGGATGCGGTTCTGGTTCTCGACGAGACCGGCTTTCTGAAGCAGGGCAAGGCCTCGTGCGGCGTGCATCGCCAGTACACCGGCTTGGCCGGCAAGATCACGAACTGTCAGATCGGCGTATTCGCGGCCTATGTCTCACGGCACGGTCATGCCTTCATCGATCGGGCCTTGTACCTGCCCCAGACCTGGACCTCGGATCCAGCCCGGCTGGCCGCCGCCCACGTGCCGAAGGGGACGACCTTCGCAACCAAGCCGGGATTGGCTCTGGCGATGATCGAGCGGGCGATGGCCGCCGGCGTGCCGTTTTCCTGGGTGGCGGCCGACACCGTCTACGGGGTCGGCGACATCGAGATGGCACTGCGGCGGGCGGGCAAGGGTTACGTGCTCGGGGTTAAGAGCGATCACCCGTTCCACTCCTGGGCCGGCAAGCCGCTGGTGGCCGGCACCGCCGAGACGATCGCGGATGGCCTGGCTTCCTCGGCCTGGACGCGCCTGTCGGCGGGCGACGGGACGAAGGGCGCGCGGCTGTACGACTGGGCCTATTGTGAACTGGCCAACCTCGATGGGGCCGCCTACGACCAGACCGGCCTGTGGACGCGGGGGCTCCTGATCCGCCGCAGCCTGAGCGATGGCGAGCGGGCCTACTTCACGACCTGGTGCCCGGCCGGCACGCCGATCCAGACCCTGGTCAGCGTCGAGGGACGGCGTTGGAGCATCGAGGACGCGTTCGAGACGGCCAAGACCGAACTCGGGCTCGCTCACAATGAGACCCGTTCCTGGCACGGTTGGCACCGGCACGTCAGCTTGGTCATGATGGCCTTCGCCCTGCTGGCGGTGATCCGCCATCACGCCAACGCGCCGCCCCCAAAAAGCCGAGCCCGGCCGAGACGGCGCGCCCACTGATCCGCTGGTCGGTGCAGGAGATCCGTCGCATCGCGGTGCGGCTGGCGCAGCGGCGCATTCAGCCCGCTCACGTCATCGCATGGTCGCTCTGGCGACGGGCCCATCAGGCGGCCGCCCGCCAGGCCCATCTCAAACAACGCGCGTCAGACGCCAAACGGCGGCGGCAGCGCCGGAAGCCAAGCCGGGCCAACCGTCAGCCAACACGCACAAAAACGCAACTGTAATGCTAGGCTGATGCTCTCGATCAGTCCGACCTGACGCCAGCCCATCATATCGATCAGGCCCCGGGCCTGCATCCGCGGTGCGGGATTGACGAGATTGTGTATGTGGTATACCAGATACCAAGAGACGGTCGACCGGCTATTCGGTAGGTTCCGATGCCGCATTGAAAACTTTCGCCACCGTTAGCGAACAGAGGAAGCCCCAATGAGTAAGCCGCTGGAAGGGATCAAGATCATCGACTTCACGCACGTTCAGGCTGGGCCCGCCTGCACGCAGCTGCTGGCGTGGTTCGGCGCCGACGTGATCAAGGTCGAGCGCCCCGGCGCCGGTGACGTGACCCGCACCCAGCTGCGTCACGTCGAGGACGCGGACGCGCTCTACTTCACGATGCTGAACTCCAACAAGCGCTCCCTCACCCTCGACACCAAGACCCAGGCCGGCAAGGAGGTTCTGGAGAAGCTGATCCGCAACTCCGACGTCATGGTCGAGAATTTCGGCCCCGGCGCGCTCGACCGGATGGGCTTCTCCTGGGCGCGCATTCAGGAGCTGAACCCGGGCATGATCCTCGCCTCGGTGAAGGGGTTCTCCGACGGTCACCATTACGAGGACCTGAAGGTCTACGAGAACGTCGCGCAGTGCGCCGGCGGCGCCGCCTCGACCACGGGTTTCTGGGACGGGCCGCCCACCGTCAGCGCCGCCGCGCTCGGCGATTCCAACACCGGCATGCACCTTGCCATCGGCATCCTCACGGCGCTCCACCAGAAGAACAAGACCGGCAAGGGCCAGAAGGTCGCCGTGTCGATGCAGGACTCGGTGATCAACCTGTGCCGGGTGAAGCTGCGCGACCAGCAGCGCCTCGATGCGCTGGGCTACCTCGAGGAGTACCCGCAGTACCCGCACGGCGAGTTCTCGGACGTGGTGCCGCGCGGCGGCAACGCGGGCGGCGGCGGCCAGCCGGGCTGGGTGCTCAAGTGCAAGGGCTGGGAGACCGACCCGAACGCCTACATCTACTTCACCATCCAGGGTCATGCCTGGGCGCCGATCTGCAAGGCGCTCGGCAAGGAGGAGTGGATCACCGATCCGGCCTACAACACCCCCCGCGCCCGCCAGGACAAGATCTTCGACATCTTCGCGACGATCGAGGAGTGGCTCGCCGACAAGACCAAGTTCGAGGCGGTGGACATCCTGCGCACCTACGACATCCCCTGCGCGCCGGTGCTGTCGATGAAGGAGATCGCCGAGGACAAGTCCCTGCGCGAGAGCGGCACCGTGGTCGAGGTGGCGCACCCGAAGCTCGGCAAGTACCTGACCGTCGGGAGCCCGATCAAGTTCTCCGACATGAAGGTGGAGGTGAAGGCCTCGCCGCTGCTCGGCGAGCACACCGACGAGGTGCTGGCCGGCCTCGGCTACACGCAGGAGCAGATCCAGGCCATGCACGCGGCCCGCGCAGTCTGATCGATCGCCGCTCAGTCGTATTCGCAGCCGCGGCGCTGGCGGCGATCGTTCTCCTGACCTGCGGGCACAACCTAACGGTCTTCGTATTGACCGCCGCGGTGTATTTCCGGGAGTTCGGCGAGATCTACTCGCCGACTCCCGGCGACTTGCGGCGGCACGCGCGGCTCGAAACCGGGGTGACGTGAGCGGCACCTCGGCCCCGGCCGCACGCCCTGACCCGGCCCGGGTCGCCCGCACCGCAGCTGACCATTCTGGAGATACCCCGATGACCGCTCTGGCCAAGATCGTTCACAACACACCCGAAATCGAGGCCGAGCCGGACCTGACCGACGGCTTCCACCTCGTCATCGACGCGCTCAAGCTCAACGGCATCGAGACCATCTACGGTGTGCCGGGCATCCCGATCACCGACCTCGGCCGGATGGCGCAGGCCGAGGGGATGCGGGTCATCTCGTTCCGGCACGAGCAGCACGCCGGCAACGCCGCGGCGATCGCGGGCTTCCTCACCAAGAAGCCCGGCATCTGCCTCACCGTCTCGGCCCCGGGCTTCCTGAACGGCCTGACGGCGCTGGCCAACGCCACCACCAACTGCTTCCCGATGATCCTGATCTCGGGCTCCTCCGAGCGGGAGATCGTCGACCTGCAGCAGGGCGACTACGAGGAGATGGATCAGCTCGCCATCGCCAAGCCCCTCTGCAAGGCGGCCTTCCGGGTGCTGCATGCGGCCGATATCGGCATCGGCGTGGCCCGCGCGATCCGCGCGGCCTGCTCGGGCCGCCCGGGCGGCGTCTATCTCGACCTGCCCGCCAAGCTGTTCTCCCAGGTGATGGACGCCGAGGCGGGCCGCAAGTCGCTCGTCAAGGTGATCGATCCGGCCCCGGCCCAGCACCCTGCCCCCGAGGCGATTGCCCGGGCCCTGGAGGTGCTGAAATCCGCCCGCCGGCCGCTGATCGTGCTGGGCAAGGGAGCCGCCTACGCGCAGGCCGACGCGGCGATCCGGGCGCTGGTGGAGACGAGCGGCATCCCCTACGTGCCGATGAGCATGGCCAAGGGCCTCCTGCCCGACACCCACCCGCTCTCGGCGGGCGCGGCACGCTCCACGGCGCTGAAGGACTCGGACGTGGTGCTGCTGATCGGCGCCCGGCTGAACTGGCTGCTGTCCCACGGCAAGGGCAAGACCTGGGGCGAGCCCGGCTCGACCAAGTTCATCCAGATCGACATCGAGCCCCGCGAGATGGACTCGAACGTCGAGATCGTCGCTCCGGTGGTCGGCGATATCGGCTCCTGCGTGCAGGCGCTGCTCGACGGGATGGGCCAGGGCTGGCAGCAGCCGCCGGCCGACTGGATCGACACGCTGAAGGCCAAGCGTGAGGCGAACATCGCCAAGATGGCGCCCAAGCTCATGAACAATGCCTCGCCCATGAACTTCCATGCCGCTCTGGGGGCGCTGCGCACGATCATCAAGGAGCGGCCGGACGCGATCCTGGTCAACGAGGGCGCCAACACCCTCGACCTCGCCCGGGGCATCATCGACATGTACCAGCCGCGCAAGCGCCTGGACGTGGGCACCTGGGGCATCATGGGCATCGGCATGGGCTTTGCCGTCGCGGCCGCGATCGAGACCGGCAAGCCGGTCCTGGCGGTGGAAGGCGACAGCGCCTTCGGCTTCTCCGGCATGGAGATCGAGACGATCTGCCGGTACGAGCTGCCGGTCTGCATCGTGGTGTTCAACAACAACGGCATCTACCGCGGCACGGACGCCGACCCGACCGGGCGTGACCCGGCCACGACGGTGTTCGTGAAGGACTCCCGCTACGACAAGATGATGGAGGCCTTTGGCGGCGTCGGCTACCACGTCACCACGCCGGACGAGCTGACCCGCGCGGTCAACGAGGCGATGAACTCCGGCCGGCCCGCGCTGGTCAACGCCGTGATCGACCCGGCCGCCGGCAGCGAGAGCGGCAACATCGGCAGCCTCAACCCGCAGAGCGGCATCAAGAAGAAGAAGTGAGGGCAGCGGGTCCGCCCGCTCGCCTAGAAACGCAAGCGGGCCGGCTCGCGTCGCGCGAGCCGGCCTGTGCCTGTCGCAGGAAGAACCTGCGATGGTCGATCCCGACCTCGCAAGACGCCTGCACTTCCGCCCACTCCTGCCAGCCCACCAGCCGCTGCCGGCTCGTGTCTTCCCGACAGAAACCGTCGAGTACAATACTAAGAAATTTCCATCACGGCGTGAATGAGGCAGAATTCTTGCGCGCACCGGTTCGAATTTAATTTCCTCTTGAAGACAGATTATTTTTAATGTTTTCGAGTTCCGATTGATATAACGAAGCTTATCATCTTAGATAAATGGCTATTATTCTATGAATATCCATGAATACCAGGCCAAGGCCGTGCTGAAGGAGTTCGGCCTGCCGGTCTCCCGCGGCGTGGCCATCTTCAACCCGTCGGAGGCCGAGGCCGCCGCCAAGGAGCTCGGCGGTCCCGTCTGGGTCGTGAAGAGCCAGATCCACGCGGGCGGTCGCGGCAAGGGCACGTTCAAGGGGGCACCCGAGGGCGCCAAGGGCGGCGTGCGCGTCACCAAGTCGATCGACGAGGTCAAGCAGTTCGCCGGCGAGATGCTCGGCCAGACGCTGGTGACGATCCAGACCGGCCCGGCCGGCAAGCAGGTCAACCGCCTCTACATCGAGGAAGGCGCCCAGATCGCCGAGGAATTCTACCTCTCGATGCTGGTCGACCGCGCCACCGGCGGCGTCGCCTTCGTGGTCTCCACCGAGGGGGGCATGGACATCGAGGCGGTGGCCCACGACACGCCCGAGAAGATCCACACGATCGCGGTCGACCCGGCCACCGGCGTCATGCCCCATCACGGCCGCGCCGTCGCCAAGGCGCTGGGGCTGTCGGGCGCCCAGGCCAAGGAGGCCGCCGCGCTCACCGAGAAGCTCTACGCGGCCTTCGTCGCCAAGGACATGAGCCTGCTCGAGATCAACCCGCTGGTGCTGACCGCGGACGGGCACCTCAAGTGCCTCGACGCCAAGATGGCCTTCGACTCGAACGCCCTCTACCGGCACCCCGACATCGTCGCGCTGCGCGACGAGACCGAGGAGGACGCCAAGGAGATCGAGGCGTCGAAGTACGACCTCGCCTACATCGCGCTCGACGGCACGATCGGCTGCATGGTCAACGGCGCCGGCCTGGCCATGGCGACCCTCGACATCATCAAGCTCTACGGCGAGGAGCCGGCGAACTTCCTCGATGTCGGCGGCGGCGCCTCCGAGGAGAAGGTCACGGCGGCGTTCAAGATCATCACCGCCGACCCGAACGTGAAGGGGATCCTCGTCAACATCTTCGGCGGGATCATGAAGTGCGACGTGATCGCCAACGGCGTGATCGCGGCCGTCAAGGCGGTGGGTCTGCAGGTGCCGCTGGTGGTGCGGCTGGAAGGCACCAACGTCGAGCAGGGCAAGGCCATCATCCGCAGTTCCGGCCTCAACGTCATCCCGGCGGACGACCTCGACGACGCCGCCCAGAAGATCGTCGCCGCCGTGAAGGGAGCCTGATCATGTCGGTGATGATCGACGCCAACACCAAGGTCATCTGCCAGGGCTTCACCGGCAAGAACGGGACCTTCCACTCCGAGCAGGCGATTGCCTACGGCACCAAGATGGTCGGCGGCACGAGCCCGGGTAAGGGCGGCTCCAGCCACCTCGGCCTGCCGGTCTTCGACACGGTCGCCGAGGCCCGCGCGGCCACGGGCGCCGACGCCTCGGTGGTCTACGTGCCGCCGCCGGGCGCCGCCGACGCGATCTGCGAGGCGATCGCCGCCGAGGTGCCGCTGATCGTCTGCATCACGGAAGGCATTCCGGTGCTCGACATGGTGAAGGTGAAGCGGGCGCTGACCGGCTCGAAGTCCCGGCTCGTCGGGCCGAACTGCCCGGGCATCGTCACGGCGGGCGCGTCGAAGATCGGCATCATGCCGGCCAACATCTTCCGGCCGGGCTCGGTCGGCATCGTCTCCCGCTCGGGCACGCTGACCTACGAGGCGGTGTTCCAGACCTCGAATGCCGGTCTCGGTCAGACCACCGCGGTGGGCATCGGCGGCGACCCGGTGAAGGGCACCGAGTTCATCGACGTGCTGGAGCTGTTCCTGGCTGATCCGAAGACCGAGTCGATCGTGATGATCGGCGAGATCGGCGGCTCGGCCGAGGAGGAGGCGGCGCAGTTCCTGCGTGACGAGGCCAGGCGCGGGCGCAAGAAGCCGATGGTCGGCTTCATCGCCGGCCGCACGGCGCCTCCGGGCCGCCGCATGGGCCATGCCGGCGCGATCATCTCGGGCGGCAAGGGCGGCGCCGAGGACAAGATCGCCGCCATGGAAGAGGCCGGGATCCGCGTCTCGCCGTCGCCCGCCCGGCTGGGCTCGACCCTGGTCGACGTGCTCAAAGGTTGAAGCACCATGCGCATTGCTGTGCTGTCCGAGACGGACTCCGCGGAACCGCGCGTGGCCGCGGTCCCGGAGACCGTCAAGAAGTTCAAGGCGCTCGGCGCCGACGTGGTGGTGCAGTCGGGCGCCGGCATGAAGGCCGGGATCCTCGATTCCGAATATGAGGCTGCCGGGGCGAGCATCGCCGGGAGTGCCGCCGACGCCGCCCGCGACGCCGATCTCGTCCTCAAGGTCCGCCGCCCGGGCGCCGAGGAGCTGCCGCTCTTCAAGCACGGCGCCACGGTCGTGGCGATCATGGACCCCTACGGCAACGAGACCGCCCTCAAGGCCATGGCCGAGGCCGGCGTCTCGGGCTTTGCCATGGAGCTGATGCCGCGCATCACCCGCGCGCAGGTCATGGACGTGCTGTCCTCGCAGGCGAACCTCGCGGGCTACCGCGCCGTGGTCGACGGCGCGGCCGAGTACGGCCGCGCCATGCCGATGATGATGACCGCCGCCGGCACGGTTCCGGCCGCCCGGGTCTTCGTGATGGGCGTCGGCGTCGCGGGCCTCCAGGCCATCGCCACGGCCCGCCGCCTCGGCGCGGTCGTGACCGCCACCGACGTGCGCCCGGCCACGAAGGAGCAGGTCGAATCGCTCGGCGCCAAGTTCGTCGCCGTGGAGGATGACGAGTTCAAGCAGGCCGAGACCGCGGGCGGCTACGCCAAGGAGATGTCGGCCGAGTACCAGAAGAAGCAGGCCGAGCTCGTGCGCGGCCACATCGCCAAGCAGGACATCGTCATCACCACGGCCCTGATCCCGGGCCGTCCGGCGCCGAAGCTCGTCTCCGAGGAGATGGTCGCGTCGATGAAGCCCGGTTCGGTCCTGGTGGATCTCGCGGTGGAGCGCGGCGGCAACGTCGCCGGCGCGAAGGCCGGCGAGGTCGTCACCACCGAGCGCGGGGTGAAGATCGTCGGCCACACCAACGTGCCGGGCCGCCTCGCCGCCACCGCGTCGAGCCTCTACGCGCGCAACCTCTACGCCTTCGTCGAGACGCTGATCGACAAGGAGACGAAGGCGCTGGCCATCAACTGGGACGACGAGCTGGTGAAGGCCACCAACCTGACGCGTGACGGCTCCGTCGTGCACGCGTCCTTCCAGCCGAAGGCCGAGACCGCCGCGCCGGCGGTCGGCGCCGCCTGATCCGATCGCGAGGGAAACCAGCATGGCAAACGTCGTCGTTCCTCCCGATCAGGCGGCCGATCAGGCCCGCGTGCTGGCCGACGCCGCGCGCGCCGCGGCCGCGGTCGCCCGCAACGCCGCCGACCAGGCCCAGGCCATCGCCGACGGCATGGGCCACGGGCTCAGCGCCGCCACCGGCGGCGCGGTCGATCCCACCGTGTTCCGGCTGGCGATCTTCGTGCTGGCGATCTTCGTCGGCTACTACGTGGTCTGGTCGGTGACCCCGGCGCTCCACACGCCGCTGATGTCGGTCACCAACGCGATCTCGTCGGTGATCATCGTCGGCGCGATCCTGGCGGTCGGCGTCCCGCTGATCGAGAAGGGCACCGGGCTCGCCCGGTTCTTCGGCTTCATCGGCATCGTGCTCGCCAGCGTGAACATCTTCGGGGGCTTCCTCGTCACGCAGCGCATGCTCGGCATGTACAAGAAGAAGGGCTGAGCCGGTGTCCGAGAACGTCTCCTCCCTTCTGTATATCGTCGCCGGCGTCCTGTTCATCATGGCGCTGCGGGGGCTCTCGCACCCCACCACCTCCCGTCAGGGCAACCTGTACGGCATGGTCGGCATGGGGCTGGCCATCCTGACCACCCTGATCGGCCATCCGCCGGCTGGGATCGGCGCCTGGGTGCTGGTCCTGCTCGGCCTCGGGATCGGCGGCGGCGCCGGCGCGGTGATCGCCAAGCGCGTGCCGATGACCGCGATGCCGCAGCTCGTGGCGGCCTTCCACTCGCTGGTGGGTCTGGCGGCGGTGTTCGTGGCGGCCGGGGCGCTCTACGCGCCGCAGGCCTTCGGGATCATCGAGAACGGCCACTTCCACAAGCAGTCGCTGTTCGAGATGGGGCTGGGCGTGGCCATCGGCGCCATCACGTTCACCGGCTCGGTGATCGCCTTCGCCAAGCTCGACGGGCGGATGTCCGGCAAGCCGATCCTGCTGCCGCAGCGCCACCTGATCAACGGGCTGCTGGCCGCGGGCCTCGTGCTGCTGATCGCGCTGTTCATCGGCACCGAGTCGAAGGCCCTGTTCTGGCTGATCGTCATCGCCGCGCTGGTTCTGGGCGGTCTGATCATCATCCCGATCGGCGGCGCCGACATGCCGGTGGTCGTGTCGATGCTCAACTCCTACTCGGGCTGGGCGGCGGCCGGCATCGGCTTCACCCTGGGCAACCTCGCGCTGATCATCACCGGCTCGCTGGTCGGCTCCTCGGGCGCGATCCTGTCCTACATCATGTGCCACGCGATGAACCGGTCGTTCATCTCGGTCATCCTGGGCGGGTTCGGCGGCGACACCGCCGCGGCCGGCACGGGCCAGGTCGAGACGCGGCCGGTGAAGCAGGGCTCGGCCGACGACGCGGCCTACATCATGAAGAACGCCGAGCGGGTGATCATCGTCCCGGGCTACGGCATGGCGGTCGCCCAGGCGCAGCACAGCTTGCGCGAGATGGCCGACATGCTGAAGAAGGAAGGCGTCGACGTGAAGTACGCCATCCACCCGGTGGCGGGCCGCATGCCGGGTCACATGAACGTGCTGCTGGCCGAGGCGAACGTGCCCTACGACGAGGTGTTCGAGCTGGAGGACATCAACGGCGAGTTCCCGCAGGCCGATGTGGCCTTCGTGATCGGCGCCAACGACGTCACCAACCCGGCGGCCAAGACCGACAAGGCCTCGCCGATCTACGGCATGCCGATCCTCGACGTGGAAAAGGCCAAGACCGTGCTGTTCATCAAGCGCGGCATGGGCTCGGGCTACGCGGGCGTCGAGAACGAGGTGTTCTTCCGCGACAACACCATGATGCTGTTCGGCGACGCCAAGAAAGTCGTCGACTCGGTGCTCAAATCCTTCTGATACGTCCATTCCTGCCACAGGCCTGAGGGCGCGTTGAGCGCATGGTCGGGGCCCGATCTCTTCAATCTCAGATCGGCGCCCCGCCGATGGGCGTGAGATTAATGCGAGTCGATCGGCATTGCTCCTCGATCCGAATGGTTTGCGGTGGTGGCCCTCAGTCGTGACGCAGGAGATCTTCGAACCACTCCTGCCGATTTCCATCTCGGCCGCAGCGCGCTCGCCCTGCGTTGGAGCTTGCGGATCAAGCACCGGATCCGCAAGCATCGTCGATACGCCAGGACACGCAAATTGTTCTGTGCCAGATTAAAATTGATCAGATACTTCGGCGCGAAAGCGTCCGACATCAGTAAAATATTTTACGCATATCGTCAGATAAAATGATTTTTGTTGGCGGAATCTCTCGTCTATCTCCTTGGCCTGGTTGAGGCGGCGGCACGCCAGTCACACGAGCTTACCGACCGCCTTTAGACGGCTAAGGCGAGACATTTACGGTCGTGGGAGAGAACATGCCGCGAAATACGCTGATCCTGGGGGCTTCCTACGGTTCGCTGCTGGGGACCAAGCTCCTGATGGCCGGTCACAACGTGACCCTGGTCTGCCGGCGCAAGACCGCCGACCTGATCAACCGGGCGGGCACCGAGGTCCGCATCAAGCTGCGCGACGAGCCGAACCACCGCTCGATCCTGTCGCGCGACCTGCCCGGCAAGCTCGACGCGATGCCGCCGGAAGACGTCGACGTGTCGCGCTACGACCTCGTCGGTCTCGCCATGCAGGAGCCGCAGTACAACAACCACACGATCCGCGTCCTCATGATCAAGATCGCGGCGGCGAGGCTGCCGTGCCTGTCGATCATGAACATGCCGCCGCTGCCCTATCTCAAGCGGATCCCGGCGCTGGCCGCCATGGACCTCGAGGACGCCTACACCAATGCCGGCGTCTGGGACCGGTTCGAGCCGGGGCTGATGTCGCTCTGCTCCCCCGACCCGCAGGCCTTCCGGCCGCCCGAGGAGGAGGCCAACGTCCTGCATGTCGGGCTGCCGACGAACTTCAAGGCTGCGACCTTCGCGGACGCGGCGCACAACCGGATGCTCCGGGAGCTGGAGGCCGACATCGACGCGGTGCGCCTCGACGGGCAGGACGTGCCGGTCAAGCTCAAGGTGTTCGACTCGCTGTTCGTGCCGCTGGCGAAGTGGTCGATGCTGCTGACCGGCAATTACCGCTGCATCACCCCGGGCGAGCCGCAGTCGATCCACGACGCCGTCCACGGCGATCTGGCGCGCTCGCGGGCGATCTACGATCACGTCGACGCAATCGCCCGGAAGCTCGGCGCCGATCCGGCCGATCAGGTGCCGTTCGAGAAATACGCCAAGGCCGCCGAGAGCCTGCTGAAGCCGTCCTCGGCCGCGCGGGCGGTGGCGAACGGCGCGCCCTACATCGAGCGGGTCGATCTGCTCGTGAAACTGATCGCGCACCAGCTCGGCGAGCCCAGCGCCGAGATCGACCGCACGGTCGAGATCGTCGACCAAAAGCTCGACGAGCGCGTCATCGAGGGCTGATCAAGCTCGCGCGAGCGTGACCGGCGCGCCGCTCGAAGACATCCGGGGTGTGCCGCTGGCGGTCGACCAAGCCTGCGGCTTGAACCTCACTGCGGCGTTGGACGAACGGCGCGGGATCGCTGCGGAAACCGGGCGGCCGGAAGACCGCGTGGCTCTCGGCGCGCTGCTGGCAGATCTGGGCGCGTTCGAGGAGGCCGACCTGACCTGCTGCCAGGCACAGGACGTAGTCGTTACGCCCGCTCACGACCCCAAGCAGACCTGAGCCGTCACGCTGCCCGCCGAACCGGCGTTGGGAAACATGCCGCGCCGAATATGCCTCCCGACAGGCACCAGGAGGTTCGCCACGTGTGGCTTGGCTATGTGACGGCCCTGGCCGTGCAAATATTGCATGTCCGGCATCTGGTATCTGGCATACCAGTGTGGGCTGGCTTCCGTCATAAATGTTGCAACGCAAACGCCAAACGGATTGCCCACCATGACTGCTCTTCTCGCCTCAGCGCTCGTCGCCGCCGTTGCCGCCAACGTCGCCCTGCTCCCCTTCGTGGCTGACCGCCTGAGCTCGAAGAGCAGCGCTCCCATGGCCGGGGCCGGCCTGGTCGCCAGCAACGAGAACGTCCGGGCGGTGACGAAGCTCGCCGCCTGATCGCCCCCGCGCCGCTGCTGCGCCGCAAAAGGAATTGCCCCGCTTGGCCCAGCGCCCGGCGGGGCTTTTTGCGTCTGCGGTCAGTCAGGCGAGACCAGCGTCGATCTGGTCGATCATCTCCAAGGTCAGTTTGCGGTGCTCGTATTCGGCGGCGAGGGTCTCCTCCATCGTCTTGAGGAGGCGTTCGGCCTCGTGCGTGTCGTGGCCGCCCGTCCGTAGCCTCTCCACGAGGGCCCGCTGTGCCGTGATGTGCCGCTCGGTCTTGGCGATATGGCTATCCGCCTCGTTGAGCCGCTGAACTTCCGCCTCGCGATCCATGCCCATGTTCGCCTCCCCAGCTCACGAGGATTGGCTGAGACGTACAACGCGGTCAGTAGCACGGTGGGTTCTGGTGTTGGCCCGGGATGCGGCTGTGGAAAGGGGCTTGCACCCTTGGCACACTCAAGCGTGGCGGATGGCCACTGGCTTTCCGAAGTGTCCGGTCCGACTGGTGCGATTTGGGCATCCATCAAGCAAATTGGCTCAGCGGTAGATCGATCCTGCAGCGCAGCTCAGTCTCGCCGAAATCGTAGCTGGTCAGAGCTTTCAGAGCGTAGGGTAGCGCCCCTCGATCAGTTCGCGTCCGTAGCCTCGCTGCGCCGCCACAGGATCATCTTTGCGCGGCCCGGTGATGCCCTCCTCGACCCGGTCCAGCACCAGGCGGCGCGCCCCGGGGAGATCGCTGATGGGGTCCCTGCCCTCCTGCGAGAGGCGATGGCGGAGCCGTCTTGACCGTAAGACCGACACCGGCACCGGATCCCGCGCCTTTCATCCCGTTTCGATCAGAGCAGCGCGAAATCCTGCGCGCGGATAACGATGCGCTCCTGTCGGAACCGGGTCTCCAGGCTGCGCCGGTAGCCGTCCCACCAGGGAGCGTCGAGATCGGGCGTCATGACTTCGAACACGACGATGTCGTCGCGAGCCGTCCTGCCGTTCTCCTCCCAGAGGCCTTCAGCCGGGCCGCGGGTGAAAGCCGTCATGCCGCCGAACCGCTCGATGAGTTCAGAGCGCACGCGCGCATACGCGGCGGGCGGGAAGCACCGGCCCTCGTTGTCCGTGAGAGGCAGGAGGATCTGGATCAGGTGGTGGGGCATGGCGCGGATTCACAGTGGGGATCGGCGGGGCAGCGGGCGCTCTGTCCTCAGCGCGCGAAGACCGGGCTGCCCGGATGCTCGGGGGGCGCCTGCACGAGCGCCGCGACAGCCTTTGCGATCTTCCGCCCACCCTCGACCGAGGGCTCTATGGGATTGGCGAAATCCGCGTCCTCGCCGCAGAGCACGCGCAGGTCGATCAGCGGGAGGCCGCGCGCGAAGACCTCGCGTGTGATGACGTCGTTGAGCAGGGCGAGGGCCGCTCCGGTCAGGCGCCGCCGCTGCGGGTCGGGATAGCGCGGATCGTAGATCGTGCAGAGTGCCACCGGCCGGCTCGTCGCCTGCACCGTGTCCAGCATGGCGCCGTACTCGGCCCGGAAGCGGTCTCGCACGTCGGCCAGAACAGCCAGGGCTTCGGCCACGGATCGGGCGGCCCGATCCAGCACGGCGGCGGCCCGCAGCGCATCGTTGCCGCCGACGCTGACCACGAGGTGGCTCGCGTCCCGAGGGCGACCGGCGAGCTGACGGGGCACGTCCGCGATGACGTTGCCGTCGACGGCGAGAAGGCTCGCCTGCCAACTGGCGGGGAGAATTGCTCGAAGCTGCGAGACCACGTCCGGCCCTCCGCCCAGGTAAGCGGCGTTGTCGAAGACGGAATCGCCGAGGAGCACGACGTGCGGCATGGGTTCCTCTCGGGGTTTAGCGTCCGGGACCGGGCGCGCGGCGCGAACAGGAGAGCCGCCGCGAGGATGCCGCGCCGGCGGACAGATCGGCTCAGCCTGCACGCCGGCATCGTCTCGCGTTCCCGGATCCAGCCTCCGCTACGCCCAGTGGCGGAGCAGGGTCCGCGTGGTGACGGTCTCGACCTGCTGGCCGTAGCGGCTGTGGTAGAGGGTGAGCATCGCGTCGTGCGCCTCGTCCGAGGAGCTGCAGAGCCCGTCCGTGACGATGACGATGCGGTAGCCGCGGTCAACGGCCCCCAGCACCGTGCCGAGCACGCAGACATCCGTCTCGCCACCCGTGACCACGAGCGTGTCGATGCCGCGCCCGCGCAGGCGTTCGTGGAGGCCCGTCTCGACCCAGGGCGAGTAGACGTGCTTGTCGATCGTTTCGGCGGGGGGCACGAACCGGGCGAGTTCCGGCACCAGCTCGATCCGGTCCGCGCCGAGCCGCTCGACCGTCATGGAGGCCCAGCGCTCGTAGTATCGCTTCCAGGTACCTTCGCCCTGGCCGGGCTCCTGGGCCGGGATGAAGCGGGTGAACAGGGTTTGATGCGGGTGGGCCTCAACGATCGCCTGAACCTTCGGCAGGACCCGCGGCATCCACGGCGTGCACCAGTCCGTATGCTCGGCAAACATCCGCTGCATGTCGACGCAGAGATGCGCGCAGCTGTCACCCAATGCTCCGAACCGAAGCTCGTCATCTCCTGCCATCCGGCGCTCACCCCGAGGTCTTGACCCGCCTGTGGACCGTTCAACCAGGCGCGTCGGGGCGAGTTCCGCGACAAACATGGATCAAGTCACGTCGGTCCCGAGGTGTGGCCAGCATACGCTGAAGTGCGTTCCAGGGCCTATCGGGAGATGAACGGAAAATGTCGACCGTAATCCCTGTATATAGCCGATCAGACACGGATCGGCGCCTCAGTCGCTGACCCGTGAAGCTCGCAATTGCATTGCCAATTTGGTCCGCCACTTCGTGGTGCAGCCAGTGCGCTGCTTGTGACAGCCACTCGATCCGGCCGCCTTCGCACAGCTTGAGGTTCCCGGTCGCCGAATGCGGGCTGAGATCCGGATGACGGGATCGGGTAGGGCGTTCGCAGGGTTGGATTGTAAAGGTGCTGACGGGGTGCACGCCAATGAATGTCCAATCCGAGCGTCGTGTGCGCCGGATGCCGAAACCGACCTTCCCACCGCCCCAGCCGAGCGGATTGTCGCCGGCGCTCGCGCGCAACATCCGCACGCTCCAGGAGCGCCGCAGCCATGAGGAGCGGCAGGCGTCACTGCAGGAGCGTGTCGCCGAGGCGATCACGCGCTTCACCGGCAGCATGGCCTTCGTCTATCTGCACGTGGTGCTGTTCGGCTTCTGGATCCTCGTGAACTCGGGCCTGGTGACGCTGCTGCCGAAGTGGGACGAGTCGTTTGTGATCCTCGGTACCGCGGCTTCCGTTGAAGCGATCTTCCTGTCGACCTTCGTGCTGATCAGTCAGAACCGCATGGCGGCCGCCGCTGACAAGCGCGCCGACCTCGACCTGCACATCAGCCTCCTGGCTGAGCACGAGGTGACTAAGCTGGTAACCATGGTCTCCGCGATCACGAAGCATCTCGGCATCGAGACGAGGGCGGACGACGAGGTTGAGGAGCTTCAGCAGGACGTCGCCCCGGACGCTGTGCTCGACGAGATCGAGCGGAATGGCGGCTCGTGAGGCCTCCCACCGGCTCTGTTCGGTCGGGTGGCCGCCGAACCCAGATCCTCGCAGCGGCGGAGCCTTCTCCCGCGCAAGCGGCTCAGCGACCGCGTCTGCAGCACGAAGGCAATACGCGGCTGCCACGCCCGACCTTTCGGGCCAGGGAGCCGTCGATCTGGTTCGAGGTTGCGCGCCGCACCGCACTCTCGCGGCCCGGCGTTCAGGAGCGTACCATGGCTTGCAGCTCCCGTGTGTCCAACGCGCAAGAGGACTGCACGAAAAGATGAGCTTGTGAGATGGACCAATCTGCGAGGAGGCCAGGGCAGCCCGGCTTAGCGAAGGTAGGTGGGCAGGACAACGCGTGGCGCGCTCTGCTCTCGACCGACCTTCAAGAGGCCGTATCATCTGCGCTGCGAGAAGCGGCGCGCTCACTGGTCATCCCCAGCTTCGGTGGCTCTGGCCCTGCGGAGGTCTCACGGAAGGCATCCGGCACGCTTGTGACGCGGATCGACCGTGAGGTTGAGAGCCGGTTGACCGCAACCGTCGGGACCCTCCTTCCGCATTCACGGGTGATTGGCGAGGAGGCGGTCGCAGCCAATCCCAAATTGCTCTTGCACCTCGATGATGAATGGGTCTGGCTCATCGATCCGCTCGACGGCACAGCGAACTTCACAGAGGGGCGGAAGCCCATCACCATGATGGTGGCGCTTCTGTACCGCGGCGCGCCGGTTCTGGCCTGGATCCTCGATCCCCTTGAGGACGTCCTGCTCACCGCAGGCCGAAGCGAGGGCCTCTCAGCAGGGCGGGCAGCGGCGGCCTCCCCCTCGACGAGCGATCTGCGCGGTGCCGCTTGGACCCGCTATTTCGACGCCGGATTGCGGCAAGCCATCGAGAGGCGCCTCTCAGCTGTTGGTCACGTTACGTCAGGCTGCAAGTGCACGGGAGCGGAGTACCTCTCTCTCATCCAGGAGCAGCAGGACTTCGTGCTGTTCTGGCGAAGCATGCCGTGGGACCACACGGCAGGGATCCTCCTGCTACAGGAGAGCGGCGGCCATGCCGCGTATCTGAACCGGGATCCGTTCAGGCCCGGAGCCAAGCGGCTCGGTCTCCTGGCAGCACGAAGCGCGCAGATCTGGGATCAGGTCTGGACGGCTCTCATCAAGGGCATTCCGGATTCTCAGGGTTTGCTCAACCGGGAGGTGCAGACCTCCTGACGTTGATCAGCCGGCGCTGGTCCAGCGCCCGAGCCCGCCTCTCGACACAAGGATCATGCGGGGCTGGTCGTTTCCTCGGCCACATCGACTCTTCCTCGGTGGGTCGCTCGCAGCGGTTGTGGATGTCTGTCGCCGCGACCGCTCCATGCCCCACGGCGACGACGACTGGGTCGAGCCCGCGCACCTCACCGCCGGCCGCGTAGAGGCCAGGCACCGTCGTGCGGTTGTGCTCGTCGACCATGAGCGCGCCTGTATCACCGTGCTCAGCCCCAACGCGAGCGCGAGCTCGGAGCGGAGCTTCAATCCGAGGGCTGAGTAGAGCGCCTCGAAAGGCGAGTTTGATGCGGTCAGCAGATAAATTGTTTCTGCTGCATGATAGGACGTGCTGTTTTCATCAGAAGCCGCGGCCCGCCTTAAGTATACGAAGGACCTCAGGGCGGCTGACGGATCGATCCTGCTCATTCAGGAATGTGCCGAACGGAAGCAAGTGATGAAGCAGCGCAGGGGAGCAGGCTGATGCCGTTTCGTAAGCTCGCCTTATGCGAATGACCGCTTCTGAGCATCGCCGGCGACGCCAGGAATGACTGGGATGGGCACGAAGCGGTCGGCCGGATCTGGCCGGTAACAGCTCATCCGCTTCGAAGCTCAAGCTGCGGCTAAGCGCACGCTCTGCGGGGCGCCGCAGTTCGACTGGGTCAATCGCACTTGCACAGAACGGCCGGAACAAGTGACTGCATGCGCGCTTTGCGCAGAATATGCGGACCGGCTCGGTATTTCTCGGCTGGCCTGTTGAGCGAGTACGTCAAAACCAAGAAGATTACGCACACTGCGCGAGGAGGATGCCGGCATGCAGATCCCAATTAAGCGATCCATCGAAGCCGTGCCCGGGGGCATGATGGTCGTACCGTTGCTTGCCGGCGCGCTGATCGCAACGTTCTTTCCTGGAACTCCGAAGTTCTTCGGTTCATTCACTGGAGCGCTGTTCTCCGGTGCATTGACAATCCTCGCCGTCTTCTACGTGTGCATGGGTGCGAGCATCGATTTCCGAGCCACCCCTTACATCGTGAAGAAGGGCGGTACGCTCCTTGCCGTGAAGATCGGGGTTGCCATCATCCTCGGCCTGATCTTCGGCCGTATTCTCGGCGAGCCGCCGGTGGCTGCCGGTATGTTCGCGGGTCTTTCCACCCTGGCGATCGTCGCCAGCATGAACGACACCAACGGTGGGCTCTACATGGCGTTGATGGGCCAATATGGTCATCCGCGTGACGTCGGCGCCTATACCATCATGTCGCTGGAGAGCGGACCCTTCCTCACGATGGTGACGCTCGGCGTCGCAGGCCTCTCGGCCTTTCCCTGGCAGACGTTGGTGGGCGCAATCCTGCCGCTCCTCGTCGGGATGATCATTGGAAACCTCGACCGCGAGATGCGCGACTTCCTGAGCCGCGCGATCCCGGTGATGATCCCGTTCTTCGCATTCGCGCTTGGGGCCGGCCTCGACCTGTCGAAGGTCTGGCAGGCGGGCCTGCTCGGCCTCGCAATGGGCGTCGCAGTCGTAATCGTGACGGGAATCCCGCTGTTCTTCGCCGACCGCCTGACTGGGGGGACGGGTGTCGCGGGCGTGGCCGCTGCCTCAACCGCCGGCAACGCCGCGGCCGTGCCGGCCATCGTCGCCTCCGCCAATCCAGCTTATGCCGACGCGGCGGGCCCTGCCACGATCCTGGTCGCGGCCTGCGTCGTGGTGACGGCGATCCTCGTCCCGATCGCGACCGCCTGGGCTGCAAGGGCCTTCGGCCGTGCCGAGGAGGCGGAGGCCGAGCCGCCGGGCGCGTCGGACACCGTCCCGGCGCAGCGGGCCGGCAGCCGCCGAAATGGCTGGCCGTCGGCTCGTCCTCGCCGATGATCTGACCGGCGCTGCGGACTGCGCGATCGCGTTCGCACGTGGGGCCGCGAGGCGGCGGTGATCTGGGGCGACGCGGCAATCGTCGGACCGGATCAGCCGGCGGTTCTGTCCTACGACGCCGACAGCCGCAATCTATCCGCGGAAGATGCTGCGCGACGCCACGCACGGCTTCTGGCCCGCCTGCTCGAACCGGATCGGATACTGTTCAAGAAGATCGATTCAACATTGAGAGGCCAACCGGCTGCCGAGACGGCCACAGCGATCGCGGCCTTGAAAACGCGGGCGGGGTCGGGCTTCGGGGTCTGCGCGCCCGCCTTCCCGGCGACGGGCAGGACGACGGTCGGTGGTCGCGTCCGCGTCAACGGTCGTCCGCTGGAAGAGGCGGAGGTCTGGCATCGCGATCACACCTATGCCAGTGCCGACCTTGCGGCGGTCCTCGCCTCGGCCGACATCCGGGCCGAGACGCTTCCACTCTCGACCATGCACGGCGACCGCGCGACCGCGCTCGCGCGGGTGGCCACCCGGGGCGGCATGATCGCTGTCTGCGATGCTGAGACGGAAGAGGATCTCGGCCGCATTGCTCGGGCGAGCCTGTCGGACGCAGCTGCGATCTTCTTCATCGGCAGCGCGGGCCTTGCCCATGCCCTCGCGGCCAACGACACGGCGCAACCCGCCGAGGCAGTCCGCATCGCACCGAGCACGCGTGGCACTCTGATCGTGGTCGGGTCGCTCGCGGCAGCCTCTCGCGCGGCAGCTCGCAATCTCGCCGCAGGAGGAAGCGTGACCCACCTTCCGGTCGCGCCCAAGACGCTGCTCGGCGACCCTGCCGACAGGGCGGCGCTCGCCGCGCGTACCGCTTCTCGACGCCATCGCGAAGATCGAGCCCGGCCTCGTCGAGCGCGTCATCACGCGCGGCCACGACGTGCTGGTAAAGGCCGGGATCGCGAACCCGAAGATCGGCGTCTGCGCCATCAACCCGCATGCGGGCGAAGGCGGCCTCTTCGGCCGCGGTGAGGAAGCCGAGAAGATCGCGCCGGCCGTCGCGGCTTACCAAGACGGGGGCTGGGACGTGCGCGGCCCGCTGCCAGCCGACACGCTGTTCTTCCTGGCCGCCCGCGGCGACTCCGACATGGTGGTCGCCATGTACCACGATCAGGGTCACGGCCCGATCAAGGTTCTGGGGCTCGAATCCGGCGTGAACATCACCGTGGGCCTGCCCGTGATCCGGACATCTGTCGATCACGGAACGGCCTTCGACATTGCCGGCAAGGGGATCGCGGACGAGCGGAGCCTGGTGGAGGCACTGCGTCAGGCGGTCGACCTCGCTCCGAAGCTGGTGACGGCCTGACCGCCACCTACATCTCAACTTGCGTCCCCAACTCGACGACCCGCGCCGGCGGGATCCGATAGTAGTCCGGCGAGCGCACGGCGTTGCGCGCCATAAAGGCGTAGAGCGGCTCCTGCCACCGGCTCAGCTCCGGCCGCAGCGACGGCACTGGCTTTTCCCTGCCGATGAAGAACGATGCCGTATCGGGATCGCAGCCGACCGAAGCGGAATGCAGCCGCAGCGCAGTCATGACGTCCGGCTTCTCGGCAAATCCGAACCGAAGGTGCACGAGGCTGAACCCGGATCCGAGCGCCTCGATCCGCACGCGCTCGGCCTCGGTCAGCCGCGGTACCCGCTCGGTCGTCACCCGCAGGAGCAGCACCCGCTCGTGCACCACCCCGTTGTGCCGGACGTTGAGCGCCAGCGCGGAGGGCACGACATCCGTGCGGGTGGTGAGATAGACCGCCGTGCCGCGCATCCGCACGGGTGCGTCCGGTTTGTCGAGACCGGCGACGAAGTCGCTGAGCGCCACCGCGTTCTCGGCTCGCCGCGCGAAGGCGATCGCTCGGCCCTTGCGCCAGATCAGCATCAGGGTCAGCGCGACCGTCCCCACCAGCAGCGGAAACCAACCGCCGGCCGGGATCTTGTGAACGTTGGCGGTCACGAAGGTCAGGTCGAGCACCAGGAACAGCCCGGCAACTGGGAACACGAGGGCTGCCGGCCAACGCCACAGACCGTGAGCCACGGTGGCCACGAGCAGCGTCGTCACCGTCATATCGCCCGCCACCGCGATGCCGTAGGCGTTGGCCAGTGCGTCCGACGAGCGGAAGCCGAACACAAGGCCGAGCACCACGATGGCCAGCAGCCAGTTGACCTGCGGCACGTAGACCTGCCCCACCGATTCATCAGACGTCTGGCGGACCTCGAGCCGCGGGATCGCGCCGAGCTGGATCGCCTGTTGCACCAGCGCGAAGGCGCCCGAGAGTACCGCTTGGCTGGCGATCACCGTGGCAAGCGTGGTGAGGCCGACAGCCGGCACGAGCAGCGAGCCGGAGAATAGTAGGAAGAAGGGATTGGCCGCGGCCGCCGGATCGGTCAGCACGAGGGCGCCCTGGCCGAGGTAGTTCAGCACGAGCGCGGGCAGGACGAAGGCGAACCAGTCGACGCGGATCGGGCCACGCCCGAAGTGCCCCATATCGGCGTAGAGCGCCTCGCCGCCGGTGAGCGCCAGGAACACAGAGCCAAGCACCGTGAACGTCGTCGCGCCGCCGGCGTGAGCGACGTAGGCAAGGGCGTAGCGCGGGTCGAGCGCGAGGAGCACGCCCGGTCGCTGCAGCAGGTGCGCGAACCCGGCCAGCGCCAGCGTCAGAAACCACGCCGCCATCACCGGCCCGAACAGGGAGCCGACGTGACCGCTGCCGTACCGCTGGATCGCGAACAGCCCAACGAGCACGAGCGCGGCGATCGGCACGACGTAGGGGGCGACGATGGGGGTGGCTACCTGGAGGCCCTCAATCGCGCTCAGCACCGAGATGGCTGGCGTGATCATAGCGTCGCCGAAGAACAGAGAGGCGCCGGCAAGGCCGACGATCAACAGCGCCGGTTGGAACCGTCCCGCGACCGGTAGTGCCAACGATAGGAGGGACATCGTCCCGCCCTCGCCCTGGTTGTCGGCGCGCATGACGAAGACGACGTATTTGAGCGCGACGACGAGGATGACGGCCCAGAACACCATCGAGAGGACGCCGTAGACGGTCGTCTCAGTGGCAGTGTCTCCTGCCGCTTTGAGAGACTCGCGGAAGGCGTAGATCGGGCTGGTTCCGATGTCGCCGAAGACAACACCGAGCGCGCCAAGCATAAGGGCGGACCGGATCGGGTGCGGGGCCGCTGCGGGAGTCGAGATCGCTTCGGCCGAGCTCGTCATCGTGCCCTCGCTAGTGCAGGTCGTCGGGGGGGTGGCGGAGACCATCTCACGTTGGGCGAGCCTTACGCCAACAATCTGCCGGCTTCCGGCTCGGCTTCAGCGATAGGCAACGCGGAGGTCTCTTCGGTGTTCACCACCCCCGCTTGAGATCGGGTCGGCTGCAAGATGTCATCAGTCTCATTGCGTCCGGCCGAATTAGGCGCGTCGGGTCCGGATGCCGCGCAAACAGCCGTGGCCGATGACCGGGGATTTCACGTCCGCTTCGGAGATCTCGCCCTGCTGCCCCGAATGATCGGGATGGGCGCGAAGCCGAACGTCCTGTCGTGCGCGCTCCGGCGATCTGACCACACCCTGCGCCACAGCTTCGCCGCCCACCTCCTGGAGGACGGCACCGATATCCGGGTGATCCCGGTCCCGCTCGGCCAGGCCAAGCTCGACAACACCGCCTTCTGCACCAAGGTCGCCACCCGCACGGTGCGCACCGTGACCAGTTCCCTCGACCGGCTCGGCCTGTGCGAGGCCGGGGAGATCGCGGCCGGCGGCTGACGCGCCGGGCCGGCCCCCGCGCTGGAGGTCGCCGACGTCTTCCGCACCGCCGGGCCGGCCTACCGGGCTGCCCGGACCGGGCATCTGAGCCTGCACGAGCGCAAGGTCATGGCGGATCACCTTCCGCGTCAAGGACTTTCGCCGCGACGGGCCCGAGCGCTACGGCACCCTGACGCTGGCCACGGACGAGTTCATCCGGCGCTTCCTCCAGCACGTCCTGCCCAAGGGCTTCCACCGCATCCGCCACTACGGCCTGCTCGCCAGCTCCACCCGCCGCCATCGGGCCGAAACGACCAAGCCCCATAGCTGAGTGCCTCGGTCCCCGCGGGTTCCTTCTTTGGAGACTTTCGTACGCCTCACGGCGCCCGAAACTCTTCACGAAAACGGCCTGTCCGCTTCCGGGTCAAGGCAGAGGATAGCGGCCGCTGGCGCAGCACCGGCTGAACGGCAGAAAACGACCCGAGGCAGGCCCCGAGTCGGTTCGCTTCCAGGCGCTTGGTGAAACAGAGTTGTTCGACTGGGATGGTTGGATCGGCGACGCTCTGCTTCCGGGAAGAAAAGCGAACAAGCAGAGGTCGGGTCGCTTCAAGAAGCCTGCGCGGTGAAACGAGCACAGGGAATGGCCGCCTGCTCCTTGGGTCTGCTCCCGTGATCAATGCAGATCCTCACCAGAGGCGCGCGGTCTTGGCGAAGGCTTTGCCCGCCACCGTAATCCCGTCGATCACCGCACGTCCATCTGACGCCACACGCGCCTCGACGAGAACGTCCTTGCGCGCCGTTCGATCGAGCTTGGCCGGAACACCCTGCGCTCCGTACCATCGCTCGATGCCGTAGTTCACCACGCCCGTTAGACAGGTGGGACGCTGGCAGGTGGCGGGCTCGCTCGGCTGGCCGCCCGTCCGGGCCCGAATGCCGAGCGGAGCCCCCTGGCGCACCAGCGTCGCCGAACCCAGGTGACCCTTGATGAACGGAACGGCTTCCGCCGGAGGCTCGAACAGCACCTCCTCTGCCCTGTGGATGCCCTCAGCGTCGGCGGCGAGCCGAAGATAGACGACGCGCCCAGCCTCGAGCCGGCAGCTCTCGCGGGCATCCAGATCGCAGCCCGCTACCTTCGTTCCTGCGCCTATTCCCTGTAGGCGTCCGATCTCGTAGGCGAGGACGCTGTACTCGCCGCGCAGGAGCTCACGTGGATCCCGCGTCTCGACGGCGAGGCGGACCGAGCGCCCGTCGTTCAGCCGTGCCGTTTGTTGCCATGCCAAGTGCACGGACGGTAGCACTTGGATCGCCAGCAGGCCGGCGAAGGCGATACCGAGACCATAACCCCTCATGCGGCGCTCCCATTGATGCGGCGCGCAGCCCAGCGGCAGGCCACCAGCGCGAGGGTTAGGAGAAGCGCGCAGAGCAGCAGGCTGCCCGAGAAGGCGATGAGATTGCCGGAGGCGGCGAGCATGCTGATCGTGAGGCCGGCCGTCAGCGCCAAGCCCCAGCCGTACAGTTCGCGCCTGTCCTCAAGGTCGCCGGCGATCACCAGCGTGAGCGCCGGCACGATGCCGCCCCACACGGTCCAGAACGTCGAGGGCTCCCGGCTGGAGCCAGTGATCAGCCACACCAGAAGTGCCAGGGCAGCCGCAGCGAGAACGAGGAGGTCCCCCGTGGGGGCCGTCGCCCATGTGGGCCATCGGAAGCGGGACAGGATGAGGGCGGCGAGCGCGAGCGCGGCGAACGCCAGAGCTGCCGTGAAGGTTGGCCGCGCGCCGCCGAAGCCGAGCGTGCGCACGGATACCATGGCGATGCCGATCAGGCTGAGGCCGACCGCCGCGCGCGCGAGTGCCAGAGCCCCGTCGTGAAGGCGCGATCCCCATTCTCCCTGGAGTGAGAAGCGGGACAGCGTGTGGCCGAGCGCGAGTGCGAGGGCCGCAACAGTCAGGATGCGATCGGGCGGCAGCAGAAACGTCAAGCCTGCGGGTGCGCCGCCGAGGTGGTTGGTGAGCACAATCAGGAGCAGGAGCAGCGTGGACTCCCGCGCCGGCAGCCAGCCGGACAGGCTCGCGAGGAAAAGCGCGGGACCCACTGTCCAGAACCAAGCTCCTGATCCGGAGACGGGTTCTCCCTGCATCAGGGCGAGGTCGAGCCCGCCTAGGCCCGCATCGGCCGCGATGAGGGCGATGCAGGCGATGGTGGCCGCACCGCCCGAGCGCGCGACGAGCGCCGTCGCCAAGCCGAGGACAGCGACGGTTCCGGCAAAGCCCCGGGGATCCGCGGCCACGTGGAAGGTTTGGCCGACCAGCGCGAGCGTGCCCGTCGCGATGGCGAGGGACAAGGTCGCCAGTCCGTCCACGAGCCTTCGCGACGAGCCGATTTGATCGTGAGCAAGCCGGCGCGCCGCCAGGTAGGCGCCGGTCACAGCCGCGGTGTTAGCGAGGACGAGCACAATCAGCCGCGTGAGGGGCGGCATGGCGGACCAGTTCGCGGCCACGAATGCGATGACGGACGGCGCCACGAGCAGGAGGATGCAGAGCGCTAGAGCAGTCTGAAGGTGCCGGAGACCGCGAGGCGCGAGCGCATGGGCGACGATGCGCTCAGCCTGCTCTGGCTGGATCAGACCGCGTTCCTGCCAGTCGCGGAGGTCGCGCCGCAGACGTGCAGAATAGGACAGCGGCATGGCCAACCTTGATGCGATCCTGCGCTATATGCGGACCGAAAACTTAAGACACCGCTGCCGGTATTGGATGCGATTTTTCGCACATTAGAAAATGCTTACCGCCGTCTGAATATCTCGGACGGCATTAAAATATTAGGTCTATGATCCGCTGAAGACGCCTATCACTCGGACGCCGTATGGAGATCAGGAGAGGATGGAACGGGACCGGTTTTACGCTGGGACGAATGCCCGCTTCCAGGCACAGCGTGGATTGTTGTCTGCGGCGAGGTTGAATCGGGTGCGCAACGTCCGCCTTGTGAGTAGAGGCCAAGGAGATCCCGCTGCACGCTCGCCGTGTTTCAGGAGTGTTCTCCCTTGTTGCTGGAATGTGGTGATGTCGCTCCAGAGCGAACCCAGCCTCTCTCTCGTCCGCCTTCCCGAGAGCACGTTCTCGGATCGGGCCTTCCGGCCACCAATCGCCGCCGCCGAGACAGTTGCTCGAGCCGGGTCGCCGGCGGCAGCTCGGACGTTGAGGGCTCTCGGCGCCATTCACGCACGCAGAGCGGCAACGGCAAGGAGCCAGGCGGCTCTCCTCGCCAAGAGGAATGCCGGCCTTCACCAGAGTGACTGGGGCGCCTCGTAGGGGTGATCGGACCGGTGATTTGGACCGGACCAGCTGAGCGACTGTCTTGCCGGTCAAACGGTCTGCCATGGTATTCCGTCCGGCAGGATGGATTAAGATGGCGATTAGTTTCCGGGCTGTGGCAACCCTGGCGCAGCTCAGACCTACAAACTGAGCTTCTGCAGAGAGTCCGCTTCAGAGAAGCCGCCGCGCTCGGCTGAGCGGCCGGAATGGGCGCTCAGCTGAATGTCGGCCCTGAGGCGTGGCAGCCCAATGACGGCTCCCCGCCCAACGCAGGTATTCAGCAGGACCGCTTTCTTGAGGTTGAACGGCGGCGAACGGCGGAGGGTGGCCGAAGCGGCGACCTGTCGTTGCTCCTGAACATCACCGTCAGATCGCTCATATCTGCGGTGCCACGGCATCTGGCGCGCTGCAGGCGTTCCTTGGGCGGCCTTGGCCGAAGGCATGAAGCGCCGCCCGTCGGATCTGCCGTCTGGCGTTGAAGCTGCTGGTTATGATCGCCTCTGCGGCTCGCACCCGACCTTAACGGCGGGCGCGAGCCGCAAAAGCGTCGCGGGTCGGGCGGCGCCGGCGAGGGACGTGTCAAAGCGACCGAAGTCACTCGCTGTCAGCGGGGGCTTATCCGCGCCGAGGCGGGGTGGCCAGGCACTTTGAACCGCTTCCCCGTATCGGTGATCTCGGTGCCGTTGACCCGTAAGATCGAGAAGTCTTGGTCGAGATAGTTGCCGACGAGCAGATAGCGTCCGTCCGGGGTGAACGCCGCCGCCTCCGGCAATCCGCCAACCTCAAGCTCCTTGATCTTCGTCACCGCCTTCCCGTCGATCTTCAGGACGTCGAGGCTGCCATTCTTGTTGTAGAAATAAGCCTTCTTGCTCGCGTTCGAGCCTCTGAGGATGACCGCCACCCCGACGTCGCCCATGGGGCTGATGGCGATGCCTTCCGGACCATCTCCAACCACGACGCGGTCCGTGATCCGCGGCGGCTGGGCTTCAAGGTCAATGACGCTCACCGTGTCGACGCTGCCGTCCGAGGCGCCGGAATTGCCGTTATCCGCGGTGAGCGCGATCTTGCCCGTGGGGCTCACGACGACATTGTAGGGCCAGGGGCCGGTCGGCAGATCGAGCTTGTTGTAGGTCACCTTACCGTCCGCGCCGATGTCGAGCAGCGAGGCCTTGCCCGTTGGAAACTTGACCGCCACAGCGTGGCGGCCATCGGGCGTGAAGGCCACCTGCGAGACGACGTCGCCCATGGGCACGGTATCGACCACTTTCACCTCGGTGCCCTTGATCGACAGCACGGCGACGGCGTTGTCGCCCCGCAAGGCCACTAGGGCCATGTCGCCTTTCGGGCTGATGTCCAGTCCCGACGGCATCTTGCCGACCTGCACTGTAGCGGCGAGCTTAGGCGGATTCGCCTTCAGGTCTATGACGTGGACCTTGTCGTCCGGCACCTGCTTGAGCGCCTCGCCCTCTTGGATGACGCTGACGGAATCCGCCACGACGGCAATCGAGCCGCTCGGGTCTATGGCGATGTTGGCGGGCGGACCCACCACGGAGTTCTTCAGCGGCAGGTTGGCGATGATCTTGGGGTCTTCCGGGTTGGCCAGATCGACGACGAGCACGTTGTCCTTGCCAGGAAGCGACATCACCGGCTTGCCCTCGTCATTCCAGACGAGCTTCTCGTCATTGCCGACGATCATGTAAGGCGCGCCGAGCACGGTCGTGCTGCACAAACCGGTCACAAGCCAGGCGCCGAAACCTGCCGCTCTCAACACACGTGCCATCGCTGCTTCCCCTCGCGGCCTGAGTCGCTTTCCGACTGCGTTTTCTCCCGCAGGTCAGTGTAGCGGTGCCGCGAGCTTACACAATTCAGCTCGACTGTTTTCCGAGGCTGCCGGTTACGATTTGCGAGAGTTCAAACCTCGGGAAAGCGGTTCAACCTGACTGCCGGTTCGGTCGCGAACGACCGTTGCACCGACACGCTCGAAGCCGCTCTCTGGGCCGTCGGCACCACCACCAGCTTCGAGAACGCTCCCATCCAGGCGGCCAATCTGGCTGAAAGCGCTGACACCGTCGGTGCCGTCACCGGCCAGCTCGCCCGCGCCCTCTGCGGCGCCTCTGCCATCCCGGAGCGCTGGCTTCATCCGCTCGCCTGGCGCAGGGAAATTTCTGAGACCGCAGATCGGCTTCTTATCGATGCCCAGAGGAGGGGAAGCAGCTGACCCTAAGCAGGCCTTCGAACGAGACCAACGGCTCACCTGCCGCAACCGCCTGTGGGTGAATACCGGCGTCTTCGGCGAGGGCGGGACGACGTAGGGCAATCTGGCAATCGCTTGGCCTCCGACCGATCGTTAGAGCGCTCGTCGCCGAAGTGGACGCCGGTTCGGCGCAGGCGAGCGCGTCAGATCAAGACCTTAGCTCGACTTTGGCCAATCGGACGGGTCGTCGAGGATGTGAGGTGACGAAGCGGGTGTGACGGATAGGCTGGTGGCGTCCCCGCCAAGAGACACCGCCATGCTGGACCTGCCCACCCGCTTCGCCGGGATCATCCTGGCGTTCGCGCCGCTGTTCGTCCACCGCTCGTGGCGCCATGCTCAGCTTCTGCTGATCGGCGCGATCCTGACGCCGGGCCGCCGCACGGTGGCGAGTGTCCTGCGCATCATGGGCCGCGCGCAGGAGCGGCGGTTCGTGAACGCCCACCGCATCCTCAACCGGGCGGCGTGGTGCCCGCGCAGCGGCAGCCGCATTTTGCTCGGGTTCCTCGTCGACGCGTTCGCGCAACGCGGCCCCGTGGTCCTGGGACTGGACGACACGATTGAGCGCCGCCGCGGCAAGCGGATCGCCGCCAAGGGCATCTACCGTGATCCGGTTCGCTCCTCCGACAGCCACTTCGTCAAGGCGAGCGGGCTG
Organism: Methylobacterium sp. CM6257; assembly: GCF_054611515.1. NCBI lineage: Bacteria > Pseudomonadati > Pseudomonadota > Alphaproteobacteria > Hyphomicrobiales > Methylobacteriaceae > Methylobacterium > Methylobacterium sp. CM6257. The sequence continues at coordinate 3,433,841 of NZ_CM137735.1, forward strand.
CGCTGGATGAGCCTGATGTTGCTCGCCCCGATCCCCTGGGCGGGGCGCGTCTGGGCGCTGCCGTTCCTGACCGCGCTGGTGCCATCAGAGCGCGCCTGTCGCGACCGGGGCCGTCGGCACAAGCCGTTGCTCGACGTCGGACGCCAACTTGCCCTCCAGGCCCGCCGCTGGCTGCGCGCACGCGACCTCGTGGTGGTGGGCGACAGCGGCTTCTCGGCCTTGCTGTTCCTCGACGCGATGCGCCGCGCCCGCATCACGGCAATCACCCGCCTGCGGCTGGATGCTGCTCTCTACGATCCCGCCCCGCCGCGGCCACCCGGCACGATCGGGCGCCCGCGGACCAAAGGCGCTCGGCGGCCGACGCTCGCCGCGACCCTCGCGGCCAAGGACACGCGCTGGCACGCGGTCGTGGTGCCGGGCTGGTACGGGGCGGGCGAGCGCACGATCGAGATCGCCTCGGACACCGCGGTGTGGCGGCACGGCGGTCTGCCGGTCGTGCCGATCCGCTGGGTACTCATCCGCGATCCCAAGGCACGCTTCCCGCCCCAGGCCCTGCTCTGCACTGATCCGACGCGCGAGCCCACGCAGATCGTGGGGTGGTTCGTGCGGCGCTGGACCGTCGAGGTCACCTTCCAGGAAGTGCGCGCTCATCTCGGCGTCGAGACGCAGCGGCAGTGGTCCGACACGGCGATTGCCCGCACCACACCCTGCCTGCTCGCCCTGTTCTCGATCGTCACGCTGCTGGCCGCACGGCTCCCGGCCCGCCAACGGCGACGGATCGCGGCCGCCGCGTGGTACCCCAAACCGCGCCCGACCTTCGCCGATGCTCTGGCCGCCGTGCGCTGCGCGATCTGGCGCGAGCGGACTTTGGCAACATCACCGCGCCGACGCGCCCGAACAAAACCCCGCTTCCGTTTGCCCGCGCCCTGGGCCTATGCCCTCTGCCACGCCGCATGAATGGCCAAAGTCGAGCTTAGAGCCGCTTCCGATTGCAACGCGATCGGAAACGGCTCTAGGCGCCTTCCGGTGTTCCCGGCACTCAAGGCTCATTTGCATGCCGCCGACCCGCGTACCTGCCCGCATCATCCTCCTGGCTGCCCTGGTGCTTATAGACTTTGCCGGGCCTATCCACGCCCAGGATGCTGAGCCCGGTGCGGCAGCGCCCGTAGTCGAGAAGGCGCGGCCGAAGCCCAAGTCCAAGCCGAGACTGGCCCACCCGAAGGCTCCACCAGCCCGTCGCCCACGCCGCCGTCGACGGCCGCCGCGCTTTGGCCTACTGGTGCAACGACAGTCACTGAGAGCTACGGCGACTGGATGATGACCTGCGTCCGTCCGAGCGAGAAGGTCGCCTGCGTCGTTGCGCAATCTCAGGGAGACTCGAAGACCGACCGCCGCAAGTTCGGCATTGCGCTGAAGCCACCGCGGGATGGCCACGCCGCGGGGATCGTCGTGATGCCATTCACACATCAAGGAGCACATGGCGGCGCCCTGACCTCGGGCGCCCCGGTTGCGGAACGGCCTGGACCGGTGAGGCTCTTTGATGGACAGCCGATGCCTGAGGTGCGGCGATAACCGAAGCGGGCGGCGAAGCTGCACGGAATGTCCATTCTGCGCTATGCAAGCGGGAGCCGTTTGCAGTCGGCCGGCGTCCGGCATGCCGCACAGGTGCTCATTCCTAACAACCGCCTCACGCACGGCGAGCCCGCGCGAGACTCCGGACCGCCGACCCGACTGATGACCGTGCTCGAAGCTCTTCCGGCCGACGTCCACGACCCGGCCCGGCTCGCCGCCCTGAACGCCTACGCCATCCTCGACACGGCTCCGGAGAAGGGCTTCGACGACATCGTCCTGCTCGCCCGCAACGCCTGCAATACGCCCGTCGCCCTGGTCAGCTTCGTTGCCGACGACCGGCAATGGGTCAAGGCGCGGGTCGGCTTCCCCGCGTGCGGGACGGACCTGAACGCGTCCGTCTGTGCCCATGTGCTGGCCGAGCCGGACCTGCTCGTCATCCCGGACCTGACACTGGATCCGCGCACCCGGAACAATCCCCTGGTGACCGGCGGCCCCCGCATCCGCTTCTACGCCGGCGCGCCGCTGCGCACGCCGGATGGTGTGGCGCTGGGCAGCCTCTGCGTCATCGATTTCGAGCCGCGACACGCCGGCCTGACCGAGATCCAGGCCGAGTCCCTGCGGGCGCTCGCCGGCCAGGTCATGGCGCAGATGGAACTGCGGCGCGCTCTTGCCGACCAGCGCAGCCTTCTCGGCCAGGGCGAGGAGCTCATACGCACCCAGACGGCCATGTCGTTCGCCCGTGGCAACCGCGCCGTCATGCTCGACGCCCTGGTGACCGGCGCTATGGAGGCCGTGCCCCATGCGGAGGGCGCCGTCATCGAGACGCGCGAGGACGAGGAGCTCGTCTACCGCGCCACCAAGGGCGTGCTGGTCCCGCATGCCGGTCTGCGGGTACCGCTGCGCGGCAGCCTGGCGGGCGCGTGCCTGCTCTCCGGTGAGCCGCTCTTGGTGCCTGACGTCCTGAAGGACCCGCGGGTCAAGCGCGACCTCGTCGACCGCCTCCGCCTGCGCTCGTGCGTCCTCGTGCCGGTCAGGCGCGCGGGCGAGGCTGTCGGGGTGCTCAAGCTGCAGTCGAGCCGGCGCGACGCCTTCACCGCGATGGACCTCAAGCTCGCCCAGGTTCTCGCGGGCACCGTATCGGCGGGGCTTGCGGAGTTGGGCGAGGCCGCGGCCCGGCTCGACGCCGAGACCCGGTTGCAGCGGGCGCAGGAGGCGGGCGGCGTCGGCGTGTTCTCCATCGGCCGCGACGGCATCCTGCACGCCACGCCCGAGTTCTGCCGCCTATACGGCCTCCCCCCACGCGACAGCTACCCCTCCACGGTCTTCGAACATCTCATCATTCCCGAGGACGCGCACCTCATCTCGACGGCGGAAACGCGGCGGAGCGGAGAGGCTCCGCGCGACGTGGAGTACCGCATCCGCCGGCCCGACACGGGGGAGCTGCGCTGGATCGCCCGCAAGGGCGAGGTCGAACACGACGAAGCCGGCCGGCCAATCCGCTTCGTCGGCGTGGCCCGCGACATCACCGAGCAGCGGGCCGCTCGGGATGCGTTGGCCGAGAGCGAGCGATACAAGACGGTGCTGCTGGAGCTCGGCGACCGGCTGCGCGACCTTACCGACGTTCCCGAGGTGACGCGGGTGGCGGCCGAGGTCGCCGGCACGGCCCTTCGCGCCAGCCGGGCTGGCTTCGGCCGGCTCGACGCAACCGGCGAGCACGTGACCATTGAGCCGGACTGGACGGCGCCCGGGCAGGCCAGCGTCGCCGGCCGCCATCGCTTCGCCGACTATGGCGACTTCCATCACGGTTTCAGGCGGGGCGAGCCCTTGGTGGTCGACGACGTGACCACCGATCTCCGCACCACCTCCCATGCGCCAGCCCTGCAGGCCATAGGCGTGGCGGCATTCGTCGATGTCCCGCTGCGCGAGCGCGGCAGCACCGTCGCGCTGTTCTTCGTGCACGACTGCGTGCCCCGGACTTGGACCGCGCAGGAGTTGGCGTTCATGCGCGCGGTGGCGGACCGGGCCGAAGTCGGTGTCGCTCGCCTGTGGGCCGAGGAGCGGCAGCGCCTGCTCAACCACGAACTCTCGCACCGCATGAAGAACCTGTTCTCGATGGTGCAGGCCGTCGCTGGGCAGACCTTGCGGGGCGCCACCGACATCGAGGCCGCGCGCGAGGTGCTGGCGAAGCGCCTGATCGCGTTGGGCAAGGCGCACGACATCCTGCTCGGCGGGGCGGCCGAGCGCGCCTCGCTCGCGGCGGTGGCGCGCGAGGGCATCGGCGTCCTGGAGGAGGCCTCAGGCCGCGTCCGGGTCACCGGACCCGAGGTGGAGGTCGGTGCGACGGCGGCGCTCTCGCTCGCGCTGATGTTGCACGAGATGACCACGAACGCTCTTAAGTACGGCGCGCTCGCGGTCCCCGGGGGGCATGTCGAGCTGTCCTGGCTAGTGTTCGAGGTCGGGGGTGAGCCGGTTCTGAGGCTATCCTGGCGTGAGTGGGGCGGCCCGCCAGTCCATCCCCCGACCCGCAAGGGCTTCGGGACGCGCCTGATCGAGCGGGGGCTGACCGGCCAGGTGGGTGGCATCCTCTCGCTGGATTACCCGCCCGAGGGCGTGACCTGCGTCGTCGAGGCGCCGCTAAGCAATTTCCAGGACGGGAGATGAGGGCATGGGGCGCGAGCTTGCGTCAAGGCAACCAGCCCTCGAACGCCCCCCTTATCCCGAGCATCGCAGCCTCGGGTGGCGAGTATCGGGGCGAGTTCTATCGTTCGGTCAACTTGCGAACGAAAGGGACGGCGCGAAGCTGCATGGAGCGCGGACCTGAAACGTGCCTTGCCCGCATGCCCGCCCTCCCGCCCGGCGCCTGCATCGCGTTGCCCTCGGCGAAGTCGAGCACGGCGAGCCGCACCCGTGCCATCGGGTGGGCGCCGGCATAGAAGGGCTTCGTCGAGGCGGTCGCCGGCTACGTGCGCTCGCCCAGGAAGTTGCCGTTCACGCTGTCGTGCCCAGCGCGGCGGGGCGACCAATTTGCGGCCCTCGACGCACGCGCTTGGCCAGTCTTGGGCGACTCCAGTGACATCTCACCACACCCGCAGACTGCAAATCCGGCTGTGAGCCCGCGCTGCGGGCGCTCGCGATTAAATCGTTCTACACAAGCGTAGCCGATCATCGGGATTCGAACGGTCCCGGGGCTGCCCCATGCTCACTGTCGTCGGTTGTCTCGTCGAGGCCCATGACCTTCGCCTCGTGGCGCTGGCGGCCGGCATCTGCGCACTCTCGGCGTTGACGACCGTCTGCCTCGTCAGCCACGCGCGCCGGGCCGCGGGCTGGGCGCAGGCCGGGTGGCTCGCCGTGGCCGCCGCTGCCGGCGGCTCAGGCATCTGGGCGACCCATTTCATCGCCATGCTCGCCTTCGCGCCAGGCGTGCCGAGCGGGTACGAGGTCGCGCTCACCGGCCTCTCCCTCGTCATCGCAATCCTGCTGGTCGGCTCCGGCCTCGCGCTGGCCGTCCTCGTCGGCGGCCGAGCCGCCGCCTGGGGCGGCGGCATGATCCTCGGCCTCGGCATCGCGGCGATGCACTACACCGGCATGGCCGCCTACGACGTCGCCGGCCATAAGGCGTGGAATCCCGCCACCGTCGCCGTCTCGCTGGCTCTCGGCGGCGTGCTAGGAGGCGCGGCGCTGGCAGCGCAGGTCGGCGCGCGGGGCCTGTCGCGGCAACTGCCCGCCGCGCTCCTGCTGCTGTTGGCCATCTGCAGCCACCACTTCACCGCGATGAGTGCGGTGACAGTCACGCCCGACCCGGCGCTCACCGTATCCGAGGCCGCCGTCCCGAATACCTGGCTCGCCGTCGCGGTCGCTTTGGCAAGCTTCGCCATCCTGCTGCTCGCCGGCGCCGCGCTCGCCCTCGACGTGCGCGACCGACGTCACGCGAAGCTGGAGGCCGACCGCCTGCGCAGCCTCGCCAACGCCGCAGTCGAAGGTCTCGTCGTCTGCACCGGCGACGCTATCGTCAGCGCGAACCGCAGCTTCGCCAAGCTCGTCGGCCTGCAGCAGAACGCACTCGCAGGCACCGCCCTGTCCACATACCTCCCGGGGGACGCCACCCGGCTCGCCCTGGCGAGCCAGCCGGAACGGCCGGTCGAGGCCGAGCTGCGGCTCGCCGACGGGACCATGGTGCCGGTCGAGGTCATCATGCAGCCGGTGGAGTACGGCGGGCGGCCGCATTACGCCGTCGCGGTGCGCGACCTCCGCGCCCGGCGCCAGGCCGAGAGCCAGATCCAGTTCCTGGCACACCACGACGCGCTCACGGGGTTGGCCAACCGCGCCAGCTTCGGCAAGAGGCTCGAACAGGAGATGCGGGCCGCCGATGCCGGCGGGCGCAAGCTGGCGGTGCTCTGCCTCGACCTCGACCGCTTCAAGGAGGTCAACGACCTGTTCGGCCACGCCGCAGGCGACGCCATGCTGGAGAGTGTGGCCCGCATCGTCTCGGGCGCGCTCGACGACACGCAGATGATGGCTCGGCTCGGCGGCGACGAGTTCGCCGTCCTGATGCCGTGTGAGAACGCGTCAGCCGCCGGGCGCTTAGCCGAGCGCATCCTGGAGGCGCTACGCTCCGGCCGGGCCGAGGGAGGCGGGCCCCAGGTCGCGACCAGCATCGGCATCGCGCTCTATCCCGACGACGCGCGGGAGCGGGCCACACTCCTGAGCAATGCCGACACGGCGCTGTACCGGGCGAAGTCGGAGGGACGCGGCACCTACCGCTTCTTCGAGGCGAAGATGGGCATCGAGGTGCGCGAGCGTCGCCTCTTGGAGCACGACCTACGCCACGCGGTGGCCCGCGGCGAGATGCACCTCGTCTACCAGCCGCAGACCGCGGTCAGCACCGGCGAGGTCACGGGCTTTGAGGCGCTGCTACGCTGGAAGCATGCAGAGCGCGGCTTCATCTCGCCGGCCGTGTTCATCCCCATCGCGGAGGAAAGCGACGCCATTCTGCAGATCGGCGAGTGGGTGCTGCGCGAGGCCTGCCGCGAGGCGGCGACCTGGCCGCAGCCCCTCACCATCGCGGTGAACGTCTCGGCGGTGCAGATCCACAGCATCCACTTCGTCACCTTGGTGCACGAGGTCCTGCTCCAGACCGGGCTCGCCCCGGGCAGGCTTGAGATCGAGGTGACGGAGACGGCACTGATCAGCGACCCGAACCGGGCCCTCCTGACGCTGCGGCAGTTGAAGGCGCTCGGCCTGCACATCGCCATGGACGACTTCGGCACGGGGTACTCGTCCCTGTCGAACCTGCGCTCGTTCCCGTTCGACAAGATCAAGATCGACGGCTCGTTCGTGCGTTCGGTCGACAGCAACGAGCAGACCGCAGCCATCGTGCGATCCGTGCTCGGCCTGGGGCGCGGTCTCGGGCTGCCGGTGCTGGCCGAGGGCGTCGAGACCGAAGCGGAACTGGGCTTCCTCGCCGCCGAACGGTGCCACGCGGCGCAGGGCTACCTGATGGGCCGGCCCGCGCCCATCGGGCAGTTCGCCTTACACACGCATGGCACGCTCCCGGCCACGACCGAGGACAGAAAACGCGCCTGAGTCGGCTGAGGACAAGCAATTATCAACTTTGTTCGGCCGAGTAAAACGGCCGCGAATACTGCCTTCGAAGAAGGTGGTGCATGGGAGGGCAGACCTGGTGCTCGCGGCGCGACATCCCCCACGATTGCAATCCCGGCTCCGCGCTGCCGCCCTGACCTCCGCCCTGGTCGCGGGCTGCGGCCTCGCCCCGGTCGCGCTCGCCCTCACACCGCGGGCCGGCGAGCCAGTTGCGGTGTTCACGCCCTTCCCCGATGCGGCGGTCCCGCGCGCGGTCGCTGCCACCGGGGCACCCATCCTGTGGCTCTCCAGCGCCGGCCATGTCGCGGTCCTGGACGGGACCGAACCCGACTTGGTCGCCGTCCTGCGCCGGTCCGGCGCCGTTCTCGTCCTCGCCGCCGGCCCCCTCGGGCCGTGCCTGCCAGGCTTCCGGCTTCCCTCCACCCTCGCAGGAACGCGCCAGCCGTGACCGACAGCAGCAGCCTCGACCGCCTCCGCATCGCCTTCCTGCCGATCATGCTGGGCGCGCTCGGCATCCTTGCGATGCTGGTGACGGCGCTCGCTTGGTGGCGGGACGTCATGCCCGTCGCCGTGACAGGTCTCGCCGGCCTCCTGCTCGCCGCGACGGTCGCGAGCGCTCGGCGCCTGGGGCCCGCCGCAGGCACGCGCCACCTTTCCGCCGCCACCCTGATGATGCTGGTCGGTCTGCTGGTGCTGGTCACCTCCGGCACGCATCTCCAGATTGACATGCACATGGTCTTCTTTGCCGCCCTCGCGATCGTTGCGGGCTGGTGCTGCTGGTCCTCCATCCTGGTGGCCGCCGGGGTCGTGGCAGTCCACCACCTCGCGCTGAACGTGCTCTACCCGGCCGCGGTGTTCCCGAACGGGGCCGAGTACCTGCGCGTCGTCCTGCACGCCGTCGTCCTCGTCACGGAAGCGGCCGCCCTGGTGCTGGCGGCTCGCCAACTCGCCAAGGCGCTTTCCTCGGCCGAGACGGCGACCCGGCAGGCCGCCGACAGCGTGCTGGCACAGCGCCGCGCCGAGGCCGCAGCGAGCCAGGACCGCAACCTGGAAGCCCACCGTCAGCGCCGGCTCGGCGTGGTCGTGGCCGAGTTCCGCGACGAGTTGGTCGCCATCGAGCATAAGGTCGAGCGTGAGACCAGCGGGATGCGCGAGACCGCGCTTGCCCTGAGCGACGTCGCGGTGCAATCGAGCCGGCAGGCCGCGGCGTCCGAGATCACGGCGTCGGCGACGGCGCAGAACGTGCTCTCGGTCTCGGCAGGCGCCGAGGAGCTCAGCGCCTCCATCGCCGACATCGCCGGGCAGACGGTGCGGGCGCAGGAGCTGATCGCACACATGACCGAGATCGCCCGAACGACGAGCGGCGAGGTCGAGCAACTCGCTGTCGTGGCCGACCGCATCGGCACCGTCATGGGCCTGATCAAGTCGGTGGCCGACCAGACCAACCTCCTGGCGCTCAACGCCACCATCGAGGCGGCGCGCGCCGGCGCGGCGGGCCGCGGCTTCGCGGTCGTTGCCTCCGAGGTCAAGGCGCTGTCGGGCCAGACCATGAAGGCGGCGGACGAGATCGTCGCGGAGGTCGAGGCGATCCAAGCCTCCACGCGGCGCACCGTCGGATCGGTTCAGGCGATGGCTTCCGCGACCCATGAGGTGAACGCCCTGACCACCTCCATCGCGGCATCGGTCGACCAGCAGCGTGCGGCGACGCAGGAGATCTCGCGCACCGTCTCTCAGGTTGCCCAGGGCAGCACGGAGGCGCATGCGGGTGCGATGTCCGTCTCGCGCGCCACCGAGGAGACGCAGCGTCATGCCGGGACGGCCCTGGCCGCATCGGAGTCGCTCAAGGCGGTCGCGGCGGACCTTGCGCGCTCGGTGACGCAGTTCGTGCAGCGCGTCACAACGGACCTGGAGGAGCGCCGCGGGACCGTGCGCGTCGGCGTCGATGAGGCAGGCTTCCTGCATGTGAGCGGGCGACGGCACCCGGTGCGCGTCGTCGAGATCTCCTCCCACGGCGCGCGCCTCTCGGAGGCGCCGTATCTCACAAGCGGCCAGGCGGTCGAGATCGAGACGGACGACGGAAGCCGCATGCCGGCGACCGTCGCGTGGAGCGCGGGAGGACAAGCGGGCCTAGATGTCCGCGACGGCCTTCGCCACCCGGCCGTGAATGTGGTGCCAAACCTCGCGGCCTGACCCGGGTCAGCCGTCCCGCGCGGCGGGGCGGTCCCTCGCGCCCACACTCTACCGACGCCGGATGACGCGCTGGAGGATGCGAGAGAGTTGCTCGGCCGAGTAGGGCTTCTGCAGCAGCTCGAAGCCGTGCCCGCCCTCCTGAGCGAGCACGTGGCTGTAGCCTGAGGCCAGCACCACAGGCAGGTGCGGCAGCCGCCGCTTCAGGAGCCGGGCGAGCTCGATCCCGCCCATGCCCGGCATGACCACATCGGTGAAAACCGCGTCGAAGCCGGCGCCATCGAAGCCGAGCTTGTCCAGCGCGTCCTCGGCGTTGGCCGCCCAGGTCGTGGCGTAGCCGAAATCCTCCAAGATCTGGGTGGCGAAGCGCCCGACCTCGACGTTGTCCTCAACCACCAGCACCCGCTGACCGATGCCGCGCGTCTCGACGGAGCCGACATCGCCGTCGCACGCGTCAGCTGGGTCCTCCGGCTCGACCTCGGGCAGGTAGAGCGTGAAGGTCGTGCCACGGCCGGGAGCGCTGTCGACCGCCACGTCGCCACCCGACTGCTTGGCGAAGCCGAAGACCTGGCTGAGGCCGAGGCCGGTCCCTTTGCCCACCTCCTTCGTCGTGAAGAAGGGCTCGAAGACGTGCGCTAGGATGGAAGGGGCGATGCCCGACCCGGTGTCGTGCAGCGACACCGCCGCAAATGGGCCCGGCGCGCCCGCATGGCCGCGGATCGCGGGCAATGGCAGGCCGCAATCGAGGCGCAGCCTCAGCGTGCCCTCGCCCTCCATCGCGTCGCGGGCGTTCACGGCCATGTTGACCAGCGCCGTCTCGAACTGGCTGAGATCGACCCGGACGAAGCAGGGCCGCTCGGGCAGCTCCGTAACCACCCGGATACGCGCGCCCGTGACCGTGTCGAGCAGGTCTGCGACGCTGCGCAGGCGGGCGCCAACGTCGAGCGTCTCGGGCTTGAGCGCCTGCCGCCGCGCGAACGCCAGGAGCTGGCCGGTCAGCTTGGCCGCCCGGTCAACGGTCTCTGAGACCGCCGTGAGATAGCGACTCCTGCGCTCCTCGGGCAGGTCGGAGCGGCGCAGGAAATCCACCGACGAGCGGATGATGGTCAGCAGATTGTTGAAGTCGTGCGCCACGCCCCCGGTCAACTGCCCGACCGCCTCCAGCTTCTGGGACTGCCGCAGCGCCTCCTCGGCCTGGCGCAGCGCCTCGGCCTGCTGCTTCTCCGCGGTGACGTCGCGCCCGTAGGCGTAAACGAGGTCGCCCTCGATGGACGTGCGCCAAGAGATCCAGCGCGGGGTGCCGTCCCGATGCCGGTAGCGGTTCTCGAAGTCGGTGAGCGGCCCGACCGTGACGGCACGCTCCAGGGCGGCCCGCGTGATCTCGGCGTCGTCCGCCCAAATGAACGCGCCGAAGTGGCGGCCCACGACCTCGGAGGGGTTGTGCCCCAGGATCGCCTCCCAGGCCGGGTTGGCCGCCCGGAAGACGCCATCGGCCCCGACCACGACGAGCAGGTCGCGTGAATTGCGCCAAACCCGGTCGTGCTCGGCCGTGCGTTCCGCGACGCGCTGCTCCAGGGTCTCGTTGAAGCGCACGAGCTCGGCCATCACGCGCTTCTGGTCGTCGATGTCGGTGCTGGTTCCGACCCAGCGCACCACTGTGCCGTCGCTTGCCAGGACCGGCTGCGCCCGGGCCAGGAACCAGCGATAGGTGCCGTCCGCGCGCCTCAGCCGGTACTCGCTCTGGTAGTCCGAGCGGGCGGCGACCGCCGCAAGCCAAGTCTCGGTCACCGACTCCCGGTCGTCGGGGTGGATGATGTCGCGCCAGCCGGAGGCGTCGAGCGCGCCGGGCGCGGCGCCGGCGTAGGCGTAGACGCGCTCGTTGAACCAGTTCGCGAGCCCATCCGGACCGGTGACCCAGACGAAGTTCGGTAGCACCTGGGAGAGGACGCGGAACTGCTCCTCGCTGGCGCGCAGGGCCGCCTCGGCCTGCTTACGCGCGGTGATGTCGATGGCGGTGCCGAGCACGCGGATGCAGCGGTCGCCCTCGAAGACGCCACGGCCCTTCGCGGCGACCCAGCGCACGACGCCGTCCTCCTTCCCGACCGTGCGGTACTCGACGTCGTAGATGGCGCGCCGCTCCGGGTCCGCGGCGGCGGCGTAGGCCCCGCTCGTGGCGTCCCGGTCCTCGGGGTGCAGGCCGGCGTAGTAGTCGGCCATGGAGACCGGCACGTCCGGCGAGATCCCGAACATCGCCTTCACCCGCGCCGGCCAGAACAGGGTCTGGTCGACCTCGTCCACGTCCCACAGCCCCACCTCGGCCGCTTCGGTCGCCAGCCGCAGGCGGCGCTCGCTCTCGCGCAATTGGTCCTCGGCCTGGCGGCGCGCCGTGTCGTCGAGGTGCAGGCCGTCCCAGACCACATAGTCGTCGACGAGCCGGGGCGCCGAGATGACGCGGGTCCAGACGATGCCGCCGTCTGGCCGGCGCATCGGCGCCTCGACGTCGAAATGCGCGAGGTCGCGAATGGCCACGGCCTCGGCCTGCGCGAGACGCTCCCGGTGCTCGGGCAGGAACAGGTCGTAGGCGGCGGCCGGGTCAGCGAGCACCGCCTCGGCCGGCAGGCCGGTCATGCGCTCGAAACCCTGCGAGACGTAGAGGAACCGGCGCCCCGAGCCGTCCCGAGGCGTGGCGAGCTGATAGACGTAGCCGCCCGGCAGGTGGTCGGCGAGCGCCCGCAGCCGCGCCTCCGCCTCCCGGAGGCCCACCTCGGCCCGGACGCGGCCCGTGGTCTCGGTGCAGGCGCAGAACATGCCGGTCACCCGGCCCTCCTCGTCGCGGACGGGCGAGTAGGAGAAGGTGAACCAGGTCAGCTCGTCGTAGCCGCGCCGGTTTATGGTCAGCGGCATATCCTCCGACCAAGTTGGCTCTCCGGACAGCGCCCTCTCGATGAGGGGGGCGATGTCGGGCCAGATCTCCGCCCAGATCTCGTGGAAGCGCCGACCGAGCGCGGCCGGGTGCTTGCCTCCGAGTATCTCGGCATAGGCGTCGTTGTATAGGAAGCCGAGCTCGGGCCCGAAGGCCACGAACATCGGGAAGCGCGAACCGAGCAGCAGGCTCACGGTCGAGCGCAGGCAAGGAGGCCAGGTGTCCGGGTGCCCGAGCGGCGAACCGGACCAGTCGTGGCCGCGCATCATCGCGCCCATCCCCCCGCCTCCTGCGAGGAAGAATGGGACCATTGAGGTGGCGCTATCGAACATGGGTCCCGGGGGCTGCCTCGACTATCGCCGGGAGGTCCCTGCCGCGCGCCCGGCCCAGGTTCCGCATCTCGGCATGACACCTGGGCCCATAACCTAGAGCGTGGCAAGGCTGAACGAACGGACCCGGCCTGCGGCTTCTTGCCGATCCGCGTTGTCCGGGACGGCGATGCGGCCCAGCGAGCCCTGCCAGCCCCCGGAGCAGACGTGTTCTCCCTCTTCGACCTCGCCGCGCTCCTCCTGACCCTCTCGGCCCTGTTCGGCTGGCTGAACCGCCGCTTCCTGTCGCTGCCGCCGCCCGGCCGACGGCGAAGAGCGCTGGATCAGCGCGACGGACTTCCCCCTGGTCGATGCGGCGGGCCGGGAGCAGCGTCTCAGCGTGCCCCCGACGCAGCCGTGCTGGACGTGAACCTTGGAGGAGACGGCCTACCCGCTCGCCAGCCGGCTGGCCGCTCTGGGTGTGCCCTTCCTGTTTGCCACGGGTGAAGTGTAAGCGCTGTCTGGGCGGCACCTTCCGGCAAGCGGTGTGAAGGCGACATACGGAGCGGAATGGGAGCTCCGTCACATGTCGATGCCAGGGCGTATGGCTATGTCGGAGCCGATCCGGCGCCTGGAGCTGTTTACCGGGGCCGGCCGGCGGCGGACGTGGTCGGATGAGGAAAAGGCCGCCATCGTCGCCGAGAGTGATGGGCCGGGCACCTCGATCAGCGCGGTGGCACGCCGACACGGACTGAGCGCCTCGCAGCTGTTCACGTGGCGGCGCTTGGCGCGTCAGGCTGGGAGGCACGACGACCGCACAGTACGGTTCGTGCCGGCCGTCCTGAGTGTGGGCCCGCAGGAGCCGGTGTCTGCGCAGACGGGCTCCGGGCTGCGTGAGCAACGCGGCTGTCACGGCATCGAAGTTGAGATCGCAGGCGCCACGGTCCGCATCGCTCAGGGCGCGAGCGCGGCTCAGATCGCCGCGGTGATCCGGGCGCTGAAGGCTCCCCTATGATCGGGCCCTCCGGCGCGGTGCGCGTGATGCTGGCCACACGGCCGGTGGACTTCCGCAAGGGCATGGACGGGCTGGCCGCTCTGGTGCGCGACGCGATGGGCGCGGATCCGTTCTCCGGCACGGTCTACGTGTTCCGGTCAAAACGCGCCGACCGGGTGAAGCTCCTGGTCTGGGATGGAAGCGGGCTGGTCCTCGCGACCAAGCGTTTGGAGGCTGGCCAGTTCTGTTGGCCGAAGATCGAGGACGGCGTGGTTCGGCTGAGCGCGGCGCAGCTCGCGGCGCTCGTCGAAGGCTTGGACTGGAAGCGCGTCCATGCGGCTCGTGCCGTGGGCGTGCCGGCGGTTGCCGGCTGAGCAAAAAGACTGGCGGACAGGCTTAATCGCGGTAGTAAGTCACTGGCGGATCTGCTCTCATCCGCTTCGTGGCCGCGCCTGCTTCGCCCTCGTCCGACGATCCCGAGACGCTCAAGGCGCTGCTCGCCGAGGAGCGCGCCGAGAACGAGCGGCTGCGCCAGATCATCCTGGCCATGCAGCGCCACCGCTTCGGCCGCCGCGCCGAGAGCCTGCCGGAGGATCAGCTCCTGCTCGGGCTGGAGGAGGCCGAGCAGGTCGAGGCCGCGGGCTTTGCCGCCGAGGAAACGGAGCCCGCCAAGGAGGCCCAGAGGGTCAAGCGGCGCACGAACCGTGGGGCACTGCCCGCCCACCTGCCGCGGGTCGAGTGCGTGGTCGACGTCGACAGCCTCGCCTGCCCGTGCTGCGCGGGTGCCCTGCACCGGATCGGTGAGGATGTATCCGAGCGCCTCGACGTGGTGCCGACGCAGTTCCGGGTGCTGGTGATCCGCCGCCCGCGCTACGCCTGCCGCGCCTGCGGGGACGCGGTCGTGCAGGCCCCGGCACCGGCGCGGCTGATCGAGGGCGGCCTGCCGACCGACGCTCTCGTCGCGCAGGTGCTCGTCTCCAAATACGCCGACCACCTGCCGCTGTATCGACAGGCGCAGATCTTCGCCCGCCAGGGCGTCAGCCTCGACCGCTCGACGCTGGCCGACTGGGTCGGGCGCGCCGCCTTCCTGCTCCGGCCCGTGCACGAGCGGCTCCTGGAGACGCTCAAGCGCTCGGGCAAGCTGTTTGCCGACGAGACCACGGCACCGGTGCTCGATCCGGGCCGCGGCCGCACCAAGACCGGCCAGCTCTGGGCGTATGCGCGCGACGACCGGCCCTGGGGCGGGACCGATCCGCCCGGCGTCGCCTACGTCTACGCCCCCGACCGCAAGGCTGGACGACCGATCGCGCATCTCTGCGGGTTTGCAGGCGTGCTCCAGGTCGACGGCTACGCGGCCTACGAGAGCTTGGCCAAGGGCGGCGCGGTGCGGCTGGCCTACTGCTGGAGCCATGTGCGTCGGCAATTCTATGATCTCGCCGCCGCCTCACCGATCGCGACGGAGGCGCTGTCGCGCATCGCCGCGCTCTACCGGATCGAGGCCGAGATCCGCGGGCGCTCGGCCGAGGAGCGACGGGCGGCCCGGCAGGAACGAAGCCGGCCCGTGGTCGAGGCGCTGGAGGCGTGGCTGCGGGAGAAGCTCGGCCTCCTGAGCCGCAAGAGCAACTTGGCGGATGCGATCCGCTACGCCCTGAGCCGCTGGGCGGGGCTGAGCCTGTTCCTCGACGACGGGCGTGTGGAGATCGACTCCAACACCGTCGAGCGCGCAATCCGGCCTCTGACCTTGAATCGGAAGAATGCCCTATTTGCTGGTTCGGACGGCGGGGGCGAGCACTGGGCGGTGATCGCCTCGTTGGTCGAGACCTGCAAGCTCATCGAAGTCGAGCCGCAGGCCTACCTGGCCGACGTCATCACCCGCATCGTCGACGGCCATCCGCAGCGGCGCCTCGACGAGCTTCTGCCCTGGGCCTACCCGAGCACACCCACGCTCCAAGCGGTCGCCTGAGAACGCTGCAGCCCAGGCGCGTCAGTCGGGCCGCGTGAACAGGGTCCGAAACAGCGCCTCGGATTGGCGCAGTCCCTCGTCGGTCAGCACCACCGACTTGGCGCGTCCGACCGGATCGGCGATGAGCCCCTTGGCGTGGAGACGGCCAAGCACGGCCCAGTCGAAGCCCTTCCAGGCCCGACGCCCGTCGTGGAGCGTCAGCCACAGAAGGGCGAGCACCGCCTCGTCGATGCGCTCCTCGTCGACCGCCATCCGAGCAGATTAGCACGCCGCGCTCAGACCGGGCGTGGTCCCAGCCGATCGGTTACGGTGAAGTGACGGTCAGGAACGATCCGGGCTACGGAGATCGACTGCGCCCGGCCAAACCGATCCGCGGCCCAGAGCTACGGCGGTCGCTGGAGAAGCTTCTCGGAACCTGGCAGAGCAGCTCGTAACAGGCTCCAGCACGCTCGGTCAGCAAACGTCCGATCTTGGTAGCAAAGCAGCTCGATGCGGCGGCGTCTGGCTGAGTGCCTGCTTGCCACCCATCTGAGACACTCACGCAGGGCTGCGCGATGACCGAGGCTGGCCGATTGCGGCCCGTCCACTTCCGAACTGGAGACCAGAAAAGCGGGCGTCGGTGTGACGGCCGCTCTCGACCCATTGCCGAAGCCGGGAACGTCCGCTTGCAGGCTGTTCGGTCAGGCAGCAAACTACCGGCCGGTACGGGTGATTTCGGCCGGTCTGCTTCCGCGCAGCGACCGTACTGAAGCCGCCATCATTGTCAGGTGTGGATCGGCGTCGAAGCGTCCCTCTTCCTCGGCTCAGGTTAAATAAGACGGTCACTCCACAAAGGGACTTCGACGAAGGCACGTTCCGCATGCAAGAGCTGTGCGAACTTACTCGACCTCATCATCAACACGGGACAGGAATGAGGCGGGGATTTGTATGCCGAGTTTTTTAGCTTTTCCAAGATTTATAGACAAATAAAAACGGGTATTTAGCTGCACAGGAAGACCAGATACTTGAGCTCCATCAATTATTTTCTTTACATATCCCGCAGCATTCTTGTATGCGTCCAGCTCCTCTGGGCCATAAGCTATGAGTGCCTCATTCAAAACTGTGGCCTTGTTATAAGCAACCACTGGAACGCCGTACTTCTCAGATATTTTGCTAATATTATGACGATGGACAAAATTAAAACTATCGTTCATCAGCACCAGGCCGCATTTGCCGTTCGACAGAGAGGTTATCGTCTCTTCAATTTCTCGTTCGCTGTCAACAGGTGACAGCATAGGTGAAAGTTTCATGGACTTCGAGGTCTCTTCGAATGGTCCAATATAGTATTTAAAGTATGGCGCCGTGCGAGGATTATACATCATCGATATGCATGACATCTCTGGCAAAAGCTCCTTAAGGTATTGAACCCACTTGCCAGCGATGCTGCCCTCCGAATTGATGAATCCAGTCACGTTTTTTTCAGGGGCAGCCAAATTTTCTACGAAGCCGCTCCCGACCGGATCGGCTACAGTCGCAAATACGATGGGTATAGTTTTGGTTTCATTCAATAGCGCTCTCACTACTGGAGTGGTCGCAGCAAAGATCACGTCGGGACGACTGGAAACGATATTTGTGGCATGAAGCTTAGCGATGTCTGTACTGCCCCCTGACCAGTAATATTCGTACTTTATCGTGATATCTTTTTGCTTCTTGCTGTCCAAAGTTTCTGAAAATCCCCTTACAAGGTTCTCTGCAATGGGATCGTTTTCTGAGAAATTTGTGACAATCGCCACTTTTTTCTCTATGTAGTGCTGTTCCCCAACGGCGATACTTGAGCATAACATGAGTGACAAGATCGGTATGGTAATCACCTTCATCATCGCTGTTTGCGCTCGGTCGACGCAAACGTCGAATGTGAGGAATATGGCGCTTCGTGCGCGTGTTGAATGCAGTAATGATGAGAAATCGCACCTCTTGTGAGGCCAAGTTATGGGAGGCCGTCTGCTTGGAGTGCCTGGGCCGAGGTGACATTGAGTACGGGGAGCGTGAACAGAACGCATGATTTCGCGGCGTCCTTCCATGATTTCTGTCGGAAGTCGATGCTGGCCGTGCCCAGGTGAAACAAGCTTTCCGGAGCGATACTTAGTTCCAGGTATGAAGGACCGTGCGCAAGCCGTCGTTGCGGCGTCCCATCACGTTCACCCAGTTCCCCTCGAACTTCTTCTTCGTTCCGCCCTCGACGGGGCCGGTCATCTCCCAACGCCCAGGCACGATGAGCAAGTTGTCTCTTGATAGAGCCATCTGCACAGTCGTTTTGTGATCCGCCCAACCTTTCGACTTCGGTCCCGAGAAGAATTTCTGTATGCCCCCACCCGACTGCGGCATGCCCTTCGTCGCGACTATAGCATCAGTGGTATAGAGCTTGCCAAGGACGCTCATGTCGCCGCTGTTGTAGGCCTCATCCCACTTGATTGCCGCGCCCTGTGCATCGGATTGCAGAGTATCGGACAGGGCTGGACTGGAGGCCGCCAGCATCCCGAGATCCATTATCGGGAAAACAAAGTTCCGGCGCATCGAACCCTCCCCTCTGCATACTCATCTTAGTGCGGGCGCTGGCATTGCGGCAAGTACCGTATCCGGTCTGCGCACGAACACTGTATTATTCCCATTATGGTCAGCAGACGAGCTATATACGTTTTTGGGCTGGCTTTAATCCAGCTTTGAGCGAGAGATTCAGACAACAAGCTGAAGAAGCGAGGCTCGGCATTACGTCGGGCTGCGAACCTGCGGCGTCGCCGCTGTCTGGCTGTAGAAATGATAAGCGTTCGGAAACTGGCTTGGAAAAAACATCCGGGCAGCCGCTCGCCATGTGACGCATTTTCGAGCCCATATGCCAAGCGTGATGTGGTCAACGGCGGAGTTCTAACCTCATGATCGCGGCTGGGTGGGCGAGCAGCTGCTCAGGGTCGGTGCGTAAGTCCTTCGGTCTGTTCACCACATCGGAGCAGACCAAAGGATGACTCAGCCTCTACGAAACTGATGACGGAGCGATCCCTGGCACGCCTGAAATCAACGTGAACCTGTGCCCGGCCCCTAGTGGCACTGGCCAGCACGACGGCTCCGGCTGGCCGCAGTTCAAGCGTATCGGCATGGTTGCGACCGGGGTCGAGGGCGGTTGAGCAGGGCGGCGATCCACGGCTCAACGTTCACAGGAGCTCGCCGGCGACGCTCAGGGAGGATAGCGAAAGGCAGTCGACGTGCTCTCTTCGATGATTTGTACAGCCTCTGAAACAGGATCGGGATCGGATCGCATGCGCGCCGCGAACACCGCCGCACGCGCGACCGCAGCAGCGTCCGAGACATGGCGTAGCCCGCGCTCTAAGCTGTCGCTTGTCAGTCTTCCGAACGGCACATGGCAGCCGAGACCGAGCCGCATCAGTCGCGCGCCCCAGAACGGTTGATCGGCAAAGACCGATGCAACCACAGACGACAAGCCCGCCCTTACGATGGCATGAGTCGTTCCAGCACCACCGTGGTGGACGGCGGCTGAGCAACGGGGCAGGAGCCAGTCGTGGTCGACCGCGCCGACGAGGCGGATCTCCGGCGATGGTTCCTCTAGTGCTGCCATGTGCGACCAACCGGCGCCCACCACCATGCGGCGACCGCAGCGGCGAGCGACCTCACTGAGGAGGTTCAGCATCCCGACAGGGTTTCTGACCGGCATGCTGCCAAGACCGACGTAGACCGGTGCCGGACCGGCCTCAAGCCAAGCGGCGAGGTGCGGCGGCGAGGCTGCTTCCCCGAGGCTCGCACACACTGCCTTCGGAAGCTGAAAAGCGCCGATCATCCGCTGCATCGGATCCCAGTCTGAAGGCCGAGAAACGAGCTGTGGCGAGAAAGCCTGCACGGTGCACAACCGCGCCGCGGCGAGGCGCTGCTGGGTCGGCTGACGTGTGGGGGCGAGTCCCACGCGACGGCGCAGAGCCGCGATGCTGTCGCGATGAGCGGCCCACCACAGCCGCTCCACCACAGTGTAGGTCAGGCGGTGGAGCAGGCGCGAGCGCAGGTCTCGCGTGGTGACGAGACTGTGGGCGAAGTCACCGGTGGGCCTGAACGGGGCGAGGTGCAGCGCGATCAGGGGACTACCCTGCGCCTCGGCCATCACCGCCGAGTGATCCTCTGTCAGGACGCCTGCCACGATAACATCTGCACCGTCGCAGATACGCATTTGGTCCGCCATCAGCAGATCCTGATGCTCGTGCATCAGCGCCTGCATGCGTTTCATGATCGCCCGGACGTTGCCGGATGCAAACAGGGCTTGGCCTTCGGGAGAGTCCATATAGGCCTGGGTGTCGAAGCCAATGCGCTCCGTGCGAACTCCGCATCGAGCGGCCCACCCCACGACGTTGGGGGGAGCCGCCAGGATCACATCGTGCCCGCGCGCCTGCAGAGCTAGCGCGAGGACTAGGAAGGGCTGTACGTCGCCGCGGGTCCCGAAGCTGGTCAGCGCGATCCGCACCGTACTACCTCGTTGCGGGCTGCGCTGTGAGCTCTTTGCGAGATCATCCTGCACCTCGCTCAAGGCTGAGGGATCGTAACGCCTTCTGGCGCGCCAGTCTCCTCGGCTGCCCCATTCATGCTCACCGTTGGGTGCTTCAGCGCCATGAAGACATGGGTGGTTCCTCAGCGGAACCACCACGTCGGCAGGCTCGTTGTCGGCGCCTTTGCCATCGATGCGAGCCTACGGCGGGTACAAGGACGTGCTGTAACTCGGCGCGGTGTCCTGTATGCCGACTGCGAGTAGTAGCGGCGAGGCGTTAGCCGAAGCGGCATCGCACCCCGCGACGATCGTCACCTGGCAGCTGTCGCACTGATCGTCCGCTCCGAAGCCGCGCCCGATGCTCGTTAAATGACCATCGCGGGCGCAAAGCTGCCGGCCGGATCTGGCTCAGTCGGCGACGGCAGGCGTTGAAGACTGGCCGGGCGGCATTCCGCGAAGCGCCAGCAACGAATTGCATCACCATCGGAAGCAAACGTTCGCGGACTAGCGTCTGGAGAGCCTATCTCGGCCGTTGTGGTGCAGCCCGGATGTACCGCCCGCGGATTGTGAGACACCGATCTGAAGCCTATGCGGCCAAGGCCGCGGGTGGAAGCTGCGCGGTGCGAATGGCGGCTGGTGGTCGGAACCCGTGCCGCTCGATCAGCCACGTCTTATTGTAGAGGTCGCGAAACGCCAGCAGCGCGCGGCGCAGGTCCTCGACCGTGTCGAAGTGCTTCACCCACAGCAGGTTCTCCTTGAGCGTGCGGATGAAGCGCTCGGCGCAGCCATTTCCTTCCGGCGCTCGCACGAAGGCGGGCGAACTTGCGATACCCAGGAACGCCAGCTCCGCCTGGAAATCGTCCGACATGTACTGGCTGCCGTGATCGTGCCGGACACTCAGGCCGGAGGCGATCTCGGCCGTAAAGCCGCCGAAGCGCTGCCGCACACCCTGGCGGATCGGCTCCAGCGCCTCAAAGCGCGTGGCCCGGCGCGCCGCATGGAGGCCCACGCATTCGGCCGAGCAGTGGTCGACGGCCACGAACACCGCGACCTGCCCCTCAGCCGTCCAGGTGGTGGTCAGATCAGTGCCCCACATCGTGTCCACCCTCTCCGGGACGATGGTGCCGTCGTGGTTGCGCGGGCCGCGCGGTGTGCCGACGCGAGAGGGGGCGAGCAGATCATGGGCGCGCATCAGGCGCAGCACGCGGCGTTTGGAGGTGCGCACGCCCTTGTGGCGCAGCCGCGCCCAGACCTTGCGGTGACCCTCGCCGTGAAAGGGGCTGTCCGTGAGGGTGGCGCGGATCTGCGTGAGTAGCGCCGCATCCGGCATCGGCCCGACCGGGCCGGGACGGCGCGACGGCTCGGGCCGGGCGGGTGAGAGGTGCCGGTGGACGGTGGCGCGCGACACGCGCCAGATCCGGCACACCCGGGCCAGTCCGTAAGCTTTGCCGCTGGCAGGCGAGACGGCCCGGCTCATAGCCGCGACCTCCTGCGGGCCAAAGGGCCGGGGCCGCGCGCCTCCAGGGCAGCGATCTTGGCCTCCAGCAACTCGCGCTCGATCAGCATCTCGCCGAGCTTGGCCTTCAGTCGCCCGCTCTCCAGCGCGTCCGCATCAAGGGACCGGGTGGAGAGACTGGCCTCGCCCGCCGTCAGGAAGGCGTCGCGCCAGCCCGACAAGGTCGCGGCCGTCACGCCTAAGCTGCGCGAGACGCTCTCCAGGTCCTCGCCGCGCAGCAGCCGCAGCACCGCATCCCGCTTGCGCTGCCGGGACATGCGCCCGCCGCGACCAGGACCGACTGCGCCTGCATCTGCCTTCGTATCCGAGCTCATCGTCCTCACCCCTGTCGCGGAGACCGTCCGCTAACGGGGTGTCTCAAGCAACCGGGAGGCGGAGGACGGATGCGCATCGCCAACACCCTATATTCCGGTCGCTCCAGTCAGATCAGGCTTCGCGCGGAGAGCTCATTCTTGGGATAAGCATAGTAGATTGGAGCCGCAGCCACGCCGGGGATCCCAAAAATCGCATCCATGACCAGCATCGCTACCAGAAGCTCCCTGGCTCGCGCATGAATCTCGGAACCCATCACACGCGCATTCACGAAGTACTCCAGCTGGCTTTCACAGATAGGACCGATCACCGGCCGGGAGATCCTGCGTGATTTGTTGGAATTCCCAGCCATCATCCCCTCGATCAAGGACCCCCATCAAATCTTAGCGGTCGGCCGGCCATTCATCGGGAGCGGGAGGCGGGTTTGGGAGCGCAGCGATACAATCAGGGATACGCGAGTGTGCCCAGGCAATCAGCACAGTTCCAGAACATGCCATCACCGCCTCCATGAGGCTGGCGGTATCCGGCTTAGCGAAACCCCGATTGAAGACGATCCCGCCCTTGGTCTGCAACAGCTCATGGAGTGGCGTTACCGTCTGCCCAGGGCGACGGTTCTCGCCATCTCACGCGCTCGATGATGCAACGATGGTGTTTGGAGTCTGCAGTCCTCGCCCCGCAGGATAGAAGAGCCGGGCAAGCGCGCCGGCACGCTGCCATCCTCGGAGCATCATGCTTTGCTCTTCAGGGCTGCCATCCTCTGCCGCGCCCATAGTTTCGTGTTCTTCCGCATGGCGGATTGGAGCGAGGTGATTGGGTGTCATGCTACGCCTCCGATAGGACGGCTGCCGTATGGATGTAGGCCATGAAACCGAAGAACCGTTCACGTCGGCGGCCACCTGGACGCGATTGAACCTACTTTTCCTGCCCTCGTGGCCAGACATGCTGGAGACGAGGCCGCAGGAGCGAATTCAAAGAACCTGATGTCGGCGCCGCATACTGTGAGGCGAGCGCTTCTTTCTAGCAGGAAGCGAGGCTCCAGCGATTGGGTGAGGCGGACCATAACAGGAATTGGTGGCGCGCCCGCTTCGGAGAAGTGCGCGACCTCGGTCCAATGACCGAAATGGGCGAATTGTGTTGAAAAATTGCGGCGCTGCAGCGGTATTTGCGGGGTGATTCACTTCGGTCGAGAGACGGAGATCGAAGCAGATGATGGGACCTCGGCAAGTCCAGCAAGGTGCCATGTTCCACGAGCTCTCGCTCGGCACCGACGTTCCCGGCGACCATCTGCTGCGCTCCATCGATCGCTTCGTCGACCTGACGGTACTGCGCCAGGAGCTGGCCCCGTTCTACGCCTCGACACCTTGTAAGCCTGTCAGTTCTCACGAGCCGCTGTTCACATTCGAGGTTTGCACCGCAAAATCAAATTCCCGCAGCATGCGCTTGACGCGGGCCTGGTATGTCATATGATTGGCATACCATATACAAGAACGGGCGGTCGATGCGACCGACCGGATATGGATCGCGATTCGCGCAGCCGCGACCTGCGTACAAGGCCGACTTCATCTTCGAAACCGTCGGTCATTGCCCGCCGCCGGGTCGTAACCCTGCGCTTTGCAATGTTCGATGGCAATAACTCGTGCGAAAACGAGTGAAGACAAAAATAACCAGACGAGATGCGGCTGACTGCACGTCGGTCGCTCAACAGGGAGGATGACAATGCCAACACCGATCGAGGCGGAATCACAGCGCGTGAGCGACGGCTACCGATGGATGCAGCTGTTCATCGGCGTTGTCTGCATGGTGATGATTGCCAATCTGCAATATGGCTGGACTTTCTTCGTTCCCGAGATTCAAAAGACATTCGGGTTTGACCGCGCAGCGATCCAGTGGGCGTTCACCCTGTTCGTGCTGTTTGAGACCTGGCTCGTGCCCGTCGAGGGCTGGTTCGTCGACAAGTACGGCCCTAAGGTCGTGGTCCTGTTCGGCGGCGCCCTATGCGGGATCGGTTGGGTCATCAACGCTTATGCCGGCACACTCGGCATGTTCTACCTCGGCCAGGTTATCGCCGGCATCGGCGCCGGCGCGGTCTATGGCACCTGCGTCGGCAACGCGCTGAAATGGTTCCCGGACAAGCGCGGGCTGGCCTCCGGCATCACGGCCGCTGGCTTCGGAGCCGGCTCCGCACTCACCGTCGCGCCGATCCAGTGGATGATCGCCGATAAGGGCTTCCAGGCCGCCTTCCTTTACTTCGGCGTCGGTCAAGGTTTGATCGTAGCCGCGCTCGCCTTTCTGCTCGCCTCGCCGAGAAAAGGGCAGATCCCTGAGGTGACGAATAACAGTGCCGTCATCCAGACGCGGCGCAACTACACGCCGAGCGAGGTGGTGCGGCAGCCGATCTTCTGGCTGATGTACTTCATGTTCGTCATCGTCGGCGCCGGCGGCCTGATGATCACCGCCAACCTGAAGCCGATCGCGGCTGACATCGGCGTCGACAAGGTGCCAGTGACGCTCTTGGGCGTGACCATGGTGGCGATCACCTTCGCGGCCACGATCGACCGCGTCCTCAACGGTTTGACGCGGCCGTTCTTCGGTTGGGTCTCGGATCGGATCGGGCGGGAGAACACGATGTTCATCGCCTTCGCGATGGAAGGCTTCGGCATCTACATGCTCTACCTCTGGGGTAGCGATCCGCTGTGGTTTGTGCTCCTCTCGGGCTTCGTGTTCTTTGCGTGGGGTGAAATCTACTCCCTGTTCCCATCCACCTGCACGGACACGTTCGGCTCGAAGTTCGCCGCCACGAACGCAGGGCTGCTCTACACTGCCAAGGGGACGGCGGCGTTGCTCGTGCCGTTCGCCAATTACTTGCAGCAGAGCTCCGGCAATTGGAATGGCGTGTTCCTGGCCGCCTCAGGCGCTAACATCCTGGCCTCGATCCTGGCCATCGCGGTGCTGAAGCCCTGGCGCAAGCGCGTCGTCGCTGGTGCACAGATCAGCACGGACGTCTCAGCCGCTAAACAGGTTGCGACGGCCTGAACGGAGGCCTGCGACCCTACCGAGCGATATGGGGCACCGGATCACCATCCGGTGCCCCTTCTGCCGAGGCTTCCCCGCAATGCTTCGCCCTGCGACGCGACGTGCGGTGCCCAGCCGGCAGATCCAAAGGTCGTCGCAACAGCTCGCAGAGGGCACTTGGCGCTGATCAATTTGGTGGCCGCTCGAGTATGTGGGCGGCTGATGCGTGGCCGTGGGCTTTTCGATGATGCTTCGCCCCTTCATAATGCTGCGCCCGCGTGGCGCACGTCATTCGAGGTTCCCATCTCTTCCGGGATCCCGCCATGCTTGAGCGTCCCGACCCGATGTTTCGCGTCACGGCGCTGAAGCGGGCCACAAGCCTGCGCACGCTCGCCTACGACGCGATCAGGCAGTCGATCATCACAACGGATCCCTGGAGCGATCCAGGCGAGATCCAGCTCGACGAGCGACGGATCGCGCGAGACCTGGGTATCAGTCGAACGCCGGTGCGGGAGGCGCTGATGCTGCTGGAGCGTGAAGGCTTCGTGCGCTCTGTGCCGCGGCGCGGCACCATCATGGTACGCAAGACCAAGCGCGAGATCCTCGACATCATTGCGGTCTGGGCCGCGCTCGAAAGCGCAGCGGCCGCTTCAGCGGCGGGAGCCGCCAGCGATGCACAGCTCGCTGCACTCGGAGGAGAATTCCAGGCTCTCACGTCCGCGAACCTGGCCGATCAGCTGCAGGACTACTCGCAGGCCAACCTGACCTTTCACCAGACCATCATTCAGCTCGGCGGCTGTGGGCTGATGGCCGAGATGGCCGGCGACCTGTTCGTCCATGTGCGGGCGATCCGGACGCGGGCGATCCATCAGGCCGACCGCGCCGAGCGCTCACTGCGCGAGCATGCTGCTATCATCACGGCGTTGCGGGCTCGGGACGCCGAGCGCGCGGCCATCCTGGTTCGGGACCATGCCCTGGGTCTAGCCACGCATGTCGAAGAGCACTGGGCCTTCCCGGAGAAGTGAGAGCTGTCTCTGGCGGAGAACTGATCCATGCTGCCGTCCGCTCACAGTACCGACCTGCTCGGGCTCGGCTTTCTGATCGCCGCGCTCATCGCTGCAAGCGTCGCGAGCAGGGCTAGGCATCTTGTGGAGGAGACCGGGGAGAACCTTGCGGGCGGAGCGCTGCTGCTGGCAATCCTCGGCCTTATCTTCGTGCTGGCCGAATGAGAAGCACGGGACCGAACGTCAGACCTGCCTCGACCATCTGGCCCGCGGTGTTGCCGGCGGCGCCGAGATCGGCGCCGACCCCGTGTCCTGATTTGCGATCTCCAAGTCAAGATCGGCCGTGCTCGCGATCAGCTCCTGGTCTTCCTCGTCCATCCAGGCCAGGTTGAGTCTACTAGCGCACGGGCGCCGACGAACGCACCACGTGCTTGGCCGCTAACGTGCTGCTAGCATTTCGAAAAGCGCGTTGCTCTGTGTGCTGTTTGTCGGCGTCAGAGCACTATATACGGGCCTGCCTGATCGGAACGCTGGTATTCTGAGTGCGCGGTAGGAAAGCCGGTCAAGCTGCTGCTCGATGCTCCTCGCGCGCCGCTCCCCAAACCTCGCGAGCGGCGTCAGCGTTCATCGCCGCGATGGCGAGACCCACGATCAAATCCGGCCATGCCGAGCGCCACACGAAGGCCGTGGCCAACCCAGCAGCGATGATCGCCACATTGGCGAGGGTATCGTTGCGGGCAGACAGGAATGCCGCCCGAGTGAGGCTCCCGCTGTGGTGGCGGTAGCGGGCCAACATGAACGCGCAGGAGAGATTGACCGCCAGTGCGCCCAGGCCGGCCAGCGAGAGCGGGATCGGCTCCGGAGCGATCGGAGCCCAGAGCTTCTCCCACGCCGTCCAGATCGTCGCCAAGCCCGGCACCAAGAGGATACCCGCAAGCAGCATCCCCATCCGTGCCCGGTTCCGAGCCGTCCAACCGAGTGCTGCGACGATCAGGAAGTTGACCGAGGCGTCCTCGAGGAAATCGACGCTGTCGGCAAAAAGCGATACCGAGCCGATCGCCAGCGCGACGGCGAATTCGACCCCAAAGTACCCGAGGTTCAGAAGGGCCACGAGCCGGACGACCCGGCGCAGCCCTGTGGCAGTGGCATCCATCGGTTTCATGCCGCACCTCCATTCAGCAGAAGGCGCATCGGCATGAGGGCAGCAAACAAGGCGGTGATGGCGAGGATGATCCCGTGACGGCAGGCGCCGCCGATCCCCGCGCCCAGGAACACGATCAAGAAGCCCACACTCTGCTCCTTCGTCCATTGGTCGAAGGGCAACATAAGACCCGCCTCACAGCGGGTTCGCGTAGGGCGCACTCCCGCCACGAGCAGGCAATCTCGTGCCCTCGCAGCAGGAGCTATCAGCCTTCGCACAGGCGGTTGTCGGGGAGCTCCATCCCCATCACACGGCCGACCCCTTATCAACCTTGACCGAAGTGTGAAAGTCCCGCGCAGCAGTTCAGTGGCGCGGCACGAACGGCCGCTTGGCAAACGGGTGAAGCAGCGTCGGCCGGGCGAACCGTCGATAAGCGGGTAGGGTCGAGATAATCTCCCGCCGGAAGCGGAGGCGCAGGCGATGCTGCGCGAGGCCCCGGCGCAACTGCCGTAAGATGTCGTCGGCCAAGTCCAACGTGCCCTTGAGCGCCTGGGAGAGTGCCAAGGCTTCCTGTGCGGTCAGGCTCTGCTGGGTCGCCAAGGTCGCGGTTACCGCCTCGAGCCGGCCCCAGAGGGTTGCAAGGCGTGTGTAGAAGTACGCGAGCTTGCGCGGCAGCGGGGCCGGGAAGCGATCGAGCTTGTCGGCGTTGGCGCTGAAGACGATCATGGGCAACGACGCGGGTGGGCTGAGTACTGCCTGCTCACCTTGGGCAATCGCATCGAGCCTCTGCACGACCGCGTGGGCTTCGACCGCATCCAGCAGGGCGACAATCTCGCCGATCAGGGCTGACGTGAGGCTGCGGCACTCCCGCCGCCGCGTCAGGTGGGTGAAGTTCAGACGGGCCAGAACAAAGAGGCCGCCCACCACGAGGCCCAACACGAACACGCCGAGCATGCTCATCACGGTCGCCTGCTAACGAAGACCCCATCTGTCATTTTAGCACAGGTCCGGTCTCAAGGGACTTACTCTCGTTCGGGGAGGTCTGAATGCCGCAGGACAGGGCGCCAGCAGGATCCCACTGGGGCGAAGCTTGGAGCCTCCATAACGCTCAATGGGCGAAGGTCCGCATCCGGTAGGAAAGCAGGCTTGCGAGATTAGACGGTCGAGCGTCCGCTACCCACCCTTCTGTGACGTTCGCCCATTTGCACCACGTGTCCGCTTCGGAGCAGGCCAGCCGCTCCGCTCGGCAGCTGCCTTGACCACGAAGCGGCCGGCCGGATCTGGCCCAAAAGCCGCCCGACCGATCCAGGCTCTCAAACCGCAGGAGCGGACCTTCGTTGCGGCTCACGCGGCCGGCTGAAAGTGAATCCGCCCCGGTTGTCCGTACGGTCAGTTCTCAGGCGGCTGACCGAGCAGTGCTTTTGCGGACGTAATCTGGATCGAACAGGATCTCTCGGTCAGATCTACGCCGCCTGTGGATGCCGGCACAGCTTCGTTCTGTGTTCAACTTTGCCAAGGCGCATCGTGGATGCGCATACAGACGTTTGGCTTGCAGAATGTGTGGTCGAAATGCTCAATGTATTCGACGTTGACCGTTCCAAAAGTCGTCTCAGGCTTCTTCAAGGCCGAACGAAGCTGGTCTTGAACAAATTCCCTCTTGAAGTCGCCCCGCGGAAATGCGGCGAGGGTCTGGACGCGTTGTTCTGACGTGTACTCGTCATATCCAACTCCCACCACATCCATCGCGACGCCCGCCCGCGTGAGGGCGATTTCCGGCCGCATATATTCGGGAATCCCGGGTGTCGTATGAAGCGCAATCGCCTCCCAAACAAGATCTGCCTTCGGCTCGGGAATCCCATGGCTCCTGAGGAATTCTCGCGCAGCATCGGCGCCATCGACTTCGAAGCGCTTCGTCTGAGTGTGGTAGGCGTCTACAAGCCCCAAGTCATGGAACAAGGCTGCCACGTAGAGCAATTCCGAATCGAATTTCAGGGCCTCGCGAATCCCCCTCATCGCGCCGAAGACGTAAACCCGGACGGAATGGTTGAACAACATTTCAGATTCATGCTGCCTCACCAGTTCGGCAGCTTGGCGCGCGATGTTGCTATCGGGGATCTTGATGCCGGAAATCATGTCGGCCATTGCGCAGCTCCGTTTTCCGTCTGTTTTGATGTTCATCGCCCGCACGATTGGGTGCATTCGTGCTTGGCCGTCAGCCGTGGCGGAAGTGTCCAGCCCGTGCCAGGCCGCAATGGCACTCAGCCCGAAGCATGCCGCCTTCTGACGGCCGCAAGTTGCCCCGCCATCGGCCTGCTTCACATCGCGTCGGGAACTGAGAAACCCTTGTTGGTAAGATGGTGAAGGTACAGCCCTGCCCTTTCAACGGGTCGGACCGTCCAATCGCCGCCATCACGCCTGCATTTTCTGCCAAATCGGCAGGGCTGGGGCAGGTGGCGCGGCAGCGGCGAACGCTTTGGCCGAGGCGATTTGCTCAACTGGGGTGAGACCGGAACAGAGTATGGCTGCACCGTCCAACAGCGCTCTGAGAGCATGTTCTTGGCGCACAAACCCGCAGTCTGAAATTGCCCCGGTCGCCGAGTCGACGCGCTTGGGAAGCTCAATCATATGCGCCTGATAGCAACCGGTGCTTTGGCTGGCGCGATTGCAACGGCGTCGTGATCTTCTACGAACTTTGTCGTGATCCCGCTTGGCTGCACGCGCCGCCGGCTCCTGACAGGGAATCCGGCGCTCTTCATCGCCGATCAAGCGGCGTTGAACCTGCCTGTTCGCATGCGGAAGCTATCGCGGTATTGCGCGGGCGAGAGACCCAGCCGTCGGCAGAAGACCGCGCGCATCCGTTCGGGATTACCGAAGCCGCAATCGTAGGCGACGGTCTTCAGTGGGATCTCGCTGCCCTCCAACAGATTGCGCGCCACGTCCACCCGCGCTCCCTCCACGAAGTCGTGCGGCGTCAGGCCAGCGTCCTTGAACAGTCGCCACAACGTTCGCTCGCTGGTCTGCGCGACGGCGGCGAGCTGTTTGACAGTGAGCGCCTCCCCGAGATGCTCCAGCACATATTGCTGCACTCGGGCGAGCGGTGAATCCGCGCCGACCGGGGCCATCAGGAAGGGACTGAATTGTGACTGACCGCCCTGTCGCTGGGCGATGACCAGCAGTCGCTTGGCGACGGCCTGCGCGACCGCAGCGCCGTGGTCCTCCGCAACCAGAGCCAGAGCGAGATCAATCCCCGCCGTGACGCCGGCGGACGTGATGAGGCCGCCGTCGCGCAGGTAGATCCTGTCGGGATCGATCTTGGCCCGCGGAAAGAGGGCGGCGAGATGTTGGGCGATCTGCCAGTGGGTCGTCGCTGCCCGGCCGTCGAGGAGCCCGGCATGGCCGAGCGCGAAGGCGCCGGTGCAGATCGAGCCGTAAAGGTCCGCACGGGCGGCGGCCGTCCTCAGCCAAGTTGAGAGTTCCGCGTCAGGCGGCGACGCCGGAAGCTCGGGTCCACCAGCCACGAGTACGATCGAGAAGGGCTGCTGCGCCTCCTCGAAGCTGAGATCGGCAAGCAGGCGCATGCCGTTCGATGCGGTGATGGGCGCACGCGTCCGCGCCACCAGCACGGTCCGGTAGCGGCCATTCCCGTCCACAAGGCCGTTCGCCTCGGCGAAGACGTCCACCGGGCCTGCGACGTCGAGCGCCTGGACACCGGCATGGATCACGATTGCGACACTACGGTCGGGCATTGCCACCTCCGAGATCGCAGATGTGTAGCACCGCCCGTCATGGCGCTGCGACCGCTTGGCGGAAAAGCCGGTATGGTTGGCAGAGATCGAATACTCTGCCCTGTTGCGCTGAGCAAACCGGCAGCCAAATATTCGCTCGAATAAAATCTCTATCTTTCAGAAGAGGCGTGCGGTGTTCCAAAGCAGGTAGGGGGGCGTCTCGTCCGAGAAGCTCTCGCAATCTGTGGACGCGTGCGACTGTACCTGTTCGGCGGCTTTGATTGGCCATCCGGATACTAGCGCGACCGAGCGCCCCCCGGCAGCTTCCCGGCCAGCGATCCGCTCGCGTCTCACCGCTGTAATCGAACCGATCACCATGGGAGCGACGACAATGACCGATAATCTGCACCTGCCGGAAATTGTTGCGGGCATACGCGTACCCGACAGCGCGATGGCCCGGGCCGCGACACAGTTGGTTCGCGATACTGAAGATGATCTGCTCTACAACCACAGCCGCCGGGTCTTCTTCTGGGGCGCGCTGACCGGAGACCGCCGGAAGCTGAAGTACGATCTCGAGTTGCTCTACATCGGCGCAATGTTCCACGACATGGGGCTGACCGACGCCTACGCGAGCAAGGACCTGCGCTTCGAGGTTGATGGAGCTAACGCCGCCCGCGACTTCCTGAAGAGCTACGGCGTTCCGGAGCGTGACGTCGAGGACGTCTGGACGGCTATCGCCCTGCACACCACGCCGGGCGTTCCGGAACACATGCGTCCGACCATCGCCCTGGTGACGGCCGGGGTCGAAATGGACGTACTCGGCATCGCGTACCAGGATTTCACGCACGAGCAGCGGGATCATGTTTGCGCGCATCATCCGCGTGAGCGCAACTTCAAGGAAGCGGTCATCGACCACTTTGCTCAAGGAACGATCAGGAAGCCGGACACGACCTTCGGCAACGTCAAGGCGGACGTGCTGGCGCTCAAGGATCCAAGCTACACGCGGATGAACTTCTGCAGCATCATCCTCGGCTCACCCTGGCCGCATTGAGCTTGATTGGCCGGCCCGGACCAGCGGGGCCGAACCCCGTCTCGACAGTGTCGGGAGCGATCCAGAGCCTGCTGCACTGAGTGCGCCAACATCGATACGCGAGCGAAGATTCCTGAGCCGCGGGGAGTTGCGCGCGATCGGAGACGCCATGAACTGCTGTGGTCTCGCCCGATTCGGCGACGCGTGGCAGCCTGGCGGGTCCGATGCTTCGGTAGCAGGTGGAAAGCAGCTCCAAGAACGTCTCGACAAGCTGAACCATTACGGATGATCGGGAGTGTCTGATGGCATCAGGGATGAGCCGCAACTCCGCCAGGACCACCGCAATCGCGTCGGTCGTGGCATTGGCATCCCTCGGTTTGCCACCCGGGCAGGCGCACGAGCGTGAGACGGCAAAGCCGGTCTTCGCCCACGCGATCCCCAACGTTCCAGGCAAGAACCTCGTCGCCGTCGTCGTGACCTATCCGCCCGGTGCCAAGTCGCCGGCACATCGTCATGCCCCCTCGGCCTTCATCTACGCGCACGTCCTGACTGGCGCGATTCGCAGCCGCGTGGGCGATGAGGCTGCCAAAGTCTATCGCGCCGGCGAAGGCTTTTACGAGGAGCCCGGTGCCCATCACCGGGTGAGCGAGAACGCGAGCGACAGTGAGGCCGCCAGCATGCTGGCCGTGTTCGTGGTCGATGCTCAGGACAAGCCGCTGACCGTTCCCGATCCGGCAGCGGCGACAACGCCGTAGATCCGGGCCGCGAGCACGGGGGCAACCGGAGAGAGAAGGAGCGCGGCATGGCACCCGGGGTTTCGGACGGCGATACGGACCATGCAACGATGATGGCGTGGCGGGTGCACGCGTTCGGCCCGCCGACGGTGATGAGCTTCGAGCCCGTGCCTCGGCCCGATCCGGGCATGGGTGAGGTTCTCGTCAGAGTGCATGCTGCAGGCGTCGGCCCCTGGGATGGCTGGATCAGAGCCGGACGGAGCGTCCTGCCGCAGCCTCTGCCCCTGACCTTGGGCTCGGATCTCTCGGGCGTCGTCGTCGCCGTCGGCCCCGGTGTGACCGAGTTCGTTGCGGGCGACGAAGTCTTCGGCGTGACGAACCCCAGGTTCGTGGGCGCCTATGCCGAGTACGCCGTCGCCTCCGCCGCGATGCTGGCCAGGAAGCCGCGCTCGCTCACGCACGAGCGGGCGGCGTCGGTGCCGGTGATCGGGGTCACGGCCTGGCAGGGATTGTTCGAGCACGCCCGGCTCCAATCGGGCCAGACCGTGCTCATCCATGGCGCGGCCGGCAACGTGGGGGCCTATGCCGTGCAGCTTGCCCATCGAGCCGGCCTCCACACGATCGCGACGGCCGGTACTGACGATCTCGCGTATGTTCGGTCACTCGGCGCCAACCAAGTGGTGGACTACCGCGCGCGACGGTTCGAGGACGAGGTGCAGGCGGTCGACGCCGTGCTCGACCTCGTCGGAGGCGAGACGCAAACCCGCTCGTTCAATGTGTTGCGCCGAGGCGGCCGGCTGGTGTCTGCAGTCTCGCAGCCCGACAGGGCGCGTGCGGAGGAGCGCGAGGTTAGCGCTGAATTCTTCCTCGTGCGCGTCACGAGCGAGCATCTCTTCGCGTTGGCCGCCCTCATCGACGGCGATCAACTCAGGACGCGGATTGGGGCGATCCTCCCGCTCGCGAGGGCACGCGAAGCCCACCTCATGCTCGAAGGAGAGCAAGCTGCGCCCATGGGCAAGATCGTCCTTGCGGTACGGCCGGGCTGAACTGTCGGCAAGCGCGCTTATGCAGCTTGCGGTTGTTCCCTGGCTGCGCCGGCCGGCGGCATGGCGCCGGTCAGGGAAAGGATTGGCGTCCTGAACGAAAGCTGTGCGCGAGATCGGCGCCGACCCCATCGCGATCGTCATCGAGCGCTCCGGTGATCGGGGTCAGTCATCTTCCCAGCAGGGCTATCGTTCCGCGAAGCCGTTGGGTTGTCTTGCACGGATCGCTTACTCGGTCTCGATCCGGAGCCCGGTATCGGAGGTCCGGAAACCGATGGCGGGTAAGGGGCACCGCGCGGTGACGCGGTGCCGGTCCGACTTCAGTGGCTGACGTAGCCACCCGCCCCCTGGCCCGGACGCATCGCACCGTTGCCGGTCACGGAGGGGGCGGTCTGCTGAGGCTGAGCCTGCCGGTTGGCTAGGACGCGACCAGCCACGCAGCCGCCGACCGCGCCGAGCACGCCGTGCCCGGCGTAGTGTCCGGCGATGCCGCCGACGATGGCACCCTTGATACAGCCCTTCGCCTCGGCCGCCTGGCTGGCGACCATGAGGGCACTTGCCGCCATAGCGGCCATAGCGACACGCTTCACCATCGTATTCATTCCCTTTGCGGCATCGTAACCGCAACGCAAATGTAAGCGGTGGTTCGCGGCCTAAAAGGGGACAGGACACGAAATTTAGTGGAACTCCCCTCCTTGACGTTTCTTCATCTTGATCAGTGGCAGCGGAATTCTCGGATCGAGCGCTGGAATGCGGATGATGAACCTTACATGAACCGCATTCAGTCGATCGAGAACTTTCCGACGGCACGGATGCGAGGTCTGCAGAGTTGCCCGCGAGGACGCTCGGGCGATCAGGCGACCATCGAGGCGATCTCGTCCGGCTCGATCATGCGCTGGATCAGGGACAGCGGCCGGTGCACGCGGAAGAACTCCGCCTCCATCGCCTCCGGCGAAAGGTCCGGGCTCGAGGCGACGCTCTTCAGGAAGTCGGCGATCCCCTCGGAGCGGGTGGGGCCCGGCATCACCGTGTTCACCGTGACGGCGCTGCCCTTCGTCAGTTGCGCCAGCCCGCGCGCGATCGTCAGCTGGGCGGACTTCGTGACCGCGTAGTGGATCATGTCGGTCGGTGGCACGAGGCCGGATTCGCTCGAGACGAACACGATGCGTCCCCAGCCGCGCTCGCGCATGCCGGGGAAATAGGCCTGCGCCAAGCGGGTGCCGGACACGACGTTGATCTCGAACAGGCGGTGCCAGTCCGCATCCGTGATCGCAGCGAAGTCCTTGGATTCGTAGATTCCGAGATTGTTGACCAGGATGTCGACCTCGGGCGCCTCTCTGGCCAGCGTCGCGGCTCCGCCGGCCGTGCCGGCATCGGCCAGGATGCCCCGCACCGGTCCGACCTCGCGGATCTCCGCCACGGCGGCATCGAGCTTGACCTGTTGTCGCCCCGTGACGACCACCTCCGCCCCCTCGACGGCCAGACGCTTCGCGATCGCGAGGCCGATCCCGGCGGTCGAGCCGGTGACCAGAGCGCTTCGTCCTCTGAGCCGCAGATCCATGGTGACCTCCTTGTCCCTCGTCCGAAGGAGATGGACCCGGCGGTGATTGGTGAATAGAGCGCACCTGAGCACGACGGTCGTGCCTCGAAAGCACGAATGAGGCGGCCCATGGACAACCGGCTGGGCGAGATGGAGGCATTCCTTCAGGTCGCGCGTCGCAGCAGTTTCGCTGCGGCGGCAAAAGCCCTGCGTCAGACACCGTCGGCGGTCAGCCGGTCGGTGGCGCGCCTTGAAGCACGCCTGGGCGTCGCCCTGCTCCGGCGGACCACCCGCGCCCTGACCCTCACGCCGGAGGGAGAGAGGTACCGCGATCAAGCGGCCGAGCTCATGGCGGACCTCGAGGCGCTCGAGCGCGGCCTCACGGACGATGCGGCCGTGCCGAGTGGCCGGCTCCGGGTGAGCGCCTCGGTCCCGTTCGGCACGCATGTCGTCCTGCCGATCCTGCCGCGCTTCCTCGCCGAGCATCCGCGGATGAGCGTCGATCTGGCGCTGACCGACGAGGTGATCGACCTCGCTGCAACCCAGGCCGACGTCGCGATCCGCGTGGGCCCGCTACGCGACACCCGTCTGCGAGCCCGCCGGCTCGGATCCAGCCGGATGGTCGTGGTGGCGTCGCCTGCCTACCTGGCGGTGCATGGGGCGCCCGAGCACCCGGATGACCTGACCGGGCACAACTGCCTGAACTTCAGCTTCCGGCGCTCCGTCGACACGTGGCCGTTCCGCGTCGGCGCCGGCGTCAGCCAGCGCCCGATCCAGGGCAATTTCTTTGGCAATTCCGGCGAGGTCGTGCGCCTGATGGCGCTGGGCGGCGCCGGCATCGCGCGGTTCGGCCGGTTCCACGTGTCCGCGGACATCGCCGCCGGCCGTCTCGTACCGGTGCTGGACGCGTTCAATCCCGGGGATGCCGAGGAGATCCACGCCCTCTTTGTCGGGCACGCCCGGCTGGCGCTGCGCATCCGCGCCTTCGTCGACCACCTGGCCGCACACGCGACGGTGAACGGCTGACGTCGGCGCGGCCCTACGGGCTCTGCAGGCCGACGGCCGGCGTCAAGGCGACGCTGGCCAGGCCGAGCCAGGATGCCAGCGAGCGCAACTCCGCGAGCAGTCGCCCCGCCGTGCAGGACGGCGCGCCCGGCTCGATGTGGGCGCGCTGGACGATCAGCGCGCCGGCCTTGCGGTCCGCCTTCAAGTCGATTCGGGCCACGAGCGCACCGTCTAGCAGGAACGGCAGCACGTAGTAGCTGTGCTCGCGCTTGTGGGCGGGCGTATAGATCTCGAGGCGGTACCTGAACCCGAACAGCCTCTCGATCCGCGGACGATGCCAGACGACCGGATCGAACGGCGACAGAAGCGCCGCGCCTTGGTGCCCGCGGCCGGCCCGGGCGTCCTTGTGCAGGTAGGCCTGCTGCCGCCATCCGCGGACGCGCGCGGGAACGAGGGTTCCCGCCTCGACGAGCTGGTCGATGGGCAGCCGGGCGTCCGAGGGGGCGATGCGGAAGTAGTCGCGCAGGTCGTGCGCCGTCGCCACGCCGAGCGCCTTCGCCGAGCGCGCGACGAGCTCCCGCCGGGCATCCACGCCGTCCGGCGTAGGCCGGCGAAGGATGGCGCCAGGCAGAACCCGCTCGGGCAAGTCGTACA
The DNA here is from genome assembly GCF_054611515.1 of Methylobacterium sp. CM6257. Taxonomy (NCBI): domain Bacteria; kingdom Pseudomonadati; phylum Pseudomonadota; class Alphaproteobacteria; order Hyphomicrobiales; family Methylobacteriaceae; genus Methylobacterium; species Methylobacterium sp. CM6257. The sequence continues at coordinate 3,470,624 of NZ_CM137735.1, forward strand.
CGCGTTCGAAACTGCCCCGGCGATGCGTCGAAGCGACCAGGCCCGCCCAGAACAGCCATTCGAGCGCATGCTTGGCGGAACTCCACACCCACATGCCCTTCGCCGCCCTGCCGCCGGCCACATCGGAGGCCGCCAGCGCTCCGTCCCGTTCGATGCGGGCGAGCAGGGCGTCGGCCTCCGCGCGCCGCTCCCCTGCGAACGGCTCGAGTCGCCGCCAGATGCCTTGGCCTCGGAGGGCGCGGGCCATGCGCCATCGCAGCAGGGGCTGGCAGTCGATCGGCAGGAGCGACGCCTCGTGCCCCCAGTACTCGAAGAACGCCTTCGAGGTGGCGACCGCCAGGGCGTCGAGAGTGCCGCGGTCGTACGGGCCCAGGCGCGAGAACAGCGGCATGTAGTGGGCACGGACCAGGACGTTCACACTGTCGATCTGGAGAAGGCCCAGGCGCCCGATCTCACGGCGCATCCGCACTGCGCCGACGTCGGCCGGGCGAGACCGCGTACCGAAACCCTGGGCATCGAGCGCGATGCGGCGTGCCTCCGCATTCGACAATTCCACCGTCAGGATCATTCTCCCGGGCGTATGCGGGCGATCGTGCGCAGGTCCGAGCCCGGTTGGATGACAGGACGACTCCGGCATGCGCCACCAGCCCACAGACGTGGCCGGAGCTCGACCGCTTGTTTCGCAGCGCAACAACTGAAAATTGTGCGCCCTCTTGATTCAGGTTGTTTCTGCAGAGGATTCCACGTCACAGGATCAGCGCATCGTCGGCAGTTTGGCCGATTCGGCAGCAAGAGGGCAGCCGCTTTCGGAGCACAACCATGACCGTTTGCGCGCAGATCGGCGATGAAGCCAGGCAGGGTGCCCGCTACCGGGTGTATTGGTTGGGTGGTGAAGACCGCATCGATGGAGCGGAGGCTATTCAATCCTATGACGATGCCGAAGCGATCGCCACTGCGCGGGGCATGACCGACGAGCGTAGCGTAGAATTGTGGGATCGCGGCCGCTTCATCGGGCGGTTCGAACCCGCGATGCAGGTGGAGAGCGCGCGGAACCTCGAGGAGTGACGAGGTCCGATACCGACAGACCTGTGCCCCGCCATGGTCCACGTCGTAGGGGTCGAAGCCTCGATTGTAGTGAACGGCCCGATCACACCGTCACCTGGGGCGTAAGCGCGGCGGCGATGCCGCGCAACAGGGGCCGGACTTGCGCTCCGATGGCGTCTTGCACGTTGCCGCCGAGAGGCGGGCGGTGAATGGGCGACAGCGCCGCAGCACGCCTTGAGCGAGACCAAGGCAAGGGCCGACACGACTGGCGCCGTGAATGTGTCGCTCGGTGTCGGGGTAGGTCAGGGCGGAGACGGCAAGGCGCCGTTGCCGAGCGGAACGAGCGAATGACCGGACTTCCGCCGCCTCGCGGACGAGGCACTGGAGGCGAGCTGTCGTAGCTCACGCAGGCGGGCGGAGACTCGACACCTGCTCTTCTGTGGTCCGTCACGTCACTCCCGGCGCCCCGCATGACCTGCTTACGTCGACGCGATCCGCGCCCTCAGGGCTTCGTGCCGTCATTCGGCTTCGACGCGGCCGTCATCGCTCTGGATAGTAAGCGCTTTATGTGTGCGTGTATTCTCTCCTTCCGCTGCAAGCTCTGGTTGAGAACTTTCGGGTTTGCGTCGTCTTCAGCGGCCGGCATGTCGATTGTCCTAATTAGGATAGGACACCCTCTTTTGGGTGCCGGGCTTCAGTTGAGGGGCGTCTGATGTTCAGATTGCTTTCTCGGCAAACTTCGTGGGGTCATGTGGCCTAATCGGCACCGCGTCCCGAACGGATGCCGTTCAGGGGGCGGATGTGGCAGAACGCTTCTACTTCGACATCGAGAATGGTGCAGAGACGATCCGCGATGAAGAAGGCGTTGAGGCCGATGACTTGAGTTCTGCTCTTGAAGAGGCTCGAAGCGTGATCGTCGAAATGGCTGATGAACTCGCTGAAGCCGTTCCGGGCGAGACTTGGATCCTGGTCGTGCGAGACGCTGCCGGGTCATTGGTCGCGCGATTACCCATCAGGAAGTAGCGCGCCTCGGGGCCAGATCGAGCGGCCCAAAGCCTGCGGCTGCTTCGAAACCCCTATAGACGCAAAGGCTAGCTTGACGGTTCCCATCATTACGTAGTTTTCCGCAGTCGCTGCCATGATTCGTTGCCACTGCGAAGGCATGCAATTTCTGTGAGTGCACTGCAAGGTAGACAGACAATAGCGGCGGTTGTACTCCTAAGCTTAGCTGGACCCGAACCGTTCGGGTCCTACCCTCTCATGATCCGAGGGACTGCTATGCGCAATTGCGTGCATCAAGCCCAGTGTTTCAAAGGGCGCTCAAATCTGAATGTTCCGCTCGATGAGTCTTTCCCGCCTGTAGAATTGAGCATGGTCGGGTTCGCCGACCAGTTGCTTCTGATCGCGCTGGCTATAGCGATATTGGCTGAAATTGCTGTTCCAATTCTGTGTTTGTCCTGGCTTTAGAGTTCAAGGTGGCGCCGTTGGAGTGAGCAAATAACGCTCGCTCGCTGCGGACCGCCAAGGCGAAAGGCCCGGCCAGCGATGGCGCTCTGCGTGTTCTCCAGCGTCAGCCCGTGTCCCGACACCGACCGCCCTGCGGCGATTCTGCCGGGATGCGCCGTCGCCGCCTCTGCGCTGCTCGTTTCCATCGGCTCAGCAGCGCCTTGCCTAATCCGTTTTCGTCCTCGGCCGCCCATGGTTCTGCGTGACGTCGAGAGAGAGGCTGCCGCGGGTGGAGGTCGTGGCTCTCCAGTCGCGATCACCAGCCATTCCGGATCACCGGCTCAGCGATGGCGAGCACATCGCCCCCTTGTCGCCAGTCCTCAGCCGAGCGACCTGTGATCTTTACGACGTAGGCTCTGGTCTCCTGCGGCAGCGGTGAACGCCCGGCGAGCCAGTTTCTTATGCGCTGCGGGCCCGCATTGTAGGCGGCCGCTGCCAAGCCCAGGCTGCCGAACGCCGCGCGCTGCTCGCGCAGGAACTCGGCCGCTTTCGGTATGGCCTCAAACGGATCGAACGGATCAACCAAGCCCCGCTCGGCTGCTGTCGCAGGCATGAACTGCGCGACGCCCTGAGCCCCCGCACGGCTGACCGCGCGGTGATCGAGCCCACTCTCCTGCTTCAGGAGCCGCAGGAAGAAATCGGCCGGCAGGCCACTGGCGGCAGCCGTGTGCTCGATGAATTCTTTCAGCCTCTGTTTGTCGCCGTAGAAGGCGCTCAGCCAAGTGTCTTCGAGCGTGCCGATGAACTTTGGGATCGCTGCCTCCCCGCGCGCAGCCTTCAGGCTGGCCCGGATGAAATTGGCTGCGACGCCTTCCGCGGACATGATCGCGACGAAGTGGGGCGGCCGCGGCGTCGGTACCTGAACGGCGCTCGGCGGTATCGCTGCGAGTTCAAGTTGTGGAGGAAGAACCGTCAGCCCGGTCCCCAGAAGTACCGCGCCCGTGAGGACGGCGTACCGACTCCCTCTCCGAACTATCGACCGCGCACGCCTGCGGAGGGCGGCGCGATGGGCTCGAGCCCAGAACTCACGCTGATCAATGGGCGAAAGATCCTGCATCCTTGCCTTGGCGAGCGCTGTCCCGGCTGCTGTCAGAGAGTGATCGTCATGACAACAGGCAGATTTCGGAGCAACTCTACCACGAGAGTGATTTCGGCCAAACGACACCGAGGTCAGGTCCGGCGCAACGGGCGGCAACGCTGCGGAGATCCGCCTCGATCGACTCCGGCCGAACTTCCGCCGGCAACAATGAAATGTCGCCTGCATTGATGAAGCCGGCGCGCTGGCAGCCGTTGCAGCAACATCACAGAAATCAGAGCAAGTTTCGCATATTCAGGACCGAGAACTCATGATCCTGAGGACACGGTCTGGACCTCGATGATGCCTGAGTTGTTGGTGAGACCCGATGGCATGCTCGTCTGTCGGACTTGATCCGGCCGGAATGTGCAGGATTTGCAGTCCAAAAACGGGAAAAGGCGCGCGTCAGAAGCAAGGAGGGCGATTGTACGGTTTGCCCGTGGGATCTGCGCGGTCTCCGCCTTTCACGAAAGCGTGAACGTGCCACCGTTTGAGCCGAATCTCCGTTACGGTGGTCCAAACGCACGCTGGATGCGAGGATGCGTGACTCAGAGCAACGATACCGTCCCCGCCATCCTGTCGACCCGCTGCTTCTCACGGGCTGAAAGTATCGACGGTGGCGACACAATCGTCCTGCATTTCCGGGCTGCGGACGGCAAAGACGCTGCGGTTATGGTTCCGCGAAAAGCGGCGCAAGCAGTCAGCCAAGCTCTGGCCGCGCAATTGACCGAATCCAAGCTGGATACAATCGTTGACGATTGAGATCTCCTGCGCGCCGCCCTTCTTCGGCTTCGTGGCGTCGAGGAGCTTGCGCGCCTCCTCTGCCCGTCGACGGCTTCGGCTCACTTCCTGCCCGAGCCTGTCGGCTTGCTGACGGGGCTCTCCGATCAGAGCCCTGCCGCGCACGATGGTCAGATCCTGAGGGCTACCTTTATGTTTGCGCGCTGAGCCGTGACGATCATAGCCCCCGTGTCGGAGCGACCGCTGTGGCACGATGTGGGTCGCCTCGCCTTGGGCGAAGGCCGGCAGCGACGTATGTGCGAGCGATCGGATCGCGGAAAAGGAGGCCCGCCGCGGCTTAGCCGGGCGGGCCGAAGTGGGGCACGCGTCAAGGGAACTCCAGAGACGCGTGCGGGCGCCAAACGGTTCCAGAGCAGGCGGCTTGGACCTTTCTGCCTTGCTTCGCCCCATCGGCCTGCCGAAGCTGGCGCGGCATTTCACCCGCTTCGGGGCGATGGCGGAGCGACTTCCACGCTCAAAATCAACTCGGGCACGAAATCTTGGTGCGCCAATTTGAGTGCCTCTGATCTATCCTTGCCGTTTGCTGGATTGTATCTGCGGTTGAATTTAGTTTATGTTTGAGATTGTTTCTTCAGAGTGCCGCAGCCGGGGGGTGTAGAAGTGTGCGGCACACCATCAAATCCCTCATCCTCGATGAAAGTGGCGCAATAGCGATCGAGTGCGGAACGATCGCGGCGCTTATTACTGTGGTAATCATTGGGTCGCTTCGGTCGGTCGGCAGTAGTTTGAGCAGCAAATTCAGCGCACTTGCCGGGGATCTGAATCAACACGCTGTCGATCGATGCGCGGCGGCTGTTCTGCTGCGGCGCACAGCAAGGCTACGCTGGCAGTCCACCCAAAGGCTTGGACGAGCAAAGCCCGCCCCGTGGTCACGGGAGCGGGCTTGCTGCGACTGTGACGACGAGGCCGCACTTCGTGCCCCTGGACGGTGCTGCCCGATTGCTGTTCGGGACTCGCGCTCTCGTCGCGGGCGGCAACCTGCAGCGGCATGATTGGCAAATCGTTAACGCGGGTCGCCCTCACCGACCGTTCTGGATCCCGCGGCGGGCCGGAGGGCGGACGACGGTGTGACGAGGTGTGTTCGTTGGGCTGAGGAGGCGCGCGTCCTTGAGGCAGGCCGGTCGCCCGCGCACGCAGTGCATCGAGGTGCTGACCCGCGCCAAGCCGCAGGGCTCACTCTACAAGGCCGTTGAGCGGATCGTGGAGCTGGTGACCGTGAGGCCGAGGTCGGGGCCCAGCGGCTCCACCGGGTGAGCCCACGAATGTCTGGGCCGGACCTGCCGCCGGGCAAGTGGCGCACCGCAGCCGACCGAACGGGCTGACATTCAGTCCGGATCCGTACCCATCAGGTCATCGTTTCCTCTGAAAACACGGGAGGAGGCGCCGATGCTGAGTGGCTGTTGGCTCTACGAGACACCCCATGGGGTGTTTCGTATCGAATGGACCCGGATTGGCGAGCGGGGTTGCTTCGCCGTGATCTTCGAACAGGATCTTCTCGGCTGTTACGAGACGGCCAGCGCTGCGCTAATGTGCTTGATCAAGGGCGAGACGCAGAAACCTCGCTGCGGCTTGGACATCCGGCGTTTGGGACTGCCGCCGTCGGTGGTGAGCTGGACCTTCTGTCCCGCCACCGAGGAGTTCCGCAAGCCCGTCCGTCTCACGCGTCCCCGGTCCGCCTCGACGAACCGCCGGGACGACGCTTCCTGGCTGTCGGAGGAGGCTCCTCGTCGGGAAGCAGGTCCGTAAAGGGCACCGTGAAGAGCAGGTTGTGGTCTGCGTCAGCTACGGCGAAGCGGTATTTCTTAAGCTGCGGGTTGCGCTCGCAATCGCGGGATGACGTGAAGCCCGCACCGTGGCGCGCAAGCACCAGCGCAGCGTTGTCATCGGAGCAATCGAGCCCTTGGTAGTCCAAGCAGACCAACCCCCGCGGGGATTGGACATCGAAGAAGTAGTGCGGCACGGTTTTCCTCCGCGCCCCCTTCATCGCTCGGGCTTCGCCGTGCCTCTTTTTGTCAGGGGGAGTGTTGCACCGTTTGACCTCTCTGTCACGAGCGGGAAGCGGGGCCGACGCTGCGCTGGCACGCTGGCACAGGGCTATGGCGGGTGGCGTGGCGCGGCCGTCGCGAGGCTGCCGCGAAGCAGCGAGCGGCCTCGACTGAGATTTTCCGACATTCAGCCCCCTTGAGGTTCACAAACCTCGTGCCGTGCCAGCCTCCGGCAGATGAAGACCGCTCGCGGGGACTGCCGTCAGCTTTGCGGGTAGCCTGCAACGACAACGGCGCAGCAACCCGGACGAGTCACTGCGCCGCTGGATCGGGCCGCCGAGGGGGCGATGGCAGCCACGAGAAAGGGCTACGCTCGATGTGGGGTCTGCGACGTGCGCCTGAGCACATCCAAAAGGATGTGGCCCGCCGGTGACACGAGTCGACGATCATTTGTGGACAGCGCAGTGCGCCCCTGATCGGTCAAGGTTCGGGGGCGAGTGTCATGCGTTCTCTTCCGATCCGGCCTCGCCATGTTCGTCAGCCCTCGCGCCTTCGTCCTCTACCATCGCGAGCGCCTCGCCGTGCTCCTGTCCTCAGCCCTGTTCCTGGCCGGCGCGCTCCCGCTGGTCTGGGCCATCGGCTGATCTGCCCTGGATCGGATCCCGGAACGAAGAAACACCCCGGGAGCAGGCGCTCCCGGGGTGTCGCCGACCTCGCGGCCAGTTTGATCGGGCTGGGGATGCGAAGGTCAGCCGGATGGCTGCTCTTCGGCGGCGGAGGGCGATGAGGAGGACCAGCACCCCTCGCCCGCCGCCGCATCTCCCGGCACAGCGGCCGGGAGCAGCTCGCTCCGATCTTAGTACGTGCCGAACTTGTAGTTCAGGCCGGCGCGGACGACGGCGAACTCGTCGCTGCGGCGGCCGACGCCGCTGTAGACGACCGGGAAGTTGTTGGCGGCGTTGATCACGAACGCACCCTGATTGCGGGTGTTGCGGTCGAGGTTCACGTACAGGCCTTCGACCTTCAGCGTCACGGCGGACGAGCGGAAGAAGTTCAGGAACGAGTCGGTCGGGAGCGCGTACTCGATGCCGCCGCCGACGGCCCAGCCGGTGCGGAAGCTGTCGTTGCCGGCAAAGCCGCCGAAGGAGCGGTCGGCGCTGCCCGAGCCGTAGGCGAAGCCGCCGGTGCCGTACACGAGGGTGCGGTCGAAGGCGTAGCCGAGGCGGCCGCGCACCGTGCCGAAGAAGTCGAGGCTCGATAGGCCGCGCGGGTCGGTGACGTAGTAGCCGGGCGCGATCGCGCCGCTGACGAAGGCGTTGTTCCGGTTGCGGCCGAAGTCGAGGTACTGGGCGTCAGCCTCGAAGCCGATGACCACGCCCGAGCCCGGGGTCAGCTGCCAGTTGTAGCCGATCTGGCCACCGCCGGAGAAGCCGTCCTGGCTGCGGTCGCGGAACACCGCAACGGTGCCCGGAGCGGCGTAGGGGAAGGGCACGGCGAAGGCCGAGCCGGTGTTGCGGTTGCTGGCGTCGAAGGCGTAGCCGGCGTTGATACCGAAGTAGGCGCCGGTCCAGGTGAAGACCGGGACGGGGGTGAAGACCGGCGGGGGCGCAGCCCGGCGCGGCAGGTCGGCCGCGGAGGCGGCGGCGGTGAGAGCGGTGAAAGCGGCCAGCGAGGCCAGGAGCTTGGTCATCACGTCGGATCCAGAGTTTCGATCTGGCGATATGACTACCGACCTCTGAGCAAAATGGCTGTAGTTTTACGGACACACCGAGCGGGAACGAGCAAGCTGATATAGTAAATCATCTATGAAGATGATTTGAATCAGAGAAATACATCGCGCTGTACGAGGCCGAGTGCCCCAACATCTCGGCGACGTTTTGGTTGCAGGCTGCCACCACAGCGCACGCCGGTTGTGGCCGATCGGCTACAGGCTGAACCGGCTGGGCCCCCTGCACCGTAGAGCCCTTACGGGACCCTCAGCTCCGCTCGACTGGCCGCAGCTCTCGGCTCTGATCCGGTTCGGGCGGACGACCGTACTGGCGGATTGTCGACCATCTGGCGATGGACGCTGGTGGATGCTGGCGCGTCGACCTGGCGCGATGGCCGGGGCAGACGGATCCGCTTCGGGGCTGACAGGGTCGACGTCCTCCAGACCGCGCGCTCTACCCGGGTGGTGCTGGCAGCCGCAGATCGGGACCACGACACCGCCTACAACGCCGACGCCAGCCTCGCGGCTTTCCGCCAGCGACGCCACATGATCTACGACCGGCCGGAGCACCGACGGAGACGGTTGGCGCACGCTGTTCCGGCGCAAGGCGCTCGGAGACCTATTGGGCGGGCCTTAAGCGTGAGAACGCATCAGCCGGTCTGGTCACGCCGGGTCAGCTGCTTGACCAAGTCGGAAAGCTTCTCTTCTGCCTTCTTCAGTGCAACCCTCGAACTGTGTCCGGGCGGCGTGCCTTCGGCTGCCTCTCGGAGCTTCGCTATGGTGGCCTGGGTCGCTTCAACCTCGGCATCGAGCGCCGCACGTTCACCGGATCCGTGGCCAGCCATCTCGCTTCTCCCTGTCTTCCGCGCCCTCGCGCGCCGGGGCTGCTGCCGATTAAGTTAGGCCGTGCTCTCAGCCTGACGACCCTCGCGGTCAGCTGTGGGATCGGTAACGAGCCAGGGAGCAGGGTGAACGAACCGTTCACCACGTGTGCGCAATTGCACCGGATGCCGTGATCCCGCCGCCATCGGCCGACGTTCTCCCGTCACACCCATCGGAGACGCGCAGCCATGCTGATCCTCAATCCCCTGACCGGAGAGATGGTTGAGGTGCGCGTGCCGCGACCGGGGGCCAAGGTCGTAGGCCGGGGCTAGGTCTCGCCTCGCGTCCGGCAAGAGGTGGCCGTGCATGGCCCGCTCACGAACCGGGCGCGCTACCGTCTACCGGCCGCGGCAGGCCTTCGGCATAGCCCCGCCCCGCCACCAACCAACGCGCATTCATGACCCTCGCCGACCTCGACAGGCCCGCCGAACTGACCCTCTGGCCCGGCCACGCCCCGGCCCGCACGGCCGACGCGCGAAGCTTCCCGACCCTGCGCGCGGCCCTGGCCGCCGCGGCCAAGGCGATCCAGACGGAGAATGCGAAGCCGTGGATCATCACCGAGGCCGGCGACATCCTGGCGCCCGGCTGGATCCGCGCCAACGCCGTCACGCGACAGCTGCAGTGACAGGCCATGGGCCGGCGCTTGCGGTGTCCAGTTCCCCCGCCACGCCGACCCTCACGCGACCGCCCGGCCGAGGCATCACGGGCGGTGCGCGGGGAACTGGCCCGCACACCGCCTGTCGCCGCGTGTCCGCCCGCAACAGCGCCGTGGGGGTCGCGAACACCCCGGGCGCATCAGCAAGGGGAGCTACCGCTGTAGCAGGGACGGCACGGCCATCGCCAGCTCAGTCGGGCCGAGCGCCTCAAGCGGCCTTCCTGCGCCGGCGCGTCCGAGGCCTCGGCGGCGGTCTCGACCGGGCGTGCGGATTTCGCAGCCGTCTTCTGGCGCGGCTGGCCCAGGCCGATACTGCGAGCCATTGCGGAGCGCTGCTCGGAGTAGCTGGCGGGGCCGGGGTCGGGTCGTCCTGCGGCACGCCGAAGCGCGCCCGGCACGCCGCGATCGGCATGCTCTGCGACGCCGTGCGCGGCAGGCGGAGGACGTCAGCAAGTGCCGCTGACGACTTCGCCGCTGGCCCAGCGGTGCCTGTGCCGGGGAGCCGAACGGCCCCTTTGGGCCGCTGATCACATCTCAGGGCATGACGGGCGGGTGGTAGGTCAGCGTGAACGCCAGCGCCCAGAGCAGGAACAGAACCACGGGCAGATGGATCAGGAGCTGCAGGAAGCTGAAGCCGACGATCTCGCGCGCCTTCAGCCCGAGGATGCCGAGCAGCGGCAGCATCCAGAACGGGTTGATCAGGTTGGGCAACGCTTCCGCCGCATTGTAGACCATCACGGCCCAGCCGAGATGCACCTTCAGCTCGTTCGCGGCCTGCATCACGTAGGGCGCTTCGAGAAGCCATTTGCCGCCTCCCGAGGGGACGAAGAAGCCGAGCACCGCCGAGTAGACGCCCATCGAGAGCGGGAAGCTGCTCGTCGTGTTGAAGCTGACGAAGGCATGAGTGATCACCTCAGACAGGGTCTGGCCCGAGGCGTTTTTGGCACCCGTGAGGATCGCGCTGATCGAGGCGTAGAGCGGGAACTGGATCAAGACGCCGGCGGTCGCCGGCACCGCCTTCGCCACCGACACCAGGAACCGCTTCGGCCGCCAGTGCAGCAGCAGGCCTAGCGTGATGAACAGCAGGTTATAGGTGTTCAGGTTCGAGATCGCCGCGATCCAGGATTGCCGCGCGAATTCCTCCCAGATCCAGCCACCGGCCAGGATGACGAGGAGGATATTCAGGAGCGGCCAGTGCTCCAGCTTCTCGCCGGGCTGAGTCGGCTGGCCGAGCCTGTCCTCCTCTGCTGAGACGTCGACGCCGAGGTCCTGTGCGGTAACGGCGGCTTTCGGCGTCGGGGCCGATGCATAGGCGATCACGATCGAGATCACGAACAGGATCGCGGCGATCAGCATCGACTGCCAGAGGAAGATCGTCTCGCTGAACGGGATCACGCCGGTGATCGGCAGGACGTTGGGCGGCAGGCTCTTCGGATTGGCTTGGAGCTGGGCGGCCGAGGAACTCAGGCCCATCGCCCAGGTCGCGCCGAGGCCGAGATAGGCCGCCGCACCGGCGGCCCGATAGTCCATGCGCAGCTCCGTCCGGCGGGCCATCGCCCGAGCGAGCAGGCCGCCGAAGATCAGGCTGAGGCCCCAGCTCAGGAAAGACGACAGCATGGTGGCCGCGGCCACGACGCCCACCGCCCCGCGCCCCGTCCGCGGGATCCTGGCGAGACGGTCGATGAGAGCCTGGACCGGCGGTGAGGTGGCGACGACGTAACCGCCGATCGTCACGAAGGTCATCTGCATCGTGAACGGGATGAGGCTCCAGAAGCCGTCACCGAAGGTCTTGGCAACGGAGGCCGCTGGAGCCCCGTTCGCCAGGGCGCCGAGCGCCACGATCACCACGGCGATCGCCACGAAGATGAAGGCGTCCGGGAACCACTTCTCGGCCCAGGCGGTGAACCGGATGCCGAGCCGCGCGAGAGAACTGGTCGTATCGGTTTGTCCGTCGGGCGATCGAGTGCCTGAGGATCGGCTGGTATCGGCCGGCAGCGTTTTCATGAGCGTTTCCCTGAGCCCGCCTCTCACGGCCGGCCCTTGCAAGAGGGCAATGGCGTAAGGCTTTGCGCACGGAAAGTCCGCTGCAGGTGGCGCAATGACAGCGACGTGATCGTTGCAAGCCCAGGCAGGGCCGGCGGTCCAAAGCGCCAGATCTGGACCGCCAGCACCTGCGATGCGTCAGCTCTGCGCTATGTCGCAGGTGATCACGCTCGTTCGGCGGGCGCGGATCCGGAGAGAGCGCATGAAAAACATCCCATTGGGTGCAAAGGGCAGCTTCGCGATGCTGGTCGGTCCCCCACATCTGGCGAGCCAGTTCAAGGACAACATCCTGCCGCCCGTCTTCGCCACACCGATGATGATCCTGACCATGGAGAACGCCGCTCTCAACGCCGTCCGCGAATTCCTCGATCCCGGCGAGAGCGCCGTTGGAACGAAGGTCGACGTGAGCCATACGGCGGCGACACCTGTCGGGCACCGCGTGCGAGCAGAGGCCGAGGTGGTGGGCGTGGCGGGACGTCATATCCACTTCCGAGTCGCGGCCTGGGATGAGGCAGAGCAGATCGGGGCTGGGACGCACGAGCGGATGGTGGTCGACCTGGGGCGCCTCGGCAATCGACTCGCCGCCAAGCGGCCCGCGTCATCGGCAGGCGTATAGCCTCGGACGCACGATCAGGTTCACGTCAACGCCCCACCGGAGTGGAAGGCGCGGACTGCGAACGACGGTTCGCTGTTCAAGGAGGCCGGCTGAACCGCGGCAACGCGCTGCAGTTCGCGCGTCAGGAAGCGTGACTGCAGCCGAACGACCCTATGGCCGGGAGATCGGCAGACGGACGAGCGGAGGCTGAGGCGCGCGCGGGATCTGCGCCATCGCCTCGGCGGAGCGGGCGCGGATCGTCGGCGGGACGAGCGGAAAGCCCATCGTCTCAGGATCGCGGAGTGCCGGTGCCGCGTGTGGCGGGTATCGGCATGGACGAGGGGTGTGTCAGGACGCGTCGGGCGTAGAGTGCCGCACAGGCGTTGAGGCTACTGTTCACCGCGCGGCCGCGTCATTCGATCCAGGGCCAAGGCGTCAGGCGTGGGGGGCGATCCGGCGGGCATGCGAAGGCGCCCTGGGATCCCCTCGGGCTAAGGCAGAAGCCAATCCACCAGCAGGAGATAGCCAACCGAGATCCCCAGAGCAGCGATGAACGGAACCCAGCCGAATCCTATCGGCTCATCGCTCGATGGCATGCTCACGCCCGTCAGGGCGCCACAGACCTGGCAGATCCTGGCGGTGTTCTGGATCGGGGCCCCGCACGTCCTGCACCTCGGCATAGCTCAGCCCTCTCGGTCCGAGCAGTCATCGAAGAGATATGGGGCGGCCGCGACTGCAAGCTTGTCTGCATCCGTCGTTGCACCTGCATCCGGAACATCGAGCCGTGTCGTGGTGCCACGACTCGGCGGGCGGATGCTGGGCGGCCATGTCCTCGCGGCTTGCCCGCCTCGCGCGCATCCCGACCGCACGGCTATCAATCGGGTGCCAGCGTTGATCCGGAGAGTTCGTCCCGGCACTGTGTCTGTCGATCAGTGCCAGGAGGCCTCTCGTGAAGCTCCTCACCGAGCACCTGCAGGCGAAGGGGTTACCTCGAATGAGAAGGGCGCTTCTCGGTGCTCTGGCAGCGCTCCTACTCACGCAGTCCGTCATATGCGCTCAGGAAGGCTTCGGATTGGACGCGCCGGATACGCCGGACACGCCGACCCTGGGTGCGCGACCGGAAGCGGAGATGCGCGCAAGGGTAGCGGCTGAGTTTCCCGATGCCTTGATCATCCGCTTCCGCAACATCAGGCGCATATCCACAGAAACCGGGCATGAGGTCGAGTTCTGCGGCCAAGTGGGCACCCTCAGTCCCGGACAACTTGAGCCAAGCTATCAGGTCTTTCTGTATGAGCGGACTGGCACGACCGAGACTGTCCGCATCCTCGGCGCCGACGCATTGAATGGTTATCGCATCGGGCGGAAGCTGATTGGCGCGTTGAAGCGCGTTGGATGCCTGTGAGCCCCTCCACCGTGTGAAGAGGCGCTGAAGGTGAAGCGGACGCAGGGCCTGTAACCGTCAGGAGCGTTCTGTGCATTCCTGACGGTCTCGATCCGCGGCATCCTCTTGGAGAAGCGGGAGGATGACACGATGCGCCGACGTCACGGCATTACATTGGCAGTGCTCTGTGCGGCTGGCACGTTGTCTCCGATGCGGATCGCTGCAGCGCAGGAGGTAAGGCGCACGGAACTCGGCCGCACGCCCATTTCCGGCGACGACAGCCGCGAGATCGTCATGCAACTCGTCGAGATCCCACCGGGCGCCACCTCGGGCCGGCACTTCCACAACGGTGAGGAAGCATACTACGTGCTTGAGGGCGGCGTGGCGCAGATGCAGGGACAACAGCCGAAGGAACGCCCGGCGGGCGAGCGCGGCATCAACAAGCGCGGCGTGCCGCATGCCGGTTACACGGTGGTAGGCGACAAGACGATCAAGATCCTGTCCGTGTACGTTGTCGACAAGGGCAAGCCACTCCAGGAACCGGCTCCCTGACGGAAGCGGGGCGGTAACGAAGGCTGCCGCGGATGGGCGCATCGGTCAGGGCTGCGTGCGGCGCCGCCAGGATCCTGAGGGGAGCGAGCTGATGCGCCCAGCTGTCCCGGCGCAGATATTGTCCCCGGTAGGACCCGCAGTGCTCGGGAGCCACCCTCGACTCGTTCGGCGTCATCCACAAGGGCGCAGTCCTTGCCGGAGCAACGCTGCTGCGGACACCAAGAATGAGCCAGGTGATCGAGCGGCAGGACGGTGATGACTGCCGGTCCAGGCGTCCCCCTCCCTTTTCGCGCGCGTCGTGCCGCCCCCAATCCACCCGTACCATCGTGCGCACCCAGCTCGGTACCGCGCCCTTGAACGGGTTGCTCGACAGGCTGCAACTTGGCGCTTCCCACGCGGGGGCGGACGCTGTCTCCGCCCGTGGGATCGGCACGCTTCCCCGCCACCCTGAGCTCAGATCAAGCGGCAGGGCCGAGCGTGGCGGTTGCATGACCTGCGCGCGCTTCTGACCTGCCGAGCCGGCGATGCTGTCTGCCGCGCATCCGCGGTAGGTAGCCCGCCCCCGAGACGACCCTCTGAACCCGCTCAGCCCCGGCTGCGGCGGGTTCTCTTTCGCCGTCATCGGATGACGCGATGGCATACCGAGACCTCACGGATGAAGAAGCTCCTTGCGCTCGTCGCAACGATGGTCGTGTGCGCGAGCCCGGCGCTCGCCCAGGGCGATCAGCCTGAGGCGGGCTGCGACGACCGGCAAACGACAGGTTCGCTGCCGATGAGGGCCCGCCGTCCGGCGGCCATGGGATTGCCCTCGGCCCGCGTAGTGGTGACGCCGCCCGAGGACAGCTGGCAGCAGCAGGCACAGGAAGATGCGGAGCGACGTCGGCGGCAGGAAGCCGAGGGGTGCCCCGTGAACTGAAGCTTGACGGACTTCGGCCGTTCCGACCGAGGGTGCCCGGGTCTGGACGGACCGTCACTTCCGACTGAGGCGAAACGGCCCCGCTCCGCGAACCCGTGGGCCATGAGCAGGTGGTCGGCCGTCGATTCCCGCGCGGAACCCGGCGGTGTCGCAGGACGCGCCGGAGGTGGCGCGAAGCGCCCGAGCGAACCGTCAGCACGCAGGTCCGCGATGAGCGCTTCAGCAATCGGGGTGAACGACCCGAGGCAGCCCGGGATGGTGCGGTCCGGCGTGAGGGAACCGCGCCTGCGGCGACTCACTTGGCGCGGCCACCGGGTGCACGCACGCGACAGCGAACGCGGAAGGCGCTATCGGCCTGACTGGCATCAGCGCCGGTTCTTCCGCGTTTCGGACCGGTCTCAGTGTTGAAGACGTTCGTGGCCGTCCCTACCGATCCTGCACCAGTGCTCGAGCCAGACTGCGCCAGCTTTTGGCTGGGGGTGAAGGCGCAACGCGCGTGAGCGCGGATTGACCCGACATCCGTTCACGATAAGTTCTGCGCGATGGCCCCCGTCTACCGCCGCGTGACATACAAGCTCTATCCCGACGCCGCCCAGGCGGCGGCGCTGGAACGTGCCTGCGATCTGCACCGGGCGCTGTACAATGCCGCGCTGGAGGAGCGGATCGCGGCGTGGCGCAAGGCCAAGCGCTCAATCTCGTTTGCCGACCAGTGCAAGTCCGTCACCGCGATCCGGCTCGACGACCCGGCCTATCGCGGGCTCAACGCCCAGTCGTTGCAGGTCACGCTCAAGCGCCTCGACCGGACGTTCCAGAACTTCTTCCGGCGCGTGAAGGCCGGGCAGATACCGGGCTTCCCCCGCTTCAAGGGCCGCGACCGCTTCCCCGGTTTCGGGTTCAAGCACCACGGCGATGGCTTCCGGTTCACGCCCGGCGCGGGGTGGCGGCACGGCGTGCTGCGCGTGTCGGGCATCGGCGCGATGGACGCGCGCGGCCTCGCTCGCACGCCCGGCGCAGTCATCGGCTGCGACGTGCAGCGCAAAGCGGACGGGTGGTGGCTCTCGCTCGTGGTCGCGTGCGAGCCGCACCGCGAGGCGGGGATCGGCGTGGTCGGGATCGACTGGCGCGTGGAGACCTACGCCACGACCTGCACCGGGCCGATGCAGTTCGGCGAAGTCGCGAACGCGCGGTTCGAGCAGGCGGAGCGGGACGGGCTGCGCGCGGTGCAACGCTCGTTGGCGCGGGCGCTGCGCGGCAGGCGCTCGCAACGGGCTCTCAAGGCCAAGCGGCTGCTGGCCAAGCGCTCGCGTCGCCTCGCCAACCGGCGCAGGGACCGGACGCATCAGGTCACGGCGCAGCTCGTGCACAAGCACGCGATCATCGTCACGGAGGACCTCGCGATCCGCACCCTGACCCGCTCCGCCCGCGGCACGGCGGAGGAGCCGGGCAGGCAGGTCCGTCAGAAGGCCGGTCTGAACCGGGCGATCCTCGACACGGCTCCCGGGTCGTTTCTCTCCCAGTTGGCCTGCAAAGCGGAAGAAGCCGGCAGCCGACTCGTTCTCGTCGATCCACGCAAGCACAGGCCCAGCCAGACATGCCCGGTCTCGGGCCTCGTCCGGAAGAAGAGCCTGGGCGAGCGCACCCATGTGCTGCCGGACGGGCGGGTGATCACCCGCGACCAAGCCTCGGCCTGGGTGCTGTGGACCATCGGTCAGGAACTGGCCGCGGCCGACAGGCCGGTAACCTCATCCAGAGCCGCGTGAGCGGCTTGGAATGGGGTCGTTCATTGGGTGGCGGCTTGCTCGCACGCCTGTTCCGCCGCCACCAGCACGTCCAGAGCGCACCATGGCTTTGGAAGGAAGGTGGCCGAGGAGGGAAGATGCGCCAGCCGGTCACCGGGTGCGCCTGACGTCACGACGACCTTGATCCAGGGCCATCGCGTGTGAACCGCTCTCGCGAGATCCACACCATCGAGCAGGCAGGGGATGTGCACGTCGGCGAAGATCAGCGCGACTTCATCAGCGTGCTGCTTGAGATGATGAAGGGCCTGCTCTCCGCTCTCAGCCTCGACCACCTGGAGATCCGTCTCCTCCAGAATAGCCGCAGCAAGATCGCGAACGCCGCGATCATCCTCGACAACGAGGGCGGTGCGCGTCGACATAAGTGCCTGCCCCATCAGCATCTCCTCACCGGGGGACCAGCCGAGCCCGCCACCTTGGCGGCCGGTGCGTCCTCGACAAATGGATCTTTTTGACAGCCATGCTCCAAGTGGTGGAGCAGTGGTGCGACTTGGCTAAACTGAATGGGCTGGCACGCGTGCAATAAAGCGCCGGACGCCTCACCCGATATTGCAGAGCCGCTGCAAGCGGCCGCGGCGTTCGTCAGGGCGGGCGGGGACACCCCACTCGCACCTATGTTTCCAACTGCGACAATCCGGCTGGGTTCAGTCGCGGATTACATTTTCTGCGCGGGACTTCTGAAGCTCTGCAATTCAGACGCGGCAATATCGGCCCGACCCGGGTGGTACATCACCGCGCATGAACGCGGAGCCGTACCGGCCCTGCTGGGCGTAGCGTGATCGACGGAAAAGGCACCACAGGCTCCTCCTGCGGAGGAGCCAGACGACAACGGCGCGCCATCGAGGCCAGGATCAGCACCGCCTCCATCACCGCAAAGCGCTGCGCGATGCAGACCCGCGGACCGCCGCCAAACGGCATGTAGGCGAAGCGCGGTCGGCGCCGCTCCCGATCCTCGGTCCAGCGCTCGGGTCGGAATGCCAACGGCTCCGCCCAGAAGCGCGGGTCGCGGTGCAGCACCCACGGGGACGTGTACAAGGGTGTGGCCGCCGGGATCGAATGGCCGCCGATCGCGCAGGCCCGCCCCGCCTCCCGTCCAATGAGCCATGCAGGTGGGTACAGGCGCAGGCTCTCGTTCACGACCCGCTCGGCGAAGGTGAGGCGTTGCAGGTCCTCGAATGTGGCAGGGCGTTCACCCAGCACGGCATCTGCTTCGGCGGCGACAGCCGCGCTTGCCTGAGGATGCTGCCCGAGCAGGTACAAGGCCCAGGTCAGCGCCAGAGCCGTCGTTTCGTGTCCCGCGAGCAGGAAGGTGACCGCCTCGTCACGAAGCTGGTGATCCGACATCGGTGCACCCGTCTCATCCCGCGCTTCGATCAGCGCATCGAGCAGGTTTTGCCCGGTGGAAGAGGCGGTTCGCCGCTGGCGGATGATGCGTGTTGCCACGTCCTCGATGCAGGTCAGTCCGCGCCGGTAACGGACATGGCCGGGCAGCGGCACGGCGTCGGGGATAAGGATGGGCCGGACCATGCGCGCGGCCATCTCGCGGCTCAGGTCGGCAACGGCGGCCTCGATGCGGGAAATGTCCGCCTCGATGCCGACGCCGAACAGCGTCTCGGCTACGATGTGAAGGGTGAGCGCCATCATGTCGGCGTGCAGGTCGCGGACCTCGCCGACGCGCCAGCGGTCAAGCATCTGTTCTGTCGCTCGGACCATCACCGCGGCGTAGGCCGCCAGCCGCGCCGGGGCGAAGGCCGGGGCGCACAGGCGACGTTGGCGCTGCCAGAGAGAGCCGTGGCTGGTCACCAGTCCTTCGCCGAAGACAGCCGTGAACTGCCGCCATAGGAAGCTGATTTTGGGAAAGTCGTGGTGCTCGGTGACGAGGATGCGGTCGATCAGGTCTGGATTGTTGAGAAACAATGCGCGGCGCGGGCCGACGCGGAAAGCGACCAGATCACCGTAGCGGTGCGCGCAATCCGTGAAGAAGCCGAGCGGGTCGCGGCGGAGGTCGAGCAGACTGCCGAGGAGTGGAAGCCCCTTTGGTCCTGGCAGCTTCGAGGCAGCAGGAGGATCGACGACGGGCGACAGCGTGGTCAACGGCGACACTCCCGCGCCGAGGCTCGCGACTATACTAGCGATCCGTGCAAGGCCCGGCAAAGGCGCACCGTGAAACCGGGATTGGCTCGTGGGTACGGGCAATGGCTTTGCTTGAGGTCACGATATCGCGCCCATCCACCGCCAGTGCATGTCCCGCAGGGTGGCGGGTCCCCGCGGAGCGTTCGGTCACCGCGATCCAGGGCTGAAGGCCGTCAGTCGGTATTGACGACGTCGCTCACCGCCACGCGAAGTGCTCCCGGCGCTCGAGGCGGTGCGCCCCCCTTCAGGCTCGTCAAACAGGTCAGGCCGGGGCTCCAGTCCGGCTCCGAGCCATACGAGCATGGCGGGAGCTTCGGGGGGCAGGTCAGCAGCGAGCGCCTCCTGACTTGGTCGAAAGTACAGGGCGGCGCGATGCTGTTTTCGAATCGGCGACAATCCGCGCCTGTGCGTCGAAGATCGGTAATGGCGCCCCTGGTCTTGCCCGCCGGGCGTGCGCTCATGTTATGGTTTCTGAACGAAACGCCACGTTTGCGTTCCTCGAGCGTAGGGCGGTAGCACGATGGGCAGGCGTCTTGCGGCGATCTTGGTTGCCGATATCGTCGGCTACAGCCGGCTGATGGGCGCCGATGAAGCGGGCACGGTCCGCCGTCTCAAGGCTCTTCGCCGCGCCGTCACGGATCCTGCGATCGAGGCTGCTCAAGGCCGCATCGTGAAGACCATGGGCGATGGCCTCCTGGTCGAGTTCCCGAGCCCCCTCAGAGCCGTATCCTGTGCGGTTCGCATCCAGCGGGTGATGGCGGATTGGGAGTCGTCCTTGCCCGAGGAGCGACGCTTCAGGCTCCGCTTTGGCATCAACGTGGGTGACGTGATCGCCCAGCCGGACGGGGATCTGTTCGGGGACGGCGTCAATGTCGCCGCACGCCTGGAGCCGTTGGCCGAGCCAGGGGGGCTGTGCGTCTCACGATCCGTTCATGATCAAGTCCGGGACAAGCTGCCTTACCGCTTCGAAGACCGGGGCAAGCTGGATCTGAAGAACATCGCGCGGCCCATCGGCGTCTTCGCCCTGTCGGCCGATGCCGTCCAGTCGATGGCCGAGCCCGACGAGGAGGACGATCCGGACGACCTCCCCGAGGCGAGAGGCGGGATGGCTCTCTCGCCCCCGGAGGCCGCGCCTCGGCCGCGGCGCCGCCTCGGGCTTGGCCGGCTGGCGCTGGTGATGGCCTCTGTGGCTCTTGTGCCCGCAGGTGTGGTGGCGTGGTCCGTCTGGCCGACACCGGCCCCGAAGGCCGCGCATACGCTTGCTGTGCAGCACGGTTTGCCGCCCAGGCCGCTCCCGCCCCTGTCTCTGGTCGTGCTCCCGTTCGCGAACCTGAGCAACGACCCGGAACAGGACTTCTTCGCGGATGGTCTGACGGAAGATCTGACGACCGATCTGTCGCATCTTGCCGGAAGCTTCGTCATCGCACGGAATACGGCCTTCACCTATAAGGGCAAGGCCGTCGATGTGAAGCAAGTGGGCCGCGACCTGGGCGTGCGCTACGTTCTCGAAGGAAGCGTGCGGCGCACCGGAGATCACGTCATTCTCAACGCGCAGCTCATCTCCACCGAAACGGGAGCGCACCTTTGGGCCGACCGTTTCGAGGGCGAGCGTAGCCGTCTCGGGGAGATCCAGGCGGAGTTCGTTGCCAGGCTCGCGCGAACTTTGGATATCCAGCTCAGTCAGGCGGAAGGTCTGAGAATATTACGCGAGGGTGCCGTCAATCCGACGGCGGCGGACCTCAACATGCTCGGCTGGGCCGCCATGAACCGGCCGCGGACACCCGTGAATACACTGGAGGCCCGGGCGAAGTTCGAGCAAAGCCTGCGAGTGGATGAGAACAATCCTCAGGCGAAGATCGGATTGGCACGGGCGATCGCGCAGGCCGTGAATACGAGGGTCAGCAAGGACACGGTGGCCGACAGCCAACTCGCCCTCCGGTTAGCCAACGAGGGTCTCGCCGCTAACCCGCAGAGCCCGATGGCTCACTACGTGAAGGCCGAGGTGCTTCGGGCAACGAAAGACTTCGAGTTGGGCCTGAGGGAGATCGAGATCGCCACCGAGTACGATCCGAACATGGCCATAGCGTATGCTCTTGCCGGGATCACCAATCTTTGGGCCGGCAAGGCTGCCAAGACATTCGCGTATGTGGAGAAGGCGATCAGGCTGAGCCCGAAAGACCCACTTCTCAACGCGTGGGAGTATTACATCTGTCACGCCCATACCCATCTGAAGCAGTGGGAAGAAGCGATCAAGTGGTGCAACAAGTCTGTCGGACATGTGCCCTATTATTTCGCCTATATCGATCTCGCTGTGGCCCATGCATGGCTGGGCCACAAGGAGGAGGCGAGAGACGCGATCGAGAACGTTCTCAAGTTGAATCCAGGGTACACGGTCAACATTCTGGCAAACGCTGACTATTCGCGGAATCCCACATTCGTCCAAGAATATCAGCACATCGTCGAAGGCGCCCGTATGGCCGGCCTGCCTGAAGGTTCGACGGATTAGCGCAGTGTCCCGAAAGGTGTCTGCCGGCTTTCGGGGCAAGAGGAGGCATCGCCAAGGGATGGCGCATCGTTGGATAGCGCATCGTTCCGGTTCCGGCCTTGAGAGCAATGCGCGCCGGAAGCCTCCTGTGGTCCTGTCGCGATGCGCCAGTCCTGTCTCGATCGTCTCGCGGGCACGTCCCGCGGCGTGCGCGGCAAGAATCAAGGGCCGGCGGCTTCCGCGGCCTTCCGTATCGGCTCGATGATCTGATCGACGCTGAAGCGCCGCACGCTGGCGGGGTGGAAAGTCCCGGAAGATCGTCAGGACTTTGGCGGCTTCGGCTTGGATCGCCAGAGCGGGACAGGGTTGCGGGCAAAACCACGCACAATGGGTGTTCGATGCGATGTTCGCTCGCGCGTAGGGGCGGCCCGCAGGGCGAACGGCTTCGGGCCCGCGGTCGGACCCTTCAGGCGTTGGTCCGGATCGGGGCGGTCCGAGTGCATGCGGAAGGTCCCGCCCGGCACGAGGACCGTGCCGTCGCCGGTCGCCGGGCCGCTGGTTCGGTCGCGACCGGTTGCACGCGCCACCGCTCGCCCCCGGGCGGGTTTCGGCGAGCGGCCGCTGCGCTCACTCCGCCGGAGCGGGCGGAGCCATGCCGGTGATCTGGACCGAGGGCTGCTCGCTCAGCCAGCGATAGAGGACGCCGCCGAGGACCCCGCCGAAGATCGGGGCGACCCAGAACAGCCAGAGCTGGGCGAGGGCCCATCCGCCCACGAACACGGCGGGTCCCGTGCTGCGCGCCGGGTTCACCGACAGGTTCGTGACCGGGATCCCGACGAGGTGCACGAGCGTCAGGCAGAGCCCGATGGCCAGCGGCGCGAAACCGACGGGTGCCTTGCCGTGCGTGGCCCCCATGATGACGAACAGGAACATCATGGTCAGCACGACTTCCGACAGGAGGCACGACATGAAGCCGTACTGGCCGGGCGAGTGCTCGCCGTAGCCATTGGCCGCGAACCCCTTGGCCAGGTCGAAGCCGGGCGCGCCGCTCGCGATGGCGTAGAGTACGGCCGCGGCGACGAGGCCGCCGATCACCTGCGAGACGACGTAGGGAGCAATGTCCCGGGTCGGGAAGCGGCCGCCGGCCGCGAGACCGCAGGTGACGGCCGGGTTGAGGTGGCAGCCCGAGATGTGGCCGATGGCGTAGGCCATGGTGACGACGGTCAGGCCGAACGCGAGCGCGACGCCGAGGAGGCCGATTCCGACCTGCGGGAACGCGGCCGAGATGACGGCGCTGCCGCAGCCCGCGAAGGTGAGCCAGAAGGTGCCGATGCCCTCGGCAGCGCATTTGCGGATGTCCATGGAAGCCTCCTGCGGTCAGGCGGGGCAGCCACCCCGGAGCCCGTTCGCCCGAGAGGAACGGGTGTCGTACCGGAATCCCCGGCGGGCCGATCGGGCGGCCCGCATCGATTTCAGATCGCGGAATGGAACATCAGATGCTGGACAGCCGACACGTGCGATGAGCTTGGCTGCATCCTGCGGCCGACGCGCGACAAGCCCTTGTACCGCAGAACTGCAGGGCCCGGTTTGAGCTAGGTCAATCCCGGGCTTCTC
This sequence comes from Methylobacterium sp. CM6257, assembly GCF_054611515.1. Lineage (NCBI taxonomy): Bacteria > Pseudomonadati > Pseudomonadota > Alphaproteobacteria > Hyphomicrobiales > Methylobacteriaceae > Methylobacterium > Methylobacterium sp. CM6257. The sequence goes on from NZ_CM137735.1 coordinate 3,493,795, forward strand.
GGGCACCCGGCACCCGGGGTGCAGGACCTTCGCGCGGGCATGGTTCCAGCCCGGTTCCAAGGCGCCGCGGATTCGCTCGAACACGACCAGAAGGGCTTGGTCGAGCGGGATCGGATCCGAGCGCCTTGTCCAGCCTTCGACCAGCGCCGCTGACCCATTACCTTGTCGCGCGCTGCGCCGGTGGCGCTCCCAGGAGAGCTCTTCGCGTCGGGCGGTGTCCGGTTTGGCCACGCAGACGATAAGGTGCCGATTTTATGCTTGCGCCTGCCGGGCCGTTGCATTTCAGGCGCATCCGCCGCGCAGGCGGTGCTTGACCGTTCATCGATGCCGGTGCGGTGTAGACTGTAACTGAGGCCCTTTGACATGAATCAATGCGGCTCCAGTCTGTTCGGAAGTTTAATCTTCGATTGTGAAATGAAGGCGAGACGATTCAACACTTCACGAGATCTATAGGAGGTGTCGTATGGGCAGCACGGCAACCTTTGGGACCCTGAACGTCGAGGCGGGGCGTGCCCGCGGGTGGTTCATCGCGGTCGGCAGCTTGCTGCTGATCCTCGGCATCGTGGGCCTGTTCATGGTGGTGACCCTCACGATCGCCAGTACGCTCTGGTATGGCATCCTCCTGATCGCGGCCGGCATCGCCGAGATCGTCGAGGCGCTCGCCAAACCCGCGGAGGTCGAGGTCTGGCGTTCCCGCGCCGTTCGGTTCCTCGCGGGGCTGCTCTATCTGGTGGGCGGGCTCTGGGCGGTGTTCCGTCCCCTCGAAGCCTCGCTCGCGCTCACGCTCGTGCTCGGCCTGACCCTGATCGCCTCGGGCGTGGCGCGCGCGATCTGGGCCATCGTCCATGAGACGCAGATGTCGCGCGCCACGGTGATCCTGTTCGCCGTGCTCTCGATGCTTCTGGGCGCCGCCATCATCGCACAATGGCCCTATTCGGGCCTGTGGGCGATCGGCCTCTTCGTCTCCTGCGACCTGATCGCCGCGGGACTGTCGTGGGCCTGGATCGGTCTGTTCGGCAAGCCGCCTATCGCGCCGGCGATAGCATCGCCCGGTATCGGCTCGGCGGCCCGATGAGGCTCGGCGGCGGACACGCGGATGTCCGCCAGCCCTCGACCTGACCATGGACATCAGACAGAGAGCCGGAGGATGGCAATGGGACCGATGCATCGTCGCGCCGTACTCGGCGGCCTCTCGTCCGCCGCCCTGGCGGCTGCGGGCCTGCTTGCGGTGCCGCGTGCCGTGGATGCCGCGCCCCTCAGGGTGGAGCCCCTCGGTGATCCGAGCGGCGCGCCCGTCGCGCAGGCACAGGCCGTGGTCGTCGTCCCGCGTCGGCGCCGTCGCAGGGTTTGCTGGTGGCGACGCGGACGCCGGGTCTGTGCCTGGCGCTGAGCGATGCGCCCGTGAGCCGAACGGGCCGCGGTCGCCGCGGCCGGCGCAGCCCGGTCGTCTCGCCGCAAGTCACCGCATCCGGGATGGAGCTGACCGATGTCGACGCGACGCGCGTTCATCAAGACCCTCCCCGCCGTCGGAGCCGCGTTCTCCGCGGCCGGCTGCCTCATGGTGGAGGCGAGCGTCGCCCGCGGCACGGAGCCCGGCGCGGAATTTCCTCTGCCGGAGCACTTCCACCCGAAGGGCAAGCCGCCATCGAGGTTCACGCGCGAGGTGCTGCGTCGGGCTGGGGCCAGTTTGCCGTTTGCGGACGACACGGATTTCGAGGAGCAGCGAAGGGGACTGATCGCCCCCATGGCCGCCATGACCATCCCGGCCGATGGCGGCCACGTGGCCTGGGACATGCAGCAGTTCCGGTTCCTGGAGGAGCAGGACGAGTTCGACAGCATTCACCCGTCGCTGCTGCGCATCTCACGCCTGAACAACAATTACGGGCTCTACGAGGTCGTCCCCGGCATCTATCAGGTGCGGGGTTTCGATCTCTCGGACCTCACCCTCGTGCGGGGGCGGACCGGGTGGATCGTCTTCGATCCCCTCGTCAGCCAGGAGACCGTGCGCGCCGCCTGGGCGCTGTTCCAGGACCATGTGGGTGAGGGACGGCCGATCTCGGCCGTGATCTACTCCCACACCCACGGGGACCATTGGGGCGGCGTGCGCGGCCTCCTCAAGGAGGAGGATGTGCGCTCCGGCGCGGTGCCGGTGATCGCGCCGGCCGATTTCCTGGCCCACACGGTGGCGGAGAATGTCTACGCCGGCAATGCCATGAACCGGCGGCTCTTCTACCAGTACGGGCTGCTCCTGCCGGCCGCGCCGCACGGCTATGTCGGGCAGGGCCTGGGGCAGCGCGTCTCGGCCGGCACGAGCGGCCTGATCGCCCCGACGCGATCCGTGGAGAAGCCGATCGAGACCTTCGAGGTCGACGGCGTGCGGATGGTCTTCCAGAACACGCCCAACACCGAAGCGCCGCGGGAGATGAACACCTACATCCCGGACATGAAGGCGCTCTGGATGGCCGAGAACGTCATCGCGTCCCTGCACAACATCTACACCTTGAGGGGCGCCCCGGTGCGCGACCCCCTCAACTGGTCGAAATACATCAACGAGGCGCTGCACCGGTTCGGCCTCGAGGCCGAAGTGATGTTCGCCTCCCACCATTGGCCCCGCTGGGGCAACGGGCGGGTCCAGGAGGTTCTGCGGGCGCAGCGCGACCTCTACGCCCACATGAACAACCAGGTGCTCCACCTCGCGAATCAGGGCGTGACGATCAACGAGATCCACACCGTCTACGCGTTACCGCAGAGCCTGCAGCAGACGTGGCATTGCCGCGGCTATCACGGGTCGCCGGAGCACAACAGCCGGGGCGTCATCCAGCGCTATCTCGGCTTCTGGGACTGCAACCCGGCAACTCTGATCCCGCTGCCCCCGTCCGAGAGCGCACCCCTCTACGTCGACATGATGGGCGGCGCGGAGGCGATCCTCGCCCGGGGCCGGCGCCTGCACGACACCGGCCAGTACCTTCTGGCCCAGGAGATCGTGAACAAGCTCGTCCAGGCCGAGCCGCAGAACCAGGCCGCCAAGGACCTCCTCGCCGACATCTTCGAGCAGATCGGCTACCAGCAGGAGAACCCGGGCCTGCGCAACAGCTTCCTGGCCGGGGCCTACGAGCTTCGCTCCGGCATTCCCGAAGGAGCGACGGCAAGTTCGAGCAGCCCCGACGTGGTGCGGGCGATGACGACCGAGCTGTTCCTGAACTTCCTCGGCATCCGCATGGACAGCCGCAAGGCGGAGGGGATGCGCTTCACCATCAACCTGATCACGCCGGACAACGGCGAGCGGTTCATCGTCGAGCTGGAGAATGCGACGCTGACCAACATCGCGGGCTTCCAGGCCGAAAGGCCCGATCTGACCCTGACCATCAACCGCTCGGATCTCGAGCAGACGATGGTCGGCGCCAAGACCCTGGAGGCGCAGATCGCCGACGGGACCGCGCAGGTTCAGGGCGACGCGAGCATCCTGACCCGCCTGGCCGCCACGATGGTGGAGTTCGACCCGCGCTTCGAGATCCTGCCCGGCACCAAGGCGCGGGGCGCCGCGAACGCGGTGCAGGCCGATCCGTACCGGGCCGATCCCGGCCGGGTGGCCGTCGAGTAGCCGAGGCTGCTCGACCCGACCCTCTCGATGGCTCCGAGCCCCGGCTCGCTCTCGGCTTCTCCCAAAGTTGCGCATGACTGCTTCGACGTCCAGCACCAGCCTCGGCTTGCTCGGCATCCTGGTCGGCCTCGGGCTACTGGTGTGGTTCGCCTATCGCGGCTGGAGCGTGCTGCTGCTGGCTCCGGCGGGATCGATCGTCGCCGCGCTCCTCGCGGGAGAACCGCTCCTCGCCCACTGGACCCAGACCTTCATGAGCGCAGGCGCCCAGTTCCTCGCTCAGTTCTTTCCCCTGTTTCTGCTCGGTGCCCTGTTCGGCAAACTGATGGACGATTCCGGATCGGTGCGCGCGATCGCTGAGACCTTCACGGCTCGGCTGGGTGTGCGCCGTGCCGTGCTGGCCGTCGTCCTCTCCGGCGCCGCCGTGACCTATGGCGGTGTCAGCCTGTTCGTCGCGTTCTTCGTCTTGGCGCCGATGGCGCACGCCCTGTTTCGACAGGCTGATGTGCCGCGCCGGCTGATGCCCGCAGCCATCACGCTCGGTGCCTCCACGTTCACAATGTCGGCGCTTCCCGGCACCCCAGCGATTCAAAACGCGATCCCGATGCCGTTTTTCGGCACCACGCCTTTCGCCGCACCCGGTCTTGGCCTTCTCGCCTCCGCCATCATGCTGGCGTTCGGGCTGTGGTGGCTCGGGCGGCGCGAGGCGGCGGCGCGCAGGGCCGGCGAGGGCTACAGCCCCGCCCCGAACGCGCCGGCAGAGGCCGACGATCAGCGCCTGCGTGAGCTCGTCACGACGGCACGCGAGTTCGATCCGGTCGAGGCGCAGCACGGTCACCGCAGCGAGGCGGCCCCGCCATTCTGGGCTGCGGCGGTGCCCATCGGCGTGGTGGCCGCCGTCAATCTCGGGATGACCCTGGCCGTGCTGCCGAGGCTCGACACGGCCTTCCTGGCAGAGGAGCGCTGGGGGAGCACGTCGTCGATGGCCGTCGGCGGCGTCTGGTCGGTCATCACTGCGCTCATCGCCGGCATCGTCGCGCTCGTGCTCCTGAATTGGAGCAGGTTGCCGGCGCTGCGCGAGAGCATGGATGCGGGCGTGAACGCCTCCGCCTTGCCGGTCGTGACCATCGGGAGCCTCGTCGGCTTCGGCGCGGTTGTCGCGGCGATGCCGGCCTTCGGTGTGGTCCGGGACTGGATGCTGTCGATCGGCGGCAGCCCCCTCGTTTCGCTGTCCGTCGCGACGAACGTGCTCGCGGCGCTGACGGGTTCAGCCACCGGCGGTCTGACCATTGCCCTCGACGCCCTCGGTGACACCTACCTGCGACTAGCCGGCGAGCAGGGGATTAGCCCGGCGCTGCTGCACCGGGTCGCCGTGATCGGGGCGGGCACCCTCGACGGTCTGCCCCACAACGGCGCCGTCGTGACGCTGCTCGCCCTCTGCAGAGTGACGCACAAGGAAGGCTATTTCGACATCGTCATGGTGGGGATCGTGGGAGCCCTGATCGCCTTGATCGTGCTGATCGCCCTCGGTTCGACCCTCGGAGCATTCTGAAGGACGCTCGTGCATGCCGTCCAGGGGCAGTTCGAAAGTCGATGGTATCGCTGGCGACCGAGTCCAAGGTGCCAGGATGCCGCGATGTTGAGACTTCTGGCAGCTGGACAAGGAACCAAGTCACATGTCCATCGGCGCAATCACCTCAGGAGATCAGAACCGCGACCAGGTTCTGATTGACTTGGCCCTGCAGGGTGGCGGCGCCCACGGCGCCTTCACCTGGGGCGTGCTCGACCGCCTTCTGCAGGAGCCATCGCTCAGGATCGACGGCATCTCCGGAACGTCGGCCGGCGCCATGAACGCGGCCGTCCTCATCGACGGCTACGAGCAGGGCGGGGCCGCGGGCGCGCGCGCGGCGCTCCAGGCCTTCTGGGACGCCGTCTCGCGCGCGGCGCGGTTTAGCCCGCTCCAGCGCAGCCCGTTCGACGTGATACTCGGCCGCTGGACCCTCGATCACGCGCCCATGTACCTCGCCGCGGATCTGATGGCGCGGGTGTTCTCCCCGTACGACCTCAACCCGCAAGGCTTCAATCCGCTGAGGCGGATCCTGGGCGCGCGGCTGGATTTCGGCCGCATCGCGTGCAGCCGGATCAAGCTCTTCGTCACCGCAACGAATGTTCACACGGGCCGGGGGCGGGTATTCCGAAACGCCGAGGTCACGGCCGACGTGCTCCTCGCTTCGGCGTGCCTGCCGACCCTGTTCCAGGCGGTCCAGATCGACGGCGCCTACTACTGGGATGGGGGCTATTCCGGAAATCCGACGATCACGCCCCTCGTCCGCGAGTGCGAGTCGCAGGATACGATCATCGTGCAGGTCAATCCGGTCGAGCGCGCGCAAGCGCCGACCTCGGCCCGGGAGATCCTCAACCGGCTCAACGAGGTCTCGTTCAACGCGGTCCTGCTCAAGGAGCTGCGGATGATGGCCCTGCTGCGGCAGGTCGCGCCCGCGGACAACTCGGAATGCGCCAGATGGGCCGCGATGCGCATGCATCACATCGCCAGCGACGTGGTCGCGGGCCTCGGTTCCTCATCAAAGCTCAATGCGGAATGGGCGTTCCTGACGATGCTGCGGGACGAGGGGCGCCGCTGCGCCGAGGCCTTCCTGAACGACCATGGGGCGGATCTGGGCCGCCGCCCTTCGTTCGACCTCGACCGGCTGCTCGAAGGCGTGTGACGCTGCCGCTGCCCGGAAGACCTTCCGGGCAGGTTCGACTGATCCCACTGGAGCTTGATTAGGATAAATGTGCGATCGTTGAGTTTTGAATTTGTCGCGTTTCGGGTCGATACTGCACTGAATCTTCAACGGACTTCGGTCTCGGGTGTCCGCAGGTGGCGATGTGCCGCCCAGGCGGCTGAAGACCTGCCCACGTCTCTTCAGGCCGGTGCGCTCGAGAGGTGGCGCGGCACCCCGTGTTCAGACCGTCCCGATATCGGGGGCGCCTTCATGCCCCGAACCGCCCGTCGCGTCCGGCCGGCATCGGAAACGCCCCGGCCCGGCGCACATGGACAGAGGAGTGAACGCACGTGACAACTCCGCCCGCTTCCGCAGGCGGCTTCTCGGCGCAGCTATGCGGCAACCCGCTGGCTTGTGCGCCGAAGGCCGCTATCCCGGCCCGAGCCGAAGGCCCGCTGATGCACGACCCTCGCCGCCGCAACGTCACGATCGAGATCCGTACCGCACTCGCAGCGGTGTCGGCGCTCGGCCAGCGTCTTGGCTTTGACGGTCCCGCAGTCGGGGCACGTCTGGGATGTGCCGCGCGGATCGACCAACACGACGGACGCATTGGCGCTTTCAGCCTTATACGTCGTGAGCTGGACGAGCAGAGACCACGCGGCGTCGTGGACGGACCGGGCGAGCATGCCTTTCGTGAGCCCGGCCATGTTGAGGTCTTCGAACGCGATGCCCCGGTAGCGCAAGACCAGGGATCGCGATAGCTTGTGCACGTGGTCGCGCCGCTGGCGGGCGATCCTGGCTGAACCCGCCGCCAACCGCGCCTTGGCCCTGAGACGACGCCTGCTGCCACGCTGGCAGCGGGCGAGCGCCCGTTGACGGCGACGCTGAGCCTTCTGCGCGCGCCGAGCGAAGCGGGGCATCGCGACCGTCTCGCCGTCGCTCGTGGCGATCAGGCTGTTCAGGCCCAGGTCGATGCCGACCGTGCCGATGCCACAGGTCTCCGCGAACGCGGCCTCGACGGACAGCACGACGTACCACCTGCCCTGCTGGCGGGTCAGGATCGCGGTGCCGAGCTGGGCGTCGGGCGGAAGATCGCGGTGCCAGACGGCCTTGAGGGAGCCTGGCACGCCGACCACGCCCAAGCGGCGATCCGTCCGGATCCTCAGCCCGTCGCCGACGCGGAAGGTCGCGCTGTGGAACCGGGCCGAGGCCCGGAAGCGGGGAAAGCCGCGTCCGCGCCTGAAGAACGCGGCGTAGGTCTGGTCGAGCCGGCGGAGTACCTGTTGCAGGGCGGAGAACGACCAGCGCCCGAGCCCGTCCGGATCGGCGGCGCGGCACGCCTTCAGCTCGCCCGCCTGATGCCCATAGCGCAGGCTCATGCCGCGACGCCGGTATGCTTCGACGCGCTGTTGCAGACCCGCGTTGTACAGGCCGCAGAAGTCCCGCAGCATCGCGTCGAGCACGACGCTCTGCGCTCGGCTCGGCCGAAGCCGATACTTGTAGCTGCGGACGGACACGGATCAGATGAGCCCTTGGTCTTGGGCGATCCGAACGAGCGCCTGTGCCTGCGTCATCGACGCTCGCTCCTCGACCGTGGCGATCCGCAGCCGCAAGCCCTTGAAACCGCCCGCCACCTGGAAGTCGTGCACGAGGACCGTGTCCGGCCGCGGGTCGTCGAAAGACGCCCTGATCCTGTCCCAACCTTCGCATCGGCCGCAGCCGATGCGCGTGTACCGCCTGTCGATGCTGCTCGGCCGAACGCTCTGCGACTTGCCGCATCCACCGTCGCAGATGATCGTGATCGCCTGTTCGGAAGGACGAGACATTCACACCCCCTTCTGCGCATCGATGTAGCGGCGGATCGTAGCCTCGGAGACAGCGCCGACCGTTGCGATGAAGTAGGAGCGGGACCACAGCGTCGGAAGCCGCGAGCGCAACGCGGGGAACTCCTCGCGCAACAGCCGGGACGACACCGCCTTGAACTTGCCGACGATCTCGGCGGGCGCCCAGCGCGGATCGGCTTCGACGAACAGGTGAACGTGGTCGGGCAACACTTCGAGGGCGTGCACCGTCATGTCCCGGTTTGCGGCGATCTCGTTGATGATCTCTTTCAGGCGGTCATCATAGGGGGCTGTGAGCACCTTGCGCCGGTACTTAGGACACCAGACCGCGTGGAACTTCAGGCTGAACACAGCCCCCGCGTTCCTGGCGTATCGTGCACCCGCGCCGCTCATGCCGTGTTATATGTGCTGCACGCACATAACGTCAAATAAGGAGGCGCGCATTCCCCCGGTCGGCTTCCGCCGACGGTCCCCTGCGCGAGAATTTGATGGACAAGATCCGGGCTCTTCGGGTGGCGCTGTCCGCCCTCCCCTGTTGACCTTCGCCACGTTCGCGCAGGCGGCGCCCGCCGGCCCCGTGAAGGCCAAGGCACTGGCCGGCCCGACGGTATCGAAAGCCGGCGTCACCATCGGCCGCCACAAGGCGCTCCCGAAGAAGAAGCGCATCCGTCACGAGCGGAAGATGTAGGCTCGATCGCGGCCGCGATCGCGCGACCGTGTGCAGATCCCTGAGCGCTCGCCCACCGCGAGCAAAGCCTGTTCGGTGGGCGCGCGTGAGACGAGGGCCCGGGTCGGACGTCCGGGACGCCCTCACCCGCCCGAAGGCTCGCGCAGCCGTCGTTCACTCGGCAGGCGAATACCAGATCGGCGACGTATAGGCGCGTTCCTGGAGCGACGTCGGTACGTCAGGCGGGAGTTTCAGCCCGTAATATTTGGCGTCGTAGGCGGTCCACCGTGGCGTCGGAATCTCGAGGACGCGACCGTAGTAGAACGCCCGCTGTCGCGGATCGAAATCCGGGTCCTCCCAGACGGCGATCAGTTCGGGGCTTCCGATGGTGTTGCTCCAGGTCGCGCTGGCGAGATCGACCGTGTTGCCGACGGGCGGCAGCTTGCCGTTCTCGGCCGGTTTGCGCGCGCCCGACCACGCGACGTCGTAGACCTTCTCCTGCATCTCGCCTCGCTCGTCCAACCAGCCCTTGACGATCTGGTAGCGGTCGAGATTGGCCCCGATCGGGTCCTTCAGCGCCGCCACCAGGAAGGTCGGGGCCTTGCCGGCGGGCGCAGGGCCGAGGTCGCCGCCCATCGGGACGCCCTTGGCATAGCCGGCACGCGCGGGGCTCCTGCTCCGGGCATCGGCTTGGTCGAACGCGTACCCGCCGAAGAAGCGCACCAGCATGCGCGGGCCCGTCGTCGCGTAGGTCTCGCGACGCTCCATCGCGTCGAAGAGGGCCGCGCGCGTGTTCTCCGTCGCCCACACGGCGGCGTAGCCGGAGGCCGAGGTCTCCCACTCGTAGAGCGTTCCGGCCGCGCCCTTGACGAAGACGCGGCTGCTTCGCTCTGCGTTCGGCTCCATCGCGGAGGTCTTGCCGAAGTAGTTGTCCTCCTCGACCGCGCTCAGCCCGGTATGGGCGTCGGTCGAGCCGATGAGGCCGAACTTGTAGGGGTTGACCCCCGTCTCGGCCTCCAGCTTGAGACCGAACTTCAGCCCCGAGCGGGCGTACTCGTAGGGGAGCATGGCCGGGGTTTTGGCGACGCTCAGGTCGAGATTGCCCTTGTCCCACCGCTCGAAATTGGCGAACTCGTCGTTGGGCGACAGGTAGGGGTGGGTCTCGCCGTCGCCCTTGATCTGCGTCGCCTCGTAGAGGCGCTCCCATTTGGCCCGGATCTCCGCATAGGCGCGGTCGATCCTCCGGTCGGTGCCGGGCTCGATGACCGGAAACATGCGGCCGTTGGAGAGATTGCCGTTGTGCGCGATCGCCAGCAGCCGGCCTCCGGTCCTGTCCTCATAGGCGGCCATCCAGGCCCAGAGATCGCGCGGGTTGTCGCTGCCGAAGGGCGCCATCGTCGTGTAGGGCACGGCCCGGCCGGCGGTTGCGCCGCCGTCGCGGAAGATGACGTTGCGGTGGAGATTGTTGCCCCCGGTGTTGGAGGTCCATTCGTAGCCGATGAGGGCCGTGAACCGGCCGGGATCGTCGGCCTCGTCCGCCGCCTTCACGATCTCCTGCCAGGCCGACCGATAGGCTCCCCCGTCCGGCCGGTAGATCAGCGCCTTGGGGAAGGTGCCCTGAGAGAAGGCCGAGATGATCTGGATGGCCGCGGCCGCCCCCTGGCCGTTGACGATCATGTCGTGCCACTTCCGGCCGGTCGGATCCGCCAGGATCCCCGGCTTGCCGGCCAGCAGGTCCGGGAAGAAGCCCAGATTGTCCGAGTGGTCGGCCACGACCAGGAAATCGAGGGGCCGCGACAGCTTTGCGGGCTGACCGGAGGATGCGGTGACCTGCTCGCCCTTGGCGAAGCGGTAGGCCTCGCGCGGTCCGAGCCGGGCGCCGAAGGCCCCGGCGTCGAACGAGAAGGACGTGTGCAGGTGCGTGTCGCCGAAGAACGGCCGGCTGGGAAAGGTGCGGTCGGCATAGGGCGAGTAGGCGCGCTTGGCCGGGTAGAGCCTGTCGGCGGCGTCCTGGGTCAGCGTGCCGGCATCGGCCGCCGTATCGTCGGCAGCCCGTGCCGGATGGACGACGGGCAGGAATGTCAGGCCGAGGAGCGCGAGCTTCCGGATCACACGCTGAGCCAAGGCAGCCTCCCAGAATCGGGTTTCAGAATGCGGCGACGCGCTGGATGACCCAGGCCACCGCCAGGGTTCCGATGAGGTAAGGGGGGATACGGGTGGTCCAGCGTGGCGGCGGGCCCCACAGGCGCCGCGACAGGGCGGCCAGCGCCAGCACGGCGCCGACGAAGAGCAATTGGCCTGCCTCCACCCCGAGATTGAAGAACAGCAGCGCGACCGGGACGTGCCCGGCGGGCATGCCGATCTCGCTCAGCGCGCCGGCGAAGCCGAAACCGTGCAGCAGCCCGAACGCGAAGGCGACGAGCCAGGGAGCCCGGGCGGCGAGCCCGGCCCGACCCGCGCGGGCCCGCAGGATCTCGGCCGCCACGAACACGATCGAGAGGGCGATCACCGCCTCCACGGGTTTGGGCGGCACGTGGACGAAACCGAGCGCGGCCGCGGTCAGGGTGAGGCTGTGCGCGGCCGTGAAGGCCGTGATCGCCCAGACCAGCTGACGGGCCGACGGCGTGATCAGGATCAGGCCGAGCACGAACAGGAGATGGTCGAACCCGAGCAGGATGTGCTCGACGCCCAGCGAGAGGTACGTGCCGGCGACACGGATCCGGCTCGGCGAAGCCGCGATCGTGGCCTGCGGGGCCGCGGGTGTGAGCCGATGGTCGACGGAGCGTCCATCCGCGAAGGTCACGCGCAGCAGGGCGTCGGACACCGTGTTCTCAAGGCCGACGAGCCCGATGCTCTGACCGGCCAAGCCCTCCTCGGCGCGGATGCGCCAAGTCTGCACCAGGGCCTCCCCGGTCCTGCGGGCGAGGACCGGCGATACGGGTTCGACCCGGCCCGAGAAGCTGACCGTCAGGGCCAACCTCAGATCTCCCCGCATCGGCGTCTTGAGCAGCACGTCGAAGAGACCGGGGGTCCGTTCCTGCACGTCGAGATAGGCGGGCCGGATCTCGTGCGCGGAACCGACCGGGCATGCCAGCACGCTCAGCGCTCCGAGAAGCGCGACGTGGGCCGGCAGGCGGCGCGGGCTTCGGCGACGGGGCGTCATCGGGCTCACGGGCCCGGTGGCCGAGCGGGCGCGTCCGCGGGGACCGGTCGCGCGCTCACGTCCCAGACGACGCCGTACTTCGCGCGCAGCGCGCCGAGGTATTCGTCTTTCAGGGCGCGCTGCCGCGCCCCGTACCACGCCTCCGTGACCGCGCCCCGGACCTCCGCGAAGGGCCGCACCTCACCCTGCGTGCGGCTCGAGATCCGCACGAGGTGCGTGCCGTAGGCGGATCGGACGGGCCCGCTCCACGACCGGACCGGCAGGGCGAAGACGCTCCGGGCGAAGTCGGGACCGAACAGGCTGGCCAGGCTCTGGGGGTCGAGGTCGGTGAAGGCGTCGTCGAGGGCCAGGGGGTCGCCGACCGTGGGCCGCGCGTCGCTGCCGGCGGACGAGAGCAGGGCCCGCGCGGCGTTGGCCTCCGCGGTGGCGTGGGGCCGGCGCTCCGGGCTGAAGAAGACGTGTCGGAAGGAGATCCTGGGCGCGCTTCGGTAGCGTTCGGCATGGTCCGTGTAGAATTGCCGGAGCTGGTCTTCGCCCGGCTCGGCCAGACGGGCCGTGTCCTCGACGAGGAAGCTGAGCTTCTGTGCCAAGCGCCGCCGCACCACCGTGTCGTGCTGGTCGAGGCCGAGGGCTCGGGCCTCGCGCGCCAGAAGCTCCTCGTCGCGCAGCGTCGTGAGAAGATCCCGCATCTCGTCGGGGGTCGGGTCCCGTCGCCACTGGCTGGAGAAGGTCTCGCGGACCCAGCGCGCCTCGCCCTCCCCGATCCGGATCGGCTCCGGCTCGGATTGCGCGCCGCGGTTCAGCCAGGAATAGCCGCCGAACAGCACCGCGCCCGCGAACAGGAAGTGCACGAGCGGCTCCCGCACCAGCGCGGCGAGCTGAGACGCACCGCGCTTGCCCTTCCCCGGACCGGCATTCTCCGCCCCGACCGGAGCACTCGCCGCAGCGGCGGGAGCCGGTTCGGCGCGCGAAGGCATGACCCTAATAGTAGCGCCCGACGCGCCGCGCCGTCCGTCGGGACGTCCGACGGGCGACGCCGGCGACGCTCGTCGCGGTCGCCGGACGCCCGATCCGCGCCTCGGCCTGGGATACGGAGGGGAGGCCGCTGAACTGCCCGGATGGCTGCGCATCGGTCATGAGGCCTGCCCCGAATGCGGCGGCGGCGATCAGCCCGCCCCGCGCAAGCCGCCAGCTCAAAATAGTCATGGCTCGATCCTCGCTCCGGCCGGGAACCTGTCGCCCGGTCTTCGAATGTGCCTCCGCATCATTCGGGAATTCGGCGCGCGCGCTTGATTGCGCGAGACACCCCGTCGCAAAACATTCCCGAACACGGCAAGAGAAGAGCGGTTTGCCCGCTCCCTGTCCGGTTTGGTCAAGGAGCGCCCGCCGATACGGGCTAGGATGAAGCGGTTCCGTCCGTTCAGGGCTGCCGAGGAGGCCCCCATGACGATCTCACGGGCCTGCGCCGCCGTCCTGATGCTCGCCCTTCCCGCCGGGGTCGCGGCTGGATCCACCCGCGTCGAAGCGCGTGTCCGCCTCGCGCAGGGCAGCGTCACCATCCCCAGCGACGCCCAGCTCAACCGCCTCGAGCGCGAGGCGATCACCACGCCTCCGCTCGACGTGAGCGAGCCTCCGCCGGGCGCCGAACCCGGGACGCAGGAGCGGCACCGGGACCGGCGTGATCGCCGCATCGATCGCAGGCTTCCGGAGCGCGGGGGCGCCTGCGACGGTTGCTGAACGGTTCCGGACGGCGCGCCCGCGGGTGGGCCGGCGCCGCGCCCGCGGGACCCGCAGGGTCGCTCCGAGGCCCCGGTGTGAGGTCACGATGCAGGATCACAAGCCTGTCGCTGTCGATCCCGACCGGGCAGGACCGGGCGGCCCGGCCCGCCGCGCCAGGCCGCCCAGGCGGTGGAGCCGGGCCCTCGTGGCCGTCGCCATCCTGCTCGTCGCCGCCGGCGGGTTCGGGCTTGCCCATGTCTGGTCGCCGCACGCCGACCTGCGCATCACGATCGGGCCCCCCGGCAGCACGGCCGAGCGCTTCATCATGGCCTTCGCGTCCGTCTCCAAGGTGCAGCATCCCCGCGTCAATCTCGACCTCGTGCGGGTCGACGACCTCGCGGGGAGCGCCAAGGCGCTGGAGGAGCGCCGGACCGACCTCGCCATCGTGCGCAGCGACGCAGCGGCGCCCGCCAATGCCCAGACCATCGTGATCCTGCGCAGGGACGTCGTCGCCTTCGTCCTGCCCCCGCACAGTCCCGTGTCGTCGGTCGCCAACTTGGCGGGCAAGACCGTCGGCCTCGTGGCCGGGCCGCTGCAAGACACCAACGCGCGCGTCCTCGACACGGTGCTGAGCTACTTCAACATCCCCGCGAAGGAGGTCGGCCGGACGTTTCTGCCGGTGGACGAGCTGGCCCAGTCCGTCCGGCAGAAGAAGCTGGCCGCCATCCTGGCGGTCGGTCCCATGGCGCCGGGCCAGGTCGTCGACGTGGTCGCCGCGGTCGCGCGCGCCACGAAGGGCACCCCGGGCATCCTCGGGCTCGACGAGGCGGAGGCGATCGGCAAGCGGTTCCCGGGATTCGAGTCGGTCGACGTGCCCGTGGGCGCGTTCCGGGCGAGGCCGGCTACGCCGAGCGACTCCGTCACGACGTTGGCGGTCACCTATCGGTTCGCCGCGTCGGAGCTGATGCCCAACGTGGTGGCGGCAGCGATCGCCCGGTCGATCCTGACCACCAAGGCTAAGCTCGTGGCGGTGACGCCGCTCGCCACGCAGATCGAGGCGCCCGATCCGGACGACAAGAGCCCGATCCTGCCCGTCCATCCGGGCGTCGCCGCCTATCTGAGCAATGGCGACCAGAGCTTCTTCGACCAAGCCCAGCAGTATTTCTATCTCGGCGGTCTGGTGATCAGCCTCGCCGGATCGCTCCTCGCCGCCGCCTCGGCGGGCTGGGCCCGGCGTCGATCGGAGGCGGAGTGGCGCCCGATCCGGCGCCTGGTCGAGATCGCCGACGCGGCGCCCTGCGCCGACCGCGCAGAGCTCGCCGCCCTCGAGGGCGAGTTCCGGGACCTCGTCGCGGCGATGCTGGGCTGTCCGTCCGGATCCGTCAGCGCCGATTGCCTGTCGGCCTTCTCGACGGCCCTCGCGCATGCGCGCCACGCCCTCGACCGGCGTCGGGCAAGCCTCGGGCCGGAGACGGCGGTCCCGACCACGCCGACGCTCGTGGTCGCGCATTGACGGCAGGCCGGGCCGGGGCGTCAGGGCGGGCCGCACGGCGGCTGCCGCCGGGCCTTCGGGGCGCCACGGTCTTTGCGAGCGGGGCTACTCGGCCCCCGGTGCGCGCAGGAGCAGGGTGCGCAGGCGCCCGGCGCCCAGCACGCGGCCGATCTCCCGGTAAGCGAAGTACGGGAGCAGCGCCACGAACATCACCCACGCGAAGGTGAGCACGCCGCGCGGGCCGCCGGCCATCTCCGGCAGGACGGTGCCCGGTCCCTTCCCGTGCCAAGCCCCGACCAGCACCTCCTCCAGGGCGTAGGCCGCCACCAGGACGGCCGTGAACAGGAGGGCGCGGTACAGGATCACGTAGACGAGGGGCTTTCGCTTGATGCGCCGGCCGAGGCTGAGCGACCCGAGCTTCGTCGCCTCGGCGATCAGCATGAATTTGGCCAGAACCAGGGCGTTGATCAGCCCGAGCGCGTAGAAGTGGTAGCTCGGATAGTGCGGAATGTCCTGATCGATCCGTGCGTAGATGTTGATGCTGAAGAGGATCAGGGTGCCGAAGACGACGATCAGGTAGGTGGCGAAGGCGAGGTAGCGCTTCGCCTCGGCGGCGGCCCGTCGCTTCAGGGATCGGGACGGCGTGCCCTCGCCGGCACGCGGCAGATCCCGGAGACCGGGGGTGACGGACGCAGCCTGTTGAGAAGAGACAGGGGGCATGGTTCGTCCTCTGCGGTTCCCGTCCGCTCACGATCCGGCGCGCGCCGACGGGTTGTTCCTGTCCGTGCCTAGGAAGCGCCCGGGCGGCCGCCGAATGCGCCGCTTCCGGCCGTCGTCACGTCCCCCCTGCCCTCGCGCCGCGCGCATGGGCCAGCGGACTGGATCCACACCCGCGCCCGAGGCCCCGGATCGGTTGCCCGATACGGGGCCTGACAGGTCGCGATCAGGCGGCCAGCTTGACGGCGTGCTTGCTCTCGATCGTCCGCCGGATCAGGCGGCGGGTCCGCTCGGTGAAGGCCATCTTGTCCGCCAGGCAGCTTTCCAGCAGGACGCCGACCCCGAAGTGACCGCTCACATCGGCCATGGCCACGAGGGCGACGTACTCGGCGATGCGCAGATGCATCAGGTGATTGGCCTTGATCAGGACGTACAGGGCCTTGGCGGCCGGGGTCTGGATCTCGGCCAGCTCACGCCGGAAATCCTCGAGGAAGACGTCCTGAAGCCGGCCGTTGGCGGCAATCGGTTTCTCGCCGATCAGCTCGAAGCAGCGGTCGAGCGATTGGAGCGTCTTCTCCTGGATCAAGGCGCGCGACTGGAGGGCCTCCTGGATGGCCGGATCCTGCGTGACCTGGCCCAGCTCCTCGTAAATCTTCGTCGCGCGTGCCGCGTGATGCCGCGCATCGCTCAGCATGCGCACGAAAAGCTCCTTCGGTGTCTTGACCGGCATGGCAATCTCCTCACGCTGCATCGGTTTGAATCGAGGCATCTCTCGAATGCCGAGACCGCTTCGCGCGCCCTTGGCCTGACCGGAGGCAGCATTCTGCCGGTCGCCGGGATGAGCGGAATGCGCCGATCGTCGTGAAGCCGCGATCGGTCCCGCTCTGATCGGGCGATGCAGGGTCGGCAGGTTACCCCCGCCTCACCGCACCGAAGCGAACGACGCATTATGCGTCCGTGGCGATCCCATGCTTGATCGGGCGAGACACCGCCGCACCGGGAGCTCCGTCTCGGCAACCGGGAATTCGACGCGGGCAAACGGCAGAACCGTATCGGCGCGGGCACCGTGCAGAAGCGGCGTGCTGGGTGAAGAGCTTTGCGGTTCCGGTTTCGGGTGCGGGTGCCCGGACAGGACGACCCGCGGCCGCGGGAGCGACACAGGTCTGCCGCGACCGTTCACCGGGCGCACGTCCCCTCGGATCAAGCGGCGTCGGCAGCTCGGCGTTAGCGTGTGATCAGTGCTTATCCGAGGGGCAGAGGGCCTCGCGTCCGGCTCGCGCTCCCCTCGGCAGGTCCCTCTCCAGAACGGAGGCTATCCGATGAGAACTCTGCGGATTGCGGTGGTGGCCTGTGCCGCCCTGATCATGAGTGGTGTGGGGGCCGACGCGCGCGGCTTTGGCGGCGGCGGCTTCCGGGGCGGCGGGTTCCACGGGGCGGGCTTCCGAGGCGGTGGCTTCCGAGGCGGTGGCTTCCACGGCGTCCGGGCGGGCGGGTTCCGCGGCTATCGCGGGGCGGCGGGCGGCTATCGCGGCCGCTACGGCGCGGTCGGCCGCTACGGCGCAGTCGGCCGTTACGGCGGGGTCGGCCGTTACGGGTACGGATATGGCCGCTACGGTTACGGCGTCCGTCCCTACGGCTACGGCCTGGGCGCGGCGGCCGTCGGGGCCGCGGCCGCCGCCGGCTACGGCGCCACCTACGGCCGCTGCGGAGCCTACGCCTACTACGATGCCTATGCGGGCGTCTGCCGCCCGTACTGACCTCCCTGCGACAGGGCCGAGGCGAGAGGCCCCGGCCCCCGATCATCCGGCCAGAGCTGGTGGCCCGAGCGGCCCGTTCCGGCAGGCTGGCCTCAGAATGGGTTCGGTCAAAGCCATGACCTTCCGAATCGTCCCCCCGCTCCTCCTCGCAACCTGCCTGAGCGCGCCCGCGCTGGCACAATCGTCCGGCCTGCAGCAGCCGGCAGCCCTGTTTCACGGCAACTATTGCGGCATCGGCAACAACGCCCCGTTGCCGCCCATCGACGCGCTCGACGCGGCCTGCGCGCGCCACGACGCCTGCACCCCCATCGGCGGCCTGCCCTCACGGGCCTGCAATCTGCGGCTTCAATGGGAGACGGACCGCATCTCGCGCGATCCGCGGCAACCGGACGATATCCGTGCGCTGGCGGGCTTCGTGTCCGCCGGGGCCGCCCTTCTGCCGTCCGACCTGAATGCGCCGGCCGCCGTCAGGGTCCCGGTCTCCGCGCGCTACGGCGCTCCCCCGGCCCCATCCTACCGGCCGGTCTATCGCGCCTATTAGGGCGCGCCATCAAGGACTCGAAGCCGTACCCGGCCGCGAGGCGACCGGGCGTACGGCTCGCGCGCGGATCATCCGACGCGGTCAGCGGCGGAAGCCACCGCCGCGGAACCCAGCCCGGTACCCGCCGACGCGGCGTCCGTAGACGGCCCGGCCGCCATAGACCCGGCCGCCGCGATACACGGCCCCACCCCGATAGACGGCCCCGCCCCGGTACCCGTACACCCCGCCACCCCGGTACCCGTAATAGCCCGGTGCGCCGTAGACGTTCGGCCGGCAGCCACCATAGGGACCCCGATGAAAGCCGGGTCCACACCCGCCGGCGGCTTGAGCAGCCGTAATGCCGAGGCCGCCCGTGTCGGGCGAACTTAGGCCCAGCAAGGCAGCCAGCGTGAGGGTTGCGAGCGAGATCATCCGTGTCGGTTTCATGGGATCTCCTGAATTCGACAATTGAGATGAGGTGGCGACGAGTTCTGATCGGATTTGAACGCCGATCTTTGTCTGTCGGTTCACAAAACAGCCGGCGTCCGGTGAATGCTAGAACGCATCCCAGACAGGTTCTGAATGGCTGGTCCGTTCATCGCGTCCACGATGGCGGACGGGCATGGACATCGGATCGGCTGGCGCTTCCGGAGGCCGGCTCGCGTGTCTCCAGATGCTGGGCGTCATGCCGGACCAGCGTCGGAACGCGTGCGTGAACGCCGCCGCTTCGGAGAAGCCCAGACAGGCGGAGATCTGCGCCAACGTCATGTTGGTATCGGTCAGGAGCTGTTTGGCCGTCTCGAACCGGATCTGCGTGGCGACCGACCGGAAGCTCGTGCCTTCGGCCCTCAAGCGGCGGCTGAGGGTGCGCCGATGCACCGCCAGATGGCGCGCGACGGCTTTGCCGGACCACGGATTCTGGATGAACTCCGCGCGCAGCAGCCGCCGCAGCTGCTCCGACATCTGGAGCGGGGCTGCGGCCCCGAACTGTTGGATGCGGTGTTCCGCCATCCGGTGGGCCGCCCGATCTGCGCCCGCGATCGGTTGCTCCAGAAGGCGTGACGGGAAGGCGATGGCCGCCCATTCCTGGTCGAACCGGACGGGCGCGCGGAAGAAGTGCCAATAGGGATCGGTGTGATCCGGCGGCGCCCGCGGCAGCAGGAGTTCCGACGGGCACCAGTGCGCGCCGCACAGCGCGCGCACGACATTGACGACGGTGGCGAGCGCCCCCTCCGATTGGAGGCCCACCGCCGTCGCGCCGGCCTCGTAGGGAAAATAATGAAGCAGCGCCAAGTCGGCCTCGACGCAGAGCCTGACCGCGGAGCCGCACGTCCAGGCCCAGGGCCGGGTCTCCAGCACATGCAGGGCATCGCCGACCGTTTCCGCGTTCCGGATCAGGCCGTTGCTCGGCCCGAGCTTGGCGAGCGCGATGCGCTGTCCCACGAGCAGACCGAGATGGCCGCACCGCGTGCGGCTCGCACCCAGCTGAAGCAGCCGGCCGAGCGCGGCATTCGAGATCGGCCCGCCATCGTCCCTGGACGCCCAGGGTGCACAACCCGCCTCGCGCAGGAGGCGAACGGGATCCGCGCCGAGTTCCGAGAGAACGGCACAGGTCGCGCTCGTGACGCTGCCATGGAGGCTGTCGGCGGTGGGGTTCTGGGCCGCAGCCCGCGGCCGGGAAGAGTCGAGGAAATCACAAGAGTCTTCGAGCGCGAGAGCAAGGCGATGGGCCATCGCAGAAATCCCATTCTCCCCAAAGCTGGGCGATTTCACGGGATTGTCCGAGTGAGCACATTGCGCTGGATCAATGTTCTCTTGTGTCGGGATAACCGCTCACGATCTTGGGAAAGGAATACAATATTCGACAGGGCGCGACAGCCCGATAGCGCCCGCGTGGATTGCCGCGTCGGCAGCCGAAGACCTGCCGTGTCGACCCTCAGAAACTCGCAGGAGCGATCAGGATCGATCCCGGTTCCCAAGCGACGGCCCCCCGGCGCGGGCCCCTTCCGGATGCGGCCGGGATGGTCCGGCGGCGCGAAACGCCTCCTCTCCGCGCGCCATGTGCCGGGACTCTGGCCCCGGTCACGCAGGCTGGGCGGCCGGCGGTTCCGGACCGAAATCGGGCAGCGCCCGCCCGTGACTTTGCGTGCAACAGGCTGCAGGGCTCGGTTCCGACACGCGGCGGAGACATCAGCGCCGGCCGGTCTGCGCGCCGCTTCAGAACATCCACCGGAAGGCGCGCCGGATGCGCGCGCGCCCCATCCGGCCATCGCGCAGATGGCGCCGGAAGAGCTTCTGCAGGGCGTAGGCCGCGAGGTCGTACTCGGTCCCGCATTGCGCGGCGCGCGCCTTGGGCAGGGCGCCGCCTTTGACGAGGTAGCCGAAGGTGTCGCGGTCGGCACCGTAGGCGAGGCAGAGCAGGTTGTAGAGGCGCTGGGCGGTGAGGCTGTGGTCGTCGGCGAGCACCGTCTGGTCGGGCGTCTCCTCGGCGGCTTGGCTGCGCAGGAGGTGGGCTGCGCCGTCGATCGCGTGCCGGGCCTGCGCGGGCGGCAGTTCAAGCAGGACGAGGGCGGCGAACTGGTCGGCCGCGTCCTCCTCCCGGCCGAGCACCGGCACGTCGAGGAGATCGTACAGGGCGTGCCCGAGTTCGTGGAGAAAGACCTGCGCGACGGGGCCGAAGGTCGCGTCGCGCTGCGTCACCCCACTCGCGGATACGATCCGGGATGCACGGTCGCGCACATCCTGAACGTACTCGTAGCAGACCGTGATGGTCCGGTTCTCGGGTGCGTACCACGCGTTGGGTTCGCCGCCGCAGACCGACAGCCGCAGCGTGAGCGAGCGCGGCAGGCGCACGCCCCCGACGATCGCCTGCAGACCTTCCAGCACGCGGCGCGCCTTGAGGTCGCGGTAGATGGCGCGCGTCTCCGCGTGCAGGGGGCGCTGATAGGCGATCCGGATCGCCGCGCCCCCGGGCCGGTCCGCCCGGGCCGGGAGGGCGCCGATGGCGAGCGCAAGGCTGGCCACGAGGCCGACGGCGCACCGCATTCGGCGTCCTCCGGACCTCGCGCCTCAATGAGGCAGGACGCGCACGATCCGGCGCGAGTCGAGATCGACGACCACAGCCTTGTCGTCCGGCGAGATGAAGTAGCCGTATTCGCCCGAGGGATTCAGGCCCGGGATCGACTGGTTGCGAAAGGATCCCATCTCGATCCAGGACGGGACGGCGCTGCCGATGCCGACCCGGCGGCCGAACCCGTTCTCCGCGGTGTAGCGCGGGCCCATTTCGAACAGGGCCGCGACCGTGACCGGTTCGCCCCCGAGCACGATCTCTCCCCCGGTCGTCGGACCGCGCGGATTCACCTGCAGGACGAGCGGCTGCGCCTGGATCGACGTACAGGCCAGCGTTGCGATCACACCGAAAGCGGCGCGTGATAATATTCGGCGCGTGTTTCGAAATCCGGTCGCCATGGAAACCTCCGACCCAGGGTCGCCGCGAAGAGCGGAGACGTGCAATCGCGTGGAGGATAAGTGTTTCGCAGACGCGTGCTTGATCGAACGCGACCTCGGCCGGGCCGGATCGACCGCACGTGCGCCCGCAGGCAGCGCCATCACGGCCCATCACGGTCGGCGCAGGGTGGATGGCCGTCGTTGCCCCGCGTTCCACAAGCCGACATGCTGAGGCCGGTCTTGCTGGGGTGGCGTGTCGATGTCGGAATGGCCGTACGGAAACGGCGAGATGGCTCGGCGGATCCGCGCCCTCGACTGGGCTGCGACACCGCTCGGGCCGACCGGCGGGTGGTCGGAGCGCCTCAAGCTCATGGTCGAGCAGATCCTGGCCAGTCCGCTCGTCGCGACGCTCGTCTGCGGCCCCCGGCGCGTTCTCGTCTACAACGCGGTTGCCGCCAAGCTCTACGGCGATCGCCATCCGAATGCGCTCGGCCACCCGCTCCCCGAGAGCTTCCCGGAGGGCTGGGCCACGGTGGCCCCGCTTTACGAGCGCGCCTTCGCGGGCGAGACGGTCCGGGTCGTGGGACAGCCGCTCGACACGCGCGGTGAGGGGGGCGCCAACGATGTCTTCGACGCGCTGCTCACGCCCGTGCGCGAGACTGACGGGCGGGTCGCCTACGTGCACATGACGGGCGCTGAGGTCGGCGGCCGCGCCCGGGCGGAAGCTGCGTTGCGCGAGAGCGAGGAGCGATATCGCTCGCTGTTCCACAACATGGGCCAGGGCTACTGCGACCTCGGCCTGCTCCGCGACGCGAAGGGTCGTGCCTTCGACCAGATCTACTTTGAGCTCAACCCCGCCTTCGAGCGGCTGTTCGGCATTCCCGCCGCCAAGGCGAGGGGCCGCACCGCCCACGAGCTTTTTCCGGACCTCGAACCGTGGTGGTACGAAGCCTTCGACCGGGTCGTGCGGCGCGGCGAGCCTGAACGGATCGAGTACGAAGTCGCCGCGCTGGGCCGCTGGTTCCAGGTCGTCGCTTATCCGCGCGGCGGCGACCGCCTGACCGTTCTCTACGAGGATGTCACCGCTCGAAAGCACGCCGAACGCGCTTTGCAGGAGGCTGAGAAGCGTCAGACCTTTCTGCTCAAGCTCAGCGACGCGTTGCGACCGTTGGCCGACCCTGTCGCGATCCAGGACGTGGCCGTGCGTCTCCTCGGTGAGCACCTGCAGGTCAGCCGTGCCCTGTATGCCGAGTTCGTGCTCGAGGCCGGGCAGGAATTCGTCGTCGTCGAGCGCGAGTATCGGGCGCCGGATGCGGTCAGCTTCGTGGGCCGTCACCCGGCCGAACAGTTCGGGCCGGATGTGCACGAACTCCGGGCTGGTCGCATCGTCGCGGTCCCCGATACGGACGCCAAACACACACCGAAGGCGCTGTACGCGGTCTGGCGCGCGTTCGGTGCCCGCGCCCGCCTCGGCGTCCCTCTGATCAAAGAGGGCCGGTTGGTGGCCGGCTTCGGCGTGCAGAACGCCGATCCACGCCCGTGGACCGACGCCGAGATCGCGCTGGTCGCAGAGATCGCCGAGCGCACCTGGGCGGCGGTCGAGCGTGCCCGCGCCGAGGCGTCGCTGCGCGCGAGCGAGCAGCGCTTCCGGCAGTTCGCCGAGGCGTCAGCCGACGGGTTGTGGATCAGGGACGCGGCAACCCTCGCCATGGAATACGCCAGCCCGGCCCTCGCGACGATCTACGGCGTACCGGTCGAGTCCCTCCTGGGTGACGTGAAGCGTTGGGCCGCGCTGATCGTGCCGGAGGACCGCGATACCGCCCTGGCGCACATGGAGCAGGCGCGCAGCGGCAGGGTGGGCGTGTACGAGTTCCGCATCCAGCGGTCTGCCGACGATACGCTCCGATGGGTCAGGGTCACCGCCTTTCCGCTCTTCGACGAACACGGCCGCGTTCAGAGGGTGGGCGGCATCGCCGAGGATGCGACGGAGGCCAAGCAGGCGGCTCAGCGCCAGGACGTGCTGATCAACGAACTGCAGCACCGCTCGCGCAACCTGCTCGGCGTCGTCGCCGCGATCCTGGGCAGAACGCTGCGGCAAGGCAGTCCGGTCGAGGCGTTCGAGCAGCGGCTGCATGCGCTCAGTCGCGCGCAAGGGCTGCTCAGCCAGTTCGGCAGCGACACGGTCGAGGTGGGGGCGCTGGTGCGGGCCGAGTTGGCGGCCCATGTGGACGCGGGGTCCGGTCGCGTGAGCGTCGCCGGTCCAGAGGTGCATCTGACCGTGCGGCAGGTGCAGAATTTCGCCCTGGCCGTTCATGAATTGACGACCAACGCGGTGAAGCATGGAGCGCTCAGAGACGACACGGGCCGTCTCAGCATCACCTGGGAGATCGTGCTCGATCGGCGCGAGCGCCGCCGCCTGACGCTGTGTTGGGTCGAGAGCGGCGTGCCCGTGCAGTCGGACAGTGCGAAGCGGCGCGGCTATGGGACCGAGTTGATCCAGGAGGCGCTGGCCTACGCGCTGCAGGCCACGGTCGAGTACACGCTCGGACCGGACGGCGTGCGCTGCCGGATGGAGATGCCGGTCTCTCACCCGGTGTAAGCGCGCGCGTTCGCCGGTGTCGTACGGGCACCGCTCGTTCACAGAGCGAAGCGACCCCTGTCCGAACCTGCGCGGCCGCCGGCTGGTCGCCGCGCACTGGGATCGCGGCAGGATCGGGCCGGTCGAGCGGGACGTCCGCCGAGGCCTCCGCCATGCGCGGGGGCCACCTCCAGGAGCCCGCGCGGTCCACGAAGGGACGCCCCTTCATCACCGAGCCGAGGCAGACCGAGATCGGCACGGCCGCCTGCCCGCCGTTCACGAGGCCCGTGGCGTCGGCCCGGAACGCCGCGCGCCCGAGGGGGCGGGGGCGCTTCGAGCCGCCGGGACGCTACCCCCAACGGCGTAGCCCTCACCGGTTCGGGGGGCGAGGATACGCCTAAATCGCTGCCCGATCCGGATTCGTGGTCGCTTGTGGCCGATCCGGGCGGGCCGCACGCTGGTGGCGAGCCTCACAGGAAGCGCCGGAGCCGCGCCATGTCCGTTCTTGGCCTCGTCGCCGAAACCGAACGCCCGCCCCGCTTGGCCGTTCTGATCCCCTGCTTCAACGAGAGCCTGACCATCGCCCAGGTCATCGGCGACTTCCGGGCGGCGCTGCCGACGGCCCACATCTACGTCTACGACAACAACTCGAACGACGGCACCGCCGAGGTCGCGCGGGCTGCCGGCGCCATCGTCCGGGTCGAGGCGCGGCAGGGCAAGGGCAACGTCGTCCGGCGGATGTTCGGGGATATCGAGGCCGACATCTACATCCTAGTCGACGGGGACGGGACCTACGACGCCGCGGCGGCGCCGTTCCTGGTCGGCCGCGTGCTCAAGGACGATCTGGACTTCGTCAACGGCGCCCGCGTGGAGGTCTCGCAGCAGGCCTACCGTCCGGGCCACCGCCTCGGAAACCGGGTCCTCACCGGCTTGGTGCAGGGCGTGTTCGGGCGCGAGTTCCGCGACATGCTCTCGGGCTACAAGGTCATGTCCCGCCGCTTCGTGAAGTCGTTCCCGGCGATGTCCAGCGGCTTCGAGACCGAGACCGAACTCGTGGTCCACGCGCTGGAGCTGCGCATGCCCGCCGCGGAGGTCTCGACGGCCTATGCGGAGCGCCCGGCCGGCTCCGTGAGCAAGCTGCGCACCTATCGCGACGGCGCCCGCATCCTCTACCTGATCCTGCGCCTGATGAAGGACGAGCGTCCGCTCCAGTTCTTCGGCGCGCTCAGCGTGGCCCTTCTGCTCGCCGCCCTCGTGCTGGTCGCGCCGATCCTCGTCACCTTCGCCCAGACCGGGCTCGTGCCCCGGCTGCCGACGGCGATCCTGAGCCTCGGCATCGTGATCCTGAGCGTGCTGACCTTCTTCACCGGGATCATCCTGGACCTGACGACCCGGACCCGGCAGGAGCTGAAGCGCCTGCTCTACCTCTCCGTGGCCCGGCAGCTCGATGTCCCCTGAGGCGCGGGCACCCCGCAACGAGGCGGACCGGTTCGCGCGGTTCTGCCTCGTCGGCGGAATCGGCTTCATCACCGATGCGGGGATCATGGCGCTCTGCATCCGCGGCCTCGGCTGGGGGCCGATCCCCGCCCGGGGGATTTCGTTCGCCCTCGCCGTGCTGGTCACGTTCCTGCTGAACCGGAGCATCAGCTTCGCCGACCGCCGGGGCAGGCCGATCCTGCCGGCCTTCGTCGGCTACCTGATGGTTCAGGCCTTCGGATTCGCCTGCAACATGCTGGTCTTCGCCCTGGCGATCTTCCGGTTGCCGCCACCCTTCTCCGCACCCCTGGCGGCCCTGGCGCTGGCCTCGGCGGTCGCCCTCGCCCTCAACTACGCGGGCGCCCGCATCCTCGTCTTCTCCCGGACCGCCCTGCCGCTCGCGGATCGGCCCCGGTGAGACGATGACGGAGCCGCCCGGACCGCCCGCCCACCCGCAGGACCGTACAAGGGGGACGCCGTGCCATCGATGCCGCTTCAATCCCGGTCCACCGGTCTCGCCGCCGCGCCGGGAGCCGGGGCCTCCCCGCCCGACATGAGCCGCCTGCGGGCCGCATCCGCCGCGCCCTGGATCCTGATCCCGGCCGGGATGCTGGTCCTGCTCGTGCCGGCGCTCCTGAACGGCTTCCCGTTCGTTTTCCAGGATACGTCGGACTACCTGATCTTCACGCCGCGGCTCTATCGCAGCCCGTTCTACGGGCTGTTCCTGTTCGGCTTCCATCTGAACCGGTTCGTCTGGGCCCCCGTGATCGCGCAGGCCCTGATCGGCAGCGTCCTGATCCACCTGCTGGTGCAGGTCCTGCCGCTCCGGAATCGGCCGCTCACCTTCGCGGGCCTGATCCTGTTCCTCGGCGCGTTCTCGGCGCTGCCCTGGTTCGCCGGGTTCCTGATGCCGGACATCTTCACGGCGTACCTGTTCCTCGCGTTCTACCTGATCGGCTTCCATCTCGAACGCTTCGGCCGGCCCCTGCAGGTGGGGCTCGTCGGCTTCGCCTGCGTGGCCGTGGCGGTCCACCTCTCGCACCTCGTGCTCGCCTGCGGGGCGATCGCCGTCTTCGCGCTCCTCAGCCGGTGGCTGCGGCAGCCCTGGCGCCGGACGTGTCTGCGGAGCGCGATCCTCGGCATCCCGGTCGTGCTGACCGTCTGCGCCTACGGCGCCTACAACCGGGTGGTGTTCCACACGCTGGCGGTCTCGCCCGCGGGCCAGACCTTCTTCCTGGCGAACCTGATCGAGTACGGACCCGCCCGGGCCTATCTCCGGGAGGCCTGCCCCGGGGCCGGGTACAGGATCTGCGCCCAGGTGGAGACGCTGCCGGCGACCGCGAACGAGTTCCTCTGGGAAGCCGGCCATCTC
The DNA here is from genome assembly GCF_054611515.1 of Methylobacterium sp. CM6257. Lineage (NCBI taxonomy): Bacteria > Pseudomonadati > Pseudomonadota > Alphaproteobacteria > Hyphomicrobiales > Methylobacteriaceae > Methylobacterium > Methylobacterium sp. CM6257. Next base: position 3,520,868 of record NZ_CM137735.1, read on the forward strand.
GACCGCCTGGGGGGCTTCGCCGGCATGAGCGCCGAATCCCCGGTCATCGTCCGCGCCACCCTGCTGTCGCGGCCGGGCGCCGTGGCGGCGATGATCGCCGGCAATCTCTGGCGCGCCCTCGGCGCCCACGCCCCAGACACCGACGTGTCCTCCGCCTTCCCGCCCTACACGACGATCTCGGAGATCATCGGGCTGAAGTTCGGCCCGCAGGCGCGCGCGGCGTTCCAGGCGAGCGCCCAGATGCGCGACGCCGTGCCCCACGGCCTGATCCGTACGGTCGACGCCATCGTGGTCGCCCTGGCCTGGGTCCTGGCGGCGGCGACCTGCATGGCGGCCATCGCCCGGGGCGATCGGGCGCTCGCCGCGCTGCCGCTGTTCTTCGCGACCTGCATCCTGGGCGACACCCTCGTCTGCGCGACGCTCTCCGGCGTGTTCGACCGCTACCAAGCGCGCGTGATGTGGCTTTTGCCCATGGCCGCGCTGCTCTGCCTCGTCGCCCTGCGCGATGGCGCCCGGCGAGGGCGGGGCAGTCCCTGATCGGGTTGCGCCCCCTGCCCTGCGGTCAAGCATCCACAATCGGTATGTGGATACGCAATTCTGTCCTGATGCCCGATGTGCCGGCCGGAGACTATGCTCAGCCCGGTCGAAACTGGAGCGTGGCATGTTGGATGGCGATGCCTTCGCCCGCGAGATCGCGGCACTCCTGATCGCCGACATCAAGACCTCGGGCGCACGCACCCGGGCCGAGCTTGAGGAAGTCTGCCGGATCTCGCTCAAGAGCCTCCTGGGCGAGGCCGAGGTGCCGCCTCAGATCGCCGTCCTGATGCCGATCGGCCTCGACCGGTGGCCGCGGGTGGTCGTGAAGGGGCGGCCCCTGCCGGACGTGTAGCGGGCATTTTGTCACCACCATCCAAATGGATGATGTGCCCCGCCATCAGCGGCGGTAACCACCCGCCTCCGAACTCTGAGATGCGATCGGAGTGGAGGATGAGATGCCAGATCTCGCCGAGGTGGAACGCTATTGTTTAGAGGCTCAGGAGCTGATCGCGCGCGCTGAGGAGACCGTTCATCGGCTGGACCGCGATGGCGCCTGCGAAGGGCGTCGCCTGATGGCGATGCAAGGGCTCGTGGCGCTCAGGCATCTCGGCCGGATCATCGAGCGGCACCGCAACCGCCTCGCGTTCGATGTGCGTCCCAGCACGGTCAGCCCGCCCGCCCCTCGCAAACGCCAGTGGTGGCCGAGCCTGCGGCCGCGTGCCGGCGGCCAGGATCGCGTCTTCGAGGTCCGCCCCTGACGCGCGCGGCTGGTCCCGTGTGACGGCAGCACGCTCCGGTCGCGATGGGGCGCCGGAAACGGAGTTCCCGATCCACGGTCCGGGCCTATCGCGCAGGCGCTCTGCTCAGTCGGTGAGGCACGGCATGTTCAAGGCCCTGCTGATATGGCCGGTTCTACTGGCTCTAAGCGCAACGTTTCCCGCCTTCGGGAAGAGGAACCCGCCGGCGTCACATCAGGCCTCGGAGATCGAGACCCTGGTCGCGCGGGCGGCCGAGGTTCTGGAAGACCAGGGCAGCCGGGCCTTCGAAGAGTTCCGGCGGAAGGGCAGCCCGTGGCGCTACGGCGACGTCTACCTGTTCGTCGTCGACATGCGGGGAGTCGTGCTGTTCAACGCCGCCCATCCGAACCGCGAGGGGCGGGACCTGCTCGACGAGCGCGACGCTGACGGGAAACGCTTCCACAGGGACTTCGTGGATGTCGTCAGCCGGTTCGGATCCGGCTGGGTCGATTACATGTTCCCCAAGCCCGGTCAGTCGGTCCCGACCGTGAAATGGAGCTACGTCTGCGCCACGCGGGTCGGGGACGTCGAGGCGCTCATCGGCGCCGGCGTCTATGTCGATTGACCCCGCGTTCCGGTAGGCCGGAACGCCTTGCCTATCGCCGCTGAGGGGAGCCGCCCCGGGTCCTGACCTGTTGCGGGAGCGCCCTCAGGTAGATCGCTGCGGCTGCGACGGCGCAGGACAGGACGACGACGGCTTGTGCGGCGGGAAGGGGCATGCGGTCGACCCTGCCGGGCCAAGGTCGCGGGAATGTTTCCGGATCGGTCCGGGCGATCACGAGCCGGTGAGCAATGCCCTTGATTGTGGATCGGCGTTGAAGCGGGACCCCGGCCAAAGTCAAGGTAGCGCGTTGTTATCACCAGCAAAATCGGGACAGGAGCGGGGTCCCGGTCGGGGCCGATGGGGGCCCCCCCCTGGATAAAAACGTTTGTTTGTTGAGGATGTTGCCGTCTTTCAGGAAGGGGTCCCGGTTCGGCGCTTATCCGCACCCCCAGCGGGCTCCTGAGCGATCCAAGGCCATTGAGCGGCGCCGTCGGCTCGCCTGCTCCGGGCCGATGCCGCCCGCGCTCGCCAGCAGGTTCACGCAGGGGCAACTGGCGGTGCTGCGGATCGTCGGGGACGAGGTGGCCCGGAACGGGGCCTGTAGGCTGTGCATCGACGCTATCGCGGCGCGGGCCGGTGTCTGCCGGCGACTGGCTCAAGGAGCAATCCGGCTGGCCGAGGGCGATGGGCTGCTGACCATCCAGGAGCGGCGTCACCAGGGCCGAAAATCAGACCCGAACGTGCTCCGGATCGTCAGCCGGGAGTGGCTGGCTTGGCTCAGGCGGGCAGGGCGCTCCGCGGCCCCGGTGCTCTTGGGCAGCATAGGGTGCAAAACGCTGCACCCCACGGATAGGAGAAATCCACAGAGGCAGGTTGTGGATACAAAACCGTCGAAAGGCTGCCGAGAGGCAGCGGGCGACTTCGACCGATCATCCCGAACGAGAACTCTCGCGGGTGGTGGCGCGGGTAGAGCTATGCGCTGAAGGTCTGTGGGCGGGCGGTATGCCGAACGACACGGCGCGATCTGCCTGAGCCCCTAGGCGGTTGCCCGCTCCTGCGCATGTGCTCACCGGAAGAAACAGCAGCCCGCGGTTGTCCGCGAGATCCTCGCCCGCCTGCTTCAGCAGGCGTATGTTCAGGGCCAACCGGAGGTAAACGCCATGACAAATCAAGACGCCATAGACGCACTGGCGCTGCAACAGCAGCGCTTTACCGACCTCATGCGCTCGATTGACGGTGGTATTTGGTGGTCTTCACATTCGAATAAAAAATTAAACGTTGATGAGATAAAATATCACGCTGATATGATCGGGAATTCGCTCGATAAAGTGACGTCGCTTTTGAGGAAAATCGCAGCCTAGAACCCCTTTTAGCGGTTCATGGTAGCGATGATGCGAGCGCTTTCATGAACGCTTTGCTCGATGTGGTGTCCGTGAACGAGCACCGCATCGGCATCCTCACTGCCTGTCCCAATCATCGGGCCACTATCGGCCATCAACCGGGTCGCGTAGTGGCTCGCTCAAGCGTAGGGCCCGCCGAATAGGTCGGCCAGCGCCTTCCGCCGGAACAGCGTGAGCCATCGACGACGTCGGTGCTCCGGCCGGTCATGGATCATGTGGCACCGTTGGCAGAAGGCCGCGAGGTTGGCGTCGGCGTTGTTCGATGTGTCGTGATCCCGATGGGCAGCGGCTAGGATAACCCGGGTCCGGCGGACATGACCGAGGATATCGGCACCCGAAGCGATCCGGATCCGCCTGCCCCATCCATCACGCCACCGGCCGCCTTCAGCGTCCCACCAGCGGCCGTCCCCAAGGTGGTAGACCAGCCGCCCGTGCGGCCGTCCGCAGCCCTCACAGCGCCCGCCGGCGCGCCGAAAGCGGATCACGGCCGAGAGCTGCGGCCAGTCGATGGGGTAGAAGAAACGGTGCTCGGGCCGGATCGGCATGGTGGTAGCACTGTGCCACTCGCCGTGAAGAAAGCGTAGCGGTGGAAGTGCTCTACGGAACGCACATGGACATGTCCGACCTTGAGTTCTGGGCGTTCCTCGCGGTCGCGGCGCTAGGGCTGTTCCTGCCCGTTGCGATCACATGGTGGAAGGGTCGCGCCGTTGTGCCAGTCGCCTTGCTCAGCCTCGTGTTCTGGCCCGGTGCGCTGATCCTGGCGCTGCGGTTGCGGCGACGGCAGGACCTCTAACCTCAGCCGAGCAGCATGATGAGCATCGTAGCCCCTGTGATGAACAGCGCGGAGGACCCAAGCACCGCGCTACCCTCGCGGTTCTGAAGGAAAAAGGTGCGGGCTGTGATGAGCATCGCGAGAACCGGAGGCGACGTGCAGTCCGGTCAGTGTGGCAGCTGAACTGTGCCGGTTCGAGGGCTATCGTCGACCCTGAATGCGAGAAATCGGACCTGTCGCGAGGGCGTCACACCCCGCCACGTCAACCAAAGAGGCGCTATCTGTCGCGCGCGTTGGGGTCGCTCACAGCGCCCGCCGCAGCCGCGCTGAGCGCTGCACTGATCACGACGAGGAGACCGGTTGAGATCATGGAACAGGCTCCTTTGAACCAGCCGAACCAGCGCCGGCAATGGTTAACAAGTCATTAATTTTTCCCGAATTGGGGCATGACCGCGTCACGAATGCAATTTACGTATATGCTTAAGCTTCGGTCTCGGCCAGCCTGTGTAGCTGTCCCGTCAACAGCAAATCGTCAGGACAGCCACGGGCTGGGAGCAAAGCCCCTGCAGGGCAGCCATTTACTGCCAAGGGGCATTCCACAACCGCGGCTTCGACCGATCAGCCCTGTCGAGAATTCAAGGGGATCGCGGCATGCGCTGATGGTCTGCGGCCGGACGAAAGAACGAACACGGCAGGATCGGGGAACGAGCAAGCACGTGATGGCGGGCGGCAATCCCCTACCGTTGCCAATCGTGCGAAACCAAAGGCCCTTTTCCTGGGTGCCGCTGCCGCGAAGCTTGTTAGTTTATCCGCCTTCTGTCGGTTAGCTCGCGCGACGGCCATGATCGTTGATCGACGTACTGGGCTCATCCAGCTGCTCCGCGAGGGCCTGCGAGCGCTCCTCGTCCTCTTCGCCTGGGATGTGCTCGTCGTGGTCGTCTTCCAGACCGCGCACCGGCCCTGGATGGATCAGCCCAGCCTGCCAACCTCGCTAATCGGCTCCGCCCTCGTGCTGTTTCTCAGCGTGCGCAACAACGCTGCCTATGCGCGCTGGTGGGAGGCGCGCACCCTGTGGGGCGCGGTGACCAACAATGCCCGCTCGTTCTCGCGCGAGATGGAGACGCTGTTCGGCGGCGCGCCCGACCTGACCCGAGCCATGGTGGCCTATGGCCACGCGCTGCGCGGCGCCCTGCACGGAAATGACGTTGCGGCGAACCTTGAGCGGCTTCTCACACCGGACTTGGCCGCCGGCATCCAGGGGCGCCGAAACGTCCCCAACGCGATCCTGCAACAGATCGAAGGGCAGTTGCGACACTTGGCCGAGGAGCGCGCGGTTCACCCCGCGCTGCTCGCGTCCGCCGACCGCATCCTATCCGACATGGCCAATGCGCAGGGCGGGCTTGAGCGCATCCGCAACACCCCCCTGGCCATCCAGTTCTCGGCCGTGCCGGGCGTTCTGGTCCGGGCGTTCTGCCTGTTGCTGCCGCTGTCCATGGTGCAGGAACTGGGTTGGATCACCCCGCTGGGCTCGACCGTAGTCGGATTTCTGTTCCTGGCCCTGGACGAGATCGGTTTGGATCTGGAGGACCCGTTCGCAGACAGCCCACACGCGCTGCCGATGCTCGCGATGACCCGCACCATCGAGATCGACCTTCTTCAATCAATCGGCGAGCCGGCACCCAAGCCGATCCGCGCCCGCCACGGTGTCCTCCCATAGATGACCCGGCCGTGCGGCCCTCATTGAGGGCGCCGCGCCGGAGCCACCTCGATGGAAGGAAAAAGGCTGCCGAGGGGCAGCGGGCGACCTCAACCGATCAGCCCGAACGAGAATTCTCGCGGGTGGTGGCGCGGGCTGAGCTGTGCTGTGGTGTCATACGACCGGACCGATATGGCGAACAGCGCAGCGTCGACCTGCTTGCGCACGTCGGTAGAGATCTCCACCACTCGTGAACCGGCTACTGCATCCCAGGCGGCTGACGACGTGGCACACCTACCTCGGTGAGGCCAAGGACAAAGCCAAATGTGTCAGCGTCGCGAGCGGCAGCGTGCAGCCGCTGCCATTCTCGATGGCGGCGAGGTCCTCCGGTGCGAGGCCGGCCAGACGTGCCGCGTCGGGGAGGGATAGACGCAGCCGGGCTCTCGCCGGACCAGCATGCGTCGCGAGGTTGCGCAGCAGCACATGCCGCTGTTCCTCGATCTTGCCCATAGGACGTACCCGATCTCGGCGGCTCCTCGCGAACCTCGCGCGATTGTCGCCATGTCCTGCCAACACGCGCAGGGGCGCCGCAGAGCCTGTCGTCTTCTATCGCACAAATTGCCCTTGTCGCGCTAAGCGATTGGCAACCGGTTCATGGTTTGCTGCGCTGGAAAGATGAAGCCGCGCAGGCCCGAGGTGGTGCACGTTGAGACCAGCCCGCCAGGGCACCTTGACCGCTCGTGGCTCGGGTCGTCGTTGGCCCGATGGCTGGCGCTTGCCAACTTCCTCACCATCGCCGGCCTGATCAGCGTGGCCGCGCTTCTGCTCTGGCAGATGCGCACGGACGCCGAGCGTCGTAGCCAGCTGACCGCAAGCAGCCTCGTGCAGGTGCTCGGCCGCGATATCGCCCGCAACGTCGAACTCTACGACCTGTCGCTGCAGGGCGTCGTCGAGAGCTTCGGTCGAACCGATGTCGCACAAGCCTCGCCCGAGCTGCGCCAACTGATCTTATTTGATCGTGCCGCCTCGGCACCGGGCTTTGCGTTCCTGCTGCTGCTCAACACACACGGCGTCGTCGTCGCCGGCTCGGATCGTTTGGTGCCGAAGGGGCTCGACCGGTCTGAGACCGAGTATTTCCGCCATTTCCTCGCCCATCCTGATGATGACGGTCTGCACATTAGCCCGCCCGCCGTCTCGCGGGTGAGCGGCCAGCATATGATCATGCTCTCCCGGCGCCTGCTGAACTCGGGCGGCTCCTTTGCCGGCGTCGTCGTCGGCGGTATCAAGATCGACTACCTGCGCCGCTTGTTCGCCTCGGTCGACGCCGAGCATGCCGGAACCGTGACGCTCTACGGACCGGAGGGCATCGTCCTGATGCGCGAGCCCTTCGATCAGAGCGCAATCGGCACGAGTGTGGCTGATACTCCGAGCTACCGCCGCATGATCGCAGTGCGAGAGGGCAGCTTCGTCGGGCCGGCGATGCTCGGGAATGGCGAGCGTCACTTCACTTTCGCACGCCTCGGCTTGGAGCCCCTCACCCTCAGCATCGCCGTCGAACCGTCCGCGATCTACGCCGAATGGTGGCAGAAAGCCCTCGGCCTTGGAATGGTGCTGCTCAGCTTGTGCGGTGTCACCGTCGGCCTGACATGGCTTCTTCGCCGCGAGTTGAGCCGTCGTGAACTGGCCGAGACGAGGCTGGTCGCTGCCAATGCTCATCTCGCGGCGCAGGCGACCACCGATGCGCTGACCGGCCTCGGCAACCGACGGCGCTTCGACGAGGTGCTAGCACAGGAATGGGACCGTGCAGTGCGGGGCCGGCGGCCGCTGTCGCTGATCCTGATCGATGCGGATTGCTTCAAGGGTTTCAACGACACTTACGGCCATCAGCGCGGCGACGAGGCACTTCGGCTGATCGCCGGCTCGATCCGGGCGGCCGCCAACCGCTCCAGTGACATGGCCTGTCGCATCGGCGGCGAGGAGTTCGCAGTCATCCTGCCCGAGATTGACTTGGTGGGCGCCATAGTCGTGGCCGAGCGGATCCGAATGGCGGTGGTGGGTTGGAGGATGCCTCACGCAGCAGGCCCGCACGCGGTGCTGACGGTGAGTTGCGGTGTAGCCAGTGTTCCTGAGGTCTTGGCGCACAACGCATCAGCACTCATCGCGGAGACGGATGCGGCGCTGTACGCGGCCAAAGGAGCAGGCCGGAACCAAGTTCGTGCCGCTGAACGGAGCAAGAAAACCCTGCGTCTCGTGAGCTGATCAAGCCGCCTGAAGGGTGATGTAGCGCTGTTCTCGCTCAGCGGTTCACCTCTACCCTGCGCACTCCCCCTAATGGGCACGTGATCTGGTCGCTGCGCTTGGGCGATGTCTGGCTGTAGCGACCCATGTCGGATCTGCTGCGCCCGATGGGGGTTGGCGGCCTATAGACCTCAGGAGGCTCGCCCATGCCACGGATGTTCGATTGGATCTTCTTCGCCATCGTGCTCCCGTTCCCCGCCTTCCTGCTCTGGGACTTTTACCGCAATCGCGACACATCCCGACGCGTCCAGCAACTCTAATCGTCCACTGCCGAGAGCGTGCCTCAAGCTTGATCGCTGTGGCCCGCTGAGGCGGGGCTAACGCCAGAACGAGAAGGCCCGCCCCGGTGTAGACGGAGCGGGCCCACAGCGACTGCAACAGCGAGGCCGCACCGGTGTACCGGGTCGATGCTGCTCTGCCGGCGCTCGGGGGTCGCGCTCCCGTCGCTGCCGGGAGCCTGCTGCGGCATGGTTACCAGAACGTGAACCCTGTCCATGTTCTTTTTCTGTTCTAAATTTCTCGCCGGATTGTCGGGGCGGGCAGACGATGGCACGTAGCGGCTTGTTCGTCAGGGCCGAGGAGGTTGCATCCCTTGACGACGCTGCCCGGTGGCCCTGGCGGTGTATCGATGTGCTGTCTTGGACTACGCCGCCGTCAGGCCACCTTCGGCACCGATTGCGGGCCCTGTATCGCTCGCCGGCTCGCCTCGACCTGTGACCACTGGCGCAGCAAGGCTTCGACGACCTGCGGATCGAACTGAGCGCCTGCACGCTCAGCAAGGTAGGCCCGCGCCTCCTCCGACGACCAAGCGCGCTTGTAGGGCCGCTCCGTTGTGAGCGCGTCGAAGACATCGGCCACCGCGACGATGCGGCCAGCCAGCGGGATCGCCTCACCCTTCAGCGCGTGCGGGTAACCACTCCCATCCCAGCACTCGTGGTGGCTTACCGCGATCTCGGCAGCCAGACGCATGACCACAGAGGTGCTGCCGCCCAGGATGCGCCCGCCGCGCTCGGTATGCCGCTCCATCTCTCGCAGCTCCTCGGGCGTGAGCGGCCCCGGCTTGAGCAGAATGGAATCGGGCACCGCGATCTTGCCGACGTCGTGCATGGTCGCTGCAAGGCTCAGGAGGCGGCATTCGGTTGCCGGTAGTCCGAGAGCTTCCGCGATCAGACCGGTGTAGGCCGAGACACGGGCGATGTGGTTACCGGTGTTCGTGTCTCGGTCCTCGGCAGCTCGCATCAAGGTGGAGACGATCTCGCGCTCACGCTCCTCAACCAAGGCCACTGCCGCAGCGACCTCGCGAGCGAGGTGCGCGGCGTGATCGCGCTGGACCTTGTGGGCCCGCGCCAGGGCCAGCAGGTTCGACACCCGGGCACGGATCTCCACGGGGTCGGCGGGCTTGCTGAGGAAGTCGGTCGCGCCGGCCACCAACGCCTGCTGCCGCACGGACCGTGCGTCGTAGCTCGTCACCATGATGATGGGCAGGCTCGCGAGGTCCGGATTACGGCGCAGCGCGTGAATGACCTCGACGCCGTTCATGCCCGGCATTTCATAGTCGGTGATGAATACACCGATCTCGTCCGCATGAGCGGCGGCGAAGGCGAGCGCCTCGGCCGGCACTGTGAAGGCGTGGGCGGCGCAGCCGGCGATAGGCTGCAGGGCGGCGACCATCACCAGATTGTTCAACTCGCCGTCGTCGAGCACGACGGCGCGCAGATCGTGTCCGTCCTGCATCTGCTCCTCCACGCGCGTGATGGTCTCGCCGGTGCGGCAGGCGACCGCGTGCGAGCTGCAGCTTTGGCGAGCGTTACGACCGAGCCGCGAGGCGCTGGGGCATGGGGGAGTTCGGCACGGCGGTGCTCAGCTCGAAGGGCAGACCGCCCATCTGGCTGTATACATCCTCGACCGTGAAGACGCCGCGCTGCGCCAGCGACAACTCAGCGTCAGCCGTGGCGCCGAACATCCCGAAGAGAGCGGCGGCGATCACGGCAAATTTGAACTTAGGCATACTCACCTCCCGTTTTGTCGAGGATTAGTATGCCCGGTGCGGGTAAACGAGACCGTACGGAGCCGCTCAAATCTGATTAGGATCCGGCCCGGCTACCGATTATCGAAAGCGCGGTAAAAATACGGCGATCAACAGTAGTAAATACATCGGTAAACAGCCTTGGCACTCGCATTCGTTTAGGAATATGGCCCGCCGAATAGATCTCCGAGCGCCTTGCGTCGGAACAGCGTCGCCCACCGCCGTTTCCGGTGCTCGGGCCGGTCGTGGATAATATGGCATCGCTGGCAGAAGGCCGCGAGGTTGGCGTCCGCGTTGTTCGAGGTGTCGTGATCCCGATGGGCCGCGGCGAGGATGACCCGGGTCCGACGGGCGAGGCCAAGGATGTCAGTCTCCGAAGCAATCCGGATCCGCCTGCCCCAGCCGTCGCGCCAGCGGCCAGCGTCCAACCAGCGGCCATCGTCGAGGTGGTAGACCAATTGCCCATGCGGCCGCTCGCAGCCGTCACAGCGGCCCTTAGCCCGGCCGAACCGGATCACGCCCGAGAGCTGCGGCCAGTCGATGGGGTAGAAGAAACGGTGCTCGGGCCGGATCGGCATGGTGGTAGCACTGTGCCACTCGCCGTGAAGAAAGCGTAGCAGTTCCGGCTAGATCCGCATCCACGGCGCCGATTGCAGCGTCCCTCGGTTTCTAGATCGCGCTCGGATCGCGTCCCATCACCAGGGTTTGGGATGAACCCCTCTTCCGCTTGCACCAGAGGTCTGGCACACCCCGCTGACTGCCTGGGCTGCCCCGATGTTACCGGATCGGCACAAGCTCAGGTCCTCGTGACCCCATATCCTCTGACCGCCCCCGTGGCGCTGCAGTGAAGTGGGCTGGCGATGCGGAGGCGCGCGGTGCTCACGTTCTACTTCAACCTGTCACCGAACCCGACCAAGGTCGCGCTCCTGCTGGAGGAGCTTGGCCTGGACTATCGGCCCATGCCGGTGGACACCCGCCGCGGCCAGCAGTTCGAGCCAGCATTTCTTGCCGTGAACCCCAACGGGAAAGTGCCCGCAATTGTCGACGGCGACGTCACCGTCTTCGACAGCAACGCGATCCTGCTCTACCTCGCCGAAAAGGCCGGACGCTTTCTGCCCGCAGATGCCGCCGAACGGGGACCGCTCCTGTCGTGGCTGATGTTCGTGGCCACAGGGATCGGGCCATTCTCCGGGCAGGCTGTGCACTTCCGGCACTTCGCACCCGAGCCGGTACCCTACGCCCGTGAGCGCTACGCCTACGAGGCACGTCGCCACTACGGCGTGCTGGAAAGCCACCTGTCCGGCCGCCAGTACATGGTTGGCGACACCTACACCATCGTCGACATGGGCGTGTGGGGCTGGGCGCGGATGCTGCCGTTCGTGCTCGGAGACGACGCTTGGGACAAGCTGCCCAACGTGAAGCGCCTCCACGACGAGATCGCCGCGCGACCTGCCGCTCAGAGGGCTCTCAGCCTGAAGGATCGTTTCAGCTTCAAGGCTGAGATGGACGATGAGGCGCGCGCTCACATGTTCAAGCACCTCGCCCCAGCGACCTAAGGCAGGCCAGTGCGCGCCGCTGCTGCGCGAGCTGGCCTCCGGATCAATCGTGGACCCCGGCGCTTGAGGGTAGCGGGCGAGTTCGGCGCCCGCTCGGATCCGGTGCACAGGGGCGGGGATGAGCGATGACGTGACCGCCTTGCTCGTCGCTCTGGCCCGGGAGAACATCGAGCTGCGCGAGCAGCTAGCAGCCGCCCAGGACATGCTGGTCGAGACCGCAATCGACGCTGGAAACCTGTACGCCCGCATTGAGGCGGTGCAGATCGAGTGTGATGCGTGGCGGGCCGAGGCAGAGCGGTTGGGGACCCGAGGCCGCGCCGTGGGCTGAACTAACCGGACAAGCCGGGGCTCAGCGATACCAGCGGTGATAGCGTCGGCGATGGTAGCGGCGGCCCCGCAGCCCTCACGCCTCAGCCCTCGTCGAAGAAGTCGACGCTGCCATCGCGGAGGTCATAGCGGGCGCCGACGATCTTCAGCTGGCCGGCCTTCAGCGGCTCCGTGAACAAAGCTTCCGAGGTGCGGAGCCGATTGACGGTACGGCGGACGTTCTCACGTACTGCGTTGTCGAGCAGATCGCCCGGTTGGCCCTGTACCTTCAGCACCGCCGGCACGATTGGCTCGACCATCTGGCCGATGCTGCCGGGGAAGGTGGCGTTCTCCTTCACCACGCTGACGGCCGCCTGCACCGCCCCGCACTTCTCGTGGCCAAGCACCACGATCAGCGGCACACCCAGCTCCACCACCGCATACTGGATCGAGCCCATCGCGGTGGTGTCGACCGTGTTGCCGGCATTGCGCACGATGAACAGCTCGCCCAGGCCGCGGCCGAACAGCAGCTCCGGCGACACCCGACTGTCGGAGCAGCCCACCAGCACACAGAACGGCGTCTGACCGCGCGCGATCTCAATGCGCCGGTCGCGGTCCGTGCTCTCGCGCCGGAAGGGCGCGTCGGTGATGAAGGACTGATTGCCCTCCTTCAACCGAGCGAGCGCCTGTTCGGGGGATAAGTCCGTGTGCTTGCCAGCGGCCGCCCATCCTGGGGTCATGCCTATGCTCATGCCTGTCAGGTCAGCAACTGACGCGCAGCAAGCGCAGGTGACGAAGCGCCGACGGCTGAGCTGGGTCATGTGTCTCCTCCCGAGAGGATCAGAATGCCCAAACGGGTGTGGGTCAATTCTGGTTGCGGGCCGGAGTTCAGCTCGCGTGAAGAGCTGCAGCCCGCGACCCGGCGAGGCTGATCGTGCGCATGCTGCCGACTAAGAAGCCTGCCTCCAACTATCAGGCTCTTCGCCGCCATCATTGACGTCATTGATTCCGATTATTGACCGCAGTTGTTTGAACGATGCTGCGGTGCAGCACACATAGACCATCGACGCTGGGGTCAAATCCCGAAACGCATGAGAGATCAACACCATGACCATTCGCACCATCGTTCTCGCCGCCCTCGCCGCCCTGCCGATGATCGGCACTGCGATGGCTGACGAGCGCATCAACGTATTCCCGCCGATCTATCGTGCGCAGGCTCACGCCACCGCTGCCGTGCATCCCGCCTCCGAGCTGGTGACCACGCCACGCCTCGTCCCGGCGGCCGAGCGGCCTCAGGACGTCGCCAAGGTCGCCGAGCCCGAGGTCACCGGATCGCTCGCCCGCTAATGGAGCTAACGAACTTCTGCCGAGCCGACCTAGGCTCGGCAGAGAAACAGATCGAGCGCGCTCATCGTCGTACCGCGGCCAATCGGGCGTAATACGGGGTGACCGACGCCCGATCCTTAGAGATGCGTCGGCTGACGAACGTAAAAACTTGAGCTATGCTCCGGAATTTAGCGCAAACCACTTGACTCTAGGAACAAATTGTCTCGTTCGTGTGCTCACCTCGTAAAGGAGCGTTACATGGACGAAAACACCGTAACCCCGACAAACAATCGTACGGAACTGGCCACGAGTATCGTGGCGGCCTACGTGGCGAACAACAGCGTTCCGAGTGCCGAGCTGCCGGCCTTGATCTCCAGCATCTACTCCGCGCTAAACCGCCTCGGCCAGGGTAACGCATCCGAAGCCCCAGCCGTCGAGAAACTCACGCCAGCTCAGATCCGGAAGTCGATCAGGCCCGACGCGCTGATCTCCTTCATCGACGGCAGGCCATACAAGACGCTCAAGCGGCACTTGAGCACGCATGGTCTGACCTTCCAAGAGTACCGTGAGCGCTACGACCTGCCTCGGGATTACCCGTCGGTCGCTGCCAGCTACTCCGAGCAGCGCTCAGCGCTGGCCAAGAGCCTCGGGCTCGGCCAGCAGCGTCAGAAGGCGGCAGCCAAGGCGGCGACCACGGTCGAGACCGTCACAGAGGCCCCGAAGACCAGAGGCCGTAACAAGACTGCTGAGCCTGCCGCGAAGCCCGCCAAGGCACGCAAGCCGAGAAAGACGATGACCGCAGCTGCTGAGTGAGCTGGCATTCGTGAGAACGCGGAGGCCCGAGCCTTGTCGGGGCCTCCGCGTTGCGCAGCTACCGGGTCTCGGAGATTGCCTTTCGGATCAGGCCGCTCCGGTGATCTGCAGGATGGTGCTCTCCTGAGCGCCCTCCAGTTCGCAGGCAACCCTCAGGCAGAGCCCGAGCAGCAAGGCCGCGGCAGGACGGCCAAAAATGCGGCTCAGAGGAAAGAGAAGCACGTTCTCGTCCGCAGATTGTTCCTCAGATGAGAGAAGCTCCGGCGCCACAGTTTCGGCATTCCGCTCTTGAGACAGTGTCATTGCTAAGCGCTGCTTCAGACGATCTCGGTAGCCACGACGTGAAAGCCATGCTGGAAGCTTCGTAGCCCTAGGCATTACAAGCTCTCATGTAATTAAAAGCACATCGTGTCGCCGCGGCCGCTCGCCGGAGACAGAGTTATAAATGGTGGCGATGTACATCAGCATGCCTCCCATCCTTCAACATTGCTCAAGCGAGCGCGCATAGACGTTGTAAAATTTTCCATTCGAAATCTTGGTTCCATTGGGTCGCGTAAATCAAATAAAGATTTGTCACTCGTGCGAAACATATTACATCGCGGATTGGCGGATCTGATGTTCAAGGCCGCCGAAGCTTGAGTATTTCGCCTTCATACGTTGCCAACGCTCGATCGACTTTGTCGCTGAGCTGCGATCTGACGAACGGCCGCTCATTCGTGCGCCGGGAACAACGGTGCACCCCTCGCTCATTTCACGGCTATCCCTTCGGGAAGCCTGCGGTCCCCGGGTGGATGAACAATATCAAACGCCGTGGAGTTACACGCGCGGCCGATCATAACGATAAGTCGGAGGAAAACGCCATGTCGATAAAGACAATCGCTCGCGCTGCCGCACTCTCTCTCACCATGGCAGGGGCAGCTCTCGCCCAGACCCCCGGCGGTGGCGGCAGCGCACAAGGCAACATGAACAACCCTGGCAGCGTGAAAAGCAATTCCGAGAAAGCCATGGGTGGCCAGACCGGTTTGATGGGCAGGCGGCATGCTACTCGGCACCATCGCCGGTCCCGGCGCCATCACGGGCGGCACTCCCGCATGTAGCAGCGCGTATGCCGACCCTGCAGCAGTCGGTCGGAAGGCTCAGTCCCGCGGCTGTCGAGCTGCGGGGCTCTTTCGATACGCATCAGCCATCCTCCGCACCGACGGCCATCTCGACCTCCGCGATCACGTCCTACAGGTCTGCAATTTTGTGTGTCGAATAGGAACGCTAAGTGGCACGATCAATTGGACAAAAAGACCAAAAAATCAGCATTACAGTGATAATGGCATTGCTGCTGTTTGTCGCTGGAATTGGGATATTTGCATTCTACCAAGATCGGGGCGTGGTCGATCCGGCAAGCGAGCAGACTAGGGTTAAAGACGTACCACCGCAGGGCACAACATCGACACCTGCGCCGGCCAGTACGCCTTCGAAGTAGGAGCCAGCCCGCGCGAGCTGCTGCCGTCCGGCAATCTGGAGAGAAGAAGCGGTGCTCGCGCCGGATCGGCATGCTGATGGTCGCGTGGCTCAGCCGCTCTTCGCCGCGAACTTCCAGACCGGCACGCCCCATTGCTGGCCCGGTCCGTTCCGATAGGCTGAGGTTCGCTCGAACAGGATCCGGTTGGCCTCGACGCTGCGCACCGGCTCGGCACCGATCATCAGCGCGCCGCAATAGTCCACCCGGATCGTGCCGTGCTGCGGGTGGACGCCGAACAGCTGCGGCGCTGTCCAGCCGAGCCGGTACGCCTCGGCACCGAACTGGTCGCAGAAGCCCAGCGCGCTCTCACGGATCCCGGTCCACTTGGTCGGCGCGAGATGCCGGCAGGGCGAGGCGTGCGGGGACAGGCGCTCGATCTGGTCGCGCCAGGAGGCGACGGCGGGCGGGAGGTGGGACATGCCGGTGGCCGTACGGCCGAACGGTTGCCGAAACGGAAATGCCCTATCGGCGTTCCCCGGCGATCCTGCTGGCGCCTCCGGCGAAGGGAAAGGCTGTGACCGATCCCGCAAACAGCAACGTCAAGGGTGAGGTGCAGTACATGATGGACCGCCTCGACGGGTTCGCGCGCAACCTCGGCCTAACTCGGACGGCGACCCGGCAGATTGTCGAGAAGGTCCTCGCCGACATGCCGACCCGCACGACCCAAGAGCGCTTGACGGAGGCGCGCGCTCGGATGGTCGGGGCCTCGGCCTAACGGTTGGCGGACCGCCGTGCGGACAGTGCGGACATGCGGACACCTTTTGAAGCCGCTCACCTGGAGAGGTGTTGCGCTCGCGCGGCCCCGCATGGCCCTCCCCGTCTGAAGGGGACCCGTGGCGTATGGGGAGCCTGGAGTGCCCATGGGGTGCCCCTGAGATCGCCACAACGCCCCGCTGACGCCCGCGGGCAGATCAGGCGGGCTTGAGGCCCGCCGCCCGCCCTCGCCTGCCGTGAGCTTAGCTATACAACGGACGGGCGGACGGGATGGGCGGCGGCATGGGTCCCTATAACGCCACCCCAAGGACGCAGGGCCGCGCGATTTCGGGGCTCGCCTAGGTGCAGCATCGGAAAAGCATGCAACTGCGCAACCGCGCAACGATGGGGCGCGCGCAAATAGCCCGCCCGGCCGATCCGGGCGGGCCAAGTAGCAATCAGGTCGGATAAGCCCCACCGGGGGTGGGACGAGGCGATACCTAGGTAGTTACGGTCGACTACCAGACGGTGCGACGGCGTGCCGTAGGCTGCCTCGCCCGGATCGAAGAAAGCCCGCCGCGGCGAACCGGGCGGGCTTCTTCAGATCCGACTGTCGGAGGGAGGGTGACTCCGGATCCGAGCGGATGATGCCGCGCATCGGTTAAAGAAATGCCCACCGCGGCGAACCGGGCGGGCTGAAGGTGGTCTCGTCTGAGAGGAGATACACCGGTAGACCCGCCTGCAGTCGAACGGTTCCCGGAGGGGCACGAGCCTTCCCCGCCCGTACGTTCCGCTGTAGCTCAGCCGTATGTGCGATCTCGGCTTGCAGCTCCCGCTCCGCATCGTCGTGATGGACGAGTCCGTGAAGGTGGTCGACGCAGGCGGCCGTGTCGCCGCCTACGTTAACACGGCGGCTGAGCGCGAGCGGCGGCTCCAGACCAAGCGCCTGTCGCCCGAGGAGGGCGTCGCGACGGCCAAGGTCATCGCGCGGGCCCTGACCGTCGAGCTGGAGCGGCGCGGCGCCGGGGTAGCCGGGGACTCTGACAATCTCCTGCTCGCAGTGGATGCGGCGACCGAGGCGTGACGGGTGCGCACGAAGAAGCCCGCCGCGGTTGGGCCGGGCGGGCTGAAGAGGTTTCTCCGGACTGACGATAGGTAGACCCGCCCGAAGCCGGATGGCTCCCGAGAGGGGCGGCTGTTTGCTGCTAAAGCGCCATCAGCGTCAGCACGGTCGTCACTACAGCCATTGAGGCGATGGTCGAGAACGCAGAAATCACGAGCCATTCCATTGTCGTTCCTCCTAGCAGCATTGTTTTCACCGACTGGAGGTAAGCTGTCACGACTCACTGCTGGCAGAGGTGCTCCGGCACACGCGCCTTGATGCAGCTCAGCTAACGGCAAAGATGCATTTGACAGCAAGAAGCGGGATAGTTCTGCGATGTTTTCTGTACGAAAGCGGACGGGAACATGGTGTGATCTGCCAGATTTGACCGATTATCTGGCTAGAAGGAGGAGCGCACCAAATTTCCTACTACAACGCGGGGCTGCCCTCATGTTGCCCATGGGGGCGGCCCGTTCGCGTGCTTAGCGCCCCGGAGACATGCGCACGTTCCTCGTCACCTTTCACAAGGTCGTTCCAGATGGTCGCGGCCACGACCACTACGTCCTGCAGCGGCAGGTCGTCGTGTCCGCCTTCTCCGAGGAAGCTGCAGTTGATGCCGCGAAGGCGGTGTTCTGCGAGGCCGCCAGCATCAGCGATTGGCGGCTGCGATCCGACACTGCGAGGCCGTTGGGCTGGCCGATCTCGCCGCCTGAGGGCGTAAAGAAGGCCGCCTGGCGACCCGGGCTGCCGCGCGGACTGCGGACGCTTCGGACACCTTTTGGAGCCGTTCACCTGCGGAGGTGTTGCGATCGCGCGGCCCCGTGACCATGGGCTGGCATTCAGGGGATCCGTAGCCGGCGACCCCCGTTTGCCAACGGTTAACGAATGGTTAAGCTTCTGCGTAATTCAACTACGGGGGAGCGCTCATGATCCGGCTATTGCCAACGCACGATGGCACTTGGACTGTCTACCGAGGCTCCCTCGCAGTCATTACCGGGCTGATGCGGCTTCAGGCTAAGCGGTACGAGGCGGCTATTGCGCGCAAGAGCTGATCAGGTTGACTGAAGCCCGATCCGGATCCGCGCTCCTGGGCTCATCGTTTCTCCATAAAACCTTGGAGGAACCGCTGATGCTGAGAGGCTGCTGGCTGTACGAGACACATCAGGGGGTGTTCCGTATCGAATGGACCCGGATCGGCAAGCGGGGATGTTTCGCCGTGCTCTTCGAGCAGGATCTGCTCGGCTGCTATGAGACGGCGACCACCGCGCTGACGCGTCTGGTCCAGGGCGAGACACAGAAACCTCGCTGCGGCCTGGACATCTTGCGCCTTGGCCTACCGCCATCCCTGATCAGCTGGACCTTCTGTTCCGCTGGAGAAGAGACATCCTGGACGCGCTCAACAGCGGCCCTTTCAAGAGAGCCCACGGACGCCGAGGCCGGACCTGCCGCCTGGGATGCGGCGCATCGTCGAATAGCCGAAAAGGAAGAGCCCGCCGCAGCGAACCGGGCGGGCTGAAGGGGCGTGTCGCAAACGTTCAACGGCCGAAAAAATCTCCTCTGAACAAGGCGCTAGAATGCCTGCTCACCCACTTCGACCAGGTCGGCGAAGGGGTTTGCCGGGCCTGAGATCGTCCCATCGGACCGGGGTACGCCCGTGCCGGGAGCACAATTTTCTATGGCAAAAATTTTTGCGACATGTGTGGACGCCCCTTGAGGAGCAAGAGAAATCTTCGAGAGCGGTGTGGCACGTGGTCAGGTGCTGACATGTGTGCGGCCTGTGATGCGGCTCACACGCCGCAGGCCCGGATGGGAGTTCGCGGATCAGGTCCAATGCACGCCCACGCGCTCGAGGCGCCTGTCGCAAAGCTGGTTTTCCCGATCCCGTCTCCGTGACCCTAGCGCCATCCCTCTCCTGTGACCCTCCCACGCCTCGACAGCCTCGCGGTCGCGACGACGCCTACACCGTCGTGACCGGAGCTCGATAAACTCCGCCGCGCGCCAGCAGCGCCCAGACGATGCGGGCCATCTTGTTGGCCAAAGCCACCCGCACCAGCATCGGCGGCTTGCGGGCGAGCATGCGCCCCAGCCACGAGCCTGCCGGGACGCCCTTGCGCGCGGCCCAGCGTGCCACCGCGCTGGCACCGATGATCAGCAAGCGCCGAAGGGTACGCTCGCCCATTCTGGATGTCCGGCCGAGCCGCTCCTTGCCCCCGCTGGAGCGCTGAACCGGGGTCAGCCCGAGCCAAGCCGCGACATCGCGACCGCGCTGGAACGTCTCGGCCGGTGGGGCGAGCGCCGTGAGAGCTGCGGCTGTCACAGCCCCGATCCCCGGGACCGTCATCAGCCGACGCGCGACGGAGTTCTCTGTCGCATGCCGGGCGATCTCGCGGTCGAGCACGGCGACGCGCTCGTCCAAAGATTTGAGCTCCTCGACCAGCACGGCCAGGATCCCTCGCGCCGCTTGGGGCAGATCGGAGGCGGGATCCTCGATGGCCGCAATGAGCTTGGAGGTATGGACCGGCCCTTTGGCGGCGATCACCCCGAACTCGGCCAGGTGACCGCGGAGCGCATTGATGGTTTGCGTGCGCTGGCGAACCAGCAGGTCCCGCGTGCGGAATACAACGGCGTCGGCCTGCTGGTTCGCACTCTTGAGGGCCACAAACCGCATGGTCGGGCGCTGGGCAGCCTCACAGATCGCTTCCGCATCGGCCGTGTCATTCTTCTGCCGCTTGATGAACGGCTCACATGAGGAGTCGATGTGCAAGGGATCTCATCCGGTCATGAGTGATCTCCTGGCGTGTTCCAGATCGCAGGTCCGAGCCCGATGGGTGAAGCGGCCGCAGCGGACGCGCTCAAGCTCACATGCGGTCGCCGATCGATCTCGGCTGCACCATGATCCCGCATCCGGCGGGCCGAGCTCAGGAGGACGAGACCATTCTTAACTGCGGCGGCTGAGGCCATACCGTTCGTCGGTTCGTCCACCTGGATCCGCCAAGGCTTCTCGTGCCTCGGTGGATTGAGAGGGATTGCAGTCGCTCTCGGTCAGACGCTCTTCATCGCAGCGCCCTCGATGACCACACCTGCCGTCACATACTTCCAGAGCGCGACGAGAAGCTTGCGGGCGAGAGCCACGATGGCGATCTTTTTCATGCGCCCGCCGGTGCGCTTGACCCGGTCGTGGTACCAGCGCGACAGGGCCGAACCTGGCTGATGGCGGAGCCAGAGCCAGGCCAGTTCGACAAGTGTCGCGCGCAGGCGTGGATTGCCGGCCTTCGACACGCCTTGCTCGTGATCAATCGAGCCACTCTGCCAAGGCGTTGGCGCCAAGCCCGCGTAGGCGGCAAGCTGGCGACGATTCTCAAAGCGCCGGAACAACCCTTCAGACCAGAGCACACCGGCAAAGCCGGGACCGACACCTTTCAAGTCGAGAAGCATGGCCGCTGCCGCACGCTGTGGTGTGGCCGCACGCTCGGCCGCCACGAGTGCGTCGCGCGCGGCGCGCACGTCATCGATCTGCTCGATCAGCAGCTCGATAAGACCGAGTTCGCGTTCGATCATCGCCTTGAGGTACCGCGGGAGCGGCCGGCCATCGCCGGTCCGCAACGCCTCAAGCCGTTCGCGCCTGTCCGACCGACGGGGATCGTAGTCGGTGATACCCTGCGCAAACAGCACGCCTCGGAGCCGGTTGACGTGCCGGACACGCTCGCTGATGAGCGTTCGAAGTTCGCGGCACAGCCGGCGGCGATCCTCCTCCTCAGGCGTGGGCGCCCGGACCATCGCGCACACGCGCGGCTCTCCGCGCTTGTAGGCCAGCAGCGTACGGACCAGGGCTTCGCCATCGATCCGGTCGGTCTTGGCCCGTCGCCTGCGCCTTGAGGTGGCGACGGAGGCGGCGTCAACAACGTGGCTCTCGATGCCCTTGCCCTCGAGCACGCGGTGCAGCCAGAAGCCGTCGAGCCCGGCCTCCTGGATCACCACGACGGGGAACAGCTTGCCGGTGCGCGCCCGAGCTCGCGCCCGTAGGTCAGCCAGTCGGCTGAGCAGGCCCGCGGCATCACCACCGCGCACCACGTGCCGGGACATCTTCTGGCCGGCTCCAGGAGAGAGCGACGTCACCAACCACGTTGCGCGGCTGAGTTCGAGCGAGACGAAGATCGCCGCGAGATCGACCCGGATAGGCTCGGGCGCACCGCCAACATCAGGAGAAAGGCTCACGTTCACCTCCATGAAGAGCGTCAGGCCGTCCATCCTGCTGAAGCGCCGCCTGATCGCCACCTCCTCATGGGATCTTCACGTACGCCGGCGCGATCAGCTTCACCCCGTGGCCGAGCTTGGCAATCTCGCGTCCCCAAAAGTGAGCGCTGCCACACGCTTCCAGGGCCACCGTGCAAGGCGGGAGGGTTGCCAGGAAGGCGAGAACCTGGCCACGGCGCAGCTTCTTGCGAAAGACCACGGCGCCTGCGCTGTCAGCCCCATGGAGCTGAAAGATGTGCTTGGCGAGGTCGAGGCCGACGGTGCTCACCTGGTTCATGGGCGCCTCCTGGAGTGGGCTCTAACACCACCACTCTGGCACGCTGATGCCGCCGGGGGCGTCCACACCATCACGCCCCGCCGGCGTGCACCTGCAGCGCTTCCACGATCCCGGCGACGTCGAGCGCAGATAGACTGCCGCCGCACCAGGCGACCGACTTCAGGCTCTCGGCCAGCCCGCAGGTGAGGAACGCCTGCCGCTCAATCGCGGTCCAATATTCCGCGAAGAGGACAACCGAGTTAGAATTCGCCTCAGCCATGGCGCGTCTCCGATCGCGTCACTGGTCAGGCCGCCACGATGCCACGCGGCTGATCTTCATCGCCAGGATCGCGTCAGACTTGCTCGAGGGTCCGCACCGATGACCTCCCCCGCCGTTGTCCCCATCGCCGCCGGAGAAACGCCTACAGAGCCCGGTTGGTATGTAGCGAAGCCTGCCGCATGCGCGGAAGGCGATCTGCCCGAGATTGTTCAGGTCGAGAAAGATGGGCGCGGCGAGCTGGCGGTGAACATCGTCGGCTCCGAGGGCTGTCTCCCGTTGTGGGATTACAGCTTCATTGCGCGCATTTACCCTGAGCTGATTGGAGAAAGCCAAGCTTGATCAGTTCGCGGAGCTTTGCTGCGTCGAACCTGGATTGGGCCAGCGGCTCCTGTGAACCTGATCATCTCGCGCGACGTTGCTCCTATAGGATCGCCTATGGGGTCCGATATGCCGCGCGACGTCCAAGAACTGGTGCGCGCCCTCTACTGCCGGATCGCCACGCACGAGGATCTAGCGGCGCGGGGTGCGCGCAAGGCCGAGACTTTCGAGCAAGACGGGCGCTACGGCGAGGCCGAGCTGTTGCGGATCCTCGCACGGGATCACCGCATTCGCGCGATGGAAGTGCGTGCGCACATCGGACTGATCGAGATGCGTCTTGCTCCTGACGGAGACCGAGATTGACCGGCGACCGTCACAAGAAAGCCCGCCCGGATCGGCCGGGCGGGCACCGCGCATCTCATTTCTCATCAGGGTCGCCATATCGACGCGGAAGGCGGCGGAACGGTTCCCGGAGGGGCGTGGGGCACTTCCCTACCCTCACGTCCAGCTGTAGCCAGATGTATGTCTGACCTCGACCTCCAGCTCCCGCTCCGCATTTTCGTCCTGGAGGGGGCTGTGAAGGTGATCGACGCGGGCGGCCGGGTCGCGGCGCACGTCTACACCTGTATCGATCGCGAGCGGCGCTTGCAGACCAAGCGCCTGTCGCCCGACGAAGGTGTCACGACGGCCAGGGTCATCGCGCGTGCCCTGACGGTCGAGTTGGAGCGGCGTGGGGCCGGGGTAGCCGGCGACGCTGCCGATCTCCTGGACGCGGTGGACGCGGCGAACGACGTGTGACGGGCGCGCACGAAAAAGCCCGCTGCGGCGGACCGGGCGGGCTGAAGGTGGAGTAATCCCGTGAATGCCACGTAGACCCGCCTGCGGACGAACGGTTCCCGAGAGGGCGGCCGGATGCCGCGTTGAGCGGTCATCCGCTCGCGCCAGATGCGCCGCCGACCGCATGGCCCAACCGAGCGGTCACCCGCCCGGCCTCGGCTTCACCATCGGCCGAGGGCGCTTTGTCACTTCGCGCCTCATCTGGGTTGGGCGGGCGTCCCGCTCAGCATCAACGTATCCGTGGCCGGCGCAGTGCGCAGACGATGCGAACGGCGCCATCGAGCGTAAGCAGGGCGGAGTTCATCCCGGGGATAAGCAGCAGGCCGCCTGATCCGCCCCCCGCTCGCGCCCTATCTCATGGTGATGCTGAACCGATCCCGGTAGCCGCCATGTACAAGCACCTGCTCACTTGGCTTCGCGGACGGGATTGGAATCCTTTCCACGTTATAAGGATGGGGCGACCGCCGGCCGCCAACCTTACCTCTGTCCTGGCTGCTGTGGCGGCCCTACGTGCCTACGGGATTACGATCACCCCATGCGGTGATGAGTTTCAGCACTGGAAAATGGGCGACTTCACAATGACAGAAGCTGAAGTGATCCATTTTGCCGTGAGCAGGGGAATGATCGCGGGCAGCTAAATGTGTTGCCAAGCCTGGCCATCCCGCACGATTGTCAAGAACCAATCGAATTCTCACAAGTTAATGTAGACCTGGACAAAAAAGGACCGCCCAAAATGAGCGGCCCGAGTCTAGGGAGGAAACGCCCATGAGGGCACGCGGGGCAGCACGCCATGCTGCCCCGTACGAGGCAAATAGCCGGCTCCGGGACCTTGTTCCCGGCCGGCCACCTTTGCATTGCTGAGCGAAGAGGCCGGACTATGGACCGGCGACTGTTACTGCCACCGCCTCACGATCCCGATCTCGGGTTTCGCTGGGCAATGTATGCCCTGCTCGCGGCTGCGATGGCGGTCAGGTTTGGCCCTGCGGTCGGAAATCTGATGCCGTGATAGGGGCCGCCCCCGGAGTGCCAAGAGGGCGCTTGTGCGGATGCCTGCGCCGCGAGGGTGGGCGCGCGGGGTGGGATGCGAGGACAGGATGTCAGATGGACTCGCTGACTCCACTGCGCCGTACCTCGTAGCCGTGCTGCTAGTCGGCACCGTCGGGGTGCTTGGCATCGCGTGGGCGCTCGACCTCCTATGAGAGTGGCTGACATAAAGAAGCCCGCCTCGGCGAACCGGGCGGGCTCAAGTGGACTGAGTACCGGATAGCCCCGCCCGCTACGTCGCCGCCGCGCTCACCGTGATGCGTGGCCTACCAAGTCGCCGGCTCGCCGACCGTCTGCGGCTCGCTCGGAAGCTACGAGGACTGGTCCGCCATGGTGCGCTCGCCGCTTGTCTGGCTCGGCCATGCCGATCCGGTCGTGAGCATGGAAACTGCACGCGAGGAGGACCCGGAACTGTCCGCCATCCGCGAGCTGTTCGAGCACTGGTGCGAGCACCTGAGCCTGTCGAGCGGCTACACAGCGAACGCCATCATCAAGACCGCCTGCGAGAAGGGACCAGGGTCGAGCTTCGACTACAACGTGCAGGAGTTCCGGGCCCCGGAGTTTCGCGACCTGCCGCTACGGCAGGCCGGCGACGGCGGCGCGGTGAACAGCCGGCGCCTCGGCAAGTGGCTGTCCCGGATCAAGGGCCGCGTCGTCGGCGGATATTGGATCGAGATGAAGGCCGATAGCAGTAACGGTAGCAGGTTCAGCCTCCGAAGGGTCGAAGGCGCTGAAGCTAACGACCCCTTTTCCGATGTCGTCTCGACGTCTGACGCACGCGCTCAGTCGGAGTTCTGACCGTGCGCTGCGGCCGCCCCAGTGGCACCAGCGCGTGCGCGCGCGGCGCTGAAATAGGGGTTTGCGGGGTTTTAGGGGTTTGTTTCATCCTAACGCGGGGAACTGTCAGTGAACCTCGTCCGCCTGAACAGGCGAGCGCACGCGACAGTTTACCGGTAGTGGCTGAAACGAACCCCTCGAACCCGTCAAACCCCTATCGCGCCCAAAGTGGGGTTGCCCGATGATCCCCACCGCCGACGCCTAGCCCCTCTTATTCATCCGGCATGCGACGGATCGAGTTTTTGCGATGTGGCCGCGCGTGATCGCTGCGCCTTCGACGCTGTGGATCCAGGTTGTTTCGGCAGGGCTGGAGGAACGGGAGCGGGCTCGTCGGGGCGTCCCAGCCCCGTGGCTCAAGCCGGTGCCGGTCCCAGAGCCCCTGCGAGGTGGCGCAGCAAGTCAGCCTCCGGGCAGGCGGCGGCGAAGGCGAGGCGGACGCGGGCAGCGC
Organism: Methylobacterium sp. CM6257; assembly: GCF_054611515.1. Classification (NCBI taxonomy): domain Bacteria; kingdom Pseudomonadati; phylum Pseudomonadota; class Alphaproteobacteria; order Hyphomicrobiales; family Methylobacteriaceae; genus Methylobacterium; species Methylobacterium sp. CM6257. The sequence continues at coordinate 3,546,521 of NZ_CM137735.1, forward strand.
TCTCTCGGATACGAGCGCCGAGCTTCAGGAGCCGCAGCCGGATCGTGGCGAACTCGGCCTAGGCCAGGCGGTGCGCCTTCGGGATGGCGTCCCGCACGGTGAGCATCAGCCAGTAGGCGGCGGTGTGCAGAACCAGCCGCATCTGGTTGGCGGCGGGGTGCCGGCAGGAGGTGCGGTCCGAGGCGAGCTGGCTCTTGTGCAGCTTGATCAGGTTCTCGGCCTGTCCGCGGGCGCAGTACAGCTCGGCGTAGAGCCATTCGGGCGTGCCGGTCGTGATGTTGGTGACCACGTAGCGGATGTCGAGGCCGAGCCGGGTCGCCTCGATGCGGGCGGCGACGCGGCGCTGCTGCCGCCAGGACTTGGCCGCATGCGTGGTCTCGGCAAAGCCGCGCACCGCATCCATGTCGTCGACGGCCCGCACCACCCGGATGTGATCGGCCGTCGCCTCGACCTTGGCCGCCAACGCCTTGGTGCCAGTCAGCCCGAAGACGTAAGCCACGCCGTTGTCCTCGCGACCTTACCATGACCTCGGGCCGGCCGTAATGGCCATCGCCGCGGATGGTGATCGCGGTCGTCGGCCAGTGGCGGCGGATCGCCCGGATCAGGCGGCGCAGATGAGAGCGCACCTCGCGGCCCGACGGCGTCTTGCCCGGCCGCAGGATCACCGCCACCGGGCGCGAGGTGGCGGTGTCGTAGACGTGGATCGGCAGGAAGCAGCGGTCATCGTGGTGGGCGTTGAACAGCGACAGCTGCTGCTGGCCGTGGACTACGTCGCAGGTATCGTCGATGTCCAGGGTGACGGCGGCTGGCGGCTTGGCGTAGCTGGCGCAGTACAGATCGACCAGCACCCGCCCGAGCCGGATCAGGTCACGCAGGCCCGGCGTGTTCTCCAGCCGGGAGACGGTGGGCTGGCTCATCAGGTCCGCGCCGCTCTCGGGCAGGCGTCCGCAGGCGAGCTTGAACGCCGGATCGGCGCGCAGGTGGTCGAGGTCGTCGGCATCCTCATACCCGCAGGCGATGGCCAGGATGCGGGCCAGAAGGATCTCGGAAAGCGGGTGCAGCACCCGGCTCGGATCGCGTCGATCCGGGATCACGGCGGCGAGCTTCTCGGCGATGCCGAGCCGTCGGGCGGCCTGAGCCAACAGCAGGATGCCACCGTCCGAGGTAAGGCGTCCGCCGTCGAAGGCGGCTGTGAGCTTCTTGCCCCGGACGGATGGAAACCCGAACGGAAGCGCGTCAAGATTGGACATGGCGGGCGTGGCGGGCTCGATGGGGTCACAGGCCTTGGCGTCAGCACCCAATCCCTAAGCCACATCAATGTCTTACGCTACGCTCGCCACCTCAGATCCACTGCCCTCGTGAATAAGATGGGCTAGGGCCCGTTCGCGCCCAACCTCGACCCCGCCCGAGCGCAAGGCCCGTCTCCGCTGCCTGCGCCCCGTCCCGCGCCTGCTGACCAGCCACAGGAGGTGGAGTGCCGCAGCCGAGGCGCTGCCTGCTAGCTAGGTTAGATACCCACGCTCGCCGCGCCCGCCTCAGCCGCCTGCCTCACTGTGGCTCCGTCCCGCAGCGCCATAGCTATCGCGGTCGACGTAGTGTCAACGGCAAGTGCGCGATCCTCTCCGTAATCGTAGGGGCTGTTCTCGCCGGAACTCAGCCTTGCGTGGTAGTTGTCCGGGAAGCTCTTATCCATTCGCGCCTTCAGCATAATTGTGGCGGCATGATAGTCGTCTTCGAAATTCCTGGCCTTTGTCGCGGCTTCGCCCACGTAAGCCCCTGCCTCTTTCTCTTTAGCCATGGCGGTGCTTCTTCGCTCATATTCGCTGCCAAGAAAGAAATGGACAATCTTGGAGATCAACCAACTGATGATGTTCATCGGGGTATCCTGGGTGAGCAGCGGCAGATGCGCCCTGTCGTAGAAGACAACGCATCCCGACGGGCTTCGGGCGTCGAGGTGTTGTCATGCCCTGCCGAGCTGCGAGCACGGCTCCGATCCCTGCGCCAGACCGGCCACCTCCAGACCGGCCCGCGCGACGCCGCTCTGTGCCAGCTCCTCGCCCAGGCTGAGATGGACCCGACCGCGCTGGAGCCCGCGATCCGCGTCCTCGACGCGCTGACCGCCACCGACCGCCGCCAGATCCTGGCGAGCTACGCCGCCCTTACCCGTGCAGCTTGAAGGAGCCTCATGCCCCGCAAGCACGACCCCGCCCGTATGCCTCATCCGGGCCGCACGTCCGCCGAGCGCCGCGCTCTCGACCGGATCGGCTGCGGTGAGCCCCCGCGTTGCTCCCCGAGGACGCTGCGCAACCTGCTCGACGCCGGCCTGATCGTCGAACAGGGCGAAGAGATCCGTCGCGATGCGCTCGGGGTCTACACGGTGCCGTCCTGCGCGATGCCGCTCGCGATCCACATGCAGTGGTGCAACGCCGTCGCATTCACCGACGAGGAGGTGGCCGCGTTCGAGGCCAAGCTGGAAGCACACATGGAGGCCCAGGCATGACCGCCGCCAGCATCCTCGCCCTCGTTGAGAGCATTGAGCGCCACGGTCCCAACGCCCCGGCCGGCCTCGCCTTCCGGAGTGCCCTCACCCGCAAGGGACGCGAGGCGCATGCAGCCGGCGGCCCTGCAACCCTTGAGGCCATACGGCGCGAGATCACGGCCACAGACCCAAGGCGAGCCGCTGCCCGCGCTGCGATCCTGGCCGCAGCGTGGTCCGGCATCACGGCGCACATCCTGTGAGCCCCCTTGAGATCACGGCGATCCAGGGCTGGTTCTCGCTCGCCGAGGAGGCCACGTCGAAGCTGCTCGCTGACATCGAGGCGGGCGCGGCGACCGGACGTGCCGCTCGGGCCTTCAAATCGGCGTCACGGCGGCACGGAGCCGAAATTCTGAAGTCCAGTGGCCCAGGAGCGCTCGCGCCCGCCACGGACCGCCTCAGCGCGATTCCGGGCCGCTAGGCCGACCACCGGACTGTCCTCGAACGCCGTTGGTCCGACCTCGAAGGGATCCGCAGATGAGCGACTACGTTAGAAACTCTGCCCTATCCCGCCGTCGGAGGACCCGGTCATGATGAACGTCCTCGCCTTCACCCCAGATGCTGAGGCCGCAGGCCGACCGCGAGGAAGTCACCACCTACGGTCGGGTCGGCGCCCTGTCGGTCGATCCGGACGCCGACCATCATGCCCGAGGTATTCCAGGTCGTCGTAACGGGTCCGCCCGCCATCGGCTTCAAGAGCGTCCTGGTCATGCCGGACGGTGAGCCCCGCCGCGGCTTCGCCGACGTCATCGGCCGCGCCGTGTTCTAGGCGCTGGAGGGGGCTGAAGCGGCGCAGGGTACGTCACCGAAGGCAAGTTAGGCGGGATCAATCATCGTCGTCGTCCTCGCGGCGCAGGCGCTCCTCACGGCGGATCGCATCGCCCCGCCCGTCGCGGAACTCCTCGCGACGGATCTCGTCTCGGTCGCGCTCTCGCGGCGAGCGCGGATCGACCCTCACGCCGCCCGGTCCGACGTCAATACTTTGTGCAACGGCCGGAAGGGCGGGGATGCTGAGCAGACCGGATGCGATCAGCGTGCTTGCAAGAAGATGCTTCACGGCCAATCTCCCATAAACGAGCGGACAACAGTCTCGGCAGGCGCCTGTTCCGGCTCACCGCCGAGCGCGACCGTAATAGCGGCTACCTACCAGCCGAGCCCCAACTCTATGGTGATCGCGTTGGGCTCCGCGCCTTGCAAAGCTTCGGCCAAACTGGCGAGCGCCCCGCGCGCTCCGTTCCGGACCCAGGGCGGTACGACGCGCCCGCCGTCTATGGCGCTTGCCAGCATATCGGTCATCGCTCGCGCATCGACGAACGCCTGCTCCAGCGCAGGCGTCAGCTCGATCCTGCGCTGGAGGGTCTCAAGGCAATGTTCCGCGATTGCCATCACGTGATCGCCCAAACCGGGTTCAGATGCCTCGATGGCGTCCAGCCATGGAGACAGCAGTGTCGCCAGTATCGGCGGCAGGCCGCCTGGGTTGATCGTGGCCACCCATCCTCCTCGTGATCACCGACGGCAGGACGGAAAGTAGGGCGCCGCGGCTGCAATCGCCCGGATCCGCGCGCTGGCCGCTGTCAGTGCAGCGCCGCCGACGGGCTGATGGCGTCCTGGATCGGGCCGCCCATCGCCTGCTCAGCCTCCTGCGAGCAGCACTTGGGGCTGTGCCGCACGGCCATTTCCGTAGCTACCGTCGACCGAGCAACCACATCAGTGCCCAGCCAAGAAAGCCAATCCAGCCGATCACCAGGAGCAAGACCACGATCAGGATGGCCGCCGAGCCGTAGCGCGCAAACAGCCGTTGGCCGAGACTGCGGTGGCTCTGTGTTACTCCGAAGTGAGCTCATGACCTCAGCTCTTTGCTTCCATGCCGAGAAGCAAGAGACTGTCCAAAACAGTTTTGAAACCCGTATGTCTCGAACGCAAAATTGATGCGCTGAGCGGCTTCCGGGCGACCCCTACCTTTCGCCGCGCATGGGTCGCATGAGAGCTCCGATAAGGAACCCGAGTTGGCCGCAGACTAGGAGGGCGGCGCCGCGCCGTACGAAGCCGGCATTCAGGCCGAGATGGTGGACATAGACGCCGTAGGCGAGTTCGGCGGCCACGAGCGGCAGAAACAGCAGAAGCCACCAGACCGAGCCGAAGCGCCCCAGTCCCAGCCTGAGCAGCGCGTTCAGCAGCAGACCCTTCATGGCCGTGTCCCTGCGCCGCATTAGCTCGGGATCAGCTGTATACCAGTTGAAAGTACGGCGGGCAGTCGAAAGCCGTGATCGCGGTGCATTGCCGGCTTATGCGTCGTCATTGCACCTCTGCCGGTGGGCTGACGAACCGCTCCCGTTACCTGCTCAGGCCGACGTCCAGGCTCCCGAACCACGCCCTCCAGGGCCGCCTCGAGCCCGGCACCGATCAGCGCCTGTGCTGCCGTCACCGTGTCCGCCGTCGTGCCCTTCGCCATTGCCGCCTCGATGTGTGCGCTGTCGTCTCGTGCCATCATAGACGAAATCTATGGTAACCGGCGAGACTGATAGGTTAAGACAGAGGTGACGCGGTGCCGGCGCACATTGTTGTTCGGCTGTTTTTCCAACGGACCTAGATCTCACCAGAGCGGAGCCATGACGACGGGCGAACCAGGCTTTCAGCCCGGGCGGAGCGGCAATCCCGCGGGACGCCCCAAGGGCGCACGGCACCGCACCACGCTGGCCATGGAAGCCCTTCTAGACGGCGAGTCCGAGGCTCTGACCCGCAAGGCCTCGAGATGGCGCTGGACGGTGACGGCCCGGCCATGCGGCTGTGCCTCGACAGGGTTGTGCCCGCCGCGCCGGGACCGCCACGTGCCGTTCGCCTTACCGCCGATCACCGACCCGAACACGATGGTCCGCGCGCGCTCCCGGGCTGTCATCGAAGCATTCTGGAGGGCCGACAGATGAGGATCACCGACCTGATCAAGCGCCTCGCCCGCATCGAGACTGGCCGCCGCACCGGTGCGCCGACCGTCCTTCTCGCGGATCGTCCTATGGACGATTGGGAAGTCGCTGACGCCCTGGTGGACTGGGAGCGCTTGGTTGCGGAGGGCGAGGCCAGTGTCCGCAACGGCGTGCTCTACCTCACCAGCCCGAAGTTGACGGACGAGGAGTGGGTGGCGCGGTACGTCACCGAGCACTGAGGTGCGCTCTGGCGTTCAGCTCGCGTGAAGAGCTGCAGCCCGCGAACCGGCGGGCTGATCGTGCGCCTGCTGCCGGCCGAGAAGCCTGCCTCCAACTATCAGGCTCTTCGCCGACATCATTGACGCCATCGATGCCTACTATTGACTGCGCCTGTTTGAATGATGCTGCAGTGCAGCACACATATCCCCTTGAAGCCGGGATCAATCCCGAAACGCATGAGGGATCAACACCATGACCGTTCGCACCTTCATTCTCGCCGCTCTAGCCACTCTGCCGATGATCGGCACCGTGATGGCCGATGAGCGCATCAACATCACGCCTCCGCTCTATCGCGAGCAGGCCCGCTCGACGGCCACTGTGCGGTCTGTCTCTGAGTTGGCGACCACACCGCGCCTCGTCCCTGCGGCCGAGCTGTCCCGGACCATCGCCAAGGTGGCCGAGCCCGAGGTGACCGGGTCATTGGCTCGCTAACTCTGTTGCCGAACCTCTGCCGCGCCAATCGTCGCCCGGCAGAGCAGGCCGTCCAGACGGCACTACGGCAAGTGACGCCTCCGCACGATCCAGCCGCAGTGCGGCTCGGTCCGAGCGCAGTGAGGGGCTGCCTACCCCTGCCGCATCGTCACGGAGCCGTCGTCCGGATCGACTGCCTCGACCCGCGGGCCCGGCGTGCTCATGGTCGCCACCCTGTCGAGGAAGCGGTTGCAGGCTGCGGCGAGCACATCGCTGTTCTCAGTCGGCATGACGCCCAACAGCTCGCGCATCAGGCCGCCCACGGCCATGTCACGGCCGCCCGCCAGAAAGGCCCCTGCCCCGTCATGGTCCCGCTCAAGAGCTGAGACGACGTTCTCGGCGATCACCTTTGCAGCGTTCTCAGCATCGGGTCCGTGCATCGTCTCAATGCGGCTTTGGTCGCGGAGCCGATTTGTGGGGTTTATCCGCCAAGTCGCTGCGGACCTTGATGCCGCCGGTCACGTCAGGATCATAGGTCCGCACGCGCTCCGGAATGGCGTCCGTGGCCGTCGACATGGTTTCGCTGGCCTCTGAGGAGCCGACAGGGGGATCCGCTATCACCTGCGCGAACGCTGGCGAACTAGAGAGCGCCGTCGTCATCGACACGGCGAGCAGGGCATCGAAGCAGTAGCGTGGCATGGCGCACTCCGCTGCCCCCTTCCGAACTGCTCAGGCTGTTGGTCGCCTGATGTGCTCAACCGAGTGTCGCGCCAAACCGAGGTGCTGTCACTCCTGCTAATGCCAGAGGCCCAGACGACGTTCTCGGTGACGCCTCGTGCCGCTTGATCAACATCGACCGGCTGCATCTCTGAGATTTCTCATTCTTCAGTTGGCCAAGCCCCTTAAATATGTATTGTTTTTGTATCAAAACTGACAGATAACGCTACCTAATCACAGAGAGGTGCGCCATGAATGCGATGTTTCCAGCTCCCGAGGCGACCGCTCCCGATTACATTGCGCTGACAGCGGATATTGTCGCCGCTTATGTGGCCTATAACAACGTTCAAGGGACAGAACTGCCGGCGCTGATCGCCAGCACGCACGCCGCGCTCGCCGGGCTCGGCAATCGTAAGGCAACCGAAGCTCCGCCCGCCCAGAAGTTCACGCCCGCGCAGATCCGGAAGTCGATCACGCACGAGGCGCTGATCAGTTTCGAGGACGGCAAGCCCTACAAGGCGCTCAAGCGTCATTTGACGCTGAGGGGCATCACACCCGAAGCGTACCGCGAGAAGTGGGGTCTACCGCGCGACTACCCGATGACGGCGGCTGGCTACTCCGAGGCGCGCTCCGCGCTGGCGCACAGTTTCGGGCTAGGGCAGCTGCGTCGGAAGGCGGCTCTGAAGGCTGCCGCTGCCAATGAGGCGATCTCTTAGAAGCCGAAGCGCGCCGGCCGGCCCGGGAAAGCTGCGGAGCCTGCAGGGGCGTAGCCGAAGCAGCTGCGCCCGCTGCGGTTTTGCCGATGGCCGGTACGGCAAGCGACGCCCTCGAACGATCCAGCCGCAGCGCAGGTCAGTCTAGGCGCAGTGAGCAGAAGTCGAGAAGAAGCCGCAATACGTGAATTAAGCTGCGGTATTCAACGGAGATGTAATGTGTAGCCTAGGCTAACCCGGGCTCAACATCTTGCTTGCCATTGTTTGTCGAGGGACGTCCGCCGCTTGGGATTTTCGCAATCATTTTAGCGATGTGCGCGCGCAACTTATGCTTGCCCGCATCGCACGTAATCTCCACGGCTTGTGGCAGCTGCTCTAATGTAGCAAGCATTGTAATCCCCTAAGTTAGTTATTAGCTACTCAGTGCATCACTCTAAATAGGTGTGATGCGGGGACGCCGACGCACAGATACATTGAATAGGCCGCTTTTTTATAGTGTTGACAAGCCGGAATACGTACCCATGCGGCCCATCGGATACCTTTGCCCTTCGCAGCAACCCTCCTATTGTAAAGTCAAAGTACGTAGGCGGCCGTACCGCTCGCTCTCGTGACGACCGTGCATCAGGGAGCTTGGCCGTGGCACCGCGCTACTTCTTCGACGTATCGAACGGCGTGGAAACGATCTCGGATCGGGAGGGCGTCGAGGCTGCGGACCTCGATGAGGCACTCGCCGAGGCGAGAAACGTCATCGCCGACATGGCGGACAAGGTAGCTGAAGCCGATTCGGATCAGCCCTGGACACTGATCGTGCGAGATGAAGCGGGAACCATTGTGGGGCGCCTGCCGATCAAGCGATGAAGCGGCTCCTGGCCTGACGATCTCCAGACGTCCGCTCTCCGACCGCCCCATTCGGGCGCTAACCCCGCCGCATCGTCACCGAGCCGCCGTCTGGGTCGATCGCCTCACCGTGTGGACCCGGCGCGCTCATGGTCATGAGCCTGTCGAGGAAGCGTGTGCAGCGAGAACGAAAAAAGCCGCCCTAAGGCGGCTTTTCCGGCACCGAAATGGTGAAGGCCCGCGGCCCTCCGCCGATCCCTTAGTTGAAGGTGTCGATCTCAGCCGACTCGTAGCTGGTGACTTCCATGCCGACGCAAACTTCCTGAACGATAGGGGCAGACCAGGCCATAATGTTTCTCCTAGTAAATTCTCATAAGAGGATCATAAGAACATGAAGCTGCGGCGCAACTTCCATCTCTGATCGTTGCCTCAAAGTTTTTAATAAATCAACATATTTATTTTATCGGAATTTGTATCTCTTTTTGCCTCATCCGAGCCCCGCATGACCGGCGCAGCTTTCAACCGTTAAGGTTCGTGGAATAGGGCGCCTTTCTGGCCCCAGAAGAGTAGGGTGCACCAGCACCTGCCCCGACGCACCAGCACGTTGCCGTTCATCGGCGCGAGATATCGGAGCCTCCAGAGAGATTTTCCCTGAAGCCGATTTGTGGTTGTGATTATCTCGCCGATGGCGTACAGACGATAAATCGACTTTTGGCCAGATATTCGGCCGTATCGCCTCAACAGGGCGGGCGCTCTGCATCTCTCCCATTTTCGACCATCGGCGACCGGGCGCGTGCGGTGCATGCGCTCGACCTATTTTCTTGCCTAGAATGATATGGAATACCTATGAGCATCGGCACCGTTAAGTGGTTCAACGACACCAAGGGCTTCGGCTTCATCCAGCCGGATGACGGCGGCAAGGACGTATTCGTCCACATCTCCGCTGTCGAGCGCGCCGGGATGCGCAACCTCGTCGAGGGGCAGAAGGTCTCCTACGAGATGGAGTCCGACCGCCGCACCGGTAAGCAGTCAGCCGGCAGCCTTCAGGCTGCTTGAGCCTCACTCGTCTGCCTCTGACGAATTTCGAAGCCGTTCCCCTGGGAGCGGCTTCATCTTTTTCTCGCCACCCTGGCTGAGCCGTGGTGCGCATAAGGAATGTACGTGGGCCAATTCAAAACCAATCAGTTCGTTGATCGTCTTGAGGCGATTGCCAAAGCGCGACAGGCCACACTCGCCCAGTTCCGCGCACGCCCTGCAGCTGATGATCCGGCCGTCCTCGCGCGGCAGGCTGCGCGACGCGCTGTCGTTCAGGCGCGAGACGTGCGGATCAGCGAGCGGGAAATAGCCCGTTTGGCAGCCGAGGCTGAACGTGAGGCCGAGGCCCTTGCTGCAAGGGAGCGTGCAGAGGCCGAACTCGTCCGTCAGGCTGCCGAGAAGGCGGAACGGCAGGCGGCCCTCGCTGCCGAGCAGAAGGCTGCACGCGACGCACGCTTTGCTGCCCGCAAGGCCAAGGCCCGCCGGTAGGCCGGCCCCGATCCGCACAACGCCAACACTCTGGAGGACGAGAGATGTCTCACAAATTCAAGGTCGGCCAGAGCGTCCGGCAGCTTGGGACCAGCTACGCCGGCAAGCAGACGATCATCGACGGCCGCTTCGAGGTGGTGCGGCTTATGCCGGATGATCGGGCCGGTGAGCCGACATATCGGATCAAATCTGCAAGCGGCGAGCGTGCTGTGCGAGAGGACGAACTCGTTCTCGCCTCCTGAGCAGCTTCAGCCGAGCGGGTTCCTGTAGAGCGGCCAAGCTGCCTACAGGAACCTGCTCCCTGAGTGCCCCTTGAACGCGTTCGCCCGCCGGATGTACCCGACCACGGTCCGGGGATCCCGGTGGCCAGACTGGTCCATGATCCGGGCCAGATCGGCACGTTGCTGCTGTGCTAGCACCATAGCTCCGTGCGATCCTGGCGACATACCAGCCTACACCCCTAAGAACCTCGCCGAGCTTTCCGAAGGCCGGGCGTGCAGATAGCGTCCCGTCGTCGCGACCGAGGCGTGGCCGAGCGTGGCCTGCACGAGGTGGATCGGTGCGCCGCGGTCGAGGCTGTGCGAGGCATGGGCGTGCCGGAGCCAGTGCGCCGAGACCTCGACCGGCAGGCCAGCGCGCGCCGCCGCGGCCTTCACGACCCGATGGACCGCGCTCGGATCGAGCGCTCCGCCCTTCCGCGACCGGAATACGGGGCTGTCGGCCGGCGCCTCGCCGCGCAGGGCCGAGAGCACCTCCCAGGTCGCGGCCGAGAGCAGCACCGCCCGGGTCTTGCCGCCCTTACCGAACACCGTCGCCTGCCCGGCCTCGTCCCGGGCCGCGAGATCCCGCCAGCGCAGGCCGCAGACTTCGGAGATGCGCAGGCCACCGCCGTAGAGCACGGTCAGCAGCACGCGGTTTCGCAAGCTCGGCTCCTGCCGGATCATCAGCAGCGCGTCGGCCTCGGCCATGATGCGCTCGGCCAGCGTGTTCTTGATCGGCGGCACCTTCACGGCCGCGCCGATGTTGAAGCGCAGGTATCCGACCTCCTGGGCGAAGGCGAACAGGCTCTTGAGCGCTGCGGCGGTGAGCGCCACCGTCGCCGAGGAGCCGGGCCGGCCTGCGATGTAGTCCTGAAGGTCGCCCATCCGCACGGAGCCGAGCGGCTTTCCGACATGCGCCAGGAAGCGCCGCGCCTCGCGCGCGTAGTTGCGGCGGGTGTTCGGGCTCGCGGATCGGGCGAGCCACAGCCGGATCATCTGCGCGTCGTCGTCCGCCTGGGTGGGCGGCATCGCCTCGACAGGTTCGATGATCGCGGGGAGCATGGGCACCGCTCTCAATCCCAATCCCGGCTATCGAGCGAGCACTCGCCACGCATATGCTTCGCGATAGCCGTCATGGCGTCGTTGAGGGTCGCGTGAAAAGTTGGCACAGCTCGCAAGCCGCCGCTCAACTCGGGCTTGATCTCGAACCCGGTCGCGAGACCGGACAGCTCGATTGCGCCGAGCAGGCGGCCGAGCCGGTCCTTCAGGCTCCACGACGTGCCTTCAGACCCGGTCGGCGTCACGACGACATCCATGGTGAAGCTCCATCATTAGGCAGCAAGGCTGCGCCGGGCCCGGTGATCGAAACAAGGGTGGCCTTACGGTCGTCTCTGGATTGGCGTCCTGAAGGCGTCTGGCGCTCAGTCAGCCTCGTCGAGGCGAAGGGCGTCTACGCAACGATACCGAAGCGCTGCCCGGCTTGCCACGGGCTCGTAATGATCAACGGCAATTACACCGGACAGGGCAGACTGATGCTGGTGCATCGCAGGGGCCACGATGGCTGTCCGCTTCTGCCAGCGCGGTTCAAAGGCACGCCCTCGCTGCATCCCCAGGCGCTATCCTGAAGACCGGCTCGGCCCCGCCGCCCGGTCTGATCACAGGCTGGACCTCCGGATCTATCGACGCGTTGTCCTCTAGCGGGGTGAGCTTTAGGACGGTCGCTATGGACACCACCCGCTTGGCCGAGACTGAGAGCATGCTCGCTACTACGGACCGGCTTTGGCGCGCTGAGATGCGGCGGGCCTTTGGACCGGATGCCGTGCTGATCCACGGGTTTGGGACAGAGCGCCAGGGCGCTCCGGGGACGCGGCTTCGCGAGACCTTCGAGGCGAGAAAGAACGCAGTCGCGGCGTGGCGGTACGAGCGCCGTCCGGCAGCTTGAGACACACGCCCTCGGAGGACGGGCTGGACGTTCCGATAGCAAATCCCTGGGCAGCGAGGGCGCAACTTATTCCGACGGGATGGCTACCGGCATGGCGGTACCGAGGCTGGCGCTCGGAATTAGTCATTCGCCAGTTGCGCCTCGCAGGTGGTCCACCCCGAGAAGAGGTAGAGGGCGAACTCGATCCCTTCGGCATTCGCCACTCGATCCCGCTGCGCAGAACCGATCAATTCGTCCGCGAACCCTATGACCTTGGCGGCCGGCCACTCAGGCAACAGGGCAGCCACGAGTGCACGGCATGTTTGGTCGAACATCTTGCGCGTGGCGCTATCACTCGGATCCGCGTGGGACCAGCGGATGACGATAACCGTTGCCGCTGATTGCGAGTCGTATGCATTCGCCGTGAGGGAGAGCTGAGGGCCGAGGTTCCACGAGCAAGTACCGGACTGATGCTGCGGCACACCACAGGTCGGCGCTCCCGAGCTGACGGGTTCGCCGAAGCGAGCCGATGCGGCGGCGACACGGGGCCCGACCTCGGAGGCAGGGATCTCCAGATGTTGCCCAAGTGCGGAAACGGGCGAGAGCCCAAGCGCAGTGAAGACCACGAGAACCCACACGATCAGATCGTGATAGGTTGTACGCGATCGGCAGCCGCGAGCGCTGGACCAGTAGGCGTACTCTGTATTGTGACCGGTGGCGTCCTCGGGCCTCGCTGGCTCTTTTCTGATGCTGACAGGCAGCGGAAGTCTGAGAGCGAGGGTTGTCATGCGGAACCATATAGCACGGCTTGTCGATGGCCCCTTCGCCTTCAGCGTCTCTTCCACGAGGTGACCCGCCTGCTTTGGCTACAGTTCAGTCGGAGAGAGTTTCACGATAGACATAATAGTTCGGCAGCCGGCCGTCGAGTGGTTTAATCAGATAGTAGGATCTATCAAACCTGTGAATTGCGGATAGTACCCTGACCGGAATAGATTTTTTCAGAACCGAGCATCGCTCCATAGGACGTTCTGGTGTCTGCGCGTCACGGCAGACGCGGGTACCTGCTGCAAGCGAGTACACATGATTTAGCTGAGCTGTCGGATGCTCAAAATCAGAGAAATAGTTTGCAAGAACCGTATTCGTAGAGCTACCAATCAAAAGAAAAAGTGAAACGGCCAGCCTGGATAGCCTCGATGTTATCATTTGGTCCCTTTGGGGTCCTCGTGCCGCAGGTGGCCCTGGCCGTTGCACGGTCAGCGGGCTGACTTCTCCCTCGCCAGCCGCATGGCCCGCAGTTGCGCCGTCCGCTCGTCGGCCGCCTGCCGATCCGCCTCGACCTCCACCAAGGCGAGCTTCGCGTTCTCCTGGCGTGCGGTGTCCCTGGCTGTCTTCGTCGCCAAGTGACCGCGAGCGTTGGGCGGCAGTACGGACATGGAGGATCCTGTCGGGGAGGCCGGGGGTAGAGGCTGTTCAAGGCGTCAGGATCGCTTCGCCTTCAGCGCTCCGTCAACGAGGCGGGGGATGGCTACCGTCGCTTGGCCACAACGACAGCGACAACGGCCCCAGCAACGAGAGCGGCTGCGAGAACCACGAGCGTAGCGTTCTGGTAGCCGTTGGCCTTGAGCACACCCACTGGCTATCGGGCAACGCATAGCGATGAAGGCCCGATCCCAGACGCGCTAATGCTCAACGCCGAGGAGAATGCCCTGTGCCGGTCTTGGGATAAAGTGGGCCGATTGCACTTCGGCGGGCGCTTCCGCCGGCGCCCCTCGCGCAAGCCCGCGGCCGAAGGGGTCTACCACCAGCCTGGACCGGCTTTGCGCTCCGCAAGGCTATCGAGCATGCCGTCGCGGATCTCGGGCCGGCGGGCCGAACCCCGCACCTCCTGCGGCGCTGGCGCGGGCTCCTGCCGATTGCCGACGCGTATGACCCGCAGGTCGAAGACGCCCACCTGCAGCACCGGACGCGCGAGCTGCACGAGGCCCGAGCGCGCGTCCGGGCCATTCCGGGCACGACGACCGAAGGGCTCGCGGTGCATGTCAGGGCGTTCGACGGCTTCAGCCGCGAGAACATCCCGCAGCACGTGCTGCCGCTGCTCCTGAGCGCCGCCAGCGTGGCGGGTGTGACGATCAACCTTCATGAGGGTGAGGTACGGGCGTGACTGGACCGGCTACGCACCTTCGACTTGCGACAGAGGACGGTCGCTGCGTCGCGCGGATCGGGCGGGCCAAGCGTCAGGCGGCTCAAACCCAAACCGATGCGGCCCATCTCGCGCGCGCTATCGCCATGATGCACAGGGAAGCCCTGGAGACCCTGCAGATCGCCGAGGCTGCTCACAAGGTGGCCGAAGCAGCCTTCGGGGCCGTGACACGGGCCACTTCGATCACCGACCGGGCGCTCGCGCGGGAGAACCTGATCGAGGCCGGCTATGTGGTGGCTCGCGTGCGCAGCCTCGCCCGCACGGCTGAGATGGCGCTGGAGAGTGCGCAAAGCGGCTGAGCCCGGTGAACCGCACCGGGATTTTCGGAGGCTCCAGATCTTGCGAGGATGGAGCCATGACGAAGCATACCCCACCGTTTTCCCCCGAGGTCCGCGAACGCGCGGTGCGGATGGTGCTGGAGCACCAAGGCGAGCACGACACGCAGTACGGAGCGATCCGCTCGATTGCCGCCAAGATCGGCTGCTCGGGTGAGACGCTTCGCAACTGGGTCCGCCAGGCCGAGCGCGACCGGGGCGTGCGGGCCGGACCGACGACGGATGAGCGCGAGCGGATCAAGGCGCTGGAGCGGGAGAACCGCGAGCTCCGGCAGGCCAACGAGATCCTGAGGAAGGCGAGCGCGTATTTTGCCCAGGCGGAGCTCGACCGCCGGTTCCGGTCATGATCGCCTTCATCGACGATCATCGTGCGCTCTACGGGGTCGAGCCGATCTGCAAGGTTCTGCCGATCGCCCCGTCGACGTACCACGCCCATGCCGCGCGACGAGCCGATCCCGAGAGGCTGCCGGCTCGAGCCAAGCGTGACGCGGCACTCATGGTCGAGATCCGGCGCGTGTACGAGGCGAACTTCCGGGTCTACGGCGTGCGCAAAGTCTGGCGGCAGCTCACCCGCGAAGGGATCGTTGTGGCGCGCTGCACGGTGGTCCGGCTGATGCGAACGATGGGCTTGGCTGGCGTCGTCCGGGGGCGGAGGGTTCGCACCACCGTTCCCGATCCGGCGGCGGCCTGCCCGCTCGACCGGGTCAATCGGCAGTTCAGGGCCGAATGCCCGAACCGGCTATGGGTGGCGGATTTTACCGACATCGCCACCTGGGCCGGCTTCGTCTATGCGGCCTTCGTGATCGACGTCTTCGCCCGCCGGATCGTGGGCTGGCGTGTGTCGCGCTCGGCCCGGGCAGACTTCGTGCTCGATGCTCTGGAGCAGGCCCTGCACGAGCGCCGCCCCTTCGCCGGCAGCGGCCTCGTCTGTCACTCGGATCGCGGATCGCAACCCGGTCTCAACTGGTCGTCGCAACGCCCTCCTGAACGGATCGGAGCACGGCGTCCAGTGCCTCGGCGGGCGTTCGCCACTCGAGTGTCTTGCGTGGTCTGCTATTGAGAGCTGCGGCTACGGCCGCGAGGTCGCTCGTACTGTGAGCGCCAAGATCGGTGCCTTTGGGAAAATACTGCCGTAGCAGCCCATTGGTGTTCTCGTTGGTCCCCCGCTGCCAGGGTGAGCGCGGATCGCAGAAGTAGACCTGCAGGCCCGTGTCGATCCGAAGCCGCGCGTGCTCGGCCATCTCCGATCCCTGGTCCCAGGTCAGCGAGCGCCGCAGTTGCTCGGGCAGCGTCGTGATCGTGCGCGCGATCGCAGTGCGCACCGCCTCCGCGCCATGTCCGGCCAGCGCTGGCCCGTTTTTCTCCCGAGTGCCCGTCCCATGCCCTTCCATTGGCGGCAGGTGCAGCAGCATCGTGAACCGCGTCGCGCGCTCCACCAGCGTGCCGATCGCAGAACTACGCAGCCCGAGGATGAGATCTCCCTCCCAGTGACCCGGCACCGCCCGATCCGCCGCCTCCACCGGACGCTCGCTGATCAGGACCTCCGGCGTGACGAAGGCTTTGCCGCGCCTGCGGGTTCGTGCCTGCGGCACCCGCAGCGCTCGCCCCGTCCGCAGGCAAGCGGTCAGCTCGCGTCGCAGCGCGCCGCGACCCTGGACGTAGAGTGCTTGGTAGATCGCCTCGTGGCTGATGCGCATCGTCTCATCGCCTGGGAAGTCGAGCCGCAAGCGCGCTGCGATCTGCTGCGGGCTCCACGCCATACCCCAGCGCCGATGCTGGCGTCGCCCGTGCCGCCGCCCTTTCCAAGGCACCGACGGTCCGGCCAGGGCGATACCGCCCGGGGCGGTGACGGCACCCGCGAGCCGATCTTGCACGTAGGTTCGCAGCGCCGGGTTCGCCGCGAGCTTGGCAGGCTTGGGACGACGCGCCGGCCGCTCGGCGTGCCACTGCGCCGTCGTCGCCCGGTAGGCCAGGTTGCCGCCGCGCGTCGCCGCGTTGCGCCGCAGTTCCCGGGAGATCGTCGAGGCCGCTCGCCCCGAGCGACGCGCGATCTCCCGCACGCCCAAACCTTGCGCCCGCCACAGCGCGATCTCCTCACGCTCGGAATACGACAGGTAGCGATCTGAGAGTGGCTTGGACGATGGCGCGAGGTGGGAGGGGGCGAGCCCACCGGCCCGGCGGAACCAGCGCGAGCCGACCGGCTGAGAAATCCCGACCTTCATCGCCGCGTCCTCACTCCACAGACCCGCAGCGATGAACGCCCAGAACTGTCGTCGGGCCTCTCGCGAGGCGACGCCGGGTCGGCCGGGCGACCTCAATTTACCGCGCAGCGCGCACTCCGAACGCTGTCGACCCACCATCGCAACCGCCCTCCGCCAAGCTGTTGCGACGACCACTTGAATCCACCCAATATGTGAGCATCCGCTACACCGAGCGCCTGGCCGAGGCGGGCGTCGAACCCTCCGTCGGCAGCGTCGGCGATTCGTACGATAACGCTCTCGCCGAGACGGTGATCGGCCTGTTCAAGGCGGAGGTCATCCATCGACGCGGGCCGTGGCGGTCCTTTGAGGCGGTCGAGTACGCCACGCTCGAATGGGTCGACTGGTTCATGTCTGGATGCCCCCTGTCGCGCAAGAGGGCGTCGAGCGGCTCTGACGGGGGATCGGGTGCGGTCATGTCTCAGGCCTCATGAAGCGGCCTTGTCCATGCCGCGGGCCAGTATGGAGATGCGCGGATCAGGTGCAGATCAACACACGCGAGCTCGTGGCTCGTCAACCAGTCTTGCTTTTCCTGATCCCGATCTGACCGATCGTTCCGTCCTTACCTCTCTTCGACCTTCCTGCCCGCCACACCGGTGCGACGGCGGCTTGATGTCCTGATCAAGCCGCCGGCACCGGAGCCTTGTAATTTTCGTTCTTCATCAGCATCGCCCAGGCTGCACGGGCCATCTTGTTTGCCAAAGCGATGGCCAAGACCAGACGCGGCTTGCGTGGCAGCATCCGCGCCAGCCAGGAGCCTGCCGGCGCTCCCTTACGGATCGACCAGCGGATGACCGTCATGGCGCCGATGATCAGGAGACGCCGGATGTCGCGCTGACCCATCTTGGACACGCGACCCAGGACCTGCTTTCCGCCTGAAGAGAACTGCCGCGGCACGAGGCCGAGCCAGGCTGCAAAATCGCGTCCGCGCTTGAACGTCGCCATTGGCGGCGCGAACGTCTCGATCGCCATCGCGGTGATCGGCCCGATCCCCGGCATCGTCATGAGGCGGGACGGCGTGCCAAATCGCTTGGCTTCCCGCGCGACCCGCTTCTCCAACTCCGAGATCCGCGCGTCGAGATCCTTGATCTGGTCGAGGTAGAGACGGCTCAGATCGGCAATGAGCGGATCGAGCGAAGTCGTGACGTCGCCAAGCGCCTGGGCGAGCTGGGGCACGTTGGTCGCTCCCTGCGGCGCCACGATGCCGTGCTCGGCGAGATGGCCGCGCAACGCATTGATGAGCTGGGTGCGCTGCCGGACCAGAAGGTCGCGCGTCCGAAAGATCATGGCTCGCGCCTGCTGAGCCTCGCTCTTGATCGCAACGAAGCGCATCGTCGGGCGCGAGGCGGCCTCGGCGATCGCCTGCGCGTCGGCGGCATCGTTCTTCTGCCGCTTGATGAACGGCTCACATGAGGAGTCGATGTGCAAGGGATCTCATCCGGTCATGAGTGATCTCCTGGCGTGTTCCAGATCGCAGGTCCGAGCCCGATGGGTGAAGCGGCCGCAGCGGACGCGCTCAAGCTCACATGCGGTCGCCGATCGATCTCGGCTGCACCATGATCCCGCATCCGGCGGGCCGAGCTCAGGAGGACGAGACCATTCTTAACTGCGGCGGCTGAGGCCATACCGTTCGTCGGTTCGTCCACCTGGATCCGCCAAGGCTTCTCGTGCCTCGGTGGATTGAGAGGGATTGCAGTCGCTCTCGGTCAGACGCTCTTCATCGCAGCGCCCTCGATGACCACACCTGCCGTCACATACTTCCAGAGCGCGACGAGAAGCTTGCGGGCGAGAGCCACGATGGCGATCTTTTTCATGCGCCCGCCGGTGCGCTTGACCCGGTCGTGGTACCAGCGCGACAGGGCCGAACCTGGCTGATGGCGGAGCCAGAGCCAGGCCAGTTCGACAAGTGTCGCGCGCAGGCGTGGATTGCCGGCCTTCGACACGCCTTGCTCGTGATCAATCGAGCCACTCTGCCAAGGCGTTGGCGCCAAGCCCGCGTAGGCGGCAAGC
The DNA here is from genome assembly GCF_054611515.1 of Methylobacterium sp. CM6257. Taxonomy (NCBI): domain Bacteria; kingdom Pseudomonadati; phylum Pseudomonadota; class Alphaproteobacteria; order Hyphomicrobiales; family Methylobacteriaceae; genus Methylobacterium; species Methylobacterium sp. CM6257. Next base: position 3,565,443 of record NZ_CM137735.1, read on the forward strand.
TGGCGACGATTCTCAAAGCGCCGGAACAACCCTTCAGACCAGAGCACACCGGCAAAGCCGGGACCGACACCTTTCAAGTCGAGAAGCATGGCCGCTGCCGCACGCTGTGGTGTGGCCGCACGCTCGGCCGCCACGAGTGCGTCGCGCGCGGCGCGCACGTCATCGATCTGCTCGATCAGCAGCTCGATAAGACCGAGTTCGCGTTCGATCATCGCCTTGAGGTACCGCGGGAGCGGCCGGCCATCGCCGGTCCGCAACGCCTCAAGCCGTTCGCGCCTGTCCGACCGACGGGGATCGTAGTCGGTGATACCCTGCGCAAACAGCACGCCTCGGAGCCGGTTGACGTGCCGGACACGCTCGCTGATGAGCGTTCGAAGTTCGCGGCACAGCCGGCGGCGATCCTCCTCCTCAGGCGTGGGCGCCCGGACCATCGCGCACACGCGCGGCTCTCCGCGCTTGTAGGCCAGCAGCGTACGGACCAGGGCTTCGCCATCGATCCGGTCGGTCTTGGCCCGTCGCCTGCGCCTTGAGGTGGCGACGGAGGCGGCGTCAACAACGTGGCTCTCGATGCCCTTGCCCTCGAGCACGCGGTGCAGCCAGAAGCCGTCGAGCCCGGCCTCCTGGATCACCACGACGGGGAACAGCTTGCCGGTGCGCGCCCGAGCTCGCGCCCGTAGGTCAGCCAGTCGGCTGAGCAGGCCCGCGGCATCACCACCGCGCACCACGTGCCGGGACATCTTCTGGCCGGCTCCAGGAGAGAGCGACGTCACCAACCACGTTGCGCGGCTGAGTTCGAGCGAGACGAAGATCGCCGCGAGATCGACCCGGATAGGCTCGGGCGCACCGCCAACATCAGGAGAAAGGCTCACGTTCACCTCCATGAAGAGCGTCAGGCCGTCCATCCTGCTGAAGCGCCGCCTGATCGCCACCTCCTCATGGGATCTTCACGTACGCCGGCGCGATCAGTCGGACCTCGTGCCCCAGTTCACGGATCGCACGTCCCCACTCGTGTGCCGAAGCGCAGGCCTCCATGGCGACGATGCAGGCCGGCAGCTGGGCGAAAAACGTGAGGACCTGCGGTCGCGACAGCTTTTTGCGTAGCGCGACGCTGCCATCGGCGCGTGCGCCGTGAACTTGGAAGATGCGCTTGGCCAGATCGAGGCCGACGATGGCGATCGGATCCATGGACTGCTCCGGCAGATGTGAAAGCTCCGGGCCCAGAGTACCGGCTTCCGCCGGAGTGGGGGCATCCAGGCCATCAATCACCGTCGGCTGCTCGAACCGATCGGCCACATCCCTCCCGCCGAGGCGGAGGCACGCTATTATGCCCAGGCCGAGGTCCAAGCCTTGGCCGCCTGACCCAAACCAAACGGCCTCCGGAAAACCCGGAGCGGTTCACGGTGTGCCGGTGGCAGCGCTGCTGCCGGGGCTCGGGCGGATCAGAGCATCCACGCCCGCCCGTTAAGGGTTGAGCGACACCTCGTTGGTGCGCGGGCGTGGAAGGTCAGCGACCCATCCCGCCGCCGACACCGGCAGGCTTACGCGGAAACCGTCGCATCCGTCACCGTGGCGGATTTGCCGCCCCTCACGAACGGCGCTCCCTGGATATGGGGAGAGCCTCAAGGCTGGGCAGATCAGTGAACCGGCGCAAGCTGCCAGCCCATAAAACAGAGGAAGAGGACGAACAGCGCGCCCCCGGTGAACTCCAGGATGTAGCGTCGCCGGGGTGTCAGGGCGATCATGCCATGCCTCCGAGCCAGCAGGATAAGCCGGGCTCGAAACTATGCTGCCACGCCTGCACCGCTCGCGCACCTGGGGCGGCCGGCTCTCTGGCGACTTTCTCCGTGACAGCATCCACGCCCGCCCGCTCGGCCTTTGGGCAAAGGAGGTCGCGTAGCGGGCGTGGAGGTCAGCGACCCATCCCGCTGACACCCAAAACCTTACTCCCACGGGGTCAAATGCGAAACGATTTCGCAAACCGGAAATCTCCCGGTTTGCCGAGCCGGATCTCAGCATCCACGCCCGCCTCCAGCCTAGTGGGGGCGTGAAGCTTGGGGGCGAGCGTGGAGGTCGGAGGAAACCCGACTTTGCCACCCTAGCAAAGACCGTGCGACACCATCACGAACGCCGCCCGCCCATCCGGTGCGGCTCCAGGCCACCGACGCCACTCCCGTTTGGGGGGCGCATGCAAGTCTCTGGAACACCGGGATAAGTCTGGGGTCGGGTATCAGAGGTATCCTGCACGTGCGAGGCTGCGCTCAGGGTCCATGGGCGGCTGTTCTCATCGCTCACACCGCGGATCGTGAGTGGGGCTGAGGGCGAGCTTATGGCTAACGCGAAACGCGCTGGTGACGCCCTCTGCACCCGCCCGCCGAGAGCAGCCCGTCAAGCCCGGGTGAGGTGGCGTCGCCGGCCTGTGGATCGGATCGTTCGCTGGATCGGAGCTTCCGGCCGGAAGCGTCTGGGTTCGGCTCAGGATGTCCTCGCCGAACCCGCAGCAGTGTCGTCGCAAGCCCCGGTCAGCAATATCGTCATACTGACCTGGGCCCAGACCTTCGGCCGTGCACCGCAGCGAGGCCAATAAGGCGGCGCGATCAGGCAGCCTTTCGGCCCTTTCGGCTGCCCGCGGCCATGGCACCCACTTGGCCCAAGCCGATGGCCTTGGCGAGCGCCGAGCGCTGGGCAGCATAGCTCGGAGCAGTCATCGGGTAGTCGGCAGGCAGGCCGTAGCGCTCGCGGTAGCTGCGCGGGTCGAGCCCATGGCTGCTCAGGTGACGCTTGAGCGTCTTGTAGGTCTTTCCGTCGATGAAGCTGACGATCCCGTCGTCTCGGATCGACTTACGGATCTGAGCGGGTGTCGGCTTCTCGATCTCGGCGTCCGGAGCCGCAGCACCCGCACTGCCCGTGGCGGTGAGATTGGAAACCGCCTCGTGAACCCTCGCGATCAGGGCCGGCAGCTCGGCTGGTGGCACAGGGTTGTTCGAGACGTAGGCTGAGACGATCTCGGCGGCCAGATCGGTGAAGTTGAGGCCGGCTTCTTGTTCTTCCGCGTTCAAGGCTTTCGCTCCTGCAGTTGCCCAAGGCTTTGGCCGATGATGCAAATGTACCGCAAAAGCAAGCCCGATAATCGAGTTGCGCGCAACCGATCAGGTCATCGATATGAACTCCGCACACCGTCGACGCGTGCTTAGAAAGCGGAAGGATTTGTTTTAAGTTTATTATAATTTTGTCTCGGGCAGCCAATGAGTGGCGGCAGCGAGGATACCCGAGAGCATCCGCGGGCCACCGCACGCCGCGCAGGTACAGACGGAGATGCTGAAGTTCCCTCCAAGACTACGGCGTCGGAGTGATTGACGGCCCACCCGCACGGGAGGAGGCTCCGTGTGGGGGCGGCTACGGAGATAGCCACCATGGGCGACTTCGATCACATCCTGAACTGGAAGCTTCTTCGCGGCTCGCATTCCTTCCCCGGACCTGATGGAGGGACCTGTATCAACGAGGCTGCGGTCGTGGCGTGCGGCTTCCCGTACCGGCCCGTCGTCTCGGTTCATCGCTTGCCAGCCTGCTTCTCGCGCCCGATCTGCCAATTGGCCATGCGGTTGAACGATGAGGCGACGGATGCGCAGCGGCAGCGCCTGATGCCGTTCGTGACGCGGCTGGCGTGTGCGGATACGCCCGAGGTTGAGCAAAGGCGGGCCCGCTACATCGACGCACGTATCGGCTCAACGCAGCTGTTCCTCGGCAATCTCGATTTCGAGACAGGGCTGTGGGTTTTGGCAGGCGCGCTCGCTATCGGGCGGCAGGCGGATCCGCTCGGCATGGAGGAGGCGGCAAGCCGACTGGACGCAGCTCGTGGCGGAGCCAAGTCGGAGAAGAAGCGCCCTGCCTCTCTGCCTGCGAAGATGAAGGGGTGGTTGGGTCTACAGCAGGCGCCTGAGAACGTGGGGTGATACCCAGCTGCGGGACGGTGCTGCGGAAACTCAGGCGTCGGGTCAGGACGCTCGCAGGAGGGGCCTGTGCAAACAGAAACAGGCTCGCATTCATGGGTCATTCGGCATACCGCCCTAGCTTGCCGCACCGCGCCGGAGCCGGCCCATGATCCTCCTCGCCCTCAAGCTGAAGCGAGAAGCTCGCGGCGACTTCAACGGCCGGACTGCCTATGCGGCTAGTGCGTCCAGCTCGCGGCCTCGGCGTCGTGGAGCACGATGAACTCGGAGCACAGCTGCTCTAGATCGTTACGAGGCTCCAGCTCCGGCTGATCGTGCTTGGCAGTTGCCCACGCCTCAACCGCGGCCTCGGCGCCCAGGTACACCGCCATCTCTTGCGTGAGCGAACGCGCTGGCCCGAAGCCGAGCCGGTCTCCAACCTCGCGCTCCACCGCCGCCATCGCCTCAAGGACGCGGAAATGGGTGATGTGCATCTCGGTCATGCTGACACTCCGGTCGACAGGGGTGTCTCGGATGCTCGCAGTTGGGCGCTCATGGCTTTGAACCGGCCGTGGACGCGATGCCAAACGTCCGAAAGCTCGCACGAGACAAGCATAGCATGAAAGCCGTCCGTCGCGCAGGTGCGGGAAACGTTGCAGAGGCTGAAGGATCGCCAACCTACGGCGCAACCGGGTGAGCTGCCATCATGACGGTGGCTAGCGCTATCCGGAACGCAGCCTCAAGCGGTTTGGATCGATCCAACATCGCAAGGCCGGTGACGCGTTCACGAGGGCCGCGAGATCAAGGCTGTGGCCGCTGATGAAGCGGTAAGGCCCGGCCGCCGGATTGAGCATGTAGGCGGCAATCGCCGCGACGACCTCCTGGCTGCTGATGGTGCCGGCCTTGCGCAGTTTCGGCGACGGTTCGAGGTTCGGCAGCCATGGACGCGCTGATCGCCCCCCGACGTTGACTTAACCGTGCCGCCCGGCCGACATGCCATGTCCGGCTGGCGCGCGCCTCGCGCGAGTCGCCGGCACCATCAGGAGACCACGCCGCCGCAAGTCGACCCCTGAAAAGCCAACGGCCCCCCAGTCGCCAAACTGGAGGGCCGTCGAAATCGAAAGGTCTGTGAGGACCGTAAGCTCCCCTCACAAGCCATGAGACGCCCCCGGGCGTCAAGCGGGAACGCCAATTCCCGCGACGATGAGGCTTTGCCTTGTGGACCGGACGCCCTTGCGGCGGCCCGAAACGACCTGTTGCGGCCCGATGAGGGCCGAGAGATGTGTTTGCAGACGAGATGTGGATCGGCGTTGAAGCGGGACCTCGGCCAAAGTCAAGGTAGCGCGTTGTTATCACTAGCAAAATCGGGAGAGGAGCAGGGTCCCGGTCGGCGCCGATGGGGACCCCACCCCTGGATAAAAACGTTTGTTTGTTGAGGATGTTGCCGTCTTTCGGGAAGGGGTCCTGGTTCGGCACTTATCCGCACCCTTGGATCCACGCGGGTATCGTTCCGGGGCGACGGCATGGGCGATGCGTCACGGCAGAAGCCACTCGGTCAGCAGGAGGAAAACGGCCACCGCGACGTAGATGAGGAGGAAGGCGAGCCAGCTGAGGATGGCCGGCTCTTCTTTCGCCGGCATGCCGACGCCGGTGAGGGCACCGCAGCGCCGGCAGATCCTGGCCGTCGCCTGGATCGGATTGCCGCAGGTCCTGCACTTCGGCATGGCTCAGCCCTCTCGGCCCGAGCTGCGATCGAAGGGATATGGGGCGGCCGTGGCCGGAAGCTTGTCAGGATGCGGTCGAGCCTTGCTGGAGGCGCCCGGCAGGGCCTGCGCCCCTGCGAGCGCCGGGGCGCAGGCCCTGCCGCCGTCGCGACGCCGGTCGCTCCCCGTCGCAGCAGCTCTCGTCCCGCGGCGGGGACGGCTTCCACGCGGGCTGTGCTCTCAGCGCCCGATCACGCCCGTCCCGCCGACCGGGCCGATCGCGTTCGGCCCGGTATTCGGGGCCGGCGTCGCGGCTTGGTTTCGCTGGACATCCATCCGGAGCTGGTCGCTCCGGGTCGTCTGCTCCTGCCGCAGGGAGCGCAGCTGGCTGTTGTACTCCATCGACTGGTTCGCGGCGTTGGGGTTGCCCTGCCGCACCTGTGCTAGGACGGGCGTCGCGACGGACCACGACAGGCCGAGCGCGACGAGGGTGATGATGCGCATGCGATGCTCTCGACGATTGAGGGGCTCTCGGAGCCGACGCATCATCGGCCCGCCAGGTTCCGCCCGGCCGTGGCCGATCAGCAGCCGATGCAGACGTGCGGATCCCATTTCGGCAACGGCTTGAGCGGCGGCAGAGGCCGGAATGCCGGTGCCGGCGCAGTCACGCTCTGCTCCGGAAGGATAACCGATGCGGTCTCGCCGGCGGCGTTGCGCGCCGAGTCCGCCGTGACGGTCGGGGACGCGTCGATGCTGCCGGTCCGCTCGCGATCATCGGACGCCCGGGCCGCACCGAGGCTGAGCGTGAGGACGAGGCCGGCCGCGGCGAGGTGGATGGGGACCATGGTGCGCCTCCGCCGGCACAACGGCGTGAAGGGGGGGGAGTTCGACGCCGACCGGCCGGCCCTTGCCCATCTGCGCACGCAGCAACGGGCGCGCGGCCACGATGGACCGTCTGGCGAAGGGTGGAAAGGTGACTGCTCCCCGCCCTGAAGGAGGGGGCTTCTTCGCCTCATCCTGCATTGGGGGCTCCTGCTGCCAGCGTGTCCAGACCGACACGGAGGATGTTGAGCGCGGCGTTGTGGTCCCGGTCGTGCAGGGTTCCGCACTCGTCGCAGCGCCAGCTCCTCTGACCCAGACCCGCGATACCTCTCGGCCGCGACGGCGCATCTCGCGATCCGCATGTCGAACAGGTCTGCGAACTCATGGCCTCCGAGACTTCCAGATACCTTCGGCCATTCCTCATGGACTTGTACCGAAGCTGCTCCCGGAAGCCCGCCCACCCGGCGTCGTACACCGACTTCGCCATCGTGGTCTTGGCCAACTTCGACGGGCTGACATCGCCGACGACGATGGTCCCGTATTCCGCGCACAGGGCCGTGCTGGCCTTGTGCAGGAAATCTCTGCGGCGGTTGCGCGCCTTGGCCTGGATCGCCCGCGCCCGTTTCGTCTTGCGCGCCTGCTGCGCCTTGGCGAGCGCCTGCTCGCTCTCGCGGTAGAAGCGCGGCATCTCGATCCGATCGCCGGTCGAAAGGGTCGCGAGCGTCTTCAGGCCCAGATCGATCCCGACCGCGTTCTCAGGCCGCGGATCGCGGCACTTCACCTCGACGGGCAGATTGACGTACCAGCAGCCCTTGGCGTCGGCGTTGAAGCTGCCTGCGCCGAACCGCATCACCGGCCTCAGTACGTCCCGCAGGTGCATGGCTTCGTAGCGGACGCCGCGAAAGACGAAGGCCTCGCCGTCGAACACGACGTGGCCGGTGTTGAACGGCACCCAGCCGAGGGACTTGCGCCCGCGCCAGCGCAACCAGGGCTTCTTCTGCGCCTTCCGCCCCTCGTCGTAGGCGCGGCACACTCGCTGGATTGTGTGGGCGTGGAGATCGAGTTCCTTGCCTGCACCGGCCGTGAGCTTCATCAGGTCGTAGACGGAGAGCCACTTGCGCCGGGCTTGTGCGGCCTTCTTCTGCGTCTCGTTGCAGAAATTGAACACGACGTTCACCGCCCGCGCCTGCCTGCGCAGGCTGGGACCATGCTTGTCCCTCAGGCGAAGTTTGAGCGTGATCTGCATCGGCGTTCCGTTTCCGTTCTAGAGCCGGTCCCGGGCGGATTGCGACGGGTTAGCGGCTGGCGCGTTGACGGGTGAAGGAGCATGCCGATGCCTTCACCTCTGTCGGTCGACTTACGCGAGCGTGTCGTGGCTGCCGTGGCGGCAGGGGCCTCGTGCCACCGAGCCGCAGCTCGCTTTGGGGTCAGCGTGTCGAGCGCCAGCCGCTGGTCGCAGCGCTCGCACCAAGAGGGCCATGTCGCGCCCAAGCCGATGGGCGGCGATCACACCTCGCAGCGCATCGAGGCGCATGCCGCGCTGATCCTGGCGACCTCCGAGCAGGAGCCGCGTCTCTTCCTGCGCGAGTTGCGCGACCGACTGGCTGAGCAGGGCGTCCAGACCAGCACAAGCGGCCTGTCGCGCTTCTTCCAGCGACACGCGATCACCTGGAAAAGGGGGCGACGTTCGCAGCTGAGCAGGAGCGTGAAGACGTAAGAGCGGCCCGCGAGGCGTGGTTTGAGGCACAGCCCGAGCTCGATCCGGACCGGCTGGTGTTCCTGGACGAGACAGCGGCGGCCACCAACATGGCGCGGCGCTCCGGCTGGGCCCCACGCGGCGAGCGCTGCCGGCTCGCAGCCCCACTGGGCCATTACAAAACCACGACCATCACCGCCGCCCTGCGCACGAGCGGGCTGTGTGCCACCGCGCTGCTGGACGGCCCCACGAACGGCACGCGCTTTTGCAGCTATGTCACCGACACCTTGGTCCCGGTGCTGCAGCCGGGCGACATCGTCGTCATGGACAATCTGCCAGCCCACAAGGTCGCCGGCGTGCAGGATGCGATCGAGGCCGCAGGAGCGCGGCTGCTCTACCTTCCGTCCTACAGCCCTGATTTCAACCCGATTGAACAGGCCTTCGCAAAGCTGAAGGCGCTGTTGCGCAGCGCGGCAGCCCGCACGATCCCGGATCTGTGGGCGGCGATCCGGCAGGCCTTCACCCGTTTCACGCCGCAAGAGTGCCGCAACTACCTCGCCGCAGCCGGCTACGAGAACGACTTGGCCGTCGCTACCTGACCGGGAACAGCTCTAGCACGGAAACGACCCCGGCCTGATGGCCGGGGCCTGCCAAAATCGGTCATGAGCGCCATCGGTTCGGACTGCCGATCAGCCGCGGAGCCTGATGCGAACGGGCGGAATCCGGTTTTTGTGCAATCCGCATGCGGCCACAAAATCGAGAGCGTCTGCTGTTTCCGCGACGGAGCAGCCCGCTCGAGGACCGGGATGTGCTCCGCCGACCACTGCGCATGGTTAGCTGATCCCTTCCGACCGGCTGGGTTCTTCACGTCTTGTTAACGTGTCCGGGCGAGCCTGGCGGAGGTGACCCGGAGATTCGTGCCATGCGCACACTGACGGCGGAGGACGAGCAGGCTGTCGAGCGCCTGACGCTCCAGCTTCTTCACGACGCTTATTGCGATCTCGCAGCCGTGCTGCGCGGCGCCCAGCCTCAGGCCGCCGCGGCGATCCTCGGCGTCATGGAACAGCGCGTGACGGACGTCCTCACCCGGATCTGCCGACAGGGGGCGGAGGGCGCGGCCTCGGTGGATATCGCGATCGCCGTCGGCGAGCGGATCGGCGAGATCATGGACCAAGCGCACGGCCGGGACGGGCGGAGCGCGCTGGCGGCCTGAACTGCAGAAGCCGCCGGGCATGGTGGCCACCGCGTCCGCGACGCCGTACGGCCGCGCCGCCTCGCTCGCCTGAAGTGAGATGGCAGGCCTCTTCTGAGTTCGACGGTGCGAGTGCATGAGCTACCGCGAGGGCTTTGACCGACTGCTCGCAAAGGCCGGGCAGGCTTAAGCCATGCTTGAGGCGGCACTCATCGCGGCTCTCGCGGCAGCCCCGAGCGCCGCTGCAGCCGGCGCGATCAGCGGACCAAGCGCCGCATGACCGCTGCCGCCCCTTCTCGTCATGCCGTCCGGTACACGCGGCGCCATCGCCATCGTCGTCTTGGCACTTGAGCAGGCGCCGGTGCGCCGCCGATGAGACCTTCACCGGACGCCGAACGCCTCGCCCGTCAACGCGAGGTCGCCGAACTCGAGCGGCAGCCGGCCGCTGGCGGAACATCCTCCGATCACCGGTGGCGGCGAAGCCGGTGGAACCGAGGGCAGGCCGCCGAGGTGCGGTGGGTTTTCCCAACCACACGCCTCATCGCGGATCGGCGCTGATCGCCGGCAGGCCGCGCTCCGGTTGTGGGAGTGTCAGGAACATCACCCTTCCCGAATCCGTTTCCGGCGTAAGCGGGCAGAATTGTCATCTGCCGCGGCAGAAAGAGGATCGCTCGATCCTCAGGAGGACGCCATGGGTCTGTTTACTTCGGACATCAAGAGCTTAGACGACCTCTTTGTGCATCAACTCCAAGACATCTACTACGCCGAGCAGCAGATCACGAAAGCCCTGCCGAAAATGATCGGCAAGGCGACTGATCCCAAGCTCAAGCAGGGCTTTGAGACGCACCTGCATGAGACCGAAGGTCAGATCAAACGCCTGGAACAGGTGTTCCAGATGCACGGGCACAAGCCGAAGGCGGTCGATTGTCCGGCCATCGACGGCATCATCAAGGAGGCGAACGAGACCGCTGGGGAGATCAGCGACAAGGACGTGCTCGACGCCGCGCTGCTGGCCTCGGCCCAGGCGGTGGAGCATTACGAGATCACCCGTTACGGTACCTTGATCGCCTGGGCGAAGCGGCTCGGTCGCAACGATTGCGCCAGCGTCCTGCAGCAGAACCTGGACGAGGAAAAGGCCACGGATCAGAAGCTGACCGCCATGGCCGAGAGCAAGATCAACCAGAAGGCGGCCTGACGGCTGCGCCCCGGGGGCGGCTCATGGAGCCGCCCCTGCAGGCTTGCCCTTCGCCAGCCGCGTTCCGCCGTCTGCTTGCCGCTGGCGCGGCGCTTGTCCGCGTTCGTGCGGCGCAGGCCATTGGCCCCATTGGCACCGGGGCGGCGCAGGGTCTCGCACAGGCCGCCCTGGCGCGCGTCGCACGGCAATTCGGCAAAGCCTGCGTGCAGGGCTGCGGCGTACCGGTGTTGGGCTAGTCGATGGCTGCGATGAGCGTCAGGACGGTCGACAACACAGCCAGGGTCCCGACCGTGGCGAAGGTGGTGAGGATGAAAGCGTGCATCGGTGCAGCTCCCTATGCTGCCGTTTTGGTGCGGCAGCATAGGAATGCTCGATGTGGACGCCGGCCGCGGTGTTACGGCGCACGGTTGACGCCGGCCCCGCGCACGGCGGCCTCGGTGGGCTCCCAGCCTTGCTGGGGTCAGGCATCGAGCGCGCGGCATCACGCCGGGGTTGGCCGCTTCCGCGTCGCGCAACCGCAGGGCTTCATGCGCCACGGTGGGGCGAGCCGAGGACGGTGGCGATACCCAAGCCCAGTTACAGCCGCTCCGCGCCCACGAGGGCGCGGGGCATGCTGGCTGACCGCCGACTGACGACCTTACGAACCGATCAGGCGGCCCTGCGTCCCTTTCGTCCGCGCTCGGCCATGGCACCCGGCTGGCCCAAGCCGATGGCCTTGGCGAGGGCGGAGCGCTGCTCGGCATAGCTCGGTGCCACCATCGGGTAATCGGCGGGCAGGCCGTAACGGTCGCGGTAGCTGCGCGGGTCGAGCCCGTGACTGGTCAGGTGACGCTTGAGGGTCTTGTAGGTCTTGCCGTCGATGAAGCTGACGATCCCGTCGTGCCGGACCGACTTGCGGATCTGGGCCGGGCTCGGCTTCTCGACCTCGGTCTGCGCCGCCGGGCCGCTCTCGGCCGTCACGGTGCCGGAGACGAGGCCGGCGATCGCGCCGTGCACGCGCGCGATCAGCGCCGGCAGCTCGGAGGCCGGCACCGGATTGTTCGACACGTAGGCGGCGACGATATCGCCCGCCAGCTCGATGATACCGTGGGTGCGCTCAAAGGTTTCTTCCGTCATTCCCTTCATGCCTCTGCCCATCGATTGCACGAATGAGCTGCGTTCGAGTCAAGAAGGGCCGGTAGATTGTCAGCGGTGCGGCGAAGGCAAGGTCCCAGCTGAAAACGGTATTGCATCGTACAAACGATAATCGAACGATCACCGAAGGATGGGGCGAATTTGCGGAGGTTGCCTCTGCGGGACCTGTTTCCGATCAGGCGGCCCGGGCTCGGCGTCTGGCTTCGAGGCGGGTCCGGCGTTGAAAGCGTGTCGGTTCTTGGCTCGGTTGGCCCGTCCACCACGGGATTCCGCGGGCGTGACGGTTTACGTGGATCGGTCAAGGCACATCGTGAGGGGGATGAAAAGCGCCTTCCCTGTTCCGGCTGGCATCCTAGCCTGACTCTACTGCGCAGAACGGTGTTGATCTGGCTCAGATGGGTCGTTGAACTCGCAAAAATGTGTCGAGGCGCGTTCCGAAGTCCACCAGGGTCAGACCTGCCGCCGGTGAAGTGGCGCACCGTCGAGGGCGCGCTCAGCCGTCCTTCGCCTCGTCTCCGACGACGTGCTGTGCCGGGCCAATCCGCAGGGAGCCCTCCACAAGTCCGCCGAGAGGATCGCGGATGCGAGCGACGGGCTTGCGACCGGCGGCCCCGCAGGTTCTCCCGGCGGGACGCGATGATCGCCAAGCCGACTCTGTCGCCGGTGAAGTGGCGCCCGGTGTCGTCGACGTGCCCGTGACCGTTCAGGATGCGACTTGCCCAGGTACCCGCAGCATCCTGAAAGGTGCAGGCCGCTCTTGTCCGGCGGTCCGCCGAGCAGCACCGAGGTCGTTGCAGTCTCAATCAGGAACGGTCGGCTCGCCTAAGGTGTTCGGAGGTGTTGCTACACCACCGACAGGGGAGACGTGCATGGACATTTGGCAGCTGATCGAGCGCGACCACGAGAACATCGCCGGCCTGATCCGCGAGATCCCATACGCGTTCAACGATCCCGGCGCAGTCGGCAGCCGGGAGCGCATGCTCGCCGATCTCATGGACGAACTCGAGCTGCATGCGATTGCCCTCGACGCGAGCCTCTACGGCCCCCTGAGCCGTGAGAGCCAGACCCGCGCGCTGATCGAGGATCTGCACCGCGGTCATACGGAGTTCATGCGGCAACTCCAGCAGCTCGCCCGCTACCGGGGGAGGCACTCGGACGGCTGGCTCAACACGTTCGAGGACGTCACCTTCCTGGTGGATCAGCACCTGCACCGGCACGTTCACGAACTGGTCCCGGCAGCCCGTGCGCTCCTCTCGCCCGAAGAGGTCGGCGCTGCCACGCGCGCTTACGTGCGCGCCAAGACGAGCGCCCTTCAGGGGCGGCGGCGAGGCGGGGCGACCGGGATCATGTCGAGCGAGGTGGCTCTCGTCACCACCGCTGCGGCGGTGGCAGCGGGGCTCGGCTATTTATTCTGGCGCGGCGGCCTCTTCGATGGAAGGCGGCGGACTCACGCGGCGGGATCCGGCGGTCGTCGCGCCGGGTAGGCGAACGCGGTTCCCGCCGTAGGCCGGGCGCTGGACTGGATCGGGGGCGACGCGCGTGACTAAGCCCGTGCCTCATGGCGCGGGCCTCATGGCGCGGGCGGGCGTATCACCACGACCGCGGGCGGGCTTCCGATCCACTGCGGCGCGGTCGTCCGGCGCGAGGGGTCCGGCCGCGGGAGCGATGTGTTGGCCGCGTAGGCGAGGTCGGGGCCGAACCGGACCAGCACGATCAGGGCAGTGCGCATGCGGGGCCAACACGCGGGCATGGCGGCGGGCTCCCCCGCACACGCGTCGACCGACCTGTGTGCTGCCGTGACATCGATGGGCCCTCGTCAGGGTGAATATCACTTGCCGGGATGAGGGTGGGGGCGCACCTATCGGTGAGCGGGCCGTCCGAACGAGCCCGGCAGACGGGGACACGGCCATGATTTTCGAAGGCGATCACGGGCAGACCGAGGCGCCGTTCACGACCGCCGTCGGCGTCTTCCGCGTGGCGCTCGTCACGTTCGCTCGCGAGGTCGCAAATCGAGACCCGCAGCTCGCCGCGACCGCATTCGCCGCCGCTGAGGCCGCCGTGCAGGCTCGGCTCGGGGCCGGAGCGAGCGACGGAGAGGCGCATGACATGATCGGCACGGGCGCGGCGGTCCGCAATGCGATCCGCTACCAGCTTCAGAAGGTTCTGACGGCTGCGAAGGCTGCGATTGAGGAGCAGGCGAACGATGGCAGCGCCGACGCGGGCGGTTGAAGGAAAAGCCCGCCCGGATCGGCCGGGCGGGCGTCTCTCTCATCATTCATTCGTCAGGGTCGCCCTATCGACGCGGAAGGTGGCCGACCGGTTCCCGAGAGGGGCGGCCGGATGCCGCGTTGAGCGCTCATCCGATCGCGCCAGATCCACCACCGGCCGCAAAGCCCAACCGAGCGGTCAGGCCGCCCAGCCCGGCCCCCGGATCACGACAGTCGAGCCGAGGGCGCTTTGTCACTTCGCGCCTCATCCGGGCCGGGCGGCCACTCGTAGCCGCGGCCCCGCGCCTCCTCACTCGCCTTCTTCTCAGCGAGCTGGCCTATGGCACGCAACAAGACGGTCCGAATGTGAGCGCGCCTCTTCCGCTTGTTTACAAGCTCGTAAGTAATGATCGGGCTTGTCTCGCATGAGGCCGTCATTGTGGTTGCTCCAGAGGAAACGAAGCGCCCCGACCATTCGTCGAAACGTGATCATCCGGCGGCCCTCGGCGGCTTCCGTCGCGTATACCGATGTGGTTTATCGCGAACTCATCCATGTTGGAGCCCTCGGGAGAGGGCGCTGTCTGAGGGGACAGATGTCTAAGCGCTTCTATTTCGACGTCGAGAGCGGTCGAGGGATGACCCGTGACGATGTGGGCGTCGAGGCCGCCGATCTGGAACAAGCGCTGAGCGATGCCCGAAGCGTGATCCGCGAAATGGCCGGCGAGTTGGCCAACGACGTTCTGGGTGAGGCGCCGGTGCTGGTCGTCCGCGACGAGGCCGGATCGTCGATCGCGCGCCTGCCAATCGAAGAATTGCAGCACGGTCTCTCCAGTCCTGAGCGCAGAGATGCGCGGCGGCTGATCGGGCGCCGTCACTAGTTCGGCCGCAGGAACGGCTACGGTCCCGGATTGGTTCCGTCTCAGAACTACTTACGCCGTGGGCGCGGTCTCCCAATCCTGCTGCAAGCGGTACGGCAGCGGACAGCTGGCCGCTGCCCGCGACGGCGGCCGTTCCGGATCCGCCAGGACCGCATTCCCCGATCGGGTGGTCAGCCGCGTCGCGGCCGGTGCCATGGCCCGTCGCTCCGGCGCGCTGGTCGGCCTCGCGTCCTTCGTCAGCCTGATCATCGCCGCCAACCTTCCGCCACGGCGGATGATAGCCTTACCGGGTGGATCGCCTACGCGACCGCCCTGCCCGCTGCCCGAGCCGCGGCGCGCCAAGCATCCCGGTCGGCCTGCACGCGGGCCAGCTCATCCTGAAGCGCCTCGATCTGCGCGTGCAGCTCGCCAGCGTCCACCGCCAGCTCCACGCACTGGTCCTGTGTCTCAGCCAGCTGCTGGCGCAGCTCGGTGTTCTCCGCCACGAGAGCGAGGACAAGGCAGGCCGTTTCATCGCTCATAGGGCGAAGCCTTAGTTCTTCAGGCTGGGCTCCTCAACCGCCCTGGTGACTGCTCCCCGCCCTGAAGGAGGGGGCTTCTTCGCCTCATCCTGCATTGGGGGCTCCTGCTGCCAGCGTGTCCAGACCGACACGGAGGATGTTGAGCGCGGCGTTGTGGTCCCGGTCGTGCAGGGTTCCGCACTCGTCGCAGCGCCAGCTCCTCTGACCCAGACCCGCGATACCTCTCGGCCGCGACGGCGCATCTCGCGATCCGCATGTCGAACAGGTCTGCGAACTCATGGCCTCCGAGACTTCCAGATACCTTCGGCCATTCCTCATGGACTTGTACCGAAGCTGCTCCCGGAAGCCCGCCCACCCGGCGTCGTACACCGACTTCGCCATCGTGGTCTTGGCCAACTTCGACGGGCTGACATCGCCGACGACGATGGTCCCGTATTCCGCGCACAGGGCCGTGCTGGCCTTGTGCAGGAAATCTCTGCGGCGGTTGCGCGCCTTGGCCTGGATCGCCCGCGCCCGTTTCGTCTTGCGCGCCTGCTGCGCCTTGGCGAGCGCCTGCTCGCTCTCGCGGTAGAAGCGCGGCATCTCGATCCGATCGCCGGTCGAAAGGGTCGCGAGCGTCTTCAGGCCCAGATCGATCCCGACCGCGTTCTCAGGCCGCGGATCGCGGCACTTCACCTCGACGGGCAGATTGACGTACCAGCAGCCCTTGGCGTCGGCGTTGAAGCTGCCTGCGCCGAACCGCATCACCGGCCTCAGTACGTCCCGCAGGTGCATGGCTTCGTAGCGGACGCCGCGAAAGACGAAGGCCTCGCCGTCGAACACGACGTGGCCGGTGTTGAACGGCACCCAGCCGAGGGACTTGCGCCCGCGCCAGCGCAACCAGGGCTTCTTCTGCGCCTTCCGCCCCTCGTCGTAGGCGCGGCACACTCGCTGGATTGTGTGGGCGTGGAGATCGAGTTCCTTGCCTGCACCGGCCGTGAGCTTCATCAGGTCGTAGACGGAGAGCCACTTGCGCCGGGCTTGTGCGGCCTTCTTCTGCGTCTCGTTGCAGAAATTGAACACGACGTTCACCGCCCGCGCCTGCCTGCGCAGGCTGGGACCATGCTTGTCCCTCAGGCGAAGTTTGAGCGTGATCTGCATCGGCGTTCCGTTTCCGTTCTAGCACGGAAACGACCCCGGCCTGATGGCCGGGGCCTGCCAAAATCGGTCACCCCTCCACGGCGATGTGCGGCCGGCAGTAGCTGTCCCGCACGGCCGGGATGTCGTCGTAGCCGTCGACCAAGCAGAAGTACGTGCACACCAGCCACCCGGCCAGGGCGACGCACAGCACGCCGTTGTAGATCCACAGCCCGATCACGCGCCTGCTGGGAACGCTTGCCAATCCGACGACGGAGCCCGGCACCCAATCGACCGCGAACACGATGGTACCAAAGGCACCCAGAACGCCGGCCAACATCACGGCGAGAGCAGCGACGGTCATTCAGTATCCTGCCGGCGGCAATCACCGCGTAGCTCCAGCGGAGCGCGCCCACTGCGGTCGCGCATAGTACCAGGGGCAGCGACGCCAGGAACAGCGCCTTGGTCACGGCTCTCCCCTGCGGCCTGTCGCAAACGCGATCGCGCCTGCTTTTACGGGCGTGAGCCATCTCCTCCGAGCTTGCCGCTCCGATCCGGAACTGGCCCATGATCCTCAACGCTCTCACGGTCAAGCTGGTGGGAGAAGCTCGCGGCGACGTCCGGGGGCTGCACTTCGCCAGGCGGCTTATCGTGCAGGTCGTGTCCCAGTGCGACCGTGTCCGCGCATCAAACAGAAGACGAATCCGAGCGCAGGCTGCCGCGAGCGCCGGTGCGCAGCTTGAACCTTGCCAAGATGTGCCGCGGCCAGGCTTGCGTTAACGCTTCCGGCAGAAACGGCGCACACCCGCGAGGATTGTCGTCCTCACCTCTTCCCAAAGGCCTCTGCCCGGACCAGGTTCGTGGCTGGCAGACCGCGGCATGAGCCGTGCCGCCTTTTAGCAGAAGGCGGCCGACCCCGGTGTTAGCAGCACCAGCGCCGGCCTGACCACGATCCGTATCGCACTAGGATACCGACCATGGCTGAGACCTTCCCTACCGGCGTTCAATCGCCGGCGAAACCGCCCCGCCGCACGAAACGCGGGCAGCCCCCCTCCCCGTCCCGGCAAGCCGCCTGATCGCCTGAGCCGCGCTGGCGCGCACACCCGCTGCGCCCGCACGTCTCTCGTCATCCTGCAACCCTGACGCCCTGACGTCGCCGCAGGCCGGAGGCCGCGGCACGAACCTGCCGGTCACCCGCCCACTCGGCGGGGGCCGCGGGCCGGCGTCGCTTGGACGGACACCATCCATGACCATCGTCGTTCCCCACCCCGCCGCCCAGCGCGGCGGCCGACACCGGCTGTCCGAGCGCGGTCCGTCGGGCTCCCTGCCCCAGGCCCGCGTCACGGTCCCGCTCGGCAGCGCCGCCGCCCTCGGCTGCGGCTGCCCCCAGCCCACCCTCCCGCAGGTCTGCGCGCCCGACTTGCTCGCGGCGGCCGAGGCCGCGCTCGAGGGCGCCTTCCGGGCGACCTTCGTGCCCGATCCCCTGCTCGGACCCGGCCTGTCGCAACTCGGCTCGGTGCTGGCCTCCCTGGTCAAGCGGCACGGGGCCCTGATCGAGGCGGCCATCACCGACGCCCTCGAGCGCAACGGCCGCTACATCGTGCTGCGCAACGTCGCGATGCCGATCACCGTCCCCGCCCAGGAGCTCGTGCGCGCCAGCACCGTCGCGCAGCTCGGCCAGACCTCGATCGCGCTCGCCGGAGCCGTGGCGCAGACCGTGTTCCTCGACCTCGTCGTCGTCGACCGGCAGGAGAGCCGCGCCGTCATCGCCGAGGTCAAACGTGGCTCCGGCAAGAACGAGGCCCGCAAGGTCCATCAGATCGAGTGGGTCCTGCGCTGCGCCCAGGTCCAGGCACGCGCGTTCCTGGCCAGCCTCGGCTACGAGGTCGCCGCCGCCCGCGCGGTCCTGATCGACGTCTACGGACGGGCCGGCTACGGCGACGACCTGACGGTCAGCGGGCCGGCCATCGACCGCCTGTTCGCGGTGCCGGTCACGGCCGCGGTCGAGGCCGTGACCGCGGTGCTCCAGACCCGTCTGCGCGCGGCCGTCCCGGACCTCCTGACAGTGGCGCTGGCAAGCCTGGGCAGCGCCGAGGACGCCGCGCGCCCGCCCCGGTCCGGGTCGCGCACGCCCTGACCCTCCGCTGATCGCGTCGGGCCGCGACCGCGACCCGACGCGCCGTGCAACCCCTCCCGATCCCTTCGTGCCGCGCGCCTGCGCGCCGGTGCGCTCTCCAGGCCTGTCCGCATGAACCCCGCTCTCGATCCCGATGCCGGTCGCCCTCTCACGTCGGCCGAGCCCTCGCTCGGCGCGCCGCCCCTGTCCTGGTGGCGGCTCCTCCCGCCCGGGGCGTTCGACCTGAGCACGCGGCGCCGCCTGCGCGCCGCCCTCCTCGCCGCACCGCCCCTGCCCGCGCCCGACTGGAACGCCGCCTGCCGCGGCGATCCGACCGCGGCGGCCAGGATCGCGGTCGCGGCCCTCGCCGAAGCCGTCGCCCTGCCCCGGCGCCTCGACCCGGCGATGTCGGCGGTCTGCCTCTGCGCCGCACGGGGGGACGCGGCCTGCATCGACCTGCTCGTCCACGTGCTCGGACGTCGGGCCCGGCGCCGGGCCGACCTCGAGGCCCTGTGCCTCACCCAGGCTTGGCGCTCCGTCCAGGCTCGGCGCTCCGCCGCGCGCCGCGGTCCCGACCGCGCCGACGCCGCGCGCTGAGGGGAGACGACGATGGCTTTCTCCTCGACCCCGCCGGCTCTGCACATCGATCCCGAGGCGGCGCGGCGCCTGCTCCTGCCGATGCTGCCGCGCCGCCTGCGCGCCTGCCTGGACCAGAGCTTGCGCGTCGCCGCCGCCTGCAGCGAGCTCGCCGCCGAGATCACCACCCTCGTCCCGGACGCCGCAGCGCTGGTCTCGGCCTGGATCGCGGCTTGCACTTCGGCGGACGGCGATCTCTGGCACGACCGGCGCTGGATCGCCCAACGCTCCGCCCTGACCCGGTTCCTCGACGCGCGAGCGGTCGAGGGGGACCGGCCGGCCGCCCGGGCGCTGGCCGACGTCGTGACGCTGCTCTCCTGCGGCGGCGATGATCGTGAGGCGGCCGCGCGCCTCGCTCAGCCGCTCTGGCACGAATGCGCGATGATCCCCGGCCTCACGCCGCAGCTGACCCTCTTGGCCGAGGCGCAGACGCACCTCGCCCTCGGCCGGGTCCCCGAGCCGGAGGCCGATGCGGACGCGATCGGGGCGACCGATCTCGCCACGGCGCTGCTGGGGGCTTGGCGCGACGCGTTGGCGGATGCGCTGTCGGTGCTCGCCGGGGAGGCGAGCACCGCCGCCGCGGCGGCCGCCGTGCTGGCCGCCGGCGTCCATGACGCGTTCGCCGGTGACGTGGCGCTGGTCCACGCGCTGGTGCCGGCCGGGGAGCGCCTGACGCGGCCGGTCGCGGACGGTGCGGCGACGCGGGAGCGGCGCAGGCGCAAGGCCGTCGAGGCCCTGCTCGCCCAGAGCGAGGCGCGCCGGCGCGAGAAGGCGGGGAGCGTCGCGGCGGGGGCGCCGGACGTGGACGCCCCGCCCGAAGAGGTGCCGGAGGGCCACGTCCTCGTCGTCCCGGCGGTCCAGGAGACCGGGAGCGACCGCGGCAAGAGCGTGATCCGCGGCTACGAGCACATCATCGGCAAGCCGCTGCCGCTCGTGCCGGTGCCGGATCTCGCGGCGGTGCGTGCCCGGCTGCTCTTCGAGTTCCCGTACGCGCAAGTCACCGTCGACCGCCTGCTCGCCGATCTGGTCGGACGGGTGCACGCGACGCTGCGCCCGACGCTCCTGGTCGGCCCGCCCGGTGCCGGCAAGAGCCGCTTGGCGGCCCGCCTGGCCCATCATCTCGGGCTCGGGCTGTGGCGGGTGGATGCGACGAAGGACGCGGGCGCGTCGCTGGGCGGGCTCGATCGGCGCTGGGCGAGCTCTGAGCCGGCGCACGCGGTCATGGCCGTGGCGCGGGACGGCCGCGCCAATCCGCTCATGCTGGTCGATGAACTGGAGAAAGCCGCGACGCGCGCCGACCACGGCCGGCTCTGGGACGCCCTGTTGCCGATGCTCGAGCCGGAGACGGCGCGGCACTACCAGGACCCGGCCTTCCAGGCGGAGGTCGACCTCAGCCACGTGTCGTGGCTGGCCACGGCCAACAGCGTGGGGAGCCTGCCCGGACCGCTGCTCGACCGGCTGCGCGTGCTGGAGATGCCCGCGCCCGGCGCGGCGGATCTCGAGGCGCTGCTCGGGCCGGTCCTGGCGGGGATCGCGGCCGCTCGCGGGGTGGATGCGGCCTTCCTGCCGCCGCTCGACGGCGACGCGGTCGCGCTGGTCCGCCGGGGGTGGCGGGGCGGCTCGATCCGGCGGCTGACCCGGCTGGTCGAGGCTCTGGTGACGGCGCGCGAGGCGCTCGCGGTGCGCCAGTAGCCGACGAGGCTTGTATGGCTCCGGACTGGATGCGACGTGGATAGGACGCCACGTCGCTAGCAGATCCCGAGCCGCGAGGGCCGGATGACGTGGACCGGACAGGGCCCGGTTCGCGGATTCCCGCCGATCCGACCCATCGAGCATCTGCGAAGCTCGCGGGATTGATGCAAGAATGCGGGGAGCAGATGTGCTCGGGCGATCCGACAATTGCATCCCCTCGCTTGCGCTGCTCCCATAACAGCGTCGGCCGATGGATCTGCTTCCCGGCACGTCCCTCCCGCGCGACTGACGGGCGGTCTCGCAACAGGCCAGGACTGCGGCCTCGACCGGATCAGCCGTTCCCGGGGGCGTCGGGACCATTGCGGGCTCGGAGGCCGCCAGGGCAACGAAAACCTCTATCGCCCTTCTGCATCCCGCGCCCGACACGCGCGCGGCTCCTGACTGTGCGGCCCCCGGTCGGGGGACATGGGGCGAATGGGCACGCCAATGTGGATCGAAATATTGGCGCGCGTGCAGGCCCGGATCCGGTGGCACCAGCACGGCGGTCAGGCGCAGGCGGCCCTCCACCCGCCGGAGCGACACAACCGTGACCATCGTCCCCCAGTGGGCCAGTGCGCCACCGAGCGCCTCGCGAACCCAAGCCTTCTCATCCGAGATGGCATCGGGCGCGTCGGTCGCCGCCAAGCCGAGAACGTGGTGGGTTGATGCGAGCCGGCGGCCGTCTTCCAGCCCGGCGACAGGTATGCGCGCCTGCAGGACCCGTTCGGCAAAGCCTGCGAGCGCGCTATCGTGCTCTCCGTAAACGATGCTCACATCCGGGTCCGGCTCGTGCGCCCTCCAGCCGGTCGCCTCGGACAGGGCCAACTCCATGGCGGCACGGGAAACCGTGACGATGGTGAAGCGCGCGAGCGCCACGGTCGCAATCGAAGGCATGCAAATCTCCGTAGTTGTCGAAGATTTTCAGAAGGTCATGCAAGTCGCAATGGCGATGGTTTGTGTGTGGGTATAGGCGCTATAAGCCTACAATTTCTGTTTTTCTGATTTTGAGATTATCTCCTTCGTGGCTTTTAACTCACGCGGCGGGCCAGCATCGGCGCGGTGCTACCGCCGCACATCGCTCTGCAGGGAGAGGATGATGTCGAAAAGCGAGAAGCGAAGGGCCCGCATTTGCACCAGTGTGCGTCTGACCCCACGCGAGAAGGCTCGGATCGACCGCGCCGCCGCGTGCCGCGGCCTCGGTCCGTCCGCCTTTCTGCGTCAGGCCGCCCTCGCGGCGGCCCGCGGTCACGCTTCTCTCCCCGGTCGCCCCGGACTCGATCTCGCGCGCTGGACCGCGCAGATCGGCGCGGCTTTCGATGCGATCCAGGATCTGTCGCCGCGGGGTGGACAGGAGCTTCCGGTGGCGGAGTTGGACACGATCCTGGTGCTCCTCCGCGAGATGCACGGTGTGGTCACACGCGCCGGCGAAGGGGTGCCGTGATCCTCACCGCCCATCGCCATGGCCGGACGCCGAGCGCGCGCGCTGGGCTCGCGGCCCACCTCGCGGCGACCGCGGGCGGTCAGACCGTGCGTTTGGTAAGGGTGCGCGGGAGCGTGGCGACGGACCTGCCGGGGGTCGTTGCCGATTTCGCCCGGCTGCGCGCCCTGTCGCGGACCGCGCGGACCGCTGTTTTGCATGTGAGCGTGAACCCGGGCCGCCCCTGGGGCGACGACCGCCGTGACGCGGCCGTCGCCACGATCCTGAGCTTTCTGGGGGCCGAGCGCCACGCCCACGCACTCGTCGAACATGCGGACAAGCCGCGCGCGCGGGGCGGGTGCGGCAACGTGCACTATCACGTTGTGGTGGCGCATGTCGGTCCTGACGGCCGCGCCCTGAACAGCCGCCTACTCTACGCGCGGCTCGAGGCTGCACGCGCGCTGATTGAGGTTCGATTCGAGGAGCAACTAACGCCCAGCCGACGCACCGATCTGGTCGCCGAGCTTCTTCGTGCGTCAGGCCACGAGGATATCGCGGCTTCGGTGGAGGCGATCCGTCCCCCGCCCGACGCGCTGCCCCGCTCCGGCCTGACCGCCGCGACACGGGGGCGGCTCGCCCGCGCCGGGCTATCCGCTCCGATCCTGCGGGCTCGCGTCCTGGCGGCGTACGCAAGTGGTGACGACCGTGCTGCCGTGGCTGCGGAACTGGCCGAGGCGGACATGGCGCTGGAGGCAGGTGAAAAGCCTGGTATCTGGATCGTTCGCGCGGGAGGACTCCTCATTGGTGCGCTCGACCGCCTCGTCGCGCGCCCACGCGACGAGGTCGCGGCCTTCATGGCCAAGCCGACCGCGGCGCCGGAACGTGGCCCGGTCTCGAAGTCGGAGGCGGAGCCTCCGTCCGAGCCGATGGTACCAACAGACCAAATCCTGGAACCGTGCCTACCAGCTTCGCCTCCAAGGGACGTCGGGGCAGCAGCATCGCCGAAGCTCCGCCCGCAAGCCCCGGCGTTGGAGGGAGCAGGAACATACGATCCCGCCGACCGGGCACTGCGACACGCATACCGGATCTGGCTAGCTCACATCGAGGGCGATGCGGAAATGCGACAAGCCGAGCTCGACGAGGTGCGCCGCGGTCCGGACCCGCCACCCAGCCGGCGTCGGGAGCGCCGCGAGATCGACATTCGGTGCGACGAGGCTTCAGCGGCGGTATCGGATGCAGAGAAGGCCCTTCAGGACGCGGAAATCGATCAGGCTCGCCGCGTACCGGGTTTCCGAAGACGCCTGCGCGATGCCGTGGTCCGGCTCTGGGGCGGGTCGACCCCTGCTCCGCCTGAGATCGTCGAGGCAAGGACGAACTTAGCAGCCGCGCGCGCACGGCGGGATGACAGACTTCGCATCCGCTCCGAATTCAAACATGCAGTGGCAGCCGAACAGAAGGCATACGCGGATGCCGTCAAACGCGACGCGAGTGCGCGCGAGCTCGCCGAACGTAGGCTCGAAACCGACCTCGCCCGTCTGCGCGACTGGCGTTACGTCCTCGAGTGCAACCCGCGGCTGGTCCTCGGCGGTGCCGAGGCGATCGAAGCAGCGGTGACTGAGCTCCGGCGGTTGCGAGTGGACGGTCCGCGCGCGCAAGCGTCCGTCATTCCCGGCGACACCCTGTTCGCGCTCGATACGGAGCAGCTCGAATCGAGCTGGGACGATTCGAACGCCGCTTCATCCCCGCCCCGGCCGCCGTAGAAGACATCCTTCCGCCTGGGCTCGATCCCGCCTGAGCCGTTCCTCGATGCTGACGCGGTCGCGCTGGTCCGACGGAGGTGGCTCGATCCGGCGATTACCCCCGGCTGGTCGAGGCCCGGGCGTACGGCGCGCGAGGCTCACGCTATCCACCGGTAGCCGATGAGGCTTTCACATTTCTGCGTCGACCTTGGTTGTTCTTGGCGAGCCAAGGTCGGCCCATGGTTCAGACGAGGGGGATCTACGGTGACAGACATCGATGGCGATGGAAGCGGGCCGAAGGTCGAGGTGGACCAGGAGCACGCCCGACGCGAACAGGCGGTTAGAGCCGAGCTCGACAGCATCGGGAGAGGTTTGGCGCCCGACGAGCGAACGCTCGCGCGTGCCCCTTACCTCGCGGACTGGTCCTGGAAACCACATCCGATCTACGGTGTGCCCGTCCTGTGGGGGCGCGTGCATGGCCACGCGCGCCTGGGCGACGGGCTGATCTACACGGGACGCGTCTGGGCGATGGCTGTCGATCGGGGCTGGGCGCTGACGACGTCGCGATACTACCGCCTCGGATCAGCGGACCCCTCTCTGGACAAGGCGTAGGTCCGCAGGATTGTCGCATGCCGCTTCATCGCCAACGGTGAGGCGGTGCTGCTCGGACCGCCGGGCATGGTGGGCAAGAGGGGCCCGCAGCAGTGGCGGCGGTCTCCCGCCAGCCAAGTGATCGCCGCGGGCTGCTGAAGCGGAGGCGGGGGCGCAGTACGCCGTCCCGCTGCGGCCGCCTAGCGCGCTTCGCGGTAGCGGGTCACTCCGGCATCGTCACAGGCGCGCGATGGAAACCTTCGTGAGACCCGAGACACCGATGGCCTGCGCTGAGGCCTTTGACAGATCGATCATGCGGTGACCGACGTAAGGACCGCGATCGTTGATGCGCACCACGACAGACTGACCGTTGCGCGTATTGGTCACGCGCACCTGCGTCCCGAGCGGCAAGGTGCGGTGCGCGGCCGTCAGCGCGTTCATGTCGAAGCGCTCCCCGTTGGCTGTGCGCCGGCCGTGAAAGCCGGGACCATACCAGGACGCGACACCCGCCTGCTCACCGGATGAGGCTTTGGCCTCGGCACCAGCGAGCGACACGCAGGCCGCCGCGAGCAGAACCAGAATCGACGGACGGGCTTTGGAGATCAACTTGCGTTCTCGCTACTGTTTTGAGCGAGGCTGCTAAAGAAGATCAATTGTGACGAAACGGCGTCGCGTCGGTGCATGGCTGGTATGCTGCCGTGCATGACACATATGTGGCGAGGTGTGGGGATCAGTAGAAGCGGCTCGTCTCGGAGGCTTAGCTTTCGGCAGCTCGCCGATCGTGCCGAAAATGAGGTCCTGCGGGCGTGCGACAGGACGGCTATTCACGATCCTTTCAACGCGATGCACCCGGCGAGCAGATCGATTTCATCCCAGGCACGCCTCTGGCTCAGATCCGGAATGTGTTCTGTACGCCCAACAGCGCGCCGGTGCCTGACCCGAAAGGGAGGGCGCGGTTCAGCACGCCCTTGCCAATAGGGGCGTGCGTCCAGGTTGAGGATGGGCGCGGGCCAAACCGAGCATCCGTGGGATTAGGCCTGCCTCGGGCGCCCGGCAGAACGGGCCAGCCTCATGGCGAGGCCGGCAGCGGCCGCATCCTCACCGATCCCCAGACGGAGCCGGATGCCGCTCGCCGGTCAAACGCGGACCATCGGCGATGCGCCGCCCTGCGTTGTGTCGGCAGGGCGCCCTAATCTATCGCCGTGCGCAGATGGCCCGCGCCTTCAGCGCCGCCGCCGTTCCCATCGTGAAGCAGTAGACGCTGCTTTCGTCCATCGCAGGCCTCTCCCCGCCGCTGCAGGTGCCATTCACCGCGAACTCTTCGGGGCCGCAGCTCGCCACGCAGCGCCCGCCGGCCGTGCACTCTTCGACATGTACGCGCAGGGCGCCGGCAGCAGCTGCCTTGCCCTCGGGGCCGGCCGGCCCCGCCGGCCCGCGATCGCCCTTGTCGCCCTTCTCGCCTTTGGGCCCGGCCTGTCCGACGGGGCCGGGAGGCCCTGCGGGGCCAGCCGGGCCAGGGTCGCCTTTCGGGCCTCGCTCACCCTGAGGTCCCTCGGGACCCTGCGGACCGGCAGCGCCCTGTGGACCGCGCGGTCCGACCTCACCCTTCGGGGTGTTCGCCGCCAGCATCATCGGTGCAGGCTTCGAGGGGGGCGCCGCAACCTGCTGGGACGGGGGTGCCGCAACCTGCTGGACGACGACATGGGGTCGCGAGCAATAGCCGACGACGGCCTGCCGGCTGACAGCCTCAGACTTGAGCGTCACGACACAGGATTCCGGATGATAAGGGACTTGGAAGGAGAAGCGCCCGTCCTGACTGGCCCGAACGTCGAACTTGTCGTCCAAGGTGACGTTTGCCGCACGGGGTGGGTTCAAGATCCCAAATATCTTCAGATCTCCGTTGGCTATCATGGCCATGTCGATGTCGATGCCTCCGGCTGCATGGGCTGCGGATGCCAGCATGCAGAGCGCTGCGACTGAAGCCGAATGCCAAGCCATCCTGCCACCCCGGAGTTCTGGAGAATCTCGTGCCTATAACAGTCGCGGTGTTCTGTTCTGCGGTGCGCGTATATCTCTGCCAAAGTACGGCAGTTGGAGATGGCACTTAGCCAATTGTGCAGGGGGGTACCCTCATCCGAGCAGAAGGGACGGCGCGTGGCGAGCTTCCGCTGGGCTGATGTCCGGTCTCGCTCTGTGCGGCGATCCGATGATGGGCGCCGAGTCCGGAACTTGGCGGCTTTCGGCAGCCGCGCGCGACAACAGGCACTCCCGGACAGGGATGTAGACGTCGCCGTCATCCTCATCTGGGCCGAGGAGTTCGTGCGCCTGTGTGAGCACGTTCACGAGCGCCGGCACCTGAAGGATCTGCGGACCCACACCTGCCCGCATTGGGCCAAGGCCATGCAGGACGCTGCCGAGGCCCAGGAGCGGCGCCGGTGAGCGCCGGCGCGGTTGCCTCATGCCTGCAGGTCTCCACCGAGCGGCAGGGTCGCTCAGGGCCCGTACCTGAGGCCCAGCGCCGGGCCGTGGCCGACTTCCTCAACAGCGGATCTTGGCGGCGTGTGGCTGAGCTTGTCGAGGTATCCGCGTAGTGCGAGGTGTCGTGGTCCCGGTGAGCGGCGGCCAGAACCGCGCGGGTGGTGTGCACGATCGCGAGCAAGTCCACGGTCCCGACGGCAAGGCGCATACGACGCCCTCGCCCATCGCGCCAGAAGCCGGCCTCAGCGTTCCACCAGGGGCCGTCGCCTGAGTGAAACACCCGTTGCCCGTGCAGCCGACCGCAGCCTTTGTACCGACTGCCGGCTCGCGGGAAGCGCATCACCGCCGACGGCTGCGGCCAATCGATCGGGTAAAGGAAGCGGTGCTGGCGCCGGATCGGCATTGTCGAGTTGGACGCAGTCGTACGCGCGAAAAAGCGCCCCGGAGGAGGCTCCAGGGCGCTTCGTGACTAAGCGGCCAGTCTGGTCGGACTGGGGGCGCTTAGGTCAAGCAGGATTTCGGCAGCGATCAGTACGAGCCGAACTTGTAGTTCAGGCCGGCGCGGACGACGGCGAATTCGTTGTTGTTGCGCAGCGGCACGTTGTTGAACACCGGCACCAGCCCTGCGGGCGTGACGAGGCCGCCGACAAGCGGAAGACCCGAGTTGCGGCCCTGATCGAGGTTTACGTACAGGCCTTCGACCTTCACCGTCACGGCCGACGAGTGGAAGAAGTTGAGCCAGCTGTCGGTGGGCAGGGCGTACTCGACACCGCCGCCGACCGTCCAGCCGGTGACGAAGCTGCTGCGGTTACCCGCAAAGTTCTGGAAGGCGACGCGCGCGCCTTGATCGCCCGTGGCATAGGCGAAGCCGCCCGTGGCATAGAATAGGGTGCGGTCGAAGGCGTAGCCGAGGCGGCCGCGCACCGTGCCGAAGAAGTCGAGCGTGCTCAGCAGGCCGTCAGCCGGCACGAAGGCGCCGAAGGCCGGGCCGGGCGCGCCGGTCAGCAGAAAGCTTTGACGACGGCGGCCGAAATCGAGGTACTGGGCGTCGGCCTCGAAGCCGATCACCGCGCCCGAGCCCGGGGTCAGCTGCCAGTTGTAGCCGATCTGGCCGCCGCCAGAGAACCCTTCGTTGTTGTTGCTGGCGTAGGTGAGCGCAGAGCCCGGCGCCAGGATGGCCGGGACGAAGGCACCGGCGGGGGTGATGGCGATGGGGCTGCCGGCCGTCTGCACGAAGCCATTGGCCCGGTTGGAGCTGGCGTCGAAGCCGTAGCCCGCGTTGAAACCGGCGTAGAAGCCGGTCCAGGTGAAGACCGGGACGGGGGTGAACACCGGCGGCGGGGCGCGACGCGGCAGGTCCGCCGCAGAGGCGGCGCCAGTCAGGAGCGCCGTGGCGGCGCTCGCGAGCAGGAGCTTCTTGATCATCTGGTCCTCATTCTCCCGTTGCGCGGGACGTGTGCTGGGCGCACAGAACGGCAGGGTGCACGCCTACGATCGTGCGAAACCGCAGCAACACTGCCTATTGAGGCTTAAGAAACAGTGAAAAATTGATATGATCTGATGAGCGGCGGCTTAGGCGTGATCGGCGTGGGGTCGATATTTATATATTTCCGCAAGCCATACGCAAAAACAAAAATCCCCTTCGCTTGCGCCAAGGGGCTGAAGGTTTTTGCTCTAGCCCCAGGACCAACCGAGGCTGCATTCAATATCAACCGATTTCATGCCGTCTGGCAAGTGACATTGTGAGCTCCAGCTCGTCGTCTATTGTAGTGGGTGGCCGTGGTAGGCTTGGATGCGGTCGATGTGCCGGCCGAGGCCGTGACCGGCAGCGCCTCCATCCGCAGCGCTCTATCGGCGGAGCCGGATGACAGGCCGGATCTGCTACCCGCCGCGGCGAACCGGGCGGGGGTGACGGGTCGGACGCTCTTGGCGGCGACCTCCCAGGCCGGCACCAGCCGCTCTTGGCCGGGCAGGTTCCGATAGGCGGACGTGCGCTCGAACAGGACGAGGATGGCCTCGACACCTGCGCTCCGGCGGCTATCCTTCCGGGATGTGCTACGCCCTTACCGCCGGGCGCGCTCTGCACGACGCGGGGTGATCATGAGAAGCGCGCTGGCCAGATGGCTCATGGTGGCGCTTGCCGGCTTCGGAAGCACCCCTGCGGTCGCGCGGCACAGTCGGGCCTACAGATCGGTTCCTCGCGAAAGAATCCAACCGCCACAACCCAGTTATCTGCGACCGCCGGCTACGACGCTGCGGCCCGCTGATGATGGCATCATTCACTGGAACACGCCGAACAAGGACGGAAATCTCGGCGGCCCCGGGGCGGGTGGAGGCGGCGGCCCAGGCTGAGCTAATCCGCTCTCACCAGACCGCCCGTGGTTCTGCGCCATGTTGCAGAACAGGTTGTCGCGGCAGAGACACGGCATGGAAGAGCCCGCCGCGGCGGATCTGCTCAACGAACCTTAGCCGTTTGACGTAGGATTTCGGTCTTGCGCTGGATTGGCATGCCACGAACGATCCGGCGTCGCTCCGGCCTAAGCCTTGGCCGAACGGCATCGGGCCGAACCACGTAGCAACGGGATCCGGCCCACCCTTCATCGTAGCGTGCATGAAAGAGCCCGCCGCGGCGAACCGGGCGGGCGGATGGTGGGGTCTTCGCAAGGAACGTCTAGAGACGCGGACCAATGCCAAACGGTTCCCGAGAGGGGCGGCCGGATGCGGCGTTGAGCAGCCACCCAATCGCGACAGATCCGGCGCCGACAGCGGCGCCCAACCGTGCGGTCAGGTCGCTCGGCCCGGAACCTAGGTCCCGACGGTCAAATTGAGGGCGCGCTCGCCTCGCGCTTCATCCGCGCCGGGCTGCCGTTTCGACGAACCCTTATCGGGCGATGGAAAGCGGGCATGAAGAAGCCCGCCGCAGCGATGCCGGCCGGGTTGAGATCGGCGTCGGGTCAGTGGCGCCATCGTTGGTATACCGTATTCTAGCGAAGAAGCAGCGCTGTACAAAACCGCATAGCCTAACAATTGTACACGACTGTTCAGAACCGGGCCATCTAATCTGCGTTAATAGGGACCTGGACGAAAAAGGGCCGCCCCGAAGAGCGGCCCGAAGTCTAGGGAGGAAACGCCCAAGAAGGGCAGCGGTGCAGCACGCTGTGCCACACCGCCTAGTCCCAAACGGCCGGCCCGGGATCATGTTCCGGGCCGGCTCACTTGCGCCTGGAATGCATTGGCTATGGACGAAAGCCCGCCGCGAACCGGGCGGGCTGGGTGGGCATGACCGATGAGCGCCTGACACGGAGATCCGCCGACCGGTGATCGGTTCCCGGAAACCCGCCTACATCGCCGACAATGCGAGCACCGTCGCGGTCACGTCTGCCAGGGCGATGGTCGAGAGTACAAAAATCAAGCATCGTTCCATGGCTCCTCCCAAAGGCGTTGGATTGCCCGCTGAGTTGAAGCTCTCATCAGAGTGCGGATCTGACTGTGATCTGGATCACGCACTCTAATACGGCGCAATCGGCACGACGTGGGCAGGGCTGACAGTCGCAGCGAGAGAACTTCACCACGATGTCCGGTATGCCGCTGCCATCGAGGACCGGCGTCCAGCTGGAACGCGCGATGCCCCGGGGGCAGGTCACCCGCTCCGTCCCCGATCCAGGGCTGCTCTCATCCTGCTCCCGCAGGCTGTTTTGACGGCGCCGGCGGACAGTCGCGCCCGCTGGAAACGTCAGCGGGCCGCCGACGGGACGACTTGGGCACCTGCCGCGACATTCGGGTGGGCGGCCAGCGCATCCGATGCGTGCTCAGGTGCCGTATACCCCGGTTCGGCCTTGATGGTAGCGCTCGTGGGGTCAGGTCGGCCCGGAGCCGGGCTGGCCGATCCGGCAGTCCCGCTGAGCGACGGGGCGGATGATCCGTAGGGCGTAAACGGGATCGTGATTTTGCGCTCAAGAATTCGGAATCGTTGCTCCGCGGAATGCCACGTCTTGCGGAGTGTCGTCTGTTTTCACCGAGATGGTCCCGGCTTAGCTTTCCTCCGGGCGGGCGCGTCAAGACCCGCCAGGAGGAAACCCTGATGTCGCTCCGCGCCGTGACAATCTCTGCCGCACTGAGCACGCTCGCTCTCGTCACCGCATCCCGCGCCCAGTAACCCCCCACATCACCAGCGCAGCAGGCCGTCCCGCCCTACGGGCAGCCTTTGGACTTGGGAGACCGCGCGCCGCGTCGTCGCGGGCGCTGAGGTGGAGGCCACAAGGAACGGTTGGCCGGTGGCGATTGCCGTGGTGGACAGCACCGGCCGTCTCGCCCTCCTCGAGAAGCTCGACAACACGCAGTATGGCAGCATCGACCTCGCGACGATGAAGGCCATGGCGGCCATCAACTACCGGCGCCCGAGCAAGGCGTTGCAGGATGCGCTCGCTGCGGGCGGGGTCGGCCTGCGCGTGCTCAACCTGCCCGGCATCAGCGTATACGAGGGCGGTTACCCGCTGTCCGTCGAGGGCAAGCTCGTCGGTGCCGTGGGCGTATCGGGCGTCCTGCCGCCGCAAGACGATCAAGCCGCACGGGCTGGAGCCGAAGCGATGAAGTCGCGGTAGGTCCCGGTCTGCCCATTCAGCAATCGCGTGCGTTGTGCGCGCGGAGATCGAGGCCTTGCGCGGGGCTTTGCGGGCGGGATTTTCTGAGTGCTTTCCCCCGATCGGCGCAGCCATCTCCCGCGCCCGCCGCTCGCCCGACAGAAGAGCCGTTCAAACTGTCATGGGACGGAACCTTGGCTGTATTGTGCGAACGGACGTGCGATGACATAACCTGCGATAACAAAGTAAAAATAGGTGGAGGACAAATATGATCGGGCAGGAAGAAGCGCGTGGTGCAGCCAGCACGCGCCTACGGAGCCTTTTTATCGTTGCGGGATTGAGTGCTGCACTTCTGGCGGCGGGAGGCGCGAGGGCGCAGGATTCTGAGATCGCCAAAACAGACACGCAGATCGACGGGCTCGATCCCGGCATCAAGCTCTTCCTGCGCGAGAAGATGGCCGCAGGAAATACAAGCTTCAACGATGAGAATGTCGTGCTCTTTCTTCACGGTGCGACGAGTCCGTCCACCTGCGATTTCGACCTCGGCTACCAGGATTATTCTTGGGCCGATTGGCTCGTGAAAAAGGGCTACGTCGTCTATATGGGCGATTACCGGAACTATGGCGGCTCGACACGGGAGCCGGTCATGGACGAGCCCGCAGGCAAGAACCTGCCCGCGACGCGGTCTTATCTCGCGTTGCGCGACATCGAGGCGATGGTCAATGCGATCAAGGCCAAGCGCGGCGTCGGACAGGTGATCCTGATCGGATGGTCATGGGGAGCGATGATGGCCGGCTACTACACGTCGCTGCACCCGGAGAATGTGCACAAGCTGGTTCTGTATGCACCGCTCTACAATTTCAACGACCACACCAATCTCGGGCCGGGCAGCAGCCTGCAGAACAAGCGCAAGCCATACGAGTTCAACTTCGCGCTCGGCGCCTATCGGACCGTGTCGGAGGCAGGGAATACGGGACGGTGGAACGGCGAGATCCCCGTCGAGAACAAGGACGAATACCGCGATGCCGCTGTGCCGGCCGAATTCTGGAACGCTTGCCTCGCCACCGATCCCACCAGCAAGTCACGAACGCCGCCGAGCGTGCGCGCGCCGAATGGCGTACTTGAGGACTCGTTTTATCAGGCGACCGGCCGCCCGCTGTGGAATGCCGCGAACATCTCCGTGCCGACGCTCGTCATCGGTGGCGACAATGATACTTGGTCCTACCGCGAAGACCGTGAGGGCCTGATGCGCGATCTGGTCCATGCGCCGGTGAAGAAGAATGTGCTGATTACGGACGCGACGCACTTTGTCTTGTTCGAGAAGAAGCGGTTCGAATTTTTTGGAAAGATCCTCGACTTCATGCGCGATCCGAACGAGAGGACGCCTTAGGCTGGTGTGGGCACCGGACGGCCTCCTGCCCCGCGATGGATCGGGCGGGCCACGCGTTCCGGTCGATCGCCGGCCGGGCGCGTGAGATCATGGCTCTCACGGAAGCCGACGCGGGCCTCCAGAGCGATCTGCGCCGGCCCTACGCCAGCGTCGGCGACTGGCAACGTGAGCTCGGCCGCGCGGGGCTGAGGTCGCCCCGAAACCTGGACCGGTTCGGCTGCCGAGTGCCGGAACGGTGCGCGGTTCCATCCGGCGCGCAAGCGCCTTCGGCGGGTATTCAGGGAGCCGCACCTTATCGCGGCGCTCCATCGGCGCCGCTGGATTCATGCGGCCTGCGATGCTGTCTCCGAAGCGGCGGGTCTCTCCGAAGGCGGGGATTGAAGAGCCAGTCGGGCTTCGGCTCTGCGATCAAGCGTATAGAGCAGCAGGCCGACGGCGAGAGCGGCAAAGCTACTGCAAACAGGCGCTGCCACGATGGCTAAGACGAGGCCGTATTGGTAGCACACGGCGAGTGTTGCTACCCCGCTACCACAGGCGGTGGCCAGCAATACGGAAATGTAAGTCGGCCGCCCGCTCATCGCTGGTCTCGAAGTATCGCTGAATTGCCTATGCGCTGAGATTACGGCGGCAATAAGCGAATTTCACGGGATTTCAGTGTTCGGCGTTAACGGCCAACTCGGCGGCAGCGACCTGTCCAGTGTCCGCTGAGGCTGCTCGGGCCTCTCTGGCCTGAGATTCCGTTATGGAGTCGGGGCCGAGGCCGCAGGGGGCGTGAGAACGGGTGGTGAAAGTCCGCTGCGGACCCGCTGCTCCCTTCGGCCGCCGAGATCGGCCGACTTATTCCGCCATGGCTGCCGCCGCCGCGGAGAGCCCCCACCGGACGAGATCTTGTGCGTCCTGCGCCGACTTGGCCTCCGCATAGCATCGCAGCTCAGGCGCATTGCCCGACGCGCGGAAATGGATCGTCCGTCCGCCGTCCAGTCCGATCCTGATCCCGTCCTGCTGGTCGACCGACAGGGGCGAACCGATCGGGCGGAGGAAATCGCGTCGGAAGCCCACCTCCCGAAGTCGCGCGAGAAACGCGCCGCTGCGCTCCGACGGCGTGTTGGGCAGGCGGTCGCTCGCCATCTCCCCCGCATCGAGCGAGGTCACGAGATCGGCCAGCGACGTACCGGCCGCGCGCGTCGCGGCCAGGGTCGCCAGGATCGGCAGCATCGCGTCCCGCGTCGGCAGGGCGGCCAGGGTCTTGCCGTCGATGACGACGTCCGATCCGAGCAGGAAGCCGCCATTCGCCTCGAACCCGACGACGGCCCGCGCTCCGGCTCCCCTCGCCTGTTCCATGCCGGCGATGACGAAGGGCGAGCCGACCTTGGTGCGCACGACTCGGCTGAAGCCTCCGGACTGCTCGAGGGCCGAGCCGGCTGTCACGGGCACCACGACCGTATCGGCACCCAGGTAACGGGCCGTGATCAGCCCGAGCACGTCGCCGCGCACGATCCGCCCTGCGCCGTCCGCGACCAGGGGCCGGTCGGCGTCACCGTCGGTGGTCACGAGCGCGTCGAAGTCGCCGGACGCCATGACGTCGGCGATGAAGGCGATGTCCTCGGGACGGTGAGCCTCGGTGTCGATCGGCACGAAGGTCTGAGACCGGCCGATCGGCGTCACCTGCGCGCCGAACCCGGCGAGCAGCTCTGCCAGCAGGTCGCGCGCGACCGAGCTCTGCTGATAGACCGCGATGCGCAGGCCCTTCAGCATCTCGGGCGGGAAGGCGTCGCGGTAGCGCTGGTGGTAGCGCGCGACCGCGTCGGGTTCCGGCGTGGCGGGGACAGAGGTGCCCGTCTCACCGACCGCGGCATCCCCGAGGGCGGCCAGGATGGCGGCCTCGTCGGTCTTGGTGATCTCGCCGTCGGGCCGGTAGAATTTCAAGCCGTTGCGGTCCTCGGGGATGTGGCTGCCCGTGACCATGACCGCGTAGGCGCCGCGCCGCATCGCTTCGAGGGCGAGAGCCGGTGTCGGTAGAGCGCCGCAATCGATCGCGGTGAAGCCGGTCGCCGCCGCAGCGTCCGCCACCGTCGCGGCGATGCCCGGGCTGCTGTCGCGCAGGTCCCGCCCGATCACGACCTCGCGGCGGCTGCCGTCTGCCGAGACGGACCGAAAGAACGCGCGGGCATATGCGTAACTCGGCCCACCGACGAGGTCCGTCACCAGACCCCGCAAGCCACTCGTTCCGAATTTCAGACTGCTCACGGCGTTCCCACATCGGTCCCGGCGCTGTGATGCGCGTCCGCGACTGATGCCGTGAAACGCACGCCATCACAACGTCTGGCCCCGGACGCGGGGATTGGCACGGACCCGCGGAATTGCAGCTCGGGTGCAGGCGCCGGCCGGCACGCCTGAACCGAGCATTGGATAGAGGGACGTCTTCGGCCTCCCGATCACGACGCCATCTGCGCCTCGATGTGGAAAGGCCCGCCGTACCGCACTGAGCCGGCGGGTTCGGTGGCAGTATCGAAATCGCGGCGGTCCTTGTCCCTGCGGACGATCGGCGTCCGAATCGCGCTCTGGATCACACCCTGATCCCAGGGACTTCTGATGCGAGCTGCCCGGCGGATCCACCAACGCTATGACCCCCCGCTCGAAACGACGGCAGAGCGGACAGATCGCGCGTGTCATCGAATTTTAAACGAAGGGTAAGCTCGGCCGATTCTACTCTCCGTTGTGCAAACGAGCGGAGACAATTTGCGTGCTGGATCGGTTCAGGATTGCAACCAAGGGCAGGTACTGCCTGTCCGGCGGAGAGGATGTGCCGTGCCTCGCCGACGTGTCTGCCACAGATTTCATCGAGCTACGCCGCCTCACTGAAGGGCCTCTGCCCAAGAGAGACGAACGCGTCATCTGCTATCTCGACAACATCGGGATGCTCGGCGGCATCGTGCTGCACGCGCGGCCGGGCGGCTTCGTCTTTCAGGTTGTGGCCAATCCTGAGCGGCGCTCCCGGATCGAGGCGCGGCTGGAATGGCTGCGCAGCGCTGGCGAGAGAGAGGAGCAGCGGAAAGCCGCCCGCATCGTCCCGGTCCACCGCGAGGTGCGGGTTGAGCTTCAAGGTGCCCGGGTCAGCGACGCGTTCGTGGCCGATCTATCCATGACCGGCGCGGCTCTGATTTTGGATGAGCGGCCGCAGGTCGGCGCGACGATGACGGTCGGGAAACGCTATGCGCGCGTGGTGCGGCATACACCCGAGGGCGTCGGCGTGGCATTCCGACTGCCATTCGGCCCGCTGACCTTCAACGAGCGGGTGATCCTCTGATCCTCCCGCTCGTGCTCAAGCGCGTGCCCTGGCCGCACGGTTGGACCCCTGGCCTCAACTGATCGCCCAGACGAGGGGCAGAGCCCCAGCCAGGAACACCAGATAGGAGATGAGCACGGCGGCCCCCTCGCGATGACGGATGATGAGGGCGTGGGGAGCAGCGAGCATGGTGGGGGCCGGGTCAAACGAGTGCTCGCAGGCTCGCCCTTGAATCTTGACGGATCAGGGGCACTTCGCGCCATCCACAGGTGGTCGTTGGCCGGTGTCGCTTCCGAGCCACAAGCGGTCGTGGGCCTGCATGCTCCGTTCGCGGTCGCCCCGCATCAAGCCCCCGAAAGGGAGATGCTCGGGCACCCTCGCGCAAGCCGAACCGGGCGTAGCCCTTCTTCGTGGCCGCTCCCCCCTCATCGCCCGATACAACGGTGCAGTGCCCCTGGGGTTGCTGCGCCGATCTCGTTCAAGCAGGCCATCAAATTCTCGCGCAGGGGACCGTCGGCGGAAGCCGACCGGGGGAATGCGCGCCTTCTTATTTGACGTTATGTGCGTGCAGCACATATAACACTTGCAGGACCATTCCCGCGCACGCTTCTGTTGCCGGAGCTAGCCCTGGATGGCCGGGCTCAGATTGGTGCTATCATCACCGCCCTCAACGGAGAGCAGGGAGCCGGCACTTTCGCTCATCGAGGTACCGCCTCGTCCCTGATCTTCGGAGTGTTGAACGCCCGCCATAGCCAGGTGCAGGGTGCTGCGATGGCCGAGCCGTCCGAGATCGAAGAGCTACGCGCACGCATCCGGGCCCTCGAAAGCGAGGTCAGTGCCTTCTCCGCTCTGTTCTTCGGGCTGACCGATCTCCTTGGCCCGGCGTTCCTTGAGGTCGCGACCGAAATCGCAGAGCGCGCTGAGGCTGATCCACAACGCGGCGCGGAACACCAGAAGCGGATGACGGAGGCCCTGCGGATCATCGAACAGTTCCGGGCCGGCAGCTATGGCAAGCCAAAGCCGGGTCCGATCGTTTAGTCTGGCGTCGCTCAAGGAGATAGCTTCCATGGCGACGTCCGGTCCGCCGGCAGCCGATAGCGATTCTCCCGGATGGCCGGCAGCCCCAAGGGAGCCCACACACTCGGCGTTCAACTCGCGACCGACCGCTGTCTGAAGAACGGCGCTGGCCACCTCAGTGCGGCCGGCGCCCAGACCACTCCCGGGGACACGACCCACCGATGAGCGGGCCTCTAAGCGTTGGGCCGCCGGTGCTCGCTAACCGCCCGAGGTGTTTGGGCTGGCAGGTGGGTGCCAGGACGAGACCGCGCTTCTCGAAGCTCGCGCTGGCTCGGCGGGACAATCGCCACGATCGGCTTGCAAGATCAGTGGGCGGAGATCGGAGCTGTAGGACGTCGGGGCACGACCCGGTCTCGTGCCTTACCTGATGTGCGCGAAAGGCCCCGGCGTTTAGGCCGGGGATGTAAGCGCACCAGCGCCGTTGCCGAACAGAACACGAACATCTAAGCTGCACCGATGGCGTTCGCGGCGGGCTACCGGTACCGGTTTGACCCGACGCCGGAGCAGGCGGACCTGCTCCGGCGCACCTTCGGGTGCGTGCGCGCCGTGTACAACCGCGCGCTCTATGAGCGCGAGATAGCGTGGCGCGAGCGTCGCGAACGCATCCCGTTCAAGATCCTGTCCCGTCGGCTGCCGGCCTGGAAGGCCGAGTGGCCGTGGCTGGCCGAAGTCTCTTCCGTGCCGGTGCAGCAGGCCCTTCGGCATCTCGAATCCGGCTACGCCCGGTTCTTCCAGCGGCTCGGACGCAAGCCTCGGTTCAAGTCACGCCGCGACTGGCAATCCGCGACGTTCATGAAGACGGCGTTCCGCTGGCGCGACGGTCAGCTGACGCTCGCGCTGATGAAGCAGCCGCTGGCGATCCGCTGGTCGCGCGCTCTGCCGAGGGCGCCCTCGTCGGTGACGATCTCGCTCGACGCGTCCGGACGCTGGCACGTTGCGTTCCGGATCGAGGTCGAGCCGCCGCCCGCGCCTGAGCCGTTGCGGCCGGCGATCGGCGTAGATCTCGGGCTGATGACGCTGGCGGTCTCCTCGGACGGCGCGTCGGTCGCCAACCCGCGCTGGCTGCGCCAGCGCCAACACGCACTCCGCCGGGCGCAGAAAGCGCTCGCACGGAAGAAAAAGGGATCCAAGAATCGGGAGAAGGCCCGGCGCGCGGTGGCGCGCCTGCACGCGCGCGTCGCCGACGCGCGGCGTGATCACCACCACAAGCTCTCGACGCGGTGGATTCGCGAGAACCAAGCGATCCACATCGAGACGCTCAGCCTGTGCGGGCTCGCCCGCACGCGGCTCGCGCGCTCGCTCTACGACGCCAGTTGGGGCGCGCTCCTCGCGATGCTCCGGTACAAGGCCGCGTGGTACGGGCGCGACCTCGTCACGATCGACCGCTTCTTCCCGAGCACGCGGGCGTGCTCGGGTTGCGGCACGGTCGGTCGGAAGCGGGCGTTGCACGTGCGGACGTGGACCTGTGACGCCTGCGGCGTCACGCACGACCGCGACGCGAACGCGTCGCTGAACATCCTGGCCGCGGGGCTCGTGGTCAGGGCCGGGTCCGATCCCCGGCGATGGCCTGTGGAGGGGACGTCAGACGCGCCGGGCTCTGCCCGGCGCGCGGCCCCAGTGAAACAGGACCTTGCGGCGTGAGCCGCAGGAATCCTCGCCCTTCAGGGCGAGGAGGATGTCAACGAAGCCTCGCGCACCCGTGATGCTGATGACACGAAGCGGTAACGGCACTGCCGAATGATCGCCCCAGATTACGGTGAATACCGGCACGCCCATACCTGATTGAGGACCAGCATCATGCAAGCCGACCTCGAAAAGCGCGCCGAGCTGACCATCTGGCCGAGCCAGAACCCAGCCCAGGTCGCCGAGGGACGGACCTTCGCGACGCTGCGCGAGGCGCTTGCGGCGGCAGCTCAGGCCATCGAAGCCGAGGACGCTCAGACCTGGATCATCACCGAGGACGGCAAGATCCTGTCGCCCCGCTGGATTAGGGCGGCGATCGCTGCGGGACGCCTGCAATAATCCCTGTCGGGGGCGTCTCAGGCCGCCAGACTTCCACGGTTGCGCACCGCCTCGGGTAAGCGGCGCGTTCTCCGGACCTTGGCCGACACGCGCAGGAAGGTCACGAAGTTCTCCGCCTCGTCCAGGCTCAGGCCGCTTGCCACAGGATCGTGGTCTTTGACGACCATATGGGTGCCGTCGCCGGCGAGCTTCACGCTGATCCTCGGCATAGGC
Organism: Methylobacterium sp. CM6257; assembly: GCF_054611515.1. NCBI lineage: Bacteria > Pseudomonadati > Pseudomonadota > Alphaproteobacteria > Hyphomicrobiales > Methylobacteriaceae > Methylobacterium > Methylobacterium sp. CM6257. Next base: position 3,605,109 of record NZ_CM137735.1, read on the forward strand.
CTCTCCCTGGAATTCTCGGGGGCGGTCTGCTTGGTGATGGTTCTTTAGCCGATCAACGGCACCGACAGCTTTTGGTTCAAGCCCGTGGCGATGCGCGCTGCAGGTCCACAGGTCCAATCCCCAGCCTCTTTCGCTGGCTGTGCATCGGTTTTGCCCGTCCGGACGTTACGACTGCAATCTCGCATGGTGCGAGGCTGTTGTGGAAACGGAGACAGCAATGCTGCGCGGTGGACTCCTGTGGCTCCTCGGCATTCCTCTGCCGATTATCATTCTGCTGTGGCTCTTCGGTGTGTTCCACTGAGGGTAGGCGCACTCGGTCATGTCCTACACGGTCGAGATCACGATAGCCGAGCCCCCCTCTCCTGATGGGGAGATTGAGACGCGCATGTACCAGCTGCCCGATCCCTTCGAGACGGTCGCTGAGGCAAAGGAGGCTGCTGTCGCCCACATCGGCAGCCTCGGCCTCGAACCGGCTGCGGCGATCTACAGCGTCTTCGACCGTGAGGGCTGCACGGTCGCCTCGAACGTGGACCTGCCGGCCGAGGCTGGGTGACGTCGGCGGCCCTGCGGAACCGTCGTGCGCAACCATGAGAACGCACGACGGTACCCTTTTCCCCCGCGCAGGCCCGGCTCGCGCTCTCGTCGATGGCCCGAAGATTTTGGGCGCATTGGCCGGATCCCTTGGCCGTTCATCCGAACCAGCTGCGATGCGAGGTACACAAAGAGCTCGCGCAGCTCACGAGGCCCTGAGAATGGCTCCACTGTGCGTGGCGCAGCCGTCTTACCCCCTCCCCTCGGGAACGAAGCGGCACACGCTATGGGATATGGCCGTCAAGCTGCGGCCGGTGGAAGTTTGATCCCATGAGGCAGGAGGATCGGTGAACGCGTGCGCCATGCCGTTCCCTGCACCAGGGAAAAGTACAGAGAATTTTGCGGGTTCAGGTGATCGGCCCCCACGTGGCGGTCCGTGTCCAAGGTTAGAAACGGAAGACCATGGAGTTGACCCGGTTTGTGGTCCACGACCTATGCAAGTTCTCGGGCTGTGACAGCTTGGTTGGCGAAGGCTCGGGGCGTCAAGCCGCCCAGGGCCGTATGGGGTCGATCTTCGTTGTAGTGGCACCTCCAGTCCTCGATGCGTTCACGGGCATCGGCCAGCGACAGGAACCACGAAGCGTTCAAGCACTCTGCCCGTAGGCGGCCGTTGAACGACTCGATGTAGGCGTTGTCGGTCGGCTTGCCCGGTCGTGAGAAGTCGATCTCGACCCCGTTCAGGTACGCCCACTGGTCGAGCATGCGCCCGGCAAACTCCGGTCCATTGTCGACCCGCAGGCTCTTGGGCCGCCCGCGCAGCCGGACCAAGGCGTCCAGGGCCTCGGTCACTTGGAAGGCGCGGAAGTTGGCTCTCGGTGTGAGCGAGAGCGCCTCTCGCGTATGGCAATCGACCACCGTCAGGATCCGGAACGGACGCCCGTCGAACAGGCGGTCGGACATGAAGTCCATGGCCCAGACCTCGTTGGGTCCGCCGATGGCCGGCCGCCCTTGCCGGTAGCGACAAGCCCGTTTGCGCTTGGGCAGCTTGGGCCGGATCGACAGCCCCTCGTCCCGGTAGATCCGGTAGGTGCGCTTGTGATTCACCTCCCAGCCCTCTCGTCGCAACAGGATGTGCAGCCGCCGATAGCCGTAGCGCACCCGTGCAGCCGCTAACTCCTTCAGCCGCATGCGCAGAGCTACCTGCGGATCGGCGCGCTTGCGGTAGCGCTGGGACGAGCGGCCGAAGCCGGTGGCCTGACAGGCCCGACGCTCGCTGATGCCGTAGGCCACCTGCAGGTGACCGGCGACCTCGCGGCGAGCAGCGGGCCTCACCACTTTCGCTTGAGCACGTCCTGCAGCATGGAGCGGTCCAGTGTCAGGTCGGCGACCAGCCGCTTAAGCTTGCTGTTCTCGTCCTCCAGCTGCTTCAGCCGCCGGATCTCCGGCACGCCCATGCCGACGAACTGCTTCTTCCACCGATAAAACGTCGGCTCGGACACACCCATCTTCCGGCAGACCTCGTCCACCGTCGCACCGTTCTCCGCCTGCCGCAGGGCAAAGGCGATCTGCTCGTTCGTGAAGCGTTTGCGAGGCATGGCATCCACCCTCCTTCAGGGTTCAGGATGCCCGAAAAACTTGCGCTCGACGCGGACCAGTTTGCTGGGTCAGGGTCAACCACGCTGAAGGCGATCGCCGACGCGCTGAACGCCGAGGCCATCCCGGCCCCGAAGGGCGGCCGGTGGGCGATCTCAACGGTCGCGTACGTGACCGACAACCCGAAATACCGCGGCGCGATTGAGTACCTGTTCCGATGGAACGGGAGCGAGGCGCACGTCCTGCAACCTGGCGCCCACAAGGCGATCATCCCGTGAACGCCGTCCCGCCGCCGATCGCCTTCCGCTCGGGTCTGACCGCCTGGGCGCACAGCTTCGGTCCGTGGCGCATCGAGCTGGCCTCCAGCGCTCACGATGCGCCGCTCTACCTCGCCACCGATTGCGCCCGCATCCGCTGGCTGCACGAGGCGGCCGAGGCGACCTGCTTCGAGACGTCGAGCGCCGCGCCGGCCGCGACGCCGTTTGCCTGCATGATGACGGGCCAAGCCACGGCGGCCCGCGACGGCTTGCCCGGCGACGGCCGCTTCGCCGTCGTGCGCTGCGAGCGCCGGAAGGATTCCTGATGGCCGAGCGCATGCAGCAGCAGGCGCCGCGTCCCCTGCCCCAGCCGCAGCAGGGTCAGTGATGCCGCGTCATCGGCTCGACCTATGGGCGCTGCTGGACGTCTATCGCTGCACGTTCGAGATCCTGCACGAGGCCGCGCTCCAATGGCCGTTCGCCGTCGCCGACGAAGTGGCGCGCTGGTCGGGGGCGTGAGCGCGTTCCGTGCGGGCTTCGTGCGGTTCGCCCGGGCGCTGATCCCGGCGCTGAAGGACTGACGGTGGGCCGACGCCTCGCGCCAGATCGCGATGATCGGCCACGAGTTCGGTGATGGTGGTCACAGACGATCTGCTTGGCGCCTGCGCTGATGTGCCGGTCACGGAGATCGCGACCGATGTTTGAGATCGCCCGCAGCATTTTCGGCGTCCGGCAGACTGCCGGCATCATCCTGATCCTGATGCTCGGCTGGGCCTGGTTCTGGATCTTCGACCAGCCGGCACACGCTGAGACGCCGGGCTATATGGCCGGCGCGCTCGCCTGCCCACCCGGTGTCGAGGGGCCGGACTGCACCCGCGACACGGCGCTCGACGTGCTCGTCCAGCCCGTCGCGCTGATCACCGAGTGCCCGCTGGTCGGCACTGTGCTGGCCACGCATCTGAGCTTGTCCCCGGGCGGCACGCACAAAACCTTTTGCGAGCGTCGGAGGGGCGGCATATGAGCCAGCAGACGATCACCCTACTCGACCCGGTCTCCGGCGAGGTGAAGACCATTACCTGATGTGCGCGAAAGGCCCCGGCGTTTAGGCCGGGGATGTAAGCGCACCAGCGCCGTTGCCGAACAGAACACGAACATCTAAGCTGCACCGATGGCGTTCGCGGCGGGCTACCGGTACCGGTTTGACCCGACGCCGGAGCAGGCGGACCTGCTCCGGCGCACCTTCGGGTGCGTGCGCGCCGTGTACAACCGCGCGCTCTATGAGCGCGAGATAGCGTGGCGCGAGCGTCGCGAACGCATCCCGTTCAAGATCCTGTCCCGTCGGCTGCCGGCCTGGAAGGCCGAGTGGCCGTGGCTGGCCGAAGTCTCTTCCGTGCCGGTGCAGCAGGCCCTTCGGCATCTCGAATCCGGCTACGCCCGGTTCTTCCAGCGGCTCGGACGCAAGCCTCGGTTCAAGTCACGCCGCGACTGGCAATCCGCGACGTTCATGAAGACGGCGTTCCGCTGGCGCGACGGTCAGCTGACGCTCGCGCTGATGAAGCAGCCGCTGGCGATCCGCTGGTCGCGCGCTCTGCCGAGGGCGCCCTCGTCGGTGACGATCTCGCTCGACGCGTCCGGACGCTGGCACGTTGCGTTCCGGATCGAGGTCGAGCCGCCGCCCGCGCCTGAGCCGTTGCGGCCGGCGATCGGCGTAGATCTCGGGCTGATGACGCTGGCGGTCTCCTCGGACGGCGCGTCGGTCGCCAACCCGCGCTGGCTGCGCCAGCGCCAACACGCACTCCGCCGGGCGCAGAAAGCGCTCGCACGGAAGAAAAAGGGATCCAAGAATCGGGAGAAGGCCCGGCGCGCGGTGGCGCGCCTGCACGCGCGCGTCGCCGACGCGCGGCGTGATCACCACCACAAGCTCTCGACGCGGTGGATTCGCGAGAACCAAGCGATCCACATCGAGACGCTCAGCCTGTGCGGGCTCGCCCGCACGCGGCTCGCGCGCTCGCTCTACGACGCCAGTTGGGGCGCGCTCCTCGCGATGCTCCGGTACAAGGCCGCGTGGTACGGGCGCGACCTCGTCACGATCGACCGCTTCTTCCCGAGCACGCGGGCGTGCTCGGGTTGCGGCACGGTCGGTCGGAAGCGGGCGTTGCACGTGCGGACGTGGACCTGTGACGCCTGCGGCGTCACGCACGACCGCGACGCGAACGCGTCGCTGAACATCCTGGCCGCGGGGCTCGTGGTCAGGGCCGGGTCCGATCCCCGGCGATGGCCTGTGGAGGGGACGTCAGACGCGCCGGGCTCTGCCCGGCGCGCGGCCCCAGTGAAACAGGACCTTGCGGCGTGAGCCGCAGGAATCCTCGCCCTTCAGGGCGAGGAGGATGTCAACATCGGGCGCTGAACCGGCAGTTGCTCCAAGCCTGGGCGTCAAGCAACGCCGGAGGGGGCGCGAGGTTAGCGTACCATCGAGCAAGGAGAGGCCGGTGGCGCGCTACTACTTCGGTATCATGGATGGCGAGCTGATCAAGGACAACGAAGGGACGGAGTTTCCGGACGCTCGAGCGGCCCGCCATGAGGCGCTAAAAGTCCTCACTGAACTCGCCGAGGATCACCTCTCCGATAAGCCGGGCGATCAGATTAGTGTGTCTATTCGGGACGAGAGCGGCCGATCCCTCGGCCTAGTTTCGCTCACGGTCGAGGCCGCTTAGCTGTCCCAGGCGCCTTGCCGACGAAAGCGGTCCGCCCATGTTGGCCCTCAACGCCGGCGAGTTCGGCATCGAAGCCGAGGTTGTCGGGCGCGCCGCCAAGCAGGTTCCGTTCGTCGCCGCCTTTACACTGACCAACGTGATGAAGGATGCCCGCGAGGCCGAGCGCAAGACCATGCGGTCGGTGTTCGACCGACCTACGAACTGCACGCTGAACGCCCTGCAGGTGCGGCCAGCCACAAAGCAGCGGCTCCAAGCCGAGCTCGGCTTCAAGGAAGGCTTCGGCTCGGTCCCGGCTTGGAAGTATCTCGGGCCACAGGTCGCCGGCGGGCCGCGCAAGGCCAAGCGCTTTGAGCTCGCGCTCCGAGCCAAAGGGCATCCTGCGCTCGAACGAGTTCTGCGTGCCCGGTCGCGGCACCCAGCTCGACGGCTACGGCAACATGAACCGCGGGCAGATCGTCCGCATCCTGTCCGCGCTCGGGGCGCATCGGGCGCGGCGCAGAACACGGTTCGTCGGCCGAAGCGCTCGACCCGCAAGCGCAACCTCGACTACTTCGGCCTCTGTCTCGTCTGCCGATTCCTCTCATGCGCCTGTAAATGGCAACCTAAAGTGGATGGATAAGAACGTATGAATGAAGTGACCGCGGTCTGGAAAGTGACGCGGGCCACGGCCCCGCAAGTTGCTCTGCGGTGCAATTCAGAGCGCCGGCAATGCGCCTGCACGCCGTGTGCAGCTCTCGCCCAACGGCCATCCTGCGGCTCAGGTTTTACGGTTGTGATGTGGCCAGGGGTAAGAACGAGCGGCCAAGCGTGGCGGTCGTTCATAGCCTGACGCTGACCTCATGCGCCTGGCCCAGAGCCTCCGCGGGCGCCCTATTGGCTCGGTCCCGACGCAGCGCGGACGGCGGTGAGAAAGCAGGTAGCCCGGGCCGCGGAATGCTCGGATCCGGGAGCACTCTCATGACGGCTACTTTCGACTGGACTGCTGGGCCGAGCGGATTCGTGCCCGCTGGCGCTCACGCGCCTTGAGGCGCTGGCCGACATACCCGCGCCCCGCTCTCCGGTGAGTTCAGCACCAACCAGGGATTACGTCGGGCACACCTGCCCGGGGCACCTGGTAGGCCACCCCAACCACTTCCTCACGCCGCCAGACCACACGGACAAGCGAGGCTGCAGGCTCTTGCCCAATTGCCAGCTGGAACATGCGCGGCACCGTCGTACCCGGCACGAATGAGAGACAAGCCCCCACCGGCGAGAAATTCGTGACGATGCAACGAACGTCCGTGCGGCCCCCCGGGAAGGCGGCCCGCCCCTCGATAGTAGTCCGCACACGAAGTTTTGCGCGGCGCTCGCACATCGGTATAGACTCTATAGCTGCCAATAAGAGACGCAATAATACAGATTTCGTTCGGACATTTCAGCTTAAATGGGGCACATGATGTACAATCCGTGAATACCGATCTGGACTTGGCGGCTTAATCCTGTTGGGCAACGCCCTGCTGTTCAGTGACCCAACGGATTCCTCGCCAGGGCTGGCCGCGCACCCCTTCGAATTTGGCCAGTGGCGGCCGCGAGCGCTTCTAAGTTCAACGAGTGCCGGCCAAGCTGCCCACGGCCGCTGGTGACCTCTCGCAGGGTCATGACGGCGCGATCCGCGGGGCAGCAAGGGGGCAGCCGCCCCTTTAGGGGCCGTGCCCCGGGCGGAAGAGCCGCGCCGACGACGCAGCCGATCGACGCCGAAATGGCGGCCGAGACGGTGCGCCAGGCCGAGGTGATGCGGCAGCTCCTAACCAAGCTTGTCGGGCAGCCGGCCCGGGAGGGCGACCTCGGGGCCCACCCGCCCGCGGAGAGGCGGGACAACGCCGCCGGCCGGAAGAACCTCACGGCCGAAGCGATCAAGGCCAGGGAGGCCATGTGACGTACAGGGGTGCCGCGGCCGTCGCTGCCGGTCTTCCCGATGAGCTTGGCACTTTCGAAGGCGTACTGGCTGATCTGGCCTGCGATTGCACCACTCTCTCAGCGCGGCCCAGGGAACAGCCACAGTGACGCATGCCACGCGCCAGCCCGACGCCCGTTGGTATACGGAGGGCGGCGCGGCGGTCTGATCAGGGTGATTTGGCACGACGGCCAGGGGGCGATCGTCTCGTAGCTATGATGCCTCTCTGAAGCGGGTCTTCAATCGCCCACGTGAGTGATCAGCCGCGAGGTGACGGTGTTGGTGGGCTCCACGCCTGAGGAGTGTACGGCGCCCGAGGCGAGACGGTTATGGCGATGCTTTACGGTTGACACGCCGCTCGATTGACAAAGGCACTCTCGCTTTCGTCGAATGGACACCGAAATCGGCGTTCGAGGAGGCTCCGCGGAAGTCCTATGGAGCGCTACAGCGAAGGGGACATCCTCAGCGAGGTCGGCCGCAACGCCTTCGAGGCTGCGCGTCAGTACGTGCGGCAGGGCCGGGTTCTGGCTGTCGAAGAGGACGGCGAGGTCGTGTTCGGGCAGGTCCGCGGCACGGCTCGCTGGCCCTACGAGCAGACGATCGAGATCGGAGAGGGCATTCGCGGCGGCCTCAGCATCGCGGGGGAATGTACCTGCCCGGTGGGCTTCAACTGCAAGCATGTTGCCGCCGTGCTCCTCTACCGGCTTCAATCGGCGCAGAGCCTGCCTCGTCCTTCGTCTGAGGAGCGCATCACTCGGCTCTTGTCCACGCCGGCACCGCGCTCCGTCGTAGCGCCCACCCAAGGTATCGTCTCAATCCCGGGCTTGGCCGCGTGGCTGGACGATCTCGGCCGGGCTCAAGCCATGGCCGAGGAGAGCTATCCCGACAGCATCGCGCAACGCCTCGTCTATGTGCTCAGCCCGATCCCGATGGGCCAAGGTGTCCCGCGGCTCGGCGTCCGACCGATCTCCGCGCGGCTGCTCAAAGGCGGCGGCTTCTCGCAGAACAGCCGCCCCTACGAGGCCAGCACAGCGCTATCGGGCAGCTCCGCCAAGTTCCTGAGGCCTTCGGATCTGAGGATCCTCCGGGCGGCGGCACTGCTCCGCCGGGAGTACGGGAGCTACGGGGGTGGAGGTGCCATCAGCCTCGCCTGCGACGCGGGCGCGGCGATCCTCGCGGAGATCCTCGCCACCGGGCGGGCGCGTTGGCTTGGTCTTGCTGGGTCGGTTCTGGCTGCGGGGCCGCCGCGATCGGGCCGGATCGTCTGGCAGCCGGCCGGTGAGGCCGCCCTTGTGCCCCGGCTCGAACTCGCCGGTCCGGGTGTCGCACTCGCCGCCACCCCGCCGGTCTATGTCGATCCCGAGCAGGGTTTGATCGGCACCGTCGAGACGGGCCATCCGCCGCGGATTGCCGCGACGCTGCTGGCCGCTCCGGAGGTGCCCGGCGCCGCGGTGGCGGCGTTCAACGCTGCTTTAATCCAGCGTGCCCCTAGCCTGGCCGCTTTAGCGGCGCCGGAGCCCGAGCGGGAGCATCTGACCAGTGTAGCGCCGACACCGGTCCTGAGCCTGTTCGCTGCCGATCTCCCGCCGGAGGCGGCCTCACCTTTCAGCTACTATGGCTACGGCGCGCCGCCCCTGCCCGAACGGGTCGGGCTGGGTCGCCTCTCCTTCCGCTACGGTCCCGTGACCATTCCGCTCGGCGAAGCTCATCCCGTGGTGACGCGGCTTACGGCTGGACGCCTGATCGAGCTTCATCGCGACGCGGACGCAGAGCGCCGCGCCGTCGCCGATCTGCTGGCCAACGACTTCGTGCCGCTGCCGGAGCGGCGCGCCCGGGTCCCGGCCGCGCACGCGCGCGATTTCGTCCCGGAGGGCGACGATCTGGCTTGGCTTGACGCGCAGTTTCATGTCCTGCCCCAGCTTCGGAGGGCGGGTTGGGAGATCGAGGTCTCCGACGATTTCCCGGGCCGGCTGCTGCGGGCGGGCGACCGCTTCGAGGCGGAGGTCCGCGAAGGATCGGGCATCGACTGGCTCGAACTCCATCTCGGCGTCATGGTCGACGGCGAGCGGATCGATCTGATCGGTCCGATCGTCGCTATGATCGCCGCACCCGGCTTCGATCTCGCGATGGTGGGGGCGGCGGCAGAGGAGGATGAGGCGGCCTACCTGCCCCTTGGCGATGGGCGCGTCCTCGCCTTCCCGGCGACGCGGCTCAAGCCGATCGTCGCGGCGATCCGCGATCTCGCGCTCGGTAACTCGGCTGCGGAGGGCCGCTTGCGCCTCAACCGTGCCGACGCTGCCGAGCTTGCGGCCTTCGAGGCTGCGATGCCCGACACGACCTGGTGCGGCGGCGAGCGCGTGCGCGAAATGGGTCGTAGGCTCGGTGCGGCCGGCGGTATCCCGTCGGCCCGCTTGCCCCCAAATTTCCGCGCGACGCTGCGGCCCTACCAGCAGGAGGGCGTGTCGTGGCTCGCCTTCCTGGGCGACGTCGGGTTCGGCGGCGTGCTCGCGGACGATATGGGTCTCGGCAAGACCGTTCAGGCTCTGGCTCTGCTGGCGATCGATAAGGCACAGGGTCGGCTCGACGGTCCAGCCCTCGTGATCGCGCCGACCAGCCTGATGGCGAACTGGGGCCGTGAGGCGGAGCGGTTCGCGCCCGATCTGCGCGTCCTAACGCTCCACGGCCACGATCGCGCGGATCGTTTCGGCGCGATCCCCGACAGCGATCTCGTGTTGACGACCTATCCGCTGATCGCCCGCGATCACGCCGTGCTGGCGGCGCGCACGTGGTCGCTGCTGCTCCTCGACGAGGCGCAGACGATCAAGAATCCGGATGCCGCGACGACGAAGCTGCTGCTCGGGATCGAGGCCCGCCATCGCGTCTGCATGACCGGAACCCCGCTGGAGAACAACCTCGACGAGCTGTGGTCGCTGTTCGCCTTCGCCTGTCCCGGCCTGCTCGGCGACCGCAGGAGCTTCGCCCGGGTCTGGCGCAACCCGATCGAGAAGCACGGCGACCGTGAGCGCAGCCGGCTGCTGGCCCGCCGTGTGAGGCCGTTCCTGCTGCGCCGGACCAAGGAGGAGGTCGCCCGCGAGCTGCCGCCGAAGACCGAGATCGTCGAGCGCATCGACCTCCAGGGCCCGCAGCGCGACGTCTACGAGGCGATCCGGCTCTCGATGCATGCGCGCGTCAGCGCGGCGATCGCCGAGCGGGGCTGGGCGCGCAGCCGGATCGTCATCCTCGACGCCCTGCTGAAGCTGCGCCAAGCCTGCTGCGACCCGCGCCTCCTGAAGTTGGCCGACGCGGACAGCGGCGACAGTACGAATCTTGCGCCGCGACGGGACGCGGCGCGCAAATCGCCGGCGCGAAAGGGCGTGGCCGGCTCGGCCAAGCTCGACCGGTTAGAGGAGATACTTGTCGAGCTGCTCGCGGAGGGGCGACGTATTCTCGTCTTCTCGCAATTCACTTCGATGCTCCGCCTGATCGAGGAGCGGCTCGCGAAGCGCGCTATCGCCTATGCACTCCTGACCGGAGCGACTCGGGACCGGCCGGCGGTGATCCGGCTGTTTGAGGAAGGTTCTGTCCGAGTCTTCCTCGTCAGCCTGAAGGCCGGGGGGACAGGTCTCAACCTGATCGCGGCCGATACCGTGATCCTCTACGATCCCTGGTGGAACCCTGCCGTGGAGGATCAGGCGGTCGATCGGGCCTACCGGATCGGACAGACCAAGCCGGTGTTCGTGCACAAGCTCGTGGCGAGTGGAACGATCGAGGAGAAGATGGAGCTCTTGAAAGAGCGCAAGGGTGCACTGGCGCAATCGCTATTCGATCATGATGGCGCGCCGACCGTCGCAATGACGCAGGATGATCTCGAGATTTTGTTGGCGCCTGAGCTTTAACTACGTCATGACTTCTGTCCATTCCCGACGACGCAGCTATCTATTTTCGGGGGGGCGTCCGTCTGGTGTCGCAGCGTCGTCCACGGTGATGCGGCGTGCAGCGGCTCTGGCTGCCAGGCAGAAATGGGGCGTGGCGGATCGGGGCTACACGGCCAGCGCTCCGGCAAGAGCAGAGGATAGGCTGCTGCGCAGCTTCCCGCATCGCCATCCAAGCAGTGCGACCAAGCTGGAAAAGTCGGGGGCGTCGGCCATGACGTCGAGTCGGAGCGTACCCATGCGCGTCGGGCGCCGGCCAATCTAAACTCAGTAATCAAAGATTCGATCGCTGCGGCATGGGTGTCGCAACTGCCTTAATCACGGCTATTCACAGGGCGAACGCGGCCCCTACGCCGCCGGCAGCCTCGGACTTCCCAAACACGATCCAGGCGAGATGGGTTAACGAAATATTAACTATTTTTGCATCGGTAATTAGGCGCCTTAACATTGAAGAATTGCTGATCGGAGCCTCAAAACTCGCCATCATGGGCGCCGAGAACCGGTGGCGGGCGTACAGGCCGTTCAAAGATGTGGGTAGGAGGACGAGATGGCGGCGGTAGTCTTGGCCGACCTAGCCATTGAGCCACGACTTTTAGGTCGGCGCAGCTACGCGCCCGAGCTCTTTCTCGCTCTGGGCTGGGTTGGTCTGTTCGCCTATTGCGCCGCCTACCTCAGCGAGGACATGCCATTCCGGGCCCCGTCGACTCCGACTGTTGGTGAACCGCTCATCGATCCATCCGAGGACATGCCCGGCCACGTGGTCATGGTTGCAGCGCCAGAGCCCGCCATGGTCGCCGCGCCGCCTGCGGTCGTGGCGGCGCCAGCTTCACCGATCCTCGGATCGCAGCCCGCTGGGGTGCCAGCTGTACAGCGCTCAGCCTCGTCCAACTCAGACTACGTCGGCACCTGGGGTCCCACGGCTGATGCCTGCGGTGCCCCCTCGCGCCGTCATGGCTATTTCCAGGCCACGATCACGCCCGAGCGCGCCAAGGCCGGGGACACCATCTGCAGCTTCCGCGACGCTCACCGTACCGGCAACGCTTGGACTATGGTCGCCAATTGCGGCGATCGTGCTCGGCGCTGGTCCTCCCGGGTTCGCCTCATCGTCGATGGCGACCACCTGACTTGGACGAGCGCGTGGGGTACCTCGGCATATGTCCGCTGTAACCGCCGCGCCGGCTGAGCGGTGACGAGAAGAGCCCGCCGCGGCCAGGCCGGGCGGGGCTGTTGAAGGTGGGGCTGCTTCGCGGACGGCAGTGGTGCTCGTAATGCCGGCGTTGCGCTCTTTTCGCCCCAGTGGCGCGGTATGGCGGATGCGCGTGAGCCGTCGATAAGAGCAGCGTTACGCTTGCATGCCCTGAAACGCCCGAGCGCATCCCGGGATGTGTCAGGATGTCTCGGGTGTGAACCGGTGGGCGCAGCTCACCTGCGT